>OZ245439.1:0-4025620 GCA_965226875.1 Dehalococcoidia bacterium | reverse complement strand
CACCGCGGCGCAACACCACTACTTCGAATGGAACAATCCGGGCTATGAAGGCATACACGGCTATGAGGAATACCTGATACGTCAGAATGCCGACGTAGGTACCGCAGATGCCAGTTACGCTGCCCGGCGCGCAACCCAACCCATCGGTACGCCGGACGAGATCATCGAAAAGATCAGGGCGCTACAGTGGACCATCAGCCTCGAAAAGATTGTGGTCCATATGTTTTATGTTTCAGGCTCTTTGCCGAAAAGGTTCTTCCAGAAGTCCAGGCCATACGGCGGGATGCCGAGGGATAAGGCCGAAAAGTTCCAGAAGTCCAGGCCATGCCCACTCCAATCAATCCCAACTCCCTGGGGTAAGTCCTCCCGCTGAGAAGCCGACCCCGGTGGTAGGATGGCCGATTCGCGCAATCAATGTCCCATCGCCACACTCGCCCTGAGTTGGGCGAGAGAATACGTTGGGCGCACCCGCCCGCCCCTCTGCTTGATGGGACCGTCGATTTCATCAGTACCAGCGCGCTAACCAAAAGGGGTGTTTCCAAAGGTTAGTCATGGGGGTGCCAAGCGGCGGAGCATGAGATGAGTCATGGCTATATGGACCCAGACCTCGGTGGTGACAGGCAAGGCTTCATGGTCCTTGCGGCGTCTAGGGACGTCTTCGCGGGCAAGCGCATCGTCAACGTCTCGGGGCTGAACCAGTACTACCGGGACATGGGTGCTTACGACGACATTACCCCGGACGACGATGATGACAGCACCTTCACTCCGGCCCAGCCTCCCCCCGTGCCGCCCTGCGCCGGCAGCACGGCGGTCGCAAACACGCCGGACCGCTCTCTGGTCCGCGACTGCGAGAATCTGCTGGGGCTGTAGGACACCCTGGCCGGGACTGCCACACTGAACTGGAGCACCGACCGGGCCATCACCGGCTGGGCCATCAACAGTTGGACCGGCGTGACACTGAGCGGTACGCCGCAACGGATGACCGGGCTGAGCCTGGCCTCCAGCAACCTGATGGCACTGCATACCCTATACCAGACGGCGAACCGATGAGACTACCGACTTCCAGAATACGGGCGGCTTCCCTTCTTATTTTCCTGATGGCGGTCGGGCTGTCCATGGTGGCTGGACCATGTTACCCGGATGATGCCGGCACCGTCGTGCCCCAGACACTGCCGCCGTACGTAACGAATACCCCGCCGCCGACGATTCCGCCGACGGCGACGACGGTACCGAATCCCACGCCGACGCCCGTGCCCACTGAAGGCCCCTCCGCAGCGGTGGAGGAGACCGAAGCGCCAGGGGAGCATGAGGGAGAAGTCTCCGCCGCCGAGGCGATGGCTGCCGCCGAAACCGTGGCACCCATCGTCGAGAGGACGCCGCGGGACGTGAGTGGGAGCCTGTTCTTCTCGCCCTTGGCCGGAGGCGCTTCCGACTTCCGGGCCGAGTCCCCGACAGTGGAGGAACTGTTGGAGCTGGGCTGGTTCAAATCAGGGGCTTCACCTGTTCATATTGCCCTGCGGGCAGCACCGGAGACGCACTCGGTCCGTTGTGAGTGGCATGGCATTGCCAGAACTCCCGCCCAGCGGGGAAAGCAGCTACGGTTTCTGCTCGGCAGTCTTCTGAGTGACGATCAGGTTCTGCCGTCTGCTGTGGACTTGGAAACACTCCTGACAGCCTTAACAAGTGAGGTGGCTCTGGGCTGGAAAGAGAAACTTCAGGCATCATACATCCCGTTGGCGACGGGCCGCATGAACACCGAACACCGGACCCTGTATTGCTACGCCGACTTCGTTCCGAGGGAGTACCTGCTCGGCTCGGGACCTGCAAAGGTTACGGTGGCCTATGACCTGCGCCAACAGGAATTTTCACACAGCGTCTACCAGCGCATCTATGATACCTACCAAGCGGAATTCGAGGCCGAGGGAATTACAAGAGACCAGGTGCTGACACGGGAAGGGTACAACGCGGAGTACTTGGCTGGACTTTACGCATTTTAAGCGGCATAAGCGAGGGAATCTGCAATATGATCAACGACAATTAGTCTTGCCGGTGGCGACGACTATTTTTGCCGGTCACATGTGGTAATCATTCGGTACAGGAGGTGCCGGATTGGTTACGGATCAGCAAGTCGCAGACAGATGGAAGGAAAGAAACAACAGACGGCGGCGGCCATGGCGGGGATGAGCGAGCGGTCGGCGCGGAAGTGGCAGTGTGGCCCGTTGCCCTCGGAGACCAAGCAGGAGCGCCGGTGGCGCACCCGGCCCGATCCCTTTGACGGCGTCTGGGAGGAAGAAATCCTGCCCCTGCTCAGGGGAGAGGCCGCCGGCAGGCTCAGGGCGACGACAATTATCGAGTGGCTGGAGGAGAAATTTCCCGGCCGGTTCAGCGCCTCCCAGCTCCGCACCCTGCAACGCCGATTACAGGACTGGCGGGCACTCAACGGTCCGGATCAGGAGGTCTACTTCCCCCAGGAGCATCCACCTGGCCGGGAGGCGCAGCTCGACTTCACCCACTGCAACTCCCTGGGAGTAACCATCGGCGGCCGGCGCTACCGCCACCTGCTGTTCCAGCTGGTGTTGAGCCATTCAGGGTGGCGCTACGCCGAGGTGGTTGCCGGCGAGACCTTTGTGGCCCTGAAGCAGGGACTCCAGAACGCGCTCTGGGAACTGGGCGGCGCGCCCCAGATCATACGCTCCGACAACAGCTCGGCCCTCACCCATGAGATAAAGCGCAGCCGCGGCCGGGCCCTGAACGACAACTACGCCGAGCTCCTGGAGCACTACGGGATCGAGGCCACGCTGATCAATTCCGGGGAATCCCACGAGAATGGCGTGGCCGAGCAGGCTCATTACCGGTTGAAGGACGCTTTGGACCAGGCCCTCATGCTGCGGGGCAGCCGCGACTTCGATTCCGCCGAGTCCTACACCGGCTTCGTCAGGAAGGTGGTTGAGCGGCGCAACCGCTTGGTGCAAGGGAAGCTGGAGCAGGAACGCCCACTTCTGCAGTGCCTGCCTCCAGCTCCCGTGCCGGAGTACGTCAACCACCAGGCCCGGGTGCGCAAGTGGAGCACCATCCAGGCAGCCGGACGGACCTACACCGTACCCTCCCGGCTCATCGGAAAGGAGGTGCAGATACGCTTGTACGCCGAGCGTCTGGAAGTGTACTACAAGGGCCACTTGGTGGAACGCATGGAGCGGGTGCGCGGTGAAAGGGAGGCCAACGTCAATTACCGCCACGTCATCGGCTCCCTGGTGCGCAAGCCCGGGGCCTTCGCTCGCTACCGGTTCCGGGAGCAGATGTTTCCCACCATGACCTTCCGCTTGGCCTACGACGCCCTCAAGAGGTGGCGAGGCGAACGGACTGACGTGGAGTACCTGCGGATCCTGCACCTTGCGGCGACAACTATGGAGTCGACGGTGGACAGCGCCCTAGCCCTGCTGCTGGAGGCCGGTGAGCCCTTCGACTACGCCACGGTCAAGGAACTGGCGAACCCGGCTCCGCCGCGGGCGCCGGTGCTGAGCCTGTCCGGGATGCCGGACCTGAGGGTCTACGACTCCCTGCTGGCGGGGGTGGCCTGATGATGGAGGCCAACGCCATTAAGGTCCGGATCGGGGAGCTGTGCCACCAATTCCGGCTGCCCACCATGGGGGCGCAGTCGGTGTCCCGATTCACCGCCGCCGGGCACGGCGACGCCCTGGAGACCCTCTTGGAAGTGCTGGAGCAGGAGGCCGAGGACCGGAGGCAGCGCCGCATCGGCCGGCTGCGCACGGCGTCCAGGCTGCCCGCCGGCAAGACCTGGGAGACCTTCGAGCACCACCGTGTGCCCCTGGCTCTGCGGCAGCAACTGGGCGAGCTGTCTGACGGCAGCTTCGTCGACCGAGGCGTCAACGTGCTGGCCTTCGGACTGCCCGGCACCGGCAAGACCCATGCACTGTGCGCCGTGGGCCACCGGCTGGTGGAAGCCGGACGCTCGGTGCTCTTCGCCCCGGCCTACCGGCTGGTGCAGGACCTGCTCGCCGCCAAGCGGGACCTGGCGCTACCGCGACAACTACGAAAGCTCGACAACTACGACTTCCTGCTGCTGGACGACCTGGGGTACCTGCCCCAAGGGGCCGAAGAGTCCGAGGTGCTCTTCACACTCATCGCCGAACGCTACGAACGCCGGTCCCTGGGCATCACGTCCAACCTGGTCTTCTCCCAGTGGGAGCACATCTTCGCCAACCCAATGGCCACGGCTGCGGCCATCGACCGGGTGGTCCACCACTCGGTCATCCTGGAATTCGACGTCCCCAGCTACCGCACCGGAGTGGCCCAGCAGCGCAGTCAGAAACAGGGGGTGAACCGGCAAGAATAATTGACGGAACCGGCAAAAGTAGTTGACGCTGAACAGACCAGGCCGAACACAGTCCGGTCTCGGCCTCCCACTCGGTGACGTACCAGCGCCAGCCGTTGTAGGGGCTGAACAATTTCACCCCGGAGACCACGGCGTCGGGGTCCTCCGCGCCGTCATTGGCGTACAGGGGCGGGATGGTGTCGGCGAGTTCCGTGGTAATCAGCTTGTGTCCGCGGCGCCAGCTGTGGTTGTCCTGCCAGGTTGTGGCGGTCCTGGCGTTTCCCTTTTGGTCAAGCATGGCTTCATCTCTCCTTGTTTCTTGCCTGAATGCGTTTGTTGAGCGTTGGTCACTGGGAAGCTATCCCCGGCTCGGAGCCTTCCCGCACCACCCGTGCCACCGCCTCCGGGGTGGCATAGCTCGGCGTGACAGTTCCCTGCTCCAAGTCCAGATAGAGGCCCATGAATATGCAGGTGCCCGCCACCATTCGGCGGACCACCTGTAAGACCAGCGACGCCATCATCTGGTTGATGGTTGGGTCCTGGTCGGTGAGGTCGAGGGCCGCCGCGCAGTCCACGTCCGGCGGGGCGATGGACACGTAGGTCAGCAGGTCGGGGCGCTGCACCGTGGGCGCAGGGAGCAGGTAGCAGGTAGCAGGTCTGGCCGACAAAAGCGGGTTCGTCCCCGAAGTCGCGATCGGAGACGTTGCCCACCAGCACCTGCCCCCAGTTGGTGTCGTTGCCCGCGTCAATGAGCCACCGGCGCGGGTCCCCCGGCAGGGACTCGGCCATGGCCCTGCGTGCGGCGGCGTTGTCGGCGCAGCCGATGAGCAGGGAGTTGCCGTAGGAAGGAAGGCCGGGGTAGCGGCCCTCTCCGGGGCGGGAGTCCTCCCGGAAGGCGTAGACCGAGTAGCCGACGGGACTTTTGAAGGCCCGAGCCAGCCGGTCGGCGAGGGCCTGGCTCTTGAACCGCCCCACGTCCTCGTGGTAGAAATTCTGGCGCAGCAGGTTGTGGGGCTCCACCCGGTCATGGTCGACCAGGACGATGGTGGCCTCCCGCCCCTGGAACAGGCGGCAGAGGCCCTCGGCCACGAAGCTGCCCGTCCCGCCGCAGCCGACCACGGTGATCCACGGGTTGTCCAGCAGGAATGCGTTGTCCAGGTAGTACGGCATTTGTCCGTTACCTCCTTCTTGTTATCCGATTGATGTCTAATGTCAATTCCGGCTCCTCGCCCATGAGCCGGAGGCCCGGATCCGGCCCGCCGAACACCTGGGACCAGTCCAGCGGGGCGAAGTAGCCGTAGACTCCGACCCGCAGGCTCAACTCTGGCTGAGGGTCATTGAGGCATCCCACGACGCCGTAAGTAAGGTAGGCCGCCGGCGAGTTGCTCCGGTTGCCCGAAGCACTTTTCCGTCGGCCCCCTTCCGAACCGGACGTGACACTTTCGCGTCATCCGGCTCTCCAGTGTCCTTATGTCCTTCGTGTGGCTGTGACCTGCTGCCGTCCTGCGTGGATGTCCACGTGACAGCTTTGGCAGACCACCAGGGTCTTGCGCTGACGCGCCATCATCAGCTTTGCCCATTCAGGGGCGTCTTTCCGCCCCTTCCGTCCGAGATGCTTGAGCGCCCGAACGTAGTGGACTTGTATCCGCTCCTGCGACTCGCACAACTCACAAGTGTCGGCCAGCAACCGCTGTTCTAGTATTCGGCCAATCTGGCATTGTCAGTTAGTACGTGAGACCAGACAGGATGCTACCTTGGGGATAGACGAAGGGTTGTGGGATGTGAGGTGGTCATGGTGCAGGAGAAGTACGGAGTCCGGCTGGCAACACAGGAAAAGGGACGGCTCAGGAAGATGATCAGGGCTGGGAGGAGTTCCGCACAGGCGATTACCCGGGCCCGCATCCTGATCAAGATAGATGAGGGCTGGACCGCCCCCCAGGTGGCCACCGCACTGGACGTGTCGGAGCGGACCGTGTTCCGCACCAAGCGGCGGTATGCCGAGGAAGGACTGGACGAGGTGCTGAGGCACCATAACCAGGTCAACCGGCCCAGAAAGGTGGATGAAAGGGTGGAGGCCCACCTGATAGCCTTGGCCTGCAGCCCGGTGCCCGACGGTCATGACCACTGGACCATGCGGGCCCTAGCGGGCAAGGTGGTGGAGTTGGGATTGGTGGAGTCTTTATCTCCCGAGACGGTCCGCCTGCGGCTAAAAAAAACACGCTCAAGCCGTGGCTCAAGAAACAATGGTGCATCCCCAAGGTAGGTGGAGAGTTCGTGGCGGCCATGGAGGACGTGCTGGATCTCTACGCCGAGCCCTACGATCCGCAGAGGCCGGTGGTCTGCTTTGACGAGACCTCCACCCAGTTGCTGGCCGACGTGAGGGAACCGCTGCCGGCAAAGCCTGGGAGGCCGAGGCGTGAGGACTACGAATACCAGCGGGGAGGGACGCGCAACCTGTTCCTCACCTGTGAGCCTCGCCGGGGCTGGCGCCACGTGGCGATAACCCGGCAACGCACCATGCAGGACTTCGCTCAGCAGATGCGGTGGCTGGTGGATGAGGCCTACCCCGATGTCCCGGTGATTCGGCTGGTTCTCGACAATCTGAACACGCATCGGATGGCCTCGCTTTACGAGACTTTCCCGGCGGCCGAGGCCCGGCGCATCGCCAAGCGGCTGGAGTTCCACCACACTCCCAAGCACGGAAGCTGGCTGAATATGGCGGAGATCGAGTTCAGCGTGCTGGCCCGGGCCTGCCTGCGCGGACGCAACGGAGATGAGGACAGCCTGGAAAGAGCCGTCAGCGCCTGCGTGTCAGAGCGGAACGCGATAGGAGCTACCATTAACTGGCGGTTCACTGCCCAAGACGCCAGACGCAAACTCCATCGCCTCTATCCCTGCCAATCCTGATTTGGTTCAGTACTAGTTCGGTACGCTGGTTCCACACGAGAGCCGGGTTGTCGTCGAGTATGGCCGTTTTCTGACGCGCTAGTGAAATGCCACCCCACCGTGCTACTCGTGGCGCCTTGCCCCCGCCTTGCTCAACCGTGACCTGGAGCACCTTTCGAGGCCCCCGGTCAGTCTGCATGGTGGTCTTGTATCGCCCGCAAACCTTGGGGACGCTGACGCGTAGTTTTATCGCCAGCGTCTTGGTCAACGAGGTTTCCATTACCCACTTCAGCCGGTCGAACGTGTGCAGGTTTGAAGCGTATTGGTAGTACTGCACGAGTCCCCTGTACTCGTTCTGGTAGCGTGCCACGATGCTGAATACCGAATCGCGGCTCCGCTCCATCCGAGCCATTGGTTTCCCGTGCTTCATGTAGAGTGAGCACTTGTCACGCACCACCGATGTCGGCACGCGTAGCTGGACTATGCCGTTAATTGAGCGGCGACCCCGCTTGTCGCGTTTCTGGTCGGAGTGCATGACGCCCACTTCGTAGCCTAGAAAGCGGGCGGCTCCGGTTCGCCCGTGCGTCACCAGCGTCTTGGTCTCGGACATTTCGAGCTTCAGCCGGTCTCGCAGGAACTCGCCAATCTGCCGCTTCACCTCGTCGGCTTCGCGTCGTGGGCCGGAGAAGCCAAGCAGGGAATCATCGGCGTACCGCACGTATCGCAGGCGTCGGTAGTTGGGATGCACAGGGTCAACGGACGGCATGGCCTGCAACTTTCGCCGCAGCTCTGCCGCTCGTTGCTGTTCCCCTTTGGTGTCCCAGTACTTGGCCTGTCTCCACAAGTTTTGGTACGTTCTGTTTCTCCTCCGCTGGACTCCATGCGTGTTTGCCGGTTGGAGCACTGTTTCGACGTGCCTGTCCAGTTGGTCAAGGTAGATGTTGGCCAGGATGGGGCTGACTACGCCGCCTTGCGGTGTACCGCTCAGCGTTGCGTTGAATTGCCAGTCTTCCATGTACCCGGCTTCCAGTAATCCCGCAATCAAGCGTAGGAACCGGTTGTCGTGGAGCCGTTCCCTTAGGGAGTGTCGTCAAAATAGCAACTTGATAGCAACTTGATGGTAGATTACTGGGGAGCGTGTGAGTGTGTGAGGTGGGGGCATGGCAGCAGCGCATCGGCGTCACGATATTTCGGACCAGGTTTGGGAAGGATTGCGGCCCCTTTTGCCTGGGGCCGGAGGCAAAAAGGGTCGACCGGCCAAGGACAACCGACTGTTTCTGAACGCGGTGTTTTGGATTCTGCGTACTGGGGCTCCGTGGCGGGACCTGCCACCGGATTACGGTGATTGGAAGAACACCCATCGGCGCTTTTGCCGCTGGCGGGATCGGGGCGTCTGGGAACAACTGCTGGATACGGTTGTCGACGATCCGGACTTTGAGTGGTTGATGATCGACGCCAGCTACATCAAGGTTCATCCCCATGGGACTGGGGCCCGCGGAGGCAATCAAGCCATCGGACGTACAAAAGGGGGCTGAACAGCAAACTGCATCTAGCGGTGGATTCCCATGGCATGCCGGTACGCATGAGCCTGACGAGGGTACGGTTGCTGACTGCACCCAAGCTCATTCACTGATTGTAGATATCCCAGCCCAATATCTGCTGGCCGACCGAGGCTACGACACCAACGCCATCGTAGCTGAAGCCGAGGCCCAGGGAATGGAACCGGTGATCCCACCGAGGAGCCACCGCAAGGAACCCCGGTACTACGACCGAGCGCTGTATAAACTACGTCATTTGGTTGAGAACTCATTCCTGGACTTCAAACAATGGCGTGCCATAGCTACTCGATATGCCGAGAACGAAGCGTCCTTCCTGGCAATCTGCCAAATCCGAGCACTGGCAATTTGGACCAGATTATTTTGACGACACCCCCTAGAAGTCTGGCCGGAAAGCCATTGGCCGGGTTTTGCGCTACGCGAAGCAGACGTATTCAAGACTTATATGGCATGGTGGTGCATGTAATACGTTGCAACACCCACTATTCCATCAATAATCGACGTTAAGAAAACGCTGGCTTGGGGAGAATCGGGGTTTCCGGCCAGACTTCTAGGGGGAAGAGTTGGCCACGGCTGGGGAGTGCGGGCGGCACGGCGACCGTTGGGAAGAGCGTACCCTGTGGACCTCCACCGCCCTCAATGAGTATCTGGACTGGCCCCAGGTACGGCAGGTGTGCTGTGTGGAGCGCAAGGTGACCCGTAAGGGAGCGACCAGAAAGGAGTTGGCCTAGGCCATCACCAGTTTGAGTCCGGCTCAGGCTGGGCCCCAAGAGTTGCTGTGCCTGTGGCGGAGCCATTGGGAGATCGAGAACCGGCTGCATTACGTGCGGGACGTGACGATGAAAGAGGACGCATCCCAGGTGAGGAGCGGGTCGGTGCCCCAGGTGATGGCGGCCTTGCGCAACACGACACTGGGGCTGTTGCGACAAACCGGGGCAACCAATATCGCGGCGGCGCTGCGACACTACAGCTACAAGCCTCTGGAGGCTCTGGCCCTCCTCGGAATTTCTGCTCCTTGAGAATCGAAAGACCCTGCACTTCTATGTACGCGCAATCGCTGCGTGTCTCCCGCGTGTCTCCCGGCAGTATGTCAGGCCACCGGGCAGCGGTTTGACGGCGGCAAGAGGCCGTTGCTACACTCGCCGCGAATTATAGGTGTTTCATACTGAATTCTATTGTACTCCGCCCGGAGAGAATTATGAGCGAAAACATGAGCAGAGTGGGCATTTTCTCATTCGAGGTGGACAGCTCCGCCGACCCGGCTGTGCTGGCCAAGCGGGCCGAGGAGCTGGGGTTCGAGTCCTTCTGGGTGCCGGAACACGCCATCCTGCCGGTGCATACCAGTTCGCCCTACGCCGGGTCCGCCGACGGGGTGATACCGGAGGAGTACGGGCGCATCGTTGACCCCTTCGTGGCACTGGCGCGGGCCTCGGCGGTGACCACGCGCATCAAGCTGGGCACCGGCATCTGCCTGGTCCCCGAGCGCAACCCGCTGCTGCTGGCTAAGGAAATCGCCACGCTGGACCACTACTCCGGCGGGCGCTTCATCCTCGGCATCGGAGCCGGCTGGCTGCGGGAGGAAACGGAAATCATGGGCGGCGACTTCGACCGCCGCTGGACGCAGACCCGCGAGTCCATCGAGGCCATGAAGCAGCTTTGGACGCAGGACGAGGCGGAGTACCACGGCCAGTTTTACGACTTCCCGCCGGTAAAGTCCTGGCCCAAACCGGCCCAGAGTCCCCATCCGCCGGTGTACCTGGGCGGCAAGGCGCGCAACGTGTTCCGCCGCGTGGTGGCCTACGGCGACGGCTGGATGCCCAACCGCACCTCGGCGGCGGAAATCCGGGCGGGCCGTGCTACGCTGGACGAGCTGGCAGAGTCAGCGGGCCGCGACCCCAAGTCCATCGACGTAATGGCCTTCGGCTTCGGCAACCAGTTCCGCACCCGCGAGGAGGTGGAGGAACTGGTGGACGCCGGCGCCGACCGCATCACCATCTGGCTGAACAACACCGAGGGCGACGCCGCCATCGAGGAGATCGAGGAAATCGCCGCAGCGGTGCTGTGACCTACGTCAATGGCCCCCTGATGCTACCTTTCCTACAAAGCTTGGAAACTCACTCGGGATTAACGACAAAAAAGACAGGGTTCTCTTTACTGCTGCGCCGCACCCGTGAAGCTTCCTTGTCCTTCAGTGGTCACCACTTCGAACCGCACATTACCACTCACGCTTTGAGGGTCGCCCATCGAAACAGTGGTGCCATTCCACAGACCGACCACCATTGCGGGACGCCGTACACGGTAAGCGGCAATGGCCTCCCTGATAACCTGCGATACCGTTTTCCCGTTCTCTCGCCCAATCCTCTCTAGCTTGGCGATTTCGCTGGACGTTAGCCTAACCGAAACAACGCTGGTTTCCTTCTTGCTAGTGGCTTTCGCCAATTGCGTCACGTCCTTGCCAAGCTCGTATTCTTCTTGGCCTATTTTCTCGCTCACTCTACTGCCTCCTCTCTATATCGCTCTATGTGGTGGGTGTTAGCTGTAAAGGCGGTAATCGGTCGCCAGATTCCCCACCGCCCTGTTGGCTCAATTGGCACACAAAGTATTCGCTCGGCCGAAGTAGGTCCCACCATTACAATCGGCGCCCTACGGCCCTGACTACTTGGATTCTCGAAGAATTTAGGATCCCCTCCAAATACTTCCAGTATTTCGCTCAGGCTGACTATATGTTTGGTTGATAGCCCCCTCTCCCGTAGGTGCTCTTCCAATTCTTCATCTAATTCCAATTGATTGACGGCGCCATTCTGAGCGAAAATGGCCTCTATTTCAACTTCCGACAACCGCTTGACCTCTATGTAAACTTACGGTATGGTGTATACATTGTAAACAGGAGGTTTGGCGATGTCAACTATACCCGAGCAGGTCGAAGTAGATTTCCTGCAACTAGCTGACCACGCCGAGGTGCTCAACGGGAAGCTTTACATGATGGGGGGCGCCTGGGACAGGCTCCATATTGGCGACATCGGGCAGCAAGTCGCCTTTTATATCGCAATTGGTGTTCTCGTACCGTGGAGTTTAACGAATGAGCCGCATCAGTTGCAGATTAGGATAGAGGACGAAGACGGGACACAACTGCATTCCGATCTCCAAGCGACCCTAAACATGGGACGACCTGTTACCGCTACGAAAGGACAATGTTTCCGTGCAATGGCAGTGCTACCGCTTCAACTGACCCTTCCCGGATACGGCGCGTATCGTGTGGTGGCGATGGTTCCAGGACAGAGCCAAAAGCAAGCCACTTTCTACGCGGTAGAAGCCTCGCAGATCAACATCCCCTCTGTAGGATAAGGACAATATAGTTGAGCGTCCACTCGGGAGCGCCCACTACACTGGCAGGGGTGTCTCCGTAATCTCGGCGGGCAGACCGACCTCGAAGGCGTTGATGTTGAAGGCGAGGCAAGCGTAGTAGCCCATCAGGGTGGTCAGCTCCACCAGGCCGCGGGTGCCAAACTGCGCCATGGCGTCGTTGAAAGTCTCGTCGCCGACGCGGTGGGTGCGGAAAAACTCGCGTCCGTACTCGATGACTGCCGACTCTGCGGGCGAGAGTCCGGTTAGTTCCTTCTTGTCCCGCAGGCTGTCCACCAGGTCGTCGCTCAGGCCCGACTGACGGCCCATGGCGGCGTGAGCGTTCCAGATGAACTGGCAGTCCATTTCCCGCGCTGCCAGCAGCATCCCCAGTTCGCGTATGTTGGCGGGCAGGCTGGACTCGCCGCCCCGCAGGTAGGCCCGCAGGTGCTCGCCGCGCTTGATCAATTCGGGAACGTGCAGCATCACCGACAGGGGGCCGGTGTCTGGGACGCTGCCCCTCTCGGCAACGTATTCGTCGAAGGCTTCCGCTTGGTCCTGCGGCACGGTATTCCGGCTGGCTGTGGGTATTCTTGCCATTCTTGCCCTCCGCGTTTTTCGGCCAGTATCACAAATTCGGATATCGTCGGCCTGCGGCCCGTTGCAGGCAAATTAAAGTATAATGGCAAGCTAGGAGATTGGGATATTAACAATCGGCGCATCTTCCGCGCCGGGGTTATTTTATCCCCTTGGGATTGTGAATCAGAGCGGCCGCAACAAGTACCTGGTATTCGGAGCCTTGGCAGTCGGGCTTTTCGCCTCGGTAGTTGACCACGGCAGCGTCATCGTGGCGCTGCCTTCTATTGCCGAGGCCCTGAGCATCGAGCTGCAAAGCGTTCAGTGGGTGGTCATTGGGTTCGCCCTGGTCATCAGCGCCCTGCTGCTGCCCATGGGACGCTTGGCCGACATGATCGGCCAGAAGCGCGTCTACATCCTCGGCAGCGTCATTATGATGTTCGGAGCGGCGGGCGCGGGAATGTCGCCCAACCTGGCGATCCTGCTGCTGGCCCGCATATTCCAGGGCGTCGGCGCGGCCATGACCCAAGGCACCGGCATGGCCATCATGACCTCGGTGTTCCCCTCCAGCGAGCGGGGGCGGGCCATCGGGATGCTGATGACCACCGTGGGCGTGGGCGCAGTGGCCGGGCCGGCCATCGGCGGGATTATCGTTGACCTCGTGCATTGGCGGGCGGTGTTCTTCCTGAACATACCGCTGGGACTGCTGGGAATCGCCGCCACGCTGGCCGTGCTGCGCCACTGGGAGTCGGAGCGGGCCCCGCGGGGCAGCAGCTTCGACTGGCTGGGCGCGGCCCTTTCCACCGGCGTACTGGTGGCGTTGCTGCTGGGCCTGACGCTGGCCGTCAACTGGGGCTGGATGTCGGCCCCGATACTGGCCGCCTTCGTGCTGTCGGCCAGTATGTTCGTCGCCTTCATCTGGTGGGAGCTTCGCGCTCCCGCGCCGATGTTCAACCTGCGGTTCTTCCGGGAGCGCGTGTTTTCCTGCGGCGTGGCGGCGGCCTTTCTGACCTTTCTGGGGCAGTCGTCGGTGCTGTTCCTGATGCCTTTCTACATACAGAATGTGCTGGGCTACAGCCCCAAGGTTGCCGGGCTGGTGGTGATGCCCGGCGCCCTGTGCATGGCAATCATGGGCTCGGTCAGCGGCACGCTGTCGGACAAGTTCGGCTGGCGCTGGTTCACCATGGGCGGGATGCTATGTTCGACCGTGGGCTTGCTGATGCTCAGCAGGATAACCGAGACCTCGTCCCTTTGGGACGTGATTCCCGGCCTGATGCTGGTCAGTTGCGGCATGGGAACATTCTACTCGGCCAACTCCAGCTCGGTGTTGAGCGCGGTGGGGAGAGAGAGCTACGGCGTAGTGTCGGGATTCCTGAACCTGGTGCGCAATTCGGCCAATGTGATCAGCCTCGCCATCGCCACCACCATAGTGACGGTAACGATGGGTTCCCTAGGGTTCGAGCCGAGCTTGGAAGCGGTCCGCAACGGCACGGTGGAGGGAGTGCGCGGTGCGTTCACCGAGGGGATGCGCTACTCCTTCTATGTGCTCGTCGCCCTGGTGATAGCCTCGATGACCGTATCGTTCCTGCAAGGGCGCCCCAAGACCGCGCCCCGTCCTGAGCAGGCGGCTCCGCAGCCCGGCGAGTCGGCCGCTACGGGGGACTGACACCGGCGCAGGCGGGCGAACCCAGTTCATCCTTGGCCCATCTCAGGGGCCCACCTCAGAACAAACCGGGTTCGCAGGCGCAATCCATCCCAGTCAGTTTCGGCCTAGGTGGGCCAGTTCCTCTTCAACGATACGGACTACCAGGTCGTCCAACTGCTGCACCGTGTATTGGCCGACGCTGTGCGGGGTTGTGTCCGTGCCGCTGCCTTCGTCATAGAGCAGGAAGAGGAAGCGGCCCATGGTGTGCTGGGCAATCTGACGGAAAATGTACTCACCCTGATTGTCCAGGCCGCTGGATGCTATGGGGAAAATCTTGATGCCGAGGCGGTTGGCCTCCACCATCTCCTCTGAATAGTCATAGTCCTGCGCGTAATCCAGATGGGGCGGTGCGTCGGCGATCAGGAACACCAGCCGCACGGCGTCCTGGAGCCGCCAACCCGGGTCATCCACGGCCACGTTGAGAGCCTCGTTCAGCGACTCCGGGTAATCGCCGCCGCCATTGGCCTGCACCCCCTCTATGGTGCGCAGGAACCGCTGCACGTTGGAATTGAAGTCGTACAAGCGGGTAACATAGGCGTCGCCCCGGTCCCGGTAGGTTACCATCCCGAAGCGAAGGTCTGGGCGCGACGGCAGGTTGTTGATACGCTCGGAGATGGAGAGCAGGGTCTCCTTGATGCGGTCTATTTCGTCGGTCATGCTTCCGGTGGAATCCACCAGGAAGAGGACGTCCAGCGGCGTTCGGCCTCCGCCATACCCGGCGTCAATGTCCAGCTTGATTATCCACTGGTCGCTTTCATGCCGCTCGGCGTCCAGGTATTGGCTCTCCCCATCCGCCTCGACGTAGGTGCGGAACAGGCGGGCGTCTCCGGTGCGGCTGAAGGCTCTGGGGAAGAACAGGGTCTTCCCGTTGGCGTAGGTACGTCCCTCGAATACGGTATTCCGGTCGGTGGAGACCGAGACGCGGGCGTTGGGCACCGGGCGGTTGTTCCGGTCCAGCACCGTGATGATGTATCGCTCAGTCACGTCCACTTCGCGAACGCGCGGCCCACGATATTCGCGGCGGAATTCCAGGTATTCGTCCCAGCGGTCGTTGTCGTCCACCTCGCCAGCCTTCAGGTCGGTGGGGGGAGGTTGGCTACGCTCCCGCTCCCGGCGGTCCGGGGGGGAAGATTCCGTGCGAGAACTAGGAGCCAGCGGCGGCGGGGCGAGGGGGGCCGCCGTGGCAGCGGGGGCGAGGGGGGCTGCCGGGGCTGCCGTAGGCCTCGACCGTTCGGGATAGTTGCTCCCTCCGTCGGAAGCGCCGCCGCAAGCGGCCAGCAAAACCGATAGCGCCAGCAGGCCACAGATGATTACCAGGATTTGTTTCCAGCGGGACATCTCGTCACCTCGTTTCCCGGATTTGCGGACAGTCTTGACACCTGCGGTGAAGGCACGCCGCACACTGTCACTATCCGGGAAAAAAGGCGCACATCCAGATTCAGATGTGCAACATTGGACAAGATTTGCGTGCCAGAAGTGTTACAGTTGCCCGAATTTCGGGGTATGGAGGGCGAAAGGTGGGGAGGGGAGACTGGTCTAGGCCACGGAAGCGCAACCGGGGAACGTCACCAAGGCGCCGGAGAGCGAAAGGCGCTCACACCTGCCGGTAGCGGTTGACGATGGGCAGGCGGCGATCGCGGCCGAAGGCGCGGGGGGTGATCTTGACACCGGGCGGGGCTTGGCGACGCTTGTATTCGTTGCGATCGACAGCGGTGATGACCTGGCGCACCACGGCGGGGTCGAAGCCCATATCAACCATATCGGCGAAGCTACAGTCGTCTTCGACGTAGGCCTGTATCACCGGGTCGAGGATGTCGTAGGGCGGCAGGCTGTCTTCGTCCAGTTGGTCCTCGCGCAGCTCGGCGCTGGGCGGCTTGTCGATGATGGCCTGCGGTATCACGTCGTCGTTGCTTGCGAACAGCTTTCCGTGGTGGTTGCGCCAGCGGCTCAGGGCGTAGACCGTCAACTTGTGAACGTCCTTGAGCACCGCGAAGCCGCCAGCCATGTCGCCGTAGAGCGTGGCGTATCCCATGGCCATCTCCGACTTGTTGCCGGTGGTCAGCACGATCCAGCCGAACTTGTTGGACACGGTCATCAGCACGTTGCCCCGGATGCGGGCCTGCACGTTCTCCTCGGCCACGTTGGGCGCTGTCCCGGCGAAACGCTCCTCCAGCATCCCGGTGAAGGCGGTATGCGCCAGCTCAATGGGAATCTCCCAGAACTCGATGCCCAGGTTCCGCGCCAGCTCCGCCGAATCGCCGACGCTGCCCTGCGACGAGTAGCGCGAGGGCATGGTGATGCCCAGCACATTCTCCGGCCCCAGGGCGTCGGCGGCGACAACGGCGGTCAGCGCCGAGTCTATGCCGCCCGATAGGCCGATGATAGCCTTGCTGAACCCCGTCTTGACCAGATAATCTCGGGTACCCATGACCAGGGCGCGGTAGATTTCCTCGATCTCCTCCACTTCGCCGCCATCCTCCACGGGTGGCAGGGGCTGGCGCTGCACGGGACATGCCCGCCCTGGGCCTCCCTCCGGGGGGGAGGGAATTCTTATCAGCTTGGGAGAACCCACAGCCTCCAGGGAGGAACGCCCCCACCCTGACCCTCCCCCGGAGGGAGAGGGAATTTCCGAGAGTCGAGGGACTGCATCCACATCAATGTCGGCCAGAATCATCGCCTCGCGGAATGCGGGGCCGCGGGCGACGACCTGCCCGCCGGGGTCGCAAATTATGCTGTTGCCGTCGAAGACCAGCTCGTCCTGCCCGCCGACGGTGTTCAGGTAGGCGACGAACAGGCCGTTCTCAGCCGCGCGGCTGCCCACGATGCTGTGGCGGCGGTAGGCGCTCTTACCGGCGTGGAAGGGCGAGGCGTTGATGTTGACGATCAGCTCCGCACCCGCCTGCCGCTGCACCGACGACGGCCCAACAGCGAACCAGATGTCTTCGCAGACGTTGACGCCGATGCGGACGCCGCCGATCTCGTATACCGGACAGACGCTGCCCTTGACGAAGTAGCGCTCCTCGTCGAAAACGCCATAGTTGGGCAGAAATATCTTGTCGTAGGTGTCGATCAGCCGCCCGTCGTATCCCACGGCAGCGGAGTTGGCGATGCCGCCCCCCTTTTCGTTCCCCTCCTGCGGGGGAAGATTAAGAAGGGGGCGAACGTATCCCAGCACCACGATGATACCGCGGGACTCGGCAATCACCTGTTCCATGGCGGCCACGTTGGCTTCGATAAAGGACTTCTTGAAGAGCAGGTCTTCGGGGGGGTAGCCGGTGGTTGCCAGTTCAGGGAAGGCCACCAGGTCGGCGCCGGACTCGCGGGCCTGATGCAGGCACTCCAGCATCCGCGCGGTGTTGCCGGGGAGGTCTCCAACGGTGAGGTTGATCTGGGCCAGCGCCAGGCGGAACGTGCGGGCCATGTCTATATGCCTGATTTCCTTTTGTGTTTAGTATACACCCCCCATATACACCCCAAGGCCATTATTCCAACGCAGAGGGCGCAGAGGATAACGCAGGCCCTTCCAGGAATTCCCTCTCCCTCCGGGAGAGGGTCAGGGAGAGGGAGAATCGAAAGGCTAAACGCAGTCTCTGCGTTGGAAATCGGCGCCGGTGTTACACTACGCGGACTTGTGCCAGGCAAACCCAGCGAGGGGATATGCTCAGCGGGGCCGGGGTTCGCGCGCGACTGGCGGAGCGTCTGCCCGTATATTACGGGTGGGTGGTGTTTGCCCTTGCCAACCTGCCCAGCTTCGGGGCCAGGCCCGTGGCGTCGGTGGCGGTGCTGTCGGTCTTCGTAATTCCGATGACCGAGGAATTCGGCTGGTCGCGGGGCCTGTTCTCCGGGGCGGTGAGCCTGGGCGCGGTCTGCGGGCTGGTGATGTCGCCCTTCGCCGGACAGCTCATCGACCGCTACGGCTCGGGCGTCATCGTCGCAGGCTGCTCGGCGGTGGTGGGAGTCTGCGCTCTTGGTCTGGCGTTGGTGTCGCAGGCATGGTCGTTCTACGCCATCTACGTGCCGGGGCGGGCGGTGTTCTCCAGTCCTTTGGAACTTGGCACGACTACGGCCATCAGCAACTGGTTCATTCGCCGCCGCCCCATGGCCATGGCGTTGTTTGGCGCGACGCAGGGCGTCGGGCTGGGATTGCTGCCGCTGGCGGCGGCCCTGCTCATCGGCAGCCTGGGCTGGCGCTCGGCGTGGGTCTCGCTGGGAGTGTTCACCATTGCCACCGGCATCCTGCCGCCGCTGGTGCTGATGGCCCGCCGCCCCGAGGACATGGGCCTGGAGCCCGACCCCCTCTCAAATACCCCCCCTCAGGGCGGGATGGAAAGGGGGGCAGACGGAGACGCCCCCACCACAACCCTCCCCCGGAGGGAGAGGGAGCCGGCCGCCTGGCGCGACACGGACTACACGGTACGCGAGGCGCTGCGAACCCCC
This sequence comes from Dehalococcoidia bacterium, assembly GCA_965226875.1. Taxonomy (GTDB): domain Bacteria; phylum Chloroflexota; class Dehalococcoidia; order Lucifugimonadales; family UBA3495; genus VXOI01. Next base: position 4,006,785 of record OZ245439.1, on the reverse strand, counting down.
GCCTTCTGGATACTGGCCTTCTTCTCGATGGTGGGGTTCATGGCGCAGGCAGGGGTCAGCCTGCACCAGACGGCCCACTACGTCGACGCGGGGGTGACGCAGGGGCTGGCCGCGCTGGTCGCCACCGCCTTCGCCCTGGGACAGATTCCCGGCGGGCTGGTCTGGGCGGCGGTGGGACGACGTATGCCGGTGCGGTTCATGCTGGCGATTTCGGCGCTGTGGGTTGCGGGGGGTGTATTCGGCATCAGTTTCACCGACACTTTGCGCTGGGGCATATTCTTCGGCTTCATATTCGGCACGGGTGTGGGCGGGCTGCATACTCTGTTGCGGCTGGCGTGGGCCGACTACTTCGGCCGCGTCCACCTGGGCGCCATCCGCGGACTGACCCTGCCGGCGCAAATTGGCGGACAGGCCATCGGCCCGGTGGTATCCGGCTTCATGTTCGACTCCGGCGGCGGCTACCGGGTGCCTTTCGTCATCTTCGGCGCGGCGGTGGGGCTGGCGGCGCTGCTGGTGCTGGCCGCCGTGCCGCCGCCGCGACGGGAGGGGACGAGGGAGACGCCCTCACCCTAACCCTCTTCCGGGGGTGGGCGGAAGGTGGGTGCGGTGGAGCCGGGCGGCGCCTTGCGGCTGTGGACGGTGAACAGCGGGTCGCCGGGCGGGCTATCCTGCGGGTTGGCAAAGACGCCCTGGATGTCCTCGAAATTGCCCGCCTCCTCCATGTACGTTCCCACCAGGTCAACGCGGCCCCGGTCGCTGGATGCCCGCCAGATGTACACCGCCTTGGTGGGGAACATCCGGTTGGAGAAGGTGACGATGAACACGCCGCCGGGCTTGAGGATGCGGTTGACCTCGCCGAAAGTGTCCACCGGGTGCGTCAGGTACTGGGCCGAGACGGTTATCGCCACGGCGTCAAAGGTGTCGTCGTCGAAGGGCAGTTGCAGGTCCTGGTTGACGTCATGGACCACCACCTCGTCGAGGTCGGGGTTGTCCACCATCTCCTCGCGGTTAAGGCCCAGTCCCACCAGCCGGGCCTTGGGGTGGCCTTGGGGCCAGTGCGAGCGCCAACTGCTCATCAGGTCCAGCACCACGGAGCCGGGCGGCACCAGTTCCCGGAACAGCCGGCCCACGGCAGCGATGGCCCCGTCGTCGATATGCACCACCTTGCGGGCTTGCTGATAGAAGACGCGGTCTTCCTCTTCGTCCATCCGCTCGAAATTCTGGGGAGAAAACTGGGTCATCGCCTCTACCTCCTCCGGGCCTCCGCCGGATTTTACCACGGCGGTTGCACAATTAAGTTCCCTCTCCCTCTTGGGGAGGGAGAATCAAAAGCCCCTGCCTCTCAAGGGAGAGGGAAATGTCAAAACTCCCGCAACGACGGCAGACAGGGCTAGGCAAGGGCGAAAATTAGGCTAAAATTCCTTTTCTACACGGTTTCTATACGGTTGGGAGGAAAGCGCCCTCACCCTGACCCTCACTCAGGGGGAGAGGAAACTTTCCGGGGCGGAGGACGATTCCACTTACGGGGGTGGAGATATGACACAGCAACAGAACGTGCGACAAGGTCACCCATACCTGATGTATGACGCCATCATGCGCCAGCCAGAGGCGATGGACGAGATGCTGGCCAAGCATACCAACACGGTCCAGCCGGTGGCTGCGGAGCTGGCGAAGAAGCGTCGGGTGTATCTGGTCGGCATCGGGACTTCGTGGCACGCCGCGCTGGTGGCCGGCCACTGGTTCCGCAAGTTCGCCGGGGACGGCCCGGTCATCGAGGTGCGGCACTCCTTCGAGTTCTGCGCCTACCCTCCGACCCTGGGCGCCGACGACGGGGTCATAGTCATCAGCCATCGTGGCACCAAGACCTACTCCTTCCTAGCCTTGGAGATGGCCAAGAGCAGCGGGGCCTACACCGTGGCCATCACCTCCACCGACCCCGGCCCCCGCATAGCCGTGGCCGACGCGCAGCTCCAGACGGTGGCGCAGGAACGCTCGGCGGCTTTCACCATCAGCTACACCTCCGGCCTGATGACCTTGGGGATGCTGGCCGCGGCCTTGGGAAGCTGGACCGACCGGAGCGGCGATGTGGCCCAGCTCCGCGCCCGCCTGGAGGAGATTCCGGCGAAGGCGGAGCAGGTGACGGCGCGGCTCACCGAGTTGCAACGGGCGGCGCGGCGCTTCCAGAGCCGCGAGCGGTTCATCTGCGCGGGCTGGGGGCCCAACACCGCCTCGGCCTACGAGGTGGCCCTGAAAATCAAGGAGACCAGCGCCTGCGACAGCGAGGGCCTGCAAATCGAGCAGTTGCTTCACGGCCCCTTCTGCTCGGTAGACCAGAATTGCCTGATGACGCTGGTAGCGCCGCCGGGGCCGGGCTACGAGCGGGCCATGAACGTGGCGCGAGCCTCCACCGCCGTGGGCGCGCCCGTTTGGGCGCTGGTGCAGGAGGGCGACACGTTGCTGTCGGACCTTTGCACCGAGCGGTTCGCGCTGCCGGTGGTGCCGGAATTCTGGAGTCCCTTGGTCTACGTGCTGCCGCTGCAACTGTTCACCTACTACCTGGCGGTGGCCCGGGGCGCCCACCCCGACCTGTTCCAGCAGAACAACCCCCGGCAGGCCGCCGCCCGCCACCACTACGAGCTTTAGGCTCCAACCCCTCACGTCCCCTCTCTTTGGGGGGGCAAAATCCCAACCTTCTCCCTCTCTCTTGAGAGGGAAGGTTGGGATGAGGCTGAAATCCGCCGGGCAAAACAGCCACGACAAACATTCGATAAATTCAACAGGAGACGAACATGGCATCAGAGGAACAACAGGAAGTGCTGGCCGGAATCGCCGAGAGCCGGGGTTACACCCTGGAAATGCACGGCATCATGGCCGCGGCCGACCCGGCCTGGGTGGAGAAGTACAACGCCTTCATCGAGGCAACTTACACCGGAGAGCGCACCCTGGACCGCAAGACCAAGGAGTTGCTGCAAGTGGCCGTGGAAGCCGCCCTCCGCGCCGACGTGGACCAGATCGGAGCCCACATTCGCGTAGCCCTACGCGAGGGAGCCACTCCCACCGAGATACTGGAAGCCCTGCAATGCGTCGCCATGCCCATGGGCGGCCTGGCCTTCCGTCGCGGCCTGCAAGCCTGGGCCGCCGAGACCGGCTTCTCCGCCGGGTAGGGGGATGCAGCGCACGAAGAGTCCCCGGCGACTGCGATAGGGAGAGGGCCGGCACCGCAATGACCGCCGCGCCATCCCCGGCCTGCGCGAGGGCAAGCTGACCGCCAACGGACTCAGCGGAAGGGCAGCGGCAACCAAAAGGCCGGCAAGGGCCGTTTACGGCAGAGGTCTCCGGGGGGCCTTTGCTCCTATAATGGCCCTATGCCTTTGACGCCGGCTCAGTTCAGGCGAGCGTTGCTCTCTGCCTTCAACCGAACCAGGGCGCGAACTACCCGGGCGCGAATTGCCTCCAACCGCGTTTTCCGGCAGGGCCGCGCCGGGGCCACGCGGCTGAAGCGATGGCTCATGTCGTTCACGGTGGTGGAGTTGGCGCACCGGACGTGGCGGGAGCTGGGGGACGACTTTGCCGTGGACTTGGCCGCGTCCATCTCCTATTACGCCATCCTGTCCCTGTTTCCGTTGGCCATCGGGCTGGTCAGCCTGTTCAGCCTCGTACTGGAGGCGGATGCTGTCGAGCGGGAGGTCTTCCGCTTCTTCCGCACCTACCTTCCCGGCTCCGACAGCATCCTGGCGGCCAATGTGGAGGCAGTGGGAAACATACGGGGACTCTTGGGCATCGTCAGCGCGTTGGGGCTTCTCTATTCGTCCAGCCTCCTGTTCGGGGCGATCACCCGGGCGGTGAACCGCGCTTGGGACATCTCCTACGACCGTCCCTTCTACATCGAAAAGCCGCGCCATTTCATCATGGCCCTCAGCGTTGCGCCGCTGTTCATCATTTCGATGGCCGCAACGACGACCCTGCAATTGATCGGCAACGAGGAACTGCCGGTGCTGGGATGGCTGGCCTTCCTGGACCACAACGCCATCAATACCCTGGCCCGCCCCCTGCCCTTCATATTCTCGCTGCTGATATTCCTGCTGATATACAAATTCGCGCCTTATACCCGAACCTACTGGCGCTATGTCTGGCCTGGCGCGCTCCTGTCGGCCCTGCTCTTCGACGTGGGCAAGAGCGCGTTCGTGTTCTACCTGGAAAACTACGCCGCCTATGAGAGAATTTACGGCACCCTGGCCTCGGTGATTGTCCTGCTGGCCTGGACCTATATGTCCGGCATGATCGTAATAATAGGCGCGGAAGTGTCCTCGGAATACCAGCGGATGCGTCTCGGACTGAGCCGGGGGGAGCCGGACACGCGAACCAGGGAGTAGGGGAGGCCCGGCCAGCCCGATAGTGGAGCAGGTCAACGGCTCGTTCAGGTAGTGTGCTTCCGGACGAATTCACCGCAGTTTTCCAAGGCTTGCTTGCCTTCGGGAAGGAAAGACGCGAACGCCTGCCAGACGTGCGGCATGTCGTCCCAAACCTCAAGCGTAACGTCCACGCCGGCCTCCTTGGCCCGGTCGGCGAACCGGAGGGAGTCGTCCAACAGGACCTCAGCAGTGCCCACCTGCAACAGCAACGGCGGCAAGCCCCGCAAGTCGGCGTAATAGGGAGACGCCAGGGGAGTGGTGCGGCTCCGGTCGCCAAGGTAGGCCGCCGCCATGCCTTCTAGCATCTCCTTGTCAATGAGGGGATCCACTTCCGCCTTGGTTACGAATGTGTCCCCGGTATGGGCCAGGTCGGTCCAGCCGGAATGGGATATTCCGGCGGACGGGAGAGGGTCCCCGTAGTACTTCAGGGCGACCAGCGTGGCGATGGTCAGACCGCCGCCGCACGAGTCCCCTCCTATGACGATGCGGCGGGGCGACACGCCCTCCGCCAGCAGCCAGCGGTAGGCGGCCACCGAATCTTCGACCGCCGCCGGGAAGGGGTGTTCCGGGGCCAGCCGGTAGTTGAGGCCCAGCACCCGGGCATCGGACACCCGGGACAGGTAGGACAGCGGCGACCGATGGGTCCGCATTGAACCGATCATGTATCCGCCGCCGTGCAGGTACATGACCACCCGGTCTTGAGACACCCCCGGAGTGGAAATCCACTCGGCGGAGACGCCGCCCGCTCCCACCTGCTCGAAAACAGCATCTTCGGGCAGTTCAAATTGGCCCGTGAACTGTTCGTACCAGACCCGGAACTCCTCGACAGTGGTAAAGGCCTGAGTCTCCGCCTTGCCTGCCCGGAACATGGCGATTGCCTGATCCAATTCTGGTGAGGCCATTCTCGAAACCCCCGTTAAAGCACTTCGACGTTACCTGCGAGCCGTAGACCCGTTGGTTCTATCCCGGCAACTCGATGATCGATATCCAGCACGGGCCCTTGCCCAATGGGACAGTCTCCACCGGGGTCAACCCACCCGAGTCCTGCCCTACCCTGAAGATCGCCATCTGGCCCGAATCCTGTCCTGCGGAGTAGATGTACCGGTCCCCGGGGCCGAGGCATAGCGCGTTGGGCCTGGCTTCGGAGGCTACGATGCCGTTGGCGGTTAACTCCCCGGTGGCGGTGTCCACGGTATAACAGGCGATGCTGTCATGGCCCCTGTTCGGCGCGTACAGGAATCTTCCCGCCCCCGTAATCTGAATCTGCGAGCAGGTGTTCCTCTCGGCAAAGCCTTCCGGGGGAAGGGTGGTGATGGTCTGAAAGAGGGACAGCGTTCCCGCCGAAGTGTCCAGGCGGTAGCCGCTTACGCTGCAACCCTGTTCGTTGGAAAAATAGAGGACGTCCAGGGAAGGATGAAAGCAGAAGTGACGAGGCCCCAGGAATTCCTCCAGCTCGACCATGGCCGGGGAGTTGGGTGTGATCTGGCCTGTGTCCTGGTCGAACCTGAACTGCCAGACCTGGTTGGGGCCGTTTCCCGCAATGTGGGGAACGAAAGCGTAGCTGTTGGTCGGGTCGGTCTGCATGGCGTGGGCCCCTGTGGCCGTTTCCAGCCATACGACCGGCGGCTCTCCCACCGAGCCGTCATTGCCGATGGGGTGCACCCCGACGTGCGCGCCCTGGTAATAGGACGACAGCACGAACCTGCCCCGGCGGTCGGTGGTTACGTAGACCGGCCACGAGTCCAGCGGCACCGCGCCCGTTTGCGTGAGGCCGCCGCCGGACTGGTCAATACGGAAGCTGTTCAACTGGGGAGTCTCCCGGGTCCCGGCGTAAAGGTGATTGCGGTCGGGGCTGATGGCCAGGGTGAACGGCCCGCCAGCCACGGGCACATCGTGCTGATGCGTGAGACCCCCGGTGTCAGGGTCCACGGTAAAGACCGAAATTTTGTTGTCTTCATTCACGGCAACATACATGTAGTAGGGCATAGTTCCCTCCTTAATTGGTCAGCGAAGCTACAAACTGGCGCACTTGTTGCGTGCACCATTCCGGGTGGATTGCATTAATCCCGTGGCCCAGCCCGGGATAGACCACCAGTTGGGAGTCGGGCAACTGCCCGGCCATAAACCTTTGCTGCTCCAGGGTCGAGGTGGGCGATTCCTCTCCCACCAGGAGGAGCGTCGGGGTTTCGACCTCCTTCAGGTAGGGGCTGAAGTCCAGGGTATCGAGGTATGCCTGGAGGCTCTGTCCGATGGAGGAAGGAGTCCGGTCCATTTCGGAGATGTACCACTCTACGAGTCCCGGCGGCGCCGCCCGGGTGTCCAGCCGGTTGTTGATGGTGGCGGTGGACCAGGCCCCCACGCTCCGCCTCAGCGCGTCGTCCACGTCCCCTCCCCTGCCGGAACGCTCCCGGCGGGGCAGGCGGCAGGGGGTGTTGCACAGCACCAGCGCGCGGGTGCGCTCCGGGTATTTGTGGGCGAAATTCAGCCCGATGATGCCCCCGAAGGACTCTCCCACATACACCACGTCCTCTATCTCCAGATTGTCCAGTATGTTCCTCACGTCATCCACGAATGTGTCCAGAGAAGGCTCGTACTGGGCCTCACCGATGACGGACCCGCCCATTCCCCTCATGTCGGGACGCAGGATGCGGAATTGGCGGGACAGCAGGGGCACCCAGTTGTACCAGAACCTGCCGTTCCGGGAGAACCCGTGCTGCAACAGCATTGTTGGCGCAGAACGCCACGGGTCGGTGAAATCGTCGTCGTAATAGTGCAGTTCCACTCCGGGGCCGGCGCCCAGAAAAGGCATGGCTGCGCCTCCGAAGCCTCGGCGTCCAGTCCGAGGCGGTATTGGGTTGATGCTGCCTGCGTCGCCGCAACCGGCACAAGGGCATCAGCCGGTAGGGCCGAAGCCGGCGAGTTGGGCCCACCTCAGGCCCTTGGGGTCATGCGCCACTTCGATAGTCTCGCCCTTTGAGTCTCTCAACCCCAGGGGGTGCTGCACCAGCTCGATCATGTTCCCCTCGGGGTCATGGATGTAGGTGGAGCGCCCGCCGCTGTATCCACGGAGCGTGGGTGGAGAATACCGGATTTCCAGCGCGTCCAGGGTGGCTATCATCTCTTCCCAGTCGTGTATCTCCAGGGCAAAGTGCCCCGACGGGTTGGGGTTTGGCGTAAGAGTGCTGTGAATTTCCCCGCTCCCGATTCGCAACTGTAGCTGTCCCTGGTTCAGTTCCGGGCCGCGGTCGAGAAACTCGGCGCCCAGAACTTTCTCATACCACTCGCGGGTCCGCTCCTTGTCGCTGATCTGGAGATTGATGTGCTGGATCATCGTAACCCTGGACATAACTCGCCTCCTTTCAGCCTGATGTTTCAACTTGAAAGTTCAACCTGCTATTTTCTTGCGTCCGCGCCGGGTTCGGGCTTTAGACCCGGCGCAGCAGTTCTTCCTCCAGGCGGGCCGGGTCGAAGGCTTGTGCCGCCGCTGCGACCTGGGCGTCAACCTCCCGCACCATCCGCTCGGCTTCCGTCTCTTCCAGGGCTTCGGGGAGTTCCTCTTCCCGCTCCCTGCGGCGCTGCGCGTCACGGGCGTGTTCCACGAAGAGCCGGCGCATGGCCACCACCACCGAATCGGTCGACGAAAGATACTCGGGAGAAGCGTATTGAACGTATTTCTCGGCGTCGTAGTCCTGGTTTCGGAAGTTGAAATTCAATTCCCAGTTCCGGTAGGGCCAAGTCATGCTGCTCCAGAGCCTCCGGGCGATGCCGGGGCGGGTGGCATAGCGTTCAACGTTCAGGTAGACCATTCGCGTGAGATTGGCTTCAACGGGCACGGCCCACCGGGTGCTGCGGAAATACTCGTTGTTGCCGCCGGTGCGGGACATTCCCGGAAGCCTGGTCCCGTTCCACTCGTTCACGTCGGGGCTGTCGGCCTGCGGGGGTTGGAGCCGCCCGGGCATCTGTCCCCTCCGCCGTGCCTTCCGGTCGAAGAACCAGGTCCATAGCAACCGCCAGCGGTGCAGGGGCCAGACTCCGTCCACGCCGGGATAGTACATCTGGTACGGGACAACGCCGTTTTCGTCTTCGTAATACTTTTCAACATGGGACTTGCCTTCGCCCGGACGGTAGTGGACGTTCTTCTCCTTGACCAGGGTCACCCGATAACCCAGGGGAGTCCTGGGGCGGCCCCCCAGGCGACTCTTCAGGATGCGCAGGGCATTGCGATGCACCATGAAGGCATTGTGGGCGTCCATGGTGTTCTCCAGCACCAGGACCCAATTGCAGTCGAACATCGTGAAGGAGGGCCGGAAGATGTTGTGCTCTTCAAACATTTCCGGCGGGATGTCTTCCTGCGGAGCGACCGGCTCCCCGTCTCCCATCCAGACGAAGACCATCCCCATGATGCTGGCGGTGGGGTACTTGCGGGCCCTCATTCCCGGAACCCCAACCATCTTGGAGTCCGGCCCTTCGGTGAGGAAGGCGACGCAATTGCCGTCGCCGTCAAAGGTGGCGCCGTGGTACGGGCAGGTCACGAAGCCCTCGAAATAGCAGCGTCCCATCGACAGATAGACCGAGCGGTGCGGACACCTATCCAGAAGGGCCTGCACTCCCCCATCCTTGTCGCGGAAGAAAACCAGGTCGGTGCCCAACATCCGCAGCACCTGTGGCCGGTCCTTCCTGACGTCCTTGACCGGCAGGGCCGGATACCAGTATTCCCGGAACCCGGTGGGGGGAAGGCGGCTGCGGCGGTCCAGGGGGTCGGTCGGCACCTCAAAGAGAGGAGGGCCGTTGACCGGCTGGGTCCCCCGCCGCATATGCTTGTAGCCTCCGGGATAGCCGGACAACAGCTTGGACATTAACTTTCCGAGCATCATCAGTCCACTTCCTTGCTGTCGTTCTCTCCGTTGCTGTAGCTAAATGGGCAGCGGCTCTTCGGTGATGTCCTCCGGCAATTCGACGCCGAAGGCGTTGACGTTGAAGGCCAACATGGCGTAGCAGCCCATCAGGGTTGTCAGCTCGGTGGCGCCGTTGACTCCGAAATGCGCCACCACCGCGTCGAATGATTCCCGGCTGACCCGGCGGGTACGGAAGAATTCGCGCCCGTAGTTGACTACCGCCAACTCGTCGTCTGCCGGGTTGGGCAAATCCTTCTTGTCCCGAAGCGCGTCAACGAGTTCGTTGCGCAGGCCGTCGCGCCGCGCTGGGGGAGCGTGGGCGTTCCAGATGAACTGGCAGTCGTTCTCCCGCGCCGCCAGCAGCATCGCCAGCTCTCGGATGCGGGGCGAGAGCGACGTACTGGTGCGGAGATAGGCGGCCAAGCCGAGGGCGCGCTGGGCGACCTCGGGGGCATTGAGCATGACGGAGCCGGGGCCAGTGGCCGGCACTTCCCCCCGGGCCGCCACGAAGGCATCGAAGGCTTCTCGTTCTTGTTCGGGCACGGATTCTCTGGTGACTGCGGGCGTTCTGGCCATGCTTGCCTCCCTTCCTTCAAGTCCTATGCAGGTGTTCTATGCAGGTATTGTATTGCGGCAGTCAAACGCCGTTGGAGCAATGGTACAGCATGGTCTGGTATCAGCGAGTACCGACATAAGAGGCGACAAGCTAGGTTGAGCGAACGCAAGACCGGCAGGTGACGACGAAGGACCCCTGAAGGGGTCCCTCGCCTGGGCGCACTCAAGCAACCCGGAAACAGTCCGAATCCCTCGGGGATTTGCGGGATGGTTAGCGGTTTACCATGTCGTAGCTGCGCAGCAGCTTCCCAGGAGTCGCTCCGGTGCACACGGTGCCCTCGGTGAAGGTGACCTCACCGTTGACGATGGTGAAGCGGATTCCCTTGGCCTTCTGGATGATGCGCCGCTCCCCGCCGGGGAAGTCGGTGTCATAGACCGGGCTGTCAAACTGCAAGCCCAGATTGTCCAGGTCGTAGACCATGATGTCGGCAGCGAACCCTTCCCTCAGGATTCCCCGGTCGGTGAAACCGGCGATGGAGGCGGGAAGGCTGCTCATCTTGTAGTGGGCCTTCTCCAGGCTCATCATGCCCTGGTCCCTGACGCGGTCCGCAATCATGTTGACCGGCCAGCAGCCGAGGGTCTGATACCGGGTATGGGCGCCACCGTCAGACACGCACGGGTGGGTGTAGGGGTGGTTCAGGATTTCCGACACCGCGTTCCTGTCGGTCCCTTGGGCCGAGTCGAAGGTGAACTCGGTGCGCAGGCCCTCGTCAATGGCCAAGTCGAGCATGGCATCCATGGGGTGCTTGCCCATCATCTCGGCCAGCTCGGCGATGTTCTTGCCCTCGTATTTCAGGTTGCGGTCTTCCCGGACTTCCACCACCCGCATCTTGGACCACTCGGAGGCCGCGTCGGCTGCGCCGCCCTGACCGGCGTATGCGCCTACGTCCTGGCGCATCTTGTCCCGGTTCTCGGGGATGTTCAGCTTGGCGATCCGCTCTTCGGGGGTTCCGACGAAGGGGTCAATCCAGTTGGGCATGGCGTCGAAGCCGTTGTATTCGGCCAGCTCGAACACCGGCGAGGGGGAGTAGGCCGTCGTCTGGGCGAACATCGGCGCGCCTTCCTGGCGGGCCCTTTCCAGGAACGCCAACTGTTCCTTGTAGCGGCCGGGGGCGTTCTCGTTGAAGGACACCGCGCCCCACTGGATGGGCCGCCCGGAGGCCAGACACATCTCGATGAGGAAGTCCTCGCGGCCCCTGCCCGGAGCGTCGCCTTCCACTGCGTCCATCAGGATCGCGGACTGTCCGGTAACCGCGGCCACGACGGGGCCGGGGTCTCCGCCGCCAATCAGGTCCGGCTCACCGGGCGGCAACGGCCGTTCCGCCGGGCCGCGGGTCCAACCGATGTGACCGACTCCGAACTCGTTCAATACCTTGGCCAGCGCCAGGAACTCGTCGTTGGAGGCCACCTGGCTGGGGATGAAACGCCCGTCGTCGGGGCGGTTGGCCAGGGTCTTCATCGCCGACCAGCCGAAGGCGCCAGCCTTCATCGAGTCGCGCAGAAGGTTCTCCATCCGCCCGATCTCTTCGTCGGAAGCCCGTATCGTGGTGCGGGACTCTTCCAGCCCCATCACGTACATACGCAGCGTGTTGAACGGGACCAGCGCGCCCACGTTGACGCCCAGAGGATGGCTGTCCAGGCTGTCCATCCACTGCGGGAAGGTCTCCCAGTCCCAGCGTAGGCCCAGTTCCATCGTCCTGAGGGGGATTGCCTCGATCCTGGTCATCAGGCGCATCGCCGCATCCCGGTCTTCCGGTTTGCACGGGGCAAACCCGAAACCGCACTGGCCGATGGTCACCGAGGTGACGCCGTGCCAGCCGGACATGGTGGCGTAGGGTTCCCAGTTGAGCTGAAGGTCGTAGTGGGTGTGCAGGTCGATCGCTCCCGGAGCGACGATGCAGCCCGTGGCGTCCAACTCCTCTTTGGCCGATCCCTGGATCCGGCCGCTGATCATGGCGATTTTGCCGTCTCTAATGGCGACATCGCCTCGGTAAGCCGGCGTCCCGCCGGTGCCATCGACAATCGTACCGTTACGGATAATTTTATCGTAATCCGCCATCGTTTTCCCTCGTTTTGGGGAGATTTGTTTCTGTTGCTACCTTACCCAATTGCAATACGCCCGTCAAGACTCAGATTCCCGCTCCAGGGGCCGGTCATGGGGAGACCGAAAGCCGGAGAGGCCCTGCTCCGACGGGAACCCCGAAGGCAGGGCGTCGGGCGGCGTCGTCAGCACCCGGTCGGGTTCGTGAATCGGGAAGACGAACAACAACCGGGCCGGTGTATCGGAGCGGTTGACGAAACCGTGAACCGTGCCGGCAGGGGCAAGCACCAAATCGCCGGGTTCGATGGTCAATCGCTCCCGGCCCACCAGCGCATCCAGGCTGCCCTCCAACAAGACCATCGCTTCTTCCGTGTTGGTGTGCGTGTGGCGCGGTACGCGGGACATGCCAGAGATGGTCACTTCCCCGACTCTCAACGAATCGCTGCCGTGGGCCGCATCTACGATGCTGAACGACTCCAGGCCGGGAGAGGTTGCCTCTTCTCTCTTGCTCCGGTCGCTTTTTCTGATAATGGGCATGGCGCCTCCTCATCTATGTTGGATCGGCGAGAGCTATTCCAACCACTGGACGAAGTTGGATACCGGGGTGCGCCGGGATGGGGGGTCTTCGGCGGGGTAGCCGATGGAGAGCATGGTGGCCAGCGCCCAGTCGTCCTCCGCGCCCAGGGTCTTCGCCAGGTCCGGGTGCCGGGTGGGGCCGCCGGTTTCCCAGGTGACTGCCAAGCCCTCGGCCACTCCGGCCAGGGCGATGTTTTGGGCGGCGCAACAGACCGCCGCGTAGTTTTCCCGGGTGCCTTCTTCGTCGCGTCCGGGAGTGGAGTACATGTAGATGACCACCGGGGTCTTGAGCAGGGAATCGCGGGTGGCCTCGGCGCGCTGTGCGTTGCCGCTCCGTTGCAGGGCGAAGTCGTGGGCCAGCCCGGCCACCTGCTCCAACGCCGCGCTGCCCTTCCCCAGGATGAAGAACCGCCAGGGTTCGGTGAGGCGATGGTTCGGCGCCCAGACGGCGGTCTCCAGCATACGAGCCAGCGCCTCCTTGGGTACTGACTGGTCTTTGAAGTTCCACGCCATGCGCCGTCGATAGAGAGCCTCGTATACGCTGACGTTGGTCTCCGGCACAGTACATTCGTCGAATCCCAGTTTTTCCGTATGGCCGGACTCGCTGGACATATCGGCCTCCTCTCTCTTTTCTCTTTGGAACGTCTCCGGTAAACAATCCTGGCCGGTCCCAATAATGAAGGACCGGCCTGGTCGTCAATAGGCAGCTCGCACTCCTCTAACGGTCTCGATGGCCCTCCAACAGTCCCATTTTTCGCAACACTATATCTTAATTGGATACGATAATTCGCCTAATCTAGCAAGGGACATAGCCATTGTCAACGAATTGGCGGGTTGTGCAAGCAGGAATCGTAACGATGCAATCCGCGCGCCGGCATCAAAATTAGACGGGAGCGGTGCGGCAATGGAATCCCGGAGGTTAGCCCCAAGCGGCATGACGGTTTCGGCCCTCGGGAAGCGTTGCCGGGGAGATGGGCGGCACACAACCCGTCGTTCCCGCGAAGGCGGGAAGCTATGGGCTTTGGTCAGCGATGCGGGGGTATCAGGAGGGCCAGTTGATTTTGAGATAGCCTCTAAAGGCAAGCGGTGTCTGCGTCCCAGGTCGAGACGCATTGCGGCGGGGCTGATGGCTGGTTATACCTATTGCTGTACTGCAAGTGATAACGAGTCGTCGAATTGCCCCATGTTGTATCTAAAGGGAGTACCCCTGGAGGGACTCGAACCCCCGACGCGCGACTTAGGACGCCGCCGCTCTATCCTCTGAGCTACAGGGGCATGATGCGGTGGTGCGGTTAGGGTTGGCGGACAGGTGGATCGCACCATCACCGCCAATTCTCCGCGAGGCGATTGCTCCTGATAACGCCTCACTATCTAGAGCATCCCAAAAGGTCGGTTAACTGTCAAGTGGTCCGCCGACAAGAGCCAGTGTGTTTTCATTATTCTCAGGTAAAGTTACCTCTCCCGGAGGGAGGGGACCACGGACAGAGGCCCTGACTGCCTTGACGCCCGCGCTGCCGTTGCATATACTGGGTTTGCCAGCCCTGTCTGGGGCGGCGATGTTGTGTTGGCGGCTAAAAGATAGCCTCGGAGGGAGTTATGCCCATTACGAGAGACGGTGTTGAAATGTCGGTGGAAATTACCGCGAAGGCCGCCGAGAAGATTAAGTATTTCGCCGAAAAGGAAGGGACGGCTAATAACGACGTGGGCGTCCGCGTGGCCGTCAAAGGCGGCGGTTGCTCCGGACTCACCTACGACCTGAAGATTTCCGGCGAGCACAACGACACCGACAAGGTGGTCGAGCAGTTCGGCGTGAAGGTAATCGTCGACAAGAAGAGCTATATCTATCTGGTCGGCACGCAGTTGGACTTTTCCGACGGGCTGAACGGCAAGGGCTTCATCTTTGAAAACCCCAACGCCAAGAAGGCCTGCGGCTGCGGCACCTCGTTCAGCGTCTAGCCGAGCGCCTGCCTCGCCGGAACAACGCCACAGGAATCGTTAATGCGCCGTCTTCACCGGATGAAGGCGGCGTTTATGTTTAGGTCCGGTTTCTCCAATCCCAAACGGGGACGCCCCTGCTCTGACCCTCTCCCGGGATGAGAGCAAGATGAGAGAGAATCTCTTGGGCGCTCTCCAGGACACGGAGGCCCTATGACCCTGCAACAGACTTCCGGGCAGCAGCCTGCGTCGTCAGTCGGCTCCGCCGATACCCTGACCGTCCACCCGAATGCCGGATACGGCTGCATCAAGGCCACCGGCGAGGACACGCTGGACCTGCTGAACCGGCTTTCCACCAACAAGGTGGACCACCTTCAACCCGGACACTGGGCGCCCACCGTGCTGACCAGCGACCGAGGGCGCATCGTTGACCTGCTCAGTGTCATACACGCCGGCGAATGCGTTTACCTGCTCACCAGCCCAGGCCAGCAGCAGCCGGTCATCGAGTGGCTGGACAAGTACACCATCATGGAAGACCTGGAGGTCGAGGACGTTTCTGCGTCCACTGCCATCATCGCCGTGGCAGGGCCAGCCGCCGATACCGCGCTGGGCCTGGACGCTCAGGAAACGGAGCGCCTGCCGGGGATGCAGTATCCCGCGCCCACGGTCAGCATCGGCGGACAAGACATCATCGCCGTCAGCAGCCCCCTGGGAACGCTGCCGTGCTGCCTGCTGGTGGCCCCCAGCGACGCAGCATCCGACATTACCGCCGCGCTGGCCGAGGCCGGGGCCGTTGAGGCCGACGCCGACCAGTGGGAAGCTCTGCGGGTGTCCAGCGGCGCGCCGGCCTTCGGCAGCGAGATGGGCGAGCCGTACAACCCCCTGGAAGCCGGACTCATCGGCGCGATAGACTTCACCAAGGGCTGCTACATCGGCCAGGAAGTCATCGCCCGGTTGGACAGCTACCACCGGGTCCAAAAGTACCTGTCGGTTCTGCGTTCTCCGAGGGCAGCGAGGCCGACGCAGGGACGACGCTGTACCACGAGGGCAGGCCCGCCGGCACCGTAACGTCGCTGTACCGAACGCCCGGCGGCGAGCTGCGGGGCCTGGGCTTCGTCCGCACCGCCGCCGCCACGCCCGGGCAGACCCTCGACCTGCAACCCCCGGCGTCGGGAACCGCCATCGTCGAAGACACGCCCAAGCTCTTCGGCCCGGGGCAGGACTTCAGTTAGCAGTCGTCAAAAGCTCCCTCTCCCAGAGGGAGAGGGCCGTGGTGAGGGCGTCCACCCCTCATCCCCGGAATCCCGGCCAGGGCCAGGGCCAGTTGATTTTTAGATAATTTCTAAGATACTCGAATGGCCCGGCCAACTATCTCGTATAGACGCCAGGCAATGAGCGCCTGCGCAACCGGCTACTAGACGCTGGGCACCATCCTCACCCCGTCATCCGTCCGCTCCACCCGGAAGAGCGACCAGAACTTGTAGCCCGCAGCCTCCACCGCCTCCCTTCCGCCCTCGTCGCGGTCCACCAGGGTAATGGCGTGGGTTACGTTGTAGCCGCTGGCCTTCGCCAAGCGGATGGCTTCCAGCAACGAGCCTCCGGTCGTGACCACATCTTCCACGATGGCAACGGGCGCGTCCGGCTCCGGGAACTGGCCTTCGGCCGCGGCGCTGGTGCCGTGTCCCTTCGCTTCCTTCCGGTGGTAGAAGGCTCGGATGGGATCCCCGTCCCGCAACTCGCTGAGCAGGGCAATGTGCGACACTATGGGGATGCCACCGTAGGCGACGCCTCCCACATACCGAATTCCCTCAGCGTCCAGTTTGTCGACAATATGGCTTGCAATGAAGCGAGCTCCCGACGGTTCCAGGGTGAGCTTCTTGGAATCAAAGTAGTAGTCGGATCGCTTGCCCGACGCCAGCGTGAAGTCCCCGAAAAGCAACGCGCCTGAATCCTCCAGCAAACGGGCAGGATCGGCCAAAGGCTGCTCTGAAGCTCCGGCAGACAACGCACTGGTCATAATGTCCCCTTATGCGCGATCAGATGTTTCGCACGACGTTGCGCGGCATCTTATCACATCGCCTCGCTTGCCGAAATCACTGCCTCAAGCGCCCGGACATCACTGATGCGCCCCGTACAATCCCCTCTGCCGTATGTACCGCTCGACCGCCTTCGGCAGCAGGCCGCTTACGGACGCGCCCGACGCAAGGCGTTGGCGCAGTTCGCTGGCGCTGATGTCTATCGCCGTGGAGTCTATGCAGTCCACCCGGCCCACGGCGTAGGGGTTGCGGGCGTAGAAGCCGGGCCAGTCAAACCCCGCGTACCCCGGACGGCTCACCGCCAGCAGGCGGGCCAGCCCTACCACCCGCCCCGGCTCCACCCACTGGTCGAAGCGGGCCAGCGCGTCCAGGCCGAGGATGAAGAACAACTCCCTCCCATCCTCCTGTCCCTCCCGCAGTTCCCCCAGCGTCTCCACGGTCAGCGTGGGCCCGGAGCGGCGCAGTTCGACGTCTGATACCTCGAACCCAGGGACGCCTTCGACGGCCAGACGCAGCATTTCGAGACGCTGTTGCGGGCTGGCCGACGGCTCGCCGGACTTCAGGCGGGGCTGGGCGGCGGGGATGAATATGACTCGCTCAAGAGCCGCTTCCTCCATGGCGCGGCGGGCGATCTCCACATGGCCCCGGTGTACCGGGTCGAAGGTCCCCCCGAGGACGCCAATGCGGGTCAGAACCATTCCACTTCCACTCTCCCCATGCGGATGGTGTCGCCCACCTCGATTCCCGCGTCTATCAGCTTGTCAGCCAACCCGGAGCGGCGCATCTCGCGCCACAGTTGCAACAGCACCCGTTGGTCTCGCGTGTCGGCCAGCGCACTCAGTCGCTCCAGCCGGTCCGATTCTATGACGTAGACACCATTCTCGACCTGCACCGATTCCGGCACTCGTTCCCGCCGGCGCGGGGCGGGTGCCCAGCCTTCTTCCTCGCTGGCCGGTTCATCCTTGGGCAGTTCCTTCAGGATGGCGGATATGCGGGTCAGCATCGCGGCCACGCCCTCGCCGGTGACCGCGGAGATGAACATGACCTCCCCGTTCCCATCCCCACCCTTCCTCAGTGCTGCGGTCACTGCGGTGGCGATAGCTTCCCGCTGCTCGCGGACCTCGGTAACGTCTATCTTGTTGACCACCACCAGTTGCCGCTTGCCGGCCAGTTCCGGGTTGAAGTGCAAAAGTTCACCCCTGACCATCCGGTAATCGTCCGCGGGATCCTCTGTGAGCCCGTCGATCAGGTGGATGTACAGACGGGCGCGCTCGGCATGGCGCAGGAACTGGTGGCCCAAGCCGACGCCCTGGTGAGCGCCTTCCAGCAGGCCGGGAATCTCCATCATTACGAAGTCGCTGGCGCCGGAGCGCACCACCCCCAGCACCGGCTCCACGGTGGTGAAGGGATAGTCGGCCACCCGGGCCTTGGCCGCCGAGCAGCGCGATATGAGGGTGGACTTGCCGGCGTTGGGACGGGCCAGCAGGCCCACGTCGGCCAGCAGCTTCAGCTCCAGGAACAGCACGGCGCCCTCGCCCCGCTCGCCCCGCTCGGCCAACACCGGCTCCTGGTTGGTCGAGGTGGAGAAACGGGCATTGCCCCAGCCCCCCCGTCCGCCCCGGCCCACGAGGTAGGGAGTGGTGCCGCGAATGTCGGTCAGGAAGTCGCGGGAGCCGTCGTTGTTGACACGACAGACCACGGTTCCGATGGGAACAGGGATTATGGTGTCCTCGCCGTTCCCGCCGTGGCGGTTCTTGCCCTTCCCATGATGGCCCGACTCGCAGTAGACCGTGCTGTTGAACTTAATGTGCAGCAGCGTATTATACGACGAGTCGCCTGCAAGGTAGGTGTTGCCGCCGTCCCCACCGTCCCCACCGTTGGGACCACCGCGAGGGCGGTACTTTTCCCTGAGAAAGCTGGCGCAGCCGTTGCCGCCGTTGCCTGCCTTGATATTCAGCCTAACCGTATCAATCATTGCTCATTACCGTCGAACAATCAGTGCCAAATGATCTGCGGCCCTGATTGCCATTATCGTTTCTAAATTTATTTCTCAAAATCTATTCTTAATTGCTTGTAATAACATCAGTAAGGCCGTTGATAGGGTGGACAAATTTCCTTGGTACGGGGGCTGAGTGCCTATACTGGAAACGTATCAAGCTGGAATATGGGTGTTTCAGGTTTCATTTTAGCATGTATAGTCAGCCTGTCTTGGTGGATAATGCCTGTCTTGTTGGGTTTGATTGCTGGCGGCGTGCGGGTATTTGTCTGGCGGGTCTTGCCGCTCGTGTGGGCAAACCCACTGCCCGGCCCTGTTTGTATACCCCGTGCGGGGAGTTTGCCCACCGGATCGGGTTGTTTGTCCACGAATTTTCTTTGTTATCATGGCGGAGTGAGCCAGTGCTGCGTTCTCCGGGAGAGGAGAGACGATGAAGCCAGGACTCCTATTGCTGCTTTTGATGATGGCCCTGCTGGTCTTTGGGAGTCTGCCGGGCTGTTCCGGCGTGGAATCAATACAGGAGATTCCTTCGTCTGAATCTGGGACGGGTGAAACTGGAGAGCTCATGGTGAACCGAATAGCCTACATCAACAACAGCGGCGACCTGCTGCTCATC
Organism: Dehalococcoidia bacterium; assembly: GCA_965226875.1. Classification (GTDB taxonomy): domain Bacteria; phylum Chloroflexota; class Dehalococcoidia; order Lucifugimonadales; family UBA3495; genus VXOI01. The sequence goes on along the minus strand of OZ245439.1, from coordinate 3,987,663 downwards.
AACCCCGACGCCACCGGCGAGGAGCGGTTGACCGGCGGCGTGCGGGCCGGGGTATTGGCCCAGCCGCTACAGCAGGGTGATTCCTATGGCTGGCCAACCTGGTCGCGGGACGGTGGCAGGATCGCGGCCTCCCGCGTATCGGTCAGCGGGAGCAACGGCGGCCTGTCGGTGCAGGTGTTCGAGCTGTCCTCCGGCCGGATGGTTTCGGCCTACAATAACGAAGTGCCCGCGCCAGTGGCCGACGGTGCGGCGCACTACATCTACTGGTCTCCCAACGACCGCTACTTGACCTTTCTGGCTCCCACTCCCGAAGGGCTGGCCCTGCTGGTGCGGGACTACCAGTCTGATGGAGAAGTGGACGCCATCGCACTGGGCGCCCCGCTATACTACCATTGGGCTGGCGACGAGGGCCAGATTGCGGTTCACAGCGGCGATCTGGTGACCATCCAGAGCCCGACACCCGACGGCGATGCAACCCGCGTGGCCGTGGACGCCTTCAACTTCCGCGTCCCTGCCATCTCGCCCGACGGCTCCCAGTTGGCCTATGCGGGTATATCGGGAGGAGTGGAGGGGGTCTACCTCACTCCCACTGGCAATGCCCCGGCACCGAGTCTGTTGATGGAAACGCAGGGCATGACCGCCTTTGCGTGGGCCCCCGACGGCTCGACGCTGGCAGTGGCCGAGCAGTCTCGCCCCGGCACCCCGGTGTTCGACAGCCTGCGGTTGGTCAGGGCCGACGGTTCCGGCAGTTCCGTTTTGGTGGACGAGTCGTTGCTGGCGTTCTTCTGGTCGCCGCAGGGCGACAACATCGCCTGGATTGGCATTGACCCGCTCAGCCGCTCCATGGACCTGGCGGTTTCCGCGGTGGAATCCGGCGCGGCAGCCGGGGAGCCGCGCCACCTTTTCCGGTTCAGCCCCACGGGAGAGCTGTTTACCATGTTCAGCTTCTTCGACCAGTACGCCTACTCCCATTCCATCTGGGCGCCCGACGGTTCCGCGCTGGTGGTTGCCGGCACCGACGGCCCGGAGCCTGCCAGACGCAACGGCAGCGGCCCCGCCGGCGGGCAGGTCTACGTCGTCGACGTGGGCACCGGCGATGCCCGCCGCATCGCATCGGGCAAGGTGGCGGTGTGGTCTTGGAACTGAACGGATTCCCCCAGCGACCCTCCTCCCCTCGAGGCAGGGTCAGTCGGCGTTCCCTCCCCTTCCGGGAGAGGGTTTCTGGTTGTTCCCTCTTCCTCTGGCAGAGGGTCAGGGTGAGGGCGGCCCTGGCCGCGTTGACCCTGCTGGCCGTTGTCGCCATTGCGGCCTGCGCCTCGCCCACACCAACCGCGACGCCCAAGCCGGTGGACCCCAGGGAAGAGCTGCAACGCACCGTGGAGCGGCTGCTTGCCCTGGAGTCCGGCTCCTTCGACCTGGAGCATATCGTCGGTTCCACCAGCCTCCTGCCTGGCGTCCTGATGCACCGGGCCTACGGCAGGTCGGTGGTTCCCGATAAGTTCGACGTTACCGTGGAGGCCGAGTTGCTTTTCCCCCGTTCCTACCTGGAGATAGGCATGATCAGCATTGACGGCACGGCCTACATGACCAACGTGCTCAACGGCCAGTGGGGCGAGGTGCCGCAGGACACCCTGCCCATCAATCTCAGCAACTTCGGCGACATCCTGGCCCGCATCGTGGGAAAGGTGCAGTCGCCGGAACTGCTGGGGGCCGAGAGACTGGACGGGGTGGATGTTTACCGCATCGGCGGCGTCATCCTCTCCGAAGACCTACAGGAACTGGTGCCGACCGCCGCGACCGGCTACGAGGTTTCGCTGGAAGTCATGACCGACCGGGACACTGGCGCCCTCCGCCAGGCCCTCATCACTGGCCAGGTAGTGGCAACCGATGTTCCCGAGTCGCAACGGCTGCTGACCATCGACAACCTGAACCAGCCGATAACAATCACCGCGCCGGAGCTGTGAGGTCACCCGCCCTTATAGCTTCCTACTCCCTCAATTGAGTTGGCTCCAGAAACTCTCTCTACCCTGAAGGGAGAGGGTTGGGTGAGGGTGAATTCCAAGTCCTCAATTTCCTTCCGGAAAACCGGCGGAGTATGAAGCGGCGTATAGGGCTTTAGGATGGACTTGTATTCCGGCGCTTTCACCCTAGCCTTCACCCTGACCCTCTCCCACAAGGGAGAGGGAATTTCTTGGCGCGCCCGTGGCTTCTGAACCCACGCCGGATGAGTCCCTCCAGGGTGGCCGGCGTTCCACCTGGGCCATCCTGACCATTGCTGGGCTGGGGGCCTTCATCGCGGCCCTGGACCAGACGGTGGTGGTCACCGCGCTGCCCAGCGTGATGCTGGACCTCAAGATTCCGATTACCGAGCTGGATCGGGTCTCGTGGATTATCACCGCGTACCTGCTGGGCTACACCGTGGCCATGCCGCTGATCGGCCGGCTGGGCGACGTTTACGGCTACCCGCGAGTCTACCAGGCCGCGCTGGTGGTGTTCTGCATCGGCACCAGCCTGGTGGCCGTGGCCCAGAGCTTTGAGTTTATGATCGGGGCCCGGGTTATCCAGGCCATCGGCGGCGGGGCGACGGTGCCGCTGGGCATGGCGCTGGCGACGACGCTGGTGCCGCCGGAGCGGCGGGCCTTGGCCTTGGGCGTGGTTGGGGGCGCGGCGGAGGCCGGTTCCATGCTGGGCCCGGCCTATGGCGGCGCAATCGTCGAGCTGTCCAGTTGGCGATGGATCTTCTGGCTCAACGTGCCGCAGAGCGCCGTGGTGTTTGTGGCCCTGATGCGGCTTCCCGGCCCCCAGCTGATTCCCCTTCGCCGGGGGCCTTCACCATCGTCAGCCCCTCGCGGAGCGGAAAATAAACTTTCTTCCCCCCGCCGGGGGGGAAGGGCAGGGAGGGAACCCAGAGTGGACTACTTGGGCGGCGCGTTGCTCATCGCTGCCCTGTTGCTGCTGTCGCTGGGCCTCTCCCGCAGCGACTTATTCACCCTGGCCTCTCCCGCCCCCTTCATCCTGGCCGCCTCCGGGCTGGGGATTGGCGGCGTGCTGGTGGCGGTGGAGCGGCGAACCTGGCAGCCGCTCCTGGCCCACGTCTTCCTGCGCTCATGGGGCTTCATCCTGTCCAACCTGACGCAGGCGCTGGTCGGCGTGTCCCTGATTATCGCCTTGGTGACCGTGCCGCTGACCGCCGACACCGTGATGCAGAAGGACCCGTTCACCGGGGCCATGTGGCTGCTGCGAATGACCGGGGTGATACCGCTGGCCTCGGTGGTCGGCGGCTTGCTGCTGCCCTGGGCCGGCGGGCGGACGCTGACGGTGGCGGGGCTGCTGATGGTGGCGACGGGCCTGTTCTTCTGCTCCCGGTGGGAGGTCGGCGTGAATGACCCGGAGCTTACGCTGCAACTGCTGCTGACGGGCGCGGGCTTCGGGCTGGTCATCGCCCCCATTCTGCACCGCGCCCTGCAATCGGTGGGCGAGGACTACCGGGCCACCGCCGCGTCGCTGGTCACCGTGGCCCGCATGATGGGCATGACGCTGGGGCTGGCGGCAATTTCGGCCTGGGGCGTGGAGCATTTCCAGTTCCTGACCGCCGGGCTGGAGCTGCCCATTCCGCAGTCCGGCGAGTCCACCGAGGCCCTCAACGCCCGCGTCGAGCAGTACACCACCGGTGTGAACATCGCCGGCCTGTCGGTCTTCCGCGCTTTCTTCCGCGCCGCGGCCATCGTGGCCCTCGCCGCCATTCCCCTCGCCCTCCTCCAATTGGGGAAAGCACCAACGGAGCAATCAGGATCGAGAGAGATTGGCGAGGAGTAAGAATTATTGCCCCTGGGGGGGTGCGGCTTCTTGGGCCAGCAGCAGATCGGTCTCCGCGCTGACGGCCACCTGCGGGGACTCGGGGGCAGACAGCGGGAACGTGGCCAGGCGGGACAGGAACTCGCCCTCCACCCGCTCCCAGTAGCCGCGCCACGCCTCGTCGCTCCGACGGATGTAGGCGGCCACGGCCGACTTGTGGTTAAGGCTACTGAGCAACTGGCTGGCGACGGAGTCCCGCAGAATGGCAATGTGGCCCGGCCACAGGTCGCCGCAGACTTGCAGGTAGAGCAGCCGCGCCACTTCGGGGAACACGGCGGCGCCGCCCTTCGACTGGTTCGGCAACGACGCCTGTTGCTCCATCCGTTCGGTCATCAGCTGGGCCAGCTCGCGGGGCACCAGCGAGAGGTCAAGGCCGTACAGGGGCGAGCAGTCCACGGCGAAATCCAGCCGCGCCTCTTCCGCCAATGCCTCGAAGCGCGGGGCGTAGTCGCCGCCGTCCGTCTCCGGGCCGAGGTATGCGGCGGCGAGCCGGGACGCCACCTGCTCCGCGACCTCCCGGCACATCGCCGTAATGCTCCCCGGCTCCGATGCGGAGTCAATCATCTGCTGGCGGCGTTGGTAGTACAGCTGCGTCTGGCGGTCAAGTTCGGCGGCGTAGTCCTGGATCAGACCGCGCTGGGCCTCGGCCTCATGCTCGGCGGCGGCCTGTAGCCTCTCGATGCGGCGGGCGACCTCCGGCCCGGCGTAGTATGCGCGCCCATCGTCATCCGAGCGGCGGCAGGCGGACAGCTTCAGGATGGCGTCGGCGTCCAGATTGATCAGCCGGTCCTCCAGCGACAGGAAGGTCTGGGTGAGGCCGAACTGTCCCTGCCGCCCGCTTCTGCCGTTGAGCTGGAGTGTGATGCGACCGGAGTCGTGAATCTCGGTGCCGATGACGCACAATCCCAAGGCAAAGTCCAGCCTTCCGCGCCCTGTGCGCCCGCCGCTGCCGCCGCGCAGCGAGACACTCAGCCCGCCCCCGGCTACCGGCATCGTGTCGAAGACATCGGCGCGGTCCAGTTCGGCCCGCAGCACTGCGGCGTGATCCGGCGAGGGGCAGGTAACGTCAACTGTTCCGGCGTCCGAGCCTTCTTCGGTTAGCATCCGGCGGATCTCGGCGGCGCACTGCCGCGCTATCCGGGCGTTCAGGCCGGGTTCCACGAGGATGTCGGTGCCTCTTCCGGCCATGTGGGTGGCGACGGTGACCGCGCCGAAGGCCGCGGCGTCGCGGACGATGCTGGCCTCGACGGGGGTGGTGACGGCGTTGAGCACCCGGTGGGGAATGCCGCGCTCCTCCAGCAGGCGGCCCAGCTCTTCCGACTGCTCTACGGTGAGGGTGCTTGCCAGCACCGGCTGGCCCGTGCGGTGCCGGGCGGCGAGTTCCACCACCACTGCCGCCAGCTTGTCTTCGCGGGTCAGGTAGACCGCCGGCGGGCCGTCGAACCGCTTGGGCGGACTCACCGGCGGGACAATCGCCACCTCCAGCCCGTACTTGCGCCGCAGTTCCCCGGCGGCCGACGCGGCGGTGCCGGTAATGCCGGAAATCTGACGGTAGCGGTTCACGTAACCCGACGCCGAAATCTGGGCCAGTGTTTCGCGCTCCGGGTGCACGGGTACGCCCTCCCGCGCCTCCACCGCCGATTGCAGGCCGTGCTGGTAGATGCTGTCGGGCTTGGGCCTCCCCGTGTGCGGGTCGATGAGGACGATGCCGCCGTCGTCAACCCCGGAATCAACCCCCCCGGGATCAACCACCCCGGAATGAACCACCCCGGAATCAACCAGGTAGTCAACGTCGCGCTTGAGCAGCAGGTGGGCGCCGAGGGACTGGCTGGCCTGATTCTCCAGGGCGTACCGCCGCGCCACCCGCCGGGCGGAGGTGTCGGCCCGTTTCCTGCGCTCCCACAGCGGCCTCCTGCCGTTCCCGTTGAGGCCAACCGCCGCTTCGCCATCGTGGAATCCGTCCAGCCGCCGCTCCAGGAACTCCCGTCCCCTCTCGGTCAGGGTCACGAAGCGATTGCCGGGGTGGATGGCATAGTACAGCCCGTCGGTCAACGTCGTGTACTCATCCTCGGCCAGCGCCCACGTCTGCCGCCGCAGCCGGGGACGGGCGCCGAGGCGTTGCAGCAGCGTGGGGCTGTCGGGGTCGGCCAGCAGCAGCGTCGCCAGCAGCCGAGGTTGGGAGTTGGGCGGGGTTTCCGGCGAATCAATATGCCCGGCCAATTCTCCAACCAGTTCGCGCTGCAAGCCGATCATCTCCGCGACCGCGCCGTTGACCCGCACCGCCGAGCGGGAGCCGCCCATCGGATTGCCGGAGATGATCAGCGGCGTAAACGCCTCGTCAATCAGGGCGTGGTCGGCCTCGTCGATGATGGCCACATCAAGGCTCGCCTGCACTCGCTGGCCGGTGGAGGGCTTCAGGTTGTCCCGGAGGAAGTCGAAGCCCAACTCGCGCATCGCGCCGTAGACGATGTTGCGGCGGTAAATGTGGCGGCGCTCGCCTTCCTCCATGTGTCCCGGCACTGCGCCCACGCTGAGGCCAAGGGAGCGGAAGACCGGCTCCAGCAGCGCGGCGTCCCGCTCCGCGAGGTAGTCGTTGGCCGTGACCACGTGGACCGCACGGCCCAGGACGGCATGTAGCGCGGCGGCGAAGGCGATGGCGACGGTCTTGCCCTCGCCCGCGTCCATCTGCACCACCCTGCCCCGGAACAGGTGAATCCCGGCCAGCAGTTGCTCCCCGGTGGCCCGGAACCGCAGGCGGCCGTTTTCGTCCTGCCGCCGCGCCGCTTGGTAGAACCCTGCGGGCAGCAGAATCTCCCCCGGCCTGCGGTGCGTCCGCTGTCGTGCCACGTCCGACGTGGTTTCGGCGATGATTCGCGCGTCTTCGGCAGAAGCATCCGCCGGGCGAGAATCGTCGAAGAGCCTCCAGACGCCCAAGCGCCGGTCTATGGCCTCCGCCACGATGGCAAAACATTCGGGTAGCAGGCCGTCCGTCGCCGTTTCGACCGCGCGGGATTGCAGGCGCCGCAGGGCCAGGCGCAGGTCGCCGTCGGAGTGCGACGCGAATTCGTAGTCCCGGATGCGGGACAGTAACGCGGACGGTGATGGTTGACGGCGTTTCATAGGGCAACTCAATCCCGCAGCCTGATGATGACCAGACCGGCCTCGTGGCCGGGGCCGTCGCACTGGTCGAGGCGGCGCAGCAGGTGGTCGTGGGCCAGCAGGATGCGGCGGCTGGTCTCCGGTTCCGCTTCCTCGAAGGCTCGGCCTTGGGGCGAGTCTAGCGTCCAGTCCCCGGTTATGGAGCATTGGAGCTGTCCCCGGCGGCAGATTTCGAGGAAGTCCCGGCGGTCACGTCGGAACTCCCGCTCGCTGCGGTAGGATATGGGCGCGACGTAGAAGTCGGCGGACAGGTACAAGCCCAGCTCGTTATCGAAGACCTGCATCAGGTCCGAGAAGGGAATCCAGCCCTCCAGCGCGAAGAACAGGTTTTTCGGGATGTCCTGCGGCGCCCGGTGGTAGTAGAAACTCTCCTCGGACTCGACCATCTTCACCGGCACCGGCTGCTTGCTTTCGCAGCGCAGCAGGCGGTCGGCGTCTGCGTTCCGCAGGAACAGGAAGGGGACGTTGCCGTTGGTGGCGTCCACCAGCACCGGCGCGCCGTCCACCCGGTAGACCAGCGCGGTATGCTGCCAGTAGCGCATATAGCGCCTGGCAAATGTGAAGTCGAAGGTGGTCAACAGGCCGCGCAGCTTTTCCACCGGCAGCGGCCCGTCGGCGTCCTGCCCGGCGATGAGATACTCCGATTCGAGGCCGTAGTGGTCGGTCAGGAACTTGAGGGCCTGCACTTTCTCTGAGCAGATGGCCCCGCCGCCGTCCAGTATGTTGTCCACGGTCTCGTCACCCGACTTGTATACCAGCTTGCGGCCAATGAAGCGGGAGTAGTTCTCGAACTGGCTGCGCCAGATGCGCTGCGCTAGGGACTTGAGGAATTTCAGCTTCTGCTCCGCCGAGTGCAGCTCCAGGATGCCGTCGGCCTCCGGCTCGCCGTGGTCGGCGGCGAGGGTGTCGCGGACGAAGCCGGCGTATCGCTCCGGCGCGCGCTGCCACTTGCGGGCGTGGAAGCCGGTCCAGTTGCGGTCGTATTCGCAGGCAATGCGGTCAATACCGATGTCCAGCAACGAAATTTCCTGCCCTGCCGCCTGCGCCCGGTGAACAGCAGGCGCGTCGTCCAGTCCGATGGGGCGTCCGCTGTCGGTGAAGGCCACGCCCGCGAACATATCCATCAGCCGCCCGCCGTCGTCGCTGGCGTACACCAGGTCCTGAATGGCGTAGAGCGCATCGGCGGACGAGGGGGTTATCCGCGACTCCCGGAGCAGTTGGGCTATCGGGACCTGCTTGAGGTAGCGGTCCAGCAGCGCGCCCAGCGGCAGGCCGACATCCTCCGGCTCCAGGCGCAGGGAGCACTCGCGGGTGGAGACCGTGTCGTTGATTTGAAGTATGTGGGGCATGGGGAACGCCCTCGCCCTAGCCCTCTCCCGGACTGAGAGGAAATTGAGAGGAAATTTTACTCGCGGCCCTCTCGCAAAAGAGAGGTGGCTCTATTCCACATTACCGAGGGCCCAGCGGGCGGCGTAGTCCGCATAGGACGGGCTGCTCCGGAGGGTCAACTCGCCGCTCGCGTCCAGGGCGTAGACCGACGGCAGGGCTACGCCGTTGAACGTGTTGGCCTTGGTCAGGGTGTAGGAGCCGGAGTTGCTGAACACCACCCTGTCCCCTACGCTCAACCGTTCCGGGAAGCGGTAGGAGCCGAACAGGTCCCCGGCCAGGCAGGTGCAGCCGGCCAGCAGGTACTCGTGGGGGGCGTCATCGTCGTGGCCAACCACGTCGGGCCGGAAGCCGTACTCGAACACCTCCGGCATGTGGTTCACCGAGGTATCCAGCACTGCCACTGATGCGCCGCCGCTCTGGAAGAGATCAAGCACCGAGGCGACGAAATACCCGGCGGCCCTGATGAGGCCCGATCCCGGCTCGATAAAGACCTGCACGTCAAACTCGGCGCGGAGGGAATCCACGGCCCGGCAGAGTTCGTTAAAGTTGAGGCATGGCTCCCCGTCCTCCTCGAACAGGTAGCCGCCGCCGAGGTTGACCCACTCCACCTGCCGCAACAGGCCGGGAATGCAGTCCCGTAGCCGCTCCACCGTGGCCCGCAGTTCCCCGAAGTCCGGCGAATCGCAGTTGGAATGGAACAGCAGGCCGCGAACACCGTCCAGCCGGGCCGGTTTGTCCCGCAGCGCGGCGGCGAGATTGTCCAGCGGCACTCCCAGCTTGGACTGCGGGCGGCAGGGGTCATAGCGGCAGTCGTCGGCGAAGGAAAGCTGCGGATTCACCCGTAGCCCGCAGTTGGCCCGTGCCTGTAGCCGCCCGGAGTGCGTCTCCCATTGGCCCAGCGAGTTGAGGGACACGTAGTCGCACAGCGCCCCGATTTCGTCGGCTTCGTCGTCCCGAAACCCGGGCGTGGTGATATGCACCGACCCATTGCCGCCGATAACGCCGCGGGCCAGCCGCGCCTCGTACAGCGAACTCACCGCGAAGCCGTCCAGCCGGGGGGCCATTACCCGCAGCGCGGGGGCGAAGGAGAAGGACTTGATGGCGAAAAGCAGCGAGCACCGCCCGTCGCTTCGCAGAGGCGCGGCAAAGTCGAGCAGGCGATGGATGGCCCGCTCGTCATACACGAATGCCGGGGTGCATATCGCGTCAAATCCGTCGGGGAAGGAGGCGGAGCAGTCCAGGCTAGGGGTTTTCATTGGGCGATTCTAGCACAGTGGGCCGGGCCGCTTACCGCTTACACCGTCGGAGCGCCCAAGCCTCCGGTTTCAGCCGCGACCGCCTCCTCCTCGCCGGGCCAGGGCGGAGTGGTGTGGCACAGAAAGCGCAAGGGCGCGTCGGAGGCAGCGGCGAATTGGAAGCGCCAGCCGACGGGGATGACCAGCGCGTCGCCCGGCGACACGTCCTGCGGAGGCGCCGATGTGGCGTCGGCACCCGGAGGACAGCGCCAGACGCGGCCACATCCCTCCAGGATGTACCAGATTTCCTCCACGGTTCGGTGGTACACCGGACGCGAGACCTGACCCGCCGGTAGTGTCACCTCCACCATGCTGCTGCGGCTTGCCGAGTGCCGCCCGTCGGCCAGCAGGCGTATCTCCGACCCGTCGGGGGCGGTGGCGTCGGCCTGCGCGGCACGGCGGCCAGGCCCCGGGACCTGGGGAGCAGAGTTCATGCGGAGAGGGGATCTACGACACCGCAGGTTTGCGGCCCTTACGGTCGAGGAAGTCGCGGAAGCCCTCCTCCACGGTCAGGCCCCGGAAGCGGCCCTGCCGGCCCTCGATCTCGGTCCAGAACTGCTGCTCCAGCGAGTTGCCGGTGTGCTCAATGAGGAGTTGCTTGATGTTGTTGACGCCTTCGGGCCGGTTCTTGGCGATGCCTGCCGCGACCTCGAGGGTCTTGTCCATCAGTTGCTCCGACGGCACCAGGTGGTTGAGCAGACCGATGTGGTAGGCCTCTTCGGCGAACACCTCGCGCCCGCTGTACAGCAACTCCTTGGCCTTGCCCCAGCCGACCAGGTTGGGCAGGCTCCAGGTGGCGTTGAGCTGGCCGTAGTTGACCGCCAGGAAGCGGAAGCTGCTCTTCTCGCAGCCGATGAGGAAATCGAGGCTGGTGGCCATGACGGTGCCGCCGCCGTAGCACAGGCCGTTGATGGCGCCGATGACGGGCTTGGTGCAGGTGGTCATGTGCCAGGTGTACTGGGACCGCTCGGCGGCCCCCTCGTCGCGTTGCTCCTGGGTCAGCTCGCGGTTCTCGTGGATGTCGGCCCCGGCGGAGAAGGCCCGCTCCCCGGACCCCGTGATGATGACCGCGCCGATGCCGTCGTCGGCTTCCGCTTCGGTGAGGAACTGGTCCAGCTCGCGCACTAGGGTCAGGTTGAGGGCGTTCAGCACCTCCGGCCGGTTCAGGGTAACGATGGCGACCCGATCCACCTGATCGGTGGAGATAACCTCAAAGGCCATGTCAGCGAAGACTCCTTTGCCGCCTGCCTGTCGGGGCGCGGCGTGATTTGCTCACATACATCGTCGGGATGCAGCGGGGAAACAACGTATAACTAAAGCACAACAGCCAGCGCAATGCAAACGCCGGCCCATCGCCGATAGCGTTCCAATTTAGGCGGTATGGCATTTAGGCGGTATGCCAGCTTACGGTCCGTCATTCCCGCGAAAGCGGGAATCAGCGGGAATCCAAGGGTAGTGGGTGTTAATGTCGGGTAGCCGTCTCGACCACCTGATTCGGAACGCTTTCGCCTCCTCCCCCTTGCCAAGTCAACAGAACACTTGTCCTATTATAAGCACATACCCCACCGCTCCCCATATCGCTCCGACCAAAACCACAAAGCCACTGAGGCCACGCGATGTTTGATGCCTGAAAACCAAAAGAAGACTCCCTGCTCCAGGATCACCAAGCGCAACCCGGATTCCAACCCCAACTCGGACACTACACCCGCCTCCGACGGTCAGATGCAACGGCCCGAAATGACCGGAAATGGCCGGGAAATCGAAATTTCCGAACTCAACTCGGACACTACACCCGCCTCCGACGGTCAGATACAACGGTCCGAAATGGCCGACAATGGCCGGGAAATCGAAATTTCCGAACTCAACTCGGACACTACATCCGCCTCCGACGGTCAGATACAACGGCCCGAAATGTCCGCAAATGGCCGGGAAATCGGGAAATTGATTGGCCCCTGGCATCGTGGATTCCCGTTTTCGCGGGAATGACGGTTATATTTCCGTTGGGTTCGAAATGCCTGTTGTGCTGAAAGTTAAAATGCGATTGACCCACGGTATTTGACACTTTCAATGCCAGGCCCATTAAGTTTGCAGGTACAATATACAAGCTGATTAGTGGGGAACCAACAGAGCATGGAGACTCCCCGGAGTTAAGGAGGCACACTCATGCAACAACGCGATTTCGTCGGCTACGGCGCCAACCCGCCGCAGTTCCGCTGGCCCAACGAAGCACGCATCGCCGTCTCGGTGGTCGTCAACTACGAGGAGGGATCCGAGTACTCGACACTGGACGGCGACCCGGCAGGCGAGACATCCGGCGAGTCGCCATCGCCCCTCGGAGCGGGGGAGCGCGACCTGGCCAACGAGTCTTTCTTCGAGTACGGCAGCCGCGTCGGTGTCTGGCGCATCATGGACATCCTGGAACGCAACAACGTCACAGGTAGCTTCTACGCCTGCGCCCTGGCCCTGGAACGCAACCCGGAGGTCGGGCCGGAGGCCATCCGCCGCGGGCACGAGGTCATGGGCCACGGCAACCGCTGGGAGGAGTACTACCGGATGGACCGCGATGCCGAGCGGGAGGCCATCCGAAAGGCCGTGGAGAGCATCACCCGCATCTGCGGGGAACGTCCCCTGGGCTGGTATACGCGCTACGGCCCCAGCGTCAACACCCGCGAGCTGGTGGTCGAGGAGGGAGGGTTCGAGTACGACTGCAACGCCTACAACGACGACCTGCCCTACTGGACGCAGGTGCATGGCAACCCCTGGCTGGTGGTGCCCTACTCGCTGGAGGTCAACGACTACAAGTACTGGCGCGGCGACCTGCTGACGCCGGAGCACTTCTTCCAGGTTGCCAAGGCATCCTTCGACCAGCTATACGAGGAGGGAGCCACCCACCCCAAGATGATGTCCGTCGGCCTGCACTGCCGCATCATCGGCAAGCCCAGCCGCGCCTCGGCGCTGGACCAGTTCCTGAAGTACGCTTCGGAGAAGGAGGGCGTCTGGTTCGCTCGCCGCCTCGACATCGCCCGCTGGTGGAAGGAGCACTACCCGCCGGCGTAGAGGGGCGAACCAATGCAATCCTGAACTTCCAACTGACTTATAATTGCCTAACCGACAATCAACCCGACAACAGGAGCTGAACCATGAAGACCGTCCGCATCTACCAGACCGGCGGGCCGGAGGTGCTGAACTACGAGGACGCGCCCGAGCCGTCGCCTGCGGCGGGGCAGGCGCTGGTGGAGATCAAGTCCATCGGCGTCAACTACACCGATGTATCGAGCCGCAAGGGTACCAACCCGCCTGATGCCTTCCCCTGGACGCCGGGGCGCGAGGCCGCCGGGGTCGTCACCGCCATCGGCGACGGCGTCACCGAGGTTGCCGTGGGTGACCGGGTGGCCTACGCCATGCACACCGGAAGCTACTCCGAGGTCCATTCCGTACCGTCGTGGCTGCTGGTGCGCATCCCAGACGGCATGGACTTCGACGCCGCTGCGGCCACCATGCTGCAAGGGATGACCGCCCACTTCCTGGTCTACGGCATTGCCCATCTCGGCAGCGGCGACCGCGTGCTGGTTCACGCCGGGGCCGGCGGCATGGGGCTGTGGCTCATCCAACTGCTCAAGCGGCTGGGCGTCCACGTCTTCACCACCGTCTCCACCGAGGAGAAGGCTGAACTGGCCAAGGGAGCAGGTGCCGACCACGTCATCAACTACACGCAACAGGACTTCGAGGCCGAGATACGCGAGGCGACCGACGGCAAGGGCCTGAAGATGGTGATGGACGCCGTGGGCGCCACCACCTTCGACAAGGGGATGCGCCTGCTGGGACGGCGCGGCTACATGGCGCTGTACGGGCAGGCCGGCGGCCCGGTGGGACCGGTGGACAGCGGCGCCCTGCGCAACGGCTCGTTGTTCCTCACCCGCCCCAACCTCGGCGACTACACCGCCACTCGCGAGGAGCTGGCGCAGCGCGCCGACGACGTGCTGAGCTGGGTGCAGAGCGGCGAGGTCAAGCTCTATGTCGGCCTGGAGTTGCCCCTGTCCGAGGCCCGCGAAGCGCACCGCAGGCTTGAGGGCCGGGAGACAACAGGCAAAATCCTGCTGACGCCCTAGAAGTCTGGCCGGAAACCCTGATTCTCCCCAAGCCGTCGTTTTTTTAACGTCGATTATCGATGAAATAGTGAGTATTGCAACGTATTACATGCACTATCATGTCATATCAGACTTGAATGCGTCTGTTTTGCGCTACGCAAAACCCGGCAAATGGCTTTCCGGCCAGACTTCTAGGGCTAGGCGCTTTGCATTGCCGCTTCCGGCCGTCCACAACCTAAATTGTGGATTGATATAAATTGATATAAACGGAGCAGAGGCGTAACGCCCAGCCGCCTGGCCGCTACTGCGCCACCCAGCCGCCGTCTATGACCAGCTCGCTGCCAGTTACGAAGGATGATTCGTCGGAGGCCAGGTACAGGACTCCGTAGGCGACGTCGATGGCTTCGCCGTATCGGCCCAGGGGGATGCGCGACTCCATCAGTTCCTGCACCGCCGGGTCGGAGCGGCGGCCCTCGGTCATCGGCGTCACGATGGGGCCGGGGTGCACCGAGTTGCAGCGTATGCCGTCGGCCGCGTACTGGATGGCCGTGGACTTGGTGAGCAGCCGCACCGCTCCCTTGGAGGCGATGTACTGAGGGCTGGACTCCCTCATCGCCACGATGCCCAGCTGCGACGAGATGTTGATGATGGAGCCGCCACCGGCTCGCTGCATCGCCGGGATGGCCTCGCGCGTGCCCAGGAACACCCCCTTGGCGTTGACCTCCATCACGCGGTCCCACTCCTCCACGGTCGTGTCCTCGATGCCGCCGACCGCGCTGACCCCGGCGTTGTTCACCAGTATATCGAGCCGCTTGTAGACCTCCTGGGCGAGAGACACGGCGCGTCGCCAGTCCTCTTCCTTCGTAACGTCCAGCCGCACGAATATGGCGGCGCCGCCCGGAATGGACGCCGCAACGTCCCGGCCCTCGCCCTCCAGCACGTCGCCGATAACCACCTTCGCGCCCTCACGGGCGAACAGCAGAGCCTCCTCCGCTCCCATTCCGCGGGCGCCGCCGCTGATCAGCGCAACTTTTCCTTCGAGACGCATAGCCAATCACCTCACCGAATCTATAATTCCCTTCCCCTGGGGGGGACGCTAGGGTGGGGGTGTCTCGAACGCCCTCGCTAGTACCGTGTCTGCTGGTTCATGGGGGAGTAGGTGCCGGGGTGGACGGCGCACAGACCGGCGTCCACGGGAAGCACGATGCCGGTGATCCAGCGGGCCTCGTCGCTGGCCAGGAACAGCGCCGCGTAGCCGATATCCCAGCCTGTGCCCTCTACCTGCATCGGCGCCGAGTTGCGGCGGTACTGGCGCAGGTCGTCGTCCATCCGCGGCGCGACCATCGGCGTGTAGACCAGACCCGGCGCGATGGCGTTGACGCGGATGTTGTCTTGGGCGTGGTCGGCGGCCATGGAGATGGTCAGGCCGATGACCCCGGCCTTGGACGCGGTGTAGGGCGTGCTCATGTGGGCGCGCAGCCCGGCGATGGACGAGATGTTGATGATGGAGCCGCCGCCGGTCGAGATCATCCTGGGGATGACCGCCTTGGCCGCCAGTACCATGGTCTTGAGGTTGACCGTCATCACCCGGTCCCAGTCGGCCTCGCTGACTTCAACGACGGTGCCGCGCTGCGAGATGCCCACGTTGTTGTCGAGGATGTCCACTCCCCCGTAGCGGTCGATGGCGGCTTGGGCCATGCGCTCGCAGTCGTCCAGGCTGGTCATGTCGCCCTGGAAGGTGGACGCCACGCCGCCCTCGGACTTGATGATGTCCAGCGTTTCCTGGGCGCGGGACTCCACCTGGTCCACCAGCAGCACCTTTGCGCCCTCGCGGGCCATCAGAATCGCCGCCGCCTTGCCGTTGCCGATGCCCTCGCCGCTGGACCCCGCGCCGGTAATGATCGCCACCTTGCCTTCAAGCCTGGGAGCACGCTCCGCCATGGGTCAACTCTCCTGTAACCAGTATTCGCCGCAAACGATACAAGGGTGACAATCAGGGATAGGGCGGCGCGTTGTCAAGCCAAATCAGAATTGACCGGATGCTATCCTGGCTAGAAGACGCTTTGAGACCCCTAGCCGAAGAAGTTTCCGTGCTGAAACTAACTCTCGTGTTTTGCCGTATTACATATCACCAGTAGGGAAGATTAATCCCGCTTGAATTCTACCTGAGAGAGTAGGGTGGGTAATCGAGCTAACAACATGACAGAACGGGTCAGGACTCTAATTGACAAGGCTTTTTGAGCCTATGATACTAACAGCTATCCAGGTTGAGCCGTATAAGCCAGAGTTTCCATAGCGAAGCCATGAATCTGAACCTCCCAAAATTTAACTGTGTCTATTTCCGGTTAACCGGTCAGTGCACTGTACCTGAAGAAAGAGAAGCCCAAATCATAGATTTGATGTCCGAGAGCCATTTTCATCGTTATCCAGACGCTTCTCCTCGGCTAGCATCGTTTGGTTCCAAGTTCACCAGCGGCGGGGTCGCACAAAAGGCTGGAGGAACTTTGCTCAGGAGGAACCAAGGGGGTGCCATTACCTATACCTTAGATATTTCATACGAACAAACCGGCAGCAGCCTACCCCGCCCCCCACGGGACTACAAACCTTTGTCAGCACTGATAGATGGAGCCTCAGAGCATCTTGGGTCCTTTGAGCTTAGTTGTCATTCGATATTTGAATACGAAAGATCTGAGGGGTACTTCTCTAAAGTGTCGCTACCTATACCGCTGGTATTCCCAGATCCCGAACGGGGTGCTACACACATAGAGGGAATTGAGTTTAGCCTACGAGATGATGAAGGCGTTCGTTTCCGAAACTTGGTAAATCTCTCAGAGGACCAAGACACTATCACGCACATAATCCATTTTGAGACTTCTTCGGATCTGAGCCGGAAGTCGCTTCGATCTCTGCGCGATAGATGTCGCTCCATCTCGACTCGGTTCTTAGTGTGACGGGAGGCTGAACAAAATGGAGACAGCGCTGGATTGCCACTGGGACTCGAGCGACCAAAACCGTTGGCGTAGCCCGGTTGACCACGAATTCGAGGACCATCTCGCCGAAATTTCGAAGCGGAGATTCGGATCGAAATTTGGGATCACTCAAGGTCGTGGCGGAATTGCTGAGCACGCTGAAATTGACCAGACCCAAGATCAGGGCATTGCGGATGCAATTGCATGTCTGGACGATATCGCGTCTGATGCCCACGACATGGGCTATCAAGTACCAGCTGTAGGAGTAGTAGCCGAAACCAGACGTATTCTACAAGAAATGCACAAATATCGTTCCGCGAGCTACGACGCCTACTCCATGTCTGAAGGTCGTGTGGGCATAGGTGTGGATGGGGAATTCGGTAAGTCAATGCTCGTAGTCTGTGAGCCAGAAGGAACGGCTCTGTGCGTGGTTACAGTGAATCGGGTTTCGCGCCATGCCCGATATGACGATTCAAGTTTCTTGCCTGATGATTTCGTGAAGCAAGGCCTGCGCCAAGTCTGGCCAAGCCCGCTATCTGTCGGCGTTAAGTATCCTTCTGACAAATGAACCCAGATAGGGTAGAAGAACAGGAAAAACTAGGCCATGGCGTTTTTGACAGCGGTAATGCAGGGCGTGAAAGGCCGAGGGCACGCTTATTTGAGGATGCGATTACCCATGGGAGCGGTGCTTTTTCCGTCGACAGATTGGATTTTGCGGATTTAGACGTCTTGGGAGACATACACGATGATGCCGCCAAATCCCGTGGTGAGAACCGCAGTTTTTACGGATGGTATTCTTTCACCTCTGATTTGGTTCGCTCAAACGGCATGGATGTTCTTCCATCGCCATCGGCGGACCCTCGCAACCTATGGCATGCTGACGTTCGCATACCAGACTACGACGCCAGCTACACTGACTTGATCACGCAGTACGCCAACGCACTAAAGTCAGAGTCGAAGTGGAAGGCCAGGCATCTGAATCGCACGGCACGGAATGACATCGAGCAAGCCAGTAGAGGAATAGATTGATCGGCCCTGGAATGATTCTAATTCAGAATTTGCTTCCACGAACTTTCTCACCTCTAGCTTCCCAAGGCCACTGACACTTGCTCCTTGCCAAGCCTCATGACACCCTCCTAACATGGTTCCAGTGCCTGATCCCGAACATACCGTCCATCCCCGCAGTCCAGCGGCACCCCCGACCCGGCCAGACAAGCCAAGTGGGACGAAATGGGACGGGGACCAAGAATTTCCGTCCCACAACAGCTACTCCTCCGGTGAGGTTCCAGATCGAGCAGCGGCAGAAAAATGATAGGAAATGAGCGGAAATGAGCGGATTTGAGCGGCACTACAAAAATAACTAATCCTCAATCATGTCTTTGAGACCCTTGGCGCATAGGCCGCGACCACATTCCAGCGCGGGAGCACGCCCCCGCGTTGACGCCCCGCCCGCCATCCCCTAAACTGACTATGGCAAAATCTAACCTATCTGTCATTGGGGGGACTGCCGTTCCGACACTCCCCTCGAACCAGCAGGCTGGAAGTATCAGGCACATGGTTGAACCTAAAATTCGCGGCGGCGACGTCGCACTGTTCATCGACTGGGAAAACTTCAAGATTAGCCTCGCTGCCGGCAACCGTACGCCGAACCTGTCGTCACTGAAAGAAGAAGTCTCCAACCAGGGCCGCATGGTGGTCGCCAAGGCCTATGCCGACTGGGTGACCCGCGCCCCGGAGCTTCGAGGCGCCAGCCAGTTCATCAACGACCCGCCCTCCCTCTACGCGGCTGGCATCGAGCCCGTCTTCGTTCCCACCCGCATCCCCTCCACCCAAGCCTCCTCCGCCAACGGTATGCGCACCTACCGCGTCAAGAACAGCGTCGACGTCAAGATGACCGCCGACTGCATCGAGTGCGCCCACTCCTACCCCAACATCGGCACCTTCGTGCTGGTGTCCGGCGACTCCGACTTCCTGCACGTGGTCAACGCCCTGCGCACCATGGGGAAACATGTAGTCATCATCGGAGTGTCGTGGAGCACCTCGCGACGGCTGGCCGACCAGGTGGATTCGCTGGTGCTGTACGACAAGGACGTGGACCCGCTGGCCCCGCAGCCGGCAGTGCTGCCGCAGCACGCACCGCCGCCTGAGACGCCCACCGACGCGCCGGAACTGGCCGATGTCATCCGCGCCATCGAGGAGATTATCCGCGACGAGCGCGCCGTCGGCGGCAATCCGCTGCTGACCTCCATCAAGCAGCGACTGATGCGCCGCTACCCCAGCTTCGATGAGAAGAAGCTGGGCTTCTCCGGCTTCAAGAAGCTGATGGCCCGCGCCGCCGAGGACGGCAACATCAAGCTGATTCACGCCGGACTGGTGGACTGGGCCATCATGGCCGACGAGGAAACACCGGAAGGCACCACCGAGGAGGTCCCCTCGGGTGTGGCCGCCAGGCCCGGCCGCCGGCGCGGCGGACGCCGCCGCCACGGCGGGACGCTCGACGCCGATTCCGCTGACGCCACGGAAGAAATGGACGAGACTCAAGAGTCGGATGAAGATGCCGACGAGCCGGTCTACGGCGAAACGCTGGAGGAGACCGCCGCAACGGACTTCGACCTGACAGCGATAGCAGCGGCGGCAGCGGCGTATGGCCTGACTGCATTGGAGCCGGAGGCCGTGCCGGACTTTTCCGAGGTTGCGGAGACGGAGGACGAAGAGGCCGCTCCTTACGCCGCGACAGCCGAAGCAGCGGAAGAACCCGAGCCCGAGGATGTTTTCGGCAACGACGAGGAGTTGGCCGCCGCTGTCCGGGAGGCCCTGTCCTCCTTCGCGCTGCCCGCCGAACCGCAGGACGGACACAGCCCGGAGCGGGTATCCGACCTCATGGTCATGGCCGACCACCTGGAGCACCGGCAAGGCGTGAGCCACGTGGCCTTCAACTTCCTGGTGGCCGAGGTCTGCACCGCCCTGGAGCAGGGGCTGGCCGCCGGCAACGAGCAGATCGCCGGACGCTGGAGCGACTCCGGCACCCGCGATTACGTCGGCAGGATGCTGCGCGGCCTGTCCGACGGCGGTTTCTTCCGCCGGGCAACCCATACCTGGCGCGACGAGGCCAGCGGGCGCCGTCGCCAGCGCAGCACCTTCAACCTGGAGCGCGAAAACGAGCTGGTGCGCCGGATGCTGGTAGCCCGCCTCGGCCCGGCCGCCAACACGCCGCCGCCCGTGGAACCCGACGGGGAGCAGGCCCCGCCAGCCGATGACGTGGCCGAGCCGCAGTCGCACGAAGAGCAACAGCCGGAGGCGGAAGCCGAGCAGCTCGCGCTGGTTGACGGCAGCGAGGACGCTGCCGGGGAACCAGAACCCGCCGCGCTGGCAGACGGCACCCAGGACGCTACAGCGGAACCCGAGCCTCCACCCGCTGCGAACGACGCCGACGAGGACGACGACGAGCCTCAGCCGCGCTCCGTCCGCCGCCGCCCCTTCACCAGCCGCCTACTGCGCAGCTAGAAGAGGCGATTGATGTAACGGTGCCTGGCAGTGCCGTTCCACGCAGCCGCAATCGAGGGAATCTTTTCTTGGGGCAGAGGAAGCGCCGCGAAGAGATTTCCTCTTTTTGCGCTCGGACAGGCGCAACGATGCAGCGGCCTTTCAATCTATCAAAAAGGCCAACCCCGAACACTAGGCCACCCCAACTCCTCGCGCCGAACTGACCTGCGGCCAAAAAACTAGGGGCGCACACCCGTGCGCCCCATACAGAGCATTTTCCGGAATCCCCTTAAAAATCCAAAATCAGCGTCGACCAGCCGAAGTCCCTGGCGCCGAGGCCCTCGGCGGTGTAGGGGTGGTAGTACTCGCGGAAGCCCGACTTGGCGATGCACTCCCGGCTCTTCTCGACCAGCGGCTCGCTCAACTCCGGGTAGCCGTGGCCCCGCAGGGAGTGGGACAGGAAGTAGTTGGTGTTGATCCACGACGGCCCGCGCCAGATGAAGCCGCCGGGGTTGCCCGGCATGAACTTGGGGTCCGACGCCGGCACCGAAGGCAGCGGGTAGGGCGTCCAGAAGTGCTCCGGCTTCCGCACCCAGTCCTCCACCAGCCGCTCCACAATGGGCCGGGGCAGGTCCGCCATTATCAGCGGCATCAGCGATGAGATGGTCACGGTCTTCAGCGGCTTCTCGTCCACCCCCGACAGGTCGAAGAAGGCCCCTGCCTCCTTGTCCCAGCACTTCTCCACCAGCGCGTTCAGGGTCTTGTCGGCCTCCCGGTTGAACTCGGCGGCCTCCGGCGAGTCTTCCCCCGCGCTTTCGGCATGGAGCCGGGCCAGCGCGCGCATGGAGAAGCAGTAGATGGAGTTGACCAGCACGTCCTCGACGTGGAATATGTCGGCGGCCAGCACGGCGTGGTCGTCGTGCCGCAGGGTCTCGTAGGCGGCATAGACCTTCCGCAGCGCAGTGATGAAGCCCCGGTTGCTCAGCTCCTCCAGCCCGAGGATTTCGTCGTACTTGGGCGAGCAGTCGGTGCCCGCCTCCTCGGGCTGGATGGCGGCGATCAGCCCGTCGTTGTCGGGGTCGCGGGCCTCCCGCAGGTAGCGGTAGTAGGCTGTCAGGATGGGCAGGGCTTCCGCCAGGAATTCCTCATCCCCCGTCGCGCGGTACACCCGCGCCACGGCGTAGGCGATGATCGGCGGCTGGATGGTCGCGCTGTAATACGGCTCGGTCATGCCGACGATGTTGCGGCTGAGGAAGTCGGGCTGCTTCTCCATTTCCCAGAAGATGATGTGGGGGATGAAGCCGCTGGGCTGGGCGCCGCTCATCAGCGAGCGCATCTCCTTCTTGGCCTGCTCGGGGTCGAGGTGCAGCAGGGCGATGGCGTGGAAGCAGGAGTCCCAGAACCACTGGAAGGGATAGCCCGTCAGCGAGGGGCAGACGAAGCTGTACTCCTTGCCGTTCCAGTCGGCCACCCCCTGCCGCAGGTTCGACAGCAGTATGCGCCGCGCTCCCTCTTCCAGTTGCTCCTGCGATATGGCGCTCGTCATGTGAAACCCTCCGTTTCCACTATCAGGTGAAGTTCCCCGGCGGCGATTTGTTGCTGGGTCAGCCTGCTGGTCATAGCGTCATCGCTGGGCCGTGGAACGAGCTGGAGTGCGCTTTATTATAGGCTAAATTGGACCAGCCGGACTCGACGATTCCTGAACCTCAATCCCCGGACCTACCGACTGCGCCGGTACAGCGCCAGGTACTTTTCGGCGACGGCGGGCCAGGTGAACTCGGCGAGGGCGTAGTCGCTGGCGTCGGTGGCCAGTTGCTGGCGGGCGTCGTCGTCGTTGACCAGCTCGGTGAGGCTGGCGGCCGCGGCCTGGCGGTCGAAGCGGGGCGTCACCACCGCGCCCCGGTGCAGCAGTTCCCGGTTGGAGCCAACGTCGTGGGTCAACACCGGCGCTCCGTAGGCCATCGCCTCGAAGTACACCAGCCCGAAGGCCTCGTAGTGAGAGAACAGGACGAACAGGTTGGCGCGGGCGTACCACCGGGCCAGTTCTTCGTCGGAGACCTCGCCAGTCACGACCACTTCGCCGCCGAGCCGGTGCTCCTCAATGAAATCGGCGATGGCAGTGGCGTCGCCCTC
This sequence comes from Dehalococcoidia bacterium, assembly GCA_965226875.1. Lineage (GTDB taxonomy): Bacteria > Chloroflexota > Dehalococcoidia > Lucifugimonadales > UBA3495 > VXOI01. The sequence continues at coordinate 3,965,292 of OZ245439.1, read as the reverse complement.
GTCGCGGCCCACCAGCACCAGGCGCACCGGCTTGTTGAAGCTGCGGCGCGCCTCGCGGTAGACGTCCAAGAGCCACAACTGGCCCTTGTGCCGCCCCAGCCGGCCCACGCAGAGGATGGTCACCGTCCGCCCGGCTTGCCCATTCCGCGACGCGGGCTGCCCCGGCGGGTGAATGTCCTCTTTGCCGGTCACCTCCGCCCCCAGCTCCAGGCGGACCGATTCGATGACCGCAGGGTTGGGCGGAGGCGCTCCCCAACCGATGATGCCGAGCTTGTGGCGGGGCGCAAGGTAGGCGCGGCGCAGCCCTCTCGATTCCTGCTCTGTCAGCGGCACGATGTCGTCCACCGTCCGGCACAGAGCGGCGTTGATCGGGGCCAACCACCAGCGCACCAGGGGCAGGGTGTGGAAGGACGGCGTAAACACGAACCGCGCCCGTCCCCGCCAGTGGAACCGGGCCCAGTAATGCCCCCAGAACCAGCCGTCGCCGACGAAGTGGATGACGTTGGGCCGGAACTCGTCGAGATACTGCCGCACCCGTCGCGGCGAAAACCAGACCAGCGGCACCGAGTACAAGGGCGGCGACCAGCGCGGAAAGCCGGGCAAGCGGAAGACCTCGACCCCATCGGGCAGCGTCTCACGGTCGGGCCAGTCGGGTTGGGCCACGCGGGGGAAGGAATACTTGGTAGTGAGCACTCCCACCGCCTCAACCTCTGGAGATGCCTGTATCTGGTGGGAAAGCTCCTCGATGGCGCGTTCTATGCCGCCCAGGTATGGGCGGTAGTAGGGAGTCAGGTACATCACGCGCAGCGGCGCGCTAGGCACTGGCGGCCTCCAAAGCCTGCGTCCAGACGGCCGTCAGCTCGGCAAGCATCAACTCGACGCCGTCCCCGGTTGCGGCTCCGTCCTCGTCGTGGCTGTCGACTTGGAACGTGGCCCCGCCGGTGAAACCCAGCAGCGACACCGGAGCGCCAACGGCGTGGGCCAGGTCCTCCATCAGGTGCATCCGGTCCCGCTCCACCGACACGACGATGCGCGACTGCTTTTCCCCAAACAACGCGGTGTCCCAGCGGGACAGGGCGTCCACCGACCCCTGGAAGCGGAAGCCCACGCCGCCCAGGATGCAGCTCTCGGCCAGCGCCACTGCCAGCCCGCCATCGGAGCAGTCGTGGGCCGATAGAATCAAGCCCTGCTTGACACCCTCCCGGCACGTTTCCTGCACCCGCCGTTCAAGTTTCAGGTCAATGCTCGGCTGCCCGGCGGTCAGTCCGTGCATGACCTGAAGATACTCGCTGCCAGCCAGGTCGTTGGCCGCAGAAGTTCCGAGGCCGGGACCCAACAGCATGACCGCCAGCCCTTCCCCCGGAAAGCCCGCGCCCACGGCCTTGCCCGCGTCGTCCAGCAGGCCCAGGGCGCCGACGACGGGCGTGGGATGGACGGCCTGCCCCTGGGTTTCGTTGAACAGGCTCACGTTGCCGCTGACTACTGGGGCATCGAGCGTTTCGCTGGCTAGGGCCATGCCCCGGATGCACTCTTCCAACTGATAGTAGATGTCGGGGCGCAACGGATTGCCGAAGTTCAGGCAATCGGTGAGGGCCAGCGGGCGGGCGCCGGTGCAGCTGATGTTGCGGCAGACTTCCGCGACAGCTATCTGCCCGCCCACGAAGGGGTCGAGGAAGCAGTGCCGCCCGTTGCCGTCCACGGCCAGAGCGATGGCCTTGCCGGTGCCCTTGACCCGCAGCACCGCCGCGTCGCTGCTGCCCGGCCCGCGCACGGTGTTGGTCTGCACCTGGTGGTCGTACTGCCGGTAGACCGCCCGCTTGCTGGCGATGTTGGGCGAGGCCAGCAACCGCAGCAGCGTTTCTGCCGGGCCGCATTCCGGCAGCGGCACACCGGCCAGCGGCATTTCCCGGCGCGCCACGTCCTCCGCCGACGGCCGGCCCTCCAGACGGTAGACCGGGGCCTCGGACAGGGGCCGAATGGGCAGGTGCGCCACTGGCTCCGCTCCGTCGAATACCTGCGCCTCCGGCTCGGCGATGACCCGGCCAATCTCGCGGCAGTCCACGTCCCACCGCTCGAAGACCGCGCGAACCTCGTCCACCCGTTCCGGCAGGGCCGCCAGCAGCATCCGCTCCTGCGACTCCGACAGCATCACCTCGTAGGCGTTCATGCCGGTCTCGCGCCGCCGCACCTGGGCTAGGTCCAGCCGGATGCCGCGCCCGGCCCGCGCGGCCGACTCGATGGAGGCGCTGGTCAGCCCGGCGGCCCCCAGGTCCTGGATCGCAAGCACCGCGCCGGTGTCCAGGGCCTCCAGGCAGGCCTCGATCAGCACCTTCTCGAGGAACGGGTTGCCCACCTGCACCGTGGGCCGCAACTCCGCTTCCACCTCGAAGGTGCGGGAGGCCAGGCCCGAGGCGCCGTGGATGCCGTCGCGCCCGGTGTCGGCCCCGGCCAGCAGCAGCACGCTGCCAGGTACCCGCGCCGCCGCCGATGCCAGCTGGTCCTTGTCGATCAGACCGACGCACATGGCGTTGACCAGCGGGTTGCGGGAATAGGAGGGATCGAAATATATTTCGCCGCCAACGTCGGGAACGCCGATGCAGTTGCCGTACCACGATATGCCGCGCACCACGCCGCCGAAAAGGTGCTTGTTGATCGCGCCGTTCTCCGGGTCGTCCAGCGGCCCGAAGCGCAGGGAGTTGAGCAGGGCGATGGGGCGGGCCCCCATTGCCAGTATGTCGCGCACGATGCCGCCGACGCCGGTGGCCGCGCCCTGGAAAGGCTCCACCGCCGAGGGGTGGTTGTGCGACTCCACCTTGAACACCACGGCCAGCCCGTCGCCGATGTCCACGGCCCCGGCATTCTCCGCGCCGGTCTCCGACAGCACTACGGGCGAGGTGTGGCTGAACATCCGCAGCAGGGGCCGCGAGTGCTTGTAGCCGCAGTGCTCGCTCCACAGCGCGCCGAACATCCCCAACTCCACGGAGTTGGGTTCGCGGTTCAACCGCTCTACTATCAGGTCGTATTCGGTGCGGGTGAGGGCGATTTCGTCAAGGACTTCCTGGCTGACGGGCATGATTCCACCAGTATGGATGTATCAGGGTTCGGGGCAATACTACCACCTGCGATTCCCAAAGGGGAATCCGGTGGAGGATAATTCCCTCTCCCATAGGAAGAGGGTCAGGGTGCGGGCATCCCGTCCAGAGGCGTCACCTTGCCACCGGCCACCCGAAAGTAAGACGCGCCCGCGCCGAAGAAGTCGGCGACCTGCTCCGGGTCGGTGGTGGTTATCAGCACTTGGGGGTATCGAGAAGCCTTCTCCAGAACGCGGCGGCGGCGGGCGGCGTCCATCTCCGACAGGGCATCGTCCAGCAGCAGCAGCGGCCGGACGCCCCGCACCGCCGACAGCGTTTCCGCCTCGGCCAGCCGCAGGGCCAAGGCCAGCGTCCGGGCCTGCCCGCGGGAGGCGAAAGCCCCCATGTCTGCACCGTTGACCACTATGGCGAAGTCGTCGCGGTGGGGACCGGCCGCCGTGGCCGCCGTGGCCCGCTCACGAGGCGCGACGGCCCGCAGCGCCTCATGATAGCTGGCTGCCATACCGTCGGCGTCGTCCGGCAGGGAAACACTGGGGTGGTAACGCAGTTCGAGGACCTCGCCCGGCCCGCTGAGGTCTCGGTGATGGCGGATGCAGGCGGGCGTCAGCACGTCCATCACCTCATGTCGCCGCCAGGTGAGCCAGGCCCCTTCCTTCACCAGCTCCCCGTCCCAGAACTCCATCTCGTCGGGCGCGGCCCGGCCCTCGCGACGCAGTCGGAGCAGCCGGTTGCGTTGCCGCAACACCTGCTGGTAACGCTGCAACGTCTTGAGGTATACCGGGTCGGCTTGGGAAATGAGGATGTCGAGGAACCGGCGGCGGGCTGAGGGCGGCCCCTGCACCAGCTCGATGTCCAAGGCGCTGAACAGCACGGCATGAACCAGCCCGACCAGCCCCCCGGCGGTGCGGCGGACGCGGTCGACCCGTATATCCTTGCTCACCCGGTAGCCCGGCCCTCCGGCGGCGTTGGATGCCGATACTCGGAAGCCGACGATGACCCGATGCCGGGAAGAGGCGTCATCGTCGCCTTCCACCAGCCCCTCGACCAGCGCCAACCCCCCGTCTCGCGCGGCGGCGAAGTTGACCAGCTCGCGCTCGTTCTCGGCTCGGAAGGAGCGGGCGATGGCCAGCAAGTATACTGCCTCCACCAGCGCCGTTTTGCCCTGCGCGTTATGCCCGAAGTAGACCGAGATACCCGCCGGTATCTCCAGGTCCACCTCGACCAGGTTGCGAAAGTTGCTCAGCCGCAGGCGGGAGAGGCGCACCTACTTCTGTTCCCGCCGCTCCAACAGAGCTGCGACTCGACTGGAAATGTCCGGTTTCTGCAAGAGCTCCAAACCATTCTTGAGTTCCGACAACCGACCTTGAATGGAATGCAGGAGACGAAATCCACAGGAGGACAGCGTCAATATCACAAGGACGAGGGCCGCCAACACGGCGGACGCAAAGGTCACGACACCTTGAGGAATATCCGGAAGCATCAGCGAAACGTCCATTGACAGCAGCCTCTCCTCGTGGGGTTCCCGCTACTCCCCCTGCAACCGGCGGATCTCGGCCTCCAGTACGGCGGCCTGGCCGGTATCGCCGGCGGATAGGCGGAAGCAGCGGTCGAGGTAGAGCTTGGCCAGTTCGGAGCTGCGCTCGGAGGTGTCGCGGGCCACGGCCAGCAGGTTGGCTAACTGGAACTCAACGGGCAGGTGGCGGGCCAGCGCCGTTATCTCCTCGCCCGCCTCGTCGGCGGCGGCGCGGTCGGCGCCCTCCACGGCGAAGCGCAGCCGGCCCAGCAGGCGCGAAAGCTCGCTCAGTTTATCGCTCTCGCTCATAAAGCTGAACAGCACGTCATTGACGTTGAACGACGAATCCAGCGCATCCTCAGGTTCCTCGGCGGAGGGCAGGCTGTCCGGCTCGGCGGCGGGTTCGCCTACCACCGTGGCCCCCTTACCGGCGGCGGCGTACAGCTCGGCGTAACTCGACACGGCCTCGGTCACCGACTCCATCATCCGGGGCAGGTCATAGGAGAACATATTGCCCGCGTACACCAGGTCGTCGCCCCGCTGCCGGCTCAATCGCTCCAGCTCCCCGAACCCGTCCACCGGCTCCGGCACTGGTGGCATGGCGAAGGACGAGAGGTCGTTAAGCGGCAGCGCCCCCAGATGCGAGGCCAGGAAGGGCGGCAGAAACTTGGTCAGGTCGGACTTGATGGGCAGGGTCACCACGTAGCTGGCATAGACCTTGTCCGGCTCGGTATCCACCTTGAAATACACCAGGGCGTGCCCCACCGGGCTGTCGTGGTCTCCGCGATCAAAGTAAAGGTCCATGTCTCGCCGTCACCCATTCCTTCGCGTTTGGTCCTTCGCGTTTGGCTGCACCGTTTTTGCTTCCGTACATTGTCCCGGTCAGAAGTCGATTATAGCATCCGGCCTTCAGCGCATCGGAGCGGCGCCCGCCCGTCCTCCAGGCCACTGCCGTCGTTGACGGCTTGGGGCAAAATAAGTATGGTATAGCCACTGACCGCACCCCCACACTGACCCTCCCCTGGAGAGGGATGTTGGGTGATGCTTAAGGAGCGGGATATGGCCGATTCCGAAGTAAAGATATTCGACTACGACAAGATAGAAATCGGCGAGGAGCTGGGCTCCTACGAATACACCCTGACCCAGGAAATGCTGGACAGCTTCCGGGCCTCCATCGGCGACCCGGATGCGGTGTTCCCGACGCTGGCCGTGAAGCACGACGCCACCGCCTTTGCCATGGTCTACGAGGACAACACCGGCGGGGTCAACGCGGGCAACGAGGTGGAGTTTTTCAACCCCCCCATCCCCGGAAAGAAGATTCATGTAACCGGCCGCATCGCCGACAAGTACATGCGCCGCGACAAGCCCTACATGGTCATCGAAGCCACCGCCTACGACGAGGACGGGCGGCTGCTGGAGAAGCTCCGCACCTACCAGATGAAAAAGCCGGACGAGGTGGGCAAGAAATGGCATCCGCAGGGATAGAAAACATAGCGCCAGGTCAGCAGATACCGTCGGTCACCAAGAGCGTCACCCAGGATACCATCAACCAATTCGAGAACTGCGGCATCCTGGATCGTCAGAACATCCACAACAACCCGGAACTGGCCCAGCAGCGCCTCGGGACCACCTACCCCATAGCATCGGGCCGGATGTCGGTGGCCTTCGCCGCCGAGAGCCTGCGCCGCTTCTTCGGGCCCGAGGTCTTCAACCACACGGGCAGCGTCAACCTGAAGTTCCTGCGCCCGGTCAAGGGCGGCGACACCATCACCGTCACCGGCGAGGTGTCGGGACAGGAAGAGGCCGACGGCGGCACCCAGGTCATCGTCAACCTGGTCTGCGAGAACCAGAACGGCGACCGCACGGCGGTGGGCATCGGCACGGCAGTGGTGAAATAACCCCCTGCATTCCGCCGGGACACTGTAATTCCCTCCCCCTGAGGGGGAGGGTCAGGGTGGGGGTGAAAGTGAAAGGAGCAACCAGTGGCAACCACTACTGACCGCGTGACCGAGCTTTTTGAAGACGCGCAAGTGCTCTATGGCGACGCCCTGGAAATGCTGAGGCAAGGCAGACTCCGCAACGCGGCGGAAAAGGCTTGGGGCGCCACCAAGCGTTCAACGGACGCCTTGGTGCTGGCCCGGACCGGCAATGAGCCGCAGTCCGCGGGTGGGGCGCGGCGCGCCCTCCTGCGATTGAGCAATAACGCTCCGGCATTCGAGACGTTTCAGGGCCAGTACAATACCAGGGCAGCGTTGTTGCACATCAATTGTTTCTACGACGGCAACTGCGAGCCGGAACCGGAGATGACAGCCCTCATCCTAGCCACCGAATCGTACATCCAAGACGCTAGAAATCTGGCGGCAGTGCAGTAGCGCAGAGCGCCCAATTCCCCACATCAAACAGAGAGAAGAGAGATATGCCAGGTTCCGAACACGGCAAGGTAGAAGCGGAAATCGTTTACTGCGTAGCTTGAGGCTACTTCCCGGTCGCCACGTGGCTGGCGATGGAATTCTTCAAGTCCGATGCTCCCGGCGACATCGCCATTAAGATGACCCCCTCGGACCGGGGACGCCTGGAGGTATACCTGGACGGCGACGTCATTTACGACCGCAAGACAGACGGCGGCTTCCCCGATCTCGGCAAAGTCAACGAACTCAAGATGACCATCGCCGAAAAGTTGTTCGACCTCGAAGACGCATAGCTAAAGCGTTCTCGCCATCCCCTCGCGCTTTTAAGGGGGACGATTCCCTCACCCTAACCCTCTCCCGGAGGGAGAGGGTTAGGGTGAGGGCGGATTCCGGTGCACGCAAGCCCTCGCCCAATACCAGTATCCTTGGAGGACTATTTTGCCTGATCCTCAACATGTGGAAGCCGTGCAGGCCGGTGCGGACGCCATCGCTCAATGGCGCGCCGCCAACCCTGACGCCGCGATGGACTTGAGCGAGGCCGATCTGTCGGGCGCGAATCTGCTGGGAGCCGACCTCGCCGGAGCCGACCTGACCCGCGCCAGGCTCGGCGGGGCCAATCTCTTCGGGGCCAACCTGTCGGACGCCCGTCTGTTCCGCGCCAGCCTGCCCAGAGCCAACCTGTCGAGGGCCGATCTGGAGAAGGCCGACCTGGGCCGCGCGTCGCTTTCCGGCGCCAACCTGTCGTCGGCCAACCTGACCAACGTCAACCTGTTCTGGGCCGACCTCAAGGGAGCGAACCTCGAGGGCGCGGTGGTGCGCCACTGCCGCATGAACCGGGTCACGCTCATCGGGGCCAGCCTGAAGCGCACCGACTTCAGCCAGTCCAACATGATCGAGGCCGACCTCCGCAACGCCGATCTCACTGATGCGCTGTTCGTCTCCACCAACATGAACGGGGCCGACCTGTCGCGGTGCAGCATGAGCGGCGCGGACTTCACCCGCGCCATGATCCGCGACTCCATGTGGATTGCCGCCAACATGACCGGCGCAAATTTCGACCAGGCCAGCCTCCACCGCTCCGACTTCACCCGCGCCAAGTGGGACACCACCACCCGCTTCCCCCAGGGCTTCGACCCCAACAACGTCGAGTTCTTGGATGTGGGAGTTTAGAGGGTATCTCAAATCGTGGCGCGGCACCCAACCCGTCATTCCCGCGAAAGCGGGAAACCAGAATCCGGTAGCTGGCAAAATCGCATTTGCTGCCAATGGCCTTTGGATTCCCGCGAAAGCGGGAATGACGATGAATATGACGACACTCCCTAGATGAATTCGAAAACAATTGGTGTGTTCCAGAGATGCAATTTACGGTAGTGATTAAATGCCCACCATCCTCATAACCGGCCCCACCCGCTCCGGCAAGACCAGCCTGGCCGCCGGCCTGCTGGCTCACCTGCACAACGCCGGCCGCAATGCCGCCTACGTCAAGCCCTTCTCGGCGGCCACCGAGTCCGACGCCGACCATGCCTTTGCGTCCGGCGTCCTCGCCGACTCCCTCGGAATCGCCGTTGGCCCGGCTCCTCGTCCTCTGTCCGACGGCGCGGAAGACGCCGTCGCGGCCCTCGCCGTGCTGCGCGATCAGGCGGGAACGGTGATCGTCGAAGTGGCTGACGGCGCGCGCGGCGAGGAGCTGGCCGGCGAGGCCGATACGCGAGTGCTGGAAGTCCACGCCTACGCGCCGGAGCGGGATTGGGCGCAGGCGGCGAATGAAGCTGCCGCACGCTGGGGTAATCGCCTGGCCTGCCTGGTGGTCAACGCCGTGCCTCCCTACCGGCGGGAGGCGGTGGCGGCTTCTGCCGCCGAGTCGTCGGCCGCCGTGGATTCGGTGGTCGTCCCCGAGAGCCGCGTGATGCTGGCGCCGACGGTGGCGCAGATTGCCGAGCATCTGGATGCAGTCTGGACGCTGGAGCCAGTGAACGCCGACGCGCCAGTGGAGCGGTTCCTGATTGGCGGCAACATTATGGACAACGGCCCCACCTACTATGGGCGCTATGCCAACCAGGCGGTCATCACCCGGACCCAGCGTCCCGACATCCAGCTCGCCAGTATGCTGCCTCAGACCCGATGCCTGGTGCTGACCGGCACCGGCGAACCCATCGAGTACGTGAAGGCCGAGGCCCTGGAGCGCGACATCCCCCTGTTGCAGGTCTTTGCATCCACCATCGAAACCGCCGACGCCCTCGACCGCCTCATAGACGCCGCCACCCCCCACAGCCTTGCCAAGGCTCGCCACTACGCCGCCCTGCTGGAGCAGCACGCTGGAGCGGAGACGCTGGACGGGTGGCTGGGATAGGCGGAGCGCAGCCGGAAAGTGAGCGAAAAAGGGCAGGACTTTTGCAAAGTCGGATAGCAAGTCTGCCATTCTGAGCGGGTCTAAGAATCTATGAATCCCTGCTATGGATCAGATCCCTCCCCTCCGGTTGAGGCGACGATGGGCGGGCTTTGGAAGCCCTGCCCTGCCCTGCCCTGCCCTGCCTTGCCTTGCCTTGCCTTGCCTTGCCTTGCCTTGCCTTGCCTGTGATATAATCCACCGCGCATTATTCGTAGCAGGACTGGCGGGAGGGCGCGTCATGGACATGGGACTTCAGGATAAGGTTGCCATCATCACCGGGGGCAGCGACGGCATTGGCAAGGCTGCGGCCCTCAGCATGGCCCAGGAGGGCGCATCGGTCGTAATCGTCGCCCGGCGTCAGGACGTTCTTGACCAAGCCACCCAGGAAATCATGACCGCCACCGAGGGACAGGTCATGGCCATCTCCGCCGACGTCACAGACCCCGGCGCGGCCAAAAGCATCGTCGAGAAAACCCTCAACCAATACGGGCGGCTGGACATCTTGGTCAACAACGCCGGTACGTCCATGGCCAAGTCCTTCGAGGACGTTTCGCATGAGGACTGGGAGTTCGACTTCGAGCTGAAGGTCTGGGGTGCTGTGCGGCTGATCCAGGAATCCATACCGCAGATGCGCAAGGTCGGCGGCGGACGCATCATCAACGTCACCAACCTGGGCGGGCGCACTCCGGGGCCGTCGTCCATGCCCACCTCCATCTCCCGCGCCGCTGGCATCGCCATCACCAAAGGCCTGTCCAAGGACCTGGCGATAGACAACATCCTGGTCTCGACGGTCTGCATCGGCCTGATAAAGAGCGGACAGCACCAGCGGCGCTTCGACTCCCGCGTACAGACGGATCCCAGCCTCAGCATCGACACCTTCTACGACCAGTTGGCCGAAGGGCGCTCGGTGCCGTTGGGCCGCGTGGGCGAGCCGGAAGAAGCCGGCGACGTCATCGCCTTCCTGGCCTCGGAGCGGGCCAGCTACCTCACCGGCATCGCGGTAAACCTCGACGGCGGAGCCTCCGCGGTCTTGTAAGAATCCCCTCTCCCAAGGGGAAAGGGTTAGCGTGAGGGCGTCCCCGGCTGAAAGGGACAAAACCGATGGAGTAGGGGCGCACGGCTGTGCGCCCCTACAACGCGAATACACCTATCCTTTGATAACACTTGCCACAGTTGGTTATCCTGACGGCGGTCCAATCTCTGGAGGACAAACGTGACCGGTTCATATCTTAGCGAATTGCAGCCTAACACTCGGCTGCTCCTGGGGCCCGGCCCCAGCTCGGTGCATCCCCGCGTTTTGCAGGCGATGACCCTGCCGGTGATGGGCCACCTGGACCCCGACTTCTTCCAGGTGATGAACGACATCGGCGAAATGCTGCGCGAGGTCTATCACACCACCAACGTAATGACCATGCCGGTGTCAGCCACCGGGACGGGCGCGATGGAGACGGCCTGCGCCAACATCCTCGAACCAGGCGATACCATGGTCGTCTGCCGCAACGGGTACTTCGGCATCCGCCTAGGCAACATCGCCGAGCGGTGCGGCGCCAGGGTCTTCGAGGTGGACAGCCCCTGGGGCCAACCCGCTGACCCGCAGGCACTGGACGACGAGTTGTCCAAGCACTCGAAGGTCAAGGCCGTGGGCGTGGTTCACGCCGAGACCTCCACCGGCGTGCTTACGCCGCTGCCCGACATCCTGGAAGTCATCCGACGGCACGGCGCGCTGTCCATCGTGGACGCCGTGACCTCTCTGGGCGGCCATGATATGAGGGTGGATGAGTGGGGCATCGACGTCTGCTACAGCGGCACACAGAAATGCCTGGGCGCACCTCCGGGCCTGGCGCCCATCACTGTCAGCGAAGTGGCCATGCAGGCGGTCAAGACGCGGGAGACCCTGGTGCAGAGCTTCTACTTCAACCTGCAGGACCTGGAAAACTACTGGGGCCAGAGCCGCAGCTACCACCACACCGCGCCCATCTCCATGACCTACGCCCTTCGCGAGGCGCTGCGGATGATGATGGAGGAGGGCATCGAGAACCGCATCAACCGCCACGCCAAGGCCGCCGCCACCCTTCGCGCCGGGCTGGAGGCGCTGGGGCTGGAGCTGCTGGCCAATCCGGAATACAGGCTCAACCCGCTGACCACGGTGAGAATTCCCGACGGCGTTGACGATGCCAAGGTGCGCGCCGCGCTGCTGAACGAGTATGCCATCGAGATTGGCGGCGGGCTGGGGGAGTTTCGTGGCAAGGCCTGGCGCATCGGCCTGATGGGAGACTCGGCCCGCGACCGGAACGTGCTGGCCCTGCTGTCGGCGCTGGAACAGCTGCTCAACGAGAACGGCTACGAGGTGGCCTTTGGTTCGAGCCTGGCAGCAGCGCAAAGGGAGTTGGCCGCTTTCGGCGGATAACGTCCCTCCTCTCTCGCAGCAGCAGGTAGAATATGTTGGAGGCTATAGGCGGAATTTCGGGTGGAATTGGCCTGTTTTTCGTGGGGATGTGGCTGCTCTCCGAAAACTTGAAGTCCCTGGCCAGCCGCCGCCTCCGCTTAATCGCCGCCAACTGGGTGCCCAACCACTTCATCGCTTTCGGCTACGGCGTGCTGGCCGGGGGCGCTACCCAGAGTATGTCGTACTTGACGTTTGTAACCGTCGGTATACTCCGGGCCAACCTGATCACTACCGAGCGAGCACTTCCTTTTATTGTTGGCGGCAACGTTGGCGTTATCTCAATTGTGTTCTTCGTATCTTTTGATATTGAGCTGGCCGCTCTCTACATTCTTGGCCCCGCCAGCCTGTTTATGGTAATTGAGCGGTCACTTAAATTCCACACCTTGGGCGCACTGCTGTTTGGCTTGGCGTTGATGTTTGTCGGCTTGGCTCTGATCAAAGATTCTGCCGCATCCTTTTCCACCCAGCCGTGGTTCGGGGAATTCCTGGAGTTGGCGGCTCGTTCGTTGTGGATTTCCTTTCTGCTGGCCACCATATTAACTTTCATTGTCCAGTCAGCCGTGGCTGTTATGGTGTTCGGAATCACCCTGGGTGCGATAGGAGTGCTTACTGCCGACCAAGTGATAATGCTTATCTACGGCTCGGCTATAGGGTCTAGTCTGTCTGTCTTGGCGTTGTCGCTTGATCTAAGAGCCTGTTTACAATCTCTTCAGGATTAGCACCGCGAAGGCGAGAACCACCATTTGCAGGCTGGTATTGAGCTTTCTCTCGCAGTTCTTCCAGAGGCGGCGGCACTTCTCCAGCCAGCCGAAAGACCGCTCCACCACCCATCGTTTCGGCAGCACCACGAAAGTGTGCAGTTCGTTGCGCTTCACCACTTCCACCGAGGCTCCCAGCAGGCTCTGCACCGCCGTGGCAAAGGGTTTCCCGGTGTATCCCCCATCCACCAGCACATTCTGCACCTGCCTCAGGTTGGCCCGGCGCCGGTCAAACATAGCCAAAGCCCCAGCACGGTCGGTAACGTTGGCGGTGGTCACGTGAATCGCATGGGGCAACCCCTGAGTGTCCACGGCGATGTGGCGCTTGATTCCAGACACCTTCTTGCCCGAGTCATAGCCCTTGTTCTCGGCGCTGTCGGTGTTCTTGACGCTCTGGGAGTCCACGATACAGAAGCTGGTCCGTTTTTTCCGACCATTGCTTCGCCGGGCTGTGCCAACCGATTTTTTTTAAGACCTGCTCCAGAATGGAATACTTCGCCGGGTCGGGTCGCTCGCTCCATTGCCGGAAATACTTGTAGCAGGTGCGCCAATCTGGGAAGTCCGCAGGCAGCATCCGCCACTGGCACCCGCTTTTCAGGAGATAGAGCACCCCGCAGAAAACGTCGTACAGGTCCACGGTGCGGGGCTTGGTCCGGCGGCGGGCCGACTCCAAATAGGGAAGAATCCGGGCAAACTGTTCCCGGCTGATGTCGCTGGAATAGGAATGAGACATGATTACCCCCTCTGGTAACAGCCTCAACTTAACATATTGCAAAGATCGTAGACAGGCTCTAAAGGGTGTATCGCGGCGGCTTGCCATGTTTCAAGTGATGTTCAACCTTGTGTCGTGCGCGATTTTTGTCCCGATGTTTTACATTGAGCTTTGGACCGGCGCGCCGTTGATGAAGGCGCTCATCCTTACCATTCCCCTTGAATTAGCCAGTCAATTGGCGATGTTGAGCATCCTGACCGAAGCCTCAACCGCAATTCTAATGTTGGCATTGATGCCCTTGATGGTGAAGGTTTATTCCCGCCTTTGGCCTGCCACGGCTATCGACAGGCTCTCACAAGTTGAATTTGTCCATAGCCGGGCCTACGGAGCCGTTGCGGTGGCCCTGGAACTGGCTGCCCTGCTGGACTTTACGCATTTTAAGCGGCATAAGCGAGGGAATCTGCAATACGATGGTAAAGAGTGGCGGGGAGTTTCTGTACATCGGAGTTGGCGGTCGATAGTCAAAAACCCTCCGACACCAACCACCAGTGGCTACGCACAAAGGTGATGTCATCCATTACTTTTCCTGGATTTTGCGTAAAGTCGAGCCCTGGAGCAGAAACGGGTGCTTGGAGTATTCTCTTCTTACCTTGATGCAGTTCGCCAAGGGCGCGACATTGAAGCATTACGGAATTCCATCAGGCCAGTGATACTAGAAATAGACGAGTTCCTCACCGAAGCGAGAATACGGTATCCCGGCCGCGAAATGGAGGCCGTCAACTCCATGCTTGCCCAACAGAGGCTGATTGTCTGGCTGGAGGAGCAGTTCGCGGAGTTGTGCGCCGACCTGAACGAACTGCCCAACGAGGGGGCTACGGGTCAACTGCGGAATGTTATGGTCGACGGTATAGATACTGTGGTCTTGGTCATCATTGATGGGCTGACAAGCCAAGACCCGGAGGACTGGAGAACGGCAATGCAACTCACCGGCGACCGCACCGAAATGCTCCGCCGGGTCAGGAGCTACTACACGTCAGAAGACATCCCATTGAGTGATACTACCCACGCGAGCATCCTCAAGATAACCAATACCGCAGGGGAAATATTCTTCCTGTTCTCCCGACTGACGGGCGAGATCGAGGGCACTCGCGTCCTCTCCGCCGCTCCGCCAACATCGCGCCCAACGCTGCGGTAACCCATTCCCACGGGGCGCTGCAACAGGGCCGCAGGTATTCCCCGCGCATTCTGGCGCCCCTCTTCGATACCGGCTTTCCGTAGGCGCCAACGTGAGGCAGGAACGTGCGGCCTTGCTCCCTGCGCTGAGGCTGCGGCTTAACGCTAACGGTTACGAGGTCGCCTGCGGTTCGAGCCTGGCAGCAGCCCAAAGGGCCCTCGCCTCCTTCGTCCCCGAAGCTGGCTGGCCTGGGCTTCTTCCAGGTCAGTCTGTAGCGGGCGCGGCCCGCGCTGGGCCGACTGGCTCCCTCTGGTACGGACCGACTCCGGTTCTTCCCTGCGGTAGGCTTCGTCCAGGATGTCCACCACGTGCCGCACGGGCGTGTCCTGTCCGGCGGCGCGGAGGCCCTGCTCCAGTTGCAGCATACAGCCGGGGTTGGCGGTGATGGTTTCGGCGGCTCCGCTCTCGATGATGGCCTCCACCTTGCGGCTTAGTATCCGCCGGGAAAGCTCGGGCTGCACCGCCGAATAGATGCCCGCCCCTCCGCAGCACATCGAGGGATTCTCCATCTCCTGCAACTGCACGCCGGGGATGGATTGGAGGACGGTCCGGGGCGCGGCGGTAATCCGCTGGGCGTGGGCCAGATGGCACGGGTCCTGGTAGGTGACTATCCGCTCCAGGTGGGCCAGGGGACGGCGGAAGGGCAACTCCAGCAACAGCTCGGTGATGTCCCGCGTCATCTCGCTGGCCTGGCGGGCCTTCTCGGCATATCCCCCGTCGTCCTTGAGCAGTTCGTGATACTCCTTCATGATGGAGCCGCAGCCGGCAGAGCAGGTGACGATGCGGTCGGCCCCGGTGTCCAGGAAAGCGTCTATGTTCCGTTTTGCCATGGCCCGGGCCGATTGCAGGTCGCCGGCGTGGCTGTTCAGCGCCCCGCAGCAGCCCTGCCGCGGCGGCACGGCGACCTCGCAGCCGTTGCGGACCAGAGTCCGCACCGTGGCGTTCATGGTCTCGGCCTGCATCAGCGGCATCACGCAGCCGGAGAGCAGGGCCACCTTCATCGTCGGCTCACCTTCGGCGGGACGGTGGCTGCGGCGCGACGGGCCGAAGAAGCGGCCGCTCATCCGGGGCAGTTGGGCCTCGAGCTGTTCCAGTCCGCCGGGCAGCAACCGGGTCAGCCGGGTGCGCCGCATGAGCTGCTGCACACCCAGTTGCTGGTACAGCCGCAACAGGTTGGCCCCCAGGCGCATCAGGCGCGGGCGGGGCAGCGCGGCCCGCAGGAACCAGCGGGTCATGCGTTTCATCCCGTCGGACTGCCGGCCCCTGGCGCGCACCTGGGCGCGGGTACGCTCCATCATCCGCCCGTAGGGAACGCCGGAGGGACACACCGCCTCGCAGGCCCGGCAGTTCAGGCAGGCCTCCCAGTGAGACACGATACGGTCGCTGATTCCAACCCGCCCCTCGTTGACCGCCTTCATCAGCGCAATGCGGCCCCTGGGCGACTCCATCTCCAACCCGGTCACGTTGTAGGTGGGGCAGGAGCTCAGGCACAGGCCGCAGTGAACGCAGCGGTACATATCGGCTTCGGCGGGCGCGTCGGTCCCGGTGAAGCCGGCGAACAGCGCCGTCAGCGGCGTCCGGCCGGGCGTGTCGGGAGCGGCGGTTTCGGGCGTGGTCATCAGTCAGGGCCTTTTTCAACGCAGTGTATACAGAGGATAACATAGAGGGGGCCAAGAGTTTATGTTCACCGGCAGATTCTCCCGCTCCCTTGATAGCGAACCGTCGGCACATCCCACCGGCAGGGCTGCGAGGATTTCACTCCCAGCCCAACCCTCCCCCTCGAGGGGGAGAGGACTTATTCTGAAAACCAAAAGACCAAGGCACACTTTGCGTTTAAAAGTTCAGTCGCGTCAGAGCCGCCCTAGGTAGCGCCCGCGATTCAGCAGCCGCTGCGGGTCGAACTGTTCCTTGATCCGCCGCATTATCTCCATGCCCGAGGGCTCCTCTCCCCAAACGTCCAGGTTCACCTTGATGGAAGGATGGCAGATTTCAACGACCACCGTTCCGGTGTGCTGGCGCGCCGCCCGGCGGACATCGGCGATGGCGGTCACAATCTCGTCCTCTTCGGCCTCGCCCCAGAAGAGTAGGCGTATCGTGCCGAAACCGGGGTCGGCCAGTATCTCCGAGGGGGACTCCCCCAAGCCGATGTTCAGGCAGGTCTCGGAGAGGGCGGGGATGATGCGCCGGGGGGCGGTTATCCGCAGGGCCAGGGACGGACGAGAGTTCTCCTGCCAGCCCAGGTCGGTGGCCCACTGCCGCGCGGCCAGCGGCCCGTCAATGGCGACGGCGTCGATGGCGCCGGCGTTCAGCAGAGCCGCGGTGGTGTCCTCCACACGGCGCCGCACCGCCCCGGAGCGCCCGGAGAAGAAACAGAGCGCCAGCCCGCCCAGCCTTTCACTCGGGGCCTGACCCAGAGGAGAGCCGGGATGCGAGGCGAGGAAGTGGCGCGCCAGCCCCCCGGTGAACGCCAGGTAGCTCGACGGGCCGGCGGGCAGATTCAGGGCTGCCCGCCCGGCCACGACTGCCTCCTCCATCGTATCGAAGGGCGCCACCAGCGCGTATTCTTCAGGTTGCAGGGGCGACACCTTGAACGAGGCCTCCACGATGATGGCCAGCGTCCCCAGGGAACCAGTGTAGAGCCGGTTCAGGTCGTAGCCGGTGACGTTCTTGACCACCCGCCCGCCTGCCTTGGTGGCCACGCCGTCGGCGCTCACCACGCCGATGCCGATGAGCCAGTCGCGGGGCGGGCCGTAGGCGTGGGCCATGGGCCCGGAGTATGCAGTGGCCAGGGTGCCGCCCACCGTGCCCCGGCCCGGCAGGGGCGACTCCAGCGGCACGAACTGCCGGGCCGTCGCCAGCTCCCGTTGCAGCGCGTCGAGGGTGATGCCCGCCTCCACCGTCGCCGTCATGTCGCCGGGCTGGTAGTCAATTACACGATTGAGGCGCGAGAGGTCCAGCACCAGGCCGACGCTGTCGGGCGGGTTCCCCAGAGCGGTCTTGGTGCCGCCGCCCCGGGGGAACACAGTAACGCCGTTCTCCGCCGCCCAGCGCATCACGTCGGCTACCTGCTTCCGGTCTTCCGGCACCACCACGGCCATGGGGCTAAGACCGTCTATGGCGTACTCGGAATGCACGTAGGAGGGGGGAAGCGCCCCCTGCGGCACAATGCGGCGGAGGTCGTCGGCGATAGAGGTGGTCATGAGCATTGCACCTATTGGCCGTTAGCGATGAGAGTAACATTCCGCTCTCGGGCAAGCTGTCGCCGCACTTCATCTATGTAGACGCCCACGACTGCGGCAGGAGCTTGTTGTCCAGCAGCCTTTTGCATGACGTCAGCTCTTTCGGCTGCCCGATGCAGAGAATATGTCGTTGACCGTAGTCATTATCGTCCCGGCGTTGTAGCCTGGTGTGGCTAGGCGAACATCCCCGGCGCGGCGCGGTGGGGGGCGGCATGGTGGCGGTGGCCGTCGGGGAAGATCTTGCCGGGGTTGACGTTGTTGCGCGGGGCGAAGGCGTCGCGCACCCGGAGCATGGCCGCCATGTCGTCCTCGGTATAGACCAGCGGCATCTGCTCCTTCTTCTCCAGCCCGACGCCGTGCTCGCCGGTGAGGGTGCCCCCGGCGGCGACGCATACCTCCAGAACCTCCGCCCCGGCCACGGTGATCTTCTCCAGCGCCCCCGGCTGCCGCTCGTCGAAGAGCAGGCAGGGATGCAGGTTGCCGTCGCCGGCGTGAAAGACGTTGGCGATGGGTACGTCGTGCCTGCGGCCCACCTCGGCCACCTGCTGCAACACCCGGGCGAGCTGCGTTCGCGGCACCACGCCATCAACGAGGTAATAGTTGGGGGCCAGGCTGCCCAGCGCTCCCAACGCTCCCTTGCGGCCCTTCCAGAGCTGTTCCCGCTCTGCTGCCTCGGCGGCGAATCGCACCTGGCTGGCGCCGGTATCCCACAGGGCGGCCTCGACCTCCAGCCCGATTTCGTCCACTTCTTCCGTCAACCCTTCCAGCTCAATCAGCAGCACCGCGCCGGCGTCATCGGGGTATCCGGCGTCGGACACGTTTTGAACCGCCTGGATGCTGAGGGCGTCGATCATTTCCAGCGCGGCGGGGACGATGCCGTGGCCGATGACGGCGGAGACGGCGGTGCAGGCCGATTCCACGTCGGGGAAGATGCCGAGATACGTCTTGACCGCCTCGGGGACGGGCAGCAGCCGCACCATGATGCGGGTGGCGATGCCGAAGGTTCCCTCCGAGCCGGTGAACACACCCCGCAGGTCGTAGCCGGGGGTCTCGCGGGCCATGCTGCCCAGCGAGACGACGCTGCCATCCTCCAGCACCACTTCCATGCCCAAAACGTGGTTGGTGGTGGTGCCGTAGGCCAGGCAGTGGGGGCCGCCGGCATTCTCGGCAATGTTGCCGCCCAGGCTGCAAGCCCGCTGGCTGGACGGGTCGGGGGCGTAGCGCATCCCAAAGCGGCGGACGTGGGTGTCCAGGTCCAGGTTGATGACCCCCGGCTCCACCACCGCGTGCCGGTTCTCGACATTCACTTCCAGGATGCGGTTCATGCGGGTGAAGGCTATCTGGATGCCGTCGGGGTGCGAAATCGCGCCGCCGCTCAGTCCGGTCCCGGAGCCGCGCCCCACCACGGGCACGCCCGCCTCCCAGGTCAGCGCCATCAACCGGCTGACCTCATGGGTATTCAGCGGGAACGCCACGGCTTTGGGCATCCCACGGTCAATAGAGCCGTCGTACTCGAAGACCAACAGGTCGTCGGGGTGATAGACGACGTTGCCGGAGCCGACAATCTGCCGGAGCCGGTCGACGAACTGTTCCGCCCCGAAGGCGGCAATCCCGCCGCCCCGCGAAGCGCCGATGTTGCTGGCGGAAGTCAAGAATAGTCCTGCCTGAAAGGATGGGCCGGGAGAAACAGGACAAGGCAAGGGACGTAATTCGGGGATTGGCGCACGAAATAGCGGCCCGTCCGTACTCGGCCCTCTGCTTTGGATGATAGCCCCAACCCTAGTGCAAGGCAAGCGCGGCCCTGCGGGGCCGGGGCCTTTTTGATTCACCCTGGGGCGAAGCTATGCTGCTCGCCACCGGGGGCGCCTCCAGTCCAACCCTACCCCGGAGGGAGAGGGAAGAACCAAAAGACCCTGACGGCGCTTTCAGGGCAATCGCGTCTTGATTTCAGCAGGTTGGGCCGGAGGAGCGGAGATTGCCGGATTGCAGGGGCTGAGTTTTCGTTTTCCCGGTCATATCCGGTCATTTCCCACCATTGGGAGGAGCGGAGATTGCCGGTTTGCGGGGGCTGAGTTTTCGTTTTCCCGGTCATATCCGGTCATTTCCCGCCATTGGGAGGAGCGGAGATTGCCGGTTTGCGGGGGCTGAGTTTTCGTTTTCCCTCTCATTTCCGCTCATTTCCCACCATTCCGGCAATTCCGGGGTGGTCGCTGGTTCAAGGCAGACCCGCCGGGATCTCAGGCGGGTTGTGTATGCCATCCGTTATAGACATAGCACTAATGTTAGAGAGGTGGCACCAGGCTCCGCAAGGGGCGAATGACACCTCTTTTTCGTCCAAATGCGATTGCCCTGAACGGCGCTTTGGGTGGACTGGCAAAATCCGCCGGGTTGTGGTAGCTTTAGTAAGGTTAGGCTCGATTCATTAGTCCACAAGAGGGCGGACAGAACCGTCCCATAAAGCTGAGGAAGGAGCGCATCGAGGATTATGGAAGTAACGACGCTCGCCATTGAAAAACTAAGGGAAGTCATGGGAGAACAGGGTGAGCAGGAAGGGTCCCTGCGGGTGATCGCTATCCCTGCGGAGACCGGCGGCCTCCAGTATATGCTGACTCTGGAGAACGAGAGTCAGGCCGACGACACCGTGCTGAGCATGGACGGCGTCAAGTTCCTGATGGACTCGGACAGCGCGCCCTTCCTGGAAGAGGCCACCATTGACTACGTCGAGAACTTCGGCGGACAGGTCGGCTTCGTCATCAACAACCCGATGTTCGCCAGCGGCGGCGGATGCGGCGCGGGCTGCGGCTGCGGAGCAGGCGGCGGCGGCGGCGGATGCGGTTGTGGCGGTGGGGGATGCGGCGGCGGCCACTAGGCCGAATCCTGCAAACCTGATGCAACACAAGACCCCTGCGGCGCCCGGAGCGAAACCGGCCCCGGCGCAGGGGTCTTTCTCTTTGGTAAAGGGCAACGCGGTTGAAAGGGCAACGCGGTTGGTAGAAGCCCGTGCTAAAACAGGGCAAAACTAAAGACCGCCGGATTTTCGGCGGTCTTTTCGCGCTTGAGTCGTATGTTGGTCGGGGCGGCCAGATTTGAACTGGCGACCCCCTACACCCCATGCAGGTGCCCTACCAGGCTGGGCCACGCCCCGACTCTGGTGACATTATACCATGCCGACGGGCATTAAGGGTAAGGGCAAGAGATATCGAAATAGACTTCACCATAGCCATCCTCCCCTCAGCGTTCTTCTCCAAATGGCGTGAATGATGGGTAACCAAGCCTATCACCAGCAGTAAAACCCTGCCGACCGCTTCGTTCGAATAGACAACTAGTTAGTTGACATTATTCAATCGCCTAGGGTCAAGCTCATAGTGCTTCGTCACCTTCAAGTCCCTGCTTGACGAGTCGTCCAAGGAGACTTCTAAGGCAGTTACTGAACCGAAATATTGATCCTCCAAACCAGCCAACTCATCAATGTCATTTGGGTGGAGACCAATTTCGGAAACAATACGACTTGCAGAAATACCTCCTTTTTCAACGATCAGCCGTAAGCCTCGGCTTAGTATTCTCGGTTTCTCAAGTTGTAGCGTGTCATCTAATGGTTCTTGGCGCTTCCAGCCACGCCTTGAATAATTTATCCACAAGCCCCTTTGCTGCTCCTCGGTAAGCCAACCCAACCGTCCCGCTCGATAGAGCATTGCCCCTATGGAAACAAGCCACCTCTGTTTGAGATTTTTCAACGCATCAAGAGAGACAATCCATAAATCTTCGGCGAATGATTCTTCTGGCATTAAAAATGCACCCGCAAAGGCGTGTGCTTGATCCTCAAGTAGCTTGTTATTGGACGGATTCCTCACGAATCCAAGTGGAAGGTGGCGATGCAGGATCAAATGCCCGAGCTCGTGGGCCAGGTCAAATCGGGAACGAACAGCGCTCCCCTTATCTGATGCCAAGACAACGTATGCGCAACCGGAGTAGCCGTCCAAGCTTGAATAGCCGTCCATCATCATTGAACCCGCGGAGAGCCTGGAAACTATGATGCCATTGCTCTCCATCAAGAGCATCACGTCACTGATTGGACCATCTCCCAAACCCCAGTGCCTACGTGCCGTCACAGTGGCCGCTTCGATAAACTGATAGTCGATGCCCACTGGGTCGGAGGGAGCGCCTACATTGGGGAGATTTATCGCGGGAATGCGAACATAGCCCTTAACGTACGCAGCGACCTCTTTAAGCCACTCGTATTTTCGCTCCGCTTTGAGCCTATCCGATTTGGTGTTGCCAGACATCGAGCGGTAAAACAGAATGTCTCGCGCTGCCGTCCTCTTGTCTTTGAAAAAAAAAGAAGGTGGAACCCGGAGTAGGTCGGACAGTCGCGCAACTACTTCCGGCGACGGGAAAACGTCTCCTCTCTCGTACTTTCCAGCAGAACCACGATTTAACCCCAGTAGCTCGGCTACTGCGGAACCACTGAGACCTCTGGCCTCCCTAGCCTCTCTCAATCGATCGCCGATAAACCCTACCTTTCCTCCTTTCATCCTCGCCCCCGGTCTTGCCCGTCAGTTTGATCAACAGGCACAGGATCAGTTTCAGTAAGAATTTGGAGGTTCAACAGATCTTCGATTTGTTCCGCTTCCGTCCTTGCTGCAGGATCAGGACGAAGATTCGTGAGATCGAGTTTGCCAATATACCGCTTGCTTTCGTGATCAAGGAATCCGATGCCTATATATCCAAGTTCGAAAGAATTCCCTCTGGATGAAGAATAAATGACTATACCGTATATGGACCCCTCGCTCTCGGTAACAACCGGGCAAGGTAAAGCCAAAAGCGAGCCGTACCTATCTTCCTCAAACCTCATCTGACCATCAAAATTCGCGCTAGCATTTCTAGGTTCTGTTGACATTTCGCTGTTGCGGGTCATTCCGAGGAAATAGCGACGAAGAATCCTGGACTTATCACTCCGATTCAAGGCCATTAGTGCTTTCCTGCACTTGGAATGACATGAAATGGGCCTGCACATCGGTTACAAATGCAAATGTCAACAGAACCTAGCATATCGCTCTCTGAAACGCGCCGGCCGGGGCACCACAAGAGGCGTTCGAATATATGATGATGTCAGAAGGGCGGGACCCACCGTAACCACTGTATGAGCATTCCCAGTCTGGTTAAATCTAGTTGAAACTTGAACACCTGGAAAGCCTCCATCCAGAGAATGCAAGTTTGTTTCAACCCTAGAAGTCTGGCCGGAAACCCCGATTCTCCCCAAGCCGTCGTTTTCTTAACGTCGATTATCGATTAAATAGTGGGTGTTGCAACGTATTACGTGCACTATCATGCTATATCAGACTGGAATACGTCTGCTTTGCGTAGCGCAAAACCCGGCCAATGGCTTTCCGGCCAGACTTCTAGACCGTCGCTCATAAGGGAACATATCCTTGGCAACTGGGCGAGAATATTCGCCTATTTGTACGGCTTGGGAAACCCTGCTGAGTGCCTGACCTTGGGCGACGAGAACTATTCTGGCGATTTCAGTTAGAAATTCTCCTCCTGTCCGGTCGCGAAATTGCTGAACCACCCAAGCTTGTTCCATCGTCAAGCCTCACTCGCACTGTGTGACGCCTATAACGTCTGATTTGGAAATATGTGACGCCTATTTTAAGTATCCTCGGCGAATTTGGCAAGGTAGCGGCGAGTTGAGTCGATTGCGAAATTAAAATTCCCGCCTACAGGCGTAGCTGATGGCGGATTTCAAATGTATGATTACGTATTGCGCAGTCAGGCGTATCTTCTAGCAATGAGCACCATTTACGATGGGTCTGGCGAGTTCGCTAACGGAATCTGAGTCTGAAGGTTGTGGCATTCCTAGCGGTTTCTTGGCAACTAAACTAAAGCCAAGGTGAAATGCGCAGATGGTAGGGGCCAAACGACGGAGCCGGGTGATTCTCCAAGTACGGATGAGAGGGATTCACCGGCGCAACCCAGCTGATTACCATCGCCACTTAAATGTACATCCCACCTTGGCTTTAGTTTAGGCGAGATGTATGCGGAATTTGAACGGGCAGCGGCTTCAGCAGCGGTGTCAGGGATACTGGTCATTTTGGAGACAGAGAGAGACCCCGGCGTGTTTTCCGGGGCCTCTCTGTATCACGGGATAGCTAAAACGACCTGTGTGCTGGCAGTAGAGTTCAGTCCGTGGCTATGGAAAGCCCAGGCAACGCCTCGTCGATGTAGTCGGCCCGCGACCACACATCCCGTCTTCTGGGAAAATCAAACCTGGACCCCTGGTGGAAACCGAAGGCTCCCCGGCCCAAGTAGACGGGACCGCCGCTGTCGCCCCCGATGCTCCTGACCCTGTCGAACTGCGCGAGATTACAGACATCATCCGCACATACCGACACCTTGTGGACCTGCTGGCAGTCCTTGTGACTCCTTGCCCCGTTTCGGCAGAGCCACTGATTCTCCATGGGGGTCTCCACCCGCTCAATGGGTCGCTGAGTGACTTCCACTTCTGTGGAGGATCCCGCGTAGAAGTCGTTTCCCATAGTGTCAGGTCCCGTGTGCCATTGGAAATCGCCGTAGTCTCCGATGTGCTCGTCCTCGTGGTCGAGTTCGTCGCCGTCATCGTACAAGTCTTCGTCGCCGTGTACGTCCTCACAATGCCCGGCGGTCGCCACTCCCCGTGTACCCGATGAGTCTATGACACCGAAGCCGGAGGTGCATTGTATGCCGTCATGGTGGTGCTTCAAGATTTCTCCGCCCATGTGCTTGGAGTCGCTATCGACGAAAGTTACTTGATGCCCTACGACGGATACAGACACGGACATCATGTCGATAAGGCCCTGGCTAGTCGCGTCCCTGACGGCATCCTCAGCGGCGACTCTCAGGCTGTCCGATGTAGGGTCGGTGGGTGCGCCTCCTGTTTGGGCGATAATGTCGATTTGCATGGTATCGTGGTCGAAGGAAGAACCCGCGCCCAGCACGCCCTTCGTCCTGTACACTGAGTAGTGTGCGGCCATAGTAGCGGCCTGAATCTCCTGCTCGGTGTAGCCCATGTTTGTCTCTGTGGTCACCGTTACAGCAGGGAAGTCGGTCTCGAAGGTGTCCACGAGAGTCTGGGCAGAGTCTGGGATCTCGCCCGAGAAGGATACTGACGCCGAATCATCACCCGTTATCTTCGCCGTCGCCACCTCCCCGAGGCTGGATACCCTGATCTCAGAAACCGTCCGAGCGAAATCGTCGTTCCAACCATACCTGGTCACGGCCTCCTGTAGGGTAATGCCCACCTCATCGGCGATGGTCTGTAGGTCTTCCAGCTCGGCGCCCTCATTTGTACTGGTGTCCAATGTCAAAGAAAATGCTGTGGCCGCGAACATGGCTATTATGACCGCCATTGCCATAAGTAACCGGATGTGTACTGTTTTCTTCATATCGCTCCTCAACTGGATAGGATGGGCACAGTCTAGTGGTGAGGAATGAAGGCCGTCTACATTGTGCAGACAATCACTTTATTGTTTACGATAGTAGGCCACCACCGTTGGACTGATGACCGGTAAGGCAATATGGGTTGATAGCGCGGGAGATGAGGATGTGGTGGTGAGGTAATGCGGAAGAAATAGCTGAGGCACCTGATCTAAGGGTAGCATCCAGGGTCAGACTATATACTACGCGACAATACGGCTTTGACCAAATACAAGGGTCCCTATGGAGAGACTCTTGGATGAGTATTACTCAAAAGCAGATTTGATGTCGTGATCTTCCGCCGCATCCTCTTCTATTCTGCGGTCCTGTCGTGCTTCGGGCAGAGGCAGCAATCCTCGCACCCCTGCATCTCCCTGATTTCTCTCGCGGGCGCGGACCTCCGCGGCAGACGGATGAACATATGCCTCATGCGCCGGTAGTCGTCGGTCTTGAGGCGCGCAAGGGCTGTCAGCAGCCATGCCAGCGTGGACAGGTTGGCGTGCAGACTGATCTTGCCCATCTTCAGGAGCTGGTGCTTGTCCAGCAGCCGGGAGCGCTTGGCGCTGCTGAACTATCGCTCAATGGCGCCCCGCTTGTTGTAGATCTTCCGCCAGAGCTTGGTGAACCGCGGGACTATCCCGATAATGCGCAGCAATTTGCCTTCGGGCTGTTCCGAGTGCCCGGAGTTGCAGTAGCGGGACCAGTCAACCTTGTCCTTCAGCCAGCAACCCTCGCTGGGGCAACGGAAGTGGTGGTTTCCCTTTTGGTCCGTGCCCAGGTATGCCATGGACTGGCCGCCCACGCATACCGGCCTGCCATCCTCATCGTAGGTGCCGTCGAACCGCCGCTTGCCGGTTTCCTTGTCCTTCTGGGGCCGGCGCACGGCGATGATGGGGATTATGCCCTGCTTGACCGTGTGCTGGAAGTTTGGCAGGGAGTCGTAGCCCTTGTCAGCCAGCACGAACTTGGGCTTGAGCCAAGGGTGACGCTCCAGCGTATCATCCAGGTCTTGGGCGAAATGGCTAGTCTCATTCTCGTTGGCCGGGCGGAGGGCGATGTGGAGGGGTATTCCGTAGATGGCGTCGGCAATCACGTGAGCTTTGTAGCCGAAGAACAGTTCCTTGCGGTCCTCGCCATCATTCGCCGTACTGGTCCCCGACCTTCCCTTGGGTGTGCGGTAACCCCACATGGCACTGGGGTCAGCGATGGGCTTGCTACTGTGCGTGCTGCACTTTGTCCGGTCTGAATTGTTGCAATGTCTTTTGTGCTTCTCGGTACAGTTCTCCTTGTCCAAAGCGTTGCAGTGTGGCGAGCGGTACCTGGCCCACGCTGGTATGTCCGTGGCGTCGATAGCCAGGTATTGGCCCAAGCGCGGCGCTCTCTTGGGGATGATTCCGGCCTTTTTCAGACGCCTGATTTCTCGATTGAGGTCCCTCAGTGTGAGGTTGTAGATGTCATCCAGCATTTCGGAATACGCAACGAGCTTTTTCTTGAAGCGACAATAGGCGTATTCGCTGGGGACTTCGTTGATTTGGCATGTCGCCATGATTTTCGGGCTGGCACTGAGGCGATTCAGCAGGTGGCTGTTGTAACGCTCATTCAGGAGGCACTGGAGTAGGAAGACACAAAGCTGGTCCCGTACCGGGTAGCCATGGCGTCCGCTTGTTTTGTGGCTTTTCTCCAACTCTTGGATTAGCTCGTCAGAGTGCCTCAAGAACAGGTTGACGACGAGTTCATAGAACCCGTAACCGCTCTTGGGGATTGTAGAGTCGGGATTTGGTGTATTACTATTCTGTCTTGCCACGAGGGACCCTGATTCCCTTATGGTGTTGGAAGCCGTTGGAGTTGAGACCTCCGGCGGCTTCTCTATTAACAGAGCAATTGTACCATTCCGGTCTTTGATTTGACACTGTAAAGTGTCATCAATATCCGGTTCGGACAGGTTTTGCAGTTGGGTTTTAAGTTGTTCTGGAAGTTGGTATTCGGGCTCAGGGAATGGTAACTGGCTCATCTGCTTCCGTGGATGAATGGGGTCTTACCGAGGTGGGTACCGAGGGGGTTGGCCGGGGATGGTCTTGCCGGAGAGGTCCTGAGCCAGGAGTTACCGGAAGCAGTTTGTCGGGCGTGTCGCGCTACGATCTGTTGCAGAGCCGGGCTTACGCTGGTTCCTAATGCCTTTTCGGTCTTTGCCTTGTTCGGTCTAACCTTGCCGGTGCTTTGTCCTCTGGTAGATTTTTATCATAACCACGTTTTGCAAGGAATGTCCAGCGTATGATGTCAGCATTTCGTAATTTGGCCTTTGAAGTGTTTGAGGCTGGCATCCGGAGGTCGACAAGCCGTCTGCGGACGGTTAGGCCGAATTACGGAATTCGGAATCTAGCAGCGGGCGGTTTTGGACCTTTTCGGCCCTCTGGTAGAGCCGAGGCAGGTCGATTTTGGCCTCAGAGCTAATTTCGCAATCGTCTCGAGTTGTTTGTCTAAACTGAATTCGGGTTGTGCCCATTGCCACTCTCCTGCATCCGTGATAGAATTAATGATGAAGTTAGATAAAGAAGAAGCAAGAGCAAAGACGCCCAGATGCTAGACGGCGAAACGAAAACAAACATCATCCGCGAATATCGCATCAACGACCGGGACACCGGCTCCGCCGAGACCCAGGTAGCAGTTCTCACCGAGAACATCAAGCGGCTCACCGATCATCTGCGCATTCATCGCAAGGACGTTCATTCCCGGCGTGGCTTGCAGGGCATGGTCTCCAGACGGCGCCGGTTGCTGAAGTACCTGAGCAATGAAGACGTCAACCGCTACCAGACACTTATAGCCAGGCTCGGCCTGCGCCGCTAGTGTCGCCTCCGACAACCCCGATTGCATCGGGGTTGTTTTTAGTCTGGCCACGTCCCATCCCTGCTGTCTTCCCGACTAACTCACCTTTGAGTGAGGTAGCGCTTTTTATTATGGCAACTCAACTTGCATCCCCCACCGTCGTCCACCGTGAAATCGGCGGCGAAACCCTGGTTCTCGAAACTGGCCGGCTGGCTTTCCAGGCCCACGGCGCAGTCACCGTCCGCTACGGCGAGTCCATCGTGCTGGCCACCGCGGTCATGTCGGACCGCCCCCGGGCCGAAGATATAGACTTCCTGCCCCTGACCGTGGACTACGAAGAAAGGCTCTACGCCGCGGGCCGCATCCCCGGCAGCTTCTTCCGCCGCGAAGGCCGCCCCGGACAGGAGGGCACCCTCGCCTCCCGGCTCACGGACCGCTCCATTCGCCCGCTGTTCCCCAAGAGCCTGCACAACGACATCCAGGTCACCTTGACAGTGCTGTCCGCCGACCAGGAGAACCCCCCGGAAATCCTGGCCATGGTGGGCGCGTCGGCGGCCCTGGCCATCTCCCAGATACCCTTCGACGGTCCCGTCAGCGCCTGCCGCATTGCCTACCGCAACGGGCAGTACGTCATCAACCCCACCTACCAGGAGAGCGATGACAGCACCCTGAGCATGGTCATCGGCGGCACTCGCGACGCCATCATCATGGTCGAGGCCGGCGCCAACGAAGTGTCCGAAGAGGTCATCCTCGAGGCCATCCGCCGCGCCCAGGAAACCAACGGCGAGATCATCGGACTCATCGAAGAGCTCGTGGCCCAGGTCGGCCAGCCCAAGCTGGAGGTCAAGACCGACAAGGAGGCCGCCGAAAAGCTCAACAGCAGCATCCGCGAGGTCGTGGGATCCCGGCTGGCGGACGTGCTGAGTGAGAACCCGGACAAGGTGGCGCTGGAGGCCCAGGAAAACGCCCTGCGCGACGAGGTATCGGAGAAGCTGTCGGAAGAATTCGGCGGCAAGGCGCTCTCCGAGGGTTTCAAGAGCGTGATGCGCGACGAGGTGCGGCGCCGCATCCTTGAGCAGCACATCCGCTCCGACGGGCGTGCGCTGGAGGAGATCCGCCCCATCTCCTGCGAGGTGGGTATCCTGCCCCGCACCCACGGATCCGGCCTGTTCACCCGCGGCATGACCCAGGTGCTCTCGACAGTCACCGTCGGGTCGCTGTCGATGAAGCAGACGCTGGACTCCGTTGGCCCGGACAATACCAAGCGGTTCATGCACCACTACAACTTCCCGTCCTTCTCCACCGGCGAGGCCCGACGTGTCGGCTCCCCGGGCCGCCGCGAGATTGGCCACGGAGCGCTGGCCGAGCGCGCCATCCTGCCCGCCCTGCCCTCCGAGGACGAGTTCCCCTACGCTATCCGCGTGGTGTCCGAGGTGCTTTCCTCCAACGGCAGCACGTCCATGGGTAGCGTCTGCGGCGCCTCCCTGGGGCTGATGGACGCCGGCATTCCCCTCAAGGCCCCGGTGGCCGGTATCGCCATGGGCCTGGTGACCGGGGACGACGGCCAGTACGCCATCCTCAGCGACATCCAGGGCATCGAGGACTTTCTGGGCGATATGGACTTCAAGGTTGCCGGAACCGCCGCAGGCGTCAACGCCTTGCAGATGGACATCAAGTGGACCGGCCTGACCCAGGATATCCTGGCCGAGGCCCTGGAGCAGGCCCGCGTCGGGCGGCTGTACATCATGGACAAGATGGCCCAGGTCATCACAACGCCCAACCAGCAGATGAGCCCCCACGCCCCCAAGATGATCCGGCTCAAGATCAACCCCGACAAGATTGGCGCGCTCATCGGCCCCGGCGGGCGGGTGATTCGTGCCATCCAGGAAGAGACCGGCACCAGCATAGACGTTCAGGACGACGGCACGGTCACCATCGGCGGCGTCGACCAGACCAAGCTGGAGATGGCGCAGTCTAAGGTGGACAGCCTGACCCGCGAGCTGGCCATTGGCGATATCTTCACCGGCAAGGTGGTGCGCCTGACCAACTTCGGCGCCTTCATTGAGCTGGTCCCGGGCCGCGACGGCCTGATCCGCAACGGCGACCTCGGCGACCTCGAAGAGGACCTGACCGAGGGCCAGGAAATCACGGTGATGATCCACGAAATCGACTCGCAGGGCCGGGTCAACCTGTCTCGCCGCGCCCTCTTCGGCGACGACAGCCCGCCCGCGCCGCGCCCCGAGGGCGCCCGCCCCGGCGGCTTTGGTGGCGGACGCGGTCCTGGCGGCGGTGGACGCGGCCCCGGCGGCCCCGGTGGACGCGGCGGCGGAAATCGCAACGGCGGCGGACGCCCCCCCATGGGCGGCGGGCGCGGCCCCGCCGGAGGCCAAGATCGCCGCTTCGACGGCGGTGGCCGCAGCGGCCCGCGCAGCTAGAGCAAAATTCGGCATACGATGGCAAAGAGCGCAGAGAGCTTGTTTTTCTCTGCGCTCTCCGCTTTTAATGGAAAATGTTCAGTATGTTCCCGACTTAATCACCCCACATGGAGGTTGAGATGGCAGCGATTCGAGTGGTGATTCATGGCGCAACCGGCAAAATGGGCGTCGAGACCGTTGCCGCCGTCTGCCGCGAAGACGACCTGGAACTGTTGGGCGCCGTCTGCCGCACCGACCGGGGCGGTGTGCTGAACACACCCGCCGGCGATGTGCCAATGTACACCGGGCTGGACGGCCTGGCCCGCCTGCTGGACGAAACGCGCCCCGACGCGATGGTGGACTTCACCAACTCCGCCGTCTGCATGGAGGCCGCCCAAGCCGCCGCCGCCAGCAAGGTCAACCTGGTTCTGGGCTCCAGCGGCTTGAACGCCGGTCACCACGCGCAGCTTGACGCGCTGGCCAACGACAACGGCGTCGGTATCATCGTCGCGCCCAACTTCGCCCTGGGAGCCATTGTGCTCAAGAAGCTGGCCGAGCAGGCAGCGCCCTTCTTCGACTACGTGGACATCGTGGAGTCCCACCACGAGATGAAAATAGACGCGCCCTCCGGCTTTTCGCTGGCCCTGGCCAACAGCCTGGCCGGGCAGAAGCAGTTCACCCGCAACGTGACCGAGAAGGAGAATCTTCCGGAGACCCGTGGCGGCAACGTAAACGGCGTAACCGTCCATAGCGTGCGTCTGCCCGGCAGGAGCGCCCACCACGAGGTCATCTTCGGCGCCGCCGGGCAGACCGTCACGCTGCGCCACGACACCCTGGGCCGCGACTGCTACATGCCCGGCGTAGTGCGCTGCATCCGCGAAGCCGTCGCCCGCCCCGGCCTGGTCGTCGGCCTGGAGAAAGTGCTGGGGCTGTAGGTCTGACGGTATGGCGTGCTCAACCCCGCATCGCAGTTGCTCACACCCATGCCGGCACAGGCCGCGGCATCCAACGCGGCCCGTCTGGTATAGTGTTTTGGCGATTTCCAACTAAAGGAGAAAGTGTACCCGTGGAAGACTTGACCATTGCCGTTGTTGGCGCTACCGGAGCCGTGGGCGCAGAATTCCTGCGCATCGTTGAGCAGCGCTACGCCCTTGGCAGCCCAAAGGCGCCAGACCGAGGCGGGATGCCCCGCCTGCGGCTCATGGCGTCCCGCCGCTCCGCAGGCAAGCGCATCGTCGTCGGCGGCGAGGAGTTGGTGGTCGAGGAAGCTACGGAGGACTCCTTCGAGGGCGTGGACGTGGCCTTCATCTCGGCCAGCTCCGAGGTGAGCCGCCGCCTGGCGCCCAGCGCGGTAGCCGCAGGCGCGGTGGTCATAGACGACGGCTCGGCCTTTCGCATGGAATCGAATGTGCCGCTGGTGGTGCCGGAGGTCAACGGCGCAGACGTGGAATGGCACGAGGGCATCATCTCCATCCCCAACTGCTCTGCCACTCCGCTGGTGATGGCGGTCCATCCCCTGCGCGGGCTTGCGCCCCTCCGCCGCATCATCGCCGACACCTACCAGTCAGTCTCCGGCGCGGGGGCCTCCCTGGTGGCCGGGCTGCGCGAGCAGTCGGAGCGGCTGATGGACGCCGACCACGGCGCCACCGCCAGCGAGCCAGGCCAGATAGCCTACAACCTGATCCCACAGATAGACCGCTTCATGGACAACGGCTACACCTACGAAGAGCAGAAGATGCGGCAAGAGTCGCAGAAGATCTTGCATGACCCGGAGTTGCAAATCTCCGCCACCTGCGTCCGTGTGCCGGTCTATGTCTCCCACAGCGCAGCGGTGCACCTGGAGTTCGAGCGCCCCGTCTCCGTAGGCGAGGCCCGCGAGGCGCTGGCCTCAATGCCGGGCCTGACCGTGCTGGACGACCCGGCCAACGCCGCCTACCCCATGCCTTGGGACGTTTCCGGCGAGGACGACGTGTTCGTAGGCCGCATCCGGCAGGACATCTCCAACCCCAACGGCTTGGCCCTGTGGATCGTCTCCGACAACCTCCGCAAGGGCGCGGCCCTCAACAGCCTCCAGATAGCCGAGGAGCTGCTGTCACGTGGCCGCCTGAAGCCGCGCACCGCCGCGGGAGGTATAAACGGTGGATAAGGTGTCTGAACAAGCGCTGCTAATCGTCGACGTGCAAAAGGGTTTCATCAACAGTGAAACCAAGCACCTATTGCCCATTGTTGAGCAACTGCAAGCGGAATACGAGCATGTCTACGCCACCCGATTTGTAAACAAGGAAAGCTCGCCTTACCGGAAGTTTTTGGGTTGGGAGCGGTTTGCGGAGTGCTCAGAAGACGCGGTGCTGGCCTTCGAACCTCTGCCCGGAGTAAAGGTTATCAATAAAACCGTGTACACCTCCGTCAGTGACGAGTTTCTCGAGGAATTGGAAGAAAAGAACATCAAAGAGGTGTTCGTCTGCGGCATTGACACCGACGCGTGTGTGGCAGCTACCGCAGTAGGCTTGTTCGAGCATGGTATCCGGCCTGTGATATTGGCTCATGCGTGTGCCAGTCACGCCGGGGCCGAGTACCACAATGCCGCGCTGCGGATTCTTCGACGTCTGATTGGTAGCAAGCAGGTCATCCAGTGATACGGAACGAATACGCTATTTTACCGGTGGAGTTGTCTATCGGCTCAGCAGTAGAGCCGTTTAGGGAAAGTTGCGTGAATTTATCGGAACAGGGCTTGTTGAATGACGACGCCGGATTTTTCGACGTGCGTTTTTTTCGGACATCCCTGCAATTCAATCTGGACTGCGGGTATCTAGGTTCTGTTGACATTTGCATTTGTAACCGATGTGCAGGCCCATTTCATGTCATTCCAAGTGCAGGAAAGCACTAATGGCCTTGAATCGGAGTGATAAGTCCAGGATTCTTCGTCGCTATTTCCCCGGAATGACCCGCAACAGCGAAATGTCAACAAAACCTAGTCAAGTCCGATTATATGGCTGGTTCTGTCGGGCCATACACCGTTTATCTGGCGCTTTCGGATACCTCAGCCTGCTTCGTAATCTACAGAACAGTGATGATTCCGGTAGATGTGGATGATGAAGAACGCAAAGGCATCGTTTTAAACTCACTGAGAGAGCGGCGTGTCTTGCATCAGGATTTGCTGGCTGAGGGACAAGATCCGATTCAACGTATTGCCCCTCAATTGGATGGCATAGTTCCCGCCGTACCGTCCTATGTTTTTAGTTTTTATGTCTACGAAGGGATCTCGGAATCTGACAAGAAAACATGGGAACCCAGTTTCAAGTTTCTAGCAGACCCAGCATATTTGGGATTGGAGCCGGACGAAGGTCCCGACGACGATAATGACCTGGATTTTCACCAATACGGCGAATGGATTCCACCCGATATTGAGGACATCGACCTCGACAGCACATCTTCCGTTTATGTTACTTGGTCAAGCATAGTCGCATGCACGTGGGGCAGCCCCGGGCAGATTGCGCGCACCAAGTCCATGTTGTTGGGAATGGAAATAAAAATGCAGTCGGCATGGAACAAGTGTTATGCGCTGAGCCAGCAGATTGACCGGATCATTGTAGACGAAAGAACCGAATCCAACCCGGACTTGATTCTCATAGGCTTCACTCAGGCGCTGGAATCCGTAAGAGGAACAGTTTCGGCAACAGTAACCTCCCGATGCCAAGCGATTTTCGATAAGATCAGAGCTAGTAGCCGAATTGACGAGCAGATTGATGTCTTGGATCGCAGGCTCAACCTGATAGAACTCTACATTGAACGGAGACGCAGCCGTCGCGAAGCATCTTTCCAGCACTGGATTACATTTATTCTCGGTTTCGTAGCCATAATGGACCTGCTCACCGGAATAACCACAGTAATCACTGTAGGGCTGTCCGCTCCGAATGCCATTATTCTCGTAGGCACCGGCACAACACTGGTGGTAATCCTTGCGGGATTTTCATTCAGGTGGTGGTCGACGCTGCTTAGGAAATTGTAGCCGAGGGCCGCCAACGCCAGCGTGTAGACGACGAGCACGAAATATCCCCTCTCCCTAGAGGGAGAATGGCGAGGCGCAACACCCTGCTTCCCCGCAGGGTTGCGGCTATGTCAACCGCGCGTATAATGGGCGCAAACGCAAGCATCCGACAGATTCCGAATGGAAGGAGGGCAACCATGACTGAGTTGGGCAGGCTTATCACGGCGATGGTCACGCCGTTCGACACCGAGGGGAAGGTGGACTACGAACAGGCCAAGCGGCTTGCCAACGCCCTTCTTGACTCGGGCAGCGATGGTGTCATCGTTTCAGGCACTACCGGAGAGTCGCCGACACTGACTACCGACGAGAAGCTGCGCCTGTTCGCCGAGGTCAAGGAGTCGGTCGGCGACCGGGGCGCGGTCATAGCGGGCGCCGGCAACTACAGCACCGCCGAGAGCATCGAACTCACCCAGGAAGCCGAGAAGACCGGCGTTGACGGCCTGCTGCTGGTGGTCCCCTATTACAACAAGCCACCTCAGGAGGGCCTCTACCAGCACTTTAAGGCTATTGCCGGGAGCACCAGCCTGCCAGCCATCGTGTACAACGTGACCAGCCGCACCAGCCTCAACATGACCCACGACACCACCATCCGGCTCAGCGAGATCGAGAACATCGTGGGCATTAAAGAGGCGGGCAGCGACATGGACCAGATCGCCCGCATCATCGACGGAGCCAAACCCGGCTTCCTGGTCTGGAGCGGCAACGACAACGAGACGTTCTACATCATGGCCATGGGCGGCTACGGCGTGGTCAGCGTGGCCTCCCACCTCATAGGCAGCCAGATTAAGCAGATGATGGGCCTGTTGCTGGAGGGCGACATCGAGGGCGCCGCCGCCGAACACCGCCGGATGCACCCGATGTTCAAGGTATTGTTCGTCGAGTCCAACCCCATCCCGGTCAAGCACGGGCTGAACAGGGCTGGCTTCAACGTCGGCAACCCGCGCCTGCCGCTGATTCCCGCCTCCGAGAAGGCCGCGGACGAAATCGACAAGGTAATGTCGCAGTACACCATCGACCTGCCGGTTTAACCTCCGGCTGGATGTGCCCGGGCAAAAGAACGGCCCCGCTGATGTGCGGGGCCGTTAAGTTTCCGATTTGTGTCCCGGCAGAGCGCAGACCCTACTGCTCCCTACTGCTCGACTTCCCTGAACGCCACCTGTTCAGCTTCCGCCCTGGTCCGCTGCGGCTGAGGCACCGTTTCGCCGATGACCATGGGCCAGGCATCCGAGCCAGTGACCTTGCCGAGAATGTTGGCCCGGGAAATGGCGCGGTCGATGTCGCCGTTGTTGAGCGTTATGGAGATTTCCCCCACAAAGTAGACAGTGGAGTTTCCGTCCTGCCCTCTCATCACTGCATCGGCCTGTTCGAGTTCCGCCCTTTCATCGTCGGAAATCAATCCGTTGTCCACTGCATCAGAAATTAGTTCCGCGACCTCTTCGCCCATGCCTTGTGCCTTGCCGTACAGTAGCCG
Source organism: Dehalococcoidia bacterium (assembly GCA_965226875.1). Classification (GTDB taxonomy): domain Bacteria; phylum Chloroflexota; class Dehalococcoidia; order Lucifugimonadales; family UBA3495; genus VXOI01. The sequence continues at coordinate 3,929,293 of OZ245439.1, read as the reverse complement.
GTTGCGGCGCAAAGGGCGGTTGTGGCGCTGTCGAAAGGCCATACTGGCGTAGCTGGCAAAACTGCGGCTAACATTATGCTCGTATTCCGCTCCCTTCAACCTGCCCAAATCGCCCTGCATTGTCACGATGTTAGCCTCTATCCGGGTGATGTCGCCGCGGATCTCGGTGATGTCGCCCTGTATTGTCACAATGGTACCGTCTATCCGGGTGATGTCGCCCCTGATCTCGGTAATGTCGCTGCCGATTTCGGTAAAACGCCGCTCGACATACGCTTCGAACCTGGCGAACCGCTCCGGCAGTTCTATCAGCTCCTGGGTCAGCAGCAGGCGGCGGACTTCGTCGCGGAAGTCCGGGTCTTCCCGCAGCAGGCGCAACAGGTCGGCGGTGGTGGAGATAGTTGTCGCTGCGCCAACTCCGCTTACTGGAAGACCGGGCTTAGCCGGATGGTCTCGGCGCGGCTGGGGCCGGTGGAGACTATCTGCACCGCGCAGCCCACTAGCTCCTCGATTCGGCGGATGTAGGCCACCGCGTTGTCCGGGAGCTGGCAGAGCTTCGTGGCGCTGGCCGTCGGCTGATCCCAGCCGGGGAGCTCCTCGTACACCGGCTCGCAGCGGGCCAGCAGCGACGTGTTGGCCGGGAAACGGCCAACATCCTTGCCGTCCACCCGGTATCCGACGCAGACCTTCACCGACTCGAAGCCGTCGAGTATGTCGAGGCGGGTCAGCACCAGGCCGGTAAAGCCGTTGACCAGTTGGCTGTACTTGGCCGCCACTCCGTCGAACCAGCCGATGCGCCGCGCCCGTCCGGTGGTGGTGCCGTATTCCTGCGCGATTTCGCGTATCTTCTCGGCGAAGTCGTCGTATATCTCCGAGGGCATCGGCCCGCTGCCGACCCGCGTGGAGTAGGCCTTGAACACGCCCAGCACGCCGGCGATGGCCTGCGGGTTCAAGCCCAGGCCGGTGCAGGCCCCGCCGATGGACGGGGAAGACGACGTTACATAGGGATAAGAACCGTGGTCCAGGTCCAGCAGCGTCCCCTGGGCGCCCTCCAGCAACACCCGCTTACCCATTTGCAGGCGGTCTTGCACTATCTGCTCGGTGGGGTGGGCATAGGGGCGCAGTTGCTCGGCCCACAGGCGGCACTTGGCCTTCACGTCCTCGTAGGCCAGCGGCTCGGCGCCGTGAATCTTGGTGATGACGGCGTTCTTCATCTCCAGGACGTTCTTCAGCTTGGGGGTCAGCGATTCCCAGTCCAGCAGGTCGCCGACGCGGATGCCGGCGCGCCCGGTCTTGTCCACGTAGGCGGGGCCGATGCCGCGCCCGGTGGTGCCGATGGCGCTGGCGCCGCGGGCTTTCTCCTCCAGCGCGTCCAGCAGTACGTGGTATGGCATGATGACGTGGGCCCGCTCGCTGACATGGAGCTTGCTGGTGTCTATGCCGCGACTTCGCAGCATCTCCATCTCGTCGGCCAGCACGTCGGGGTCAACCACCACGCCGTTGCCGATGATGCCGTCTACCTCGGGCCAACAGATGCCGGAAGGCACCAAGTGAAGCTGGAAAGTTCCTTCGTCGTTGACCACCGTATGGCCGGCGTTGTTGCCGCCGGCAAAACGCACGACGCTATCCACCTCCCCGGCAAGGTAATCTATGACTTTCCCCTTGCCCTCGTCGCCCCACTGTCCCCCAATAACGGCGTATGCCGGCATCCTTAAACCGCCTTTCGATTAAAACAAAATAGCCAGCTATTTCAGTAGCCAGCGCAACGCGCAAAATGAAGCCGTCCCCCCAACGAGGCCCGGCAAACGGCAGTATAACAAATAACCCCACGGGGCGAAAGCCGGAAACCCGATTCACGCGGGTTTCCGGCTCACCCTAACCTTCTCCCTCAAGGGAGCGGGGATTTTCGGTGTCGCAATTCGCGCGCAAGCCCCGGAGCAGTTAGAATGGATGGGCGGCATACGGCGAACCCATACCGCCGCAAACGTGGGCTGATTATGACGCTCAGAGACAGGCTGGAAGACGACATACGGAACTCCATGCGCCAGCGCGACCAGGCGCGGCTCGACGCGCTGCGCTTCCTCAAGTTCGCGGTGCAGGCCGTGGAGAAGGAGCGGCGCGAGACGCTGGACGACCAGGCCATGTTCGAGGTCGTGTCGAAGCAGGTCAGCGACCGCCGCGACAGCGTCAAGGCCATTCGCGACGGGGGACGCACCGAACTGGCGGACAAGGAAGCCGCCGACCTGGCCGTGCTGGGGGAATACCTGCCGCCTCAACTGGGCCAAGACGAGATAGTCGCCCTGATCCGGGAGGTCGTGGCCGAGGTCGGCGCCGCCGGCCCCCGGGACCGCGGCAAAGTCATGGGCCGCCTGATGCCCCAGGTGCGCGGCAAGGCCGACGGCACCGAGGTCAACCGTCTCGCTGGCGAGATTCTTGAGTCGCTGGGGTAGATGAAAAATTCCCTCTCCCTCCGGGGGAGGGTCAAGGTTTGGGGCGTCTTCCGGAAGGCTGATCCACTACTCTTCCGATCCACTACTCTTACGGTTAGTCCTGAGCCTATCGAAAGAGGCAACGCGGGAAACCGTTGATGGTTCGACAGGCTCACCGCCAATAGTTTTGCGCGGCCCTCCGGTCGTAAGGCCCTCTGGTCGTAAGGCCCTCTGGTCGTAATCGAGAAAATGAGGAACGTCCCCACCCTAACCCTCTCCCGCTCCGGGGGAGGATTTCTTGGGGCGCGGCGATATAAGGCAATGCGATTCGGAATCCTACAGTTCCCCGGCACCTGGAGCGATACCGACTGCCACCATGCCGTCAGCGCCGTTCTGGGACAGGAGGCGCAGTATGTCTGGCACAAGGACACCGGGCTGGAGGGGCTGGACTGCGTGATACTGCCCGGCGGCTTCTCCTATGGCGACTACCTGCGTCCCGGCGCCATGGCCCGCTTCTCCCCGGTGATGGATGCGCTCTACGGCTTTGCTGAGTCGGGCGGCGCGGTCATCGGCATCTGCAACGGTTTCCAGATACTCTGCGAGTCGGGACTGTTGCCGGGGGCTCTGCGAGCCAACCGGCAACTGGAATACCGTTGCCAGTGGACCAACCTGCGTGTCGAGCGCACCGACACCCGCTTCACCGGCGGGTGCAGCGCCGGGCAGATATTGCAGGTGCCCATCTCCCACGGCGAGGGCAACTACTACGCCGACGCCGAAACTCTGGATATGCTGGAGCGCGAGCGCCGGGTGCTCTTCCGCTACTGCGACGCGGAAGGGCAGGCCACCGACGCGGCTAATCCCAACGGCTCGGCCAACAACATCGCCGGCATCATCAACGAGGCGGGCAACGTGCTGGGCATGATGCCCCACCCGGAACGCTGTTGCGAGGAGTTGCTGGGCGGCGCGGACGGCGCGCTGATCTTCCAGTCGATTGTTGACAGCGTTGGGCTGGGACTCTCTCACCCTGACCCTCTCCCAGGGGGAGAGGGAAGGCAGCATTAACCTCTTCGATGGTGGCCATCGCCCTCTCCCTGCTGGCGGCCATCGGCCTCGGCGGTGGCGCAGTGTCGGCCCGTGGGGGAATGCCGGGAGTTCATCCCCTTACCACCATCGGAGTATCTCTCGTGGTGGGTTTCACGGGCGTGGTGATAGTGGCCCTGGCCTTCGCCTTTTCCGACCTTGTTGAAGTGCCCCGGGCAGTCCTGCCCTGGATCGTGGCGCTGGGATTGGTGCAATTCGCAGGTGGGCGCTCCTTAGGCTATCTTGGCGTAAGCAGCATCGGAGCGTCGCGGACTGCCCTCTTCATATCGGCCCAGGCTCCCTTTGCCGCTTTCTTCGCCATCGCCTTCACTGGCGAGGCCCTGCGTCCGCTGGTTGCCGTGGGGACGGTGGGGGTGGTGGCCGCGCTGCTGCTGGCCAGCGGCGATTCGCTGACCCAGGGCTGGAGGACCGATCGGCCCTACCTCATCGGATGCCTCACGGCGCTGGCGGCGAGGGCGACCATGGGCGGAAGCACCGTGCTGGCCAAGCAGACGATAAGCGTATACGGCTCGCCGCTGGCGGTCACAGTGCTTGGGATGCTGGTTGGAATGATGGTGATAGTGCCAGTGGTAGGAATCGCCGCCGTGCGCTACCCCGCTGTCAGGACGTTCGACGGGAAATCAATGAGCTTCGTCTGTATCTCCGGCGCGACTACCGCGATGTCGGTCGTGGCCCAATTTTTTGCCGTGCAACGGGCCGACGTGGTGATTGTCGCGCCCATTCTCGCCACCTTCCCGCTCTGGACGCTGCTGCTGTCCCACGTATTTATCGCCCGGCTGGAGGCGATAACCCTGCGGCTGACCATCGGCGCGACCCTGGCTGTGGCGGGCGTGATAGCGGTGGCCGTGGGCGGGCGGCTATGAGGGCAAGTGGCGTTCGTACCCCGGCCCTCCTCCGTAAGAGGAGGACATTCCCGTCAACGGAAGTGGCCCCGCAATGATCGCAGTCGTCTTCTCTCTCCTGTCCGCCGCCAGCCTCGCCAACGGCGCGGTGGCGGGCCGCGCCGGAATGCAGGGAGTCCATCCCATCGCGGTTATCGGTGTCGCTCTAGTGGTGGGATTCATCGGCGTGGCGATTGCCGCCCTTGCCCTGTCGCCTTCCGACCTCTTTTATGTTCCCCGGTCGGCACTGCTCTGGATCGTGGTCTTCGGGGTGGTGCAATTCGCAGTCGGACGCACCTCGGCCTATACGGGCTTGAGCATCATCGGGGCATCGCGGGTCGCCCTTTTCATATCGACCCAGGTCCCGTTTGCCGCGTTCTTTGCCATTGCCTTTACCGGCGAGTCCCTGGGTATCCTGGTAGCCGTGGGAACAGTGGCGGTGATGCTCGGACTGCTCTTGTCCAGCGGCGACTCCCTCACCACAGGCTGGCGCACGGACCGCCGCTACTTCATCGGGTGCTTGGCCGGGCTGACGGCGGGGGCGGCCACCGGGGGCAGCACGGTCCTGGCCAAGCAGGCCGTCAGCGTATACGACTCACCGCTGACCATCACGGTGCTGGGTATGCTGGCGGCAATGTTCATTGTGGTGCCGGTCGTGACGATCATCGCTTCCCGAAATCCCGCCGTCCGTGCCTTCGACTGGCGGTCGATGGGCTTCATCTTCATGTCCGGCCTGAGCACCACGGTGTCCATCGTTGCCCAGCTCTTTGCGGTACAGAGGGCCGATGTGCTGATAGTGGCCCCGATACTGGCCACCTTTCCGCTGTGGACGCTGCTGCTTTCCCACATCTTCATCTCCCGGCTGGAACAGATAACCCTGCGGCTGACCATCGGCGCCATTGTCACGGTGGCCGGCGTGATTGCCGTGGTGCTGGGAGGGCAGCTATGACTACGAGCATTGCCCTCGCCCTGGCCCTCACCCTATCCCTATCCCAGAGGGAGAGGCAATTTACGCCACCGGAAGGGACCAGGCGATGACGGCCATCGGGCTATCCTTTCTGGCCATCATGGGATTCGGGAGCGCCACCATCTTCGCCCGGATGGGGATGCAGCGTGTCGGCCCGATGCCGATTACCTTCATATCCCTGGTCTTCAGCTTTGTTGCCTCGGGAATTCTGGCCGTCGCCTTCGTGTTCTCGGACTTTGCGAAGCTGCCGCTGATCGTGCTGGCCTGGTGCCTGATGCTGGGGGCGTTCAACTTCCTCGGAGGGCGCAACCTCTCCTACCTGGCCGTCGGACGCATCGGGGCGGCCCGCGCCGGGGCCATCGTCGGCACCTCGGCGGTGTTCGCCTCCATCCTGGCCATCACCATCACCGGCGAGCGGCCCCACTGGGTCGTGCTGGTGGGAACACTGGTGGTGGTCGCCGGGCTGGCCACGGCGTTGGGCAAGAACATTCTGGAAAGCGGCAGGCGGTCCTCCGCCCCCGGCGCCGAGGCTGCCGAAGGACGGGCGCGAAGGGTTGCGCTGACAGGCTTTCTGCTGGCCCTCGGCGCCGCCTGCTGCTATGGGACGACCAACGTGGTGGTGAAGCAGTTGACCATCGACTACACCTCGCCGCTGGTGGTCTCGACCATCAGCCTGTTCTTCGGGATACTGCTGGTGGCCCCGGTGGCGGCGAAGCAGGCGGTCTCGTCCCTGAGGGAGGCGCGCCGGTCGCCGGGCTTCCTGGTCTACGCGGGCCTGTCCGGGCTGGCGGCGGCCACCGGAGTCAACTGCACCTACTTCGCGCTGCAACAGGCTCCCGTGGTGGTGATCTCGCCCATCGTATCCGCCAATCCGCTGTTCACGCTGATATTGGCGGGGTTGTTCCTCTCGCAACAGGAAAACGTCAATCGCTGGCTGGTGCTGGGCACCGCCATAACTGTGGGGGGAGTGGCGCTGGTGGTGCTGGGCAGCAAGCTGTAGAGAGGTGAAAGGATTCGGTTACCGTGGCACTTTTCCCGGCAGTGGGAAGAGGATTAACAGAATGGCCGGAAGTACCGCAGAATAGGGTTGCACGAAAGTAGCGGAAGCAGAGCCGACGAATGCCGTTCTTTGCGCCACTTGAGTTTTGCGGAAAAGAGCGACCTTGCGCCGCAGGGGATTTTGTTTGCCGGCTGTGGCTGTGGCATAATCGGGGGACTACATTTCGAGTGATTCGGAGGGAGGTTTCCCATGCCCGGACTGATTTCGACCACCAAGATCAACCACGTGACCACCATGGTCAAGGACACCGCCCGTGCCATGGAGTTCTACAACAACCTGCTGGGCATCAAGCAGATTGAGAGCCAGGTCGACAACCCGGAGATAACCTGGCTCCAGTTGGACAGCGGCATCATGGTGCACCTGATAGAGACGCAGGAAGCCCCGGCCAAGCCCGACCGCATCCACCACGCCTTCGAGGTCGAGGATTTCGAGGGCACCCGCGCCACCCTGGATCAGAACGGCTTCGAGATCGAGCGCGAGGGCGTCCGCTACGACGGCCAGGCCTTCCTGTTCATCCACGACCCCGACGGCAACCGCGTCGAGTTCTGCACCGCCTCCGGCTACTCCCCGGCCCCCCCGCGCCCGACTAGCTGCTAAATTGGCTCAGACCCAAAGTCCCCTCCCCCAGCGGGGGAGGGTTAGGGTGGGGGCGTTCCCCCCATCCCGGAGACTAACTATGTTCAACAAAATTCAGCACATCGGCTACCTGACATCCGACCTCGAGGCTGCCGTCGGCTGGTTCGAGCGCTCCTTCGGCGCGGTCAACGCGGGCGGAGGGCCACTGTCTCCCAGCTACGCCGTCCCCGGCGGAGGCCGCAACGCCTACCTGCGTTTCGGCCAAGCCGAGGCCGAGATCATCGAACCAGCCGACAAGTCCGCCGTCGGCAACAAGGTGCTGGACATGCACCACGTCGGCTACGTGGTGGAGAGCATCGAGCGGACAGTGGACGAGCTGAAAGCCCGCGGCTTCGCCATGGCCACCGACGAGCCTTTCGTCAATGTCTTCGGCCACCAGGTGTTCTACCTGGACGCCGAGACGACGCAGGGGACGCTGGTGCATCTGACGCAGCTCGCGCCCACGGCCTCCGGCCCCGACGGCGAAGGGCTGGACGTGGAGCGCATCATCCACGCCGGTTACCTGGTCAAGGACCTGGATGCCGCCATTGACTGGTACGTGCAGCGGTTCTCCGGCACCCACGTGGGCGGCGGCGCGTCCCGCCGGGGAGGGCGCAACGCCTTCGTCAACTTCGGCCAGGTGCAGGTGGAGCTGATCGAGCCGGGCGACCCGGCCACGCTGCCCGACGACAACCACGTCATGGATCATGTCGGCTACGTCGTCGGCGACATCCCGACCTGTATGCCGGAGTGCCAGCACCGCGGCTTGAGCTTCATCGCCGACGCCCCGGCCACCAACTCCATCGGCCAGCAGGTGCTCTACTTCGACACCGACACCAGCCTCGGCTCGCGGATGCACCTCACCCGCCTGCCCGACTGACGCGGCGCGCCTCCTGAGCTCGTCAAAGGACGAAATGGCGACGACGCCCCGCAACATCATACTGGTGGGCTTCATGGCCTCGGGCAAGACCAGCGTGGGCCGGGCGCTGGCCCAGCGGACCGGCTGGACGCTGGTGGACGCCGACGACGTAATCGTGGCCCGCGCTGGCAAGCCCATCCATCGCATCTTCAGCGAGGACGGCGAACCGGCCTTCCGGGAGTTGGAGCGGCAGGTAATCGCCGACCTCTGCGCCGGGGAGCGGCAGGTGATAGCCTCGGGCGGCGGCGCATTCGTCAGCGCGGAGAACCGCGACACGATGCTCTCCGGCGGGCAGGTCTTCTACCTCTCCGCCAGCCCCGCCGAAATCCTGCGGCGGGTACGCGAGGAGGACGCCGGAGGCCCCATCCGCCCGCTGCTGGCAGTCGAGGACCCCGAGGCCCGCATCGCCGAACTGCTGGCCCAACGCACCCCAGCCTACGCCCAAGCCCACCACACAGTCGAGACGGACGAGCTGACGGCGGAGGGGGTCGCGGGGGAGGTGATGGGGGTGTGCGGCATTGCTGTAACCTAGAACCTAGGGGAGTGCTTAATCGCTTGAAGTGGACGTGAATCGTCAATTAGTCCCCTTTGTTTGGTAGGTGTCCGAGGATTAAATGTCTTGTGATGTCTATATCTCTCAGTGCTTACTAGAGGATGATTGTCCCAACGAAGACGTGGAGCAGCTTGTTCATTCGAGCATGAGAATAGTAAGAGATCTCCGCCCTACGGGGAGAGGGCGCTCCGGGCGTCGTTTGAGGCCAAGGGAGATTTTCGAATTGCAGGTAGAGTCTAGGTTCTGTTGACATTTCGCTGTTGCGGGTCATTCCGGGGAAATAGCGACGAAGAATCCTGGACTTATCACTCCGATTCAAGGCCATTAGTGTTTTCCTGCACTTGGAATGACATGAAATGGGCCTGCACATCCGTTACAAATGCAAATGTCAACAGAACCTAATCGAGGGGATGATCTGATGCTTAAAGCATACAAGGAGGGACGTCAAATGATTGCTGAACTTCATTATCGGTCTACCAAGATTCGCGCCTTGCATACCCATGAGGGTCATCGGAATCCCAGGTGTCCACGGCCTCTACCCAACGGACATATGCACTTTCCGACCAACAATTATCCTTTAGGTGGAGGGCCAAGTTCTTATGCCTATGAAATTCCTTGCTCTGATGAAGAAAACCTTGTTTTCTTTATAGGGCTCTTTTGTGCAGAGCTCGATATAGAATTGGGCGCTTTTCAGATGACCTTGGATTCTGCTACGAGACGGTGAATGGCATGAATTGTGTGTGGCTTGATGAAAGCATCCGCGGTGGATTTTCTGAATGGTCTAGAGTAACGTCTCTTGATTCTGGGGAATGCCTTGTCCGGTTACCTTTCTGGGATGGAGAGGGGGATCCCATCGAACTGACTGTGGCTGTCGAGGGAGGCCGGGCCGTAATTAACGATACCGGTTCCATAGCTGGGCTTCTATTCTCTCTGGGCCAGGATCATCAGGGTACTCCGGCCTTCAAGCTCCTTGAGAATTTGGCGAAAGCCCACAATCTTGAGATCAATTTTGATGACGGATTAGTGCAGCTTTCTATCTCGGAGGCTAGGTTCTGTTGACATTTCGCTGTTGCGGGTCATTCCGGGGAAATAGCGACGAAGAATCCTGGACTTATCACTCTGATTCAAGGCCATTAGTGCTTTCCTGCACTTGGAATGACATGAAATGGGCCTGCACATCGGTTACAAATGCAAATGTCAACAGAACCTAATATCTACGACGGAATCGCTGAGATGACTAAGGTGGTCTTAGCGATGCAAACGGTTGTCCCGCATATTCGCCAGTCCCAGCGGCGGCGAGGATCGATTGGCCCTCGTCTCAAAACGAAGGTTGCCCGCCAATATCGCGAATTAGAAGTGCTCGACTTGATCCAAAAGTCGTACCAACTTGACGGTGCGACGTTGTCTGGGTGGCCCATAGACTTTCATTGGTCCGTCGGTAGCAACGGAAAGTCGTACGACGTAGATGTTGTTACGGCTGACCTTAATGTCGCCGAGCCTCTTGAAAAGGCCCAAAGGATAGCTGCACTATCGGTGGATACTCGGGAGCAACATCAGCCAGGCAATGGATGGTTGCGTGTTGTTATAGAATCGCAGGACGATAATTCCCAAGCTCTGAAAGCCACAGATTTTCTGCGCTACCACAGCGACGAGTTGGAATATCGTGTCTTCGACTTGCGAAGCCAGGACGAAAGTTCCGAATTTTACGACTCGTCAGTAAGGGAACTCACGACAAGCATCCCGGAATCATGGGCGGAACTTCTATTATCCAAGGTAAATTGATATCTTTTGCGCCATACCCGGGCAGGGCCAACTGATCTGGACGGCCTACGCCAACGACCATTCAATAGACGGAGCTACAATCATGCCCGACAACAATGCTGCCGACCCCAACCTCGCCGCCACGGTGCACCACTCCGGCGGCTCCTATCCCGTCGTTGCGGGGTGGGACATTCTCGACGATTTGGGCGAGCGGCTCTCGGACGTGGGCGTCCGGGGCGTGGCCTACATCATCACCGACGACAACGTGATGAACCCCTACGGGCGGCGCGTGCAGCGGGCGCTGGAGGCGGCGGGGATTGCGACCCATTGCTTCATCATCCCCGCCGGCGAGACCAGCAAGAGCTTCGAGCTGGCCCAGGCCATCTACCACTGGCTGGCCGAGCGCAGGGCCGAGCGCGGGCACACCATCGTCAGCGTCGGCGGCGGCGTGGCCGGCGACCTGGGCGGATTCGTGGCCGCGACCTTCCTGCGCGGCATGGCCTTCGTGCAGGTGCCCACCAGCATGGCCGCCATGGTCGACGCCTCCATCGGCGGCAAGGTGGCCATCAACCTGCCCCAAGCCAAGAACCTGGTCGGCGCTTTTTACCAGCCCAAGGGCGTCTACGCCGACGCATCGGCGCTCTCCACCCTGGGCAAGCGGGAGCTGGCCGAGGGCTGGGCCGAGGCCATCAAGCACGGCTTCATCCTCGACGCCGAGCTGGTGGACGTGTTCGAAGAACACGCCGAGGCGCTGATGGACGTGGCCCCCGAAATCTCCGCCGACGTCATCCGGCGCAGCATGGCCATCAAGGCCGAGGTGGTCAGCCAGGACGAGCGCGAGACGCTGGGCATCCGCATCCTGCTCAACTACGGCCACACCATCGGCCATGCGCTGGAGGCCTCCACCGATTACGGCCGCTTCCTGCACGGCGAGGGCGTGTCGGTGGGCATGATGGGCGCCGCCCGCATGGCCAGCGAGATGGGCCTGCTCTCCCCCGCCGTCGTCGACCGCCAGCAGCGCCTTCTGGAGCGTTTCAACCTCCCCATCAGCGCCCCCGGTGTCCCGGCGGAGGACGTGCTTCGGGCGATGTCCCTCGACAAGAAGGTGCAGTCGGGCACCAACCGCTGGGTGATGCTGGAGGACGTGGGCCGCTCCGTAGTCCGCCAGGACGTGCCGTGGGAGCTGGTGGAGCGCACCGTGCGCGACCTCACGGAGTAGGGGCAAGAAGATGAGCCAATCCGTACCAATGGAACCCTACGAGCAAGAGGGCGCCGCCATAGCCGATTACCGCCGGCAGTCCCGGGAATTTCTGACGAAGGGCCGGGGATACCTGGGCGCCGGAGACTGGCATCAGGCTGCGGAAAAAGGCTGGGGCGCGGCGGCGTGGATGGCCAAGGCTGTGGCGGAAGCGCAAGGCTGGCAGTACAAGAGGCGCGACGAGTTCTTCACCGTGATGTATCAAGCTCAGGACCTTGCCGGTGACGCCCGGCTGAGAGGCTTGGGGAACACTGCAAACACGCTTCATGGGTACTATTACACGCGCAAGCGGTTCCTGCGCCCGGAAATCATCGGCGCGAGTCTTGACGACATGGCGCTCCTGCTGGACATCCTGCAACCGCTAACCGAGCCGGCGTAGGGGGTGGAATGGAATTGAGCTACCCTCCCTCCCTGTTGCTCACCTCGACGGACACGCTTGCGGGTGAGTCCGCGCGCCCAAGTCCGACAGAAGCGAGGCAGGCCCTGTATGAACGCTTTGCATCGCGCATTGAGGTAGGCGATCATTTGAGCCGCAAGCTCGTTTCCTATCAGGGAAACAAGAAGACGCCGGGACTTCGCTGGCTGAAGTATAAGGAGGGATTTTCCGCCGGGCTGGTAAAAGGGCTGCTGGAGCAAGCGCCTGCGAAAAGCGTCCTTGACCCGTTCTCAGGGACAGGCACAACTGCGCTCACCGCGGGCAGCATGGGCATACCCGGAACGGGAATAGAAATTATGCCCATCGGAAACTTGGCGGCAAGGGCTATCGCCGCCGCGGCCAACGGACTGGAACCCAAGGGGCTCGCCAAAGCGGCGAGGGCTGTTGTGGAAGCAATATCGCAATCGGACTACGACGAGAGCTTTTTGTTTCCGCACGTTCCAATCACAAAGTCCGCTTTCCCGGAGGAGACCGAAAAGGACTTGGCTAAGGCCAGGCAATTCATTGCTGGAGTCTCAGACACGGCGCTTTCCGAAATCCTGACCTTGGCCTGCGTAAGTGTCCTTGAAGAGATCAGCTACACCCGGAAAGACGGCCAATTTCTGCGGTGGGATCCGCAGTCAGGACGTAATGTGAGCCAGAGGTTGCACAAGTCCTCTGTACCCGCACTCGGGGAAGCTTTGGGGCGGCGCCTGACTGAAATAGCGGCTGACGTTCCTGCCCTCAAGCGCCAATATGGTGGAGTATCCGCAGAATTTATAGACGGTTCGAGTCTGACAGAGCTACGGCATCTGCCGGCTGAATCCTTTGACGCTGTCGTCACCTCTCCCCCTTACGCCAACCGCTACGATTACACCCGCACATACGCTCTGGAACTGGCATACCTCGGCTACACTGAGGACCGTTTCAAGGAGTTGCGGCAGTCCTTGTTATCCGCGACCGTCGAAAATCGCTCAAAACGGCAGATTCTGGCCAGCGAATATGAAGGTGACAATCGATTCCCCGGAGCCGTCGGGATGGCGGATTCCCAAGCGGCCTTGCAGGAAGCCTTGGGCATTCTCAAGGCCAACGCGGAGCATCTGAGCAACCGCAACATTATCAGCCTAGTCGAAAACTACTTCACCGAGATGGCCCTGATAGTCAGCGAGCTTGGGCGTCTGGTCTCCCCGGGCGGCAGCGTGTTTATGGTGAATGACAACGTCCGTTATCACGGTGAGGAGATTCCGGTAGACCTGATATTGTCGGACTTCGCCGAGCAGTCCGGGTTCAGGTGCGAGACTATCTGGACTCTCAAGCAAGGCAAGGGCAATTCAAGCCAGCAAATGGGGCGGTTCGGACGACAGGAAATCCGCAAGTGCGTATACCACTGGAGAAAAGCAGTTGGTTGAGCGCGAGATTCGCCTGGAGGAGGCCCGGCAACGCGCTCTGATCATCTCTGATCGGATACGCGAGCGTTCTGATTTGGCAGCCCGCAGGATCATCGAGGGATTTGCAGCTCCGCTCGCCTACGAAAACCAACTGGAAGCTCTCGCCATCGCGCCCGAAGCGTGGCAGCACGTCCTGAACGCAGGAATCGAGCCAAAATTGGTCTACGCTCACCCGGATATTTTGCGGGCCCACCCGGAGACCTCACTCCACTATCGAGGCATAGCGACCCTTTCCCTAAAGCGTGTTCAGGCTATGGCCACACAAGTCAAAAGTTGGGAAGAGGGAACTTATCGGCGTCAACCCACACTGGAAAGATGCCGGAACGTGGCCCGCGTCTATAACGCTGTCATATCGGTCATCATTACGGGGACAGACGGATGGACCCTGGAGAACGGATATCGCAATGTCCTGGCCACCATTGGAATCACCGAAGACGGGTCCCTGCGCAACATAGTCGGGCAGGAAGGCGAGGAAGCGGTCAAGGCCCGTTTATCGGAGTGGCTGGAATTGAATGAAACCATCGTCACTCGGATTGAAGGAGCCGCTACCCATCTCGGAAACGACGGCAATTTGCGAATGCTCTACGGTTCAGAGCCGGACATCAGTTTTGAGAGCTTGGCTGCTACTGGCGAGTGGCAAATTGTGGCGACTATCGAAGTGAAGAGTGGCACCGACCCTGCGGGTGCGCTGGAACGCTTGGGAGCCATTCAAAAGAGCTTTGCCGAAACTCCAGCCAGGTCTCGAAATTTCGCCGTCCTCGGCGTTGTTACACCTGAAATGAGACGGCGCTTGGACGAAATGAACGTCGCCAGAGACTTTTCGCTGTATCGCATCCTGAATGACAACGATTCCTGGGACGATTTTGTGCGCGAAATATTCCACCACACGCTTCGCATCGCCTAACCCCCGTCGCTCGCCTTCCGTTGCCGCCGCGCTCGCAGCATCAGGGCCAGCAGCAGCAGGCACATTCCACCGCCGCTGCCCAGTAGTACCGCCGAGGCTACGTTTGACAGTTGGGACGCCGCCGGGATTGCCTGCGATACTTCTTCCAGCGCCACTGCCACGGCGCCCGATACAATCAGCAGGCCGTAGAGGAACCGGATGCGCGACGGCTCTATCCTCCGGGTGGCGCTGGCCCCAAGTTGTGAGCCGATGGACGCCGACGCCAGCATCAACACCGCTATCATGGGGTCCACGCGGTCGGACAGGGCGTAGGCGAAGGACCCCACCGAGCCGGTGATGATTATCTGGAACAGGTCGGTGCCGATGGCTATCGTCGTCGGGATGCCCAGAACGTAGATGAGCACCGGCATCAGGATGAATCCCCCGCCGGCCCCCAGCAGCCCCGCAATGAACCCGATGCCGAATCCGATCCCCACCGGCACGAAGACCGATATGCGTTCTATTCCCGATACGGGCAGGGCGACATAGGTGGGAACCCAGCCCACTCCGGGCAGGCCGACTCGGTGCGGCGGGATTCGGAGCGCGCGAACCCGCCGGGCCAGGCCGGCGGTGGATACTTCCTCCTCGCTGCCAGTCTTGCGAAGGCGGGTGCGCCAGTAGTCGTAGAGGATGAACAGCCCCAGGGATGACAGGAAGCCCACGTAGACATAGCGGATAACCGGCCCGGCTACGCCTGCGGCCTCCAGCTCCGAGTTGACCCATTCCGCCAGGAAGATCGCCGGGATGGTGCCGGTCACCATCAGCGCGCCCAGCCTGAAGTCCACGTTGCCCAGGCTGCGGTGCTTGAAGGTGTTGATGATGGAAGTGCCCATCACCAGCGTTAGCCCCGTGCCCACGGCGTACACCGGCGGCACACCGAACACCAGCAGCCCGCCCGTGATGAGAAACCCGCCTCCCACGCCGAAGAATCCCCCCAGCATCCCCACTATCAGCCCGAGGAAGACCAACAGGGCCGGATGAATGACAACGTCGGCGTTAGGAAAGTACATCGTCCCTGTCCGCCGCCGTCTCGCCCCGCCGTCCCCGCAACAGCGCCGCCGCACGGAATAGCGTCCCCCAAAAGACGCTCAAGGACAGCGCGGCGGCCGCCACCACTCCCAGCACGAACAAGGCCCAAAGCAATGGCTGCCCGGAACTGAGGCTTGTCAGGAACTCGCTCATATCGGCACTAGAAGTCTGGCCGGAAAGCCATTTGCCGGGTTTTGTGTAGCGCAAAACAGACGTATTCCAGTCTGATATGACATGATAGTACACGTAATACGTTGCAATACTCACTATTTCATCGATAATCGACATTAAGAAAACGACGGCTTGGG
The DNA here is from genome assembly GCA_965226875.1 of Dehalococcoidia bacterium. Taxonomy (GTDB): domain Bacteria; phylum Chloroflexota; class Dehalococcoidia; order Lucifugimonadales; family UBA3495; genus VXOI01. The sequence continues at coordinate 3,913,609 of OZ245439.1, read as the reverse complement.
GAGAATCAGGGTTTCCGGCCAGACTTCTAGGCTATACTATATTCGCGGTGAGAGCACAATTTTACCCTGTCGTTACCGTTTTGCAGCGAATTCATTGAGCCTGCAAGGGACACCCTAACACTAACACTGACCCTCTCCCAGGGGAGAGGGAACTGTGCAATTCCCGCCCATCGGATAGCAGACATGACCACTCCCGCCTTTTCCTTCCAGCTCGACCACACCGACGGACCGGCCCGCGCCGGGGAGATTCACACGCCCCACGGCTCGGCGGCCACGCCGCTGTTCATGCCAGTGGCAACGCAGGCCACCGTCAAAGGCCTGACGCCGGAAGAAGTGACCGGCGTGGGCGGGCAGGTGGTCCTGAGCAACGCCTATCATCTCTACCTGCGGCCCGGCGTCGGGACGGTGAGTTCGCTGGGCGGGCTGCATGGGTTCATGCGCTGGCCCGGCCCCATCCTCACTGACAGCGGCGGCTTCCAGGCCTTCAGCCTGGCGTCGCTGCGCAAGGTCAACGATGCGGGCATTCGCTTCCGCTCGCATCTGGACGGCAGCGAACATAACTTCACGCCGGAACTGGCGACCATGAATCAGGTAGGACTGGGCGCAGACATCATCATGTGCTTCGACCAGTGCATCGCCTATGGGGCCACCGAGGCCGAGGTGCGCCGGGCCATGGAGCGGACGCATCGCTGGGCCGCCGAATGCCACCGGGTGCACCGCGGCTCCGGCGCCTGGCCGGGGCAGGCCCTCTTCGGCATCGTGCAGGGCGGGACGTTTGCGCCCCTGCGTGACGAGTCGGCCCAAGCCATAACGTCCATCCCCTTCGACGGCTACGCTGTGGGGGGCTTGGCCGTGGGCGAGGACAAGGAGCAGCTATACGGCTTCACCGGGCAGGTAACGTCCCAACTGCCGCAGGACAAGCCCCGCTACCTGATGGGCGTCGGCTCCCCCGAAGACCTGGTCGAGGGCGTGGCGCGGGGCATAGATATGTTCGACTGCGCTCTGCCCACCCGCGTAGCCCGCAACGGCGCCATGTTCACCCCCGAAGGGCGCATAGACGTCACAAAGCGACGCTACGCCGAACAGTCCGGGCCGGTGGACGCGGAATGCGACTGCTACGCCTGCGCCAACTACTCGGCGGCCTACGTGCATCACCTGTTCCGCTCCCGGGAGATCCTGGGGATGCGGCTGGCCTCGGCCCACAACCTGCGCTTCGTCCTGCGACTGATGGAATGTATGCGCCGGGCAATCCTGGAAAACCGCTTCGACGGCTTCCGAAGCCAATTCCTCGATCGCTACCAACCGACCAACGAAGCGGCGCGACAGGAACAAAAGCTGCGCTGGCTGCAAGAGCGGAGGTAGATCAACAACAGAGCGTACAGAGACCAAAGAGGCTTGATGGTTATCTTTTTCTCTGTGGTCTCTGTACGCTCTGCGGTTGTATAAATCCGGGTTTAGCGACCGCCGGCCACAGCCGGCACGATGCTGACCTCGTCGCCGGTGCTGGTCGTGGTATCCAGCCCGTCCAGGAAACGCACATCTTCCCCGTTCAGGTAGATGTTGACGAAGTAGCGCAGTTCGCCGTCTTCGTCCAGCAGGCGGTCCTTGAAGCCGGGGTACGCGCCCTCCAGTTCGTCAACCATTGCGCCCAGGTTGCCGGACTGCACTTCCACCTTGTCCTTCCCGTTGGTCATCCGCCGCAGCGGGGTTGGGATGCGAACCACGATGCTCATCGGGGTACTCCTGCCAGTGAGTTGAGGATGCGAAATAAGAAAGGCGGCAGTCCGCCAGTCCTACAAATTGCCTATGGATTCTCTGAAAAAATGAATCAGCCGCCAATAAACCGGCTGGCAAATGTCGCTACCAACAAAGCTCCGCCGATGCCTAGCATCGCAAAGAAAAGCCGGTCTACCCTACGGTTCACTTCCTGTAGCCCGGACTGGAATTCGGCCCCCTGTTGTTGCTGGCCCGTCTGGAATTCGGCCCGCAACTCCTGCTGGCTCGCCTGAATTTCAGCCCTCAACTCCTGCTGGCCTTCCTTGAGTTCCCGCTGGCCCTCGAGCAACGCAGCAGCAGTTCCTTCCAACCGCCCTATGGCCCGCCACAGTTCGCCATATTCGGAAGGCGCGGGGTCAGCCGGGGCTGGAGTGGGATTTGCGCTGGTAGTCATTGAATTTCTCTCGCTACTGCCAAATCCCTAACCCTGAAACGCGGCCTCGAAGGACGAAAAGGTCGGCTTGACCGAGAGCGGATGCACCACCTCCTCTTCCACCGCTTCCTGCGTTTTCAGACCGTTGCCGGTTATGTAGACCACCGTTAGTTCATCCCGCCCGATGGCGCCGCTCTCCGCCAGGTGAGCCAGGCACGACACGGTGACGCCGCCAGCGGTCTCGGTGAAGATGCCCTCGGTCTCGGCCAGCAGCCGGATGCCGCTCACGATGCGGTCTTCGGGAACCGCGTAGGCCGAGCCTCCGGAGTTGTTGATGACCCGCAGCGAGTAGATGCCATCGGCGGGATTGCCGATGGCCAGCGACTTGGCCAAGCTGTCGGGGCGAACCGGCGTTATGCGGGTTTCGTCGTTGTCCCAGGCGCTGACGATGGGCGAGCAGCCCTCGGCCTGCGCCATGTGCATCCGCGTGGTCACCGCCGGGTGATGCACCGTGTTCTGGTCGGGGCCGAAGGAACTGCCCTCAACGCCGTCCAGTAGTCCCAGGCAGGCGAGTTCGTTGAAGCCCTTCCATATCTTGGTGAACATCGCGCCGGAGGCCGACGGCACCACCACATGGTCCGGCACCCGCCAGCCGAGCTGCTCCGCTACTTCATACCCCAGGGTCTTGCTGCCTTCGGCGTAGTAGGGGCGCATATTGATGTTGACGAAGGCCCAGTTGTAGGCGTCGTTGTCGGCCAGCTCGCTGCACAGGCGGTTGACCTGGTCGTAGGTGCCATCCACTTCCACCAGCGTCGGGCCGTAGATGGCGGCGCCGATGATTTTGCCGCGTTCCAGGTCGGAGGGGATGAACACCACGGCGCGCATTCCGGCGCGGGCGGCGTGGGCGGCGACGCTGCAAGCCAGGTTGCCGGTGGAGGCGCAGGCAATCGTCTCAAACCCGAACTCCAAGGCCTTGGTGGCCGCGACCGACACCACGCGATCCTTGAAGGAGAAGGACGGGTTGACGCTGTCGTTCTTTATGTAGAGGTTATTCAGGCCCAGCCGCTTGCCCAGGTTGCCGGCCTTGAGCAACGGAGTGTAGCCCGCCATGATGTCCACGCGATTTTCGCTGTTGGCCGGGAGCAGGTCGGCGTAGCGCCAGATGCTCAACGGCCCGGCTTCGATGCGGTCGCGGCTCACCACCTCGGAGATGGTGGCATAGTCGTAGACCACTTCCAGCGGGCCGAAGCAGAAATCGCAGACGTTCAGGGGGTCGGCAGGCGATTCGCGCCCGCACTCGCGGCATTTGAGACCACTAACGAAAGCCACTGCCTCTGGTTCCTCCTCTCCAGCATAAAACCGGAGTCAGCCCGCCGGATTTCAGGCTCCGCCCCATCAACGGCAGGCGAGAAAAAACGCCTGACACACATAGCCCCAGGCTCCGGCGATGGTAGCAAAGCCCCCCCGCCTTGTCAACCGGATTGCCGTGCAGTAGCATGGCGCGGCAGTAAAGCCGTCATTCCAGCGACTGATCCATAGCCCTGCCAACCGGAGATTCCCGCCTATTGCCGCAACGGGTACAATCAATCTGCGGTCTTTAGCTACAGACCATTTGACATTCAACCATCAACCACGCACGGGAGGCTATATGACTACCGCTAGAACCTTGAAGGAACTCCAGGATTCCGCGCTGGAGCACCTGTGGGTCTATCTGAGGGAACCCAGCGACATGGCGGAAAAGGGCGAGCCAGTCGTCTACGTGTCGGGCGAGGGCGTCCGGGTCACCGACTCCGAGGGCAACACGTCCATCGACGCCATGTCGGGTCTGTGGCTGAAGAACGTGGGCTACGGTCGCAAGGAAATCGCCGATGCCGCCTACGAGCAGATGCTCAAGCTGACCTATATGCCCATGGGCACCACCACCGAGCCGACCATCAGGCTGGCCGAAAAGATTGCCGAGATCACCCCCGGCGACCTGTCGCGCTCCTTCTTCACCAGTGGTGGGTCGGAGGCGGTGGAGACGGCCATCAAGCTGACTCGCGCCTACTTCAAGCGGGTGGGCGAGCCGAGCCGCATCAAGTTCATCAGCCGCCGCGGTTCCTACCACGGCGCAACGGCCGGAGCGCTGGCCTTGGGAGGCTCGCCTCTCTATCCCCGGGGCGACTACGAGCCGCTGATGCCCGGCACTTTCCATGTTCCGCAGCCCAACTTCTACCGCTGCGAGTACCGCAGCGAGACCCCCGAGGAGTGCGCCGAGCGCTGCGTGCAGGCCATCGAGGAGACCATCAAGTTCCAGGGACCGGAGACGGTGGCCGGCGTCGTCGCCGAGCCGGTGTCCAGCCCCATGGGCGCGGTGGTCCCTCCCGACAACTACTGGCCGCTCCTGCGGGAGGTGTGCGACAAGTACGGCGTTCTGCTCATCGCCGACGAGGTGATCACCGGCTTCGGGCGCACCGGCAAGATGTTCGCCTGCGAGCACTGGGGCGTCACCCCCGACATCATGACCGTCGCCAAGGGCATCACCAGCGGCTACATCCCCATGGGCGGCGCAATCACCCGCAAGAACATCGCCGACGCCTTCGTGGGCAGCCAGCGCGTATCCTTCCGTCACGTCATCACCTTCGGCGGGCATCCGGTGGCGGCGGCGGCGGCCCTGCGCAACATCCAGATAATGGAAGACGAGCACCTGGCCGAGAACTCGGCCCGGATGGGCGCCTACTTGCTGGACGGACTCAACGAACTAAAGGAAAAGCACCAGATGATCGGTGTTGTGCGCGGCCTGGGGCTGATGTGCGGCATGGAGCTGGTGCGCGACCGCGAGACCAAGGAGCCGTACCCCGCCGAGGCCGAGCTGGGCAGCCGCCTGACCGCCGGCTTCCAGGCCAACGGCCTGATCCTGCGCGGCAGCGACAACATGAACGTCGCCCCGCCGCTGTGCGTAACGTCCGGCGAAATCGACGAGATAATCTCGGGCATGGACATGGCATTCACCCAGGTGGGCCGCGAACTGGCCTAGCGCCCAAAGATTCGCCGCGCCATCAAGGAAGGCCCGCTCAGAGTTGGAGCGGGCCTTTCGAATTCCCCCTCTCCCGCAGGGCGAGGGCGTCTACCGCAGCAAAAGACTAACGCGCGGGTATTAGCGGCGCTTCATACCGGGCGATTTATGAGTCGCTAGAGACCAGCGTAAGAAACTATCTCATTTGCCCAGCCAGGCAAGGCAGATTCGAGCGTTTGGTGCGCCCTTACCCCAACGACGCGAATATCTCTGCCAGACGACTGACTCGCTCCGGTTCTATGGGGTTGGTGACGATGCCCTCGCGCTTCAGGCTGGTGCCGACGATGGCGCCGTCGGCGTGCTCCAGGATGCGCCAGACGTTCAGCTCGTTGATGCCGCTGCCCACCAGCACGAAGCCATCGGGCACGGCCCGGCGCACCACCGACACGTCGAAGCTGTTGGTGGGCTGGCCGGTGGCCGGGCCGGAGACGATCAGCCCGTCGGCCAGCGCCCGCCGCGACGTCTCCTGCGCCACCAGGCCGATGTCGCTCTGGCCCATCGGCGCGGCGTGTTTCACCAGCACATCGGCCAGAATCTGCACGTCGGCGTTCAGCGACCGGCGGCGGCGGGTGGTCTCGTGGGCCTCGCCTTCCACGATGCCCTCGTCGGTGGCCATCACCCCGTAATGCACGTTGACCCGGATGAACTCGGACCCTGTTGCCACCGCCACCGCCAGGGCCGAGATCGCGTCGTTGCGCAGCATATTGATGCCGACGGGCAACGATACCGCGTTGCGCACCTGCTCCACCGCCAGAGTCATGGCGGCTATGGTTTCCGGCTCAACCCGCCCGGTGAGGAAGGGCGCGTCGCCGAAGTTCTCTACGATGATGCCGTGGGCGCCACCGTCTTGCAGGATTCCGGCTTCCATCCTGGCCCGGTTCAAGACGGACTTCAGGTTGCCGTTCCACCGCGGCGAACCGGGCAGCGGCAGCAAATGCACCACGCCGATGAGTACCTTGCCGGGGCCAAACAATTCCCGTGCCATACGCTGTCTGCCAGTCCAAAGATTTGTTTCAGGGCGTCCAAAATACCCGCCACATCCCGGTCGGGTACATGGCCGATTCCGGGGCCTATTTTAGACCTGTCTACTGTCGCTGTGCCGCCGGATGTCGCCGGATGTCGCCGGATGTCGCCGAATATCGCCGGGGATTCTGGCAAACCGGCGGAAGTCCAATCGAGAAGAATGTATTTGCAGGCCTAGCGAGTGGATAAATTGCTTGTCCAGTTGGCGACCACTGCCTGGCTGCGTCCTCGGTGCAAGACCGTTGAACCGGCTGCCACCACAAAAGGGGCAGGCATAGGGGGACACGGCAACATCTCCCTCGCATTCCGGCGCGTCCCCAATTGTAGCTTATTCACCCATTACGGGGGAGTTACGGCAGGGCAATCGCATTTGGACGAATAAGAGGTGTCATTCGCCCCTTGCGGAGCCTGGTGCCACCTCTCTAACATTAGTGCTATGTCTATAACGGATGGCATACACAACCCGCCTGAGATCCCGGCGGGTCTGCCTTGAACCAGCGGCCACCCCGGAATTGCCGGAACGAGCGGAAATGAGCGGAAATGAGAGGGAAAACGAAAACTCAGCCCCTGCAAACCGGCAATCTCCGCTCCTCCGAATGGCGGAAAATGAGAGGAAATGAGAGGGTAAACGAGAACTCAGCCCCTGCAAACCGGCAATGTCCGCTCCTCCAAAAGGCGGGAAATGACCGGATATGACCGGAAAAACGAAAAAATCAGCTCCTGCAAACCGGCAATCTCCGCTCCTCCCAATGGTGGGAAATGAGCGGAAATGAGCGGAAATGAGCGGGAAAACGAAAACTCAGCCCCTGCAAACGGCAATGACCGCTCCTCCGGCCCAACCTGCTGAAATCAAGACGCGATTGCCCTGCGGGTTACGGCGTTGAGCCACTTCCGTTGAGTGCTAAAATTGGCAGTGATGCTTGGGCGGGAGGGATACCACGAATGCCGCAGGACTTCATACACGTAAAGGGCGCGCGGGAACATAACCTCAAGAACATCGAGATTACCGTGCCCCGCGACAAGCTGGTGGTCATCACCGGCGTTTCCGGCTCCGGGAAGAGCTCATTGGCCTTCGACACCATATACGCCGAGGGACAACGGCGCTACGTCGAGTCGCTGTCGGCCTACGCCCGGCAGTTCCTGGGGCGGATGGACAAGCCCGACGTGGACTACATCGAGGGCCTGTCCCCGGCCATATCCATCGACCAGAAGGGTGTCTCACACAACCCACGCTCCACCGTCGGCACCGTGACCGAAATCTACGACTACCTGCGCCTGCTGTTCGCCCGCGTCGGCGTTCCCCACTGCCCCAAGTGCGACAGCCCGGTGGAGCGCCAGACCATTTCCCAGATAGTGGATTCCATCATGTCGCTGGAAGAGGGCAGCCGCATCACGCTGCTGGCCCCCAAGATCCGGCGCAAGAAGGGCGAGCACAAGGACGTTGTCGAGACGGCCCGCAAAGCCGGATTCGTCCGCATCCGCGTTAACGGCGAGATATGGATGCTGGACGAAATCGACAACCTGAACCTGAACAAGAACAAATGGCACTATATCGAGCTGGTGGTAGACCGGCTCATCGTCCGCCCCGAGACCGAGCTGGCCCGCGTGGCCGAGTCGGTGGAGACCTGCCTGCGCGAGGGTGAGGGCGTCGTGGAGGTGCTGCGGGAGTCTTCCGAGGGCGGTAAGAGCGAGCCGCTGGTGTTCTCCGAGCAGTTCGCCTGCGCCAAGTGCAACGTCAGCCTGCCGGAGATCGAGCCGCGCACCTTCAGCTTCAACAGCCCGCACGGGGCCTGCTCCGAATGCACCGGGCTGGGCTACAAGCTGGCTGTAGACCCGGAGCTGGTCATCCCCAACAAGAGCCTGTCGCTGTCCCAGGGCGCGATAACGCCATGGGTGCGGGTCGGCGCATCCGGCGCGTGGTACATCAGCCTGATGGAGTCGGTGGCGGAGGCCAACGGCTTCTCCGCCAAGGTGCCGGTGCAGGAACTGGACCCGGAACACCTTGACCTGATTCTCTACGGTAACGGCTCTCAGAAAGTTACGGTCAGCCATCGCACTCACCGGGGCCGCACCTATAGCTGGGACACCAACTTCGAGGGCGTGATTGCCAACCTGGAGCGGCGGTACAAGTCCACTGAATCAGACTACTCCCGCTCTCAGATCGAGCGCTATATGGCGGCCCGCCCCTGCCGCTCCTGCGGCGGCAAACGCCTGCGGCCCGAGGCCTTGGCGGTGCGGGTCTGCGGCCTCGGCATCATGGACGTCTGCGCCAAGAACATCGGGGCCGCCGCCGATTGGGTCGAGCAGATAGACCCGGATTCGGAGTTCAACCTGAATGGCAACGGGGGACACCCCCACCCTAACCCTCTCCCGGAGGGGGAGGGAATGGAGGTTCCGGGCAGCGCCACCAGCAACGGACGGCGCAACGGTTCGAGGAACGGACGGAAGGCCGCCACCAAAAACGGAGCAGCGGCCCCGCAGATGCTTTCAACTCGCGGCAAGACCATCGCAAACCAGGTGCTGAAGGAGATTGACGGGCGTCTGAAGTTCCTCATGGGCATCGGCTTGGACTACGTCACGATGGACCGCACGGCCCAGACCCTCTCCGGCGGCGAGGCCCAGCGTGTGCGCCTGGCGACGCAGATCGGCTCCGGCCTGACCGGAGTGCTGTACGTGTGCGACGAGCCGACCGTCGGGCTGCACCCTCACGACGACCAGCGGCTCATCAACACGCTTACCCGCCTGCGCGACATGGGCAACACGGTGCTCGTAGTGGAGCACGACGAGGCCATGATGCGCTCCGCCGACTTCATCGCCGACCTGGGACCGCGGGCTGGCGAGCACGGCGGGCAGGTCGTCGCCACCGGAACGGTCGAGGAAATCGAGAACTCTCCCGAATCGCTGACCGGCCAGTACCTCAGCGGGCGGAAGCAGGTGCCTATGCCGGAGAAGCGTCGGGAGGGCAACGGCCTGTCCCTGATCGTCACCGGGGCGCGGGAGAACAACCTGCGCGGGATAGACGTAGAGTTTCCGCTGGGCCGGCTGGTGTGCATCACCGGCGTTTCCGGCTCGGGCAAGAGCAGCCTAGTCTACGAGATTCTGTACAAGAAGCTGAACCAGAGGATCAACAACGGCCGCGACCTGCCCGGCAAGCACGACAACCTGCTGGGCGTCGAGGGCGTGGACAAGGTGGTCAAGATCGACCAGTCGCCCATCGGGCGCACCCCGCGCAGCAACCCGGCCACCTACACCGGCGCATTTACTCCCATCCGCGAGCTGTTCGCCAACCTGCCGGAGTCGCGGGTGCGCGGCTACAAGCCGGGCCGGTTCTCCTTCAACGTCAAGGGCGGACGCTGCGAGGCTTGCCAGGGCGAGGGATACAACCAGATAGAGATGCAGTTCCTGCCCGACGTCACCGTCCCATGCGAGATCTGCCACGGCCTGCGCTACAACCGCGAGGCGCTGGAAGTCACGATGCGAGGCAAGCACATCGCCGACGTGCTGAACATGACGGTAGACACCGCGCTGGAGTTCTTCGGCAACTTCCCGCGCATCCGCCCCAAGCTCGAGACCATGCGCGACGTGGGCCTGGGCTACATTCGCCTGGGCCAGCCGGCCACCACCCTTTCCGGCGGCGAGGCCCAGCGCGTCAAGCTGTCCACCGAGCTGTCCAAGCGGGCCACGGGCAAGACGGTCTACCTGCTGGACGAGCCGACCACCGGCCTGTCCTTCGAGGACTGCGCCGCCCTGCTGGGCGTGCTGCACCGCCTGGTGGACGCGGGCAACACGGTAATCCTGATCGAGCACAACATCGACGTGATGAAGAACGCCGACTGGCTGATAGACCTCGGCCCCGGCGCCGGCGACAAGGGCGGCGAACTTATAGCCACCGGCACCCCCGAGGAGCTGGCCGAGCACCCCACCAGCGTAACCGCGCCCTACCTAAAGGCCTCGCTACAGCAGTTCCGCGCCTTCGCAGTGGAGCGCCAGGCAGCCGAGGCGGAGGAGTTGGCTACCGTCGTTTAACGCCCAACCAGCCGCAGGACTTGGCGACCCCCTCTCACTATCGAGAGGGAGTTGTCGTTACAGCTTGAGCAGCGAGGTCAGCGTTTTCTGTCCGCCTTGCGGGCCTACCAGAGCCAGGCGCAGTTCCTCCCGGCGGAAGAGCCGGGTGGCCAGGGCGGAAACGTCGGCGGGTGTGACAGCGTACAAACGCTCCAGGATTTCTTCCACCGGGCATAGCTGGTTTTGCAGAAGTTCCTGCGATCCCATCCATGACGCCACGGCTCGGCTGTCCTCCATGCGGAGCAGCAGGCGGCCGGTGGCATACTCGCGAGCTTTGGTCAGCTCCCGCTCCTCGGCCTCTTCGCGCATCCCGTCGAGCTGCTGCATCACGGCACGGACTGCGTCGTTGGTCTTGCGCGGTTCCACGCCGCAGTAGACCACCATAGAGCCGCAGTCGCGGAAGTGGTTGATGGAGCTGCTCACGTCGTAGGCTAGGCTCTGCATCTCCCGCAGGTTCAGGAACAGGCGGCTGCTCATACCGTCGCCCAGCATCACGTTGAGCAGGCTCAGGGCGTAGCGGTCGGGGTCGTCCAGCGACAGGCCGGGCAGGGCCAGGCACAAGTGCGACTGGTCGGAGCGGCGGCGCTCGATCTTCACCACCGGCCCGGGCTCGACGTTCTCGGCAACCGGCTCCCAGTCCAGCGAGACCTGGGGCTGCCAGCCATGGGTGGTGTCCTCCAGCAGGTCAACGACCTCTTCATGGGTAATGTTCCCAGCCACGGCGACTACGGTGTTGGCCGGGTTGTACTGCCGGACCATGTACTCGCGGATGGCCTCCTGCCCGATGGCGGCCACCGTATCGGGGGTACCGCCCACGTCGCGGCCCATCGCCTGATCGGGCCACATCGCCTCGTCTATCAGCAGGTCAACGCGGTAGGAGGGGTTGTCGTAGGTCATTCGCAGCTCTTCCTGGATGACCTCCCGCTCCTTCTCTACTTCCTCCGGTTCCAGCAGCGGGTTTATCAGCATGTCCAGCAACACGGCGAAGGCGGTGCGGAAGTGGGGCCGCGCCACCTTGCACCAGAAGACGGTCACCTCGCGGTCGGTGCTGGCGTTCATCATGCCGCCCGCGCCCTCGATGGCCTCGCTCACGTCCCGCGCCGTGGGCCACTTCTCGCTGCCCTTGAAGGGCAGGTGCTCGATGAAGTGCGACACCCCGGCCAGTTCCGGCGGCTCATACCGAGAACCGGCCCCGACGAAGATGGCGATGGAGACCGACTGGGTGTGCGCCATCATCGACGTGACGACACGCAACTGATTACTGAGAACTGAGCGTTGGAACATTCTTACTCCGTGAAAACGATGATTCGGGAGGGTGCAATGGCTGGGGCAGGAAATCACTGGTTTCCCAGGCTCTCGAGTCTCTCTTCCAGTTCGCGGGCGCGGGCTTCGGCCAGCAGGCGGGCTTCGCGCTCCCGGGCAAGGGCTTCGCGCTGTTCTCGATCGTGGGCTTCAGCCTGGATGCGGGCTTCCCGCTCGTCCTCGAAATTAGCGATGTGCCTTCCTGTTTCCGGGTCGTGCCATCTCAGTTGCCCGTTCTCCCACCGCAGTATCAGGTTCAGAATCCGGCTATAGCCTTGCAGAACGCCGTCGGCCACTTCTTCAATGGCAATGGGCTGATATTGCCCGTCCGCTGCCAGACGATCACCGGCCAGCCGCGTCCGGTGATACTCGCCTGTTTCGTCGAAGCGCCAGTATTCGGGAATGCCCAGCGCGGCGTAATCGTTCCGCTTATTAACGACGTCTTCCCGCCCGGTGCGGCGGGAGGCGACTTCCAGCACGAAGTCCGGCGGCTTGCCCTGTTCCGAGATGACGTAGGCGTTGCTCCGGCGGTAAGCGGCGGGGTCTACGTTAAAGGCGATGAGCAGGTCTGGATAGCGCACCCCGGTCAGGTTACGGGTATGGATTCTGGTGAGGTAATGCTCGCCAGCGACAAGAGTGGTCTCCGGGTTGCCGAAGTGCTGTATCAGGAAGTGGGCGTTGCCGGTAGCGCTCAGGTGATCGAAGTTGGTCATCTTGTCTTCCGGGTCTTCCGGCGGGTCCGGCAATCGGAAGGTCTGCGGGGTTTTCGCGGTGGTCATGCTGGCCCTCCTTTCCCAGGCGGATTAGGGGAATTGTCGTACCCGCAGGCCGGGGCGCACGACTGTGCGCCCCGGCGGAACGATTGGCCGGCTTTTCTAGCTCTCCAGCCAGTCTACGTCGCCGAACTGGCCGGTGGGGTGGGACTTGGAAGCGTAGACGCCGTGGCGGCGCTTGGCCTCGGCGATGGTGGTGTCGTCGCCGTGACCGGGGTAAACGGCCACGTCTTCGGGCAGGGTCAGCAGCTTGGACGAGATGCTCTCCAGGATGGTTTGCAACGCCTCCGGGCTGCGGCTCTTGCCCGGTCCGCCGGGGAACAGCGTGTCGCCGGAGAACAGGTGCTTGCCCACCAGGAAGCAGCTTGCGCCGTCGGTGTGGCCGGGGGTCACCAGCACCCTGAGTTCCTGGTTGCCGAACTGGATTACCTGGCCGTCGGTCAGCTCCACGTCCGGGGCCTTGGGCAGCGGGCCCTTGTCGGCGGTGGTGATGCCCACCGGGGCGTCCAGGCTGCCGGTGATTTCGTCGAACCCCAGCAGGTGGTCTTGGTGGTTGTGGGTAATCAGGATGGCCTTGATGCTGACATCGCCCACTTGGTTGAGCAGCAGTTCAGGCTCGGCGGGCGTGTCGATGAGGATGCCCTCGTTGGTCTCGGGGCAGGACACGATGTAGCCGTTGTTGTTGAAGGGACCCATGTTGACCTTGACGATGCGAACTTCACCATCGTAATGCAGCGCCATAATTTCTCCTCCAGCAAGGCGGATTTAGTCAAAGTTGGGAATAACCTGTCGGAATGTATTCTAGCAGAGCGTGGCGGAATCCGCCGAGCGGCTGATGGGCCGCCTACGCCTGCGCCGTCGCCGACGCGGAGTGTAGTCGGGAGTGTTGGACTCTCCGGGGTGGGCTTCGTCCTCGTCGCCGGGGTCAGCGCCGTCTTCGTCGTCCGTATCGGGACCGGCACCGGCGGTAGCCGCCGCGGGGCTGGCGTCCGCACGTTCCTCCTCCGATTCTGTGGGCGGCGGGCCGTAGTGGGCCCGGTGGGCCGCCCACTGCACCTGCGTCACTAGGGCCAGCAGCAGGCCCGGCACGAATATGAACAGGTTGACTATTTGCCTGTTGCCTTCGTCGTTCGGCTGGACCCACCGGAAGGCAAAGACCGCGCTGGCGATGATGAAGAACCACGCGATGCCGCCGATAATGATGCCCCGAAAGCCCTCGCCGCTGTGCCACGGTGAGCGCAGCGTCAGCACCGACCACACTGGCGGGAAGATGATGAAACCGTAGTAAATTTCCGGCCGGTAGAACCAGGGCCGGGGATACTCGGAAAGGTCGCGTATGGGGCGGGAGGCCATAAGAAACTCGGCGTCCTCGGCGTTTAATTCCGGGCCAGCAACATCTGGAACTCGATTTCGGGTATCTCCCGCTGCTCGCGGATGGAGGCCACGGCGTACTCGGTGCAGAGCCGTGCGAAGCCGGAATACTCGAAGATGTTGCGGCCCATGATGACCAGCGGCACCTTGCGGGAAAAGTCCACGCCCAGTTGTCCGCCTTCATCTTCGTCAATGCGCAACTCAATATCACGCCCCGTGAGACGCTCGATCTTTTCCTGTATCCGGTCGATAAATTTCTGATCGTTCAAGGGATGCTCCTGTATTTCAACGCCGGGCGCTGGCGCGGCGTACACGGAAGGTTGCGCCGTCCTTCTGCTTGCAGGCCCATTTCAGGTATCCGGCGAAGTCCGGGTCGGCGCGCAGCCGCTCGATGGAGTTGAGTTGGCTGGCCAGGGTTTTCTCGGAGAACATGGCGTGCAGTTGCCGGTGGCAGGTGGGGCACAGGCGCGCCTTCGGCCCGTACTTGCCGCCACGCGAGCGGGGCACCAAGTGATGCTCGGTGAAGCGCACCGACTCCCGCAGGCACAACTCGCAGACCGGCGGCTCCTCGAGGGGACTGGGCCGGGCTTTCTTGTTCTCCCGATGCTTCATTCAGACGAGATTTTGCCCTTCGCTCAGGCTTTCGGCAAGGGCTGAAGGGCTTGCCGAACCGCCGATTCGCCCTCACCCTTTGCCTGTTCCTTTAGGAGAGGAATAGGGTCTGCCGCCGCTAGGTCTGCGGCTCGCCTTCGGGGTCATCCGCCTTGGGATTCTCCAGGAACCGCCAGCCTGGGAGGTCCACCCTCCACTCGCCGTCCTCCATCAGCATCGGCAGGATGAGGCCGTTCATCGCCCGGCCCCGGCGCACCTCGGTGTTGTCCTCGGTGATGCCGAAGGGCAGAAAGGCGAAGGCGTGGTCGTCGTCTATGTAGCTGGTGGGTGAGATGCCCAGGTCGGTCAAATCCTCCAGCGGCCAGAGACCCAGCACCGTGGTTCGGAAGTCCTCCAGCATCGCCTCCCGCATGGGGTGGTCGGAATCGTAACCGGCGCGGTATGCCAGTTGCATATCGACGCGGTATCTGGTGGCCCAGACACCCATCCTCATCCCCCGCGTTTCCTTGGACAGCAGGGACCAGGCCAGGTTCATGTTCCCGTCGCGCACCGCCTCGGCGAAGATGCCGGCCCGGTTGCCGCACTCGTCGGGGAATGGGCTGCGTTTCTCGCCGGGTATAGGCATGATGTTGCCTCTATACAAGCAATTCCCTCTCCCTCCGGGGGAGGGTTAGGGTGGGGCGTTCCCTTGTTCTGCTTCCTAACCTTATGACCTCATGATGGCGCCTTTACGAATTGCGCTTCCCGCCATTCATTCCGGGAGAAGCAAGAAACAAGTCGTCTGTGTTGGAGACGCCCCCACCCTAACCCTCCCCCGGAGGGAGAGGGAACTAAGTGGCTACCAGCCGACGGCGTAGCCGTCGCGGCGCGGGTCGGCGGCGCCGTGGAGCGCGCCGGTGTCCTCGTCCACCTGGATCATCATCTCGCTGCCGGAGGCGCCCCAGCCGTGCATAACCTCCAGAGTATGCCCGCGCTGGCGCAGGGCGTCCAGCGTTTCGGAGGGGAAGCGCGACTCGACGTAGAGCAGGTTGTCGCACTCGTGGGGGATGTTGGACTCCGTGGGGTTGTGGGTGTTGCGCCACCGGGGAGCCTCAACTGCCTCGGCGACGGTCATCCCGAAGTCCAGCACGTGGGTAATGACCTGCATATTGGTCTGCACCTGCGTGTCGGCGCCCGGAGTGCCACAGACCAGCGCCAGGCTACCGTGGCCGGATTCGTCGCTACGGGAGCCGCCATTCTGAATGGCGGGATAGGACTCTCCGGCGTTGCGGAACACCATTATCGGGTTCATGGTGTGGCGCACCCGCTTGCCCGGTTGCAAGCAGTCCACATGGTGCGGGTCCAGATGCCAGTAGGTCATCCGGTTGTTGAGCAGGATGCCGGTATCGCCGGCCACGATGCTGGAGCCCAGCGAGCTCTGGATGCTCTGGAGCTGGCAGACGGCGTTGCCCCAGCGGTCCACCACGACGAAGCAGGTGGTGGCCTCTTCTGGAATTGCTGTCGCAGGCTGCATCGCGCCCGGCGAGGCCGCAGCCTTCCCGCGGCGGCGGGAGTTGGCCGGCTGGTAGCTCCACGGGTCGCCCTGTCCGACCACCTCGGCAGCGCGTTCCGGGTCGATGAGCCGGGCGCGCTCGGCGGCGTACTGCTTCGACAGCATACCGGCGACAGGAACGTCCACCCAGTCGGGGTCGGCCATATAGGCTTCGCGGTCGGCGAAGGCCAGCTTCTTGGCCTCGACCATCAGGTGGATGCTCTCGGGCGTGTTGCAGCCCATCGCCTTCAGGTCGAACTGCTCGACGATGTTCAGCTCCTGCAACAGCACATGGCCGCTGGAGTTGGGCGGCGCCTCGTAGACCGTGTGGCCGTGGTAGGTGGAGGATATGGGTGCCTCCCACCGCGAGCGGCAGTCGGCCAGGTCCTTCAGCGTAAACAGGCCGCCCTGTTCCTCGCTGAACTTGACGATGGCCCGGGCCGTCTCACCCTCATAGAAAGCGTCGCGCCCGCCGTCTACGATGGCCTTGAAGGTGTTGGCCAGCCCCTGCTGCCGGATTATCTGCCCCGGCCGCCGCGCCGCGCCGCCGGGGGCGAAGACTGCCTGCGAGTCCGGGAACTCCCGGATCAGCCGGTCGCCCGCGATGACTCCGGCCAGGACGTGCGTAACGGGGAAGCCGTTCTCCGACAGGTCGATGGCCGCGTCGAAGACCTCGGCCCGCGACAGCGTGCCGTACTTGGCGTGGGCCGCCATCCAGCCGTCCACCAGCCCCGGCACCGACACCGACATGATGCCCTTCGTCGGAATGCCGTTCTCGCGGTACCAGTCGACGTCGGAGGCGTAGGGAGCGGCGCCGGTGGCGTTGCACACCTCGATGGCGCCAGCCTGCCGGTTGTAGATCATGATGAACCCGTCGCCGCCGATGCCCGACATGTTCGGCTCGACGACGTTGAGGGCGGCGGCGGTGGCGATGGCGGCGTCGACGGCATTGCCGCCCCGTTGCAGCACGGCCATGCCGGCCTGCGCCGCCAGCGGATGCCCGGCGCAGACCATCCCGTTCCGCCCCATGACCACCGGCCGGTTGGACTCGAAGTTGACGCCATGCGGTGTGTGCGGCATCGGGGTGCCTCCTTGTTGGGTTTTACTATGCTTATCCCTATTGCCGGTTCAGGTAGACGAGCAGGTTGGAGCCGCAGTCGAGGCGGTCTACCAGCTTCTTCTTGCCACCGTAGGAGACCGTTCTTGTCTGAATGGCGCGAAGGTCGTTGCCCCGCATTCTGCCTCGAAAACACAGTAACGGATACCATCTCTCGACGGTGCGGTTTCGCAAAATTGACCTTGCCAGATCCAGGCCTCCCTGAATTTGTGTAATTGCCTTTGGGACTTCCGGGTTCCTGCCTCCTTTGAGTTCGGCAGCGCAAATGAAGTCTTCGTCCAGCCGTCCGAATATCAGTCGGTCGCCCAGCCGGGTGGTAACCTCGTGATTCGGACACTGTTGGTTCAAGTCTCCGTGAATCGTGGCGAGTTCGGAGTCCTGCAATCCTGAGATGTCGATTCTGCAATTGGGTTCTACATAGGAATCAGTCAGACAACAATCGCCATAGGTGCTGCGGATACTCCCCGATATTTGGGAGTACGCCATCAGTTCCGGTTGCGCTGCAACGCTATGGATTCGTCGTAAATTGCCTCAAAAACGGAAGCGAATTCGTCCTCGTCAATCCCAGTGTCGGAGTCGATTTCGAGGGGAACTGTTTCGCAGCCGGTCAGTTCATGGCTATACCGGAACAGATATGCGCTAAGCTGGTCCGGCTGCAGGAAATCCTCAGGTTCAAAGCCACTACTGTCAATCAGTTCGGGGCTGGCCTGTCGCAATGCCAACAGATTATTGATTTGACTGATGATGATGTCGCTATGGGTGGTAATCAGCACCCGCACCCCCGCGTTCACCAGCCGCACGATGCCCCGCGCCAACTGCCGCTGCGCCGCCGGGTGCAGGTGCGACTCGGGCTCCTCGAAGATCAGTAGGTCACCGGGTCGGACGAGGTATTTCAGGAAGAGGACAACGGGAGCCAATTCAGAGACCATAGAAGATGCTTGGTGTAACAAGAATTTCCCAGCAGTTGTTTGGTAAGGAATCTCGGGATACGGCAGCCCCTCCGATTCGTCCATGTCAACCAAACCTTGCAGAACGCTGGTTTCAAGAAATAAGACAACGTTGTCTATACCCTGATAACCTTCAATCTTTCTGCGCGGGTCGAGTGTAACTAAATGGCTAAGAAATTCAGCAACTGTATCGGGCAAAGTTGGAACTGTTAATGGGTGTATGCCAGCCTGAGACGCTTGGCGAATAATGCCACCAGCCAATGCCTTGTGGCTCTGGACCATACCAGAACGGGCGGCAGGTAAGTAAATGCTGTCTGATGGAAATTCAGACAGTATCAGTTTTGCAATTCCATTGTCCAAGGAGTCAATGATTTCAGAGTACAGGCCATCATCGTCGTACAACCCCGGTAGCGGCGGCGATAAATCAAACTCAGCAAGCGAAATCGAGGCTTTAGAAAGGCTGAACTGTGGCAAGGAGAGTGCATCGTTTTGTGGGGCCAGAAGCAAGTCAAGCGGTGGATTGTCTCGGTGAACAACTACTTGGAATCCCAAATGATCAACGGCACCGTCTAAAACCCCGAAAGCGCGGTTCAATCCACGAATAACATTGCGTTGAACATTGTTTAGCAGTTTCTGGTTAGATTCCTGTATCTGTGAGCGGATCCACGCTGGCAGTGTTGATATTGCCAATTCTTTTCGAGCTAATTCAGACTCGCATTGGCTAGACAGCAACTCCACGACGCTGTGATACATGGCGCGGTAGTCATCGTATTCGTCGTATTTCAGCCTAAACGGATACTTATAGCCTGCGAACTCCCGCATCACCGCGTGCACCGCCGTGGCCATGTAGGACTTGCCGGTGTTGCTGGGGCCGACGAAGATCGTCAGGGGCTTCAGGTCGACTGATCCCTCTGCGATGGGGCCGAAGTTTTTGACCGAAATCGTCAGCATCTACCCTCTGTTTCGGCGGGGATTAAGCTACTCCCATAATAAGCCATTCCCGCGGAGCAAGCTCTTGCTATACCCGCGGGAATAACAGGCGCAGGCCGAGGCTAGTCCGGGATTTCCTTGTTCATGCCCTCGCCCAGCTCCACGTCGAAGGCGGTCAGGACCTGGGCGACCAGCAGGTAGTGGCCGCACAGGACGGTGAAGTGCAGGGTGTCCTTCTCGCCGAAGCGGTCGGTCATGGCCTTGAAGGTGGCGTCGCTGACCTGGTGATTGCGCAACAGCTCGTGGACGTAGTTCACCAGCAGCGCCTCATCGCCCTCCAGCCCCGCTGGCGCGGTGCCGTGGGCAATGGCCGAGATGGTGGACTCCGACACCCCGGCCTGCCGGGCCAGGCGGGCGTGGGCCGAGAACTCGTACTGCTGCTTCATCTCGCGGGCCGTGGCGATGATCAGCGTCTCCTTCAGCGACTCCGGCTGCTCGAACTCGAAGCGGACAAAGGCGCCGGTGTCGGCGACGCGGGCCGCCAGCTTGGGGCTGTTCAGCAGCACCCCGAAAGGCCCTCGAACGCTGCCGCGAGTGCCGACGATGGCGTCGTGATACTGCTGGTCCTCTTCGGAAAGTTGATCACGCGTGACCGAGGATATGCGTGGCATGAAGTTTCCTCCTTATCATTAACGCAGAGAGCACAGAGAAAGATGCTCTGCGCTCTCCGATTGGTGCGTCTGCCTATTTGACAGGGACGGGAATGCCGGCGATGTTGGTCTGCACCGAGCCCAAGTGGTTGCGGCTGGTGAAGTAGAGCGTCTTCCAGTCGGCGCCGCCGAAGCACAGGTTGGTGGTGGCCGACGCGCCGTGGACCACCACGCCCAGCTTCTTGCCCGACGGGTCCAGCACCCACAGGCCGCCGGAGCCGCCGCAGTACATGTTGCCCTCCACGTCCACCTTCATGCCGTCGGGAACGCCCGGGGCGTCGCCGGTCAGGTCGGCGAACACCCGGTCGGTCTGCCTCGCCAAGGAGCCGTTGGGGTTGACATCGAAGGAGCGGATGTGGCCCCGCCGCGAGTCGTTGATGTAGAGAATGCTCTCGTCGGGCGAGAAGGCCAGGCCGTTGGGAACCACGAAGTCGTCCACCAGCAGCGTGATGCTGCCCAGGTCGGGTGTGACGCGGTAGACGCCGGAGTAGGGCAGGTCCCACTGCTCGGGCGGCGTGGGCAGCGTCCACGGGTCGGTGAAGTAGATGCAGCCGTCGGACTTCACCACCACGTCGTTGGGGCGGTTGAGGCGGCGGCCCTGGAAGCTGGCGGCCACCACGGTGATGCTGCCGTCGGGCTCGGTGCGGGTGACGCGGCGGCTGTCGTGCTCGCAGGCAATGAGCCGGCCTTGCAGGTCGCGGGTCAGGCCGTTGGCGCGGTTGGTTGGCTCGTGGTCAACGCTGGCGCCCCCGCCCGGCACGAACTTGATGCGGCGGTTGTTGTGGATGTCGCTGAACAGCAGGTATCCGCCGTCGGACCACCACACCGGCCCCTCGGCCGGGCCGTTGTCTCCACCGTAGTCGTCGGGCGTGTGCCGCGCGATCTCGGCATTGGCGGCAATGATGCGGGCGAATTCCGGGGCAAGCTGCTCGATAGGCATAATCCCCTCCCGGTTCTGAATGGGGTTGGCAAGGGGCATTATAGCCGAAAAAGGGGGCGAAAATTTCCTTCCTATCGGGGAAGGGCTGAGGGCCTGGCTGGGCGAAAAGTAGCGTGGAATTGCTATGCGCTGCGGGATCCTTCAGCCCGGAATAGCTCCAGAAGATTCATGTGCCTCACCCCAGTTCAGTGCAAATCCGGGGAATCTTCACGCTCCCCCTTCCATCCATCCTCGGACGCTCTTCGCTGACCATGAAGCTACCCAAAGCACGCGCATAGGCAATAACCCACGGGTCGGCGCTGTTTCCGGTGCGAACAGGGCGCCAGTGAGGCCATCCGGTGGCTATTCTGCGAATATGGTGCTGCAAGGCATCAGCCGTATTGCCGTCCAATTCCACCAATGACAGGCGTGTATCAGTGGATGAAACATCGAGCCAATCCAGCAATCCCGGGGTATGCCGTTTAATCTCGTTTCTTACTTCTTCGCAAATTCTCAATCTACCATCCAAGCCATCCATGAACTGCCACACATTAGGGAAAATATCTTGCGGATAACGCTCATCCCAGGCCGCGATCAATGCGGATGTGTCCGGGAAATATATCTGTCTGTTCAGGTCAAACAGCATATTTACAGTCGGCTACGAATGCCTTCAATGTCTCCCAAACGGGCATCAAAAGCCTCAGCCACTTCGAGACGACTCATCCGCCCCTCTGCGTAGGCGCTAAAGGCCAGCCTGGTATACTTTCCACCCAATTCCTTTAATAACCGCACCGGCGGCGCCATGCCCCCACCTCCACCGGTGGGCTTAGAATCCCGAAACTCGCGGTACTCATCAGCCAAATACTCTAGGATATCGTTGTACTGTCCCTCAGATATAACGCGAACTACACTCGACCTTGCCCGCACTGCCGCCGCTTGCCTACTTACACCGAAGGCGCTAGCAACTCTGCCAACCTTTTCAGTCAATCCTTCCTCTGCATCCTCCCACTCCTGCCGAAAGGAAACAGACGGCATCAGGACCGCCGCCGCGACATGATTGCAACGCTGCTCAAGAGTTCTAGAAGTCTGGCCGGAAAGCCATTGGCCGGGTTTTGCGTTACGCAAAGCAGACGTATTCCAGTCTGATATGGCATGATAGTGCACGTAATACGTTGCAGCACCCACTATTTAATCGATAATCGACGTTAAGAAAACGACGGCTTGGGGAGAATCGGGGTTTCCGGCCAGACTTCTAGCATCATGGATTATCAGTCGCTCGTCACCCAGGTCGTCCACCCCGCATTGGCCGTAGTAGATATGCGCCAATTCGTGTATCAGAGTGAAAATTCGTCCTGCGGGAGCATCCCTGCTGTTCAGAACTATATAGGGAGCCAATGGGTGGCAAAGTGAGAGGCCACGGGCCTCCGACGGCTCTACAACCCAGTGTTGGTTGCCGTCGGGACGGTAACGGGACACAAAAGCACCCAGACTTTCCACGCGCTCAACCCACCAGTCGAGAACCCGCTCTTTTTCTTTGCTTCCAGGCGTATTGCCGTTTACGCCCAGTTCTCCGCGGATCCTTTCTCCTAAGGATTCCGGATCTTCGTCAAGCGACGCCGAACCTACCCAAGACAGCGGTGATTCCCCATATTCCTCCAGCAACTCAATGGCGAAAGCCTGTCGTTCCTGAGCTTGGCGAATCATCCAACGCAACTGTCTTGTCTGAGGACGGGCACTTCCTGTTTGCGGATCCACACCACGAAACTCAGGAACAGTCTCATGATCCAAGTCAGGCGTCGGCTCGTCCAGGTAGAAAACGGCAAAGGGGACCCGGTAGGCGCGGGCCAGTTTCTGCGCTTGCCGAATCGTGGGCAGCAGGCTGGTCTTTGCTGATTCCCAAGCAGCCACGGTGGCTGCGTCCCTGCCTGTGGATTTCGCAGCCTGCTCCAAGCTGCACCCGGCTTGTTCCCGGGCCCATCTCAGCATTGCTGGCGTAACTTGCGCTGTAACGCTTTCCGGCATCTCGATTATAGCTAAAGAAGGATTTTTCGTGATTCTGGGCGCAAGACCGGGCATCGTCAACTCTGCTTGACTCGCTTGGGCCGGTAAACTATTCTGCCAACGAGGGCGTTTCTGCCCTTGATGACCCTTTGATCTCCGAATTCCACACACTATAGAAGAAGGAGGCTGTTATGGCCCTCAGCCTGAACCACGTTCACCTCAAGTCGCCCGACCCCTTCGCCACGGCTCAGTTCTACATCGACACCCTGGGCGCTACCAAGATTGCCGATGTCGGCGAGAACGGCGTCCGTCTCGACCTGCATGGACTGACCCTCAACGTCACCAAGCACATCGAAACGCAGACCCGCGAGCAGAAGTACGGCATGGAGCATATCGCCATCGACGCCGACGATATCCAGGGCATGATCGAAATGCTCAAGGCCAATGGCGCCAAGATCCTGGAAGAGGCCGTCGTCTCCGGCGACCGCCGCGTGGTCTTCTTTGAGGGCCCCGACGGCGTGCAGCTGGAGTTCATCGAGAAAAAGTAGGGACGTGCCCACCCTGACCCTCCCCTCCGGGGAAGGGAAACCTTTTGGCACCAGAGGGGAACAGAACAATTCCAGAAAAGAGAGGAGACTGCGATGATCTACGAGTCCCGCATCTACAAGGCCGTCCCCGGCAGGCTGCCCGACGTCAACGCCCGCTTTGCCAATCACACCGTGGGCTTCTTCAAGCAGTACGAAATCGGGATGATGGGCTTCTGGACCGACGAGATCGGCGCCAGCAACCAGCTCACCTACATCCTGAGCTTCGACAGCGTGACCGACCGGGCCGAGAAGTGGGCCGCCTTCCAGTCCGACAAGGCTTGGGCCGAGGTCCGCGCCGAAACCGAGTCCAACGGCCCCATCGTGGCCCAGGTGCTCAACTCCCTGATGTCCCCCACGCCGTATTCGCCCGTGCCCAAGTTCAAAACGGCGGTGCAGGAACTGCGCATCTACGACGCCATGCCCGGTAAGCTGCCCGACCTGCACAACCGCTTCAAGAACCACACCATGGGCCTGTTCGAGAAGCACGGCATCGAGAACGTGGCCTACTGGACCGAGGACATCGGCACCAGCAACCGCCTGGTCTATATGCTGGGCTACCCCGGTCTGGGCGCCCGCGAAAAGAGCTGGGCTGCCTTCCAGAGCGACCCTGACTGGCAGAAGGCCCGCGCCGCCTCCGAGGAGAACGGCTCGCTGGTGCGCGTCTCCACCCACTCCATCCTACGCCCCACCCACTACTCGCCGCGCTAACTGCGAGCCCCGGCAACGCACGGGATAAGAATCCGCCCCCTCACGAAGGCAGAGGGGGCGGATTGACTATTCAGTAGGATACAATGAGGGCGGAAGAACCGGGCAATGAGCAGAATCAGCAGCCGCAGGAAGACAGCGATTCCATCCGGAGCATACTGCTGACGAAGCACCCCCGGGAACATCCTCAACTGAAGGCGAGTGATTGGCCGCTATGGACGTACAGAAGCTGCGCGATGAAATACCTGTCCTCCGGAACCTGACCTACATGAACACCGGCTGGTCGGGGCCGCCGCCGCGCCGGGCCGCCGAGGCGATGCAGCAGCGGGTGGCGCTGGAGATGGAACAGGGGCCAACCACCCCTGGCGTCTACGAGAGCGGACGTGAGATCCAGGAGGAAGCGCGCCGCGCCGCCGCCCGACTGCTGGGCGCCGACGTGGACGAGACGCTGGTGACCCGCAACACCACCGAGGGCCTGAACATCGTCCTCAGCGGCCTGGACTGGAAGGAAGGCGACGAAATCGTCACCTGCAACCTGGAGCACGGCTCGGTGCTGTCGCCCAGCTGGCACGTCGCCCACCGCTACGGCGCGACGGTGCGAGTGCTGAACATTGACCCGCACGACTCCCACGACGCCATTGTCGGCAAGTTCGAGTCGGCCCTCAATGAGCGCACCCGGCTGATATTCGTCAGCCATATCGAGTATTCCACCGGCCTGCGGATGCCCGCCGCTGAATTGTGCCGCCTGGCCCACAGCAGCGGCGCGGAGATAATGCTGGATGGCGCCCAGACCGGCGGCCACATCGCGCTGGACGTCCACCGCGACGGCTTCGACTACTACTCCATCCCCGGCCAGAAGTGGGCGCTGGGCTACGAGGGCGTCGGCGCGCTCTACATTCGTCGCGAGCTCATCGAGCAGGTGCATCCGGCGCACACCGGGGGCCGTGCCGTGGTGCAGGAGGGCGAGCCGGGCGAACCCGGAAGCTACCGCCTGAATTCTTCGTCCATGGACAAGTTCCTAGGCGGCTCCGGCAGCGTGCCGTTGCAGGCAGCTTTCGTGGAGGCGGCCCGCTTCATCGAGAGCGTCGGCGTGGCGGAAATTGAAGCCCGAAACGTGTCGCTTGCCGCGCGGTTCAAGGCGCAGTTGGCCGAGATTCCTGCCGTCAGCGTCCTGTCGCCGATGAACGACGCGGCGTCCGCCGGTTTGGTTTCCTTTGCCGTGGCCGGGCAGTCCGCCGACTCCGCGGTGGCCCGCATCTGGCAGGATCACCGTATCGTGGTGCGGCAGGTCCACTACCCTGAGTCCATCCGCGCCTCCCTGCACTTCTTCAACACCGAGGAGGAGGTGGACCGGCTGGCGGGCGCAGTGGCGGAGCTGGCCTAGAAGTCTGGCCGGAAACCCCGATTCTCCCCAAGCTGTCGTTTTCTTAACGTCGATTATCGATGAATTAGTAAGTATTGCAACGTATTACGTGCACTATCATGTCATATCAGACTGGAATACGTCTGTTTTGCGTAGCACAAAACCCGGCAAATGGCTTTCCGGCCAGACTTCTAGCCCAGCGTTCCCACCGGGTATTTCTCAAGCCACCAGCGGGCGATCTCGTCGCGGCGGGCGAACCAGACGCCGGGCATCTGCCGCGCGTATTGCAGGAATTGCTCCACGGCGCGGGAGCGGGCCGGACGCCCGGCGATGCGGCAGTGCAGGCCGATGGACATCATCTTGGGGTGGGTGCGCCCCTCCTCGTAGAGCACATCGAAGGTGTCCTTCAGGTACTCGTAGAACGCGCTCACACTGGCCAGCCCGCCGCGCCAGAAGCGGGCGTCGTTGGTCTCCATGCTGTACGGCACCACCAGCCAGGGCCGCTCGTTGCCGTCTGCTCCCTTTACGGTCGTATAGTAGGGCAGGTCGTCGTTCATTCCCATGCTGTCGTAGATGAAGCCGCCGTGCTCCGCCACCAGCTCGCGGGTGTTTATGCTGGGGCCGTAGCGGGTGAACCAGCCCACCGAGCGCTGCCCGGTGGTACGCTCCAGCGACTCCACGGTGCGGGCGATGGACTCCCGTTCCGCCTCGCGCTCCATCAGGTGGTACTCCTCCCAGCGGTAGCCGTGGCCGCAGACCTCGTGGCCCTCGGCGGGAATCGCCCGCGCCACCTCCGGGTTGCGCTCCAGGGCCAGGGCGCAGGAAAAGAAAGTGGACGGCACCCCGTAGCGGCGGAACATATCCATCAGTCGCCACACCCCGACGCGGCTGCCGTACTCGAAAAAAGACTCGTTGTTCAGGTCGCGGTCGCCTGCCGGAACCGGCGACGGCACCTCGTTGTTGGTCTCGTGGTGTGAATCGCCGTCCAGGGTGCTGCGCTCCGCGCCCTCCTCGTAGTTCACCACCAGCGACACTGCAATCCGCGCCCCGCCGGGCCACTCGATTTGCGGTGTATTCCTGCCGTAG
This sequence comes from Dehalococcoidia bacterium, assembly GCA_965226875.1. GTDB lineage: Bacteria > Chloroflexota > Dehalococcoidia > Lucifugimonadales > UBA3495 > VXOI01. The sequence goes on along the minus strand of OZ245439.1, from coordinate 3,887,363 downwards.
CCCACCAAATCCCGTTGCATCGCCCTGCTCCAGAGATAATTTCGGTCGAGTTTCCCCTATAATACCCGAAATCGCTGATGTCTCCGTGGTGAATAGCATGAGCCTCGCCTCTGATATGGTCTACCAACTCAAAGGCATAGCCGACCCGGTGATTTCGCCCGACGGAAAACGGCTGGTATACGTCCTGTCGTGGGTGGAAGGGACCGGCGAGACGGCGGAGAGCCGTTCCCGGCTGATGCTGACTGGGCCAGGACAGGACGGCGGGCGAGAGTTCACCCAGGGCAACGCCGACAGCGGCCCCCGCTTCTCCCCCGGCGGCGAGATGCTGGCCTTCCTGAGGTCCCGGCATCCCGGTGAGCCGCGCCAGGTCTGGGTGATGCACGCTCACGGCGGCGAGGCGCGGCAGTTGACCGATGCTCCCAAGGGAGTGCAGGACTTCGCCTGGTCTCCCGACGGCGCCCGCATCGTCTGCTGCGCCGACACCGAGCCTGCGGCCGGCGCGGCGGCGGGCAGCCAGGCCGGCGGCCCCCGGGTGGTCGAGGTCAACCGCATCCGCTTCCGCCACGACCTCCTGGGTTGGCGCGGCGATGCTCACTACCACCTGTTCGTCGCAGAGCTGGAATCGGGCGAGATGACCCAGATAACGCGGGGCGACTGGGACGACTACGGGCCGGTGTGGTCGCCCGACGGGATGAAAATCGCTTTCATCTCCGGGCGCCGCGACGACCGGGACATTCGCGCCCTCACCGAGGCCTACGTGGTCAACGCCGACGGAGGCGTGGCCGAGTGCTGGTCGGGCGGGCTGTACAGCGTCGGCGCGGTGGCCTGGTCGCCCGACTCGCGGCGTCTGGCCGTGGTCGGCTCCGAGGACCCGGCGGGGATGGTGCTCTGGCAGGGCTGGCTCTACATCGTAGGGCCGGCCGGCGAGCACCGCCGCATCACCGGCGACGAACAGCGCCCGGTACTGGGCGGCGGCCCCGGCGCGGCCCGGCAGCCGGAGATTCGCTGGACCGGCGACGGTCGCATCATCTTTCTGGCGGAGCGCCACGGCGAGAGCTACATCTGCCAGGCCACGGCAGAGGGCGGCGAAGCCTGCCGGCTCTGGGGCGGCGGACGCTTGGCTTCCGGCCTGTCCCTCGACGGAGACGCCCGCCGCGCGGCGGTGGCGTCATCGTCCCCCTGCTCCCCGTCGGAAATCCACCTGGCCCACCTGGCGGACTCCGCAGCCGAGCCGGTGGCCGACCCCAACGCCGATTACCTGTCGCGGCAACCGGCGATAGCTCTGGAGAAATTCAGCCTTCAGCGGGAAGGGTTCCACATCGAGGGCCGGCTGTGGTTTCCGCCCTTCTTCGACCCTGCCGGCAGCTATCCTATCGTCCTCGACATTCATGGCGGCCCCAACGGCGCCTTTTATGACTCCTACGTCCCGTGGCAACAGTTGCTGGCCAGCTCCGGCTACCTGGTGCTGGCGGTCAACCCCCGGGGGTCATCTACCTACGGCGATGAGTTCGTGCGGGCTGTGCTGGACGACTGGGGCGGCGAGGACTATCTCGACCTCATGGCCGCGCTGGACCATGTCTGCCAGCGGGACTACGTGAACGAGGAGCGGCTGGGGATACACGGGTACAGCTATGGCGGCTACATGAGCGGGTGGGCCATCGGCCATACCAAGCGGTTCGGCGCGGCGGTCATCGGCGCTCCCTGCACCAACCTGTACACCATGTACGGCACCTCGGACATCGGCATCAGCTTCGGCGAGCCGCAGTGGGGCGGCTCGGTCATGGACACGCCGGAGAAACTGCTCTCCCGCTCGCCCATCAGCTACGCGAAGCACGTGACCACCCCCACCCTGCTGCTCCACGGTGAGGCCGACCTCCGCTGCCCCATAGCCCAGAGCGAGGAATACTTCACGGCCCTGAAGCGCCAGGGGAAGACGGTGGAATTCGTCCGCTTCCCCAACAGCAACCACCCCTTCCCCCGCACCGGCCATCCCAGGATGCGCGAAGAGTACCTGTCCCGGATGCTGGACTGGTTCGACGACTGGCTTGCGTGAGAGGGAATCGCGTAGGCTGTTACGAGATACTCAATGAATTGAGGTAATCACCAACGCAATTTGTCTAATCCGTCCAAGAACTCGGCAGTCAGATTGACTATTCAGGCGTGGTAATTTAGCATTTCTGAAACTCATCGGCTGCCGTAGTGCTTTGGCGGCCAGGACGGAGGTGTCCAGGCAATGTTCGGCAAACTCAAGTTGCACATCGTACTGACCATCGGAGCCATATTTGTCTTGGCCGTACTGGCCGCCTGCGGTGGCGACACAGCCACCGAAGCGCCCGCCGCCACCGAGGCTCCGGCGCCCCAGGCCCCCGCTCAAGGCGAGGGCCAGCAGACCACGGCAGCACCTACCGCCGCTCCGCAAACGGTAGCAACCACTACCAGCCCGGCGAGCCCCGCTTCGACACCCGCCCAAAGAGGAGGGGCAGGAATCACGGCGACCAGCGTGCCCGTCCCCTCAACCGGCGTTCAGGAAACCGAATACACTCCTGCTGCCAAGCTGTTGATGGAAGGAGGCCCTCGGGCATTGGCCGAAGCCAATGGCGAGAGCCCCAGGTACGGCGGCAAGTTCCTCGCCAACAACTGGGAGCCTATTCCCTTCTACGATATGCACCAGACCTCTTTCGGCGGCGTGTACGTCATCACAGCCCCGGCCTACAACGGCCTGCTGGCCACGAGCCCTTATGATACGCTGGCTGCCGAACTCATCCCCGATCTGGCGCGAACTTGGGAAATTAGCGATGGAGGGACAACTGTCACTTTCCACTTGGCCGAAGGAGTCACGTGGCATGACGGAGAGCCCTTCTCGTCCGAAGATGTGAAATGGACCGTTGAGCGGATTAAGAATCCTCCTGAAGGGATGGTAAGCCCTAGGCAGGGGGTTTTCCGAAGCACTGTGGAAAGCGTCGAGGCTGTCGACCCCAATACCGTGCGGGTCAAGAGCGACGGATTCTCTCCACTGTTGGTGCCCCTGTTCTCCAACGGATGGAACGGCATCATACCCAAGCATATTTCTGAGGTAGACCCAGTCAACGCCATGATGACTCAGGTAGTGGGTACAGGCGCTTTCCGGCTCATGGAACCACCCACGACCACGCTATGGCGCTACGAGCGCAACCCGGACTACTTCGATGCAGACCTGCCGTACCTGGACGAAATCGAATACCACATCATCCAGGACCCACAGGCCCAGGCGGCAGCCCTGCTGACCAAGAAGGTGTATTTCAATGACTCCATCGGCGGAGTCAACACCAGCCCGGAATTGGCGCAGTCGATCGCAGACCAGGAGCCGGGTATAATCTTCAGCCCGATTCCGACCATCACAATCTCGCATCTCTCCATGAACTCCACCAGGGCTCCCTTCGACGACTTGAGGGTGCGGCAAGCGGTCAGCGAAGCGATTAATCGCAAGACCATCGGCGACCTTGGCCCCCAGGCCGGGACAGTCGGCACAGGGAACTTCCCCCTGGGGCCGTGGGCGCTTCCCAAGGAAGTGCAAGAGAGTCTAATTGGCTATGGGACGGATATGGACGCCCGCATAGCCCACGCCGAAGCACTGCTCGCCGATTACGAGAGCGAAAAAGGAGAGATTGACTGGGGGAGCATGACCCTTCAATGCTCCAGCAACATCACCTGGTCTTGTCCCAATGCCGAGGTAGTGCAGCAGCTCATTAAGAAAATTGGCATTGAGGTGGATTTGGAGCCGCTGGACGTTACGGCGCACCGCGGCAACGAGGTTTCCGGCGACTACTTCATGTCTTCACTGGCAGCGGGACTGGACTTTGATGATCCCATAGACACCTTTGGCCAGTTGTACATTACCGAGGGCGGACGCTGGTACCAACGGCGTTCGATTGCCGAATTGGACGATTTGTTTGCGCGGCAGAAGGCGGAAGGCGATTTCGAGAAGCGCAGGGAACTCGTCTGGGAAATGGACGAGATTGCGATGAACGACGCATCTTTCCTGATACTGCACTGGTGGCAATTCAACCGGGTACAGTGGGACTTCGTTAAAGGCCTGACCTCCACGGCCAGCGCCCGCACCACCAACGCCAGAATGATATACACTTGGTTGGACCTGCCCGAAGCGAATCGCACCAGCAAATAACAGGCCCGAAGAGAGTCCTTCCACCATGAGTGGTGGAAGGACTCTCAGATTCTGAACAAATCGTATCCCAGGCACGGTATCCCTAGCTCAGACGGCGGAATATGAAACAGTACATCGCCCGGCGGATGGCAATGGCGGTCCCCACGCTGATTGGGGTCTCGCTCATAATTTTCGTCATCATGGCGATAATGCCGGGCGATGTGGCTTTGGCGCGCTTGGGCGAGGCCGCAAACCCGGAAACCCTGCAAATGGTGCGCGACCAGCTTGGTCTCAACGACCCTTGGTATCAGCGCTACGGCCGTTGGGTCAAGGATATGATTACCTTTGGCGACTTGGGTGAGTCCGTGTTCCGGCAGGGCATCACCATAAGAAGCCTCATCGTGGAACATTTCCCCGTAACCCTGAATCTGTCTGTCTACACTATGATCGTGGCGACTCTGCTGGGTGTTCCCTTGGGGACAATCAGTGCCGTCCGCCATAACTCTTGGGTTGATTACTTCCTCCGGATATTCAGCATCGTAGGACTGTCAGTGCCAGTCTTCTGGCTGGGGATAATGGTAATTCTGGTTCAGGTGACCTGGTTCGGCTGGTCGCCGCAGGTGCAGTGGGTCAGCCCTTTCGAAGACTTCTGGTCCAACATGAAGCAGATGTTCTGGCCGGCGATCACCCTCGGCTATTTTCAGGTGGCGTTCATCGCCCGGATGACGCGCTCGTCCCTGCTGGACATCCTCTATGAGGACTATATGAGGACGGCGCGGGCCAAAGGACTCCGGGAGAGGACGGTCACCATCCGGCATGGCCTGCGGAACGCGGTGATTCCGGTGGTCACCGTGGGAGGGCTGCAAATCATTGCCTTGCTGGGCGGGGTGGTGGTTACGGAGAGGGTGTACAACCTGACCGGCTGGGGTACGCTGCTGGTGAGCGGCGTGTTCAACCGGGATTTTGCCTTGGTCCAAACCCTGGTCTTCATATTCGCCGCGATCGTAATCGTAGGCAACCTGATAACGGATATGCTTTATGCTTGGCTGGACCCAAGAATCCGTTACCAGTAATGATTGAGGGCGCTATTGGCTGCTGAAATTGGCACATCCGATAGGATAGCTCCAACTCTGACCAGGGGGGCTTGGGTTAGATACCTGCGCTCCTTCATCCGATTCTGCCGCCGGTCGCCGCTGGGAGGTGTCGGGGTTGGCATAATCGTTGCGCTGTGCATTATTGCTGTCGTGGGGCCGTATGTGGCACCGTTTGACCCGGAAGAAATCGGCGTCGGCCCCAAGTACCAATCGCCCTTCGTCGGAGACAATCTTCTGGGCACGGACCGGCTGGGTAGGGACGTGTTGAGCCGCGCCCTCCACGGTGCCTGGATTTCTCTGATGGTAGGGGTAGTGGCATCTACCGCCGGGACGCTGATCGGGGGCGTCATGGGCCTGGCCAGCGGCTACTGGGGCGGGAAAATCGACGCGATACTCCAGCGGATTGTGGACGTGTTGATGGCCTTCCCGGTGCTGATACTGGCAATGGCGCTGATAGCCGCGCTCGACCGCTCGCTCAACACACTGCTCATTGCCATCGCCGTTCCCTTCATACCCTACGGCGCGCGGGTGGTCCGAGCTTCCACGCTGGTAATCAATGAAAGCCAATACGTCGAAGCGGCCCGGGCCATTGGGGCCAGTGACTGGCGCGTTATCCTGCGCCATATAGCCCCCGGGTGCCTGGCGCCGTACATGGTGGTGCTGACCGGGCTGGTGGGCGTGGCCATCATCACCGAGAGCGCGTTGGGTTTCTTGGGCCTGGGCATACCGCCGCCCACCCCCACTTGGGGGGAGATGCTCTCCAAGGCGGTCGAAGACCTGTTCTTCGCTCCTGTGGTGGCGATTGTGCCCGGCGTGTTCATCACGCTGGCGGTGTTTTCCTTCAGCGTGTTGGGGGACTCTTTGCGCGACGTGCTGGACCCCCGGCTCCGCGGGCGGACTTAACGCCGCACTTGCCTCCACCGCCTCATTCCCGCGCTTTGCTCCAGGCGTCGCCCCACGGCCCTGATGCTCCACGGCGAGGCCGACGCTCGTCGCCCGGAGCATTTCACAGCGTTGAGCCTTTGGGCAAAGCCGTGGAATTCATCCGCCTCCCCAAAGCAACCCACCAGTGTCCCCCGAACCGGACGCGCCAGGGCGCCGAACCGGATAGACGACTGGCTGGAGTGAGGTAAACGCCTATATAATTACTAAATCAGTAGAAAATAATATGTAAATCGACTAGGGGGTGTCGTCAAAGTGAGAGTGTGATAATAAGCTGATATTGCAATTAGTGCAGCAGGATTGGGCAATGCCAGCAGTAGCCGTAGCCCCGGCGCACCGGCGCCACGATATTTCAGACCGGGTATGGGAAATCTTGGAACCCCTTCTCCCCGGCGGCAAGGGCAAGACAGGCCGGCCGGCCCAAGATAACCGCCGTTTCATCAACGCCGTGTTCTGGATTTTGCGCACCGGCGCCCCCTGGCGGGATCTGCCCCCGGACTACGGGGACTGGAAGAACACCCACCGCCGCTTCTGCCGCTGGCGGGACCGGAACGTCTGGGCCGGGCTGCTGGAGGCGGTGATGGATGACCCTGATTATGAATGGCTGATGCTTGACGCCAGCTACATCAAGGCCCATCCCCACAGCGCCGGGGCCCGGGGCGGCAACCAAGCCATTGCCCGCACAAAAGGGGGCTCAACAGCAAGCTGCACCTAGCGGTGGACTCCCACGGAATGCCGGTAAGGCTGGCGGTGACCGCAGGCACTGTGGCTGACTGCTCCCAAGCGCTGCCCCTGATTGAGGGCATCAAGGCGGAACACCTGCTGGCGGACAAAGCCTATGACACCAATGAAATCGTGGCCGGGGCCTCGGCCCGAGGGATGAATCCGGTGATACCGCCCAAGAGCAACCGGAAGGAAAAGCGGGACTACGACCGGGCGCTGTACAAGTTGCGGCATTTGGTGGAGAACGGTTTCCTGGAGTTCAAGCAGTGGCGGGGAGTGGCGACCCGGTATGCCAAGAACTCCCTTTCTTACCTGGCCATCTGCCAGATTCGGGCCATGGCGATTTGGACTAAATTACTTTGACGACACCCCCTAATAATGATGAATGGTTCACGTTGTACGTCAGGACGATTGCAAAGTTGGCGAGGGAGGTTTACAAAGATACGGTAGGGAAGAGAGATGGGAGGTGTGCGGATTATGGAAGCGAAGGAATCTCTGTTCCAGTGCTTGGTGCAGGTGCCGGACCCCAGGATGGCCAGAGGGGTCAGACATCCCTTTCAAGTCATTCTGCGTCTGACCCTGCTGGGCCTGGTCTGCGGTCAGACCACCATGGCCCACATCGCCCTCTTCGCCAGGATGAACTGGCCGGCTCTGAAGGAGCCCTTGGGGTTCCTCCGGGATCATCCTCCCCACGCCACCACCATCTCGCGCGCCTTGGCGGGGGTCTCGCATCAGCGGTTGCAGGAGGCCCTGGCCGGTTGGGTGGCCCACATGGTGGCGGACCAGGAACTGAACGCCTCGGTGGACGGCAAGTGGGCCAAGCAGTCCGAAGACGCCAACGGGAATCCCCTGGTCATGGTGAACGTGCTGGCCCATGACCTGAGGTTGTGCCTGGCCCAGTGGCCGGCATCGGATAAGCGGTACGAACCCGGGGTGTTGCGGGAGCAACTGGCGCCATTGTTCGAGCGCTATCCCGGCCTGCGGCTGCTGACCATGGACGCCCTCTATGCGGAGCGGGACCTGTGCCAGGCCATAGTCGGCCACGGACGGGACTACCTGGTGCGGGTCAAAGGGAATCAGCCGACGGTGCTGGCGGCGTTGACCGACGGGTTTGCCGGGGAGGAACCTGGGGAGCCGCAGGCGGAGACCCTGGAAAAAAAACGGGCGTGATCGAGAGACGGCGCATCTGGACCGATGCCCTGCTGGCCGACTACATCCGGGATGAGTTGGGATTTCCCGGGGCGAGGCAGGGGGCGATGGTGGAGAAGGAGAGCGTGGACATAGCCACCGGGGAGGTGAGCCGGGAGCGTTGGTATCTGCTGACCAGCCTGGGTTCCCAGCAGTGCCAGCCGAAGGAACTGCTCAGGTTGTTCCGCAACCACTGGAGCGTTGAGAACAGCCTGCATCACGTGAAGGACCGCAGTTGGGATGAGGACGTCCACACGCAGCGCCGTCCGGGGCTGGGCGAGATATTCGCCACCCTGGTCAACACCGGTCTGAACGTCCTGCGCCTGGAAGGATGGTTTCCAGCCCGGATATCCATGCCCCTGCGAGCCAAGACTTGCGCCTTCCGCCCAACGCAGACCATCGCCCGCCTCTACGGTCGAGCTCACTGACTTTGCAATCGTCCTGCGTTGTACGTCAGGACGATTGCAAAGTAACGTCGCCTATCGGTTTCTGCTCATCCTGAACTTGTCGAAGGATGCCCATACTAGCCACCGATGGTTCGACAGGCTCACCATGAGCGGGTAGAAAAGGACTTTGCAATCGTCCTACGTTGTACGTCAGTTTGGTTGACTATTCAGGGACGGTAATATAGCATCTCTGAAACTCACAGGCTGCCGTTACGCTTCGGCGGTCATAAGCGGAGGTGTTCCGGCAATGATCGGCAAACTCAAGTTGCACATCGTATTGACCATCGGAGCCATTTTGGTCTTGGCCGTACTGGCCGCCTGCGGTAGTTCGGCCACTGAAGCGCCCCCCGCCACCGAGGCTCCGGCGCCCCAGGCAACGGAAGTCCCGGCCGCCGCTGCGGCGACACCCACCACGGCCCCGGCCGCGCCTGCAACCACGGGGACGGCCGCAGCAGTGCCACAGGTCACCGCCGCCCCCATAGCTGGGGCTGGAGGCGACGACTCCCACTACAGCGAAGCCGCCAAGCTTCTGATGTCCGGCGGCGCCAAGGCTTTGGCCGCGGCGAATGGGGAGACTCCTAGATACGGCGGGAAGTTCCTAAGCTCCGGCCCTGAGATCATACCCTCCGCTGATATGCATCAGACCTCGTTCGGAGGCGTATATACGATTACGGCGCCCATATACAATGGGCTGTTGGCCACCAGTCCCTATGATCCGTTGGCATTGGAAATCATCCCGGACCTGGCCACCTCATGGGATATCGCAGATAACGGGGCCACCGTGACGTTCCATTTGGCTGAGGGAGTCACATGGCACGACGGTATGCCATTCTCCTCCGACGACGTCAAATACACCATCGAGCGGATAATGTTCCCGCCCGAGGGCATGGTTAGCCCCCGGAAGGAAACCCTGAAGTCGTTGATAGAGAGCGTAGATGCCCCAGACCCGAACACCATAGTGATAAACGGTCGCGGACCGTCTCCCTTGGTAGTCGCCATATTTGCTAATGGGTGGCAAGGCATCATACCCAAGCACATTGTTGAACCCGATCCGGTGAATGCGCTCAAGATCGCGGCCATCGGTACCGGGCCTTTCAAACTCAAAAAAGAACCGACAACACTCTTGTGGGAATATGAGCGGAATCAAGACTACTTCAAGGAAGGCCTGCCTTATCTGGACGAGATGGACTACAACATCATCTTAGACCAGCAGGTGCGTTCGACAGCGATTCTGACCCAGCGCACATTCTGGAACGAGGCTGCGCCGCATCCGACCTTGACGGACGAGCAAGCCCAGGCGCTGAGCAGTCAGGAGGATGACATCCTGATTTCCAACGCCACAATTCTTACCATATCTCACTTGGTGTTGATGACGGAACGGCCTCCCTTCGATGACCTCCGGGTCCGTCAGGCAATTAGCGAGGCAATCGACCGGGCCGCAATATCCGACTTGGCCGGTCAAAAGGGCACGGTGGGCACGGGTAACTTCCCGTTGGGGCCCTGGGCTCTACCGCCCGATCGTCAGGCCGCTCTGATCGGCTATGGCCCTGACATGGAAGTCCGCCGCGAAAACTCCCGGCGATTGCTGGCCGAGTATGAAGCGGAGAAGGGCGAGATTGACTGGAATTCCATGAAAATGCAGTGCTCGACCAACATTGCATTCAGTATCGAGTATTGTCAGATAGTCCAGCCGATGCTCAAAGAAGTCGGGATCGACGTAGTGCTGGACCCGGCGGACGTGTCTCAGACCCGAGGAAACGAAGTCTCCGGTAACTTCGAATTGTCGGTGCTGGGAGCAGGACTGGACTTCGACGACCCAACCGATACGTTCGGTCAGCTTTTTATCACCAATGGCGGGCGCTGGTATCAGCGGCGTTCCATACCTGAATTGGACGAGCTGTATGTAGCACAGCGGTTCGAGCCTGACTTTAACAAACGGCAGCAATTGACTTGGGACATGGACGAGATCGCCATGAACGATTCGTCTTTCATGATTCTGCACTGGTTCCTGATCAATCATGCAAGGTGGGACTTTGTGAAGGGCTGGACCGCATCGGCCAACATACGCAGCACCAACGCTCGAATGGAGTATGTCTGGCTCGATTGGCCGGAACTGCCAACTTCCAGGCCATAGCGGGTAACAATCCGGAGGTTTTGTGGGTTCTCCTAAAGTTTTCCTTTAGGAGAACCTGCACCAAAGCATGAAGCAATACATTGTTCGAAGGCTGCTTCTATCGATACCCACTCTGATCGGGGTATCGGTGATTATCTTCATCATAATGGCTGTCATCCCAGGCGATGTTGCCATTGCTATCTTGGGAGAGGCGGCCAACGAGACGACGGTTGCCGAACTTCGAGAGACGCTGGGGCTAAACGCTCCTCTGCATGAGCGTTACTGGAACTGGGTGACCGGTATGTTCACCGGCGACCTGGGGCACTCGGTGTTCCTTGGTGGCCGGCCCATCGCCGACCTGATGGTTGAGCATTTCCCGGTAACCCTGAATTTGGCGATCTACACGATGATAATCGCGGTGGTATTGGCGGTGCCTATGGGTACCATTAGCGCCATCCGCCACAATTCATGGATGGACTACGCCCTCAGGATTTTCAGCATCATCGGGCTTTCGGTGCCAGTCTTCTGGCTTGGCATCATGATAGTCCTATTTTTGGCTAAGACGTTTGCATGGCAGCCGGAATTGACGTGGGTCAGCCCCTTTGACGATCCTTGGCGAAATATCAAAATTATGGTGTGGCCCTCGTTCACGCTTGGCTATTTCCAGGTGGCATTCATCGCTCGAATGACCCGATCTTCACTGCTTGAAGTGATACATGAGGACTATATGCGGACGGCCCGGGCCAAGGGCCTGCGGGAGCGGGTCGTTATCGTTCGCCACGGGTTGCGCAACGCAATTATCCCTATCGTAACCATCGGAGGCCTGCAATTTGTCGCGCTGTTGGCTGGCGTGGTGGTCACCGAGAGGGTATTCAATCTAGCGGGTTGGGGAACGTTACTAGTTAACGGAGTCTCGAACCGGGACTTTCCTCTTGTCCAGACACTAATCCTAGTCTTCGCCGGGATAGTCATCTTCGCAAATTTATTGACCGATATGTTCTACGCTTGGCTGGACCCTCGAATCCGTTATCAATAAGGCCCCTAACGAGAGTTCATAGTGGCATTTACTGCTGAAACAATAACCCCGGATGCAGGCAACCTGCTTCCTAAGGCCTTGTCGCGGACCCGACGCGGCCTGGTTCGTTTCGCCCGGCGCTCGCCCCTCGGGGCTGTAGGTCTAGCCCTCATCTCAGGCTTGGTACTTATGGCGGTTGTTGGTCCCTACGTGGCGCCTCACGACCCTCTGGAACTGGCAGTTGCTGGTAAATTCACGAATCCCAGTTGGAGCGAGAACTTACTGGGAGGGGATCAGTTCGGCCGCGACGTTTTGAGCCGTATCCTCCATGGGGCTTGGCGCTCGTTGGTAGTGGGTGTGATAGCCTCGGTAGCGGGGACGGTGTTCGGTGCCGTAATGGGTCTCGCCAGTGGCTACTACGGAGGACGGGTCGACGCAATAGTTCAACGATTTGTTGACATATTGATGGCGTTCCCGGTGATTATTCTGGCGTTAGCGTTGTTGACGGCGTTGGACCGCAGCCTAACTACGCTGATCTTTGCCATTGCCGTCCCGTTCGTACCTTACGGCGCGCGAGTAGTGCGCGCCAGCGCCCTGGTGTTGAAAGAAACTCAATACGTGGAGGCGGCCAGAGCGATTGGGGCCAGTGACATGCGGATTATCCTGAAGCACGTTGCTCCTGGATGTTTCGCGCCCTACGTAGTTGTCGCCACCGGCCTAGTTGGCGTGGCCATCATCACCGAAAGCGCCTTGGGGTTCCTGGGTTTGGGCATACCTCCGCCTACCCCCACTTGGGGAGAAATGCTCTCGAACGCCCTGACCAATTTGCTGTTCGCGCCTTATCTGGCGGTCACTCCCGGCGTGTTCATCACGCTGGCGGTGTTTTCCTTTAGCGTGTTGGGGGACTCTTTGCGCGATGTGCTGGACCCCCGGCTTCGCGGGCGGACTTAACGCTGCGGCTGCGCCTTCCCCCTACTCCCGGGGTTTGGTCCAGGTGTTGCCCCAGGGTACGTCGGGTAGGTTGCGGGCTTGGCGGACTTCGTTGATGGTTAGGACGCCTCGGTCCAGGAGCTGGGACTCGCGGGTGGTGCGGGCGTTTTCGTCCTCGGCCAGCGCCTCGATTGACTTTAGGTCGAACTCCATCTCCAGGCCGTCGTAGCCTAGCATGGGGAAGAGCTTGCGGGTTACCTGCTCGGCTAGGAAGGTCATCTCCGGGACCATGGTGTTGCGCCAGAAGAAGCGCTCGGCGGCGTTGACGTTGGAGAAGGTGGCGCGCTCCAGGTCCGACAGCAGCGGGCGCGGCACGCCGTAGGCGCGGCTTACCTCATCCAGGCTCCAGCGCAGGCCCTGGATGAAGTCCATCTCCCGGTGGCTCAGGCCCAGCGTCTTGATGTCGCGGACGAAGCTGGCAATGGCGGGACGGTGGGCGTGGGCCGGGCCACGGAAACGGGCCTCCCAGCGGCGGTAGAAGTCCTCGATCTCGCTGTCGTTCATCTGCTCGTTGGTCAGCATCACGAAGTCGGGTTGGGCCGAATTGCGCAGGAAGTTGCGGTTGAAGCGCAGGCCGTCTTTGCCCATGTCCACCGCCAGCCGCGCCGGGGCCACCGGCGACAGCCCGGCGTACTCCTCCAGCGGGTTGAAGTAACGGAACCACACTACCTCGTCGGGCGTCAGCGCCACCGTCCGGTTGCGCCCGTGGTAGACGAAGCCGCGGATGAACTCGCTCTTGTCCGGCACGATGGACACCCGGTCGGGGCGCAGCGGCCAGATTTCGCGGTTGCCGTCGGCGTCGCGGTCCAGCATCCAGTAGGCCGATCCCCAGAGGTTCAGGTAGATTTCGGTGGCGCGCCACAGGTCGGCGCGAGTGTACCAGCGGTTGACCCGCTCCAGCAGTTGTTGCGCCGGGTGCTCCGGCCCCACGGGGAGGCGCAGCCCGCCGGACTCAGAACCGGCGCGGCGGTAGACCACCACCGGCGGGCGGGTCAGCGCCTCGGCCCGGATGCGGATGGCCGAGTAAACCGGCGTGGAGGTGGCGTAGTATTCGCCGTATTCCGTCCGGTTCCACCCGCCGCCCGCGCCGGGGAGCAGTCGGAGGTTGTCTGCGTCGGCCCCGGAGACGCCACCGGCCTTGACCCGCGCCGTCGGCTGGGGTGGGCCGGCCGGCTGTTTGCGCCAGGGGAGCCTGTGGGTGAGTTTCTGGAGCATATCGGAATCCTCTTTTTTGTTTTTCCGGTCATTTCCGGTCGTTTCCGGCCGAGGGGTTTTTTTTACATGGATGGACAGGATGGACAGGATGTTTTTTACGTTTTTTTACATGGATGGACGGGGGGGACTGGTCACGCACTCTCTTAGTCGAACCTGCCGGGGAGGACGGCGGCCAGTTCGACCTTTCGGCCGGGAGGGAAGACCTTTGGGATGATTACTTCGGGGTCGGGGAAGTAGTTGTAGTACCGGCAGTCCTCCAGGTATCCGTGGAGGGCCTTGAAGGTCTGGAGACGAAATCCGGCCTTCACCACCTTCTGGACACAGGAGAGGGGGTCGGGCTTGGGTAGTTTTTTGGCCAAGGCGATGTTCCACAGCTCGACAATCTGGTCGACTACGGGACTAAGGACCGCTGCGGCGATCTCGCGGGCGTACTTGCGCTTGAGGGCCTTTATCTCGCGGCGGATCTGGCTGATGGTGATTCCAGTGTCATACATTTTTGTTTCTCCTGACATTTTCTGACAATTCCGGTCAAGGGGGATCTTTTTTACATGGATGGACAGGATGGACAGGATTTTTTTATGGGGGGCCTGGGAATCTTGGTTTTACGCTGACGCCCTCGCTCCCCGCTTTCGCGGGGGCGGGCTGTAATTCTCTTCCAGGGGGAGAGGGGACTTTGCCGGGATGGCCGGAGCGGTCGTGGGTTACGTCCATAGTTTCACCCTGCCGGGCTGCTCCAGGAAGGCGAGCATGAGGGCGTCGGCGCGGTCGGGGGAAGGGAGGCCGCGCTTTCGGATGTCGTCCTTGCTCTCGATCTTTATGCGACCCCGGGAATCGAAGTCGTAACGCAGGGTTGCCAACTGACTGATCAGCTGGTTGTCGTAGGGGATGCTGATGGTGCCTGCCCTGAAGCGGTCGGCCAAGGCCCAGTAGCCCTCAGCGCGGAGGTTTACGAATATCTCGTCCTGCCTGGCGCGTTTTGCCACGTTGATGCCGCGCACCGGGTGGCCGAGCTCGCGCAGGCGGTCGACGACACCTGCGCCCATGCCGATCTCGTCTATGAAGACGTGGGCCGGGTTGTGGTCGCGGATGGCGGCGGCGACACGGCCGGCGAGCTGCATGGTGTCGTGCTGGTGCAGGCCCTGGATGTCCTCGACGCAATCGTCGCGCCGACGGAGGATGACGCTGCTGTCGGGGCCGAAGCGGGCGACGTCTACGGCGATGATGGGGGCCTCGGAGGATGACCGCTGGGGGCCATAGACGGTCTGAGAGTCAATGGTCCATGACTCTGCGTCAACGATGCGGTTGACCGCCGCTTCGAGGTCCTTAAGGCTGAACAGGGGGTCTTCGCCCTGATGGGGGAATTGGCCAAGGACGCGGGAGCGGAAAATCGGGCTGTCCTCCTGCCAGATTTGTTTGCGCTCATCCACCCATTCCGAGGCGGTGAGGCCGGGGATGACCACTCGCCCGGCCTGCGCGTTGGGACTGTCCAGCGCGGAGATGGTGATGTTGCGGTAGATGGAGCGGTGCTCGAAGAAGGCGCGGCGGAAAGCGCCCTCCATGGTCGTCGGGTTGCCGATGAGGAGCAGGAGAGGGTCGGCGGAGGTTAGATGGCTTCGATGGCCTCGTAGATCTCCTCGCTGACGCCCTCGGCCTCGTCCACCACTATGAGAATGTTGGGGTTGTGGAAGCCTTGGAACTGTTCGGCGCTGTCGGCGGACAGGCCCAAGGCGTAGCGCTCGTCGGAAAGTTCCCAGCGGGTGTCGAGCATCGTGCCGCCCAGGGTCTTGGCGGCGGGGCGGTAGAGGCGGTGAATCTGCCGCCACAGGATGTGGCGCACCTGCCGGAAGGTGGGCGCGGTGCTGAGGGCAACGGCGGCGTCCTGGTGGGTGTGGATGAACCAGAGGACGGCCACGGCGGCGCAGAAGCCCTTGCCCAACCCATTGCCGGCCTTGACCGCCACCCGCCGGTGCGTGGTGAGGGCGGTCAGCACCTCTTCCTGCTTGGCCCACAGTTGTACGCCCAGCACCTCGCGGGCGAAGGCCACGGGGGAGAGCAGCGGAGGGGCAGGCCGCCCCTCCGTCTCCCGCGATTCAGGCCCCCGCAGGTCGTCGGCACCGTCCTGGGGCAGCTTCTTACTGTCCCACCGCTGTCCCGGCCCGCTCCCGTCCTTTGGCAGCTCCCATTCATCCTGAGCTTGTCGAAGGACGAGGGGGCGGGCGTCGGCTAGAGAGTTCCGCCCGGGTATCCAGATTCCATGGCCGTGTTGCGGGGCAGAGACGGCGGCGACGGCGGCGGGCTGAAGAGATACCCGCAGTCGCGGCAGCGATAGATGTCGTTGTCCTCCGGTTGTTTCTTGTCCAGCTTCAGCAGTCTTAGCGATTGGCAGCGTCGGCATTCTGATTCTCTCAACTTTCCCTCTTTCGTGTTTGCTCTCCCGGTGGCGGTGCCCGGCAGCCCCGGTACGGGAGGCTATTAGAACTAACGTACTGATAATAATACGGAGACGTTACAAGGCTACGCAAGGGCGAGATGTCAGAATATAGGGCAAGCGACCGCCTGCGTTTGACCCTGTTCGCGCCGGTAGCCTACAATTCTTTCAACTACAATTCTTCAAGCTGTTGTCAAAAGGCCGTTTGCCGGTTCGCGCGGCGTACCGGCCAATGCCGGCGGCGGCTGTGGAGGGGAGAGCGATGGCCGACTTGGATTATTCCCATCCCGAATACTTAGTGGAGGCCGACTGGCTGGCCGCCCACAAGGACGACGCCAACGTGGTGGTGGTGGACTGCGACGTGGACGCCGCGTATAACCGGGGTCATATCCCCGGGTCGGTGGCGGTTCCCGACAACTTTGAGAAAGACCCGGACACCGGCCGCGTGCACCTGATGAACCCGGCGCAGTTTCAGGCCATGTGCCAGCGGCTGGGAATCGGCGATGATACGCTGGTAGTTTGCTACGACAACTCGCAGAGCCTCTATGCCGCCCGGCTGTGGTGGGCGCTGAACACCTATGGACACAGCAACGCCAAGGTGCTCAACGGGGGCTGGCGCGGCTGGATCTCCGACAACCAGGGTGTGGGGCTGGACCGGCCCGCTCCCGCCGAAGGGGTGGCCTTCACTCCCAACCGCGACGAGTCGCTGCTGGTCAAGGTGGACGAACTGAAGGAGGCTTGCAGCCTGGAGGGTTCCGTAGTCTGGGACGTGCGCAGCGACGGGGAATGGGACGGCAGCGAGATACGGGGCAACCAGCGGGCCGGGCATATCCCCGGCGCGGTACACCTGGAATGGTTCAACGTCATGGACCGCCAGACGCACCGCTTCTTGCCCGCCAGCGAGATACGTCAGATTCTCGCCGACAACGGCATCACACCCGACAAGAACGTCTACACTTATTGACAGGGCGGCATCCGTGCGGCGCACGGCGTGTTCGTTTTGCAACTGGTGGGCTACAACCAGACCAGGAACTACGATGCTTCCATGGGAGAATGGGCCAACCGCGACGACACCCCGCTGGAGGTATAGTATTTCAGCATGGCCGCAGGCAGCCGCGCCCCGGCGCGGTTGCCCAGGGCCTCTACCCAAGGGGAATACGCGGCCTCGCCCCAGTAATAGGAGATTGACTAGATGAAACGATGCGCCCTCTTCATCCTGCTGCTGATGGCCAGCGCGGGAACGCTGGCCTGTGGCATTATTGGCGGCTCATCGCCGGGGGGCCCGGCCGCGCTGGTCCCGGACGGCGCCCGGGAGCTGGTGCTGGTGAATGTGAGCGAAGCCGCGCTGAACCGCACCGATTTGCCCGCCGAACTGGAGGGCGGCGTGTCCACCCTGGAGAATTATGGCGATGTTCGACAGCAGGCCGCGCTGTCGCTGGCATCCGGGCAGGTGACGGTCACCAGCGGCGACTTCGACTTCGAGGACATTCGTGGGAATCTTCGGGAAGGCGGATACACCGAGGCGGCGTACCGGGGATACGGCCTTTGGGAATCCGCCGACGGCAGCGAAGCCTCGGCGCTGCTGGCGGATGACGGCTTACTGATAAGCGGCGACTTCGGGGCGGTAATCGACGTGCTGCGAGACCTCAACCGAGACTCGGGACTGCTCTGGAACGACGATGAGGGCGAGTTGAATCAGGTGATGAACCTGGCCGGCGATGGTCTGGTGGCGCTGATTACGGCGGCCGGCCGGGACTGCCAGCTGGCCGACAACACCGGCTGCCGGGCCGTGGCCTGGGCTTTCACCCGCGGGGAGGAACGCCGCACCGTCATCGAGGGCACAGCCGCGCTGCTGTTCCGCGACGCATCGGCAGCGGCGAGCGCGGCACCCCTGATAGAGCAGGCCATCAACGCCAACGAACTGATGGCGCTCACGGAAATCGTCAACACCGGCGTGACCATCACCGTGAGGGCCGACATAGACCGCGACGACTTTTCCAAGTTGGAATTGCCGGTCAGGCTGGGACAACGATAAAATGCGGGGCAGCTATGCCAGCCAGCCCCGCAATTGATGGTTTTCCGATTCGGTCTTGTCTATACGCCCCCTACAACGGCAGCGACACCACCTGCCGGGTTTGGGAGCTGCGGGTTACGGCCTCGGTGAACTCCATGTATTGCAGGCCGACGTCGAAGGGGGTGCGGGTGATGCGCTCCTGGCCCCGGATGGCGTTGCAGAACTCTTCCTCGACGCGCCAGTGGGCCTGGCCCTCGGGCGGGTTGGGAATCTCGGCCATGGCGCTGTCGCCGCGCTGCCCGCCATAGACGTTGAGGGATGAGTCGAGGCGCAGGGTGCCCGCGTTGCCGTAAATCCAGACCTCGTTGCCGGGGCCGAAGCCGGTTACTGCGCTGAAGCGCATATTGGCCTGCGCCCCGCTGGCCAGGTCGGCCAGGATGTCCACATGGTCGGGAATGGACACCGGCACCGGGTTGCCGTCCTCGTCGCGCCGCTGGGATACGTTGACGCTGGTGTTGGCTATGACGCGGGTGGCGGGGCCGACCCAGCGAATCATCGCCTCGTACCAGATGCCCATGTTCAGGATGTTGTAGCCGCTCAGGTCGCGGTCGTTGCGCCAGTGCATCGGCCCGCCGATGTCGGCAAAGCCCGGCGTTAGCGATTGCAGGGACACCGCCAGAACGTCGCCCACGTAGCCCTCGGCGATCTTCTGAGAGAGCAGGTTGTCTACCCGGAAGGTCAGGGGCGACGGGACAATCTGGGTGACGAGGCCGGGATGCGCCCTGGACGCTTCCAGCATCTCCCGCGCCTCCGCCGCCGAGGTCGCCATGCGGGCCTCGCAGAGGACGTGCTTGCCCGCCTCCAGCGCGGCGATGGTCAGGGTTCGGTGCATATAGGGCCAGGTGCCGATGCAGACCGCCTCTATGGACGGGTCTTCCAGCAGCTCGCGCCAATTGTCGTAGACGGTGGGGATGTTGAACTGGTCGGCCACCACCCGGCCCGACTCGCGGGAGCGGTTGGCCACCGCCACAATCTCCACGCCGTCAACCTGGTGGAAGCCGGGGATGTGCCGGTCGCGGGTATTGCGGCCCGCGCCGATCAGCCCGACTCGGATGCCTTCGTTTGCCATGGTTACTCTCCTTTTCTCTAGGTTTCTATGACAGCCGATGACTGCTGCGACCCATCCGCAATATTCTGGTTGGAACCAAGATGCGGCGCAATGGATCCACCGCCAGCCGAACTCCTTCCAAGGCGTGGGCCCCCATTAGCGGCGCAACATTCTCGGGGCCGAAGGTGACCCACGTAAAAGTTTCCAGCCCGTCGATCCGCACTCGGATTTCGGCTGCAAGGTCCGCTACTACCCGACCGTCGGCCAATACGGCCTCCACTGTGTCGGTGGGTACAATTCCCAACCGTTGCAGTAAAGAGCCAGGAACCTGAGAGTAGGACGCGCCGGTGTCCACCAGAGCGTCTATGGTCTCGACTCTGTCCCCGTTGGCGCTGATAACGTGCATTTCATGGTAAAACGCTCCCATATATAGGGCCTCTCTAATACGCCAGTCACAGCAACAGCGCATCGGTGGGGATAAGGCGCTCTTCCACGAGATCAACCGCCAGCAGGATGCCTTGCAGGGTATCGGCCCCCATCAATGCAGGGAGATCGTCGTCGCCGAAGGCAACTATCCGGGAGGCTTTCAGTCCATTGCCGCGCAGCCTGATTGCGCCTTAACGTGTGACCAGAAGGTCAACCAGGCACCCATTGTGCGGGTCTACTGCCAGCACAACTCCTTCCAGAGCATAAGAACCCATCAGAATCGGGGATCCTTCCTCTCCGAACAAAACCGTGGAATAGGTTTCTCGCCCGCTAATCCGAATTTTTACGTCGGCCACTCCGTCCTGGATGATACTGCCGTCGGCAAGTTGGGACTGAACATTTCTTGTGGGCACAATGCCCAGGCCCCGTAGCAGACTGTCGGGAACCTGCGAGAATGTTGCT
The DNA here is from genome assembly GCA_965226875.1 of Dehalococcoidia bacterium. Taxonomy (GTDB): domain Bacteria; phylum Chloroflexota; class Dehalococcoidia; order Lucifugimonadales; family UBA3495; genus VXOI01. The sequence continues at coordinate 3,867,058 of OZ245439.1, read as the reverse complement.
CCAGTATCTACCATCGCGTTCACGGTTTCATACCGCGAGCCGTCCAAGGGGCCAATTTCCATCGGCCAATAGAAAGTTCCCATGGGGAGCTCCTGTTGCGGCGGGAGGGCCACCGCCGCGATTTCAGCGTAGGCTGGAGTTTGACCCTCGAAACCAGTGATGTTCCCCTACGCCGTCAACCTGGTGGAAGCCGGGGATGTGCCGGTCACGGGTATTGCGCCCCGCGCCGATCAGCCCGACTCGGATGCCTTCGTTTGCCATGGTTACTCTCCTTTTCTCTAGGTTTCTATGACAGCCGATGACTGCTGCGACTCATCCGCAATATCCTGGTTGGAACCAAGATGCGGCGCAACGGATCGACCGCCAGCCGAACTCCTTCCAAGGCGTGCGCCCCCATTAGCGGCGCAACATTATCGGGGCCGAAGGTGACCCACGTAAAAGTTTCCAGCCCGTCAATCCGCACTCGGATTTCGGCTGCAAGCTCGACTTTACGCAAAATCCAGGAAAAGTAATGGATGACATCACCTTTGTGCGTAGCCACTGGTGGTTGGTGTCGGAGGGTTTTTCACTATCGACCGCCAACTCCGATGTACAGAAACTCCCCGCCACTCTGTACCATCGTATTGCAGATTCCCTCGCTTATGCCGCTTAAAATGCGTAAAGTCCAGGCAAGGTCCGCCACTACCCGACCGTCGGCCAATACGGCCTCCACTGTGTCGGTCGGTACAATTCCCAACCGTTGCAGTAAAGAGCTAGGAACCTGAGAGTAGGACGCGCCGGTGTCCACCAGAGCGTCGACCGTTTCCCACCTCGAACCGTCCGGGCTGGAAACCTCCATTGGCCAGTGGAACCTTCCCATTTGTTGCGTTGTACCCTACTTCAGTCGGCCGGTCCGTGGCACCAGTTCCTCGGCCACCGGGTCTACCACCAGCAGGAATTCCTGGAGCGCGTTGGCACCCAGCAATGGTTCGGCGTTATCCTCACCGAAGATGACGCGCATGGTGCTTTCGTCGCCATTGATGACCAGTACGGCCTGACCAACGTTGCGGTCAATTACGCCGCCATCGGCCTGCTCGAAGGGCAGGACGAAACGCTTTTCGATGCCCAACAGTTCGAGCATTCCCCGGGGAAACATCGAATATGAAGAGCCGGTGTCCACCAGAGCTTGGACCGTCTCAAGGCGTTCCCCGTCTGCGCTCCAGACGCCGATCGGCCAATAAAACTCTCCCATGGGGAGCTCCTGTGGCGGCGGGAGGGTCACCGCCGCGATTTCAGCGTAGTTTGGAGTTTGACCCTCGAATCCAAACCTATGATGTTCCCCTATAGCGGCAGGGCGACAGCCTGGCCGGTCTGGGAGCTGCGGGTTACGGCCTCGGTGAACTCCATGTACTGGACGCCGATGTCGAAGGGGGTGTGGGTTACCGGCTCCAGGCCGCGGATGGCGTTGCAGAACTCCTCCTCCACGCGCCACTTGCCGGGCTTTATGATGGGCAGCTCCGACAGGGCCTCGTCGCCGCGCTTGCCGGCCAGTACCTTGTTGAAGGGCGGGCCCTGCAAGCTGATGGTGCCGTCGGTGCCGAAAATCCAGAATTCGGTGCCGGTCTGGAGTCCGGTTACTGCGCTCCAACTGAGATCCGCGGTGGCCCCGCAGCCCATCTCGGCCAGTACGTTCACGTGGTCGGGCACGGTAATGGCCCGCATCACGCCGTTCTCGTCGGGACGGCGGTTGGTGAAGGTGCGGGTCATGGCCGATACCTTGGTGGCCGGGCCGACGTAGCGCATCACGGTCTCGTACCAGATGCCCATGCCCAGGATGTTGTAGCCGCTCAAGGTGCGGTCCTGCCGCCAGTGTAGGGGCGAATCGGTGTCTATGAAGGTGTCGGCGCGGTTGGCGCGCCCATGGTAGTCGCAGACCCGCAGGCGGACGGCCAGAATGTCGCCCAGGTAGCCGTTGCCGACACAGTTGATAACCGTGTTGTCCACCTCCAGCGTTTGCGGCGCGGGGACAATCTGCGTTACCAGGTCGGGGTGCAGGCGGCTGGTGTCCAGCATCTCGTGGGCCTCATCGGCGTTCATGGCCATGCGGGCCTCGGTCAGCACATGCTTGCCGGCGGACAGCGAGGCCAGCACCAGGTTGCGGTGCATATAGGGCCAGGTGCCGACGCAGACGGCGTCTATAGTGTCGTCGTCGAGCAGGTCGGCCCAGTTGTCATAGACCTTGGGAATCTCGTACTCGCCGGCGATGCGCTCGCCAGACTCGCGGCTACGGTTGGCGACGGCGACGATTTCCACGTCGCGCTGCTCGCGGAAGCCGGGGATGTGGCGAAGGCGGGTGTTGGCTCCGGCACCGATCAGGCCGATGCGGATGATTCCGTTCGTCATTAGAAAGACTCCTCGACAAAGGTATGGGCCAGTTCTATTCAATCCGTTCCAATTCTATCACGGGGGAAATTTCACCACAGACAGCGCGGTGGCTAGGGGGAGATTTGAGGGTTTACCCCTTATAATTCTCTGAGTTCTCCGTGTCTTCCGTGTCTTCTGTGGTGATATATGGGATTGTTGGGCGCCGTGTTCTCTCCGGTGCAAGCCTTGCTGAATGGGCTGTTCTCGGCGCGGGTGCGGGTTGAGGGCGACAGCATGACGCCGACGCTGGAGGACGGGCAGTCGGTGTTGGTGGTGCGGCCCGTGTTCCCCTGGAACCGGCTGCAACGGGGCGATGTGGTGGTGCTGAACCCGCCGGGCTCGCCCAATCCTGAAGACTGGTTCATCAAGCGCGTGGCCGGGATGCCCGAGGAGGAGATTGTGTTGGCGGGTGGCCGCGTTTATGCCGACGACCTGTTGCTGGCGGAATTCTCCGGCGACGGCAGCCGCCAAGCCGACGGGACGGAGGGCGAAACACGCCGCGAATGGTGGAACGGCCCCGGCGAATACTTCGTCCTCGGCGACAACCCCGTGGACAGCCGGGACAGCCGCGCCTTTGGCCCCGTACCCGGTGACCGCGTCATCGGCCGCGTCTGGTTCCGCATCTGGCCCCCCGCCGCCTGGGGCAAGGTGCGGTAGGGCCTGTGGACAAGTGAGGTTGTCAGCACACAAAAGAGGAGGCCCACCAAGAGCGGGCCTCCTTTTTTGTCTGACAGACTGACTGTTGTGCAGAGTGGACTCGGGGTCAACTGGCCCTTCGGCGCCAGTCCATAACCTTCCGGTAGAGCTTATGCGCCGCCCATATGAGCGCCATAATCCCCACTACCCCAAGAAAACCCATCCAGATCAGAGTTTCCATTTGCTTTCCTTCAAACTACTCTGGTTGGGAGTACTACCCAGTTCAGTCAACCGGGCCCGAATCCAGTTCGCATTCGAGGTCGCTGGGGCCAGCGGGCAGGCTACCGCCTGCGCATACTGCCCGGTCGGTCGTTACAGTGCCTTCAGCCTTGGCGGTAGTCCAGTGGCCAAAGGATGGGACGAGCGTATTTGTGTAGATCCCCTTCAATCTTATGAACACGCTGGAGGGGCCATCGAAGTCAAATGCGTTTACCCGGCAGTCGTCAACGTAATAGTAGAACGGGGGCTTAGGAAAGTGATTGCCCCAGCAGGTAGCCCCGGTATTGCCGCCGCCGAATACTGAATTTGGCGTCCGGGTGAATTCGAGGCTCGTCCTGGTTCTTGTGAGGTCGTCTATCGAATTTATTCCGACCACCTTGGTCAGTGCTTCAACCCGCCACCGCTGAACGGGGCCCGCTGGGAAAGACCTTACGTCCAGTCCTTCACCTGGCGACCATCTCCTTGACGACGATTTTGCAGGTATCATTGTCGATGCCCACCCGCAAGGACGTAAGGTCGCCACCGATGCCCACTGAAATATCGGGCATCGAGCACTTCCCGTCAACAATTTCGGCATCACCCAGGACGTCACCGACATGGAGACCCGTTTGCTTCTCGCTGGTCCCGATCTTGACCCACGCGCTATTCTCGTCGCCCGTAGACAAGGCAAGGACTGCGGGCATGAGAAGCACGACCTGCGTCACGCTGGCTACGAATGATAAAGCCCACTGCCGTATAGTCATGATGGACTTCTTCCTCGCGGCCTTCCCTATGGCCTATGGGGTATATTGTCAATTATGATAATCTTTGTCAACAAAGTGAATACCATCACTATATTGTTGTCCTTATCACCGGTGAACAGGTAGTTCCAGAACCCGCAAAAGGATCGTGAATCAGACCGCCAGCGCCAAGGGCCAACCGATTTCCCGGCACAGACGGCCTCTGGGTTCCCGCTTTCGCGGGAATGACGAGATTTGGGGGACTCCAGTCCTTAAAACGGGATTGACCTGCAAGGTGCGGTGTAACTGTTCAGACTTGAGGGGAAGTCAGCAGCTTGTGGCATTCCACGAGAGGATCGAGGCCCCGGACCCGCCAAGTCCCGAAGAGGGAAGCCAGGGTCATCTTGGTGTCGGTGCCCTGCTCCGAGCGGGTGCCGCCGCTGATTTTGCGGCTGACCACCAAGGGCCGCAGGCTGCGCTCCGCAGCGTTGTTGTCCGAGGGCACGCCGGGGGCAGCCACGAAGACAAACAGTTCCTTGATGTGCCTCTCGATTCGCCGGCACAGCTTGCCTTGGGCGGCTGCCGGGTCCTGGGCGTAGGGACGGCACTGGGCCAGCAGTTTCCGCTCCAATTGCTGCTGGACCCGCTGCCGTTGCTGTGCCTGGGGATGGGCGAAGCTCTTGGCCGCCGAGTAAATGTGATGGACTGCCGCCGCCCACCGGACCAATTGCCGGTCTTTGGGGTAGAGGATCTTCAGGTCGTGGATGTCCCGCAGCAGGTGCACCCAGCACCGCTGCTTCAGTCCCGGGTAGTGATGATAGGCGGCATAGAAGTCGCTGACCAACACCCCACTGAAGGACTCATCCAGCACCTCGTCCACCACCTCCTTGTGGCGGCCACGCCGCAGGAAATACCGCTCGGTGGGAGTGCTGAAAGTCCAAGCGTAGCCATTGGCGCCATCCTCCCGCCAGCCGGTCTCGTCGGCGTGGACCACCGGGCTGCCCCGGATGCGCTCCAGAATCCGGTCCACCGCCGGTTGGGCCTGCCGGGCCACTTGGTGGATGGCCCGGACGATGGCGCCGAGGCTCAGGCGCAACTGGTGGACGGTCCTCAGATACCACTGGACGGTGCGGAAGGGCAGCCTCCCCTCTTCCCGCAGGGCCGCCATCAGGCTGAGCAGGTTGATGCCCAACCGCTGTTTCCCCAGCGCCACCCCGCCCAAGTCCACCTTGGGCACCCGGCGTTTCTCACACACTGGGCAAGTCCTGGCGATGAAGACATGTTCGGTGACTTGGACCGGAACCACTGGCAGGTCGATGACCTCCCGGGTCCGCTGGGTCCATCCGCCGGACAGGCCGGCACCGCACTGGAGGCAGGCGTCCAAGACGTGCTCCACCCGGTGGGTGGGAGTCGTGCGCTGGCGGGCGAAACCGTGGGGCCGGGGCTTCCTGGGACCTTTCTCCCTGGGAGTCTGCTGGCGGCCGGACTTGGGCTTGATGCCGGGCATCCCTTTGGGGCCGCCCGGTTTGGCCTTTCCCTCCAGCGCCTCTATCCGCCGCTGCAACTGGGCGATAGTGTTCTGCTGTTGGGCAATGATTGCCAACAGGGTTTCTCGGGGGGCGGCCGTCAGGTCAAGGCTCGTATCCATGCTGTAGGTTTAACATAACCGCGAAACTGTCCCCCTTTGCTCTTTCGGCAACTTTCTGCCAATTCGCCTCATCAAGTCTGAACAGTTACGGTGCGGTAGGGGATTTAACATCCGCCGCGAAATGTAATATCATGGATAGTTGTGCCTTCTATCAGCCCGATCTGTAAGTGGGTGTTCTTGACTGATTCGAAATTCCAGCCGGGCGCGTTGGTCCGCGACAATCACGCCAGGGTGGGAAAGGTTGTCGGAGACCCCAAACTCGTTGATCTTGACGGCAACACAGTGGAAGTCTTCACCGTAGACTTCTGGGGCCAGAAGTTGAAGAGGCCCGGAAACTTTCTTAATCTGCTTGCCTCCGACAGCCCCGAGGCCCTGCTGCTGGAGCAGCCCGAGGCACTGGCGCCCTGGGCCGATGAAGCGCCGCTGAAACTGGTCGCGCTGGCTCTGTCGGTCGGCGGCGGCAGCGGGAAGGCCGCAGACATCCGCGCGAAGCTGGATGGGCGAGTGCTTGGAGCAGGGAAGTGGGAGAACTGGTGGAAGAAACAGCCGCAACAGATGCGAATGTTGCCCGCCCGCTTCAAGATCACCAAAGTGGGCAGGGACAGCGAATATAGCCTCCTCACCAGCTTTAATGCCGTTCCTGCCGCCAGCGAACTGAAGGCAGTCGGCGGCGCAGAGAAGGAGGGGACCACTCCCGCCGACTGGAGAGAGTGGCTGCTGTCTCCCACTCACGAACCGGCTCCGGGCCGCTACCCGACGAAATCGGTAGCTGACTCCCTGGCCAAGTGGCCCGCCGGAACCATCGAACGGGCCCTATTCCGGGTCATAGTAAGCTCGGAGGGGTTGCTGTCTGCCGGCAACTTGTCCGGGCCGGTCGCCGAGGGCTGGCTGAGAGCGACGGCGCAAGCGGCGCTACGGTGGCGCGAGACCGCCGGGCCGGATGCCGTTGGCTACACGGCGGCGCGCGTGGGCGGAGTGCTGGCCCGGCTGTCCCGCATCGCCGGGGATAGGACGCCGCAGGACCTGTTGCTCAAGGCCGGCGCGATGGATGGTGAGGCCGACGCATGGCGGCGGGGGTTCGCAGCGGGGATGTGGGAAGCCTTCGACGGCGAGGATGCCCGCGAACTGTACCGCCGGTCGGCGGCGGTGCTGGGGCGTCAGGCCCGAGGCGACCTGGCGCGGGAGATGGTCCTGGCCTCCTTCGGCCCGGACTTCCCGGAGCGGCGCCATTCCGAGCTGGACCGGCTTTTGGACGCTCTGCCGGAAGGGGAGCGGACGCAGCTTTTGCAGGAAGCGATAGCTTCTGCGACCACAGCGCAGAAGGACGATGTGCTCGGCTATATTGCGAAGAGCCGCCACTCCTCGGGGCCCGAAAACTTTGGCTTGCGATTGGCAGCTACCCTGTGGCTCACAGACAAGCAGAGCGAGTTGGCCGCCCGTACATCCCGCGAGTTGGCGGAGGCCTTGGAACGGCCGGAGATTTTCGGCAGTGCCGTTAAATTTGTCCTTGAGAGGGTGGCGCTCAAGGCAGGCGAGACGAAGGTTAGCGCAGAACTTGAGAGCAACAAACTAGAAGAAGTTCACGAAGCCCAACTCCAGCAGGAACGGCAGGAGCAGGAGCGGCTGCGCCAGCAGGTGCGGGAGCGCAACGCCGAGCTGGCCTCCAACCGGGAGGAGTCGCGGCTGGAGATCCGCCAGGATATGCTGCTGGCCGTCGGCGAGGTCTTGCAGTCGGTGCGACGGGCGGCGAGTGTCGAGGAACTCGCGGGAAACGCGGAGGCCGGATTGACCCTCGCCCTGCGGGCAGGGGGGGCCGAGCCTCTGGAAACTCCGGGCGAGCAGGTCGCTTACGACCCGGGAAAACACCACCTTGAAAATTATCACCTTGAAAAACACGACCTTGAAAAACACGACCTTGAAAAACATCACGCGGAGGGAGGTCTGCCAGGTTCCAGTCTGGTCCGGGTCGTCGCGCCGGGAGTGGTTTATCGCGGCGGAATTCACGGCGACCGGGTGTTGCTCAAAGCTCACGTCAAACACGAGGCGGGTTAATGGAAATCGTAGGCATAGACTTTGGCACTACCAACGTCCGCATCTCCACCTGGGACCCCGACGACCCCAATGCGGGTCAGCCGCAATCACAGCTGATCGGCAGGGGCGGCAGCACGGTCATGCCGGTGGTCGTCGCGCTGCGACTGAACCCCGACGGCGAAGTGTCCATCCTGGTTGGGGAAGACGCCGACTCCGTGGAAGACGGCCCCAACACCCTGGTCATCCGCAACCTCAAGCGCTGGGCGCTGTCGGGCGACCCCTATGTGAAATGGCGGCTGGAAATCAGCGAGACCGATTGGCCCACTTGGTGGAATCCCGAATTGGGGTGCATCGAGGCCTGGGACTGGGGACGGCAATTTCAAGTCAAAGACCTCATTGCCGAAATCCTGAAGGAGGCGGTGAGCCGCGCCGGACTGCCGGAGCGGTTTGAATGGCGGGCCGGCTGCCCAGTGCAGTCGGGCTACGAGTACCGGTCGATGCTGACCGCAGTCCTGTCGGAGGTTGCCGGGCAGGGCAGGGTGGAATGGGTGGTGGATGAGCCGGTGTTATTCCTGGCGGCGGCGCAGCGCAACATCGACCCCGATTCGGAACTCAGGTTGCAGGGGTCGTACCTGGTCTATGACCTGGGGGGCGGCTCGTTCGACTGCGCGCTGGTGGAAGTGCGGGACACGGGCGAGATGGTGGTCTACGGCGCGGACGGGGACCCGCTGCTGGGCGGCTCCAACGTGGACCGGGAGCTGGCGGCCAAGTTCGGCGGGGCGGAAAACCTGTTGCGGCTGGCCAAGGAGCAGGTGTCTCCCGACAATCCCAATGTTACCTTTGGCGGCAGTGTCGCCCTGACGTGGGGCGATGTCGAGGCGGAGCTTAAGGGCGGCAAATTTGTTTCCCGGTCCCTCATGTCCATGAGGGACGCCTATCTCGGTGCCAAGGCGGCGCTCCAGCGATACGGCGAGGCGTCGAGCGAAGGCCCCGGAGACATAATCATGGACAAGAATGACGAGACCGGAGAGGTGCGGTTCGTCAGGCAGCTAGGATACTCGGACATGGAGCGGGACGTGGACGGCATCATCATGTTCGGCGGCCCCACCCGCTCGCCGTTCTTCAAGGAAAACCTGAGCCGTTGGTTCGGGGACGCCAAAGTGATGCTGGCCAGTGACCTGATTGCCGGTGTGGCAGACCCGGAACTGACCGGGGTGAGCATGGGCGCCTGCTACTATCCATCGGGGAAGAACTTCCACCGGGTGCCCAGCCGACTGCCCTACCTGGTTGCCCTGGAGAACACCAGCACCGGGCGGGAAGAAGACAGGGTAAAATACCAGCCCCACCAGCACTTCGTGGAAACGTTCCAGCCTGCCGAGCAGTACGAATCGTCGTGGCTGGAACAGGAGCGGGACAATCCGCAGGAATACGAACTGACGATTACCGACCCGGACGGCGTGGTGCTGGAGCGCCAGCACGTAACCGGGTTCCTGGAGCCGGAGAATCGCCAACCCGCCACCGGACTGCGGCTGATTATTGACCGCCTCGGCCCGGTGTACGTCGAGAAGAAGTCCGAAGGCCCAGGACTGCCCTGGACGAAGAGAATTACGGTGGTGGAAAATCCGCCGTGGCAGACGGAGGAGCAGCGGGAGATCCTAGAGGCGCTGCGCCAGAGGCAGCGCGCGCGCGAAGGCGGCCGCCGCCAGCAGGCCGCGGAGCAGTTGGAGCGCTAGTTCGAGCACCCCGAACCGTAAACCGGGACAAACTGGCACCCGGCAACATCAGATGCAAAAAGCGGGCGCGCCTTTCCGGGGCGCCCGCTTTTCTCCCGCTTTTCTCATGGCCGTTTCGCCGGAATGCGCGGCGCTACACCCGCCACATGTCCCCGGTCTGAAAGATGAGGTCCACCTGGCAGATTTCGTCGGCGGGCCAGCCGGCCAGCTTCATCCAGTCTTCGAAGTGGGACTGCTCCACGGCCTCGCATTCGGTGAAGAGCTTGCCGCGGGACGTGTCGGCGTAGACCTTCAGTATCGTGGTGCGGCGGTCGGGGCGCCACTTGCTCACCCCGCCGGTGTAGGCACCCAGCTTCTCCCGCAGTTGGGCCTCGGTCAGTCCCTCTATGGTGTGCGTGGCTAGAAACCTGGCCATACGGCGTTTACCTCTCGCAGATTCAATTGACCACCGAGTCGCAGAGGATTCACCCCCACCCTAACCCTCCCCCTGAGAGGGAGGGAATGGCAAAGCGCTCTGAGGCGAAATTAGTCTTGGGGCGGGACGAAGGGGTAGGGGATGGGCGGGCCGTCGCGCAGGGGCAGGGCCACGGTGGCGGTGCCGGGCATACTCTCGATGCCGTCCTGCGTCTTCATGCCGATTTCCAGGTCTATCAGGCCCATGCCGCCCTTTTCCTGCTTGCCGGTGACGCGGCCCCACATGATCAGCACATCGCCCGGCACCAGCATCGCCCGGTGCTCGAACTGGGCCTTCCAGGGCCAGCCGTTGGGCAGCGTCCAGTCCTTCAGATACTGCGGCACCACGCTCTGCTTCCAGGAGCCATGCACCAGCAGGCTGGGATTCCTGTCGTGGTTCAGGCCGAAGTCCAAATCGTAATGAATCCGGTGGAAATTCTCTATGGCCGCGCTCCACCGGAACAGGTGCGTGGGCGTGGGGGCGTAGATGTACTTGGGCAACTCGGCACCCACCTCCACATCCTCGAAGTAGGTCTGCTTCTTGTTGCGCAACTGCTCGCCGCTGGGCTTCTCGTTGTGTTCGAGGATTTTCTCCGCTGGCATCTGGAGCAGTTCTTCCAGGCTCGCGCTCATTTTTATTCTCTCTACTGGCTCAGTTGGGGGAGTTTAGCGGCGGATGGAGGACTGGCGGGTGATGCAGAGCAGGTCGCCGTCCTGGTTCGTGAAGCTGGTCTCGACGGTGATGATGAGGAAAGCCCGCCCGTCGCGCCCGGAGCGTTCGCGGATGTCGGAGTAACGGTTCTGGAAGAAGATTTTGTCGCCGACGCCGGGGTACTTGTAGATTTCCAGCTCGTTGCCCGCGTTCAGCACCCGCACCAGGTTGGTCGGCACCGTGGGCAGGGCTCCGGGGCGCTCGACGCTGCCGATGCCGTCGGACTCGGGGTTCTCATTGAAGGCGCGGGTGATGGGGTCTTCCTGCTCGGGGCGGTGGCGCCCCACCATGTAGCTGACCATGATGGGCGGGGCGATGACGCCGCCGAACTTGGTGTCTCTGGCGAACTCCTTGTCCCAGTACCGGGGATCGGGGTCCATCACCGCCTGGGTGAAGCGGCGCAGGTACTCCTCGTCAACGTAGCCCCACGATTCGACCACGTCGCCTTCGACACCGATCATCGCGCGGACTTCCGGTGTGAGGGCCGATTCGGTGTCGTGCTGGGCCTGCTGAGTCATGGCCGTCTCCTTTTGACGTAACGAAGGGGTGTCGAAGCGAAGCGATATAACGGCCAAAGACTACCCCAGCCCCCGCAGATTCGTCAACCGGGATTCGGCGGCGCTGGGGTAATTCAATTTCCCCTCTCCCTTGAGGGAGAGGGCTGGGGAGGGAGAGGGAACAGCCGAACAGCCAATGGGAGCTGGGCACCGGCCTAGGCCAGCGCGGCGATTACCTCTTCTCTGTTGGATATGGTGGACAGGAAGGGGAGGGCGACACTGAGGGAGGCGTCGTGGGCCTCCTGGCTCACGGAGGCGCAGCAGTCGCCGACCACCACGACGTCGTAGCCCCGGTCGCTGGCCTCGCGGGCGGTGCCTTCGACCACGAAGTTGGTGGCGACCCCGGCCAGCAAGAGCGTTCCGATACGCTTGTTCTTGAGAATTGGCTCCAGGTCGGAAGCCATGAAGGCGGAGACGCCGCGCTTGGTGACCACCGGCTCGCCCTCCTGCGGGGTCACGGCGTCGTGGATGGAAGCGCCCCAGGTGCCTTCAACCAGGGCGTTTGCGCCGTGGAGTCCCTGCCAGAGGCCGGCGTTGGCGGGACGCTCCGGGTAGCCGGGACGGAACTTGACCGAAACGTAGATGACCAGGACGCCGGCGTTGCGGGCGGCTGTCAGCAGTTGAGCGGTCTTGCCCAGCACGTCGTTGTCCTTCACCATCTGGGCAAAGCCGAAGTCCTTGAAGGCTCCTTCCTCGTGTACGATGTCGTTCTCGAAGTCCATGGCCAGCAGGGCGGTGTGGCCGGGGTTCAGTTCCAGTGCCATGATGTCCTCCATAGCGCCGTCGGGCGCTCGAATTTCGGATATAGCAGGCCGGGATTAATTATAATACGTGCGGGGCCGCGTCTCTGCCCGGTGGTGTCGTTCCCGACTTTCCCGGCGCAGGTAAAGCCGCGGCGCTGCCGAGTTAATATCGCGGCTGTGCCGAGTTAAAATCGCGGCTCTGCCGGCGGATGTTATAATGAGAAATCAGCATTGCCCTTTCGGGATTCGACGCGCCGCACGGGATGCAGCGTCATCCACGGCTTTGCGTGGCCCGGCGGGCAGGCAGCGGAGAATATCCGCTTCCCTACGGGTCAGCCACCTTAAGGACGTTACATGCTGAAAATGCAACCCCAGAACCTGCGCACCCCCGGCCCCACTCCCATCCCCGACGACATCGTTGAGGCGATGGGCAACCCGATGATCAACCATCGCGGCCCTGAGTTCGACGAGCTTATAAAGAAGGTCACCGCCCAACTGAAACAGGTCTTTATGACCTCCAACGACCTGTTCATCCTGACCGCCTCCGGCACCGGCGCCCTGGAAGCCTCGCTGGTCAACACCCTGTCGGCGGGGGACAAGGTGGTGGCGGCAACGGCCGGCTCCTTCGGAGACCGCTTCATCGACATGGCCGTGGCCTTCGGCGCCGACGTGAACCGGCTGGACTTCGAGTGGGGCGAGCCGGTTGACCCCGACGCCATCCGGCAGGCCCTTCGGGAGGACCCGGAAGTCCAAGCCGTCATGATCACCCACAACGAGACCTCCACCGGCGTCACGCACCCGCTGGAAGAAATCGCCCGCATCGTCAAGCAGGAGTTCGACAAGCTGCTGCTGGTGGACGCGGTGAGCAGCCTGGGCTGCCTGCCCCTGCCGGTGGACGCCTGGGACTGCGACCTGGTGGGGACTGCCTCGCAGAAGGGCTTTATGATACCCCCCGGCCTGGCCTTCATCAGCGTCAGCGAGCGGGCCTGGGAAGCTCAGAAGACAGCGACCATGCCCCGGTTCTACTTCGACCTGGCAGAGGCCAAGAGGACGCTGGAGCGCGGCCAGACCCCCTTCACGCCCAACGTGGCCGCGATGTACGGGCTGAGTCTGGGACTGGACAAGATCCTGGACGAGGGGCTGGAAGGCGTCTTCGGGCGTCACGCCTCCATCGGCCAGTTCACCCGCGACAGTATCCGCGAGCTGGGGCTGGAGTTGCTGGTTTCCGACGAGCGCTATGCCTCCAACACCGTCACGGCGGTGAAGATGCCCGAGGGCATCGACGGCCGGGCGCTCATGGGCCGCCTGCGTACCGAGAAGAACGTGGTGCTGGCCGGCGGGCAGGGCAAACTGAGCAGCAGTATCTTCCGCATCGGGCATCTCGGCCACGTCTCCGAGGGCGACATCGTAGAAGTCATCGACGCCCTCAAGGAGTTGCTGCCCGAAGTGGGATTCAGCGCGAACTAGCCCCCATATACCCGCGTAACCGTAGGGGCGCACGGCCGTGCGCCCCTACACCGGCAGGGCGAGATACCTACCGGCAATGCCGAATAATAGAGCAGCGGAGCATAAAAGTGTCGGTCTCCCAATTGGAAAAGGCAATGGCCAATCTCCGCATGGGCCTTGCCGAAATGGAGCACAAAGAGTCGCAACTGGACGCGCAGATTTCGCAGTTTCGGCAGCAGCTTCGCCGGGTGCCGCGCCAGGCGATGTACGGGCAGGCCAGCCTCGACGTATCGCTGGCTGCCATGGGTGAGATCGAGGAGCGGCTGGCCGATTCGGAGGCCGTGCGGCGCAGATTGCTCCAGATCAAGGCCTCCGCGCAGCAGGAATTGGAGGCGCTCATAGTGCTGAAGCGGGTGGACGAGGCCCGCACCAGGCTGGCCGACCTGAAACGGCGCAGGGCCGACGAGTCGGAAACGGCGTCTGAAATCCGCCGTCTGGAAGAGTTCATCGTCGTCCAGGGAAAGCGAGCCGAGCAGGCCATCACCGCCCGCTACGAGGAACGGGGCTGAACGCTAAGGGCCTGCCAGCCGAATACAAAACGTAGGGGCGCACGGCTGTGCGCCCCTACATCGGTTTCGGGAAAAGGCCAATGAGCCGATTCTGCCTAAATCTCCCCGTCAATCCGGTTGATTACCAATCCGGTGGGGAGCTTGGGGTAGAAGAAGGTGGACTTGCGGGGGAGTCGCTGGCCCTGGCCCACAATGCTCTCGAAGGCGTCCATGGGAAAGGGCTTCATCAGGAAGACCATTTGCAGCGAGCCGTTGGCGACGCCCTCCGCTGCCTCGTCGTGGTCGTGCAGGAAACCCAGGTGTTGCAGGGTGGCCTCTCCCAGCTCCGGGCGCAGGATTTGCTCCTCCAGCACCCAGGCCTCCGATATAGCCATCGCACCCCAGTCGTTGCCGACCGCCGACGGGCGCAGCGTCAGCAGTTGCGCGCCTTGGGGAGACAGGGCAGCCATAACCCGGCCGGTACGGCCCCGCGCTTCCACCAGCTCCACCACCTCGGAGGCGGAACGCCCTGCGAGGGGTTCGGCGTCGAACGTTTCTGCCAGGCGAGCCTGCACACGGGCCAGTTGCTCCCCGCTAAGGCCGCTCAGGTTGCGGTGGTAGGGCAGCACCACGAGGCCGGGGTCATCGAAGGCGATGAGCGTCATCATCACGTAGTTGTGGGCCAGGGACGCCCCGTCGGCTCCCTCGGCGTGGCGGGCAATCTGGTACTGGCGGGAGGCCTCGTAGCGGTGATGCCCGTCGGCCAGGAACACCGGGCGCGACGAGAAAAAGCGAGCGATGGCTGCCACGTTGTCGCCGTCGGCGATGCGCCATAGCGTGGTGTGCGAGCCGTATTCGTCGCGGGCGTCAACTTCCGGCGCGCCGGCCATCACCTGGCCGAACACCGGGCCCAATTCGTTCCCGCCGTCGCGGTAAAGGGACATTATGGGGCTGATGTTAGCCGACACCGACTCCATCAACGTCACCCTGTCGCGGATGGCCGGGGCTTCGGTGAACTCGTGGGGCAGCACTTGCCGGGTCTCGTAGTCCTCCAGGGCGACGCAGGCAACCAGGCCGAGGCGCGAGCGCTCCTGTCCGCCGAGGTTGAAGCTGTGGCGCAGCAGGTAGTAGCCCGGCTCGGCGTCCTGTTGCAGCACCCCGTCGCGGAGCCACTGCTCGAACCGCCCGGCGGTCTCGGCGTAGCGTCCGGCGGGGTCTGCCGACCAGTCCAGCCCCTCGCCGGCCTCCAGGTGGATGACGTTGAGGGGGTGCCGGTCCATCAGCGCCTGCTGAATCCGGGGGGTTATCAGGTCATAGGGTGGGCACAACACGGCGGCCATATCGTCAACCATCGCCGGGTTGTAGCGCCATCCTCGGAAGGGAGTTACTTTTGCCATAGAATTCACACTGAAGGTAGATTCTTGCCCTTTTAAAGTATATGTCTACGGCCAGCGTATCGCAAAGGCGCAGGGTCTTTTCATTCTCCCTCTCCCAGGGGGATCGGGAAGGGATCGGGAACTTTGCCGGAGGACGAAAAAGCCCTGGCGAAGGCGGGCCGCCTCTCTGAACCGATGCCTCCTTGTGGTATACTGCCGTCTAATCTCAACGGCCTGTTGCCGAGACAATTCGTAGAGCGAGGACGACGCCCATGCCCGGCTCGATTAGCCAAGTTGACGGCGGCACGATCACCACTGCCCAAGGGTTTCGGGCCGGCGGCACCTATGCTGGCATCAAGACCTACTCCGACGACAAGATGGACGTTGGGATGCTGCTTTCCGAGACCCCCTGCTCGGTGGCGGGGGTGTTCACCAGGAGCAGCATCGTCTCTCCGTCGGTAACCGTCAACCGCGAGACGCTGGCCGGGGGGCATCCCGTGCGGGGGTTGGTCGTCAATTCCGGCATCGCCAACGCCGGGGTGGGCGAGCAGGGCTACATCGACGCCAAGGAGATGGCAGTCATCGCTGCGGAGTCCCTGGGCGTGAAGCCGGAGGAAGTGCTGGTATTCAGCACCGGAATCATCGGCGTGGAACTGCCCATGACCCTCATCAAGTTGGGCGTGGAGCAGATTGAGTTGTCGGAAGACGGCGGCAATTCGCTGGCCCGCGCCATGATGACCACCGACACCCACCCCAAGGAGGTGGGGGTCAGCGTGGACATCGGCGGTGTCGAGGTACACATCGGGGGAGTGGCCAAGGGCTCGGGGATGATTCACCCCAACATGGCGACCATGCTGTGCTTCGTCGCCACCGACGCCGCCGTGGAGCAGGGCCTGTTGCGCACCATGCTGCCCGACGTGGCCGACTTCTCGCTGAATATGCTGACCGTTGACGGCGACAGCAGCACCAACGATTCGCTGGTGGTGCTGGCCAACGGCGCCGCCGGGAATCCGGTCATCACCGCCGGGACCCCCGAGGCCGACGCGCTCAAGGCCGGGCTGCTGGAAGTCTGCGTACAGCTCACCCGCCGACTGGCCCGCGACGGCGAGGGCGCAACCCACCTGCTGGTGGTCGAGGTCACTGGCGCTCGCAACAACGACGACGCCCGCGTTGCCGCGCGTACCATCGCGTCGTCGCTGCTGGTCAAATCGGCGGTCTACGGCGCCGACCCCAACTGGGGCCGCCTGCTGGCCGCGCTGGGCCGCAGCCAGGCCGAGGCGGTGGAAGGGAAGATAGACCTGTATATCAACGGGGTCTGCATCATGGAAGGCGGGAGGCCCATCCCCTTCCACCGCGACGCCGTGGTTGCGCTGATGCGGGGCGACGAGGTCACCTTCCGCATCGCCCTCAACCTGGCCGACGGGCAGGCCACCGCCTGGGGCTGCGACCTGACCGAAGAATACGTCGTCATCAACAGCGCCTACACCACCTAACCGAAGGACTTATACACCACAGAGAACACGTAGACCGCAGAGATTCTTATTTGATTTCCTGATTTCTCTGTGGTCTTGGTGTTCTCTGTGGTTAAATCCCGTTGACAGGAGCAGTCCCCTGCCTATCGTAGTTAAAATCGGCGGCAGCACGCTGGGCAGCCACGACACCACTTTGCTGGACCTGGTCAAGCTGCAACAGGAGGGCGAGGAGGTGGTGGTGGTGCATGGCGGCGGCAACGTCATCTCCCGCTGGATGCAGCGCCAGGGCATTCCGCCGCAGTTCGTGGGCGGACTGCGGGTAACCGACGCCGAGAGCCTGGAAATCGTGGTGGCCGTGCTGGGCGGGCTGATCAACAAGGAACTGGTCTCGCTGCTGGAGCAGTTGGGCGGCAAGTGCATCGGCCTGAGCGGGATAGACAACTGTATGCTGACCTGCGGCATCGCCAACCCGGAGCTGGGCTACGTCGGCGAGATTCAGGCGGTGAACGCCAGCCTTATCCGCGGCCTGCTGGATTCCGGCTACATCCCGATGATTGCGCCGCTGGGCGTCCATAAATTCGACGGCTCGGAGAACTCCGGCAAGCCGTTGAACATCAATGGCGACACCGTGGCCGGCGAGCTGGCCCGTGAGTTGCAGGCCGAGCGGCTGGTGTTCCTGACCGACGTGGCGGGGGTGATGGACGGCGGGGGCCGCGTCATCCGGCGGCTGGACCAGCGCCGCGCCAACACGCTCCTGAACTCCGGCGTAGCAGGCGGCGGCATGATTCCCAAGCTGCAAGCCTGCCTGCGCGGGCTGGAGGGCGGCGCGGTGGCCGACATCACAGACGGCCGCCATCCAAACGCGCTGCTGGACTGCCTGCAAGGCCGTGCCACCGGCACGACGATTACGGCGGGGCGGGCCCGTCCGCGGTAGCTCCCGCTGTCGCGCTGGGGGGTTGGGCCGCCGCCCCGCCTACTGTACGCAGGCTGCGCTCTTGGGCCGGGCCTTGCCGCCGTGGACGGAGGGCACACCCAGGTCAGGCGGGAATCTGCTCGAACGAGAACCCTGGGATGGTCATACGGTCACCGGCGTGCTCGATGGTTATGGCGCAGAGCCGTCCTTCGCCATCCAGGTCCAGCAGAGTATTCTCGTCCAGGTCCCGCGTCTCATCCACCTCTGCCGGGTAAAGCTCGATATACAGCGTGTCCGTACTCTCGAAGTATTTAATCTTCATGGCCTGAACGACCGGTCAAAGAAAGCGTTGTGTACCGTTTGTCTGTCGGGCAACGGGATGACCCTCAGACCAACCCCGGCTGGGTTCCGGCGGAACGGCGGCGGTGGGCCTAAATCAAGACCAAGTGGCTCTCATTGGCGGCTCGCACAGCGTCGGAGGGAATGTGGGTGTCCAGCGTCACCAGCCGCGCATCGTGGGCCACCGTTAGGGCAAGCAGATAAACGTCCGTTAGCTGCCGGTAGCTCGACAAGTCACGATACCGCACCCGCGAATCGTCTAGCAGACTGATATCGTCGGCTATGAATTGGTGGTACTGGGTAGACGTAGCGGCCAGCAACTGCTCATAAGCCTGGGTAAGGGTCAGTGGGCGTGGGTAGCTGCGCTGCGAGCGGATGCGCAGGTAGCCGTTCTGGGTCAACGGGCAGGAGGCCCATCCCTGTTCAATATTGCGGTCAAACCATGCGGACACTAAATCGTGAGCAGGGTGATTCCTGTCTAGCAGGGCAAGCAAGCAATTCACGTCATAGAGTGCCCTCAAGTCAGAATCCCAACTCTTCCCGGATCTTGTTGATCATTTCGTTGGTGACCTCGTAGCCCCCGGGAGGGGTGGGCTTGATGCCGTAACGCTCCAAATCCATTCCTTCAAGCACTACTGGTTCCCTTCGCTTTTGAAGCCGGAAACCTATCTCACGGCGCGCGCTGCTTTCGCCTTGCCACAAGGTTTCGACATAATCCAGAACAGGCTTGGTTTTTATCAACCAGTCATAAATTGCATCAATGGCTTCGTCGGACAGCCCGTCCAGATGATTGAATCCGGCATCTTTACACTTCCGCAACAACTCTTCCAGCCCATAATCAACTTCTCTCAGTGTATATGCGCCTCTACTTTCGATGTATTCGTATGCTTTGAAAAGACCATCCTTGTATGCGATGTAGAATCTTCGAAGACCTTCTTCGTCCACTTTCTCGTCCATTAGTTTAACCTCCGGCATTTCCCTTATGATGAACAAGGGACGGCATCCGATCTACAGCAGCTACCCTTCCTGCATTCAAATTATAGGCCAGGACCAATGGCCCGGCAAAAAGCAGCCACCCTGCCCACTCCACGCAGGCCGCGCTGTTGGGGCGGGCCTTGCCGCTGCGGACAGAGTGCTTGTCGCACCACTTTCAGGAGGGATTCATTGTGAGTATGCCTCAGACCAACCCCGGCTGGGTTCCGGCGGAACGGCGGCGGCGGGGGGCGCGGCGGAAGGTGGCTTCGGGGGCGAGGCGGGGGTATTCGGCCTGCTTCCCAGCCAGCAGTTCCTCGATCGTCAGTATCTGGACTCGGGGATAGTGGCTGTCGGGGTAGTGTTCCGGGGTGTAGAAGCCGGCGGAGGTGGCTTCGGCCTCCATCTGACGGGTGGGCGGTTGCAGGGTGACGAACAGGCCGATTTCGGCCTTCTCGCGCTCCATGTCGCCCTTGAGGGTGGCAATCTGGTTCCGCGTGACGTGGCCGCTCTTGACCTGGACGACGATGCGCCTGGCCTTGCCGCTGTTGTCATCGAAGAAGTTGATGTAGCCGTCTATGCCGGAGTCGGCGCCCTTCTTGCGGTCCTGGGCGGGGCGGGCGTCCACGAGGCCGAGGGCCCACCACTCGAACTGGTAGCGGCCGGAGTTTTCGCTGTCGGTGGCTAGGGCCTGGGCGCTGGCTACGTCCTGGGGCTGGCCCAGCACTTCGTAGGGTTTGAGTTCGCCCTTGAAGGTGTCGTGCAGGCGGTGGCGAATCAGGGTGATGGCGATGTGGGTGATGTCTATGCCAATCCAGCGACGGTTGAGGCGCTCGGCGGCGGCGATGGCGGTGCCGCAGCCGCAGAAGGGGTCCAGCACCACGTCGCCCTCGTTGCTGCTGGCGCTGACGATGCGCTCCAGCAGGGCCTGTTCAGCGTCAACTACTTTTGCCGG
This sequence comes from Dehalococcoidia bacterium, assembly GCA_965226875.1. Taxonomy (GTDB): domain Bacteria; phylum Chloroflexota; class Dehalococcoidia; order Lucifugimonadales; family UBA3495; genus VXOI01. The sequence continues at coordinate 3,847,123 of OZ245439.1, read as the reverse complement.
TTCCGTCAATTATTCTTGCCGGTTCACCCCCTGTTTCTGACTGCGCTGCTGGGCCACTCCGGTGCGGTAGCTGGGGACGTCGAATTCCAGGATGACCGAGTGGTGGACCACCCGGTCGATGGCCGCAGCCGTGGCCATTGGGTTGGCGAAGATGTGCTCCCACTGGGAGAAGACCAGGTTGGACGTGATGCCCAGGGACCGGCGTTCGTAGCGTTCGGCGATGAGTGTGAAGAGCACCTCGGACTCTTCGGCCCCTTGGGGCAGGTACCCCAGGTCGTCCAGCAGCAGGAAGTCGTAGTTGTCGAGCTTTCGTAGTTGTCGCGGTAGCGCCAGGTCCCGCTTGGCGGCGAGCAGGTCCTGCACCAGCCGGTAGGCCGGGGCGAAGAGCACCGAGCGTCCGGCTTCCACCAGCCGGTGGCCCACGGCGCACAGTGCATGGGTCTTGCCGGTGCCGGGCAGTCCGAAGGCCAGCACGTTGACGCCTCGGTCGACGAAGCTGCCGTCAGACAGCTCGCCCAGTTGCTGCCGCAGAGCCAGGGGCACACGGTCGTGCTCGAAGGTCTCCCAGGTCTTGCCGGCGGGCAGCCTGGATGCGGTGCGCAGCCGGCCGATGCGGCGCTGCCTCCGGTCCTCGGCCTCCTGCTCCAGCACTTCCAAGAGGGTCTCCAGGGCGTCGCCGTGCCCGGCGGCGGTGAATCGGGACACCGACTGCGCCCCCATGGTGGGCAGCCGGAATTGGTGGCACAGCTCCCCGATCCGGACCTTAATGGCGTTGGCCTCCATCATCAGGCCACCCCCGCCAGCAGGGAGTCGTAGACCCTCAGGTCCGGCATCCCGGACAGGCTCAGCACCGGCGCCCGCGGCGGAGCCGGGTTCGCCAGTTCCTTGACCGTGGCGTAGTCGAAGGGCTCACCGGCCTCCAGCAGCAGGGCTAGGGCGCTGTCCACCGTCGACTCCATAGTTGTCGCCGCAAGGTGCAGGATCCGCAGGTACTCCACGTCAGTCCGTTCGCCTCGCCACCTCTTGAGGGCGTCGTAGGCCAAGCGGAAGGTCATGGTGGGAAACATCTGCTCCCGGAACCGGTAGCGAGCGAAGGCCCCGGGCTTGCGCACCAGGGAGCCGATGACGTGGCGGTAATTGACGTTGGCCTCCCTTTCACCGCGCACCCGCTCCATGCGTTCCACCAAGTGGCCCTTGTAGTACACTTCCAGACGCTCGGCGTACAAGCGTATCTGCACCTCCTTTCCGATGAGCCGGGAGGGTACGGTGTAGGTCCGTCCGGCTGCCTGGATGGTGCTCCACTTGCGCACCCGGGCCTGGTGGTTGACGTACTCCGGCACGGGAGCTGGAGGCAGGCACTGCAGAAGTGGGCGTTCCTGCTCCAGCTTCCCTTGCACCAAGCGGTTGCGCCGCTCAACCACCTTCCTGACGAAGCCGGTGTAGGACTCGGCGGAATCGAAGTCGCGGCTGCCCCGCAGCATGAGGGCCTGGTCCAAAGCGTCCTTCAACCGGTAATGAGCCTGCTCGGCCACGCCATTCTCGTGGGATTCCCCGGAATTGATCAGCGTGGCCTCGATCCCGTAGTGCTCCAGGAGCTCGGCGTAGTTGTCGTTCAGGGCCCGGCCGCGGCTGCGCTTTATCTCATGGGTGAGGGCCGAGCTGTTGTCGGAGCGTATGATCTGGGGCGCGCCGCCCAGTTCCCAGAGCGCGTTCTGGAGTCCCTGCTTCAGGGCCACAAAGGTCTCGCCGGCAACCACCTCGGCGTAGCGCCAGCCTGAATGGCTCAACACCAGCTGGAACAGCAGGTGGCGGTAGCGCCGGCCGCCGATGGTTACTCCCAGGGAGTTGCAGTGGGTGAAGTCGAGCTGCGCCTCCCGGCCAGGTGGATGCTCCTGGGGGAAGTAGACCTCCTGATCCGGACCGTTGAGTGCCCGCCAGTCCTGTAACCGGCGTTGCAGGGTGCGGAGCTGGGAGGCGCTGAACCGGCCGGGGGATTTCTCCTCCAGCCACTCGATAATTGTCGTTGCCCTGAGCCTGCCGGCGGCCTCTCCCCTGAGCAGGGGCAGGATTTCTTCCTCCCAGACGCCGTCAAAGGGATCGGGCCGGGTGCGCCACCGGCGCTCCTGCTTGGTCTCCGAGGGCAACGGGCCACACTGCCACTTCCGCGCCGACCGCTCGCTCATCCCCGCCATGGCCGCCGCCGTCTGTTGTTTCTTTCCTTCCATCTGTCTTTGCCTCAGTAATGCGACTTGCTGATCCGTAACCAATCCGGCACCTCCTGTACCGGATGATTACCACATGTGACCGGCAAAAATAGTCGTCGCCACCGGCAAGACTAATTGTCGTTGATCAGGGCCTCGGGCTTCTGCGTGGGGTAGCCGAGGCGTTCTTTGGCTTGCGAGTTAATTGGGGGGATGTCTGTCCATAAGTCCCCATATGGACGCCCCCGTTGTTCGTCAAGGTACCTCTTTAAACTAGGGACTGCACCGGGACGCGGCTGAACTACAAAACCTTCGTCATAGGCCGCTTGCATCCGTTCTCTAGTCCATCTCCAAACCCTAGGTTCTGTTGACATTTGCATTTGTAACCGATGTGCAGGCCCATTTCATGTCATTCCAAGTGCAGGAAAGCACGAATGGCCTTGAATCGGAGTGATAAGTCCAGGATTCTTCGTCGCTATTTCCCCGGAATGACCCGCAACAGCGAAATGTCAACAGAACCTAGTGATTCCCAAGAACTCGTAAGTCAGATTCGGCCTGTCGTTGTTTGGGTTGATCAAATTATCTAGGCGATATCGACGCCCGTCGGGATCACGGTGTCTGTATTTGGTATCGGTCTTTGGATCAAGAGCATTCTCGTTGTATTTCTCAAATGTGGCTTCAAGATTCCAAATTGCTTCCTTGGACTTTTGAAACCCGAAGATCACGTCGTGGTTGCTAGGCAATCGCCTAGTCATCAGGCCCTTTGAAGGAGTTCGCTGCCAGATGATTTCATTCCTGAAATTTTCTTGTCCAAACACCGAGTCCAACAGCAGCTTCAGGTAGTGGCTGGCGGTTGGGTCGCAGTGGAGGTAGATGCTGCCGGTGTTCTTTAGGACTCGGTGGAGTTCGACCATGCGCTGGGCCATCATGGTGAGGTAGGCCATCATGTCGTTGTCGCCGAGGAAGGAGCGCATGGCCTGGAGGAGGTCGGGGAGTTTCCGGGTTTCAAAAGGGGTGCGGGCGTTGGTGACGACGTCCTGGTAGGCGCTCTCGGAATCGAGGCTCCAGTGCCAGGTGTCTTCGAAGGCGGTAATCTGGGCGGCGGACTGCTGGCCGCTCTTTTCCTGGAAGAGGACGTTGTAGTTGGCGTTGGAGTTGAAGGGCGGGTCGAGGTAGATGAGGTCAACGCTGGCGTCGGCGACGTGGTTGCGGAGGATGTCGAGGTTGTCGCCGAAGTAGAGCTGGTTTTTCCAGTCGGTGGTGGTCATTTTCGGCTCTGCCTTAATGTGCCATAGCGGGATTGCAGTACCAAGGGCAATTTCCGGCATACTAGCGCGTAGCGAAAGGCGGCGCAACCGGAATGTGTCACCACAAGCTGCCGCTGGCCGGACCTTTGAGTCCGCCCCGCGCCGCCGTGTGAAATCTGCCGTGCGGTATGCGATAATCTAGCGGCAACCTGAAGGACTATTCGGGAGAAGAGGACTCGCCATGAGCATCAGCAGCGACTGGATTGACATTGAGAAGAAGTATTACGCCCAGACGGTGCGCCGCCAGCCGGTGGTCATCGTCCGGGGCGAGGGCACCGAGGTCTGGGACGCCGACGGCAAGCAGTACCTGGACTTCGTGGCTGGCTGGGCCGTGAACCAGTTGGGCCACAGCCATCCGGTTATCACGCAGGCCATCACCGAGCAGGCTGGCACGCTGATCCAGACCTCCAACCAGTTCTATACCGTGCCGCAGTTGCAGCTCGCCGAGACGCTGATAGAGAATAGCTGCCTCGACCTGGTGTTCTTCGGCAACAGCGGGGCCGAGGCCGTCGAGGGGGCGATGAAGCTGGCCCGGCGCTACGGCAAGCTGAACCGCGACGGCGCCTACGAAATCATCACCGCGTTCAACTCCTTCCACGGGCGCACCCAGGCCACCGTGGCCGCCACCGGCCAGCCGCACTACCAGGAGAACTTCGCGCCGTTGCTGCCGGGCTTCGTTCACGTCGACTATAACGACGTCGAGGCCGTTATCAGCGCCACCACCGACCGCACCTCCGCCGTGATGGTGGAGCCGGTGCAGGGCGAGGCGGGCGTCATCATCCCCGATGACGACTACCTGCAACGCCTGCGCCAGTGGTGCGACAGCCAGGGCATCCTGCTGATACTGGACGAAGTGCAGACCGGCATGGGACGGCTGGGCAGCCTGTTCGGCTACCAGGAGTATGGGGCGGAACCCGACGTGATGACCCTGGCCAAGGGGCTGGGCTACGGGGTCCCCATCGGCGCCTTCCTGTCCAAGGCCCACTGCCAGGCGCTGGTGCCGGGCGACCACGGCTCGACCTTCGGCGGCAACGCCCTGACCACCGCCGCGGGCTACGCCGGCACCAAGTTCCTCATCGACAACGACATTCCCGGCCAGGTGAAGGAGATGGAGCCGTACCTGCTGGGACGGCTGAACGAGGTCAAGGACCGCTTCTCCTTCGTGACCGAGGTGCGCGGCAAGGGCCTGCTGGCAGCCATGGACTTCGAGGAGACCATCTCGCCGCAGGTGCTGTCCAACTCCAACGAGGCCGGGCTGCTGCTCAACGGCCCGCGCCCGAACACTGTCCGCTTCATGCCGCCGCTGACGGTGACGCGGGAGGAGATTGACGAGGCCGCAGAGCGCCTGAGTACCGCGCTGTCGAAGATCTAGTAATAGAGGGAGAGGCGCCCGGTCAACGGGCGCCCCTTTCTCCGGTGGTACGCATATATCCCTTCCCCAAGAGGGAGTGGACGAATGTCGAATCGCGAATTCTATTTTGTCATATCAAAGGGCAAGGACGGCCGTTACGTGGGGGAGGCTCCGCAGTTGAGGGATTGCCATGGTGAGGGCAAGACCCTGGATGAGCTGATGAAGAATATGCGCAAGTCCATTGAGTCTTGTCTGGAAGATGACGACCTCGAAAACAACGCACAGTTCATCGGGGTATACAAAGTAGAAGTTTAGCTGAGGGCACTGTGGGCAAGCGGGAATTTTACGTCGTCGTAGAAAAAGATGAAGACGGATTTTACGTTGGCGAAGTCACACAATTGACTGCCTGTTATAGTCAGGGCGAAACCCTCGAAGAACTGATCGACAACATGAAAGACGTTATTTGCCTTTGTCTTGAAAACGAAGACAGCGTTATTGCCGACATTCCTGAATTTGTCGGCGTTCAGAGGATATTGGTGTAACCGTTCATGGGCCGGATGCCGACGTTGAGAGCGGCTGACGTCATTTCCGCTTTGCAGCGTCTTGGGTTTGAAATGGCTTGGCAAACAGGCAGTCACATCATCTTTAAGCAGGACAACGGCCGAACCGTTAGCGTTCCGTTTCATGGGTCAAGGGACTTGGGTCGAGGTATCGTCCGCACCATCATCAGGGATGCAGGAGTGTCGCGGCAGCAGTTTTTGGATGCTCTATGAGCCAATCACGCCGGAGCTAGAAGGGATCAACATGCCAAACGACAGAATCGTGCTTGCCTATAGCGGCGGGCTGGATACCACGGTGGCGGTGCCGTGGCTCAAGGAAAAATACGGCGCCGACATCGTGACCCTGACCATAGACCTGGGCATGGTTGACCTGGGCACCGTCCGGCAGCGGGCGCTGTCCATCGGCGCGGTCGAGGCCGTTATCGTGGACGGGCGGCAGACGCTGGTGGACGAGTTTTTGTTCCCCAGCCTCCAGGCGGGGACGGTGTACGAGGAGCAGTACCCGCTGGCCACCGCGCTGGGCCGTCCGCTCATCGCCCGCTACCTGGTGGAGGCAGCGCGGGAATACGGGGCCTATGCCGTGGCCCACGGGTGCACCGGCAAGGGCAACGACCAAGTGCGCCTCGAGGTGGGCGTGATGGCGCTCGACCCGAACCTGAAGGTCATCGCGCCCATCCGCGACTGGGGCATGAGCCGCGACGACGAAATCGAGTACGGGCTGGCGCGCAACCTGCCGATAAACACCCGGGCCAGCCGCTTCTCCACCGACGAAAATCTGTGGGGCCGCAGCGTGGAGGCCGGCGAGCTGGAAGACCCGTGGCTGGAGCCGCCGGAAGACGCCTACCTGTGGACGAAATCGCCCTCCGACGCCTCCGACGAACCGGCATACCTGGAAGTCGCCTTCGAGCGGGGCATACCGACGGCCATCGACGGAGAAACGATGGGCGGCGTTGACCTGATCCGCCACTTGAACGCCGTTGGCGGAGACCACGGCGTGGGCCGCGTTGACCATGTGGAGAACCGGCTGGTGGGCATCAAGTCCCGCGAGATTTACGAATGCCCTGCGGCGATCATCCTTCACGCCGCCCACAAGGCGCTGGAGACCATGACCCTCAGCAAGGATCAGGCGCGGACAAAGGCCCGCATCGCGCAGGAATACTCCGATGTGGTCTACAACGGCCTGTGGTACACCGCCCACCGGGCCGACCTGGACGCCTACGTGCAGAGCACACAGCGTCACGTGACCGGCGAGATCCGGCTGCGGCTGCACAAGGGGAGCTGCACCGTAGTCGGGCGGCAGGCCCCGCGCGCCCTGTACAACTACGGCCTGGCTACCTACGACCGGCAGGACCAGTTTGATCACGCCGCGGCCGCCGGATTCATCGGCATCTACGGTCTGCCCGTCCGCACCCAGAACCAGGCCCAGCCGGACTAGCCCGCCTCTGCATCAACCTGTGAAGCCACTCGAAGCGATACCGGAGGAACCATGACCGTCGCCGCACGAATGCACGACCTGGGCACCGAGAGCGCCTTTGAGGTGCTGGCCAAGGCCCGCGCGCTGGAGGCCCAGGGCCGGGAGATTATCCACCTGGAAATCGGCGAACCAGACTTCGACACGCCCCGGCACATCATTGACGCGGGCATGGCGGCCATCAGCGACGGGTTCACCCACTACGGCCCCACCGCCGGGCTGCCGGAACTGCGCGAGGCCATCGCCCGCAACAGCCGTGAAGTTCGCGGCACCAACACCGAGCCGGACAACGTGGTAGTCACTCCCGGGGCCAAGCCGATCATGTTCTACGTGCTGCTGGCCCTGGGCGAGCCGGGCGTAGAGGTCATCTACCCCAATCCCGGTTTCCCCATCTACGAGTCCATGATTCGCTTCACTGGCTGCACTCCCGTCCCCATGCGGCTCCTGGAGTCTACGGGCTATCATCCCGACCTCGACTTGCTGGGGTCGCAGATAACCGACAAGACCCGGCTCATCATCCTGAACACGCCGGAAAACCCCTGCGGCTCGGCCCTGTCGGAGGGCGAGCTGCGCACCATAGCCGAGCTGGTGATGCAGCATCCCAACCTGTACGTGATGGCCGATGAGATATACAAGGACATCCTGTATACCGGCGAGCATTTCAGCATCGCCTCGGTTCCGGGGATGGAAGAGCGCACCATCATCCTCGACGGGTTTTCCAAGAGCTACGCCATGACCGGCTGGCGTCTGGGCTACGGCATCATGCCGCCGGAGTTGGTGCCGCACGTGGTCCGGCTGGCGGTCAACAGCGTGTCGTGCGCCGCCACCTTCACGCAGAAGGCGGGCATCGCGGCGCTGGAGGGGCCCCGGGACCAAGTGGAGGCGATGAAGGCGGAGTTCGCCGCCCGGCGGCGCCTGATTACCGACGGCCTGCGCAGCATTCCCGGCATCCGCTGCCCGGAGCCGGAAGGCGCCTTCTACGCCTTCCCCAGCATCGAAGATACCGGACTCTCCAGCCGCGATTTCGAGGACAGGGCGATGCAGGAGGCCGGCGTCGCCCTGCTGTCGGGTTCCGCCTTCGGGCAGTACGGCGACGGCTACGTCCGGCTGTCCTACGCCAACTCGCAGGAAAACATCAGCAGGGCTATCGAGCGGCTGGACGCCTTCGTCCGCAGTGTCTAATCAGGAATAGGGTTGTAGAAATTCCCCTCTCCCCCGGGTGTATAGAGCGGGGGAGGGGGAGAGTCAGGGTGGGGGCGTCCCCGAATTCCACCAGAGAGGAGACGGCAATGGCGGAATGCAAAGTTATCCACAACGACGGCCTGGAGGTCGAGATTCAGTCCGGCGCCATGACCCGCCTGGCGGGCGTGTCCGAGGGGCTGACCGGCTCCACGGGCATCCACCTGGCCATCGCCACCATCCCGCCGCACTGCGCCTCCAGCCCCCACTACCATGTCAACTGCGAATCGGCCATCTACGTGGTCAAGGGGCACGGCCGTTTCATCGTGGGCGACAAGCTGGACCAGCCCCTCTCCATCGGCCCCGGCGACTTCATCTACGTCCCCGCCGAAGCCGTCCACCAGCCGGTCAACGACGGCGACGAGGTGATGGAGATAATCGTCGCCCGCAACACGCCGGTGGAGATTGTGGTCGAGGTATAAGTGAGATTCCTATGTCTACATTTCAAGTAAGCGTTCAAGTGGCAGCATCGGCCGGGGGACCCTATCAGACCCTGGAGGCTCTGGTTGATACGGGGGCGACTTATACTGTAATGCCAAGGGATGTTTTGGATGATCTGGGGGTCGTGGTAGAGGGCAACCGATTCTTTGAAATCGCAGACGGCAGCGAAATCGAATTGCAGGTGGGGGAAGCATCTATCAGGGTGGGAGAAAGGAGAGTAACTGTTCTGGTAGTGTTCGGTCCCGAGGGTATTGCTCCGCTCCTAGGGGCCACTACTCTGGAGATGGCTAGTCTGGCTGTGGATCCAATTCGAGAGACCTTGGTTCCAGTGAGTGGCCTCCTGAAGAACTGGCTTGAAGGGACGTCTTCAAACGGCGTTTCTTGAGCGGCTATCTGCCATAGACTATACTAGCGGCGCCCCGGCATACTGATTCCGCCGGGGCGTTCGGCTCAATTAACACCGCAATTAACACCGGAGAGGCGAATTAATATGGACATGGGCCTTACCGAAATCCAGCAGATGCTGAAGGCCAGCGCGCAGGAGTTCCTGGGGCGGGAATGCCCCACAACGCTGGTGCGGGAAATGGAAGAAGACGAGCGCGGCTATCCCGACGAGCTCTGGCGGCAGATGGCCGGGCTGGGCTGGGCTGGCGTGCCTTTCCCGGAGCAGTACGGCGGCACTGGCGGCGACTTCCTGGACTTGGCCGTTTTGCTGGAAGAGATTGGCCGCGCCCTGGCTCCCAGCCCCTACTTCTCCACCGTCATACTGGGCGGCCTGACCATCCTGGACGCCGGAAACGACGCCCAGAAGGACGACTTGCTCAGTCGCGTCTGCGACGGCAGCGGCCTGATGACCCTAGCGGTCACCGAGGCATCGGCCAGCTACGAAGCCTGGGGCGTGGAGACCACCGCCACCGCCGAGGGCAACGGCTTTGCGCTGAACGGCACCAAGCTCTTCGTCCCCGATGCCCACGTCGCCGACGTGATTATCGTGGCCGCCCGGACAACGCAGGGCGGCGATCCGGCGGAGGGCATAACGCTGTTCCTCGTTCCCGCGAGGATGGTGGGGCTGGAAGTTTCGCCCATACGCACCATCGGCTCGGAGCGGCAGTTTGAGGTGGCGCTGAACAACGTCCGGCTGCCGGCCAGTGCGGTACTCGGCGAGGTGAACGGCGGCTGGCCCATCGCCGAGCGGGCCATCCAGCGGGCCGTGGCCGGGCATTGCGTGACCATGCTGGGAGGCGCGACCGCAGTGCTGGATATGACTGTTGAATACGTCAAGCAGCGCACCCAGTTCGGGCGTCCTGTCGGCAGCTTCCAGGCGGTGCAGCATCACTGCGCCCAGATGGCCACCGACGTCGAGGGCTGCCGGGGCGTCGCCTACCAGGCGGCATGGCAACTCGCCGAGGGCCTGCCAGCCCAGCGCGAGGTGTCTATCGCCAAGGCCTGGATCAGCCAGGCCTACCGCCGCGTCTGCGCCACCGCCCACCAGTGCCACGGCGCCATCGGCTTCACCAAGGAACACGACTTGCAGCTATACACCCGCCGGGCCAAGGTACAGGAACTTGGCTACGGCGACGCCAACTATCACAAGGAACTGGCCATGGCCAGCATCGAGAGCGAATAGTCGGCAGTCTCAGAAGACGCCAGAGTCGGGAAGAGCGGAACCTGAATGACGATTCCCAACAACAAATACGCCGCCATGAGCCGGGATTACATGGCGCGGGCGGAAGGCTACTTGCAGCAGGGCGACCTGGTCCAGGCCTCAGAAAAATCCTGGGGCGCGACGGCCTGCGCCCTCAAGTCCATCGCCGAACAGCGCGGATGGAACCACCAGTCCCACTCGCTGCTCTACGACCTTTCAGGTCAATTTGCAGATGAACTGGGCCGTCCCGACCTGCGAAATTTGTTCGCCGTGGCGAGGGCCATGCACCAGAATTTCTACGAGAACTGGACGCCGGAAGACGAAGTGGAGTACGGAGTTGGCAAGGTAAAAGAATACTTGGCCGAGTTGGAAACCGTGACTCTCGAACTCCCTGCGACGTTTGCCGTCGAGTCCCGCGCCCAGCGCCGCCGGTTGGCCCGCCTGTCGGGACAGGCGCCGCCGTTGTGATACACTGCCCAAAATAGAGGGAAAGCGAAACGCCAATGACCACTGCTACGCAATGTACTTTCTGTTCCATCGCCCGCGATTCGGCTAACCCGGACGTGATTTACCGCGACGACCGCTGTTTCGTGGTCAGGGACGTCAACCCCAAGGCGCCGGTGCATCTGCTGGTCATTCCCAATATGCACATCGCCTCGCTGGCCTATGTCGGCCCGGGCCAGGTGCCCATCATGGGGCATCTGTTCGTGGTCGCCGAGGAGATGGCCCGCCGCGAGAGCGTCACCCTCAGCGGCTACCGTCTGGTGCTGAACCAGGGGCAGGACGCAAGCCAGACGATAGCCCACCCCCACATTCACCTGCTGGGCGGGCGGCAACTGGGTGAGATGGGATGACCGCCAGCCCGACTTATCAGATTGCGAATGATAAGTTCCGGGAACGGTTCGAGTTGCTGCCGGACAAGTTGCAGGCCCACATTTTCCGAGTCCGCGACGTGGGGTTGGATCTGGCGTCCCGGCATGGCATAGATGAGGAACGGGCCGAGCTGGCCATTCTGGGCCATGACGTTGCCCGCGCCGCCAAGAAAGGTGAAATCATGAGTCAGGCCGACCGGTTCGGCCTGACCATATTGGACATCGAGCGGAAGGCGCCGGTCATGTTGCACGGGCCGGTGGGCGCCGAACTGCTGCGGCACGAGGACGGCCTGGACGACGAGGAGATACTCGACGCAGTGCGCTATCACACCACGGGGCACCCGACTCTGACGCCGCTGGGCCTGCTGGTGTTCATCGCCGACAAGCTGGAGCCGCGCAAGATAAAGTCATACCCCTACCAGCAGGAACTGCGGCACATCGCCAACGAAAGCCTGGGTCAGGCGGTGCTGGAGTTCCTCTGCCGCGAGTCGGCCCTGCGCCTGCAACGCCGCAGGGCCGTACACCCCGACAGCGTGGAGGCCATCAACGCGCTGCTGCTGGACGGGAACTAGGCGTCGTCCTCTTCGCTGGTCTCGTTTTCCAAGTCGTCTATTAGCGGCGTAATTTCCTCGATAAATTCCCTTAACGTCTCCGCGTTCCTGTTAGCAAAACTGTCATTCAAAGTATCGGGGCCGGTTCTAACGAATGTGAAATCACCCTGCGAGTTGCTCTCCTGTCCGGCATTAAGGTGGATTCCTTCCAGAGCGGGAACGGACAACTTCCGTCTGTTTTCGAACAGGACAGTAGCAAACCACTCATTTGAGTTCTCGTGTGGTCGGAGATCAATGGAATAGTTGACATTCCAATTGCCCCATGGCGCTCGGGAATACCACAGGTGGTAGTAGCGGCGGCTCCCGGTGTCGCCAGCCCACCTGCCGATTTTGTCCGGCCTGATTTCAGCGGGCAGTCCGTCAATTGCCAACCTGCCCACTTTCTTGACGAATTGACTGACTAGGTCATTTTTGTTTCGGGCAAATGTCGCGGTAAGCTTGGCTCCTAAGCTACTGCGGGATTCCCTGAGATCACGTTCTGAACCGTGGGCAACGCGCACTAGAAGTCTGGCCGGAAACCCCGATTCTCCCCAAGCCGTCGTTTTCTTAACGTCGATTATCGATTAAATAGTGGGTGTTGCAACGTATTACGTGCACTATCATGCTATATCAGACTGGAATACGTCTGCTTTGCGTAGCGCAAAACCCGGCCAATGGCTTTCCGGCCAGACTTCTAGGTAGTCATCCACCCCTGGCACAGGAATGATAGTGGATGCTTGCACATACAAAGTGTCTTTCTGCGTATCTTGATAAGGAGTAAGTTTGATACAAGTGAGCAAGTCTTCATTGGCAACCTTTTGGTTAAGCCACAGGGCCGCTGAGGTGACTTCAGGAGCAAATCTGTGGCTGGCAAGTATGATGCGCTGACCGTTGTTCAGAGCGTTCAAATCGTCGGTGCCTAAGTGTTGTAGCAGTTGTGTAATCGCCGCGTCTTGGGATTCACTCCAATACGCCGCCGCCATCACCACGATGTCGTCCGCCGTAGCCCGTTGGAAGTAGCTGGCGTACTTGATGGCTTGCCAGTGAGCATCTGCGCCAGTGTCATCTCGCTTTAGTTCGATAACTACCAGCTTGCCATCGCTGTCCACGGCCAAGAGGTCAAGCCTTTCGTTGGTGCGGTCGAAGCCGCTGAATTCCTTGCCGATTATCAGCAGGTCATCGTCTAGTATGCTGGGATTGGCGGCCACCCACTCCTGTATATCCTTGCGCTCACGCAGTCCGAGTTGGGCAAAATCGACTTCTTCAATCCGTTCTGACAGCGTACTTCCTTGGTTTACCCTGAACAACTGTGGTTCTCCGCTCATGCAATCTCCAGCCGCTATGGATAACAAGACGCGGACAGTCTAGAATGGGGCTTGATAAGTTTCAATGAAAATCACCCGGCAGCAGTCGATTAGGTTGCGGCCATGGGACAACATAATGGAAATCTTACTCAGCCAACGGGCGGCGGAACAGATTATCAGCAAGGGTGGGCGAGTGGCGGTTGACCTGCTGCAACACTCCACTTGAGCGGGGTGCGCCGTTGAGGTATCGGTCGATACCAGGGTGCACCGGCGGGACACTTCCGACTACGATTCGCATATGCTGGACGGCGTCGAGGTCCTGACGCTCCCCGAACTCTCCCGTCACATCAACAGTATGCAGATAGACCTGCGGTCTTTTCTGTTCTTTCGCAATCTGAAAGCCGTCGTCGAATTCGACAACGGTATGGTCATCGGCAAGTCGCCTTATGGGATGCGGAGCGCGGAAGTGGAGGCATAGGCAGCTACCACCTGGCAGGGCATTCTCCCCCACCCTAACCCTCCCCCGCTGGGGGAGGGAATATGTAAACGCCCTCTCCCGCTGGGAGAGGGTACTTTTTTGCCCCTCTACCTAGCCTTTCTATCGCGCCTTGTATTCCGGGGGGCGCTTTTCTACGAAAGAGCGGCTGGCTTCCTTGAAGTCCTCGCTGAGGTGGAGCTTCAGGGGCAGGGTCTGCATATCGGCATCGGCGCCGGCCTGTACCCACTGGCGGCGGGTCAGTTTCACGCCCACCCGCGCCGAGAGCGGTGGCGTCTTGAGCACCTTCTCGGCCAGGGCCTCTGCGGCGGTGAGGTGGAAGCCGTTGGGCACCAGGCGGTTGATAAGGCCCAGCCGGTACAGCTCCGACGCCTCCACGGGTTCGCCTGTAATGACCATCTCGCTGGCGATTTTCGAGGGCATGAAGGCGTTGACCTTAGCCCAGATTCTGCCGCCGGCCAGTCCCCGCTTCGTTTCCGAAATGCCGAACCTGGCGTCCTCTGAGGCGACAATCAGGTCGCATTCGGCGGCGATGACTATGCCTGCCCCCAGGGCGTAGCCGTGGACGGCGGCGATGACGGGCTTCCAGTTGATGCTGCGGCCGAGGTAGCCCTCGGGGTTGGGGCCGCGATCCCGCCGCGCGATTTCCTGAGGCGTCATCTCGACGAAACGCTGTTTGATGTCGGCCCCCGCACAGAAGGCCCGGCCCGCGCCGTGGATGATGCCTACCCAGGCCTCATCGTCGGTGTCGAACTCCAGTAGCGCCTCGTGCAGGTCCTCCTCGAACTGGCGGTTCACCGCGTTGAGCGACTGAGGGCGGTTGAACATGATATAGGCAATTCTGCCCTTGCGCTCGTAGGTCATTGTCTCGTATTCAGTCATAGGCCCTCCGGGATTCGGGTTTTTGGCAATTGGCCCAAATTAGAACATTTCTCCGAAATTGGGCCAAATTACGTTGACATTACATGTACTTATGTTCTAAATTAAGTGCATTGATTTAGAACACCCGTTTGGGAGATTGTGATGGTTATGCTGCTCGCCGCCCGCCCCGAAAAGGCCAGCTCCCATGCCAGCCGCGCCTACGCAGACGACGCCTCGGAATTCTACCACTACGAGGACACCGGGTGCGAAGCGTCGGACTCCTGCCTCGACTGCCCGCTGCCCCGGTGCAAGTATGACGACCCGGCCTGGTACCAGCGCAACCGCAGGCTGGCGCGCGACTTCCGAATCGTGCGCGCCATGCAGCAGGATTCCCTGAGCGTCGAGGAAACCGCCGCCCGGTTCTCCGTCACCGTCCGCACCGTCTTCCGCATCATCCAGCGCTGCCGCGAAGCGACGATGCAAGCGGACGCCACTGGCGAGGAGATGCTGCTGGCCGCCTAGACCCTCAACAGACCCATAGGGGCGCACAGCAGTGCGCCCCTACAACAGACTTCCGATGCGGTTGGAATAACGGGCTATCCCCTCGGCAGGCCCAGGCCGCGCCCGGCGATGATGTTTCGCTGCACTTCGGAGGTGCCGGCGGCGATGGTGCCGGAGAAGCTGAGCATCCAGTGTTCCTGGACCCGGCCCCGCAGTGGCGCCCACTTTTCCTCGCGGCCCAGCGTTCCGTACAGCCCCAGCACATCCATGGCCGCGTCGGTCACCCGGCGCACCGTCTCGCTGCCGAACACTTTGCTCATCGAGGCTTCGCGCGTGGGGATCAAGCCCTCCCCCTGCATATAGGCCACGTTGTAAGCTATCAGACGGGCAACTTCGCACTCGATGTAGCGGTCGGCCATCAGGCTGCGCACCCAGGGAGCGTCCATGAGGGTCTGCCCTCCGGGTCTGAAACCGCCGTGCCTGGTCTCGGTGGCGTACTCGCGCACGTCGTCCAGCAGGCGGCGGGCGTTGGCCGAATAGTCAATGCCGGAACGCTCGAAGTCCAGCAGGGTCACCGCGACATACCAGCCCCGGTCCTCCTCTCCCACCACGTTGGCGCGGGGAACGCGCACGTTGTCGAAGAGCACCTGGTTGAACTCGTGGCCCCCGGCCATGTTGATGATGGGCCGCACGGTGACGCCCGGCGACTTCATATCCACCAGCACGAAGCTGATGCCCCGGTGCTTGGGGGCGTCGGTATCGGTGCGGGTCAGCAGCATGATCCAGTCGGCTCGATGGGCCAGCGTCGTCCAGATCTTGCCCCCGTTGATGACCAGATCGTCGCCGTCGCGGATGGCGCGGGTGCTGAGGGAGGCCAGGTCGGAGCCGGATTCCGGTTCGCTGTAACCCTGGCACCACTGCACCTCGCCGCGGGCCACCTGCGGCAGGTGTCTGCGCTTCTGCTCTTCGGAGCCGTGAATCATCAGCGTCGGCCCCAGCATTCGGACGCCGAAGATGTCGCGTCCGGGGGCGCGCAGGTAGGCGATTTCCTCGTTGAAGATGGCCGACTTGACCGGCGAAGCGCCCTGCCCGCCGTACTCCTCGGGCCAGTGCATGGTCAGCCAGCCGCGATCCGCCATCTTGCGGCGGATGACGCGGGTTAGATCCCAGTCGTCTTCCTCCGGGTAGCGGCCTCCGCCCTCCCACGTCTGGGGCAGCTCGGTCTCGAGAAAGGTCCGGAGGTCCCGGCGGAAGGACTCATCTTCAGGGGTAAATTTAAAGTCCAAAACGGCACTCCCTGGAAGTTAAAAGGGTGGGGCAGTATCGAAGAGGGCCGTCCGGCCCGGCGGGGCTACCCGCCCACGGCGACGCAGGTGACGGTGCGCACCACTCCGTCGACGGTATGGATGTGCCCGGTTACCAAGTCGCCCACGACGGTAATGTCGTCGGCGCTGATCATCGCAATGATGTCGAAGGGGCCGGTCACTACATCTACCGTCGCAATTCCCGGCAGGCCGGTCAGCGTGGTGGCTACCTCCCTGGTCTTGCCCACGGAAGTCTCTATCAACAGATACGCTTTCGTCGCCATTTTCCGCCTTCCGATTCTCGCGCGTTGGGGATTTTACGAACATGGGCAATTCTACGGCCCGCCAATTCGCGTGTCAATTGCGGGGGCCGGACGGGCTTTGTGCCTTCAAATCTCTCGCCCCTGGTTCGTTTAATTCTCCCTCTCCCTTGATGGACGAGAGGCGTGCTAAAATCCGACTTGGCCCGTTGTTGTGCGCGGGCCAATCTGATAAGTGGCGCGCGGCGGTGTAAGACTGATGGCCGAACCAAGCCCTGAACAATGGCTCTCCCTTCACGAGACTTTCCGGGAGTTCTGCCAGGCGGCTCCCTGGGAATGGTTTGTAGACACAGATTTGGTGGCCGTAGAGCATCCCTCCTGGGAGGACAAGGGGTACTGCGTGGTCATGGGCAGCGGCGGGATGGAATATGGGGTGGCCGTGTACCTGGGCGACGAAGGGCTGGCCGGCTACCTGGCGCTGGTGTCGGGAGCCATAGAAGTTGGTTCAATGGAAAGCCTGTATGCCACGAATGCCGTTTCGGCCATGCTCGCCGACCGCGAGGAACTGCCCAAGGCGGACCGCGACACGATTCGCAGCCTGGGACTCAGGTACCGCGGGCGGGGCCGATGGCCCCTGTTCCAAAACTTCAAGCCAGGGTATGTACCCGGGCGCCTGGAGGCGGACGAAGCTGAGTTTCTGACGGTGGCGCTGCGTTGCGTGATTGATGCCGCCGAATTGATGGTTGAGGGGAATATATCCTTCAGTAATAAAGACGGCTCCATAATGATTCTCACCCGGCGTTTCCAGGACGGGAATTGGAGCAATGTCCAGGAGCCGATCGTGTTCCCGCTGCCTCCGCCCGCGCCGGAATACGCCGATGAGGAACGCCTCCGGCAGTTGGCCGAGACGAAGGTCGGAACCGAATCGGTGTGGGAGTTGGGCATTTTCTATCTGCCAGAGCCGGCGCGGGAGGAAAGGGGCGGTCGCCCCCACTTCCCGACACTGGCCCTGATCGCTCACACCGACTCCGGCGCAGCGATGAATGAGGCGTTCATGGGGCCCGGGCCTACGGATGCCGACCGGCAGGAGTTGCTGGTCAAGCTGCTGGAGACCCTGCCAGTTCTGCCGGGGGAGATAGTGGTCAGCGGTCCCCGCCTGGCCCAACTGGTGGAGCCGATAACGGCTGCCCTGGGAATTAAGCTTTCGGTAGACGACACTCCGGTAATGTGGGGTGTACGAGATGAGTTGCTCGACTTCTTTGACGAATACACACTCGAATGACAACCCAGGGCAGCCAGCGAGGAGCTACGCCCCGGCCTATGAAGCTGCTGGCTGACGGCGCAATGGAGTTGGGCATCGGCCTTTCCGTCGGGCAGCTTGAGCAGTTCGAGCTGTACCACCGGGAGTTGGCCGAATGGAATCAACGGGCCAACCTGACCTCCATTGCCGGCGACAAGGAAACGCAGGTGCGGCACTTCCTCGATTCCCTTACCGCGGGCCTCCCGTTTCTGGAGGGCGGCGACAACTCCTCATACGGCCTGCCGGGGGTTGCCAGGGTAGTGGACGTGGGCAGCGGAGCTGGCTTTCCGGGACTGCCGTTGAAGCTGGCGTTTCCGGATCTGGAATTGCACTTGATTGAGTCGGTCGCCAAGAAAACAGCGTTCCTGAAACACGTCGCCGGGGTGTTGGAGCTGGAAGGCGTTACGGTGCATACCGGGCGGGCCGAGACGCTGGCCCGCGACCTCGACCTGCGCGACGGTTTCTGCCTGGCCTTGGTGCGAGGCGTGGCGCGGCTGTCGCTGTTGCTGGAATATGCGCTGCCCTTCTGCCGGGCGGGGGGATTCGCCGTAGCCTTGAAGCACGGCGGGCTGGAGTCCGAACTGGCCGAAGCGGAGTTTGCGCTGTCGGAGTTGGGCGGACGGCAGGCGGGCGTTTACCCGGTGACGCTCCCCGGCCTGACCGACAACCGGGTGGTGGCTTCCTTCGAGAAGGTCGCGCCAACGCCGGAGCGATACCCCCGCCGCGTGGGAATTCCGGCCAAGCGACCCCTGTAGGAGGGGCGGCGACAAGTCTTCTCCTAGTGAGAGGGTTAGGGTGCGGGCGGCGGTTATGGCGGGGCAAAAAATGACCCCGCTCGGGGGATGCGGGGTCAACGGGTTGCGTCCGTGAAGTGCGCCTGCGAATTACTCGTGGGGCGGCGGTTCGTGGTAGTAGCGAGTGCCCGGGGCGCGGTTGTGGATGGCCTTGGTGCCCCTCTTGAAAATGCAGGTGCGGATATTCTGTTCCAGCTCCTTGGGGTTTATTGCGCCATAGCGCGCTACGGCGGCCGCGCTGGTTAGGTATTCGTTCATCTTTGACAGGACTTCATCTGCCGATTCCCCGACTGCGATGAAGCGGTCACGAGGATCGGACAAGAAGTTGCTAACCCTAGCGTAGTATGTGTCGGGCATTTTCCTCCTCCTAAGCTGCGGCAGGGCCGCTTCGTACCCGGGCAGGCTACCTGAGAGCCGCCCACTTCGGAAGCATGGTAGCAGTAGATTGATACACCATAGGCGGCCCGGTTGTCAATCTAATACATGACAATCGAGCAGAGTCTCTTGGTTGTTCCCTCTCTCTCCAGGGGAGAGGGTGAGTTTAAATGACCCTGGTCTAGTGAACCGACGACGTGGACCGTCACGGCGACGTGGTGTCGGCGGACGGCTGGCGGCTGGAGGCGTATCTCCAGAATCCGGTGTTGCTATGGGCCCACGACTACCGCCACCCGGTCATCGGCCGCGCGGCGTCGGTGTGGAGCGAAACACACCGGCTGCTGGCGAAGATGGAGTTCGCGCCCGGCGCCTTCGCTCAGGAGGTCGCCGCGCTGTATGCCTCGGGCTTCCAGCGGGGCGTGTCCGTCGGCTTCCGGCCCATCCGCTGGGAGGAGCGGCGGGACGCCCGCACCGGCGGGTTCCTGGGGCTGCGCTACCTGGAGCAGGAGCTGTTGGAGGTCAGCGCTGTCCCCGTCCCGGCCAACCGCAGCGCACTGAGGCGGGGGATGGAGCCGGACGCCTGGCTGGACGCGCTGCTGGTGGAACTGCGGGCGGTGTGGAGGTAGGGGCACTGTCCGAATCTGGATAGGACTTAACTGACATGGATGGACAGGATGCACAGGATTGGACTTGCGTGGGTAGAAGGCAATTTCGCATGAAACCATCCCCTCCCATCCGGTACATCCGATCCATCCATGCCAGCAACCTGTGTTGCTCCTGTCGGGATTCAAACAATTATCAGGCAACAAATTCGAGGAGGAATGTATGACCACAGACAACGGGGCATTTTCCACAGCCAGCCTGGAGCTGGTGAAGCGGGAGCTGGGCGGTATCCGCGAGTTCTACGAGTCGCGGATGAACTCGGAGATTCCGCCGCTGCGCGAGGAGCTGGAGCGCATCGGCTCGCAGGTCGCCAAGATGCAGGACGCCCGGCGGCAGGGCGAGAAGCTGGCCCTGCTCCGTCACTACGGGATCGATCAGCACGGCGGCGACCGGGCCCGCGTGGTCTTCGGCAAGTATGCCGGGTTGGATCACCTGGACCTGGCCTGCGCCCGCAGCCTGCTGTCGGCGCAGCTCCGGGAGCCGTCGGGGGCCAATCCCCGGATGCTGGAGGACTGGCAGTCGAACCTGAAGGCGGCGATGGACTCCACCACCGCCGGGCAGGGCGATGAACTGGTGGACATCCAGGAGGCCCGCGCCCTGTGGGACGACGTTAACCTGGAAACGGCCATCGCGCCCCTGTTCAACACGGTCCAGATGCCCAGCAACCCGTTTCAGATTCCGCTTCAGCTTGGCAGCGTCAACTGGTATCCGGGGACGGAGAACACGGCGGTTACCGGGAGCGCCCCGGCCACGGCAGACGCTGACGGCCCACGAGCTGGTGGCCGAGGTTCCATGGTCCTACGACCTGGACGAAGACGCGGTCATCGCCATGATGGACGAGCTGCGCCGCAGCCTGCTGCGCAATGCCCACGAGGTCATCGACGACGTCATCCTCAACGGCGACACTACCACTCTGAACAGCATCAACGCCGACGGCGCGACTATCGCCGCCAACACCGCCGGGACGGGGCACTTCCTGGTCGGCTTCGATGGGCTGCTGCACCTGCCGCTGGTGGACAACGCCGCCATGAGCAATGACCACAACGCGGCGGTCAGCGGCGATATGTTCAACGAGGTTCGCGGCAAGCTGGGCAAGTACGGCGTGCGCCCATCGGAGCTGGCCTACATCACCGACGTCAACACCTTCATCAAGGCGCTGACCATCGACAGCTTCCGAACGCTGGACAAGTTCGGCCCTCAAGCTACGGTGCTGACCGGGCAGCTCGGCGCGGTGGAGGGCATCCCGGTCATCGTGTCGGAGCAGATGCGTTTGGCCGACGCCGACGGCAAGGTGACCGGCGGCGGCAGCGCCAACACCGAGGGCCGCCTGCTCATCGTCAACCGCTCGCAGTGGCGGGTGGGCTTCAAGCGCGAACTGACCATCGAGACGGTGCGCGACGCACAGAAGCGTCAGAACATCATGGTGGTGAGCTTCCGCATCGCGTTGCAGGAGCGCAGCGGCGCGCGCGCGTCGGCCACCCACACGGCGTTGCAGTACAACATCACCGGCGTCTAGGGAAAAACTAACCACAGAGAACACGGAGGTATTCCATAGGCTTTCTCTGCGCTCTCTGTGAACTCTGTGGTTAATCATTATTTAAGGAGGGGAAAAGTTGATTCAACCCAAGGACGGGCGGGAGGGTCGCTTTTCGCGGCCGTGGGCCGTGGTGGCCGGGCTGGGCATCGTGGCGGTGTCGGGCATCGAGGCCTACGCCCTTTCGCAGGGCATCAACGGGTCGGCGCTCACGGCGTCGCTGGCGGCCATCGCGGCGCTGGGTGGAACGGGCCTGGGACGGATGCTGCGATGACCACCCGCCGCACCCGCCGCCAAAACACAACAGTCCGGCCCGGCCCAGGGTCTACGAGCCACTGCTCCGCGCCCATGACTCCAACACCTCCAACGTGCGGGAAACGCTGGTAAACCCCAGCAAGGGCAAGCGGCTGCGCGTCCTGCGGGTCCGGGTCATCCAGGAGGCGGCCGACGGGCGGCGGCTCTACGAGGTCTATTTCGGCGAGGGGGAAACCATCGCGTCTGCGCCGGGCAAAGCGGTGGACACGCTGGACATCCCGGAGCTGGGCGAGGAGGCTACCCGCGTCTTTCCCCGCGACGAGGGGCCGCGCGGCCTGCGCGATGAACCTCTCAGCGGCCGCTGGAGCGGCGAGGCCCCCTACACCGCCCACAAGATACTGATCGAGTACACCGAGGAGAGTTAGCAGAGAGACAGTCCCATCTCCTCAAGGGAGAGGGAGAATGAGCACCCTGGCCCTCCCCCCTTGTATAACCGGGGAGAGGAAGAATAGGGAGGAGCGCCCATGACCACCCGGCAGTCCCACCAAGCGTCGCTGCGACGCCGTCCCTTCGCCCTCAAGACCGCAGAGGCTACGCCCCCACGGAGGCGGGGGCGGCATACCATCCTGGCTCCTGCCAAGGGCTACCGCATCCGGCTGGTGCGGGTGAAGGTGATTCAGCCCGAAACCGACGGACGGCGCCTGTGTGAGATCTACTTCGGCACGGCGGGGAGCCTGGTAACCGACCCGTCGCGCGCCGTGGAGATCCTGGCGGTGCCCGACAAGGGAACGGCCTCCACCCGCACCTACCTGCGCGATCAGGGGCCACGCGGACGCCGCGGCGAGCCTCTCAGCCTGCGCTGGCGGGGCCGCCCGCTTTCCACCGACCACAAGGTCATCATCGAGTACGCCGAGGAGAGCTGATAGCCAGTAGTGAGGCGAGAGCAGCCAGAGAGGGACGCCCCAACCTAACCCTCTCCCGGAGGGGAGGAAAATTATCTGTGGGGAGAGGGATTTTTTTCAGGAGTTTCAGGAGGATAAACCATGGCCCGCGAAGCGTACCGTTCTCTGTATGGCGACCTGACCAAGCTGAAGGACGACAGTGTGCTGAAAGACCCGGCCGCCGGGCCGGACGACGACGATGAGCTGTTCGAGCTGCTGCTGGCGGTGTCGGACTGGGTGGACCACTACTGCAACCGCCACTTCTACCCCCGCGTCGAGACGTTGCTGTTCGACGGCTCCGGCGGCGACCGGCTGGCGGTTCCCGACCTGATAGCGGTGTCCGAGCTGGCCCAGGCCGCCGCCGCCGGGCTGTCGTTCGGCAAGGTCTGGGAGGTCGGAGACTACCGGCTGCTGCCCCACAACGCCGCGCCGCTGCAACCGTGGGGGCATCCCC
This sequence comes from Dehalococcoidia bacterium, assembly GCA_965226875.1. GTDB lineage: Bacteria > Chloroflexota > Dehalococcoidia > Lucifugimonadales > UBA3495 > VXOI01. Next base: position 3,824,404 of record OZ245439.1, on the reverse strand, counting down.
ACGGCGGCATCCGGGCGCGGACGGGGCGCGGAGAAGGATTCGCGCCGGGCGAGGCCAACTTTCGCGTGTCCGGCCTCTGGGGCTACCGTTGCTTCGCCGAGCCTTCGGGCGCGACGCTGGCGGCGGCGGTGGACGCGGATGCCGCGACCCTGACCGTCAGCGACGGCTCGCAGTTCCGCACTGGCCAGACCATCCTGCCGGGCGTCGCCGACGGCAGGGGCGCGGCGGCGGCCGAGCAAGCGCTGATCACGGCCATAGACGGAGACGAACTCAGCGTGGCCCGCGGACGGAACGGCAGCGCGGCGGCGGCCCACGCTTCCGGCGACGGCGTGGGCATCCTGCGCTGGCCGGCGTCGGTGGAGCGGGCCGCCCTGATCCAGACGGCCCGTATCTGGACCCGCGCCGCCGACTTCGAGCCGTTCTACGTGGACGCCGACGTGGATACCGATGTGCGGCTGTTGCTGGAACCCTACCGCAAGCCCTCCGGGGCATGATTCATCTCTACCTAAGGCCAGCCGGTACAAGAATACCGTCCGGAAAAGGATAGGGGCATTCGCGCCAATCCCGCCGCCCGCGCCGCTTGACGACGGGCTGTCCAGTAGGCTAACATCCGCCGGTTTGATTGCCATACATGGCTGATATGTGGGAGAATATCGCGTTGGCGTCGGAGGACCTTTCTCGATCCTGGACGTCATGCAGCCTTATATATATGGCAGGGGACGCCCGCAGTCCCTGAAACGTTATATATCTTCACCAACTAAATTCGGAGGAAACGCATGGCAGTGTACCGTCTCCTGAATCTTAGAGCACTGATACCGCTGGCGCTGATAGTGGCCCTGGCCATGGTGGTGGCCTGCGGCTCGGCGGATGAGCCGACCGTGGCTCCCGCCACCAGCGTGCCCGCGCCGGCCCCCACGGAGGACACGTCGTCGTCCGGCGGCCCCGCTCCCACGGCCGAACCCACAGCGACCAGCGCCCCGGCGCCCGCCGGGTCCCGCCCGACCAACACGCCGTTCCCGACGCCCACTTCCATCGCGGCCCAGCCCGTGACGGGTGAGGCGAATGCCGGCGGCGACATCCGCATGTCCGCCTACGCCGACGCCGAGGTCTGGGAACCCGTGGGTTCCGGCTCGCTGTCCAGCGTCCAGGCGTATTCGCAGTTGTACAACCAGGTCGTGCAGTTCGACACCACCGATACGACCAAGGTCGTGTGCGACCTCTGCACTGATTGGGATGTCAGCAACGGCGGCCAGACGATCACCTTCAACCTGGTCGACAACGCCATGTGGCATGACGGGACTCCCCTGACCGCCGCTGACGTTGAGTTCAGCATGGCCAGGTACATGAACCCGGACGTTTCCATCGGGCGTTCCGGTCTCTTCCGCAACTATACCCTTCCCGTTGAGGATGGCGGCGTGAAGATGATCGACGACACCACGGTAGAGTTCAACCTATCCTTCCCCTCCGGCGCGTTCATCAACTTCATGTCCCTCGACTACGTTAAAGTGCTTCCCAAGCATGTGCTGGAAAACCCCGCGATCGAGGACCTGAAGCAGGCTGAGACTGTGATGGAATACGGCGCCATGTCGGGCCCGTTCATTCTGGAAGAGTACAGCCGCGGCAACTTCTACCGGGTTGTTCGCAATGAGAACTACTTCAAGGACAACCGGCCCTACTTCGACCAGATCAGCCACTTCATCATCGTTGACACTGGCACGCTGATTTCGCAGTTCAAGGCCGGTCAGCTCGAGATGATGAACTCGGGGTTCTCCAACCTGTCTCCCACCGAGTACCTGGAAGTGGACGCAGACACCCAAGGCGCCGACAGCGGGCATGTGGCGGCCCACGAGCTGCCTGGCACCCGCAACTGGGGCCTGATGATCAACCGGAAGGTGGAGCCGTTCACCGACCCGCGCATCCGCAAGGCCATCTATCTTGCCCTGGACTACGACCAGCTCAACGAATTCGTCGAGGACGGCACAGCCGACACCCCCTGCCCGATGATGGGCATGGGCCACTCCCTGGACGAGTGCGCAAACTGGCCGGGAATTCGTTCCAAGTCCACGGCAGAAGGCGAGGCTGACCTGGCCTATGCCAAGCAGCTGATGTCCGACGCCGGCTATGCCGACGGTTTCGAGACCACGTTCGACGTTCGTCAGGTCGGCTCTTACCCCGACACCTGTAGCGTGGTCAAGCAGCAGTTGGAGAATAACCTGGGCATCAAGGGCGAAATCTCGGTGCATGAAAGCGCCGCCGGTTACGCTCTCTACCAGACGGCCAAGGCAGAGGAGGCGCTCGGCGACTGGGAGCTCTCCTGCCAGGGCGAGGGCATGACGGTGCTGGACGCCGACGCCCTCCTGGGTGGCGTGTATCTGCGCGGCGCCACCCGCAACTACACCAACTGGGAAACGGAGACCATTCGAGACCTGTTCGAGCAGCAGAAGGTCGAGCAGGACATCGACCAGCGCCGGGAGATCCTGAAGGAGATTGAGTCATACCTGGTGCCGACCGATCCCTCCAATCTTGACCTGGGCTATGAGGACAACCACTGGGTTACCCTCTTCTGGGGCAAGTTCTTCTGGCTGGTCCACGAGGACATCCGCGCTTTCAACCCGCCGCAGACGGTGCAGTACGGCTTCAAGCACGAAGACCTCTGGCTGGACCGCTAGGTAAACCTGATCATGGACGGAGGAAAACCCGAACGGAATTCCCCTCCGTAAACACAGCATAAAAATGCGGAGTCATTTGTGATGGCTCCGCATTTTCGGCAAAACCAACATGGATTTTCACCTTTCCTTTCACCTCTACCGGTAAACCCACGGGGAAAGGACACATATGAGACAGTACGCAGCTAAAAGGGTGGCCCTGTTCGTTCCCACCGTATTGCTCATCACCATCATTGTTTTTGTGGTGATGCGGCTGGTGCCCGGGGACCCGGCTATCGCGATCCTCGAGGCGGGTGGTGGCGGCAACTACACCCAGCAAGACCTGGAGAACCTGCGACAGAAACTTGGCACAGACCGCAACATTTACCTCCAGTATTTCGAATGGATCGGCGGCATCTTCCAAGGCGACTTTGGCGATTCGCTGAAGTTCAACGCTCCGGTGATGACCGAGCTGAAGAACCGCATAGCGGTCACCATCGAGTTGGCGATCATAGCCACCGTCCTGGCGGTGGTGGTGGCGGTGCCCTTCGGGATCCTGTCGGCGCTGAAACCGGACACCTGGCTGGACTATGTGGCGAGGACCTTGACGCTGGTGGGGATTGCCATCCCCAATTTCTTGGTGGCGGTGCTGCTGGTCCTGATACTCGTGCGCACGGGAGGCCTGGCTCCGCTGGGCTATGTTACCTTCCAGGATAATCCCCTGACCAACATTCACCAGATGATCTTCCCGGCTGTGGCCCTGGCCTTCTACGAGATGGCTTTTATCGCCAGGGTGACCCGCTCCTCCATGATGGAGATACTGCGGGAAGACTACATGAGGACGGCCCGCTCCAAGGGGCTGGCCGAAACGGTGGTGGTGCTGCGACACGGGCTGAAGAATGCCGTGTTGCCCATCCTGACCATCTCGGGCTGGCAGTTCGGGAGGCTCTTCGGTGGCACGGTGGTGATCGAGTACATCTTCCTGCTGCCGGGAATGGGCACCATTCTCATCGACTCTATCTCCTTCAGGGATTACCCGGTGATCCAGGCCGAAATCGTTATAATCGGCGCGGTGATCGTTTCAATCAACCTGATGGTTGACCTGCTCTACGGGTTGCTGGATCCGAGGATCCGGTACTCTTAACGCAGGGGTGGCCTGACTTCGGCCAAAGTGTTTCTCCGCGCCAGGAACGATGACGCAGCATCAGAATGCGGATGCAATAGATAGGGAGATATACAGATGCAAGTGTTCAACACCGAATCTGTCGCGACGTCGGACCTGGATCTGAGGCAGGCCAAGCCAGCCGGGGTCGCCGCCATCTTGTCGGTCATCAGGGACTTTGCCCGGCGCAAACCCATCGCCTTCGCGGGCGCCGTGGTGTTGCTCGCCGTGGTGGTGATTGCGCTGCTGGCCCGTTTTGCGGGGGTGTCGCCCTATGACCCCGACGAGGTGGGTGTGGCGTCCAAATTCCTGGGTCCGGGAGGTGAGACATTCCTTGGAACCGACCAACTGGGGCGTGACGTAGCGAGCCGCCTCATGTACGGGGCATGGATCTCGATGAAAGTGGGGTTGGTCAGCGTTCTGATAGGGATCACCGGCGGGACGTTGATCGGCGTTTTCAGCGCCTACATGGGTGGCGTAGTTGACTTGGCCATCCAGCGGGCGGTGGACGCCCTCATGGGGTTTCCGCCCATCATCCTGGCGCTGGGGCTAATGGCGGCGCTGGGCGCATCCGACCGAAACGTGATGATTGCGCTGGTGGCGATACTGCTGCCGGGGGCAACGCGGGTCATACGGTCGCAGGCCCTGAGCATCAAGGAGTTGGACTACACCCTGTCGGCGCGGGCTATCGGCGCGACGCCGATGCGTATCATCCTGCGGCATATGCTGCCCAACGTGGCGGCGACCTACATTGTGCTGATGACCATCAGCCTGGGCTTCGCCATCGTGGTGGAAGCTGCGCTAAGCTTCCTTGGCGTTGGCATTCCGCCGGACGTGCCGACCTGGGGCGGTATGCTGCAGTTGGGACGCAAGTTCATCGACACGCAGGCGTGGCTGCCGGTGCCGCCGATGCTGGCCATCGGCTTGGTGGTGTTCGCGGTGAACTTCCTGGGCGACGGACTGCGCGACGTGCTGGACCCGAGGCTGCGCGGACGGTAGCTTCAAACGGTACTCGCAACGGTACTCGCAGAGTTTCAGGGGCGCGGCTTCGGTCGCGCCCCTTCTTTTTCCCGTTGACGAATTATGGTTAATTCAGTTTCGCATTGTGGCAAGGAATGGCGTGTTGTGGGTATACTTTCTATACCAATCGGCCTGGAGTCCGACTTCGGGGTAGAATTGTGAGTTTGCAGAAGGGTGTAGAGCAAGTGAAAAAGATCGGTTTGAATACCAAGGTGCTTATCCTGTTGGCGATGCTTTCGGCGACACTGTTGCTGGTGTCTGTCGCGGCGTGCGGCGGCGAAGTGGAAGTAACCCGGGAAGTGCCGGTAACCGTGCAGGTGCCGGTAACCGTGCAGGCGCCCGCGCCCACCGACGTGATGGTGCAGGAGAACCGCCTCCAGAGCGTGCGCGACCGCGGCACTCTGATTTGCGCCAGCCGCAACGACGTTCCCGGCTACGGCCATCTGGACGCCGAAGGAAACAACGTGGGCTTCGACATTGACCTTTGCCGCGCCGTCGCCACTGCGGTGCTGGGCGACCCCAACGCCATCGAGATTCGCCTGATCACCGCCGCCGAGCGCGGGCCGGTGATCCAGTCGGGCGAAGTTGACCTAATGGTGCGCACGGTGACCTGGACCACCTCCCGCGACGCCCAGTGGGGCAACTACGTGCAGACGATGTTCTACGACGGCCAGAGCTTCCTGGTCAACAAAAGCCTGGGCCTGACCAGCGCGCTGGAGTTGCAGGACGCCAGTGTGTGCGTGACGCAGGGCACCACCACCGAGCTGAACCTGCAAGACTTCTCCAACCAGTACAACCTGAACATCACGCCGCTGACCTTTGAGGATACCGACGCGGTGTCGGCAGCCTACCAGAGCGGGCAGTGCGACGCTTTCACCAACGACCGCTCGCAGTTGGCCGCCATTGGTTCCGGCTTTGACGACCCCACTGCCCATACCATCCTGCCGGAGACCATCTCCGAGGAGCCACTGGGGCCGTTGGTCCCCCACGGCGATGACCAGTGGTTCGACGTCGTCAAGACCGTAATGGCCATCCTGATTTACGGCGAGGCCTTCAGCGTCACCTCCGACAGCGTCCCCGACGCTGCTACCGGCGAGACGGTCAAGGACCGGCTGCTCGGATTCGAGGGATCCTTCGGACAGGAGAGCCTGGGCCTGGACATGGACGTGGCGCAGAACGTACTCAAGGCCGTGGGCAACTACGGCGAGATCTACGACCGCAACCTTGGCCTCGGCGGCATCAATCTGCCGCGCGAGGGCGGGCGCAACGCCCTTTGGGCCGATGCTCCCTGCCAGGACTGCCCCAAGGGCGGACAGATTTACGCGGCACCGTTGCGCTAGTCGCATCGGGAGCGTTCCCGGCGCGGGAAACTTGCAGGGGCGGGTCATCACCCGCCCCTGTTTTCATGGACATGCGGCAGCTGCCCCTCCGTCTCCCCGTTGACCGAGAGCGCACCGGCCTGGGCGGGTTCTCCGTAGCTGTCATTGCTCTGAAGAGCATGGCGGAGGAGAATCTACACTCCAGACTTGTTGAAGATGTGAACCTTGGATTCTTCGCCCCGGCTCAGAATGGCAGTTTACCGAGAAACGAAAGCCCCCGGATGGATGCTTCAGGGAGTGTCGTCAATTTAAGAATATCGGTCTCCAAGCGTCTGTTTCCGTTATTCCCGCGAAAGCGGGAATCCAGAATCCGGTGGCTGGCAAGTACGCATTTGTTGCCAATGGCCTCTGGGTTCCCGCTTTCGCGGGAATGACGGTGAATATGACGACACTCCGTAGGGGACTCTGCAATCTCCCCGGGAACTCGCCAGGCCGGAAAGGCAGGCGCCGCGGCCCGCATCGAGCCGGCTATTGCATTTGGTGTTGGGTTGTTGTAATGTCCCGTTCAGTTCGTCCGGGCTGGCCCCGGGCTTTCCCCCTCCTCTGGACATTTAAGGGCATTCTTCCCAAATCCCGGAGTTGTCAAAATTCAGCGCTATATCTTGATGCGGCTGGGCCAGGCGGTGCTCTCCTTGTGGGTGGTGAGCATCATCGTCTTTGGCTTGGGGCGCGTTACCGGCGACCCGGTGGACGTGCTCCTGCCCATTGACGCCACCCACAAGGAGCGGGAAGAGCTGCGGGAGCAGTTGGGCTTCAATAACCCCATCTATCTCCAGTACATCAACTATATGCGCAACAGTTTCCGGGGGGACTTCGGCGAGTCCATCAAGTACCAAGGCCACGAGGCCATGAGCCTGGTGCTGTTGCGATTCCCCACCACCCTCGAGTTGGCGGCGGTGGCTGTCCTTTTCTCCGTGGCGGTTGCCATACCCATTGGTGTGCTGTCTGCTGTGAAGAAGGACACCATTTTCGACTGGGTTGGCAAGACCATCGCCCTGCTGGGCCAGTCGTTCCCGCCCTTCTGGCTGGGCCTGGTGATGATGTGGATATTCGCCGTTCAACTTGAGCTGGTGCCCACATCGCAGTGCCAGACTCCGTCGTCGTACATACTGCCGGCCATTTCCATTGGCTGGTTCCTGGTGGCGGCGCTGATGCGCCTGATGCGCTCCTCCATGTTGGAGATAATGGACAGCGAGTTCATCAACCTCGCCCGCACCAAGGGCTTGCGAGAGTCCAAGGTCATCTGGAAACACGGCGTCCGCAACGCCGCCATCGCGCCGCTGACCTACTTCGGCATCATCTTCGGCGGCCTGCTGGTGGGTTCGGTCTCCATCGAGACGGTCTACAACTGCAAGGGCGTCGGGCTGCTGGCCTTTGAGGCGGTGCTGGCCCGCGACTTCCCGCTGATGCAGGCCATCGTGGTCTTCTTCGCTGGCATCTACGTCGTCACCAACCTGATAATCGACGTGCTGTACGCCTACCTGGACCCCCGCATCCGCTACTCGTAGGCAGGACGCGGTGCGGTTTCCCCTTCACCTGGCCCTCTCCCGCAGGGAGAGGGGCTTTTTTGTTTGCCAGGGCAATGCCAGTTTTCCGTGTGTTCCGGGGCAGTTGCCAACCCATCTCGCGCGGAAGCCACTCGCGCAGGGGCCACAGCCATGCGCCCCTACGGGATTCCCGCATGGCGACGCCGAATCTACGGTTCGGTGGCGGTCAATACCTGGTTCGCCGCCACGTCCCGCAGCGTCTGCACGGTTCCGCTGGGCCACCGCACCCGGACTTCGTCCACCACGGCAGCCTGTCCGAGGCCGAAGTGGGCGGGGAGCATATTCTGGGAGGAGTTGCTGGCCCCGGCGGCGACCTCCCGAATCTGGATGTGTCCGCCTGCCGTTAGCGTGATTCTGGCGCCGATGCCGTCGCGGTTGCTGGCGGTGCCCACGGTTTTGACGATGAGCCAGTTGTTGCCCCAGTCGCAGCGGTTGCGGAACAGCCGCGCCGGTTCGCCCTTCGCCGCCGAGCGGCCCAGGTTGGCGACGAACAGGTCGAGGCACCCGTCGCCGTCGAAGTCGGCGTAGGCCACTCCGCGCCCCGTGCCCCAGTCGGCGGCCCCGCTGACGGCGGAAACGTCCTCGAAGACGCCCGCGCCGTTGTTGCGGAACAGCAGGTTGGGCTGCTCCCGGCGGTTGATGTCGTCGGTGTCTAGGTAGCCGCTGGCAACGTAGAGGTCTTCGTAGCCGTCGTTGTCGTAGTCGAAGAAGACGGTGCCCCAACTCACCCGCTGCTGGCGGCGGAAATCGCCGTAGGCCACCCCCACATCGGCGGCGGTGTCGCGGAAGGTCTCGCCGTCGGCGGTGGACAGCAGCACGTTGTCGCCGATGTTGGTGACGAACATATCCAGGTAGCCGTCGGAGTTGTAGTCGGCCACCGCCAGCCCCATGCCGAACATGGCCGTTCCGGCGCCCGACTCCTGCGATACGTCGGTGAAGGTCCATTCCTCCGGGGACGCCCCCACCCCGACACTCCCCTGGGGGAAAAGGGAGGTGTTTGACGAGGGTTCCCCGTCCGAGCGGCCATCAAGAGGCCCGTCGTTGCGCCAGAGCACGTTGGGCTGGATGTACTCGCCGAAGTCGTTGATGATGTAGAGGTCGAGGTCGCCGTCGTTGTCGAAGTCCACCCAGGCCGGCTGGAAGCCCGCGCCCCAGACGCTGCCGTACTCGCCCTCGGTGTGGGACGGGTTGGGGGTGGCCCCCAGCAGATGCGTGACCTCGGTGAAGGTGCCGTCGCCGTTGCTGTGGAACAGGGCCAGGGGGCGCACGTCGAAATAGTAGAGCCGCTTGGTAAAGGCGTCCGGGTTGGACTCGTCTATGTGCCGCACCACGATGAAGTCCAGCCAGCCGTCGCGGTCAAAGTCGCCCCAGGCGCAGCCCATCGAGCGGTAGGTGCCATCGGGATCGGCCAGCCCGGCGGTCTCGGCTACGTCGGTGAACGAGCCATCACCGTCGTTGCGGAACAGCCTGCTGTCGCCCCAGTTGGCGACGAAAAGGTCTTGGTCGCCGTCGTTGTCATAGTCGGCGGCGCACCCGCCGTTGCCCTTGGCCTCGGCGTCGGCGACGCCCGCCTCGCCGGCCATGCCGGTGAAGGTGCCGTCGCCGTTGTTGCGGAAGAGCGCGTTCTTGTCCTCGCCCTCCGGGGCCAGGCTGGCGATGTCGGGAGTGGCGGTGAGATAGACGTCCTGCAACCCGTCGCCGTTGTAGTCGAACACGACGACGCCTGCTCCGAGGGGGATAATGTCCAGCAGGTCTCGGTAGTGGGTGAAATTGACCCCCGCCTGCTCGCTCACCTCGTCGAATGCCGGAGGCTGGTAGGTCAGCGCGCCGGACAGCGACACGGATGAGCCGTCGGGGTTGGTGACCACGGCGTCCACCGTCCCGGCCTCGCGGGCCGGGGCCAGGGCCACCAGCCGGTCGGGGCCGAGGAAGGCCCATGCCGCCTCAACGCCGTCCAGGGCGACGCCCGCCCCGTCCACGAAGCCGCTCCCGTGAACCGTCACCAGCACATCGCCGCCGGTGCCCACCACGGACGGCTCCAGGCGGTCGAGGCGCAGTTCGCCGGGATCTCCCAGAAGCGGGAGGGGGGCGGAATCGCCGCCGGACACGCCGGTTACCGAAGCCCGGATGCCCACGCCCTGACCGCCCACCAGTGGGGCGATGACCAAGATGCCGAGGCCGGCTACCACTGCCAGGCCCCAGGTGGCAGCGGCCAGGGTGGCCACGGCCCGGCGGGGCATGGCCCGGGCCAGCCCCCAGAAGGTGACCGGGCCTCCGGCGGCGGCAGCGAACAGCAGCGTGGCCGCCGGCGCCTCGCCCATCCCAACCAGCAGCAGGGCGGCCACCAGCGGAATCTCGAACATCAGCGGCACGTTTATCAGCACGCCCAAGGTGGCGGCGATGGCCACTCCCTGGGGGTTGTTGCCCAGGTAGGCGCCAACGGTGTCGGGGCTGACCCACTGGATGACCAGCGCGCTGGCGAAACCCGCCAGCACCATCACCGGGGCGAGGCGGACAAAGTAGCGCAGGCTGGCCCGCGCCCAGGCTTTCAGGCCGGTGGACAGCACGGAACGCCACGACGATTCGTCCGTCCCGGCATCAACGGCAGGCAGGTCCGGCGGCGGAACGATTGGGATTTCGTCGCTCCGGCTGCGCCCGGCCAGCCAAGCCACCAGGGGGCCGAGGAACAGGGCGGCTATCAGGCTTATCCCGACCCGGCTGCCCGCCAGCATGGGCGTGAACACCAGGGCGGCCATCAGCAGCGCCGGCACGTTCAGAGTGCTGGAACCGTGGACGATGGCCAGCGCGGCCTCCATTCCCGCGCCCCGCTGCCGGAAGGCGTTGGCGATGGGGACGATGCAGGCAGAGCAGAGGTTCATGGCCGGCCCAACCAGCAGGCCGCCCAAGGAACCGCGCACCCCGGGCCGCGACCACGTCCCGTAGACCGAGCCGGTCGGCAGCAGGAATGTCTCGGTCAACCCGGCGATGAGAAAGGCGAAGACCATCCCCAGGGAGATCAGCTTCAGGTAGGCTAAGGAGAAGTCCCACCAGCGAGAGAACAACGTGGAGTCCGGCTCGCTCTCGAGGCAGAATCCCTGAAAGCACTCGACGGCGGGGGCCGTGGCCCCGGCGAGGTCGGCCTCCACAATGTCCAGCTTGGGAATCCGGTTGAACCACAAAAAGAGGCCGAGAAGCACGGCCAGAAAGACCAGTCCAACGGCCAGTTGTTTTCTGCGAGCGGTGGCGAACATATCAGGCGGAATCTGAAATAACGCGGTGTCCCCGGATTCCCGCTCCTCTTGGGAGAGGGTTAGGGTGAGGGCGTCCATCGGCAGGCCGCTCAAGGTTCCGACTCGCCATGATGACGTGGCAAGCCTTACTGATTATACGCGCTGCGCCCGCAATAGAAACGGGCGGTCCCCGGAGGCCGCCCGTTTCGTCCGTCGCCAATGTGCAGTTAGTTAGCCGGGAAAGAAGTTCACCCTCACTCTGTCCCTCATCCTACCGGGGAGTGAGCCGCGCTCCTTAACGGCAGGGGTTTTGGGTTTTGCAGGCGCTGATTAGCCAGGTGTGGCCGATGTCGCCGCCGTCCCAGCCGGGGAAGATCCAGTTGTCCACGATTTTCGGATCGAGGATGGCTTCGATGAACACCTCATACATGGGGATGTTCTCGAAGTTGTCGAACTTGATGTTGCCTATCTGTCGCAGCAGCGCGTCCCGCTCGTCGAGGGGCGCGGTGTTCCGCAGCTCGTCCCACAGGTTGAAGAGCTCGTCAGTCTCGTACTGGTGGCTGACGTTGTACCCGGCGTTGAAGCCAGCGATCTGGGTTTCCACCACCTTCTTGGAAGGCGGGATGGCCCACAGGTAGCCGAGATAGTCGCGGCTGCCGAGCGCGGGTATGACCGTCCCGGCCCAGTCGGCCTCCACCAGGGTCAACTCAATGCCGATCTCCCGCAGGTTGATTTCCAGCGCCTGCATCAGAGGTATCAGCTCCGGCGCGCCGGGGAAGGGGAACAGCCAGGCACTGGCCTCGAAGCCGTCGGCGTATCCCGCCTCGGCCATCAGCGCCCTGGCGGCCTCCACATCGTAGCCGTACAGATCATCGAAGCGTTCGACCCAGGTGGGATCCCAGCCGGGCAGTCCCTCGTAGTAGCCGTGGACGTATGCGGGCGTCACGCGGCCTTTGTACAGTTCGAGACGAATGGTCTCGCGGTCAATGGCCCGGTTGATGGCCTGCCGCACCCGGATGTCGGTGAAGGGCAGGTCCGGGTCCAGCTTGCCGGTGGTGCCGACATACTTGTCGCGGGACTCGTCCTCGGTGCCGAAGTACAGGCCAGTGAAGTTAATCTGCACCTGCTGGGCGGGGCCGGTGCTCTTCACCAGCTTGTAGCCCTTGTTGATCAACTGGTCCGTTAGGTCTTTGTTGACCTCGGTCAGGTGGGTCTCACCGGCCTCGAACTGGGCCAGCCTGGTGGCTTCCTCCAGCGTCCAGGTCATGATCAGCTCGTTCCAGTCCACCGGGTGGGCCCAGTGATCGCCGGGGGCCTGTTCGTACAGGATGGACTCGCCGAGCTTGTGCTCCACGGCAACGTAGGGGCCGGTGCCGGCGATGTTGGTCTCGTAGGCTTCCTCGCCTTCTTCGTCCCACTGCCGCTTGCTGTACATCATCATGTCGGTGGCTTCGGCGTAGTAGAAGTTGAGGTCGGGGCAGGGCATGTTGCAGTGCATATTGACTTCGTGGTCGCTGATGACCTCGACCGACTCCACCTGGCACATACCGACCTTGTAGCCGGAACTGGGATTATCCTCGCGGCCGGGGTAGTCGGGGTCGCACCAGATGGCGTGGCTATGGACCACGTCAGCGGCGTTGAATTCGCCGAAGTCGGTGCCGTTCTTGTCGTTCCAGGTGGCGCCTTGGGCCAGCTTCAGGTTCCAGGAAAAGGAGTCTTCAGCCAGGGTGGCCTCGGTAGCGAGCCACGGCTCCATGGTGTTGGTGACCGGGCTGATCTCGAAGAGCCACTCCATCATCGGGTCATGCTTGATGACCTGGTCGGCGCTGCCCAGAATCCACGACCGGAAGTAGTCGCGGGTGGGCGAGATGAGGCCCATGATCAGGCGGTCCACCTTGGCCTCGCCGCCGGTCGTGGGCGGAGCATCCGTGGGTTCCACCATGGCGGTGGGAACGGCGGTCGCCGAGTCCTCGGTTGTAGCCTCGGTGGCCGCTGTTGGGGCCGCCGATGATTCCGTCGGCGCCGGCGTAGCGGTCGCCGATGCTCCGCAGGCCACGGCCAGAGCCAACAGCAGGACCATCAGAAGGGCTACCGGTCTCCTCAGAATTTCTGTAACGGACATATGCGGAATCCTCCTCAACGCATTCATTCAGGCAGGAGTAATCCGGGACTGTATAGCAAACAGAATTTTAATAGTCAATAGGTCAAACTGTAATTATATCTCCATATGATAGCAATAATATCGAATACTGGTTGAAATATAGCATCTTTTCGTAAATCATATAATCTGATTGATTTCGTATTTGCGTCAGTCGATGGGGGCCTATCGGAATTGGGGGCAAATTAAAAGGGCGGCCCATCAGGGCCGCCCCAAGGTATCCGTGTCTGCTTCGAGGTGCGCTGGGCCGAGGCCCTGCAGGCTGGCCTACCGGCAGGGGTCTGCGGTCTTACAGGCGCTGATCAGCCAGGTGTGGCCGATGTCGCCGCCGTCCCAGCCGGGGAAGGTCCAGTCGTCCACGATGTTCGGGTTGAGGATGACCTCGATGAACACCTCGTACATCGGGATGTTCTCGAAGTTGTTGAACTTGTAGTTGCCGATTTCACGGAGGAGCCGGTCGCGCTCTCCCAAGTCGGCGGTGTTGCGGAGAACGTCCCACATCTCGAAGAGGTCGTCATGCTCGAACTGGTGGGTGATGTTATATCCCGCGTTGAAGGCGGCGACCTGGGTTTCCACCACCTTCTTGGAAGGCGGGATGGCCCACAGATAGCCGGGATAGTCGCGGCTGCCCAGCGCGGGTATGACGGTGCCGGCCCAGTCTGCCGCGACCAGCGTCAACTCAATGCCGATCTCCCGCAGGTTGATTTCCAGCGCCTGCATCAAGGGAACCAGCTCCGGCGCGCCGGGGAAGGGGAACAGCCACGCATTAGCCTCGAAACCGTCGGCGTATCCGGCCTCGGCCATCAGGGCCTTGGCGGCATCGATGTCGTAGCCATACAACTCCTCGAAGCGGTCGGCCCAGGTGGGATCCCAGCCGGGCAGTCCTTCGTAGTAGCCGTGGACGTATGCGGGCGTCACGCGGCCCTTGTACAGCTCGAGACGGATAGTCTCGCGGTCAATGGCCTTGTTGATGGCCTGCCGAACGCGGATGTCGGTGAAGGGCAGGTCCGGGTCCAGCTTGCCGGTGGTGCCGACATACTTGTCGCGGGACTCGTCCTCGGTGCCGAAGTATAGGCCGGTCATGTTGATCTGCACCTGCTGGGCGGGGCCAGTGCTCTTGACGAGCTTGTAGCCCTTGTTGACCAGTTGGTCGGTCAGATCCTTGTTAACCTCGGTCAGGTGGGTCTCACCGGCTTCGAACTGGGCCAGCCTGGTGGCTTCCTCCAGCGTCCAGGTCATGATCAACTCGTTCCAGTCCACCGGGTGGGCCCAGTGATCTCCGGGGGCTTGTTCGTACAGGATAGACTCACTGAGCTTGTGTTCCACGGCGATGTAGGGGCCGGTGCCGGCGATGTTGGTCTCGTAGGCTTCCTCGCCCTCTTCGTCCCACTGCCGTTTGCTGTACATCATTATGTCGGTGGCTTCGGAGTAGTAGAAATTGAGGTCGGGGCAGGGGACGTTGCAGTGCATAACGACTTCGTAGTCGTTGATGACCTCGACCGACTCCACCTGGCACATACCGACCTTGTAGCCGGAGCTGGGATTATCTTCCCGGCCGGGATAGTCGGGATCACACCAGATGGCGTGGCTGTGGACCACGTCGGTGGCGTTGAAGTCGCCGAAGTCGTTGCCGTTCTTGTCGTTCCAGGTGGCGCCCTGGGCCAGCTTTAGGTTCCAGGAAAAGGAGTCTTCAGCCAGGGTGGCCTCGGTGGCCAGCCACGGCTCCATGGTGTTGGTGACCGGGCTGATCTCGAAGAGCCACTCCATCATCGGGTCATGCTTGATGAGCTGGTCGGCGCTGCCCAGGACCCACGACCGGAAGTAGTCGCGGGTGGGCGAGATCAGGCCCATTATCAGGCGGTCCACCTTGGCCTCGCCGCCGGTCACGGCGGGGGCCTCCGTGGGTTCCATAATGGCGGTGGGAACGGCGGTCGCCGGGTCCTCAGTTGTAGCCTCGGTGGCCTCCGTCGGCGCCGGCGGCGCCGTGGCCGGTACCGGCGTAGCGGTCGCGGATGTTCCACAAGCCACGGCCAGGGCAACCAATAGGACTACCAGGAGGGCAACCGGCCTCCTTAAGATTTGGGTAACGGACATACGCAGAATCCTCCTTAAGCGCATCAACTTGGCATAGCGCATTCCGGTCTGTATAGCAAACCGCAATCTAGTAGTCAATAGTAACTCGATTCTGATACTGAAGTGTTTCATTTCACGACACAAATTCTGCGGATATCGCTATATCGATTCAGACGAGGGTCCGGGCCGAGGGTCCGGGCGGCATTGTAGCCAAGGCCCTGAGCCGAAAGAAATACTGGATTCCGGCTTTGGAAGAACGGCGGCGATGAAACGGTTAGAGATTGTCTATGGAAACTATTATGCTCTATATATGCGACTATTTGCGTATAAAATATTATATTCGTCACATAAACAACGAATTCAAGCATCATGGCCTCCTTTTCTTTCTTGACACTGTTAGTCTGCGATTGTAGAGTGCCAACACTATACTGTAGCCGTTGCCACACTCGTAGCCGTCGCCAGCGCCTGGGCGGCGTGAACGGCAGTTCCGGCCAGAGCTTCGGGCAAAGAATTCAGTTGAGGTGTGTCCCTGTGGCGTTACCACGGATTGAATCCCTTCCCGGATATGCGGCGCAGGTTGCGCCTTCACCACTGCGCAAGCTTGGCGTCGTATGGGACGTGCTGAAACGCTATCCGATTATCCCCCTGTTCGTCGTGCTGGTGGTGTTGATTATACCCGCCATATTCGCGCCGCTGGTTGCGCCCCACCCCCCCAAGAGGGGCGACCTCACCAAGCGGCTGATCCCGCCCGTCTGGATAGGCCCCAACGTGGCCTCCCTGGAGGCGGTGGATGCCATTGACCAGTCGGATCTGCGCCTCCAGCTGCTGTTGCCGGAAGCGCAGGCGATGGTTGATTCCGGCAACGCCCGGATCGAAGGCGGCGGGGACACGGTGTCGAATGGAGACCAGATAATAAGGCTGAAGACCGTGGTTGAGACAACTCCGCCCGGCGGAGGTCCCCCTAACGAAATTGCGCTGAAGGACGCCCAAAGCTTCGTGGAGCGCGGCAGGATGCAGATCCCCGGCGACGGCCCGGTGGTCGTGGGCAGCAAGATTGAAGAGATTACGTCGGCGGGCGGTTCAGGGACCTTCCTCCTGGGCACCGACGACCTGGGCCGGGACATTCTGAGCAGGATAATCTACGGCTCCCGCATCTCCATCGTGGTGGCGGCCATCGCCATCTTCATCGCCGGAACCATCGGCACCGCCCTGGGCATCAGCGCGGGGTACTTCGGGGCGTGGGTGGACGCGCTGGTGATGAGGGCGGTGGACGTTTCGCTGTCCATTCCCATCATCCTGCTGGCTTTGGTGCTGGTGTCGGCGCTGGGAGCCAGCTTCGCCACGGTCATAATCGTGCTGGTGTTGCTGCTGTGGGCCCACTACGCCCGCATGGCTCGCGGCGTCACCCTTTCGGTGCGCTCGGCCGACTTCATCGCCCGGGCCCGGGTGGCCGGGGCCTCCGACATCCGTATAATGTTCAAACACATCTTCCCCAACGTGTTCAACAGCCTTGTCGTGCTGGCGACGCTGCAAGTCGGGTTCGTTATCGTCATCGAGTCCACCCTCAGTTTCCTGGGGGCGGGCATTCCCCGACCCAACCCGGCGTGGGGGCTGATGGTGGCAGACGGGCGGGCGCTCATCGTGTCTCACTGGTGGGTGGCCTTCTTCCCAGGGCTGGCCATCCTGCTGGTGGTGCTGTCCATGAACCTGATGGGAGACTGGCTCCGCGACAAGCTGGATCCCAGGCAGAGGCAGGTGTAGGAGAATATCGCAAATGGCCGGTGACGTGATTCTGGATGTTAGAGACCTTCACACCTACTTCTTCAACCGACGGGGCATCACCAAAGCGGTAGACGGCGTCAGCTTCCAGTTGCGCGAGGGAGAGACACTGGGCATCGTGGGTGAGTCGGGCTGCGGCAAGACCATGACCGCCCGCTCGTTGCTGCGCATCATCCCCAAGCCTGCCGCCCGCATCGTTTCCGGCCAGGTGATCCTGGATGGCGAAGACCTGGTTACCCTGTCGGACGAGGAAATGCGGCAGGTGAGGGGAAGTAAGATCGCCATGATCTTCCAGGACCCGCAGACCTCCCTCAACCCGGTGTTCACCATCGGCAACCAGGTCATTGAGGCCCTTGGCACCCACGAGGGCGGACGGAACCGCAACCTGTTCGACCGGGCGGTGGACGCACTCAGGAGCGTCCGCGTGGCCGCCCCGGAGCGCCGGATGCACGACTTCCCCCACCAGATGAGCGGCGGGATGAAGCAGAGGGTGTTGGGCGCCATCGCCATCTCCGGCGCGCCCAAGGTCATCATCGCCGACGAGCCGACGACGGCCCTCGACGCCACCATCCAGCTCCAGTATCTGCGCTTGCTCAAGGAGATTCAGGAAGAGACGGGCATGGCCATTATCTTCATCACCCACGACTTTGGCATCGTGGCACGGATGTGCGACTCGGTGGCGGTGATGTACGCCGGGCGCGTGGTGGAGCGGGGAAATGTGCGCCAGCTCTTCAACAACCCCGGCCACCCCTACACTCAGGCGCTGATGGCCTCTGTACCGCAGATGGAGCGCACCGACCGGCTCTTCGCCATCGACGGGCAGCCCCCGGCCCTCTACGCCCTGCCCGACGGCTGCCGCTTCGCCGACCGCTGCGGCAACGCCCGCGACATCTGCCACCGGGAGTACCCCAGCCTCGGCCCCGTCGGCGAGAACCACACCGCCCACTGCTGGATGCTCCACCCTGAGTGGAACGACGCAGTGCCGGTTGCAGCAGCCGAACCAGCGTAGGGAAGAAACGCCCTCACCCTAGCCCTCTCCGAGGGGAGAGGGAACTGGCTCAAGAGCGGGACAGCGCCCGGCGGACGCTCCCCGCGATGACGGCGCAGACGCCGCCCAGACCCGCGCCCAGCAGCGCGGCGGCGGCGATGCACATGATGATGAAGCCCAGCACCTCCATGCCGCCGATGTGGTAGTTGCCGCCGGTCAGCACCAGTATCAGCAGGATGCCCGGCGCCAGGCCGGCCACCGCTCCGGCCACGGCGCCGGGGAACACGCCCTTGCGGAACAGGCCGGTGCCCCGACGCAGCGATTCGTTGTCTTTCAGGCTATTGATCATGGCGCTTCAGGAGATTCCTGCCAGGGATTCCGCGTCTTCGATGGAGTCCAGCGTCTCCCGGATGCGCCGCTCGGTCTCGTCAATGGGTTCGCAATTGCCGAGGTAGAAACAGTTACCGTGCAGTGCTGCCTGCCGGGAATAATAGCGGCTCAGTAGAGACTTGACCGAAGGGTTGGCAGTCGCCAGCCTTCCCAGTTCCCGGGACGTTTGGTGCGTTGCTTCCGGCTCGAAGCCCGTCCGGGCCAGGATTAGAGCGTCAGCAGCGCGTTTGGCCGCGCACCATGCTTTCTCGGCGGCGTCGCGGATGTCTCCCTCCTCGAACTTCTGTACCGCGCTGTCCTGGAGCAGACGGGCGTCGGTGAATATCTCTTCTACTCGGCCTATAACGGTGGTCATTGGTTACCTCTGAATCGAAATCTCCATTTTCAGTACCAGTCTACCGCATAAGAAACTCTCCTAACGAATCGCGTATAGCCTGCCGTCCTGGGTGTGGGCGTAGACGGTCCCATCGGCGTAGCTGAGGGGCGCGGCCGGGGGCGAACCGAGGGATAGCGCCCAAGCCTCCTCCCGGCTGAAGCGGTCGATGGCGCGAATGCTGCCGTCTTCGTGGGCCAGCAACAGCAGGTCGCCGGCGGCCACGAGCGGGGCCGCGATGGGAGGCCCGGCCTGCATCCGCCACAGCACCCCGCCGCTCTCGCGGTCGAGGGCCACCACCTCGCCAGCGTCGGTCCCCAAGTACAGCGCCTCCGGCGTGATGGCGGGAGGGTGCGCGAAAGCCCCCAGACCCTCGCCCGGCGTCACCCGCCACAGCAGGCCGGAGTGCTCCGGCGGCGGGGGCAGGGGGAAACGCCACAGCCACAGTTGCGCCCAGATGAGTTCTGCCGGGTAGCGGCCCGGCATTTCCCGCACGGTAGTATTGAAAGCCAACAGGTCGCCCTCGAACAGGAGGTAGACCTGCTCCCCGTCCACCACCGGATGCGCCACCAGGGCGCCGCCGGTGCGGATGCGGGCGCGCTTGTCGCCCGTCCGCGAGTGCCGGATGTACAGCAGCCCGGAGGTTGAGGCAGCGAACATCCTGCCGTCGGCGACGGCCACCGGCGCAACCACCGGGTTGCCGGTATCCACCTTCCAGAGCAGGCCGCCGGTGCGGGCGTCGAGGGCGTGTACGTGGCCGCCGCGGGAGGGGGCGTAGATGATGCCGTCATGCACGGTCACCGTGCCGGGAAAGGGGGAGTCCCCCTGGTATTCCCAAGCAATTCTTCCGGAGCCGGGATCCAGGGCCAGCACCTGCTTACCCAGCATTCCCAGGTAAACCAGGTCTCCGGCAACCGCCGGGGTGCCATGGGCCGGGCCACTGACTGGCCGCTCCCAAATCATTTCTCCGGTCTCGGCATCGTATGCCGCAATTCGGGACTGTCCGCCGACGTACACCGTGCCTTCGGCCACCGCCGGGGCAGAGCGCACGCCGCCGTTCACCTCGACGGAGTAGGCGATGATTCCTTGGGGCGCGGTGGCTTCGGGGATAGAGTCGATAAAGTTGGTCAGCCGGGCGTCGGCTCCGTACATCGCCCAGCGCGACGGCGAGGAAGCGGCGGTGGCGTCCCCGTCCGGTTGCCCGAACAGCGCCACCCACGGGTTGGGAATGAACGGGTAGTTGGACCAGACGGCGAACACAACGACGATGACCACCGCCGGCCAGGCCAGCCGACGGCGCAGCAAGGTGCGCCAGTCGCGCCATTCCATCCGGCCCGACGGGTCGCCGCCGGCCCGGGCCCATCGCGGCATCGCGGACCTCGATTGCCGGGACTCGTCCTGCGCTTCCCTGCCCTGCGCTTCCTGCCCTTCTTCCGGGCTGTCGGGTGTGCCGGTCATTCATCCCCCGCGCGATTTGTTGCTCTCATATTAGCGCATGGGGGAAGAGGGCGGGATTGGCTCAGGTACCGCTACACGCCGTATTTCGTACCTCCCTGTCCCTTGAGGCAGAAGGACGAGGTGAGAGTGATGTTCCGGGGCCGGACGATGGCCGCTCACCAACAGGGACGCCCCCAACCCACCCCTCCGCCGGGGGGCAGGCATCAGGGCAGGTGGGGGACGACCTTGTCCATCAGCAGGCGCACTGACTTCATTTGCAGGTCGTGGGGTATTCGGCGGCCCAGATTGTGCTCGAAGACGATGTGCGACAGTTGCAGCTCCTCCGTGAGTTGGAGCAGCCGATCCAGCACGGACTCCGGGGTGCCGAAGACCACCTTGTCGCGCAGCCAGTCGTCGTAGTTCATGCCGAGGATGTGATTGGACTCGGCCTGCCAGTTGCCGGTGGTGCCTTCGCGGGTCGCGCTGGCCGCCACCCGCTGGCCGATGCCCTGCATCGAGGTCAGCGTGCTTGCCTTTGGCTCCTCGTATGCCTGCTCCTCGGTTTCCGCGAGATATACGGGCAGGCGTATGCCCACGCTGCCCTCGCCGGGATGGCCCGCATCCTGCCACGCCTTCTGGTAGGCGTTGACGTGCTCGGCCAGGTCGGAGAGAGCGAAGACCCGCGACGGGTTGACGAAAAGCGGGTATCCCATGCGCCCGATAATGGGGAATGTCTCTGCCGAGGTCACGCCTATTCGTATCGGCGGATGGGGCTTCTGGTAGGGCTTGGGCCGCACCGCGAGGTCGTGGCAGCGGTAATGCTCGCCCTCGAAGGAGAACTGCTCGGTGGTCCACGCCTTGAGGATGATTTCCAGGTATTCCTCGAACCGCCCCCTGCTTTCGGGATAGGGCGACAGAAAGGCGTCGTGATGCTCCGGGAAGGTGCCTCGCCCGATTCCAAAGTCCAGCCGTCCCTGGCAGATGTGGTCCAGGGTGGCGATCTCCTCGGCGATGCGCACCGGGTTCCCCAGCGGCAAAAGCAGCACGCCCAGCCCGATGCGGATGCGCTCGGTGCGGCTGGCGATGGCCGTGGCCACCATGACGGGAGACGACAAGACGCTGAAGGGGATGAAGTGATACTCGGCCAGCCACACAGACTCCACTCCCAGCCGCTCGGCCTCCTCCGCAACCTGGAACCCCTGCTGAAAGGCCTGCTGGTCTGTGACGTCGTCCAGGGCCGGGAACTCCAGAAACAGTCCTGTGTGCATATTGCCTCCTGTCGCCCGCGCATGGCCGCCAAGCGTCCGGGCGAGATACGTTCCAAGGCGCTCCGGTAGGCACAGAATATAGCAGATTCGGGGCGGTTCGGGATGCCGCCGGGCGATTGGCGGCAGGCTCTTTCAATTGTTCCCTCTCCCTCCGGGAGAAGGTTAGGGTGGGGACGTCCTTGCCGGTGAGCGGCCATTGCGTCTTCCGGGGGTTTCACCAGCCTGGAGCAGACGACGGTCTGGCCCCGCCATCAACCGGCGGATTCCGCCTTGGGCTTTCAGTCAAGCACGGAACGCACAAAGAACACGGAGATTCGATCAGAGAGCAACCATTATTCTCTCCGCGTCCTCTGTGCGCTCTGCGGTTACAGGACTGGCCTAGCGCAGAGCGGGGGCGACTTCGCTGGCGAAGCGCCGGACGGATGCCAAAACCTTGTCCCTGGGTATTCCGCCGCCTACGTTTACCTCGGCGACCACGCCGTCCAGTTTCAGCTCGTCGCTGATCTCGCGCAGGAGGCGGGTCACGCTGTCCGGGTTGCCGTAGGCCAGACGGTCGCGCAGCAGGTCTTCGTAGGTGATGGCGGAGAGCCGGTGGCCCCGCTCGACGCGCTCCTCGTCGGGCGTCGCCCCGGCCACGGTGGCGCTGTTCAGGAAGCTCTGGGCCAGCCGCTGGTAGGCCCTCATGGTGGATTCCTCGGCGTCGGCGTGGGCCTGTTCGTCGGTCTCGCCCACGTAGACCGGGATGCGCAGGAATACGCTGGCCTCGCCGGGGTGCCCGGCCTCCTTCCACGCGGCCCGGTACTGGTTCAGGCTGTCGGCCAGCCCGGGGCGGTCCATGCCGCGCAGACCGACGAAGACGGGTATCCCGGCCCGGCCCACCTGCGGGAAGGTCTCCTTGGTGGTGGCGGCGATGCGCAACGGCGGATGGGGCTTCTGGTAGGGCTTGGGGATAACGCAGACATCGTTGAACTGGTAGTGTTTGCCCTCGTAGGAGAATCGCTCGTTGGTCCACGCCTTCAATATCACTTCCAAGGATTCCTGGAAGCGCTCTCGGCTCTCGGCGTAGGATATGCCGTAACCCTCGTAGGCCCGGGCGAAACCGCTGCGGCCCACGCCGAACTCGACCCGGCCCCGGCTGATGTGGTCCAGCGTCGCCACTTCCTCGGCCACCCGAATGGGATGCGCCAGGGGCAGCACGTTCACCGCCACACCCACCCGCAGCCGTTCGTAGCGGGCCACGATGGCCGACGAGATAATCAGCGGCGCGGACACCACCGAGGGGATGCCGGCGCCAGCGGTGTCCAGCGGACTGCGAGGCGCGGCAAAGTGCCGCTCCGCCAGCCAGACGCCGTCCAGCCCGCCCATCTCGGCCGCCTCGGCCATGCCGAAAGCCTCGTCGAAGGCGGCCTGTTCAGTATCTCCAAAGCGGTAGTCGCATTCCATCACCAGTCCGATGTGCATGAATCCTCCAGCCTTGGCATTGCCTATTTTGACTCGATTCTAGGTTGCGCCCCATGCCGTGTCAAACAACCGGCGATTAGAGAAATAACCATTCGTTTCTCCCTTCCCCTCAAGAGGGAGGAGACTTTTGTTGCGAGCTACAACACCCCGTTACTCTCCATTCGAGTCCCCGTGCTAGAATCTGGTATGAACGAATTGGAGCGCAAGCGGGCGAAGCTGCTGGCGGGGCTGGCCCGACGCATCCGCTCGCCGGAGACGCTGCGGGCCATGGCCGCCGTGCCGAGGGAGCGGTTCGTGCCGTTTGACTCCCGTGGCATGGCTTATTTGGACATACCCTTGGCCATAGGCGAGGGGCAGACCATCTCGCAGCCGACCATGGTGGCGGAGATGACCTCGGCCCTGCGCCTTTCGACCCGGGACAAGGTGCTGGAGGTGGGAACCGGCTCCGGCTACCAGGCGGCGGTGTTGGCGCAACTGGCGCCCGACGGGATGGTGGTCACCGTCGAGCGGCTGCCGGCTCTGGCCGCCCAGGCCGAGGCGATACTGTTGGAACTGGACTACCGCAACATCGTGGTGGAGCTGGCGGGGCCGGTGCCGGGGTGCCCGGAGCGCGGCCCCTACGATGCCATCCTGGTCGCCGCAGCCGCACCGGCCATTCCCCTTTCGCTGCTGCCACAATTGCGGGTGGGCGGGCGCATGGCCCTGCCCATCGGCTCGCGGGAACAGCAGGAGTTGATGCTGGTGCTGAAGACCGGCGAGGGCATCTCCATCAACGTCCTTGGCCCCTGCCGCTTCGTCCCCCTCCTCGGAGCGGAAGGGTTCCCGGAGTGATGGATGTCCATTCCGCAGGCGGATCACTCTCAAGGCAACCTCATATCAGGCTATCCGTGACCTCTGGACGGTGAGCGTATGCCAATGCTGGACCTCAATGGCGGCCAGGTCCACTACCACCTGGACGACTTTTCCGACCCCTGGCGCGAGTCTGCGCCAGTGTTGCTGCATCATTCCGCCGGGGGGAACCTGCACCGCTGGCGGGCGTGGGTGCCGGCGCTGGCCCGGCGTCATCCCGTGGTGCGCTTCGACATGAGGGGACACGCCGGCACACCGCCCCCGCCCGGCTTGCGGTTTTCACTGCCGGAACTGGCCGCCGACATCGCCCGCGTGATGGACGGTTTGGGCCTCGACAGGACGCACCTGGTGGGCGCCTCGGCGGGCGGCATTGTGAGCCTGCGCTTTGCCCATGACTTCCCTGACCGGCTGCACAGCCTGACGCTGGTGGCCTCCACCCCCAGGCTGGCGCAGATGGGGGCGAGCATGGACGCGGGAGCGTGGCGGCGCATCCTGGAGCAGGATGGAACCCGCGCCTGGCTGTTGTCCGATACCGCCAAGCGGTTCGGCCCGAACACCGGCCGGGACGTAATCGAATGGTACGCCGACGAGGGGGCGAAAACCGCGGCGCCAGCGGTGCTGGCCCTCCAGAGTTGCCTGCTGGCAGAAGACCTGACGCCGCTGTTGCCCCGGATTGCCGTCCCCACCCTGATACTGGCCGCGTCGCGGGACGACATCACGCCCCTGGACGTGCAGCAACTGATGGCCGAGCGGATGCCCCGCGCCACGCTGGAGGTCTTTGACGGGGTTGGACACAACATGAAGGTGGAGATTCCCGACGCCCTCGCCGTGAGGACGCTGGAATTCGTGGAAAGCGTCCCTAACGGGTAGTCTGCCAACCGGGTACAATGGCGCCGGGCATTAAAGCCGGGGGCATCCACGAATACCGCTTCATGAAGTGTGATGGAGATGCAAGAGTCTTGGGCGAGGAAAATCCCGGATGCTTTCCCGTAAGCCACAATCCCCACACATGAGTCTTCCTGTGACCAAGGACGACCTCTTCAATCTGCTGCAAGCGGCGCCATTCGGCGCCTACGCCATGTCTGTTGACCAAGTCATCGTGTTTTGGAACTCCGGCGCTGAACGAATCCTTGGTTATTCGCGCCACGAGGTTTTGGGCCGCCGTTGCTACGAGGTCGTTAGCGGCATCTCTCACCGGGGAATTAACCCGGAGTGCTCCGACGGATGCCCCTCTATCCGCTACCTGCGGGCGGGACTGGTGCCATCACCGATACGGCTTGGGATGCTCTCCTCAACCGGCGAGCGAAAGTGGGTGTCGGTAACTCCCATGGTGGTGGCAGGAATCCTCAGAGACGCTCCCCTGCTGGTGCACCTGTTCAACGACAGCCCCGATCCGGAGTATTCGGACTCGACCGGGAGCCTGCTCCGGGAAAGGCTGGCCGCAGGCGGCGCCGACATCCTGACGGACCATCCTGCGGAACCCGCCGCCACCGAGAATGACCCGGCGCTGACTCCCCGGGAACTGGAGGTGCTGCGTTATGTGGCGCTGGGTTGGGAAAGCGGGCGCATCGCCGCAGAACTGGACCTAAGCCGGCACACGGTTCGCAATCACATTCGCAATCTCCGGCTGAAACTCAAGGCCACCACCAAGCTGGACGCGGTGGTCACAGGCATTCGCCTGGGCATCCTGTCATTGGGCTGAACGCTACACAGGCGAGACCACCGGCCACTAGGAAGAGCAGCCCCCGGCGTTGATTGCTTCCCCTGCGTTAAGCTACTCGTCCAGAAACTCCAGGATGACCTGCGCCAGCTCCTCCGGCTTGTGGTAGCCGATATCGTGGATGGTTTCGGGGATCCAGTGGGCGCGGCCGTTGGGCAGCGCGGCCTCGGCGGCCCCGACCATCCGGCGGCGCAGCATGGAAAAGTCGCTGTTGGCTCGCTCCGGCAGCGGCCCGGCGGCGACCAGAAGGGCCGGGCATTGCACCTGCGTCAGGGTGTGGGAGCAGGGATCGTCCCACATGGCGCGGATGACCTGGGCCTGGTTCTCGGGACGCAGGATGTCTTGAATCTGCCTGTCCTCGTCCTCGTAGACCATCGTCTGGACGATGCGTTCGATCTCGCTGTTCCAGAAGCTGGCCATCTGCTCCCGCAGGCGGGTGAGGAACTCCTCCCGGTCGCCGGTCACGTTGCGCGGGCGCAGGCGGTCGGAAAAGGCTTCCCATGTAGGCTCCGGGAACAGTCGGCCGTCAAGAAAGCCGCCGTCAATCATCACGATGCGGCGCACCCGGTCGGGGTAGTGGTACGCGAAGCTGCTGACGACGTGGCCGCCCCAGGAATGGCCCAGCGCCGCCACAGGCTCCCGGAAGCCGGGAATCTCGGCGCTGACGTGGTCCAGCAGCGCGGCCAGGTCGTCGGACAGCGTGTGCCAGTCGTAGCCGGAAGCGGCCTGGGTGGTCTGCCCGTGGCCCCGCTGGTCGGGGGCAATGATGCGGTAGCGGTGCCGAAGCAGCCGCGCCACGAGGTCGTACCAGTGGGCCGACGAGGCCAGACCGTGCAGGGCCAGCATCGGCTCGCCGTCGCCGCCCCAGTCCAGGTAGCGCATATCCAGGCCGTTGACCTGCGCCCACTTCTCTGTTGGCCGCTGCATATTGCTGTCTGTCAACTCACTTCCTCCTATCCGAAGCCTTAGAAACTATCTCAAAACGTGGCGCGGCACCCAACCCGTCATTCCCGCGAAGGCGGGAAACTATGGGCTCTGGTCACCGATTCCGGTATATCAGGAGGGCCAGTCGATTTTGAGATAGTCTCTTAGTCTGGCGCGTTCCTCTTCTGTCATGCGGCTGGTGCGGTGCCGGGGCCATTGGCGCTCAACTTTTCGCGGCCCGCTCCAGCTCCATTTGCAGCAGCTTGGCCTTCACGCCCAGGCCCCCGCCGCCGTAGCCGCCCAGTCCGCCGTCGCTGGATATGACGCGGTGGCAGGGGATGATGAGCGAGAAGCGGTTGCGGGCCATGGCCTGCCCGGCCGCGCGCATGGCCTGCGGGCTGCCCGCCTCGGCGGCCAGCCAGCGGTAGCTGCGGGTCTCGCCCGGCGGGATGGTGCGGCAGGCGTCCCAGGCAGCGCGGAAGAAGGGCGGCGTTCCCTCCAGGTCCAGCTCGATGCCGTTCAGAGCCGCGAGGTCGCCCTCGCTGTACCGGAGGAGACAGTCCACTGCATCGCTGAAATGCTCCGGGTCGTGTTCCGCTCCGCCGTCCTCGAAAAACGCCGGGTCGGCCCCCAGGTCTTCCATGACCTCATGGAGCGTTGGCTTCAGGGTGGCGCGGCGCAGCCCCTTATCTCCGGCTATCAGCCCGATCCAGCCGGTGGGCAGCTCATGGACGTGATACTTGTACCGGCTCACGTGACTATCCTCGGGTAAATTCTCTGCCCCAACGACGCCACCAGCAGCGGGAAGCGCAGGTTGAGCCAGGCGTCCGCCAGTTCGTTCTGCCGCTCCGGCGAGATGGTTCTCGCCCCGTAGCGGGCCTGAACGTAGGCCCCGATAATCAGGTCCACCCGCTGGCGGTGAATGGGCAGCAGCGAGGCGAGCCTCTCCCCGAACTGGTAGGGAGTCAGCGGGATCCCGCCGGACAGCCCGCCCAGCGCCGACAGCGCCTGTACCCTGGTATAGACTGCCGACGGGTCGTAGGCCGCGAACATATAGCGTCGGAAGGCCCACAAGGTGGCCAGGATCGCCGCCGCCACTATCCCCAGGACCACCACGATCCAGATCCAGGGCGACGCGAAACCCTCGCTCGCCTGCTCCTCCGGCAGTTCCGCGCTGCCGGGCAGGGGCTCGGCGTAGTCGAGACATTCTTCGACGAATTCGTCGATACAATCGAAGTCGAAACCGCCGAAGAACGGCCCGGAGAACTCGCCCGAACTGGCGCCGCCGGGCATCATCACCACGGGCAACTGAGCGCCGGGAGTCGGCTCGAAGGGAATCCACGAATAGCCGGGGAAGTACACCTCGACCCAGGCGTGGCTGTGGCTGTCCGTAACGGCGTAGAGGTTCTCCACCTCAGTCGGGTCGCCCGTGGTATATCCCACGGCCACCCGCGCAGGCACCCCTTCGGTACGCAGCAGCACCGCCATGGCCGAGGCGAAGTATTCACTGTATCCCTGCCGCTGATCAAAGAGGAAGAAGTCCACGCCGTCGGAGTTGAAGGGCGGCGGGTTGACCTCCAGCGAATAGGGTAGCCTTTGCAGATTGGCCTCGACCCGCAGAGCCTTTTCGTAGGGTGTCTCGGCGTTCACGGTTATCTCGCGGGCCAGTCCCCCTACCCGGCCCGGCAGGTCGGGCGGCAACTGCGTGTAGCGGTCCAGGATATGCACCGGATAGTCCGTTCCGGCCTCGCGCAACTGCTCCGGCTCGGCCGCAGGCACCGACGACGTCACGATGTAGGGGTCATGAGCGGCAAAGACGCCCTGCTGGCTGCGCACCGCCAGCGTGTCCGGCGGGTTGGGCAGAGCTTCCTCCAGCGTGACCGCGACCAGACGGCCCTCCTCGCGCTCGATTTCGCCAACTCGGAAATCGGGGGGCAGAAACTCCGACAGCTCGGCCTTGCTGGCCACGCTGCCCTGCTTTGCCCTCTCGGCCAGAGCGCGACCGGCCTCGGCCAGCGCCGGGGGGTATCCAGCCAGCGGGTCGTCGGAGGTCAGGTCGGCCCGGTACACTGGCATCGAGGGCGTTTCAATCTCCACGTCCCGGTCCACCGCGCTCACCCGCGGCCCGGCGAACAGGTACTGCGAGGCGTAGAGCGGCGTGACAACGTAACTGGCGGTCACCCGGCTCTGCGGCGGCGCGGAAGTGGAGAACTCCGGCGTGTAGTCCAGTGGCTTGAATTCGGTGTGTTCCGAAATCCAGCCCTTGCCGGTGTAGGTGTCGTAGGTGCGGGCCTTCCAGTACATCGGCACTGGCGACTCCACCAGCAGCGTGTGAGTCGTCGCCGGGCTGATGGTTCCCTGGAAGGCCATCACGTCGTCCCAGACCCGGAAGCCGATGTCCCGCCGCGCCGGCAGCCCGGCGAACAGCCGGTTGAAGTCGTCCTCAAGGCCCACCAGAGGCTTTCGCAACGACTCGTAGGCTCCCGTGGCGGTGGACCAGGCTCCGCCCGCAGGGAACAGGAAGGCCACGGCAATGACGGCAATAGCCAGGAAGAAGCTGTCGGACATCGTCAGCACCCGCAGGCCCTCATCGTAGCGGATGCCCCGGCGTTCCCAATGGCTCTGCCGCCGGACCGCCTGGATCCTCGCCACCAGCAACAGAGCGGTGAAGAGATACAGGGCCAGGTGCAGGCTGGTGTTGGGCGGTAGGAAGGTGAGGTTCGAGAACAGCCCCAGCCCGCCCAGAGCGAAAACGCCCCAGAAGTTGCGATGCCGCAGGAATAACCAGGCGCCGAGGTATCCCATGAGCCACGACGCCGTCACCAGCCCGAAGGCGAAGGGGGCCTTGTCTATGTTGATCGACCCCTCCCGCGCCGCCTCCAGCCACAGCCCCAGCCGGTCCAACAGCACGCTGGCGCCGCCCAGGGGCTGGCCGTCGAAGGTGAAGTTGGACAGTTGCCAGATGACCGTCAGGCCGCCCAGCACCAGCCCGGGCAGAATGGCCAGCCACCACCACACCGGGAGGCGGTAAAAGACGAATGCGGTGAGCATCCCCAGCAACAGGATGCCGGCAAGGTTAGGCGTCGGCGCCCAATCGGCCTGCTCCACGGAGAGAACCACCACGCACAGGTTGGCGGCGAGCAGGGTCAGGGCCAGCCAGCCATCGTTAGGGCGCAGGCGGGCCAGCAGACCGAAGGCTGCCCGTCCGGCGGCTTCGCCGTCCCAATCCAGCGCGAGGCCGCGCCTTGCCGTTTCGCCGCCGGTCATGCCTCGGTCTCCCCGGTCTCCGGCGTGGCGGCGCCGACGGAACGGCCCGCGACCGCCGCCATCGGCTCCATCGCCTCGATGCTCTCGCGGTTCACGGGGTGGGACAGCGCCGCATCCAGCCCGCCGTCCCGTTCCGCCACGTAGACGGGTATGATCTGCGCCGCGGCCGCTTCCAACAGCGGCCCCCTCGTCCGCCTGCTGCCGAAGGACGCCGGGTCCACCAGTGCGATGGATATGGTGACATTCAGCCGTTTCAGGTCCAGCAGGGCTGGCAGCCAGGAAGGGTCGGTGTTGGATGTGATGACGGTCACCGAGTGAAAATGGTTCAGGTGCGTGCGCATGGAGTAGAGGAACTCCGGCAATTGCTCGGCGTCGGCAGACTGGGTTGCGGCCAGCGTCTCCATCATGCGGTTCAGGTGTTCGGGGCCGTTGTCGGGCCGCAGCAGCCGCCCGTTGTCTCCGTTGACCGCCATGCCCACCGGCAGCGACAGGTCCATCAGCCGCTGCGCCATGGATGCGGCGATGGTAACGGCCAGCTCCTCCGTGTTATCCGCCCGGTATTCGGCCCGCTGGCCCGCCGAAGTTTCGCTCTCAACCTGGGTGCCGTTCCGACTCCTGCGGCGGCTCTCCTCGCTTTCGTAGTGCTGCGATGAGCGTTGCAGGTCCAGCAGCACCCAGAACTGGGCGGCCAGCCCGGCGTCAAACTCCTTGACCATCGGCGAGTTCATCCGGGCGGTGTAGGGCCAGTGGATGCGGCGGTAGGCGTCGCCGGGACGCCAGGCCCGCAGCGAGGCTACATCGGTGGTCACCTGATCGTAGTAGCGAGTCAGGCGGCTGTCGGAGGGCAGCCCGGCAAACCGCGCGTCCAGGTTGGGAAGCGGCTCCACGGCGGGATATACAACATAGGTGTGGGGGTCGGAGAAGTCCCTTGCCATCCTGAACAGGCCGAAGGGGTCCTGGCTCACCACCCGCATCTGCCCGCCCTCGAACAGCCCCCGGCGGGCCAGGTAGGTCTCGATGCGCCAGCTCCGCGTCTGCCGCCGGTCCAGCGACAGGCCCCGCCCGCCGGGTTCGGGGGAGGCGCCCGCCAGCTCCGTTACCTCCAGCCATGACTTGGGAATCATGGTGCGGTTGGTGACCGTGACCCGCCCCTCCAGGTAGCTACCCACCTGTCCCCGGTCGCCCGAACGCGAAACCCGTATCTCTAGGCCCCGCAAGTTGACCCAAGCCCACCCCGCGCCGACGGCGAACAGCAGCAGCACGGCATAGAGCAAGGTGTAGAGGAAGTCAAAGCCGGTCCCGATGGCATAGAACAGGGGCACCACCAGCAGCGCCAGCAAGACCAGAGTGCGTCTGTTGACGGTAAACATCGCTATCGTTCCCTCTCCCGAGGGAGGGCTCATGGCCGGGGGACCCCCCAGTCCATGGCGCCGATTTCCGCTCCCAGGTACAGGTCAGGAAAGGGTCAGGCCGGAGGTATGCGAAACACCGTTGTACCATCTGAATCGTGATTATGAGAAACCAGGGCGTCGGCCAGGCGACGGATTTCCCCGCGCGTCTGCTCGCTTTCCGAGCGTACAAGTTCTCTCAACTGCTCGTTCTCGATGCGCATTTGCTCCCGGATGCGTTCCTCTTGATGTCGCATTTCTTCCCGGATACGTTCATCTTGCAAGTGCATCTCTTCCCGCAACCGATCCCCCAGCAGGCGCATCTGCTCGCGATTCAGCTCGTTTTCAGAGCGTAACTGCTGAACATCGGAGCGCATCTGCTCCCGTGTCAGCTCGTTTTCAGAGCGCAACTGCTGAACATCGGAGCGCAACTGTTCTCGTGTCTGCTCGTTTTCAGAGCGCAACTGCTGCACGTCAGAGCGCATCTGCTCTTTAATTTCTCTTTTTGACGACTCTACCAAGTCTCGGGTTTTCACGCCGTCCTCGCGCAGAAACTCATCCGCGCTGGCCAGCCTTCCCAAGCGGTAGTTGATGCTGAAGAGGACGCCGAGGAAACCTATCACCAAGGCTGTACCTGCGGTGATAGCGGCTGCGATTATCGCATTCATATTTAAGCCTCGATCCGCGAAGAAGGCCGGCACCCCGCCTGCTCCGTTGCCGTATGATACACTAAATTGGCCAAGGGTCATAAGTACCCGCTCTGAAAATAATTCTGCCTTCTGATAGGGGTTCCGGTGCAGCAGACAGACTCCGCCCCCGCCAAGGCGCGGGCCATCATTGACAACGTTTCGCGGGTTATCGTCGGGAAGACGCCGGTCATAGAACAGACGCTGGCGGCGCTCATTGCCCAAGGCCACATCCTGGTTGAGGATGTGCCTGGCGTGGGCAAGACCATGCTGGCCAAGAGCCTGGCCGCATCGCTGGGCTGCCACTTCAAGCGCATCCAGTTCACCCCCGACCTGTTGCCCAGCGACATTACAGGCATTTCCATCTACAACCAGAGCACGGGGCAGTTCGAGTTCCGCCCCGGCCCGGTGATGGCCCAAGTGGTGCTGGCCGACGAAATCAACCGCGCCACACCCAAGACCCAGTCGGCGCTCCTGGAGGCAATGGAGGAGTGGCAGGTCTCGGTAGACGGCGTGACCCACCATCTGGACCTTCCCTTCATCGTGCTGGCCACGCAGAACCCTATCGAGTATGAAGGTACTTTCCCCTTGCCGGAGGCGCAGCTCGACCGCTTTCTGATTCGTGTTAGCCTGGGCTACCCCGACTTCGCCGAAGAGCTGGCGGTAATCGAGGGCCAGGAGCGGGTCCACCCCATCGAGATGCTGGAGGCCGTGGCCACTCCCGAAGACGTGGTGCAGCTCCAGGCGGCGGCGCGAGAGGTCTACGTCGACGGACTGGTGCGGGAGTATATCGTCAGTTTGGCGGAGGCCAGCCGCAACCACGAGGACGTGGCCCTCGGCGCGTCGCCCCGCGCCTCGCTGGGAATGTTCCGCATGGCCCGCGCATTCGCCCTGGTGCAGGACCGCGACTTCGTGATCCCCGACGACGTCCAGGCCCTGGCCTACGGCGTCATGGGCCACCGCATCATACTGTCGCC
Source organism: Dehalococcoidia bacterium (assembly GCA_965226875.1). GTDB lineage: Bacteria > Chloroflexota > Dehalococcoidia > Lucifugimonadales > UBA3495 > VXOI01. The sequence continues at coordinate 3,791,683 of OZ245439.1, read as the reverse complement.
CGCCGCACGGATGCGGCGCCTCCAGCCGCGCGAGGTGGTGGACCGGCTGCTGGAGTCCGTTCCCATTCCCGGAGCCGCCCGCTAGTCGCCTGCTCTCCCCCGGCGAGCCATTGAAGCTGGTGCATCCGCCGCGCCCGCCCAGGCGTAATATCCACAGCAATAGGGAGCGCCTGAGTTGATGCTGCGCACAATCCGCCTTCCGGGTGGGAGACTCCTGATATTGGCCGCCGCCACCGCGCTGCTGCCGTTGCTGGCGCTGGTTGCCTGTGGCGGCGAGGAAGCGGCAACACCCGCTCCCACAACCCCACCGGCCGCAACTGCGACGCCCGCGCCGGCAGTCGCGCCGCAGCCCACGGCGGCCCCGGCAACCATCGCCGCGCCCGCGACCCCGCAGCCCACGGCGGCTCCGCCGGCCAGCGCGGCACCCCAGCCCACCGCCGCTCCGGCCACTCCCGTGGCCCCGTGCGAGGGAACCAGGGGCGGGGAGACCGGCAACTGCGCCCCGGAGTTCGCCGGAACGCAGAAATGGATCAACAGCCAACCACTGTTGATGCAGGAATTGCGCGGCAAGGTGGTGCTGATCGACTTCTGGGCCTACTCCTGCATCAACTGCATCCGCACCCTGCCCTTCCTCCAGACTTGGCATGAACGCTACGCCGATGAGGGGCTGGTAATTGTCGGCGTGCATACCCCGGAGTTCGAGTTCGAGAAGGTATACGACAACGTGGTGCAGGCCACCAAGGACATGGGCGTGGCCTGACCGGTGGTGCAGGATAACGGGCGCAGTGTCTGGGACAGCTACAACAACCGTTTCTGGCCCGCCAAGTACCTGATCGACAAGGACGGCGTAATCCAGTACCGCCACTTCGGAGAGGGACGTTACGCAGAAACCGAGCAGGAAATCCGCCGGCTGCTGGAGGACGTGGGCGCAGCATCCGAGGCGCTCGCCATGCCCCTGCCCGAAGACCAGCAGACGGCCACCAACCCAAGCGACGGCGAGAGAAAGCGCACTCCTGAGCTGTTCGCCGGGTGGAATTTCGGACCACCCACTTCCAGTCAGGGCGCGGCCTCTACGTGGGTCAGGTTGACCCTTACAACCACAACCGCGACGAAGTGGTGGAACTGGAAATACCTCGCGAGATACACCCCGACCGGATTTACTTCAAGGGATCCTGGTACATCGGACCCGAGAGCGTCCGCCACGCCCGGGAAACAGACGATTACAGCGACTCTGTGGTTCTGGCCTACTCCGCCCGGTCGGTCAATGCGGTTCTGACGTCCGAGTCCGGCGAGCCATACAAGGTGCGGGTCAGGGTACAGGGCCAATACCTGACCGAAGAAAACAAGGGCGACGACATCATCATCGGGGAAGACGGCGAAAGCTACCTGATGGTCACCGCGCCCAGGGCCTACAAGATCATTGAGCATACCGAGTGGATGCAGCACCAGGTATTGGAGTTGTTCTCCATGTCGGACGACTTCGGTCTTTTCTCCTTCACTTTCGGTACCTATAAGGACGGGTTCTGATGATGCGGCTCCTTTTCGTAGTAACAGGGGCAATCCTGGCCTTGCTGGTCGCCTGCGGCTCCGACCCGACGCCGCCCACGGCTCCCACGCTGATGCCGCCCCCGACGGCCACCGAGACGGCCCCGGCCACCGAGGCCATGCCTGAGCCTACATCTCCGCCTGCCATGGTCACCCCGTGCGAGGGAAGCACCGGCGGCAGCGTCGGCAACTGCGCCCCGGAGTTCGCCGGAACCCAGGAGTGGATCAACAGCGAACCCCTGACCATCGAGAGCCTGCGGGGCAAGGTGGTCCTGATCGACTTCTGGACCTACACCTGCGTCAACTGCATCCGCACCCTGCCTTTCCTGCAACAATGGTATGAGCGCTACTCAGACGAAGGGCTGGTCATCGTCGGGGTGCATACGCCGGAGTTCGAGTTCGAGAAGATTTTCGGCAACGTCGTCGAGGCCACCATGGACGAAGGGGTGGTCTGGCCGGTGGTGCAGGACAACGAGTTCAGCGTCTGGCGCAGCTACTCCAACCGCTTCTGGCCCGCCAAGTACCTGATAGACCAGAGCGGCGAAGTCCGGTACACCCACTTCGGAGAGGGTAAGTACGCCGAGACCGAGGAGTGGATTCGCAACCTGCTGCTGGAGTCAGGCATGACCACCACCCTCGATCTGCCCCTGCCCGAAGACCAGGGACGCGACGAGACCTTCATGCGCGAGGGCCGGGACATCACCCCCGAGCTGTTCGCCGGATGGGTATTTACGGCCAGCCAGGGGCGCGGCGGCATCGGCCAGGGCGAAGAATATCTCGAAGCGGCCCGCGCATCCTCCGACAGCGAGGGAGAGGCCGGCGTGACGGCGCAGTTCACCGCCCCGGAGTCGCTGGAGCGCAACCTCATCTACTTCAACGGCCCCTGGGCCATCGGCCCGGAAAGCGCCCGTCACGCCGAGGAAACGGCGCACTTCGACGACTACTTGGCGCTCATGTATTCGGCCCGCTCGGTTAACGCGGTGCTGACCTCCGAATCCGGCGACCCGTACCAGGTCAGGATCACCGTCAACGGAGAATACCTGACCGATGAAAACAGGGGCGACGACATTATCATAGACGAGGAAGGGGTCTCCTACCTGCAAGTGACCGACCCCAAGCTCTATAAGATAATCGAGCATCCCACCTGGGAGGGAGGTCAGGTGCTGCGCATGGCCTCCATGTCCGACGACTTCGGCCTGTACTCCTTCACATTCGGAGTGTACGAGGACGGTTACTGATGCTGCGCCTGCCTGACTCCCCTATGAAGAGCTTGACCGCCCTACTGATTGCCGGTCTGATTGCGGCATTGGCCGGGGCCTGCGGCTCGGAGCCGACGTCGGCTCCCACGCAGGCCCCGACAGCCACGACGCCCCCCACCGCCACGTCGGCCCCACCGCAACCGGCGACACAGGAGCCGTCGGAAGGCCATCAACCCACTGTGCCGGCCGCCGCGCCCGCAACGGACTCCCAGCCATCGGACAGCGGCTATGCGCCGGTGCGAGACGGCGAGGAGCTGACCGTAATTCTCGCCACCACCATCCTGGAGGCGGGGCCGCAGCGGGTCGCCTTCCTGCTCACCACGCAGACCGGGCTGGTCAAGGACGCTGAAGTATCCTTCACCCCGGTCTACCTGCCGGACAACGCCGCCGGCGACGCCATATCCACCCGGTTCAACGAGTGGCCCTACGGGACGCGCGGCACCTTTGCTGCCGAGGTGGACTTCGACCGCCCCGGCCGGTGGCGTCTGGACATCACCGCCGACGGCCCCGACGCCACTGGCTGGGCCGTCCAGGAACTCGAAGTCGCCGAAGACTCGCCGGTGCCGTCCCTGGGCGCCGTCGGCCCGCTCAGCGAGAACAAGACGCTGGGCGCCGTGGGCGACCTGGCCCTGATTACCACGGACTACAGCCCCGACGAGTCACTGTACAAGGTGACCATCCGCGAGGCGGTGGAAAGCCCGTTGCCCGCCGTGGTGGTCTTCGCCTCGCCTGCCTTCTGCACCACCGCCACCTGCGGCCCGCAGGTGGACACGGTATCGGAGTTGCGCGCCAAATACGAAGGGCAGGCCAATTTCATCCACGTCGAAATCTACGACAACCCCGACGAAATCCAGGGCGATCTGACCCGCGCCAACATCGCCCCCACGGTGGACGAGTGGGGCCTGACCCGGCTTCCCCACTGGTTCAACGAGTCCTGGACCTTCGTGCTGGACGCCGAAGGCCGCATCCAGGGCCGCTTCGAGGGCTTCGCCACCCTGACCGAGCTGGAAGAGTCGTTGCAGGCAACCATGCAGTAAGAGACTTTGTACAAAATCTAGCTAAGCCCCCAGAGGGATCTGAAGAGGCTCTGTTGGCATCGCTCCAGTTCCTTGACAGGGATTGGCCGGCAACATACATTTAAGGTCAATGCAACGTTTCCTGGACACCTATTGGGTCCTGTACTTTGCCGGTTATGTCGTCGCCATAATCGTTTTGGGCTGGCTCAACCGGGACGAACTGAGAAACGGTGACGACCGGATCTACCTGGTGGCCGCCATCTTCGGCGTGGCTGCAGGAGTGGCATCGGCAGTCGCAATCATTATCGAAGTAGGAGGGCGTCTGGTGCTATTGATTCCGGCAGCCGTCAAGAAACTTATGGAACGAGGCCGCGAAGAAGGAAGAGAGGAAGGCCGGCAGGCGGAACGTGCGAAATGGGAGGCGTGGCTGAAAAGGCGCAGCGAGGCCGAAGCCAACCAACTTCCATTCGACGAGCCGCCTCCCTCGCAACGGCAATAGCCGTGTCGGGGAGGGGGTGCGAGGGAGGGGAGGCTGAGCGACGAACCTCCGGCTGCCACTGCGCTTAACTTTGTCAGTCAGCTTCTCTGGTATCTTTATGTCTGAAACACAAAGTCGCCTTGAAATCAACGGGCAAGCGCATAACCTGACCGTCCCCAGCCACCGGACGCTGCTGGATGTGCTGCGCGAGGAACTGGACTTGACCGGGGCCAAGCGCGGCTGCGACCGCGGCGAGTGCGGCTCCTGCACCGTGTTGCTGGACGGCAAGCCGGTCTACGCCTGCATCACACTGGTTGCCCAGGTAAGAGGCCGCAGCGTCCTGACCATGGAGGGGCTGTCGGAGGATGGCCGGCTGGACGAGGTGCAGCAGGCGTTCCTCGACGAGGACGGCGGGCAGTGCGGCTACTGCACCCCCGGCTTCCTGATGTCGGCCCGCGCCCTGCTGGACGCCAACCCCCACCCCAGCGACGACGAAGTCCGCGAGGCGCTGTCCGGGAACCTCTGCCGCTGCAACGCCTACGGCCGCATCCTCCAGTCCGTCCGCACCGCCGCCGACCGCCACGGCTAGAGGCGCTTGGAGACCGTTGTTGTATTGTACCGTCTGTGGTAACGAACCCCCCGATGGTGCCCGATTCTGCACTTCATGCGGGCATCCGCAACGGGGCGCCGACTCTCCGCCTCAACCTCCGCCCCCAAGCGAGTATCCACAGCAGCCGACCATCCCTTCCCACCCGGTGGCTCATAATTCGCCGGACAATATACCCAACTACTTGGTGCAAGCCATACTTGTCACCATCTGTTGCTGTCTGCCATCCTCGCCTTCTAGCTGTTGCGCAACCTGCCCTTCGGCCCCTTCTTCTTCCTGGCTCCGTAGCCGGTATAATGTCCTCATCTTTCCGTTCCCGCCACGTGAGGTTCTTATGACGACCAGGCCCTTGTCCCCGTCGCCCAAGGCGGGGAACATCATTCAATTCCCGGACGCTCTGCCTGAAGAAATGACTGCATACCAACACGTTCTTTTCCCCGGACACCCGGGCTTCCTGGCCCTTCATTTCGGCAACCCGGAAAGCACGGTGATTGTCAGCGAGATGGGCGCCGGCCTCTTCGTTACCGAGGGCCGGGAGGGGATTCGCTACCCCGACCTGCTCATCTCCTTCAACGCGAGGCCCGATGCAGTGACGCCGCGCAAAGGCTACCTCATCCCGGAGCAGGGCAAGCCGCCCGACTTCGTGCTGGAGGTAGCCTCCGAGACCACCGGAGAAATTGACGAGACAGACAAGCGCCGCGATTACGCTCGGTTTCGCGTACCCGAATACTGGCGCTTCGATCCGTCGGGCGGGGACTTCCACAGCACCCACCTGGCCGGAGACCGGCTGGTGGGCGACGAATACCAGTCCATCCCGATCCACCGGACGTCAGAGGGACACTTCCGGGGCCACAGCGAGGTGCTGAACCTCGACCTCTGCTGGGAGAACGGCGAGCTTCGCTGGTACGATCCGGTGGCAGGTCGCTACCTAGTCACCATCCCAGAGGAGCGAGAAGCCCGCATCGCCGCTGAATCACGCGCCGACGCCGCCGAAGCCCGCACGCGGCAGTTGGAGGAAGAACTCCGCCGCCTGCGAAATCAGTAACCGCCGAGGTTCTTATGACGACCAGGCCCGTGTCCCCGTCGCCCAAGGCGGGGAACATCATTCAATTCCCGGACGCTCTGCCTGAAGAAATGACTGCATACCAACACGTTCTTTTCCCCGGACACCCGGGCTTCCTGGCCCTCCATTTCGGCAACCCGGAAAGCACGGTGATTGTCAGCGAGATGGGCGCCGGCCTCTTCGTTACCGAGGACCGGGAGGGGATTCGCTACCCCGACCTGCTCATCTCCTTCAACGCCAGGTCCGATGCAGTGACGCCGCGCAAAGGTTACCTCATCCCGGAGCAGGGCAAGCCGCCCGACTTCGTGCTGGAGGTAGCCTCCGAGACCACCGGAGAAGTTGACGAGACAGAAAAGCGCCGCGATTACGCCCGGTTTCGCGTACCCGAATACTGGCGCTTCGATCCGTCGGGCGGGGACTTTCACAGCACCCACTTGGCCGGAGACCGGCTGGTGGGCGACGAATACCAGTCCATCCCGATCCACCGGACGGCAGAGGGACACTTCCGGGGCCACAGCGAGGTGCTGAACCTCGACCTCTGCTGGGAGAACGGAGAGCTTCGCTGGTACGACCCGGTGGCAGGCCGCTACCTAGTCACCATCCCAGAGGAGCGAGAAGCCCGCATAGCCGAGCGAGAAGCCCGCATCGTCGAGCGCGAAGCCCGCATTGCCGAGCGCGAAGCCCGCATCGCCGCTGAAACTCGCGCCGAAGCCGCCGAAGCCCGCACCCGGCAGTTGGAGGAAGAACTCCGCCGCCTGCGAAATCAGTAACCGCCGAGGTTCTTATGACGACCAGGCCCGTGTCCCCGCCGCCCAAGGCGGGGAACATCATTCAATTCCCGGACGCTCTGCCTGAAGAAATGACTGCATACCAACACGTTCTTTTCCCCGGACACCCGGGCTTCCTGGCCCTTCATTTCGGCAACCCGGAAAGCACGGTGATTGTCAGCGAGATGGGCGCCGGCCTCTTCGTTACCGAGGGCCGGGAGGGGATTCGCTACCCCGACCTGCTCATCTCCTTCAACGCGAGGCCCGATGCAGTGACGCCGCGCAAAGGCTACCTCATCCCGGAGCAGGGCAAGCCGCCCGACTTCGTGCTGGAGGTAGCCTCCGAGACCACCGGAGAAATTGACGAGACAGACAAGCGCCGCGATTACGCTCGGTTTCGCGTACCCGAATACTGGCGCTTCGATCCGTCGGGCGGGGACTTCCACAGCACCCACCTGGCCGGAGACCGGCTGGTGGGCGACGAATACCAGTCCATCCCGATCCACCGGACGGCAGAGGGACATTTCCGGGGCCACAGCGAGGTGCTGAACCTCGACCTCTGCTGGGAGAACGGCGAGCTTCGTTGGTACGATCCGGTGGCAGGCCGCTACCTAGTCACCATCCCAGAGGAGCGAGAAGCCCGCATCGCCGAGCGAGAAGCCCGCATCGTCGAGCGCGATGCCCGCATCGTCGAGCGAGAAGCCCGCATAGCCGAGCGAGAAGCCCGCATCGCCGCTGAAACTCGCGCCGACGCCGCCGAAGCCCGCACCCGGCAGTTGGAGGAAGAACTCCGCCGCCTGCGAAATCAGTAACCGCCGAGGTCCTTATGACGACCAGGCCCGTGTCCCCGTCGCCCAAGGCGGGGAACATCATTCAATTCCCGGACGCTCTGCCTGAAGAAATGACTGCCTACCAACACGTTCTTTTCCCCGGACACCCGGGCTTCCTGGCCCTTCATTTCGGCAACCCGGAAACCACGGTGATTGTCAGCGAGATGGGCGCCGGCCTCTTCGTTACCGAGGACCGGGAGGGGATCCGCTACCCCGACCTGCTCATCTCCTTCAACGCCAGGTCCGATGCAGTGACGCCGCGCAAAGGTTACCTCATCCCGGAGCAGGGCAAGCCGCCCGACTTCGTGCTGGAGGTAGCCTCCGAGACCACCGGAGAAGTTGACGAGACAGAAAAGCGCCGCGATTACGCCCGGTTTCGCGTACCCGAATACTGGCGCTTCGATCCGTCGGGCGGGGACTTTCACAGCACCCACTTGGCCGGAGACCGGCTGGTGGGCGACGAATACCAGTCCATCCCGATCCACCGGACGGCAGAGGGACATTTCCGGGGCCACAGCGAGGTGCTGAACCTCGACCTCTGCTGGGAGAACGGCGAGCTTCGTTGGTACGATCCGGTGGCAGGCCGCTACCTAGTCACCATCCCAGAGGAGCGAGAAGCCCGCATCGCCGAGCGAGAAGCCCGCATCGTCGAGCGCGATGCCCGCATCGTCGAGCGAGAAGCCCGCATAGCCGAGCGAGAAGCCCGCATCGCCGCTGAAACTCGCGCCGACGCCGCCGAAGCCCGCACCCGGCAGTTGGAGGAAGAACTCCGCCGCCTGCGAAATCAGTAACCGCCGAGGTTCTTATGACGACCAGGCCCTTGTCCCCGTCGCCCAAGGCGGGGAACATCATTCAATTCCCGGACGCTCTGCCTGAAGAAATGACTGCATACCAACACGTTCTTTTCCCCGGACACCCGGGCTTCCTGGCCCTTCATTTCGGCAACCCGGAAAGCACGGTGATTGTCAGCGAGATGGGCGCCGGCCTCTTCGTTACCGAGGACCGGGAGGGGATTCGCTACCCCGACCTGCTCATCTCCTTCAACGCGAGGCCCGATGCAGTGACGCCGCGCAAAGGCTACCTCATCCCGGAGCAGGGCAAGCCGCCCGACTTCGTGCTGGAGGTAGCCTCCGAGACCACCGGAGAAATTGACGAGACAGACAAGCGCCGCGATTACGCCCGGTTTCGCGTACCCGAATACTGGCGCTTCGATCCGACGGGCGGGGACTTCCACAGCACCCACCTGGCCGGAGACCGGCTGGTGGGCGACGAATACCAGCCCATCCCGATCCACCGGACGTCAGAGGGACACTTCCGGGGCCACAGCGAGGTGCTGAACCTCGACCTCTGCTGGGAGAACGGCGAGCTTCGCTGGTACGACCCGGTGGCAGGCCGCTACCTAGTCACCATCCCAGAGGAGCGAGAAGCCCGCATAGCCGAGCGCGAAGCCCGCATCGCCGCTGAATCACGCGCCGACGCCGCCGAAGCCCGCACGCGGCAGTTGGAGGAAGAACTCCGCCGCCTGCGAAATCAGTAACCGCCGAGGTTCTTATGACGACCAGGCCCGTGTCCCCGTCGCCCAAGGCGGGGAACATCATTCAATTCCCGGACGCTCTGCCTGAAGAAATGACTGCATACCAACACGTTCTTTTCCCCGGACACCCGGGCTTCCTGGCCCTCCATTTCGGCAACCCGGAAAGCACGGTGATTGTCAGCGAGATGGGCGCCGGCCTCTTCGTTACCGAGGGCCGGGAGGGGATTCGCTACCCCGACCTGCTCATCTCCTTCAACGCGAGGCCCGATGCAGTGACGCCGCGCAAAGGCTACCTCATCCCGGAGCAGGGCAAGCCGCCCGACTTCGTGCTGGAGGTAGCCTCCGAGACCACCGGAGAAGTTGACGAGACAGACAAGCGCCGCGATTACGCCCGGTTTCGCGTCCCCGAATACTGGCGTTTCGACCCGTCGGGCGGGGACTTCCACAGCACCCACCTGGCCGGAGACCGGCTGGTGGGCGACGAATACCAGCCCATCCCGATCCACCGGACGGCAGAGGGACACTTCCGGGGCCACAGCGAGGTGCTGAACCTGGACCTCTGCTGGGAGAACGGCGAGCTTCGTTGGTACGACCCGGTGGCAGGCCGCTACCTAAACCAAAGCCAAGGTGAAATGCGCAGATAGTGGAGGTCAAGCGGTGGTGCCGGATCATTCTCCAAGTACGGATGAGAGGGCTTCACTGGCGCAACCAAGCCAATCCTCATCGCCCCTCGAATGTACATCCCACCTTGGCTTTAGTTTAGTTACCATCCCAGAGGAGCGAGAAGCCCGCATCGCCGAGCGAGAAGCCCGCATCGCCGCTGAATCACGCGCCGACGCCGCCGAAGCCCGCACGCGGCAGTTGGAGGAAGAACTCCGCCGCTTGAGGGGTCAGTAGCAGACGGTAAGCGGTGCCGTCCCGGTTGACGCGCCCCTGCCCCGCCCATAAACTCGCACTCAAAATTCGTAACATACTCGCCCAGGAGGTTTCCAGAATGGCAACAGTTCAATCCCAACCGCAGGCCGCGGCGCAGATGGGCGCCGCCGCCCGCCGGTTCCTCGACAGCCTCACCGCCGAGCAGAAGGGCAGGGCCACCTTCGAGTACATGGACGGCGAGCGGATGTACTGGTACTACCCGCCCATCAACCGCCACGGCCTGGCCCTGCGCGACATGGACGCCAATCAGCGCGAACTGGCCTTCGCCCTGCTGGCCTCGGGGCTGACTTCCCGCTCCTACGAGCAGGTCCGGCAGATCATGGAGCACGAGGACGTTCTCGGCCCGCTGGAAAAAGAAATGGGCATGATTACTTTCGTGCGTGACATCGAACTGTACTACTTCACCATATTCGGCGAGCCGGGGACCAAGGAACCGTGGGGCTGGCGCATCGAGGGGCATCACGTCTCGCTGCACTTCAGCATCTGGGCCGACAACGTCATTTCCGTTACGCCCTTCTTCTTCGGGGCCAACCCCGCAGAGGTCCGCAACGGCCCCAAGCAGGGCCTGCGCATTTTGGGCGACCGCGAAGACCTGGCTTTCCAGCTCATGGAGAGCCTCGACGACGGGCAGCGTTCCACCGCGACCATCTACGGCGAGGCACCGATGGACATCCTGACCTACAACAGCACCAAGGTCTCCTTCCCCTTCAAGCCCCAGGGGTTGGCGGCGGCTGATATGAGCGGCGCGCAGAAGGAAACGCTGCTGAACCTCGTCGCCCTGTACGTGGGGCAGGTCCGCACCGACCTGGCCGAGCAGAAGTTGGCCGCTATCCGCGAGGCGGGTCTCGACCATTTCCACTTGGCGTGGGCCGGGCCGGTGTCCCAAAACGACCCCCACTACTACCGCATCCATGGCGGCAACTTCGTGGTGGAGTTCGACAACCGGCAGGACGGCGCAAACCACATCCACTCGGTATGGCGCGACATCGAAAACGACTTCGCCGCCGATGTGCTGCGCCAGCACCTGACCCTTTTCCACGTACTCTAACGCAAAGGACTCACCACAGAGGGCACAGAGACCACAGAGGTTTTTGGATGGATTCCCTGTGATCTCTGTGCCCTCGTTGGTTGATTTATTTCGATGACACTTAATGTTGCTGGAACCAGCGTCGTACGCCGCGACCTGGAAGTGAAACTGACCGGCGAAGCCCGCTACACCGCCGATCTGAAGCTGCCTGGGATGCTCTACGGGGCCATCCTGCGCAGCCCGCACCCCCACGCCGACGTGCTGAGCGTGGACGCCACCGAAGCCCTGCGGCTGCCCGGCGTCCGCGCTGTGGTCACGCCCTTCGACGCTCCGGCTGGGCGGCTGGCGCCGGACATGGCTATCCTCGACACCCGCGTCCGCTTCGTCGGCGACGAGGTGGCGGCGGTGGCCGCCGACGACCCGGACACGGCGCGGGCCGCCCTGGACCTGCTGCGCGTCAAATACGCTGTATTCCCGCACGTTATGAACCCAGAGGCCGCGTTGTCTCCGAATGCCGTGGCCATCCACCCCGGCGGCAACCTGGCCCTCGGCCAGGTGATGTCGCTGGAACGCGGCAGCGTCGCCGACGGATTCGCCGCTGCCGATGTGGTGCTGGAAGACGACTTCGAGATTCCCACCCACTCGGCGGCCCCACTGGAGCCTCGCGCGGCGCTGGCGTCGTGGGGCGAAGATGAGAACACCGACCTGACCGTATGGAAGACAACGCGCGGCGTCCACGTTGACCGGGACGCATTGGCAGGCGCGCTGGGACTGCCCGCCCATCGTGTGCGTGTCGTTGGGCCCTTCCTCGGGGCGGGCTACGGCAACAAGGACGAGACCCGGCTGGCGGGGTTGGCCGCCGTTCTGTCCCAGCGTGCTGGCCGCCCGGTGCGCGTCGAGTACTCGCGGGAGGACGAGTTCATCGCCGGACGGGTGCGCCATGCCGCAAAAATCCACATCCGGGCGGGCTTCAAGTCCGACGGAAGCATCACCGCCATAGAGGCCAGCGCGCTGCTGGACACCGGCGCCTACCTGGCGTCGGGGGCTGGCGTGGCCCGTCGCACCGGGCAGGGCATCCTGTACCTCTACCACTGCGCCAACGTGAAATACGAGGCCCACCTGGCATACACCAACCGCCCCACCGCAGGTTCCTACCGCGCCCTGGGCGCGCCGCAGGGCCACTTCGCCCTCGAAAGCCTGATGGACCGCGCCGCCGAGCACTTTGGCGTCGACCCGTTGGACTTCCGGCTGATGAACCACGTCCGTCCCGAGGGCCAACCCGGCCAACGCACCACCCCCCCGGAGCGTGTGATAGACAGCCAGCCGCTGGAGGGCGGCATCCCCTTCTCCAGCAACGGCCTGCAACAGTGCCTGGAGCTCGGAGCGGAAGCCTTCGGCTGGCGCGACTACCGCCCGGAGGAACAGCCCGATCCCGCCCTAAAGCGCGGGCGCGGGGTGTCCATAATGATCTACCGCGGCGGTCCCGGCTCCCCCTCCGCTGCCGAGGTGCGGGTCGAGAAGTCCGGCGCGATCAAGCTGATTACCGGGCTGATGGACGTGGGCGAAGGCGCAACGACGGTGCTGCCTCAGATCGCCGCCGAGGTTATTGGCGCGGAATACGAACAGGTGGAGGCGGTGTTCGCCGACAGCCGCGGGACACCCGATGCGCCGATAACCGCTGGCTCCACGGCCACGTTCTCCACCGGCACCGCCGTCGTGCAGGCGGCGAACGAGGTGCGGGAGTCGCTGATGGAGCTGGCCTCGGCGGGGCTGGAGGTCCCGGCCTACGACCTGGACGCCGCCCAGGGCTGGGTGTTCGTCAAGGCCGACCCGTCCCGCCGGATGGCGCTCACCGAGATCGCCGGGCGGATGGACGGCGATGCGCTCTCGGCCACGGCGTCGATAATTCCCGGCAGCGCCGACCACATCGTCAACTCCTTCGGCGCCCACTTCGTCGAGGTCGAAGTGGACACCGACACCGGCCGGGTGCGAGTCTTGCGCTACGTGGCCGCCCACGACTCCGGGCGCATCATCAACCCCCGCGCCGCGCTGAACCAGGTCGAGGGCGCGGTCAGCCAGATGCTCGGCTTCGCCCTGTCGGAGGAGCTGGTAACCGACAACGCCACCGGCGTAACCCTCAACCCCGGCTACCTGGAGCACAAGTCGCCGACGATTCTCGACTACCCGGACATTCAGGTAATCTTCGCCGACATAGTCGACCCCGTCGGGCCGCTGGGCGCCAAGGGCCTCGGCGAAGTGCCAAGTTGCGGCGTAGCCCCGGCCATCGCCAACGCCATCTACAACGCCACCGGCGTCCGCCCCCGCCGAACACCGTTCACCCCGGACCGGGTGCTGGCGGCGCTGGAATGGATATAAACGCACAGTGCACAGAGAACTTGGAGGTTGATATGAAGCACGAAACCCCTAACTCAGAATACGTTGTCCGGGCAGCAAATCAGGGCGAGTATGCTGTCCCTGAATTTCAGCGCGGATTCGTATGGACTGCCGCTCAGGTCCGGGAATTTGCCGATTCTCTTTCGCGGGGTTACCCAGTGGGTAGCATCTTGACTTGGAAATCAGACATCGCCATACAGCGAGGAGACAGCAATCAGCCTCAGCAGAAATCCTGGCTCATCGACGGCCAGCAGCGAATCACGGCCCTATGTACCCTATTCGGTAAGCGACCCGAGTGGTGGGACAATAACCACAGTGGTACTTGGAATGACCATCTGAACTCATTCGACATAAGGCTGGACATCGGGATAGAAGAGCTTACGTTTGCAACTCGCAAATCTCCTGAGTCGAGATATGTGCCGGTCAGGGATATTCTGGCATCCGAAGACTTGTATGCCTTGGCCGAAGAGCTGATGTCAGGAGGGCGATCCTATGCCAAAAGTATAGGATCATTGGCTAGGTTGTGTTGACATTTTGGTTATGATGCTTGTATGTCAAATGTTAAATTGCCAGTAGAACAATGGGACAGGATTCTCGATTTCCTGCGTGGCTGCGCCGGCCTGTATGTCGCTCAGGAAGAAGATTGCCAGCGATTTGTCGAGGCCGTTCTGTGGATTAACCGCTCCGGCGCCCAATGGCGGCTGCTTCCGGCCGAATACGGGAATTGGAACAGTGTCTATAAACGATTCGCCCGTTGGGCTGACAAAGGCGTCTGGGAACAGATGCTTCAACACTTCTCCGGCGACCCGGACCTGGAATACCTGATCATTGACAGCACGGTGGTTCGGGCGCACCCATGCGCGGCGGGGGCGCCCCCAAAAACGGGGGACAGGCTTGCCAGGCCCTGGGCCGCAGCCGGGGCGGGTTCAGCACCAAGATCCACGTGAGCGTGGACGGCTTGGGCAACCCCTTGCGATTCATCCTGACCGGAGGGCAACGGCACGGCATCACCCAGGCAGAGGAATTGATCGCCGGTTACGCTGGAGAGCAGGTGCTGGCTGATAAAGGATATGACTCCCAGGAGTTTCGCGAGCACATCCTGGCCCTGGGCATGACTGCGGTCATTCCGCCCCGCTCAAACCGGAAGGAACCCGCCGGCTATGACCGGCATCTGTACCGGGAGCGCCATCTGGTCGAATGCTTCATCAACAAGATAAAGCACTATCGCCGGATATTCTCCCGGTTTGAGAAACTGGACACCAGATACCTGGGCTTTCTGCATTTCACCGCCGCTCTCATCTGGTTACGCTGAAATGTCAACACAACCTAATCATCTACAGAAAGTGGCAAGCATAAAAGGGGCCATTTTACCTACGGTCGAGATTGATGATGCTATCGAACTAACGGAAGTGGCAGAGATATTTAAAAGGCTCAATTCGACCGGCACGCGAGTACAGCAGGCGGACATTTATCTAGGCGTGGTGGCGTCTCGTAATCCTGGCTGGGTGAATCAAAACTTTATCAAGTTTATGGATGAAATGGACAACCAGGGTTTTGAGATCGAGCCGGCCTTCCTTTTTCGCTCATTCACTGCCATTGGTGCAGAGAAGAGCAGATTCCGTGATATTGGGAAAGAGTTTTGGGAAAATCTCGACAACAGCAAGGAATGGGGTCACACCAAGAAAGCTCTTCAGTCAGTTTGTCAAGGACTGCGGCAATTCGGAATCATTAACTCCGACTTGGCACTTAGCCTCAATGCAGTAGTGGCGGCGGCAGTGTATCGGGCGCAGTTTCCAATGGGTTCCTTTGGCCCGTTCCTAGCTTGGATGCTCAACGCTCTTAGAGACGGCTATTTCAGTGGCCCCACGGAAACGAAATTGGACCGGGTCATCGGCGCAATAAAAGGAGCCGATTCTAAAGAAAGGGCGTTGGAGGGTCTAGATGCGCTGTTGAACGATCCACCGGATTTCACCTCGCAAGAGTTTGTTGAAACCGGCAGCGGACGCAACTCAGTACAGCGGCTTATGATTTACCTGCTGGCCTTCAAAAATGACGCACAAGACTGGAATACCGACGGCTACAAGATCCAGGCAGAAGCAAAAGGGCCGTATCAGCCAGAATGGCATCATATCTTCCCTCGGAAATGGCTCAAAGATAACGTTGAGGACATTGACCAGAAAGCCATTGATTCCGTGGCAAACATGGCGGTAATCAGTGCGGAAGCGAATCGAAAAATCGCCGCAAAATCCCCCAAAGAATATATCGCCGAACTCAACCTTGCAGCGCGCGGATTGCTGGGACAACAGGCTATTACTGATCCGAGGTTCGTAAACCCGAAGACTCAATATCCCGATTGGCTCAAGACCCGTGGGGAACAGTTGGCCTTGGAATCCAACAAATATATTACCGAACTGCGCAGTATGACCTGACCCGCCGCCAGGAGGCCGCGCCTGATGCCCCCCTTCCAATACACCGAAGCCCAGTCCCTCGACGAAGCCGTCGCGCTCCTGTCCCAGCCCGGCGCGGTGGCTATGGGCGGCGGCACCGACCTGTTGCCGCAGGTGAAGGACGGCGTGGTCGCAGCGGAGCGCCTGGTGGGGCTGGCTGCCATTCCGGGGCTGGCCGCGATTGCCGAGACGGACGGCGGGCTGACCATCGGCGCGGCGGCCACCATCGCCGACGTTGCCGCGCATCCGGCGGTTCGCCGTCGCTACGCTGCGCTGGCCGAGGCGGCGGGCGGACTGGCCACGCCGCAGATTCGCAACGAAGGCACCATCGGCGGCAACCTGGGCCAGCGGCCCCGCTGCTGGTACTACCGCAGCCCGCTGATTCCCTGCCTGAAAAAGGGCGGCGACCGTTGCTATGCCCTGGCTGGCAACACCCGGCTGCTGTGCGTCACCGGCGGCGACCGTTGCTACATCGTGCATCCTTCCGACACCGCTGTGGCCTTCAGCGCTCTGGACGCCCGCGTGGAGACCGCCGGGCCGAATGGCGGGCGGGTGCTGACGATGGGCCAGTTCTTCGCCGGGCCGGGCGGCGACCTGCTCCGCGAGAACGTACTGGAGCCGGGCGAGCTAGTGGCCCGCATTGTCCTGCCCGCCGACGCGCCGGAGCGCAGCGTCTACCTGAAAGTCCGGGAGCGGGAGTCGGGCGACTTCGCTCTCGTCAGCGTTGCCGCGGCCCTGACGCTGGACGGCGACAGCCCGGACGCGACCATCAGCGAGGCCCGCATCGCCCTCGGTGGCGTGGCCCCCGTCCCGTACCGTGCCGTCGAGGTCGAAGACTACCTGGCCGGCAGGAAGGCCGCCGACGTTGACCCCGCCGAGGCCGCCGCCCTCGCCCTGCCCAACGCCACGCCGCTGCCCCAGAACGGCTACAAGCTCCCCATGGCCCGCAACATCATCAGACGCGCCCTCACGCAACTGCTGGGGAATGGGTTGTTAGAGCAATAGCTGAACCTAACCGGCGGGAATGGTATGGGGATGACATATACTATAGTTGGATTTCAGAACGGTAAAGGTGGCTGAAAGTAGTGGTGGAAGATAACCGGATCACTACCGCTCAAATTGACCGGCGCCTGCTCAGGTTATTTGGAATTCCAGAAAATGACTGACTATCAGAAATCGTCAGAACCGGAGCTTGGAATCTGTTATTTCGACAATAACGTGCTTTGGATCGGCGCCTCCGGGGTATTGGCCTTTAGCGAAGGCGAGACTATGGCGCAGGGTATTATCCTGGAGTATGACCGTGAAGGACCCCCCTCAGGAGTAGTGTTAACTAAGTCTGCTCTCAATAGACTGAAGGACTTTTTTTATCCAGGGAGAACGGAGACCGCCGCAGAGGCGCTGTAGGAGAAAGCGGCTTCCGACGGATACTGACCGCCATAGGTCAGAAATGCCAACCTGGATGCTCGCCTCGCTTGCGTCAACTAGGTCCGGTAAGGCCGAATCCACGTGAAGGAACCGAACTTGAACGACTACATTCTCCTGGACTGCCAGCCGCCGCTGGCCACCGTCACCATCAACCGCCCAGCGCAGCGCAACGCCATCAGCTTCGATATGTGGCACGAGCTGGCCGCCCTCATGCGCCGCCTCGACGCCGACAACGAGGTCCGCTGCGTGGTCATCACCGGCGCGGGAGGCGATGCGTTCTCCGCCGGGGCCGACATCGCCGACTTCCACAAGCACCGCTCCGACTCGGCCAAGGGGAGGGGCTACAACGACGCCGTGAACGGGCTGCTGGAGGCCCTCTCCGAGATGGCGACGCCCACCATCTCCATGATCCAGGGCTTCGCCGCCGGCGGGGGCTGCGAGATGGCCGTGGCCACCGACCTGCGCATCGCCGCCCAGGGCAGTCGCCTGGGCATCCCGGTGGCACGCCTCGGCATCACCATCGGCCACCGCGAGATGCGGGGCCTGGTTGACCTGGTGGGCAAGGGCAACGCGCTCTACATCCTGCTGTCGGGCCGGCTGCTGGACGCCCAGGAAGCCCTGCGCATCGGGCTGGTCAATCAGGTGGCGCCGCCCGATGAGCTGCACGATACGGTCTACAAGCTGGCTGGTGAGATCGCCTCCCTCGCGCCGCTGTCCCACGCCGTAAACAAGCTGACCCTGCGGCAGGTGCAGGCCAAGCCGGTACTGGCCGACCTAACCGACGAGGAGAACGCTCTCCCCCTGACCCAGTTCGACACCGAAGACTACCAGGAAGGCTATCGCTCCTTCCTCGAAAAGCGCCGCCCCAATTTCGTCGGCCGATAGCCGAAACGGGCACAACTATCCCCAGGGCAATCGCATTTGGACGAAAAAGAGGTGTCATTCGCCCCTTGCCAAGCCTGGTGCCCCCTCTCTAACATTAGTGCTATGTCAATAACGGATGGCATACACAACCAGCCTGAGATCCCGGCGGGTCTGCCTTGAACCAGCGGCCAGCCCGGAATTGCCGGAATGGTGGGAAATGAGCGGAAATGAGAGGAAAAACGAAAACTCAGCCCCCGCAAACCGGCAATCTCCGCTCCTCACAATGGTGGGAAATGAGCGGAAATGAGAGGGAAAACGAAAACTCAGCCCCTGCCAACCGGCAATCTCCGCTCCTCCCAATGGTGGGGAATGAGCGGAAATGAGAGGGAAAACGAAAACTCAGCCCCTGCCAACCGGCAATCTCCGCTCCTCCCAATGGTGGGGAATGAGCGGAAATGAGAGGGAAAACGAAAACTCAGCCCCCGCAAACCAGCAATCTCCGCTGCTCCGAATAGCGGGAAATGACCGTAAATGACCGGAAAAACGAAAAACTCAGCCCCTGCAATCCGGCAGTCTCCGCTCCTCCGACCGAACCTGCTGAAATCAAGACGCGATTGCCCTGCAACTATCCCCTCTCCCCGTGTCTATAAGGAGGGGGAGGGTTAGTATGGGGGTGAAACCCACGGCAAAGACAAGCTCAAAAATCCGCGCTGACCTGCTAATGGTGGAGCGGGGGCTGGCCGAATCCAGGGAGCGGGCGCAGGCCCTCATTATGGAGGGCGTGGTGTTCGCGCCGTCGGGCCGTGTCGCCAAGTCCGGCGCGCTGCTGAACAGCGACGTTGAGCTTGACGTGCGCGGCCGTCTGCCCTACGTCAGTCGCGGCGGCGTGAAGCTGGCCCACGCGCTGGACGAGTTCGGCCTCAACGTGACCGGCCTCGTCGCGCTGGACGTGGGAGCGTCCACCGGCGGGTTCACCGACTGCCTGCTCCAGCGCGGCGCGTCCCGCGTCTACGCCGTGGACGTGGGGCATGGACAACTGGCATATACCCTGCGCCGCGACCCGCGCGTGCTCTGTATCGAGAAGCTCAACGCCCGCCATCCCTTCGAGCTGCCGGAGCCGGTGGACCTGTTGGTCATAGACGTGTCTTTCATTTCCCTGACCATGGCCCTGCCGGAGCCGCTGACCCACCTGCGGGCGGCCTGCGGGAGGCTAAAGAGCGGATACGCCGTCGCCCTGGTCAAGCCGCAGTTCGAGGCCCGGCGCGGCGAGGTGGGCAAGGGCGGCGTCATCCGCAGCGACGCCCTCCGCGACGACATACTGGCGCGGGTGCAGGAGTGGCTGACGGCCCGCGATGACGTCGACCTGCTGGATACCATCCCGTCGCCCATCACCGGAGACGCGGGCAACCGCGAGTTCCTCGCCCTGCTGCGGAAGCGGTAGCGCTGACTGGCCTTTCTCCTCCGGTAGGGGAACGCGCAGGAGCTTTTTGATGGTTCCCTCACCCTCCGGGGGAGGATTAGGGTGGGGGTGTTCCACGTTTGTCGCCTGAAATCAGGTATGATGACAGCGTCAGGCGCACCTGACAGCGATAATCGTTGGACGGAGAGAGTGAGCTATGTACCTACTCAGGCGCATCTTCCAGTGCAAGCCCGGCGAGGCCCGCCGGGTGGCCAGCCTGGTCCAGAAGCAGGCAGAGGCCTTCGAGGCTGCGGGACAACGCAGCAATAGCCGGGTCTATTTCAACGGCGCCACCACGCCGGCCGAGCAGGATGTTGTGGTGCTGGAGTGGACCGATGAGACCCTGATGTCGACCTTTCGCGCCGGCCTCCAGTTGCCGCAGGCGGTCAGGGATTTCGGCGGCCAGGTCGGCGCGCTGACGGAAGGCAACCGGCTCGAGATCATGGAACTTATGACCCCGGACAAGATGCTTGAGGTGTAGGCGGTCGCCAGACCCGGCGATTCCGGCTATGACAGCGGCATCCGGTGCGGATACCGGCAACAAATTTATCTCGGAGAACAAGCGATGTACCTATTGAGGCGAATCTGGAAATGCAAGCCCGGCGAGGCCCGCCGGGTGGCCAGCCTGGTCCAGAAGCAGGCGACGATCTACCACGAGGCTGGCCAGCGCAGCGAATTCAGGGTCTATTTCAACGGCTACACCACCCCCACCGATCCTGACACCGTGGTGCTGGAGTGGTCCGACGATGCCCTGATGTCGCCCATGCGCGCCGGCAACCAGCTCCCCCAGGCGGCCATGGCTGTCGGGGCCCAAGTCCGCGAGCTGACGGAAGGCAACCGTATCGAGATCATGGAGCTGATGACCCCCGACAAGATGCTGGACGTGTAGCGTGGCGGGGGCTGTAAGTCCCCCTTCCTTCGAGGAAACCCGGGGAGACCGGCGGCGCGCCAACGTTTAGTTACCCTATGACGCCGACAGAGCCACAACAATTTAGGACGGAAAATGCAAGTTGAAGAAATCGCGGCGAAGCTGACCGAAGCGGGCAAGACCGTCTCCGTGGCCGAGGCCTGTACCTGCGGGCTGGTGGGGTATCTACTGGGGACGGTGCCCGGAAGCTCGCGCTACTTCCCCGGGGGCGTCATCGCCTACACCGGCGGGCTGAAGGAGTCGGTGCTGGGCGTCCCCGACGAGGTGGCCCCCGCCCACGGCACCGTCAGCCGGGAGATGGCCGTCGGCATGGCCCGCGGCGTGCGCGAACTGACAGGCACCGACTACGCCATCTCCACCACTGGCGTCACCGGCCCCGCCGCCGGGCGTGCCGGCCTGCCCATCGGCACCTTCTGGGTCGGCCTGTCGGTCAAAGATGGCGAGGACACCGCCATCGAGGTCCACATAGACGGCGACCGCGACGCCACCAAGCACGGCGCGGCCCAGGCCGCCCTCGATCTTCTAGGCACCGTCCTTTAGCAAACTTTTCCCTCTCCTCAAGGGAGAATGCCGGAGGGTTCTCTTACCCCAATTCCCTATCCCTCTGGGGAGAAGGAGCAGCGAGGCGCCCCCGGTCAGGTGAGTATCTGGCTCAGGAACGCCTGCGTCCGCTCCTGCTGCGGGTTGTTGAAGAACTCGGCGGGTGGCGCGTCCTCTATGATTACGCCCTCGTCGAACATCAGGATGCGGTCGGCGACCTCGGTGGCGAACCCGATCTCGTGCGTGACGATGATCATGGTCATGCCCGACTCCGCCAGCTCCCGCATAACGTCCAGCACCTCGCGGATCATCTCCGGGTCAAGGGCCGAGGTCGGCTCGTCGAAGAGCATAATCTTGGGCTGCATGGCCAGGGCGCGGGCGATGGCGACCCGCTGTTGCTGACCACCGGAGAGTTCGCCCGGATACTTCGCCGCCTGCTCCGGGATGCCCACCCGCTCCAGCAGCTCCATCGCCACGTCCTCGGCCTCGCTGCGCTTCCACTTCCGCACCTTGATAGGGGCGAGGGTGACATTCTGCAACACAGACAGGTGAGGGAACAGGTTGAATTGCTGGAACACCATGCCCACGTCGCGACGGATGGCGTCTATATTGCGCACGTCCTGGGTCAGAGGCACGCCGTCAACCACGATCTCGCCGCGCTGGTGCTCCTCCAGCCGGTTGATGGTGCGGATGAAGGTGGACTTGCCCGACCCGGACGGCCCGACCACCACCACCTTCGCGCTGCGCTCCACCGACGTCGTGACGCCCCGCAATACGTGGAAGTTCCCGAACCACTTGTGCACGTCTCGGCAGATGATGATGGGATCTTCGGATGCCCCTTGGGGCCTTTCCTCAATCATTTCCTCACCCCTTCCCTTAGGGAGTGTCGTCAATTCAGGCGCGACTGGGCCTATTCTTCGGCCAGGATGTCGTAGGCCAGCGCCAGCATGATTCGTGAGCCGCTCATCAGGCTTTGGATGCCCACCGATTCGTCGGTTCCGTGAACGTTTGCCAGCATTGGGTCGTCGTCGGGGTGGGAGCCGACCATGCCGTAGGTGGTGGTCCCCAGGTTGCGGGTGAAGCGAGAGTCGGTAAACCCAGTGCTCAACGAGGGAACCCACTGGATGTCGTCTCGACCAAAGGCCTTGGCGGTGCTGATCTGGATTCGCTGGGCGAAGTCCGTCTCAAAGGGAGAGGAGTTGGGAATCGACATATAATCAATGTCTATCTCCACTCCCGGGATTCCGTCGAGTATCTTCTCCAGCTCCTGCCGGACGTAGGCCTCGTCCTGATGGGGCAGCGTCCGAACATCGCAGGTCAGGCGGACCGACTCGGGGACGCTGTTGGACTTGATGCCGCCCTGAATCATGGTGGGCGTGATGGTCATCCGCGACAGCGCCCTCATGATTGAGGCGAACCGGGGGTTCCGGTCCTCGGTGTCCGCGATGATCTGGTCGATGTTTGCCGCCGACGGCCTGTCTTCGATGGCGAAAACCGGCAGGTGCCCGAACAAGCTGGTGGAAGTGTCCCGCTCCGGCTCGTAGGCTTCGATCCGCTTCACGACTTCCGACAGGCCGAACAGGGCGTTGGAGCCCTGCCACGGAGTTGACGCATGGGCGCTCGATCCCCGGACATCGATCTCCAGTTGCAGGCGGCCTTTCTCCCCCACTCCCAGCAGGTAGGTCAGGTTCCCCGCCGCCTCGATGGGGACTCCGCCGCCCTCGTTTACGGCCAGGGGAGCCGCCAGCTTCTCTGGATGGTTCTCGGCCATCCAGCCAAACCCGTAGCGGCCGCCGTGCTCTTCGTCGGCGCAGGAGGCCAGGATCAAGCTGTCCTTGAGCGGGACGCCATTCCGCTTGAGAATTCGCATGGCGATCAGTTGGCAGGTGAGCAGAGCCTTGCAGTCCGACGCGCCGCGACCAAAGATCCGGTCATCGGCCACCGTGGCGCTGAAAGGAGGAAACCGCCACTTCTCCTCCTCTTCCACCGGCACCACGTCCAGGTGGGACATGAACATGAGCCCGGCCTTGCCCGAACTGCCTTCCAGCCGAGCAATCAGGTTGCCCCGGCCCGGAGCGGACTCGACAATCTCGCAGGCCAGGCCGTCTTCGGCCAGCCATTTCTCGATGTACCGGCATAGCTCCGTCTCGTTGCCGGTGGGCATGAAGCCGGTGTTGACCGTGGGAATGCGGACCATGTCCTGCTCCAGCGCCACAATCTCGTCGCGCATTTCATCAACTTGGTCCAGCAGGTCGTTTAGATCAGGCATCTGTCATCCTCCAGAACATTGTCAGTGGTTGGCCTGGGGCTAGAAACCTACGGCGTAGGCCTCGCACCGGGGGTCTGCGCCGCCCTGCAGCACCTTGGTATCCGGGTTGCGGGTGATGACACAGTATAAGGCCGATCCCTCCCACCAATCTGGATACTGCTCTATCGTGTGGCCCTTCCGCCGCAGTTTCTCGGCCACCTCATCGGAAATACGGCCCTCCAGCCGCAGCATCCCCGGCTCATATTTTGACGCCCAGTTGGTACTGGGGAAGTTATAGCTGTAGAACCGGGGTTCCTCCACGGCCTCTTGAGGGTCGCGACCGAACTCCAGGACGTTCAACAGCAGTTGCAGAGTGCCTTGCGGGATATGGTCGCCGCCGTGAGCGCCAAGGGCCATCACCGGCTCGCCGTCGCGCAACACCAGGGCAGGCGCGGGAGTGAGCCTGGGCCGCTTGCCCCCGGCGACCGCTGCCGGATGGCCTTCGGTCAGCTTGGACTGGGTGCCGCGCAATGAGAACGTCAGGCCGGTGCCCGGAATTATTGGCCCGCCGTTCTTGGTGCCCTCGCTGGGGGTGCTGGAGAAGATGTTTCCATCCCGGTCGATCACGGCGAAATAGGAAGTCCCGCCGCCGCTAACTCCGGCTGTGCCGACCGGGACCGCCGCCTCCCTGGGAGACTGCGGGGCGCCGTCGAAAGTCGCCCTCCCGTTGCGCGGGTCTCCCGCGGGGGGCGTGCCGGGCCAGGCCAGGTCCGGGTCGATTAGAGAGCGGCGCTTGGCCAGGTATTCCTCCGCCAGCATTTCATTGATTGGCACGTCCACGAAGTCCGGGTCGCCCACGTACTGCTCCCGGTCGGCAAAGGCCAGATTCAGGGCCTGATTGACCGTGTGGATGTACTCGGCGGAATTGTGCCCCATGGACGCCAGGTCGTACCCTTCCAGAATCTTGAGGGCCTGGGGGAACGTCGGTCCCTGGCCCCACGGCCCGGTGCTGTAGACGTCGTAGCCCTTGTAATTCACAGTCACGGGCGGTGCCACCTGGACATGATACCGGGCCAGGTCTTCCTCGGTGAGCAGACCACCCATTTCCCGGTTGTATGCGACGATCCTGCGGCCCAGTTCGCCGGTGTAGATGTAGTCTCTGGCCGCCTTGAGCGCGGCCTCCCGTCCGGTCCCGGCGTTGGAAGCCTCCACGTCCGCAATTTTGGACAGGGTGGCAGCCAGGTCCTTTTGATAGAACATCTCCCCCTGTCTGGGGGCGCGGCCGCCGGGCAGGTAGATTTCGGCGGTTGACGGGTGGGCGTTGTACTGGTCGAAGGCGGTCTTGAACCGGCCAGCCAGGTAACGAAACATGGGGAAACCGTTGCCGGCGAGGGCGATGGCCGCGGTCGCCACCTGTCCGAAGGTCATCGTGCCAAACTTGGAGAGGGACGTCAGCCACGAATCGGCAGCGGCCGGCGTCAAGGACGAGAGAACGCCGGTGGGAATCCTTCCGCCGTGGTTCTTATGAAAATACTCGACCGACGCGGCCTTGGGCCAGACACCCAGCCCGTCAATGGTGGTAACTTCTTTCCGGTCAGCCAGGTATATGACCGTGGGCGCCACGCCCAGGAAGCTGCAATCATCGACATGCACCACGTTCAACGCCAAGCCCACGGCCACTCCGGCGTCAATGGCGTTGCCACCGTTTTTCAAGACTTCCAGACCGGCCATGGCGGCGCTGGGGTGGCTGGCTACAACCATTCCGTTGACGCCCTGCATCAATGGACGAAGACTGGTTAGCGTGGTCCCTTTGACAGGCATTTTGGGGCCTCCGAATTAAGGATTTTTGGTTCTTCGTTCCGGCAATGGTCCGGGCCAGACTTCTCTAGCCACCCGGTCCATGAAGCTCCTGGCGAAGGCAAGGAATCGATGCACATGGGCAAAATTGATAGGAAAGCCCAGGTGCTCCCGTCCCATTTCCTGTACCAGGCTAATTGCGAATTTTGCGGGTCAATCCGCCGTTGGTGCAAATGCAGCAAACCCCTGGGGCACGGGTTCCCGGCCCACCGTGAAAACTCTCCTCATTGTAGTGTCTTCGCCAGGATTCCGCTTTCTCCCCGGCGTCCTCCACAGGTCAATCGCGCTTTAACGTTCAGCACAACTGGCAGTTCGAACCCAACGGAAAAACAACCGTCATCCCCCGAAAATTACCGTCATTCCCGCTTTCGCGGGCCTGAGCGGGCGGTAGGACGAAAGACCTCGTCTAATGGTACCCGGCGTTTCGTCATCCCGGGTCTTTTGCTGTCCGGTGGCAGGGGAATACTGTATTCGTAGGTGACGTATCCGGGTTCGACCCAGTATCTGCGTAGAAACGTCTTTAGCCACGCGCGGGCCCTGACAGGCGACTCGTTCTTTAGGAAGCTCTTCAGGTCCTCTGCATAAGCCAGCACTGCATCCGGATCGTTCAGGATGATCGTTGTATCGTCCACCCCTTCCGTGGCTGCTTCCAGGTTGGCCTGCACCCGCTCTTTAAGCGACCTGAGTTCCTGGTTGCGGGAGGAGTATCGCTCGTATTCGATGTCGCCGTTCTCATAGGCGAAGTACAGCCTGGTCAGCCGTTGGTCAAGGTCGTCGATTCTTCCGCGGAGATCGTCGGCAAGACTCTGGCCTTGGTTGTGGAGGGTGCCTGAGTCCTTTCGGAGTTCCTCTATGGCCACCTCCAGTTTTGGCATTGACAGTATGTCTTCTTCGATGACGTCCAGGGTCAGAGCCTCGAACTCATCTGCTGGCAGGTATGGGCTGTCGCACCCTTCCGGGCCTGTGCCGAAATCCTTTCTTTTCTGGCAGACTATGTAGCTGTAGTTCTTGCCGTCCCTGCCGGCCGGAGTGTAGTTGTAGTTGCTGCCGCACTGTCTGCATTTGCCCAGTCGTGAGAGGAATTTCTTGCTTCCGGCTGCTGCTGGATTGACCACCTCGGGATCCCTTGACTTCAGCTGCTCCTGCACTTTGGCAAACTCCCAAGGCTCCACTATGCCCTCATGAGCGCCTTCGCATACCGTTTTGGGGGTGCCGTCGAGGTTCCGTCCCCAAACTATTGTTCCTTCGTAGTGCCGGTTGGTGAGCGCGTCGTGGATCCTGTTCGCTGGCCACGGTTTGCCGTTGGGGCCGAGGATTCCTTCCTTCTTCAGTTGTCTGGTAATGGGGCGTTCCGTCATATCCTGCAGGGCGAGATCGAATGCGCGGCGGACACTGGGGGCGGTTTTCGGGTCTGGCGCCAGCTTGTTCCGGATTTTCTCTCCGTCCTGAACCTTGATTTTTATCATGCCGTGGGGAGCCACTCTGCCCAGAAAGAAGCCCCTGGCCGCCAGGTTGTGGGTCCCCATACGGACATCTTCGCCGATCAATTCGGACTGGTAGCCATTGATGGCGCTCAGGATGAATCGGATAAGCCTTCCCATCGCGGTGTCGTCGTTTGGTTCGTTGACCGAGGTGATCTTGACCCCGTTTTTGAGCAGCCGGTCCTCGTAGACGACGCTCTGGACGTAGTCCCGGAAGAAGCGTGAGAAACGCCAGACCAGTACGACTTCGAACGGGCAATCGGGGCTTTCTGTTTCTGTCACCATTTCTTGGAAGTCCGGCCGTCCGGCGACTGTTCCGGTCTTTGCCTTGTCCACGAACACCTTGACTATGATGTACCCGTGCCTTGCGGCCCAGACTCTACACTCGTTGATCTGAGCATCCGTGGAGTTCTCCACATCCTGCCCGGAGCTTGACACTCGAACGTATATTGCGGCTGGGATCAGTTCGCCCGGCCTTACCGTGTCCTTGAGTGGCAGCATCTCGTCAACGGAGATTGGGTTGGCTGCGCCGACGGCTTCGTCCGGTCTTTCCATGTAGTTGGGTTGCAGATTCTTTTTCCTTGTCATACTGACAGTTCTTTTTAGGCGGTTCGGGTGGGAAATACGTCCGCTAGGCCGGTGTCGGGTCCGGTTTCCTGTTCCAGATGGCGGCTTGGTTCTCGGGGGCCCGGTTATTCCGCCTGGGCTGGTTCCAGTAGGGGGTCTTGCACTTGGGACAGACCTTGGGGTCGTTCTTGGAGCGTATTCCAGCGCCCGTCCGGGAGCCCCAACGGTAGAGGCACCGTTCGCACATGTAACCTTCGATCAGCACGTATGCCATCATTTTCTCCTTGGGGCGTGTAAACTATATATTAGTTTACCATACGGTAGATATAATACCAGAAGTCAGGTATTGGTGTGCCGCGTTCCGTCTCCCTTTTTCAGGATGCTCCGCTGGTTGCTGTCAGGCTTGATTTTCGGCCCCCTCGCCGGTGCTGGCGCTGTTGAAAACACCGCTTTGGGGGTGGGTCCGGTGACGGTAACTTGTTGAAAATTCCTCACCTAAACAGTATACTTCTAGCAGTTCTCCAGACGTATGGAAATCCCAATTGCCATGCGTTTGCGGAGCGCAGATTATCAACAAAATAGGCCGTCGGAGGGTTCAGCTCCAACGGCCTGTGTTGAGCGATCTGCGGGGTTACCAGAGTAGGTGGGATGCTGTTCCCCGCGGTGGTCGCTCGTAGGAATTGTAAGGTTCTTTCTAGGTCAACGGCAAGCCCGGTCTGGTTCCGGTTGCCGTGCCCTGGGGTTTTTCCTGCGAGCACTCCGTCTCTTGGTGTCCCTCAGGGATGAGGTGAACTATGGCTCGCAGGGAAGTTGAACGGCAGATGCGGCTGTTCGGTGTGGGTGATCTGGGTCCTCCGGACGATGACGACGGGGATGCCGGGTCCGGCGTGTCAGACGATGAGAGGTGGCAGGAAGTCCATAGCCGCCTGTGGACGATACTCGCAGAGGAGGGGTTTCTGGACTACCTGGCCCGCCGGAGGCGTGGTCAGGACCGATCCGGCGATGAGCGGTAGCTGCCGGCGGGTTCCGCTCCCCGCGAACTTCTGTCGTGATCGTAGCACCGGGCTGCGGCGCGGGCCTGCTCGCGTCCGTGAAAGGGGAAGGCCACCGGCGATTCGGTGGCCTCTCTGTCTGGTCCTTGGCACGGCACGGGTCAGGCGAACGATCATGACATGGATGGTTCCCGCTCAGTGAGCTGTGCTGGGCAAGAGCCGTATCTCCTGCTCCGTCGCCCCGGCGAGGTCGCTGTCGGCCGGCAGGGGCATGGCGTAGACGACAACCGCCCGGTCCGGGAAGAGCCTGACGTCTGTGATGAACGTCTTCAGGAAGTTTCCGGTCTTTTCCGTGTGGCCCGCCGCTCTCAGGAAGAAAGATATGTCTTCCCTCAGTGAGCTGGCGTCCCCTTCGGGCATGCGGCCGTCCTCGTCCTCCTGCTCGTTGTATTTCCTGACTGCGGACTGCACAGTGGCCATGCCCCTCTCGGTGAGGGCCGCGGTCAGTACGCCGCTGATGACCAGCCGGTCGGTGGCGTGGGCCTCGAGCCTGATCTCCGTCCCGGCCAGGTGTTCTCGGTGGCAGACGTACAGGGCCTCGTGGTCTCCGGTCGCTTCAACGTGGCGCATCGGCGCCCCGCAGCTTCCGCAACTGATCAGCCCGTCCAGGGGGGTTCTCGGAGTGGTTTCGGTGGTCATGGTCGTACGCTCCTCATTGTACACCCGCTTGGAGTGTACGGTTGAGATTTTACGCTATGCACTCTGATTTCCCAAGTTCTGATTTCCCAAGTATAGTGCCTGCCCGCAGGTCCGGTGGACCGGCAGGTTGAGGCCAAACCTCGTTCTCAGGTCTTCCACAGAAAAAGGGGCAGGTGTTCAGCGTCAACTACTTTTGCCGGTTCCGTCAATTATTCTTGCCGGTTCACCCCCTGTTTCTGACTGCGCTGCTGGGCCTGGACTTTGTACAAAACATAGACAAATGAAAAGGACAGGGTAGGCTGGTAAGACCCCTCTCTGACAAAAGGTCTCGCCATGCTTACCCTGCCCGAGGCGATTCTACCTGTTCTCATCCCCTTCGCAACACTTTTCCGCAGCCCGACTTGGCGGAAAGCCCAAATCCTGTTGGTTGGTGCCGTACTGGCCCCTGGCCAGCGCACCGTGGCATCGGCGCTGCGTGTCATGGGACTGAGCGACGATCGCAACTACGCCCGCTACCATCACGTGCTCAACCGGGCGGCATGGTCTCCCCTGAAGGTGTCCCGGATCCTGCTTGGATTGCTGATCCTCTACTTGGATCGGGGCGATGGTCCGTTGGTCTTCGGCATCGACGAAACCCTGGAACGGCGCCGTGGTCCTAAAATCAAATCCCTGGGCATCTACCGCGATGCGGTGCGTTCCAGCCGGAGCCACCTGGTCAAGGCCAGCGGTCTGCGCTGGATTTCCCTGATGTGGCTGGGCCAGATCCCCTGGGCGGGACGCTATTGGGCCTTGCCCTTTCTCACCGTGCTGGCACCCTCGGAACGCTACCACCGGCAGCGCGGACGCCGCCACAAGAAGCTCACCGACTGGGCTCGGCAGATGATCCTGCAACTGCGCCGCTGGCTGCCCCACCGCCCCCTGGTGCTGGTGGGCGACAGCAGCTACGCCGTCCTGGACCTGCTCCACTGCTGCCAATCGTTGGCTCAACCCGTTACCCTCATCGCCCGCTTGCGCCTGGACGCCGCCCTTTATGAACCGGCCCCACCCCGTCAGCCCGGTCAGAACGGTCGGCCTCCGCTGAAAGGCCGACGCCTGCCCGCGCTGAAGACACTCCTGGACTTGCCCACCGTGTCTTGGGCCACCGTGTCGGCAGCCTGGTACGACGGCACTACCCGCACTTTGGGACTCACCTCGCAAACGGCGGTCTGGTACCGCTCGGGCAAGCCGCCGGTGCCCCTGCGCTGGGTCTTGGTTCGGGACCCCCAAGGCGAATTCACTCCCCAGGCCTTGCTCTGCACCGATCCGTCGGCGGACCCGACGCAGATCCTGGAATGGTTTGTGCTGCGCTGGCAACTGGAGGTCACCTTCCAGGAGGTGCGGGCGCATCTGGGCGTGGAGACCCAGCGCCAGTGGTCGGATCAGGCCATCGCTCGCACCACGCCGATCCTGATGGGGCTCTTCTCCTGGACCACCCTGGCGGCCCATCTGCTGCGGCAACAACAACCCGCAACCCATCGCACCGCGGCTTGGTACGCCAAGCCGTCGCCGACCTTCTTGGATGCCATCGCCCTGGTGCGCCGCCACCTGTGGCTGGCGTCCGAGGGTTTTTCACTGTCCGCCGCCGACCCTGATATACGGAAAGTCCCGGCCGCCCTGTACCACCGACTGATAGATTCGCTTGCCTACGCGGCTTGAAATGTGCAAAGCCCAGGCTGGGCCACTCCGGTGCGGTAGCTGGGGACGTCGAATTCCAGGATGACCGAGTGGTGGACCACCCGGTCGATGGCCGCAGCCGTGGCCATTGGGTTGGCGAAGATGTGCTCCCACTGGGAGAAGACCAGGTTGGACGTGATGCCCAGGGACCGGCGTTCGTAGCGTTCGGCGATGAGTGTGAAGAGCACCTCGGACTCTTCGGCCCCTTGGGGCAGGTACCCCAGGTCGTCCAGCAGCAGGAAGTCGTAGTTGTCGAGCTTTCGTAGTTGTCGCGGTAGCGCCAGGTCCCGCTTGGCGGCGAGCAGGTCCTGCACCAGCCGGTAGGCCGGGGCGAAGAGCACCGAGCGTCCGGCTTCCACCAGCCGGTGGCCCACGGCGCACAGTGCATGGGTCTTGCCGGTGCCGGGCAGTCCGAAGGCCAGCACGTTGACGCCTCGGTCGACGAAGCTGCCGTCAGACAGCTCGCCCAGTTGCTGCCGCAGAGCCAGGGGCACACGGTGGTGCTCGAAGGTCTCCCAGGTCTTGCCGGCGGGCAGCCTGGACGCCGTGCGCAGCCGGCCGATGCGGCGCTGCCTCCGGTCCTCGGCCTCCTGCTCCAGCACTTCCAAGAGGGTCTCCAGGGCGTCGCCGTGCCCGGCGGCGGTGAATCGGGACACCGACTGCGCCCCCATGGTGGGCAGCCGGAATTGGTGGCACAGCTCCCCGATCCGGACCTTAATGGCGTTGGCCTCCATCATCAGGCCACCCCCGCCAGCAGGGAGTCGTAGACCCTCAGGTCCGGCATCCCGGACAGGCTCAGCACCGGCGCCCGCGGCGGAGCCGGGTTCGCCAGTTCCTTGACCGTGGCGTAGTCGAAGGGCTCACCGGCCTCCAGCAGCAGGGCTAGGGCGCTGTCCACCGTCGACTCCATAGTTGTCGCCGCAAGGTGCAGGATCCGCAGGTACTCCACGTCAGTCCGTTCGCCTCGCCACCTCTTGAGGGCGTCGTAGGCCAAGCGGAAGGTCATGGTGGGAAACATCTGCTCCCGGAACCGGTAGCGAGCGAAGGCCCCGGGCTTGCGCACCAGGGAGCCGATGACGTGGCGGTAATTGACGTTGGCCTCCCTTTCACCGCGCACCCGCTCCATGCGTTCCACCAAGTGGCCCTTGTAGTACACTTCCAGACGCTCGGCGTACAAGCGTATCTGCACCTCCTTTCCGATGAGCCGGGAGGGTACGGTGTAGGTCCGTCCGGCTGCCTGGATGGTGCTCCACTTGCGCACCCGGGCCTGGTGGTTGACGTACTCCGGCACGGGAGCTGGAGGCAGGCACTGCAGAAGTGGGCGTTCCTGCTCCAGCTTCCCTTGCACCAAGCGGTTGCGCCGCTCAACCACCTTCCTGACGAAGCCGGTGTAGGACTCGGCGGAATCGAAGTCGCGGCTGCCCCGCAGCATGAGGGCCTGGTCCAAAGCGTCCTTCAACCGGTAATGAGCCTGCTCGGCCACGCCATTCTCGTGGGATTCCCCGGAATTGATCAGCGTGGCCTCGATCCCGTAGTGCTCCAGGAGCTCGGCGTAGTTGTCGTTCAGGGCCCGGCCGCGGCTGCGCTTTATCTCATGGGTGAGGGCCGAGCTGTTGTCGGAGCGTATGATCTGGGGCGCGCCGCCCAGTTCCCAGAGCGCGTTCTGGAGTCCCTGCTTCAGGGCCACAAAGGTCTCGCCGGCAACCACCTCGGCGTAGCGCCACCCTGAATGGCTCAACACCAGCTGGAACAGCAGGTGGCGGTAGCGCCGGCCGCCGATGGTTACTCCCAGGGAGTTGCAGTGGGTGAAGTCGAGCTGCGCCTCCCGGCCAGGTGGATGCTCCTGGGGGAAGTAGACCTCCTGATCCGGACCGTTGAGTGCCCGCCAGTCCTGTAATCGGCGTTGCAGGGTGCGGAGCTGGGAGGCGCTGAACCGGCCGGGAAATTTCTCCTCCAGCCACTCGATAATTGTCGTCGCCCTGAGCCTGCCGGCGGCCTCTCCCCTGAGCAGGGGCAGGATTTCTTCCTCCCAGACGCCGTCAAAGGGATCGGGCCGGGTGCGCCACCGGCGCTCCTGCTTGGTCTCCGACGGCAACGGGCCACACTGCCACTTCCGCGCCGACCGCTCGCTCATCCCCGCCATGGCCGCCGCCGTCTGTTGTTTCTTTCCTTCCATCTGTCTTTGCCTCAGTAATGCGACTTGCTGATCCGTAACCAATCCGGCACCTCCTGTACCGAATGATTACCACATGTGACCGGCAAAAATAGTCGTCGCCACCGGCAAGACTAATTGTCGTTGATCACGAGGCCATAAGTAGAGCCGACCTTGCCCGCAAACTTGGTGTTTCAAGGGCTCACGTGGCGGGGGTGCTCAAACTTCTGAAACTTTCCGAGCAGGTGAGGGAGGTCATCGTCGATCCAGGCGACCCTATGCTCGGAAGACACATAGGTCAAGCTACTCTTCGTGGTGTATTAAAACTAACACCCGAAGGTCAACTGCGATGGTTCGAGGAGAATTTGATTGGGCCTGGTCGGTAATGGGTTCGAGTCTATCGTGGTGGGCCTGGATGGACTCGAACCAACGACCTCGGTCTTATCAGGACTGCCACTCCTGGGCTGCCGATTTTCCGCCTCTTTTGACTCGCCTACCCGCGCTCTGCTCAGCCACACCAGGGAACTAAAACGGCACCGCAGAGGACTCCATCTTTATGTGGTTTCTGAGAGTACAGAGGCTCCAATTGAGATGACTTCGACATCAGCAGAAACGTCCATAACGTTAGATCCTCGCTGTCTCGATGGCCACTTATCGACATCCTTTGGATAGTGGGAGTCCCCTGTCTCTGCCACATAGTCCGCCCACTTCTGCATCAGCCCGATACGCGGCTTGAACAAATTCGTCCTTTTGTAGGCCCTGCGGGTCTTGCTCTTTTCCTCATGGGCCAGAGCCTTATCAGCCGCCTCCGAATACTCCGGCCACTGTTCGTCGACCCAGTCTGTGAAGGAACTCCGGAACCCGTGCGGCACGGCCGGGATGCCGAGCCGGCGCAGAAGTGCGGTCAGTGTCATATCCGACATTGCCTTACCATTCGTCAGGGCCGGGAAAACCAATCCATCGGGGCCCGACATCTGCCAGGCTTCTGTCAGGACCTCCATGGCCCTATCAGACAGGGGCACCCTGTGTACCCGGCGAGACTTCATCTTGATGGCGGGAATCTCCCAGGTACGCCTATGCCAGAGAATTTCTCCCCAGTTGGCATTGCGCACTTCCCCCGAGCGAGCCGCAGTGAGCACGAGGAACTCGAAGGCTAGATTGGTCAGCAGGTTGGCAGTGGATTCCCGAACCAGTCCGACCGCCCAGGGCACACGTTCATACGGCAGGGCCGGAAAGTGTCCATCTTCTTTTCTGACGGTCGGCAGGGCCGTCAGCAGGCCTTTGCCTGCCGGGTTGTATAGACGGTACCCATGTTGAATCGCCCAATCCATCACGGTTCCGATGCGCTGCTTTACCCTCGTCGCGGTCTCGTTCCTGACTGTCCAAACGGGTTCGAGCACCGCCAAGACATCTGATGGCGTGATCTCATCAACAGCCAAATTCCCTATTATCGGGAAGGCGTAGGTCTCGAGGGTTGATTTCCACTGGGCAGCGTGTTTCGGGTTCTTCCAAGTGGGTCGGCGCAGTTCTATAACGCGGGCAGCGGCTTCTGCGAATGTGGGGACTGACGGAACGGGGTTGCGGGCAGCCTCCTTGGCCTCTCTCTTTTCGGCGACAGGGTCCCGGCCTTCCGCCACAGCGGAGCGGTTGTCGGCTGCAAGGGAACGGGCTTGCGCCAGTCCCACGGCAGGGTAAGAACCCAGGCCCATGTCCCGGCGCCTTTCGTTGACCACGATTCTCTGGACCCAGGATTTGGATCCGGAGGAAGCGACGTCTAGGTAGAGGCCGTCTCCGTGCCTTCCGGGCCTGCTGAGAGCCTTGACCGAGAGTGCTGTGAGCTTTCCCATCGTTCCCACATTCCCACATTCCCACATGTTTCCCCACACGGTGAGCGAGACGTGGTGGCATTTTATGAGGGCTGGAGGGAAAACTCAAGGGGTCTGTATCATATAATCAGATATAAGTGCGACCTAGATGAGACATATTGGGACAATGTGGGAAAGTGTAGTGGCGGAGAGGGCGGGATTCGAACCCGCGAGAAGCTTGCGCCCCTACGCGATTTCCAGTCGCGCCCGTTCGTCCACTCCGGCACCTCTCCGCGCGGGGACGACGCAGTCCATTATAGGTTCGGGCTTGGACAGCCGCAAGTTTGCGCGTGGGCAGTCTCGTCATTCCGGACAGCGCGAAAAATTGCCGCCTGCGCTGGCAAACCCCGCAGGCCGTGTCCTATAATAGCCAGCGCAAGAATTCTCTCCAGGAGATGCGAAACCTATGGCCGATGCCGGCTTCGTCCAAGTAGCCAAAATCAGTGAAATCAGCCCCGGCGAAATGATTACCGTGGACTTTCCCAGCGGCGACGCCGTGCTGATTACCAACGTCGACGGCGTAATACACGCCTGCGACGACATATGCTCCCACGCCTACGCCTCCCTGTCCGAGGGCGACCTGAACGGCGCCGAAGTGGAATGCCCCCTGCACGGCGCAGTATTCAACGTAACCACCGGAGAGCCTCTCACCCCACCGGCCGACTCTCCCATCAAGGTCTACCAGGTACAGGTCGAGGGCGACGATATTTTTGTGGCGCCCCCCAAAGAATAGTCAAGGCTGTCAGGCACCGTAGCAACGCCGTAGCAACCCGGTAGGCGCTGCCCAGATCGTTTACCCTGAATCCGCTCATTGGGGACGTCTGAACACCGAAGCGCCAAGCGAAAAAACCCGTCCATCCTGAGCTTGTCGAAGGATGAACGGGTTTACGTTGTCGGAGTGGACGGGCTGTGTAGCGGCTCGACCACCCGCTGCCCAACGAATTCTCATTGACTTTGCGATATTCCTGACTACGGACGCGGCGTCTTTTGATTCTCCATTTCCCTAGGAATCAACCAGCCCTACCCCAGCCGCTCGAAGGGCGTGGGCATCGGCCCCACCGGGACCTCGATGAGGGACGGGCCGTTGTGGGCAATGCACTGGCGCAGGGCCGTTTCCAGGGCCTCGGGGGTTTCGGCGCGGACGCCGTTGACTCCGTAGGCCTCGGCCAGCTTCATAAAGTCGGGGTTGTGCAGTTCGGCGCCTATGGTGCGCCCGGTGAAGCGGTTGCGCTGGTCCCGCAGCACGTTGCCGTAGGCGTTGTCGTTGAACACCACCACCACGGCGTTGATGCCATACTGCACCGCCGTGGCCATTTCCTGCGAGTTGTACAGAAAACCGCCGTCGCCGGAGAGTGCAACGACGGCTTTATCGGGCTGGGCCACCTTGGCCCCCAGCGCCGTGGGATAGGCGTAGCCCAGGTTGCCGGAATAGGACGACGTGATAAAGGTGCGCGGCTCGTAGACCGGGAAGTAGGCCCGGCTGTAGTAGCCCAACTGCGTCATACCGGCGATCAGGATGCCGTCGTCGGGCATGGCGGAGCGCACGGCGGCCAGGAGGGACTCCTGTGGCTCCACAACGATGCGGGCCTCCTCGCGCTGCGCCCGTTCCGCCGCTATTTCCGCGCTGCGGTCGGCGCGGGCCGGGGCAATCTTGGAAACCTCCGCCAGCAGCACCTCCAGCGACACCCGGGCGTCGCCGTGTACGCCGTAGGTGTTGGCGTAGTTGCGGCCCAGCTCTTGCTCGTCCGCGTCTATCTGAACCACTTGCTGACCACCCAGCCACATCGGGAAGGCCAGGCGGGTGCCCACGGCCAGCACCAGGTCGTGGCTGCTGTTTTCGCCGGCCACGGTGTCGTTGCGCAGCCACAGCGACCCCAGCGACAGCGGGTGCCGGTCGGAGATTATCCCCTTGCCTTCGGCGGTGGCGATGACCGGGGCTTGCAGATGCTCGGCCAGCCTGCGCACGGCGTCCGACGCGCCGGACGAAATGGTACCGCCACCGGCCCAGATGAGCGGGTTCTCCGCCCCCGCCAGCAATCGCGCCGCCTCGGCGATGCGCCCGGCGTCGGGAGCCAGCGGGCGGGGCGCCTCCGGCTCCAGCAGCTCGGTGTCGCCCACCTCGGCCAGCGTTTCCGGCGGAATCTCGATTTCGACAGGGCGGGGCCGTCCGTTCTTCAGGTGATGGAAAGCCTCATGCACCGTGTCGGGCACCTCGGCAGGGTCCATGGCGCGGCGGGCGAACTTGGTGACCGTGCGCATGATGTCCAGTTGGTCGTCCACCTCGTGGAGCATTCCGCGGTTGACGCCGATGAAGTCGCGCTCAATCTGGCCCGACACTATCATCACCGGAGAGGATGCCGCATAGGCGGTGTTCAGGGCGGCGGTGGCGTTAAGCAGCCCCGGCCCCGGCACCACCAGCGCGGTCCCGATGCCGCCGCCAGCGCGGGAGAAGCCGTCGGCCATGTAGGCGGTGGCCTGCTCGTGCCGGGTGGTGATGAACCGGATGCCCGGCTCGTCGTAGAAGGCGTCCATAGCGTGGTAAAGCTGCACTCCGGGAAGCCCGAACACTACCCGCACGCCCTCTCGGTAGAGCGATTTCACCAGTGCCTGTCCGCCGGTCATCTTAACCATGTGAACATCCTTTTCGTAAGCTGGCCCTTCCGGGCCGCCAATTATCTGAGCAGTTAGTCGAGTAATGCACTATGGCCCCGATTGTACCATCAGGCGTAAAGGCCGACAGCCCGGCGTGTGATACAGTTGGCCGGACACACTTGGGATTGACCGGAGGGCGAAATGAAGCGGGCGCTGATCATCCGGCATCACGAGGCGGAGACGATGGGCGGGAACTTCCGGGCCATCCTGGAGCGTCGCGGATTCGAGTTCATCGCCTGCAACATCTTCGAGTCCGCGCCCCGGTATGACCGTTTCGACGCGCCCCCGCCGGACGAGGTAGAGCTGATTATGGCCTTCGGCGGGCCGATGTCGGTCAACGACGACCTGCCGGCCCTGCACCGCGAGCGCGAGTACATGAGAGACGCAATGGCCCTCGGCAAGCCCCTCTTCGGCGTCTGCCTGGGAGCGCAGATGATGGCTACGGCCCTGGGCGGAACGGTGGAACCCAGCGGCGGCTACCAGTTCGGGTTGCGCAAGATACATGTGACCGCGGAGGGCGACGCCGACCCGGTGTTCGGCGCAATCGCCAACCCGCTGGTCCCGACGCTGCACGGCGAGTGTTTCACCGTACCCGAGGGCGCTACAAGACTGGCCGAGGGCGATATGCTGGGCCGCGACGGCGGGTTTCGGCGCATCAACATGGCCTTCCGCTACGGCCAGTCCTACGCCTTCCAGTTCGAGCCGCAGTTGACGCTGGACGAACTGAAGGTGTGGGACCGGGTCTTTTCCGACGATTACGACCTGATGGGCGCCGCCTTTAACCCCGTAGAGGAATCGGCGCGCAACCTGCGGGAGTTCGCCAAGTTCGCGCCGGAGCACCAGCGGCAAATGACATCCCTGCTGGAAGCCTTCCTCGCCAACGCCGGGCTGCTTTAGCCTTCCCGGTTCGCGCCCCGCAAGCCGGTGGCCTCCCGCACACCCAGGAATGACCGGCGCCGAGCGTTAGTCTGCGCTCTGGGGGACCGGAGCGACCTGGGGCATGGGAATCTGGGGGCGGCGCGCCGCCAGGAAGCAGAGGGCGCCGAGGACATTCAAGCCAGCCAGTATCAGGAAGGCGTTGACGTAGGTGCCCTGGGTATCGTACATCCAGCCGGTAAAGGGCGCGGCAATCAGCAGGAGCGCATTCATCGGCACCGTGGACAGGCCCAGAATCTTGCCGAAGGACGCCGTGCCGAAGTAGTCGGCGCGTATTGCCACGGTCAGCGGGTTGCGTCCGCCGAAACCCATGCCGAACAGCACGGCGAAGAAATAGAACATCGGAAGTGTATCGGCGAACACCAGCACAATGACGCCGCCCGCCTGCAACATGGTGAAGAAGCTCAGGGCCAACTGCTTGGGCAACCGATCGCCCGCGTAACCGCCCACCAACTGGAATACCATCGCCACGGCGGTGTAGACCGTTACCACCAGCGCCGCGTTCAGCAGACTGTACCCTTTGTCCACCATCAACAAGCCCAGGTAGGTCATTATGGCCAGAATCACCATCGAAGTGAAACCGTGGCCGAAGGCGATAAGCCAAAAGGCGGGGGTGCGAACCGCCTGGTTGGCGGTCATGCCCGGTTCCTGGGATCTGGCAGACTCCTGGGCGGGCCGGGCGGACTGGCTCGGGCCGGCTCCGGCGCCGTCGGGCAGCAGCCCATAACTCTGGGGGTCGTTTCGCAGGAACAGGGAAATGGGGCCGGCTGCCACCAGTATGACAATGCCAATAATCGTGGCTGTCATGCTCCAGCCCAGCCGGTCATAATTAGGGTCTATGGCCCAGGCGATGGCGGGAATCAGCAGCAACGCCCCGGCCCGGCTGCCCACGTTAGACCAGCCGATAGCCGACGCCCGCCGGCGGACGAACCAGCGGTTGAGCATGGTCATTAGCGGAATCCAGCTACCCAGTCCTTGCCCCACAGCCATCAGGACGTAGGCCAGATAGAACATCCACAGATTCTGCACCTGG
This sequence comes from Dehalococcoidia bacterium, assembly GCA_965226875.1. Classification (GTDB taxonomy): domain Bacteria; phylum Chloroflexota; class Dehalococcoidia; order Lucifugimonadales; family UBA3495; genus VXOI01. The sequence continues at coordinate 3,752,369 of OZ245439.1, read as the reverse complement.
CCGAAGAAGATGAAGGCCCCGCCCAGGATACAAAGACCGATGAACACCATACGTCGAGGGCCGATCTTGTCGGTGAGGTAGCCCTCCAGCGGCCCCATCAGTCCGCCCTCGACGCGAGTGAGCGTCAAGGCCCAGCCCAACTGGGTGTTGGTCCAATGGAACTCATACTTCAGCGCAACGGCCCACGAGGACATGGCGTGGAACAACGGCACAGTGGCCAACACCATAGTGAAGCCACTCAGCCCAACCAGAAACCAGCCATAGAATACGCCGCGCCCGCCGAATATGTTCAGACGCAACAAGAGAAAATGTCGCCACGTTTAATCATCTAATCGGATTAAAGAGCCAGTTTATCATCATTATTAAGAATAATCATGTCCGCAGATTGACCAAAATGTCATTGCAGAAATCGGGGGGAAAGCTCCTCCGCGTGGCCCTCAGCAAGGGCTATTTCCCTGCGTTTAATCCCCGTCAGGCCTCCGGGTTTCCAGCCAGAGCCCGGGTTTCCAGCCAGAGCCCGGGTTTCCAGCCAGAGCCCGGGTTTCCAGCCAGAGATGGTAGGCGCGGTTCTTCGGAATACCGAATTGGCCGGCGGCCTCGGCCACCGCGTCCCGCGACCGGATTCCGGCTGCCCGACGCTCCAGGAGAAATCGGCGGATTTCCTCCTCGTCGGTCTCCGCCGGTCCGGGCCGGGCGTCTTCCGGGGCTGCTCCCGCCAGCACCAGGACGAACTCGCCTCTTGGATAATCGAAATGCTCCAGCGCTCCTGAAGCGGTGCCACGATAGACCTCCTCGTACAGCTTGGTAAGCTCGCGGCACACGGCTATGGGACGCTCGCCAATCGTGCCGGCGATGTCCTCCAGCGCAGCCCGCAGCCGGTGGGGGGCCTCGAACAGCACCAGCGTAAGCGGGCTTGCGGCGGCTTCCCGCAGGCTCTCCTGCCGCTCACGGCGACGGCGGGGCAGAAAACCGAGGAACAGGAAGGCGTCGGCGGGCAGCCCCGAGACTGCCAGCGCCGTGGTCACCGCCGATGGCCCCGGCACCGACTCGACCCGGATTCCCTGCGCCGCCGCAGCCGCCACCAACTCGCGGCCGGGATCGCTGATCCCCGGCATACCGGCGTCGGATACCAGCGCCGCATCGCCCTGTTCCAGCGCCTGCAACACCGGCTCCAGCCGTTTCCGCCAGTTGTGTTCGTTGAAGCTGACCAGCCGGGGCCGCGCCCCCAGGTGATTCAGCAGGCGCAGCGTGACCCGCGTATCCTCGGCGGCCACCAGCGTGACCGACCGCAGCACGCGCGCCGCCCGGGGCGACAGGTCCTCCAGGTTGCCGATGGGCGTTCCAACGACGTAGAGGGTTCCGGGCATATTCCCGGCCTTATCCATAAGGGAGTTTCGTCAATTTAAGAATATCATTCTCCAAGCATCTGTTTCCGTCATTCCCAAGGCTCGCCGCGCTATCCGCAGGGTTTGTTAATTGTTCACTATCCCTCACCTGGAGGTAAGGGTGGAGGCGTCCCCGAAGGAAAAGGCCCTGTGCGTCTCCCTGTCGCAAGGCAATCGCATTTGGACGAATAAGAGGTGTCATTCGCCCCTTGCGGAGCCTGGTGACCCCTCTCTAGCATTAATGCTATGTCAATAACGGATGGCATACACAACCCGTGTGAGATCCCGGCGGGTCTGCCTTGAACCAGCGGCCCAGGCCGGTATGAGCGGAAATGAGCGGAAATGAGAGGGAAAGCGAACAATCAGCCTCTGCAAACCGGCAATGTCCGCTCCTCCGACCCAACCTGTAGAAATTAAGACGCGATTGCCCTGTCCCTGTTGCGAAAGACTTGCCGGAATTCGTCAATTTAAAGTAAGCTGACGCCGGCATGGAGACCAGCCGGGCCCCCTGCCGCATTAAGGTTACATACTACTGCATCTCCCGGAGGCGCTATGGCCAGACTTACCGGCGGGCACCTGTTCATCCGCTGCCTGAAGCAGGAAGGCATCGAGAAGGTATTCACCATCGTCGGCGACACCATCCTGCCCTTGGTGGACGCGGCGGCGGACGAAGGAATCGAGTTCATTGACACCCGCCACGAGGGGGCGGCGCTGCACATGGCCGACGGCTACGCCCGCATCACCGGGCGGCCGGCGGTGGGGATATTCACCGGCGGGCCGGGATTTTCCAACGCCATCTCCGCCCTGCCTGCCATCTACACCTCGGAGAGTCCGGTGGTGTTCGTGGCGGGCTGCGCCGAGCTGCCCGAAAAGGGCATGGCCGCCTTTCAGGAGATTGACCAGGTGGGCATGGCCGCGCCGGTTACCAAGGGGTCGTGGCTGATTCACGACCTCCATCGCATCCCCGAATACGTGGCGACGGCTTTTCGCGCCGCGACCACCGGGCGCCCCGGCCCGGTGCATCTGACCCTGCCCATCAACCTCCAGGACGCGGAAATCAGCGAGGAGGACCTGCCGCAGTACCTGCCGCAGGAATACCGCCCCACCGGACGGCCCCAGGGCGATCCTTCCTTTATAGAGGAAGCGGCGGCGCTGCTGCGCGGAGCGCGGCGTCCGGTCATCATCGCCGGCAACCCGGCCCGCTACTCGGTGACGCCGGAGCAACTGGAGACGCTGGCCGAGACCACCGGCATCCCCGTCTTCACCGTGGAACAGGCCCGGGGGCTGCTGGACGACGAGCATCCGCTGTGCTTCGGTTACGCCGATGGCGCGCTGAACCCCACGGCCCGGCGCTTCCGGGAGGCCGACGTGGTTCTGCTGCTGGGCAAACGGCTGGACCACCGTTACCGCTACGGCGGGGTGTTCTCCGCCGACGCCAAGCTGATACAGGTTGACCCGTCCCCGGCGGAAATCGGACGCAACCGGGGCGTGGCCGTGGGCATCCAGGGCGACTTGGGCGCGGTAGTTCAGCAGCTCACGTCGGCGATCTCGGCGTCCGCGGCGAGCAGCGAGGACAAGTCGGCCTGGGTTGACCAGCTGCGGCAGGACCGCAACGCCTGGGACGAGGAACTACGCAGCAAAGCCACGGGCGAGTCGCCCATGCACCCGCTGGACGTCTATACCGGGCTGGAAAAGCACTTGGACGAGGACTCGGTGGTCATTTTCGACGGCGGCGACTACGTGCAGTGGGGCCGGGCCTACGTCAAGGCGCGGAAGCCGGGACGGTTCATGCGGCTGGGGCCGCTCAGCCACCTGGGGGCGGGCATCCCCTACGGCATGGCCGCCAAGCTGGCCCATCCCGAGGCCAAGGTGCTGGTGTTCATCGGCGACGGCGCCTTCGGGTTCTACTCCATGGAGTACGACACCTGCATCCGTCACAACCTGGCCATCACCACCGTGCTGGGCAACGACGCCACTTGGGGGATCGACAAGACCTTCCAGGTCGCCTACTACGGACGGGCCGTTGGCACCGACCTGCGGCACATCCGATACGACAAGGTGGTGGAGGCCATCGGCGGCTACACGGAGCACGTGGAGGAACCGGGCGAAGTGGCTGCTGCGGTGGGCCGCGCGCTGGCCTCGGGGCAACCATCCCTGGTCGATGTCACCGTGCGCTCCGGCGCCAGCCCCTTGGCCACGGCAATGATTGCGCGGAGGACGGGCGGGTAACCGGAATCGCCGCAGCGAAAAAAACGCAATCGCGACGAATTCAAGAACACTCATTCATTCAATGCACGGAAGTCGTATCGTATCCCGGTAGATGTTAATCTGTATGCCGCAATCGAATATGAAAATCGGGTGAGCATAAGGGTTGACAACCAAATTGGTAGAGCGTTATTGTTGCGCATAAGGCAAACCCCGCATTGCCCTGCGTAACACATTTTGGAGGGAAGGTATGCTAAAGATAGGCCATGAGGTCGTTCGGCCTGGCAAGTACCTCGGTGAAGAGGCCGTTACCATTCAGGTTCCCGAAGAGCTGGAAACCACTCCCGGTATCCCTCTCACTGGCCGCGAAGTTGACTGGTACGCCAGGGAATACCCCCTGGAAACCATGAACATCACCGAGCGGGCTTCTCGCGACTGGGCCAACGGCATTCGCGACCAGCACGTCGAGATGCGTGAGATCCGCAAGGAGCACGACCGCCTGAATCAGCCGCTGATTCTGGCCGCCCGCATGACTGGCGACCAGGAACCCACGGCCGAGGCCACCGGCGAAGACGTAACCGAGGCCATCAAGAACAAGGCCCGGGAACTGGGTTACATCGAAGTCGGCATCACCGCTTATGACCACCGCTACACCTACCAGAGCAAGAAGGACTGGGTCAAGTTCCCCCACGCCATCTGCTTGGCCTACGAGCAGGACTTCGAGCCCACCCAGACCATTCCCAGCATCGACGCTGAGATCGTCCACTCCAGCACCTACCGCACCGAGGGCGCGGCTGGTCTGGAAATGGCGAAGTTCGTTCAGGGTCTCGGCTACCGGGCGCAGGTCCACAGCCCCAACGACAACACCGGCCCCTACATCCCGATGTTCGTCGCTGCCGGCCTCGGCTCCCTAGGCGCCTGCGGTTACCTGCTCACCCCGCACGTCGGCTCCCGCTGCCGTATCATGATAATCACCACCGACGCCAACGTCACCCATGACTCGCCGGTGGACTACGGCATCCACGCTTTCTGTCAGGTCTGCCAGGTCTGCGTGAACCGCTGCCCGGGCCGCGCCCTGATGCGCGACAAGATCTGGTGGCGGGGAATTGAGAAGAACAAGCTCTACTTCAAGCGCTGCCGCCCCGTCATGGCCCGCTACCTGGGCTGCGGTATCTGCATGAAGGTCTGCCCCATCCAGAAGTACGGCATGTCCACCGTCATGGAGCACTATGCCGCTACCGGTCAGGTGCTGGGCAAGGGCACCCACGACCTCGAAGGCTACGAACTCGAAGGCAAGGGCTACTTCGGCCCCGGCGAAATGCCAGTCTTCGAGCGCGAGTTCTTCTCGGCCATGCCTCACGGCGACACCGAGGAGTTCGCCTTCGACAACTTCCGCCAGCAGGCCATGGACAACGGCGGAGTCATCAGCGACGACATGTTGGATTCGTTCCGGGATCAGGTCGCACGCGGCCTGCAACAGTCCCGCGACAACATCGGCATGATGCAGGAAGAAGACTACATCTAGCCCTCGCTTCTGCACCGTACCCACGGAGTTCCAGGGGCCGGCGAAATGCCGGCCCCTTTTCATTACTATGAACCCATACCGGCTCTTGGCAGGCGATTGCTAGGAGAGAGTGTGCAGCAAAAACCTTCCCACTGAAACAAGTCAAGGTGGGTTGGTCTTCATTATTCCCGCGATACCTGAGGGACGCCTCACCCTAACCCTCTCCCGGAGGGAGAGCAGAATTGGAGGAGTTGCTTGAGGAAGACGAAACTCCGCAGGAGACGGACACTTCATCAGACAAGTAAGTGACTGGGTCGGCCTACATTGTGGTCAGGAATGGCGAAGTTGCCCTGGTATCTGAATCCACAGGGGAATTCCAAATCACTGATGGCGATAGAGACACTTTCCGGTTCCTGTTCGACACGCTGGGAGAGGAAAGCTTTGTTGTAGCCGAAGAATAACAGTGCAAGAAGAGAGACGTAGAGGATGAAGTTAAGAGCGCTTTCCGCCTGCGTCGCCGTTTTGGTTTTCGCAGTGGCTTGCGCAACTACTGCGCAGCAGCCCGAAACGCAGCCTGCCGTCGTACCTACCCCAACTAGGGAACCGTTGGACGGTGAAGAAATTCCTATCATCATAGGAATCGCGTATATTCCGAATGGCATTATTTCTGAAGAAACCGAGGCATACCTTGGCGAAAATGTTCTCATAGGCAACCCTGCCAAAATCAGGTATTACAATGATGACCACGGGGAAACCAGAGAATTTATTGGAGTCATTCAAGAAGTCCTGTTGCCCGAGAAGGCGTATGTTGATGAAACTTCGTCATTTGGGTCAATTGGCCACCGCTTCAAATGGCCGCCTGGATTTCCTCTTGGATTTCCTCCTGAAATGACTGGAACTAATACCTTATCAATGGATGTCTTTAGAAATGGATTTCCTCCCGGAGTCAGCGATGCTGAAATGCTCATGTTCAATGTATTTGCATTCGGAAATGTATACTACATTACGTATAAAGGTGAGAGAACTGTAATCGCAAAGGGGTTGGGTTATTTTTGGTCGGAGAGGAACAATCCAGTTTATTCTGGTTTTTGTTCGAGCAGCTGGGAGACGACAGAGCTGTTCAGCGTCAACTACTTTTGCCGGTTCCGTCAATTATTCTTGCCGGTTCACCCCCTGTTTCTGACTGCGCTGCTGGGCCACTCCGGTGCGGTAGCTGGGGACGTCGAATTCCAGGATGACCGAGTGGTGGACCACCCGGTCGATGGCCGCAGCCGTGGCCATTGGGTTGGCGAAGATGTGCTCCCACTGGGAGAAGACCAGGTTGGACGTGATGCCCAGGGACCGGCGTTCGTAGCGTTCGGCGATGAGTGTGAAGAGCACCTCGGACTCTTCGGCCCCTTGGGGCAGGTACCCCAGGTCGTCCAGCAGCAGGAAGTCGTAGTTGTCGAGCTTTCGTAGTTGTCGCGGTAGCGCCAGGTCCCGCTTGGCGGCGAGCAGGTCCTGCACCAGCCGGTAGGCCGGGGCGAAGAGCACCGAGCGTCCGGCTTCCACCAGCCGGTGGCCCACGGCGCACAGTGCATGGGTCTTGCCGGTGCCGGGCAGTCCGAAGGCCAGCACGTTGACGCCGCGGTCGACGAAGCTGCCGCTGGCCAACTCGCCCAGTTGCTGCCGCAGAGAGCCAGGGGCACACGGTCGTGCTCGAAGGTCTCCCAGGTCTTGCCGGCGGGCAGTCTGGACGCGGTGCGCAGCCGGCCGATGCGGCGCTGCCTCCGGTCCTCGGCCTCCTGCTCCAGCACCTCCAAGAGGGTCTCCAGGGCGTCGCCGTGCCCGGCGGCGGTGAATCGGGACACCGACTGCGCCCCCATGGTGGGCAGCCGGAATTGGTGGCACAGCTCCCCGATCCGGACCTTAATGGCGTTGGCCTCCATCATCAGGCCACCCCCGCCAGCAAGCTGTCATAGACTCTCAGGTCCGGCATCCCGGACAGGGTCAGCACCGGCGCCCGCGGCGGAGCCGGGTTCGCCAGTTCCTTGACCGTGGCGTAGTCGAAGGGCTCTCCGGCCTCCAGCAGCAGGGACAGGGCGCTGTCCACCGTGGACTCCATGGTTGTCGCCGCAAGGTGCAGGATCCGCACGTACTCCACGTCGGCCCGCTCGCCACGCCACCTCTTGAGGGCGTCGTAGGCCAAGCGGAAGGTCATGGTGGGAAACATCTGCTCCCGGAACCGGTAGCGGGCGAAGGCCCCGGGCTTGCGCACCAGGGCCTGCCCTCGGCCACGACCGGGGGAGCCGATGACGTGGCGGTAATTGACGTTGGCCTCCCTTTCACCGCGCACCCGCTCCATGCGTTCCACCAAGTGGCCCTTGTAGTACACTTCCAGACGCTCGGCGTACAAGCGTATCTGCACCTCCTTTCCGATGAGCCGGGAGAGGGTACGGTGTAGGTCCGTCCGGCTGCCTGGATGGTGCTCCACTTGCGCACCCGGGCCTGGTGGTTGACGTACTCCGGCACGGGAGCTGGAGGCAGGCACTGCAGAAGTGGGCGTTCCTGCTCCAGCTTCCCTTGCACCAAGCGGTTGCGCCGCTCAACCACCTTCCTGACGAAGCCGGTGTAGGACTCGGCGGAATCGAAGTCGCGGCTGCCCCGCAGCATGAGGGCCTGGTCCAAAGCGTCCTTCAACCGGTAATGAGCCTGCTCGGCCACGCCATTCTCGTGGGATTCCCCGGAATTGATCAGCGTGGCCTCGATCCCGTAGTGCTCCAGGAGCTCGGCGTAGTTGTCGTTCAGGGCCCGGCCGCGGCTGCGCTTTATCTCATGGGTGAGGGCCGAGCTGTTGTCGGAGCGTATGATCTGGGGCGCGCCGCCCAGTTCCCAGAGCGCGTTCTGGAGTCCCTGCTTCAGGGCCACAAAGGTCTCGCCGGCAACCACCTCGGCGTAGCGCCAGCCTGAATGGCTCAACACCAGCTGGAACAGCAGGTGGCGGTAGCGCCGGCCGCCGATGGTTACTCCCAGGGAGTTGCAGTGGGTGAAGTCGAGCTGCGCCTCCCGGCCAGGTGGATGCTCCTGGGGGAAGTAGACCTCCTGATCCGGACCGTTGAGTGCCCGCCAGTCCTGTAATCGGCGTTGCAGGGTGCGGAGCTGGGAGGCGCTGAACCGGCCGGGAAATTTCTCCTCCAGCCACTCGATAATTGTCGTTGCCCTGAGCCTGCCGGCGGCCTCTCCCCTGAGCAGGGGCAGGATTTCTTCCTCCCAGACGCCGTCAAAGGGATCGGGCCGGGTGCGCCACCGGCGCTCCTGCTTGGTCTCCGAGGGCAACGGGCCACACTGCCACTTCCGCGCCGACCGCTCGCTCATCCCCGCCATGGCCGCCGCCGTCTGTTGTTTCTTTCCTTCCATCTGTCTTTGCCTCAGTAATGCGACTTGCTGATCCGTAACCAATCCGGCACCTCCTGTACCGAATGATTACCACATGTGACCGGCAAAAATAGTCGTCGCCACCGGCAAGACTAATTGTCGTTGATCAAGAGCCTTAATCATAAGTGCGGAGTCATATGAGAAGTGGTGGGGGATAAAAGAAAGGAAACAATGGGACGAGAGACTTACGCCCCCGGCTCCTACTGCAACCCCGGAGAGGCCACCAACATCGCCGCCCCTTCCTCCAGGGACACCGGCACCGGAAACAGCGCAGTCTTTAGACAGGCTTCCCGCCATGATACATTTCTGACATGGGGAAGTGGTATCTGGCGGAGGTGAGGCACTGGAACTGGCGCCTGGGACAGTGGGGGCCCCAAGTATAAAGCAACATGATTAACGTAGACTGAACCGGATAGTTCGCCAAGGAACTAATTAGGGGCAGGGTTCAACCCTGCCCCCTTCCTTATCCGCGAAACCGGCGGCAGAGCGCTACAACTGGAGATCCACCACCGGAACGCCGGCACTGGCTGGCTGGTTCAGCTTGAGGGCATCGGCCAGCTTGGCCAGCTCCGCCTCGTAGATGGCCGAGTCTCCCTGGCGCAGGTCGAAGATGATGTTCTCGGCGGCCATGGTGCGGGCGGCGCGGCTGCCGGGACGCATCAGCCCATCGTCAGGGGCGACAAAATAGAGGAGCCAGCGGTCGGCCAACTGTTGCTTGTTGCGGGCTGCGGTGATGTCATTGAGAATGGCTTCGGTGTCCATCGCGCGGGCGGAGGCGACGACTATCATCTTGTCGTAGTTCCTGATCCACCGCTCCACCTCCTCCTGGTCCGAGGAACTGAGTCGGGAGACCAGGGCGCTGCCGCGCACCCGTATGGAAAAGACCCAGTTGTTCACCCCCAGGGCGTTCAGGCTGTCGCTCAACCGGCGGGCGAATTCCTCGTCGTCGTCCCGGCAGGAGATGTAGAACTCGGTCAAGGCGGGCGGAGCCGACGCGATGGTGTCCTGAAGCACGGCCACGGAGTCGGGAACGCCCGCCCCGGCCAGGAAGGCAGCGGGCAACAGGCCGCCGGAGCGGTAGATGGTATCCACCCCGACACTGCTGGGCGAATCGTGGCGCACCTGCTCCAGGCCCACGGCGGCCCTCAGGTCGCAATCCTGGAACACGGTGTAGCCCAAGCCGGCTCCGACCAGGTTCGTTCCGTCCAGGTTGCAGCCCCAGATTCGGGTCTGGAACAGGTCTGCATCGTCCAGATTCGCATCAGACAGGTTTGAGCGCACCAGGTCGGCGCCCGCGAAGCTGGCGCCGGTCAGGTTCGCGCCGCTCAGATTGGAACCTATCATGCTGGTCCGGGCGAGGTTTGCGCCAGTCAGGTCGGCTCCGCTCAGGTTGGCGTCAGACAGGATGGCGCGGTCCAGGTCTGCCCCGGCAAGATTGGCCCCCCGCAGATCTGCGCCACGCATATTGGCTCCGTTGAACATGGCGTTGGTCAGGTCTGCCTCGCGCAGGTCGGCATGGTACAGGTGGCAGGGATTCAGGAAGCAACCGGACAGATTGGCCCGGCGCATGACGGCCCCCATCAGGTCGGCGTGGCGCAGGTCGGCGCCGCTGATGTTGACCTGCGGAGCGCGGACATAGCTCATGTAGCCCGCGTTCAGGTCGAGAGACTCGTTGGGGTTGGCTTCACGCCAGCGGGCGACGTGGTCCCGACCCCGCCTTACCAGTTGAACGTGCTCCATGTTGGCCATAGTCACTGCTCCCGGACAACATCGAAATTCATCAATAGTGTGGGACGCCAGGCCAAGATACCGACATCCGACGCACCGACCAACGAACCGGCGGCGCGAACCGGATTTTAGCACACCGGAAGTGCAAAAGCTCTCAATGGGCGCTTACGGCACCGGGAAGGAGGGCCGGGGCACACTTTCAGGGCTTTCAGGAAGGAATCTGGATGATGGCGCGGCGATGGGTGCCTTCACCGATCTTGCGGTCGCCGTGGTGCGCCTCCACGCGAAAGGTCAGCCGGTTGCGGTCAACCTCGGTGGCCTCGGCGCAGGCGAGGATGCTGTCTCCGATGTCGGCAGGAGCAAGGTGACGCACGTTCACCTCGAACCCGACGGTGGTCTCTCCAGGCAACAGATGGGCGACGACGCTTTCCATGGACGCCTGTTCCATCAACTGGATCATTGAGGGGGTGCTGAACTTGGGCACGTGCGGGGCAACATTGGCCTCGCTCACCACGGTCTCCATACAGCCCCGCAATCCGGCCTTCAAATCTGGGCCTGGCATGATCTCTAGCCTCGTCCTGGTCGGAATGGGATCGGAATAGGAAAAGTCCATCGCATAGCGATGCAGCAATGATAGCAGATAGAAGGCTAGTGCGGGGAACGAAGGAGCCGGGTTAGGCCGCGGGCCCTGCTATCTTGCCGCCGAGGGGTTCAGCGCCAGATCGATGGCATCCCACACCGGGCGCAGGTACTCTCGGGCGGCGTGGGTGGTCTTCAGCAGGTCGCAGGCGGCGACCCACTGGCACAGGTCAATGTCTTCGGACAGTTCAGGAGACAACGGGTCGGTGAGCTTGCCGGCATAGTCGAGCAGGAACCAGTCCACCGTCTTGTTCACCGGCCCGTAGGAATAAAAGGAAATGTAGCTGGAGCGGCAGAGGGGGGCTCGAATGGTGAGGAAGTCGGGGTTCAATCCCGTTTCTTCGGAAATCTCCCTCAGTGCGCAATCTTCCGGACTTTCGTCACCCGAAAGTTTGCCCTTGGGGAGGTCCCACAAATGATGCTTCCTGATCAGCAATGCGTGGCCGCCGGCAAGCACCAGGCCACCGGCGGCCGCCATCTTGGGCAGCTCATCTCTATTCATGTATGCGAATCCGCTCCAATATCGCCACCTGTTCTTTATTTAGCCCGATAAAAAGCACACCGTCCACCAGCAAGTCCAAGAACTCCTGCTGCGCTTCCGACTCGGCTTGCAGCGAGGGGTGAATCAGCCCGCTTTTCTCGTAGCCGAACCGCTCCAGTATACAATGAATCGCGTTCAGCAGGGCCTGCTGCTTGTTGTCCGAGCTGATTACGACCCAAGGAGCGTATTCGGTGGAGGTCACAGAAAACATCCGCTCCTTGAAGTAGGTGAGCAACTGCCATCGCTCGGCGACCATGCGGTCGTTGGCGGAATACTTCCAGTATTGCAGGTCGCTGGTGATCCGCAGCTTGAACCGGAGGTCCTGGGCTTCCTGGGAGACCGACAGGTAGATTTTTATCAGGGTTACACCCTCATCCACCAGGCTCCTTTCCCATTCGTTCACCCGGTTCATAAAGTAGTGGTACTGCCGCATGGTACAGTAGCCCATGGCCGGCTGAATCATGGCGCGGGAGTACCAGGAGCGGTCGAAGACCACGATTTCGCCCTTTTCAGGCATCATTTTGTAATGCCGGCCCAGCCAGTTGCGCATCGTCTGGGGCGTGGGGGTTCCTTGGGCTATGACTTTGGCAGACCTGGGGTTGAGGTAGTGAGTAATCCCGGCGGACAGTTTCCCCTTGCCGGCGGCGTCGCGGCCCTCAAGAACGATGACCACCCGTTCACCCTCAGACACGACCCACTCCTGTAACGACAGGAGATGCACACGCAGGGCCCGCAGTTCAGCCCGGTAGGCGGGATAGGAAAGGTCGCGGAACTCGGGAACGTCGTTAACAGAGGGACTTGTTCTCGGCAAGATTTCCGAAACGGCCTGCATCTTCTAATCCTACAACCCGGTCCGTCTATTCCAACCCAATATCCAGTATCAAGATTATGGTAATTTCTGTCTAGCCGGTAGTCAACTTTGGCAATGGGCCTGCGTGATTCCCGCTTTCGCAGGAATCACGAGAGTTGGCCGGCGAACTGGGATACCACTGTTTGCTGCCCGTTTCCCCGCATCCCCAACTTGGCGTATCCTTTACGCAATTAACTCCGGCGCGGAGGCGCGACTACGGTTGAAATGGTGGAACGGCTCTGGGACTTCGACGCGGTGGAGCCGGGGCAGTTTGGCGCGGAGACGGTGGTGCAGATTACCGCCGGGAACATCGCCGGGTACGCGGAGGTTGCGCTCAACCCCGACGACCGGTACCTCGGCCCCGGCGCATCACTGGCAATGCCGACGATGGTGCTGGCCTACGCGCCGCTGCTGCGGGAGGAAATCGCCGAGGCCAACGGGTTCACGGCCCAAGAGCAGTCGAAGACCGCCCGGAAGCAGACGCCCTTCGCCAAATGTGAGATTCGCTGGCGTCTGCCCATCCGCGCCGGCGACGTCATCACCGGCAGTCGCGGCACGCTGGAGAAGTACGAGCGGCGAGGCAGCCGGTTCGTCACCTTCCGTGTCGAGGGCGTCAACCAGCGCGGCGAGACGGCGGTGGAATACGACTACACCTGCATCTTCGACTACGCCAGGGGCCAGCGGGAGGTGCCGGCTTCCGCTGGTTCTTCCGCAGGATCAGGCGGAGAGGCAGGCTCCGGGCGGACGGATGCGCGTCGTCTGCTGGATTTCGATTCTGCGGCGGAGGGGACGGCGCTGGCCGAACTGAGCATCACCGAGAGCCAGGACATCATCAACCGCCGCAGCGCCTTCCGGCTGGCGGGGCGGTCCAACGAGAGCAACATTCACACCGACGAGGAGTTCGCGCGGCAGAATATCTTCGGCGGAACAGTGAACTCGGGCCCTGCCACCATGTCCTACGTGGACCAGATGCTGCAACTATCCTTTCCGCCCGAGGCGTTCTACAACGGCGGGAGCCTGCTGATGCGGGCCATCACGCCCTTCCGAAGCGGAGACACGGTGACGTTTGACGGCGAAGTGACAGGGCGGCGGCGCGAGGAGGACCGGGGATTCGTAGAGTGCCGCGTCCGGGGCACCAATCAGCGCGGCGAGCTGGTGTGCCTGGCCGACGCATCGCTGGCGGTGGACTAGGCTCCGTTTGCGGGAAGTGTTCAGCGTCAACTACTTTTGCCGGTTCCGTCAATTATTCTTGCCGGTTCACCCCCTGTTTCTGACTGCGCTGCTGGGCCACTCCGGTGCGGTAGCTGGGGACGTCGAATTCCAGGATGACCGAGTGGTGGACCACCCGGTCGATGGCCGCAGCCGTGGCCATTGGGTTGGCGAAGATGTGCTCCCACTGGGAGAAGACCAGGTTGGACGTGATGCCCAGGGACCGGCGTTCGTAGCGTTCGGCGATGAGTGTGAAGAGCACCTCGGACTCTTCGGCCCCTTGGGGCAGGTACCCCAGGTCGTCCAGCAGCAGGAAGTCGTAGTTGTCGAGCTTTCGTAGTTGTCGCGGTAGCGCCAGGTCCCGCTTGGCGGCGAGCAGGTCCTGCACCAGCCGGTAGGCCGGGGCGAAGAGCACCGAGCGTCCGGCTTCCACCAGCCGGTGGCCCACGGCGCACAGTGCATGGGTCTTGCCGGTGCCGGGCAGTCCGAAGGCCAGCACGTTGACGCCTCGGTCGACGAAGCTGCCGTCAGACAGCTCGCCCAGTTGCTGCCGCAGAGCCAGGGGCACACGGTCGTGCTCGAAGGTCTCCCAGGTCTTGCCGGCGGGCAGCCTGGATGCGGTGCGCAGCCGGCCGATGCGGCGCTGCCTCCGGTCCTCGGCCTCCTGCTCCAGCACTTCCAAGAGGGTCTCCAGGGCGTCGCCGTGCCCGGCGGCGGTGAATCGGGACACCGACTGCGCCCCCATGGTGGGCAGCCGGAATTGGTGGCACAGCTCCCCGATCCGGACCTTAATGGCGTTGGCCTCCATCATCAGGCCACCCCCGCCAGCAGGGAGTCGTAGACCCTCAGGTCCGGCATCCCGGACAGGCTCAGCACCGGCGCCCGCGGCGGAGCCGGGTTCGCCAGTTCCTTGACCGTGGCGTAGTCGAAGGGCTCACCGGCCTCCAGCAGCAGGGCTAGGGCGCTGTCCACCGTCGACTCCATAGTTGTCGCCGCAAGGTGCAGGATCCGCAGGTACTCCACGTCAGTCCGTTCGCCTCGCCACCTCTTGAGGGCGTCGTAGGCCAAGCGGAAGGTCATGGTGGGAAACATCTGCTCCCGGAACCGGTAGCGAGCGAAGGCCCCGGGCTTGCGCACCAGGGAGCCGATGACGTGGCGGTAATTGACGTTGGCCTCCCTTTCACCGCGCACCCGCTCCATGCGTTCCACCAAGTGGCCCTTGTAGTACACTTCCAGACGCTCGGCGTACAAGCGTATCTGCACCTCCTTTCCGATGAGCCGGGAGGGTACGGTGTAGGTCCGTCCGGCTGCCTGGATGGTGCTCCACTTGCGCACCCGGGCCTGGTGGTTGACGTACTCCGGCACGGGAGCTGGAGGCAGGCACTGCAGAAGTGGGCGTTCCTGCTCCAGCTTCCCTTGCACCAAGCGGTTGCGCCGCTCAACCACCTTCCTGACGAAGCCGGTGTAGGACTCGGCGGAATCGAAGTCGCGGCTGCCCCGCAGCATGAGGGCCTGGTCCAAAGCGTCCTTCAACCGGTAATGAGCCTGCTCGGCCACGCCATTCTCGTGGGATTCCCCGGAATTGATCAGCGTGGCCTCGATCCCGTAGTGCTCCAGGAGCTCGGCGTAGTTGTCGTTCAGGGCCCGGCCGCGGCTGCGCTTTATCTCATGGGTGAGGGCCGAGCTGTTGTCGGAGCGTATGATCTGGGGCGCGCCGCCCAGTTCCCAGAGCGCGTTCTGGAGTCCCTGCTTCAGGGCCACAAAGGTCTCGCCGGCAACCACCTCGGCGTAGCGCCAGCCTGAATGGCTCAACACCAGCTGGAACAGCAGGTGGCGGTAGCGCCGGCCGCCGATGGTTACTCCCAGGGAGTTGCAGTGGGTGAAGTCGAGCTGCGCCTCCCGGCCAGGTGGATGCTCCTGGGGGAAGTAGACCTCCTGATCCGGACCGTTGAGTGCCCGCCAGTCCTGTAATCGGCGTTGCAGGGTGCGGAGCTGGGAGGCGCTGAACCGGCCGGGAAATTTCTCCTCCAGCCACTCGATAATTGTCGTCGCCCTGAGCCTGCCGGCGGCCTCTCCCCTGAGCAGGGGCAGGATTTCTTCCTCCCAGACGCCGTCAAAGGGATCGGGCCGGGTGCGCCACCGGCGCTCCTGCTTGGTCTCCGAGGGCAACGGGCCACACTGCCACTTCCGCGCCGACCGCTCGCTCATCCCCGCCATGGCCGCCGCCGTCTGTTGTTTCTTTCCTTCCATCTGTCTGCGACTTGCTGATCCGTAACCAATCCGGCACCTCCTGTACCGAATGATTACCACATGTGACCGGCAAAAATAGTCGTCGCCACCGGCAAGACTAATTGTCGTTGATCAGGAATGCCTTCGACTGGCACGGGCAACGGTACTTCGACGATCTCCGCCCAAGCCTCCGGTTCGGGAATATAGCATCCATCCGCCGCTGTTCCAAACAAGCGGAATTGAATAATATGGCGGATGTTTTCCCACCCGCCACCCTCGACGATGCTAATTGCTTCCCTTACTTTCGGCGGCACGGCGCTTAGTTTCCTCTGATGAGTATCGACCGCGGAGCATCGGTCACTCCGCGGTCAGTGGGTTCACTCCTTACCCCCGGATTCTTCCGTAGATGCGCTCCGGCTCTACCAGGACGATTACGGCGTCCTGCTTGACCATCGCCTCGTCGTATTCCTCCCAGTCGGAGTGGTCGCCGTGGGCGCTACAGGTCCGGAAGACCTCCCGCAGCTCGACGCGCATGGTCTCGGCGTCGGTGTTGCGGAAATCCATCGTTTCTGCCGTGCCTTCGACGCAGACGCAACTGCGCCAGTCTTCGCTGACCGCCATGACGGTGCAGCGTTTGTCGCGTTGCAGGTTGCGGACCTTGATCGAGCTGCCGTACACGATGACGTAGGCCGCCTTGCCCTTGTAGGCGCCGCAGACCACGATGCTGGTGTGGCCCGCGCCGTTGCGCCGGTAGGTGGTGATGACTCCACGGTGGTTATTGTTCACGAAATTCTCGTAGTCCTGGAACTCCACTTCTACACCTCCGGGCCGTGGCCCGATATGATTGACCTGACTGGTATAACATAGCCGGGAACATCCTGCATCCTGCCAGCCGGAGGGCGTCGATGGAATACCGGGAACTGGGCCGCACAGGCGTGATGATACCCGAGGTCGGGCTGGGAACCTGGAAGTACCGGGGCGGCCCGGTACCACTGCGGCGGGGCATCGAGCTGGGCGCGACCCTGATAGACACCGCCGAGATGTACCGCACCGAGGACGCCGTTGGCCAGGCTGTCCGGGGCATCCGCGACCGGATGTTCGTCGCTACCAAGGTGCTGGGCAGCAACCTGCGCTACGACCAGGTGTTGCGGGCCGCCGAGAACAGCCTTCGCCTGCTCAACGACGACGTGATAGACCTGTACCAGATTCACTGGCCCAGCCACAACGTTCCCATCGCCGAGACGATGCGGGCGATGGAAGAGCTGGTGGAGCGGGGCATGGTGCGCTACATCGGGGTCAGCAACTTCTCGGTGGCGGAGATGCAGGAGGCCCAGGCCGCAATGTCCAAGTACCCCATCGTCTGCAACCAGGTGCTCTACAACCTGAAGCACCGGAGCATCGAGCGGGACCTCATCCCCTACTGCGAGGAGAACCGCATCACGGTGATGGCCTACACCCCGCTGGCCGACGGCTCCCTGGCCGTGCGTCCCCGGGTCCGGGCAGGCAGGAACTGGGAAGTCCTCGAATCCGTGGCCCGCGAGACAGGCAAGACCCCGGCGCAGGTGGCCCTCAACTGGTGCCTGACCCACCCCCCGGTGGTGGTCATCCCCAAGACCAACAGTGTAGCCCGCACCGAGGAGAACTGCGGGGCCTCGGACTGGCGGCTGACGCCGGAGCAGGCGCACAGGCTGGAGGCGGCGTTTCCGATTTAGAAGCAGGCGGGAACTCGACTCCTTCTGATTATCATTTAAGGGCCTGCTCAGTCGAGACGAGATAGCCCTGCCTGCAACTGGCGGATGTAGGAGATAATGTTGTCCACGTCGTCCTCGGACAGGCCGGGACGGGGCGGCATATCTCCGAATGCCCAGTGGTGTTGCTTGACCCCGGCCCTCACGGCGTTGTGGAAAGAGAAATCGGGGTGATGGTCGGGCTTGTAAATGGGATGAACCAGCGGCGGCCCGACCTGAGTCCCTGCGCCGGCGTCGCCGTGGCAGACGGCGCAGTTGTTGTCAAAGAGCCGCTCGCCTTCCTGAAAATCCCCCGCTTGCCCGCTCTGCGATCCTCCAGTTTCCGCGCCGCCTGAACAGGCGACCGCCAACACCAAGGCAAGAACGGCCAACGCCCAATACGGACGAATATATCGGCCTCTTCCGGCACCGTTCAACTCGCAACCACTCCGGCCCACGGCCCGCTATTGCTACGTGCTGGCCCGGCCCCGGCGCAGGGCGCGGCCCGGCAGGGCGCCGGTGTTCCCGCCATTGTCAATCACGACCTGTCCGTTGACAATTACGTAGTCGATGCCGACGGGGTACTGCTTGGGATCCTCCTTGGTGGCCAGGGCCTTGACCGTGCTGGGGTTGAAGATGACGACGTCGGCCTTGAACCCGTCGCGCAGGATGCCCCGGTCAGGCAGGCCCAGGCGCTGGGCCGGGAAGGATGTCATCTTGCGGATGGCCTCGGGCAGCTTCAGGTGCTGCTCGGCCCGCACGAACTCGGCCAGCACGATGGGGAAGCAGCCGTAGCTGCGCGGGTTGGGATACTCTCCGAACAGGATGGCGTCGCTGGCGATCATCCCCGCCGGGTGCGACACGAATGCGTACAGCGTCTGGGCGTTGGTGCCCAGCCCCACGGTGGAGATGCCCAGGTTCTCCTCCACCAGCAGGTCGAACAGGGCGTCCTCCGGGTCCTGCCCCCGCATCTCGGCTATGTCAGTGATGAGACGACCGTCGTATTGCTTGTTCTGAGGCTGGGTGAAGTTGGTGAGCCAGTTGTTCTCCAGCCGGTCGCGGGAAAGCTCGCGCTTCATGCGCTGGCGGTCGTCCTGATCGCCCAGGGCTTCCATCAGCCGCTCCGGGCCGCCGTCCTTGGCCCAGTGCGGCAGGCCGATGGTCACCGTGGTGCCGGAGTAGGGGTAGGTGTAGCAGTCGAAGGTAACGTCCATGCCCTCGTCGCGGCCCCTCTCCACCAACCCCAGGTAGTCGAGATGACTGCCGACGCCGGACGCGCCCTGGCGGTAGTGGGTCAGGTGTACGGGACAGTCGCCCAGCCTCCCAATCTGAAGCGCCTCCTCCCACGGCGCCATCAGCCCTTGCGAGCGCAGGCTGGCGCGGGTGTGGGTGTGGTAGTGGCCGCCCATCCGTGCGGCGACCCCGGCCAGTTCGCCCAATTCTTCGGTGGAAGCGTAGGAGCCGGGCGGATAGTCTAGGCCAGTAGACAGACCCCAGGCCCCCTCCTCCATCGCCTCGCGGGTGACGGCCTTCATGTCTTCCATCTCGGCTGGAGTGGCCGGACGGTCGTTCCATCCGACGCTCCAGATGCGGGCGGGCGAGTTGCCCAGGATGTAGGCCATGTTGATGGCGACGGAGTTGTCGTACTTGTCCAGCAACTGCGCCACGGTCAGCCAGTCGGCGGGCAGTGGCGGGTAGCCGTTCAGCCCCGAGTCCAGCCAGATGTACCGCTCCAGCTCCTCGCGGGTCTTGAAGGGCGCGTGAGAGATGCCGTCGATACCCACCAGCTCGGTGGTCACCCCCTGCCGCACCTTGGGGTCGTGGTGCGGCTCGCCCAGGATGGTCAGCCCGGCGTGGGAGTGCAGGTCAACGAACCCGGGGCAGACGACGTAGCCGGTGGCGTCAATGGTCCGCGCCGCCTCCAGCCCGGACACGTCGCCCCGGTGGATGCTGACCCGGTCGCCCTCCACCGAAACGGCGGCGAAGAACCCAGGGCTGCCGGTGCCGTCAACAACCATCCCGTTGGTGATGAGCAAGTCAATCATGGCCGGACCTCGCAGGTTGGGGTGTGTCAAGAGCTATCATATTCATTATAGACTCTCCGGAACTTGCTCGGGATGATGGCTGATAAAATCCGTAAATTGGCTTATATTGTTACCGATTGGGTAACGCTTTGGGAGAAGGGTGGAGATTTCGTTCCGAACTCGGAAGCTGGAAGGAGACTTCAGCTCGGTAGACCGGCTTCGTAGGGTATATGGGGAGCGTGCTGACATCCTGACTATCCGAATCGCCGTGTTGAAAAATGCTCATAATCTGTCAATGGTCCCTACCACCAGACCTGAACGACGGCATCCGCTTGCTGGAAGGCGGAGCAACCAGTTTACGGTGGACGTCACGCAACCATACCGATTGGTTTTCGAACCCAATCATGACCCCGTTCCATTGACCGAAGATGGAGGAATCGATTTAACGAAAGTGACTTCAATCACTATTATCGAAGTGGTTGACCATCACTAGTATTACAACGACGCTTCCTCAATTTAGTCAGTTCATGGCCGGAAATCGCTTCACGGAAGGCAAGGCCACAAAACTGTCAATCGCGTGGGCAGATCGCCATGAAGAGGTGCTCAAGGTCCCTTTCTTGCGAACAGTCGTTGTAATACTAGGGGAGGTGGCGCAAATGGTGGCTTCAACAAATCAATTCACACCTGACTATGCAGTTTCACCCGGAACTGTCTTGCAAGAACGCCTCGATGTGATGGGTTGGTCGCAAGCTGAGTTCGCAAGACGTTGTGGTCGCACGCCCAAGTTGATAAGCGAAATCATGTCGGGCAAGGCACCGGTCGAAACTGAAACAGCAATTCAATTTGAAAGAGTAACTGGTTTACACGCCAGCATTTGGCTTGGTATTGAATCCGACTACAGGCTTCTATTGACCAGACAAGCCGAGGTCGAGCGATCAAAGGGATCAGAGGAATGGGTCAATGAGTTCCCGATAAGCGAACTAATTAAGAGGGGCATAATCAGCAAGCCCTCGACACTCTCCGAAACGGTGTCCCCCGTCCTCTCGTTTTTTGGAGTAGGGTCTATAGAGGCTTGGCAATCCAAGTATAACGCAACCTCAGTAGCATACCGGCACTCCCCTAGTTTTCAGAGCAACCCCAAATCACTGGCTACTTGGCTCCGCCTCGCGGAAATCGAGGCCGAGCAAGTGGAATGCCCCGACTATAATGAGTCAGCCTTTAGAAAGGCTCTGAAAAAGATACGGGCACTCAGCCGCAAGGCTACAGGGCCAATCTTTAGGGAAGCCCAGGACCTTTGCCGACAGTCGGGAGTTGTTCTATCTTTTGTCGAACCACTGCAACAAGTGGCCCCAAGTGGTGCGGCGTGGTGGGTGTCGCCACGTAGGCCGGTCATACAACTTAGTGCGCGACACTTGAGTGACGACCATGTGTGGTTTAGCCTGTTTCACGAGGCGGCCCATATTTTGTTACACAGCAAAAGGCAAGTGTTCATCGACGCAATTCGTGCTAAGTCGGACTGCAACGGCTTTGAGGAAAGCGAAGCCGAGTCAGAAGCCAACGTCTGGGCTCAAAATTTCCTGGTGCCACGTTCCGGCTGGAATAGATTTGCCGACACCTTCCTCGGGAGCGCAGGTGAGGTCCGCCACTTTGCTGAAGAACAAGGCATCTCCCCGGGTATCATAGTGGGGCGTCTGCAACGTGAAGGGTTCCTACCGTGGAACCGCTTGAACTCACTTAAACGAAAACTTGTGTGGACCGACTTCTAAGCATAAGCGCATTCAGGGTTCCCGCTCTGTTTCCTAGCTACCGCAGTGCCCGCAGCACCTTCTCGGCGGTCAGGGGCAGGCTGGGGACTGGGGCGCCGATGGCGTCGGCTACCGCGTTGGCGATGGCGGCGGCGACGGGGATGTTGGCGCTCTCTCCGATGCCCTTGCTGCGGTAGGGGGCCGGGCCGTTGCTGCCCTCGACCAACACGGTCACCAGCTCGGGGATGTCGGCGATGGTGGGTATCTTGTAGTCGCCCAAGCTGAGGGTGGAGATGTGGCCGTCCTCGGTTTGCAGTTCCTCCATCAGCGCGTAGCCCAGGCCCTGGATGACTCCGCCTTCGACCTGGCCCTGGTGCATCAGGGGGTTCAGGATCGCTCCCACGTCGTGGGCGGAGACGAGGCGCTTGACCGTAACCGCGCCGGTCTCCGGGTCAACCTCCACCTCGGCGGCCTGGGCGCAGAAGGATGTCATGTCCGGCGGCTCGGAAGCGAACTCGTACTCGGCGACGATGGTTCCGTCGCCAACGTGGGCCACGACCTCGCCGATGTTGATGGTGCGGTAGTAGGCGGGACGCAGCGGCGACGGGCCGACCACCACCCGCCCGCTCTGGAGCGACACGTCCTCCTCAGGGGAGTCCAGCAGCGGCGCGGCGGCGCGAATCAGCTGCCGTTTCAGCTCGCGGGCCGCGCCCACCACGGCCCGCCCGGCGGTGTAGGTCACCCGCGTTCCGCCGGAGCCGGAACTGAAGGGCATCTCCGACGTGTCCAGCAACTTGATGTCCACTTCGTCCACCGGCACCGACAGCTCCTGAGCCACCATCTGACGAAGCACGGTATGGGAGCCTGTGCCGGTGTCCCAGAAGGCCATGTGCAGCGTGGGATGGCCCGACGCATCCATGCTCACCTTGGCCGCGAACCGCCCCACTCCCTGCGACAGGTCGGTGATGGCCAGACCGCGCCCGGTGAGCATTCCCGGCCTCTCCGGCTTGGGGGTCTCCCAGCCGACGGCTTCGGCGGCGCGTTGCAGCGTCTCCTCGGCGCGTATGTCCTGCCAGACGTGGCCCACAGGCGAGGCGTCGCCGTCCCGGAGCAGATTCATCTGCCGAAACTCGTATGGGTCCATGCCAAGTTCGCGGGCGATCAGGTCGGTGTGCGACTCGACAGCGAACACCACCTGCGGCTTGGCGGGGCTTCTCATGTGCCCCTTGGGTACGTTGTTGGTGTAGACCATGTAGCTGTCGATGCGGGCGTGGGGGATGCGGTAGACGCCGCACAGGTGGTCGGCGCCGCGCAGGTACACCGTGGGCTTGAAGGCGCCGTAGGCCCCGCTGTCGAACACCACCCGCGCCTGCCGCGCCACCAGCGTCCCGTCGCGCTTCACGCCGCTCCTGATGGTCATGGCCGCCGGGTGACGCGGGTTGGCCGCCATCAGCTCCTGGATGTAGTCCATCACCATCTTGACCGGACGCCCGGAATGCAGCGAAAGGTAGTAGCACAGGGGCACGTCCATGAACGAACCCTTGCCGCCGAAGTCGCCGCCGATGCTGCACGGGTGCAGCACGATGCTTTCCTCGGCGATTCCCCATACGGCGGCCAGTTGCTCGCGCAGGGCGTAGGGGTCCTTGTTGTTGACCCACACGTCCACCTCCCTTGTATTCCCCCCGTCCTGGGCGGAAGAGAAAGAGGGGCTGGCGCTGACCACGCAGGCGTGCGGCTCGATGTAGGCCTGATGCATCAGTTGAGCGTTGAAGGTGTGCTCGAACACCAGGTCAGCCTCCGCGAAGCCCTGCTCCACGTCGCCTTGGCCCCAGGTGATGTGGGCGAACCCGTTGTTGATGTCCGCCTCGGGCTGCGGCAGCCCTTCGTAGCCTGACATCTCCGGGTGCAGCGTCGGAGCGTCCGGCTCCATGGCCTCGTGAGCGTCAAAGACCGCGTCCAGCTCCTCGTACTCAACGTCGATGAGCAGCAGGGCCTCCTCGGCGGCCTCCTGGCTATCGGCGGCCACTGCGGCAACCTTCTCGCCGACGAAGCGAACCACGTCGCGGGCCAGCACCGGCATATCCCTCAAGCGGCGGCCCACCAGCGAGCCGGGCAGGTCGGCGGCGGTAATCACCGCTCGGACGCCCGGCACGGCCCTCGCCTGCGACGTGTCGATGCTGACGATCCGGGCGTGGGGGAAGGGCGAGCGCAGCGCCTTGCCCCACAGCATCCCCGGCAGAGACACGTCAGCGGCGTAGATGGACTTCCCGGTAACCTTGTCCGGTCCCTCGCCACGGACGACGGACTGGCCGATGGCGCGTGTGGTCGTGGTCATATTTCCCCCGGATGGTGGCGTTCCCGATTAGGGTGACCGGCTGGGCAGGATGCCGCCGGTGCCGCGCGGCAGGTCCCAGTCCTCTTCCTGCAAGCCGCGCAGGTAGTCTATCTGGCCGTGGTGGTTGTTCTGGTGGACTATCATATGGCGCAACGCACCGCCGACTGTTTGGCGCGGCTCGTTGGGGGCTATGAATGCGTCCAGCCTCGCATCGTTCAGCAACGCGATGAACCGCAGCGTGCGCTCGTTGACCGCCTTGAAGTAGGACAGCAGAACCTCCGGCCCCGGTATGGTCAGGCTCCGCAGCCCCAGCCGGTCGCCGGGGTCGGGCGCGCTAACCGGCTGGCCGAACTGCTCGTACCAGCCGCCGGTCACCCACAGGTCGCTCTCGAAGAGGTCGCTCTCGAAGCCCGGCGACCCGCAGGCGCAGGCCGTGACGCGGCTGTCCTCGTGGCGTCCCATGTGCCACAGGATGAAGCCGATGTTGTTGGCCGTGCGCGCGGGCCGCCACGCCATCTGCTCCGCCGTGAGGCCGTCGCACGTCGCGACCAGCCGCAGGTGCGTCTGGGTCAGGCAGTCGGCTATGAATTGCTGGGTGTTCATTACAATCACAGTTTCTTGACAGTTGGCACTTCACGTTGCTGGAGATTCATTGTAAAATCACCGTGTTAAAATTCTATCTGTATGCGGATTCAGGCTACCATACGAGAAAGGAGTATCTTAAATGCCCTTTGCCGCTAACGAATGGCTAGATCTCATCCACGAAGGGAATGCAACGAGTGTCCTCCAAGACTCCCCGTCAAATTCCGTCGACTGCATTATAACAAGTCCGCCTTATTTTTCACAGCGAAACTACAGCACATCAACTCAAATTGGCAACGAATCCTCTCCCATTGAATACGTAAGGAATCTCCGAGTGGTGTTTTCGGAATGCAAGCGGATTTTGAAGGATTCAGGGACTTTATGGCCAAATATAGGTGACAAATACTTCCGCGGCCATCTACTGGGTTTGCCATGGCGTACTGCCTTTGCCCTACAAGAAGACGGTTGGATGCTTCGCTCCGACATCATATGGCACAAGCCGAATGCAATGCCGTCATCCGTTAAGAGTAGACCTACAGTAGACCACGAATATATTTTCCTTTTTGCCAAAGCTCTAGACTACTACTACTATGATGTTGATGCTGTTAGAGAACCGCATGTTACATTTACTTCAGAAAGCCGAATGAAAGGAGGACGTAATCATTTCGGGAAAGTAAACGGCACTCCTGAAACTGGCAAGAACGGAGGAGACTCCAATTTACACGATGGACGTTGGGACCAGGCTTTCCATCCTAAGGGCAGAAACCGTAGAACCGTATGGTCAATTCCACTTTCTAAATTCCGAGAAGCTCACTTCGCAGTATTTCCTGAAAAACTAGTTGAATTATGCCTTCTTGCTGGTTGTCCTGAGAACGGCATTGTATTGGATCCATTCATAGGAAGTGGCACAACCGCGGTTGTTGCTCAAAGGTTCGGGCGACATTATGTTGGAATAGACAACAATTCTCAGTTCTGCGAAATGGCTAGACGTAGACTTCTTCAGCAAGCACTAACTTAACTTTGCGCGACGCTTTGCAACAAGGGCAGGAGTTCCTCTTGAAATTTCTGCACTAGCAATCTTTCAACTGTAGCGACTTGGTTTGGGTTAGCCTGAATATATATGTAGAGAGCTGAGTCAAGTTCTTCTAAATTTCCGCTCCAAGATTCAGCAATCACAATGGGCACACAGATGTAACCCTGCTGCGAGGCTATTAGAATTGACTTGTAAATATCTCGAGTGAATAACAATGCGTGTCCGCCACCCATAGTTTCCCTTGTTTTAACCGGCAAAAGAACTGAGCCAGCTTCTCCTGTGATCTGAATATCGTAAGTTTCATCCTCAATTCTTACCTGCGTGTTCGCTACTTGAAATGGTAATTCATGAGCGGCGATTAAATTTTCTATATTCCGGCGAACCACCCCCTCAAACAAAGTGCCTCTCAACGCACGTCTACTACCTTCAAGTCTGGAAAGCATTACCTCAGAAATAGCAGGCCACTCCCAGTTTTCGGTAATAGGAAATAGAGGTGCAACGAATTTACGAATTTCATTAAGCAGATATGTTCTTCTTTCGGTAATATTATTCCCTGGCACTGAACTCAGAAGCGGTTGGAGTCGTTGTGTAGCGGCATCTCGGAGAAGCCATGATAAGAAGAACCACTTGGCCCTGGAATTAGCATAAGGACGAAGTAGCCCATCGTATAGCTTGACGTCGCTGTGCCTGTCTGGGTAGCCGCGAATTGTATTTGCCGCCTGTTCATCGGATGGTTCCTGAATGAAAGCAAAGACTGATTCGTACCCCTCTTGCTCGAGGAACGAAACAAAGTCATGATAAAACTCCTCATTTTCTCTGACAATCGCCACTAACTCTCTTAGGGAGTGTCGTCAATTTAAGAATATCGGTCTCCAAGCGTCTGTTTCCGTCATTCCCGCGAAAGCGGGAACCCAGAATCCGGTAGCTGGCAAATACGGGATTGCTGCCAATGGCCTTTGGATTCCCGCGAAAGCGGGAATGACGGTGAATATGACGACACTCCCTAGTCTCAAATTATGTAAAACATAATCCATAAGTTGGCACCTCTACCTAAGTTATTATTTTGCCCTCTCCCGTTGCGGGAGAGGGCGTCGTGGTCCCGTAGGGTGTCCAGCGCGCCCAATCCGGCTGCCCCTAGTAGTACACCGCGGCGCCGGTGCCGCCGCCTGCGGCGATCACCTCGCCGGTTACGGCCCAGGCTTTGTCAGACGCCAGGTAGCAGGTCAGGAAACCGACCTCCGAGGCGTCCACCATGCGGCAGATGTGGTTGCCGCGCGGCGAATCGGGGGAGAAGTCCTGCGCCTCTGCTTCTTCGACGCTGACGCCCAACTGCGCGGCGCGGGCCTCCAGCAGCCCCGGCGTGCGCTCGGTGCGCGTGGTGCCGGGGTGGATGCAGTTGACCGTGATGCCGAACCGCCCCAGTTGCATCGCAAGCGTCTTGGTCAGGTGGACCATGGAGACATTGCGCGCGCCGCCGCTCAGGTTGCCGGCGGTGCGCCCGTTGCCGCCGCTGATGTTGACGATGCGGCCCCAGCCCTGCTCCCTCAGGAAGGGGATGGCCGCCCGTGCGGAGCGTAACGCCCCCGCATACTTAACGTCGAAATCGCTGATGAGCGCGTCCTCGTCCACCGTCTCGATGGGACCGACGGCGCTGGCGGAGCCGCCCGGGAGCGACGCGCTGTTGACCAGGATGTGCAGCCCACCCAGCCGCTCGGCGGCCTCGGCCATCGCACGGTCAACCTGTTCGCGGCTGGTGGCATCCATGGCGATGGGTATGATGTTCCGCCCCGTCTCCTCAGCAATTTCCTGGGCCGCTTTTTCCAAGTCAGCCATCGTGCGCGACGAAATCACCACGTCGCAGCCCTCCCGCGCCAGCTCCAGCGCGATGGCCTTGCCGATGCCGCGGCTGGCTCCTCCTACGAATGCCTTCTTGTCTGCAAGTCCGAAATCCATGTTGACACTCCTTTATGGTAGTCAGTTTTAGCGAAAAGCGGCGGCACGGTCACGCCTCGTTGGAAGCCAGGTCCAGCCAGTCCTCCGCGATGAGTTCGGTGGCGCCGTTGTCCAGGGTCACGTAGTAGACGTTGGGGATGCTGGAATCCAGCTCCAGCTTGGTGCCCGACCAGTCGTCGGTCATCTGCGGCGCGATGGTGCCCAGCGTGCCCCGGGAACTCTCCGACGGCTGACGGTAGTTGCCGCCGCCTCGCCTGCGAATCCGCACGCGCTGGTCAACCTGAAACTGATAGGGAAGCGTCATAGGCGCATGGCTCCTGAAAACGTTGGCAAGGGCATTATAAAGGAAATCGGGAGTGCGTCCTCACCCTAACACTCTCCCGGAGGCAGATTGAATTTCTCCCCTCGCCAAGTGCGAAGTGACTATCTCAGCGGGCGGAAGAAGGCGCGAATGTCTTCGGCCAACAGGGCGGGCTGCTCCATGGCGGCGAAATGGCCTCCGCGAGGCATTTCGGTCCAGCGTTGCACCTTGTGGGTGCGCTCGGCCCACTCCCGGGGAGGGCGGGCGATCTCTACTGGAAACAGGGCCACGGCGCAGGGTACGGCCACTCGCTCGCCGGGCTGGAAGCGCCAGTTATCTGCCCGGTTCTCGTAGTAGTGCCGGACTGATGACGCGGCGCTCTGCGTTACCCAGTAGACCATGATGTTGGTGAGCATCTCGTCCCGCGTAAAACTGTTCTCAAGGTTGCCGTTACAGTCCGACCATGTGCGGAACTTCTCGATAATCCATGCCGCCAGGCCCACCGGGGAGTCGTTCAGGCCGAATCCCAAGGTCTGTGGCTTGGTGCGCTGGATGTGGAAGTAGCCGCCCTCGTCCTCGAACCATTGGCGGGCTTGGCGCAGAAACTTCTGCTCCGCCTTCGTAAGCGGAGGATCGGGGGCGCCGCGAAAGGCAGGAACGCCGGTCATCAGGTTCAGATGCACTCCGGCCACCGACTCGGGGAAGTCGAAGCCCAAGCGCGAACTGATCATTCCGCCCCAGTCACCGCCCTGCGCCCCGAAACGCCGGTAGCCCAGCCCCTCGGTCATCAGCGCGTGCCACATCCCGGCGATGCGTGTGTTGCTCATGCCCCTTTCAGACGGCTTGTCGGAGAACCCGTAGCCCGGCAGCGACGGCACCACCACGTCAAAGCAGTCGGCTGGGTCGCCGCCGTGGGCAACCGGGTCGGTCAGCATGGGGATGATTTTTAGCATCTCCACCACCGACCCGGGCCAGCCGTGGGAGATAATCAGCGGGAAGGGATTAGGGCCCATGCCGCGGGCATGGATGAAATGCACTCCCAGCCCGTCCACGTTGGCGCGGAAGTGGTCGAACTGATTCAGCGCGCGTTCCTGCGCCCGCCAGTCGTACTCCGTCCGCCAATACTCCGCCAGCTCCCGCAAGTAGGCCGGATTCGTGCCATAGTCCCACCCCATGCCGGGAATTTCGTCGGGCCAGCGGGTATCGGCCAGCCGCGCCGCGAGGTCGTCCAGCGTGGCTTGGGGAACGTCTATCGTGAACCGCTCGATATTCATAGTCTCCCTGTTGCTGCCATTCGGCTCCACTCGACATTCCCAACCTTTCTCCAGCAACCCCCACCCTAACCCTCCTCAACCCTCCTAACGTAGGAAGAGGGAATTCGAGGGTCACCCGCTGAACCCCGACTCCCGCCGCCATTGCAGGTAGTCGGCCAGGCCGGAGCGCAGGTCGTATGCCGGCTGCCAGCCCAGATCCTGCCTCAGCCGGTGGGCGGAGAGCGGCCCCCGCGACGGCACGGAGGCGCGCGCCGCCGCCGCCGCGCTCTCCGCCGACCCCGCCGGGACGGGGCCGCTGCCCGGAGCGACTTCGGACAGCGCGTTCAGGATTTCGCGGTAGGTTATCCAGGCGCCGGTGGTCAGGTTGTACAGGTCGTGGTGCAGTGCCGGCGCGTCGAGAATCGCCTGCAACCCGCGGGCGGTATCCACGACATAGGTGTAATCGCGCCCGTCCTCCGGGTCAAAGGAATCGCCCTGCACCGACAGCGGCTCGCCGCGCGCCACCTGCCCGGTCCACTGGTAAAGGGCGGACATGACGGCGCGGTGGCCGGTGACCCGCTCCATGGGGCCGTAGGGGGTGCTCAAGCGCACGCTGACCGACTGGAAGCCGTAAAGCTCGCCGTAGCGCCGCGTGATCAGCTCCCCGGCATACTTGGTAATGCCGTACATGGAATCGGGGGCGACGGGCATCTCCTCGCTGTAGGTCTGGTCGGTGCCTGCCGCCAGCCCGTAGGCGGCGCCGGAGCTGACATAGACGACCCGCCTCACCCCGGCAATCCGCGCCAGCTCCAGCACGTTGACCAGCCCCTCGATGTTGATGCCGACCACGTCGCGCCCCCGCTCGACCTCCAGCGCGCGCTGGTTCACTGTGTAGGTGGCGGCATGGATGATTCCGTCGATGCTGTGTCCGTGGGCCAGCGCTGCCACCGCCTCCCGGTCGCGGATGTCGCCCTGAGCGAATGTGATGCTGCCCTCCCATTCCGCGATGAACTGCCGCACCAGTGCGTCGGCGGGAGCGACGTCGTAGCTAACGACCTCGTGCCCCGCCCTGGCCAGCTCCCGGACAATGTTCGCCCCCACAAACCCGGTTCCCCCGGTTACCAACGTAGCCATAGCCGCGCCTCCGAACCCGAATACCTCTTCGCAGTCGTCGCCCAATTGTAGCATCCGAAGGCACACCCGCAGGTTGACGCGGGCGAATTGTTCCCTCTCCCTTCGGGCAAAGGCCGTGTAAAAAGGTATGCCACACAGCGTTCCTTCCCCATTGAACAGAAGGAACTCGCCAAACGTACTAGGAAAAAGCGGGCTGCAACAACACAGTGGCCCAAGCCACGAGTGAGGAACGAAGCAGCCAAGGAGGATCAAGGGGAGCACGTCCGCGCTGAGCGTCAACCCGCCGATGCGAAAGAAAGGCACCGAAAATACGATGCCAACAAACGCATTGTGGCTAAGGAACAAGGCATGTGTAGACACTGCGGAGACCCGGCCATCGAAGATCAGACCAGATGCGAAACGTGTGCCGAAGAACATCGGATTCAGCGACGACAAAACGATGCCAACCGGCACGACAAGGCGAAGGAGGACAGACTACTGCAGAGGACCATCGCCCTGGCAGAGAAAATTGCGGCGGTCGGGCGGACCAAGTGTCGGCATTGCAAAAAACCACCCAGGCCCGGACAGACCAGGTGCGAGCAGTGCGCCAAACGGCACATCAAGTACCTGAGGAAGAGCAAGGACAAAAGGAAGGCCCCGGCTGTTGGAGTCGCAGCCGACAAGTAACATAGCTGGGACTCGAGTGAGTGACAGCACATCTTCAACCGGTTGCTGGAGGCCAACGGTATAAGGATCGCGTCGATAGAGAAGTCCAGCGAACAACAGGTATAATCCGACACTCAACCACGGCAACCAAGAGGACCGGGATCAACCGGGCCTCCCCACGTTGGGAGCCATGTTCCACAGAGAGGATACGAACGCCTTCCTCCCGCCGGACTTCCCTGGCAACAGCCGCAGGTTCTCCACATGAACCGGGCAGAAGACAGGGCAGAGACGATCAGGAAGGTAACCGGGGAGCCGGTCGGGGCAACGGCCGTGGCAGCCCAGATGGAAGAGTTACGCCGGGAAGCAACACGGCTGGGAGTGGAGACGGCACTCCACTAGGAACAGGGAAAAGGACTGGACGCTGAAGACCTCTATATGGCCCGCCATGGTTACCATTGCGGCCCTGCTGTCCTGCAGGGAGCACACCCCAACACCAAGAGAGGCTGCAGAGACGGTTGATCCGGGACCCAGGAAGCTGTAGCGTCGTCGTCCCGCCCACAAATCCCCAGCATCTGACCCGATGGAGATACCGCTACCAGTCCCGACAGCAGAGGCCGGGCCTCTCTTTAACGTCACAGAGCAGACCGCCCTGGTGCGGGGGGACCCCACGCCAAGAGGGAAGCGTGAACCACGAACCAGAAGTTGCGGAGCCTGCAAAAGCGAATAGTAAATATCCGTCCGAAAACCGGCCAAAAACGCGGTCAGCGGCGAATCTCCGGGGCATAAAGAGGTCACCCTCCCTCACGGAGAAGGCAACAAGAGAGGTAAGAGAGACATGGCAGAAACCCAGGAAAGGACCAAGATAGCGCTGTACGCGCGGGTATCCAACGATGACTACGAGGGGATTCAGGCCCAACTCGACCGCATGAGGAGCCACGCGGAAAAAGTCGGGCTGGAGCCGACCATCCAGTTCACTGATATGAACGGAAGCCGGCAGGAGTTTGACTGGATGATGGCCCAGGCCACGAGCGAGAACCCCCCGTTCCGGTGGATCCTGGTCTACGATTACAGCCGGTTCTCACGGTCCATGAAGGACTGGCAAAGGTGGAGAGCGGAACTGGAGGCGAACGGTGTGCGGGTAATCTCCATCAAGGAACCGCTACCCAGCGATCCTGGGTAGTGGAAAGCCAGCAATTACTCCCGATAGAGAAAGGGTCATCGCGGAGAAGAGAAGGGACATCGAGGCGCTCCGGAAAAAGAAAGCGGAGTTGCTGACGATTCGGGAAAACAGGGCCAAGGCCGATGCCGCCTGGGCCCGCGCCTTCGCAGAGCGCACCGGCGGCACCATACGCACCAATCCTCCCCTCCAGTGAGATGCTGACAGTTGCCCGTTGATGAACGCCGCCCGTCCCGGTAGAGTGGAGGGGAGCATTGCTGGCAACGGAGAAGAAAATGGAAACACTTACCCTCACCCTGCACAAGTCCAAGTCGACGAAGAACAAGGTCGTCTACGGCACCCAGGACGGCTCCGTAATCCAGAGCGTCTACATCGACCGGGAGTCGCTGGGAACGGAGCCTCCGGAGAGCATCACAGTAGTCATCTCGTCAGAGTAAAACTCTAGGCCCGGACCCGGCGGACCACCCGCTCGGCGGCGGCCGCTCCCAGCACCAGGAGCAGGAAGAACCCCAGGGTGAAGGGCGCGGTCATCATCGCCGTCAGAACCAAGGCCTCCGGCTCCACCCCGGCGACGGTGATGTTCAGGGACCTCACTACGACCAGGAAAAAGGCAGCAACGGCCAGGATACCCCCGGAGAAAATGGCAACCCGGGCGGCCCACGGACGACCTTTCAAGGTGCCCCCGGTGGGTTCAAGATATGAGGGAAGGATACCAGATACGCGCCCGGGACCGCCTGGCCAAGAAGGCCGCCGGGGTCATGCCTCCAGGCTGAGGGCCAAGGAATTTCGAGGCCAGAGAAAATTCACACCCTCACGAAGGGACATTCTGTCCGACCTGTGATAAGTTGAAGGGGTGCGGACAGAGACGAAGACATCAGCGCAGAAATACGGGAGGATTCTCCGGGAAATTCCGCCCGAGATTCCCCCCAATATGACCTCAGACCCCCCCCTCGATAACACGATAACGTCTCGATAACAGTTCGATAACAGTTCTGGAGGGTCTGGATGGGCTTTCTTAGGATGATGGGGTTTATGGCACTGTTCTGGACAGCCCATAGGCTCTACCAGAAGGTCAGGAAGGTCAAGCCAGCACGGGGCCGGGAGAACCCTCCCGGCCCTTCGGTGCTTATCGGGGTGATTAGTGGATCTATTGCCTTTATGTTTCTGTCGCTGATAGCCAGCCAAGTGTCTATGCTTCTGTCGCTGATATATGTCGGCCAAGTGTCAGAACACTTCGTGATTGGGAAGGCCCTGGAGCTGGCGGCGTTGGTAGCGGCGGTGTGCACAGGGGTTCGGTTCTACCGATTAGCTCGGCAGTGCTGAAAAGGAGGCATCCCCATCGACGCAGCCTTGGTCGACGAGCAGGGCAGGCTCGTTGCCACCGGCCGGAACCACAGAATCCAGGACCGGGCCGTTGTCATGCACGCCGAAATCAACTGCCTATTGGGCGCGGGCAAGGACGTGGAGGACTTCCGGGGGATGACCATCTACTCCACCCTGATGCCGTGTCATATGTGCGCCGGCGCAGCCGTCCAGTTCGGAATCACGAAGGCGATCGTCAGAGAATCAGTGAACTTTCAGGAAGGAAACGGACTGGAACTCATGCAAAGGAAAGGAGTTGAGGTCGTTGACCTGGACCAAGGCAATGCGAAGGAACTCCTCCGGAAGTTCATAGAACGCCAACCACTTGAGTGGAGCAGGGACATAGGCAGGTAGGCGCCGCGAACTCTGCTACTCCTTCCGACAGGAGGCCGGAGGCCAAGCCGCCCCGCCTCCACCTACACCATTAGCAGGGATCCCCAGACAGCAGGAAAGGACGAGCATTCAGCTCGGCCTTCTGTGTTTAGATCACCCGGAGAGACCGGCACCCATGACACCCGGTGGAAAGGAAGCCGTTCACCACGTACCGGAAATATAGCAACCGCCGCGAAGGACGCCACGAGAAGGCCGCGATCTCCGTCCTTCTGGACGTGGGCATCGGCGCAGCGAACGCTGTCCACGAGAGTAATCCTGTTAGTCCCCAGAGAAAACCGGGCCGCGGCCTCTTGGGGCGTCCGCCTGCCCCCGGCCCGGTGCGAGCATGAACCCGAGCCGATCGTCACCGGCCCAGTCCAGACCATATGAGGGATCAGTGACTCATTATCATGTGGGACACCCAGAGCGCGAAGCCCCAGTCGTTCAAGACCGGGGACGGGTGGTTCGTCTTCAACATGGCGGCGAATTTGGCCGCATGTAAGCAGAAGACGGATCGGGAACCGAGAACATGGGAAGAGAATAGCCACCGCGTCCGTCATCCCACCCTGGAGGCTGCAGCGAACCATAGAGAGAGGGACCATTCCCCCAAGGGAAGTCCCCACCCGTACGCTCCAGATAGCATCCCCAGCGCAAAGCCGGGACCAAGTGTACCGACAGCGGATCACTACGGGAGCAGGAAGCGGCTCTGGCTGTACGAGAGGCGAAACGCCCCGGGCCCGGCCTTGCGGCACCATCGGCCCGGGCCCGGGGTTCAGTAGATGGAATGTAACTCGCTCCTTTCCCCAACCATTGGGTCAAACCTGGAAGGATATGAACAACCATGGCTGCCGCCAGAGAGCGAAACAACGAAGCATCAAAAATCCCTTCGCATACCACATGGTACGATATACCGGTAGGAGAACACCCAGATACTGGAGGGTGAGGCCCGACACATGACGAGCGCCAGACCGGGGGTACACCACGTTCCCCGACCTGTTGCCCAGAAACCTGACGGTTGGGCCACCCAACGACAAGAGTTAAGTCGCCTCCAATGGTCGGCTGGAACATGAGCGCACGAAAGGCAACGAGTCTTACGGCTTGTACACCTTGGAAGAGAAGGCTGTAACTCAGAACAAAAACTTCAAGCCGCTTTCATATTCCGTGTAGGGCCAATTTGTTTACAGTACCATCGCGGAACCTCATGTTGAGGCGAAGCAGAGGACAAACCATGACGAACACCACCCGATTCAGCACCGATGTCGATTCCACGGTTATGGATCAGGCGAGCGAAGTGCTGGCAGCGGACGGAATCACTGTATCCGAAGCATTTCATAAGATGATGAACCACATTGTCGCTGAAAAGAGGACGCCCAACTTCGAATGCTTCCAGCCAAATGAGGAGACCCTGGCCGCGATGGCGGAAGCCGCGCGTGGAGGATTGGTTACGATCGGCACCGTGGCCGACCTGATGGCCCACCTGAATGAGGACAATTATAAGACAAGGCTGTGGCCCATCTGGCTGATCCTGATAGCCAGCGGAATGGCCCTGGGAGGGACGTGGGCCATGGTGGCCAAGGACGCCGCTGACGCAGGTCTGCCTTGGTACGCTTTCGCCCATTCGGTGGCAGCCGCAATAATGGCGATCACCCCCATCATGATTATCTCGTGGGTATGGATCACTAAAAAACAGCAGAATGGACGCGACGCGCCAAGGCGACGGCAACGTAGAAGGCAAAGAATACCGTGAACCCCAACCGCCTGTTGAGGGATCCCACCAAGGAATCTCGGTCACAGCGCAGTTCCAAGGCCGGGCGTACGGACCGGACGCGGTGGAGAAAGCCGCCGTCGTCCCCGAGAACGTAGTCGTCCCCTACCGGGTGGCGCCAGAACCGTTCAAGGGGGAAGAACCTGCTCCTTTACCTAGGGCCTGCGGACATTTAGCCGTCTGGACCATCTTGTAGACCAAGAAGCCGCCGGCTGGGAATACATCCAAAACTACCACCAATATCATTGAGGAAGTGAAACCCATGAAGAGCAGACTATTGCTGCTGCTGGCATCTATGGCGATGATGTTCACCTTCTCAAGTTCGGCTGTGGCCAATGATCCCCCGCACCGCGATTGGGTCAACTCGAATCAGCCTACTCATCAGCGCATAGCCGGCCACGAAGTGCTGGGCGTCCACAATAGTGACAACCTGAAGTGCTATTCCGTGGCTGCCCCCATGGTCATCCTGGCTGCGACTTCACAGTCCGTCGACATTCTACTTTCTGAAGAAGGCCCTGACATTGACGCCATCAAGCGCGCCCTGAAGGACGAAGGCTATCCGGATGAGACCGGAATCGTTCTCAGCGGGCCGGGGATCACCAAGCAAATGGTCGAGAAGCAGAGGCTTAGATGGAACGCGATCCGAGAAGAGCGGGGCTGCATCCAGTTCGGCCGCCCCCAGGATTCAGGAGAGTAACCAGTAGATGGAACTGGCGGAGCTTCCAGCTGTGCATTTTGCCGATCCCGAAGGGTTCACCTTCATGCCACTGCTGTTGGATGTCTCGGGAGTTGATCAACGACAATTAGTCTTGCCGGTGGCGACGACTATTTTTGCCGGTCACATGTGGTAATCATCCGGTACAGGAGGTGCCGGATTGGTTACGGATCAGCAAGTCGCATTACTGAGGCAAAGACAGATGGAAGGAAAGAAACAACAGACGGCGGCGGCCATGGCGGGGATGAGCCAGCGGTCGGCCCGCAAGTGGCAGTGTGGCCCGTTGCCCTCGGAGACCAAGACCGAGCGCCGGTGGCGCACCCGTCCCGATCCCTTTGACGGCGTCTGGGAGGAAGAAATCCTGCCCCTGCTCCAAGGCGAGGCCGCCGGCAGGCTCAGGGCAACGACAATTATCGAGTGGCTGGAGGAGAAATCCCCCGGCCGGTTCAGCGCCTCCCAGCTCCGCACCCTGCAACGCCGGTTACAGGACTGGCGAGCGCTCAACGCTCCGGATCAGGAGGTCTACTTCCCCCAAGAGCATCCACCTGGCCGGGAGGCGCAGCTCGACTTCACTCACTGCAACTCCCTGGGAGTAACCATCGGCGGCCGGCGCTACCGCCACCTGCTGTTCCACCTGCTGTTGAGCCATTCAGGGTGGCGCTACGCCGAGGTGGTTGCCGGCGAGACCTTTGTGTCCCTGAAGCAGGGACTCCAGAACGCGCTCTGGGAACTGGGCGGCGCGCCCCAGATCATACGCTCCGACAACAGCTCGGCCCTCACCCATGAGATAAAGCGCAGCCGCGGCCGGGCCCTGAACGACAACTACGCCGAGCTCCTGGAGCACTACGGGATCGAGGCCACGCTGATCAATTCCGGGGAATCCCACGAGAATGGCGTGGCCGAGCAGGCTCATTACCGGTTGAAGGACGCTTTGGACCAGGCCCTGATGCTGCGGGGCAGCCGGGACTTCGATTCCGCCGAGTCCTACACCGGCTTCGTCAGGAAGGTGGTTGAGCGGCGCAACCGCTTGGTGCAAGGGAAGCTGGAGCAGGAACGCCCACTTCTGCAGTGCCTGCCTCCAGCTCCCGTGCCGGAGTACGTCAACCACCAGGCCCGGGTGCGCAAGTGGAGCACCATCCAGGCAGCCGGACGGACCTACACCGTACCCTCCCGGCTCATCGGAAAGGAGGTGCAGATACGCTTGTACGCCGAGCGTCTGGAAGTGTACTACAAGGGCCACTTGGTGGAACGCATGGAGCGGGTGCGCGGTGAAAGGGAGGCCAACGTCAATTACCGCCACGTCATCGGCTCCCTGGTGCGCAAGCCCGGGGCCTTCGCTCGCTACCGGTTCCGGGAGCAGATGTTTCCCACCATGACCTTCCGCTTGGCCTACGACGCCCTCAAGAGGTGGCGAGGCGAACGGACTGACGTGGAGTACCTGCGGATCCTGCACCTTGCGGCGACAACTATGGAGTCGACGGTGGACAGCGCCCTAGCCCTGCTGCTGGAGGCCGGTGAGCCCTTCGACTACGCCACGGTCAAGGAACTGGCGAACCCGGCTCCGCCGCGGGCGCCGGTGCTGAGCCTGTCCGGGATGCCGGACCTGAGGGTCTACGACTCCCTGCTGGCGGGGGTGGCCTGATGATGGAGGCCAACGCCATTAAGGTCCGGATCGGGGAGCTGTGCCACCAATTCCGGCTGCCCACCATGGGGGCGCAGTCGGTGTCCCGATTCACCGCCGCCGGGCACGGCGACGCCCTGGAGACCCTCTTGGAAGTGCTGGAGCAGGAGGCCGAGGACCGGAGGCAGCGCCGCATCGGCCGGCTGCGCACCGCATCCAGGCTGCCCGCCGGCAAGACTTGGGAGACCTTCGAGCACGACCGTGTGCCCCTGGCTCTGCGGCAGCAACTGGGCGAGCTGTCTGACGGCAGCTTCGTCGACCGAGGCGTCAACGTGCTGGCCTTCGGACTGCCCGGCACCGGCAAGACCCATGCACTGTGCGCCTTGGGCCACCGGCTGGTGGAAGCCGGACGCTCGGTGCTCTTCGCCCCGGCCTACCGGCTGGTGCAGGACCTGCTCGCCGCCAAGCGGGACCTGGCGCTACCGCGACAACTACGAAAGCTCGAC
Organism: Dehalococcoidia bacterium; assembly: GCA_965226875.1. Taxonomy (GTDB): domain Bacteria; phylum Chloroflexota; class Dehalococcoidia; order Lucifugimonadales; family UBA3495; genus VXOI01. The sequence continues at coordinate 3,714,415 of OZ245439.1, read as the reverse complement.
AACTACGACTTCCTGCTGCTGGACGACCTGGGGTACCTGCCCCAAGGGGCCGAGGAGTCCGAGGTGCTCTTCACACTCATCGCCGAACGCTACGAACGCCGGTCCCTGGGCATCACGTCCAACCTGGTCTTCTCCCAGTGGGAGCACATCTTCGCCAACCCAATGGCCACGGCGGCGGCCATCGACCGGGTGGTCCACCACTCGGTCATCCTGGAATTCGACGTCCCCAGCTACCGCACCGGAGTGGCCCAGCAGCGCAGTCAGAAACAGGGGGTGAACCGGCAAGAATAATTGACGGAACCGGCAAAAGTAGTTGACGCTGAACACGCAGACCCCGGACATACGGGGATGGACCACAACCCTGACCACAAACCAAGACGGGCAGACCCCGGGCATACGGGGGTGAACCGGCCATGCACCAAGCCGGAACCCGACTGGCCACGCAGACCCGGGGACATACGGGGATGGACCCAGTTCCGACATCCAGACCGTCGGACGGAACCTGCAGACGCCGGTTATAGTGAATAAACAGGTGTGCGGGTTCCTTTTGCTTAAATGAGAAAACAGACAAATAACGTGCCATTCCTCCAGCATATCCCTACAGAGAAATTGAGAGCGGTATGAGGACGCAGATACGCAGCCCATTACGGCTATTCGTGATCCTGCTGCTCGTCGGCTGCATCGTAGCAGCCGGCCTCTGGATACTGGACTACATCAGCGTGTATTCTCCCGACGGAGAACTCACATATATCGGGATCTCTCCCGACCGTCCACCACCCAATGAGAAGGAACTCGATGAGGCGATGGGGATCGTGCGGGAGGCTGGCTGGATAGGAGCCATAGCGGGCAACCAGGAATGGACCCTCTTGGATCGGGGATGGGGATACCAACCCAGGTGGATTTCCATTCCAAACGCAAACAAGCTGGGCATAAGGTTTACCGCCATCTGGGAACAGCCCGTGGAGAGTGACGGCCCCTGGTACATCGCAAAGTGCAAGTGGACTCGTCTGAGAAAGGGATTCACGACGTTCTCCAATATCCGCACCGTCCAAGTCGTCGTGGACATGGACCGGCGCCTGCCGCTGACACTCAGCGTGGCTGCACCGTTCTCCAGCTCCGAAGAGGGATGGAACCCCAAACCCATAGGCATTCCTCACGGTAAGGAAACAAAAGTCATTACAGACGCCATAACTGGCGAGGTGCTTTACGAGGGCCACTACAAAGGCATCCCTCGCAGACTGAAGAAATGCCCGCCGGACCTGGACGGCTCCTCCCGGCACTAGCGTCCGGCACCAGCGGATCCACTCCGTGGCTGAGCACCCACGCCGACCTGTTCAGACTCGCCATAACCCAGGCCGGCTGGAACGGGACGGTCGAACTCGCCGCCGGTACCAAGGTCCAGCAGTCCGAGAACCCAGCCCATATGCAGATGACCAGGGGGAAAGTCTGGAGCCTCGGTCGAGACGTCGGCCCCCAGGCTAACGGAGAGGGGACCATGAGGGGCGGGCCGTGGTAGGTCCGCCCCTCACTGAACATCAGGACCTACAGGGAATTCGAAAAGCAGGTGGAGAACGCGGAAGACGCCAGAGTCATCACCGAGGAAGAGAGCGAAGACCTCTGGCATCTGGACCTGACCACGCAAGGCACCCGAAGAGGCACCCAGGACAGGGTGTGTGCCGGAGTCGAAGTATCCATCACGGCAGACTCCAACGACGTGAACGGGGCCGCCGACAGGACGGAGATACTCAGAAAACTGACCAGAGAACGGGCCTTGGCAGTGGTCATAGCGGACAGGAGGGACGAGCAACAGAGGAAACTGGCGCTCCAAAGGGGAGTGGAGACCGCGCTCCACCCGGAATCGGGAGAATCTCAGGATGAAGTCCATTTTGGCCGGGAAAAACCGCATGGCCCTATTCTGGGCCACGACCTCCCATGTCCTGAGTTGGGCAGCCTTCTTATGGATAGTATTTCGTTCCCATGCTCGGCGGAGCGTGTCGACGGGTCCGGTCGGCGTTGATGGGAACGGCGCAGCGGAGAGCCAGGTCGTCGTATACTACGTCACCCTGACCCAGGTAGACGGCTATGTGGTCCTGATACCGTTGTTAATTCCCGTGCTCGTGACCGGGCTGGCACTGCTGTTCCTGTTGACTCGCAGGGTGCAGCGAGCAGCGAATGCCCTGGTAGTCTGGAGCCTCACGGCAATACTGTTGGTATTCTGCGGATTGGGCTACTACGGATTCGGCATACCCTATCTGCCAGCAGCCATATTCCTGACAGCAGCCGCCGTCGCCTTTGGGACTGGGCGCGGACTCCCCAGGTTGCCCAAGGCGGACGAAGAGTGAAACCGGGCGATAGCCAAAGAAACTCCAAGCCGGACGGGACGAAAAGAACAACGCTCTGGCGGGCTTTGCACAATAAATCGAATTTGTGAAGAAATAAAAATAATCCTGCACAAAAAATAGACTATCGAGCGGCGGTAAAATGTGTTGATGCTCCTAATAGCAGGACCACTGGCACTGGCTCATCTCTTCATAGGAGCCTACATTCTGCGCAACCTCGCAGCCGAGAATTACGGAGGCGAAGAGCTGGTAGCAGCCGTCATAATCCTAGAGACAGTACTTGGAACAGCAGTCATAGTCATAACGGGATTAACAATAACGAAGCCATTCCGCAAGAAACGAAAAGCAGTTTCGAGAACTGCAACCGGCTTCCTTGCATTCAACGCGATTTTAGTAATAGTGTCATGGACTTACATAGTTGGCCTAGCAATAGTCTCAGTTGCATATCTTCTGGAAGCACTGCTCGTATGGATTATTGCAAGATATGTCTCCCAGGAGGAATAGGAAAAACGAACGTCGCCAGAGAAACAAAGTCAACCTCACCAGCTAGGTTCTGTTGACATTTGCATTTGTAACCGATGTGCAGGCCCATTTCATGTCATTCCAAGTGCAGGAAAGCACTAATGGCCTTGAATCGGAGTGATAAGTCCAGGATTCTTCGTCGCTATTTCCCCGGAATGACCCGCAACAGCGAAATGTCAACAGAACCTAGAAAACCCGCCAATAATCCCATCTGCATAAGGGGTAGCGAACCATGTTCGCCGTGAAATTCAGAACCATCGCCACGGTACTCTTGACAACCCTGGTCCTGAGCGCGCTGGCTTTATCGGCAGGGTGTCAGTCAGAAGCCCCGGAACAGCAGGTCAATGTCCAACCGCCGTTCACCGGCATAGGTAAGACCTTGAACAGCGGTATGGGATATCCCATAGCGAACCTCAAAGAAGCACCGACGGATGTCCAAGACTTCGTTGACCGGAGCCATACCGTCGTGATCGGAACAATAGCAACGGTTTCAAGCCCAGCGGATGAACTGCCCTTCAACAAGACCGCAGACGATTACCCCGCAGAGGGTGTGGACGATATGCACCTGCGGGTCACCTATTACGACATCACTATCGAGGAAGTTCTGCTGGACGACGGCTTTATCTCCAACAACGCCCGCCTTCGGCTAGACGGAGACCACAGCCTGATCCGGCCACAGGTCGGGGAGAGATTCGTCTTCAGCCTGGCCCGCAACCCCGGCAACAAGAGTTACGGAGTCATGGCCGACTGGATGGTGCTAAACACTGCCGACGGAGTGAAGAACTACGATGGTAGCAGTCCCGGCTACGAGGACATCGTCGACGAGGCATCGTTGCTGCGGGCTATCCGCACTGCCGAGCAATCCTACAGCCATAAGGGCCTCATGCAATGGCCTAGTAAACCATAGCGCCCAAGGCTGCAACCAACTTGTGTCGCAAACAACCCTTTGGGGGCACTCTTGTGCCCCCAGAGGAAGTCAGACTCAGCCCGATCAGCAGGAAACTCCAGCATAGCAAGGCGCCGCCGAGCCATGTCACCCAGCCTTTGCCGCGACGAATGAAAATGACCCCAAATACGAGGGCAGGACGGTTAGAATCCCGTAGCCCACTGACGAAACCAGAAGCCCAGTGCGTATTGCAGTGCGTATTGCATAGTTGCCTAGCCACTCGTTAGAGTGGCCGCAGCCGCGGGCCTTTCCCGAGTGTATCTGTCCCTGCCATGGTCAACCTTATCCCGAGTTTATGGAGTTCCCGATGCCCGTAGAAGAAGAGGATCCCAGCTACGTTTACGTTTACGTTCCCGCCAACACCGTCCGGCTCCAAGACGCGGCCCAGGTCGTCGCCGATTACCGGCTGGCCTACTTAACCGCATGGAACATGTCAGACGCTACTGCTGTACCGCTCCACACGGTCTTTATAGCGCGCAAACGGTTTCTGGACCCTGACGCCTTCGGGTAACACGGCGGCCCGAACGAGAGAGGCGATGGAAAGTCCATCGCCGCCCTGGCGGCAACCGCCGTCAGTTGTCCCGGTGTTGTTCGACCACTGGACTACCGCCAAGGCCGAAGGCACCGTAACCCACGACAGGGCGACCTGCGCAGTCCATGATCTGCCCATCGGTAGCTCCCTCGAATGCGAGCTTGATAAGGCGAGGGGTCTACGAGAAACGTCGGGCCGGTCCAGAAACTCAGGAACCAGCGCCAGAATATGCAGGCGAGCCACGGTGCAGGAAAAGGGGAAGGACATCCACGTGGCCGTGGTGATCTCTGACAACACCGGACTAGCGGCGGCGAAGATCCTGTTACACCGTGAGGCGTACTCCAAAAACGAACGGAACCCGAATGCTGCCGGAAAGCCTGAAGTGTCCTCAATGACAGGGCTTCCTCCATGTCTCAAGGGAGGGGCCATTCTCCACATCCGGCACGGTATCTCATCCTCATAGGGCATGAAGGTATGACTGACAAACTGCAAACACCACCACGGCTGCCAAGGCCGCTTAACGAAGCAAGGCTGCTCAAGCCAGCCACAGCTTACGTGAACCGCCGTCCTGAACTCGCTCTTGTCGTGGCACTCCTTGCCTTGAGTTGCCTGACCGCCCTAACCGTGGCCTGCGAGCCAACTTCCCCTGCTCCTGACGCAACAGCGACGCGCCAAGTCACGGCTACAACCCTGTCCACGGCGACCATACTGCCCACGTCCAGAACCCCAGCGGCAGTGACGCCCCAGCTTGCGACGGGGCTGAGGACGGTTGAGTTGGACCCTGAATACCGTCCGGTCTACCCGGTATACGTCGACGGTCAAGAGTATGCCTCGGTCGGACCGGACGACCAACTCTACCTTGTCAACGTGGAAACCGGTCAAATGAAACAGATCACTGAAGGCGAAGACCCGATATATCAGGCCGCTTTCTCCGCCGGCCACGTGGCCTGGGTCGATCACCGGCGGGAGATCGAACTACCGGACATGGACTCCGATCCCCCATTCAACTACTCAGACGACATTTTCGTGCTCGACCGGGCCACCGGCGAACAGAGACGCATCACGGAGGCCCCCGCCCAGCGCCAGGCTTTGCAAATCTCCGGCGACTGGCTGGTCTGGCAGGACAGGCGGAACGAGACCGGTCAGGACTACACCAACTTCGACATCTACGCCTACAACCTGGAAACCGGCCAGGAGATTCCGGTGGCCATCGCCCCGGGAGCTCAAATACAACCGGCAATACACGGAAACACCGTGGTCTGGGCGGACAACAGATACAGCCCGGAGATGGAAACCACCAAGGCGGGGTGCAGCAACTGCCCGGAAAACAGGTTCGACATCTATGCTTTCGATCTATCCACGGGCGAAGAGCGAGTTCTGGTTGAGACCGGCCACTTGAACCAGGCGCCCGAGATCAACGGCAAATACCTGGCATGGCGGGCCTACGACCCGGAGAACCCCCAGGAGATCCGGTTGCTGGACCTCGAGAGCGGCGGTACCCGCACGATGACACAGGTGGAAGGCAACGGGTCCGGCCCGGCCCTGTCAGACGAGCATCTGGTCTGGTCGAGCTCCTGGCCCTGCGACGTGTTTCCAATAGAAAACCCCGACTCCAACGGCGTCTACGCCCAAGACCTAGCAACCGGAGAGACCTGGAAACTCTCCGACTACGTGGAGACGATCGCCGCCACCTCGGGCAACATGGTAGTCATCAGCGAATGGTGCTGGGGGCGCGGTCCTGTATATGCCGCCTTCCTGGAGTGAGAGCAAAGAGGGATGAGAGGCCAGTGCCTGGAGTCGGTGAACGAAACGCCGTCCCCTGCCTGAAAAGCCAGGAAACCTAGGCGGGAGATGGCTGTAGTGGGATCCCCAGGCGGCACACGAAACCGACCTTTGACGATGGGATGAACTCACAACCCAACGAAGCCGGGAGCCCCTACGCCGCCTCCTTTGCTGTCCATGGTCTCCTACCCGGACGCCAGGGTGGTAATCTCGGGGGTTACGGACCCGATTGACAGGCTTTTAGATGAACAGGACAGAAGGTGAACCACTAAGGTCTGGATGTTCACAGGTCCAGGACACAGTGCCGCGACAACAGCATTACACGCCGGCCACGTCCGAGCCGACACCGGCTATTACGGCACCCACCCCGTTCCCGACACTTGCGTCGGAGATTCCGACACCCAGGGGGGACCACGATGGCGCGGGAAGACCCCGACACCCGGGCCCACGTCAGCGTCTACACCGATGAATTTCAACTTTTGGTGCCGCGTCGAGCCAGACAAACCAACCATGGCATCAGAACCAAGTCTGCCACGGAAGAAACAGCAGGATCAAAGGCCATGAATTTGTGCAAAATCACCAAAGAGGCCTGACCGGATTTTGCACAACCTCAGGTTCAAGGATAAAAAGGTGACACATTCCCCTTTATAGCGCCCAAACGGTTTCTGGACCCTGACGCCTTCGGGTAACATGGCGGCCCGAACGAGAGAGGCGATGGACTTTCCATCGCCGCCCTGGCGGCAACCGCCGTCAGTTGTCCCGGTGTTGTTCGACCACTGGACTACCGCCAAGGCCGAAGGCACCGTAACCCACGACAGGGCGACCTGCGCAGTCCATAATCTGCCTATCGGTAGCTCCCTCGAATGCGAGCTTGATTCTGGCGCGGCTGACTGAGAGAGCGAGGAAAGCGAATGGAAACGCTAGTCTGGATGGGCTTTCTTGGGGTGATAGGGTTTATGGCACTGTTCTGGACAGCCCATAGGCTCTACCAGAAGGTCAGGAAGGTCAAGCCAGCACGGGGCCGGGAGAACTCTCCCGGCCCTTCGGTGCTTGTCGGAGTGATTGCTGGATTTGTTATCTTTATGCTTCTGTCGACGACAGTCGGTCATGTGTCTGTGCTTCTGTCGCTGATATTCGGCTTCGTGTTAGGACACATCGTGATTGGGAATGTCCTGCGGCTGGCGGCGTTGGTAGTGGCGGTGTGGGCAGGCGTTCGGATCTACCGATTCCATCGGCAACGTGCGGCCCGTAAGGAGCCGTCAGAGGGGTCATAGCCATCTCAACAAGGCACTGAAAGCAAAAGCCCTCATCGCTCCAAGAGGTCGACCTGTCGAAGTGCTCCAATTTCAAGTGCTGAAAAGGAGGCATCCCCATCGACGCAGCCTTGGTCGACGAGCAGGGCAGGCTCGTTGCCACCGGACGGAACCGCAGAACCCAGGACCGGGCCGTTGTCATGCACGCCGAAATCAACTGCCTGTTCAACGCGGGCAAGGACGTGGAGGACTTCCGGGGGATGACCATCTACTCCACCCTGATGCCGTGTCATATGTGCGCCGGCGCAGCCGTCCAGTTCGGAATCACGAAGGTGATCGCGGCAGAGTCAGAGAACTTCCCCGAAAGGAACGGACTGAAATTGCTGCAGAGGCACGGAGTCGAGGTCGTTGACCTAGACCTGCAAGAGGCGAAGGACTTACTTCGGGAGTTCACCCAACGCAACCCAGAGCAGTGGTACAGCGACATAGGCAAGTAGCGCCGAGAACCCCGCTACTCTTCCCAAAGGGGAAGGTGGAGGCCAGGAATCCCCGCCACCACTCACGCCAAGAGGCGGGAGACCCAGACAGCAGGAAAGGGCGAGCTTTCGAGTTCGCCCTTTCGTATTTCAATCACCCGGAGAGACCGGCGCTCCTGACACCGGGAGGAACGGAAAACATTCACCACGTCCGGAAATGCAGCAACTGGCGCCAAGGGGCCACGAGAAGGCCGTTAACGTCGTCCGAAACTACATGTGCGCCAGCGGCAGCGAACGCTGGCCACGAGAGTAATCCTGTTAGTCCCCAGAGAAAACCGGGCCGCGGCCTCTTGGGGCGTCCGCCCTGGCCCCGGCCCCGTGCGAGCATGAACCCGAGCCGATCATCACCGGCCCAGTCCAGACCGTATGCCGGAAAGAGGTGACTCCGGCACCAACCTCAAGGCATCAGAAATCAGGAGCAACCAGGCCCGGGGACAGGCAAACGCCTGTCCCTTTTTCATTTCCCCAAATCAAGAAGGGCTCAGACCTTTACGGAAAAACGTAAACCCTATAACCTGCAAGAGAGGAAGAAAGTGAACCAGACAATAGTAATGCCCATCGGGATCATCGAAGAGTCAGCACCGAATGGGGCAACATTTCGACTGACTCCCCAGGGCCTGAAGATAGTTCCGGCTGTGCTTCCGCCACTGCTTACGTCCGCAGAAATCTCTACCTCCTATCGCCCGGTGTATCTGGTCTCCTCAGTCATCTGGGGCTAGCAATTGTCGATTCGCCTTAGTCGTGGAGCGGTTCGCTGGGAAGTGGAGGCAACCTCACCCCTAACCCGGCTATACTGGAATGCAGCTCTGTTGATCGACCGCTGGATTGCGGATCCCCCGGCATCAGACCCGCTCACGGAACCGGGAGGCCCTAGGGAACGTCTACGGCGTATCCCTAGCCACGGCCCAGAGAATGCTCAGGAACATGGCAGTGGAACCAGCCAGGAGGACCTCCTGAGAGACGCCAGACACACCGGACGATACGACGGAGATTTTTGACCAACCTGACCCCACCCGTAATTAGAAAATGATCCCAAGGAAACTTTCAACGATGGCAATTTCTCCCAAAACGGCACCCAGTCCACAACTCCCGGAAGGATTTGAACTCTGCCCCGACCTTCGCCGGGCTGCAACGTCCCAAGACCTCGCGAAAGCTCCCAGACACCGATGGTTTTACTTTCCACACAGTTACTCGCCCCAACTCGTCCACAAAATACTGAAGTACTGGGAACTACCGGAGAATGCGACTATAGCCGACAACTTCGTGGGATCCGGAACAACCCTGGTGGTAGCCCGGGAAATGGGTATGAAGGCCATGGGCTACGATCTGTCTCCCCTATCAGTGATGATAACCAACGCCAAGATCGGGTCCTACAAACCAGCACAGCTGAAGTCAACGCTCTCGGAACTCCTGAGAGGAACGGATAACGGGGAAAGAACAGCGGACACTCCACAAAGGCTCGAAAGAGCATTCACAGAGGAAGAGCTGAGCAAGATACGCCGGATCGCCAACCGCATCAACCTGCTTCCCCAAAACCAGTACGGTTTCTTCATGACCTCGCTGCTGTCCACAACGCGTAAATTCAGCAGAGCTGTACCGGACGGAGGATGGTTCAGATGGAAAGATTGGCCAGACAGAAGCCAGGAAATCGACCGGGCCTTCCAGACAAACACCGCCGACATGATCGACGACGTATTGGAAACCAATCCGGGGACACAATCCATACACCGCCGGAAAGCCAGATTGGCGGACGCGCGTAAGCTACCGCTGAAAGGGCAATCCATCGGCGGACTGATTACCTCGCCACCGTATCCTAACCGGCACGACTACTCCCGGGTATTTCAAATCGAACTTCTCCTTCTAGGGTCAACAGAACCCGAAATCACGAGCTTGCGACATAGCTCCCTAAGATCTCACGTCGAGGCCAAGCGCCAAAAGAACTACGACAACCGACTTCGAAGATACAGAAAACCCCAAATGCTCGAACACATATTGACCTCCCTTCCTGTAGGCTCAGACCACAGGATCAAACCGATGCTGGAAGGTTACTTCGAAGACATATTTCTCTCGCTGCAGGAAGTCCACAGAGTCCTCGGAACCGGGGGGAAGGCTGCGTACATCGTGGGAAACGTGCGCCACTCAGGCGTCATGATTCCAGTAGACGAAATCATCAGAGAAATTGCCCCTCAGGCAGGGCTTGTACTACAATCCGCATGGGTTATGAGGCTGAGGGGGAACAGCGCCCAGCAGATGGGACAATTCGGACGCGAACCATCCCGAGAATCAACACTATTTCTGTCGAAGGCGTCAGATGCCTGAATACTGGATGCGCTCAATTGACTTCGCCAAAGTGGCTGAGCTATTAAAGCTGATCATAAGTTCACCAGGTAAATGGTCAGTGATCGAACTCAACCGTGCCGCCACCGACTCAGGAATATTTATAACATCGGAAGGTAAACCATTTGGGCCCACGAGCTGCTATCGGTACCGTAGAGTCATCGAAAAACTGAATCTGGTGGAGAAAAGGAACCGAAAGTTCGTTCCCAAACTAACCTCTACCGAATGCGATAAATTACTAACATCCAGAGACACAAGTGAGATTAACAACGGGCAAAGATCGGTACTTGGCGACTATGTTATCCGCAACCAAGACTGCTATGAAACCTTTTGGCAATCATTCATCACGTCGAAAAAACCGGACTCACTCGACGAGTTTATTGAAAACAGCAGTCCAATCACCATGAATCCGATGATTGGACCAAAAAAGGAACGAGAACACAGCTATATTACCATCAAAAGTCGAGCTCATGCGGACAACCCCATAGAGCATAGAGGATACAATGCAATCCAGGCGATCCACTACGGCATGCGAAACTGGGGGGTTGAACAGTTAGGATTCTTAGATGAATTCTACCAAGTTGGACATGGCTATCATATATTTCCAATCAGACCGGATTCGCACGAAAACACAGAAACAATTGAGCGAGCCCTGATAGAAACCCTAGAATTCCGTAACGATTGGGCTATGGCGAGCATAAGCGAGCTTATACTAGCAGGATGCACAGCACTGAAAATCCCAATAAGGGATGTGCGGTTCGTTCTACAAAACTGGATTGGAGTCTATCCTAACCTTGTATCCCCAATAACCGTGAGCAACCGGATGATCCTCTTCTCTCAACCGGAGAAAATGACCCCCCTGATCCTCAAAGGATTCCTTAGACTCAGAAGCGGCGAACACGTATCACATTTGCAAGTACATAGGAACTTGAAAAAAAACTAATTATAGCATTAGAAAGAGAGGCGTCTTTTGGATCGTAGAACCGGACTCGAAAAGCTTGGCCTGAAGTACAATCCTTTCCCCCCCGCAGCAACAGGAGCCACATTCGGAGACCCGAAATGGATTCCCGAATCATGGGCAGCTACAATCGCCCAGAGCATCCAAGGCCTTTCACTTACTGAAGGGGCCAAAGCAATAGCGATAGTCGGGCCTTACGGCACAGGCAAAACTTTCCTGCTCCAGTGGATTATTGAAAATCAATATCTACCCAGAAGGATTCAAGCATATTTCATCAATAACCCCGGAGTAACCTTCTACGCTCTAGCAGATCAACTCCTCCGACAGGTCGGCAGGAATGAACTATCCAAAGGCATATGGGAACTGCTCAAGGAAGACATTCCTAACCACACATTGCAACGGGATTTATTCAAACGTGAATTTTCCGTATGGCTTGATCAACTCAACGAACGCAATAAAAGGGACAAAGCAATAAAGGACATCCAGAGCGCGATAATCAAACAAAACATAACCGGAGACGAAGAAATTGCATTTAGTTTCGGAAGGATGATCGTAGATACCAAGGACCGTCCATACTACAGATTCCAGGATTTCGTACCGCGTTCTTCTGGATCGCTGGTAGCCGAACAGCAAGAGGGAGAATATTTCAAAACACTTATCCGCATACTAAAACGGATACACGACGCTGAGGGTATAGCGTTTCTGATCGACGAATTCGAGGACGCAGCTCTTGGGAAAAGGCTATCCAGGAGACAGAGCGCAGAATACCACTCAACCCTCAGGAACTTACTCGACACAGCTCGGGATGAAGATTTCTGGCTGACGCTATCAAGCACGCCACAGGGTTTTGAACAGACCAGGAGCATAGAACCGCCCCTGATGCAGAGATTCGGGTCTGAATTTCGCATACCACCCCTCACAGACCAGGACGCACATAATTTGGTTTACCAACGGCTGAAAAACGCGAAGATTGAAGGCAGCACCGTTGGCCTTTGGCCATTTGCCGATGACGTTGTCTCAGCCATAATGGAAAATAACCGCGCCTGGCCCAGAGGGCTAGTAAAGGTTCTTTCTCAATCATTGACGTCAGCAATTCGAGAGGGGATAGATCCACCCATCCCAAATTCATTAGTTCAGACAATTGAAACAGGTCTCCCCGCCTATCAGGTAAATCAAGATGAATGAAATCCAGAAAAAAACAGCCTTTATGGATACCAACGCACTCTTGCGTATGTTCAGTTTTTGGGAAGCCTGCGAATGTACCGGCACCACAATGGTTGATGTCAAAGACTGGAAAGAACTCAAAGCGTCCCTAAAAGGACAATCCATACCCATTGCGGACCAATTTAACGAACGTGACTTTAGAGACATACAAAACGGTTTGAAATGCTTCGAGGCACTCAATAAGGCTAAGCAGAGTTACGGGTTCTTCTCTTGCGAAGTATGCCGCGCCGAAATGCACCGAGTAATCCTGTCCGCTCATGCACACGAAGGTTTGTACCGGCATAGAGTTCCCCTGTCACTCCAACAAGCCCGGCCATTGATCCTTTACCGCAGAGTCCTGGGTGACGCTGACTATCAACGAATAGACCAGCAAATAGAACAGTTCTTCGAGACCCTACGATTCACATACAACATTGATATCAAAAACGTTGAGGATGAAACCCACGGAGACTACATAAGCGCAGAAAAGATCTTTTCGATCGCTCGAGTCGTATGGTCTCATATATTAACCGAGACCATGGATGCCTACATCTATGCAGCCGCGATAGCCTGCCAAGCAGATTATTTCCTAACTGCAGATGATGCCCTCAGGGAAACAGCGAATAAATTTAGCAATCCAGACAGCGAGTGGAAAGAGGTTGTAGAGGCACTTCGCCAAAAGCTCGGACGCCCAGAAACATCGAAGTTCCCAATCGGGTGCCATCTCAACATCACGTTACCACTCTAGAACAGGATGACCATCCATTCCACCCTGATGCCGTACAACCACCCTGATGCCGTACAACATGTGCACCGGGGCGGTCATCCAGTTCGGAATCACGAAGGCGATCGTCAGAGAATCAGTGAACTTTCAGGAAGGAAACGGACTGGAACTCATGCAAAGGAAAGGAGTTGAGGTCGTTGACCTGGACCAAGGCAATGCGAAGGAACTCCTCCGGAAGTTCATAGAACGCCAACCACTTGAGTGGAGCAGGGACATAGGCAGGTAGGCGCCGCGAACTCTGCTACTCCTTCCGACAGGAGGCCGGAGGCCAAGCCGCCCCGCCTCCACTCGAACTAGGGGACGGGAGACCCGTATAAAAAGAAAGGCCGAGCATGCAGATGCTCGGCCTTTTATCTTTCCATTGCCCGGAAAGACCGACGCTCAGAACCCAGGGAGGAACAGAAGCCGTTCACCACATACCAGGAATGCAGCAACCGACGCAAAAGCGCCGGAACCAGAAACACAGGGCAGCCTGGAACCGAGCCAAAAGAGAGAAAATAGGTCCGCCGTACAGGCGGAAGAAAGACCGGAGCGGGTTGTTCGCCTACAACCTGACGGTTAACCCAGCCCAGACGTATCCAAAAAAGCCTGGGTCCTTTGTTGGGGCGTGGGCCTGTAAACGGCGGAGATAAAGTGGGCCGTGTGGGCGGAAGATTGCTGAGTATCGGCGACTAAATACTGTACCGCCTGCCATCATACATAGGGTTGTAGCCGACCCCATGGATGGTGCGATGGATGTACAAGGTGGACGTATATCTGCGGGTTCGCCGGGCGGTGATGGTGGATGGGATGAGCATGCGGGAAGCAGCCCGGGTGTTCGGCCTGCACCGGGACACGGTGCGCAAGATGCTGGCCTATTCGGTCCCGCCGGGTTATCGCCGGCAGACTCCGCCAAAGAGGCCCAAGCTGGAGCCCTTCACCGGCGTCATCGACCGGATCCTGGAGGACGACTTAAGGCGTCCCAAGAAGCAGCGCCACACGGCCAAGCGCATCTTCGAGCGGCTGCGGGACGAGTACGGTTTCGACGGCGGATATACCACGGTCAAGGACTACGTCAGAGAGAATCGTCGTCAGACCAGGGAGATGTTCGTGCCCCTGTCCCATCCGCCGGGCCACGCCCAGTGCGACTTTGGCGAGGCCCTGGTGGTCATCGGCGGCGTGGAGCGCAAGGCCCACTGCTTCGTCATCGACCTGCCCCACAGCGACGGCTGCTTCGTGAAGGCCTATCCTGCCGAGACCACCGAGGCCTTCCTGGACGGCCACGTCTCGGCCTTCGCCTACCTGGGCAGTGTGCCCCAGAGCATCCTCTACGACAATACCAAGCTGGCCGTGGCGAGGATATTGGGGGATGGCCAGCGCCAGCGCACCCGCGCCTTCACCGAGCTGCAGTCTCACTACCTGTTCGAGGACCGGTTCGGCCGCCCCGGCAAGGGCAATGACAAAGGTAAGGTGGAGGGCCTGGTGGGGTACGTGCGCCGCAACTTTCTGGTGCCCATACCGTCCTTCGAGAGCTTCGATGCGCTCAATGCATACCTGGAGCGGCGATGCCTGGAACGAATGGACGCCCAGCTCAGGGGCCACACGGAGACCATCGGTCAGCGTATGGAGCGGGACCTGGACGCCCTGTTGCCACTGCCTGCGGTGCCCTACGACGCCTGCGATAAGCAGTCGGGCCGGGTGAGTTCGTTGTCGTTGGTCCGGTACAGGACCAGCGACTACTCGGTGCCGGTGGCCTACGGACACCGGGACGTCCTGGTACGGGGCTACGTGGACCAGGTGGTGATCAGCTGCGGAACCGAGGTCATCGCCAGGCATCCCCGATCATACGAACGCGACGACTTCGTCTATGACCCCATCCACTACCTGCCGCTCTTGGAACGGAAGCCGGGAGCCCTGGATCAGGCCGCTCCGCTACAGGGATGGAACCTCTCCGAGGAGTTCGGGACGCTGCGCCGTCTGCTGGAAGCCCGCATGGGACGCAGGGGCAAGCGTGAGTATGTACAGGTGCTCAGGCTGCTGGAGACTTTCTCTCTTGAAGAGGTGCACACAGCCGTCAAGGGCGCCCTCCATCTGGGGGCTATCAGCTTCGACGCAGTGAAGCACCTGGTGCTGTGCCGGCTGGAGGGACGGCCGCCAAGGCTGGACCTGGAGCTGTATCCCTACCTGCCCAGGGTCAGGGTCAGCACCACGTCCGTCGGGGACTACATGACTCTCCTGTCGGGGAGAGCGGCATGAACGACCGGTCAACTCTGCTATTGGAACACCATCTGAAGGAGCTGAAGCTGCCCAGCTTCCTCCGGGAATACGGGAAGATGGCCGCGCAGTGCGCCGCCGAGGGTGTGGATCATCCCCAGTACCTGCTCAGGCTGGCTGAACTTGAGCTCATCGACCGCCACCAGCGCATGGTGGAGCGGCGGATCCGGGCCGCCCGTTTCCCCGCAGTCAAGAGCCTGGACACCTTCGACTTCCCAGCCATCCCATCGCTGAACAAGGCACTGGTGATGGAACTGGCCCGCTGTGAATACATCCAGCGCCGGGAGAACGTCATCGCCGTCGGCAACAGCGGCACCGGCAAGACCCACATGGCCCTGGGACTGGGCCTGGCCGCCTGCCAGAGGGGGATGTCGGTGGGTTTCACCACCGCCGCCGCATTGGTCCACGAGTTGATGGAGGCCAGGGACGAGAGGCGTCTGCTGAATCTGCAGCGGCAACTCTCCCGGCTCAACCTGCTGATCATCGACGAGTTGGGTTTCGTTCCACTGTCCAGGACCGGCGCGGAACTGCTCTTCGAGGTCTTCAGCCAGCGCTACGAGCGAGGCTCCATCCTGGTAACCACCAATTTGCCTTTCGACGAGTGGACTGAGGTCTTCGGCTCGGAGCGGCTCACCGGGGCGCTGCTGGACCGGCTCACCCACCACGTCCACATCCTGGAGATGAACGGCGAGAGCTACCGACTCAAGCGCAGCAGAGAGAACGCTGCAGCACAAGCCCCGGACGAATCAGACAACCCATAAGTCGTGCCA
This sequence comes from Dehalococcoidia bacterium, assembly GCA_965226875.1. Lineage (GTDB taxonomy): Bacteria > Chloroflexota > Dehalococcoidia > Lucifugimonadales > UBA3495 > VXOI01. The sequence continues at coordinate 3,698,200 of OZ245439.1, read as the reverse complement.
GAAGCCGTCCTCACTCACTCACTCACTCACCCGCCCAGCCTGTTGCCAGCCTGCCTCTGTGACACCTCTCCCGAACAACTGGCGCGGACATTTACGCTGGCCAATGACCTCTCTGGTGGTACACTTTTGCTCCGCCCCACTGGTATGTTTTGTCGACGCCCTTGACAGCCTGGCGCCAGGCACACCCGTTACCATATGGAGATACTCCCAGGGATTGCTGGCACTGGACAAAATCCAAGGCGAGATAACCAGAGTGGGCTACACCACCGCTGCATTCGCCATTACAGCCCGCGAAACCGACCTCAGGTGGCCGGAGGAGCAAGCTACACTGTCAGAGAGGACTCCGGTGTACCTAGCCCTGAAGGCGTCGTTCGAGCCCGACATGAGCCGGATGCTCACCCCCGAACAGGTCGTTGAAATAGCAAGGCACACCCGGAGATACGCGGAGATCACCGGACGTCCGCCCAAGGCACAGGAGCCGGCAGACGCCTCTGGGACAGAGACTCAGCCATGAAACGGCCGGTACCGGCAAGCCCGGAACCAGCAGAGCACTTGACGAATACCAACTATCCTGAAAAACTAGGGGATAGAGCAACCCCTTCCAGAGGAAACAGATGACCAGTAGGACAACTGCCCAGGAAAACCGGCACATCCTGGCCGGAATCGTGAACTGTAACGCCTGCGGAGCCGTGATGATCAACGTGGGCGGAAAATACGTCTGCCCCAAGAGCATCGGGAAGATGCAGGAACCCTGTTCCACCAGGAGCATGAACGCCGAGAGACTGCTCCGGGCAGTCATGACCCGGCTAGTGGACACCCTGAACCACGAGCCCACCAGCACCAAGGTAGTCGGCCTGATCCAAGGACAGGCGGAAGCACTGTCAGAGCATGCCAAGAACTACCTGGACGAGACCGAGCTCGCCCTCATGGATCTCAACGACCGCAAGCGCATCATGCAAAGCCGTGCCGCCGAAGACCCCATGAGCCAAGAAGCCTTCCAAGAGGAAATCGACCAGACGGACCGCCAAGCCGCCGCCCTGGCCTACCAGGCCCGGATCTCCCGGAGGGAACTGGACGGGCACCAATTCGTCAGCGACGAGGCCCGCATCAGGGAAAACCTGGCCCAAGTGGAGACTTACCTGGACGACGCCGACCCGGCAGACACCGCCGAGATGATCAACCTCCTGATTAGGAAGGTCACCATCGGACCAGACAGCGCAGTGATCACCTACAAGAGACCCCTCCCCAAGGAGGGACACCCAGAGGGAGTGACCTCCGAACGAATACCGTTGGACTGAGCCATATGAAGGCCGGACCAACAAGAAGAGGAAAGAAATAATCGCCCCTGCGAATGCAGGGGCGATTCCGTTCAGTCACAGAGGGCGGTCAGTAGTAGTGAACTGAACCGTCCTGGTCATCGTCCGAACCGTCCTGGTCATCGTCCGAACCGTCCTGGATCTCACCATCCAATGGGAAGAAAGAATCATCACTTTCCGAGCCGATCAACGTATCCAAGTTCTCCATCTCCCAATCCTCGATCCTGTTCCCAATGAGGGACCGGTGGAAAGAAGACCCCACCTGGGGCATCTCGTCCCAGTCAAGGGAGTCTCCCCCCAAGGCCGGAAGCTCATCGCTCGAAGCACCGATGCTGTTCTCCCACTGCTTAAAGCCCCGCTTGGACCCCATCCGGGCCAACAGCGAGTGAATATCTTCCAAGTCTGGGAATTGACTCCGAGAGTTTGCTATACTCTCTTCAGACTTTCTATTCCGCCTGTTGTTCTTTTTCCTTTCTGCCATTTCCGTGATACACTGCTCATAGCCAAATCCCAGATGGTGTTGGATGCAACCAGCGTCTCGAACCTCCTTATACGTCAGCAATGCCCGCCGCAAAGTAATTATAGCACTCACAAACCGAGGGTCAAGCAGCAAATGACACTATTAGATCATGTGCCCCAGGTTGAATTAGAGACCAGCCCACCTGACCAAGAGGAGCCGGACCACGAGCCGGCCATAGGGTCGCTGCTCAGAAGACTGAGAGGAGCCAAGTCACTCCGGCAGGTCGAATCGGACACCGGAATACCGAACTCTTATGTCTCCAACATAGAGAAGGGACACAAAAGCCCAGGGTTGAAGACCCTCAGACGACTGGCTACCTACTATGAGGTACGACTGCAGGACCTCCTGCATGTCGCGGGACTGACTCAGCCCATATTAACTGAGGCCGGTGAGACTCCCGTGTTGGACGTAGAGCGCAGCTACGCCTACGTCGTGGCCGACCCCGACCTCAACTTCGCCAAGCCCGCCAGAACCATGCCCATCGACGGAAAGCGATATGTTGTGGAGCTGTACCAATTCTACACCGGCAGAAAACTACTCTAGGAGAATGAGATGAGCCAGAACACAGCGGCATCCTACGTCCGGGTTCCCCCAGGCGAGCCACAAAATACCATGGCGCAACTCGAAAAAATCCGCCAAGTCGCGGAGGAACAGAAGATCAAATTGGTCCGAGAGTACGAGGACAAAAGTAACGGTAGATCCACGGACGACCGGCCTGGGTTCCAGCAGATGATCGCCGACGCCCTGTCGGACGAAAGGCCCTTTGACACCATCATCGTCTACAACATCTCCAGGTTCTCCAGGAACACCTCCGACCTCACCCGGTACAGAACCCAACTCGAAGAGGCAGGGGTCAGGCTGTTGAGCGCCACCGAACCTGCCACGTCCCTAACGACGGAGGATGAGAATTGACCCCGCGCAAGAAGAGGACAGGGACAATACTGGAAGCTGACCCGAGGAGAATTCGGGCCGTATATTACGTCAGAAATTCCACGGACGACCAAGACGACCTGCTGTCCCCGGAGGTCCAAACTCGCAGAAGCCACGACATCGCTGACAAGAATAACGCTGACATGGTGGGCGGATACGAAGACATCGCCATCAGCGGCGGCAGCGCCGAGAACAGACCGGGTTTCCAACGGATGATTGCAGACGCCATATCTCCCGAGCATCCGTTCGACATGATCATCGTCTACGACATATCAAGGTTCAGCAGGAACACCCGGGAACTTCTGGACTACAAGCACCTGCTGAAAAAGCACGGGGTCAGGATCCAGTCAGTAACAGAACCTCACTACGGAGACGCAGCTTCAGACGAGGCCTGGGTCCACACCTCAGCCGGCAACGAAGCCATGTTGCCCAGGACGGCGCGGAAAACCCGCGACAGCCAGTTCGAGGCTGTCAAAAGGGGTTACCACCCCGGAGGCGTCCCGCCCTTCGGATACATGACCGAGCAGGTAGTGGTACAAACCGAGAGGCATACCCCCACAGGGCGTCCCCGGGTGAAGGAGACGGTCCATTCCATACTGGTACCAGACCCAGAGACGGCTCCATACGTCGTAAAGATATTTGAAATGAACGCCCAAGGATACTCATGCCCCGACATATCGGAATATCTCGTGGGTCAGGGAGTGAAGACCCGGAACGGAAACGACTTCACCCCGGGAGCCGTCCTGACGATTCTGCACAACCGCCGATATACTGGCTGCCAAGAAAGGGGGAAAGGCTCGAAATCGGAATATCTCCCGGAAGACGAGACGGAAATAAACGAGACAGCCCACGAGGCCATCATCCCTCCCTCCGTATGGGAAAAGGCGCAAGAAATCCTGGCGGCCCGGGCACCGGTAGCCGAGTCCCCCGAGAGCGAGTCCCCCGAGAGCGAGTCCCCCCGAGGCAAATCCCCCCGAAGCCATTCCAGCCCCTACCGGTTCACCGAACTGACCGAATGCGGCTACTGCGGAAGCTCAGTGGTCCTTGCCCACAGCCGAACCCTCGTATGTTCACGGAAGAAGATCAGAACGGAGTACTGCCCCAACAGCCATCGGGAGAAGCTGGACAAAGTCCAAGACCCTGCCGTAAAGATACTGGTGGCCGACTTGGATGACGAGGACTTCCTGAATGAACACTTTGACCGCGTGGTCGAACTCAACGAGGAGCTCGTCCGCGAGCAGAAGAAGAGACTGGACAGCGTAGAGCGAAATATCAAGGGGATCGACAAAAAGATAACGGGCTTGGTCGATGGGATAGAGGACGGCAAAAAGAAGGGTCGGGAGTTGGACGAAATATACGACCGACTCGACAAACGAAGGGGAGAACTGAGGGAAGCGGAAAAGGAAAAGAAAGACCTGACGGTCGAGTCAGAGGGACTGATGTCCTACGTGAACGACCGGGAGCGCATTATAAAGAACGCCAAGGACGCCAGGACGATCATAGAAGCCGAGGAGCCGCAGATCGCCAACAAATTCGTCAAGCTTTTCGTCGAAAAGCTGGTGATCAAGGACCATGTAGGCACCATCCACTTCACCGTACCCCCGCTGGGCGAAGGTCCATACCGGCCCCCGGTGTCCTTTGGGATTGGAGAATACCTTTTCGCACAGCCTATGGGGGAGGGTTAGGGTGGAGGTGTCCCCGTTCGTAGCGGACAATTGCCGGCTCGCGGCATTCCCCCTCACCCCAACCCCCTCCCACAAGGGAGAGGGAGCATCCATAATCCCGCCACTGCCCGCGCCTTACCTTGACCGCCCGATGGCCCGCGCCTATGATTCCAACATCGCTTTGGGGGTCGAGCTAATGGACCGAGCAGATATTCCCTTCCTGACCGTGGCTGAATTGGGCGAACTCATCCGTAGCGGCGAGGTCTCGCCCGTCGAGGCGACCGAGGCGTACCTGCACCGCATCAACGCGCTGAACGCCGACGTTCGCGCCTACCTGACCGTGACCGGCGACCTGGCGCGGCAGATGGCAAAGGACGCCGAGGCTGAGATTGCCGGCGGCAACTATCGCGGCCCGCTGCACGGCATCCCCGTGGCCGTCAAGGACCAGATGTATACCGAGGGCATCCGCACCACTGGCGGCTCCCCGGTCTTTGACGAATTCGTACCCGAGTACGACGCCACAGTCGTCGCCCGCCTCAAGGAAGCCGGGGCGGTGTTGCTGGGTAAGCTGAACATGACCGAGTTCGCCACCACCGGGCTGTCGCACCAGTTCGACCCGCCCCGCAACCCGTGGGATCGCGACCGCTCTAGCGGCGGCTCCAGCAGTGGTAGCGGGGCCGCAACCGCCGCCTTCATGTGCGCCGCGTCCCTGGGCGAGGACACCGGCGGCTCGGTGCGTTTCCCCGCCGCCTGGTGCGGGCTGGCCGGGCTGCGGCCAACCTGGGGACGGGTCAGCCGGTACGGGGTCATGCCCGGCGTCCGCTCCATGGACACCGTCGGCCCCCTGGCCCGCACCGTCGAGGACTGCGCCATCATGTTGCAGGCCATCGCCGGCCACGACCCCCAGGACCGCCTGACCAGCCAGGAGTCGCCCCCCGACTACCGCGCCGCTCTGACCGGCGACGTGAGCGGCCTGCGCATCGGCATCCTGCGGGAGGTGCTCTACGCCGCCTCGGTGGATCCCGAAACGAAACAGTCCATCCTCGCCGCCGCCAACGAGCTGTCGAAGCTAGGCGCAGAGGTGGAGGAGGTGTCGGTGCCGATGGCGGCCCACGCCGGCCCCATCAACGGCGGCATCCGCGTCGAGGCGCCGACGACCTACCGCAACCTGTTGCGGGAGCGTCCGCGAGACATCGGCCACGACAACCGCATCGGCTACCTGGTCAACGCGATAATGCCCGCCACCTACTACTACAAGGCCATCCAGTTGCGGACACTGCTACGGGCCGATATGCTCCGGGCGCTGGAGACGGTTGACCTTCTGCTCTCCCCCACGGCGGGCGTTCCGGCGCAGCCGCTGGCTCCCGACCCGACCATCACCGGCAGGGAGAACGTCAACCGCACCCCCTACCTCCTGACCACCGTTCCCAGCCTGGCCAATCTGCCGGCCCTGGCCGTCCCCTGCGGTTTCAGCGACCAGGGGCTGCCCCTGAGCCTGCAAATCGCTGGCCGCCCCTTCGACGAGGCCACCGTCCTGCGCGCCGGCCACGCCTACGAGCAGGCCACCGACTGGCACACCCGCCGCCCGCCGGTGTAGCATCAGATTGCGGCGCTGCTCTGCGAGATAGCGTTCCAATTTAGGTGGTATGGCAGCTTACGGTCCGTCATTCCCGCGAAAGTGGGAATCAGCGGGGATCCAGGGGTAGTGGGTGTTAATGTCGGGTACCCGTCCCGACCACCTGATTCGGAACGCTATTGCCTCCTCCCACTTGCCAAGTTAACAGAACACATGTGCTATTATAAGCACATGGCCCACCGCTCCCCATATCACCAAGGCCAAAACCACATAGCCACTGAGGCCGCGCGATGTTTGATGCCTGAAAACCAAAAGAAGACTCCCTGCTCCAGGATCACCAAGCGCAACCCCGATTCCAAACCCAACTCAGACACAACGGCCCGATATGTCCGCAAATGGCCGGGAAATCGAAATTTCCGAACTCACCTTTCGCACCCGGACACTGCACCCGCCTCCGACGGTCAGATACAACGGCCCGATATGTCCGCAAATGGCCGGGAAACCGAAATTTCCGAACTCACCTTTATTGCGCCGTGAATGAATCGGATGCCCTCGACTCATGGAAGGCTGCCTCTGATATGGCGCCTCTGCGGGCAGACTATGACAAGAGTGCAGACATCCTGACCATAAGCACCGGACGCGCCGAAGAACGGTCATTGGAAGTAGGAACCGGATTCGTAGCACATCTGGGATATGCGAACAAGGCTTACATCAAAAAATATAGCGTGGTCGGTTTCGAGCTGCACAACGCCTCGGAGTGCCTGGCCCCCTACTTCAAACTCAACCGCGCCCCGCTGACGGTGAGCGGGGGCGACTGCGATTGACGCTGCCCCCGCAGGCCACTAAACTCGCCTTAGTTTCGCACGATTTAAGCCGACAGGTTATTCCCGGAGATTGCTGATGAATTTCGGAATGTTTACCGACTTCCACGTTCGCAAGGGCAATTCGCAGGCCGAGGCCTTCGATGAGTCCTTCGCCCAGATTACCGAGGCCGAGCAGATGGGCTTCGACACCGTCTGGCTGGCCGAGCATCACTTCAGCCCCGAGCGGGCCGTGCTGGCATCGCCCATGGTCATCGCCAGCGCCATCGCCGCCCGCACCGAGCGCATCCGCACCGGCCTGGCCGTGCAGGTGCTGCCGCTGACCAACCCCCTGCGCGTCGCCGAGGAAGCGGCCACGGTCGACCACATCAGCAAGGGGCGCTTCGACTTCGGCATCGGCCGCAGCGGGCTGACCAAGTACTACCAAGGCTACAACGTGCCCTATTCCGAGAGCCGCCCCCGCTTCCTGGAAGCGCTGGAAATCATCATGAAGGCGTGGCGCGAGGACAGCTTGTCCCACGAGGGAGAGTACCACTCCTTCCACGACGTAACCGTGACGCCCAAGCCGTACCAGCAGCCCTACCCCCCTGTCCGCGTGGCCGTGGCTGGCGAGGACACCTTCCCGCTGGTGGGCGCGATGGGGCATCCCATCTTCATCAGCGCCAACACAGGGCGCGAGGCGCTGAAGGAACGGCTGGCCCTCTACCGCGAAAAGCTGGCGGAGTCGGGCTTCTTGGGAACGCCGGACATCGCCATCCGCGTCCCGGTATACTGCGCCGAGACGACGGAGAAAGCCCACGAGGATCCCCGCGTCAGCGCCTTGGGGGCCATCCAGTACGCCGTCACCGAGCTGATACATACCGCGGCCAACCCGGAGACCGCCGAGCGGATGCGCCGCATCGCCGCCGCCCCCTACGAGCAGGTGCTGGAGGAGCGGGTGTTGTTCGGCACCCCCGCCAAGATCGTGGACACGTTCAAGGGCTACCAGGAAGAGCTGGGCGTGACCGGGGTGGTGATGGAAGTCAACTACGGCGGCCAGATCCCCGCCGACCGCGTAGTCAACTCCCTACGCCTACTCAGCAACGAGGTGATGCCGCACTTCAAGGGGTGAGAGACAAGAAGGCGAAAGCCACGCTAAGTCCGGCATGGCAGATACCAAAGACACCCCTATCCCCTACCGGAGGCACTAGGGAGTGTCGTCATCAGCTCACCGCCCCGCCCAAGGGCGTAGTCGGGCCTTCGCACTCCATGAACTGGCCGTAGCCGGGTTGCTGTTCCAGCTTGCCGTCGTTTAGCAGGACTTGGCCTCGTAGCAGGGTCATCCACGGGCGACCGGTGATCTCCCAGCCCTCGAAGAGTGAGTAGCCCGCGTTGCTCATGTGGTCTCCGGCGGTGATTACCCGGTCCACGCCAGGGTCGAGGATCAGCAGGTCGGCGTCGGCTCCGGGCTGGATCACGCCCTTGCGGGGATAGAGGCCGAAGACGCGGGCCGGGTTCTCGGCCATCGTCCGCGCCAGCCACCAAATGGGCATCCCCCGCTTGACCACGCCCTCGCTATACATCAGCGGCGCCAGCGTCTCGATGCCGGGCGAGCCGAAGGGCACCGACGCGCCGTCCGGCGTCACGAAGATGTTGTTCCACCCCGGCTTCTTCAGCTCCTGCGGGTGGGGCGAGTGGTCGCTGGCAACGATAGAGATGTGGCCCTGCTGCAGCCCGGCCCACAGGGCGTCGCGGTCGGGGCCGTCCTCGGGGCGCAGGGGCGGGCCGATCTTGGCCAGTGGGCCCACTTTGCTCATCTCGGCGTCGGAGAGCAGCAGGTATTGAGGGCAGGTCTCGGTCCAGATGCGCTGGCCCCTCGCCTGCGCCTGCTTGATGCGTTCCAGCCCCAGGTGGGTGCTCAGGTGGACGACGTATGTCGGGCAGCGGGTAGCCGCGCTCATGGCCACGGCGCGGTTGATGGCCTCCTCCTCGGCCCAGTCGGGGCAGGCGACGGGGAAGAACTCCGGGTGAGTGTGTCCGTCGGCGATGAGCTTGTTCTCCAGGTACTCTATGATGTTGCCGCTCTCGCAGTGCAGTTGCAGCACGCCGCCGCCACGGGCGACCATCTCCATAGCCTCGCAGATATAGTCGTCGTCGCACATCCGCCCCGGCCGCTTCTTGTAGGTCATGAACATCTTGAAGGACTTGAAGCCCATCTCCATGGCCTCGGGCAGCGACCGCAGGATGGACGGCCGGTTCTGGAGGATGAAGTGGAAGCCGAAGTCAACCACCGCCGAGGCGTTGATCTCTTCGCGGATGCGGTTGCCGGCCTGCGCCAGCGTCTCGTCGCCGTCCAGTGTGTAGTTGGCGAAGGGTATGAGCGTGGTCATGCCTGCGTGGGCCGCCGCCCGCGCGCCCAGGGCGTAGTCGTCATGCCCGTCTAGGTGAACGTGGGCGTCAATCAGGCCCGGCAGCACGAACTTGCCCTCGGCGTCGATGACCCGGTCGGCGGGGGGCAGCAGGTGCTCCGGGGCCACCGCCACGATCTTGTCGCCCTGGATCGCCACGGCGGCGTCCAGTACCTGCGACGAGGTTACGACCTGCCCGCCGCGCACAATGGTGTCAACTCTTGTTTCAGCCATGATGCCCTCCGACTTAGCTACTAAAGGGTTGCTTGCCCAGGAATCAAACGCCGGTTCTTGGCGTCGGCTGCGAGAGCAAACGTCTCTAAGGCCATAGCTCCAAGAAGAATTGGGCTATTAGCCGGCGCGAAAACAACATAGACGTGCCCTGTCCGGCCCTCCAGCTCCATCTGCACCCATCCGATGTCCCTATCGCGCTTAGAGCCATCGGCTAAGGTGAAATTGACGCTTTGCTCTCGCTCGACGCCCAAGGCATCCAAAATCGTAGATGGGACAACCGTGTATGACGCCCCAGTATCAACGACACCGCTCAAAACCGTGGAGCGCTCGGAATCCGCATTTTTGCGTATGGCGAAATCAGCCTTAAACGTACCCACCTCACCTCCCACGGTAGTCCCGGGCAGAATAATCCAGTCCCTCTGATGATACTTTCCCTGGGTCATGTTTCCCACCTCTTCCACGGAGTGTAGAATAACCCCAATGCAATAACAAGCGGATAAGCGAGGACGGCATGGAGCTTCAGGATAAGATTGCGGTGGTTACCGGCGCGGGGCGCGGCATGGGCCGGGCCATCTCGCTGCAACTGGCCGAGGCCGGGGCCAACGTCGCCGTGGCCGACATCAACGCCGAGAACGTCGAGGAGACCAGCATCGCCGTCAAGGCGCTGGGCCGCGAGAGTCTGCCCATCCACGCCGACATGGGGAGCGTGGCCGATATAGACCGCATGATCGGGCAGGCTAAGGACGCCTTCGGGCGCATCGACGTTATCGTCAACAACGCCGGCGTCACCCGCTACCTGTACGTGATGGACGTGGAGGAAGAGGACTGGGACCGCATTCACCGGGTCAACGCCAAGGGCGTGTTCTTCTGTATGCAGCGCGCTGCCCGCGAGATGATCGCCCAGGGCGACGGCGGGCGCATTGTGAACATCGCCTCCATCGCGGGCAAGGGCTACTCCGGCACCTCCAACGCCGCCTACGCCGCCAGCAAGGGCGCGGTGCTGGCGATGACCATGATCGCCGCGCACCAGCTCGGCCAGCACAACATCAACGTCAACGCCATCTGCCCCGGCTCGACGCTGACCGACATGGCCGCCGAGACCATGCAGGGCCGCGCCGATACTTCCGGCATGAGCATCGCCGAGCTGGAACAGGCCCGCGACTCCCGCATCCCCATCGGCCGCCCCAACACGCCCGAGGACATCGCGGCGATGGCCCGGTTCCTGTCCGGCCCCGGCTCCCGCAACATCACCGGCCAGGCCTTCAACGTAGACGGCGGCTTGGTGATGCACTAGCGGCGCTTTCCGTTGCCTGCTACGCCGGACAACTATCCCACTCATGCGGCAAGGCAACTCCCAAACGGTTGGTGGACCGCAAAATGGGCTGGGACAGGGTAACCATCAAACGCGACGGCCTGGCCTGCATCGAAGGAAGCCAGTGCGGCAGGGGAGTACTGTTCCTGAGACGCCCCATCATCTGGAAAGACAGGGCGTAGGCCGTTTGTGCCGGGCGGCAATCCGCATTACAATCAACCCATGCAACTGACTGTAAGATTGTTCGCCCTGTACCGGGAGCGGGCCGGGACGAAAAAATTTCCGCTGGAGCTATCCGGCGGCGCCACCGTGGCCGACCTGACCGATGCGGTGCGGCAGATGTTTCCGCGTCTGGCCCCGCCGGACGTGAAAATCGTGGTCGCCGTGAACGCCGACTATGCCGAGCCGGAGACCGTCCTGCACCCCGGAGACGACGTTTGCCTCATACCGCCGGTCAGCGGCGGATAGCCCCGCTGTGCCGGAGACTTCAGCCATAGTCTGGACTTTGCGCGAGGGTAGCATGATTGAGTTGACCGCCCAGACTCTTGACCCGGACAAATTCACCTCCGCCGTCCGCCGCGGCACCAACGGCGCGGTGGTCACCTTTCTCGGCACCACCCGCGACAACTTCGAGGGCAAGGGTGTGCTGACGCTGGAGTACGAAGCCTTCGACGAGATGGCCGTCAAGAAGCTGGAAGAGGTTCGCCAAGAGTTGATGGCGGAGTTCGGGCTGGACGAAGTCGCCATCGGCCACCGCACCGGCATCGTGGGCATCGGCGAAATCAGCCTGGTCGTGGCCGTCGGTTCGCCCCACCGCAAGGAGGGCTTCTACGCCTGCCACAAGGCCGTGGACCGCATCAAGGAAGTCGTCCCCATCTGGAAGAAGGAAGTCTACGAAGACGGCTCCCGCTGGGTCGCCTGCGAAGACCACGAGTTCACCCACGAACACGAGGCCGCGCTGAGTCAAGACTAAGAGACTATCTCAAAATCAACTGGCCCTCCTGATATACCGGCATCGCTGACCAAAGCCCATGGATTCCCGCCTTCGCGGAAATGACGGCGCCTTCGCGGGAATGACGGGCGCTGTCGCGGGAATGACGGGTTGGGTGCCGCGCCACGTTTTGAGATAGTCTCTAAACACAGAGGGTACAGAGTCTAAAAATCCCAGTGTCCTCTATGTTTTTAGTTCTCCCCCGCAAACATTCTATCCACCTCGTCCTCTGGCGGCGTCAGGGCGGCGCGGATGGCGGCCCCTACGGTTTCGGCGCCTGTCAGCCGCATCCCCGGCGGGGCCTCCACGTCGGCCAGCGCGGTGGCCGGGAGGATGCAGCGGGTGAGGCCGAGGCGGGCGGCCTCGTTGACCCGCCGCTGCGCTTGCGGTACGGCCCGCAACTCGGCGCTCAGTCCCACCTCTCCAAAGGCTGCTATGGACGGAAGCGGGGCATTGCGGTAGCACGACGCGATTGCGAGGATGATGGCCAGGTCCACCGCCGGCTCGGTGGCCCGGAAGCCGCCCACCACGTTGACGATTACGTCCTGCCCCCCCAACTCCAGCCCGGTGCGGCGCGAGGCCACGGCGGTCAGCATCAGCAAGCGGTTGTAGTCCACTCCGTTGGCCACCCGGCGCGGGGCCGGAAGCTGCGAGAAGTTGGTGAGCGCCTGCACCTCCAGCAGCAGGGCGCGGCTGCCCTCCAGCACCGGCGTTGCGATGGCCCCGAGCTGCGGCCCGGCACGCTGCGACAGCGTGGCGCGGGAAGGATCAGGCACATCGTCCATTCCCCGCTCGGTCATCTGGAACACGCCCACCTCGTCAGTGGAGCCAAAGCGGTTCTTGGCCGCCCGCAGGACCCGGAGCCCTCCCGATTCCTGCGATTCAAGGTGCAGAACGACGTCGACCATGTGCTCCAGCACACGAGGGCCGGCCAGCGAGCCGTCCTTGGTCATGTGGCCGGATACGAACACCGGCTTGCCCTGCGTCTTGGCCCAGCGCAGTAGCCGCAGTCCCGCTTCCCGCACCTGGCCCACGCTGCCCGGCCCCGACGATTCGCTGTCGGAATGCAGTGTCTGAATGGAGTCTACGATGACCAGCCCAGGCTGATTACCGTCCAATTGCTCAATGATGGCGTCAACGTCGGTTTCAGCCAGCAGCAGTATGCCCTTGCCGTCGATGCCCATGCGCTGCGAGCGCAGCTTCACCTGCACCGGCGATTCCTCGCCGGTAACGTACAGCACTGGCCCGGACAACCGCGCCAAGCCTGATACGGGAGACGACGCCAGCGAGTGGGCTAGTTGCAGCAGCAATGTAGACTTGCCGACGCCCGGCTCGCCGGTCAGCAGCGCCACCGTTCCGGGGACGATGCCGCCGCCGAGGACGCGGTTAAGCTCCGCCGACGGCAGGCTGATGCGATGCTGGGAGTCGGTGGACAGTTCGGCCAGTTCCAGAATCTTGCTGCCGGAAGCGCCGGCCCACCCGGCGCGCCGCGATTGGGGGGCGGTTGCCGCCGGTGTTGCCGCTCCTTCTGCCAGCGGCCGGGGCGAGCCGCAGAGGGGACTGGGGCAGAACCCCAGCCACTTCGCGCTTTCGTGCCCGCACTCCCGGCAGAAGTAGACTGTCCTGCGCCCGTTGGCTGCCTTCGCCATTCCGCTTTCTCCCTGTGGTGAAGCTTTCTACGGCGATTATACGGGCGCGGGGTGTCGTCTGTCGGCAGGCAACTGTCAGTAAAATCCTTCAGGCCCCGGCGGGAATCGAGGTTGGTTGGTACGCCGGGCCTACCGGTGCCGCGCCTTTATTTTGCGCCACGCCAGGAGAGCGCCCACAAATAACCCGACGACCGCGAATGCGCCGACGATAAAAATCAGCATTAACGACTCAACGGGGCCAATCCCCATCGCGCCTGCAATGAAAAACCCGATAATCCACAATAGGTAAACGGAGGCCACCAGAACTAGAGCCCACATGACTAAAGCCGCCATCACGTCCTCCTGCTGCCGCACAGAAAAAAGATGGTGCGCGAAGCCCTGGGCCTCGGCGCACCATCTTGGTGGGCACGGATGAGTGGGGCAAACGCCCCAGACTAGTCGGCCGGGGCCGGCTCTTCTTCCAGGACGACTTCCGCCGGGGACTTGGCGGTGATTGTGACTACGCCTTCCTGCATATCTATGTAGGCGATGTCTCCGGCTCCCAAGCGGCCGCTGAGAATTTCATCAGACAGCCGGTCCTCCACCTCGTTCTGTATCAGGCGGCGGAGCGGCCGGGCGCCCAGCACAGGATCGAAGCCCTTCTCGCCGAGGAATTCCTTGGCCGCCTCGGACAGCTCAAGTCCGACCTGCTTGTCCTCCAATTCGCTCCGCACCTGATTCATCATCAGGTCGACGATGGAGAGAATCTCGCTCTGGGCGAGCTGATGGAACACCACCGTAGAGTCGATGCGGTTGAGGAACTCCGGCTTGAAAAACCGGCGGACCTCGTCCATCACCTTGTCCTTCATACGATCGTAGGCGCCCTGGTCGGTGCGGGCGCCCTCGGCCTTGACGGCGAAGCCCACAGCGGTCTCACGTTTGATCAGGTCAGAACCCAGGTTGCTGGTCATCACCAGGATGGAGTTGCGGAAGTCCACCTTGCGGCCCCGCGCGTCGGTCAGCGTACCTGCATCGAAGATCTGGAGCAGGATGTTGAAGACCTCCGGGTGGGCCTTCTCGATTTCGTCCAGCAAGATTGCGCAGTAGTTCTTGCGGCGCACGCCCTCGGTGAGTTGGCCGCCCTCGTCATAGCCCACGTATCCCGGAGGGGCGCCGATGAGCCTGGCCACGGTGTGCCGTTCCTGGAATTCCGACATATCCAAGCGGATCATGTTGTCTTCGTGGCCGAACATGAACTCGGCCAGCGCCCGCACCAACTCGGTCTTGCCCACCCCGGTGGGGCCGAGGAACATGAACACGCCGATGGGGCGGCGCGGGTCCTTCAGGCCAGCCCGGGCGCGGCGCACCGACTTGGAGATGTTGACGATTGCCTCGTCTTGGCCAATGATGCGCTTGTGCAGGTCGTTTTCCATCTGGAGCAGCCGCTCGGTTTCTTCCTTGGCCAAGCGGGAAACCGGCACGCCGGTCCACATACTGACCACCTCGGCGATGTCGTCATCGGTCACCACCGAGCGCTCCTTGCCTTTGCCTTCCTTCCACTCACTGCGCAGGGTGTCGAGGTCCTGGCGCTGCCGCAGCTCGCGATCCCGAAGTTCCGCCGCTGCCTCGTAGCGCTGTTCGGCGATGGCTTCGTCTTTCTCGCGACTGACCGTTTCCAGCACTTGCATGGCGTCGGTGACCGACGCCGGGGTCACGCTGCCCCGCAGCCGCACCCGCGAGCCGGCCTCGTCTATAAGGTCAATGGCCTTATCGGGCAGGAAACGGTCGGAGATGAACCGGGCAGCCAAGCTGGCGGCGCTGCGGATGGCATCGTCGGTGTAGAGGACGTTGTGATGGTCCTCGTAGCGTTCCTTGACGCCCATCAGAATATCCACGGTCTCGTCGGTGGTCGGCTCTTCAACGCGCACCGGCTGGAGGCGGCGCTCCAGCGCCGGATCGCGCTCGACGTACTTGCGGTAGTCGTCCAGAGTGGTGGCGCCGATGCACTGCAACTCGCCGCGGGCCAGGGACGGCTTGAGGATGTTGGAAGCGTCCACCGCGCCCTCGGCAGCGCCAGCCCCGACGAGAGTATGAATCTCGTCGATAAACAGGACGCAGTTGCCGGAGCTTTTGATTTCCTCGATAACTTTCTTCAGTCGTTCCTCGAACTCGCCCCGGTACTTGGTGCCAGCGACGAGGGAACCCATGTCCAGCGTCACCAGCCGCTTGTTCTGGAGCGTCTCGGGCACGTCGCCACTGGCGATCTTCTGGGCCATGGCCTCAACGATGGCGGTCTTGCCGACGCCCGGCTCGCCGACCAGCACGGGGTTGTTCTTGGTGCGGCGGCTGAGAATCTGGATGACGCGCTGGAGTTCCTGGTCGCGGCCCACCACCGGGTCGAGTTTGTCGGACCGGGCGGCGTTGGTCAGGTCGATGCCCAGGTTGTCCAACGTCGGCGTCTTAGTGTTGCTGCGGGCCGACTGCGAGCCGCTGCCCGAGGTGTGGCTGAGGATGCGGTGAGTCTCCGAGCGCACCTTGTCGAGGGTAACGCCCAGACTTTCCAGCACGCCGGCGGCCACGCCCTCGCCTTCACGCAGGAGGCCGATGAGCAGGTGCTCGGTGCCGATGTAGGTGTGGTTCATGCGGCGGGCTTCGTCCACCGCCAACTCCACAACCTTCTTGGCCCTGGGGGTGAGGCCGATTTCGCCCTGGGCTGGCTTCTCGCCGCGCCCGATGATGAACTCGACTGCGGAACGCACCTTTGAGAGGTCGACGGAGAGGCTGGACAGCACCCGGGCCGCCACACCTTCCGTCTCGCGGACAAGGCCGAGGAGTATGTGTTCAGTCCCAATATAGTTGTGGTTAAAGCGCTGGGCCTCTTCCTGGGCCAGCGACAAAACCCTCCGCGCTCGCTCCGAGAACTTCTCGAATCTGCTGCCCATAATAACGCTCCTGGCCTTGGGAAGGTGTGAAAGTGTGGTTGCTCTGCTTCGCTAGGAAGCCGGTTTCCTGTGACTTCGCATCGTGCGATGGGGATGTCAGGCGAGGGGTACTCTGCGCTTGCCATAAAGGTGCCCTTGATGACTGCCCGATTATATGGGGCGCTGCGAAGGGTGTAAAGGCGCACAGAGAGCAGAAAGTCGCCAATCCGCTCCGGCATGGGGGCGGGCCATTGGGTCGACTTCAAGGGGCAGTCCGGTCCATCCGGGCCGGGGGGCACCCTGCGCCAAGCTCGCACCGGTATCGGATTTCTGGGAAGGGGTTGCTGAGAATTGCCCCCCGGCGGTGACCTATTTTCCCACCCAGTCACCCAAGCAGTATCGTCGGCGCTGAGGCGTTTCACTTCCGTGTTCGGGATGGGAACGGGTGGGGCCGCCTCGCTAAAACCACCAAGAAGCATTCAGTTCACAAGTATGCACTATTTTTCACAATCGCGCAAGGGGTTTGTCCGCATTTCCAAAAAATCCTAAACTTCCTCCCCCGCTTCCGGGACCCTCTCAGTTGACATAAGCGTGACGCCCCAGCCGGCCATCCAGGCCGAATGCCGGCCGTCGCCGCCGGCAACGATTACCACCACATCGCTGGCCGAACGCACGATGGGCACCATCACGTCGTCGTTGGTCTCGTCGATCCAGGCGGGCCAGGTGCGGTTGCCGTAGTGGGCCACTCCCCGTAGCTGGCGCACCGGCATCCGGGCGTTGTGAAAGACGAAGTCCTTGACGTCGGCTTTGCTCAAGCCCGACGCGGCGATCTCGGCGGCGTGTTCCGGGCAGAGCACCAGCAGCACCTGTCCGCCCGTGGCCTGCTGGTAGTAGTTGGCGATGCCCACCGCCTTCATATTGCCAACGATGGTGCCGAGGACGCCGAAGCCGGTGCCGGAGGTGCTCTCCATGATGCGGTAGACGCCCAGGATACCGGCCAGGGTGACCGTGCTGCTCTCCGGGGCGTAGCCTTTCTCCACGTGCAACGGCTCCCAGGGACTGCGGGCCTCGTTCTCAGCGAAGCAGAAGCTGTACCGCCCCGGCGAGCTGAGGGTGGCCTTGTCCATTTCCCCAGGTGTCAGCCCGGCGACGTTGCGGACGATGAGCCGCAGGGCGCGGCCGATGGCGGCGTTGGCCCGGAAGCCGGGGCCAAAGCATCCGGCGTCGGCCTGGATGCCCAGCTTCGGAGCGACGGGGCCGTTGACGATCATCACCTGGTTGGCCCCGCCGGTGGTGGCCGCCGTTCCGGCCAGGTTGTAGCCCTCGTGCAGTGCCGCCTTGACCGCTGCCACCACGACGGGGAAATGCTCCGGCTTGCAGCCGGCCATGACAGCGTTGATGGCCAGCTTCTCCAGCGTGGCCCGCGAGTTGCGCGGCTGCATCACCCCCAGCGAGTGCGAGGGGTCGGCGTTCACCGCCGACAGCATCTCCCGCACCGCGTCCTCGGTGGGCGGCACGACGGGCAGCCCATCGGTCCACCCCTGCTCCCAGAAGTAGTCCTGCATGGCGGCAAACTCGGCGGGAACGCGGGCACGGCGGGACTGGAGTTGTGTGGGGGTGGTCATGGTCGCTCCTGGAGGTATTGTCTACATCGAGGATACCAGTTCTGAAGCAGTGCGGTCAGTCCCACTGCACATCGATGGCCGACATCACCTCAAAGTCACCGCACAATCCGGTGGCGGGATTCACGGCGGCAGGGGTGGTTACCACCCAGGACTACGTTGTGGTAGCCATCGAGAGCCTTTCCACTGACCGTAGCCGTCGCTTCGAACGTGCCGTCGCCGGCGATATGGTAACTGGTAACTTCAGCAGTGATAGGGCCCGTCCAGTACTGATTGCCAGGCAGAAAGGGATTCAGAGAATCAATATAGTGGTAGCCTCGCGCATCGTGTTCGTAGAAGCTGAACTGGGAACAGTACCTATCCATCGCTGTCAGCGATACGGAGCCGGGAGCCGCCCTCCCGGAAAACTGGAGCGTATCGCCGATTATAGTGGGCTGCCCGCGCCATTCAACGGCGTCGGCGTGGTAGTGCTTGGATGCCTTTTTCTCATCCGGGATGTCGCCAATTGCAACCGGAACTTGGGAGTATAAGACACTCTCGGCACAAGAGTTGTCTGCGCCAGCCTTCTCGCGACTGCTCACCAACAGCGAGAGATCGGAGATTCGTGACAAGGCCGGGTCATTGATCCTGGCGGTAACGGAAAACTCTCCTGAGTCCGTATTGATCTTGTCGTTTACCACCACGGCCTTGGGTACCTCACGGTGTTTCCAGCGCACGGGCAATGGGCCGCTAACGTTGCCCACCCACTCCTGGTTGCCGATGCCCTCAAAAAGCGCAAACTGGGAGCAATACGGGTCATCTCCCAGAAGGAAGTCGTGGACTGTTCCTGTTCTGCTGATTCGTCCCGCGAAATGCAAGTACTCACCGTCGACCGTGGGCGGGAAGGACCACTCCACCGCGTCCATGTGCCGGAACTTGCGCATGTTCGGCCGACCTACGTACCACAGGTCGATAATCTCCAGCGCCTGCTCTTGGTCTCCCAGAACCCTTCTGATGTCGGCAATGGTATGCTCTCCGTCGGCTTCGTTGCTCTCCCTCCTGGCCAGTTGGGCAATGCGCCGGTTGAACTCGACATCGCCGTAGTACTCCCTGAGGGCACCAAAAATCCCGTCCCCCAGGCTGTAGTTGCAGCTAAAACCAGTGTATTGATCATTGGTCCTCTCGGAGGGGTTACCGCGCTCCAGTTCGCGAATGTTCTGATAGCTGCTGCAGTGAGTAACTGGCGGGTAGACCAATTCGCCCGGCCAGTTCCCGGCAACCACCTGCATTTCAACGACATTGGCCAGTCCCTCATCGATCCAATCAGCCTTATCACTGGCTCCGTGGAACCAGGTGTGGGCCACCTCGTGGACGATGGTGGCGAAGGTGTCATCGCAATCTTCGTCAATTCTCACCGCAATTACCGACCCCTTAACTGGACTTTACGCATTTTAAGCGGCATAAGCGAGGGAATCTGCAATACGATGGTACAGAGTGGCGGGGAGTTTCTGTACATCGGAGTTGGCGGTCGATAGTGAAAAACCCTCCGACACCAACCACCAGTGGCTACGCACAAAGGTGATGTCATCCATTACTTTTCCTGGATTTTGCGTAAAGTCGAGCTTAATGGCGTAAGAATCTCCCGCGTATCTGGGGGCATAATTCGTCTGGTTATTCCCGCAGAATCCACCGGATACTTCGGTAACCCGTCTCATGGTTACGATGGGAGACGGATAGGGCACGCCCAAAAGGCGTTCGCCTTCGTTGATGGCCAGGACCAGTTGATCGAACCGCAGGGAACCATCCTCGAAACCCGAGACGGTGGCGTCGACCGTCTGACCTAGCGACGTGGTGAAGGTTTCGGTGCGTTTGCCAGGGGAATTGACGAGTTCCAAGCTGGACTTTACGCATTTTAAGCGGCATAAGCGAGGGAATCTGCAATACGATGGTACAGAGTGGCGGGGAGTTTCTGTACATCGGAGTTGGCGGTCGATAGTGAAAAACCCTCCGACACCAACCACCAGTGGCTACGCACAAAGGTGATGTCATCCATTACTTTTCCTAGATTTTGCGTAAAGTCGAGCCAAGGTTGGACGTGGCGTAGGATACAGGGTCAATTTTGGCGTCGACACGACGGTGGAACGCCGCTGTTCCGTTGGGCGGGAGGCAATTGGGTCGCTGACCTTCTCGGATTCGCGCGAAGGAGTTGAGGCCCGCTCACTAACACATTGAACGATGGTCCCTACCCAAATGGCAATCACTATTAGGATTAGGTAGAAGGGCCTCATCTAACGTTGGAATGCGCTGGCACGAGCAGAATGGCTAAGTGCAGGGTGAGACCCGCAGGCTACCCCCCGTCAGCAGCCCCACGATCTCCGGCGCGAACTCGTGGGCCATCTGCTGCACGTCGGCTGCCGGGCGGCTGGCCAGGGGGCTGGGCAGCACCACTATGCGGGCGCCAGGCATTCCCAGCGAGGCGGCGCGGAGGTTGGCCGCGCGGGTGAAGCTGCTGGTGATGACGCTGACCGAGGGTTTTCCTGCGGATTCGGTTACTACCGTGTCGTGGAGACCCCACGCCGTGCAGCTCCCTCAATCGGCGATGGCGTGGATGATGGCGTCGCACTCCGCCAGCAGCGCCTCCAGCTTGTCGGTGGGGTGCGGCGCGCTGTAGGTGGCCTTGCGGGCGTAGACCACCCGCTTCACGCCGTAGTCGTTCAGCAGGGTCTGTTCCAATTCTTTCATGAAGGTGTCGGCGTGGTACTTGCGGTTCTCCAGCAGTCCGACGACCTTGCCCTCCAGGCCGGAGAGGGAGCCGCTCAGCCCGATCTCCTCCGGCACGTCCTCGGCGACGGGCACCAGGATTTCAACCGTTCGCTCTGCCGTGGTCATAACGCGCTCCTCGCTTCCTGGAATCGGGATCGTGCTGTCCGCCCGGACGCTCCTCGAGCGGCTACCCGCCCAACTGGAAGAACTTGCCTTCGGTCTTGATGGCCGGGGCGATTACCATCTCAGCCTTGTGAAAGTCTCGGACGGTGTAGGCGCCGCACATACCCATGCCGGCTCTCAGAGCGCCGACGAAGTTCTGGGTGCCGTCGGTCTTGGAGGTGGGACCATAAAGTATCTGCTTCAGCGGGGCCTTGGTGCCCACCTTGACGCGGGTGCCCCGGGGCAGCTCGGGATGGGGGTTGGCCATGCCCCAGTTGAAGCCGCGTCCGGGGGCCTCATCGGCCTGGGCGAAGGGGGTGCCCAGCATCACGCCGTCGGCGCCGCTGACGATGGACTTGCAGATGTCGCCTCCGGTGCGGATGCCGCCGTCGGTGATTACCGACACATAGCGGCCTGTCTTCTGGAAGTAGTCCTCGCGAGCGGCGGCGCACTCCAGCGTAGCGGTGACCTGCGGCACGCCGACGCCCACCACCTCGCGGGTGGTGCAGGCCGCGCCGGGGCCCACGCCCACCAGCACACCGTCTATACCCGTCTCCATCAGCTCCAGGGCCACGCCGTAGGTCACGCAGTTGCCCACCACCACCGGGACATTCAGCGAGCTGATGAGATCGGAAAAGATCAGGCCGCGGTAGCTGTTGGACTCATGCCGCGCCGTGGTGACGGTTGACTGCACCACCACGATGTCGACCCCGGCCTCAACGGCCGCGGGAGAGAGCCGCTTGGTATTCTGAGGCGTAAAAGAAACGGCGCACACTGCGCCGGACTTCTTGATCTCTTCAACCTGGGCCGCCAGCAGGCTCTCTTTCACTGGCTCGGCGTAGACCTGCTGGAGGAACTCGGTCACCTCATCTTGAGGGGTGGCGATTATGTCTTCCAGCACTGAATAGGGGTCGTCGTAGCGGGAATAGAGGCCCTCGCCGTTGAGCACTCCCAGTCCGCCGAGCTCGTGCATCCGGGCGGCGAAGCGGGGCGAAACGGCGCCGTCCATGGCCGAGGCCATGATGGGAATCTCGAACTCCAGGTCGCCGATGGTCATCTTGGTGGAGGTCAGCTCGGGGTTGATGGTTACCTGCCCCGGAACAATGGCCACTTCGTCGAAACCGTAGGAACGCTCCAGTTCCTTGAAAAGTCTCCTGCCCATCGGTGCCCCCTTTATTCCTATTTCAGGTTAATTTTCAGGACTGTTTCAGGATTCCCGGCTCCATTTACTTAATGTTCGATTTAATCAGCTTTACACGTCAAAAGTCAACGTGAATGCAGGGTGAAAGCCGCTAATCCGGGTGGATGCTGTCCGCGAGACGCGGATAACGTATAAGCGGATACGGGTTACATGTCCTTGCTATTGCCAACCAGCTTGCCGGAAAGTATTGACGATAACCGACAAATGATGATAGAATTTCGTAAAATCATAGAGGGGTGAGCGAGATGGTTCAGCAAGTAGAGGCTATCCCTGTTCAAGAAGTCCTCGAGGGTTCCGTGGTCTGCCAGCACCACTGGCAGATTCAGGCCGCGGACGGGCCGACCAGCCCCGGTGTGTGCCACATCTGCGGCGAGACCCGCGACTTCAATAACTACGTTGAGACGGCCACCTGGGGCGACACCCGGCTCATGAACCGCCCCGACCCGGTGCCTGTCAGCACCATTGTTGTCGTCGGCGACGACTCCTGGGACGAGGAGTAGCCGGATTCCCGCCGGTTTGGCGGATTCCATGCCCTGAATTGAAGGGGCGGGCTGCGAAGCCCGCCCTATTGTTTTTTGCCCCAAATCCACCGGAAATAGTGTCAGACTTCCTCCTCCCAAAGCTGGGGAAGCCGTGTCGGTAGCGTACAATATAGTATCAAGGCTGTCCAACAGCGCGAGGCCCGCCATGACTGCTAAGTCGACTCTTTATTATGTTATGTTGTAGCCGTTTGTTATGACTACGCCCAATATCTGGTAGTCAGGACGCGAAACGGTTGACAGCCGCCACCCCGAAGGCCCATATAATAGAGTTTTCCTTTCGGCCCTGAATTCGGGGCCATTGGGGATGGCATTCTTCTTCAATGGAGGCTCCACCGCTTGGCGTTCACTCACCTTCACGTCCACACCGAATACAGTATGCTCGACGGCATCAGCCGCATCCCGGAGCTGGTCGACCGCACCGGCGAACTGGGCATGGATGCGCTGGCCATCACCGACCACGGCACCTTCTATGGCGTGGTCGATTTTTACTCCGCCTGCCGCGACGCAGGCATCAAGCCCATCATCGGCTGTGAGGTCTACGTCGCACACAACAGCAGGCACGAAAAGAACTCCACCGAGCGCAGCCCGGCCCACTTGGTGCTGCTGGCCCGCGACAACGCCGGCTACCGCAACTTGATGCAGTTGGTGACCAAGGCCCACGTCGAGGGCTTCTACAACCGCCCGCGCATCGACAAGAGCCTGCTGGAAGAGTTCGGCTCCGGCCTCGTCTGCCTCTCCGGGTGCCCCTCCGCCGAGGTGCCAAGGCTGCTGGCCGACGGCAACTATGAAGGCGCTGTCAAAGCCGCCGGCTGGTATCGCGAACTGTTCGGAGACGGCTATTACCTGGAACTCCAGCGCCATCAGCACGTCCCACAGTTGGAGCAGATAAACGAGGGACTGCTGCGCCTCAGAGAGGATACCAAGCTCCCGCTGGTGGTGACCAACGATGCTCACTACGTCCACCAGCACCAGTCCAACCTGCAAGACATCTACATCTGCATCCAGACCAACACTACCATCCGCGACGAAAAGCGGCTGCGGATGGAGGATGACTCCTACTACATCAAGAGCCCCGATGAGATGGAGCAGATATTTGCCGACCTGCCCGCCTCCATCCGAGGGGAAGCCCTGGCCAACACCGGCGTGATCGCCGATATGTGCGACGTGTCGCTGGAGTTCGGCCAGACCCACCTGCCCCGCTACGAGACGCCCGGCGGCATGGACGCCGACGAATACCTGGCCCAGGTCTGCGAGGAGGACTTCCGGCGCCGCTATCCCAACGCCTCGCCCGATGCCGTGGAGCGCCTGCGGTACGAGCTGGAGGTCATCCGCTACACCCGTTTCGCCAACTACTTCCTGGTGGTGTGGGACATTATCAGGTTCGTCCGCCAGCGCAACATCCTGTTCGGCGTCCGGGGCAGCGCGGCGGCCAGCGTCGTCCTCTACTGCCTCGGCATCACCGACATTGACCCACTGGAGTACCGCCTGGTCTTCGAGCGCTTCCTCAATATGGAGCGCAAGGAGATGCCGGACATTGACATGGATTTCCAGGACGACCGGCGCGATGAGGTGCTGCACTATGTCGTCGACAAGTACGGCAACGACCGGGTGGCCCAGATAATCACCTTCGGCACCTTGGGCGCGAAGGCTGCCCTGCGCGACGTGGGGCGCGCCCTGGGCATGAGCTACGGCGACGTTGACCGCATCGCCCGCATGGTGCCCTTCAAGGCCCGCAACCTGGACGAGGCCCTCAAGGTCAGCCCCGAACTCCAGGGCGCCATCGAAAGCAATGACGACATCCGCGAGCTGGTGGACCGGGCGCAGGGGCTGGAGGGCATCGTCCACCACGTCAGCACCCACGCCGCCGGCGTGCTGATCGCCGACGAGCCGCTGACCGACACGGTGCCCTTGCAACGCCCGGCCAAGGGCGACGAGACCAGCCCGGTGATGATGACCCAGTTCAGCATGGACCCGGTGGCCCACCTCGGCCTGCTGAAGATGGACTTCCTCGGCCTCACCAGCCTTACCATCCTGGACCAGGTCGTCAAACTGGTGCGCAAGAGCCGGGGCATCGAAATCGAACTGCAAACCCTGCCGTTGGACGACGAAGCGACCTACGAGTTGCTGTCCTCCGGCAACACCACCGACGTTTTCCAGTTGGAAAGCGCCGGTATGCAACGCTATATCGAAAAGCTCAAGCCCTCCAACATCGGCGACATCGCCGCGATGATTGCGCTCTACCGCCCGGGGCCGATGGAAAACATCGACCAGTTCATCGACGCCAAGCACGGACGGGCCGCCGTAACCTACCCCCACCCCAGCCTCAAGGAGCTGCTGGACGAGACCTACGGCATTATCGTCTACCAGGACCAGGTGCTGCTGATCTTGCAGCAATTCGCCGGGTACACCCTGGGGGCCGCCGACATCGTGCGCAAGGCGATGGGCAAGAAAATCGCCTCGCTGATGGCGCAGGAGCGCGAAAACTTCGTGGCCGGGGCGACCGGCAAGGGCTTCGACCAAGCCCTCGCGGTGGAAATTTTCGACCTTATCGAACCCTTCGCAGGGTACGCCTTCAACAAGGCCCACAGCGTCAGCTACGCTCTCATCTCCTACTGGACGGGCTACTTCAAGGCCCACCACCCGGTGGAGTACATGGCGGCGGTGCTGAACGCCCGCCTGGACAACACCGACAAGACCATCAGCTCCATCAACGAGTGCTTCCGTCTGAAAATCCCGGTGCGATTGCCCGACGTCAACCGCTCCGAGGAATTCTTCGCCATCGACCACGACGAAGAGGGCGAACCCGGCCTGCGCATCGGGCTGGCCGCTATCAAGACCGTGGGCGAGGGCGCGGTCAAGCCGCTGGTGGAAGAACGGAGGGAGAACGGCCCATACCAGTCCATCGACGACTTCTGCACACGAGCCGGCGCCGCAAACTTGAACCGGCGCACTCTGGAAAGCATGGTCAAGGCGGGAGCATTCGATTCCCTTGCCCCCCGTGGAGCCACGCTGTCGGCCCTCGACCGCATCGTCGCCACCGCCCAGCGGGAGGCCCAGATGCGCAACTCCGGCCAGAGCAGCCTCTTCGGCGGGGAGCGCGGCGGTTCAGCCTCCACCGGCTCCATCCAGGAGGAGCCGGGCATATCTCTGGGCAGCAATGACGCCTCGCCCGAGGAAAAGGCGGCATGGGAGCGCGAGTTGTTGGGCGTGGCCTTGTCCCACAACCCCCTGATGTCCCTCAGCGCCGCCAACACCAACGGGGCCGTCGTCTCCCTCGACCAGCTCAGCGAGGAGATGCAGGGCCAGCCGGTGACCGTCCTCGGCATCGTCTCCACCGTCACCGAGCGGGCCAGGCGCGACGGCCAGCGCTTCCTCATCATCGGGCTGGAGCTGCTGGGCGGCGTGATGGAAGTCACCGTATGGCCCGAGGCATTGCAACGCACCGAGGAACTTTGGCAGCCCGGCCGCACGGTCCGAGTGGCTGGCAAGGTGCGGCTGCGGGGCGACCAGCTCGAACTTACCTGCGACGCCGCCGAGGAATACGTCCCCGAACAACCCTCGACGCTGCCCGCAAACGGCAACGGCAACACATCACCGGCGGCCAGGACCAACGGAAACGGCCATAATGCCAACGGGAACGGCAATGGCAACGGGCGTTCCGCCGCCCACCGGTCCAACGGAAACGGCAGAGGGAACGGCAACGGCCACAGTAACGGGAACGGCAACGGGAATGGCGGAGGGAACGGGCGAGGAGGGAACGGCGGGGCCGCGGGCAGTGCGCCCGCCCCTGTCCCGGCCGGCAACTGCCTGGTGCAGTTGGCGGTCACCGAGTCCGACGACCCGCAGCACGACGCCATGCTGCTCCGGGAAGTCATCGGCGTGATTCTGGAATACCCGGGCCGCGACAAGGTGAATCTGGAAATTCGCACCTCCGGACGCCGGGTGCTGCTGGAACTGCCCGTGGTCAGCACCGGCTACTGCGACCCCCTGCGCGTGCGGCTGGAAGACCTGCTGGGGCCCGACACCGTAGCCGTAACTCAAGAGATGCCCCTGGGAATCTAGCAGTCCCTGCCAGGATTCCCAGGTCAGGCGCCTCTTCGCCCTATGGGAATAACCGTATTTTATAGGAACACGTCCGTATCTTTCCGAGTATTGCCCAATTCTGTGCACTCAGTGCTCCTCAGCAACGGAAAAGCGCTCAATAGATGAGACATACGAAAGTTTAGCTCCATCCGAAGCTGTCGGCAAGGTTGACCGCCCTTGCCGCCGATGCTAGACTGCCGGAAGTACCAGAAACAACTCAGTTCGCCGTTAACTTCAGTTCGGTATACCCTGGATACCCTATCGAACAACTGTTCGTTGACCATTCGTTGACCATTCGTTGATCAAGGGGTAACCGGGCCAAATCTCGACACGACGGAAATGAGCATGATCTATTATTCAACGAGGCCTCCGGTTCTGAGCGTTAAGCCGAGCCTGAGCCTCATCCGAAACCGCCAACGACATACTCTGCCCTGCGAGCCATAGCTCCTCACCCCAATCGAAACCGATAGGGGCCTCAATCACCGGTCTGTCCCGCCTCGCCGCCCCCACTGCTGTCAGGTAATCGAGTACATCGTTTCGCCTGCGGCAAATTCGCCAAACCCCCAAAGCTCGACTGCGGGAATGCCTGTGCCTATTTTTGCCCCGGTGCAGGCCATTAGCCGGGAAGCGCCCCAAAATCCAAGTAATTTGTCAAGGAATCCAGATATGAATTTGGGTTAATTTCTAATTTTTGCGCCACAAACGGCAAAATTGCCGACCGCCAGAAGCATTACCAACCAAAAGGAGAAAACAATGAGAGAAGTTCTGAGGTCCAAGATTCACCGAGCCTGGGTCACCGATGCCAACCCTGACTACATCGGCAGCATTCTCATCGACGAGAACCTGATGGACAAGATTGACCTGTGGAACTTTGAGAAGGTCTTGGTCTGCGACGTCACCAACGGCAACCGCTTCGAGACCTACGCCATCGCCGGCGAGCGCGGCTCCGGAGTCATCTCCGTGCAGGGTGCGGCTGCCCGTCTCAGCACCAAGGGCAACTGCCTGATCATCATGTCCTTCGAAGTCTCCGACACCCCCATCGACCCCCAGATGATCCTGGTCGACGAGAACAATCGATTCGTGGAGTACCTGGAGGGCGCCAAGCATGTCCAGCAGGTTCACTGAGCAGGAAACCGAGTCCTACTACGACGCTGAAGATGCCATCTATCGCGCCGTATGGGATGAGGATGGCAGCGTCCACTGGGGCTACTTCGACGAGTCCACCGGCACTGATTTCCTGAAGGGCTGCGCCAACCTCGACCGCATCATGGTCGAAAAGGGCCGCATCGGGTCCGACGCCCGGGCGCTGGACTTGGGCTGCGGCAACGGCACCACCGCCATCTGGCTGGCCGGATACGCCGGCTGCCACGTAACCGGCATAGACCTGAGCGGGGTCCGCATCGACAACGCCAAGGCGGCCCGCGAGCGTCAGCAACCCGATCTGCGGGACCGGCTGGCCTTCGAGAAGGCATCAGCCACGGAGTTGCCCTTTGCCGAAGGCCAGTTCAGCCGCGTGTGGAGCCAGGCCGTCATCTATCATGTGCCTGACAAACGCAAGGTGCTCAGCGAAGTCTACCGGGTGCTGGAAAAGGGAGGGATCCTGGTCTTCGACGACTTGGTAAAGCCGAATCAGGAAGTCAGCCCCGACGCCCAGCGGTTCGTCTACGACCGGCTGCTGTACGACACCGAGTTCAGCTTCGAGTCATACCAAGAGGCGCTGAAGGCCCAGGGTTTCCAAGTGCTGGAAGCCTTGGACATCTCCAGCCACCTGCGGCAGTCATACCTCTGCCTCGCTGACCGGACGCCCAAGGGCACCACTGATGAGCAAACCGAGCATTTCGAGTGGCTCACCACCGCCTACCTGGGCACGGCGCGAGCAGTGGAAAACGACGAACTGGGCTGGGGCCTGTACGTCTGTCGCAAGTAGCCGCCGCCACCCCTGTTTCCAAGAATTGCTGCTCAAGAATTCCCTCTCCCCGTCCAGGGAGAGGGAATTTGGAATGGAGGGCACTATGTCCATGCAAGATAGCCACAGCCGCGTCCAATGGGTCTACGAATCAACCAGCAACCAGGAGCTGGAGGAGCGCTACGACCAATGGGCCGCCGAGTATGACAAGGACCTGGATGAGGTTTTCGCCTGGAACGCCCCGCAGAACGGCGCCCGCGTCCTGGCTGGCCTGGTGCCCGGCGACGCCGCGGTGCTGGACGCTGGAGCCGGCACCGGGCTGGTGGGCAAGTGCCTGGCCGACGCCGGGTTCACCAACATGGCGGCCATGGACCTGTCGCAGGGAATGCTGGAGGAGGCCCGGCAGAAAAACGTCTACAGCTCCTTCCACCAGATGACGCTGGGCGAGACGCTGGACTTTGAGACCGGCCAGTTCGACGCCGTTATCAGCGTCGGCGTATTCACCTTGGGACACGCGCCGATGCATTCTTTCGACGAATTGATCCGCGTGGCCAAGCCCGGCGGATACATTGTCTTCAGCCTCCGCACCGACATGGTGGACAGCGGCTTCAGCGACTATTTCAGCGCCCTGGAAACCGCCGGCAAGTGGAAACGGGCCCAGGTAACCGACCCGTACCAGCCCCTCCCCAAGGGGGAGCCGGAGGTTTTCCACCAGACCTGGGCCTACCAGGTCGTGTAACCGTCCTTGACCTGAAAGCCTTGACCTGAAAGCCCCTTTCCCGCAGGCGGAGGCGCAAAGAGGCCCCCCTGCCCACTGCATCAAGTTCGCCAGCCGCGCACTGACCAGCCTGTTCAGGCTCACGCCTCACTTACCCAAAATCAAACGTACAGGTGGAGAGAACGTAAGATAAGAGAATGATAAATCCACCCCGGCCGAGGAGTTGGCTGTATGCGGTTTCCTTGGGCCAACGTCGCGCTTGTCGCCCTGTTCGCCTTCGAGCTGGTCACCGGGTACTTGGGCCTGACCCACTCCAACCCGGAGTGGATCGCCGCCATGCACCTGCACCGCATCACTGGCTTCTCCATCCTCGCCCTCTTCCTGTGGAAGTCCCGGAACATCCTCGGCTCCTTCCGCACCCGGCAGAACTGGAAGGCGTCCCCGGAAACGATGCTGGCCTCTATCGTCCTGCTGGCGGGGTTGCTGACCGTGCTGGGGCTTGGCGTGGAGTCACTTCGGCCCCTACAGTTGGCTGGGCTTCTCCGGCACCACCATCCACCTGAACCTGGCCCTGCTGCTGATTCCCTTGCTGCTGTGGCACTCGCTGCGTCACCGCATCAGTTTCCGGGTGCGCTACGTGGCCGGGAGGCGCAACTTCCTGCGCTTCGGCGGCGTGGCGGTGGCCGGGCTGGCGCTGTGGCAGTTAACGGACCGGCTGAACATCCTGGCAGGAGGCCCGGTTGCCGACCGGCGCTTCACTGGCTCGCACCCCGAGGACGGCCCCGACTTCCCGGTGACCATGTGGCTCAACGACCGCACCCCCTTCGTAGACGGCGCCCAATGGCGGCTCCGAATCAACGGCCATGTGGACAACCCGTATGAGCTGGGCCTGGATGAGCTGCAATCCTGGGACGCCGCGCTGACGGCGACCCTCGACTGCACCGGAGGCTGGTACACGACGCGGCAGTGGCAGGGGGCGCCGGTGGCCGGCCTGCTGGCCTGCGCCCGCCCCAAGCCCGGCGCGGGCAGCATTACCATCCGATCGCGCACCGGCTACTTCCGCCGCTACTCGATGGACGAGGCCAGCCGCGCCCTGCTGGCCAGCCGGGTGGACGGCGCGCTCCTGAGTTCCGGCCACGGCTTCCCCGCCCGCATGGTGGAGCCGCACAAGCGGGGCTATGACTGGGTCAAGTGGGTGGACGAGATAACCGTCAACGACACCGGCAAGTTCTGGCAGCCGCCTCTGCCTTTGACCTGATAATCCCCGGAACCAGTCCGGGACGATGGGACCCAGGGCCTTTTAGTCGTTTCCTCTCCCAGAAGGAGAGGGGGAGCCACAAAACGCCGCGACCGGCTCACCGTCTATTGACAACGAAATTCGGGAGTCATACACTCAAATAACTGGGTCGTCGAGACCCGGTTGACCGTGGCCCGGTGGTGTAGCGGTTAACATATTGGCCTGTCACGCCAAAGATCGTGGGTTCGAATCCCATCCGGGTCGCCATTTCCACCCGCAGACCGTTGCTGTTGCAATGGTCGGAGATGGCGGCACAGCCACAACCGTAATGGGGACGCGCGGGTTCGACAGGGGTGTTTTGTAACGGATTGCAAGCCGAGGTGCCATCAACCTCGTTAATCAGGTGGCAAAAATAACTGGCGAACGTGAATTCGCTCTAGCCGCCTAAAGCGGCTACGTCTGCTCCCAGCTATTCCCGGAGGAGGGGATGTCAGGCGCCATAAGTCCGGGATGCGGCCAAACCAATGCCGGTAAGCGCGGCCAAAGATTAACCGGCTGGGCCTCTTCGGGATGCGCCGGCGGTGCCTGAAGAGTCCAAGAACAAACCGGCGGACAAGCTTGTAGTAAATCCGGCTTATAGGCTCTTCTGGACGGGGAGTTCGACTCTCCCCCGTCTCCACCATTCCTTCTAAAACACTCCTTTTGGGCGTCCACCCCGGCCACGTTGCTTCTGTCCGCCATCGCCATTATCGGAGCCATAAAGGTCTTCTTGGGCAATAGCCCGACAACCTCTCTCTTGTCTAGGTCCACGTATATTGCCTGCAGCATCGACTTGAGCAGGCGGTTCTTCCTCCCGACAGAAGCTGATTCCCAGACGGTTCCGAAGTCGTTCAGGAGCTTCCCTGCCTCCACCGCATCGTCAAACTCCGGTATGTAGATGCTGACCAGCGCGGCCTCTGCCTCGTCCTTGATCTTCGTGAATCCTTGCCACGTAAGATCCCCGTTGATGTAGAGATGGCGCGCCCTTCCGATTTTCTCTTCTATGGAGCGTCGCCGCTGCAGTGCCGCATGAGGGTCGGCCTCACGCACGTGGTTTTCTATTATCCAGTCCACCCAATCATCCCGCAGCGTGAAACCACAGAATAACTGGTCCGTCTGAGCGTCGAAATCGCGCCCCAAGAAAGCCCGCCCTTTGTGCTTACAGGGTCGGCCTAGACCTTTATCGGGAGACTTATAGTAGGTTCCGGGTTGGGTTCCTTGCCTTTGGGACCACAGGACCGTACCGCATTCATGGCAACGCAATAACCCGGTGAGTAGGTGTGGGTTCGGTTTATTGCTGTTACTGGCCGCACCCTTGCGAGAACGGTTCCTGGCCATCTGTTCCTGAACGTCGTCGAACAGTTCCTGGCTGACGATGGGTTGGTGACGGCCGTCGAACAACTCATCCTTGTGGCGGACCTTGCCAACGTAGAACGGGTTCTTGAGAATGTCCCGAATGCTCCAATGAGTAAAACGGCGGCCATTAACCTCCGCCAATTCCCCGAGGAACTCGGCCTTTCTCTTGCCCTTTGTGCGGAATCCCTGCTCATTGAGCCAGTCCGCCAGGGCTGACATGGATTCAGTTCCACCGGCATAGCGTTCGAAGAGAGCGACCACATTGGACGCCTTTTCCTGCTCGACATGACACCCGGGATGAGCCTCGTTCAAGCCGAAGCAGTCAGCATCACACCGCTGGTATCCGAAGGGAGGTTCACCGTTGAACATGCCTTGCTGCGCACGTTCCCGCAACCCTTTCTTTGTGTGGCCGGAAAGGGCGTCGGAAAAGTATTGGGCGAAGGCCCCCAGCATGGTCATAAACAACTTGCCTTCCGGCTTGGAGTAGTCTATCTCCTGGGTTATAGACACGTAGGTAACATCGCTTTGAGCGAAGGTATGAAAGGCGTCCAGCATTACACGGAGATTTCTCGAAAACCTGTCGAGGGTGTGGGATACCAGCACGTCGAATCTCCTGGAGTGCGCGTCCTCCAGCATTTGTCGGAAAGCAGGCCGTTTTGCAATCGATTCGACCCAAGCAGAGCGTCCCTCCTCGCAGTAAGTCTCGACAGCTTCCCAGCCTTTCTGACGGCAAAACTCCCCGAAAGCCCTTCGTTGGGCATCCAGAGAGTAGCCATCAATCTGGTCTTCGTCACTGACTCGAAAATAACCTGCGGCTCTCATCGTCGTCTTCATCCTCCTTTGTC
This sequence comes from Dehalococcoidia bacterium, assembly GCA_965226875.1. GTDB lineage: Bacteria > Chloroflexota > Dehalococcoidia > Lucifugimonadales > UBA3495 > VXOI01. The sequence continues at coordinate 3,665,447 of OZ245439.1, read as the reverse complement.
AACTTTATCATTTTATGACTTTTCCGGCGCTTCAGCGCAAGGTATTCCTTTACAACCTCGCTGACCTCAGTCAAGAAAACCCGGAGGTCTGGCGACAAATCCCGCCGGCCCTTTGGGGTACTCATTGTGCGCCTCTCAGTTGTGGTGAAGATTTGCTCTATGAAAGCCAAATAGAACAATTGTCTCCCTATTACTCTGATTCGATGGAGCGACGAAAGTAATCCCTCATAGGGTGGTTCACGCTTGAACCACCCTATGAGAAAGTGGGATTGCGCCGGGACCGCCGACCTGTAGCAGCGCCTTGAGGAACAGAAAATGGCGGCTTTAACAGCAGGTAAGAAGTGGAGGCGCCGCTTATCCTCCCTGGCTTACTCCCTGTGCAGCGCCCTAGCCTTGGGGAGCAGGTGGGCCAGTCCCAGCTCCTCGGCCAAGTCCTGGAGGGCCAGCAGGTAGTGGCCGCTGGGTTGGACGCCTGCCTTCATCCACCGCCGGAGGGTCAGCGGGCTGGTCCCCAGGCGGCGGGCAAGCTCGCTCCAGGACAGCCCGCTGGCCTCCTTCAGCCGTTGCAGACACTCAGGGAAGTCCTCGGGGAACTCGTAGTATCCCCGGCGGTGGCGCGCCTTCTGGCGGGGCATTGACTTACGGTCTCCACAAGGACGAAAGGAAGCCGTCCCCCATGATCATGTCCAGGCCGCCGGGCACCGCCCCGGCCAGGCGCACGATGGAGAGCATGGCCCCGCCGCAGGGTTCGGTGCCCTCCTTCCAGCGGAGCACCTGCTTGCGGTCGGCGCCCAAGGCGTCAGCGAAGCCGGTCCAGGTGAGGCCGGTGGCCCGCCTCAGGCTGTCCAGGCGCTCGAAGAAGTCCTCGGGCAGCACGCCGGAGCCGTAGAAGAAGGGGCGGCCCGCGATGGTGGGCTCCGGCCTTCCCCGGTGGGGTCGCGTCAAAGGGCTACTCACCTTGGCTGGGGTACTCGACGACGAACAACTCATTGAAATCCTCCACGCCCAGGAAGCGCTGCATCCGGATACGCAACTTGCGAGACGGGGCACGGTCGTGGTTGAGCAGCATGGACAGGTAGCTGCGGCTGATGCCGAGCTCGTCGGCCAGCCAGTTCTGGGGGCGTTTCTTCAGTGCGAGATAGTTCCAGACCGCCTGGGAATTGAGCCTTATCATAGGATGCTTCCGGCGCGTCATTGCTTCTCTACCGGCTCCGGTGTAATCTAAACAAACTTAGAGTACGATTAGATAGATTGTAGAAAGCTGCCTTGTGGGATGTCAAGACAAAACCGTACTAATGTGCTATTTTGTTCACAGGATATGTACCCCAGTTCGCAAGGAGGGACGGCCCTCATGCCTGAAGCTAGGGAGTACCAGTGGAAGAACATCGGAGACCGCATCCGCGAAGCCCGGCAGAAGTTGGGCCTGACCCAGGCGGAACTGGCCCGGCAGGTGGGGGTCACCTCCCAGACCGTCTGGTCTTGGGAGGCGGGCCGGGTCAAGCCCACCCACGAGCACCTGGAAGAACTGGCTTTTCGCTGCCAGGTCAGCACCGCCTGGATTCTGGGCCGGGACGTTCTGGAGACCGAACTGCTCAAGGAGGCAAGCGTCTCGTTTCACGATGCCGTCCAGGGACTGCCGCTGGAGGATATCGAGACCATCCAGAACTTCATCCGCTTCGTCCGCCAAGAACGGCGGCGGCGGGCGGAGGCCGGGGAATGACGCGGGCGCACCGGAGAGGGGCGTGCCTACGGCGCAAACTGGGGCTTACCGGCCGGGTTGACGCGGTGGCCGTGGCCAACATCATGGGGCATCGGGTGGAGCGGCTGCCGCTGGTGAAGCAGAAGGAATTGGAGGTCGGCGGGGTCATCTGCATCGCCGACTGCCTGGGGCCGGAGGAAAGCCGCTGGTACATCGCCCACGCCCTGGGACACAAGACGATGCACCTAGGGAATCAGTTGGAGGTGTACAAGAACACGATGCTGGGCTGCAAGTAGGAGCGGGAGGCCAACGACTTCGCCCACGCCCTGCTGATGGACGGGCAGGAGGCGGAAAACGAAGGGCTGGCCTGCTCCTGGCAGGTGGCGGAGCACTTCGGGGTGCCGGAAGAGTTCGTCAGGCTTCAGGCGCCCTTGGGACTGGATTAGGATTCCGAGCCAAGAATCCCTGACTGTTCTGGTGTGTGAGGGTTTCCATACTTGAGCAAAGGAAGAAGTACAAGAAGGGTGGGGACAGCTTCCTGGCAGGGAAGGGTCACCGTCAGACAATCTGGCAAAACCTGAATGGCCGGTTGCGAAACGCCATGCCCGAAGCAGCCAAAGCAGAGCTGACCTGCTCCCTAGTATTACAACGACTGTTCGCAAGAAAGGGACCTTGAGCACCTCTTCATGGCGATCTGCCCACGCGATTGACAGCTTTGTGGCCTCGCCTTCCGTGAAGCGATTTCCGGCCATGAACTGACTAAATTGAGGAAGCGTCGTTGTAATACTAGAGCTGGAGGACTATTTCGGGGATCCGATAGAATTCGGCAAGAAGACAAAGTAACAATCATCGGTCAGAAGTAGTCCAACCCCGTCCCAACGGCCCCTGACCTTCCAGCGCGGCCTTATGGGAAACTCGAAGTGGCACCTCCACCCCGGCGCGCTCCATCTCCTGCCGGGCCACCCGCAGGAAGTGGGTGGCCGCCAGGTCGTCGTCGAAGACCACCAGGACGGCGGGGATAGCGCCGTGATCGTCCAGGGGCCGCCGTGTAGCGTAGTAGCGCAGGTAGGGGGCGAGTCGCGCCGCCATCGTGCCGGGCCGCACCGCCCGGCGCTCCCATTCCAGGAAAAAAGGCAGGGTCTTCTCACCCCGGCGCAGGACGCCGAAGGCGTCGGGCCGCACCGAGTGCAGCCGCCCGTCGTGGCGGAAGTAGCGCGACGCCCGCCGGGGCGGGTCGAGCTGCACTATCTCCCAGCCTGCCACGCGGGCCTGGGTTGACAGGGCCACCAAGAATCGATGTACCGCGCCGGTGTGCTCGGCGTTGCGGAGCAACTGACGGCTGCGGGAGCCGGAAACGTTTCGCCAGGTCAACGGCGCTTGCGGATCCAATGGCGCAACGCTCCACCGCCGCCGCGCCATGCCAACCGATGTGCGGTCGCGGCGGGCCAGCAGCCCCAGCGCCTGGTCCGACAGGGCCAGCCGCCGTGTTCCTATGGCGTTGGCATGGACCACCAGTCCCAAGTCTTGCAGCCTGGCGATCAACTGGGACACCCGCCGCACCGTCGCACCCATCAGGCCGGCCAAGTCCTGCTTGGACGCCCAGGGCCAGTCGGAGAGCAGGTCCACGGCGCGCTTCTCGGCGGGAGTGAGCATTACAGGCAGCAGGTAGTCGGAGGCCGGGCCGTCCAGGTCTATGTCGCCGGGTAAGGCCACACGCATGGGCTGGGCCTCCACCGGCAAACCGCCGCCCCGGTCCAGGTGGGACAGCACGTAGCGTAGGTCCAGGTCGGCGGCGACGGTAGGGGGACGCCACACCGGGGAATCCAGGCCCGCCAGGGCGGCGTCCTTTTCCAGGGCCAGGAAGACAGGGAAGCTCGCACTGGCCAGCAACCGGCGGGCCTGGCGCAGCCGCACCTCGTCGGGGGCCAGCACCAGGACGCCGCCGGGCAGCGGCCCCTCACGCAGCCGCCAGAGCCTCTTGGAAAAGCCGGTGCGGTCGGCGGTGAGGCCCTGGCGCACCAGGGCTATGGTGCGCCCGCCGGGCAGCACGATACCGGTGTCCGCCGGGGCAGCGCGGAACCAGCGGACGCCGATGGAAAAATCAAAGTTGGCGACGGCGGCGGCCAGGCGGTAAATCACCGCAAGAACATCAAGACGCTCCAGCAGGATGCGCTGCCAGCGGGCTGACACCGGGCGTCGGCGCAGCAGTTCTTCCAAGGCCACGGCGTCAATCTCCGCCAGACTGCGCAGGCCGTGGGCAGTAAGGCAGTACCTCCTGGCAGGCGGGAGCAGCGGTGTGGCGTGGGGGATGGCATCGACCATCCCCCATTCCATAAGCTTGTCCATAGCGGCGTACACCGCGCCCCTGGACCAGCCGGACAGGGCCGCCAGGTCCAACCGGTCGGCAAAGGGCGTCTCCGCCAGCTGGCGCGGCAGGCCGGTCTCGCAATGGGTGAAGGTCATTCTTCCCGTTCCGCGTCTTTGGCGGAGCCTCCTCCCGCCGGGTTGTGCCTGCTGCGCTGTCTGTTGCGAGCCGGAGCGGGGTTCTGTTGCGCCTGGCTCACCACGTTGCCCTGCTGTCTCTCCAGCAGCAGCCGGTGGTACTCGTTTAGCTTCTGCTCCCCCTCTTGATCAACGACAATTAGTCTTGCCGTTGGCGACGGCGATCTCCCCGGCCCTGGTGGTGTATCCCTGGGCCTGGGCACGGACCCGGGCGGCAATTTCAGGATCCCCCGGCTCGGGCTTGCGCACCATCATCGAGTAAGCGGGCATCCGGTCGGTGCCCACGGTGGCCCGCACGTAGCAGTGATGGACGGGCAGAGAGGTGATGTCGTCTTCGGTAACGCGGTCCTTACCCAGTTCCCAGACCAGGCGGCGGGCGTCGGTGCCCGCCACCTGGAACACGGCCAGGCAGCCCACGTTGGCCAGGATGGTGTCCTGCATGGTGCGGGAGAGGTCGTCCAGTTTGGCTAGGCTCTGGGTGGCCAGGACGAAGCTGGCGCCGTACTTGCCCAACTCTGACAACATGGACTCGTAGTCGACGCCGGGCATGGACTGCATCTCGTCGACAACGACCAGCGCCCCACGCCTCCGGTGCAGGGGCAGGCTCTCCTGCTCCCGGATCACCGAGTCCACCAGGTTGAGCAGGGAGGCTCCCACCAGGGCGGCCACGTCCCTACCCGCCGTTCCCTGGGCGGTGGAGACCAGCAGAACGCCGCCGTCCAGGATGGTCTCCCGCAGGTCGATGGTGGAGCGGGGCTGTCCCAGGATGGCCCTGGCCTTCTTGGCTGGACTTTACGCATTTTAAGCGGCATAAGCGAGGGAATCTGCAATACGATGGTACAGAGTGGCGGGGAGTTTCTGTACATCGGAGTTGGCGGTCGATAGTGAAAAACCCTCCGACACCAACCACCAGTGGCTACGCACAAAGGTGATGTCATCCATTACTTTTCCTGGATTTTGCGTAAAGTCGAGCTTGGAGGAAGCGTAGTAGGCCAGCCGGGTCTGCACCGGGGCGATGGCCTCGGAGCGGTACTGGCGGTGCCAGTTATCGAAATCCCGGGTCCACCACTCCAGCAGGTAAGGATCGGATAGCTTTGCCAGCGTCTCGGCGCGAAACTTCCCGTCGGAAAGCAGCTTCAGCCCGTCCAGGATGGTGTACTGGCCGTCTTCGTCCATGCTCTCGTTGGCCTCGTGCAGGGTCTTGACGGTGTGTTCCAGGATGGACTGCATCCTCGGCCCCCACTGGTCCCAAAGCCCTTTCGCCACCCGCACCACCGAGTCGGCGGTGCGGTCCCGGTCGGCGAAGATGCGGGTGTCCAGCAGGTTGATGCCCGGCGCCCCGGCGTTGTCGGCCAGGTCTATGAGCTTCACCCGGTCAATGACGGACTCCGGCACCTGCTCCAGCAGCCCGGCGACCAGGTCGGCGTGGGGGTCCACCACAATGATGGCGTCATTGTCCCGGCCCGCCGCCTTCTCCCGGAGCTTGTGGGCGACGACGTGGTGCATCAGGGTGGACTTGCCCATGCGGGTGCGGGCGACGTAGAGGTGGTGGCGCTTGAGCAGGTCGGCGGAGAAGTTGACCTCGCGGGGCACGCCGCCGGTGGAGTCGCCCACCGGGGCGCCAGTCCGCACGCCCCGCGCCGGTGGCGCCAGCGTCCTGGAGCCGGAGCGCTCCACTTGGGGTGTTTCATCGCTTTCGCCGGGCGGGTGCCACAGGGTGGCCGCCTCGCGCACGCCCAGGACGCTGCGCGCGCCGAACAGGCCCGGCCCGGCGGGGTGGAGGCTGGCCGCAGGAAACAGGGGCCGTATCTTGCTGGCCTTTAACCTGGCCCCGGCGGGGTGGTCGTAATGGCGGTAGGCGGCGGCCACCCCCTCCAGCAGGTCGCAGGCCCGCTCGGTGCCGGCCTCGGCGGGCAGGAAGGCGGTGAGCTGGATTTCGGCGTCGAAGGCGATGCGGGAGACCTTCTCCCGTATCAGAAGCGGGTCGTAGACCCGGTTGCGGGCCTGCTTCCAGCGCCACCAGCCCCAACCGGCCACCGCCAGGCCGGAGGCGGTGCCAACCCCCAGCAGCGACGCCTTAAGTATCTCCCCGTCCTAGACCCACAGGTAGCCCCGCAGGGCGGCCAGCGCCCCGGCGCCCAGCACCGCCATCGTCACCCCGTCCACCTGGAGGGGCCGGGTGTGGTAGGTGTAGGACGGGTCGCGGGGTTCGGGGACGGCCCGCTTGTGGGCCTTGGCCTGGTGGGACTGGGACCACTCGGGTCCCAGGGAGCGCAGCAGCAGCCGGGACACGATGCGCTCGCCGGGGCGCAGGGAGGACAGGGAGCCGATGACGGCCAACAGTGGGTCGGAGCCGGGGTCCAGCAGGTCGTCGTCCCGGAAAGTGCGCAGGGGCACGTACTCCGGCCCCTCGGCCCGCAGGTTAAGGCCCCAGGCCAGCTCGCCCTGGCGGCGGCGCATGGGGTCGTCGCCGGGGGCCACCTCCCGGATACGGGCCTGGGGGTAGTGGGCGGCGATTTGCTGCCTGACCACCCGGTCATCCTGGCAGCGGGCCATGAGGGTGACGCCGTCCATGTCCCCGGCCAGTTCCAGGGAGAATGGTTCGGGGACCGCGACGGACTGTAGCAGGTTCTCCACGCCCAGCAGGGTGCGCTCACCGGTGCGGTGGGGCGTAACCGCCAAGAGCGCCGGAGGGTTCTTGGCCTGCTTCTCACCGAAGAGAATTTTCCTGACGTTGCTACTCATTGTGATTGCCTCTCTATGGATTCGGAGTTCCGGTTCAGTGCCTCGGACCGGGGCGCCACTCGATGACCTCGGTCTCTTCCGGCGTGGCCTCGATGCGGATGGGAAAGCGGTTGCCTCTCGCCAGGAGCAGCCCGTCGCCCCTGGGACAGGACAGCAGCCAGCGTTGCAGTTCCACCGGCAGGTCGAAGGCCTCGCCGACGGTGCTGATGGCGGCGGCGTCCTGCTGGAGCAGCAGCTTGAAGGCGGCGTTCTGGAGCAGGGCGCGGCCGCTGTGGCCGGTGATGGCGCGGGACGAGTCCTCGCTGAGCAGGTCCTGCACGTCTTGGGTGATGAACTGCAACCCCAGGCGGTGCTTGCGGGCGCGTTTGGCCATTGAGACCATAAAGGCCGCGCCTTCAGGGTGCTGCATGATGCTCCAGACCTCGTCCACCACCAGCAGGCGGGGCCGGGGGTCCTGGGCGGCGGCGGCCCACACCGTCTCGGTGCAGACCATCGCGGCGGCGGGGCGCAGCTCCGGCTCCAGCAGGTGCAGGTCGAAGACTGTCACCAGCGCCTCATGGGTCAGCAGGTCGTCGCCCCCGTCGGAGAGCAGGTGGCGCAGGCTGCCGGTGGCGAAGGGCCGCAGCAGGTGGGCGATGTCGCCGTCACCGCTCTGCTCCAAGTAGGCGTAGAAATCCCGGAATCCGGTGCGCTCTCTGGCCTCGGCGTAGTAGCCCGCTAGGGCGTGGTCCAAAGACGACCGCCGCTCGGCGCTCAAGCGCTCCCCGACCATCACCTCGATCAGCCGCCGCAGGCTGCCTATACGCTGGAGCAGTTCCTCCGAGTCGCCCCGATCGATGACGAAGGGGTTCATCCCCTGGCCGGGGACACCGGGGGTCAGCACCCGTCCGCCGACGGCCCTCGCCATGTCGGCGTACTCGCCCTCCGGGTCGATGACGTAGGCGCGCACACCCCGGCAGACGCCCCGCAGCACCCCCAGCTTGGTGGCGAAGGACTTGCCGCTGCCGGACCTTGCCAGCACGGCGGTATTGGCGTTGAGGTGAGTGCCGTCGAAGGGGTCGTAGACCACCGGGGCGCAGGCCCTGAGGTCTATGCCGTAGAGGGTGCCGCTCCTGGTGTCCAGGTCGGGCGGCGAGAAGGGGAAGAGCCGGGCCAGCGACGACGTGTCCAGCGTGCGCCACACCGCCAGAGCGTTCAGGCCCAAGGGCAGAGTGGAGAGCAGCCCCTCCCGCTGCCGGAAGGCCAGGGTGTCCAGCTTGCCCAGGGTGGCGGCGAAGTGGGCCCGGGCCTTCTGGGTCAGCTCCTTCAGGGTATCGGCGTTGTCAGCGTGTAACGTCACCGACAGGGAGGCGTGAAACAGCCTTTCCCGTCCCCGCTGCACCTCGTCCCTGAGCCTGCTCACGTCCTCCAGGGCGATCTCCGCCTCGGGGGACAGGCTGCGGCCCCGGTTGAGGGACAAGGATTGAGCCGACTCGAAGCGGACCTTCTGCCATTCCAGAGTGCGGGCGGCCTGGTCCGAAGGAATGGCGTCCAGGTGCAGGGCCAGGTCCATGGGCGCGCCGGTGGCCATCAGTCCCTGTAGGAATCCGGGGGCCAACGAGCGCGGCCACTTGCCCAGATGCAGGGAGCGGGTCAGGTGTCCGCCGATGCGTATGTCCCGCCGGTTGACTTCCAAAGAAAGGGAATCGTCCTCTTGCCCCTCCCGCGGCGAGCCGCCCAGGGTAGAGGCCAAAAGCAGCAGGCGGAGCGGAATCCCAGTGATGGGAAACACGCCCAGGCCGGCCCGGGCCAGCAGGCCACGCAGCTCGTCGGCTCGGGCGTGCTCGCAGATCGCGTAGAATCGCCGGTCCAGGATGCCCTCGCGGGTCTCCAGGTCGGTCAAAAGCCGGCCCAGAGAGTCGGCAGACTCGCGAGTCTGCCGGGGCAGGTCGTCGGGCTGTACCTCGGCCAGCCGGTCGCGCAGGGGTCCCAGCACCGGCGGGTGCTGGCGGACCAGGAACTGCACCGGTAAGTCCAGGGCGTTCAGCGCTCCGGCGAAGGCGCCCAGCCTGGCGTCGTCCAGTTCCAGGCCCATCAGCTCGCACACCGCCAGCTTCACCCCGTCCAAGCGCACCGGCCCGTCGTCCTCCAGGTGGGACAGCATGAAGAACAGGGGCAGCGGCGCCGGCGGCTTGACCGGAGCCGGTTCAGGTATGGCTTCGCCGGGTTCCCAGTTGCTGGCCCGCCTCAACGGGAAGGCCAGTCCCTTCACTTTCTCAAGGGTCGCTTTCATCAGTTTGGTCTCCTCCTGTGATTGGTTCTGTCTAAGAGCCTGTCTACGATCTTTGCAATATGTTAAGTTGAGGCTGTTACCAGAGGGGGTAATCATGTCTCATTCCTATTCCAGCGACATCAGCCGGGAACAATTTGCCCGGATTCTTCCCTGTTTGGAGTCGGCCCGCCGCCGGACTAAGCCCCGCACCGTGGACCTGTACGACGTTTTCTGCGGGGTGCTCTATCTCCTGAAAAGCGGGTGCCAGTGGCGGATGCTGCCTGCGGACTTCCCGGATTGGCGCACCTGCTACAAGTATTTCCGGCAATGGAGCGAGCGACCCGACCCGGCGAAGTATTCCATTCTGGAGCAGGTCTTAAAAAAAATCGGTTGACGCGGCCCGGCGAAGCAATGGTCGGAAAGAACGGACCAGCTTCTGTATCGTGGACTCCCAGAGCGTCAAGAACACCGACAGCGCCGAGAACAAGGGCTATGACTCGGGCAAGAAGGTGTCTGGAATCAAGCGCCACATCGCCGTGGACACTCAGGGGTTGCCCCATGCGATTCACGTGACCACCGCCAACGTTACCGACCGTGCTGGGGCTTTGGCTATGTTTGACCGGCGCCGGGCCAACCTGAGCCAGGTGCAGAATGTGCTGGTGGATGGGGGATACACCGGGAAACCCTTTGCCACGGCGGTGCAGAGCCTGCTGGGAGCCTCGGTGGAAGTGGTGAAACGCAACGAACTGCACACTTTCGTGGTGCTGCCGAAACGATGGGTGGTGGAGCGGTCTTTCGGCTGGCTGGAGAAGTGCCGCCGCCTCTGGAAGAACTGCGAGAGAAAGCTCAATACCAGTCTGCAAATGGTGGTTCTCGCCTTCGCGGTGCTAATCCTGAAGAGATTGTAAACAGGCTCTAAGGGACGCCGACGATGCCGCTGAGCAGCAGCAGGGCGATGGCCTTGGCCGACAGCACCACCACCAGGCCGACCACGGCCATCAGCACGGCATTTCGGGCCTTGCCCCGTCGCCCCTCACCCTCCGCTCCCTCGGCCATCAGCACGAACCCGGCCCAGACGATGGCGAAGAAGCACAGCCCGGCGGCGACGGCGGCCATGCCGGTCAGCACGTCGTCAAAAGCGGCGATCATCGCGGCCCACTCCTCCTCGGGCGCGGCGGCCACGGAGGCCAGGAGGGCGGCGGCGAGGAGCGGGAAGATAACGGTGTGGCGCATCAGGGCCACTCCCACCAGCCGGGCCGCTGGAACAGGTCGGTCGCCTCGTCATCGTTCAGGGGCCGGTGCTCCGCGGTGGGCGGCGCCGGCGTGGGTTGGGGCAGGACCAGGGGCGTGTAGGATGCGTCAGACGCCAGGGTGGTATCGAGGACGACAGTTTCCTTCCGGCTGCGGGCCAGGGGGCCGCGCTGCACCACCTCGGCGCGGACGTGCTCTGGGTGGTCGATTTCCAGGGTGACGTCCTTCTGGACCGTCTCGCTGGGAATGGAGACGGTGGCGCCGATGGTGTACTGGACCACCCTGCCATCGGGGGGCAAGGCCACCGACACGGTGCGGCTGACGTAGCGGCTGGTGCCGGGGCGCAGCAGGCTGACCGTCTCGGTGCGCTGCTCCGTCCTTTGGGGGCGATGGGTCAGTTGCACCAGCGGGGGCTGAGCCACCTGTAGCGAAGCCTCCAGCGCGGCCTCGATGGTGACGTCGTGGACGGCCTCACCCAAGGCTATCGGCAGATGGAAGCTGGTTACGCCGCCGGGGACGAAGGGGACGCTGGTACGGGCGCCGCCCGCGCTTACGCTGACGGTGCCGGTTACGCCGGTGACCGCTCCGGTCAACATGGCGTCCATCGACTGCCGATGGTGCCCGCCGGACACCGGCAGGCTCACCCGCTCCTCCAGTTGCGACGCGCACTCCGATACGACTACGCCGCTGATGGCCCCCAGCGTCCAGCCCAGGGTATCCGCCTTGAGACTGCAAACCTCGCCTTCCACCATAGGCAGGGGGTGTGGGAGTTGCCGTCCCTTGAGGGCCAGCGCCCCGGTCTGTCCCAGCCCGTCCTGCCAGGCGAAAATGAAGGACGGGTTGGGACCGTCCAGGGAGAAACCGAATATCTCGGCCTCTCCCTGCTGCATGTGGTCTGCCACGAAAAAGGTCAGGGTGCGCCCCTCGCCGCCGCCGTAGGCCCGGGCGTCCAGCTTCAGGTCGGTGGCCGCCCGGATGGTGATCCAGGCGGTTCGGGCGATCACCGCCAGGTCTTCCACGAAGAGCCCGCGCCCCGGCACCGGGTCGGGCGGCAGGGCCCGGACCTCGTCCAGCCGCCAGGCGTCCTCGGACCAGGGGCCGTCGGCCAAGGCGGCGTGAGGTACGAGCAGGGCCGTCAGGGCCAGGGCCGCGAGAGCCAGCGAGAGACGCCAGGGCTTCTTGTTCCTGGTCTCCTTGGGTTTGCCGGGATTGCCGCCGTCGCCGTCCCGGCGGTTGCGGCGCTTGCCGAACCAGCCGTGGGGCCGGAAGGGACGACGTCCTCGACGGCGACGCCAGGACTTGCGCAGGCCGGACAGCCTTTTTCCGATGCGCTGCGCCAGCAGCAGGAGCGGATTGGGCCTGCCCTGCGCCGCATCGGGCGCGGGGGCCTCAGGGCGGGCCAGTTCCGCCGGGGACCCGGCGTAGCGCCTGGCTCCCAGCCGGTACTTGAGCAGGTCGGCGACCACCAAGGGCAGCCCCCGTCCGCCGACCTTGCCCACTATCATTGCGATGCCCACCATGCCCAGGAGGGCAGCCAGTGCCAGCCGCACTTCGGAGGGACCGAAGGGGGCGTAGCGGTAGGCGCCGTAGGACACGGCGCACACCGCCAAGACCGCCACGATCTGGGGGAAGGTGAACCACAGCAGCACCTTGTCCTCAGCCTGCACGTGGGTCGGGACTTCATGCTCTCTCACTTCGTCTCTCCTAGCTGACCTTATCGGGAGCCGGGGTGGGCTTGGGCAAGTCCACGTCCACCGGGGAACCCACGACTGCGTTCATCACCAGTTCCACCACGCCGAAGGCCACCAGTGCCAGCACGATGCCCGCCAGGGCGGTCATCATCGCGCTCTTGCCCCGCTCCATCTGGTTGGGGGCGCCGGAGGCGGTAAGGTATAGGTAGGCGCCGTAGATGAAGTAGCCCACGCCCACGACGCCCACCAGTCCCAGCAGGATGGACACCAGGTTGGATATGGTCTGCGTCAGGTCTGCCATTCCTTTCTCTCCTTACAATGTCGAAAGATTGCTGGTTGCCGTTTCGGGTGAGTCCCACGTTTCTACTGGCACATCGCCGCGCCTCCTTTCCGCGTGGGATGTCTTTCGTTTCCGTCTATGGCCCGAAGCTCCTGGGGGTAGGCCCGGACTGGGCCGGGGGCGTACCCGTCTGCGCCGCCGAGCTGGCGGCGTTGACAGCGGCGCTGGTCGCGCTGGTGGCCGCCGCCGCGGCCGCCCCGGCGCCGCCGGCCACACCACCGGCCAGCATGGCCAGGGCCTGGCCGGAGCGCAGCACGGTCCCGGGCAGGGACATGCCGAAGTAGAGGGTGTGTAGCCAAGCGTCGAAGGTGCCGTGGTTGCCCAGCATTGAGGGCACCCGGGTGGCCAGGTAGACGAAGGCCAGGGACATCAGCAGCTTCCAGACCAGGTCCTGGGCCGGCTCGAAGGGGGAGATGGGCGCCATGTCGTGCAGGAACCCGAAGCCGAGGGCCAGGGCGATGAGCTGCACCGCCTGCTGGAACACCGTGGTCATGAACATCCGGAGCCAGTGCCGTCCCCAGCCCGCCGTGTGGGGCAGGATCCACAGCCCCAATGCCACCGGCGCCAGGGCCAGCAGGATGTCGATCAGGGCCAGGCGCAGGACCATCTGCACCAGCAGGTAGATGACGAAGAAGCCGTAGACCAGGTAGATCAGGGCCAGTAGCAGCACCAGGCCCACGCTGCCCGAGGCCGCCGCCTTCAGCAGGGTCGTGAGCGACGCCCGCAGCAGGTTCCCGGCGGTAACCCCCAGGGAGGAGGCGACGAAGCCGGATACGGCGTCGGCCACGTCGATGACCAGGGCGCACCACCAGAGGGACGACGCGGCGGCGGCCAAGCCCAGCACCAGACGGGGCACCATCTCCCGCCAGCCCGACTGGTGATGTCCCAGGTGCTCCTGGACGATGAAGCTGAGGCCCATCCAGCCCAGGATCACCACCAGTGCGCCCGAGGCAACGGCCCAGACCACGGTCCACGCCGCCTTCACAATTTCGTGTTCGTAGGTGAGTCCCGGAGGGGTGCCGGTGAAGATGTCGCCCATAGCCGCTAACCCTCCCGGCAGTTGGCGGAGTCTTCACCGATGGCCCGTTCCACCACTCCGCAGAGCGTGCCGTGGACGCCCTCGATGGCCCAGCGGGCCAGGGCCCGGCCCCAGCGGTCCGGCTCCAGGGACTGCAGCACCTTGTCCCAGAGCTTGTTGGACTGGTGCTCCGGGATCAGGGCGTAGAAGGCGTAGGGGTCGCCGCCGTTGGGGTTCTTGACCAGCAGTGCCAGCAGGTAGGACTGGTCGGGGTCCAGGGCGGGCTGCTCGTCCAGGGCGGGGTACTCGTCCAGGGCGGGGTACTCGATGGTGTACTCCCAGCCGTCGGAGAGCCGGTTCTCGCCGCCCTGGGCGCGGTAGGTGGCGGTGAGCCAGTCGCCGCTGTCGGGGTGGCGGACGGCGTAGAAGAGGACGTCCACCGGGCGGCTGAAGACGGGCCGGGCGATGAAGCGGCCGTCGACCTTGCGCTCGACGACCTGCTGGTCCTCGTTGACAAAGACGGGAGGCCGGTCTGGGGGAGTCTGGGCCAGTGCGGGGGCGGCGGCGCGGACGGCGGGCAGGGCCGCCAGCAGCGGGGCCGCCGCCAACAGCATCAGCCGCCTGGCCCTGCCGGAAGTGGGGATGAACCGCAGGAACATCGTTGCCTCCTTTCGCTTGTCTTAACGAACTAATGTTCGCTAACAAGTGTGGAGGCGGACTGCCGGTTGTCGGAACCCCCTATGGGGTGGTTCACGCATGAACCACCCCATAAGACCTGACGCAGGACGGCCCCGACGTGGTGTCATAGACGTGTACAGGGATTCGACTTTGGGGCCAGGGGGCAGAGCCGGTCGTGTCCGTAGCTGGAAGCGGGGGAATCGAGGGGGACAAGGGCCGAATCAGTGAACACCTTCAGGGAAGAGCTGGTTCCACGGCCAATGGCAACGGCCAGCTACGGAATGGTTCGCGTGGCAAGCGGCGGCGGGCGATGCGATGTTCCAGCCCCCTACAGGAAATGTTCCTCTTGGAACGCGAGAGTGGAGGTGGTACGGATGCAGCGGTGTGGACAGTCCGGGGATGGCACCGCCAGCCTGGAGAGCCTGCGGGGGTTGCGACTGCGGGCGTTGCTGAACGACCTGGTGCACGACTTGGGGCCGGTGAAGGCGGCGGAGGAGCTGGGCGTGGACCGCAAGACCCTGTGGCGCAGCCAGGGAGCGGGCGAGTTGTCGCCGCGCCTGGCCGGGGCTTTGGAGCGGATGCTGTTGGAGCGGGCAGTGGAGGTGTCCGGGCAGGACAGGGAGCGGGTCAGGGCGCTGGAGGAGCGGGTGGCGGAGCTGGAGGGGCAGTTGCAGCGGGTGCTGGCGGGGACGGGCGCTGGCAATGGCGGCTTGGATAGCGAGGCGGTCGAGGCTCTGCGGGATGAACTCGCCGCTGGCCTGCGCCGGCTGGAGCGGCGGGTGGAACGGCTGGAATCTGTGCGGGTCGGCGCTAATGCGCCCGGCGGTGCCAGGGCGGCCAGGCCGAGGTCTCAGCGGCGTCATAACGACGTGGTGGCGCGGGAGCCGGGTGATTACGACGAGGAGGTCTACGGAGCCGCGTATCTGCTGATTAAGGAGTGGCGCACGCTGTGGGACTCGCATCCACCCACTGGCCGGGGCCTGGCCTGGGTGTCAGCGCGCCAGCGGATTCCGGAGCTGGAGGTGGCCATGCTGGATGAGCACGGCCTGACCCTCCCCCGGGAGACCGCGCCTCTGAAGGGCCTGGACCGCAACACGCAACTGGGCTGGCGGCATCGGGAACTGGCTGGAATCCGGCGTAAGCGGGCTAGACTGGAACGGCTGCGCTGGGTACGGCGGGTTATCACGCTGGGGATTTGGCGAAGGTAGGTGGCGGTGGGGATGTCGTCTTTCCCTTTTTGGTAGGGCTTACTGATTCTTCTGTCTACGGAACCATTCGTTGAGTTCTATCCACTCCTGTTGCCTCTGTTCCTGTTCTTGCCGATTCTTCCGCTCTTTTTGCTCCCGAAGCTCCTGTTGCTGTCGCTCCCACTCCTGCTGTTCAAGTTGTCGCTGCTGGTCCCGGTTGACGAAGTAACACCCGTTCTGCTGGCACCGGTCGGGGTAGAAGCACTCCCGGTCCGGGTTGTTGGGACACATGACCCTTTCGGCTTCTTCCAGGCAGACCGGGCATTGATTGGTTCCTCTGTAATCCAGATACTCCCCGTGGGTCAGGCAGTGGTAAGTAGCACACTTATCGCAGGGGCCGTAATTCTGCCTTTCGGTTCTGAAGAGATTGAACCTGTTGTGAAAGGGGTCCATGTGCAAGAACCAGTTCCCCTGCATCTGGTCGCAGCCGGTGCAAATGTTCGCCAGGTACTTCTCCCCGACGGTTGCGCTGAACCTTCTTTCCAGCTTGACCTCGTTCTTTTTAGGGGGTGTCGTCAAAGTGAGAGTGTGATAATAAGCTGATATTGCAATTAGTACAGCAGGATTGGGCAATGCCAGCAGTAGCCGTAGCCCCGGCGCACCGGCGCCACGATATTTCAGACCGGGTATGGGAAATCTTGGAACCCCTTCTCCCCGGCGGCAAGGGCAAGACAGGCCGGCCGGCCCAAGATAACCGCCGTTTCATCAACGCTGTGTTCTGGATTTTGCGCACCGGCGCCCCCTGGCGGGATCTGCCCCCGGACTACGGGGACTGGAAGAACACCCACCGCCGCTTCTGCCGCTGGCGGGACCGGAACGTCTGGGCCGGGCTGCTGGAGGCGGTGATGGATGACCCTGATTATGAATGGCTGATGATTGACGCCAGCTACATCAAGGCCCATCCCCACAGCGCCGGGGCCCGGGGCGGCAACCAAGCCATTGCCCGCACAAAAGGGGGCTCAACAGCAAGCTGCACCTGGCGGTGGACTCCCACGGAATGCCGGTAAGGCTGGCGGTGACCGCAGGCACTGTGGCTGACTGCTCCCAAGCGCTGCCCCTGATTGAGGGCATCAAGGCGGAACACCTGCTGGCGGACAAAGCCTATGACACCAATGAAATCGTGGCCGGGGCCTCGGCCCGGGGGATGAATCCGGTGATACCGCCCAAGAGCAACCGGAAGGAAAAGCGGGACTACGACCGGGCGCTGTACAAGTTGCGGCATTTGGTGGAGAACGGTTTCCTGGAGTTCAAGCAGTGGCGGGGAGTGGCGACCCGGTATGCCAAGAACTCCCTTTCTTACCTGGCCATCTGCCAGATTCGGGCCATGGCGATTTGGACTAAATTACTTTGACGACACCCCCTAGGGTGGTTCGGCAAACAGCAGGGCAATATCGGCCCGCAGGGTAGGCTGGTTATCCTTCACCACCCAGAAATAGTCACCGCCTTGCTCCACCACCTGCCGACTCAGGTTCTTCTGGGCATACAGGGCGTCCCCAGTTACCACCCAACCGGCCAGATCAACCTGGCCCAACAGTTCCGGCGCCACGCTCAACTCCGCTTCCTTCTCCCCTACCCCCCTTTTGAGCCAGGGTCAGGCCCAGTTGCTGCCCATATAGCGCCACCAGATGCACCCCAGGCAGTTCCTCGCCATGAATGCCCCGCAGACTTTTCCCGTCAATGGCCACCGCCTGCGCCCGGTCGCCCAATTCCTCCTGGGCCCACTCCTGGAGCGCCGTCTCGAAAGCCTCCCGGTCCAACCGTTTGAAGACCAGATGCAAAGTGGATACCGCCGGGGTCTTGCTCCCTTTGAAACCCAGCCTGGGAGCCAAATCGCCATGCTCCCGGCCCCATTGGTGAATGGCGTAGAGGCTGTGGCAGTTGGCCAGCATGGCACAGACCGCCAGGGTTAGAATCGCGGGCAAGCTATGGCGTCTTCCCAAAGGACTGCGGGGGTCCGGCACTTGTTCGAAGGCCTTCACCAACCTGGACCCTAGATTTTCAATTCTTTCCTCCATTTCCTCATGTTATTCTCTCGGTTCAAGAATCGAAAGACCCTGCATAGAAGTGAAGGGCAATGGCAATTTGACGGGAAAGGGAGTAGAATCAAGCTAATTATCCTGTAACGGGCATGGCATAAAAAGGGTACGAATCTGCCTCTCTTCAACCTCCCTTCCGGCGAGAGCAACAGTGCAGTGACGAGCCTTCGGTTGAATTCAACACACGGGGGTATCGGCCTTGGGGTAGCGACTGAGGAAGTAATTGACCGACTTCTGGAGCAGGTGTCGGACTACCTGCCGGAGAATGCCACCAACCTCATCAGGGACGCATATCACTTCGCCGAACGCTGTCACGAAGGACAGTTGCGGAAGTCCGGCGAACCCTACATCGCCCATCCTCTGGAAATCGCCCTCTACCTCTCCGACCTTCGCCTGGACGAGCAGACTATCGCCGCGTCGCTGCTTCACGACGTGGTGGAAGACTGTGATGTGCCACTGGACGAGCTTTCCAGCAAGTTCGGGCCGGAAATCGCCAAGCTGGTGGACGGCGTCACCAAGCTGACCAGGCTGGACGGCCGCATTCACGACCCGCTGAGCGCCATGCCCGAAGGCGCCGACGACCCCGACAGCCTCTACGCCGAGAACCTGCGCAAGATGCTGGTGGCCATGGCCGAGGACATCCGCGTCGTCCTGATCAAGCTGGCCGACCGGCTGCACAACATGAAGACGCTGGACGCCCTCCCGCCGGAGAAGCAGCGCCGCATCGCCCAGGAGACCCTCGACATTTATTCCCCGCTGGCCCACCGCCTGGGCATCTGGGAAATCAAGTGGCAACTGGACGACCTGGCCTTGCGTCACCTGGACATCGACAAGTACCGCGAAATCTCCCGGATGCTGGCCGCGCGGCGGGTGGAACGGGAGGAGTATGTCGCCCAGGTATCGGAACAGTTGCGGGAGAAGCTGGAGGCGGAGGACATAAAGGCCGAAGTGTCGGGCCGCCCCAAGAACATATACAGCACCTATCGCAAGATTCAGAAGTACGAAGCCGATGGCAAGCAACTGAGCGACATATATGACCTCTTTGCCCTGCGCGTGCTGGTGGAGGGGCAGGCCGACTGCTACCGGGCGCTGGGAGCGATTCATCAGCTATGGCATCCCATCCCCCGCCTGTTCGATGACTACATCGCCAACCCCAAAGAGAATATGTACCAGGCCCTGCACAGCACGGTTCTCTGCGACAGCGGCAATCACCTGGAAGTGCAGATAAAGACCTACGAATTCCACGAGACCGCCGAGTACGGCGTGGCGGCTCACTGGCGCTACAAGGAAGGCAGTTCCAGCGACAGGAACTTTGAAGAGAAGATGAGCGGGCTTCGGCAGTTGTTGGAGTGGCAGCGAGACGTAACCAGCACAGCCGAGTTTATCGAAAAAGTCCAGCAGGACATTTTCCGAGACCAGGTATTTGTCTACACCCCCAAGGGACGCATCGTCGAACTCACCGCCGGCTCCACGCCGGTGGACTTCGCCTATAAGATACACACCGAGTTGGGCCACCGTTGCGTCGGGGCCAAGGTCAACGGCAAGCTGGTGTCGCTGGACACGACGTTGCAGAACGGCGACACCGTGGAAATCATGAACACCAAGTCCGACCGCGGCCCCAGCCTCGACTGGCTCAACCCCAACCGCGGCTACGTCCGTTCCGCCAACGCCCGCCAGAGCATCCGCCTGTGGTTCCGCCGCCAGGAGCTCGGCGTGAACATCCAGCGTGGCCGGGAGATACTTCGCCGGGAAATTCACCGTCTCAACCAGAAGTTCCCCGACAGCGAAATCCTGGCCCTCTTCAAGTACGACACCCTCGAAGACCTGCTGGCCAATCTGGGCTCCGGTGGCGTTTCCCAGAGCCAGTTGGCCCAGAAGCTGGCCGAGGCCCGCCAGGAACCGGAACCTTCGTTGGCCGAGAAGCGTACTGGCCTGCCCCTGTCCAGCCCCACTTCGGGCGTCACGGTGCAGGGCGTGGGCGATATGCTCACCCGGATGGGCCCGTGCTGCAATCCTATTCCCGGCGACGAAATCACCGGCTTCGTCACCCGCTCCCGGGGAGTGACGGTGCACAAGCGCGACTGTCCCAACGTCAAGCAGGAAGACGAACCGGAGCGGTTCATTCCCGTGGACTGGGGCAAGACAAAGAACCTATACCCGGTTCGCATCACCATGCTCGCCTACGACCGCGTCGGCCTGCTGAACGACTTGACCCGGAACGTGTCCGAAGAGGGAGTGAACATCGCCTCGGTAAACACCGGGGGATACGAGGACGGCAAGGTAAGCATGACCCTCACGGTCCACACCACCGGCATGGAGCAGTTGGGCAAGCTGTTCTCCAAGCTGGAGGGCATCCGGGGCTGTATCTCCGTATACCGCGAGCGTTCCGGCGTCGCTGCCTCTGCCCGATAAAACCATCTCGTATACCTAGAAAAACGTCAGGAGCGCAGAGACACATCGAAACACTCTGCGCTCTCTGTGTAATCCCCGTGTAATCCCCGCGCCCTCTGCGTCAACCCCAAATATATAAAGGAGACCGCCATGCCAGAACGACAGCCCGTGATTCCCCCCGGAGTGGCCCCCAACCCCAACCTCTCCCCCGGTGTGCGGGTCGGCGACATGCTGTATGTGTCGGGACACGTGGGCGTGGACGCCAACGGAAACGCGGCCGAGGGCTGCGAGGCCCAGTCCCGGCAAGTGATGGCCAACATCCGTGGCGTCATCGAGGCTGCCGGCGGCCGCATGGAAGACGTGGCCAAGATTACCTGCTTCCTGACCAACATGGACGACTATGCCGCCTATGCCAAGGTGCGGCTGGAGACTTGGCCCGCCAACCCGCCCGCCAGCTCCACCGTCGGCGTCTCCACCCTGGTGCGCCCCGAGCTGCTGGTCGAGGTCGAGGCCATCGTCCGCCTGCCCGGTTAACGGTCAATCTCACCTAAAGAGGACACAGAGACCGCAGAGAAGAAATAAATCAAAACCTCTGTGCTCTCTGTGGTTTATAAATCAGGGGTTAATAAATCAGGAGGACAGCAAATGTCCGTCGAAGATAAGTTGCAGGAGATGGGGCTGTCGCTCAGCGAGCCCAACGCGCCGGTGGCCAACTTTGTGTCGTCTGTGCGCACCGGCAACCTACTGTATGTGGCGGGGCACATAGCCCGTATGCCCGATGGCTCCATCCTGAACCCCGGCAAGGTGGGCCGCGACGTGACCGAGGAGCAGGGCTACGAGTCGGCCCGCCAGGCGATGCTGAACTGTCTGGCCGCCATCAAGGCCGCCACCGGCAGCCTGGACAGCGTGAAGCGGGTGGTCAAGCTGCTGGTGATGGTCAACGCCGACCCGGACTTCGAGCGTCACTTCGTGGTGGGCAACGGCGCCTCCGACCTGCTGGTCAGCCTCTACGGCGACCAGGGCCGCCACGCCCGCTCCGCCGTAGGCATGGCCGGCCTCCCCCTACGCTCACCCGTAGAGGTGGAGATGATCGTGGAGGTTGGGGAGTAAGGGGTAAATCGGTGCAGCATGGAGTAATTTGCAGTCGCTCGTGGTTTGCATTTCGCAGTCTACAGATGGATTTACCTTATCCCAACCCCTTAAAATTGCGGCCTGTGTGCATCGTTTTAAGCTCTGTCAGCTAAAGTAGGCTTTGCCGAGCGAGCCCACAAAGGTTCCCCCTGCTGCCGCGATTTTATTCAACCAACCATCAGCAGGTTGTGAAAGGGAGGTGATACCAGATTCGTCTACTTTAGTAGGGACTGATTCCGTTGTATCAACATACGATGCCGACAGGGGATGGAAAATAATCTCTTGGATGGTGTTTACCAGCCATTGAGCTTCCACAAAGAGCCGATACAGCACTTCCCCCGCAATCCGAAGCAGCATTACTCCGCACTCACTCCCTCTGGTGTATCAGCCCCCTAATCCTCCACCAGCGTGCGCGACACGTCCACCGTAGCATACGACCAGGCTATGCGGAACGGGCCTTCGCCGGTGTTGATCAGGCGGTGGTGTGTGCCGGGGGTGATGAAGGCGGCGTCGTTGACGCTTACGCGGTGCTCCACGCCGTTGATCAGCAGGATGCCTTCGCCCTCGATTACGATGACCGACTCCTCGGCGTTGTGGTAGTGGGTGGTGTTGGAGCGGCCCGACTCAAAACTGGTGATGCCGCTGGAAATCTCCGTCGCTCCGAACTCCTTGTTGATGTGGCTGGCAACGGTTACGCCCTCGGCCCGCTGCAACTGCTCCACCTCGTGGGACTTGATTACTCGCGGTTCCGGCATGGCTCTCCTCCTCGTTTTCTGTGAGTGAAATGCAGCCCCGCTACTCCTGTTCCAGGAACTGGCGCACCCAGTCGGCGTGGGGCTGGCGGTCTTTCATGTTGTAGAGGATGATGGCGTTGCGGACGGAATCGGCCTGGAAGAAGCGCTCATAGAGTATCTGCCGCGCTCCGAAGGCGCTGCACGACATATCCCAGGCCAGCCGGAACAGCCGCACTCGGTCGCGGGCCGACGCAGAGTCGGTTTCAAGGTAGCGGTTGATTTCCTCGGCCAGCGGGCCCTCCAGGTCGGCCTCGGTGGGCAGGGCCATCAGGCTGCTGGAGCCCAGCAGGTGGATAATCTCGCCCATGCGCGGGTACATCCGTATGAACAGGTTGCGGGCGGCTTGCAGGGGCAGCTCGGCCGGGGCCATCACGCCCCACTGGTCCACCTCGGCGTCGGCCTCGGCGGCCCGCAGACAGGCCTTGGTGACCTCCAGGTTCTCGATAATCTCGGCGATCATCTGCTGCGCCTGCTGCTGTTGCGACGAGCCCAGCGTCTCGGTCATCAGCGTCGCCAGGCCCAGCACGAACTCGCACTTGGCGACGTTCTTGGTGACCACCTGGTGCCCCGAGTGCAGGTGGCGGTTGGTGGCCTGTTGCAGGTTGTTGCACAGCTCCACGTCGCCCAGCAGGAACACATTCTCCCACGGCACGAAAACGTGGTCGAAGAAGGCCACCGCGTCAATTTCCTCGAACCTCGAACCCAGCGGATGGTCGAAGTGGGAGCGCTCGAAGTCGAAGCTCTCGCGGCACTGGTAGCGCAGCCCAGGCGTGTTGTTGGCGACGGCGAAGGCAAAGGAGTAGCGTTCCGGCGCCTGCCCCGGAAGCTGGTGCGACGTGGTGGGATACAGCGCGATCTCCTCGGACAGCGGGGCCAGCGTAGCCAGCACCCGGGCGCCGTTGACGATGATGCCGGCGTCGGTCTCCTTCTCCACCTGGAGGGCGATGTCGGTGCGGTCCTCCAGCGGCGTTGCGCCGGGCGTGCGGCTGCGTTGCAGGTTGAGCAGCGTGTGGGTCAGCACCAGGTCATTCTCGCGGACGTGCTCGTAGTAGCTGTTGATGTTGTCCTTGAACTCCGGGCGGTTCTGGGCAAAGTAGTCGCCGGCGGCGGCCATCGCCATGATGTTAACGTTCATAAAGTCGGGGCTGCGGCCCATCATCCCGAAGGTGGCCCGGGCCCAGTGGCGCATCATCACCCGCCGGGCCTCCAGGTCCTCCATGGTGCGCGGCATGATGAACGACGTGCCGACGCGGTCGCCGGTGGTGGGCGACACGTAGGTCATCTCGTCTCGGATGGCCGGGTTGTGCTGCATATCGTAGAGCCGTGCCAGCGACTCCACGCCTCCCCGCAGCGCCGGATGGGTGGTGACGTCCTTGACCCGCTCGCCGTGCAGGTAGACCTCCGGCCCATTCTCCTTCAGGTTGGCGATGTACTCCGCCCCGGTTCTGGCTGGCATGGCGCTGCCTCCTTGCTCCAGTTCTGTGTGGACTTTCGGGAATGGTAACACGCCCGGAGTGGGGCGTCATGGGGAGGCTTTAGATTGAGAATCGGGATGCCATAATGTACGATGCTAACGATTCAGCCTATTACAAGGAGACTGACGAATGTACGTAATCATTGCGCCCCTCCAGATCAAGCCGGGATGCAAGGAACAGTTTATGGAGGCCATCGTCCCGGACGCCATAGGGTCGGTGAACGACGAGCCGGGCTGCCGGCGCTTCGACGTAATCCAGGACGCCGGGGACGACCATCGCGTCTGGCTCTACGAGGTATATGACGACGAGGCCGCCTTCCAGGCCCACACGCAGGCGCCGCACTTCATCAAGTTCCGCGACGCCACCGCCGACATCCGCGTCGAGGGCATCCAGGGCGCGGCCCGGGGCAGCAGCAACGTCTGGCCCACCGACGCCGAGTGGAAGTAGAGGAAAGCCCTCAATCCCATAATTCCACCTCCCAGAGGGAGAGGGTTAGGGTGAGGGCTTAAAGCAAATAGGAGAAATGCCATGTACGTAATCATCGCGCCGATACAGATCAAAGAAGGGGCGAAGGACGAATTCCTGAAAGCCCTGCTGCCCAACGCCCAGGCTGCGGCCAACACGGAGCCCGGCTGCCTGCGCTTCGACGTAATCCAGGACGCGGGCGACCCCAACCGGCTCTGGGTGTACGAAATCTACGTGGACGAGGCCGCCTTCCACGCCCACCAAGCCTCGGAACACTATCTCAAGGCAATTGAGGCCATGGGGCCGATGCGGGGCGACCCCGTATTGCAGGGCGCGGCCCGGGGCAGCACCAACGTCTGGCCTCCAGACGCCGAGTGGAAGTAGGGAGGAGGAAGATGGCGAAGACGATACTTCTGAGCAGCGACGTGGCGGTGCCGGCGGGCATCATGTGCGCAGGGCGTCGCGGTGCCCGCCGGGCGCATGGTGTTCGCGTCGGGGCAGGTGGCGCGAGGCGTTGACGGCGCGCTGGTGGGCCGGGGCGACATTCGCGCCCAGACCCGCAAGACGCTGGAAAACCTCCAGTCGGTGCTGGCTGAGGGCGGGGCCACCATGGACGACGTGGTGAAGGTAACAGTGTTCGTAACCAACCTGGCCGAGCACTTCTCCGTCATCCACGAGGTGCGTTCCGAGTTCTTCTCCTCGGGCTATCCCGCCAGCACCCTCGTCGAAATCAGCCGCCTGGTCGACCCCGACATGCTCATCGAGATTGAGGCGATAGCGGTCGTGCAGTAGGCTGACAGCGCTTGCTCGTCAACCTCGTCAACGATGTAGGGGCGCACGGCTGTGCGCCCCTTTGTTTGTGCTGGCTGTGCTGGCGTTTCCGCTCGCCCCAACAGACGAAAAGCCTAAATGGCCGTGACTAGCTCCGCTGGGCGGCGGCAGCCACGCCGTCGGGGACGAGGTCGGCTTCCCACGGGCCGGGGAAGTTGCCCTGCGGACGTTCGCCGCTCATGAACAGGTTGTCCTGGCGGTGCCAGTCCTCGCGCGGGGTCTCGTAGTAGACCTCGATACCGTTGCCGTCGGGGTCCTTGAGGTAGATGCCCAGCGACAGGCCGTGGTCAGAGACGCGCTGGAGAGGCACGTTCTTTTCCTTCAGATTGTTGTAGAAATCGGCCAGGTCTTCCAGGCTGCCCATGCGCCACGCCATGTGGTTCAGGCCCACCTGCCCGGCGCGGGGGCCGTCGGCGTTCTCGCCCACTTCCATCAGCGCAATCTCGTGGGACTGGTTCAGGTCGGCCGACATGAAGGCGGCGCGGCCTTCCTTGAAGTCATAGGTGTGCAGCCCCAAGACGGATTCGTACCAATCGCGGGCGTCCTTGGCGTTGCGGACGTAGATGTTCACGTGGCCCAGGTAACTGGGTGTGTATCCCATAGCTTTTCTCCTTTAAGACCAACGTATTGCACCCTAAAATTACCATAACGCGGCCAAACCACGCAAGAAAAGCTGCGTCCGCCCTGGGCCTTTCCCCGGGCCCTTTCCCCGGTCTTTTCAAGGGAGCACGGTCTTTTGATTCTCCCTCCTCCTTGAGGGAGAGAGAACGGTTGAAAGACCTTGAGATAGTTGTTCAGCGTCAACTACTTTTGCCGGTTCCGTCAATTATTCTTGCCGGTTCACCCCCTGTTTCTGACTGCGCTGCTGGGCCACTCCGGTGCGGTAGCTGGGGACGTCGAATTCCAGGATGACCGAGTGGTGGACCACCCGGTCGATGGCCGCAGCCGTGGCCATTGGGTTGGCGAAGATGTGCTCCCACTGGGAGAAGACCAGGTTGGACGTGATGCCCAGGGACCGGCGTTCGTAGCGTTCGGCGATGAGTGTGAAGAGCACCTCGGACTCTTCGGCCCCTTGGGGCAGGTACCCCAGGTCGTCCAGCAGCAGGAAGTCGTAGTTGTCGAGCTTTCGTAGTTGTCGCGGTAGCGCCAGGTCCCGCTTGGCGGCGAGCAGGTCCTGCACCAGCCGGTAGGCCGGGGCGAAGAGCACCGAGCGTCCGGCTTCCACCAGCCGGTGGCCCACGGCGCACAGTGCATGGGTCTTGCCGGTGCCGGGCAGTCCGAAGGCCAGCACGTTGACGCCTCGGTCGACGAAGCTGCCGTCAGACAGCTCGCCCAGTTGCTGCCGCAGAGCCAGGGGCACACGGTCGTGCTCGAAGGTCTCCCAGGTCTTGCCGGCGGGCAGCCTGGATGCGGTGCGCAGCCGGCCGATGCGGCGCTGCCTCCGGTCCTCGGCCTCCTGCTCCAGCACTTCCAAGAGGGTCTCCAGGGCGTCGCCGTGCCCGGCGGCGGTGAATCGGGACACCGACTGCGCCCCCATGGTGGGCAGCCGGAATTGGTGGCACAGCTCCCCGATCCGGACCTTAATGGCGTTGGCCTCCATCATCAGGCCACCCCCGCCAGCAGGGAGTCGTAGACCCTCAGGTCCGGCATCCCGGACAGGCTCAGCACCGGCGCCCGCGGCGGAGCCGGGTTCGCCAGTTCCTTGACCGTGGCGTAGTCGAAGGGCTCACCGGCCTCCAGCAGCAGGGCTAGGGCGCTGTCCACCGTCGACTCCATAGTTGTCGCCGCAAGGTGCAGGATCCGCAGGTACTCCACGTCAGTCCGTTCGCCTCGCCACCTCTTGAGGGCGTCGTAGGCCAAGCGGAAGGTCATGGTGGGAAACATCTGCTCCCGGAACCGGTAGCGAGCGAAGGCCCCGGGCTTGCGCACCAGGGAGCCGATGACGTGGCGGTAATTGACGTTGGCCTCCCTTTCACCGCGCACCCGCTCCATGCGTTCCACCAAGTGGCCCTTGTAGTACACTTCCAGACGCTCGGCGTACAAGCGTATCTGCACCTCCTTTCCGATGAGCCGGGAGGGTACGGTGTAGGTCCGTCCGGCTGCCTGGATGGTGCTCCACTTGCGCACCCGGGCCTGGTGGTTGACGTACTCCGGCACGGGAGCTGGAGGCAGGCACTGCAGAAGTGGGCGTTCCTGCTCCAGCTTCCCTTGCACCAAGCGGTTGCGCCGCTCAACCACCTTCCTGACGAAGCCGGTGTAGGACTCGGCGGAATCGAAGTCGCGGCTGCCCCGCAGCATGAGGGCCTGGTCCAAAGCGTCCTTCAACCGGTAATGAGCCTGCTCGGCCACGCCATTCTCGTGGGATTCCCCGGAATTGATCAGCGTGGCCTCGATCCCGTAGTGCTCCAGGAGCTCGGCGTAGTTGTCGTTCAGGGCCCGGCCGCGGCTGCGCTTTATCTCATGGGTGAGGGCCGAGCTGTTGTCGGAGCGTATGATCTGGGGCGCGCCGCCCAGTTCCCAGAGCGCGTTCTGGAGTCCCTGCTTCAGGGCCACAAAGGTCTCGCCGGCAACCACCTCGGCGTAGCGCCAGCCTGAATGGCTCAACACCAGCTGGAACAGCAGGTGGCGGTAGCGCCGGCCGCCGATGGTTACTCCCAGGGAGTTGCAGTGGGTGAAGTCGAGCTGCGCCTCCCGGCCAGGTGGATGCTCCTGGGGGAAGTAGACCTCCTGATCCGGACCGTTGAGTGCCCGCCAGTCCTGTAATCGGCGTTGCAGGGTGCGGAGCTGGGAGGCGCTGAACCGGCCGGGAAATTTCTCCTCCAGCCACTCGATAATTGTCGTTGCCCTGAGCCTGCCGGCGGCCTCGCCCCTGAGCAGGGGCAGGATTTCTTCCTCCCAGACGCCGTCAAAGGGATCGGGCCGGGTGCGCCACCGGCGCTCCTGCTTGGTCTCCGAGGGCAACGGGCCACACTGCCACTTCCGCGCCGACCGCTCGCTCATCCCCGCCATGGCCGCCGCCGTCTGTTGTTTCTTTCCTTCCATCTGTCTTTGCCTCAGTAATGCGACTTGCTGATCCGTAACCAATCCGGCACCTCCTGTACCGGATGATTACCACATGTGACCGGCAAAAATAGTCGTCGCCACCGGCAAGACTAATTGTCGTTGATCAATAGTTCCTGATGATAGCGTTCCAATTTAGGTGGTATGGCAGCTTACGGTCCGTCATTCCCCCTTTCGCGGGAATCCATACGATCCGTCATTCCCGTGAAAGCGGGAATCCAAGGGTAGCGGGTGTTAATGTCGGGTACCCGTCTCGACCACCTGATTCGGAACGCTATCGCCTCCTCCCCCTTGCCAAGTTAATAGAACACGTGTACTATTAAATACACATGACCCACCGCTCCCCATGTCACTCCGACCAAAACCACAAAGCCACTAAGGCCACGCGATGTTTGATGCCTGAAAACCAAAAGAAGACTCCCTGCTCCAAGCTCACCAAGCGCAACCCCGATTCCAAACCCAACTCAGACACAACGGCCCGAAATGGCCGACAATGGCCGGAAAATCGAAGTTTCCGAACTCACCTTCCGCACTCGGACACTACATCCGCCTCTCGACCACCTAATTCGGAACGCTATCGTTCCTGATTGCCGTGTTGACAAGAAAACAAATGTTCTATAATATCCGGCGTTGCCAGTTCAGCCGGACTTTCCCGACCAGGAGATGCCTTGAAGGTCGCCTGTGTGCTCATCACCCACCTGCGGGCCAAGGCCGAAATACAACGCCGGCCCCGGCTGAAGGACCAGCCTGCCCTGATTGCCGACCGCCGGGAGCGGAGCGGACGAAAATCCGGGAAGGTGGTGGTTGACCACTTTCCGATGGCCGTGGCGGTATCGGCAGGGATGCCGCTGGAGCAGGCCCTGTCGCGCCAGGCCGGGGCCGTTGTTCTGGAAGCGGACGAACCTCACTACCGCCGGGTGTTCCGGCAGATCCTCGGCGCCCTGCAAGGTATTGGCGACCGGGTGGAGGATGCCGGGCTGGGCATCGCCTACGTCGCAACGGAGGGCCTGGAAACCATGTACGGCGGAGAGGAGCGCCTGGTCTGCGCCCTGCTGAACGCTGTACCCCAGACCCTGCTCCCGCGTGCCGGCATCGGCGAGGGCAAGTTCCCGGCGCTGGTGGCCGCCCGCAGCAGCGACCCGCTGAGGGCTGTCAAGGCGCCGGAGGATCCCGCGGCCTTCCTGTCATCTCGCCCCGTGAGTCTGCTTCCGGTGCCCGGCGAGATTATATCCGCCCTGCGCCGGTTCGGGCTGCATACCCTGGGCCAGGTGGCCGCCATGGGCCTGGCCCGGATGATTGACCAGTTCGGGCCGGAGGGCGGATGGATCTGGAACCTCGCCAACGGGCGCGACGACCGGCCCCTGATACCCCTCAAGTACCAGGAAACGGTGACGGAGCATACCTCGCTGCCCTTTTCCTCAACATCCTTGGAAATGCTGCTGGTGGCCGTGGATTCCCTGCTCCAACGCGCCTACGCCCGTCCCGTCATGCGGGGCCGGTTCGCCCGGCAGGCCGCCCTGGAATGCCCGGTGTTCGGGGCCGCTCCCTGGGAGAAGACGGTCAACTTCCAAGAGGGCGCCGGACGATGGGAGAGGGCGTCCTTCATCGTCCGCAGCAGGCTGGAGGCGGAACCGCCCGAAGTTCCCATAGACGGCCTGACCCTGACCCTGTCCGGCTTCACCGGGGAGTCGGGGGCGCAGTTGGGGCTGCTGCCCGACGCTCGGGACTACCGGCGGAGCCGGCTGGTGGAGGTGGAGCGGCGATTGCAGGCGCGGGCGGCGGGCAATCCGGCTCTCTACCGGGTGGTCGAAGTCGCCCCCTGGCATCCGGCGCCGGAGATGCGGGCCGTGCAGACGCCGCTGGACCCCCTGAGCGGCAGCATCCGCCCCCTGCTGGTCCCGGAGCAAATTGCAGTTCAGGAGGACGAGAACCACCTGCCCAAGACCATCAGGCAACCCGGAGGCGGAGCCAGGTCGCCGGTAACCGGGCGGCAGAGGAGTGGATGGCATTTGAGCGAAGCAGATTCGGGAGAGTGGCGGCGGGTGGCCCGAATCGAGGACTCGTGGACTTTCGACCTGTGGTGGCTGCCCAAACCTTTGACCAGGACCTATTACCGGGTGGAGCGAGAGGATGGGGGAGAGGTCACCCTGTTCCGGGACCAGCACGAGGACTGTTGGTATCAGCAGGGACATTAGCATCGGAAAACTCTGATGTATGGCGGCTACGTCGAGCTTCACGCCAAGAGCTTCTACTCCTTTGGCCTGGGCGCTTCTCACACCCACGAACTGCTGGCCCAGGCCGTGGAGTACGGCTACGACTGCCTGGCCCTGACCGACACCAACCTCTGCGGCGCCCTGGACTTCGCCCGGCAGGCCAACGGCCTCGGCCTCAAGCCCATCACCGGCGGCGAGCTGACCCTGACCGACGGCTCCCGGCTGACCCTGCTCGCCCGGACGCGGGAGGGCTACGGCAACCTCTCCCGCCTCTTCTCACTGGCCAACGCCGCCGACCGGCGCAACCCTCGCCTCGATCCCCGCTTTCTTCCCGAACACGCCGAGGGACTGGCGCTGCTCACCGGCGGGCGGGACGGGCCGCTCTCCAAGCTAAAGGCGGAGGGCAGGATCGCCGACGCCAAGCGGCTATTGGACGACTACCGGGAATGGTTCGGCATAGACTCGGTGTTCGTGGAGCTTCAGCAGAACTTCCTGAACGGGGACACCCGGCGCAACCGCGACCTGACCGTTCTGGCCCGCGAGATTGGCGCGCCCGTCGTGGCGACCAACGATGTCCACTACCACGCGCCGGAACGCTACCGGCTGCAACACGCGCTGGTGGCCGCCAGCCACAACACCACCATCGACCAGGCCCTGCGCTTCATCCGCCCCAATCATCATCTCTTCCTGAAACCGCCCGCAGAGATAGAGCAGGTCTTTCGCCACTGCCCCGAAGCTATCGCCAACACCCGGCGCATCGCGGAGATGTGCGAGTTCGACCTCAGCGCCGACCTGGGCTACGCCCTGCCCGACGCCGACGTGCCGGAGGGCTACACGCCGGACAGCTACTTGCAACAGCTCTGCTACGAAGCCGCTACCCGGCGCTACGGCTCGGTGCCGCGGAAGGTGGCGGAGCGGCTGCGGGAGGAGTTCCGGCTGATAGAGCTGCACAACCTAGCCGGCTTCTTGCTGCTCTACCGCGAGATTGTCCTGCTGGCCCAGAAAATCATGGAGGAGAAGGGGCTGATCCAACCCGAGACGCCCTTGGAGGAGCGGCCGCCGGGCCGGGGGCGCGGCTCCTCGGTGGCCCTGCTAGTGGGCTACCTCATCGGCATCAGCCACGTCGACCCCCTGGAGTGGGACCTGACGCTGGAGCGCTTCATATCCGAAGACACCAGCCTGCTCCCGGATATAGACCTGGACTTCCCTCGGCAACTGCGCGACGAGCTCATCCAGCGGGTGCACCGACGCTTCGGGCCGGAGTTCGCCGTGCTGGCCGGGGCAATTTCCACCTACAGCGTCAAGGGCATCATCCAGGACCTCGGCAAGGCCCTGGGGCTGCCGAAGGAGGAGCTGTCCCTGCTGTCCAAGCAACTGCACTCCCATGACGCCGCCGCGCTGGAGTTCGAGATGCGGGAACTTCCCGCCTTCTGCGACCGGGTGGGCGCTCCCGGATGGCGCGACCTGATAGAGCTGGCCCCCCAGCTGATGCACGCGCCCCGGTCGCTGGGCCAGCACGTGGGCGGCTTGGTGCTCAGCAGTTCCCCCATCCCGGAGATGGTGCCGACCAGGGCAGGGGCCATGGAGGGCCGCTACATCATGGACTGGAACAAGGACAGCGTGGCCGACGCTGGTTTCGCCAAGATTGACCTGCTCTCCCTGCCGGTGCTGGACCAGTTGGACGAGGCCCTGGACCTCATCGAAGAACGAGAGGGCCACCGCCCCGACCTCTCGCGCATAGACCCCAAAGACCCGGAAGTCTACGACCTGATTAACCAGGGAAAGGCCAAGGGAGTCTTCCTGCTCCAGTCGCCAGCCCAGCTCAAGATGGGCCAGCGGCTCAACTCCCGCAACCTGCTGGATTTGGCCTACCAGGTTGCCCTCATCCGCCCTGGCGTCGGAGTGCAGGGCAGCGCCGTCTCCCAGTTCGTGGAGCGCTACCGCCACGGCGCCCCGTGGGACTACGACCACTCGCTGGAGCAGCGCGCCCTGGAGCGGGGCTACGGCATCATCGTCTGGCAGGAGCAGGTGGTGCAACTGGTGATGGACGTGGCGGGCTTCACCGCCGCCCAGGCCGATGAGCTGCGCCGGGCCTTCGCCCGCCCCAACAACGCGCACCTGATCGAAGGCCACTGGCAGCGGTTCTTGGAGGGAGCGCAGCGCAACGGCGTGCCCGAAGACGCCGCCCGCCGGATATTCGCCAAGCTGAACGGCCACTATATGTTCCCCGAATCCCACTCCCACGCCTTCGCCGTCACCGCCTACCAGGCCGCGTGGCTGAAGCGCTACCACCCGGTGGAGTTCTTCGTCGGCCTGATTAACAACCAGCCCATGGGCTTCTACCCCATGGAGACCCTGAAGCAGGACGCCCGCCGCTTCGGGGTGCCTTTCCTCAATCCCTGCGTCAACCGCAGCGCGGAGCGGTGCATCCCGGAGGGCGGCTCGGTGCTGCTGGGTCTCCAGTTCATCCGCGACGTAGGGCCGGAGTCGGCCCGTCAGATAGTGGCCGAGCGGGAGCGATGCGGCCCCTACGCCGGGGCCAGCGACCTGGTGCGCCGCACCGGGCTGAAGCCCCAGGCCGCGCTCTCGCTGGTGAAGGCCGGGGCCTTCGACGGCGTCGCTCCCAACCGCCGGGCGGCTCTGTGGGATGCAGGGCTGGCCACCCGCCCCGGCCGCAACGGTCAGGCTGCGCTGCCCCTGTCCCCGAAGAGCGACGCCCCCGAACTGCCCGACTTCACCGACTACGAGAAGATGGCGGGGGAATACGAGGTCATGGGCATCTACCCGCAAGGCCATCTGATGGAGTTCGTCCGGCCCGGCCTGGGCCGCCATGTGCTGCCCACCACGGCGGTGTACGGGCTGGAGGAGGGCGCCGGGGCGCTGGTGGCCGGCTGGCCCATCGCCCGTCAGCACCCCAAGGGTCAGGAAGGCACGGTGTTCGTGACCATCGAGGACGAGGAGGGCGACGTGCAGCTCATCTTATGGCCCCAAGTCTTCTTCCGTCGCCGCCGGGAGTTGCAGAGCCACATAATCCTGGCCCAGGGTACCGTATCCCGCTGGGACGGCACCACCAGCCTGGTCGTCTCTGACATCCGGGCCATAGACCCCCGAGTCCCCATGCCCGGTGCCCACGACTGGCGCTGAGATAGCGGTGAGACAAATAAATAAATACAAGGAAGCGACCGTCGTCCAATCCCCGCAATTCACCCTAACCCCGGCCCTCTCCCTCAATGGAGAGATGCAGAACCCTGCGGCCCAGGATGCGGCCCTTGCCGCCACATACGGATTTCGTTAAACTGGTTTGAAGGGTTATCGCACAGTCGGGCAACCTTGGTTCAATGCCGTATCCCCCAGCAATTCTGCGTCCGGGGGACTTGCATTAAGAAGGACAAACCGGCCTGATCCCCGAACAAACCCTCCCCTGTTCCACTCGCGGAGAGATGGCTGAGTGGACGAAAGCGCCGGTCTCGAAAACCGGAGTACGGGCAACTGTACCGTGGGTTCGAATCCCACTCTCTCCGCCATTTCAATTTCCCATGCCGTCCCAGTAAGTCTCAGTCACTTCTGAAATGTATCTAATGTAGTGATACACTTGGCTTGAGTTTTCCCTCCAGACCCCATAAAATGCCACCACGTCCCACTCATCATGTGGGAAAATATGTGGGATCAGGCGGGTTATGGGTAAGCTCAACGCGCTTTCAGTCAAGGCTATCAACAAGCCCGGCAAGCACGGCGACGGGGACGGCCTCTACCTTTACGTCGCCCCCTCGGGCTCCAAGTCCTGGGTCCAGAGAATCGTGGTCGACGGACGGCGACGTGACATCGGACTGGGTTCTTTCCCTGCCGTCAGTCTCGCCCAAGCACGTTCCCTTGCAGCCCTCAACCGCACCGCGGTCTCCGAAGGACGAGATCCTTTAGCAGAGAAGCAGGCCGCCAAGGAAGCCGCTCGGAACCCCGCGCCATCCGTCCCTACTTTCGCTGAGGCAGCATTGCGCGTCATCGAACTGCGCCGTCCCACATGGAGCAACCAGAAACACGCTGCACAGTGGAGGTCAACGCTCAAGACCTACGCTTTCCCCGTGATTGGAGACAAGACCGTCGACGAAATCACCCCAAGGGATACCCTCGATGTTTTGGAGCCCATCTGGACCGTAAAGCACGAGACTGCGAGCAGAGTCAGACAGCGTATGGAAACTGTAATGGACTGGGTGGTTACCAATGGTTACCGGATCGACAACCCCGCGGGGCGGGCCCTGCTGAAATCCCTTCCCCCAGTAAATCAGGCGGAAAATCACTTCGAGGCGTTACCATTCAACCAAGTACCTCGAGCACTTGAACAGGTGAAGGAGTCTACGGCCAACCTCTTAACCAAGCTCGCCTTCGAGTTCCTGGTTGTGACCGCGGCTCGCTCAGGAGAAGTCCGCAACGCTAATTGGGGCGAAATTCGCTGGGACAGACGCACTTGGGAACTTCCTGCCAACAAGATGAAGGCTCGCCGTCCCCACCGCGTGCCCCTATCGTACAGAGCAATGGAAATCCTGTGCCAATCCTGGGAGATAACCGGGCCTGACGGACTGATTTTCCCGGCTAGACCCGGAGGCAAAGCAGTTTCGGATATGATTTTCACCGAGCTGTTGAGAAGGCTTGGTATTCCTGCAGTGCCTCACGGGTTTCGGAGCTCCTTCACTGACTGGGCCGAAGAACGATTGCCGCAACTCTCGTCGGCCGCCGACGCCGCCTTGGCTCACCAAGAAGGCAAGAAGACCCGAAGGGCCTACAAAAGGACTGATCTTTTCGAGCCACGAATCGGGTTGATGCAGAAATGGGCGGACTATGTGGCGGTTGGAGGCGGGGACCCTGATCCCGAAGTGTGGCCCGAAATTCGAGCTAGTGCTCAAGATGAAGGGGAAATCGCAAGGGCAAGATGACCATATATGAATGACGATTAATATAGCCGTTGGCAGCGTAGTCGCGAAGGCTCAGCGACTCCTCTGGATTTGGGGAGGCACTTCTACTGATGTTGGTCAGAGTGTCGAAATTTGTGAGACTGCTAGACCGGGCGAGCTAGCGAATCGGTTACTGATGCCAGCAGTCCTGATAAGACCGAGGTCGTTGGTTCGAGTCCATCCAGGCCCACCATGACGTACCGAAGTCATAACACCCCCGTTTAGGGCGATCTCCACGGCGTCCGCACCCCCTGCCGGAGAGTTATCCGGCGTCGGTATCGAGTAGACGATGGCGGCCCTGCCGGACTTGACCACGATCTCCTTGACGAAGGACCTCACGAAAGCCTTGGTCTCGGTCAACTCGCTGGTCTTGAGGAACTCGCTCATCTCGGCGGCGAAAGTGTCGATGGTGTCGGCGCTGTCCAGGAACTGACGCCGGTCCGACAGCAGCGCCCGCGCCTCCTCGGCGGCGATCTCCAGCTTCTCCTTGCGCTCCCGGTGCACGTGTCAATGGCGCCGAGATATTGGGCCACTGGGGCGGCGAGATCGTGTACCACTGACGTGATGACTGACGGCAGTAAATTGGTCGGAGTGGGGACGTTACAGGAGCAGGAAGACACAGCGTTGGCGGTGCGCCCTATTCTTCCTCGCGATCGTCTGGAGCTTGATACGCGGCGTTCTCCCGGCTGCGCTTGAGGCGGTAGCTCTCGCCGTTCATCTCCAGGATGTGGACGTGATGGGTGAGCCGGTCCAGCAGTGCCCCGGTGAGGCGCTCCGAACCGAAGACCTCGGTCCATTCGTCGAATGGCAGGTTGGTGGTTATAAGGGTGGAGCCTCGCTCGTAGCGCTGGCTGAACACCTCGAAGAGCAGTTCCGCCCCGGTCCGGGGTAGTGGGACAAAGCCCAGTTCGTCGATGATCAGCAGGTTCAGGCGGGACAGTTGCCGCTGGAGGTTGAGCAGGCGTCTCTCGTCCCTGGCCTCCATCAACTCGTGCACCAGGGCCGCGGCGGTGGTGAAACCCACCGACATGCCCCTCTGGCAGGCGGCCAAGCCCAGTCCCAGGGCCACATGGGTCTTGTCGGTGCCGCTGTTTCCGACGGCGATGACGTTCTCACGGCGCTGGATGTATTCGCAGCGGGCCAATTCCATCACCAGTGCCTTGTTCAGCGATGGGATGGCCGGGAAGTCGAAGGTGTCCAGGCTTTTTACGGCGGGAAAGCGGGCGGCGCGGATCCGCCGTTCCACCATGCGCTGGTGCCGGTCTATGAGTTCCAGCTCGGCCAGCCTGAGCAGGTACTGGGGGTGATCCACACCCTCGGCGGCGCACTGCGCGGCCATCTTCCCGTATTCCCGGAGGAAGCTGGGCAGCTTCAGTTCCTTAAGGTGATGTTCCAGCAGCAGCGTCGACCGGTCGTTCATGCCGTCCTCCCCGACAGCAAGGTCAGGTAGTCCCCGGCGGACGTGGTGCTCACCCGGACCCGTGGCAGGTAGGGATACAGCTCCAGGTCCAGCCTGGGCGGCCGCCCCTCCAGCCGACACAGGAGCAGGTGTTTCACGGCGTCGAAGCTGATGGCTCCCAGCCGGAGGGCATCTTTCACCGCTGCGTGCACTTCCTGCTGGGAGAAGGTCTCCAGCAGACGGAGCACCTGCACGTACTCCCGCTTGCCCCGCCGTCCCATTCGGGACTCCAGAAGCCGGCGCAGCGTGCCGAACTCTTCTGGCAGAGCCCAGCCCTGCAGCGGAGCGGCCTGATCCAAGGCTCCCGACTTACGCTCCAAGAGCGGCAGGTAGTGGATGGGGTCGTAGACGAAGTCGTCCAGCTCGTAGGAGCGTGGGTGCTTGGCGATGACCTCTGACCCGCAGCTGATCACCACCTCATCAACGTAGCCCCGAACCAGGACGTCCCGGTATCCGTAGGCCACTGGCACCGAGTAGTCGTTGGTCTTGTACCGGACCAAGGACAGGGAACTCACCCGGCCCGCCTGCTTCTTGCAGGCGTCGTATGCTACTGGCGGCAGCGGCAGCAGGGCGTCCAGGTCCCGCTCCATCTTTTTGACCGATGGTCTCCATATGTCCCCTGAGCTTGGCGTCCATTCGTTCCAGGCAACGCCGCTCCAGGTAGGCATTGAGCGTATCGAAGCTCTCGAAGGACGGCACCGGAACCAGGAAGTTGCGGCGCACGTACCCCACCAGTCCCTCCACTTTGCCTTTGTCGTTGCCCTTGCCGGGACGCCCGAACCGGTCCTCGAACAGGTAGTGGGACTGCAGCTCGGTGAAGGCGCGGGTGCGCTGGCGACGGCCGTCCCCCAGGATCCTCGCCACGGCCAGCCTGGTATTGTCGTAGAGGATGCTCTGGGGCGCTCCGCCCAGGAAGGCGAACGCCGAGACGTGCCCGTCCAGGAAGGCCTCGGTGGTCTCCGCCGGGTAGGCCTTGACGAAGCAGCCGTCGCTGTGGGGCAGGTCGATGACGAAGCAGTGGGCCTTGCGCTCCACGCCGCCGATGACCACCAGGGCCTCGCCGAAGTCGCACTGGGCGTGGCCCGGCGCATGGGACAGAGGGACGAACATCTCCTTGGTCTGACGGCGATTCTCTCTTACATAGTCCTTGACTGTGGTGTATCCACCGTCGAACCCGTACTCGTCCCTCAGCTGATCAACGACAATTAGTCTTGCCGGTGGCGACGACTATTTTTGCCGGTCACATGTGGTAATCATTCGGTACAGGAGGTGCCGGATTGGTTACGGATCAGCAAGTCGCATTACTGAGGCAAAGACAGATGGAAGGAAAGAAACAACAGACGGCGGCGGCCATGGCGGGGATGAGCGAGCGGTCGGCGCGGAAGTGGCAGTGTGGCCCGTTGCCCTCGGAGACCAAGCAGGAGCGCCGGTGGCGCACCCGGCCCGATCCCTTTGACGGCGTCTGGGAGGAAGAAATCCTGCCCCTGCTCAGGGGAGAGGCCGCCGGCAGGCTCAGGGCAACGACAATTATCGAGTGGCTGGAGGAGAAATTTCCCGGCCGGTTCAGCGCCTCCCAGCTCCGCACCCTGCAACGCCGATTACAGGACTGGCGGGCACTCAACGGTCCGGATCAGGAGGTCTACTTCCCCCAGGAGCATCCACCTGGCCGGGAGGCGCAGCTCGACTTCACCCACTGCAACTCCCTGGGAGTAACCATCGGCGGCCGGCGCTACCGCCACCTGCTGTTCCAGCTGGTGTTGAGCCATTCAGGCTGGCGCTACGCCGAGGTGGTTGCCGGCGAGACCTTTGTGGCCCTGAAGCAGGGACTCCAGAACGCGCTCTGGGAACTGGGCGGCGCGCCCCAGATCATACGCTCCGACAACAGCTCGGCCCTCACCCATGAGATAAAGCGCAGCCGCGGCCGGGCCCTGAACGACAACTACGCCGAGCTCCTGGAGCACTACGGGATCGAGGCCACGCTGATCAATTCCGGGGAATCCCACGAGAATGGCGTGGCCGAGCAGGCTCATTACCGGTTGAAGGACGCTTTGGACCAGGCCCTCATGCTGCGGGGCAGCCGCGACTTCGATTCCGCCGAGTCCTACACCGGCTTCGTCAGGAAGGTGGTTGAGCGGCGCAACCGCTTGGTGCAAGGGAAGCTGGAGCAGGAACGCCCACTTCTGCAGTGCCTGCCTCCAGCTCCCGTGCCGGAGTACGTCAACCACCAGGCCCGGGTGCGCAAGTGGAGCACCATCCAGGCAGCCGGACGGACCTACACCGTACCCTCCCGGCTCATCGGAAAGGAGGTGCAGATACGCTTGTACGCCGAGCGTCTGGAAGTGTACTACAAGGGCCACTTGGTGGAACGCATGGAGCGGGTGCGCGGTGAAAGGGAGGCCAACGTCAATTACCGCCACGTCATCGGCTCCCTGGTGCGCAAGCCCGGGGCCTTCGCTCGCTACCGGTTCCGGGAGCAGATGTTTCCCACCATGACCTTCCGCTTGGCCTACGACGCCCTCAAGAGGTGGCGAGGCGAACGGACTGACGTGGAGTACCTGCGGATCCTGCACCTTGCGGCGACAACTATGGAGTCGACGGTGGACAGCGCCCTAGCCCTGCTGCTGGAGGCCGGTGAGCCCTTCGACTACGCCACGGTCAAGGAACTGGCGAACCCGGCTCCGCCGCGGGCGCCGGTGCTGAGCCTGTCCGGGATGCCGGACCTGAGGGTCTACGACTCCCTGCTGGCGGGGGTGGCCTGATGATGGAGGCCAACGCCATTAAGGTCCGGATCGGGGAGCTGTGCCACCAATTCCGGCTGCCCACCATGGGGGCGCAGTCGGTGTCCCGATTCACCGCCGCCGGGCACGGCGACGCCCTGGAGACCCTCTTGGAAGTGCTGGAGCAGGAGGCCGAGGACCGGAGGCAGCGCCGCATCGGCCGGCTGCGCACCGCATCCAGGCTGCCCGCCGGCAAGACCTGGGAGACCTTCGAGCACGACCGTGTGCCCCTGGCTCTGCGGCAGCAACTGGGCGAGCTGTCTGACGGCAGCTTCGTCGACCGAGGCGTCAACGTGCTGGCCTTCGGACTGCCCGGCACCGGCAAGACCCATGCACTGTGCGCCGTGGGCCACCGGCTGGTGGAAGCCGGACGCTCGGTGCTCTTCGCCCCGGCCTACCGGCTGGTGCAGGACCTGCTCGCCGCCAAGCGGGACCTGGCGCTACCGCGACAACTACGAAAGCTCGACAACTACGACTTCCTGCTGCTGGACGACCTGGGGTACCTGCCCCAAGGGGCCGAAGAGTCCGAGGTGCTCTTCACACTCATCGCCGAACGCTACGAACGCCGGTCCCTGGGCATCACGTCCAACCTGGTCTTCTCCCAGTGGGAGCACATCTTCGCCAACCCAATGGCCACGGCTGCGGCCATCGACCGGGTGGTCCACCACTCGGTCATCCTGGAATTCGACGTCCCCAGCTACCGCACCGGAGTGGCCCAGCAGCGCAGTCAGAAACAGGGGGTGAACCGGCAAGAATAATTGACGGAACCGGCAAAAGTAGTTGACGCTGAACAACCGCAGCAACTCTTCAGGTCCGAACCGTTCCCGGGGCAGCATTTCCCGCACCACCCGGTAGACCTGCGGCCTCGTGATCCGGGGCATCTTTTTCCCCCCAAGCCTGTTGCAAGCTCAGCAGAAAAGCTCCGCCCAGCAGGCACAGGGCCACATGGTGATGCCAGCCAGCCCAGGTGCGGGTCTCGTACTCGTCCAGCCCCACGTCGCTTTTCTCCGTCTCGAACTCCGTTTCTATACGCCAACGGGATCCTCCCACGTATGCCAGGGTCTCCAACGGGGTATCCTCCGGTGCATTGGACAGATAGTAGCGGGGTTCGCTGCCGTCCAGATTCCGGCGGTAAATGGCCCAGTGGATTTCGCCGGGCTTACGCCTGCTGGTTGGACGCACCCTCTGGCTCTGGGCACTGAACAGGTAGCTGCGTGGTCCCTGGCTTCCCTCGGCCACCGTAATCTCACGCCAGGCCTCCTCCGTGATGGCATCGGCCCGCTCCGCCATCGTCCGACGCTGCCCGCTGCGGAGCCTCGGCTTGCGGGGACGCCCGAATCCCTGATACTCCACACTGGTCCAGGCAGGCTCCGGCGGCCACATCGTAAAGCCGGACGGAACGTCCAGCACGTACCACATCCCCAAGGCCGCCAGGCCGTCGCGGAATGACGGCGACATACCGAAGGCATCGTCCGCAGCGACCCATCCAGCCTTCAGGTGGCCCCGCTCCTGTGCCCGCCCCACCATCTCCAAGGCCAACTCCGTCTTCGACCGGTAGCCCCGCCTATCCTCCGGCACACCCGCCGCCTCACACCGGTCTTTGTCCGAGGTCCAACTCTCCGGCAGATACAGCCGTTTGTCCACCAGGGCCCGTCCCAACGGGCTGACATAGGCCAAGAACATTCCGGCCTGGCAGTTGGCCACCTTCCCCAGCCTCCCGCAGTACTGCCGGGCCACTCCCGCCGACTTCCGTCCCTGCTTGGGAAAGTCGCTGCCGTCCAGCACCCACACCCCTTCCGGATGCTCCAGCCGGGTTCCCAGGTACTCCTGCAGCCGTCCTATAATCGCCTCATCGTCCCAGGGAGAATCAGTGAGAAACCGCTGCATCCCTCGGGCAGACCCCGGAACCGTCTCCGACAGGTTCTCAGCGTTGCGCCGCTCCCCGGACTGTACCAGCAGGGCCTGGAGATAATGACCGCTGTGCTCCCGCGTCTCCCGGCGGCCAAACAGCGAAGCGAAGTAAGCGTGAAAATCCCCAAAGGCCCCGTACACCTGTTCGAAAGCTGCCGCATCCACATCCCCACCTCACCTGCCTGTTCCCTCTCCAGCTACACAGTCATCCTATCAAACTAACTGACGTTGTAATACTAGACGACACGGAAAGTAACCCAGCGACTCCGCAATTTTATCCTTTGTTTCTGCGCTTTTCACCTCGGCTTTGGTTTAGGAGGCATTCGCCGGTTGTTGGATAGAGGGCTGCGCCGTGGCCTCAGCCTCCAGATTCGCTACGAAGGCGAGGGAGGCGTAGGTCAGGACGTTTACGCTGAGGCCGGTGATGGCTGCCAGCTGGGACTGGAAGAAGACGAACACCTGGGTGATGAAGATGGACACCAGTGCACCGCGCATGTACCAGCGGTAGGACCTGGAACGGCTGGAGGGCCAGGCCACGATGCCGATTGCGATACATGCGACCGTGACCGCCATTGAGGCGGCTTGAGCGTAGTGAGTCCAGCTCAGCGCCTCAATAGTCGTGCCAGTAATCCCGTAGGCTAGGTAAGCCAACGACCCGGCCTGAACGATGCCCCAAGTCAGGAATAGCGCCGGGAACAGAACGGCGAACCGGCGGTGGGTTGCCACTCGCCGGTAGGTCTCGAACGCCCACTCCTTGATGCGGAAATAGAAGTTGGTCGGGTCGTCGGGGCTCAGTTCGGCTTCCTGGACGTAAGCCCGTAGATGGCGGTACAGGGGATGGTCTGGGTCCGCCTGATCGAGCAAGGCCAAAGTTTCCGCTTTCTTCTGCGGATCGAGCGGCGCCGAGATGGAGTCTTGGACATGGGTGAGAGCGTTTGCTAGGGCGTCGCCGGGGGCGATGCTCCGCTTGCGGCGAGCTGTGCGAAGAATCAGGAAGATGACGATGAAGATGATGTAAATGAGACCGATGGTGGGCTTGTAGAAGTAGTCGTTGTCGGAGGTGATGAACTTGCCGAGCTCGTCGATGAAGGTGCCGAAGCCGATGCCGGCGAGAATGGCCGCCAAGCGGCCCAGCCCCCGTCCCACGAAGGAGAATAGCAGGATGAAGGCCACCAGCATGAAGACACCGCCCCATAACATGTGGGCGATGTGGAGCCCATCGCCACCCAGCGATGGGTAGCCGAGGGCAGCTAGAAACGCCCGAATGGCCAGCACCGCAGCAACCGCCGCCACCAAGAAGAGCTCGAGCAGCTCTCCAGCTTCCAGGTTGCGTACCAAGCCACGCCGCCACCCCTGGACGGACCGGTAGCTCCGCACGACCCTCGTGGGAGCAGAATTGTAGTCTTCGGCCATCAGCGACTACTCCTGACCTGCATGAACATCGTAAAGTGCAAGGTACTATGATCAGTATGGTTGGACTATAGCCGATTATGACCATACTGGTAGTACGTCAAGGGCGGAGAGGTATTAGGCCTTGTGGAACAGAGCTCTGATGTAGAAGCTGTAGGCCATCCCGCACTCGTTGCACATGGTCACCTTCTTCTCACTTGTTGTTGGCCGACAATCGGTGTCAAGGGCGTCGCCAAAACATGCCACTGTGGCGGAGTAACCGTGTACCATCGGCCTGATGACTGTCTGTAGTAAATCGGTCAGGGTGGCGACGTTACAGGAGTAGGAAGGGGCAGCGTTGACGGTGCGTTATGCGTCTTCCGGCTTCTCTAGAGGTTGCGAGGCGGCGTTCTCCCGGCTGCGCTTGAGTCGGTAGCTCTCGCCGTTCATCTCCAGGATTTTGTTTCTGCGCTTTTCACCTTGGCTTTGGTTTAGGAGGTATGCCCGCCTGCGTCCTGATATGGTTTCGGCCACCAGGAAGGCGTCCACGCTGGTGTCTTCGCCGCTTCTGGCGCTCTTCCACCATTTTATGTTGCGCTGACCGAAGAAGTCGACGGCTCCCATGACCCGGATGCTTGGGTAGAGGTTCTCTTCTTCGTAGCCCAAGGCCAAGAGATGAGGATTGCGCAATACCTTATCGTCTTTTGAATGTTTCCCCTCGGCGCTGACGGTCCGGGACTCATTTCGGAAGACTTGTTGACGCCTCTTGGCGGTGCGTTCAAAGCCAGTTCTTGAAAAAGGTCGCTGCATCCAGTTACACACCTGTGCGCTGGATTCCCTGGGGATCCAGTGGCGGAGTCTCCGACCTGACCTCGTCGTATTCCAAAGCTGTGAGTCCAGTGCGTCCGGTTCTGGCAAGGGTGCGAAAACCACTGCCGCTTTGCTGATACCCTTTCCCAGATGATTGG
Organism: Dehalococcoidia bacterium; assembly: GCA_965226875.1. Classification (GTDB taxonomy): domain Bacteria; phylum Chloroflexota; class Dehalococcoidia; order Lucifugimonadales; family UBA3495; genus VXOI01. The sequence continues at coordinate 3,622,179 of OZ245439.1, read as the reverse complement.
ACATAGGGTCGAATACAACCCCATGGATGCCGGCGGACGTTTCCGCTGAACATCAATAAACTGGCGGTTGCAATTCGACCCTTGATTACGCTTCTACACGCGGCAGCACCGTCACGCGCTGGCGAAAATCTCGTTGGCAACGTCCATCGCACCCCGGGCGAACGGTATACCGGCGTAGAGCGTCATGTGGCCGAACACCTCGATGATCTGGTCCTGTGTAAACCCGATGTTCAGCGCGCCCCGGATGTGGCTCCGCAGTGGCCCCTCGCGGCCCAACGCCGCCAGGCACGACATGGTGCAGATGCAACGGCTGGGGAGATCAAGCCCCGGTCGCGTCCAGGTCGCTCCCCAGTAGTATTCTCCGGTAGTACGCCCCAACTCCCTCTCAGCTTGTGTCGGCGGAGCAGGCCGTGCCGCGGAGGTGGTTCCCATGTAGTTCCGCCGGAACTCGTCCCCCCGCTGGAACAGGCTGTCGGGGTCTTCGCTGGCATCGTGAATGCGGGCCGGCGTGAAGTCTATCCCGCGCTCCTCAAAAACCGCTTTGCACAGTGTCAGCGCCTGGATGCCCGCCGGCGCTCCACTGTACCAGGTGTCGTGAATGATCAACTCCACGATCTGGTCAGGCGTCAATCCTACGTTCAGCGCGTTGCCCAAATGCCGCTTCAGCTGTACCTCGCGGTTCATGACTATGAGACACGACAGCGTGACCATCTCCCGCTGCACCGGGGTCAGGGCCGGCCGCCTCCAAATGGTGCCGAATAACGCCTCACCAAGGATCCTTTCCAGGTCCGGCGCAATGTCCCAAGCCCCAGGTGCCGCCCCGCCAGTGATTTGGCCGCCGCCAAACATTCTCCGCGTTTCCTGTCCTAGTTCGTATCGATCGTCCAGTTCACTCATAGTGTGCCTCCATATCGTGCGTACCTGGATTTAAAACTCCGCCAGTGTAAGGCGGCATCCCAATGGGCGCAACGGTTCTTCCCCGGGGTCTTGTATCTTGAGGTTGGCACGGAAGGCCTCCCATGCGAAGGGATTTAGAGACTATCTCAAGACGTGGCGCGGCACCCGACCCGTCCTTCCCGCGAAGGCGCCCGTTATTCCCGCGAAGGCGGGAATCTATGGGCTTTGGTCAGCGATGCCGGTATATCAGGAGGGCCAGTTGATTTTGAGATAGTTTCCAAGCCGGGTAGCAATCAACTCGTTGTAGTGGCTCTATGCTACATTGACAATCTGCGGCTTTTGTTCCTTTTGTTCAAGGGACGTCCATGCGGGTCAGCCGCCACACGGCTAGGCCGTAGAACACGGCGGTCACCAGCAGCGCGCCCACGATGGCCGCCGGAAGGGCGATCACCTGGCCGCCGACTGCCTCGAAGGCCGCGGAGTCCAGCCCGTGCATGATGGCCAGGGTGTAGCCCCGGACGCTGAGGTAGCCAACCCCGCTGATGAACGAGCCGATAATGCCCTCCCAGATCAGGACGTACAGCAGGGCCACCGCCAGCGCCCTTCCGGTCACCAGGCCGGTCCAGGTGAAGATGGCCGAGTAGGCGGCCACGCCCAGGAACAGGGCGACAGCCACCGACAGCGCGGCCCGGGCATCCAGGCCCAGTCCGATGAGAGACGTCACCACTCCGCTGACGATGATTACCGGGCCGGAGATGGCCACGGCGGCCAGCAGCTTGGGCAGGACTATCTGCCAACGGGCCAGCGGCATCAGCGCCAAGTTGCCCAGTGTGCGGTCCTCCAGCTCGTTGCTGAAGGCGGCGGTGCCCAGGGTCATGACGACGATGGGCAGGACTCCGGCGACCAGCAGCCCACTCAGCATGATGTTTACGAAGTCGTCACGTCCGATTCCTTCTTCGCCGGTGGTCACGGCGATTATCGCGGCCAGGGCGACAGGCAGGGCGGAGAGCAGCAGAATCAGGCCCAGGCGCAGCGGCCCGGTCAATTGCCGGAAGGAGAGCCGGAACACTTCCCTCATCAGCGCCCGACCACGTAGCCGAAGATACTTTCCAGCGACTCGTCCAGCGGTTCAACCCGGAAGAGCCGCGCCCCCAGCTCCCGGGCCAAGCGGGGGATTGCCTCCTGAAGCACGCCGACGTTCCGGCTCAGGACGACCAAATCGCTGTCCGGGCCGAGGTTCACCGAATCGACCTCTTCCAGGCTCACGAGGGCCGCGGCCAACGCACGGGGGGAATCGGTCACGATCCTCACGTGGTATGCCTGTTCGTCCAGTTTCTCCCGGATGGCCCTTATGTCGCCGGTGGCGGCGAGCTTGCCGCTGACCATCAGCACGATGCGGTCCGCCAGCAGCTCGATTTCCTCCAGGATATGGGACGACACCAGTACGGTCCGGCCCTGTTCGGCGAAGCGGATCATTGCGGCGCCAAACTCCAGGCGCTGCCGGGGGTCGGTGCCGCTCAGCGGTTCATCGAGTACGAGCACCTCCGGGTCATGCACCAGCGCCGCCGCCAGGCGCATCCGCTGGCGCATCCCGCGGGAGTAGCCGCCGAGGCGGCGGCGCTGCGCATCGGCCATCCCGACGATCTCCAGCGCCTGGTCCACCGCAGGGGCGACGGAAGACAGGCCGTGCATCTTCGCCGTAGATTCGAGGAACTGCCGCCCGGTGAGGAAGCCGTAGACCCCCTCGTTCTCGGTCATCACGCCGACCCGCCGGTACAGCTCGGGATTGTTCCGCGACGGCTCTCCGAGCACCGTTACCGAGCCTTCGGAGCAGGCTGCCAGCCCGGTAATCAGGTGCAGCAGCGTGGTCTTGCCCGCGCCGTTGGGGCCGAGCAGCCCGGTAATGCCGGGGAATATCTGCACCGACACACCGTTCACCGCCACTACGTCGCCGTACCACTTGGAGACGTTTTCGACTTCTATCACCGGCCCCGACGCACTCAAGCGGCTATCCTCTCGTAGCGTCTCCAGAGCAGGGCCCCGAGGCCGCAGGTCAGCAAGGCGTACCAGAGCACCGGCGCGGGACGCGGGAGTTCGGCGGAAACGCCGGTCTGGTCGTTGCCGAGACCGGGGTCGTCTTTGCCAAATATGATGTCGTTGACCCTGGTGGGCGCCTCTCCCACGCTGACCAGCGACAGCCACTTCGCCGCTCCGCCTGTGACTCGTTGCTCGCACTCGCCGGATTCGCCCGATTCGGTACAGGCGGTGAGCGCGCCGGAAACCGTGGCGCTGATGATGAACAGCCCTATGACGAAGGCGGCGGCGTAGGCCCGCCGGTCGGTGAACGCTGCCACCGCCAGCGGCGCCGTGGCCAGGAACACGGCCACCACCAGCCCCGCGCCCAGGATACGCGGAATGTCCAGCCAGTTCTCGCGGAGATATTCCGCGGGATCGGATGCAGACAGCACCAGCCCGATCCAGAGCACCAACTGTCCCGAATATACGAGGGCGATGGTCACCGTAAACAACGCCAGCCAGCGAGCGACAACGTAGTCGGTGGGCGTGATCGGGCGAACCAGGTAGAGGTGAATGACGCCATCACGACGGTCAGGACAAAGCAGTTCCGGCCCGATGATGGCGGCGAACAGGAAAAGCACCAGCGAAACCAGTTCATAGTAGTCGGCATGAGAGGGCAGGGCGTCGGCCAAGGGCTCCAACAACGACGCGATCACCGCCATGATGACTGCGGGCACCATCGCAGCGCCGAACATCAGGATGGCGAGCACCTTTGCCATCGTACCCCGGCCGATGCCCAGTGTCGTTCGCAGCCCGTTGACATATATCGCCCGGCGGGCTCTCGCCCTCCCTTCCCGGAGACCCTCGTAGTGCCGGTAGCCAAGATCGAAGACCTCGGCGCCGGACTGGCGGTTTGTTGGACCGGTCATCGGGCCGCCCGGAAGATTTCGGCCAACTGACGGCGGCGCGGACTCATCCGGCGCAGGCGCGCGCCCGTTTCCGCCACCGCGTCCCGTATGTCGTCGTACTGCTCCTCGGACTGCAATTCCACTGTCATAGACGGCCCTTCCAGGGTCGCGTTTATTCCCCTGGCGGCCAGCGCGGTGGCGACTTCCTCCCGCTTGTCATCAACGTCGAGGACGATAACCTCGGTATCAGTGGTGAACCCGGCGACCGTTCCTTCCTCGGTTACTCTTCCGCCCTCCAGGACGATGATGCGGTCGCAGGTGCTCTCGACATCGTTCATCAGGTGGGAGGAGAGGATGATGCTGATGCCGAACTCCCGCCCGGTGCGGCGCACCAGTTGCAGCATTTCCTCGCGCCCGGTGGGGTCGAGACCGGCGGTCGGCTCATCCAGCAACACCAGGACCGGGTCGTGGACGAGGGCCTGGCCCAGCTTCACCCGCTGCTTCATTCCGGTGGAGTATTGCCCTATGGGGCGGTAACGCTCCTCCTCCAGGCCAACGTGCCGGAGGATGTCGGCGGCGCGGGTGCGGGCCTGGGCCGGCGGAAGACCGGACACTTGGGCCATGTGGGACAGAAACTCGGCGGCGCTGGCCGCCGGAGGCAGACAGTCGTGCTCCGGCATATAGCCCAATCGCTCCCGCACCTCCGGCGAGTCGTAGGGCTGCCGCCCCATGACCTCCGCGGAGCCGGACGTGGGCCTGATCAGCCCCAGCGACAGCTTGATGGCGGTGCTCTTTCCCGCCCCGTTGGGCCCCAGCAGCCCGGTAATGCCCTCGCCGACCTCAAAGTCCACGGAGTCTAGGGCCAGAATGGATCCGTACCGCTTGGTCAGTGCTTTCGCTTCAACAAGGACAGTCATTAATTCCACTATACGGCCTGAGTCCGATCCCCGCCACCATGCGGTGTCCAAAGGTAGGGGCTTTCGATGGTCCCTCTCCCTCAAGGGAGAGGGAGAATAAAGAACCTTTGATTAAGTAGTTCATTCTTTTCTTAGTTCCATGAGTATGAACATTGGCTCACACCGTATCTTATCACATACAGTTGGCGAGGACCCCATTTTACCAAAACAGCCGGTACACCAGGTTCAGCGCCGCCGCCCCGATGACGCCCGCGGCCACGTCGTCAGCCATGATACCGTAGCCGCCGGGGAGACGCTCGAAGCGGCGGATGGGCCACGGCTTTAGGATGTCCAGGACGCGGAAGAGCAGGAAGGCGGCGGCCAGCCAGGGCAGAGTCTTGGGCAGGAAGAGACAGGTAAGCCATACCCCCGCCACTTCGTCCCACACCGCCCGCTTGGGGTCGGGGTCGTCAGCCCGTATCAGGCTGCCGCAGGCCCACGGCCCGATGACCAGCGACGCCGCGACCAGGACCAGGAAGGAAGGCGAATTGCCATCCATCGGAAGCGGCGCGTATACCGCTACTGCCACCAGGCTGGCCAGTGTAGCAGGCGCCAAAGGGAAAAGCCCCAGACCCAGCGCCGTTCCGAACAGCCAGCCCGCGCCGGAGGACAGTTGCTTCATTGACCGAGGTCCTTTCGGCGGCATCAGCCGTAGCCCAGCCGGTGCAGGTCTTCTTCAGTCATGCCGAGGTAGTGGCCGACCTCATGCCAGAGGGTGATGCGGATTTCGCGGGTGGCCTCGGCCCGGGTCTCGCAGGCCCGCAGGATGGGCTGACGGTAGATGACGATGCGGTCGGGCAGCGCCGGGCCGATGCCGTCGCGCTCGGTGAGGGGCCAGCCGTGGTAGAGTCCGAACAGCGCGTCATGCTGGCCCAGCAGTTCCGCCTCGTCGGGGCCGGGCCACTCCTCGACCACGATGTCCACGTTCTCCAGCCGCCGGAGCAGGTCGCCGGGCAGTTGGGAGTAGGCGAGGCGCACCAGCCGGACGAACTCCCGGTGGGTCATGCGTATCACGGGGCCGCGCCCACCCGCCGGCGGATGTCCTTCAGCAGGTCGACGTTCCGTTGGTCGGGGCCGTTGCCCTCGAATCCGGGAACCTCCAGCAGGAAGGGAACGTCGCGGAATGCCGGGTGGCCCATGAACACGGCGAAACCGTCCTCGCCGATAAAGCCCTCGCCGATGTTGTCGTGGCGGTCCACCCCGGAGCCGCACACCCGCTTCGAGTCGTTGGCGTGGATGGCGACGACATTCCCGGAGCCAGGCCCGGTGTCCAGTTGGGCCAGCATATCCTCGATGCCCTCGCCGGTGGTCAGGTCGTATCCGGCGGCGAAGCTGTGCTGCGTATCGAGGCAGACCTTGAGGCGTTGGTCGTCCACCGCGTCGAGGATTGCGCCCAGCTCCTCGAAGCGGGCGCCGATGTGCTTGCCCATGCCCGCCATGTTCTCCACCGCGAGGCAGGGCCCGTCGGGGGCGCCGTCCAGCGCGCGGCGGATGGCCCCGGCCACCTGGGGCAGCACGGCCTCGAAGCCTGCCCCGCCGTGGCTGCCGGGGTGGAATATGAGACCCTCGGCGCCCAACCGCCCTGCCAGCCGAAGGTGGGCGGACAGCGATTCGACGCCCTTGTCCAGCGCGTCGGCCTTGCTGGTGCCGAGGTTGACCAGGTATATGGCGTGCAGGAACACTGGCCCCATGCCGGCGTCGGCCATGTTCTGCCGGAAAGCCTCAATCTCAGCGTCGGGAATCTCCCGGAAGGCCCACGACTGGGGCGACGAGCCGAAAATCTGCAACGCCTCGCAGCCAATATCCTGCCCGCGCCTCACTGCCTTGCTGATGCCCCCGGCCGTCGAAACGTGCGCCCCTATTTTCAATTTCAGCTCCTTTCACCGAAGCATGGGCAAATAACCGAATTCACCCATCCCGTCATTCCCGCGAAAGCGGGAATGACGAATCACAGTAATGCCCCGTCATGCAATATCAGAGCAGGAGAATTATACGGGACGGGCTGTTGGCGGCGCATGGCTGACGGCATACAATGTCGGGCAATGCGCGCGCTGATGTTGGATAGTCCGGGAACTCCGCCTCACCTGTCGGTGGGGGAGCTGCCCGTGCCGCGCCCCGGAGCAGGGGAGGCCCTGGTGCGGGTGGCGGCCTGCGGCTTCTGCCATCACGACCGGCTGGTCATGGCGGGGACGCTGCGGCGCGGCGTCCGCTCCGGCGTGGTGCTGGGACACGAAATCGCCGGCGTCGTGGAGGAACTGGGCGACGGCGTTACGCGCGTGCGCCCCGGCGACCGGGTGGTGTCGCTGCTGACCAACGCCTGCGGCGAGTGCGACCGCTGCCGGGCCGGGCGGGAGCACCGCTGCCGCAATGGAGAGGGCATCGGCCACGGGCGCAACGGGGGATTCGCCGAGTTCGTGGCGGTCTCGCAACACAGCCTCGTCGCGCTCCCCGACGGTCTGGACCTCACGGCGGCGTCGCTGCTGGCCTGCCCGGCCGGGGTCGCGTTGCAGGCGCTGTCGGCGGTGGAAGTGTCGGCGGGCGAGACGGTCGTCGTGACCGGCGCGGGAGGCGGACTGGGCATCCACGCGCTACAACTCGCGGCGTCGCTAGGCGCGCGGACAATGGCGGTCACGTCAACATCGGGCAAGGCCGGGGCGCTGGCACACTACGGGGCCGACGAGGTTATCGAGACGGGAGGGGCGGATTCGGGGCTGGACTTTTCGGAGGTGGTGACGGCGCTCACCGGCGACGAGGGGGCCGAGGTGGTCATCGACACCGTGGGCACCCCGACCATCCGCTCTTCGGTGCGCTGCCTGGCCCAGTACGGGAGGCTGGCGCTGCTGGGAGAAGTCGGCGGCGAGGGAAGCCTGCGCGGCCTCATCCCGGAGATAGTGTTCCGCGACGCCCGGCTCACTGGCGTCTCCGGCGTGTCCCGCGCGACGCTGGAGCAGACCATCGCACTGGCGGCGGAGGGCAGGCTGACCCCGGTGCTGCAACAGGTGATGCCGCTGGAGGAGGCGGGGAGGGCCTACGAACTGCTCCCGCGCCGCGCTGTTCTGGGCAGGGTGGCGTTGGTTCCTCGCCGCTAGGCACCACCTTTGCAGAGGTGGAGTCTGAGCTGGTCGCATTGATGGGGCGCCGGCGGCGAGGGAATCAAGCTCCAGCAGCGTCAGAATGCCAGCCGCGTCAGAATGACTGAACCGACCGTGCCGCCTGTCAGGGTCAGTAGCTGGAACCATCCCCGGTCTTTGGAGTTAATGCTCCAGATGCTCTCGAGGTAGTCATCCATGACCGGCTGCGCTCATTATAGTAGCGCCCCGCCGGCAGGAAAATCGCGGGAGACTACTTGCCGAACAGGTTCATCAGGGAGGAGGCGACGGCGGCGGAGCGTCCGAAGCGGCGGATTTCGCCCCGGTCCCACATCACCAGGAATTGGCTGGCGATGAAGATGCTGCTGTACGTCCCGACGACGGCGCCGATGGCCAGCACCAGCAACAGCTCTCGGATGCTGGGGCCGCCGATGAGCAGCATGGCGATGAGCACGAACAGGGTGGTCAGGCTGGTGTTGAGCGAGCGGCCGATGGTCTCCATAATGCTGATGTTTACCAGCCCGCCCAGGTCCCGGTCGGGATGTCGGGTGACGTTCTCGCGGATGCGGTCAAAGACAACGATGGTGTCGTTGACGCTGTACCCGGCGACAATGAGCAGGCCGACGATGAACATGGAGTTCACCTCGAACCCGATGACCCGCCCGAGGATGGAGAAGACACCCAGGATAATCAGCACGTCGTGGGCCAGGGCCAAGACGGCGCTCACGCCGTAGCGGTAGGCCTTGGGCACCCGCCGGAAGGCGTACCAGACGAAGAGCAGGATGAACACCGACGCGGCGGCCAAGGCATAGAAGGCGATGTTCACCGTCTCCGACGCCACGATGGGGGAGACGCTCTCGAACTCCACCTGGTCGCGGTCCAGGCCCAGCGTCTCCACCAGGTCGCGCTCGATGATTTCCCGCTCCGAAAGCCCGTCCCCTACGGCTTCTTCCAGTATGTTGGTGCGGACGAAGTAGTTGTTGATTCCAACCCGCTGCACCAGCGCCTCGGGGTGGCCCAATGCGATCATTCGTTCCTGGATCTCCGCTTCATCCACGTCGTCGATGAAGGTGACGTTGAAGACCGCGCCGCTGGTGAAGTCGATGCCGGGGCGCAGGCCGGATTCCAGCGTGACCCAGCCGGGCGGCAGCAGCATGGACAGGATGCCCGGAATGATGATCAGGGCGGAGAACAGGAAGTACCAACTCCGCTTGCTAACGATGTCCAGCACTAGCGGCCCCCTCCCCTGGTTCCAGTGGCAGGCCCGGAGCCTGCGGAGGTTGTTTGCGTTGGCCCCGTCCCGGAACCGCGAGCGACGCGCTCCGGGGTGAACAGGCCAATACGCTGCCCCAGGCCCACGAAGGCCAGCAGTTGCAGCAGGTTGCGGCTGACCACCACGGCGGTGAACATACTGGCCGCCACGCCGATGAACAGGCTGATGGCCACGCCGGTGACCAGCCCGCCGCCCAGCCGGTCGCCGAACCACAGCAACACCAGGCAGGTGATCATGGTCGAAATGTTGGAGTCGCGGATGGCCGGCCAGGCCCGGCTGAACCCGACCTCCATGGAGGAGGCCAGGGTCCGCCCGATGCGGACTTCCTCTTTCATCCTCTCGAAGATGAGTATGTTGGCGTCAACCGCCATGCCGATGGACAGGATGAAGCCGCCGATGTGGGCCAGTTCCAGGGTGATGGGGATGAGCTTGAACACAGCCAGCACCATCACGGCGTAGAACGCCAGGGCGCAGGCGGCCACCACGCCGGCCATGCGGTAGTAGGCGACCATGAAGATCAGGACCAGCCCCAGCCCGACCAGTCCGGCCCGCAGGCTGTTTTCCAGCGACTCAGCACCCAGCACGGGGCCCACGTCGCTCTCTTGGATCAGCTTGAGCGGCACTTGCAGGCGGCCCGATTCCAACTGGATGCCCAGGGTGCGGGCCTCTTCGCGGGTGAAGTTGCCGCTGATCTGGGTGCGGCCGTCGCGGATCCAGGCGCGGGACACCGGGGCGAGGATTTCCTCGTTGTCCATGAATATGGCGATGCGCTTGGTCTGCACATCGGCGATGCGGCGGGTGAGCTCGGAGAAAATATCGGAGCCGCGCCCGTCGAATTGCAGGTTGACCACCCAGCCCAAGCCCACGGGGTCGGCGGCGGCCTCAGCGCGCTCCAGGTCGTCGCCGGTCAGCCCCAGGTCGGCGTCGGCGAAGTTGGCGCAGATAAAGGTGTCGCAGGTGCGCTCCTTGAACTCCAGCAGCGCCGTCTGGCCGATGAGGGACTTGGCCTCGTCAATGGCGCTGCTCACGTTGAGCTGCGTCGGGGCGGCGATGGCTTCGGTCAGAGCCTCTCGCGTGGCGGTCTCCACCTCGGCGCCGACGATACCGGACAGGATGCGGAAGGACCGGTCATCGATCCGTTCTACATTAACGTCCTGGTAGCCCGCGGCGGTCAAGGCGCCGGTCAGCACACCGATGTCGTCCACCGGGTCGGCGAAGGCCAGCTCGGTGGTGGAGCCGCTGGCGCCGGGTAGCTGGACGATGATGCGGTCGTCGCCGAATATCTGGATGATCGGCTCTTCGGTGCCGAAGCGGTTGACGCGGCGGGTGATGTTGTGCAGCACGCCCTCCATGTCGCCGGGCGTGGGCTCGCCAATGTCGGTGACCCGGAACTGGCTCACCTGCCCCAGGGCGTCCTCGATGGAATCGCGCAACCCGGTGCGGCGCGGGTCGTCGGGGTCCAGAAGCGGCGTGCGTATCTGGAAGATGCTGGCGAGGGCGATTGTCTCGAACTGCGGTTCGGGTGGTTCCTCTTCACCCTCCCCTTGGGCCTGTGGCTCTGCACCTTCGGATTCCGCGGCGGCGTCGCCGGGCGCGGCTTCCTCGTCCTCAGTCGTTTCTTCCTGGTCTTCGGCGTCTTCGACTGTTATGGACACGGGGGCCGGGACTTCCCGCTGGACAAACTCAACGTCTCGCGGGAATACCTGGTAGTCCTCCAGTGGCAGTTCTTCGTCCCCGAAGCGGAAGCCGCTCAGGGCCGTGGCTATGTCCTGCAGGTTGGTGGGTTCCAGCAGGGTGACGTCGAATCGGGAGCCGGTGTCGGCCTGGTAGACCAGGTGCCCGCCGCCGCTGAGGTCGAGGCCCAGCTTCAGGCCGAGGGGGCCAGCCCCTTCACGGTCCAGGGTGGGCAGACCGGGGATGTCGATATAGATAGAGCGAAATCCCAAGGCGGCAAGAGCAAGCCCCAGGATGAAAAGAATGACTATGGTGAGACGGACGCTTCGGGAACGCATCGGTTAGTCTGGTCGGTTAACCGGAAAAGGCCCGCGAGAGGGCGCGGCAGCACCCTGACTTTTCAGTGTGGCGGCAGCCAATTCCAGAGCCTGCTCCTGATTTTCGATTTCGCCCGCCGCGTGCGCCTCCTCGATTGTTTCCAGCAGAGCGCCGAGGTGGGGCCCCGGCTCCAACTGGAGCCGGGACATCAGATCGTGTCCGGTAACGAGGCGTGGCGTGGTTACGGCGACAGGTTCCTGTGTGCCCGTGTGAAGCACATGAGCAACCATTCTAGCATGTTCAAGCCACTGGGGATGCGCCAACTCCGGCCCTTTTGCCCCCAAATAATCGGCCAGGCACAGGTACAGCGTATCTATGGCCACCTCTCCCGTGTCCCGGAAGTAGCGGTAGATAGCCCGGTTGGTAGGCCATTTGCCTTCTTCCGCCATGTTGGAGGGGCGCAGGTGATGCTCCACCATCCTGGACACCATGTCCACCCCCCGCGAACTGAGCCGCAGGGCCGTCAGGCGAATCTCCGCGACGACCGCGCCCTGCTCGGAGTGGCCGAAGAAATGGGTGCGCCCGTCGGCTTCCAGCGTCTTGGTCTGCGGCTTGGCTATGTCGTGGAACAGCGCCGCCAGCTTGAGGATGGTGCGGCGGTTGTGTCCGTCGCTGACCTTCCGGTTGAAGTGGGCTTCCGACTCCGGCGTCCACGGGACGCAGGAGTATATCGGAGAGTTCTGATGCCCGCCGGTCACACCCTCGACGGACTCGACGGTGTGCAGGGTGTGGCCCCAGACGTCCCAGTAGTGCATTTTCGGCTGGTCCACGCCCTTGGTCGCCATGAGTTCGGGGATGATATGTTCCAGCAGCCCCAGCCGGTCCAGGGTCTCGATGCGCCCCCGGGCGCCGTTGGGGGCCAGCAGGCGCAGGAACTCGTCGCGCATCCGGTCGGGAGAGACCCGGGGCAGCAGGTGGGAGTTGGCGGCCAGCATCCGCACGGTTTCCGGCTCGGCGCGCAGGCCCAGCTCACCGGCCAGCCGCACCGCCCGCAGCAGGCGGCCTGGGTCGTCGTGGAATACGCCGGGATTAAGCGCGCGGATAGTCTTTCGCAGCAGGTCGCCGCGCCCGTCGAATGGGTCAATCACCGCGCTGCCCAAGTCGCCGCTGTGCCAGTCGGCCAGGCGCACGGCCATGGCGTTGACGGTGAAATCGCGCCGCTCCAGGTCGGCTTCGATGGGTCCGAAGAAGCCCGACAGGTCCACAATGCGGCTGTGGTCTCCGGCGTTGCTGTCAGCGTCCCCGGCACGAGGCAGCACCACGCGCATCATACCGCGCGGAACGCTGAGGGGCGCCAGCGAGCCTCCGAGTTCGTCGGCCAACTCCCGCCCCAGGGCGACGGCGTCCCCCTCCACGGCGAGGTCAACGTCGGTGTCGGTGGTTCGACCCAGCAGCCGGTCGCGCACCACCCCGCCCACCAGGTAGGCGTCCAGCCCCCGGGCGGAAAAGAAAGCGGTCAGCCGGTCAATCAATGTCGGGCCGGTCGTGTCTGTCCCGGTCATGTCTGTTATGGATGTTGTGGATTGCATAGGTCCGTTGCGCGTTGCATGGGGTGGGTGTTGCATGGGTCCCGCGTTATATGGGTCCGATGGAGCGTTGTCCGGGAAAACGGTCTGATTCGGTGGCGGCCCCACCCTCACCCTGACCTTCTCCCTCAAAATAGAGGGAACTGTTCGGGAAAACCCTCCCCCAAGGAGGGGGAGCTGTTTACGAAGCGGCGGTCTCGCCTGTTCCGGTATCGGCGCCTTCGCCGTCCAGCCCGTGCAGGCGGCGGTGCATGGCCTCGAAAGCCGGGTCGTGGGTGCGTTCGTGGCCGTGGGTGTGGCCGTTTTCGCCTTCTTCCTCGTCGTCCTCGTCTTCGTCGTCCTCGTCTTCCGCCGCCTCTTGAATCTTGTACACGGTGGTATGGGCGACGAGGTGGTCCATGTACATGATGCCGTTCAGGTGGTCTATCTCATGCTCCAGCGCTTGGGCCAGAAGCTCGTCGGCTTCCACCTTGAAGGTCTTGGAGTTGAGGTCCAGGGCGCGGGCCCGTACCCACTCGGAACGAATCACCATGCCGCGATAGCCGGGGACGCTAAGACAGCCCTCTTCGACCTCGCGCTGGCCTTCCTTCTTCACAATCTCCGGGTTCACCAGGATCATGGCTTCTTCCATGTCCGGCGTCTGGACGACGCAGATGCGTTCCAGCACCCCCACCTGGTTGGCCGCCAGCCCCACGCCGTTATGCTCGGACATTGTTTCCACCATGTCTTGGGCCAGCTTCTTGTGCTGCGCGGTGATCTTGGCGATCTTGCGCGCCTTCTTGAACAGGGCAGGATTCGGCACCAGCCGGATGGTCAATATCGCCACGGGAAACCCCTACTCGGCGGGAGACGCACCTAATCGGCCCTCCCCGGATTGCAATGACCAATTATATGCTATATGCGCGAAACAGGGAATTGGGAAATGCGGAGCGCAAAAGACACTGGGATCCGCGGACATAACGGCGCCCGCGCCGGATGCTTCTGCTTATCTCCGGTACCATATATTAGAGGAAGCGGAAGGGCGCATCGCCGAACGCGAGGGCCGCCTGGCTGCCGAAGCCCGGATCCGCAAACTCGAAGCGGAACCCCGGCGCCTGCAACAACCCTGACCGACACGCGCTGCGCGCGCGCGACGCTCCATTTCGCCTTCCCGTGCTATCATCCCGTAAATTCCGGGAGAGGTGAATGGAATGGTTGGCGTAAGCGAGATTGGCGCCAGCGAGCTGGCGGCGGCGATTCCCCGGCTTTCGGGAACGCTGCGACTCGAGGGCCTGAAGGCCAGGGTGGAAGTTTACCGCGACGGGCTTGGCATACCCCACGTCCGGGCGGAGAATGAACACGACGCATTTTTCGCCCAAGGGTTCGTCACGTCTCAGGACCGGCTGTGGCATATGGAGTACGACCGCCTGCGGGGCAGCGGACGCTGGGCCGAGGCCGCAGGCGACGGCGCGCTGGAGCAGGACAAGCTGATGCGCCGCTTCCGGCTGGCCGCCAGCGCCAAGGCCGACTACGCCGCCATGGACCCGCACACCCGGATGGTGTTTGACGCCTACGCCGCCGGGGTCAACGCCTTCATCGAAGGCCCCGACCCGTTGCCCGCCGAGTATGGCATCGCAGGCATCGAGCCGGAGCCGTGGCAGCCGTGGGACAGCATGACCGTGTATAAGGTGCGCCACATCCTGATGGGCGTTTTCGAGTCCAAGGTCTGGCGGGCGCGGATGGTGCGGGCAATGGGGCCGGAGAAGGCTGGCAAGCTCTTCCCCGGCTACGAGCCGGGCCACCTGCTGATACTGCCCCCCGGCGCTACGGCACCCGGCCCGCTGGACGTGGGCCTGAAGGAGCTAGCCGAAGGCGCCGCCGCCCTCAACTACCTGTCGGAGATGGACGGCGGCAGCAACAGTTGGGTGGTGGGTGGCGACGCCACCGCCACCGGCAGGCCACTGCTGGCCGGAGACTCCCACCGCGGGCTGGACACTCCCAACGCCTACTACCAGAACCGCATCTCCTGCCCGGAGTTCGACGTCACCGGGCTGTCCTTCCCCGGCGTCCCGGCCTTCCCGCACTTCGGCCACAACCCGTGGGTTTGCTGGAGCGTCACCCACACCGCCGCCGATTACCAGGACCTGTACATAGAGCAACTCCGGGACGGCGAGACGCCGCAATATCTCTGGAAGGGCGAGTGGCTGGACGCCGAGGTATACGACGAGACCGTGCGCAGCAGCAGCGGGCGCGAGGAGTCCGTGAGGATTGTGGCAACCGGGCACGGCCCCATCATCTCAGGAGGGCCGGAGGTAGGCTCGGGTATGGCCCTCAAGTACACCGCCACCACCCACCCTTCAATTCCCTTCCACGACGGGGGGGATGGAGGGGGAGCATGGACGGCCATCCTGTGGCGGATGCTCCGCGCCCGCAACGCCGAGGAGCTGGCGGAATCCCAACGCGGCTGGGTTGACCCCTGCAATAACTTCCTCTTCGCCGACGTGGACGGGAACATCGGCTATCTCTGCCGGGGGCGCATCCCCATCCGCCCGCGCGTCAACGGCTGGCTGCCGGTGCCGGGCTGGACGGGCGAGCACGAGTGGCATGGCGACATCCCCTTTGAGGAACTGCCCCGCTCCGTCAACCCGCCGGAGGGCTACATCGCCACCGCCAACAACCGGCCCGTGGGCGACGACTATCCCCACTACATAGCCGTGGATTTCACTCCGGAGTTCCGCGTCAGGGGTGTGACGCAGGGCCTGAAGTCGCTGACCAAGCCCGCCGCGCCCGACATGGCCAGAGTCCACGCGCAGCGGGTCTCCCTCCCCTCGCTGGCCTACCTGGCCGTGCTGCCCGGCGTGGAGCCGCAGGACGCACTGTCGGCCATCGCCCGCGAGCGTCTGCTGGGATGGGACGGCACCATGGACGCTCACCGCGTGGAGCCGACCATCTATTCAGCGATGCGCGACGCGCTGCTCAAGGAACTGCTGGAGCGCAACCTGACGCCGGAATTGGCCGATGCCGCTTGGCACCCCGCTGACCGGGGCCTCGGTTCCTTCAGCAACCGCTTCAAGGCCCGGATGGTGGAGATGGTCCGGCAGGACGACCGCTCGCTGCTGGCCGACGGCGACACCTGGCCCGCCGCCATCTCCCGCGCGTTGGCCCGGGGCGTGGCCGACCTGCGCGAGCGTCTGGGCGACGACCCCGACGGCTGGGCCTGGGACCGCATCCACCGCGCCGTGCCGCGCCACACCCTCTCCGCCGCGCACCCGGAGCTGGACGGCCTGCTGGACCCGCCGCCCATCCCTCACAGCGGCGACGGCGACACTCCGCTGCAGGGCGGTTACTCGCCCTCAGCTCCTGCCACGGTCACCAGCCTGTCGGTGGCCCGCTACTCCTACGACACGGCCAACTGGGACGACTCGCTGTGGGTTGTGCCCCTGGGCAGTTCCGGCCACCCGGGCAGCCCCCACTACCACGACCAGTCGGATGCCTGGCGCCAGGTCCAAATGCGCCCCATGCGCTGGGACTGGGACGCCATCATAGCCGACAGCGAGACTCATCAGACGCTGGAGCCGGAGTAGCATCGGGTGTTCGGGGCATTGAAATTGATGCAGCATTGACCCTGTATGAATGTTGCGGGACCGGCGGGCAGTCCGGGCTTTCCGGCGCCGCAACCAGGATGGCGCGAATCCCGCTGCCGGCTTCGCCGGCGGACTTTGGGAACCCGTCCCGGTGCAGGCCGTCGTAATACTGCCGGCAACTCGATGCACAAGTACGCTAAAGGCGAGTTGGTGGAGCGTGACTAAGGAAGCAGGGTCATCAGAAATTTGCCCGCGTCGCGTTTGCCCGGCTTTGGGGGCTATGATATACTCCTAACGTTTCCCAGTGTGCCATTTGGCAGGGCGGGCCGAGGTTGGTTTGCCTATCTCTGGCATGGCCAGTAAGAAGATAAAAGGCGGGTATTGGATGGTTGAGTCGCAAGAGCGACCGGAAGAGACAGTGGTAGAAAGCGCGCCGGAAGCGGCGGCGCCCGCCCCGGTGGAACAGACGGCCCCGGCGCAGGCCGCCGCTGCGGTGGTGGAAGCGCCCCCGGCGGAACAGACGGCCCCGGCGCAGGCCGCCGCTGCGGTGGTGGAAGCGCCCCCGGCGGAACAGACGGCCCCGGCGCAGGCCGCCGCTGCGGTGGTGGAAGCGCCCCCGGCGGAACAGACGGCCCCGGCGCAGGCCGCCGTTGCGGTGGCGGAAGCGCCCCCGGCGGAACAGACGGCCCCGGCGCAGGCCGCCGTTGCAGTGGCGGAAGCACCCCCAGCTCCCCAAGCCCGGCCCCCGGAGGCGCAACAGCAGCCCCGGCCCGCGCCGGAGCGTCCCCCGCAGCCGACGGGGCGGGAGCCCATCAACATGAAGGCCCTTCTGGAGGCGGGCGTCCACTTCGGGCATCAGACCCGGCGGTGGAACCCCACCATGAAGCGCTACATCTTCACCCAGCGCAACGGCATCCACATTATCGACCTGCAACAGACGCTGGGCATGATTAACGATGCCTACAAGGACATGGTGGAACTGGTTGCCAACGGCGGCAAGGTCCTGTTTGTGGGCACCAAGCGGCAGGCCCAGGAAGTGATACAGAGCGAAGCCGACCGCTGCGGTATGTGGTACGTCAACCAGCGGTGGCTGGGCGGCACCCTGACCAACTTCCAGACCATCCGCACCCGCATCAACTATATGCTGGAACTCCAGCAGAAGCGGGACCAGGGTTATTTCCGCCTGCTGCCCAAGAAAGAGGGCGTCAAGATGCGGGACACCCTTAACCGGCTGGAAAAGTACTTCACCGGCATGAGGGACATGACCACTCTGCCCCAGGCCATCTTCGCTATCGACATCGGGCGGGAGAACATCTGCGTCGCCGAGGCGCGGCGGCTGGGCATCGACGTTTTCGCCATCGTCGACTCCGACTGCAACCCCGACTTGGTGGACCACATCGTTCCCGGCAACGACGACGCTGTCCGCTCCATCCGCCTGGTCACCAACCGCATGGCCTCGGCGGTGCTGGAAGGACTGGCACAGCGGGAGGCTGCGCTACAGGCCGAGATGGAAGAGATGCAGTCGCTGGCCGCAGACGCCGCTGGCTTGGGCGAGCCCGAGGGCCTGTCTGAGCGCGAGGACGCGGCCCTGACCGACGCGATCACGCTGGACGAGAGCACCCTGGCCGAGCTGGCCGCCAGCATGGGCGCCCGCGTAGCCGGCGGGCGAGACACCGCAGGGGACAACCAGTAGGCCGCCCGAAACGCACAGCATGACAACGCCGCTGCCTGAACCCGGTGAGCTAGACGTCGAAGGCCACGCGCAGATGAGCCGCCGGTTCTTGGAGCACGCCAGAATCCAGTTGTCAGGGGGCGACCGCATCCGGCTGGAGCGTCTGCTGGGATTGAGGCGAGCGGACCGGCCCGCCATTGGCGATTATTCCCCGGCCGGGTACAGCCAAATACACAACTAGTAACGATTAAGGAGTAAAGCAGGTGGTCACCACGGCACTGATTCGCACCCTGCGCGAGCAGACTGGCGCGGGGATTATGGACTGCAAGCAGGCCCTGGAGGGAGCCGGCGGCGACCTGGACAAAGCGGTTGAGGTCCTCCGAGCCAAGGGTCTGGCCGATACCGCCAAGCGGGTCGGCCGCGCCACCAAGGAAGGAATCATCGAGGCTTACCTGCATACCGGCGGGCGCGTGGGGGCTATCGTCGAGTTGGGATGCGAGACCGATTTCGTGGCCCGCACCGACGAGTTCCGCCAGATGGCCCACGACCTCGCCATGCAGGTTGCCGCCATGTCGCCGGTATACCTGGACAGAGAAGACATGGAGGAGGGGGACGAGCGGCCCCCGGCCCAAGTCGCCCTGCTGGCACAGCCCTTTATCAAGAACGGCTCGTCCTCCGTTGGTGAGCTGGTGCGGGAACTGGCCGCCAAGATGGGCGAGAACGTGCGGGTAATCCGGTTCCAGCGCCTGGCTGTCGGCGAGTAAGCTCCAGGACGCTATGGCTGAACCACCGCTCCAACCCCCAGCCCGCTCTCTGTACCATCGTGCTGTGCTCAAAATCAGTGGTGAGTCGCTCAAGGGCTCCTCCAGTTCGGGCATTGATCTCGAAACGGTCAACTATCTGGTCGGGCAGGTCAAGGAAGCCCACTCTCTGGGTGTGCAGTTGGCCATCGTCATCGGTGGCGGCAACATCTGGAGGGGCGAAACCGCCGAGCAGTGGGGAATGGAACGGGCCACCGCCGACTACGCTGGTATGCTGGCCACCATCATCAACGCCCTGGCCCTGCAAGACGCCCTGGAAAAAAGGGGCATCGACACCCGCACCCAGAGTGCCCTCCAGATGCAGGCCGTGGCCGAGCCGTACATTCGCCGCCGCGCCATCCGCCACCTGGAGAAGGGCCGGGTGGTGATTTTCGCCGCCGGCACCGGCAATCCACACATGAGCACCGATACCGCGTCGGCCCTGCGGGCGGTGGAAATCAAGGCGGAAGTGTTGCTGATGGCCAAATTCAAGGTGGACGGCGTCTATGACTCCGACCCCCGGGAAAATCCGTCGGCCTTGCGCTTCGACAGCTTGGATTACTCGGAAGTGCTGGAACGCAAGCTGGCCGTGATGGACATGACGGCGCTCACGATGTGCCAGGAAAACAAAATGCCCATTGTTGTCTTTGATGTGTTCAAGCCGGGCAACGTGGGATGTATACTCACCGGAGACCGCGTAGGAACAACCATAGGTGGAGGGTGACCATGGCCGCGATGGAAGGTGAAACCGAGTTAACCGCGGAGCAGGTGTTGAGCAACATAGACACCCGGATGGACCGGTCCCTGGAAGCCTTCAATCGGGACCTGACCCAGTTGCGCACCGGACGGGCCACGCCTTCGTTGATAGAGAACCTGTCCGTGGACTATTACGGCTCCGCGACTCCTCTGAAGCAAATCGCCTCCATCTCTGCCCCCGACGCTCGCGCCATCCAGGTACAGCCGTGGGACAAGGGCGCGATGCGGGAGATCGAGCGAAGCCTGCAACGCTCCGAGATGGGCTTCAATCCGTCCAACGACGGCAACGTCATCACCGTGCCCATCCCGCCCCTGACCAACGAACGGCGCCAGGAGATGGTGAAGCTGCTGCGCCGGAAGGTCGAGGACGGCAAGGTTTCGGTCCGCAACGTGCGCCGCGACGGGCTGGAAACTCTGCGCAAAATGGAGCGTGACAAGGCCATTTCCCAAGACGAAAACCACCGCGCCCAAGACCAGCTTCAGAAGGTCACCGACGACCATACGAAGCAGATAGACGAGACTGCGTCCGCCAAAGAGGCGGAGATTCTCCAGGTCTAGCCCGTTCCGGTGGCTGCTTCAGCGGAGAGGAGCGAAACGGAACGGAGCGGCCTGAGCGCAGCGGATGAAGATGGGGCGCAATCCCGGTCCCAGGGCGGCGCAGGTCCGCTTCACGTCGCCTTTATCATGGATGGCAACGGTCGATGGGCCCATAAGCGTGGCCTGCCCCGGCTGGAGGGCCACCGCGCCGGGGTCGAGCGTATCCAGGTCCTGCTGGAAACTCTGATTTCCTTCGGCGTCCGGTTCGCCACCATCTACGCCTTCTCCACCGAGAACTGGGGCCGCCCCCAAGACGAGGTTGCGGGGCTGATGGGGATTTTCTCCGATGCCGTGGAGTTTCAGACCCGCCAACTGCACGAGCGCAACGTGCGCATCGTCCACGTAGGCAATACCGGCAACCTGGACCCCGAACTGCGCCGCGCCGTGGAGAATGCCCAGACGCTGACCCGCGACAACACCCGCATCACCCTCAACGTGGCCTTCGACTATGGCGGACGCGACGAGATTCTCGGGGCGGTGCGCCGCATCGTCCGCGACGGCCTGTCTCCCGAACAGGTGGACGAGGAAACATTCCGCCGCTACCTGTTCACCGCCCACTGTCCCGACCCGGACCTGATTATTCGGACCGGAGGCGAGCAGCGCATCAGCAACTTCCTGCTGTGGCAGTCGGCATACAGCGAGTTCTACCACACCTGCACCCTGTGGCCTGACCTTCAGCCCGCCGAACTGGAGCAAGCCCTGGATGCCTACCGCACCAGGCAGCGGCGCTACGGCAAAATATCCGAACCCGAGACCTGACCATGCCCCGGCCTGCTATAAGAGGGCAGTTGGCTTTCCGGGTGGTTTCGGGCGCGGCGGTGGCCGCCGTGGCGGTGGCCGCCGTCTGGTTCGGTCCGCCCTGGCTGACCCTGCTGGGGCTGCTGGGCGGCTCCATAGCCATCTTCGAGACCTACGGCCTCGCGCCGGCCGGCGCCGGCCGACTGCCCTTGGCCCTCGGCGTTGTGGCGGTGCTGGCGTTGCTGCTGACGGCGGAAGCGGCATCGGGAAAGGCCGATTATCTCACCGCTTCCGGCATCGTCCTGGCGGTTTGGACGCTGGTTGCCGCCCTCTGGTTCATCGCCTGCTACTCCGGCGAGCGCCCCGTGGCGGCTTTCCTGTTGCTGCTGTTGGGGCCAGTGTACGCCGGGTTCATGCTGGGCCACGGCCTCGCCATCTACGACATCGCATCCTCCCTCGGAGGCGCGGAGAACCTGGGCCGCAACTGGTTGCTCTTCACTCTGGCTGGCACCTCGGCCTCCGATACCGGCGCCTACGCCGTCGGGCGGCTCATCGGAAGGCACCGGATGGCGCCGCGCGTCAGCCCCGGCAAGACGTGGGAGGGAGTGGCCGGCGGGTTCGCCGCCTCGGTCGGAGCAATGCTGGCGGTGGGCGCTCTGTTGGGCCTGGGCGTAGATCTGTGGGAGTACGCCGTCGTCTCCCTGGTGGTGGCAATTGTGGCCCAGGCCGGCGACCTGGCGGAATCATCTATGAAACGCGCGGCCAACGTGAAGGATTCTGGTAGTATAATGCCCGGACACGGCGGCCTTCTGGATCGGATAGACAGCATCCTTTTCGCTCTTCCCGCCGTATATTACTTGTTGGCAATGGGATTCGGGCTATGAGAAAAATCGTAGTTCTAGGCTCCACCGGCTCCATCGGGCGGCAGACGCTGGACATAGTGCGCGCCTTTCCCGACGAGTTCGAGGTGGTCGGGCTGGCCGCGGGCAGCAACACGGTACTGCTGAAGCAGCAGGTCGAAGAGTTCCAGCCACTCCATGTCTGGAGCGCCGCCGCTGGCCCGGCCGAGTTCCCCGGCCCATCCTTCACGCCGATGGAGGAGATGGTCGCGCTGGACCGGGTGGACCAGGTGATGGTCGCGCTGATGGGCAGCGTCGGCCTGGTTCCCACCCTCAACGCCCTGTCAGCCGGCAAGTCGGTGGCCCTTTCCAACAAGGAACCCATCGTGATGGCCGGCAAGCTGATCAAGGACTATGAGGCCCGCTACGGCGGCAAGGTGTTGCCCGTGGACAGCGAGCCCAGCGCCATCTGGCAGTGCCTCCAGGGAGAGGACAACGAGATACTGCGCCTGCTGATAACCGCGTCGGGCGGCCCCTTCCGCACCACGCCGCTGGAGGAAATGGAGAACGTCACGCCGGAGCAGGCCCTGCGCCATCCCACTTGGAAGATGGGCCAAAAGATTACCATAGACTCGGCCACACTGATGAACAAGGCTTTTGAGGTCATCGAAACCCACTGGCTTTTCGGTGTGCCGTGGGAGCGTATCCAGGTCGTGGTGCATCCGCAGAGCACCATCCACTCCATGGTAGAGTTTGCCGACGGCTCGGTTAAGGCGCAGTTGGGGCCGCCCGATATGCGCCTGCCCATCCAGTACGCGCTGTTCTACCCGAAACGGCTGCCCAACTCGATGATTCCGCGTCTGGACACTTCCATCTCCCATAGCCTGAATTTCGGCCCGCTGGAGCCGGGGCGCTATCCGTGTTTCTCGCTGGCCGTCGAGGCGGCCAGGCGGGGCGGCACCTTCCCCGCCGTCCTGAGCGCCGCCGACGAGGTGGCGGTGCAGGCGTTCCTCGACGGCAGGATTAACTACGGGGGAATTCACCGGCTGGTGGAGCAGACCCTTTCGGAACACGACCCGCTGCCCGGAGAGACCGTCGATGAAGTGCTGCAAGCCGACGCCTGGGCCTCGGCCCGCGCCGTCGAGCTGGCGGGCGGCTGACCGCTCCCGATGGCGACGGACTTCACCGCGATAGACCTGGAGACCGCCAACCCCGGCGCCTGGTCCATCTGCCAGATAGGCGTCGCCGAGTTTTTCAATGGGGAACTGACACAGGAATGGATGACCTACATTGACCCGGAGGAGCGTTTCAATCCCGATAACGTGGCCGTCCACGGCATCACCGAGGCGGCGGTGCATGGCTGGCCCAAGCTGACGGACGTGGCTGGGCGGCTCCATGAATTGCTGGACGGCAAAATCGTGGTCAGCCACAGCCAATTCGACCGTTTGGCCCTGGAGCAGGCTTTCGACCGGCACGGGATTCCTCGTCTGAGCTGCTTCTGGCTGGACTCGACCCTGGTGGCCCGCCGGGCCTGGGATGGCTTCTCCAAGCGAGGCTTCGGACTGGAGAACCTCTGCCGGATCCTGGGCTACCAGTACCGGAGACACGACGCGCTGGGCGACGCCAAGGCCGCCGGCGTGGTCGTGCTGGCGGCGATTGAGCAGACCGGCATCGGACTGGACTGGTGGATGCGACAGGTGGACCTGCCCATCGGCGACGGGCCTCGCCGTCCCATCCGGGCCATGATGCATCTGCCTCCCGGCAGCGTGGACACTGTGCAGCGCGATGACAGCCGCCCGTCCAACCGGGTACTGGGGCCGGAAGTCCTGCGGGCCTTGAGCGAGCGGATAGCCGACGATTCCGGGAAGTGAGTGAACACGCAAATTGCCCCGATATTTGTCGCTCCCGAAACCAGGAATGGGACAGTCTTGCGTCAGCAGTGGCGGCATCGGAAAGGACGCCGCGTATTCCCTGCCCCAAAAGAATAACCGGGGCTACCGGTTCTCCCTCTCCCTCGAGGGAGAGGGAACAGCTAAAGGATCCGGCGGACATAACGAGACCGGGCACATGAAATGGAAACCTTGCTTTTCATTCTCTTCGCCATAGGCACATTCGCCCTGATGCTGGTGATTCTGGTGGTGGTCCACGAGTTCGGCCACTTCGCCACCGCCCGCGCCTTCGGGGTCAAGGTGCTGGAGTTCGGTGTCGGCTTCCCGCCCCGCGCCTTCGGCTTCTACACCGGGCGCACCCCGGTGATGCTGCACCCCCAGACACAGTTTATCGGTCTCGACGGCCCCCACGACCTGCGCTCCGGGCAGCGGGTGAAGGTCGGCTCCCTGGAGGATGACGAGTTCGGGCTGGTGGCATTTTCGGTCGAACTGCACCGGAAGCGGCAGGAGGATGAACCGGAAAGCCAATTCAACCACCCCGTGGACAATCTACTGTGGCACGAAGGCAAAGTGCGCTCGGCAGGCGACGGCTCCTTCGAGCTGGCCGATATGCTCTACTCGGTCAACGTGATTCCTCTGGGCGGGTTCGTCCGGCTGGCGGGAGAATCCAACCCCACGGTGCCGCTGAGCCTGGCCTCCCGTCCGCCCTGGCAGCGCATCGTGGTGATGGCGGCCGGGGCGGCGATGAACGCCCTGCTGCCGCTGCTCATCTTCACCATCATGTTCATGTTGCCGCAGGACGTGGAGGTGGGCCGCCTGGCCATCACCGGGGTGGCCCAGGGCAGCGGCGCTGCGGAGGCGGGCATACTCCCCGGCGACGTGTTCCTGGAGGCCAACGGGAAGCCCCTGGAGCGGCGGCTGGACTTCATCCGCGAGGTCAACTTGAACGGCGGCTCGGAAATGAAACTGCTGGTGCAGCGCGACGAGCGTCGTGAAATGGTCAATCTGCGCCCTCGCTTCGATGCGGACGCCAGCCGGTGGCTGGCCGGGGTCACCGTGGAACTGGCCGATAAGAGAGTGGAAAGCCGCTCCCGCTCCATCTGGGAGGCCGTGCCCGAAAGTTTCATAGCCACTTGGGAACTCTTGATACTGCTCAAGCAGTCCATAAGCGGCATGATTTCCGAGGGCGCGGCGCCTGAGCTCGCCGGACCTGTCGGCATCGCCCGAATGACCGGGGAGGTCAGCCGGGACGGCGGCCTCGCCGGATGGCTCAGCGTCGGCATCCTGCTGAGCATCAATCTTGCCATCATCAACATACTGCCCTTCCCGATGCTGGACGGCGGGCGCATCGTGTTCGTGATAATCGAGTGGGTGCGGCGCGGGAAGCGGATTCCGCCGGAAAAGGAGGGCCTGGTCCACCTCATCGGCCTGGCCGTCCTCATCGCCGGCATCCTTGCCATAACCGCCAACGACATCATGCGGCTGATCGAAGTGGCGGCGTAGCAGCGGAAACCGGGGCCGATGCTACTTCGGCCCCGGCTGTTGTGTGCGCCGTTGTTTGCTCCTCAGACTCGGCGGCACCATGATATTTGAATTTCTGATTGCATACTCGCCTACTGCGCAAACCACTGCCTGACGCAGTTCAAAAAGGCATTGACCGTCCAGCCGGGTTTCCGCATCGCAGTAAGGAAGAGTTTTGGGTTCAGATAGCTCAAAATCTCACCCTGCGAGAGGGTTGCCGGAATTCCTCGCCGGAGAGAAGAGCCGAGCAGGCAACCGTGCGCTGGAATACGCCCCCGCTTTCGTGTACCATAGCCGTGAGTTTTACATTGGCTGGCTAGGTAGTGCGGGCCGGCCTTTCCGGCGCAGTGAGGGCTATAAGGGATGATAAAGCGACGGCCTACGAAACCGGTCTACGTCGGCGGCGTCAAGGTGGGCGGCGACGCCGAGATCACGGTGCAGTCCATGACCAAGACCGACACCCGCGACGTGGCGGCGACGGTGCGGCAGATCCACGAGTTGGAAGAGGCGGGCTGCGACATCATCCGCTCCGCCGTTCCCGACATGGACGCCGCCATCGCCATGGGCGAGATCAAGAAGCAGATCAACATTCCGCTCATCGCGGACATCCATTTCCACTACCAGTTGGCCCTTAAGTGCCTGGAGGGCGGGGTGGACTGCCTTAGGCTGAACCCCGGCAATCTGCGCAACGAGGACCAGGTGCGCGAGGTGGCGACAGCGGCGAAGGCGCAGAACGTGCCCATCCGCATCGGCGTCAACTTCGGCAGCCTGCCACCTGTCGGCGGCATCGGCCGGACGCGCGGCTTCTCGCGCCACATGGACTTGGTCAACAAGCTACCCAAGGCCGGAGAGGCCACCGAGGGCGACTATAGTGTCGTGGACCACATGGTGGCGACGGCCTTGTGGGAAATCAGCCTGCTGGAAGAGCAGGACTTCGACCAGATCAAGATTTCGATGAAGGCCTTTGACGTGCCTACGACCGTCGAGGCCTATGCCCAGCTGGCCGAGATGGTGCCGTACCCTCTACACTTGGGTATCACCGAGGCCGGGACCAAGACGTCTGGGTCCATCCGCACCTCCGTGGGTCTGGGCGTGCTGCTGTACCAGGGCATCGGCGACACCATCCGCGTGTCGCTGAGCGACGACTCGGTGGAAGAGGTGATCGCGGGCTACGAGATCCTGAAGTCGCTGAACCTGCGGAGCAAGGGCGCGGTGTTGGTGGCCTGCCCGAGCTGCGGCAGGGCCGACGTAGACGTGCGCAAGCTGGCCAACGACGTGGACGCGCTGCTGCGCAAGAGTAACCGCAATATCAAGGTTGCGGTCATGGGCTGCGAGGTCAACGGCCCCGGCGAAGCCAAGGACGCCGACGTGGGCATCGCGGCGGGAGCAGGGCGCGCCGTCATCTTCCGTAAGGGGGAAAAGGTGCGGGTGGTGCCGGAGGCCGAGATGCTGACGGCCCTGATGGAAGAGGTGGAAGCCGTCCCTGTGTCCGCCGACGACTAGGGAGTGTCGTCAATTTGAGAATATCGCTCTCCAAGCGTCTGTTTCCGTCATTCTCGTGAAAGCGGGAAACCAGAATCCGGTAGCTGTCAAATACGCATTTGCTGCCAATGGCCTTTGGGTTCCCGCTTTTGCGGGAATGACGGTGAATATGATGACACTCCCCAGACTATTTTTTTGAACCACAGAGAATACAGAGGCCACAGAGCTGATTTTGGTTTATCCTTTAATCTCTGTGGCCTCTGGGTTCTCTGTGGTTTTACTTTAGGAATAGGCGGCGACTGCCATGAAGTTTTCCCGAATGGTCAGCAAGACACTGCGATTCGACCCGCCGGAGGCGGAAACGGCCAGCCATCGCCTGATGCTGCGGGCCGGGCTGATACAGCAGGTGGCCGCTGGCGTCTACTCCTACCTGCCCTTGGCCTGGCGGTCGCTGCGCAAGATTGAGAACATCATCCGCGAGGAGATGGACGCCGCCGGCGGCCAGGAACTGATGTTGCCCGCCCTCCAGCCCATGGAACTCTGGGAGCAGACCGGCCGCCGCGCCGCTTTCGGAGACAACCTGTTCGCCCTCCAGGACCGGCGGGGGCGGCCGATGGTAATGGCGCCGACCCACGAGGAAGTCATCACCAACGTGGTCAAGAGCAACGTGCAGAGCTACCGCGACCTGCCGCTGCTGCTCTACCAGATTCAGACCAAATTCCGCGATGAACCCCGCCCCCGCGCCGGCCTCATCCGGGTGCGCGAGTTCGACATGAAGGACGCCTACAGCTTCAACGCCGACGACGCCAGCCTGGACGACACCTACCAAGACATGGCGCAAGCCTACCGCAACATCTTCCGGCGATGCGGGCTGCCGGTGCTGATGGCCGAGGCCGACAGCGGCGCCATTGGCGGCAAGGACTCCCACGAGTTCCTGCTGCCCACCGAGACCGGCGAAGACACGGTCATCACCTGCCCCAACTGCCAGTACACCGCCAACGCCGAGAAGGCCCAGGCTGTCGTCCCCCCTTCTACTTCCTCCCATAATCGGGGGGAGGCAGGGGGGGCAGAGCCGGAGGCGCCGTTGCAGGAGATCGCCACCCCCGGCATCAAGACCATCGCCGGACTGGCCGAGTTTGTGGGGGTTCCAGAGTCCAAGACGCTCAAGGCGGTCTTCTACATGGCCGACGGCGAGCTGGTGGTCGTGACCATCCGGGGGGATTTGGAGGTCAACGAGGTCAAGCTGAAGAACGCCCTGCACTGCGGCGACCTGCGCTTCGCCGAGGACGAAGAGGTGCGGGCCGCCGGGCTGGTGGCCGGCTCTGCGTCGGCGGTGGGCATCACCGGCATCCGCAAGGTGGCCGACCCGTCCATCGAGAGCGGCAGCAACTTCGTGGTTGGGGCCAACAAGCCCGACACTCACCTGACCGGGGCCAACTATCCCCGCGACTTCCAGGTGGACCTGCTGACCGACATCGCTCTGGCCCAGCCCGGCCAGCTCTGCGCCCGGTGCGGCGGCACGCTGGAAGCAACTCGCGGCGTCGAGGTGGGCCACATCTTCAAGCTGGGCACGTTCTTCAGCGAGACGCTGGGCGCGAACTACCTGGACGCCGAAGGACGCAACCTGCCCATCACCATGGGCTGCTACGGCATCGGCGTCGGACGGCTGCTGGCGGCGGCCATCGAGCAGAACCACGACGACCGGGGCATCGTGTTCCCCCGCGCCGTCGCCCCCTACCAGGCGCACCTCGTCGGCCTGAACCTGTCCAACGAAGACGTTGCCGCCGCTGCCGACGAGCTGTACGACCGGCTCAACGCCGCCGGCATCGAGACGCTGTACGACGACCGCGTCGACCAGGCCGCCGGCGTCAAGTTCAACGACGCCGACCTGATCGGTCTGCCCGTCCGCCTGGTGGTAAGCCCCCGCAACGTGAATAACGGCGTAGTGGAAGTCAGGGGCAGGCAGGACGAGGAAGCGACGACGGCGCCGCTGGCGGAGGTGGTGGACGCGGTGCGGGCGCGGTTGGCGGGGGAGTGATTGGATGCAAAAGTCCCCTCTCCCTCGAGGAGAGGGTGAGGGGGAACGCATTGAAGATAGTCTTTGTCCTATGCCTGCTGGTCTTGCTGACCGCACTCGGGGCCTGCGGATCGGCGGCCACGCCGACGGTGCAGCCCGTAACTGAGACCCCACCGCCCACGGCGACCGCCGCGCCTACACCAACGGAGCCGCCGCCCACGGCCACCGCTGCGCCCACACCGACGGAGCCGCCGACCGCCGCGCCGGCGCCAACGGAACCACCTCCGACCGAGAGGCCGCAGTTGCCAATGGTCGAGGTTTCGTCCGACCACCCGGCGGCGCTGCTTTCCCTGCTGCCGGATTCAGGGATGTACGCCTATATCAACCTCGAAACGGTGTCCAAAAGGCCCGACCTTGAGGAGCACGTCGAGTTTCACCTTTCCCACTTCGTCAGCTTCGACGAGGTGCCCTTCGCCGAGGAGCTGCTGGTGTCCATTGGAGCCGATGCACTGGTTCTTTCGTCCCCGTTTCGCACTTATGAGTGGGCGATTGTTCTGTCGGGCGACTTCACCCGGCTGGCCGAAGCACTGACCATGTCGGCGCAGGCAGGGACCGGGCTCTCGGTGCGCGTTGTCGATAGCTATCGCGACATCGACATCTACTCGCTGGTGCACACGGGAGCTTCCGGGTACGAGACGGAGATCTACCTGGCAGTCGTGGACTCGGAAACACTGGCGGCGAGCCCGGACCCCGACGCGGTACGAGACGTGGTCGACCGGGATTTTGACGGTGGTCAACTGCCCAAGGGAATGGCGGCTATGGTGGGGGCATGGGGGCTGTCTGATTTTTTCGAGGCCTTTCCCATCCAGAGCGCCGGCGGACAAGGCAGGCCCACAGATGCCGCAACGGTCTATGCGTTTCAAGCCGAGCTGGGTGAAGGCTCTTCCTCAGTCTTTCGGGCCTTTCGGCAGTTCGACGACGAGGACCAGGCTGCCGCCGCGGCAGCCTGGTTGAACGAACAGGATGATCCCCGATACCGCGAGATCGGCTGGGGCGATTCCGTCGCCATTGATGATCAGTGGCAGGTGGGGGGCAAGACGGTCTACGGAGAGGTCACCGTGTCCGATGAAGATCTGCCTTACCTCGTGCAGGGCAACTAGCAGCCCTTACCCCTTCTCTTGGCGCGGCGCCAGCAGCTCGCTGAGCATCCGCAGGTTTTCCTGGAGCGGCAGTGCGAGTTGGTGGGCCGAACTGCGGAGCATCAACAGCAGGCGGAACTGAGCGGCCAGGTCGTCGGCCAGGGTGCACTTGGCATCGGCAATCTACGGCGGTAGGCGCGGCGCAGTTGGCCGAGATTAACAGACCGGACGGCGAGTCTTCACCGTCCGGTCATCGTGAATCAGCCATCTGCGAACCTGTGGGTCAGTCCCCGTCGCCGTCTCCGGTTGCGCCGGCTGCGCTGGTCTGACCCGGCGCGGTGGCGGGAGGCGCTTCCGCCCGGGCGACGTTGCCCCTGGCTTCCGGCGGCAGGGCTTCCTCCCAGTGCGGCAACTGGAGCTTTTTGGTGGTGGGCAGGAACACGATTGCGACGACCGCGAAGACGCTGAGGCCGAAAGACAGCCAAAGGGAAGAGACGTAGGAGCCACTGAAGTCGCGCAGGAAGCCCGCCGCCACCGGGCCCAACGCCATGCCGAGGCCGGCGCCCATCATCTGCCATCCGTAAGCCGTGGCGGTGGGCGCGTCGGCGTAGTACTGGCGGTTGATGATGGGGAAGGCGGTCATCTCGCCGCCCATTCCAATACCGAACAGTACGGCGAAGAGGAAATAGAGGCCCACGCTGTCGCCGGTTACCAACAATATCAGAATGGGGAATGTCTGGAGGGCGAAACAGACGCCCATGACCAACTTGCTGCCGATAATGTCGGCAATGACGGGGGTGGCGAAACGGGTGGCGGTGCTGACTACGGTGAGGGTCAGGTAGATCATGGCCGCCATGCCCTTGGAAATGCCGTCGTCGATGGCGATGGCAACGAGCAGGATCAGAATGATGTTGTGCCCCGCACATCCCAGGCCGTGGATAGTAGCCAGGTTCCAGAACGCGGAGGTTTTCTGTACCTGCTTCAGGAAGACCTGGGTGCGCAGCTTGGCGATGGCGTTGTTCTGGAGGCGGCGCACCGGTTCGTCGGCGGGTGCTCCCCACTGAGTGATGCCCCGGTCTGCCGGCTCGTTGTAGAACCACTTGGTTAGCGCCAGCAGGATAATTCCGCCGGCGATTCCAGGGATCCAGAAAGTGACCTGCAACCCGTACCGCTCGAAGAGCAAGTACACCATCAGGATGGCCAACCCGGTGCCGAGGCCCTGGAGGGCCTGCAGAATGCCCATGGCCAGCCCCAGGTTCTTGCGGAACCAGAGGGTAACGCCAGAGACCAGAGTTACCTGAAAGGAAGCCATCCCGGCGGCCAGCACCAAGCCGAAGTAGAGGTAGAATTGCCAAAGGTCAGTCATGATGCCGGTCATCACCATTCCGAACATGAAGAGGAACCCGCCGGCCCACATCACCCGCCGTACACCGTAACGGTCGCTGAGCCAGCCGCAGACCGGACTAAGAGCCGCCGACGTCAGCCACTGGATGGTGAACCCCAAGGTGATGAAGCCGATGCTCCAGCCGAAATGCTCCTCGAACTCGGGCACGAGGATTGCCACGGCGAAGCGCATACTGGAGCTGGTCATCCACATCACCGTGGCGACGCCAACGATGACCCATGCGTAGTGAATGCGCCGGTTTCCAATAACCAT
Organism: Dehalococcoidia bacterium; assembly: GCA_965226875.1. Taxonomy (GTDB): domain Bacteria; phylum Chloroflexota; class Dehalococcoidia; order Lucifugimonadales; family UBA3495; genus VXOI01. Next base: position 3,590,792 of record OZ245439.1, on the reverse strand, counting down.
GCCGTCGGGCCGCATTCCGAAACCAAACATCACAAGTCGCTGCTGAGGTGAGTAGGGGGACAATGGCCCATTCTACCCCCGGCGCCGATATGTTTCAATGATGTTACGGCTGGTGATAGCGTTGCGAGTTAGGTGGTCTGATTGATCAGACCCATGATTTGGAGCAGGGCAAGAAGGTTGTGGGGCGACCACACAGTGCCCATCTTTTCTCTCCTGCGGTACTCCCGGTTCTGGCGTTCCAGGGCTTCGATGCGGTTTCTGAAGGATGGGTCTTCGAGCCAGCGGCGGAGGGTGCGCGTGACTGCGCCGGTGTCTCGGTCGGCCTGCTGGCGGCCTGGTGAGTTGGGAAATTTCGATTTCCCGGTCATTTGCGGACATATCGGGCCGTTGTATCTGACCGTCGGAGGCGGGTGTAGTGTCCGAGTCGGGGTTGGAATCGGGGTTGCGCTTGGTGACCCTGGAGCAGGGAGTCTTTTTTTGGTTTTCAGGCATTAAACATCGCGTGGCCTCAGTGGCTTTGTGATTTTGGTCGGAGTGACATGGGGAGCGGTGGGCCATTTGCTTATAATAGTACACATGTTCTGTTAACTTGGCAAGGAGGAGGAGGCGATAGCGTTCCGAATCAGGTGGTCGAGACGCGGAGCCGATACTAACACCCACTACCCCTGGATTCCCGCTTTCGCGGGAATGACGGATCGTATGGATTCCCGCGAAAGGGGGAATGACGGATCGTATGGATTCCCGCGAAAGGGGGAATGACGGACCGTAAGCTGCCATACCACCTCAATTGGAACGCTATCACGGCTGGCGCGTGTCGTTTCAACTGTTCCCACTCCTGTTCCTACTCCCGAGGGGGAGGGAACAGGCGGTTAATCCCGCAGGTGGAGCTCTTCCGGCAGTCCTTGCAGAATATCCTGGGCTGCCCGGCAGATGTCCCGCACCACGTCCCCCGCCGGGCGGATGGCGTTGACGTGGCCCGCTCCCTGGCCCATGTAGACCGCAGAGACGCCGGTGTCCTGGCGGGCGCGGGCGGCGGCCACATCGGAGGCCAGTTCCTCCCTGCGGGCCAGCACTTCCGCGTCTCTGCCGTCCCACTCCCGCACCAGTCGGTTGCGGTACACCCGGCCGGCGATACCCTCGGGCCAGGGCCGGGCGCCCAGCAGGTCGTAGAGGCGGGTGAAGGCGGTGTCCTGGCCGTCGGACAGCACGATTTGCTCCTTGAACGCCTGCGGGACTTCAACGGCCTCCGGCGTCGCCAGCAATGCGGTGCCCAGGGATGCGCCCTCGGCGCCGGCGGCCAGCACCCCGGCCAGTGCCCGGCCGCTGGTGATGCCCCCGGCGGCCAGGACCGGCACGTTGGGATACCGTTCCACGAGGGCAACCAGCAAAGGCAGCAGGTTTATCTCGCCGGTGTGGCCGCCGGCCTCGTTGCCTTGGGTCAGCAGCACATCGGCCCCCGCATCCACGGCCAGTTGCGCTAGTTCCAGCGATTGCACCTGGCAGACGGTCAGCGCCCCGGCGTTCTTGGCCCGCCCCAGCCAGGGCCTTGGGTCAGCGAAGGAGAAGACAATGACCGGCACCCGTTCCTCGAGGGCAATCTCGATGTTGGCCGTGTTGAACTCGACAAGCTGGGTGATGAAACCGACGCCAAAGGGCCGGTCACTTCCCCCGGACGTGGGCCAACTGCTGCCGGAGCCAATCGGGGCCGAAATCGTTGGTGCCGCCGAAGGTGCCCAATCCGCCGGCCAGCGAGACCGCCGCGGCCAACTCCCCGCCGCTGTGGTTGCTCATCGGCGCGGACATTACCGGATAGTCGAGGTCGAGCAAGTCGGTAAAGCGAGTTCGCAGCATGGTAGTTTCACTCCCTAAAGTTCTATAAAGTTCTATCGTCCACACGGTCCGGCGCAATGCCCCGAATGAGACTCGCGGGGATAACGCTGCAAGCGCCGCAGGATCATAGGATAAGATTAGCACCACAGCGGCAGATAATTTACAGTAGGTTCAGACAGCCTGGAGCACATTGACTTCCAGCTACCGCCTGGGCTGGACTCTTTATATTCAAGCAGAGGGTATTTAAGCGCCTGTGGTATATCCCATGAACATCACGCCGGCGGTCAAGTCCTCCAGATTGTTGCTATTGCGGCCATTTAGGGGCAGACGCATAACTGGGATCAGGAAGAGCGATGTGAATCTGACATGACTTTCGCATCCTCACCCGCCAGATAGCCGCACGAATTGAACCGACTATCCGGCATCTCTCCCAAGCCAGGGCGCCGCATCTTCTATGGATGGTTCATCGTCGTTGCGTCGGGTCTGGTCATATTCAGCACCGGGCCGGGCCAGTCCTACGTTTTCTCGGTTTTCATTGATTCCATAATCGAGGACACGGGGCTCTCGCGCACCGGAATTTCGGCACTGTTCATGGCCAGCACAGCAGTGAGCGCCGTTCTGGTGACATGCGTGAGCCGCCTTGCCGACCGGTACGGGCCGAGGATAGTGCTGGTGGCCGCCGGACTGGGTCTCGGCGCAGCGTGCTTCGGCATGGCCTCCGCCACCAACATTCTCCTCTTTTTTGTCGCCTTCGCCAGTTTGCGTGCCCTGGGCCAAGGCTCGTTGAGCATCAACTGCATCCTGCTGGTGAACCAGTGGTTCGTCTCGCTGCGAGGCCGCGCCGTCGGTATGATGACCCTGGGAGCGATGGTCTCCACTGCCTGCTTCCCGCCGTTTGCCAGGTTTCTGATTGACAGCATCGGCTGGCGCGGGGCTTACGCTGTGCTTGGCGTGGTGGCGATTGGGCTAATCGTTCCGGTGGCGCTTTTAATCGTCAGAAACCGGCCTGAAGACTTGGGGTTGTTCCCGGATGGCTCGCCCCGGCCACCCGTGTCAGAGACCAGGCAAGCAATGCAAGGAGTCCGTAGGGACACCAAGGCTTACAGCTCCCCCAGCTTCTGGCTGATGGCGTTGTCGCTCGCTTCTCCGAGCCTGGTTTCCACGGCGCTCATCTTTCATCAAACATCCATCTTCCAGGAGAGCGGGCTGAGCGCAACCCTGGCGGCGGGAGTCTTTGCGGTCTATTCGGCCTCGTCCGCGGTCAGCTCGCTGACGGCCGGGTTCGTGGCGGACCGCGTCGGCCCCATGGCCCTCTGCGCCTTCTCGATGATGGCCCTGATGGCGACCTTGGGGCTGGCTGTGATGATCGACTCGTTGCTCTTGGCGGTGGTCTATGTTGTGGTAATGGGCATCTCCGGGGGGTCCTACATGATCGTCCAGGGCACAATCTGGGCCCACTATTACGGCCGTCACGGATTGGGCCGGGTGCAGGGGCCGGCGATGACCATCTCCGTTTGTGCTTCGGCGATTGGCCCCCTGCCCGTGGCGGTGTTCCACAGCCTGACCGGGACTTATACCCTTGCCATGTTGGTGATGATGATCCTGCCGGCGCTGTCGGTGGCCGTGCTGTTTTTCACCCGCCCCGGCGGGACAAACCATTCGGAACGGCTCCGGCCAAATGTGCCTCAATCGTCATAGCCTCAACCGTCATGGGGGTAGACGTTGGGAGCCTGATGGGGACATCTGCATTTCAAGGACGTGCGTTCCTGAGCGTGGGGCCTCACCGTGGGCCGGATCAGGTGGCTGGCCACGGACAGAGTGCGGAAGTTGTGACGGCGCAGAGCTTCGCGCAGGATGTCGGTTATAATCCCGTTGAGGTGATGATGACCCTTCCAGAAGCCAGCAGATACAACCTGACCGGGGGCCTGCCGATTTGCCGCATCCTCAACGGAATGTGGCAGGTTTCCGGCGCTCACGGCTCCATCGACCCCGGTGCGGCAGTCCGCAGTATGTTCGACTATGTGGACGCGGATTTGACGACCTGGGATCTGGCCGACCACTACGGCCCCGCCGAGGACTTCATCGGCGAGTTCCGGCGCCAACTGGCCGTGGCTCGCGGCGAGGAGGCCCTTTCGGGGGTGCAGGCGTTCACCAAGTGGGTGCCCCGCCCCGGCCCCATGACGCGCCAGGTCGTCGAGGGCAACGTGGACATTTCCCGCCGCCGCATGGGAATGGAGCGGCTGGACCTGTTGCAGTTCCACTGGTGGGACTACGGCGATAGCCGCTACCTGGACGCCCTGTCCCACCTCTCCGACCTGCGGAACGAGGGCAGGATCCGGGAAGTGGCCCTGACCAACTTCGACACGCAGCGGATGCGGGACATAGCCGCTCACGGCATTCGTGTGGTGTCCAACCAGGTCCAGTATTCCCTGATTGACCGTCGCCCCGAAGTGGCGATGGCCAGCTTCTGCCAGGAGCAGGGCTCCTCGCTGCTGGCCTACGGGACGGTCTGCGGCGGTCTCCTGTCCGACCGCTACCTCGGCCTGCCGGAGCCGAGGCCCGGCGCGCTGGACACCGCCAGTCTGCGAAAGTACAAACAGATGATTGACGCCTGGGGCGGCTGGGCCCTGTTCCAGCAGTTGCTTACGGTACTCAGGGCAGTCGCCGACAAGCACGCGGTCAGCATCGCCAACGTCGCGGTGCGCTACGTTCTGGACCGCCCGGCTGTTGGCGGAGTCATCGTCGGCACCCGGTTGGGCGTGGCGGAACACATCGCCGACAACGCCCGCGTCTTCCGCATCCGGCTGGACGCCGAAGACCTGGAGGACATCGAGGCCGTCCTCGCTCAGTCCCGCGACCTCTACGGGATCATCGGCGACTGCGGCGACGAATACCGCCGGTAGGCGGGAACAAGCGGTTTATTCAGACGTATCGGGCAGACGTATCGGGCAATCTACCCGACCGGAAGGACGGGCTCGGTGCGCTCCTCGGGAAGTTCCACCTCGAAGGCGTTGAGGAAGAAGGCGGTCTGGGCGTAGTGGCCCATCAACGCGGTCAACTCCACCAGGTACTGCGTCCCGAATTGCTCCAGGGCAATCTGGAAGGTAGATGACGATACCCGGTGGTTCTTGTAAAACTCGTTGCAGTAATTGACGATTGCCCTCTCGTCATCGGCCATGGGCGGCAGGGGTTGCCCGTCCCGGATAGCGTCCACCAGGGCGTCGCTGACACCCTCGCTGCGGGCCGCCGGGGCGTGGGCGTTCCAGATGTATGGGCAGTCTATGGCGCGGGCCGTCGCCAGGATAGCCAGCTCCTGTATCCGCTTCGGGAAGGTGCTCTCGAACCGCAGGTATGACGTGAGGTGGGCGCGCCGCCGGGCCATCTCCGGGCTGTTGACGGTAATGGAGTTGGGGCCCCCGGTGATGGTCCCGCCGGTATCGCCGGTCAATGCGTCGAACGCATCCCTGAATTCCTCCGGCACCATGTCTCGGGTTACTATGGGTACTCTGGCCATGTTTCCTCTCAATTCCCCTAATGCAATTTTCAGATTCCGCCGAAATTTACGCCGGATGGCAAATGCCAACGTGTTCGGGGCGATTTTATCACCTTTGAATCAAGATGCTGAATCAGGCTGCTTTAACCCGGAACGGCCAATCCTTGCCTGGCCTGCCCGAATTTTCAGTACGCGCATAATCTCGGTTCGAGATTCAATTGACAGCTACGGCGGCCTGTGATAATGTTTCGCGCGGTACGTGAAAAAAAGCACATACTCCAGTTGGCTAACACACTAGGGGAGTCCACACATGGGGTTGTTGCCCTGGAATCGGGCAGGTTCCCCGCCGGAACCCACACCCACAAGCCCGGAAGATAACTCAGGCGACCTCCAGAGGTCCGCACTGCGCCGGTACAGGCCAAGGCGACTGGCTGTATTCGGGGGGATGGCGGCCCTTTTCTTGCTGACTGCCGCCTGCAGCCAGGGTTTCCAGTCCACTTGGGACCCCGTCGGCCCGGTGGCCCAGAAGCAGTTGCAGCTCTTCAACGTCCTGCTCTGGACCATGGTCGTCGTCTTCGTCTTGGTCGAAGGCGCGCTGCTGTACATCATCATCCGCTACCGGCGGCGCCCGGGGCAGCCTCGCCCGCCGCAGATTCACGGCCACACCGCGCTGGAAGTGACCTGGACCATCGTCCCCACGGCCCTGATCCTGGGCTTGGGCATCTGGTCCGTGTTCACCCTGTTTGAGTTGGACCAGCCGCCCACCGACCAGGGCGATATTTTGGAAGTGACCGTAACCGGGCACCAGTGGTACTTCGAGTTCGAGTATCCCGACGCCGACGGCAACGGCAAGAGGATAAGCACCGCCAACGAGCTTCGCATCCCTGTAGACCGTCCCATCTCGCTGATTCTGGAGAGCGACGACGTGCTGCACAGCTTCTGGGTGCCCAAGCTGGGAGGCAAGGTGGACGTAGTGCCGACGCGCCAGAATAAGTTGTGGCTGATGGCCGATTCGGACTTGATCGAGCAGCAGCTTCCGGCCACCTACTACGGCCAGTGCGCCGAGTTTTGCGGCGTGGCCCACGCCCAGATGCGCTTCCGCGTTACCGTGATGATCGAAGAGGACTACCAGGCTTGGGTGGCCGATTACAGCCCGCCTACGGCCATCACGCCGCGCGCCCAGCAGGGGCAGACCCTGTTCGCCATCAACTGCTCGTTGTGCCACACGGTAGGCGGGCCCGAAATTGAGTCGGTGGCCAAGGCGCGGCTGGACCAGTTCCTTACCGGTGATGATAACGCGGCGGTGCCCGGCCCCAACCTGACCGACCTGCGCACCCGCCAGACCCTGGCCGCAGGCATCACCGACCTGACAGTGGAGAACCTGCGGGCTTGGATCAAGAACCCGGGCGAGGTCAAGAAAGGCAACTTGATGTACAAAAACGCCGTTCTGTACGACGGCGGCGGCGACGCCAGCTTGACCGACGGCGAAATTGACCTGCTGATTGAGTATCTGCTGAACCTGCGCTAGACTGAACCTGCGCTAGACTGATGTGCGGGGGACTCCCCCACCATGACCCTCCCTTAATGGAGAGGGAACCGATGAATCCGGTTGCTGGAACGGCAAAACGATGGCTACGATAACTGAGGTACTGCCCCGACCAACTACCGCCACCTCCGGCGTGTGGAGTTGGATAACGACGGTCGACCACAAGCGCATCGGCGTACTCTACGGCTCGACCGCCTTAGTCTTCATGCTGTTGTCAGGCATCGAGGCAGGCGTTATCCGGACGCAGCTCTTTTCGGCCGACAGCGACCTTATCGGACCCGAACGGTTCAACCAGATGTTCACGATGCACGCCACGGCGATGATTTTCATGGTCATCATGCCGATGGGTGTCGCCTTCTTCAACTTCGTGGTGCCGCTGGCCATCGGCGCGAGAGACGTAGCGTTTCCACGGTTGAACGCGCTGTCCTACTGGATTTTCCTGTTCGGTTCGATCCTGATGCACTTCAGTTTCATCGTGGACCAGGTGCCGGACGCCGGTTGGTTTTCCTACGCCAACCTGACTGAATACCCGTTCAGCGAGAACATGGGGCTGGACTTCTGGGCCCTCGGCCTGCTGGTGCTGGGAACTTCCTCAGTGGCGGGCGGTCTCAACTTCGTGGTAACCATCGTCAACCTACGGGCGCCGGGAATGTCGCTGATGCGGATGCCGGTGTTTGTGTGGATGACGCTGATAACGTCCATCCTGCTAATACTGGCCATGCCGATCATTACCGTCGGCCTCATCGAGCTGCTGATGGACCGCAACTTCGGCACCCACTTCTTCAACCCCAGCGAGGGCGGCGACCCGATTCTCTGGCAACACCTGTTCTGGGTCTTCGGGCATCCCGAGGTGTACATCCTCATCCTGCCGCCAATGGGGATAGTGTCGGAAATCCTGCCGACCTTCTCCAAGAAGCCGCTGTTCGGCTATCCCTTCGTGATATTCTCCGGCATCGTCATCGGCATCATGGGCTGGGCGGTGTGGAGCCACCATATGTTCACCGTGGGGCTGGGCCCCGTCGCCAACTCGGTGTTCACCATCACCACCATGCTCATCGCGGTGCCCACCGGCGTCAAGATATTCAACTGGCTGGGGACGCTGTGGAAGGGCAGCATTGAGTTGACGACGCCGATGCTGTATGCCCTGGGTTTTGTCTTCCTGTTCATCATCGGCGGGTTGAGCGGCGTGTCTCACGCGGTCTCGCCGTCGGACTTCCAGCAACAGGATACCTATTACGTCGTGGCCCATATCCACTACGTGCTGTTCGGCGGCTCCATCATGGGCATTTTCGCCGGCATCTACTACTGGTGGCCGAAACTGACCGGAAAGATGTTGAACGAGCGGCTGGGCAAGCTGAACTTCTGGCTGATATTCATCGGCATGAATGTGACCTTCTTCCCCATGCACTTCGTGGGGATGAACGGAATGCCGCGCCGGATTTACACCTACTCCAGCGAGTTCGGCTGGGAGCTGCTGAATCAGCTCTCCACCTTCGGCTACTTCATCATTTTCATCGGCGTCCTGGTCTTTTTATACAACATCTGGCAGAACCGCAACGCCCGCCGGGTCAGCCACGACCCGTGGGACGCGCCGGGAGTGGAGTGGAGCATCGCCTCGCCGCCGCCGGTATACAACTTTGCCGAAGTTCCCACCATCAGGGGCCGCGACCACTACTGGATTGTGAAGGAAGAGGCCCGCGAGGCCGGCAATCCGATCACCGAGCCGGAACCGGTCGTTGACCCCGACACGATACATATGCCCAGCCCGTCCTACTGGCCCATAATCACCGCAGCGGGCGTGGGGCTGATTGCAGGCGGACTGCTGTCGCACTACGGCGTATCGTTCTTGGGCGGGCTGATTGCCTTTATCGGAGTCATCGGCTGGAGCAACGAGCCGCCCGCAGCCGAGGAAGGATACTAGGAGAGACGGGTAGGAGACGGGGACTTTGGCCCACGAACCTGAAACGGCCCACCATTCGGAACCGACCCATGCCGCCCATGGCGGGACCGGGCACGGGGAACATTCCGGGCCTGTAGGACACGACTACACCACCACCGGCCTCAACCACCGGAAGATGCTGATGTGGGTGTTCCTCGGCTCCGACTGTCTGTTCTTCAGTGCCCTGATCGCCACCTACATGGTCTACCGCGGGCAGAGCCTGACCGGGCCCTACCCCAGCGACATCATCGATATTCCCGTCACCACCATCAGTACCTTTGTGTTGCTGTGTTCCAGCTTTGCAATGGTGCAGGCGCTGTCGGCCACCACCAACAATGACCAGCGGGGCATCAAGATCTGGTTGCTGGCCACGGCTGTTCTGGGTGGCATCTTCATTGGATTCCAGGTCTACGAGTTCAACCTGTTCAAGAACGAAGGGCTAACCCTGGGCCAGAACTTGTTCGGGGCGACCTTCTTCACGCTGACCGGGTTCCACGGAGCCCACGTTACGCTGGGCATCATCTGGCTGCTGGCACTGTGGATACTGTCCTTCAAGGGACGCCTCCATCCCGGCACCGCCCTGGACGTGGAAATCTGCGGCCTGTACTGGCACTTCGTAGACATCGTCTGGATTGTGATTTTCACGCTGCTGTACCTGGTCGGCGGGTTCGACACTGGCCCGGCGGCTCCCGGACACTAGCGGACGGGGCCGCCTTCGTAACACTGGTCCTTTAATACCGCCTTCGCAACACTTGGAGAACACGCCAGATGGCCACAACTCACGACAACGAACATAGCGGCGGTGGACACCCCACGTTCATGCAGTACGCGGTTATCGCGATACTGCTGTTCGCGATAACCATCGTCGAGTTCATCATCATCATGGATTTTCCCGGGGAACGGGCAAAGGTGATTTCCGAAGCCCTGGGCCAGCCGTCCACCACCATCCTGCTGTTCCTGTTGTCGGGCATCAAGTTCGCTATCGTCATTCTGTTCTACATGCACTTGAAGTTTGACAACAAATTATTCTTCTGGATGTTTGTCGCAGGAATGGCATTGGCGGTGATGGTGGGGTTGTCGCTCATCGGGCTGTTCACCGCAATCAGGGGAGGAGACGTTCGGGCCGCCGACGCGCCATACGTGCCCTGCTACTTCGACCACGAGCGCGGGGAACACGGGGAGAACGTCTGCCCGACTCCTGTTCCGCTGCCGACTTCGACGCCACATCCGGTGGTGCCGGCAATCCCCGGCGGATACAGCGATCCTCCGACGGACCGGTCCACAGACGAGACCCCCACGCCGGGTCCTCCCCCCGAGCCGGACCCGGAGTACGGCCAATACCTGGTGGAGGAAGTGTACTTTTGTGGAACCTGCCACTCCACCGACGGCAGCGCGCTGGCGGGGCCGAGCTGGCAGGGCCTCTACGGCACCGAGGAGGCGCTGGACGACGGCAGCACCGTTACCGTCAACGATGATTACATCAAGGAGTCCATACAGGACCCCAACGTCAAAGTCGTGTCGGGGTTCACCGCCGGGCTGATGCCGCCAACGCTGGGCGTCAAGGACGATGAGATTCCCCACATCATCGAGTACATTAAGACGCTGAAATAGGGCCGGAGCTTCTTGCGGCCCACCGCTCACCCCACAGGCCGGTAGGCCTCCAGGAAGCCGTCGCGCAGCGGGGGGATGATGTCCTGCCCCAAGCGGCGGGCGGCGATGGAAAGCCCCTGTTGCACGAACTTCAGGTCCCTGGCCAGGATATCCTCCCGGCTGGCCTGGGCCATCCGGTTTCCGTACTCCCGCAGAAAGTTGTCCATCTCGGCCCGGCTGTCTACCATTCCGGCAAAGATGCGGTACATGGGCAGCGTCCGGGCGAAGTTGTGGACTTCCTCGCGGCTGTATTCCGGGTGGCGGTCCAGCAGCAGCGACACCCCGAAGTCTATGAGGGTGAACCCTCCATCGTTCGAGACAATCAGGTGGGAGCGGCCCTCCGGGTCGGCCAGCGATGCGTCGTTGTAGTACACGCCCGCGTCATGCAGCCGCCGCAGCATCCCGCCCAGCGCCAGCCCGGCGGCCCGCATGGTGGCCGCGTCGCGGCGTTCCGGCGGCAGGTCGGTGAAGAACACTCCCTCGGCGAACCGCTTGGTCAGGTAGCCGGGCAGCGAGGGTAGCTGCGTTGGCCCCGCACCCGCGTCGGCGGCGATGCGAGCGATTTCGTCCTCCCGCGAGTTCTGGAACGGCTTGATGGCGATGGCCTCGGCCCCGGAACGCAGGACGGCCACCGGGCCGCGCGTGCGCCCGGTCATTCGCAGTTCGGGGATGGGCCGGCCTTGCTCCCGCCAGCCCAGCACCACAGGGAAGAAGGCGCAGCGGGAAAGCGCTTCCACCCACGGGTCGGCGGCCAGTCGCCGGTAAAGCTCCGGCGCCAGGTCTGCCAGCTTCCAGAAGGCCAGCATCCACTCCGGCGGCGGCGTTCCCGCCGCGCCTATGAACTCCGGCGGCGCAGGCGGTGGCGGCGGCGCGATGGCCCGCCACACTGCGGACAGTTCGTTCTCGGAGTAACCGGATGGCATATCGGTCATGCTGGGGTACGCCCTCGCCCTAACCCTCTCCCAAGGGGGAGAGTGAAGCAATCAGTAGCCCTTTCCCGGAGGGAGGGGAAACTTACGGCTCCAGCCGGTGGCGGCCGTCGGCGTCCGGCGTCAGGTTACGGACTCGGACGACGGCGTTGAGGTTTATCTTGCCGTAGATGTGAGGATACATCTCGCCGGAGCGGCTGGGTTCGCGTTTGACCTCGGCGTTCAGTTTTTCAGTGTCCAGGTCAACGAGCTGCAGTCCGGTCATGCCGGGGTAGAGTCGCTCGGCGACCCGGAGGGCCTGCGCCTCGTCCGCCGAGCAATGTATGAATCCCTCTTCGGCCAGGCTGGGTGCTTCGTACTCTCCGGCGGACTGCGCCCCGGACCAAGCCTCCCGCGCGGTCAGGTGGTAGATGATGGTCAAGGTCTTGCTCCGAAAACAGTCTAAAAGCAGGGTCTACTAATAGTCCCCTCTCCCCCGGGGGTTAGGCAGGGTCTTTCGATTCTTGAACCGAGAGAATAACATGAGGAAATGGAGGAAAGAATTGAAAATCTAGGGTCCAGGTTGGTGAAGGCCTTCGAACAAGTGCCGGACCCCCGCAGTCCTTTGGGAAGACGCCATAGCTTGCCCGCGATTCTAACCCTGGCGGTCTGTGCCATGCTGGCCAACTGCCACAGCCTCTACGCCATTCACCAATGGGGCCGGGAGCATGGCGATTTGGCTCCCAGGCTGGGTTTCAAAGGGAGCAAGACCCCGGCGGTATCCACTTTGCATCTGGTCTTCAAACGGTTGGACCGGGAGGCTTTCGAGACGGCGCTCCAGGAGTGGGCCCAGGAGGAATTGGGCGACCGGGCGCAGGCGGTGGCCATTGACGGGAAAAGTCTGCGGGGCATTCATGGCGAGGAACTGCCTGGGGTGCATCTGGTGGCGCTATATGGGCAGCAACTGGGCCTGACCCTGGCTCAAAAGGGGGGTAGGGGAGAAGGAAGCGGAGTTGAGCGTGGCGCCGGAACTGTTGGGCCAGGTTGATCTGGCCGGTTGGGTGGTAACTGGGGACGCCCTGTATGCCCAGAAGAACCTGAGTCGGCAGGTGGTGGAGCAAGGCGGTGACTATTTCTGGGTGGTGAAGGATAACCAGCCTACCCTGCGGGCCGATATTGCCCTGCTGTTTGCCGAACCACCCTGGGGGGAAGAGTTGGCCACGGCTGGGGAGTGCGGGCGGCACGGCGACCGTTGGGAAGAGCGTACCCTGTGGACCTCCACCGCCCTCAATGAGTATCTGGACTGGCCCCAGGTACGGCAGGTGTGCTGTGTGGAGCGCAAGGTGACCCGTAAGGGAGCGACCAGAAAGGAGTTGGCCTAGGCCATCACCAGTTTGAGTCCGGCTCAGGCTGGGCCCCAAGAGTTGCTGTGCCTGTGGCGGAGCCATTGGGAGATCGAGAACCGGCTGCATTACGTGCGGGACGTGACGATGAAAGAGGACGCATCCCAGGTGAGGAGCGGGTCGGTGCCCCAGGTGATGGCGGCCTTGCGCAACACGACACTGGGGCTGTTGCGACAAACCGGGACAACCAATATCGCGGCGGCGCTGCGACACTACAGCTACAAGCCTCTGGAGGCTCTGGCCCTCCTCGGAATTTCTGCTCCTTGAGAATCGAAAGACCCTGGGGGGTTAGGGTGGCGGCGTTCCCAAGTGGGAACCAAAGCTGATCGAAGCCAGGAATTCACTCTCGCTCCGGCCCTCTCCCTTTCGGGATGAGGAGAAGTAAAAGGCCCTGAGCGTGACGGAATTGTACACCACTAGTACACCACTATCGGGACGTCATCGTGTTACTATGAGAGGGCAGTCGCAACGGCAAAGGACGGCATGGAAGGCGAAATTCACGAAGGGCCGGGATTGAAGTACCTGACGGTTACGCCCGACGATTATGACCCGGAGGCGTCCTATCCGATGGTCATAATGCTTCACGGGTTCGGCGCGAATATGCACGACCTGGCCGGGTTGGCTTCGGTGATCAATCCCACCGGCTACGTCTACGCCTGTCCCAATGCTCCCATACCCTTCAACCTGGGCCTGGGACACGCCGGTTTCGGCTGGATGACCCCCAGGGGCGGTTCCACGCCCGACGAAATTGCCAACTCAGAGTCGCTACTGGGCGATTTCTTCGACCAGGTGCTGGCGCAGTTCAACGTCGAACCGGGCAACTGCCTGCTGCTGGGCTTCTCGCAGGGCGGAGGCATGACCTACCGCTGCGGGCTGGGACGCGCCGACACCTTCGCTGGGCTAGCGGCGCTGAGCGCCACCCTGCCGGGAGCCGAGGAGCTGGACCACCGCCTGCCCGCCGAGCGCACCCAGCCGATTTTCGTGGCCCACGGGCGCTACGACCAGATGATTGCCGAGTCCACCGCCTACGCCGCCCGCGAGTACCTGGAAAAAGCAGGATACGCCCCGGAGTTCCACGTATACGATATGGGCCATGAGATCAGTGGCGAGGTCCTCCGTGACCTGGTGCCCTGGATGAACACCGTGCTGCCGCCCCGCGCGGTCTCGGCCTAGCTGGAAAATTCCCTCTCCCTCTCCCAGAGGGTGAGGGCGCACCTGGTCATCAGCACTTGGTCATCAAACGGTCGCGGATGGCAAGGATTTCACCCGCACCCCAGCCCTACGCTTCTTCCTTGCTGTCGTCCTTCCAGGAGACGATGCGGCCGGGGGTGATGGCGATCAGGGTCATTCGCTCACCCTCCAGCAGTTCGCGGGCGAACTCTGGGCCGCGCTCCGGGCCGTCGTAGAGTGTGCAGGTGCGGTGGGCCATGGACTCCAGCCCCTCGGCGTCAACGTCGGCCGTTCCCTCGATGGTGACGAAGGCATAGGGCTTGCCGGGCGTGGATACGCATAGGGCCACGGCGGGGTTGCGCCGGATGTTGCGGACCTTCACCGCGCCGGAGTCGGCCATCACCAGCGCCCGGTCTCCTTCCCACAGGAACCACACTGGCGCAACGTGGGGCGTGCCTGAACGCCGCAGGGTGACCAGATGGGCCGTCAGCGGCCGGGACAGAAACTCGCCAATTTCTTCGTCGGTTAGTCTCGCCAAGATTGTTCCTCCATCGCGTGTTGCGAGTCGCCATAGGTCATCATGCCTGTTGCGGCAATAATAGCGGAAAACTTGGGCGCCAGCGCAGGGTGGTCGTTTCGGTTCCCCCTCTCCTCTGAGGGGGAGGGGATTTTTTCTGAAAACCATAAACCACTGGGCAGTGGCGGGCGGGTGATTGGATGGAACCCGGATTGGGGGTTACAATGCTCGCAAGCGGCAGATCATACGCCCAGGACAGGAGGAATACGATGGCCGAGACAATCCGCGAGGCTTACATTCGCAGGAATCCCAAGTCTGCGGCGCTGTTCCCGCGATTCAAGCAGCATTTCCCCTCGGGCGGCGCAGGCCATGACGGTTACGTGGCCGACCCCTTCCCCATCACCATCGAGCGGGGTCAGGGGCCGCGAAAGTGGGACGTGGACGGCAACGAGTACATTGATTACGGGCTGGGTTCGGCGTCGCTCCTGCTGGGCCACTCACACCCGGAAGTGGTGGAGGCCCTGGTGCGGGCGGCCCCGGCGGGATCGCACTACGGCTCCCCGGTGGAATCGGTGCTGGAGTGGGGCGAGCGGGCCTGCAACCTGATGCCCTGCGCCGACAAGGTGCGATTCGTCGGTTCCGGGGCGGAGGCCACCTCGCTGGCCATGCGCGTCGCCCGGGCCTACGCCGGCAAGGACAAGATTGTCCGCTGGCAGTCCCACTACCACGGCTGGCACGACTATGTAATGCCCGGCAACCTGGCCCCCTTCGACGTGCCGTCGTCCACCGGCATACCCAGGGGCACCGTGGATTCGGTTGTGGTGCTGCCGCCGGACCTGAACGCCCTGGAGCATGTGTTGTCCACCGATAACGACATCGCCGGGGTCATCACCGAGGGGTCGGGAGCCTCCTACGGCACGGTGCCGCGTCAGCCCGGCTTCGTCGAGGGCGTCCGCGAACTCACCCGGAAGTACGGCGTGGTGATGATTCTGGACGAGGTAATTACCGGGTTCCGCTGGAGCCCCGGCGGCCTTCAGGAGGTGCTGAACATCCAGCCCGACCTTTGCACCATGGCCAAGATTCTCACCGGCGGACTGCCGGGCGGGGCGGTGGCCGGACGGGACGAGGTGATGGCGGTGATGGAGCAGACCGGCGACTCGCACCACGACCGCTTCGAGCGCGTGTACCACGGCGGCACCTTCAACGCCAACCCCTACTGCGCCGCCACCGGCAACGCCGCGCTGCGCATCGTCGCCACCGGAGAGATGCAGGCCCAAGCCGACGCCATGGCCGCGCGGCTGCGGACGGGGCTGCAAGAGGCCGTTGACCGCTACGAGGTGTCCGCCTGCGTCTACGGCGAGTCCTCGACTTTCCACATCTACTTCGGAGCGCGCTCCATCGAGGGGCTGGACGCCAACGTCCTGAAGGGCGTGTCGTCTGAGATCCAGACCAGCTTCCGCCAAGCGTTGCAGGTGCGGGGCGTTGACCTTATGTCCCGGACCAGCGGGGTGCTGTCGGGCGTACACACGGAGTCCGACATCGACCAAAGCCTGGAAGCCTTCGACGGGGCAATCAAGGCAATGATGGACGAGGGCCTGATCAGCCACCGCTAACGCCGGAGTCTTTTAGTTGTTCCCTCTGCCTTCGGGGGAGGATTGGGGTGGGGGCGTCCTCGTTAGTGAGCGAACATTGTGCCAGCCCAGGATTTCACCCTCACCCGACCCTCTCTCTCAAGGAAGATGGAGAACTAAAGACCCTGCCTGTCTGTTCTCTGCCCCGCCGAACCGCAGGGGGCGGGTTAATAGCCGGGTTTATAAGTTTATAATTTATGGAAAGCCCTCTGCGGATACGGTCTTACAGCTGCATGTTTCCGAAAATTCCCTGGTTCTCGGTCTCCAGGCACAGAGCCGCCCGACTTCCCCTTATGGCGGTTTTCGCTGCGGCCCTCGTTCTGCTGTCCGTTAGCTGCGGCGCCGAGCCAACGCCAGCGCCGCCACAACCGCCCGACACGCCCGAGCCAACGGCTACTCGGCCAGCCAGCGTCGCCACGCCCACGGTCGCCAAGCCGACCGATGCGCCCACGCAGCTGCCAAGTACTCCCTCGGCCACGCCGCCGCCCGCGTCCGGCCCGCTGGTCTCGCTGGTCTCGCTGCCGGAGGATGAAGCCCCCCACGAAACACCCATCGAGTGGTGGTACTTCAACGGCTTCCTGTGGGACGCCGCCGGAAACGAGTACAGCTACCACTTCGTGACCTTCCAGTCGCCCACTCTGCCGCTGGG
The DNA here is from genome assembly GCA_965226875.1 of Dehalococcoidia bacterium. Lineage (GTDB taxonomy): Bacteria > Chloroflexota > Dehalococcoidia > Lucifugimonadales > UBA3495 > VXOI01. The sequence continues at coordinate 3,574,056 of OZ245439.1, read as the reverse complement.
AACGCCCCACCTGCTGCACGCCACCCTGAGCGACCACGTAGGCGGAACGCATTCCTCGGGGGAGCGGGGCACGCTGGCCACGCTCGATCCGAAGGCGCCCGGCGTGGACATCGACGCCGACGGCTGGGTCATGCGGGGCGACGGGAAGAGCTACGAACTGCGGTTCGGCCTGGATGGCACAACGGTGGACTTGGAAGCAATATCCCTCCGCGAGGCGGTGCTGCACGACTCGGTGGGACTGGTGGACTTGGGAGATGCAGGGAGCACTTACTATTACTCCCGGAGCCGCTTGGAGCTTGACGGGTGGATCGAGGATGATACCGGCCGCCGCGAGGTGTCGGGGGCGGGCTGGATGGACCACCAGTGGGGTGACATCTCCCGTGGGGACGTCGGGTGGGACTGGATTAACCTGCAAATGGACGACGGCTCGGACCTGATGGTGGCAGTGTTGTGGAAACCTGCTGAACGTCAGCCTGTACCAAATGACGAACCTTGGCCGCTGGAACGGGAGCGGATCGCGGCATACGCAACATTCGTAGACTCCGACGGCACAGTGACCCATGTACCTGGCAAGAACGTTTCCCTTGAGGCGTTGTATGCGTGGCTCAGTCCGGAAACGAGTATCGTCTACCCGTCGGTCTGGCGACTGTCCATAGAACCGCTGAGGATCGACACGACATTGTTCCCGGTGATGGAGCACGCAGAGTTCGCTGGCAGCGAAATTCTGCCCGTTGCCTATTGGGAAGGAGCCGTTACGGGTAAAGTGCGGCGAGACGGCACTTTCTCGGATGCCAGGGGATTCGTCGAGCTGGTGGGCTACGACCCCGTTCAGGCTGAAGTCACGCCCCCCGTGCCAGCGCCGCGGCGGTAGAGACGCATAGCCGCGTCCCTGACGGGGTTCTACCTTGGTTGATGCTCTTGTGAGACACTCTATCCCGACACTTTCGATTGACATATTCTTTAGGCAGAGTTTACCTTTAATGGCATGAGAGCATTCGCGCCGCATTTGCAGCGTCCCCGTAAGTTGGGAAAGGGAATCGGATAAAATACGGACATGAGCACAATAGCCACCACCGCAAACTTCCTGCGCCTGCTGCAAGAGGACCTTAATCAAATTCCTCAACCGCAAATGGCCCAGGCCGGACGGAAAAACGTCTGGGCTGTTGTTGTGCATGAGTAATTCCAGTGCAAACTCGCCTCCTCTTGCCCTCGAACTCCGGTGAACAGACGCGCAGGGCACGAGGACATACTGCACCCGGAGGACGGACATTCCATGACCGAACCCCCGGTATTCCTGGCCGCCAGCAACCTGCACAAATCCTTCGGCGGCCTGACGGCGGTGGCCGGCGTTTCCTTCAGCATTGGCAAGCAGGAGATTTTCGGACTGCTGGGGCCCAACGGGGCGGGCAAAACCACCACCATCCGAATGCTGTCCACCGTGCTGACCCCGGACGAGGGAGACGTGGTTATCGGCGGGCATTCCGTGACCCGCGAGAGCGACGCTGTGCGGCGGCTGGTGGGCGTCTGCCCGCAGGAACTGGCCCTCTACCCGGAGCTGTCGGCCACCGACAATCTCGTGTTCTTCGGGCGCATGGCCGGGTTGAGCGGCAAGGAAGCCAAGAGCGCGGCGGCGGAACACTTGGAATCGGTGGGCCTCACCGAGCGCGCCCGCGACAGGGTGGACAAGTTCTCCGGCGGAATGAAAAGGCGCGTCAACCTGGCTGTGGCCCTGATGAGCCGCCCGCAACTGCTCTTCCTCGACGAGCCAACGGTGGGCATCGACCCACAGTCGCGCAGCCACATTTTCGACACCGTGGAGGGCCTGCGCGACGAGGGCATGACCGTGCTCTACACCACCCACTACATGGAGGAAGCCGACCGCCTCTGTGACCGGCTGGCGATCATGGACAACGGCCAACTGATACGCTTGGGCCGCCCCGGGGAGCTGAAGGCCGAGATAGGCGACCCGGAGGAAGTGACACTTGAAACCGTATTCCTGGAACACACCGGGCGCAGTCTGCGGGACTAGAATCAACAAAATCCCCTCTCTCGGAGGGAGCGGGAATTCTTCCAGGAAACGCCCATAACCGTCATGACGCGCCCGCTGTACATCGCCCTGCTGGAACTCAAGCTGTTCCTAAACAACCGCGCCGAGCTGGCCTTCAGCATCGCCCTGCCCATCCTGCTTTTCGCGCTGATGTACGGGGCGCTCAGCAGCGACAGCGAGGTCTTCACTCCTGCCAGCGTCGTTGACCTAGACGGCGGCCCCCACGCCCGCGAGCTGGTGCGGCGGCTGGATTCCTTGGCGGCTGTGGATGTCGAGGAGCGCGCCGGGGCCGATGCCGATGCAGCGCTGGAGCGCTCCGCCATCCTCTTCGCCGTGGTCATTCCCGACGGGTTCAGCGAGGCGCTGGAGGCGGGAGAACCTGTGCCCTTGGTCTTCCGGCAGCGGGGCAACGGCGGAGACACCGGACAGATTGTTGCTGCCATCGTCCGGGGCATCGCCCGCGATATGGCCACCGACGCGCGGGTGCGCGTCCAGGTGCAACGGGCGCTGGCCGGTTCGGACGTGCCGCAGGAGTGCATCTCAGCCGAGGCCGGGGCGCAACTGGCCTCCCTGCGCGCCAGCCCGCCAGTGGCGGTGGAGGTGCTACGGTCGGGTCAGGACCCGGAAGCGGAGTCAGAGGCCGACCTGTTCTCCCGCCTGCTGCCGGGGCTGATAGTGATGTTCGTCATGTTCTCGGTAACGCTGGCGGCGCAGGCGCTGGTGGAGGAGCGGCGCATCGGCACCCTGGAGCGGTTGATGACCACGCTGCTGGGGGTCAACCAGCTCTTCGCGGGCAAGTTCCTGTCCGGGTTGGCGCGGGCGATGTTTCAGACGGTGGTGATGCTGTCGTTGGCCTTTGCCGTATTCCGTCCCGGTGGCCCGCTTGTCTTTGTGGAGCTGCTGGCCTTTGCCCTGCTGGCAGCGGCGGCTTTCACCGGCGTGTCGCTGGTCATCGGAGCGGTTGCCCGCACCCGCAACCAGGCGGCGTGGGCTGCCGTGTTCTTCACGCTGCTGATGGTGGTATTTAGCGGCACCTTCTTCGAGATTGTCGAAGGCACCCTGTTGCACTCCATATCCAGGGCCACTATCAACGCCTACGCCATAGACGCGATGCAGAACATCATCGGCAAGGGCGAGAATCTGGGGCAGCAATGGCTCGAAATGGCGGTAATGGCCGGCGTCGCCGTTGTGGGCCTGACCCTGGCCCGCCTGCTGTTCAGCATCACCCCGGAGGGACGGTAGAGAGGTATGAACACCGTCGCACGTCAATCGCTCCTGCTGGCCTGGAAGGACACACGCATTTTCTTCCGGGACCGGGCGGCGCTGACCTTTGCCTTTCTATTGCCTTTCGTGTTCGTCATCGGGTTTACCCTTGCCTTGCGGGGAGCGGGGCCGGAAAACGCGGCCCTGCATTTCACCATCACCACCCAGGAGACTGCGGGGATCAGCGTACAGGCCGTCGAAACCATAGTCGCCGCCGCAGACGGGCAGGCAACGGCAATGGGCTACGAGGCTGCCCTGGCCGCGGTGGACGCAGGCGAAATTGACGGTTTCGTGTCCTTCACGCCGGACTTCACCCGGCGGCTGATGTCGGGGCAAACAGCGACGCTGGAAGTGACCGTGGGCGACCTGGCTCCCGCCGACGAAGCCGCGCTCCGGGGATTCGCCCGGGAAATCGCTGTCCGGTTCTCCGAGGCGCGGGCCACCCTGAACGCGGTCATCGCCCTGGGGGCACCTCAGGACGCCGCCGCCGTGATGGAGGAGCTGCTATCGGACACGAGTGGCCCCGTGGTCGGCATCCGGGTGGAGCAGGTGGGCGACATCGAGCCGTTCAACGCCTCCAATTTCACCCTGCCGGGCTACCTCACGATGTTCGTCTTTTTCACGGCGGCAATGGGAGCCGAGGCTCTCGCGCGGGAGCGGCAGACGCACACGCTGGAGCGGTTGATGGCCAACGGCGCGCGCCGCGAGTCGCTGATTCTCGGCAAGTTCCTGGCCGGGGCAATCATTGGCGTGACGCAGGTGGCTGTGATGTGGACTGTCGGGTCGCTGGCCTTCAACATTGACCTGGGAGCGTCGCCGGTCGCCGTCATACTCCTGTCGCTGCTGATGGTTGTCGCCTCGGCGGCCTTCGGGGTGCTGCTGGCCAGCTTCGTAGGCAACGTGCGGACGGCGTCGGCGGCCGGGGTGCTGACCTCGCTGGTGCTGGCCCCCATCGGCGGAAGCTGGTGGCCGCTGTTCATCACCCCGCCGTTCATGCAGTCGCTGGCCCGTCTCACGCCCCACGGCTGGGCCAACGGCGGCCTGAACAAGCTGATGCTCTTCGGCGCGGGGTTCGCCGACGTGCTGCCGGAGATGGCGGCGCTGGCAGTATTCGCTGCCGTCTTCTTGTCCATCGCGCTATGGCGCTTCCGCCTGGCGCCTGCGGGGTAGGTCGCCACCGGCAACGGGGAAGCGACGGTTGCCAACACGAACGGTCGCCGCTATTGTTTCATGCGAAAGCTGTGGGCATCGCCACCAACAGTCAGCGTATAATGTCCGCACACGCCATCCGCGCCACGAGGCCTGTTATGACCATCAAACGGACTGCACTGCGGGTCTACGCCTCGGAAAAGTACGCCCCGGAGGACCAGTTCCCCGAGCGGCCCCGCAGGACTGATTTGCAAAACGCGCGCTTTCGAGAGCGGCTAGAAACTCGGACGGAAACCCCCTCTTGGGAAGAGGGATTTGGTCAGTAAGGCCGATACGAGCAGGGAGAGGGTCAAAATTTGCCCGAGCCATGCGGTGGCGGAGTTGACCATTCCAGCGGCCTGGGCGCTGCCGTCGCTGGGACCGGAGCCGGTTTCTCCCGTCATATCGGCTTTGGCGGCCACCAGGGTCAGGTTGGCCACCGTGGCCGCCAGGTACAGCTGGAACCGGGTTTTGATGCGGCCGAAGTAGCGAGACTGGCGGATTCCCAGTTGGACCAGCCGCGCCAGCCGGTGCTCCACTACCACGCGGCGCTGCCGGTACTCGGCAAAGGCCTCGCTCTGCTGCAGGGCGCGGGCCTGCTGTAACAGCGCTTCCTGCGGGTGCAGTTGCACCGTTCGTCCCGTGCCCGGTTTTGCCGCCACGCACTGGGACCGCAGGGGGCATACCCCGCAGACCGCCGCGTCGAATCGGAAGGCCTGTAAACGATAAGTCCGACCCGTTTGGCCGGTGCGCCGTCCCGCCGGCGCCATCGTCCGGGTAACATTCCCCGCCGGACAGGTGCAAGAACCCGCCTCCAGGTCAATATGGAAGTCCTCTTTCGGTAAGTGGGTTCGGTTGGGACGCCCCGGCACCCTGGCAATCAGGGTGCGGCCCGCATCGGCGAAGGCCTGCCTGGTATCGCCGTCTCCGTAGGCGGCATCGCCCATGGCCTCTGCCACCGACACACCGGTGTTGGCCTCGCTTTCCTCCACCAGTTCCAGCGCCCCCAGATTGTCCGGAGCGTTGCCGGGCAGTACGTCCACGGCGGTAATCAGCTGGGAGTCGGTGTCCACCACAATCGCCGCCTTGTGCCCGTCGAACCGCCGGCTGCTGCTCTTGTGGCCGTGGCGCATCTCCGGGTCATGCACCGACATCATCCGGTCCCGGCTCACCCCATCTTTGAGGCTCACTCCACTCTCAGCCCGTTCCACGTCCTGGAGCAGCAACTGGCCCAGCAGTTCCGCCGCGGCCACAATCCGCTGCCGCTCATCGCTGTCCTCGGGCAATTCCCCCTGCGCCTGCCGAGACAACTCCAACAGCCGGTCCGCGTCAGCCACAATCCCAGCCAGCAGCGCCGCCCGCGCCTGCCGGTCGGACCAGTCGATGGCCGCCTCGCCCTTCACGCTGGAGCCCAGGTATCTCTCATATCCCCGGGCCTGGGCCAATTCGCTGACCGGAGCTTGCTCCACCGCCGCCAGCGCCCGCAACAATTTGACGATCCCGTCGGCCAATAGATTGTAGGTGTCCCTCACCGCGCCCCGCCCCAGGATGTTGGTCGTGTCCAATGCCACCCGCATCCCGCGCCCTTTCAGGCAGCCCGACTCCCGGGCCAGTCTCAGGCTGGACTCGAATACCTCCCGCACCTTGTCGTGCAGGATCAGCTGGGCGCGAAACACCTGCAGCGTACTCTTGGCGAAGGGCCGGTCTTCCGCCTCAATCCCCAACGCCACTTTCCACCGGAGGTCAAAGTCAGCCCGGGCCTTCGCCTCGGCGTCGCTAACCTTGTCGTGGGACTGCAACAGCAGCGCCGTCGCCAGCAGGCTGGGCGGCACGCTGTCCCGGCCGTTGTCGGGGCAGTAGAACTCGGCGAATTCGGCGTCTCGGAACAGCCGGCCCCGCAGCGATGCCAGGAGACCGTAGAAGCTTTCCCGCCCCACGTGGTCCAGGTACAGCCGGTCCGCTTCCCAAAGTCCCCTCTGGTCCGATCGCTCTCCCAGCATTCTCAGCCCTCGCTATGCTTGTTGACTCCAAGTATAGCCGCTGACCCGGCTGCCGCCACTTTCCGGCCAGATTTCTAGGGCACATGACCGCCCTGGCCCGGCATTACGGCTCCCCGGACACCACCTTGATTATGGGCGATATACCGGTGCGCCACACGTTCCAGAGGGGACTGGCGCCGCGGACCCTGCGCTACCCCGACCTGCTGATCGCCTTCAATGTGCATCCTGCCGAGGTCTTTGCCCGGAGGGGGTACGCCATTAATGACCAGGGCAAGCCGCCGGACTTCGTCCTGGAAATCGCGTCGATTCATACCGCCCTCAACGACTACACGACCAAGCGGATTGACTACGCTGCCAATGGCATACCAGAATACTGGCGGTTCGACAACACCGGCGGGGACTACTACCCCGCCGGGCTGGCCGGCGACCAGCTGGTTGACGGCGAATATCAGCCCATAACCGTCGTCCAGACAGGGGAAGGCCGGTATTGGGGCCATAGCGACGCGCTTGACCTGGACGTATGCTGGGAAAACGGCCAACTGCGCTGGTACGACCCGGTAACGCAGCGATACCTGCTCACCCACGACGAAGAGGCCGAAGGGCGCATCGCCGCCGAGGCTCAGTTCGAAGCCGAGCGCCAGGCCCGCGCTACGGCTGAGGAACGCATACGCCAGTTGGAGCAGGAGTTGCGCCGCCGCTCACGGTAGCCCCGTCGCCGCACCAGCTCAGGAGCTGGAAATAGGCATTGTCTGGATCAGAATTCACGGGATCTTGATACCTCCAAGGTTCTCCCATACGGCTAAAGACTTCGCAAAGACCCAGACGTTCCGACTATGCTTTCAGAATCGCCACCGACAGTCAGGGTATAATGTCCGCACTCGCCATCCGCGCCACGAGGCCTGTTATGACCATCAAACGGACTGCACTGCGGGTCTACGCCTCGGAAAAGTACGCCCCGGAGGACCAGTTCCCCGAGCGGCCCCGCAGGACTGATTTGCAGAACGCGCGCTTTCGAGAGCGGCCAGGGCACATGACCGCCCTGGCCCGGCATTACGGCTCCCCGGACACCACCTTGATTATGGGCGATATACCGGTGCGCCACAGCTTCGAGAGGGGACTGGCGCCGCGGACCCTGCGCTACCCCGACCTGCTGATCGCCTTCAATGTGCATCCTGCCGAGGTCTTTGCCCGGAGGGGGTACGCCATTGATGACCAGGGAAAGCCGCCGGACTTCGTCCTCGAAATCGCGTCGATTCATACCGCCCTCAACGACTACACGACCAAGCGGATTGACTACGCTGCCTACGGCATACCCGAATACTGGCGGTTCGACAATACCGGCGGCGACTATTACCCCGCCGGGCTGGCCGGCGACCGGCTGGTTGACGGCGAATATCAACCCACAACCGTCGTGCAGACAGGGGAAGGCCGGTATTGGGGCCATAGCGACGCGCTTGACCTGGACATATGCTGGGAAAACGGCCAACTGCGCTGGTACGACCAGGTAACGCAGCGCTACCTGCTCACCCACGACGAAGAAGCCGAAGGGCGCATCGCCGAGCGCGTGGCCCGCATTGCGGCTGAGGCTCAGTTCGAAGCCGAGCGCCAGGCCCGCGCTACGGCTGAGGAACGCATACGCCAGTTGGAGCAGGAGTTGCGCCGCCGCTCACGGTAGCCCCGTCGCCGCGTCGTCTGCTTTGGGTTGCGATGGCTGGCAGGGTTGTTTATCATTTTCTACAAAGCAATTCATAGAGACTGGCGGAAAGCGGTGGCACCAGACGAAGTCAGGCTATGGGCATCGGACGGTTCCGGGGGCGCGAGTTGCCGTTTCTCACATGGGCTTCTGCCAGCCCCAGAAGGGAGGAGAGAATTATCGAAATCCAGTTCCCTCTGAAGGCCCTCGCCGAGTGGGAAGCTCGTAAGGACAGGCTGGCGGCAGTCACCCGTTCAGTATATAAGGCCCAAATTGCCAGCGAGGACGATTGATGGACTCCGCCAACCTTCGCACTCCCCTCTATGACACGCACGTCGCCTTGGGCGCGCGGATGGTGCCTTTCGGCGGGTGGGATATGCCGGTGCAGTATCCGGCGGGCATCCTGGCCGAAGTCCGGGCGGTGCGTACCGCCGCCGGGATATTCGACGTGTCTCACATGGGGCGGGCGTATATCTCCGGGCCCGCGGCCACTGCATTTCTCGACTGTGTCCTCACCGGCTCGGCGGCGACCTTGGCGGTGGGGCGGGCGCGCTACTGCCTCATCTGCAATGAGCGGGGCGGCGTTATTGACGACACCATCTTCTACCGGCTGGACGAAGACCGCTACCTGCTGATTCCCAACGCCGGCAATAGACACCGGGTGCTCGACTGGTTCGGGCATATCATCGGACAGCGGTTTACCGACGGCGCATCCCTGGGATGGCTGACCGGCAGAGGGCCGGCGGGCGTAACCATAGACGACCAGACGATGCAGTCGTCGCTGCTGGCCTGCCAGGGGCCCGACGCCCTGGGGATGGCCGCCGAACTGTCGGAAAGCGGGCTGTCCGGTCTGCGTCCCTTCGCCTGGACGGAAACGCGGATGTGCGGCGCCGACGTACTGGTGGGGCGCACCGGCTATACTGGGGAGGACGGCGTTGAAATCCTCGCGCCGGCCCCTGCCGCTCCCGCCGTCTGGCAGGCTCTCACCGATGCCGGCGCCGTTCCCTGTGGGCTGGGCGCGCGCGACGTGCTGCGGACCGAGGCCGGCCTGCCCCTCCACGGCCACGAACTGGACGAAACCACCACTCCCGTCGAGGCCCGGCTGGAGCGGTTCGTGGATTACGACAAAGATTTTGTGGGACGCGACGCTCTGTTGCAGCAGCGGGAGAGCGGGACCCGGTTCACGCTGGTGGGGCTGCAAATGCCGGGGCGGTCGGCGCCCCGCGCCACCTATGCGCTGTCCGTCCTGGGGGTTCCCGCAGGCCAGGTGACCAGCGGCTGCTACTCGCCCACCCTTGACACCAGCTTGGGGATGGGCTACGTTTTTCCCGAATTTTCCCGTCCGGGAACAGTCCTCGAAATGGATAAGCGGGGTGTCATTGAGGAGATTGCCGTCACCACCCTTCCTCATTACCGCCGTCCCCGCCGAACCCCGTAGGGGCGCACAGTCTGCCGCAGATGGAAGCTTGATTTCAAGAGTAACAATATGACAGCCAACACCTCGTCTACCCCCCGCGCTCTCCTACGGGAGGCTGGCGAGTCCCACGCGCAGGCCGCCCGCGATTTCACTGCGGCTTCCGTTGCCCTGCATCGCCTGTCCGTCTCTGCCGCCGCCGCTCAGGTTGCCATTGACTCGGCCTCCAAGGCTTTCGTCCGCGCCTAGGTTGCGCTTAACCGCGCCGCCGATGCTTTGGGCGAGGAATAGTCGGTGAAGGCCGATTAATCAACTTCAAACGGAACCGGAGGACTCACTTGAGCCCGTCAGATCGCAGCTACACCCAGGAACATGAGTGGATCATCGTTGAAGACGCCGACAGCCGCCGCGCACAGATCGGCATCACCCACTTCGCCCAGGACCAGTTGGGCGATATTGTCTACTTCGAGTTGCCCAAGCCTGGCGACACACTGGCGCCCATGGGCAAGATGGGAGAGGTGGAATCGGTCAAGGCCGTTTCCGACCTGTTCTCCCCGGTCAGCGGCGAGGTCATTGAGGTCAACCTCGCTCTCGCCGACCAGCCGGAGCTGACCAACACCGATCCCTTCGGCGAGGGCTGGCTGCTCCGTGTGACCATGTCCGACCCATCCGAGCTGGATTCGCTTATGTCGGCAGAGAAATACGACGCCTACATCGCCGGGCTGCACTGATGAGTAGCGGCGGCGGCGTCAACAACGGCTCTGATGGTCCCTCCCCGTCTGGGAGAGGGACGGCACATTTCCAGTCCCACTACATCCCAAACACCCCCGATGAGCAGGCCGGAATGCTGGCCTCTCTCGGTGTTTCTTCCATCGACGAGCTTTTCGCCGACATTCCTGCGGAACACCGCAATCCTGCTCTCCGTCTGCCCGACCCGCTTTCCGAGCTGGAGATACAGCGGGAGTTGGGCGCGCTGGCCGGGCGCAACCGGACGCTGGGCAGCGGGCCGTCCTTCTTGGGAGCCGGCTCCTACCATCACTTCATCCCCGCCATCGTCAAGTCCCTGGTTACGCGCGGCGAGTTCATCACGGCCTATACGCCCTATCAGGCCGAGGCCAGTCAAGGCACGCTACAAGTCATCTACGAGTTCCAGACCCTCATCTGCAACCTGTATGGCATGGAGGTCGCCAACGCTGGGATGTACGACGGCGCGACCAGCCTGGCCGAGGCCGCGCTGATGGCCTGCCGGGTGACGCGGCGCGAGCGAGTGGCGGCGCTGGACACCGTCTCACCTGCATACCGGGCGGTCATCGAGTCCTACTGCCGCCCGCAAGGCATCGAGGTCGCAACCGTCAGCGATGCTTCTTCCGGCGTAAACGGCCGCACCGCCTGCCTGGTGATGCAGTACCCCAACTTCTACGGAGGCATCGAGGACTTAGGCGCGCTGGTGGACACGGCACACGGCGCCGGTGCGCTGGCCGTGGTATCCTGCGACCCCATCGCCGTGGGGATGTTCCAGCCGCCGGGACACTACGGGGCCGACATCGTAACCGGCGAGGGCCAGCCGCTGGGGATCCCGCCCAGCTACGGCGGGCCGTATGTGGGGCTGTTCTCGACCAAGCAGGAGTACATCCGGCAGATGCCCAGCCGCCTGTCGGGCCGCACCGTGGACCGCAACGGCGAGACGGGCTACGTGCTGACGCTGCAAACGCGGGAGCAGCACATCCGGCGCGAGCGGGCCACGTCCAACATCTGCACCAACGAGGCCCTGTACGCCCTGGCATCCACCATTTACCTGGCCGCGCTCGGCAAGTCGGGCCTGCGGCAGGTGGCCGAGCTGTGCTACCAGAAGTCGCAGTACGCGGCATCGCAGATCGCTGCGCTGCCGGGGTACTCGGTACCGAGTTATTCGGAGAACGGCGGCGGGCCGTTCTTCCGCGAGTTCGTGGCGCAATGCCCGGCCCCGCCCGCCGAGATCAACCGGCGGCTGATGGAGCAGAACATCCTGGGCGGCCTGGACGTCAGTGACCGCTACCCCAACGGGATGCTGCTCTGCGTCACCGAGATGAACATGAAGGACGAAATCGACCAACTGGCGGCGGCCCTGTCGTCCGTGTAGGAGAAAACGCGCAATGCGTCAAGGCGGAAACCGCGACACTTCCAAACTGCTGATGGAGCGCAGCGTGCCGGGCCGGGCCGGGGCGGTGCTGCCGGAGTCCGACGTGCCGCCGCAGCCGCTCCCCGATGCGGCGCTGCTGCGCGACGAGTTGCCCCTGCCGGAGCTTTCGGAGCCGGAGGTGGTGCAGTATTTCACCGGACTGAGCCAGCGCAACTTCTCCATCGACACTCACTTCTACCCGCTGGGCAGTTGTACGATGAAGTACAACCCCAAGATCAACGACGAGATCGCCTTCCTGCCCGGGTTCGCCGGCATCCACCCAATGCAGCCCGCCGAGCAGTCGCAGGGGGCGCTGGAGCTGCTGCACCGCCTTCAGGGGTTCTTGGGCGAGATAACCGGCCTTCCCGCCGTCAGCCTGGCGACGCTGGCCGGCGCCCACGGCGAGCTGGCCGGGATGCTGATGATAAAGGCCGACCTGCAAGCCAAAGGCCAAACCGGGCGGACGAAGGTCGCCATCCCCGACAGCGCCCACGGCACCAACCCGGCGTCGGCGGCGATGGCCGGTTTCCAGGTGGTGGAGCTGGCCTCGGACAGCCAGGGCAACGTGGACCTGGAGGCGCTGCACGACGTGGCCGATGACAGCCTGGCCGGGGTGATGATCACGCTGCCCAGCACCCTGGGGCTGTTCGACACCAACATCGTCGAGGTCTGCCGCATCGTCCACGAGGCCGGCGGGCTGGTCTACGGCGACGGGGCCAACATGAACGCGCTTCTGGGCCGGGTAAAGCTGGGCGACCTGGGCTTCGACGTGTGCCACCTGAACCTGCACAAGACCTTCAGCACGCCCCACGGCGGCGGCGGCCCGGGCGCCGGACCGGTCTGCGCCACCGAGCGGCTGGCGCCGTATCTGGCCGCCCCAGTGGTGACGGGCTCAGGGGATGATGGCTTCCGGCTAACCACCCCCGACCACAGCATCGGCAAGCTGGCAGGGTTCCACGGCAATTTCGGCGTGCTGGTGCGGGCCTACACCTACATCCGCACGCTGGGCGCGGCGGGCGTCCTCTCGATAAGCGGCAACGCGGTGCTGAACGCCAACTACATGATGAACGCGCTGAAGGACGTGTACCACCTGCCCTACGACCGCACCTGTATGCACGAGGCCGTCTTCTCGGCTGACTGGCAGAAGGCGCGCGGCGTGGGCGGGCTGGAGATCGCCAAGCGCCTGCTGGACTACGGCTTCCACGCCCCCACGATGTACTTCCCGCTGATAGTCCCCGAGTGCCTGATGATCGAACCCACGGAGTCGGAGACCCAAGAGACCATCGACGACTTCGTGGCCGCCCTGAAGCAGATCAACGCCGAGATCGACGAGAACCCCGACCTGGTCAGGAACGCCCCGCACACCACGCCGGTAGCACGGCTGGACGAGGCGCAGGCCGCCCGCCGGCCAAACCTGCGGTGGACAGCGGGGGGTTAGGGGAACGTGAGTTCGGCGATACGGACGATGGCCCTGTGTAGGCTATGGGAGTTCCGGCGGGCGATCTCGGGGTTCCAGTGATTTGCAACAAATTCGCTCACAGTTTCATTATAGTCAGGGCCGGTACGGTTTGTACCGAGCACCCTTTTTGGGGCTATTGATTCCCGTAATCTTCGATTACGACTGCGAGCGGCCAACTGCACAAATGCTCGCTTAGGGTCATCCAGATTTTCTGGATTTGGAAAAACGACGCTTGAGGCAACTCCTAACCATCGAGCCATTCCCTCTCGATCCGCTATGATCCAAGATTCGATCTCTAGCACAGCAATGCGAATAAGCATTCGGGACGAAATAGGCAGTCCCCCGGTCAAATCGCGAACGAGTGTCGGTGCGCAACTTTGAGGCCTGTCCAAATCTGCCAAGACCAGCACTGGTCCAACATGACGCGCCCTATGATTCATCCCTGTAATCTGCCTCTTTACTGAGTCGATTCCACTGGACCCCACCACATCGAAAATCTCAGCCCACGGAATGTATTCGCCTATCAGCCGTCTAGCTACTACTTCCGACAAGGCGTCTTCTATTGCTAGGGTGACTAACATCCGGCTATACCGATAGCCCCAAATGCAGTGGAAGTTGAACACCCTGAATTCTAAAGGGCGCAATTTCTCCCGGCATAACTCCAGCCTTGAGAACTTCCCGAACGCGGAGGTCGTCTGCCAGAGGTTTCACGATCGAGCCATCCTTACTGGGAGTGATGCAAAGTACTTCCCATCCGTCTATACCTTGGTCGTTCAGCAAATCCGGGCTGTGGGTAGTCAGAATTACTTGACGGCGCTCACTATGCCGCTCATCGCCCCTTCTGCGCCTGACCGGGACGCTCAATCGGTAAATCAATCCGGCTAGACGTAACACTATATCCTGGTTAAGGGAAATTTCTGGTTCCTCCAGCAACAGCGGCCCACCCCGTTCCAGCAACGACCAGAACAACCCAATGAGTCTGAGCGTCCCATCAGAAAGCTGATCTTCTCTCTGGGAAACGTCGTGAGCCCGCCAGTTATCAAAGCGAACTTTCAGATGTGGTTGCCCTGTCGTAGTGTCTCTTTCGAAGGTAATTTGCTCCAGTTGCGGCACTATATATGAAAGCGAATCTGCAATTTTCCTCAAGCGACTATGACGGGTACTGCTGTTGGTGGCGGCAATTCTTTCGAGGAAGCCTTGTCCAAAGGGGTCATTTTCCAAGCGGTTGCCGCCAATCTCAGCTCCGTAGCGCACTAGCTGTGGCACCAGATGCAGATAGGTAATTTCGTTCAAGAACTCAGCCACGTCGCGGAATTGCCGGTTCGCGTTAACTTGCTCCAGTGCTGTCTCAGTAAGGAGTTCCGAATCCTCTCTATCATCTTGAGTTGGACGACGCAATAGAATCTGGTTGTTATGCTCGACAATCTCTTCCTGAACCAGAGTGCGATGATTGCCAGACCTCTCCACGTTGAAAGACAACCGGTATTTCCATTCCACAGGTTCATCGGAATCACGACTCAAATGAACTTCGATACTCACGCCGCCGCCAGCATGGGCCGAGAGGCTACGAATCTGGCGAACACCATTACGTCGCGCTACGGCAGCCTGTAGTCCACCCCCCTCACGCTTGGCCACGTCCCGGAGAAAGCGAATGGCGTCGAGCAAGTTGGACTTGCCCGACGCATTAGGGCCGATGATGAAGGCACGGTCCAACAGTGGCACGTCAACATCGGTGAAGTTGCGCCAGTTGGTCAGTTTCAAGCGGGTTATGATCACGAACGCCTCCGCTCTGGCGGGTGAGTGGTATCTATACTTCCAATGATACTACGCCGTTCCCGCCTGCCGTTCCTCCTCCAGCGCGGCGTTGAGGAGGGCCTCGTCTACGCGGACCTCTACCCCGGCGCGTTCTTCCTGGAGCAGCATGGCCACGCGGGAGTCGCGGTGGCCCCAGCCCCGGTTCAGGGCCTCGGTCATCTCTTGCAGGGTTAGCTGGGCCAGGCGCATGGGCACGTCGTACTCGCGGCCCACGCCCACGGCCAGGTCCACGTCCTTGCGGGCTAGGCGGAGGGCGAAGTCGGGCGGGTCGAACTTGCCCGGCAGCAGGTGCTCGGCCAAGCCCTCGAAGGTGCCGCGACGGCCCTGGGCGCCCTTGCGCACCGCTTGCCACAGCGCCAGCGGCTCCACTCCGGCCTTCACGCCCATGGTGAACACCTCGGCCAGCGCCGCCTGCACGATGTAGCCAGTGCAGTTGTGCACCAGCTTGGCGATGGCGCCGCAGCCGATGGGACCCACGTAGTAGGCCTTGTCGCCGATGCTGTCCAGCACGGGCTTGCAGCGATCGAAAACGTCCTTGTCGCCGCCGACCCAGATGGCGAGATTGCGGCTGGCCGCGCCCCGTGGGCCGCCGCTGACCGGCGCGTCCAGCACATGGATGCCGCGGGCGGCAGCCTGCTCGTGGATGCGCCGGATTAGCGTGGGCGTGCTGGTGCTGAGGTCGAAGTAGACCTTGCCCTCGCTCATGCCCTCGAGGATGCCGTCCTCGCCCAGGCCCACGGCCTCGACCTCGGTTGGGCCGGGCAGAGAAGTGAACACTATCTCCGAGGACTCGGCGACCTCGCGGGGCGAGTCGGCCCACACCGCGCCCGCCTCCAGGTGCCGGGTGGCCGACTCGCGGCGGATGTCGTGGACCACCATCTCGTTGCCGCCCTGCAGGCAGTTGTAGGCCATACTGGCCCCCATTGTTCCCAGTCCGATGAACCCTACCTTCATGGTATACCTCCCTTTGTCCAGCTTGAAGCGCTTGCCGGATGATTAGGTCTCGCTATGCTAACATAGGCTGTTCAAAAGCCTGTAAGTGTCTGCTTTTGTTATGAACTCCAACGAACTCCGCCGGTGGCTCCAAGCGCGGGGTTGACCGATAAAAATACCCCCTCCCGTTGCGGGAGGGGGTGGGAGCAGTTGGTTGAGATGCTTGAGCGAGGGCCGTTAGCTGTCGCTTGCCTCATCCTCCAGGCTGGCGGCCTGGGCGGCCAGGCCGGCGAATTCGGCCACGTCGGAGGACTCGGGGAGTAGCTGCTGCACCCGGCGGGCCTCGTCGGCCACGGCTTGCAGGTTGCCTTCACGGGCCCAGTAGCTACCTCGCAGGACCTCGGCGAACTCGGCCACCACTGCCGATAGCTGGAACCGAGCCGAGGCTTCCTCGAAGGAGACTGCCAGAGCGGTGCTCTGGAGCTCCTTGTTGATTTCAATGACCTCGTTTAGGCCCACGTCCTCGTACCTCATGTAGACGGTTCCCAGCTTTCCCTCGGCACCCTCGCGGAGCTTCAGCTCGTAGAGGGCGGTCACGCTGTGGCCCGCGCCTATCTCGCCCGCATCCACCGCGTCGTTGCGGAAGTCCTCATCGGCCACGTCGCGGTTCTCGTAGCCCAGCAGGCGGTAGCGGCTGACGGTCTCGGGGTTGAAGTCCACCTGCACCTTGGCGTCCTTGGCGATGAACTGGAGCGTTCCGGTCAGGTCGTCCACGAAGATACGCTGGGCCTCGGAGAGGGTGTCCACGTAGTAGTAGGCGCCATCGCCGTCGTTGGCCAGTTGCTCCATCAGGATGTCGTTGTAGTTGCCCATGCCGAAGCCAACGGTGGTGAGGGTCACGCCCTGGTCCACGTAGTCCTGGATCTGGTTCAGGATCGAGTCGGAGCCGGTGTTGCCCACGTTGCCGACACCGTCGGAGAGCACCATCACGCGGGTTATCCGTCCCGGCTCGACTTCCTCAACGGCCAGCTTGTAGGCCACCTTCAGGCCGTCTTCGACGTAGGTCGAGCCGCCGGGCTGTACGGAATCAATGGCCCGCAAAATCTCTCCCTTGTTCCGGCCCTCGGTGGGCTCCAGCAGGACGGAACCACGGTTGCCGTAGGTCACTATTGCCACCTTGTCGTCGGAGCGCAGCTCGTCAACCAGCAGCCGCAGGGACTGCTTCACCAGATCCAGCCGGTCCTCGCGGGCCATGGAGCCGGAGATGTCTATGGTGAAGATCAGGGTGGCGTCCTGTCGCTCTTCCTCCAGGAGTTCCTTGCCCTGCAGGCCCACGCGCATCAGCAAGTGGTTCGCGCCGCCGAAGGGCGAGGGCGAGCCTTCTATGTGTATGGCGAAGGCGTCTTCTGTGGGCACTTCATAGCCCTGGTCGAAGAAGTTTACGAACTCCTCCACCCGTACCGCGTTCTGGTCTGGCAGGTTGCCGTCGTCCAGGAACCGGCGGGCCACCGTGTAGGACGCGGTGTCCACGTCGATGGCGAAGGTGGAGAGGTGGTCGTCCTCGGTGTCTATGAAGGGGTTGACGCCGTAGTGCTGGAAGAAGGTCAGGTCGTAGTCCGAGTCGTTGACCGTGTCGGTGCCGCCAATGGTGTTGAAGCCGCCTTCCTGCTCGGCCTCGGTGGCCACAACAACCGATTGCTGCTGCGGGGCGGGCGTGCCGGCGGCACCCGCGGCACCGTCGGCACCGTCGGCACCGTCGGCACCGGCGGGACCGGCCATGGCGTCGGAGGCGGGTTCCTGCTGGGCCGCGACCGGGGCTTGGGTCACCTGGGAACGCGGAGCGGATGTGGGGGCCTGCTGCTGCGAGTCCCGCATGGGAGTAGGCCCCGCTTCACCGCCGCAGGCTATGACGACCAACAGCAAGACGATTGCCAGGGGCAGGGTCGCCTTCAAGAGGATTCGGTACATCTCATCGCCTCCATAAATTTGGTGTGGCAATTGAGATTGTTGCCTTTGACCGGATGCACATTGGACTACGGATGTGTAACAATCAGCCTGTATTGTGTGCCGGAGTTGTATCACTTGCCAACTTTCGCCGAGCTTTTAACCGCCCACATCGAACGGGCCGGCATCGGCGACGCCGACCTGGCCCGCCGCATCGGAGTCAGCCGCCTGACGCTGATTCGCTGGAAGGAAGGGGTCACCAGCCGTCCCCGGTACCGCGAGGACGTGCTGCGCTGCGCCGAGCTGCTGCGCCTGACGCCGGAGGAGCGCGACGATCTGCTGGTGGCGGCGGAATTCCAGTCCGAAGGGACGCTTGCCGCAGTCGCGGAGCCGGAGCCGGAGGCTGTGCTGGTGTCCGTGCCAGCCGGGCCGATGCCTGTATCTGCCGCCACAACCGCCATCGTCAACGTCACATCGGTGGCTCCCGCTCCGAGAGTCGCGCGCCGCCGGGGCCTCCGAATCGTAGGCGGGGTGGTGATCGTAGCCGCAGCGGCGGCCCTGGTCGTCGCCATTATTCTTGTTCGGCTGCCCGATGGCCCCGACTATCCGGTGGCCGCCGCTGGTGAGTCGTTGATTGTCATCGCCCCCTTCGCCAACTACACGGCAGGGCAGCAGGGGTTCAACGTGCGGGGAAGGATTCGGAGCAGCATCGACCGGGAGATTGCTTCCGCCGGACTGTCGGACGTGCGGACGGTGGAATGGCCGGAGCAGATTTCCCGCGAACCGGAGGCATTATCGGTGGGCGAGCGTTCCGGGGCCGCCATCGTCATCTGGGGCGAGTACGACAGCGGGCGAGTGGTCGCCAACCTCACCAGCCCCCGCAGCCAGAGCGAGTCCCACGGCCCCCAGGTGGTGGACATCGCTTCGTCGCCGGCGGAACTGCCTTCCGCCATCAACCTCGGCCTGACCAGCGAGGTGCGCTGGGTGGCACTGCTGACCCTGGGGCAGTTGTACCTGGAGCAGCGGGAGTTCGACCTGGCAAAGACCGTGCTGATCCAGGCCCTGGCCGATCCGCCGTCTGACCCGGCGGCGCTGGCCGGACTGCGCTACCGGCTGGGGCGCGCCTACCTAGGCGGGGAGTACGCCGACCTGGATGAGGCTATCTGGCGGTTCTCGCAGGTGCTGAACGTCCGGCCCCGCTCGTCGGACACCTACGCCAGCCGGGGCCTGGCCTACCTGGAGCGGGGGCGACCCGGCGACACCGACCGGGCCATCGCCGACCTCACCCGGGCGGGCGAACTGGCGCCTCGGACGACCTCTCCCTATTTCAACCGCGCCGTCGCCTTCCTGGACCGGGGCCATCCGGGAGACTTGCTCCGCGCCCTCGACGACCTAGAGCGGGTCATCGCCGCCGATGACGAATCAGCAGGGGCCTACGTCAACCGGGCAGCGGTCTACCTGGAAAGGGGCAACCCCGGCGATCTCGACCTGGCCTTTGACGACCTCGACCGCGCCATAGACATCGACCCGCAACTGGCGACAGCCTGGCTCAACCGGGGCAACGCCTACCTGCAACGCGGCGAGGAGGACGACACCGCTCTCGCCATTGCCGATTTTACGAAGGCCATCGAACTCGCCCCCGACGAGGCGATGGGCTACTACAACCGGGGGCTGGTCTACTCGGCCCTGGAGAACTGGCAGCAGTCAACAGCCGACCTGCGGGCGGCCCAGGAGCGAGAGCCGCGCAACCCGGCGTTCAGCAACACCCTCTGCTGGCAGTTGGGAGTGCAGCGACAGCCGGAAGCGGCGCTGCCCTACTGCAACCTGGCCCTACAGGACGACCCCGACGGCCCGGCCCGCGACAGCCGGGGGTTGGTCAACGCGGTGATGGGAAGGAACGACGAGGCCATCGAGGACTTCCGGGCCTTCCTGGCTTGGGTGGACACGTCGGTCAAAGAGTCCTGCCGACCCTACTACCGGCCCAGCCGCGAGTCGTGGATCGCCACGTTCCAGAGCGGCGGTAACCCCTTCGACGCGGAGACGCTGCGGGAACTGCGGGTCAGGCCAGCTACGCCGGGAGCCGCTCCCTGCTGAGTCAAAGTTATTGCACTTGGACGGCTCCGGCAGTTCAATCGCTTAACCAACCCGTCATTCCCGCGAGGGCGGGAATCTATGGGCTTTGGTCAGCGATGCCGGTATATCAGGAGTGCCAGTTGATTTTGAGATAGTTTCTAAATACGGCGGTTCATGCCTTGCTTGAACCGCAGATGGGATTCGAGTAACATCTGGCTACGGAAGGGAAGCTATGTCGAAGAAGCGGGATTTCATCTCCATCACCGATTTGTCTCCGGCGGAAACCCTCCGGCAGGTGCAGCGGGGCGCGCAGGGGAAGGCTCGGCATGGTCACAGGCCGCTGGCGGGAAAGACGGTGGCCCTGCTGTTTGAGAAGCCCTCGCTGCGAACCAAGGTCAGCTTCCAGGTCGGTGTCGAGCAACTGGGCGGCTACTCGCTGTACATGGGTGGCGATGAGGTTGGTTTAGGGGCGCGGGAGCCCGTCTCCGACGTGGCGCGGGTGCTGTCGGGCTATGTTGACTGCATCGTGGCCCGCGTCTTCCGCCACGAGCATTTGCAGGAACTGGCCGAATATGCCTCGGTCCCGGTTATCAACGCGCTCTCGGACTGGGAACATCCCTGCCAGACCATGGCCGATCTGCTGACCATCTACGAACATAAGGGCAAGCTGGAGGGCCTGACCCTGGCCTACATCGGCGACGGCAACAACGTGGCCCGGAGCCTGTGCCTGGCGCTGCCCGCGGTGGGTATGAACTTCAACTGCGCCTCGCCCGACGGGTACGAACTGGACGCCGAATCGGTGGCCGTTGCTACCGGGC
This sequence comes from Dehalococcoidia bacterium, assembly GCA_965226875.1. GTDB lineage: Bacteria > Chloroflexota > Dehalococcoidia > Lucifugimonadales > UBA3495 > VXOI01. Next base: position 3,553,251 of record OZ245439.1, on the reverse strand, counting down.
GCGGTAGCGGCGCGGTCAAGACAATGCGCTCCCCCGCCGAGGCGGTGGCCGACGCCGACGTGGTGTATACCGACGTGTGGGCCAGCATGGGGCAGGAGTCCGAGGCCGAGCAGCGCCGGCAGGAGTTTGACGGCTACACCGTTGACTCGGCCCTGATGGCCCAGGCCCGGCCCGGCGCCCTGTTCATGCACGATATGCCGGCCCACTACGGCGAGGAAGTGCCGCCGGGGATGCTGGAGCATCCGCAGTCGGTGGCCTACCTGCAGGCCCACAACCGCCTGCACGCCCAGAAGGCGGTGCTGGAGTTCCTGCTGGGCGGCGGCTGAATCCTTCACTTCCAAGCGCAGGAAGAGAGGACGCCCTCACCCTGACCCTCTCCCAGAGGGAGAGGGAACTTATGTGCTTCACTTTATAGATTAAGGCGGCCGCCCGATGCCCCTTCCTATCATTGCTATCGTCGGACGCCCCAACGTGGGCAAGTCCTCCCTCTTCAACCGCATCGTCGGGCGGAGATACGCCATCGTGTCCGACGTGGCGGGTACCACCCGCGACCGGCTGATGGCGGACACCGACTGGGAGGGCCGCCGGTTCATCCTGCTGGACACCGGCGGGCTGGAGACAGACCCGGAGGGGGAGATCCGGGCCAAGGTGCAGGAACAGGCCGAGATGGCCATGGCCGATGCCGACGTCATTATCATGATGACCGATGTGGCCGAAGGCATAACTCCCTCCGACGCCACCGCCGCCCACCGCCTGCGCACCACTCGCAAGCCGGTGGTGCTGGCGGTGAACAAGGTGGACAACGACAATCGCGAGCTCAATACGCCGGAGTTCTACCAACTGGGCATGGGCGACCCGGCGCCCATCAGCGCCTATCACAACTACGGCATCCACGATCTGATGGATCGGGTACTTTCGCATCTGCCAGCACCGGCGGCGGGGCGCAAGTACGGCGAGGAGCCGTGGGACGACGAGGAACACCCCGATGACTCCGAGGAATGGCCGAGCATCGAGGAACTGGAGGACGCGCCACCGCAGGCGGAGCTTAACCTGGCCATCGTCGGGCGCACCAACGTCGGCAAGTCGGCGCTGCTCAATGCTGTCCTGGGGCAGGAACGCTCCATAGTCAGCGAAGTGGCCGGCACCACCCGCGACGCCCTCGACACACAGTTCTCCTACCGTGGCCGCGAGGTGGTGGTGATGGATACCGCCGGGATGCGCCGCCCGGGGCAGGTGCAGCAGGGCATCGAGAAATACAGCGTCATTCGCGCCGTGGGCGCCGTTGACCGCTGCGACATCGCCTTCATTGTCGTGGACGCCTCGGAGCTGGCCACCGCGCAGGACACCCACATCGCCGGGCTGGCCTGGGAGATGGGGCGCGGCGTCATGGTGGTGGTCAACAAGTGGGACCTGCGGGAGGAGCAGGGCCGCTACCCCCGCGCTGAGGCCGAAGCCGTGGTGCGCGAGCGGCTGCACTTCATGTCCTACGTGCCGGTGCGCTTTACCTCCGCGCTGCGCAGGCAGGGCATCGGCGGGCTGATGGACACGGCGATGGACCTCTGGGACGAGCGCCGTCGCATCGTCGCCAACCGCGACCTGCAATTCATGCTGGCCGACGCGATGTCCGAACACAGTCCGCCGCTGGTCAAGCGCAACCGGGGTGTGCGGGCACGCATCAACCGGGTGCGGCAGGTTGGCATAAACCCGCCCACCTTCCTGTTTACGGTGAACGATCCCAGGCTGATACACTACACTTACAAACGCTACCTCGAAAACCGCATCCGCGCAGCCTTCAGGTTCGACAGCACTCATCTCCGGCTGGTCTTCAGGCGACAATGAAACAGCTTCCCCGTTCACTGCTGATCCAGGCTGCCGCCATCCCTCTGCTGGCGGCGGCAATGGTGGTCGGCATCATCTACCTGCCAGGCCAGGAAACGGCGTATCAGTACGCCGCGGTGGTTATGCTGTCCTACCTGCTGGGGTCGCTGTCATGGGGCTATATGCTGCTGCGCTGGCGGCTGGGGATGGACGTGCGGGAGTTCGGCAGCGGGCGCACCGGGATGTCCAACGTGCTGCGGACCGGCGGCGGCAAGGCAGCGGCCGTGGTGCTGGCCCTGGACATCGCCAAGGGCGTGCTGGCGGTGATACTGGCGCGGGAGATAGTAGGCTCTCACATCGCGGAGGTTGTAGCGGCCCTGGTCGCGCTGGTGGGCCACAACTGGCCCGTGTTCCTGGGCTTCCGTGGAGGTCGGGGCATCCTCACCGCGCTGGGCGGGCTCTCGATGATGACGCCGGTGCCTGCGGTGGTGGCAATGGCGATTTTTCTGATTACCGCTTTCGGGAGTCGCTACATCTCACTGGGTTCGATAGTTGGAGTGCTGGCCGGGGCCGCGTCGCTCATCGGGCTGGCCCTCATAGGCTGGTACTCCACGACCTATATGCTCTTCGCCGGGGCTGCCGCCGCCATGATCATCTGGCAGCACCGGGACAACATACGCCGCCTCATCAAGGGCAACGAGCGGCGCTTGGGCGCTCCGGCCACGCCGGTGGAGTAGTTGCGTTTCCCCTTGGTCCTAGATAGACGCCTCACCCCGGCCCTCTCCCAGAGGGAGAGAGGATGAAAGGTCTTCCTTTGGCTGACGAAACCGTCGTTGTTGGCGCGACAACTTGGGGCACCACCCTGGCGATGGTCATGGCCGGAGAGGGACGCCCGGTTACGTTACTGGCAAGAAGCGATGCGGAATGTGCCGGGCTGGAATCGGCCCGCGAGAATACCCGCTTCCTGCCCGGCGTCAAGTTCCCGCCCTCGCTGCGGGTGTCGCCGGACGCCGCCGAGGCGATGACCGGAGCATCACTGGCGGTCGTTGCCGTGCCGTCGGACCGGCTGCGGGAGAACGCGCGTCGCATCGCCGGGCACCTGGTCCCGGGAACGGTGGTGGTCAGTGCCGCCAAGGGCCTGGAACTGCCCACCGCGATGCGCATGAGCCAGGTGCTGGCCGAGGAGCTGCCTTCTGAACTCCACCAAGGCATCTGCTCCCTGTCCGGCCCCAACCTGGCCAAGGAAATCGCGCAAGGCAAGCCCTCGTCCACCGTAGTCGCGTCCGATTCTCAAGACGCTGCGGAACGGGCGCAGGCGGCGCTGCTGTCCAGCCGCTTCCGGGTATACACCAGTAGCGACCTGACGGGGGTAGAACTGGCCGGTTCCCTGAAGAACATCGTGGCGCTGGGGGCGGGCATCTGCGACGGCCTGGAGGTTGGGGAGAACGCCAAGGCGGCATTCATCACCCGCGCTCTGGCCGAGATTGCCCGGCTGGGCATCGCAGCGGGCGCCCAGCCGCTGACCTTCGCCGGGCTGGCCGGGGTGGGCGACGTTATCGCCACCTGCGCCAGTCGCCTCAGCCGCAACCGCTACGTGGGCGAGCAGTTGGCCTTGGGCCGCTCCTGGCCGGAAATCCGCGCCTCCATGGACAATGTGGCCGAGGGCGTCAACGCCACCGGGGCCGCCCTCAAGATGGCGGCGCGGCTCGGCGTAGAAATGCCCATCGCCGAGACTACCTACCGCGTCCTGCACGAGGGGCTGTCACCCCGCGAGGCCGCCATCGAACTGATGGAGCGACCCGTCGGCAGCGAGTGGTAGAGACTAACACTTCGGCTATCTCAAAATCAACTGGCCTTGCTGATATACTGGCATTGCTGACCCAAGCCCATGGGTTCCCGCCTTCTCGGGAATGATGGGTGCCTTAGCGGGAATGACGGGTTGGGTGCCGCGCCACGTTTTGAGATAGTCTCTTAGCGCAGCCTCCCCAGCGCCAGCCCCGGGACGCGCTCCAGTAGCCAAGCGGCGGCGGAACGGCGGTGGCAGGGCTCGCCCTGCGGTTCGAAGCACAGGAGTGTCAAGTCGCCCGCGCCCGACAGCTCTTCCAGGAAGCTGCGAAAGGCGCCATCACGCTGGTGCGTCGCGTCCAGCTCCTCGCGATAGCGGGCGTCGAGGGTGGGGAAGTCGATGTCGCCACTGCGGTACTCCGTCAGCAAGGCGCGGGACGGGTAGAGGGCCGGCTGCACCTCCCAATCGGTCCGGCGTCCCCTCGGATGCGCCCTCGATATGCGGTAGCGGACGCCGACCCAGTGTCGCGGCTCGTAGAAGCTGGCGGTGTAGAGCATCGTCAGTTCCCAAGCTCTTTCAGTTCTCTCTCTTCCTTGAGGGGCAGGAATTCCCGTAAATTCCCTATCTCCCCGGGAGAGGGTCAGGGTGAGGGCGTAGCCCCGGCGTCAGGCTGCGACGGCCTGCGACGCCGGAAGGCTGGGCGCACGACGAAAATGATCGCGCCAATGATAATCACGCTGATGTAGGTGATGAAGCGGTCAACCAGCACCAGCGCGGTGGCCGACTCTTTCGCCAGCGCGGCCAGCCGCACCGCCAGGCCGGCCACGCCCGACTCCACCGCCCCGACGCCGCCGGGCGTGGGCACCAGCGACAGCAGCGAGTTGGCCAGGGTCAGGAAGATGACCAGCGCCGGGCTCAGCTCGAACCCGAGGGCCATGGCCACCAGGTACATCCGGCCGATCTCGGCCATCCATCCCAGCAAGCCCAGCAGCGTCGTCTGGGGCAGCCGGTGAAGGCCCCCCATCGCGCCGTCGTGGAATCGCTGGTAGCGGCACGCCAGCCAGTCGGGCAGCCGGCGCAGCAACGGCTCCTGCGCCCACACCATCGCTGCCAGCAGGGCCGCCAGCAGGGCCGCCAGCCCGACTGCCACTGCCAGCACCATCCAGGTGCCGCCGCCATCGTCTGCGCCAATCAGGAACGGCACGGCCACCACCAGCATCAGCGCCACCAATGCCGTGTCCAGCACCCGCTCGGCCAGAATGGTGCCGATGGCCCCGGAAAAGGTCGCGCTGTGCTCCTCCTGGTAGAGGTAGGCGCGGAAGGCGTCGCCCAGCCGGAGCCAGCCGATGGAGTTGACGAACCAGCCCAGCAACACCGCCCGGCTGCAAAAGAGGATGCCGGGGACAGGCTCGTTTTCACCGGAAGCGGCGGCGGCGTGCTGCAACAGCATCCGCCACCGGGCACCGCGAAAGACGAAGGTGGTGTAGTGGACGGCAAAGGCCGCAACCAGCAACCACGGGTCGGCGCCGCGCACCCGCTCCCAAGTGACATCGAGATTGACATCGAAGCGGGTGACGAGGAACAACAGAAAGCCGCCTGCCACCAACAGGGAGACCAGCGCGGGTATGGAAAACACACGCCGACGCAGGGACTCGATCCGGGCCTGAGATCCGGCCGGCGGCCCGGCGGGCGAGGCGCGAGGTTCGCTTTCGGCAGACATCAGGGGCCCGGCCGGATCGCCCGGTTGGGCCGGGGCATGATTAGCGCAGTTCCCGGGGCATGGTGAAGGAAACGTCTTCCTCAACGCCGCTGAGCATGGTGACGCGCTCCGGAGCCAGGGCCTCGATGACGCTCTCCACCAGCACCTCCGGCGTGGAGGCGCCCGAGGTTATGCCGACCTTATCCATTCCTGTCAGCCATTCGGGATCGATTTCTTCGGGGCCATTAATCAGGTAGGCCGGCACACCCTGGGCTGCGGCCACCTCGCGCAGGCGGTTGCAGTTGGAGCTGTTCTGCGCGCCGATAACCAGCACCAGGTCCACGCTCCCCGCCATCTGGGTTACGGCCTCCTGCCGGTTGGTGGTGGCGTAGCAGATGTCGTTGCGCACCAGTGCCTGCGGGAATCGCTTCTGGATGGCCTCGATGGCGTGGGCGGTGTCGCGCACCGAGAGGGTGGTCTGGGTGAGAACGGCGATTTCATCGTCGTCGCCCCAGGTGGGGAGTTCGGTGGGAGCGTTGTCGTCAATCAGGGTCATCTCGACCTGGCCCATGGTGCCGCGCACTTCCTGGTGGCCCCGGTGTCCCACCAGCAGGACTCGGCGGCCCTCGCGGCTGTACTTCTTGGCCTCGTTGTGGACTCGGGTGACCAGCGGGCAGACGGCGTCAATGACGCGAAGGTTGCGGGCCTTGGCTTTCTCGAAGTCCTCGGGCGGCGAGCCGTGGGCCGAGAACACCACCAGCGACCCCTCCGGCACTTCGTCCACCTCTTCCACGGTGATGGCGCCGCGCGACTCCAGGTCGTTGACCACGTAGGGGTTGTGGACAATCTGATGCTTCACGTAGACCGGCGGGCCGTAGCGCCGCAGGCAGACATCCACCACGTCAATGGCTCGCACCACCCCGGCGCAGAACCCCCTGGGCGAACTGAGTAAAACCTCCAAACCGTCCCTCCTATAGCCGAACCGCGAGCCAACTGCTGCGTATATTATAGCCGATAATCATCGCATGACTAAGCATTGAGCTTTGTGGTTGCTCGAACAATCTACGCATAATATGCAGTGATTATCGGCCGTATTCACCGCATGGGGCGGATTTCGCTGCAGATCGGGCTGCGGGTCTGCCGCACCGTCGAATGGCCCTGTGCTATAATTCTGCGGCGTTTGAGCCCCTTTGTTGGCCGTTCTCCGTGGGGTTTTCCGCCACGATAGCGGCCCTCCGATTCAGCAATTCCCGCTCCCCAGGAGGCCCCGCATGGTCAGCATTCATGACGATTTGGTTGTGTTTTCCGGCAACGCCCACCCGGATCTGGCGCGGTCCGTCTGCGACTACCTGGGAAAACCTGTGGGGCAGGCCGAGGTGTTCAAGTTCGCCAACGACAACACTTTCGTGCGCATACAGGAGAACGTCCGCCAGCGCGACGTGTTTATCCTCCAGCCCACCTGCGCCCCGGTCAACGACCACCTGATGGAACTGCTGATCATGATCGACGCCTGCAAGCGGGCGTCGGCCGGGCGCATCACCGCCGTGATGCCCTACTACGGATACGGGCGGACCGACAAGAAGGACCAGCCGCGGGTGCCTATCACGGCCCGGCTGGTGGCCGACCTGCTCACCGCCGCCGGCGCAGACCGCGTGCTCACCGTGGACCTGCACGCCGCCCAGGTACAGGGCTTCTTCAATATGCCGGTGGACGAGCTGACCGCGGTGCCCATCCTGACCCAGTACTTCGCCGACAAGGCCATCGAAAACCTGGTGGTGGTGGCCGTTGACATCGGCATCAGCAAGAAGGCCCGCGACGTAGCGGAGCGGCTCTCGGCACCCCTCGCCATAATCGAGAAGCGGCGCACCGACAACAGCAGCAAGAGCGAGCTGATGAACGTCATCGGCGATGTAGAGGGCATGGTCGCGCTGACTTTCGACGACGAGATCGACACGGGCGGTACGGTGGCCAACGCGGCCCAGGCGCTGCTGGATCACGGGGTCAAAGAAGTCTACTGCTGCGCATCCCATGCGGTGCTGTCCCGTAACGCGCCGCAGACCATGGCGCAGAGCGCCTTCAAGGAAATAGTGGTGACCGACACCATCCCCATCGGCCCGGAAAAGCGCAACGGCAAGTTCACCGTGCTCTCGGTGGCCCCCCTCCTGGGGGAGGCGATTCACCGGATCCACTACGGCCAGTCCGTCGGCGAACTGTTCAACAACTAAGGGCAGGCCGAAGCCATCATAGGGGCGCACAGCAGTGCGCCCCTACATTTTCCAGAATCATTCCAAACGCAACAGGAGCGAATGACGATGTACGACCTGCTGATCAAGGGCGGAACCGTGGTTGACCCGTCCCAGGGCATTCACGGCGCCAACGACGTAGCCATCGAGGACGGCAAAATCGCCCGCGTCGCTCCAGACATCGACGCTGCGGAGGCATCGCAGGTGGTGGAGGTCAAGGGCAAGGTGGTGACGCCGGGCCTGATTGACCTGCACACCCACGTCTTCGCCGGGGTCAACTCCAACGGCGTCGAGCCCAACATCGGCGGCGTACGCGCCGGAGTGACCACCATGGTGGACGCCGGCAGTTCTGGTTGCGACACCTTCGGCGGTTTCCCCCGCCACATCCTGCCCAACAGCGACACCGAGATAATCTGCTTCCTCCACATCTGCCGCACCGGGCTGGCCACCACGCCGGACATATTCAGCCCGTCCAGTATAGATCTCGACCACACCGTCGAAACCATCAACGCCAACAAGGGCATCATCTCCGGGGTCAAGGCGCGGATGGTGTCCCCCGCCCTCGAGATAATGGGCATGGAGATGCCCAGGATGGCCAAGCGGGCCGCCAAGGAGGCCGGAGTCCGGCTGATGGTCCACATCGGCGACACCGAGAAGCGCTACGACGCCAACGTCATCCGCGAGTTGCTGCCCATCCTTGAGGAGGGCGACATCGTAACTCACTACTTCACGGCCAACCCCGGCGGGGTGCTGGATGCCGACGGCAAGCTGGTGCCGGAGGCCCGCGAAGCCCACGAGCGCGGCGTGTGGCTGGATACGGCCCACGGGCGCATGAACTTCAGCTTCGCCGTGGGCGAGCGGGTGATTGACCAGGGCGTGCTGCCCCACTGCATCAGCACCGACCTGACCGTCCCCGGCCGCGCCCGCACCGTCCACAGCATGACCGAGATGATGACCCGCTTCCTGGCCATGGGCTTCACCTTCGACCAGGTGGTGACCATGTGCACCGAGAACCCGGCCAAGGCCGTCGGTGTGGAAGACAGGCTAGGCACCCTGCACACGGGCAAGCAGGCCGACCTGTCCATCCTCGACATCCAGGACGGCGACTGGGTGGTCTACGACGTAATCGGCGACTCTCGAAAGTCGGACCGGGCCGTGACGCCGGTGATGTCGGTGAAGAAGGGCCAGGTCTTCGAGGCCGCCTGGGGCCCGAGGCCGTGGGGCTGGACGCCCGACAGCGCGTAACCAATTAAGGGAGCAAGCTCCAATGGGTACGTTTTACGTTACTATTCAGGTGGCTGACCGTCTCCGGGAGCGGTATGCCAATATAGACGCGCTGGTGGACACCGGCTCAAGCTACTCGTCGTTGCCGGAGAGCCTGCTGGACGAGTTGGGCATAGAGCGCGACGAAACCAGACAGTTCGAGTTGGCTGACAACCGCATTGTCGAGTACCCGTTGGGCGAGACCCGCGTGCGAATCGAGGGCCGCGAGAAGACCGTTCCGGTAATGTTCGCTCCAGACGACGCGATGCCGTTGGTAGGCGCAACCACGCTGGAAATTCTGGGGTTGGGCATAGACCCGCTCGCGGAAACGCTGGTGCCGGTGAACGCGCTGGGCCGGTAAACCTCCAATTCTGACTGTTGGAACCAAGTTTCACCCGTTTGGCGCATTGACGAACCTGACCAACTCATCGGCAAGCTCGAAATAGCCCTCGTAACTATTCCAGATCAGCGGAGGTGGTCCCAGTCGTTTTACCGGGCATTTCTGGATATATAGTCTGCCACAGTAGGTATCTGAACCACGATGGGGAAACGGTTAGGCCATTGAATGCGATGGTCAGTATCTACGGCAGCCAGCATGTCTTGGCTTGCGCCCGGTGGGACGATCATGAAAACCTCCACGCCCCATTCCTGCATCTCTTTCACCAGAGCTTCAAAGTCGCCGCCCTTTGAGCAAATTACGAGAATCGTATCGTCAGGATCGTGTCCGCAGTCGCTCTTGACTTGTTGGATAATCGGCTCGTCCTGGTCCGATTCGTCTATTCGTACTCGCCATTTGAGTCTCTTTAACTCGGCGATTCCGACTACCTGGTCAGGGCTGGCAAAGGCCTTGAATACTTCGCGGTCGGTAGATGGAGCAATGCGGTCCAGTTCCTCCATAAGGTAATTGTCCATTTGCTTAACGCTTAAAGCGGACACACCGAGATCCTGAAAGTCCAGAATAACAACCAGCCGGGTGCGATGGCCCGACACAAGATGCCTGAAAAAGGTAGGGTTCAATCCTCTTTCCTGGGCGAAGGAATAAATGGCAGCCAGGGAATGAGCGTCTGGAGTGGAATTTCCGGTCTCCCATCGCGAGAGGGTATTAGCGGGCACCCCCAGTAATCTGGCCATCTCAAATTGAGCTATTCCCAGCCTGGCCCTTATATCCACAATGCCCCTGGGGTCGAAACGGTAGGTTCCCTTTTCTACGGGCGCCATGACCAACCTCACCAAGATCTTGTTGCATAAATAATACACTGATTCGTTGTTCTGTCTACATATTTGTAGATATGCAGTTTTCAAAAAAATAGATTGCACGGAGATACAAACATGAAAGTTCTCAACGCAACTAAGCGATAGGATCAACTATTTGGGCGCCTGACCGCTCTTCCGGCGGAGCGCACGCGCCAGGGGCCGCAGCTTGGCCTTGAGGCTGAACCTGCGGCGGACGTTGTTGGCTATCAGCGGGGCCAGGTGGTTGTTGCCGGCGACCAGGGGGGCGACCCAGGCGCGGAGTTCCTTCATGGTGGGCGTCTTGTCATCCCAGGACGGCACCAGGCTTTCGAGGGGATGCCAGCGGCGCTCGTTACGGAAGCGGGTCATCACCGTGCCGCCGGCCTCCTGCACCGCCAGCGCTCCGCCCGCCATGTCCCACATCCTCGGCGCTCCGAAGATGGCGTACTGCATCACCCCTCGCGCCGTCATCGCCAGCTCGTAGGCGATGCTGCCGGTTGTGCGCGGCTCGCCCGCCCTACTGGCCAGCCCGCCGGTGAAACGGTTGGCGACGCCGAAGTATCCTGGCAGGCCGATCAGCCGGTTGGGAATGGGCTGCTCGGTTTCCAACACGTTCACCGGCTCGTCATCAGCGTAACAACCGCCGCCTTTGCGGCAGTGCAGCACGAAGCCACCGCCATCGGCAGGCCAGGGGATGTACAGCGCCGCCGCCACGGGCCGGCCCCGGTGTATCACGCCGATGGATGAGGCGAAGACCGGCAGACCGTTCAGGAAATTGGTGGTGCCGTCGAGAGGGTCCAGCACCCACAGGGTATCGCTGGCCGGTTCTTCGGACTGCTGCTCTTCCTCGGTGGCCTCTTCGCCCAGGACGCCGTGAGAGGGGAAGCGGCGGACTATCTCGGCGGCCAGGTAGGCCTGCGTATTCTTGTCGGCGGCGGTCACCGGGTCGCGCTGCTTGTCGTCCTTGAACTCGACCTCAATGCGGCGTCCGAAATGACTGGCCAGTATCTTCCCGGCGCCGTGGGCCAACTCAACGGCGTGGCTTTCGATTTCGATGATTTGCGCGTCATCAAGGGACTGCACGATTAGCTCACCAACCTGCCGCCTATTCGGGTGTGCGCTCAGGCAATCAATCCGGGCAGCATGGCGCAAGGGTAGAGCAGCGGCGTCACCCGGTCAACCGGCGGGTGTCGGCGGTTGGGGCAGGCTGGTATAATCCGGCGAAGTTGAGCCAAGCGACCGCCCCCGGCATAGTGGGGCGATGAGGACGTTTCGTATGGACTTGGGGTTGAAGGACAAGGTTGCAATCATCGGCGGGGCCAGCAAGGGTCTGGGACGGGCCTGCGCCCAGGTGCTGGCCGAAGAGGGCGCGAAGGTCGTCATTTGCAGCCGCACGGCTTCAGACCTGGAACAGGCGGCGGATGAGATCCGGGAATCCACTGGCGGAGAGGTTCTGGCCTATCCTGCCGACCTGGACCGGCTGGAGAGCATCACCGGCCTGATTTCGGCGGCATTGGAGCAGTTCGGCGGCATCGACGTGCTGGTCAACAACTCCGGCGGGCCGCCCCTGGCGCGCTCCTCCACCGCCACCGAGGAGCAATGGGAGACGGCGGTGCAGCGCTCGCTCATCTTCTTCGGGCGGATGTGCCGCGAGGGCATACCGCACCTGCGGCAGCGCGGCGGCGGGCGCATCATCAACATCCTCGCCAGCACGGTCTACAACCCCATCCCCAACCTGGCGCTGTCCGGTGCCACCCGCATGGGCGTGGTGGCCTACTCCAAGAGCCTAGCCGACGAGGTGGGACGCGACGGCATCCTGGTCAACAACGTCTGCCCCGGCTCCATCCTCAGCGAGCGGATGCTGTCCAATGTGACCTCTCGCGCCAACGAGCTGGGCATCACCGTAGATGAGGCGCTGGCGATGCGCGCGGCTGACACAGCTGTGGGCCGCGTTGGAGAGCCGGTGGAGCTGGCCAACCTGGTGGCCTTCCTGGCCTCCGATCGCTCCACCTACATCACCGGCACGACGATTCTGGTGGACGGCGGCCTGGTGCGGTCGGTGATGTAGCCGGGGGCGGCTCGGTTCTCGGACCGGACTGTTCGAGAGAGTGCAGCGTTGAAATAATAGGCGGGTTTCACTGTTGGGTTAATCTGAAAATTGGCAATCATCGAGCCAGCAGCACCAAGCCGAGGGAAAGATGACAACGGCCACAGACACTCCCGTCGAGGACAGGATAGTCAAGATATTGCAGCGGCTGGGGATCGAACGGGCCCACTTCGCGTCCCGCGGTCTGAACGACTGGCACGGAATGGCCAGCAGGCATCCGGAAGCCGTTGCCTCCCTGACGCTGGTCTGCCCCTTGGGGTTTGATTCTTCAGTGTTGGGCCAACTGGACGACAGACTCCTAGTGTTCAACGGCGATCACGGGGGTGCGACGGAAACCATAGACCGCAACATGGCTGGCTTGCCGTCGGCGTCGATGGTCAGGTTGGACGACTGCCCATATCCGGACAATTACAACGACTTGGCGGTTTTCCGAGGCGGCGACATCGGACCCGCAATGCTGGAATTCCTGGCGAAGACGGCCATCCCGAATGGACCGGACAGCGTGTCCCCTACCATCGAGGAAGGGGAGGTTGAAGGAGTCTATTTCAAGGTTCAGGGATCGGGACCGCCGCTGGTCCTGTTGCCGCTGGGTGCGGCCCCGTCACAATGGGAGCCGCTGTCTGCGACTCTCAGCGAACGATATTGCGTCGTTTCCATGACTGGGCCCGCAATGGGTATGGTGGCCAGCCTGGAATCAAGGGGTCGTACGCCTGGATATCTGTCCGCCGTGCAAGGTCTTCTTGCAGAGGCGGGGATTCAACCCGGCGACAGGGTTCTGGAGGTGGGCTGCGGCACGGGGGTATTGTGCCGGTGGCTGGCGCGGGAGACGGCCTTTAAGAACTCAGTCGTCGGCATGGACGTAAACGCTTTCTTTCTGCGTGAGGCCGCAGAGATTGCCAAGAGCGAGGGCCTGGCGAACATGGTGAGTTTTCGGGAGGGCAGCGCCGAGGCACTGCCATTCGACGACGACAGTCTGGACGTCACATTCTCCAGCACCGTGATCCAGAGAGTGAACGCGGACCTGATGCTGCCGGAAATGGTCAGAGTCACCAAGCCGGGAGGCAGGGTGGCCGTGCTGGGCCACGCCCACGACATGAACCGTTGGGTGAACCTTCCGTTGCGGCCCGAACTGAAGGTCCGGATCGAGTCTCCCCCGTGGGTCGAGGACCGGGGGCATCCCATGGGGTGCGACGACGCTTCCCTCTACCAGCGTTTTTCGAAGCTCGGGCTGGTGAACACGAAAATGTTCCCCTTCATCAGCACTTTCTCCGACAGTATGCGGCTGCAATTTCTTCAGGGGGGTATTTTGCCCACCCTTACCGCCGAAGAAAGCGCGGAGTGGCGGGCGGCAGTGGATCAAGCAGAGGCCGAGGGTAATTTCTTCATATCAACGCCTTTCCACTGCGCAGTGGGAACCAAGCCTCAGTTGTAGGCAGGCGGGAGCAGGATGGTTTTCGAGCGCAGACACACGGGGGAGCCGACGGACGCGGCGGGCTTCCTGGATCGAGGAAGCCGCTACGGGCGCAACGGCGTATACCACCGCGCTATCGAGGACTTCACGAAAGCCCTCGAACTGGACCCCGATTTCGCCGAGGCCTGGTACAACCGGGGCTGCTCCTGGTACGAGGTGGGAGACTACGAAAAGTCCATCGCCGACCTGACCCGAGCCATCGAGCTGGCCCCCACCAACGGCCTCTACTACGGGCAGCGCTCGCTGGTCCACCTGTTCAACGATCAGCCGGAACTGGCCGAGGCCGACCAGGAGCGCTGCGATGAACTGCGGTTTGGCGGTGGAGCAGAGTAGCTCTAATTTCACGACAAAAGGCTAAGAGTCCCGATTAACAGAAGAAGCGACTAACAGCGCTCGCCGCTCCCTCCGATTCGTGGACGCCCATTCCTACGCCGCAGGCTTGAAGTAGGGCACCGAGATCTGGTCGGTGGCGCGCTCGAAGGTTACTTCGACGGGCATCCCGATGCTCACCTCGTTGGGGTTGCAGCCTACGATGTTGGTGAACATACGGACACCCTCCTCCAGCTCCACGAGGGCCAGCACGTAGGGGCCCTGATCGAAGCCGGTGGTGCGGTTCTGGTAGGTGACGGTGTACGTCCAGACGGTGCCTTTGCCGCTGGCCTGCACCCAGGACGGGTTCTCCGACCAGCAGTGGGAGCAGATGCCCCGGGGATAGAACTGGTATTCGTTGCACTTGTCGCAACGCTGGATCAGCAATTGCCCGCGGCGGCAGGCGTCCCAGTAGGCGCGGGTCTCGCCGACCACGGTCGGCAGCGGCTTGTTCCATTCCGGCATGACTAGTCCCTCCCCAAAATGACGGTGCCGCCGCTGTGGCGGGAGCCCAGAGCGCCGCCGGTGCCGTGGCACAGGGCAATCTTGCAGTCGGGCACCTGGCGCGGGGTGCCCTCGAACTGGTGGCGGAGCTGGCGCGTGGCCTCCATCAGCAGGAAGATGCCTCGCATCCCCGGATGGTTGGACGACAGGCCGCCGCCGTCGGTGTTGATGGGCAGCTTGCCGCCGATTTTCAGCGCGCCGCCGCTGACGAACTGGCCGCCCTCGCCCTTCTCGCAGAAGCCCAAGTCCTCCAGAGTCTCCAGCACAGTGATGGTGAAGGAGTCGTAGATCATCGCCATGTCGATGTCGTCGTGGGTGACGCCCGAACCGGCGAAAGCGGGCTCTTGGCTCTGCTTGGCGGCGATGTAGATGAGATCGCGCTTGCCCGCGCCCTGGTGCGCCACCGCCTCGCCGGTGCCCAGCACCCAGACGGGCGTGTGGCGGCAATTGCGGGCGACTTCGGGCGATGCCACTACAACCGCGCCGCCGCCGTCGGTGATGACGCAGCAGTCCATCAGGTGCAGCGGCGAGGAAATCACCCGCGAGCGCATCACGTCGTCTACGGTTATCTCGTCGCGGAACAGGGCCTCGGGGTTCATCGAGGCGTGAT
Source organism: Dehalococcoidia bacterium (assembly GCA_965226875.1). Taxonomy (GTDB): domain Bacteria; phylum Chloroflexota; class Dehalococcoidia; order Lucifugimonadales; family UBA3495; genus VXOI01. The sequence continues at coordinate 3,538,148 of OZ245439.1, read as the reverse complement.
GGCGCACGGCCACGGCGATCTCGGCCAGTTGCTCCGGCGTGGTGCCGAACTGGTGCATGTGGCGCTGGGCGATCATGGCGTAGAGGCCGACGGTGGTCAATCCATACAGCTCCTCGAAGCTGTCGGGCGACGGGTCAAGGCGCGGATGGCCGAACCGCCCCACGCCGCCGGTGCCGACGGACACGCCGCCGGAGCGGGCCAGGGTGCTGTAGGTGATGACGGCGCAGTTGATGCGCCCGGCGTGGATGGCGTTGAGGGCGTGGGCCAGGTGGAACTCAAAGGAGCCCCCGCCCACCGTGGTATTGTCCACGTGCTTGGGGTACATATTCAGGTAGTCGGCGAGGTTGAGGCCGCTGTTGCGCACTGACATCGACGCGGTGAACAGGCCGTCGACGTCGTTCTTGGACAGCCCGGCGTCTTCCAGCGCCTTGATGATGCTCTCGCCTTGGATTTGAAGCTCGCTCTTGTCGGGAGCATAGCGGGTAACGTGTTCGTGGACGCCCACAATAGCGGCCGCCCGTCTGAGGTCAACCATCGGCAGGATACCTCCGGGAGTGGTTGGGGTGAGACTGGCAGTCTCAATTTTCAATAAGGCGGAATCATTATCACCGAGGCGGTACGGCAAGGCAAGACGGGAGCAACACGCGATAGCGTTCCGAATCAGGTGGTCGAGACGCGGAGCCGACATTAACATCCACTACCCTGGGATTCCCGCTTTCGCGGGAATGACGGACCGAAAGCCGCCATCTGGGGCGGCGCGATGCCACAGCCGGCCGAGACCTCTCATTGCCTGGCGGGGGCGTCCCAGCGAAGTGCGGCATCGAGGATGCCGCTGGGGGCAGCCCTGGGGAGCAGGTTGCGAATGATGCCATGGGGATCAGGGAGGGTATTTTCGTCGCGACAGCATTGGACGTACTTGTGAAGGGCCATGAAATCGAGGTGGCGGAAGCCACGGCTGGCTACCCTTCTGACGATGGAGTGAGGCTCAGGCACAGGCTTGTGGTCCGCGAGGGCGACGACCCAGTCGTCGCAAATAGCCTCGGCCAGAGGGCGGAGGCGGACTATGGCCAAAGGCAAAGCGAGCTTGCGCTCCAGGGCTCCGATGCGGTTTCTGATTTGGCTCAACGACACAGTGTCATTTCCCATAATTTTCGAAATCAGGTGCGGTCATGCTCCCTCTCCGGGGCGAGAGGGAGCGCGCAGGAATGGGGCTATCGCAAGGGAGAGGCGGTTTTGCAGAATGGAAGGCGTCTTCCACTGCATTGAGGCGCTCCTTGAGGCTGTCGGCCTCGACGAACTTCACGCCGTAGGAGAGCAGGTAGCGGGCGGCCCGCAGACGAAGGGCGGGATCGGGGCTCTCCAAGGCTGCATCGGCGAGGATGGAGAGGCACATGGGCATTGCGGCCTGGGCCTGCTGGCGGGCAAGGTCGTATGACTCCTGGCGAAGGCGGTCGAGTTCCTGGCGAAAGGATGGGTCTTCGAGCCAGCGGCGGAGGGTGCGCTCGGCTACGCCGGTGTCCCGGGCGGCCTGGGCTAGGGAGCGGGCGTGGGCTATCCCGGGGAGGGCGGCCTGCTGGCGGAAGGGGAGTTCGGAAAATTCGATTTCCCGGCCATTGTCGGCCATTTCGGGCCGTTGTGTCTGACCGTCGGAGGCGGGTGTAGTGTCGGAGTTGAGTTCGGAAAATTCGATTTCCCGGCCATTGTCGGCCATTTCGGGCCGTTGTATCTGACCGTCGGAGGCGGGTGTAGTGTCGGAGTTGAGTTCGGAAAATTCGATTTCCCGGCCATTGTCGGCCATTTCGGGCCGTTGTGTCTGACCGTCGGAGGCGGGTGTAGTGTCGGAGTTGAGTTCGGAAAATTCGATTTCCCGGCCATTGTCGGCCATTTCGGGCCGTTGTGTCTGACCGTCGGAGGTGGGTGTAGTGTCCGAGTTGGGTTTGGAATCCGGGTTGCGCTTGGGGAGCTTGGAGCATGGGGTCTTTTTTTGGTTTTCAGGCATCAAACATCGCGTTGCCTCAGTGGCTATTTGGTTTTGGCCCTGGTGATATGGGGAACGGTGGGCCATGTGCTTATAATAGTACACATGTTCTGTTAACTTGGCAAGTGGGAGGAGGCGATAGAGTTCCGAATTGGGTGGTCGAGACGCGAACCCGACATTAACACCCACTACCCTTGGATTCCCGGTTTCTCGAGAATGACGGACCGTAAGCTGCCATACCACCCTAAATTGGAACGCTATCGCAACACGCTGCCACCGTGATAAGCATCAGGGGTTTACAGATTTGGAGTGTCAAGAAACTGCTGAAGCCGGGAAGCGACGAATTGGAACGGCGTTGCCGCCGGGCGGGGTTTGTGTTGTATAGTATCCCCGTCAGTTTCAGGCTGGGTATTAGGTATTACAGGAGGGGCGATGCTTGCGATTCTGGGGGGAACCGGGCCGGAGGGCAAGGGGCTGGCGCTGCGGCTGGCGCTGGCGGGAGAGGCGGTGACCATCGGCTCCCGCAGCGCGGAACGTGGAGCGGCGGCAGCAGCGGAGCTCGCCGAGGGCGCTCCGGGGGCCAGCATCGCCGGCAGCGACAACGCCGGGGCCGCCGCCGCTGGCGACGTGGTGTTCCTGGCCTTCCCCTATGAGGGCCAGCGCCCGGTGCTGGAGGAGCTGGCCGGTTCCCTGGACGGCAAGATCGTGGTCAGTGTCATCGCCCCGATGGCCTTCGAGCGAGGCAAGGGAGCGCGGGCCGTCGAGGTGGAGGCCGGTTCCGCCGCTCAGGAAGCGCAGGAGATTTTGCCCGGCACCCAAGTTGTCGCCGCCTTCCAGAACGTCAGCGCGGAGGAACTGCAAGACCCGCAGGTGAATATGGAGGACGACGTGGTGGTCTGCTCCGATCACGCTGACGCCAAGAAGCTGGTTATGGGTCTGGTCGACAAGATTTCTCACCTGCGCGGAATTGACGGCGGCGCGCTGGCCAACGCCAGGTACGTCGAGCAGATTACGCCGTTGCTGGTAAACATCAACCGCATCTACCGGACGCATTCGGGCATCAAGATTACCGGGGTTTAGCGGGGCGGGACGCCCTCACCCTGAGCCTCTCCCTGGGGGAGAGGGAATTTTAGGCGAGAAGGAGGAACCATGCCGCGATTCCCTATCGACATTAACAGCAGCGAAGGCCATGCGGCAGTGCAGGGCCAATGGAAGTACGCCGAGGGATATGCCCCCGGCGAGGCCAATTACGGGCTGACCGAGCGGTCGGAGGGCAGCGGGGCCCGGCTGACCGACTACGATGATTCGTCTTGGGCGACGTGCGAAGACACAAGCGCGTGGGCCAAGTTCGGGGACACCTACGTCACCGGGCTCTCCTTCGTTTGGTATCGCATCAACATCACTGTGCCGGAAACGGTGAGCGGGCGCGACGTGCGGCGAACACGAATGATGTTCGAGACCTGCGTTGACGACTACGGCGAAATCTGGATCAATGGCGAGTGCAACCGGGAGCGAGGGACCTTCGAGGGCTTCAACCGCCCCCAGCGCGTCGAGGTCGCCAACAACCCCAACCCCGGCGACCGCCACACCATCGCCATCCTGGCCGCCAACGGCCCCATGGGCGCGCCCGGCGGCGGCGTCTTCGTGCGCTACACCAACCTCAGCTTTGAGTGGCGCGACGACGATCCCTAGCCGATGACCCGATGGCAAAATTTCCTGTCCCTCTGGGGGAGGGCCAGGGTGGGGGCGTCCTCCGTGAGGTTTTCCGGATTCCTGCAAAAGCAGGAATCCGGAAAACCATACTTACGCAAAGTCTACGAAATGTGGGGGCGTTTATGGTGCGGCTCAGGTTCGTCCACGCCGCTGATCTGCACTTGGACAGCCCGTTTCGCGGCATTCGGAGCGAAGCGCCCGAATACGTCGCGGGGACGCTGCGCCGCGCCACTTTCGACGCTTACGAGAACATCATTGACCTGTGCCTCCGCGAGCAGGCAGACGCGCTGCTGGTGGCCGGCGACATATACGACGGGGCCGACCGCAGCCTGCGGGCGCAGTTGAAGTTCGTGGATGGCCTGAACCGGCTGGACGCTGCGGGTATCCGCTCCTTCGTATGCCACGGCAACCACGACCCTCTGGACGGCTGGGAGGCGCGGCTGACCCTGCCGCCGGGCTGCGTCCGGTTCGGCCCGGAGGTGAGCGGCGCGCCGGTGTTCCCGGATACGCCGGAGCGGGCCGCTGTCTACGGCATCAGCTACCCCCGGCGAGAGGTGCGCGAGAACCTTTCGCCGCTGTTTCGCGGCCTTTTCGTATCAAATGCCAGGCTCGCCGGTTTCAACGTCGGCCTACTTCATGCCAACGTGGGCGGCAACGCTGAGCATGACTCCTACGCGCCCTGCTCGGTTGGCGACCTGTCCGACACCGGCCTCGATTACTGGGCGCTGGGCCACGTCCACACCCGGCAGGTGCTGCGAGAGGAGCGGCCCACGGTCGTCTACCCCGGCAACCCGCAGGGCCGCCATCCCCTCGAGACCGGCGAGCGCGGCGTTTACCTGGTGGAGGTGGACGACCACGGCGCAGTCAGCCTGGACTTCCGTCCGGTGGATGTGGTGCGATGGGAAAGGCTGGCAGTCGGCATTGCCGGGCTGGAAAGCGAGCAGGAACTGCTGGATGCCATCGAACGCGCCGCCGCTTCCTGCGCCGAAGACGCCGGGGGCCGCGCCGTGGTGTTCCGGCTGACGCTGACCGGACGCGGGCCGCTGCACCGCTGGCTGCGCCGCGCCGATACGGTCGAAGAGCTGCGAGAGCATATCAACGACCAGTTCGCCCATGCCCTCCCCTGGCTGTGGTGCGAGCGCATACAGTTGGATACGGCGTATCACATTGACCGCGAGCGAGTGGTCCAGCGCGAGGACTTCACCGGAGACCTTGCCCGCCTCAGCGCCCAACTGCGGGATGACCCTGCCGCTCTGGCCGAGCTGCGAGAGTTGCTGCGCGGGCTATATGTCAATTCCAATGCCGGGACATACCTGCGGAACCACTTGCCGTCGGACGATGAACTGCGCGAACTTCTCGCCGCTGCCGAGGACGAGTGCCTAGCCTCGCTGGTGCACGAAGAGGATGAAGTGTGAGGATCGAAGAGCTGTACCTGGACGGCTTCGGGCACTTCCACCAGAGAAGCATCGGACCGGTCTCGGGGCCGGTCACAGTTTTCTACGGCCCCAATGAGGCGGGCAAGAGCACTATGCTGGTCTTCATACGGGCGGCATTGTTCGGCTTTCCTGCCCGGTTCAACAGCCACTATCCGCCGCTGGCCGGGGGGCGGCACGGTGGCCGCATCACGGTGTCCGACAGCTCCGGGGCAGTCTACCAAGTGGAGCGGTACTCGGGGGCACGGGGCGGGTTGACCGTCACCACCACAGACGGCCCGGCGTCCAACGTCGAAGCCTTGATGCAGCGTCTCACTGGCAACGCCACCCCGGACCTGTTCAAGAACGTTTTCGCCTTCAGTCTCGATGAACTACAGGTTGCAACTTCGCTGAACGACTCCAATGGCACCATATACAGCGCTGGTCAGGGTGCGCCAGGATTGCCCGCGTTCAGAAAATCCTTGAGCGACAACAAGGGCCAAATTTACCTGAACCGAGGCAACAACCAGGAAGTCCCAAGGCTTTTGAACACGCTGAGGGAGGTTGACGCTCAACTGCGGGACATCGAGGGCAACGCAGGCCGCTACGGTGCGCTGACCGCCCGCAGGTCCGAGATTGACTCGGAATTGCAGGTCGCCGACGCGGAGCTTTACCGCCTGGGTGAACAGCGCGCCCAAGTTGACCGCCTGCGCAACGGTTGGGACGACTGGGTGGCGCTGTCGGACTGCGAAACGCAGCTACGGGATATGCCCAAATATGCGGACTTCCCGGACAACCCCGTCGCCCGTCTGGATGCCCTGGCGGAGCGCACACGGCAGGCTGGGGAGGACCGGGACGAAGCCGCCGGGCATCTGCGGCAGTCCGAGGAGGAGGCGTCAGCGGTCATCCCCAGCGAAGACCTGCTTTATGACCGGGAGCGCATCGAGACCATCCTGCGGTCCCGCGGCAGCTTTGACGACTCCGTCCGCGACCTGCCGGAACGCCAGGGCGAACTGCGGGGGTTGGAAGCAGGCTTCGCCAGAATCCTGTCAGACTTGGGCCACCAGTGGGGCGAGGATGAACTCCAAGCCTTCGACACCTCGCTGGTGGTCAGGAACCAGGTGGATGGCTGGAAAGAGCGTATCTCCCAGACCGGCGAACGCGCCCGGCAGGCGCAGTCTCAACTGGCCCAAGAACGGCGGACGCTGCAAGACCATCAGGCAGAAACGCAGGAAGCACGGGACGGGCTGCCGCCGGAACCGCCGCCGCTGGCCGCCGCCGCGCTGACGGAACGGCAGGATGCACTCCGCGCCGCCCGGGGCCGACTGAGCGAGTATGAGCGGCAGCGCCAGCACCACGATTCTATGATAGGTCAGCTTAACGCCCTGACTGTCGCCCAAGAAACGCCGGAAAGGGATTCGGGCCGCATCAGCCTTCGGCCAATCATCGCGCTGGTCGTGGCCGGGGCTGTCCTGCCAGTGGCAGGAATCCTGCTCGGTGGAGGTGCGCTGCTTCTGGGTGTTCTTTGCGGGTTGATTTTGCTGGGTGCAGCCGCAATGCTTTGGTTTATGGGAAGGCCAACGCCGTCTGCCGCGCCATCGCCAATGGCTGTCACCCTTGGCCAGCAGACAGCCAGCGCAGAATCGGCAATGGAAACGGCCCGCCAATCGTTGCTGGAATCGGCAGCGCCTCTGGGCTTGGACGGGCAGCCCGACGCCGCCGCGCTGGAATCGGCGGAAGCGCGTTTGGAATCTGCCCGCAACGCGCTGGAGGCTTGGAACGCTGCCAACGCGCGGATTGCAGATGTGTCCCGTCGGGAGAGGGGGCAGGAACAACGGGTGGAGTCGGCGGTACGGGAGCACGAAGCGGCAGAAACGGCATCGCAGGAAGCGCAGCGGGAATGGCGGCAGTGGCTGGGTGAGCGAGCCCTGGACGAGACGCTGACGCCCGATGCGATGACCACGTTCATCGCCCGCGTGGAAACGGCGCGGAGTTCGCTCTCGGAAGCCCGACGGATGCGCGGCCGAAGGGCGGCCATAGAATACGACATCCAGGAGTTCCGCGAGCAGGTGGAGCCGCTGGCCGCCCGCCACCGCCTACCTCTGGACTCGGAGGACCAGCGGCAGTTGGCCCGGGTGGCTGACGAGCTTATCCAGCGGCTGGACGAGGCGCGAACCGCCGTTTCGCAGCGGGATCAGGCGAGAACGCAGGCGGAAGAAATCCGCCAGCAATTGGAAATCAGGGAGCGGCGCCTGCAATCAGCAAGCAAAGCGCACGCAGAACTGCTGGCCGCTGGTGGGACGGACGACGCCGAGGAATTCCGCCGCCGGGCCCGTCAGCAGGCCGAGCGGCTGGAACTGGAGCGTCAGCGGGACGAACACCGCCGCAGCCTGGAGCGCCTCAGCGGCCCCGGCGACCGTTTCGACATCTTCTGCCGCTCGCTGGCTGGCTCCGACCCTAACCGCCTGTACGAGGAGTCCGCCGGCCTGTCGGAGCTTCACGCGGAGGTGGACGGCCACCGCAACGCGCTGCGGGAGGAGCGGGGCGGCATAGACACCGAACTGGCGCAACTGACCGGCGAAGAGGAGTCATCGGCCCTGCGCATTCGTCGCGGCACGCTGGAGGAGCAACTGCGGGAACACGCCCGCGAATGGTCGCGGCTCACCATCGCCGAAGCCTTGCTGGAAAAGACGCGGCAGAAGTTCGAGCAGGAACGCCAGCCCAGCGTAATCCGCCACGCCCAAGACTTCTTTTCCGGCGTCACCGGACAGCGATACCAGCGGCTGTATGCTCCCATCGGAGAGCAGACCATAACGGTGACCGACGCGACCGGCGGCAGTAAGCAACCCTCCGAACTGAGCCGGGGCACTCGCGAGCAGCTATACCTCGCCCTGCGGTTCGGCCTCATCCGCGAGTTCGGCGAGCACGCCGAGCGTCTGCCGGTGGTGGTGGACGAGGCGCTGGTCAACTTCGACCCGGACCGTGCCCGCCTGGCCGCCGAGTCCTTCGCCCAACTGGCCGAGACCAATCAGGTGCTCGTCTTCACCTGCCATCCCGCTACCGCCGATATGTTCGCTAAAACCGCCAATGCGCAGGTGGTGGACATCAGCCGCTAGGAGGATCCCCTCTCCCTCCGGGGAAGGGTCAGGGTGGGGGAGTTGCCCTCTTTAGTGCCCCGCCTAATCCTCCGGGGGCCACTTGGTGCCGCCGACGGTGGGGCGCTCGGCGGGAGGGAGTTGCAGGCCGGCGTCCACAACCTCGCGGAACTCTTGCAGGATGACCTCGCCCCAGTCTTGGGTGTGGGCGACGCGGTGGCCCATGCGGCGGCCTCGGCGGGCCTGGCGCTGCGCCGCCTCGTCCAGCCCTTCGGTGTCGCGGTTGATGGCGTCGTCCATCGCGTCTATCTGCGGAACCAGGCCCTTGGCGGTCTCGATGAAGCGGGCCACCTCGTTCATATCGTCGTCCAGCACCACGAAGATGGGCACCGTCCCGGCGCGATGCTCCGGCAGAAAGGTGTCTGCCAGGGGAACGTCGTCGTCGCGGTTGAACACCTGCAAGTTCACGTTAGGGCTGCTGTCGGCAAACCGCAGGATGATCGGCGTGGTGCTAACGGCGTCGCCGCACCAATCGGCGGTGAACACGGCCAGGTTGATGGGATTGCCCAGGCCGTTGGCCCATTCGGTCGCGTCGGAAGGAATCTTCACGCCGTTGTAGATTTCCACGAAGGGGTCTTTGTTGACCTTGATTTGCTCGATGTATTCCTGTGTGGTCATACCGGCTTCAAACTGCTCTTTGCTCAGTGGCATTTCAACGTCCTCCTGGCCCACGGCGTTTGGGCAATTATAATTCAACTGCGCCCCCTGCGTTGGTTCGTCAACCCGTGATAAAATAGTGTGCTGAATACGAAGCGTTGGCGGAGGCACCGGTTGACGACAGGCATTGACGACCCTTATCTGAAGTACGCCCTGTTCTGCCGCGGCACCGAGGAAGGCGACGACGGCGAGTTGAGCCTGAAAGGCATCTTGGACCTGTTGGACTTGCCGGAACCGTCGCCCGGTGGGGAGGCTGGCCCGGTGCTGGCCGAGGTGGATGTCAACCTTGCCTTCTGCATCGGCGGGGCCCTGCCCGGTGGCCATCACCTGTTCGTGGCTCTGAAGACTCCCGGCGTACCGCTGGAGACGCCCCCGGCCCAACGAGTGCAGTGGGACGAGGGCATCCTGTTCCAGCGGTGGATCAAGACCTTCCGCATCCCGGTGCAGGCCCCCGGCCAGCACTCCGCCGCCATCCTGTTCGACGGCATCCCCTTGGGCGAGGCCAGCTTTCTGGTGCGCTTCAAGCCGCAGTAGCCGCGGCGCGGATGCAAAGTTGAAACGCCGTTATCTTCGGGCTACAATTATTGACAGTTAATTCCGTATCAGGGAGCGCGAAAGTTGGCTAACCAGACCGGCAAGCGCTATGTCTGCGCGCAGTGCAATGCAGAATTCATCGTGACCAAGGGCGGCAACGGCAACCTTGGTTGCTGTGGCCAGTCAATGCAGCTCAAGTAGAGGCTTCAGCGATGGCTAATCAGCTAGGCAAACGCTACACCTGCGAAACCTGCGGCAGCAGCGTCCTCTGCACCAAGAACGGCGACGGCGAGATTGAGTGCTGCGACGCCAAGATGGAGTTGCAGGAACCCCGCAAGCTGCCCTCTTCCGACTGACTCCGGCGAAGTAAGCCGAACCTGTAACAGGCTCGTTAAAGCTCCTGTCCATCCTTGGAGATGCAGGGGCTTTTCGCTGTTTACCTAGCCTGCGGACGCAAAAATGTAGGGGCGCACAACCGTGCGCCCCTACGTGCGTAACTCGAGATGCAGGGATCTCGCCTACTTGAAGTAGGGGATGACGTGCCGGCCCATCAGCTTGATGGAGTCCATAATGCGGGTGTGGGACAGGTTGCCGGGCTGGACGAAGCACAGCACCTGATCGACGCCGGCCTCCTGGTACTTCTTCATCACTTCGATGACCTCGTCGGGGGTGCCCATGGCGAAGGCGCCGGACTCCAGATGGTCTTGGGCGGTCTTGTCGACGCGCTCGGTCTGGACGGCGTCGACGGCGAACTTGTAGCTGTCGGGCACCTCGCGTCCGGCCCACGGAGCGTACAGGTTTTCGGCCATCTGCACGAACCAGGACCCCTCGGGCCCGGCGACGCGGCGGGCCTCCTCACCGTCCTCACCGCAGTGGACGATACACAGGGCAGCCACTTGGTCGTTGACGAAGGAACCGACGGGGTCGGCGGTCTTCACCGCCTCGCGGTAGGCGGCGACGCGATCCTCCATCTGGGCGTAACCACCCAGGTTGAAGCACAGGACGCCCAGACCCATCTCGCCGGCCCGGCGGAAGCTGTCGGGCTGGCTGCAAGCGACCCACATGGGCGGGTGCGGTTGCTGCACCGGCTTGGGGATGACGGACCGCTCGGGGATGTTAAAGAACTCGCCCTGGTGCTGGAAGGGGTCTTCGGTCCACATCTTGGGGATCATGCGGATGGCCTCGTCCCACTGGGCCTGGGTCTGCGCTGGGTCAACCTCGAAGCCGTCCATCTCGATGAGGGTGGTGGAACGCCCGGTGCCCAGATCCATGCGTCCGTTGCTGAGGATGTCCAGCACGGCGGCGCGCTCGGCGACGCGGACGGGATGGTTGTACTGGGACGGCAGCAGCGCCACGGCATGGCCGATGCGGATGCGCTTGGTGCGCTGGGAGATGGCGCCGTACAGCACCTCGGGCGCGGAGCAGTGGGAGAACTCCTTCAGGAAGTGGTGCTCCACGGTCCAGAAGTACTCGAAGCCGACATCGTCGGCCAGGTCCACCTGGGCCAGCACCTGCTTGTAGCGCTCCGCCTCGATGCCGGGGTGATGGGGTTCGGGAATCTGGATTTCATACATCAGGCCAAATTTCATGCGTCAATCCTCACACGGGAACTTTCTCCGGGCATTCTAGCACACGGGGCCAACAGACCTCGAAACAGCGCTCAACCGGACGATGCCCAGGGTATTTTGATTCTCCCTCTCCATTGAGGGTGAGGGCTGTGGTGAGTGTGAAACCCCGGGATGACACAATGCAGGTGTTCCGAGGATTCTCAGGGGATACTCTGTAAGCCCCGTAGTTATCCCGCCCGCGGGAGTATATAGCGGTCTATGGCGTGGGCGAGGCCGTCCTGGTCAACCGGAGGAGCAATGAAATGCGCCCTGCCTTGAATCTCCTCGGGCGCTCCGCCCATGGCTATCGGCAGGCCGCAGACTCCGAACATGGGCAAGTCGTTGTAGCTGTCGCCCACGCAGGCCATGTTGGTCGGGGCCACGCCCAGCATCTCGCCGACGCGGGCGATGCCGCTGCCCTTGTTCACTCCGGAGCGGGTGAAGTCCACCGCCCACAGGCCGTTGTAGGGCAGCGAGGCGAGGATGACGCTCATTCGCGGGTGGGCTTGAAAGCGCTGGGTCAGCGCATCCGCAGCCTCGCGGGAGAGGTCCAACGCGGAGATGCGCACGATGTTCCAGTCGGGGATGTCTTTCGCCCGGCGGAAGGTGCCCTGAACGTGGGTGGCGACGAAGTTGGCCTTGAGTTCCTCCACCAGCGCCAGCACTTCGGGAGCCAGCTCCGGCCCCAGGTTTGCGCTCCAGATGTGTTTGCATTCCACCGGGTCCAGGATGGCCGCGCCGCCGTCGGAGAGCTGCGGCCCTGTGAGGCCAAGCTGCCGGGCGTAGTTGAAGACGTCGTGGGGCTCACGCCCGGTGGCAATAAAGACGGGAATCCGAGCCGCCAACCGCGTGACGGCGTCCTTCACCCCCGGCGTGATGCGCTCGTCGGGGCCGATGATTGTGCCATCCAGGTCGAGGGCCGCTGCCCTGATCTGTAAGTTCGACTCGCGTTCCATGCTCATTTCGCAAACACAAATGCAGGGGCGCACGTTCGTGCGCCCCTGAAACTCTGACTTGGGTTCCCCGCTGGCGGTCTAGTCGAAGACCAACGCGGTGTTCTGGCGTCCGGGGCGGCGCATTTCGGCCAGGCCGTCTTCGGCGATGTTGAAGGTGTTGCAGAACAACTCGATGCCGTTGCCGTCCGGGTCCTTGATGTAGATGCTCTTGGTCATGCTGTGGTCAATGGTGCGCAACTCGTCGACTTCGTAGTACTCCTGGAGCTTGTGGTAGTAGTCCTTTAGCTCTTCGTAGTCCTCGACCTGGATGGCCATGTGGTTCAGGCCCAAGGCGCCGTCGACGACCTCGGGAGCGTCCTCCTTGGCCTGGAACAGGGCCAGGTCGTGGTGGACGCGGCCGCAGGTCAGGAACGTGCCGAAGCCCGGCCGCTCCACGGCAATCTCAAACCCCAGCACTTCGGTGTAGAACTTGGTCGAGGCTTCCTGGTCCTTGACGTTGATCACCAAATGCCCGATCCTCTTTGGCTTCGCCATTGTTCCCTCCGTCGCGACTCCTTGCGAGTCCAATCTTCTATTAGTGCTTACTATACCGCCGCGCCCGGCGTTTGCCAATACCGCCGCCGCCGCAGATTGGACTCAAGGGGCGGCCCTGAAAATTGCCGATTCGTCCTCGCTGCGTCTGTGGTTGATCAGCGCTTCAAGCAACTGCTGGGGATTGCTCTGCATATCTGCCCGAAGTCCAGTATCGAGGTCGCGAATTAATGTCACCCCTCTCGATGCAGGAACTCGCGCACCCGCTCCACCGCGCTGTCACGGTTGTAGGTGCGGTAGAGCATCAGGGCGTTGCGGGTCGGGTCGCCGCCGAAGAAGCGTTCGTAGAGCACCTGCCGTCCGCCGAAGGCGCTGCACGCCACGTCCCACGCCAGCCGGAACAGCCGCACCCGGTCACGGGCGTCGGCGGTGTCGGTGCTCAGGTAGCGCTCCACCTCCGGGCCGATGGCGGCGTCGAAGTCGCCCTCCGACGGCAGGGCCATGAGGTTGCCGGAGCCCAGGAGCTGCACGATTTCGGCCAGCCGCGGGTAGATGGTCGTGGGAAACAGCGCTCGTCCGACCGTGATCGGCCCCTGGGCCGGGCACATCACGCCGAAGTCGTTGAGCGCCGCGTCGGCCTCGGACGCGCGCATACAGGCCTTCAATGTCTCCAGGTGGATGATGATTTCTGAGATTCTCTCCTGGATGTGCTGGAGTTCGCCGGAGCCGAGGGTATCCGCCATCAGTTGCGCCAGCCCCAGGATGAACTCGGTCTTGACCACGCAGCGGTTGATCACCTGGTAGCCGGAATGGGTGGTGGACTGGGTGGCGATGCCGTAGTTGTTGCACATATCCACGTCGCCCAGCAGGAACACCCGCTCCCACGGCACCAGCACGTCGTCGAAGAACACGATGGAGTCCATCTCCTCGAAGCGCGAGCCGAGAGGATGGTCGAAATTGGAACGCCCGTAGTCGAAGCTCTCGCGGCAGATGAACTTGACGCCCGGCGTGGAGTTGGGGATGGCGAAGGAAAAAGCCTGCCGCCAGGACTCCGGCCCCATCATGTGGGTGCGGGTGGGGTAGACCGCAATCTCGCTGGCGATGGGCCCCAGCGTGGCCAGGACGCGGCTGCCCCGGACGACGATTCCTGCGTCGGTCTCCTTGACCACGGTGAGGGCCACCTGATCGTCCAGCTGGTCGAGTACGCCGGACTTGCGGCGGGGTTGCAGGTTGACCAGCGTGTGAGTCAGGGTGATGTCGTTCTCGCGGATAAACTCGAAGTAGCGGCGCACGTTGTCCGCGAACTCCGGGCGGTTCCGTCCGAAGTATTCGGCGGCCCCGAACCAGCCCGCGATGGACACATTCATAAAGTCGGGCGTCCGCGCCATCATGCCGCAGCCCACCCGGGCCCAATGGGTCATCATCTTGCGTCGCAGCAGCAAGTCCTCAACCGTGCGCGGCACCAGGAACGACAACCCCACCGGGTCGCCCGAGGACGGCGACGGGAAGACCATCTCCTCCCGCACCTCGGCGTCAAGCTGCCGGTCGTACAGCGCTGCCACCGACTTGACGCCGCCCCGCAGCGCCGGGTGCGTGGTCACGTCCTTGATCTGCTCTCCCCGAATCCACACTTCGGCGGGGTTGTCGCGCAGGCTGGCGATGTATTGCTGGCCGGTTTTTGCTGGCATGACATATCTCCGTGTTCAACAAGTTCGTTCAATTCTTCTCGTAGTCGAATCCTTGTGGTTCAGCCTGGACAGTCCTCAGTCTCCTCAACCGTTCCTGCCTGCGCTACTCTCTATCTTCCATGTGCGCCCGTCCGGCTTTTCGCACTAAACTAAGGGGAAGGCGGGAAGTGCGTTTTCGATGTGCCCGGAATGAGGTTGTAGGAACGGTATGATCACCGAAACAGACCCGGATGCCACGGCAATCCAGCGTTTGATTCCCAACCCCATGGCGGCGGCAAAAGTAGCCATCGCCGTGGCGGCCTTTGTCTGCATCCTCCTGCTGCCCATGCCCGAGGGACTGACCGCTCCGGGCCGGCGGGCCCTGGCAGTGATGGTCCTGACCGTCGTGCTGTGGGCGACCGAAGCTGTACCCGTCCCTATCTCTGGAATCATCGGCGTCGTGCTGCTTGTCCTAGTGGGCGCCGTTGGCGGGATTGGGGAAGCGCTCTTCGGGTTCTCCCAACCCGTCGCCTATTTCCTTATGGGCATCCTCACCCTGGGATTGGCGGTCCAGAAGTCCGGTCTGGCCGAGCGGATGGCCATCTTCCTGATTAGGGGCGCCGGTGGAAGTCCCCGCCTCCTCTACGTGCAGATGCTGTTCTCCTTCGCCGCCCTCACCTTCGCCCTGCCGTCCGCCAGCACCAGGGGCGCCATCATGGTCCACGTCTACGAGCGTGTGCTGGCCCACTGGAACATACCCCAGGAACACCGCTATTACAAAACGCTGATGCTGGCCATGGGCAGCCTCAACCGCCTCGGCTCAACGGCGCTGTTGGCCGGAGGCATCACCCCGGTGGTCGCCTCCGGCTTGCTGGGAAACTTTTCCTGGACCCAGTGGTTCGTCCTGATGAGCGTCCCCTTCTACGCTAACCTCATCGTCGGCGGGGCCATCCTTTTCGTGTTTTACCGCTCTGGATTCCGGCTGGAAAATATGGCGGGAGCCGCCCAACTCACCACCGGCCCTATCAGCCAGGTCGAAATGCGGGCCGGGGTTATAGTGCTGCTGACCGCTCTGCTCTGGTTCACCGATTTCGCCCACGGATTGCATCCGGCAGTTCCGGCCCTTATCGCCCTCATCGTTATCCTGCTTCCCCGAGTTGGAATCCTCAGTTGGCGCGAGTTCGAGCAGGACGTGGGCTGGAGCAATTTCTTCGTCATCGCCACCTCTCTCTCCCTGGCCCACGCGCTGGTGACCACCGGAGGCGCGGCCTGGTTCTCGGAAACCCTTGTTGGCGGCGTATCCACGGTTCTCACCGAGCCGCTGCTCCTGCTGTTGGCGCTGTGCATCTGTTTCGCTGTGGTGCGGCTGCTGGTGCCCAACATCGCTGGCTACCTGGCCCTGGTCATACCCGTTGCCATGTCCGCAGGAGAATCCTTGGGATTGGACCCGCTGATATGCGGAATGGCGGCGGTGATTGTCGGAGACTCGGTGGTGTACTACGGGGCGGGCGCCACGGCCAGCATCTTCATTTACAGCCGCGCCAACATCGGCAACCCCGAGATTCTCCGCTTCGGTCTGATTATGACCGTGGTGGCCATAGCCGTGTTGTTCCTGATCGTGCTGCCCTACTGGGGCCTGCTGGGGCAGACACTGACGGGATAGCAACACGTCTGAAGAGTGCCTGACAGGCGACAACAATGCCTACAGGTCTCCCGTGCCCGTGGGCTGCGGAGGTAAAATGGTGATAGTTATTCGAGGCCGAAGACTTTTACGGCGTTTTCACCGACCAGCTTGGCCTGGTCTTCTTCAGAGAAGCTCTGCAATTGTTGGTACAGTGTCGATTGGGCATCCAACCCAATGGATCGTATGTGAGGAAAGTCAGAACCCCATAGGATCCGGTCCACCCCTACATAAGGTATGGCGAGTTCGGCTGCGGTATCGTCGATGAAGCCGTGGAACACGCGAGTCTTCATGTAATCGCTGGCCTTCATGTTGAGCTTGGGCAGGTTCAGCCGAGGGGCGACGTCTTCGATTTGGTCCAGCCTGGCCATGAAGCCGGGTATCCAGGACACCTCAAATTCGCTGCAAAGCACTTTCAGGTTGGGGAAGCGGTCCAAAATGCCGCCATAGATGAAGTCGTTAGCCAATACCGTCTGTACCTCGATGAACAAGTCTATCCATAGCCCGGGATTGGCGGAAGTTTTCTCCGGGGTTTGCCCTATTCGGGCCAGAAAGAGGGCGTCTATGACCCTGCCGGTCAGGATATGCAGGGTTATGGGAACTCCGGCTTCTTCGGCCGCGGCCCAGAATTTGTCGTAGACGGGGCCCCGGTACGGTGGGCAGCCGTCGGGAGGTTGGCAGTTGATCATGGGACCATTGAGGCCCCTGTTCAGAGTTCTGTTCAACTCCTCGACCGCCCAAGCAACGTCATACATTGGGATCACGCCAATGCCGACGAGCCGTTGGGGATCGTAGGATACGAACTCGGCCATCCAATCGTTGAAGACTTCCGAGCAGGCTTGCAGTACCGGCACGTCTGGGTTGCGCATCACTCCCAGCATAGTGGTAGGGTTCATCACCTCTGCGTCCATGCTGGCTTCCGTCTGGAACCTGACCCGCACCTCAGGATCGTAGCCGACGGCTCCCATTCCCTTTTCCTCGGCCTCGGTCTCACTGGATAGCGGTATCCGCACACGTTGCACGGGTGCCCCGAGATACCCCGAGTAGAAGAAGCTGCCCTGCTCACCCTTGTATTCGTCTAGTAGGCGCGGAGTGCGGTCTCCGAATTTTGAACCCAGGGCGTTCCACCACAAGTCAGGTGGTTCCATGACATGAGAATCAGCCGAAATCAGCCTTTGGTAATGGGGAGTCGCCATTTCCCAGGCCTCCTCTATTGTATCTTGTATTTCCACGGGGACCCTTCCGGTCTATAGTACGCGACCGCGCACCTCTCCGGCCATTCCGGCGTGGTTTTATCATCTTCGGGTGGGCGTCAACCGGGTGGGTGTCAACAGGGTGATTCTTACAGCAGTATTTGGCAAGACCCATGTGGCCCTGGGCTTGGGACTGGCTGCGTACCAGATCCCGGAGGCTGATGTTTGTGCGAATCCCCAGAAAGAAGGAACGGTTCCTCCTCAGAAGAACCGTTCGGAATTCTGGCTCCTGGAGCTGTGTGTCGTCCCATTACAAAATGAGAGCCGTCACGCAGCCGGTTGCAGTCCCTGTCCCTACGGCACCAGCATGGCGCGGGTGATTTCGGGCTGGCGCTGGTCCCACTCGCACTGGGGGAAGGCCTCATTGACGTCGGCCAGCGGGAACTTGTGGGAGACTATGCGCTCGAAGGGCAGGCGGTCCTTGTTGCGGACGAGGAAGTTGAGCAGCCGGGGCAGCAGTTCGGGCTTGTACATCAGCGAGCCCATGATGTTCTTGCCCTGAAGCAGCTTGGACGGGTCGATGGAAACCTCGCGCCCGCGCACGATGTCGCCGATCTCGATGAAGGTGCCGCCGTTGCCGAGCATGTCGATGCCCTCTGCCAGCAGCTCGGCGCGTCCCACCAGCTCCATCACCACGTCGGCGCCGCGACCGTCGGTCAGCTCCCTGACGCGGCGGACGCGGGTTTCCGGGGTGTTGAACTCCTCGATGTTGATGGTGTGGTCGGCGCCGAAGGCCTCGGCCAGCTCCAGCCGGTTCTCCAGCCGGTCCAGGACGATGACGCGGTCCGCGCCCATCTCCTTGGCCATGGCGGTGGCGTGGACGCCCAGGCCGCCGGCGCCCTGGATTACCACGTAGTCGCCCTCGCCCGCCCCGGCGCGGATCAGGCCGGTGGTCACGGTGCCCATGGCGCAGTTGACAGGCCCCAGCAGGTCGTCGTCCAGCTCATCGGGAACGCGGAAGAAGGGATGGCGCGGCGGCAGGTACAGGAAGTCGGCGTAGGTTCCGGTGAAGTAGGGCCAAGTCCCGGCGGCGGGGTAGTTGCGGTTCATGCACCAGTTGGTGTTGCCCTTGAGGCACTGGTGGCAGTGGTAGCAGGGGAACACCGCGGCGTATACCACCCGGTCGCCCTTCTGGATTGGAGCGCCGCCGGAGTCGGTGGCGACGCCGTCGCCCAAGATCTCGACGACGCCGGTGCCCTCATGGCCCATGGCCCTGCCCGTGGGCGGCAGCGGGACGTTCACCTGGTCGCCGCGCCAGACGTGGAGGTCGGAGCCGCAGATGCCCGCCTGGGTCATCCGCAGCACCACCGCGCCGGGCGTAGGTTCGGGAACGTCGTATTCCTCGATGGCGAAGGGTTTGCCGTATTCCTTGCAGGCAACAACTCGGCCTTTCATCGCGTCCTCCTGATGGTGGGGTTCAGGTGGAACGCAATGTAGCACAAGGCGCGGCGGTTTGGTACGGGTGGCTAATCGTCGGCGGCCAGTTGTTCGTCGGCATAAGCGGCTTCGCCTAGTTCGTCGAACTCTATTTCGTCGTCCGTGTCATCTTCTTCGAGTTCGATGCCAAAATATTGTATGAATTCTGGGGGTTCCGCCAAACCTGCGGAACTCAAAGCGGCCCAAAAGGTTTCTAGACCTCCGGTTATCTGCTTGCCCATAGCCTTGCCAATCAAGTTAAGCATCGCCTCGCCTCGCTGGACAAAGCACTCGGCGAACTTGTCCAACTCCAGCAGCTCCGGGTTTAACCAGTGGGCCTCCAGCACCCGGTTCAAATCTCCATTGCTTTCCCACAGCTTCGGCAGATAACGCGATGGGGCATTTCCGCCGATGATTCGGTTGGTTTTTGCATCTATGGGGGTCTTGTTGATGATTGAATCCAACAGACGGTCCGGCACATTGGGATCGGCCACCCTTTCGCACCATCTTTTTGGGAAAATGTGGTGAATGTCGGTTTTCTCACTATGCCAGTCGGCCAAGGTCAAAGTCTTGCTGGTTCGCCAGTCGGCGGCTCCGCTCTTCATCTGTAAGGCATACAGCCCCTTATAAGCTGCGCTTTGGCGAGTTCTCAAGCTGATGAGCCTGGTAGGGGCGAAGTTGGCATCTCTTATAAGGGTGGGCTCTGTTCCGTTCCTGATATAGTCGGCAACTTCTGCCAAATCCCGGGCGTATTGGGTTTCGACGGAACTGCCATACATCTCACCGAATATACCCGACCAGTACCATCGTTCCAACCGCGTTATGGCATTCGCTGACTCCAATTCGTGGCCTAGTTCCGCATAAAGGGCCGCCAGGGGCACCAATTGAGTGTTGTATGGAATGTTGTTCTGAGAAAATACGGACTGGCTGTGCAGGAATTTTGCGGTGCTCACAAAGCCTGTTTCTACTTTATTTCCCCACCTCTGATATTCTCCCAAGGTCAAGTTGAGGATATCGGCCTTCTTGCAACCGATGCCAGGCGCAGGTTGGCCCGTTATAGCCTGCCGTCGGCGCTCCTGCGTTGCCAACAAGGCTATAGCTTGCAGAAAATTAGTGCTGTCCACACCTTGCAACACGCCGTATTGAGAATGCAGACGACTGCGTCGCGCATCCCAGTCATTCCTCAAAGAAAATCCATCGGCAGCTAATGATGCAGTGAGAAGCTCGAACACTGTAAGTACAACGCCGCCAGTGTTGACCTTCTCGAAAACAATGCATACTCCCTCTTTGGTTGTGTCTTTTTCCAAGTTGATAACTGGCAATTTGTAGTAAGTGAAGTTTTCCAGTATGGCCTTTTGAAATTTCATCCAAAACTCAAAGGCATTGCCATAGGGATGCTCATCATCTTGCTTGCTCCAATATAGGGCATACTGAAATCCCCAAGGGGCATTGTTCATCACCTGCTCGGTGGGAATCATATGATTCTGGAACTCGAGGTCTGTTGTGGATAAGTCGAGAACAATGTCTCTTCCGAAATTTGTCCTTTCGATTCGGTCCTCAGGTACACTGACAAAGGCGTCCTCCGGATCCACGTAAGGGTCCAGAGACTTTTGCATATCAATGTAATACCATCGCTTGAAGCGCCGACCGCGGGCGTCCCGGGTATCCACTGGCCCATCGAACCGCAACGTCTGGTAAAGGGAAGTCAGCCGCTGTTGTCCGTCAAGAAGGTATCGTTCATGCCGTTCATTTCCAGTAAGGGTCACTCCCTCGATTGGCCGCTTTTGAAACTGGACGTCTCCATCGGCATCAAGAGTCATTATCGCGCCCACCGGAAACTGGCGAGATATGCTGACCAACAAGCCCTTGATGCGTTCATCATCCCAAACCCAGCCGCGTTGAAAATCAGGCAACTGAATCTTGCCTTCTTCGACGTCATCGAGCAGATCTTTTAGGTCGATTGGATTGGTTTCGAACAAAGCTGACTCCAAAGAGGTAAAGTAGGGTATAGCGGAAATTCGAGGGCATTATATCTAACTAGGGGGTGTCGTCAAAGTAATTTAGTCCAAATCGCCATGGCCCGAATCTGGCAGATGGCCAGGTAAGAAAGGGAGTTCTTGGCATACCGGGTCGCCACTCCCCGCCACTGCTTGAACTCCAGGAAACCGTTCTCCACCAAATGCCGCAACTTGTACAGCGCCCGGTCGTAGTCCCGCTTTTCCTTCCGGTTGCTCTTGGGCGGTATCACCGGATTCATCCCCCGGGCCGAGGCCCCGGCCACGATTTCATTGGTGTCATAGGCTTTGTCCGCCAGCAGGTGTTCCGCCTTGATGCCCTCAATCAGGGGCAGCGCTTGGGAGCAGTCAGCCACAGTGCCTGCGGTCACCGCCAGCCTTACCGGCATTCCGTGGGAGTCCACCGCTAGAAGCCTGGCCGGAAACCCCGATTCCGCCCAAGCCGTCGTTTTCTTAACGTCGATTATCGATGAAATAGTGGGTGTTGCAATGTATTATATGCACTACCACGCGGTATAAGACTGGAATGCGTCTGCTTGGCGTAGCGCAAAACCCGGCCAATGGCTTTCCGGCCAGACTTCTAGGTGCAGCTTGCTGTTGAGCCCCCTTTTGTGCGGGCAATGGCTTGGTTGCCGCCCCGGGCCCCGGCGCTGTGGGGATGGGCCTTGATGTAGCTGGCGTCAATCATCAGCCATTCATAATCAGGGTCATCCATCACCGCCTCCAGCAGCCCGGCCCAGACGTTCCGGTCCCGCCAGCGGCAGAAGCGGCGGTGGGTGTTCTTCCAGTCCCCGTAGTCCGGGGGCAGATCCCGCCAGGGGGCGCCGGTGCGCAAAATCCAGAACACAGCGTTGATGAAACGGCGGTTATCTTGGGCCGGCCGGCCTGTCTTGCCCTTGCCGCCGGGGAGAAGGGGTTCCAAGATTTCCCATACCCGGTCTGAAATATCGTGGCGCCGGTGCGCCGGGGCTACGGCTACTGCTGGCATTGCCCAATCCTGCTGCACTAATTGCAATATCAGCTTATTATCACACTCTCACTTTGACGACACCCCCTAGAAGTCTGGCCGGAAAGCCATTGGCCGGGTTTTGCGTTACGCAAAGCAGACGTATTCCAGTCTGATATGGCATGATAGTGCACGTAATACGTTGCAGCACCCACTATTTAATCGATAATCGACGTTAAGAAAACGACGGCTTGGGGAGAATCGGGGTTTCCGGCCAGACTTCTAGCAAGACGGTAACAATGTCAAGGTGTCTGCAGCGCGACCCGTATGTTACTATCCCCAATTTCCCGGACGTTCACCTATTCTATCGGAGAGCCACCACGCACCCTGCGCTGGCGGGCGGCGTCAAGTCGGGTGCCGCGCTGTACGACTGGAAGCGCGACCCGGGGCTGCGCGAGGAGATGGCTCTTCCGTCGCCGTCGTCGGGGGGCCGGTGGGGTCGCGTTCATCGTGCCTCGCGCGGCGGAGGACCTGGAGCGGTGGCGGGCGGTGATGACGCCCCGCGACTGGAAGGATGGTTCCCTCGCGGCTGTCCATACCCCGGCGAGCCAAAAGCTGCGCCTTCCGCCCAAGGCAGACCATCGCCCGGCTCTACGGTCGAGCTCACTGACTTTGCAATCGTCCTGGGCGAGCTTCCGGGGCCTATGTAAAGTATCACCGTGATATTGTATTATATTGCGTTTGGTAAGATAGGGGTCGGCAGGCTGACGAATGGGCCGACCACCGGGGAAAGAAGACTAAGACAGAGAAGCGAGCCATACGGCAAGATAATGTTTACTTGCTTAATTCTTGATTCAAGGATGTGGGGATATGGAGATTAACACCGAGAGAGATGGCGCAACCCTGATTGCCAAGACCGTCGGGCGAGTGGACGGAACCAATGCCACCGAGTTCCAGGACGCCCTGAAAAACGTCATCGCACCCGAGGACCAAGCGGTAATTCTCGATTTTGAAGACCTCACCTACATCAGCAGCGCCGGCCTGCGGGTCATCCTGCTGACCGCCAAGGATATGCGCACCGCCAACGTGAAATTAGCGGTCTGTTCCCTCTCGCAGTCGGTCCGCGACGTGTTTACCATTAGCGGGTTCGATCAGATTTTCGACATCCACGATTCCCAACAGGCGGCCCTGAGCGCAGTCAAAAGTTAACCCGGCGGCACGGGGGAAAGGCTCCGGCCGCTGCCGGAGTCCCGAAATCAAAATTCTGGAAGAGAGCCGGAACAAATGGCCGGAGCGACTGAAGGCGAACATCAAGGGTCTTACAAGATACTGGTGGTGGACGACGAACCCGACCTGGAACCGCTGATTCTGCAACGGATGCGGCGCAACATCAGAGCCGGGCGCTATACCTTCGTTTTCGCTCACAACGGCGTGGAGGCGCTGGAGGTGCTACAGCGGGACTCCGATATTGACATGGTTGTGTCGGATATCAATATGCCGCAGATGGACGGCCTGACCCTGCTGGAGCAGATTCCCAAGGTGGACCCGAACATACGCGCAGTCATAGTCTCGGCCTATGGCGATATGCGCAACATTCGGACCGCCATGAACCGGGGCGCCTTCGACTTTGTCACCAAGCCCCTGGACTTCGAAGATTTGCAAATCACAATCGAGCGCACCTTGACCCATATGGCCGAATGGAAGGAGGCCCTGCTCTCCAGGGACAAGCTGGTGGCGCTGCAAAACGAACTGGATGTTGCCAGCAAAATGCAGCAGGCTATTCTGCCAGCCAGCTTCCCGGAGGGGACCAACTTCGAGGTCTATGGCAACATGGCCCCGGCCCGCAACGTGGGCGGCGACTTCTTCGACGTGATAAACCTGGGGAATGGCCGTATGGGCCTGGCAGTTGCCGATGTTTCGGATAAGGGTGTTCCCGCCGCCCTGTTTATGATGTCCAGCCGCACCTTGCTCAAAGGAGCGGCCATCGGCATGGGTTCCCCCGGCGCGGTGCTGTCCGAGGTCAACGACCTCTTGAACGAGGACAACGAGACGGCCATGTTCGTTACCTTGCTCTATACGGTCTATGACCCGAACACAGGGGAGATGGCCTATGCCAACGGCGGCCACCCCACCCCCTTGGTGGTACACGGCGACGGAAGTACCACCGAGTTGCCGTTGACCAGAGGCATCGCTCTCGGAGTGATGCCCAACCTGGAATACAAGCAGGACAGCTATACCCTGGCCCCTAACGATACCCTGGTTCTCTATACCGACGGCGTCTCGGAGGCCATGAATTCCGAAGGTGAGGAGTTTGGAGTCGACCGGCTGCGGCAGATTTTTGCAGACCGGCCGCCCACCTCGGCCCGGATGGCCAATGAGGCGATTCTGCAGGCGGTTTCTGACTTCGCCGGCGATACACCGCAGTCAGATGACGTTACCTGCCTGGTTCTCCGTCGCGTTGGGGGTTAGGTTTGAGCGAGACAGTCTATCTGAAAATCGGAGCGGACGCCGACACCAGTGACGCCGACACCCTCCAATACATCCAGGGATCCGTGGAAGAGTTGGGGGAGCGTGAAGCCTGGCCCGAAAGCCTGACCTTCAAAGTCAACCTAGTCTTGGAAGAACTGGGAATCAACATCCTTACCCATGGCGGGAAGGGCAAGGAACGCCGGCCCGAGATCGAAATTGTGCTGACCTCGGAAGACCACGCCCTGACCATTGAGGTATTGGATGACGGACACCCCTTTGACCCCCTCCAAGACTCGCCTAAGCCCGACTTGACCGCCACAATTGAAGGCCGGCCCATCGGAGGACTCGGCATCCACTTGGTGCGAAACCTGATGGACGACTTGCACTACCAGCGCGATGCCGGCAAGAACCGGCTGACCTTGGTAGCACGGAGAGACTGACAAGCCGGCAGACACTGCCACCCCGACGAGATAGCCTGCATAGCTTCTTTCTCATAGTTCTATGAACCTGGAGGCACTTGGAGTCAGGGCCGTTCCTCATTCTATTCAACCTGCCTTTCGTAGACGACGGGAGTTCGTGGCCAGCAACGGCAGACCGGCGTGGATGAACCTGATGAATCGTTTTTACCGGGCGTTAGCGCCGTTCCGCTGGATCTGCCGACCCGGGGGGGCCGCCGCCTTCCTGATTGTCCTCGCCGTAGTTCTGGGGTGCAATTCGCCCGGAACAGCGACGCTGCCCACCGCCACCCCGGAGTCGGCTCCGTCTGTGTCGGAGTCCGCCGCGACAGACCCCGGCATCACCCCCGACACTATCCTCTTCGGCCAGTCGGCGGCTTTTAGCGGCCGGGCGCAGGATTTGGGAATCAATATGCGCTTGGGAATCGAGGCGGCATTCGCCGAAGCCAACCGCGGCGGGGGCGTCCACGGGCGGGAATTGAAGCTGACCACCCTGGATGACACCTACGAACCGGAAGCGGCCGCCACCAACACCCAGACTCTGATCAGGGACGAGGGGGTATTTGCCCTCATCGGCGAAGTCGGCACCCCCACGTCCCGGTCCGCAACCCCCATGGCCGCAAATGCCGGCGTGCCCTTCGTCGCTCCCTTCACCGGCGCGGCCTTCCTGCGGGATCCCAACTGGAACAACATCATCAACCTGCGGGCCTCCTACAACCAGGAGACGGAGGAGATGGTGGAGCGCTTCACCAAGGATCTGGGCATCGAACGCATCGCGGTGCTCTACCAGGACGACTCCTTCGGGCGGGCGGGCTACAGCGGCGCGCTGGCCGCCCTGAAACGGCGTGGCATGGAGCCGGTGGCCGTGGGTCTTTACCCCCGCAACACCACGGCGGTCAAGACGGCGTTACTGGATCTCAGCGAGGGCCGCCCCGAAGGGGTCATTATGGTCGGGGCTTACGATCCCATTGGCACCTTCATCCTCTGGGCAAAGCAGACCAAGCTGGTGGAGGCCGAGTTCATTACCATCTCCTTCGTCGGCTCCAACGCCCTGGCTAATATGCTGGGCCCCGACGGCGAAGGCGTGTACGTTACCCAAGTGGTTCCCTTCCCTGCCGACGACTCCCAGCCCATCGTTGCCTCCTACCTTGAGGCGCTTTCCGAGTATGACCCAGGGTCCGTCCCCGGCTTCGTGTCCTTAGAGGGCTACCTGGCAGGCCGGCTGGCCATTGCCGGGCTGGAGCGCTGCGGACCGGACGTGAGCCGGGCCTGCTTCCTGGAGAGCCTGCTCAACGGGGGGGATTTTGAGATTGACGGATTTCCCCTGAGTTACTCCGATCCAAGGTACGACAACCAGGGTTCCGACAAGGTCTTCCTCACCGTAATCGGGGCCGATGGGAAGTATCATCCCATCGAGACTCTGCAAGATAATGTCAACTGACCGTCGGGTGCATTACTCAATCCAAAACTGCGGGACGTAACGGCTGATGGAATTGTTAAAACGCCTGCTGGCGATCCGTTACCGCATCTCAACCCAGCTATTCGCCGCCTTCGGCGTGGCCGTGGCGCTGACCGTGGCCGCCAGCCTCATAGGCTGGTTCAGCTTCCAGCGGGTGGGCGAGGCCCAGGCCAGGGTCAACGAAGGCAGCGTGCCGGAGATGGAGGCCGCCTTCGGCGTGGCCGAGTTCAGCGGCTCCCTGGTCTCCGCCGCGCCGCGTCTGACCACCTCGTCCACGCCGGAAGAACTGGCCCGGGTGTGGGCGGAAATCGCCTCCTCGGGAACCACCATCGAGTCTCATCTCGAGGCCCTGGATGATGCCGACCCCGTCCGCTCCCAGCGCATCCGGGGGTACTCCAACGGGCTGGACAACTACATCGAGACCATCCGTGTCAACATGGGGAGGGCCTTCCAACTGGGCCAGCAGTCCGACGCACTGCTGGACGATATGGTGCAGCTCCGCGCCGAGCTGGAAGAGGTCCTGATACCCGCCGTCGACGACGAGTATTTTTACATCATTACCGGGCGCACCGATATGGACAATATTGTCGCCCCCTACGCCATCCATTTCTCCGAGGAAGAATTCGGCACCTACCGTCACCTGACCGCATTGCAGGCCGACACCAACATCGCGCTCCAGCAGCTTTCCAGCGTTTTCAGCATCTTCGACTCGGCGCTGGTTGAAGCGCAGGAGGAACGATTCGAGTCTTCCATCGCCAGTATCGACCGCAACATGGCCAGCCTGGATCACCCCGAACTGGAAGAGCGGCTGGAGCCGCTGTACGGCAGGCTGAAGCAGTTGGGGCTGGCCCAGGATGGCGTCTTCGTGGTGCTGCGCTCTAAATTGCAACTGTCCGAAGAACAAAGCAGCCTCCTGGCCCTGAGCCGGGCCCAGTCCGCCAGCCTGGTGGCCGAGGTGGACAGCCTGGTGTCGGCAGCCGTGGTCTCCGCCGAGGAAGCGACCCAGGCATCCGACCGGGCCATCTCCACCGGCGGCACCTTGCTTATCGTCATCACCGTCATCAGCGTCATCAGCGCGCTGCTCATTAGCTGGCTCTTTGTTGGCAGGGTGCTTCTGCGCCGTATCAATATGCTGTCGCAGCGTATGCGCCGCATGGCCGCAGGACAACTGGAAGAAGAGGTGCAGGTCAGCGGCCAGGACGAACTGGCGGAAATGGCCGCCGCGCTGGAGGTTTTCCGCCACAACTCCCGGGAGGCCCTGCGCCTGAACCTGGTGGAGGAACTCAACAAGGAACTGGAGGGCAAGAACACCGAACTGGAGACGGTGCTGACGGAACTGGACGGCAAGAACACCGAGCTTGAGGGCAAGAACGCGGAACTCGAGGTGGTCCTGACCGACCTGCAAACGGCGCAGGACCAGATCGTGATGCGGGAAAAGCTGGCCGCCCTGGGTGAGGTCACTGCCGGCGTGGCCCACGAGATTCGCAATCCCCTCAATTTCGTCAAGAACTTCTCCGAGTCGTCCGGGGAACTGCTGGCCGAATTGCGCGAAGCCCTGGAAGAAGGCGACAAACTGGACACGGGGCTGATTGCCGACATTTCCAAAGACCTAACCGAAAACCTGGAGCGCATCCGGCACCACGGAGAGCGGGCCAACCGCATCGTCAACGATATGCTGTTGATGGGGCGCGGCTCCCACAACTGGCAGCCCATAGAGCTGAACACCCTGCTAGTGGAACACGCCATGCTGGCCTACCACAGCGCCCGGGCCACGGACACCGAGTTCCAGTTGACCGTGGAGCAGGACCTGGACCCGGACTTGGGTGAAATGCAGGCGATTCCCCAAGACCTGGGCCGCACATTCCTCAACATCGTCGGCAACGCCTGCCAGGCCACCGACGAAAAGCGGCGCAAGAAAGCCTCCGAGGGCATAGGATTCGAGGGCTACACTCCCACCGTCCGGCTCACCACCCGCGACCAGGGAGACGAGGTGGAAATACGCATCCGGGACAACGGCCCCGGCATCCCGGCCGACATCGTGGAAAAGATTTTCAACCCGTTCTTCACCACCAAGCCAACCAACCAGGGCACCGGCCTGGGCTTGGCCATCACCAGCGACATTATCCGGGAGCACGGCGGCAACATCCGGGTGGAGTCCGAACCAGGCCAGTACACCGAAATGGTAATCACCATTCCCAAGAATCCTCCCTCGGAAGCGGTGCAGGCATCAGGCAACGGCGCCGCGACCTTGTAATACGGTGGTCATAAGACGGTAATAATGCGCTATTGAGTCCTCGTTTTCCCTTTCCCTTGAGGGAGGGGAACTGCCATAGGACCCTGCGGGAATCGAGGCATGGAGCGCGGGGTGGGTTTTGCTGACGAGTGCGGCCTGTATAATCGCTTGTATAATCAACTCCAACGTGGAAGTTCAGCAGGGCTCCAGTCGCAACGATGAGCCGTCCGGCGGCGCGGACGAAAAGAGGATGCAGTGAGCTTCGACGGATACCGGCTCGACCCCTCCGTCTACGATGAGATGTTCCTGCCGGACGGAACGCCCAGGGAACACGCCCGGGACTTGCACGACGCCCTGAGCCGGATGTCCACCGATGAGCTGGAGACCATCCGGGGGCGCGTGAATCGCACCTTCTCCAGCGAGAGCATCTCCTTCACCGTTTACGGGGACGCCGAGGCCGAGGAGCGAATCATCCCCGTAGACCCCATCCCCCGCGTGGTGACCGCCGCCGACTGGCGGGAGGTGTGCGACGGGCTGACCCAGCGGGTGCGCGCTCTCAACTACTTCCTGGAAGACGTGTACGGCGAGGCCCGCATCATTGACGACGGCGTGATTCCCGAAGACATGGTCCGCGGCTGTCCCCAATACCGCCCGGAAATGCAGGACTTCTCGCCGCCCAACGGCACCTGGGTCGCCGTCTGCGGCAGCGACATAGTGCGCACCAACGACGGCTTCCGCGTGCTGGAAGACAACCTGCGGGTGCCTTTAGGCGTCTCTTACATGATCGCCAACCGCAAGGCAGCCAAGGTCAGCCTACCCCGCGCCTGTACCGCAGCCACCGAGTGCAAGGGGTGGAGCAGTACGGCACATTGCTGCACGCCACGCTGACCGA
This sequence comes from Dehalococcoidia bacterium, assembly GCA_965226875.1. Lineage (GTDB taxonomy): Bacteria > Chloroflexota > Dehalococcoidia > Lucifugimonadales > UBA3495 > VXOI01. The sequence continues at coordinate 3,509,119 of OZ245439.1, read as the reverse complement.
ACTGGCCCCCGGCGGCAAGCCCGACCCTGTCATCGCCCTGCTGACGCCCGGCGTCTACAACTCCGCCTACTACGAGCACATGTTCCTGGCGCGGGAAATCGGCGCGGAACTGGTGGAGGGGCGCGACCTGACGGTTCGCAACGGCATGGTCTATATGCGCACCACCGACGGTCTGCAGCAGGTGGACGTAATCTACCGGCGAGTGGACGACGACTTTCTCGATCCGCTGGTGTTCCGCCCCGATTCCCTTCTGGGCGTGCGCGGGCTGATTGACGCGGCCCAGTTAGGCAACGTGACGCTGGCAAACGCCCCCGGCACGGGGGTGGCCGACGACAAGAGCGTCTACGTCTACGTTCCCGACATGATCCGCTACTACCTGGGGCAGGAGCCGCTGCTGCAAAACGTCGAGACCTACCTGTACCGCCGCCCCGATGACCTGGAATACACCCTCGACAACATGGCCGACCTGGTGGTCAAGCGCGTTGGCGAGTCGGGGGGATACGGCATGATCATCGGCCCTCACGCCACCCAGGAGGAACGCGACGACTACGCCAGGGTGCTGCGGGCCGATCCGGTGGGCTTCATTGCCCAGCCGGTGCTGGCCCTGTCGCGCTCGCCGTGCCTCATCGATGACAGGTTCGAGCCGCGCCACGTTGACCTGCGCCCCTTCTTGCTGACCGGCCGCTGCACCCGCATCGTGCCCGGTGCCTTCTGCCGTGTCTCGCCCTGCGGCGGGGCAGCCTGGTGGTCAATTCCAGCCAGGGCGGCGGCGGCAAAGACGTCTGGGTGCTGGAAGACCCAGAACACGCAGAGGAAACTCCCTCACCATAACCCCCCGGTACATAACCTCCCGGTAGAAGGTTGAAGTGATTGCGTTCCCATTCCTTTAGCAGGAGCGAGCCATGCTTTCCCGCAGCGCACAAAGCCTCTACTGGATTGGCCGCCACCTGGAGCGGGCCGGGCATCTCTGCCAGCTGCTGCGTCTGCAATCCGAGGCGCTGGTGGACCGCCCCGTCCGGGAGATTCATTTCGGCTGGAATCGCATCTACAACAGCATCGACACCCAGCCTCCGGGCGGCAGGGCCGACCTCTTCGACGAAGAGGAGTTCGCCTTGGCGGATTCCTTCACCCTGGCCGACGACCTCACCTTCGAGCGCACCAATCCTTCCTAGGTCTACACCTGCTTTGCCCAAGGACGCGAAAACGCCCGCCACACCCGGCACTGCATCAGTCCCGAGGTGTGGACCTGCCTCAACGCCGCGTTCCTGAGGTTGCAGCAGCGGAACATGGTCAGCGTCTGGTCGGACCCAAGGGCCTTCTACAACGAAACCGTGGCCGAAGTCAACACCTTCGGCGGTCTGGCCGAGACTACGATGTACCACGATGAGGGGTGGAGCTTCCTCCAGTTGGGCCGCTACATCGAACGCGCCCAGTGCGCCGTCGCTCTGCTGCTGTCGCAGATTGACACCGGCGAAGCCAGCGCCGGCCAGGAATTTTATGAGGCCGACTGGATTTCGCTGTTGCGCATTTTCCACGCTCTGGAGGTCTACAACCACATCCACAGCGCCGACGTGCAGCCGCACCGGGTGCTGGGCCTGCTGGTGAGCGACCCCCTGCTGCCCGAGTCGCTATGCCGCTCCCTCAACCTGGTGGAATCGGAGGTTGAGACCATCGGGCGGGGGCCGCGCCGCCACTCCAACCGCGCCGTCCATCGCCTCACCGGACGACTGGGCGGCCTGATCAACCACGACTGGCCCGACCGGGAGGACCGCATACCCCTGCTCCGCGAAGTGGCCGAATACTGCGACGATCTGCACCTCCTGATAACCGCCGCCTACTTCGAATATCCGATCCAGGAACCGTACTCGCCCCAGTAGAACCGCCCGATTCCTTTTCTACCCAGAAACTAAAACCAGCAGCATGATGCCCGAAAAATCCCAGGGCTATTTAGAAACTATCTCAAAATCACCAATTGGCGCCATCCTGGTTAATTGACGCCTCTGGTGAAGGAGCTACCGTCCCCGTACTCTTCGTCGTTTCCGGCCTGTCGGTGCTGGTGTTCAGCGTCAACTACTTTTGCCGGTTCCGTCAATTATTCTTGCCGGTTCACCCCCTGTTTCTGACTGCGCTGCTGGGCCACTCCGGTGCGGTAGCTGGGGACGTCGAATTCCAGGATGACCGAGTGGTGGACCACCCGGTCGATGGCCGCAGCCGTGGCCATTGGGTTGGCGAAGATGTGCTCCCACTGGGAGAAGACCAGGTTGGACGTGATGCCCAGGGACCGGCGTTCGTAGCGTTCGGCGATGAGTGTGAAGAGCACCTCGGACTCTTCGGCCCCTTGGGGCAGGTACCCCAGGTCGTCCAGCAGCAGGAAGTCGTAGTTGTCGAGCTTTCGTAGTTGTCGCGGTAGCGCCAGGTCCCGCTTGGCGGCGAGCAGGTCCTGCACCAGCCGGTAGGCCGGGGCGAAGAGCACCGAGCGTCCGGCTTCCACCAGCCGGTGGCCCACGGCGCACAGTGCATGGGTCTTGCCGGTGCCGGGCAGTCCGAAGGCCAGCACGTTGACGCCTCGGTCGACGAAGCTGCCGTCAGACAGCTCGCCCAGTTGCTGCCGCAGAGCCAGGGGCACACGGTCGTGCTCGAAGGTCTCCCAGGTCTTGCCGGCGGGCAGCCTGGATGCGGTGCGCAGCCGGCCGATGCGGCGCTGCCTCCGGTCCTCGGCCTCCTGCTCCAGCACTTCCAAGAGGGTCTCCAGGGCGTCGCCGTGCCCGGCGGCGGTGAATCGGGACACCGACTGCGCCCCCATGGTGGGCAGCCGGAATTGGTGGCACAGCTCCCCGATCCGGACCTTAATGGCGTTGGCCTCCATCATCAGGCCACCCCCGCCAGCAGGGAGTCGTAGACCCTCAGGTCCGGCATCCCGGACAGGCTCAGCACCGGCGCCCGCGGCGGAGCCGGGTTCGCCAGTTCCTTGACCGTGGCGTAGTCGAAGGGCTCACCGGCCTCCAGCAGCAGGGCTAGGGCGCTGTCCACCGTCGACTCCATAGTTGTCGCCGCAAGGTGCAGGATCCGCAGGTACTCCACGTCAGTCCGTTCGCCTCGCCACCTCTTGAGGGCGTCGTAGGCCAAGCGGAAGGTCATGGTGGGAAACATCTGCTCCCGGAACCGGTAGCGAGCGAAGGCCCCGGGCTTGCGCACCAGGGAGCCGATGACGTGGCGGTAATTGACGTTGGCCTCCCTTTCACCGCGCACCCGCTCCATGCGTTCCACCAAGTGGCCCTTGTAGTACACTTCCAGACGCTCGGCGTACAAGCGTATCTGCACCTCCTTTCCGATGAGCCGGGAGGGTACGGTGTAGGTCCGTCCGGCTGCCTGGATGGTGCTCCACTTGCGCACCCGGGCCTGGTGGTTGACGTACTCCGGCACGGGAGCTGGAGGCAGGCACTGCAGAAGTGGGCGTTCCTGCTCCAGCTTCCCTTGCACCAAGCGGTTGCGCCGCTCAACCACCTTCCTGACGAAGCCGGTGTAGGACTCGGCGGAATCGAAGTCGCGGCTGCCCCGCAGCATGAGGGCCTGGTCCAAAGCGTCCTTCAACCGGTAATGAGCCTGCTCGGCCACGCCATTCTCGTGGGATTCCCCGGAATTGATCAGCGTGGCCTCGATCCCGTAGTGCTCCAGGAGCTCGGCGTAGTTGTCGTTCAGGGCCCGGCCGCGGCTGCGCTTTATCTCATGGGTGAGGGCCGAGCTGTTGTCGGAGCGTATGATCTGGGGCGCGCCGCCCAGTTCCCAGAGCGCGTTCTGGAGTCCCTGCTTCAGGGCCACAAAGGTCTCGCCGGCAACCACCTCGGCGTAGCGCCAGCCTGAATGGCTCAACACCAGCTGGAACAGCAGGTGGCGGTAGCGCCGGCCGCCGATGGTTACTCCCAGGGAGTTGCAGTGGGTGAAGTCGAGCTGCGCCTCCCGGCCAGGTGGATGCTCCTGGGGGAAGTAGACCTCCTGATCCGGACCGTTGAGTGCCCGCCAGTCCTGTAATCGGCGTTGCAGGGTGCGGAGCTGGGAGGCGCTGAACCGGCCGGGAAATTTCTCCTCCAGCCACTCGATAATTGTCGTTGCCCTGAGCCTGCCGGCGGCCTCTCCCCTGAGCAGGGGCAGGATTTCTTCCTCCCGGACGCCGTCAAAGGGATCGGGCCGGGTGCGCCACCGGCGCTCCTGCTTGGTCTCCGAGGGCAACGGGCCACACTGCCACTTCCGCGCCGACCGCTCGCTCATCCCCGCCATGGCCGCCGCCGTCTGTTGTTTCTTTCCTTCCATCTGTCTTTGCCTCAGTAATGCGACTTGCTGATCCGTAACCAATCCGGCACCTCCTGTACCGAATGATTACCACATGTGACCGGCAAAAATAGTCGTCGCCACCGGCAAGACTAATTGTCGTTGATCAAGTGTCGGCTTACTGCTACACGAAAGCGCGTCCACCTCGTTTCCCCAACCCGATTTCGCTATCGCGTGAGCAGGACACGCCTGAGAACCACGCCGAGACCAGTATGTAAGACCAGCATGAAAGCCAATAAAGAGAGGGCGAGATTCTTGAATCCTGCCCTCTGCGCGAGCACTGGGTCGCGGTGTATGCTACGTCTCTTCGATGGTGATGTTGTTGATCACCAGCCGCTCCGTGGGGGCTGACGGCTCGCCGCCGCGGCTGCGGCCTACTGGAGAGGTGGCCAGCGTGTCCAGCACTTCCTCGCCGCTTCTCAGCTTCCCGAAGATAGTGTAGTTGGGGGGCAGGCCCACGTCGGCGCCGTGTACGATGAAGAACTGGCTGCCGTTGGTGTCGGGGCCGGCGTTGGCCATGGCCAGAGTGCCCTTGACGTACTTGCGGGTCACTGGCTCGTCCTGGAAACGGTAGCCGGGGCTGCCGGTGCCGTCGCCCTTGGGGCAGCCGCCCTGGATCATAAAGTCCCTGATGACCCGGTGAAACTGGCAGTCTTCGTAGAACCCATCGCCGGCCAAGAAGACAAAGTTGTTCACCGTCAGCGGAGCCTCCTCGGCGAACAGTTCCAGGGTCATCGACCCGGCGCTGGTGTCTATGGTGGCAGTGTAGGCCTTGGACGTGTCGATGGTGGTCGCCGGGGGACTGGAGTATTGATTAGGCATTACTAACCTCCGCAAGATAGCTCGATAATTGTAACACCTTGTGGCGCCGGGTCGTCGAACGCCAGCCTGTGGCGCCGGGTCTCCATGATTCTCCCTCTCCCTGGATGTAGAGGGGATTTTCGGGGCGCGGGAGACGCCCCCACCCTGACCCTCCCCCGGAGGGAGAGGGGGCTTTTCTCAAAATGAATAGGCCCCGTCGAGAGAGACAGGGCCTGTGAATCCTTGTTCCGCCGTTGGGATCTGCCTAGAGCAAACCGCCCTGGTAGATGGAGTTCTGCTTGCGGAAGACCTGGACGCGCTGGCGGGCGACCTCCACTACGAAGACGCGGGCCTCGTCGTCTACTTCCACAGCTATAGGGCCCTGGAAGGCCTTCTCGTGCTCTTCCAGCAAGTTGGCGGCCAACCGTCCCTTCACGGCAATGGGGTCGATGAGGACTCGCTCCCGGCCCCAGGAGGACAGAGTGGCCTCGCCCAGCAGGTTGGTGATGAAGCTGCCATCCGCCTCGAAAACCTGCAGGCGGTCGTTTTTGTAGTCAGTGACGTAGATGATGCCATCCTTGTCCACGGCCACGCCGGTGGGGCGGTTGAACTCGCCTTCGCCAGACCCATGGGAGCCGAACTGCATCAGGAAGGTGCCGTCGGGCGCGAACTTCTGGATGCGATCGTTGCGCCAGTCGGCCACGTACACATCGCCGTTGCGGTCTATCTCGATGCCCCAGGGGTAGCTGAACTCACCCTCGCCGTCGCCCTGGCGGCCCCAGTTGAACAGGAACTTGCCGTCCTTGGTGAACACCTGCACCCGGTGGTTATAGCTGTCCACCAGGTAGAGGTTGTCGTTCTTGTCGAAGGCGAGGCCGGACGGCTTGTTTATCTCGCCGTCGCCGGAGCCTGTGGTACCCCACATCTCGGTCCAGCCCTGGCCGGGCTTGTAGATGGAGATGCGCTGCAGCCACTCGTCGGAGACGTAGGTGTTGCCTTCGCTGTCGAGGGCGACGGAGGTGGGCCACATGAAGCTGCCGTTGGGGCAGGTGGCAGGGTCAGCTTCTTCCGGCGGGACCTTCTGACCGTAGTCCTCGATGAACTCCTCGTCCGCCGTGAACACGGTGACCCGCTTGCAGGGGAAGAAGGCGGGCGTTTCGGAGCCCCGGCTGAGGACATAGAGCCGGTTCTGCGGGTCGCGGGTGATGGCCACCGGCATGAAAAACCCGTTGCCGCTACGGACTTCCTGGCGCCCGATGGTGTGGCTGTACTGGAAGGTTAACGGCGCAAGCTGCGTAACCATGTTTCCTCCAACTTAAAATACCCTCTCCCTTGAGGGAGAGGGTCAGGGTGAGGGTGAATTTCTCGCCGGGCAATCTGTCCATCCCTCGACAAGGTCAGGACGAACGGATTACTGCCCCTCACCCCGGCTCTCTCCAGGGAAGGGAGTTATGAATGGCTCTACGCCCTGATGAAGTTGAACTGCTCGTGGTTGCCGCCGAGTATGGGTTGGGCATCCAGGCCCATCCACTTCTCCAGCAACTCGGCGTAGGTGCTGCGGAAGTCGTTGTTCCACCGGAGGTCGCCCTCATCCAGCTTGGACGGCTCCAGCGAAGGGTATTCGCCATAGGCCCCGCCGTTGATGCCGTCGCCGATGACGAAAGCAACGCTGCCGGAGCCGTGGTCGGTGCCCGAACCGTTGTCCTGCACCCGGCGGCCGAACTCGGTGAACATCAGGATAACCACTTCCTCGCTGGCGTGGTGCTCCTTCAGGTCTTCGTACAGGTCGGCGGTGGCGGCGGTGACGTCTGCCCACAGCTTGGGGAAGGCGATGTTCTGGTTGGCATGGGTGTCGAAGGCGCCCGGATTGAGGCCGGTGTACAGGATGCGGGTGCCGAACTCGGCCAGGTGCACCTGGGCGATGCTCTTGCACCACTGGGCGAAGGGGCTGCCACCGTACTCAACGGTGGAGCTGTAATTGTCGGGAGCGGTGTTGAGGATATCGGCGCCCTTCAGCGCGTCGAGACCGGTCTGCGACAGGTAGTCGTTGGCCGGGCCGCTGCCGATCAGGGGCGAGTACATCTTGGAGAAGATGTCCAGTGCTTCCATCCGCTGGTCCTCGCCGTCAATGCCGGTCAGCACGCCGTAGCTCTCTAGGTCGCCGACGGAGGCGACAGACACGCCGGGGGCGGCCAGGGCGCGGGGCAGGCCGCGGCCGAAGTTCACGGCGGTGAGCACGTTGTCCCGGTTGGGGTCCAGCTCCCGGATGGCCTTGCCCAGCCAGCCCTCGGTAGTCATCTTGGCCGGCTCGGCGGTGTGCCAGATGTCCATGGAGCGGAAGTGGGAGCGGATGGGGTTGGGATAGCCGATGCCCTGGATTACGGCAACCTTGCCCTGGTCGTAGAGGTTCTTCAGCGGCTTCATGGACGGGTGAAAGCCGACCTGGTCGTTGATGTGCAGCACATCGCCGGGGGCAACATTTACCGCTTGGCGGTGGTCGTTATAGTGCGGGTCGTTGTAGGGAATGATGGTGTTCAGAGCGTCGTAAGCGCCCGACATTTGCAGCACCACCAGCACCCGGTCTTTCTTGTTGGTCGTCATCGCTGTTTGCCGTCTCCTTTTCTATTACTGTTTCTCTCCGAGGAGCGGGCAGCTATCACCCTCCAGCCTCCCGCTCCTCCTTTATCCACTGGTTGCCCTAGGCGTACAGGTATTCCTTGGTGGACGCGATCAGCTGGAGCATCTCGCCCACCTCGCGAGAGAAGTCGGGGGTGTCGGTGCGCACCACGTCGTCCTTGGCGGCCCGCATCATCAGCATGTAGCGGGTCTCTTCGGACAGCTCGTAGTGGCCGAGGTATTGCAGGCAGCCGTCCACCATCTGGTCGGGGGTGATGGCAGGACCGACATCGGCCAGCCTCTCGACGATGTCCTTGATGCCGGGGTAGTTGGTGTCGCCCAGGAAGTCGGCGGTGAAGTTGATGCGGTGCACCAGGGTGCCGCCGTCAATCCACTCCTTGCCGGTATGCCAGCCTTCGACGGAGGGCGGATTGAGCAGTTCCTGGCCCATGTACTTCATCTCGTCGAAGATGAACTCGAAGCCGGGCTTGGGTTGGGTCCAGTCGCCCACCATCCGCAGGGTGCCGATTACCGTCTCCACCGGGCTCTTGATGCGGCGGAACTGGGCGTTCTTGAAGGCGTCGGAGTTGAACAGCACCCGCAGCATGGCCCGGATGTTGTAGCCGGAACGGAAGTATTCCTCTTCCAGCATTTCGATGGTTACCGGGTCATTGGGGGGCGTATCCATCCACGACGGCACGCCGGGTTCGTCGGCGATGAAATAGCTGTACAGGTGGCGGGAGATGAACCGGGCCGCGGCGGGCTGCTTGCAGATGATGTCCACGATGTCCTCGCCGTTGAAGCGGCCGGTCTCGCCGAGGAAGGTCTTCTCGCCGTTGTCGTGGTCTTCGGGTACGAAGGCGAACTTGGCCGGGTAGCGCCCGTAGGGCTGGCCGGGGACGGGGTTGGAGATGGTCCAGCCAGTGAAGGCGCGGGCGCACTCCTTAACGTCGTCCTCGGTGTAGTTGAACTCGCCGTCCTTGCCCACGCCGAGGGAGAACAACTCCAGCAGTTCGCGCCCGTAGTTTTCGTTGATGGACTCCTTGTGGCTGAGACAGTTGTCCAAATAGAAGATCATCGCCGGGTCTTTGGAAATTTCCACCAGCATATTGCGGAAGCTGCCCATTCCGTGGCTGCGGAACATCTCCAACTGGTCATAGTGCGTCGGATAGCTCTGGACCTTGCTGTCGGAAGTGCAGAAGATGCTGTGCCAGAACAGGACCATCTTCTCCTCAAGCTGTGCCCGGGAGTTAATCAGCCGCCAAGCAAAATACTCCGGGACGCCGCGGGTGAAGTGACTCCATTCTATAAAGGACCGTTCCGCCAGATCCAAATCCAGGCCGTTGGAGTTGATTTCGGGATTGAGTAACTCCTCCACTGTTGCTTCGTATCCCTTGTTTGCCCGTTCCACTAGGTCGTCGTAACGGGCGCCGAAACCAGCCCGCCGCATCAGGTGGGCCATAAGGGCAATATCCTGATTACTTACCTTTTCTGCCATAGGAACATCCACCTCCAAATTCGGGCAATTACAATCCACGATAGACTACCATCTTAGGACACCGGATTCAACCTTAAGGCACCGGATTCGAGCTTAGGACACCGGATTCAACCCGCAACCGCGCCGTGAGGGGCATCCCAGCTTTTGTATGCAATTCACGATGCGATTCACCCGGGTTGGGCGCCGCCGTTCACTTGGCTATAATAGGAGCATAATTTTAGGAGCATAACGTCCTATGTCGCAAAGCCCGGTCGGCGCCCCATCATCCATCCAAACATCCAAAGACCTGATTGCCGCAGCGAAGAGCCTGGCCCCGGAGATTGTTGCAAGCCGTGATCGTATAGACATCGAGCGCCAGCTTCCCGTGGAACTGGCGGAGAAGATGGCGGAGAAGCAACTGTTCGGACTCTATGTGCCCAGGGAGCTCAACGGGCCGGAGACCGACCCGGTCACCGCCTTTCATGTGGTAGAGGAAATTGCCCAGGCCGACGGCTCGGTGGGATGGTGCGTTTTCAACGGCACCGCCGTGTCGGCGGCGGTGGCCCGGCTGTCTCCCAAGGCCGCCAAGGAGATTTTTGGCGACCCTCCTGTCGTCCTCGGCTCCGGCTCCGCCCGCGCCGGCGGCACAGCGAAGATCACCGATGGCGGTTACATCGTTTCCGGGCGTTGGAATTTCCTGAGCGGCATTGACCACTCCACCGCTATCTTCGTGGCCTGCCGGGTTATCGACGGCAACGGGCCGGTGCTTTACGGCGACGGCACCCAAGTGATGCGGACAGTGGTGCTGCCCGTGGACAAGGGTGAGGTGCTCAATACCTGGACCACTCTGGGCATGAGGGGTACGGCCAGCAACGACGCTGAGTTCTCCGAAGTCTTCGTACCCGAGGATCACACCTTTACCCGCGGCGCTCCGGCCCACTACGACGGCCCGCTGTACACGCCGCCGCAGTCGGCCATCGTCCTCGGCTGGACGCTGTCGGCGGCGAACACCCTGGGGATGGCGCGCGGGGCGATGAATACCTTCGTAGACCTGGCCACCGACTCCGGCTCCACCGACTCCCCCACCCTGCTGCGCGACCGGCAGCACGTCAAGATAGTTGTCGGGGAGTGTGAGGCGATGATCGACAGTGCCCGCCGCTATGTGCTGGACACCGTCAGCGCGATGTGGGATGCGCAGCTCATCGGCCACCCGGATCTGCCCGAGCTGTCCATGCGGGCCCGTCTGGCCATCACCCACGCCATTCGCCAATCGATAGCGGTGGCCGACAAGCTCTTCAGCGCCGCCGGCACCAATGCCATCCACCGCTCGTTGGGCCTGGAGCGCTACTTCCGCGACCTGCACGTCCACGGCCAGCACATTTCCGGCCTGCCCCTGAACTTCGAGTTCGGCGGCGCCACGCTGATGGGCGCCACACCGCCGGCGTCGCTGTATACGTGATGGGGATGAACCTGCAACCTTCCGAAAGAAGCAATCGAAGCCGCCTTACGTGAAGTGCAAATACCGCGCAGTTCATCCTTCTACCAGCAGATTGCGGGGAAAGTGTCCTTAGCCCGCTGCCAGGCCCCATCATTCCTGGAATTCAAGGGCATCTTGAAAAAGTGGTTTACTATGTCGGTATAATAGCGTCGAATTAAATAGGGAAAGGAGGTAAGTACACATGGCTTCTTTGCAGCAATCGCCTGCCACCGGAGCATCCCGGAACGGGGATGTCGAGGAATATGACGTTCTGATTATCGGCGCCGGGGTTACCGGCTTGTATTCGTTGTACCGCTTCCGGGAGTTGGGGTTCTCGGTGCGGGCCTTTGAGGACGCCTCCGGCGTTGGCGGTACCTGGTACTGGAACCGCTACCCCGGCGCCCGCTTCGACTCCGAGAGCTACACCTACGGTTACTCTTTCTCCGAGGACCTGCTCCAGGAGTGGGACTGGAAGGAACTGTATTCCGGCCAGCCGGAGAACGAGCGCTATCTCAACCATGTGGCCGATAAGTTTGACCTGCGCCGCCATATCCGCTTCGACTCACGAGTGGCCTCGTGCGTCTACGACGAGGAAACCAACCGCTGGGAACTGGAAATGCAGGACGGCCATCGGGCGCGGGGCCAGTTCCTGATTACCGCCGTCGGCTTGCTCTCAGCCCACTACGTGCCGGACTTCGAGGGAATCCACGACTTCAAGGGCCCCTGGTGCCACACTGGCCGCTGGCCCAAGGAAGGCATGGACCTGGCAGGCAAGCGAGTCGGCGTCGTCGGCACCGGGGCCACCGCCGTCCAGCTCATCACGGAGATCGCCAAGGAAGTGGGTCACTTGACCGTCTTCCAGCGAACCCCCAACTTCTGCGCCCCGCTGCGCAACCGCGAGATAGACGACGACGAGCAGCAGATAATCAAGGCCAACTTCGCGGAGATTTTCAGGAAGTGCATGGAGACCCCAGGCTCGTTCATGCACGAGTTTGACACCCGCTCGGCCCTGGAGGTCTCGCACGAGGAGCGGATGGCGCAGTACGAGGCGCTGTGGCAGGAACCCGGATTCAAGAAGTGGCTCAGCAACTTCTACGACGTGATGATGCCCGGCGAGGCCAACGAGGACTACGCCGAATTCTTCCGCAACAAAATCCGCGAGCGGGTCCACGACCCGGTGGTGGCGGAGATGCTGGTGCCCAAGGACCATATGTTCGGCGCCAAGCGCCTCCCTTGCGAGAGCGGCTACTACGAAGTCTACAACCAGGACAACGTTCTGCTGGTTGACGTGCGCCAGGCGCCCATCGAGCGCATCACTCCCAAGGGCGTCAAGACCGCCGATGCCGAGTACGAGCTGGATGTCATCATCTACGCTACGGGTTACGACGCCGTCACCGGCTCGCTGAACCGGATGCACATCCAGGGCGAGGGCGGGCTGACGCTGAAGGAGAAGTTCTCCGAAGGGCCGCGCACCTACATGGGCATCCAGAGCGTCGGCTTCCCCAACCTCTTCACCATCAACGCGGCCTCCGTCGGCAACTTCGTCCGGGCCGCCGAACCGCTGGTGGAGTGGGTGAGCGAATGCATCGGCTACGTCCGCGACCAAGGCTACGCCCGCATCGCGCCCACCCAGGACGCGGAAGACGAATGGACGCAGCACATCATAGAAGGCGGGGCGAAAATCCTCCGCACCCAGGCCGATTCCTGGTTCGTGGGGGCCAACATCCCCGGCAAAGCACGCTTCCTGCTGACCGCCCCGGACAGCGCCCCGATGATGCGGGCCAAGCGCGCCGAGGTGGTCGCCAACGGCTATGAGGGCTTCCATCTGGAGTAGCGCGAGCCGCCGGTTCTTAAAACTCCCTCTCCCTTGATGGAAGAGGGAGCTTTTTAATCGGCCCGGCTACAGCCGGTAGGCGACCTCGCCGTGTTGGGCTTCGTCGAGGCCGGCTTCCTCTTCCTTGCCGGAGACGCGGAGGCCGTGAATCAGCTTGATTAGCCAGAGGATTGCAGCAGTTGCGCCGAAGGCCCAAGCCCAAGTCGCCAGGATGGATACCAGTTGAACGCCGACCAGTTCCAGACGGGTCAGTCCGGTGAAGGCGGCGATTCCGCTGAAGCCGATGCCGACGAACAGGCCGGTAGCCAGCGCGCCCCAAGTGCCGCCGATGCCGTGGACGCCCCAGACCGACAGCGAGTCGTCCAGGTTCAGTCTGTGCAGCAGCCGACAGGCCAGGTAGCAGAAGAGGCCGGCCAGCAGGCCAATGACCAGCGCCGGCATCGGGCCGACAAAACCGGCGGCGGGGGTTATCCCCACCAGTCCGGCGACCGCGCCGGTGGCCGCCCCGGTAACCGTCGGGCGCTTTTCGATGGCCCAGACGGCGGCGGTCCAGCCGAGGATGCCAGCGGCAGCGGCGGTGTTGGTGACCACGAAGGCGTTGACCGCGCTGCCGCCCACCGCCAGAGCCGAGCCGGCGTTGAAGCCGAACCAGCCGAACCAGAGCAGCCCCGCCCCTAAGACCACCATCGGGATGTTGTGCGGCTCCATCGTCTCCTGCCCGAACCCGATGCGATGCCCGAGGAGCAGCGCGGCGGCCAGCGCGGCCACGCCGCTGTTGATGTGCACCACGTTGCCGCCGGCGAAGTCCAGCGCTCCCAAATGGTCAATCCAGCCGCCGCCCCAAACCCAGTGGGCCACAGGCACGTATACGATAGTCACCCACAGCACGGTGAACAGGACGTAGGCGCTGAACTTCATCCGCTCGGCAAAAGCCCCGGTAATCAGCGCGGGCGCGATGATGGCGAACATTCCCTGGAAAATCATAAACGACTGATGAGGGATGTTGTCGGCGTAAGGCCCCGGTTCGCTGGCGCTGACCCCGCGCAGGCCTGCGTAGGAAAAATCGCCGATGAACATTCCCACGTCCGGCCCGAAGGCCAGCGTATAGCCCCAAAGCACCCAGACGGCGCCCACGATGCCCATGCTCATAAAGCTGTGCATGACCGTGGCCGCCGCGTTCTTGCTGCGGGCCAGGCCGCCGTAGAATAGCGCCAGCCCCGGAGTCATCAACAGCACCAATGCCGAACAAATCAGCACCCAGGCGGTGTCACTGGAGTTCATACCACCCCCTCATTCCCACGAAAGCGGGAATGACCATGCTTTTCGGAATTACCAACACACGCTGAGAGTGCCTAACGGTACATGGGCTTGAAGAAGCTGTGGAGGAAGTTGCGGCCGTGGGCCCAGGAGTGGCAGCGGCGCAGGACAGGAACGGGTATGGCCTCGCCTCGGTTTTGGGTGATGCGGAAGGCCTCGTAGTTGCGCAGTTCCGGCGGAATGTCGGTGGTGAAGAGGACCTCGCACTCGTTTGCTTCGAGGAACAGCTTGAGCGCGTCGAACCCCTTGGCGCGGCGGTTCGGCGTCTGGTAGACAAACAGCTCGGTTGCCCCGATCAGCTCGTCCAGGTGATCGTTGCCGTTGCCTCTGCCGCCGCCCTGGCGTATCTGGTCGCGTCCGAAACCGCCGAAATTACGCAAGCTCATATCGTTTGCCCGGCCCTCCGCGGATTCACGCCTCTTATTCACGCCTCTTCAGGTGCGCCCTCACCCTAATCCTCAATCCTCTCCCGGAGGGAGAGGGGATTTTGGGCATTCCCCTCTCAGGCAGGTGGGATTTTGTGCAACTGCTACGGGAACAGCGCCCAGCCTTCCATGCCGGTCTGTGCCTTGAAGACATGGCCCTCGGCTGAGGTCACGTACAGCACCGAGCGGTCAGAGCCGCCGAAGGCGCAGTTGGTGGGACGGATGCAGGGCACCGGGTGAGTCTCGATGACCCGGCCCTTGGGGTCGAAGACGTAGATCAGCGGGCCGGGGCCCGACGACGGCCAGCCGGCGGTGGCGACGATGTTGCCCTCGCGGTCGAGGCACATCCCGTCGATGCCGCGCTGCGCGTTGGCGCCGTTGGTGCCGAAGGCATGAAGCATGGCGTAGGGGCCGAGGGAGCCGTCGTCGTTGATGGGATAGGCCCGGAGCTCCCGGTCGATGGACGGGTCGTCGCTGTTGCTCTCGGCCACGTAGAGCGTCTTGCCGTCAATGGACACCAGGATGCCGTTGGGCATGGTGCTGTCGCTCTCGACTCGGCTGACGGTATAGGAGCCGTCGGGCTGGGGGTCGGCCCGCAGGACGCAGCGCCAGCCGGGGACCTCGACCTCGGTGGCGTCCGTGTTGCCGGCGTTCCAAGGGTTGGTGAACCAGATGCGCCCCCGGGCATCAACGGCCAAGTCGTTGGGCGTGTTAAGGGGCTGCCCGTCCACCCGGTCGGCAACTACGGCGGTGCTGCCGTCGGAGTCGAAACGCACGATGGCCCGCCCACCGGAGCAGCAGCCGAAGAGGTGACCGGCGGTGTCGTGGGCCAGGCCGTTGGTGCGTTTGGTGCCCTCGCGCCAGACGGTAATCGCATCGGTCTTCGGGTCTATCCGCAATATGCGGCTGGCCGGGATGTGAGTGAACAGCAATTGCTCGCCGTCCCAGATCGGCCCTTCGGCGACCCCGCTCAAGGGCTTGGTCAAAAGCTCGAATTTCCAACTCATGCAGGAACCTCAAAGCGTGAAAATGGGAAGAAAGCGCCGCCGGAAAACGCGGTGATTGTAGCAGAGGAGTGCGGATGGGGACAAACGGGGGCCTGTGCAACTCAGGGCAATCGCGTCTTGATTTCAGCAGGTTGAGTCGAAGGAGCGGACATTGCCGGTTTGCAGGGGCTGATTTTTCGTTTTACCGCTCATTTCCCGCCATTCCGGCAATTCCGGGGTGGCCGCTGGTTCAAGGCAGACCCGCCGGGATTTCAGGCGGGTTGTGTATGTCATCCGTTATAGACATAGCACTAATGTTAGAAAGGGGGCACCAGGCGTTGTAGACATAAAACCAATGTTAGAGAGGGGGCACCAGGCTTGGCAAGGGGCGAATGACACCTCTTTTTCGTCCAAATGCGATTGTCCTGGGGTGCAACTTCTGACTCTCCGGTTGCGAGTTTGCGCTGGCCTGGACTTACGCTTGGCGGGTTCCCGTTATACCATGTAGATCAAACCCTTTAGATCCAACCCTCTCTGCGGGCAAGCGTCATCTCTTTTAGGCAGGGTGGTGTGGATTCCCCGTTTTTCTGATCTTTAGCAAGCAGAGGAAATTCCCCCATGCCCCGTTTAGCTCGTGAAATTCTGGAGGCCGTGCTGCTGGCGCTGGTGGTGCTGATTGTGTTGCAGGCCACGGTGCGCAACTTCAAGGTGGAAGGGTCGAGCATGGCCCCCACCCTGGAGAGTGGGCACTTCTTGGTCGTCGACCAGGCGTCGTTCCTGAAGTTCGACCGGGAGCGCCTTTCGCGGGTGGTCCCCTTCTGGAAGGTTGATGACGCGGAACCGGAGTTCGTCTTTACCCCCCCGGACCGGGGCGAAATAATCGTGTTCCAGTATCCAAGGGACACCACCAAGGACTTCGTCAAGAGAGTCCTCGGTCTGCCGGGCGAGACGGTGGAGGTGCGTTCGGGGACGGTGTACGTCAACGGTGAGGCCATCCGGGAGCCGTACCTGCGACGACTGGACGGCTCCAGCGTCGCGCCGTTGACCCTGGGCCAGAAGGAGTATTATGTCATCGGCGACAACCGGCGCAACAGCAACGACTCCCGCGCTTGGGGAGCGGTGCCGGAAGAGAACATCGTGGGCCGGGTCTGGCTGGTCTACTGGCCTTGGGACGACATCCACTTTGTGGGATCGCAATAGGCGAAATTGCCCCGAAATTTCCCGGAGGATGCAATGAAGCGCCTTTTCGTCGTTAGGGCCTCACGCACCCATGTTTCGGTGTCCCATCGGCTCAACTTGGGCGATAGGTATATAAACAAGAACCTCATGGGGCGTCCTTGGCGTGTGGCAATCGCAATGCAGGACGATGGTATCGGCTACTGGAGTAAGAAACTATCTCAAAATCAACTGGCCCTCCTGATATACTGGCATCGCCGACCAAAGCCCATAGATTCCCGCCTACGCGGGAATGACGGGTTGGGTGCCGCGCCACGTTTTGAGATAGTCTCTAAGCTCGACTTTACGCAAAATCTAGGAAAAGTAATGGATGACATCACCTTTGTGCGTAGCCACTGGTGGTTGGTGTCGGAGGGTTTTTCACTATCGACCGCCAACTCCGATGTACAGAAACTCCCCGCCACTCTGTACCATCGTATTGCAGATTCCCTCGCTTATGCCGCTTAAAATGCGTAAAGTCCAGCTAAGTGGAAAGAAGTACCGTCAGCAGGTCGAGAATTCAATGTACTTCAATAACAAAAGGGGCGGGTTCTTCACCCGCCCCTTTCTTGGTGTCCTGAAGCTGGCTGAAGCCCTAGGCGTTCAGCTTGACCGGCAGTTCCATCATGGAGCGGAGGGCCATGGTTGGCCGGTACTCGGACTCGTGCGGCTCCATCTCCAGGTTGGGGTAGCGGTCGGCCAAGGCGCGGAAGACTTCCTGCCCCTCAACGCGGGCGATGGTGGAGCCGAGGCAGTGGTGGACGCCAGCGCCGAAGGCCACATGAGGGTTGGGCCAGCGGGTGATGTCCATCTCGTCGGGCCGCTCGAACTTGAGCGGGTCGCGGTTGGCCGACGGGATGACCCAGCGGACGCGGTCCTTTTCCTTGATGTGCTTGCCGCGCAGCTCCAGGTCCTCGCTGGCCAGGCGGGGCAGCGTCAGCACCGGAGGGTCGTAGCGCAGGGCTTCCTCGCAGGCGCGGACCATCAGGCCCTCGGAATCCTGCCGTAACATATCCCACTGGTCCCGGTTGTTCATGAACGACTTGGTGCCGTTGCATATCAGATTGATGGTGGTCTCGTGGCCGGCAATCAGCAACAGAGCGGTGTTGGACAGGGTGTGCGCGCGACTGAAGACGCCTGACTTCTCGCCGCTGGCCAACACAGAGATGAAGTCGTCGCCGGGGTTTTCCTTGCGCTCGTCCAGCAGCGGGTCGCAGTACTCGAACATACCGTTCACGCCTTCCATCAGCGTGCGGTAGCGGTCCGGCTCACCGCGATTGTTGTAGAGCAGCTTTTCGGCCAGGACGCGGATGTAGGGGCGGTCGGCTTCCGGAACGCCCATCATTTCCGCGATGACCAGCAGGGGTAGAGGCACTGCCAGATCGCGCATCAAGTCGACGCTGCCCCTCTGCTCCGCCTCGTCCAGCAGGTGGTTGGTGGCTGAGATGACCAGGGGACGCCACTCTTCCATGGACTTTGGCGTGAAGAACTGATGCACCACCTTCCGCATATCCAGGTGGGCCGGCCGGTCGTGCTGGATGAACATCATCCCCTGGTATTCGCACGCCATCCGGTAGATTTCCTCGTCCGACTCGAAGATGGCAGGGTAGGCCGGGCGCGGGTCGTTGAGGAACGTGGCGCTGGAGAATTTCTCATGGTTGCGGGTCAGCCACACCAGGTCGTCGTGGCGGGTGACGATCCACAGCTCATAGAGTTCGTTCCAGTGCACCGGGTCTTCCTCCCGCAACCGCCCGTAGTAGGTATACGGGTCGTTGATTGCTGCGGGGCTGAACATATCGTCCGAGACGTTTGTGATGACCATATATCGCCTCCGGCTAAAAATCGGATTCTGGATGGGAACTCGGATAAAGGAGCATTGGGGCAGTGTTCTGAGTTTACCAAATCTTAAACGGAGTTGACAATAGTCAATATCCTGCTTCGTAATTGCGGATTATGAATCTATTCCACGAGTACCCGCTCGAACTCCGTCTTGGGGAACAGAGCCAGCAAGGCCGCCTTCTCCCGGGAGCGGTTGACGAAGCCGTGCTTGACGCCCGCCGGGGCCAGCACGGTGTCGCCGGGGAGGAGGGTGATCACCTCGTCGCCCAGCACCGCTTCCAGCTCGCCCTCGACGATGACCATGGCCTCCTCGGTGTCTGGGTGGATGTGCGTGGTGATCGTAGCTCCTGGGGAGACCTCCAGGTGTCCGACCCACAGGGACTGTGCGCCCTGCTCGGCCCCGGCCAGTATTGCCCGTGGAACACCGGGGTATCCCTCGGTGGTTTCGGCCTTGTCTCGCCGCAGGATGGGCATGGCGATACCTCCGTATTTATATTTATATTTATTTGATTCGCGCCGAAGAGTGGCCGGATTATAGGCCAGAATGCGGGAAACCGCCAAGAGGATTTACTGTCAGACTGCATTCGGCATCCGCATAAGCCGTCCAAGTCGCCAAATCCCTTTGCAGATTGCGAATTTCTGGTATTATTCCCCCAATTCTTCCGGTATACCTTATGGAGGCGCTCTGATGTTGGATAAAACGGCGCTTATGGAAATGATGCGGCGAATGCTTCGCATCCGGCACTTCGAGGAAGCGGTCATCAGACTGGTGGAGCGCGGCGAAATCGTCGGCGCGGCCCACTCCTACATCGGCGAGGAAGCGGTGGCCGTCGGCGCCTGCATGGCCCTGCGCGACGACGACTGGATGACCGGCAACCACCGTTCCCACGGACACCCCATCGCCAAGGGCGGCAACGTGAAGACGGCCATGGCCGAGCTGCTGGGCAAGAAGACCGGCATCTGCAAGGGGAAGGGCGGCTCGATGCACCTGGCCGATTTCAGCATCGGCATCCTGGGCGAGTCGGGCATTCTCGGCTCCTCCATCCCCGTGGCCGTGGGCGCGGCGCTGGGAAGCCGCTTGCAAGGCAACGACCGGGTGGCCGTGTGCTTCTTCGGCGACGGGGCCAGCAACGAGGGGGCTTTCCACGAGTCCATCAACCTGGCCGCCGTGTGGAAGCTGCCGGTGATATTCCTGTGCGAGAACAACCAGTACGCGGTGACCAGCAGCTTCAAGGATATGGTGGCGGTGGCCAACATATCTGACCGCGCCGTAGCCTACGCCATCCCCGGCGTGCTGGTGGACGGGCAGGACGCGCTGGCGATGCACGAGGCGGTGTCCCACGCCGTCGCGCGCGCCCGCTCCGGTCAGGGGCCGACCCTGGTCGAAGGCCGCACCTATCGCTACTACGACCACTCGCTGGGGCTGGGCCGCATCGTCCG
This sequence comes from Dehalococcoidia bacterium, assembly GCA_965226875.1. Taxonomy (GTDB): domain Bacteria; phylum Chloroflexota; class Dehalococcoidia; order Lucifugimonadales; family UBA3495; genus VXOI01. The sequence continues at coordinate 3,489,366 of OZ245439.1, read as the reverse complement.
CAACACCTACCGCGACGAGGACGAGGTCGAGCAGTGGAAGCAGCGCGACCCGCTGGACATTCACCGCGCGATGCTCATCGAGCAGAACATCGCCACGACGGACGAACTGGACGCCATGGAAGAGCAGGTCAAGGCCGAGATCGATGAGGCCGTCACCTTCGCCCGCGAGAGCCCCTACCCCGACCCCTCCGAGGTCTGGGAGGATATGTACGCCGAACCCATCCCGCTGGAGTAACGGAGCCTTTTCAAGCAAGGCATCCATCCCCAATTTCGTCTCCCTCCGGGAGAGGGTTGGGGTGAGGGCGACGATAGTAAGGGAAAGACCCGTTCAACAGCTTGCAAGGAGGCAGGTCATGGTCACTGAAACGCAGACCCGCAACATCACCTTCACTCAGGCGATCAACGAGGCGATGCTGGAAGAGATGCGCCTTGACGAGCGCGTCTTCATCATGGGCGAGGACATCCAGAAGGGCGTCTACGGCGCGTCTGCCGGGCTGTTCACCGAGTTCGGGGGCGAGCGAGTGCGCGACTGCCCGTTGTCGGAAAACGCCTTCTTCGGCGCCGCCGTTGGCGCAGCGGCGGTGGGGATGCGCCCCATCGTCGAGAGCCTGTCCAGCTTCATGTGGGTGGGCATGGACCAGCTGGTCAGCCAGGCAGCCAAGATGAGGTATATGTTCGGCGGACAGGTCAATCTGCCCATCGTCTACCGCGCTGCCATGTACTACGGCGGCAGCATGGCGGCCCACCACTCCGACCGCTCGCACCCGCTGTTCATGAACATTCCCGGCTTCAAGATGGTGTTCGCCAGCAACGCCTATGATGGCAAGGGGCTGCTAAAGGCGGCCATCCGCACCGACGATCCGGTCATCTTCTGGGAGGACCGGACGATCCTCGGCGCGCGGACCGAAGTTCCTGAGGGGGATTACATCATCCCCCTGGGCGTCGCCGACGTGAAGCGCGAGGGCAGCGACGTCACCATCGTCGCCATCGGCGGCATGGTGCCGCGGGCGCTCGCCGCCGCCGATGCGGTGGCGTCGGAGGGCATTTCCGCCGAGGTAATAGACCCGCGCACACTGGTGCCACTGGACAAGCAAGCCATCCTCAAGTCGGTGGCAAAGACGGGCCGGCTGGTGGTGGTGGACATGGCCCACAAGACTTGCAGCGCGGCCAGCGAGATCGCCGCCATCGTGGCGATGGAGGGCTTCTGGGACTTGCAGGCCCCGATACAGCGGCTGGGCACCATCAACGTCCATATCCCCTTCAGCCCGGCGCTGGAGCCTCTCTGCTACCCCACCGACGAATCCATCGCCGAGGCCGTGCGCGTCACGATGTCGTAGGGCGTTATTCCTCCGGTCAATCCCTTGATCCCCTCTCCCTCCGGGAGAGGGTTTGGGTGAGGGCGTATTCGCGCGCATCCGGGCTAATTCACCGGGCTAATTCACCGGGCTAATTCAGGAGTTGCAGTTATGGCGTGGGAGATTGTTCTGCCGCAGTGGGGCATGGAGATGCAGGACGGCACCATCGTCCGCTGGCTGAAGCAGGAGGGCGACACGGTGGCGGAGGGCGAGCCCATCGTGGAGGTGGAGACCGCCAAGCTGCAAACGGAGCTGGAGTCCACCGCCTCGGGCATCCTCAGCCGCATCGTGGCCCAGGAAGGCCAGATAGTGCCGATTCGCGGCGTGCTGTGCGTCATCGCCGAGCCGGGGGAGGAACTGGAGCCGTTGGCCGGGCCTGCCGCTTCTGCCCGCGCGCCGTCGGCTGCTCCGGCGACACAGGCTGCGCCCGCCGCCAATGGCGCCCGCGCCAACGGCGTCAGCGTACAGGTGGTCCCCGCAGCCCGGCGGCTGGCCCGCGAGCGCGGCGTTGACCTCTCCCAAGTGGGGGGCAGCGGCCCCAGCGGCCGAATCCTGCTCGCCGACGTGGAAGCGGCATTGCATGCTCCCGCCGCTGCCGAACCGCCGGAAGGACGGGTGCCGGTGGTTCCCGCCGCCCGCCGCCTGGCCCGCGAGAACAACATCGACCTGGCCACAGTCACCGGCAGCGGTCCGCAGGGCAGAATCCTCATTGAGGATGTGGAAGCCGCTATTGCAGCGCAGTCCGCGCCTGCTGCCGCTCCCGGACCGGCAGCGGGCGGCGTTGTCCCACTTACGGGCATTCGCGGCGCGGTGGCGACGCGGATGCTGCAAAGCCTCCAGACCACGGCCCAGGTTACGCTGACCACCGAGGCCATCGTCACCGAGGCGATGCAGTTGCGGCGCGGCCTGTCGCGACACCACGCAGAGGAGGCGGGCGGAGGTATTGGCCCGCTGCCCATGGTGGTGAAGGCCACCGCCGAGGCGCTGAAGCGCCACCCGCGAATGAACGCCATCGAGACCACCTCGGCGGGTGGCGGGGCGCAAGTGCAGCTACTGTCCGAAATCAATATCGGCCTGGCCGTGGCATTGGACGAGGGCCTGGTTACGCCGGTGATTCGCGCCGCCGACGGGAAGTCGCTGGCGCAGCTGGCCGCCGAGAACCGGGACCTGGCCGCCCGCACCCGCGAGGGGCGCACTCGACCGGAGGAAATCACCGGCGGAACCTTCACCATCACCAACCTGGGGGCCAACGAAGTTGACGGCTTCACCCCCATCATCAACCCGCCGCAGGTCGGCATCCTGGGCGTGGGCCGGGTGGTGGAGAAGCCGGTCATCGCCAACGGCGAGATTGCCAAGGGCGAGACGATGTACCTGAGCCTCACCTTCGACCACCGGGTTATCGACGGCTCGCCAGCTGCCGAGTTCCTACAGACGGTCAAGCGCCTGCTGGAGGACCCGTGGTGGATGGTGTCGTAACCAGGGACGCCTCAGACGGGTAGCAAGATGGCCGGGAACACCAAGTTGGTTCCCGGCCTTTTCAGTGATACTCCGGTTCGTTTCCGGTAAAATCTGATCCGATGACCAGATATCACGACCTGGACGCCCTGCGCACTGTCGCCATGCTGCTGGGCCTGGTTCCTTCCGCCGACTCTGACCGTTGTTTCCGTTGTTTTCGTGGCGGGATTGGCCTTTCTCCTCCCGCAGGGAGAGGGAATTTCCCTTAAACGTCCACCATCAGCACCCACATGGGCCCCTGGCCTATGGGGTAGACCTCCAGCGGCTCCAGGGCCCCGCTGTCGGCGTTGACCCGGTAGGACGCCAGCCGCGCCGATTCCAGCCCGGCGGCGTAGAGGAAGTTGCCCGATGGGTCCAGGCTAAACGCCCGCGGGATGTCCTCCGTCGGCGTCTGGCCGAGGGCCGTCAGTGTGCCGTCGGCGGCATCAACGGCGAACCCGGCGATGCTGTTGTGGCCGCGATTGGGGGCATAGAGGAACCTGCCCGACGGTGTTATCTGTATCTGCGAGCAGGAGTTACGTTCGGTGTAGCCCTCCGGCAGCGTCGGCACCGTCTGAAAGGGACTAAGCGTCCCGTTGGAGCGGTCGAAATGGTAGGCCGTGACGCTGCAACCCTGCTCGTTGGACGAATACACCACGTCCAGGTTGGGGTTGAAGCAGAAGTGGCGCGGGCCTTCGGGGGCGCTGGGAACCACCCGGTCCGGGTCGCAGGCCGCTAACCTTCCGGTCAACTGGTCGAAACGGAACTGGAAGATGGCGTTCAGCCCGGTGTGCGCTCCCTCGGCGATGTGCGGCACGTAGGCGTAGCGGTTGGAGGGGTCGGTCTGGACGTAATGCGCCCCGATGCCCGTCTCTCGCCACTCGATGGGCGTTGGGTCCAGCGCACCGTTCTCGCCGAATCCATGCACCCCCACCCGCGACTGGTAGTAGTAGGCCGACAACAGGTATTTTCCGGTGCGGTCTACGGAGATATGCACCGGGTCGCCCTCCAGGGGAACGCCGCCAAGCTCGGTCAGCCGCCCGGTGTCGTGGTTGATGGCGTAGCTGGTGAGGCCGAAGTCTCCCGGCTGCCGCCGCCCCGCGAACAGATAGCGACGCTGCGGGTCCACGGCCATCGGCGCGGGCATACCCGACAGCGGGAACTCCGTCCGCCGCGTCAGCCCGCCGGTGTTGGGGTCCAGCACGTAAAGAGAAATCCGGTCCTCCCGTTGCAGGGAGATGTAAACGTAGGTAGTCACGTCAAAATTCCTCGCCCGAGAATATGCCACCCGGAATATGCCACCCGGCATGGCCGTATTTCTGCGTATAATAGCATCAACCTGGGCCTGCGCTATCGCATTGAAGGCCCCCCTTTACCGATCGCAAAGCTGGAGGTTGTGCCATGCCTGAACAGGGCGAAGTCTCGATCGAGGAATTCCGGTTGATGGCCGACCGGGCCGGGTTGGGCCTGAACGACAACGAGTTGGAGGAACTCAAGCCGATTTACGACCTTTATGCTGCCTACGCCGCCCAGCTCCACACCATTAACTTCGGCGCCGAGGAGATGGTGGTGGAGTTTAACCCTGATTGGCCGGAGGCATAGAAGGTATCCCCTGAGTCCCGTCTTCCTTTGGGAGAGGGTTAGGGTGAGGGCGTCCCAAATTCCAATTCTGGGTGAATGAAAATGGCCGATACCAACAAGCCGTATTTCCTGACCATGCGAGAAGCTGGGGAATTGATGCGCACCGGCCAGCTATCGCCGGTGGAGCTGCTCCGGGCCTGCCTGGACCGCATCGAGGCCACCGACGACCGCCTGCACTCCTTTATCACCATGATGACCGACGAGGCCATGGAGCAGGCGCGGACGGCCGAGGCGGAGATGCTGCAAGGCAATTATCGCGGCCACCTGCACGGCATCCCCTTCGCGCTCAAAGACCTTTACGACACCGCCGGCACCCGCACCACTTCCGGCTCCTATGTTGACCTGGAGCGCGTGCCCACGGTGGACGCCACTACCACGGCGCGACTCAAGGCGGCCGGCGGGGTCCTGGTGGGCAAGCTGGCAATGCACGAGTTCGCGCTGGGCGGCCCCGACTGGTCCACGCCCTTCGAGCCGGCCCGCAACCCGTGGAACCTGGACCACATCACCGGCGGCTCCAGCAGCGGAACCGGCTCGGCGGTGGCGTCGGGGCAGGTAATGGGCGGCCTCGGCTCCTGCACCGGCGGCTCGATACGTGGCCCCGCGTCGTATTGCGGAATCGTCGGCATCAAGGCCACCTACGGGCGGGTCAGCCGCGCCGGAGTAGTCACGCTTAGCTGGTCGCAGGACCACGCCGGGCCGATGACCTGGACGGTGGAGGACTGCGCCTATATGCTCCAGGCCATCGCGGGCCACGACCCGAAGGACCCTACCTCCAGCCGCGCCCCGGTGCCCGATTATTCCGCGTCGCTGCGGGAGGATATCAAGGGGGTGACCATCGGGCTGCCACGGCATTACTTCTTCGACGCCGACCCCAGCGTCAGCCCCGAGACGGTGGCGGTGGTGGAGAAGGCCGTTGCAGTGCTGGAAGAGTTGGGCGCCAACGTCCGTGAGGTGTCGCTGCCCAGCCTGGATTACGTTCGCGCCGCCAACTCGGTCATCATGGTGTCCGAGGCCTATGCCTACCATGAGCCGAACCTGAAAACCATCCCGGAGAAGTTCGGCGACATAGTGCGTTCCCGCTTCCGCACCGGCGGCCTGCTCACTGCTTCCGATTACCTGCAAGCGCAGCGCGTCCGCACCTGGGCGCGTCGGGAGTTCGCTGAGGTGATGAAGACGGTGGACTTCCTGGTAACGCCCACCATGACCACTCCCGCGCCGGCCTTCGAGGGCTACGACCCCACCAGCACCGTCCGGGGACGCAGCTTCACCGCACCGTTCAACGTCACTGGCCTGCCCGCCATCTCCGTCCCCTGCGGCTTCACCGAGAGCGGGCTGCCCGTCGGGATGCAGATTGCCGGCAAGCCATTCGACGAACCCGGCGTAATCCAGGCCGCCTACACCTACCAGCAACACGCCGGATGGTACAAGACCCGCCCAAGCATTTAGCTTCAAGCATTTAATTGAACGCCGGACACGCCGGGATTTTCCTGTTTCCCCGGCGCGTCCGGTTTTGGCGATAGAGGAAGAACTATGCCCAGCGCCGCCGAGAACTATGCCGCCCTCCAGGACGCGGTTCAGGAGCAGCGGTTACGGCTGTTCGGGCCGATGCCCGCCGACATCTGGACCGGCGAGGCGGCGGCGCAGTTCCGCTTCGATCCACGCCGGGAACTTGACCCCAACCTGGAGGCGATGGCCTCCTACGTCATGCCCGGCGACGTGGTGGTGGACGTGGGCGGCGGCGCAGGCCGCATCTCCCTGCCGTTTGCCCTGCGCTGCCGCGAGGTGCTGACCGTGGAGCCGTCGGCGGGAATGGCCGCAGAATATGAAGGCTCGAAGCAGGAGGCAGGGATAACCAACGCCCGCCTGCTGCCCACCAACTGGATGGACGCGGACGGGATAGAGGGTGACGTGGTGCTGACCTGCGACGTGACCTACTTTGTCCGTGAGATAGTGCCGTTCATCGAGAAAATGCAGTCGGCTGCCCGGCGGCGGGTGATGATTGTGGTGTGGAGCGAGCCGCCACCCAACCGTGGGGCGGACCTGTTCCGCCGGGTCTACGGCGAGCCGCTGGCCCCGATGCCCGGCCACCGCGAACTGCTGCCCGTGCTGTGGGATCTGGGCATCCTCCCCGACGTCCGCGTCCTGCCCGCCCCGACGTGGTGGGAGGACTGGCATTACCCCAGCCAGGAGGGGGCCATCGAGTCGGTACTCTTCGGCCGCTGGGCCCGGGAATCCGAGCGCGAGCGGGCCCGCCGCATCTTCGACCAGCAGTTCGACGAACTATTCGCCCCCGACGGCGATGGCTACCGCGCCATCTGGCGCAAGCCCATGCGCGAGCTGGTGATTACGTGGGAGACGAATCGGTAGCCGGTCGGATGCCTATCAGGCGAATCGAGCCCAGCTTGTTCAACTCTTGATTGTGCGGATCGACCTCGATTCCCATCGACTCAAGCGCCGTCACCCCCAGGAGCGCCTCAGCGGATTCGTCTCCGATGGCAATGGTTACGCCGGCGATTTCACCCATGAACTCTACTCGCGCTACGGCTATATCCATGGTGATTTTGCTGCCATCGGCTAGGGTGTACTCCCGCTCTCCCTCAGGTGCAAGGCCAATGGCCTCCATGTGTTGTCGCGGCACAACACAATCGACTGCGCCGGTGTCGACCACGAAGGGCCCTTCCCAAAAACGGGAATGGTCGCTAGGGTTTCGGATGGTCACCGATACGTGGGTTATCCCCATCACGCCCTCCTTACTGCACTGCGCTACTTGTGGAACTGGGGCAGCAGCTCCTCGCCGAGGATGTCGAGTTGCTCCATCGTCTCGTCGGCGGGGCAGAGGGGGCGGACTACGAACTTGGACGCGCCGGACTCGACGTATCGGTGGACGTACTCGGCAATGCGGTCCACGGGGCCGACGGCGGTGAACTCGGTAAAGTGGACGTCGGGGCGCTGGCGGGTCACAAACTGGTTGGCCTTTATGGTGGCTTCCTCCACGTCGTTGCTGACGTAGTAGCCCATCAGCACGCCGACATGGTCGTCCTCAATCACCCGGTTGAACTCCTCCGCCGTGTCGAACAGGATGTCGCGGCCATCCTTGATCTCAGCGGGGGTGGCGCTGGAGACCAGCCAGCCGTCGCCTACGCGGCCCACCCGCCGGGCGGCGGCGGCGGTGCGCCCGCCAATCCACACCGGCGTGGACGGCTGGAGGAAGGGCTTGGGCGTGACCGTAACGTTGTGGCAGGTGTAGAACTCGCCCTCGTGAGTGACGTCTTCCTCCTCCCACAGGCGGCGCATCAGCTGGATGGCCTCGTCGGTGCGGGGGCCGCGCCGCTCCTTGCTGACGCCGCAGGCCTCGTACTCCTCTGGCTCCTCCTGCCCCAGGCCCACAGCCGGGAAGAACCGGCCCTGCGAGAGGAAGTCCAGCGTGGCAATCTGCTTGGCCAGCACCACCGGGTTGCGCAGCGGCATGGCGATGACACTGGTGCCGAACTTCAGCTTGTTGGAGTAGGCGGCCACCATGGCGCAGGCGGTCATGGCCTCCAGGCTGAACTTCTCGCTGACGATGCGGTCGCTGAGCCAGATGGAGTCGTAGCCGTGCTTGTCGCCGGCCTCCACCAATTGGCGCAGGTAGTTGGGGTTGTCGCCGCCCTCACCGAAAGCTCCCGGCATATATCCAATGGCGATACTCATGGCGTTCCTCTCGTGTCGTGGCCGCGCTGGGGGGCGGCGCAGGTTTGATTCTTCGTCTCCAGAAATTACACACGCGGGGGCGCGCGCCTGTGCGCCCCCGCAGGGGCGGGAGTGAACCGGGTAAACAACTGGGGCACTGGCTATGGCGCTAGTAGGCCCCGCAGGAGCGGAGTCTGCGATAGGGGTGTCGATTCGCTCCGTATATCGTGCGGTTCATCCCCGGCTGTACGGGGTCTGCGAGATGCCGTTGGCTACGATGGTGCTCTTGGTGGGTACATCCCCGGTCGTGCGGGGTCTGCGAGATGCCCTTTGGCGACGATGGTGCTCCTGGTGGGTACACCCCCGGTCGTGCGGGGTCTGCGAGATGCCGTTGGCGACGATGGTGCTCTTGGTGGGTACATCCCCGGTCGTGCGGGGTCTGCGAGATGCCCTTTGGCGACGATGGTGCTCCTGGTGGGTACATCCCCGGTCGTGCGGGGTCTGCGAGATGCCGTTGGCTACGATGGTGCTCCTGGTGGGTACACCCCCGGTCGTGCGGGGTCTGCGAGATGCCGTTGGCTACGATGGTGCTCCTGGTGGGTACACCCCCGGTCGTGCGGGGTCTGCGAGATGCCGTTGGCTACGATGGTGCTCTTGGTGGGTACATCCCCGCTCGTGCGGGGTCTGCGTTCCGGGGTACGCCGCCGAAGGAACGCTGCCAAGTTCATCCCCGCCTATGCGGGGTCTGCCAATATTATATATTCTTGAAACAGCAATTGCTATGCGTCCCCGCCACTGGGGGGCCTTTCTTCTCTGTCCATGCTGGGCAAGCCTGTGGCCGGCTTCACCCCCCGCACTGTTCCCAAAGAATTTTTGGGTTTCATCGAGCGGCTTCGTGGGTCTCGCGAACCCTTTCCCAGAAGGAGAGGGGGCTCTACCCGAAAATGAAAAGGCCCTGCCAGTGGAGGATGGGCATGACGGAGTAGGGGCATGACCCACCCAAGCGGGCTTGAACGGTCCTTGTCAAACTTCTACTCGAACGCCCCTTGAAGCTGACACTACTGCGGTCTCGAAGGCCGAAATTCGAGGTGTCCGGGGATTTGGCGCGCCCGGCTCTAAAGACCAAATAGCGGTGTGCGGCCAGGGCGTACGGCCGGGGCATACAGCCAAGAAGGCGAGGCAGCCCTCTTCCGTGCCCATTGGGCTGGCGTGGGTTTGCCTTCGTTGCCCCTGCCAAGCCAACGGGACGCCCCCGCCCTAACCCACTCCCTTCGGGAAAGGGGGCTTGCCCCACACATCCCAAGAGCAATGCTGGGGAATCCCCTGGTTTCGCAACTTGCTAATCGGCCTGTATTTCGTTGCGCGCAGTCCGCTAACGCGGCGGCTCGGGCTGCTGCGGCTGGACGAAGGTGTTGCGGAAGCGATAGAGGGTGAACTCAGGCTCCACGGGGGCCACGGGCAGGTAGCCCGACTCCTCGATCTTCGCCACGATGATGTGAGGGCCGTCAGTGGACAGGGCCGTGGACAGTGCTCCTTCCAGCTCTTCCAGGTCGTTGACCGTGGTGGAACTGGGGATGCCGCAGGATACGGCGACCTGCTCCAGGCTGGTGCCGGTGCCGGTGTGGCTGGTCTGGTTGCCGGTCTGGCCCCAGGCCTCGTTGTCGTATACCACGACGATGAGGTTCTTGGGACGTTCCCGCCCGATGGAGGCCAGCGCTCCCAGGTTCATCAGCAACGAGCCGTCGCCGTCCAGCGAGATGACCTGCTCGTCGGTGGCCAGGGCCATGCCGAGGGCGATGGAGGAACAGAGGCCCATGTTCCCGTAGGTGTAGAAGTTGCGGTCCCGGTGTCCGGCGTGCCAGAGCTCGTCGGAGGTGGGGCCAAGGTTGCCCACAATGGGGCGGTCTCCAGCCAGACGGAGCGCCAGTTGGGTTGCATCGAACCTACGCAAGTTTGCCTCCGTGCAACATCTGAGTCAGGCAGATGGCCACTGGCTGCCGGTTGGCGTGGCACAGCTTCATCGCGCCGTTGAGCAGGTTGTCCATCCGGTAGTCGTCATCAATGGTGTAGTTCACGATGCCAAAGGTGTCGAGGATGGGCACCGTGGCCCGCCCCATGGGAACCTGAGAGATGTTGAACTCACCGGTGCCGCCCCGCATATTGATAAAGAAAGGTATGGGCGTGCGGGCGGGGATGCACAGGCTGGCCAGAGCGTTGATGCTGTTCCCCAAGCCGCTGGTCTGCATGAACACGGCGGCGTTGCGCCCGGCGGCGTAGGAGCCGACGGCGATGCCGACCGCTTCCTCCTCCCGCGTCGCCGATACCAAGTGGAAGAACGGGTCTTCTTCGATGATGCTGGTCACGCGGTGGATGGAGACGTCTGGCACGTAGGCGATGAGCGACGTGTCCCAGTCTTTCAGCGCTTGCACGATGATGTGGGCCCACTTTTCCGAGGGGGGTACATTTTCGTTCACGGTCATATCCCGCTGCCATTCTGGCCCGGCCCAGCCACTCCTCTCGGGTCGAGAGTCAGGCCCCTGCCGAGCCGTATTTCGACATACCGCGTTGAAACATATCAGCGACATGGAGGATTGTCAAAGCTAGGCACTGGCAGTAGCGATATGAGTTCACCATCGCACTCTGACCACGGTCTGAGGATGATTTAGAGACTATCTCAAAACGTGGGGCGGGACCCAACCCGTCATTCCGCAAACTGGCGCGGCACCCGACCCGCCTAACCCTTCCCCGGAGGGAGAGGGCACAACCCAAAGCCCCTGAATTCCGGCGCTCTGTTTTTCCTTGAAAGCGCAGGGTGTGCTAAAATACCGGCATGGCGCAGCAGCAAGAAAACCCGATCCACTGGGACCAGAGCTCGTCCCGGTTCAACCTTACGCTGATCTTCTCGCTGGTTGTGGCGATATTGGGGATTATGACCAACCCCGTCCTGATAATTCTGGGAGTGGGGATGGCGGGCTACAGTTGGCTGACCACGGCCCGTCAGTTCCTGCTGTATCGGGACACCGTGGTAATCGTTTACGGTATGCCCCGCACACGGGTCATCTCCTTCGCCGAGATTTCTCATGTCGAACTGCTGGCGCTGCCCTTGGGAGAGCGTCTGCGAGTCCGCCTGATGTCCGGCAGCCGCCTGATGCTGACGATGCGCGACCCCGGCGTCTTTCGCGGCCACCTGGAGGACGCGCTGGCCCGCTATCACGGCGAGCAGAGCGGTGGGGCCTACGCGGAAGGGAGGGCGGTGCTTGAGCGGGGAGGCGAACCCGAATACGACGCCGTAGAAGGCGAACTGGAAGCAGACTGGTACGAAGACTCCGAAACCGATGCTCCCGAAACTCCCTCGGACAGCTATTCCGAAGTCGAAGAGGAATCCCAGCCTGCCGAATCCGAGACCTACACTCAGCAGGTCGAGGAACCGACGATTAGCTCCGGCAGCTACACCGAAACGCCGGACCCCGACTACTCCGGCGAGGGCCGCTCGGCCTTCGGCGCAGACGTTGACCTCGAGACGGGCCGCCCCGAGGACGACTCGCCCGAACGCCCCCGCAGCCCGTACTAACCCCGGCTTACTGCCTATACCCAGTCCAGCCAGCAGCCGGGGCGGCGGCTATGGTGGACATTGCAACAACTTCAATCCCGTTCAATCCCGCCTTCGATTTCCCTCCCGCCTTCGATTTCCCTGAAATGTATGGAATGGGGAAACTGGCCCATGCCTATTCCGGCTTGACGAATATCCGGCTGTCAGGCCACCCGATACACACGCGGCACCCCGCATATCCGTCAGATCAAAGGCACAGCTAACGGTAGGCAGCCAGGCTCTTCTCGGGGTCGTAGACCGGGCGGACCAGCTCGAAGGTGTCGGCGGTGTGGCAGTACATACTGCCCGCCAGGCGGCCCGTCGGCTTCATCAGGTGATGGTTGATGCGGTGGCCGTCGATGATGTCGTCGCGGACGTGCATCAGGACGATGGTGCCAATGACCAGCCCGTGCCCGCCGGGGCCTTCGCCCAGGTTGACGATCTGGTTGAGACGGCACTCCATGTTCACCGGCGACTCGGCCACCCGTGGCGGCTTCACAATGTCGGACGGCACGGCGGTCAGGCCGGCAATATCGAACTCGTCCACGTCCTCGGGGAACTCGGCGGAGGTGCGGTTCATGGCCTCGGCGATGTCGTCCACCACGATGTTGACCACGAACTCGCCGGTCTCCTCGATATTGCGCAGGGTATCTTTGCTCTTGTGCTCTACGTGGCGCGAAGACGAGAAGACAATCGTGGGCGGGTTGTAAGCCACGGCATTGAAGAAGGAATAGGGAGCCAGGTTGTCCACGCCGTCGGGCGATTGGGTGGAGACGAAGGCGATGGGGCGAGGCACCACCACCCCGGTCAGGACGCGGTAGAAGTTCTCGAAAGTGTTGGGGTCGATTTTCAAGGCGTTACCTCAACTTGCGATTTGGAGTATGAGCCTGCTGCGCGGATTATAGCCGCCGAAAGCGGGAAATGGGGAGTGGGGTTCCCTCTGCCCTCTGTGAGAGGGTGAGGGTGAGGGCGCATCCGTACAGGAAACCATCGTTGATATACACGTTGATACACAGGATTCCACCCTCACCCCAGCCCTCTCCCTCAAGGGAGAGGGAGAATGAAAAGGCCCTGCCCGGCGAGGGTGGGGTTTTGGCTGCGTTGAATCCGATGGTATAATCGGCGGCGGCTTGCGGCGCGTTGCGGCGGGCCGGGTTATCTTCAGTTCCGGGTTTGAGGGTTGTCAGTGGCACGGGCCAGCCAAATCGTCGTCTTCATCCAGGAATACTCCCTGCCGCTCATCATCGGCGTCATAGCCGGGCTGGTGTGGGCCAACATTGACTTGGCGAGCTATCACCACATTATTGAGTTCGACTTCTGGAATTTCGGCAAGGGCCCGTTTGTGGAAGACCACGGGCATGACGCCAACGACTTTTACATTTTCGGTCGGCATGTCACTTTCCACTTCCTCATAAACGAAGTCTTCATGGTCTTCTTCTTCGGCATCGCCGCCAAGGAGATTACCGAGTCGCTGCTTCCCGGCGGGGCGCTGAACCCCCTGCCCAAGGCTATCAACCCTCTGATGGGGACGCTGGGTGGGGTCTTCGGCCCGGCGGGCCTGTTCATCCTGCTGGCCTTCCTGTTCTACGGCGGCAGCGACGACTTCGGCACCGTGGCCAACGGCTGGGCCATCCCCACCGCCACCGACATCGCCCTGGCCTGGCTGGTGGCCCGCCTGATATTCGGCACCCGGCACCCGGCGGTCAACTTCCTGTTGCTGCTGGCGGTGGCCGACGACGCCATCGGCCTGGTAATTATTGCCGTCTTCTACTCGACGGAGGTACAACCGCTTTGGCTCCTGCTGACCGCTGGGGGCATGGTGGCCGCCGGCGCATTCCGCAAGTTCGGCATCACCTGGTGGCCGGTGTACATCCTGATAGCCGGCGGCATGAGCTGGGTGGGGCTGGTGAAGGCGGGAGTCGAGCCGGCCTTGGCCCTGGTGGTCATCGTGCCGTTCCTGCCCGCGCTTCACGCGGCGGGACACGAGAGCGATGCGCCCGCAGGACACGCCGAACAGCCCAGCGATGACCCCACGGCCCACGGGCACGCCGCAGGAGGACACGGGCACGCTGTCGGAGCGCTGGAGCAGTTCGAACATCACCTCAAGCTGCCGGTGGACCTGGGCCTGTTCTTCTTCGCCTGGGCCAACGCAGGCGTCGCCTTCGGCAACCTCAACTCCGTAACCTTCATGGTTCTGATTTCGCTAATCGTGGGCAAGACCGTCGGCGTGTCGCTATTCTCCTTCATCGTGTCCAAGTTGGGATTCCCCCTGCCGGAAGGCATGGGCATGCGTCACCTGGCGGTGGCCGGCCTGATCGCTGGCCTGGGCCTGACCGTGGCCCTGTTCGTGGCCAACAAGGCCTACAACACCCCGGAGGGGCTGGCCTTCCTCGACCCCGGCAAGATGGGCGCGGTGTTCAGCGTGGTCGTTGCCGCGCTGGCGTTCGCGTTTGCCCGCCTCATCGGCGTCCGCCGCGAACCGGACTAAAGACGAGACAAAACGCCGAGAACGCAAGGGCCGCAGAGACTTGCTTGTCTGGATCTCGGCGTCCTTTGCGCTCTCGGCGTTTAACTCACAATCCCTATATTGGAGAAGTAGACATGATAGGTGTACTGACGCACCACTGGGCCAAGCCCGACAAGATCGAGGAATCGAAGAAGCTGCTGGATGGCAACGGACTGGCGCAGAGCAAGGCCCCCGGTTTCGGCAGCCGCCAGACACTGATTTCGCTGACCGACGCGACCAAGATCTCGACATTGGTGACCTGGGACAGCAACGAGATCTACGATGCCTGGCGGGCCAGCCCCGAGCGCGCCGTCGCCATGGCCGGCGCCGGGGAGCTGTGGGCCCAGCCCCCGCAGTCCGAGCGCTTCGACGTGGTGGACTAGGCAGGGAAACATACCCTTGCGCGTTCGTCTCTTCTGACTCGGCGCCCGGTTGGCGTGTGCTAGAATTCTGTTCGTAGACCTTTCGCAACCAGCCTTGGTGAATGCTGCCAAATGACTGCGCCTGCTTCCTAGAGAACTCATAATGAGCACTCACATGCCAAAGATGTTGCCCTGCCGTAAAGGTGGGCCAGTAGATTGCGTCAGCCTCGATTTCGACCCGGACGTGTGGGAGTGGCCGCCTGACCACATGGAACAAAGCAAAGAAATCGCTGCCGAAGCCAGCCTGGAAGCGGAAAGGGCCAGAAATCGCCAACTGGAAGAGGAACTGCGCCGCCTCCGCCCCGATGGATAGGTGGTCGCACAGAAGGAGCGCGGGATGAGCCGCAGAAGTTTCTGGGCTTGGGGGCTGGAGCAGGACGAACCCACCGGGCAGCAGGTCCGCGAGGCGGCGGCGCGGCTGTCGCAGCGCTACGGGGTCGACGTCGAGCCGGTGATGCCGCCGCGGGCCGAAGACCTGCGGCTACGAGCGCCCCGCATCACGCCGCCGGCATCCCTCGCGGCCATCTGCGCCGCCGACGACCATGAACGGGCGGTGCATACCTACGGGCGCAGCTTCCGCGACCGCATCCGCGCCCACAACCTCCAGTTCCCCAACCCGCCCGATATCGTGGCCCACCCCACCACCGAGGGCGAGGTTACGGCGGTGCTGGACTGGTGCTCCTCGTCGGGGTACGCCGCCATCCCCTACGGCGGCGGCAGCTCGACCGTGGCGGGTTTCGAGCCGCCCGACGGCTACGACGGCATCGTCACCATCGACCTGTCGGCGTTGGACAAGGTGCTGGAGGTGGACGGCGTTTCCCGTTCGGCGCGAATCCAGGCCGGGGCCTACGGGCCGGGACTGGAGGCGCAGCTTCGTCCCCACGGCTTCACCCTGCGCCACTACCCCCAGAGCTTCGAGTTCTCCTCGCTGGGCGGCTGGATTGCCACCCGATCCGGCGGCCACTACGCCACCAACCACACCCACATTGATGACTTCGTGGAGTCGGTGCGGATGGTCACGCCGTCGGGCGTGTGGGAGTCGCGGCGTTTGCCCGGCAGCGGCGCCGGCCCCAGCCCCGACCGCATGGCCATCGGGAGCGAGGGCATTCTGGGCATCATCACCGAGGCGTGGATGCGTATCCAGGCCCGCCCCCAGTACCGGGCCTCTGCCGGCGTCACCTACCCGAGCTTCATGGCCGGGTCCGAGGCCGCCCGCGCCATCGTGCAGGCCAAGCTCTGGCCGGCCAACTGCCGCCTGCTGGACCCCGGCGAAGCCGCCGCGGCAGCCGGGATGGACGGCAGCCGCTCCCTGCTGATTCTCGGCTTCGAGTCCAACGAGTTGCCCCAGGACGAGAACATCCGGCAGGCCGTCGCCATCGCCCGCGATGCCGGCGGCACCATCGACGAGGCTGGCATCCGCATCTCATCGCCCGCCAACCGCAGCGATGAATCGTCGGGCGGCGAGACGGGACGCCAAGGCGCGGTGGGCGCGTGGCGCAACGCCTTCCTCGGCGCGCCCTACCAGCGCAACATCACCACCGGGCTGGGGCTGGTGGCCGAGACCCTGGAGACGGCCATCACCTGGGATCGCTGGCCTGCCTTGGACGAGATGGTGCGCGGCGCGTTGCAGGAAACGCTGGACCGGGTCTGCGGCGGCGGGTCGGTGTCCTGTCGCTTCACCCACGTCTACCCAGACGGCCCGGCACCCTACTACACCTGGGAGGGAATGGGACGACGCGGCGCCGAGCTGGAGATGTATGCCGAGATCAAGCAGGCGGCGTCCGACGCCATTATGTCCGCTGGCGGCACCATCACCCACCATCACGCCGTGGGCCGCCTGCATCGCCCCTGGTACGACCAGCAGCGGCCCGAGCTTTTCGCCGAGGCCCTCCGCGCCGCCAAGCGTGCCGTGGACCCCAACGGGGTTCTGAACCCAGGGCTGCTGGTGGATCTTTAGCGGACGACAGCCTTCTCACCGAAACGGACAAGCGCTCTGCCCCGAGCCTCGTTAGAATCGCTGAAAAAGAAGAACCATGCTTCTGCGTATTTCCCTTGGCTTTGGTTTAGGCCAAGACATCTTCCAGCAACGTTAGCTTCTCCTGGAATAGCGCGATGGCCCGCTCTTCCGGCACTCCGATGAAGAACCTGAGTCCCTGAACGTATTCCAGCACCTCCCTTGGAAGCATAAGCAGGTCGTCCCGGGGTCGGGTCGCCTTGTAGAGATTGTTGATCCAGTCCTCCTGCCCAACGAAAAGGGCATCCTCCACCGCCACGAAGTCCCGGCGCTCCATTTTTGCGTTGGCCATCCACCGGGAGAAGACGAAGGGCAACCCGGTCCACGTCTGCCATTCCTCCCCCAAGTCGTGCCGGTGCTGGAAGCCACGCAGCCGCCGGCGGCTGCGCAGGGCCTGGTTGCCCGTCAACAAGATAGCATCGTGGTCCGATTGCTCATCGACGAAAGTCTCCCCGCGTACCTCGTGCTTCAACGTCAGCAGCACCCGAAGCAGGCTTGCCGACGTGGAGTCGCCGTCGCCAAGGGCGATGCGACCGCCGCTCAGGGCTTCTATGGGCTCCTTGGAATGGAGTGCGCTGGACACGGCTCTGGCAGCCGACGCGACACAGAACCCGGAGATGAGGGTGGCCTTTGGCGACAGCCGGAAAGTATCCAACAACGATACCGGCCCTGCATCTACTTCACCCTGTTCCAATGCCGCAGCCACTGCGTTGGGTTGCATGTTTCGCAACTCAATACCGCGGCGCTCCATGTCGAAATAGAACGCCTCACATTCCAGATTTGATATACGGGCTACACTGATGGCCATGGCAAAGACTGGCTCCCTGAAAGCTCGATGGCTGGGTTTGAGCAGGTGATTCTACCAACTGCAACACTGAGAAGACCCCCGTTCATCGCCGGAGAAGCCGTGGTTAGAGGCTTTCGTCCGGTCTGTTGCGGGGGCCTTCCCAAGGGGTCCAGCGCCGTCAGGGGCTACAGCCGGGGGCCCATGAAGGTGGAAGACTGCTTGCGGTATACCTGGATGCGGTTGCGAGGTCCTTCGCAGACGAACACCGTGTTGGAATCGTCCACTTCAACCCCGCTGGGGGCCCAGAAGTCCTTCTCCCGCTCCAGTCCCTGCGAGCGCTCCCGTTCTCCCCACATCTCCGAGTTTGCGTCCAACTTGTCCTTGCCCCACTTGGAGATGGTCGCGTCGCCGGTCTTGAGGGTGACAAAGTTGCCATCGGGGTCGAAGACCTGAAGGCGGTCGTTCAACCAGTCGGCGACATAGATGATGCCGTCCTTGTCAACGGCGACGTCGGTGGGGCGATTGAATTCGCCTTCACCCGATCCGGAAGAACCGAACTTCATCAGGAACTTTCCATCGGCCGTGAACTTCTGGATCCGGTCGTTTCGCCAGTCGGCGATGAATATGTTGCCCTGCTTGTCTATGGAGATACCCCAGGGCATATTGAACTCGCCGTCGCCATCTCCGTAGGTCCCGAACTTGGCCAGGAACTTTCCGTCGGGGGTGAACTTCTGGACACGGTGGTTCATGCTGTCGACGACGTAGACGTTATCGTCTTGGTCGATGGCCAGACCGGCGGGCCGGTCAAGCTCGCCGTCGCCGCTGCCGGCGCGCTCCTCCCACTTTCCCACGTAGTCCCCATCTCTGGTGAAGATGGATATCCGATGCACCCATTCATCGGAGACGTAGACGTTGCCATTGCCGGCGACAGCCAAGGACACGGGCCAGACCAGGGAACCGTCGTCGAAGTTGTACTCGTGGGGCCCCTGCTGGGCAACGCCGCGGGCAAAGGCGTTGACGTATTCCTCGTCAACGGTGCAGACCGTGATGCGGGTGCCCTCCGGCCGGTATTCGGGAGACCGGCACAGGACGTACATCAGGTCGTCATCGCCCCGGGCCAGGTGGACCGGGTAGGTGAAGCCCGGCCCGAACTGCTCGCCACGCCCGATGGTGTGGCTGTACTGAAGCTGCACGTGCGATATTCTGGTGGGGGTCATATTCTCCTCCCAGCGGCTGGCTAAATGAAGTCCATATGCTCGAACGAGCCGTTCACTATGGGCTTGGCGTCCAGGCCCATCCACTTCTCCAGAAGGGCGGAGTAGAGGCCGCGGAAGTCGTTGTTGAAGTGCAGGTCCCCCTCCAGCAGCTTTTCCGGCTCCAGCGAAGGATATTCACCGTAGAGGCCGCCTTTGACCGACTCGCCTACCACGAAGGCCACGCCGCCCGACCCGTGGTCAGTGCCGGAGCCGTTGTCGTGGACCCTTCGTCCGAACTCGGTGAAGACGAGCAACACCACGTTGTCTCCGGCGTTGTGCTCCTTCAGGTCGTCGTAGAAGTCGGCAACGGCGTTGGATGTCTCCGCCCAAAGCTTGGTGTGGTTCGCCAGTTCGCCGGCGTGGGTGTCGAAGCTGTTGTAGGGCGCGGTGGTATAGAGCACCCTGGTGCCCAGCCCTGCCAGATGCACCTGGGCGATGTTGCGCATGTATTGAGCAACGTCGTCCTTGCCGTATTCCACGGTCGAGGAATACATACCGGGGGCGGTGCTGAGAATGTCGGCTCCTTCAAGGGCGTCCAAGCCCGTCTGGGCGAGGTAGTCCAGCACCGGGCCCTGGCCGATCATCGGGGAGTAGACCCTGGAAAACACGTCAAGGGCCTTGGTCCGCTGCTCTTCGATCTCGATCCCGGTGAGCACGCCGTAGGTCTCCAGGTTGCCCACGGAAGCCACCGGCACGCCGGGGGCCACCAGGGACCTTGGCAGGCCCCTGCCGAAGTTCACGCCGGTCAGCACGTTTTCCTTCGTCGGGTCCAGGTCGCGCACAGTCCGGCCCAGCCAGCCCTCGTCGCCCACTTCGTCCGGCTCGCAGGTATGCCAGATGTCCATGGAGCGGAAGTGGGAGCGGCTCGGGCTGGGGTATCCCACGCCCTGGATGATGGCGACCTTGCCCGCATCGAACAAGCGCTTGATCGGCGCCATCGCCGGGTTGAAGCCGATCTGGTCGTTGATGGGAATGACCCTGTCGGTCTCGATCCTCACGTTGGGCCGGTTGTCCAGGTACAGGGGGTTGCTGTAGGGGATGATGGTGTTCAGGGCGTCGTTTCCCCCCGACAACTGGAGGACCACCAGCACCGGGTCTTTCTTGGTGCTTGTCATTTCTTTCCCTTCCTCATTGTTATGCGAATAGGTACTCGGTGGTGGCCACGATGGACTGCAGCATCTGGCCGACCCGCTGGCCGAACTCCTCGCTGTCGGTCCGCAACTCGCCTTCGCTGCGGGCCAGGGACACCAATTCGTTGCGGGTGACTTCGGCCAACTCGTAGGCTCCCAGCATTTCCAGGCAGCCGTCGACCAACCGCTCCGGCGAGATGACTTCTCCCTCCGAACTCAGGCGGCTGATGATGGCCTGGACTCCGCGGTGGGCGGTGTTGCCCACGGCATCGGCGGTGAAGTTGATGCGCTCGACCAGGGTGCCGCTGTCGATCCACTCCCTTCCGGTATGCCAGCCCTCTACGGTTGGAGGGTTGAGAAGGTCCTGGCCCATGTAACGGATGGTCAGGGTCATGGCGTTCATGCCGGGCTTGGGTATGTCGAAGTCGCCGACCAGGCGCATGGTTCCCACCACGGTCTCGGTGGGGCTCTTTATCTTGGTGAAGCGGGCTTCCTTGAAGAAGTCGGCGTTGAACAGCACCCGCAGCATCGAGCGGATGTTGTAGTTGGAGCGGTAATACTCGTCTTCCAGCATCTTGATGGCCTCGGGATCCCTGGGAGGCGTGTTCTGCCACGCCGGGACCTGGGGTTCGTCGGCGACGAAGAAGTTGTACAAGTGCCTGGCGATGAACCTGGCCGTGCCGGGCTGCCTGGCGACAATCCTGACGATGTCCTCACCGTTCCAGTTGCCCGTTTCGCCCAGGAAGGTCTTCTCGCCATAGTCGTGGTCTGACGGGTCGTAGATAAAGGCGGCCTCGTACTTGCCATAGGGGTACCTGGGGATCGAGTTGGTCACCGTCCAGCCGGTGAAGGCGCGGGCGCACTCCTTGACGTCATCCTCGGAATAGTTGGCCTGTCCGTCCATGCCGACGCCCATGGAGAAGAGTTCCAGAAGCTCGCGGCCCCAGTTCTCATTGATGGCGTCCTTATGGCTCATGCAGTTGTCGAGGTAGAACACCATTGCGGGGTCGATGGCCAGACCCAGGAGCAGGTCCTGGAAGTTGTCCATTCCCGTGGTGCGGAACATTTCGAACTCAATCTGCTGCTGCCTCGGGTACTCGCACTTGGCGTGGCCGGTGCAGAAAATCTGGTGCCAGAAAAGGGTGATCTTCTCTTCCAGCGGGCGCTTGGTATTGATCATCCGGAAGGTCCATTCTTCCTGCTGGCCCTCCAGTCCCGCCTGGGACACCCACTGCGGCTGATAGCGCATCAACACGTCGCGCTCGATTGCGGGCTGCGTGTCGGGATGCAGCAACTCCTCCACAGTGGCCTCGTAGCCATTGGCGGCACGGGTCTCCAGTTCTTCATACGTCGCTCCGAAACCGGCGCGGCGCATCAAGTGGGCCATTAAAGCGATGTCCTTGTCTGCCATTCTGTCTCCTCCTGAGCACATATCCTCGGTCATTTTCCGGCAACACCCCAGAGATTACGAGTTCCTGTTGCACACCCTTCAATCTGAGATAGAATTCGCCAATGATTTCTCGATTTGCGTACAGATATAGGTGGGCCATGATAGGCACCTACGCTATCGTATTATTAGCGCCGCCCTACGTCAACATTGTGTATCGTGTCACGATCATTATGACTTGAGAGCAGGGGAAAAGGACTAAGAAACTATCTCAATACGTGGCGCGGCACCCAACCCGTCATACCCGCGAAGGCACTGGTCATACCCGCAACGGAGACTGGTACGAGTGCTGCGTGCACGTCAACTAGGAGCACAGCATGGCTGGAAGACTGGACGATAGCAAGATTCTCCGCCTGATCGCCTTCCACGACGCATCACACCTGTGGCAACTGCCCTGCCGCGTCCATCTCCTTTCGGCCTGCCTGTACCGGCTGGAAGACGCGAACTATCCGGCGTTAGAGGCGCTGGGCTAAGAACAATCTGCCGCCACTCCAGGGATTGCCTGTGCCCGCGGAGCCGCGCCGGACTCTGCGCCTAGAATACCAAATCACCATCAGGGACAACGGTTACGGCGTGAGCTTGGTCACGCGGCCCATCAACCTGCCTCGCAGGGAAACGCCCAGCCAGCCTGGGGGCATCAAATTCATTCGAGAGCCGACGGAGTGGAACGACCTGCACCGGCAGGCGTCGGACCTGCTTATAAGTCATATGGACGAGGCCACGAGGCGGCTGAGTACGGAGCCTTCGACCGATGAGGTGGTGCGGGTGGTGCTGTCACACATTCTGGAATACGCGGATGTACAGGAATGCGTGACCGGCTTAGGGCGGATACTGAGGAATTGGAAAGCAGTACTGGAATAGAAGGATCCGGAACCACTTGATGGCAACGACTACGACATAAATGAGAACGGCCTAGTTGAGCTAACACCCCGGATTCAGATATAAATTATATGTCGGTGGATAAACGGACTCCAGACATACGTGGATGAAGCTGAGATGCACCGACATCATTTGGAGTAACTGAGCGAATGAGCAAGCCTGTAGCGATTTCCGCGGTTCTTATATTTGCGGTCCTATTAACAAGTGCGACTCTCCTGAACTTTAACTCGTATGCTGAGGAGGAAGAAGAAACACAGTTTTGGCCTAGCCTGACCATGGTCTATGAGACGGGTGGCCGTCTCGTATCGGTGGGATCCAATCCGACGATTCACACGAGGGAGGTGCATCGGCTCGAGTATCGTTCCGCTAATGACTGGAAGGACACAGTGCTCGAGGCTACTGTAGTTTAGTACGACTTCGGAGAGGAGAGCACCGTCGGATCGTATCAACAGACAAAAAATAACGAATACACAGTGTATTCTTCAATATATGACTCATACAGACGAGAGGAAATCGGCGAGAACGAAATTAGATTAGTGGGTATGTTCATGTATCAGTACATACCAGCAGTAGAGACCACAACTGCCCTGGTCTGCTATTGGGATGGTTGTGCAAATGAATTCAACGACCTGCGATACCATCGGGAAGACGCCAGAGAGATGGTCTCATTAGGTGGCAGGTGGTTAGGTGGTAGGTGGCCAATCCCATGGTGGCCAATCCCATTAAGAATAGGAGACGATTTCGTAGTAAGGGAACTTATTATCCATCGGGACCCTTCGCTGACGATCTCGAATTCCTTTGACCAAACGGACACTGATATATCGCGGATATTCTTTGGGACTTATTCAGCTAGCATCGCATGGGAAAAAGATAGGGACGAAACACTAACGCAAGCAAGCGAAGACCAATGGACCATTCACATCAAACGTCATGACGGGAATATTGAGAAGCACGAGCTCTCTTCGAAGCCGGAGTTGTGCGAAGATTACGAGAGGTCCGAGGCGCTTAGAATCTGTGCCGAGGGCAGTTTGTTCATTGAAGTTGACTTGAGCGTTGACGGGTTCCTGTTGATCACCCCTCCCGGGGAGGTCGTTCCGGTGTTCCCCAGTGATCCGGAACCACTTGATGGCGAAGACTACGACTTAAATGACAACGGCCTGATTGAAGTATCCAACCTCGCCCAGCTAAACGCCATCCGATTCGATCCCGACGGTGACGGTGAATCCGACAACTCTGGATATAGCGAAGCGTACCCGTCGGCGGCCAGTGGCATGGGTTGCCCCACCTATGTAGGGTGCTACGGATATGAGCTGATCAGCGACCTCGATTTCGATACCGACGGCGACGGCGATGTGGATTCGGACGACGAGTACTGGAACGGTGGCGCCGGGTGGGAACCGATCGGAAGCGGCGGATATACTTCCTGGCTGAGTACGAGTATTTACGGTAACGGATACGTCATATCTAACCTGTACATCAATGACCCCCATAACAATGTCGTTGGTCTGTTCGGAAGGATGACTGAAAATGCATGGGTCCGGGCCATCGGATTAGAGTCGGTGGACATTACCGGCGGCGGCGTCGTTGGGGGACTGGTTGGGATCAACCGCTCGGGCAACATCTACGGCAGCTACGTCACCGGCAGCGTTTCGGGCGATGACTGGGTCGGTGGAATTGCAGGCGCCAACAGCGGCCGGATCTCTGACAGTTATGCCACCGCATCGGTGAACGGCGACGGACGGGTCGGCGGTTTGGTTGGTTCCAGTTGGAATATTGTTGAGACAACGTATGCCACGGGTGAAGTCGTTGGTAACAGTTCGGTCGGCGGCCTGGCCGGAGAGAACACTGATCGCATCATGTCCAGCTACTTCACAGGCAGAGTTATCGTTGCCAGCAGTGGGGGTGGGGTGGTGGGTTCCAGCAGGGGTACAGTAACCGATAGTTACTGGAACACTGACACCTCGGGCCAGTTAGGAAGTGCCGGCGGTACTGGTCAAACCACCGCCAACCTCCAGACTCCTACTGGCTATGAAGGCATCTACGCCAATTGGAACTCGGACGGCAAAGACCG
The DNA here is from genome assembly GCA_965226875.1 of Dehalococcoidia bacterium. Taxonomy (GTDB): domain Bacteria; phylum Chloroflexota; class Dehalococcoidia; order Lucifugimonadales; family UBA3495; genus VXOI01. The sequence goes on along the minus strand of OZ245439.1, from coordinate 3,465,106 downwards.
ATGGGAATTCGGTGGAGCCGACGAATATCCGGTTCTCCGAGGGACATTTTATTGGATGGCGTTCGGCGACCAGCGTCCCTAGATGTGTGACAACTGGCGACCAACAACCGCCGAGCACGCTAGGTTCTGTTGACATTTCGCTGTTGCGGGTCATTCCGGGGAAATAGCGACGAAGAATCCTGGACTTATCACTCCGATTCAAGGCCATTAGTGCTTTCCTGCACTTGGAATGACATGAAATGGGCCGCCATCGGTTACAAATGCACAACAGAACCTAAAGCCCGTCCGAGAAATACCGGGGCGAAAAGAAACTCGTCGCATTGGCGTGGGCGCCAGGAGCCATTTCGTGGCGTTGTCCGAAGACTGTTCGGACCAGCCAGGACAGCAAACGAAAAGAGCTACGGCAGCCGGCAGCAGCTCTTTTCCTCGAATCCAGGGTGAAACGGATGGATGGTACAGGCGTTACGGCAGAACGCCAACGTCCCGGAGCAGGTTGATAGTGCCTTCAAGGTCGCTCAGACTGCCCAAGTCAACGTCGGGCGGGTCAAGGGAGTCCAGGGGCGGCAGGTCGCCCACCGGTGCTACTCCCGCGGCCACCGGGTATTCCTTGGTCTCCGAGGCGAAGTAGTTCTGCCCGAACTCGGACAGAAGAAATTCGATGAATTCTTCGGAAGTTGCCTTGTTTTTGGACGCATTCAGCATCCCCACACCTGACACCAACACCAGCGCCCCCGGATCTCCGTTGCCTATGAAATGGTTGCGGGCGGTGAATTCCGGCCCATGTTCCTCCAGGAACCGCTCGAGGTAGTAGTGATTGACGAATCCGACGTGCACCTCGCCGTTGGCGGCCGCCTGCACGATGGAGACGTTATTGGGGTATTCCTGGGCGTCGTTTTCCTTCATACCCTTCAGCCATTCCCGTGCGACTTCCTCGCCCAACTGCAAGCGGAGGGCGGTTACAAAGGACTGGAAGGAGCCGTTCCGGGGCGCCCAGCCCACCCGGCCTTTCCACTTCTCAGCGGTAAAGTCCAGTATAGAGGCCGGGAGGTCCGTCTCCGGGTCGATGGTTTCTGTGTTGTAGACGATGGTCCTGGCCCGGCCGGACGTGCCTATCCATTGCCCGTTGGGGTCCCGTAACCTGGCGTCGACCTTGTCTAGGATGGCCTGGGGCAATTCTCCCAGCATTTCCGCCGCAGCCAGACTGCCCAGAGAACCGGGGTCCTGAAGGAACACCACGTCGGCTGGGGTGTTGTCGCCCTCCTCGAGCAGGGTGGCCGCGGTCGAGGCACTGCTGGCGTACTTGACCCGTATAGAAATGCCGGTTTCCTCCTCAAAGGCCTCGAGGAGCGGATTCACCAGTGATTGCGAGCGTCCTGAGTATACGGTGAGGGAGCGGTCCTCTTCCTCAGTGGTCGCCTCTGTCGGCGTAACTGGAGTGGGCGACGCGGTCTCAACGGAAGTCGCCGCCGGAGCAGGAGATTGCTCGCCTCCTCCGCAGCTTACCAACGCCATGAGCAGCGCCGCAGATAGGGCCGCTAACGCCAGCAGCATCTGCGGATAATTCCGGCGACGAAACCTTGCCATTCGTGTTCCCCTAATCCGTTTGATGAGTTGGTTACTCGAAGCTGGTGACGAGGTCATCCTGCGTCAGCAAGAGACCCGATGCCGCCTGATTGATGGCAGTCAGTGCTCCGTCGTTATCGCCGTCTTGAGCGTGATCCAGCGCCTCGTTCATGTATCGCACCGTGCCGAGGTAGAAGATGGCGTTGAAGTGAGAGTATACCTGCTGCGCGCCGGCCCACCCCGTGTTGGGCGCAATGGGCATCCCCGGACTGCTTTGCCGTTGAGCTTCCCCCTCCGGTCGCCCTTCAAGGCCGGACGGGCCGGAGTTTACACCGCTTACCTATCGGTCCGTTCGGGGGAAAGCTCGCACATTACGGGCTCAGGCGGGATAGTTGCATCGCACTTGACTTCAATGGCCATCCTCATTTCAGGGGTCCAAGCTGGTCGCCGTTCGCTAGGGAGTGTCGCCAATTGGAGTGTCGCCAATTTAAGAATATCGGTCTCCAAGCGTCTGTTTTCGTCATAGCGCGTGTTTTCGTCATTCCCGCGTTCGCGGGAATGACGGGTCGGTTCCGCCGAGCAGGCCAGCATCAAAGCTAAAGACGCTCCGGCCATAGACGTAATCAATAGGAATCCCAGTCGCCTGCCCATAGCTTCTCCTTTCAAGTTATTGCCATATATAGGTTGTCGTATTCTATGTATGCCAACTACAGAAATGATGTACACACTAACAAATAATAGGTGTCAACAATGTGCAGTATTACAAGACTGAGGCAATCAATAGATAGCCTTGATATATCTCTCTCGGTTTGCAGGCACAACGACCGATTGGAAATGGGCGTTGCCGGGGTATACGCTGGATCGAAAGGCGAAGTGAGCTTAGGACGGGGGAAAGCCCCCAAGGACCTGCGGGCAACGCAGTCCGTTACTGGCGGCTCCGCTCTCGTTAGCCTGTGATATGATTCCAGGTAGCTATGTCCCGAGCGGTGCAGGTGGAAGAGCTGGTTAAGCGGTATGGCGATGTTGTCGCCGTTGACCATCTTTCCTTTTCTGTGGAGCGGGGGGAAATCTTCGGTCTGTTGGGGCCCAACGGCGCGGGGAAGACCACCACGCTGGAAATTCTCGAGGGGCTGCAACCGCCCGACTCCGGTATGGTCAGCGTGCTGGGTCTGGACGTGGCTACCCAAAGCCGCGATATAAAGGCCCGCACCGGCGTTCAGTTGCAGGCGTCCTCCTACTACGAATACCTGAGCCTGCGCGAAATCCTGGCCCTGCTGGGCAGCTTCTATCCCCGGCGTCTACCGCCCCTGGAATTGCTGGAGCGGGTGGGACTGGGAGACAAGGCAGCCCGGCGCGTCCGGCAGCTATCCGGCGGCGAGCAGCGGCGCTTCGCCCTGGCCGCCACCCTCGTGAACGACCCGGAGCTGGTCATTCTGGACGAGCCGACCACCGGCCTCGACCCCGTATCCCGTCGCGACCTCTGGACGCTGGTGCGCCAGGTGCGCGATGGCGGCGCGACGGTCATCGTTACCACCCACTACATGGAAGAAGCCGAGGAGAACTGCGACCGGCTGGCCATCATCAAGCACGGGCGGCTGCTGGCCTCGGGCGCCCCCCGCGAACTCATTGCCCGCATCGAAGCGTCCTACGCCGTCAAGCTGGTGATGGCCGCGCCGCTGACCGGAGAGCAGTTGGAGTTGCTGCATCTGAACGGCGTAGAGGCTTCCTTCGCCTCCGACGGAAACACTTATTTCCTGCGGCTCGACGGCTCCCCCGCGGCGCTCCAGGACCTGCTGGACCGGGTGGCGCACACCGGCGTTGCTCTGGAGCAACTGGAAATCACGCCGGTAAGGCTGGAAGACGTTTTCATCGAACTGACGAGGAACTAGAGGCAGAGGGCGCCCTTGCTGGCAATCACGCTGGCCAACCTGAAGATGATGGCGCGGAACCGCCAGGGCCTCTTCTGGGCCTTGATATTCCCGCTGCTGCTGGTGGTGGTGTTCGGGCTGTTCGACTTTCGCGGCGTCACCCCCACCGGGCTGGCCGTGGCCGACTTTTCCGGCGGCCCCAAGGCGGACTTGCTGCTGGAGCGGCTGAACGGCATTGCCTTCCTGGAGTCGGAGGACCTGGCCCCTGGCGGTGCCGAAGAGCTGGACGAGGCCCGCCGGAGGCTGACCGATGGCGACCTGGGCTACTTGCTGCTCATCCCCCAAGGTCTGGATGAGCCGGCGGCGGAGAACAGCGACGGGGCCGTGGAGCCGGTGACGCTGGTCTACGCCACCCGCAACCCGGAGCGCAACCAGCTCGTCGAGGGCGTCGTCCACAGCCTGGTCATCGAACTGCGCTCCGACGGCCGTCCGGTGCTGCCGGAGCATCTGGTCACGTCGGAAGTCATCGCAACGCCAGAGGTGGACTACTTCGACACCGTGCTGCTGGGGCTGCTGGGGCTGGGCATTATGACCAACTCCATCATCTCCATCGCAGTCAGAATCAGCACCTATCGCAACCAGGCAGTGCTGAAGCGCCTGCTGGCGACGCCCCTGCCGGTCTGGAAGTTCTTTGCCGGGGAGATAATCGCCCACTTGTTGCTGGCGATGGTGCAGGCGCTCATCATCCTGGCCGTCGGTGTGTTCGTGTTTGGAGGCGACATCCACGGCAACCTGGGCTGGGTGCTGATCATCGTTCTGCTGGGCACGGTGGTGTTCCTCAACATCGGCTTCATCCTGTCGGCCTGGGCCCGCAGCCCGGCCGCGGCCTCGGGGATGGGCAACGCGGTGGCCCTGCCGATGATGTTCCTGGCCGGCACCTTCTTCTCCACCGCCTCGCTGCCCTGGCTGCTGCCTTACGCCGCTCAGGTCCTGCCCCTCACCCCCATGCTCGATGCCCTGCGGGAGGTGGCGATCAACAGTGCGCCCCTTTGGGAGACTTGGCCCCAACTGGCCGCCCTTGCCGCCTGGGCCGCAGCCACCGCCGCCGTCGCGGTGCGCGTCTTCCGGTTCAGTTAGAGGGGGGAGCTAACCGCCGGGTGCGTCCAAGCAGACCTTGTTGGTATAGTCGCGAGATACTTCAGGATCAGCAAAAAGGTGTAATGGTAGCGACTGACCTCCGAGCTGAGTATTCAGTCCCGCAACCCCGTGGCTATCAGCTCCCCGTCCCTTTCCTCGTAGCGCACTTCGATTGTCTGGCCCAGCACTTGATGCAGGCGCAGGTGGGAGCCGTTCTTCTCCAGCGCCTCGGTGGTGGTGAACGTCCACTCCCTGCCGTCTTCGTCGCGGAGCCGCAGCGTTTCGATTTCGGCCAGGTTGCGGTCTTGGGCTTCTAAGATTACGCCCCGCACCGTACCGGGCGACTGGCTGTTGCAGGCCGCCATACAAACGAAGAGAGTACAGAGAGCACAAAGGACGCAGAGGGGTAGTTTGTATCCAACAGCCCCTTGCGTCCTTTGCGTTTCTCTGCGTCCTCTGCCTTTAATTCATCACCTCCAGCAGCGCTCCCTCAATTACTGAGGCCGGTGTGTACTGCTCGAACTTGGCCCGCACGATGCCGTTGGCGTCCACCACGAAGGTCCACGGCTCGGTGGGCAGGCCCCATTCCTCCACGGAGTCCACCAGCCCGCCGGTAGGGCGTCCGCCCTCGATGAGGTGCGGGTCCTCAAAGACCTCGACGTGGATGAAGTTGGCCTGGCCATCGTGCTTCTCCCGTAGGCCGGAAAGCTCCTGCACCTGCGGCCCGCAGGTGAAGCTGACGCAGTAGGCCGGGGTGGCGAACAGGACGACGAAGGGTTTGTCGTCGGCCACCGCTTCGCGGATTGACAGGGCGTACAGGCCAGGGTCAGGCTCCCCGGCGGTGGTGATGCGGGACAGGTCTTCAACGTCGGACGCCTTGAGCGTGTCGCTCGCAGGGGCAGGATCGCCGATGGCCGGGGTGTCGCTGGACTCCTTCACCGGGAAAGCGGAGGTGGCGACGACCTCCGTGCCGTCTGGCGTGGTAAACTCCGCTTCCAATTCCCATGAGCCGGCAACGTCGAACTCCGGGTGGGCGACGAACACCCCGGCGACGGTGGGCCAGGCCAGGAACTCGGCGGTGAGCGTCTGTCGGGCCTCCCGCCCGTCGGTGTTGGGCGGCAGGTAGTAGGTGCGCACCGTCGCTCGCTCAGCCCGTAGCGGCCCGCCGTCCCGGGTCAGCACTCCGAAGGCCAGTCGCTCCCGGCCAACGGCCATGTCGCTGGTGACCACCACCGCAGCATACTGTGGCCCGCCGAACTCCTCCGTCGGCGGCACGATGACGCCCCCGGACTCCGAACCGCCGCAGGCCGCTGCCAGCGCAATAAAGCAGACCGCCATCAGAAGAGGGAGGGCAAGGGTGAGGGCCGGAATTCTCGGCGTTAAAGCCGCGTCAGTAGTTGATGGCACGGACTGCGCCGCCTTCTACGGCGATGGTCTGGCCGGTGATGGCTCCGGCGCGGGTGGATACCATGAACAGCACTAGGTCGGCAATGTCATCCGGCTCCACCATGCGCCCGATGGGGATGCCGGCGACAGCGCGGGCCTCGGCCTCCTCCACGGTGATGTTGGCGTCGCGGGCCTGCCGCTCCAGGATCATCGTCTGGCGTGGCGTGCGGGTCGTGCCGGGATGGATGCAGTTGACCAGGATGCCGTCGCCCGCCACCTGATCGGCCAGGTTCTTGGCCATGTTGGAGACGGAGGCGTTGGTGACGCCGTTGCTGTTGGTCAGCGGGTTGGTGTACCGGGCCGCCATGCCCCCGATGTTGATGATGCGACCGCCGCCGCGCTGCCTCATGTGGGGGATGCACTCCCGGGCGCAACGGACGTAGCCCATTATCTTGACGTTGATGTGGTTCAGCCAGTCCTCGTCGGTCAGTTCCATGAAGGGAGCGGCGGTGGAGTTGACGGCGTTATTTATCAGGATGTCTACGCCGCCCAGCTCGGCGACGGTCGCGGCGACGAGGTTCTTGATGTCGTCGGGATCGCCAGTGTCGGCGCGGACGGCCAGGGCGCGGCGTCCGGTGTGGGCGCGGATGTCGGCGGCGGCGTCCTCCAGTTCCTCCACGCCGCGGGCGCAGATGGCGACGTCCACGCCCTCCTGCGCCAGGGCCAGCGCGGTGGCCCGCCCGATGCCCTTGCTACCGCCGGTAACGATGGCAATCTTGCCTTCCAGTCCGAGGTCCATGCGATGCTCCTTCTCAGGGTTTGAGATGTGGTAGCCATTGCAAGCGGCTTAGTTCTTGGTTGTTTGGGAGACGCGCGGGATGGGCTGGCTTGCCGTCATCCCAGCGTCGGCGGAGATTATAACGGTATTGTCCGCAATCAGAGATTTCAGCATCGAGTAGCAGCATCGTTTTCCATCAACCAGTACCCTACCCCGGCACGCAGCAGGCTACCAGCCCGGCCACGCCGGGGGCGTTCTCGATGCCGGAGACGGCGGCCGCCAAGCCATCCAGCTTGGCGGCGGGCCAGTCCATTTGCGGGAATAGCTCGCCGATGCGCACGGTCTCGGTGGTGAAGTCCCACTTCAGTTCGTCGCCGTTGAACTCGTCGCTGTACTCGCCGCCGGAGCGGGTGCGGACTGTGATGCGCGGCGCAAAGGAGCCGCGCGTCCGCTGCCCGACTACCTCGACTCGCTCCTGAAGCGCCATCACCTGACGGTCGAAGTCGGCGGAGTCTATGCCGGGGTCGAGACGCTGGCGCAGCGGCGGATAGCTGCCGTGCGTCCAGGTGTAGGCGGTGAAGTAGTGGGTGCTGCCCACGCCGGGCATCCTGCGGTCGCTGTTGGGGAAGGCGGGCGACGGATAGGTGGTCTCCAGCCAGTTCATTTCGACGGTTATGTGTTCCACGTCCTCGGGCGCGATGTCGTGGGCGGCCCGCATCCGGGTGGTCAGCTCGATTACCGGGCAGTTGTAGCCCGCCGTCGGGTATATCTTGGGCGTGACGTGCATCAGTTCCCAGCGGTCGCCCAGGCCCTCGACGGTGGCGGCCAGGTCGGTGGTGCCGGGGCCGCCCCACTCTCCGTCGGGATCCTGGGGCGGGTTGACCGAAAAAGTGTAGGACAACTCGCCACGGTTGTTGCCGACGAAGGCGTTGTAGAAGCCCGCGTCGCCCTCCAGGCAGGTCTCCGAGCCGCGCAGGTTTTCGCGGGCCAGCAGCGCGGCCATGATGCCGCTGCGGGTGGCGTTGGGCTCGTGATACAGCATCTCGCGCCCGCTCACGCGCGGCCCCTCGGTGGTGCCTCCGGCAAAGGTGCAGGCCAGGGCCAGCGCCGTGACTATCTGGTCCTCGTCCAGCCCCAGCAGCTTGGCGGTGGTCACCGCCGCTCCGAGGGTGCCGTAGACTGGGCTGCACCGGAAGCCCCGCGCCTGGGTGGCGGGGATGAAGTCGCCGGCGATGCGGGCCTCCACCTCGTAGCCTGCCGCCATCGCCGTGAGCAACTGCTGGCCGTTGGCCCCGGTAAGCTCCGCTGTTGCCAGGGCCGCCGGGATGATGCAGGGACCGGGATGAATCAGCATCCGGTAGGAGTCGGTCTGGTTGGTGGCGTGCATCAGCTTGCTGTTGGCGAAGGCCGCGCCGCTGCGGGTGGCCCGGGCGCCGTCGGCCAGCACCGTCGCGCCGTTGGGATTGGCCTCCTCCTCTTTCACCAGTTCTATGGCGGCTTTGCCGTGAGCCGTCTGCGCCCCGACAAGCGAGACAAAGGTGGCGTGCAACAGCGACGCCTTCAGCTTGTCCACCGCCGCCGCGGGCAGTTGCGAGTAGTCCAGTCCGGCCACGAACCGGGCGTAAGTGCGGGCGAGGGCTTCGGGCATGGTGTTCGGCTCCTGGGGAGATTTTGTCGTTACCGGCGCATCAAGGCCACGAAACGGCCTTCCTGCTCTGCGCCATTCCTCACGTCAAGTCCCGAAGATATGGGCGTATTGCTAACTTCATCACCGCCAGCAGGAGCACCGCTCCGACGAGGCTGAGGAATATCAGGATGTCGAACTCCCTGCTGGCCATCCCCAGCGCGGTGCCGGCGGCCGGCGGATGCTCGGTGTTGGTGATGGCCATCAGCAGCATGGCCAAGCCGACGGCAAGGGCATACCCGAAATTCCTCAGGTAGTCCACGTCTGTGAGCAATGTTTCCACCGGCCCGAAGAACAGGATGGCCGAGAAAGCCGAGCCCAGCACCAGCACCAGCGCCACGATATGCCCGCCCGCGACCGACCTGATCCGCGCTGTGCGGTTGGAGGGGTTGATGAAGATGCCGACGACGCTGGAGGCCAGGCCGGCAGCGATGGCCGCGGAGGAGAGAGACTGAACGAAGGTCAGGATTGCCAGCATGACCACGGTTGCCAGCCCCGCCTGAACGATGAACTGCCACGGGTAGTTGGCCAATCCGGGGTCGCGCCAGACCCATTTTTCGCCGGTTTCCGGGTCCAATCCCGACAGCAGGCGCAGGAAAATCAGGTTGTAGTCGAGGGACTGCCGGCGTCGCCGCAGCAACCTCCCGGCCAGCAATACCGCAGCCATCCGGCCGCGACGGGAACTGCGCCCCCGACGGCCCCGGAAAATCACGAGCTAGAGCGACCGCACCCAGTCCAGCCAGACTCGGGCGCAGGCCGTTGGGAGGATGTGCTGCACGAAGCCGGTGATGCCGGGGAATACCACCCGCTTGCCGTTGGGGAACAGGTCGGCAACCCCCCGAAAGTCGCCCAGCACCTCCTCGCGCAGGCTGGCCGCCGCCAGCACCAGCACCGGCGTCTGCACGTTCCTCAGTGCCGGGCCGAGGTCTCCCCCGGCGTTGGCCTGGAAACCCTGCACCACATGGGCCGGCGTGGCCTTCATCTGGTCGGCGTACCAGCGGATGTATTCCGGCGGCACCAGGTCCGGGTCCAGCCGCCGCCCGATGGAGTCGTCCACCCAGGCTTCGATGCCTTCGCGCTCGATGAGGCTGGCGCTCTCCTGGTGGTGGGAGTCGAAGCTGGTGGGCGAAGTGCATACGGTCAGCGAGCGCAGCCGCTCCTGGTGGCGGGTGGAGTAGTTCATCGAAATGGAACCGCCCACCGTTTCGCCGATGAGGTGAAACTGCTCCAGTCCCAGCTTGTCGGCGAGCTGCTCCAGGTCGTTGGTGAAGTTATCCAGCGACCAGGGGTAGCCCGGCTCCGACACGTCCGAATGCCCCATTCCCCGCATATCGAAGCGGATGACCCGGTAGTGGCGAGCGATGGTAGGCACCCATCCGAACCACATCCGGTGGTTCTTGGCCATGCCGTGGTGCATCAGCACCGTTTCCGGCTCAGTCCATGGGTCGGTGAAGTCGTCAACGGTATAGAACAGTTCGGTTCCGTCGTCCAGTTGAAGTTTCATTCTGCCTCCGGTGTTTTGGTGCCGCGGCCCAGGCCGCCGGCAGGTTGGTTGCAGTAAGACTCAGTCTGCCTCAGCGGCGACGTAACCCTGCTCGATGAACACGGAGCGGGCCACCCGCATGGCGGTGCGGGAGTTGGTATAGCTGCCGTAGAAGACCAGTTGGAAGAAGACTTCCATAATTTCCTGGGGCGTGACCCCCACATGCAGAGCTCCCTCGATGAGGCGGCGAATCTGGCGGTCATACTGGCCCTGGACGGTCATGGCGGAGATGCTGCATAGCGCCCGGCTCTTGGGGTCCAGGCCGGGGCGGTCGTGGATGGCGCCCCAGTGATACTCCTCAATTAACTTCTGGACTGCCATCTCCAGCGAATTGGGGTCTTCCACCGGGTAGAGGGGCGGCTCGCCCATCTGTTCGTCGTAGATGCGAAGCCCGTTCTGGTGCAGTTCTTCGACCGTCCGGGTGGTGTCGTAAACCCTGGTGGGGGTGTACTCGATCCCCTGTTCCTCGAAGATTTCCTTGGTCAGCTTCAAGGCGGATTCCACCGACGGGATTCCCACGAGGAAGGTCATCTGAATAATGACCTCCACAATCTGGTCGGGTGTAAGCCCCAGATTGAGGCTGCGCTCTATGTTGCGGCGCAAGAGGGGCATCTGGCCCAGCGCGGTGAGGGCTGCCACGGTGCACATACAGCGTCGCTCGGTGTCCAGTCCCGGCCGGGTCCAGACCGATCCCCAAAGGGCTTCGTCAACGATGCGCTTCAGGTCCGGCGCAAGCTGGTCGATGCCAGGCAGGGCATAGTGGCTGGAGTTGCCACCGGCCATGCGCCTGCGCATCTCCTGGCCTCGGTTAAAGCGGTCGTCCAATGTCTCCAACTTCTTTACCTCCGTTGTCCCCAAGGGCCTATCTATTGGTTGTTCCTGCCCCTCCACGTTGGGGGGAGGAATTTCCAAATGTAATTGGTATGGTTATCCCGCCGCCATCACCGCCTCGGAGAAGCGGGCCATACGCTCCTCGGTTTCGGCGTGGTGAGGGCTGCGGAAGTCGAATATCAGGTGCGTAACGCCGACTTCGGAGTAGGCGTGGATGTCTTGCAGAACGGCGTCGGGCGGGCCGGAGAAGCGGCGGCGGCTCCCGGCCCCTGTATTCGCCCCTGTATTCGATGGAACCGGGCTGGCGGCGTCATAGAGCGGCGCCTTCATCGAGACCTGGATCTCGCCGGGGTCGCGGCCGGCGCGCTCGGCGTGGCGGTGCAGGTAGGCCAGGTTTTCTGCCAGCTCCTCCGGCTCCAGCGGCGCGGCGGGGATGGCCCCGACGGGATGCCAGGCGTTGCCCAGGCGCGCGGCGCGGCGCAGGGCGGCCCTGCTCTGCCCGCCGATCCAGATGGGCGGATGCGGCGTCTGCGCCGGTTTCGGCTGGAAGATGATGTCGGAAAACTGCACGTACTTGCCGTCAAAGCTGGGGTTGTCGGCAGTCCACAGCTCAATGAAGGCTTGCAGGTATTCATCGGTCACCGCGCCCCGCTCGGCGAAGGGCGGCGCGTCTAGCAACTCGAACTCCTCTTCCATCCAGCCCACGCCCGCGCCGACGATGAGGCGGCCCTTGGACAGCATATCCAGCGTGGCCAGCATCTTGGCGCAGAGCAGAGGGTTGCGATAGGGAACGATCATCACGCTGGTGACCAGCCGGATGCGTTCGGTCACTCCGGCAAGAAAGGCCAGCGTGGTAATCTGCTCGGGCCACTCGCCGGCCCCGGAGTTGCCCCCGGCCAAGATGCTGCCGGTGACGCTGTACGGGTAGACCGAACTGACCTCGCGGGGCATCAGGATATGGTCGGGCGCGACCATGCAGTGGAAGCCCAGCCGGTCGCCCAGCCGCGCGATGCTGGCCAGGGCGTCGGGCTGCGCCCCCTCGCCGCTGTTGGGCAGATAGAAACCGAACTCCAAAGCGCTCCTCCGGCAACGAAATTTCCGCCCCGATTTTAGCATATCGGGATACCGTAATTTTAAGGGATTAACTTGCTATGACTGATTCCTGTCGGTCTCAGCGGCCGAGGCTATGGGAATTTCCTCCCACTCGAAGACATCGAAGCTGGCGGGCAGGGGCGCGCCCTTGCCCTCTACCCAATCTGCACCTTCGGTTCGCAGCAGAACGCGCTTATCCGAGCCATCTGACCGCATGGTGAAGATGATCCATTCCGTGGCATGCCGGCCATTCGCCTCGAACACGGCCGACACCGCAATCATAGAACCGTCGGGCGACCAACTGGACCTGAATCACTCAGAGACTATCTCAAATCGTGGCGCGGCACCCAACCCGTCATTCCCGCTAAGGCGGAAATCCGCGGATTGAGCCGCTGAATCCGAACCATCCCCGCCCGCTGCGCTACAATAGAGATCGGTGGCCGACCACAGAAACTAGGTTGTGTTGACATTTCAGCGTAACCAGATGAGAGCGGCGGTGAAATGCAGAAAGCCCAGGTATCTGGTGTCCAGTTTCTCAAACCGGGAGAATATCCGGCGATAGTGCTTTATCTTGTTGATGAAGCATTCGACCAGATGGCGCTCCCGGTACAGATGCCGGTCATAGCCGGCGGGTTCCTTCCGGTTTGAGCGGGGCGGAATGACCGGAGTCATGCCCAGGGCCAGGATGTGCTCGCGAAACTCCTGGGAGTCATATCCTTTATCAGCCAGCACCTGCTCTCCAGCGTAACCGGCGATCAATTCCTCTGCCTGGGTGATGTCGTGCCGTTGCCCTCCGGTCAGGATGAATCGCAAGGGGTTGCCCAAGCCGTCCACGCTCACGTGGATCTTGGTGCTGAACCCGCCCCGGCTGCGGCCCAGGGCCTGGCAAGCCTGTCCCCCGTTTTTGGGGGCGCCCCCGCCGCGCATGGGTGCGCCCGAACCACCGTGCTGTCAATGATCAGGTATTCCAGGTCCGGGTCGCCGGAGAAGTGTTGAAGCATCTGTTCCCAGACGCCTTTGTCAGCCCAACGGGCGAATCGTTTATAGACACTGTTCCAATTCCCGTATTCGGCCGGAAGCAGCCGCCATTGGGCGCCGGAGCGGTTAATCCACAGAGCGGCCTCGACAAATCGCTGGCAATCTTCTTCCTGAGCGACATACAGGCCGGCGCAGCCACGCAGGAAATCGAGAATCCTGTCCCATTGTTCTACTGGCAATTTAACATTTGACATACAAGCATCATAACCAAAATGTCAACACAACCTAGACCGGCGCCCCTTTCCACGTAATTGCAATCGTGAGGTAGTTTCAATGGCGTTGCAGGAATTTATCCGGGAGTCCTTCGAGGTTAACTGGGAGTGGCTGGAGCGTTACCTGGACGGGCTAACTCAGGAGGAAATCGAGTACCGCCCAAACGACCAGTGCCACTCCATCGGGTTCGTCGTCTGGCACTACGGGCGGGCGCTGGATATGTGGACGCAATCGCTGGCCCGCAGGCAGCCGCAGCTCTACGAGCGGGAATGGGCCGAGAAGCTGGGGATGAAACCGGAGGCGATGGACGTGGGGTTCGGCTACTCCGCCGACGACCTGAACAACTGGCGCTGCCCCGGCAAGTCCCTGCTGGTGGAGTACGCCGCCGCCGCCCGCGACAACCTGCTGGGCTTCCTCGCCGAACATGACGACGCTTCTCTGACCACCACCACGATGACCAACCGCCAGGGCAACGAGATCACGCTGGCGACGATGTTTCGTCTGCTGGTCTGGGAGGTCAACCAGCACGGCGGGCAGGCAAGCTACCTGCGCGGGATGCAGCGCGGGCTGGGCCAGTAGGGGAGAGGCTAGGCGTCGGCCCGGCGGCGCAGTTCCTCTTCCAACTCGCGGACCCGGGCTTCGGCGGCGTTGCGCGCTGCTTCCGACTCGGCGCGCGCTGCTTCGGCTTCGCGTCGTGCGGCGCGTTCCTCCAGGCCCGTCGTTAGGTAGCGCTGCCCCACCGGATCCCAAAAGCGGAGTTGGCCTGCTTCCCAGCACAGATCAAGGTTCAGCACGTCGCTGTGGCCCCGGTAATGCCCTTCCTCCGTCCGGTGAATGGCGATGGGCCGGTACTGCCCGTCCGCCAGCACGTCCCCGGTCAGCGGCGTTTGATAGAAGTCGCCGGTGTGGTCGAACCGCCAGTATTCGCGGACTCCCATGTTGGCGTAGGCATTCCGCTTGTATCCTTCGTCGCGCTCGGAGGTAGTCTCGGAAGCTACTTCCAGCACGAAGTCGGGGGGCTTGCCCTGCTCGGGGATTAGGTAGCCGTTGCGGGCCTGGGCGGCGGCCGGGTTAGCGTCGAGAGCGATGAGCAGGTCTGGGAACAGTATGCCCTCGTAGGTCTCGGTGGCCCGCAGGCCAGCCGCCATCTCGCTGATGATTACGGTGGCGTCCAGGTTCCCCAAGTGGTCGGCCAGAGCCGACGGGTAAGCCGGGAAATTAACGTAGTAGTAGGTGGTCATATCCATATCGCAGGGCCGCGCATCAGGGAACCGGACGATTTCCGGCGCGCCGGGGGCCGGGGCGGAGACGGGCTTGGGAGTGGTCATATCAGGCCTCCGCTGTGAGGAAGCTGGATGTGGCATTTTGATTCGGATGAACGAACATATCATAACACCAAGTAAACCGCATTGCGTCACTGCCGCCGGCCCGGACCGATGCAGTAGTGCCGCGCCGGGGCCTGGAGGAGCCTTGGGCAGGGCGATTGGCCGCGAAGCTGATTCGTCACTCCCTGCTTAAGCCCGAATCCACCGAAGGGCAGGGATGGACGGGGTGAGGACACTGGAAGGAGGGAGAGGAAGTAACAGACGCGGATGGTCCGGGCTCGAATTCGCGTAGATGGGAGGTTGGCGACGGTCTGCAGGCGCTTTTAGGGACGCCGATGGCGGCCTACAGTGGCTGTGGTGAGCGAGATGGCGGGATAGGACACGACAAGAGGCGCTCGCGGACCGAACTGGCGCGAGTTGGCGGGGACGTTGGGTCAGTGGCGGACGGGCGCCGTCAGGCAGGAAATGGAACAGCTCGCAATCGAGAGAGGGCGCAACTGAACTGGGTTGCCCAGGGCCAGCGCTGTGGCAGATGCAGGGTGAGGCGGCGCGCCGAGCGGGTGAGCCGTCCCGCCAGAGCGAAGAACCGCCGCCGGAGGGTCTTGGTGGTCACGATCTGCTCACCCAGACCAATCCGCGCCGTCCAGCGGGCCAGGTTGTGGGCCATCACCTGTACCGCCAGCCAAGCGCCGTTGGCGGCGAAACGGCCGGACGGCATGTGGTTCAGCCCGACGCCGTACTTGAGGTCGCGTATGGCATTCTCGATCTCGGCGTGGCGGCGATGGTCAGCCTCCAGTTCCAGGGTCTCTCCGTCCCGGTCGGTGATGAAGCCGTGATAGCTGTAGGTGGCGAAGAGGGCCAACTGGGAACCGGGCGTGGGCTTCACCCGCCGGACGATGAGCCGCACCGGCACGGCGCCGGGCTCGCCCTGGAAGGGAGTGTAGGCGGTCTCGGCCACATCGGCGGCGCCGTCCATCCAGTAGGGAATGGGAGTCCAGGCATCTTCAGGTATGGCCTCGATGAGATTGTGCAGGCTTTTGTGCTGCCGGATGGTGATGGAGAAGCGGACGTCCATCTTGCGGCAGACGGATACCACGCTATGAGTGTAGAAGCCGCTGTCGGCCCGCACCGTGAGTTGCCCCCTTTGCCCCGGCGTGGCGTACCCGGCCCACCGTCTCCCGCAGGAAGTGTCCGGCGCCCCGGGCGGTGTTGGCGCGGCCCTCGCGCAGCCGGGACATCAGCACGTCCCCGGTGCCCGCGGCGATGGCCAGGAGTGGGTGATAGCCCCGCTTGCCGGTGTAGCCGTGGTGGCGGGCGCCCTCCTTGGCCAGACCGTAGGTCTCGCAGATGGTGGAATCGAGGTCGATGGTGAACGGCGCGCCGCCGGGTCCAGCGCCGGCCTGCCAAGCCCGTGCCA
This sequence comes from Dehalococcoidia bacterium, assembly GCA_965226875.1. GTDB lineage: Bacteria > Chloroflexota > Dehalococcoidia > Lucifugimonadales > UBA3495 > VXOI01. Next base: position 3,449,231 of record OZ245439.1, on the reverse strand, counting down.
GCAACTCCCGGCTCACCCGGTCGAGTTGGCGGACGTGGCCCCAGCGGAAGCTGCGCAGGAAGGTGCCCAGGGTGGATGGCGCCTTGACCGTGGAGCCCAGGGTGCAGGCCGTCCCCCCGGTGCGCAACGCATCGGCGTCGTCGATGCAGTCGCCGCCCGCCAGCGCAGACGCAACCAGGGTCATTATCTTGTCGCCGGTGTTGGCCCGCCCCGGCGCGCGGCCCAGGTCGAGGCACTGCTGGACGAGTTCGGGCAGGCCCAGGTGCCGGGCCAAGGTGGCCGGAAGGAGCAGCCCGGCATTGGCCACCAGACGGTGGTCGTCGAAGATGATGCGGATACGGTCGGGATTGTTCTGTGGCAGCATCTATTGGGTGCTCCTTGTTTCCGGGCGGTTTGCTGTTACAAAACAATTATCCCAGATTCAAAGGAGCACCCTTTGGCCACTTCAGGACGCTAACCTGACGCCCTCCATCGGTGGATTCGGGTTAAGACGCATCGTATCGCTGGTATAACACGATGAATTCAGATTAGCGGAATGCCCATTAGTAGCGCAATTTCGGCGGCAATATGGTTGCTGCTTTTGCTATGTAAACCTTGACACTCTTTGCGCCCGCCGGTAGACTCCCAGATTGTTAATATAATGTTAAAGATTGTTAATATAATGTTAAAAGGGTTGAGCAGTCCTTTCGTCAGGCTCAGGACAGGCCCTTTCGACAAGCTCATTCAGCAATAGTGTCCAGGGGGTTTTTCGTGTCTACCGCGCCTTCGTTTTTGACCGAGGAAATGCGCCGCGCGGCCATTGGGCTGGAAAGCGATCCCAAGACCATCGAAGTGGAGAAAGGCGCAATCATCAAGTTCGCCGAGGCCATCGGGGACGAAAACCCGGTGTATAACGACGAGGAGGCAGCCCGCGCTTCCCGCTACGGCGGACTGATCGCGCCGCCGACGTTCCTGCGCTCGGCGGTTTCCGCCCGTCCCGAACTACCCTTCGAGGTTCCCTTCGAGCGGTTGCTGGACGGCGGCAGCGATTGGGAGTACTTCGAGCCGGTGCGCCCCGGAGACCGCATCACTGCCGTCTCTCGCATCGAAGACATCAACGAGCGCAACGGACGCATCGGCCTGATGCTCATCTCCACCATCATCATCACCTACACCAACCAGTTCGGCCAGGTGGTGGCGACCCAGACCAATACATCCATTCGCTACTGATAAACGCCCACAGGCAATGATTGTCTGCGGGCGTAAAGTTCCCTCTCCCTCCGGGAGAGGCTAGGGTGAGGGCGTCCCCCGGAAGTGCGCCCGGAGATTGGCCCCGGAGGTCAAACCATGACCGCGCAGGTAGTTTGGGACGACGTAACCGAAGGGATGGAGATTGCGCCAGTGGTGCACCATCCTTCCACCCAGCAGTTGGTGAAGTACGCCGGGGCCTCCGGTGATTACTACCAGATTCACTACGATAAGGACTTCGCCCAAGGCACCGGGCTGGAAGACGTGATTCTCCACGGGGCGCTGAAGAACGCCTTCCTCGGCAGCTTGATTACCGACTGGATGGGCCCACACGGCAACCTGCGCCGCCTGTCCTGCCAGTACCGGGGGATGGACATTCCGGGCCATCCCATCACCGCCCGGGGAGTGGTGACCGGCAAGCACGAGGACGACGGGGAGTATCTGGTCGACTGCGAAATCTGGTTGGAGAACGAAGAAGGCCAGCGCACCACCCCGGGCCGCGCAACTGTCTCTATCCCCAAGAACTAGTAAAGTTCCCCCTCCCCGGGGAGAGAGTTGCTGTGAAGAGTAGAGGCTCTCACACTGGCCTTCCCGCCGGGGACGGGGAAAAGGCTACATCACATTCCAAATTTCCAGGGGTATGACAATTGGTTGATTCACTGATGGACAAGGTGGCGATTATCACTGGCTCAGGGCGCGGTATCGGCCGCGGCATCGCCCTGGAAATGGCTGCGGAGGGCGCGAAGGTGGTCGTCGTTGACCCCGGCGTGAACGTGGACGGCAGCGGCCAGGACCACTCCGTCGCCGCCCAGGTGGCCGACGAAATCCGTGCCGCCGGCGGCGAGGCCGTACCCTGCATGGAGTCGGTGACCACCATGGAGGGAGGCGAAAAAATCATCCAGACCGCCGTGGACAACTTCGGAAAGCTGGACATCGTGGTAACCTGCGCCGGCATTCTTCGCGACCGCATGGTCTTCAACATGACCGAGCAGGAGTGGGACGACGTGATAGCCGTCCACCTCAAGGGAACCTTCACCGTGGTGAAGCACGCCTGCATCCTGTTCCGTCAGCAGCGTTCCGGGCGCATCATCACCTTCACCTCCGAGTCGGGGCTGATTGGCAACTCCGGCCAGGCCAACTACGGAGCGGCCAAGTCGGGCATCGCTGGCTTCACCAAGGTCGTAGCCAAGGACATGGGCCGCTACGGCGTCACCGCCAACGCCATCGCGCCCCGAGCCAACACCCGCATGATTGGAGACATTCCCGACAGCGCTGCCGAGATACGGGCCCGTAGCGGCGTCGCCTCCATTCCCGGCGAGGACACGCTGACCGAGCTGGACCCCACGCATATCGCGCCGTTTATCTGCTACCTGTCCAGCGACTACGCCTCCAACGTCAATGGCCAGATCTTCCTGGTCTACGGCGACACGGTGTCGCTGATGTCCCAGCCGCGCCCGGAGCGCTCCATCTACGAGCCGTCGGGCCATTGGGACATGGAAACGCTGGCCCCCCTCGCCCGCGACGTGCTGACCCGGGGCATCGTCAACCCGGCCCCGCCCGCCCCGCCGCGGGAGTAGAATTGGCGCTCTGCGTAAAATGAGGTTCAGATGGTAACGCCGGAGGAACGCATCACTCGCCTTGAGGCCGTTCAGGAAGGCAATCTCCAGCGATTTGCCGACATAATCTCTCGTTTGGATATTGTGATCCAGATGAGCGAGGCCACGCGCCGGGAGGCGCATGAGGCAAATGAGGCTTTGCGCCGGGAGGCAAATGAGGCAAACGACGCTTTGCGCCGGGAGGCAAATGAGGCAAATGAGGCTTTGCGTCGTGAACTGCTCCAAGCCCTTGAGGGAGTGCGTCAGGAGGCGCGCGAAGCGAGTGAGGCTTTGCGATTAGCCTTAGCCCAAGCGGTTACCACGTTGCTTGAGGAGAGCAGGGCTACACGACGGGAGTCCCACGAAGCAATCGAAGCATTGCGGATAGCCCTGACCCAGGCGATAGATGCGGCGCGTCAGGAGGCTAGGGAAGCGATAGATGCGGCGCGTCAGGAGGCCAGGGAAGCCAATGATGTGGCGCGTCAGGAGGCCAGGGAAGCGATAGATGTGGCGCGTCAGGAGGCCAGGGAAGCCAATGATGCGGCGCGACGGGAAGCCAGGGAGGCGATAGACGCGGCGCGCAAGGAGGCTCGCACTTTTTTTCTAATCCTTCTTTCTGTCGGAGCTGTCCTTGGAGCCACTGCGATAGGCACGACAGTAGGTGCGTTGATTGCAGTTTTGCAAAGGCTTCCCAGCTAGGGAGAGCAGAGGCGCGGCTTGGCATCGACAGAACGGTTCACCGGAACGTGGCGGCTCCTGGCCTGCGAGGGGCAGTGGTCGGACGGGAGGGTCACACACCCCTACGGCGACGAACCCGGTGGACTGCTGGTCTATGACGGGAGGGGCAGCTTTTCCGGCCAGATAATGGCCCGCGAGCGCCCGGCTTTCGCCACCGGCAACCTGCTCAAGGGCAGCGACGCCGAGGTGCGGACGGCCTTCGAGGGCTATGTGGCCTACTATGGCAACTACTCGGTGGACGAAGCCGAAGGACTGATGATTCATCAGGTGGAGGGGAGCTTCTTCCCCAACTGGATCGGCGAGCGGCAGATACGGAAGTTCGAGTTCACCAGCGACGGACGACTCCGGCTCAGCACTCTGCCCATCAAGGGCGCCCGCGCCGAGCTTACCGTCGTGCTGCTCTGGAAGCGCGCCGACTGACCAACTTTGAGATGACCGGTTCGGGGAGATGACCGGTTCGGGACCGGCAATGAGACAGCGGGCTATGTATCCCCTTTTGCGAAAAAAGCGAGGGATTCCCCGCAGAGAGAAATCAAGGCGGGATTCCCCGCTAAACGGAGAAGAGGCAAAGGAATGGCAAACCTGCTGAATGACAAAGTAGCGATTGTAACCGGGGCCGGGCGCGGCATCGGGCGCGGCGTGGCCCGCCTAATGGCGGAGGAAGGCGCCAGGGTGGTGGTCTGCGACTTGGGCGTCAATGTTGACGGCTCAGGCGCGGATATGTCCGTGGCCGAGGTCGTAGTCTCCGAAATCCGCGAGGCCGGCGCGAGGCCGTCGCCTGCACCGAGAACGTTGCCAGCATGGAGGGCGGCGAGAAGATTGTCCAGACTGCCCTCGACAGCTTCGGCAAGCTGGACATCGTGGTCACCGTGGCTGGCATCCTCCGCGACCGCATGGTCTTCAACATGTCCGAGCAGGAGTGGGACGACGTTATCGCCGTTCACATGAAGGGCACCTTCTCGGTGGTCAAGAACGCTTCCGTGCTGTTCCGCCAGCAGCGTTCCGGGCGCATCATCACCTTCAGCTCCACCTCCGGGCTGTACGGCAACTCCGGGCAAGCCAACTACGGCGCGGCCAAGGACGGAATCGCTGGCTTCACCCGCGTAGTGGCCCGCGACATGGGGCGCTACGGCGTAACCGCCAACTCCATTTCGCCCAGCGCCGCCACCCGCATGACCACCAGCATCCCCGACGAGGCCCGCGAGTTGCGCGCCGCCCGCGGCATCAGCACCGGCGCAAGCGTCACTCTGCGCGGCGGCCCCGACGACATCGCTCCCATGGTCACCTGGCTGGCCTCCGACGAAGCCCAGCACGTCAACGGTCAGGTCTTCCATGTGACCGAGGGGCTGATAAACCTGCTCAACCAGCCCGAGCCGGTCAAGACCATCCAGAAGGACGGCAAGTGGACCGTCGAGGAACTGGCCCGCGTCTTCCCCGCCACCATCGGCCTCGAGCTGTACAATCCGGCTCCCAGCCAAGTGCGCGAGTAGAGAATGCAGCAGCCTGAGCGACGGAAGCTTTTACGCCGGAGAGACCTGATTACAGGGGCATTGTTCCCGCAAATGCTTGGTTGCCCCTTATGCTCAGCTAGTTTCAACGATCACTTCATGCTCCAGATCTTCAATTCAAGAGAGTAGCTATGTTTAAGAACTTTTCCGCTTCCTATGCCGGGCACGTGGTTGATGACAACCTGGGCTTCGACGGCACTCCGGCCAACGACCGCTGGTATCCCAACGAGAAGCTGGCCGAGACCTACGACTGGGCGCTAGACATCGCCAAGCACCTGGAGGCCAACGGCTACAACGAGTTCTGGATGGCCGAGCACCACTTCCAGCCGGAGGGGTACGAGGGCATCCCCAACCTGCTGATGCTGGGGCTGTACCTGGCGACGCAGACCGAATCGCTCAAGTACGGCTGCGGCTTCAACATCACCCCCATGTGGCACCCGCTGCGGCTGGCCGAAGACTTCGCCATGGCCGATATCCTGACCAAGGGCCGGATCATCTTCGGCGTGGGGCGTGGCTACCATACCCGCGAGGTCGAGACCTTCGGCGCGCCCATGCGCGACTCCGACGCCAACCGCGAGCTGTTCGAGGAGCAGGTCGAGGTCATGATCAAGGCCTTCAATGAGGACTCCTTCTCCCATCAGGGCAAGCATTTCCAGATTCCCGCCCGTGTCCCTTACCGGGGCTACGAACTGGAGAAGCTGACCCTGGTGCCGCGCCCCCTGAACCGTCCGGTGGAGATCTGGCAGCCGTTGGTCAGCGGCAACCCGCGCGGTGTCGAGTTTATGGCCAGGACGGGCATCAAGCCCCTGCTGGCCAACACTCCCGAGCCGGCCCTGGGCGAGCGGATGCGGATGTACCAGCAGGCCCAGTTGGACGCTGGACGTGAGACTAAGCTCGGCGAAGGAGCGGCCCTGGGCTTCCGTTTGTTCCTTGCCGAGTCGAAGGAAAAGGCTATTGAGAAGGCCAGGCCCTACTTTGAAGAAGCCATGAAGTTCGCCGCCCCGCTGGGCCTCATGGCGTTCAGCCAGGAACAGATTGACTCGGTGGCCGCTGGCGGGCGCAACCGTGGTGTCAAGCTGCCCACTTTGGAAGAAGCGGTCGAGGGTGGCGGATGGATCTGCGGCACTCCCGAAGTAGCTGTCGAGGCCTTGAAGAAGGCCGAAGAAAGCTATCCCGGCGTCGAGCGCGTCAACATCGGCTCCGTCATGGGTATGCCGCTGGAGGTCTACAAGGAACAGCTCAGCATCTTCGCCGAGGAAGTGATGCCCGCCTTCAAGGGCTAAGCTCCGGCTTCACCGTCCGGAGAGCGCAGAGGGCGCCGGGAGGGGTAATTTCCTCCCGACGCCCTCTTTCTATTTGCCTTGCTTCAGCCGGAATTTATGACGAATGGCGAATGCGCTTAACAAAACCGCAACGCAAACGTAAAGAAGACGTAACGAATTCGTAACTGACCGGCAATAGTCACGCAACTGCGCCGAAACACCCTTGCCCTAATCTGTCATCTATATCCCATGGGAGGCGCGGTGCCATGAAGGAAGTAATTGCCGTTATCCGGTCCGAGAAGTGGCAGGAGACAATGGATGCGGCCCAGGCGATGGGCCTGTCCGAATGCTCTCACATCCGCGTCATGGGCCGGGGCAAGCAGCGCGGGCTGCGCTATATGCGTCCCGTCAACGGAAGCGACGACGGCGTGATGCAGTTCCTGCCGAAGCGGATGCTGACTTGGCTAGTCCCCGACGAAATGGCTGGCAGGCTGGTTCGATCCCTCGTCTCAGTCAACAAATCGGATAACTTTGGCGACGGCAAAGTGTTCATCTGCCCGGTGGAGGAGATGATTCTCTCCCCGGAGGAATCCGTGATGCCCGAATCAGTAGCGGCGAAGGTGTAAGGTCATGGTCAACCGTCCCAACGTCAACTACCCCAAGTTCAAGGACCAGTTCGCGGCCATGGATTTCGAGGCCGAACCCTTGCCCGTCCTGTCTCTCTATCCTATGCCGGAGCGCAAGGCGCTGGAGGACTGGGACCTGCGGCTCACCGACATCAGCGGCAAGACCGCCGTGGCCACCTGGGAAGTCTTGCAGAAGCTACCCAAGGTGCAGGAGCCGACGCCGCTGGTCTGCCAGATATTCAACTGGTCCGAGACGCCGATGGTCACCGGCGTCCGCCTGCCTGTGCTGCTGGACGCGATGGGCATAGCCATGGCTGGCGCGCGCTTCTTGTCCTTCTACTCCGCCGACGGAATGTACTTCGAGAGCCTGCCCAAGTCGCTGGCCCGAGATCCCCGCGTCCTGTTGGTCTACGAAATTGAGGGCGAGCGTCTGCCCCACGAGCTGGGCGGCCCGGTGCGGCTGTGGGTTCCCTTCCTCCAAGGCTACAAGAGCGTGAAGTGGCTCAACCAGGTGCGCGGCTTTGTGCGCGACCCCCACGGCATCAAGCGGCTCCTCGGCCAGAGCAAGACCGCCGTCCTCGGCGCGCCTGGCCAGGAAAAGGCTCATATCGTGGTTGCCAAGGTCGGCACCGGCGCAGCCTCCGCCGACATCTAGAAGTCTGGCCGGAAAGCCATCGGCCGGGTTTTGCGCTACGCCAAGCAGACGTATTCCAGTCTTATATGGCCCAGTAGTGCATGTAAGACGTTGCAATACCCACCGTTTCATCGATAATCGACGTTAAGAAAACGACTGCTTGGGGAGAATCAGGGTTTCCGGCCAGATTTCTAGGAACGGCCCTTATGTCCCCTCTCCCTCTGGGAGAGGGTGAGGGCGTCCATGCAGGGGTGCGCAACCGCGCGCCCACTCCCTCCGGTCTACGCGACTCTTTTTCAGGATACGAGCCAGGGCGCACGGCTGTTTCCCTTACAAAATCACAAATCAGAATACTAACTCGTTGGGAATATCCGAACGAGGGCAGCGATGAACATCGGAGTGGACCCCCAAACTCACAAAGCCACCAGGATCCCGCTGTTCAGCTTTGGGCACCCGCATATGCGGGTGTTCCACATGAGTTGGATGGCCTTCTTCCTCGCCTTCTTCGGCTGGTTCGGCATTGCGCCGATGATGGCCATCGTCCGCGACGACCTGCAACTTACCAAGGCCGAGATCGGCAACACCGTCATCGCCTCGGTGGCGGTGACCATCGCGGCCCGGCTGGTGGTGGGCTGGCTGTGCGATCGCATCGGCCCCCGCATCACCTATTCGGCGCTGCTGATTATCGGCTCATTCCCGGTGATGACCATCGGGTTGGCCAACAGCTACGAGTCTTTTCTGCTGTTCAGGCTGGCCATCGGCATCATCGGCGCCTCCTTCGTCATCACGCAGTACCACACCTCGGTCATGTTTGCTCCCAACGTGGAGGGAACGGCCAACGCAACCACCGCCGGATGGGGCAACCTGGGCGGTGGCGTAACGCAGATGGCGATGCCGCTGGTGCTGGGCGTCATCGTGGCCTTGGGCGCTGCCGACGTCATCGGGTGGCGCATCGCCATGGTGGTGCCGGGCGTGGCGCTGTTCCTGATGGGGATCGCCTACTTCAAGTTCACCCAGGACTCCCCGGACATGGAACTAGCCCAGGAGGAGCGGGCGAAGGAGCCGCCCGGCGCCAGGACGAGAGCCTTCCTGGAAGCGGCCAAGGACCACCGGGTCTGGGCGCTCTTCCTGATTTACGGGGCCTGCTTCGGCGTCGAGCTGACCATGAACAACATCGCCGCCCTCTACTACCACGACCGCTTTGGTCTGGGCGTCGGTCTGGCGGGCCTGGTTGCCGGCCTGTTCGGGCTGATGAACCTCTTCGCCCGCACGCTGGGCGGCGCCATCGGCGACAAGGTGGGCATCCGCTTCGGGCTGAGGGGCCGGACTCTGTTCTTGGGGACTGTGCTTCTGGTTGAGGGGTTTGCCCTTGTCGTGTTCTCGCGGATGGACATACTGCCGCTGGCAATAGGCGCGATGCTGGTGTTCAGCCTGTTTGTGCAGATGTCCGAGGGCGCGACCTTCTCCGTAGTGCCGTTCATCAACCAGAAGGCGCTGGGCGCGGTGGCCGGCATCGTCGGCGCGGGCGGCAACGCCGGAGCGGTGGCCGCCGGGTTCCTGTTCCGCATGGAGTCTATGAGCACGGAAATGGCCCTGCTCTACCTCGGCGCAACCGTAACCGTGGCCTCCTCGCCGGTGCTGGTGGTGCGCTTCTCCCCGGAGCGTGAGACCGAAGAGCGGCGGGTGATGGAGCGGGTGATGGGCCGTGGCATGTTGGCCGTCTCGCCCGCTTACGCCAAGCGCGTCCCGATGGCCCTGTACAGCGAGGCCTAGAACCGCCAGTCACCTCCATACAGACGGAGGACAGACGGAGGGTTAGCACTCAAATCCCCTCTCCCTCCGGGGGAGGGTTAGGGTGGGGGAAACTATGACGACAGCAACGAAAACGGGCAATCCGGTCGAACGCATCAAGGCCGAGAAGCCGGGGCTGAACATCCTGGACGAGATCCGCGAACTGGCGGCGCAGCACGGGGGCTGGGAAACCATTCAACCCGGCGACCGCGAGCGGCTGAAGTGGATCGGCACGTTCTTCCGCAAGCCCACTCCAGGACGCTTCATGATGCGCCTGCGCATCACCAACGGGCGGCTGACCGCGACGCAGCTCGCCACCCTCGCCGCGCTTTCCTGTCGTCTGGGCAGCGGCGTGATGGACATAACCACCCGCCAGCAGATTGAGTTGCGCGACATCCAGATACGCGACATTCCTCAAATCCTGGACGCGCTTCGTGATATTGACCTGTCCTCCCTCCAGACTGGCATGGACAACATCCGGGGAACTAACACTTGCGCGTTGGCGGGCCTGACGCCCAACGAGCTGTTCGACGCGGCCCCGGCCAGCGAGGAATTCACCCGGATGTTCCTCAACAACCGCGAGTACACCAACCTCCCCCGCAAGCTCAACGTGGCATTCACCGGCTGCCGAGAGAACTGCATCCACGCCGAAACCCAGGATATCGCCATGACGCCCGCCTTCGGGCCGGGCGGCGTTGCCCTGAATATGTGGAAGGGGTTCAACGTCGCCGTCGGCGGCAAGATGGGGTCCGGCGGCATGACCGTCGCCCAGCCGCTGGACGTGTTCGTTAAACCAGACGAGGCGGCGCGGCTGGCCGCAACCATCACCTTGATGTTCCGCGACGAGGGTTCCCGGGAAAAACGCACGCGGGCCCGGCTGGCCTTCCTGCTGGACGACTGGGGCGTAGACCTGTTCCGGGAGCGGCTGGAAGAACGCTGGGGCCGCCCCCTGCCAAGAGCGGGAGAGGACGCCAGGCACGACCATCACGCCGACCACCTGGGAGCGAACCCGCAGAAGCAGGAGGGGCTATTCTCCGTCGGCCTGAGTGTACCCACCGGGCGCACCTGCGCCGACGACATGACCGAGCTGGCCCGGCTGGCCCTGATCTACGGCTCCGGCGCAATCCGCCTGACCGTCAGCCAGAACGCCATCATCGCCGACGTGCTGGAGGCCAACCTGCCGGCGCTGCTCGACGAGCCGTTGCTGTCCCGCCTGTCGCCCGACCCCGGCCCCTTCACACGCGGGTTGGTGAGCTGCACCGGCAACGACTACTGCAACCTGGCCCTGATCGAGACCAAGAGCGTCAGCCGCCGGGTAGTCGAGGCCCTGGACGCCCACTACCCCGACGCGGCGTCACTGCGGATGTACTGGTCGGGCTGCCCGGCGGGTTGCGGCAACCATCACGCCGCCGACATCGGTTTCCAGGGCGGCAAGACGCGGTTCGAGGGCGAGGTGGTGGACGCGGTCACCATCTTCGCCGGCGGCAGCACCGGCCCCGGCGCCCGCCCGGCGGAGAAGCTGATGGAGCAAGTGCCGGTGTCCACGCTGGGTGCTGTCCTGCCAGGGCTTATCGAAAGGCTGAGGCAGACCGGATTCACCAACGCAAATGAGTTGACAACGGCCGATGTGCCGGGCGTTGACTACGAAGCATAGCCAGAGCAAAGGAGATGCGGCAATGAAAATGGTGCGAGCGATTATCCGGCCCGAGAAAGAGGTCACAGTAGCGGCGGCCCTGGCCAACGATGGATTCCCGGCCATGACCAAATGGGATGTGCTGGGACGCGGCAAGCAGCAGGGCGTCCAGGTCGGCGACCATTTCTACGACGAGCTGGCCAAGTGTATGTTCATGGTGGTAGTCGAGGACTTTCAGGTGGAAGAGGTCGCCAACTGCATCCAGGCCGCAGCCTCCACTGGCTTCCCCGGCGACGGCAGAGTCTTTGTGACCAACGTCGAGTCCGCTTTTACCCTGCGCACGGGGGAGTCGGGGCTTTAGGGGGTTGCATCCGGCCTGGTGTCACTCCTCTTTCCGCATCGGGATGGTGCCCCAGGTCAGCTCACCGGCGTCGGCGCTCAGGCCCTGCTCGTGGGCCAGCTCGCGGATGCTGAGCAGCGTGGCGTTGACCTCCGGCGTCACGAACACCCAGTCGGGTTCTTCGGGGAACCAGTAGGGGGAGTTGATGCGGACCACCTTCTTCTCCCCATCGTTTAAGTAGATGCCGAACTTGGATGCCTGCTGCATTTACTTGCTCCTAGCTTCCTGATTTCCCGCAGTCCGATACCTCAAAGGGTCGTATACGCCACGATACTCCGGCGGCAACTGCAACGCCACCCGCTCCATGATCATCCGCAACATACTGTGCATCACCGGTCGGGGGATGCGGCCCTCCACCACCGGCAGGGTGAAGGGCGGGCCGATGCTGGCGGTGAGCCGGCACAGGGGCGCGGGCATTCGCCACGCCTTCAGGTTCTGAGTTCCGGTCACTCCCACGGGCAGGATGGGCGCCTGTGACTTCATGGCCAGGTACACCACCCCCAACTGCGCCTCCTGGAGCGCATGGCTCCTGCTTCGGGTCCCCTCGGGGAATATGACCACCGCCTGGTCCTGTTCCAGCAGGCCCAGCAGGATTCGCAGCGTCCCGGCGCCGGCTCCGCCCCGCTGGTAGGGAAAAACGTGAAAGCTGCGCATCAGGAATCTCCCCACCGGGTTGCCGAACAGCTCTTTTTTACCCATGAAGTTAAGGGGCCGGGGGATGGCCGCCACCAGCAGCGGCGGGTCGGTATAGGCCAGGTGGTTGCAGGCCACTATCAGCGGCCCGTGAGGCGGCACGTTTTCTTCGCCGATGACTTCCATCCGCCCGAAGGTTCCGAAGCAGAAGCGGGCAAATGGTCTCCCCAAGCGGTAGAGCAGTGTGGTGCTTTCGCCGGCCATCATTGTCGTTCCGCCTGCCGCAGGATAGCCTTCACCGCCTCGTCCACCGTGAGTTCGCTGGTGTCCAGCAGCCAGGCGTCCTCGGCAGGGCGCAGAGGCGAGTCGTCGCGGGTAGAGTCAATCACGTCGCGGGCCTCGATTTCGCTCTGCACCGTTTCTACGTCGGCGGCCTGCCCGCGCTCCCGCATCTCCCGCCAGCGGCGCAGGGCGCGCTGTTGCGCCGAGGCGGTCAGATATACCTTCAGCCCGGCATTGGGCAGAACCACGGTGCCGATGTCGCGGCCAATCATCACGATCCCCAAGCCCGAGTCGTCCGGCTGCGCCCCGTTGAGACCGGAGACGACCGTGTCGGCATACTGACGTTGCTGCTCCACCAGGGCGCGGCGCACGTTGGGGTGCCGGGATACGTTGGAGACATTATTATCCACACGGGACTCACGCAGTTCAGGCCCTACCCGGCGGCCCGCCACCTCCACCGAATCGCCGTCCCTCGACACCGGCCGCACCTGCACGGCCTGAGTAAGATTGCCCAGCCCGTCGGCGTCGTTGGGGGAAACGCCGCGCTCCAGGGCCAGCCAGGTCACGGCGCGGTACATGATGCCGGTATCCAGGAACCACCAGCCCAGTCGCCGGGCCAATTCATGCCCCACCGATGTCTTGCCCGACGCCGCCGGCCCGTCAATGGCAATGGTCTGAATCATGGGCCGGATTATATCATTCGGTGGGTTGGGCACAGAGCGCGCGGAGTACCCGGAGACTATGATTATGCTGAATCAGCCGGAAGCCCTGTGATTTCTGTGGTTAAACCTGTGATTAAAACGGTTCTCCCGTCGCTCTTGGGCCTCGCGCTTGTGGTGGGGCTGCTGGGACTGGCCCGCGCCTTCGGAGCCTTCCCCGGCGACGAGTGGGCGCTGCTGGAACTGCGTCAGTGGCGGGGCGGCTGGCCGGACGACGCGGCCATCGCTCTGTCTGCGGTAGGCTTGGGCGGTATCGGTCTGGGCGGCATCGGCATACCGTGGATTCCCCCGGTTGCCGTGGGGGGGCTATTGGGCGTGAGGCGGTGGGGCGATGCCCTGTTCCTGTCGGCGGCGCTGCTGGCCCCGGCGGTCAACCCGGCTTTGAAAGAACTGGCGGCCCGCCCCCGCCCGGACCCGGCCCTGGCCCTGGTGGAGGAAACGGGCTACGCCTTTCCCAGCGGCCACGCCGTCCTCGCCGCCGCTTTCTTCGGGGCGCTGATTGTCCTGCTGGGCCGGTGGCGTTACCTGGAAGGGCGCCCGGTGTTGCGGCTGACGGCGCAGGGCGCGCTGCTGCTGCTGCTCCTGGGCGTCGGCGCTTCCCGCGTCTGGCTGGGAGTGCACTGGCCCAGCGACGTCATTGGCGGCTTTCTCTTCGGCGCCCTGTATCTCGCCGCGCTGGTTGCCATCCGCAGGATGGTTGAGGCGAGAAGGTAGGCCGTTGGGAATCAACGAAGTCAATTTCCCCGGCTAATCGGTTTCGTTAATCCCGTGATAGACTGGAAGGGTGAACTGGGTAGACGTCATATCATTGGTGGCATGGGTGTCCGGCGCGGTGATGGGCCTGGCGGCCGGGCTGATGAGGATTTGGGTTCCCTTCGTCTTCCTGGTGGCGGGCACGTTATTTGCCGCAGGACTTGGCGAACTGGTCGGCTCCGGCGTCTTCGGTTTCATCGAGAGCGAGGCAAGGCAGGAGCTGGCCGGGTTTTTCCTTGTTTTCGCTGCCGCGCTGGTGGTGTGCTCCGTAATCGCTCTGGCATTGCTGGTGCCGTTGAGCATAGCCTCTGCCTTGATGTCCCTGGTCCCGATGGGCGGCATGGTCAACCGGGCCGGCGGTCTGGCGCTGGGGACTCTGACCTGCTTGATAGTGGTTTCCGTCATCCTCATCGGCTTGCAGCAGTACCCCGTAACCTCCGTTGGCAGGGCCATCGCAGAGTCGTCTGTGGCATCGGCGCCCATAGGCTGGGTTGACAGATTCGTTGCATCCATTGAGATTTCCCCGGAGTGGAAGGATCGAGACTAGCGGTTGCCAGGGATGGATTGACGCGCCGGGGTTTGCGTTATAATGGCGAGGAATACGGAGTAGGGTTGGCTATGGAAAAGGGGCTGGTGAGGTAACAGAGGTAACAGGCGGATAACCCGGCGACAAAGAACGGTGGAATTTGCCATCAGTCATACCGGGAGGCGCGAGTATTGGCCAGAGCGGTTGAGACAACTCAGGTTGCCCCGGTTAACGGTGCGTCCGAGACTTCGGAAGATGGGGAAGAGCGTACCGACCCGCGGGTGCTGATTCGCGCCCCGGTGCTGGTGCTGAACCTGAACTACGTGCCGGTCAACGTCTGTTCCGTCCGCCGCGCCATCGTGATGGTGGACAAGGGCAAGGCGGAACTGCTGGAGCAGCACGAGGGCAGCCTGCATACCGTGTCGGGCGCGGTTGACGCCCCGGCTATCATCCGGCTGGTCTACCTGGTCAAGCGTCCCTTCCTGCCCCGCAGGCTGTCGAAGAAAGAGGTGTTCCTGCGCGATCGCTTCACCTGCCAGTACTGCGGCAAGAAGGCCCAGGACCTGACCCTCGACCACGTAATCCCCCGCCGTCAACACGGCCCCCACACCTGGGAGAACGTGGTGACCGCCTGCAACCGCTGCAACCTCCGCAAGGCCGGCCACACCCCCGCCGAGGCGAGGATGAAGCTGCACACCGTTCCCCGCGCTCCCGACCCCAACCCCTACCTGATTCTCCAGAACCGCACGATCCTGGAGGTCTGGAAGCCCTACATCCCGTGGAATTTGGAGTGAGGGGGCAGAATAGAAGCTCCCTCTCTCAACGGCCACACAATATTCCGGGGTTACCAATAGGCTCGTCATTAACTGACAGTTGGCCATTGCAGTTAGTTCGTTTCGCCGCTATATTGGCATGGTGAGCCTTGAGTAGACTGTCCGCTTCCCAACGGTTGGCAGGAAAACACCCATGACCACCATCAACAGCCAGGAAGATTTCCTTCGCGCCCTCGCCGAAAATCCCGAGTGGAGAGCGGCGGTACGAGCCCAGATCCTCGGCGAGGAACTGCTGCAACTCCCGGCCCGCTTCGACGCCTTCGTGGAGAAAATGGACGCCTTCATCGAAGAGCAAAAGCAGTTTAACGCAGAGATGAAGAACTTCGTCAGAGCGCAGAATGACACCAACTCGCGACTTCACGAGCTTATGGGAAGAATTGCGGACGATATAGGCCAGCTCAGGGGATGGTTTGCCCGCCTCAACGCGTCTGATTTCGCCCCTGTCATAGCCATGGAAATGGGCATGGGATTCGTCAGAAATCTAACCCGGGCCGAGCTGGTACAGATGGCCGGGCAGGCCGTGCGAAACGGAATCCCCAGGGACAGCCTCAAGAGCTTCTATAATGCAGACTTGATTATCGAAGCGACCCAAGGAGACGACACCTGCTACATCGCCGTCGAAGCGTCCTACACCGCTGACCACCGGGATGCCGACCGTGCCCTGAGGAACGTCGAATTCCTGGCGCAGTTCACCGGCACCCCGGCCTACCCCGCCATTGTCAGCGTAAGGAACGACCGCGAGCTGGACCCCGACTTGCTTCAGGGAAACGTCTTCTGGTATCCTATTCCCGACCAGTTTTGGGAGCCGGAGTAGGGCTGGGGGGTGGACGTCATTCGACGTGGAGCATGAGGGTTTCGAGGGCGAGGCGGGGGTTGGCGTTGGCGTCGAGGGCGGCTATGGTGGACAGCAGGCGGCGGATGAAGGCGGCTATCTGCGCGGTGGTCAGCGTCTCGGCGTGGGCGCGGAGTTCGTCGGCGAGATCGGCGTTGTGCAGGAACTCCTCGGCGCCCTCCTTGACCAGCAGCAGGTCACGCCACCAGCGCAGCCAGAGGGCCAGCAGCTCCCGCGCCGCCGGGCGGTTGGAGCCGAACAGCGAGGCAACCTCGTTGGCGTAGCTGAACCGGGCGTCCAGCCCTGCGCTTACGGTCTCCCGCATACGTTCCAGGTCGGCCTGCCGCTGTTCCAGCAGTTGCGGGTCGTCCAGCGCCCCCAGGGCCCAGCCCAAGCAGCCCCGCGACAGCCGGTAGAGCCGGTCGGCTTGCTCCTCGGATACGGCGCGTTGTTGCGTCAGGTACTCGATCATCTGCCGCCGCGACATGGGGAGCAACTGTAACGCCTGGCAACGGGAGCGGATCGTGGGCAGCAGAGCGTCTTCGTCGTCGGTAAGCAACAGGAACAGCACCCCCGGCGGCGGTTCCTCCAGCGTCTTCAGCAGGGCGTTGGCCGCTTCGGGACTCATCGCGCCGGCCCCGTCGATGATTATGACCAACCGGGAACCCTCGAAGGGGTTGAGGTTAACGGTGCGCTCCAGTTCCCGGATGGCGTCGATGGTGATGGTGGTGACAGTGTTGCGCCCCTCCACCATGCGGCTGAACTCGATGTCCACCACCCTCACGTCGGCGTGCAGACCGGCGGCGATGCGCTGGCATTGAACGCACTCGCCGCAGGGTTCGCAGGGGCCCCGCAGGCAGTTGACCGCCTGCGCCACCTCCCGCGCCAGCGTCAGCTTGCCAACGTGGGGCGGGCCGATCAGCAGGTAGGCGTGGGACTCCCGCCCCAGCTCCAAAGCAGGTTGCAACCGGGCGATGAGGTGATCCTGTCCGAGGGTTCGCCACATATACTTTGAGCCGAGCCTAGAACGGCAAGTCTCCTGCGTTTTCGTCAGGTTCATTCACTGCTGTCGCAGTAAAAGAAAAGGCGGAGTGTTCCTAATCAACGTCGCAATACATGAGGTCCTGGTAGCTTTCGCGGCGGCGGATCAGGCGGCTGCGGCCTTCGGCGGCCAGGACCATGGGCGGGCGCGGGTTCAGGTTGTAGTTGCTGGCCATTGAGGGACAGTAGGCCCCGACTACGGGAATGGCCAGCAGGTCGCCGGACTCGATTACCGGCAGCATTACGTCGGAGGCCAGCAGGTCGCCGGACTCGCAGTATTTCCCGGCGATGGTGACCTTCTCGGACGGATCCCGGTCGGCCTTGTTGGCCACCACAACCTCGTACTCGGCCTGGTACAGGGCGGGGCGGATGTTGTCGCCCATGCCGCCGTCCACGCTGACGAACTTGCGGACGCCGGGGATATCCTTGATGGCCCCGACGCGGTAGATGGCAACGCCCGAGGGTCCGATGATGGAGCGGCCCGGCTCGACGACGAGGGTCGGCTGCTCCATGCCCAGATCCTCGCAGGTGGCGCTCAAGGCAGAGCAGATGGTCTCGGCGTAGTCGGCCACCGAGGGGGCCTGCTGGTCGCGGGTGTAGGCCACGGCGAATCCTCCGCCGGGGCTGAAATGCTGCAACTGCAACCCCTCCTCGCGGAACTCGGCGGCGAATCGCAGCACCAGCTCGGTGGCGACGCGGTACGGCTCCAGCTCGAACACCGGCGAACCGAGGTGGAAGTGCAGGCCGCGCAGTTTCAGGTTCCTGGCGGCGAGGGCCTGCCGCACGGCGATGGCGGCGTGGCCGGTCTGGATGGAGAAGCCGAACTTGGAGTCGAGGATGCCGGTGGTGGTGTAGACGTGGGTGTGCGGGTCGATGCCCGGCGACACCCGCAACAGTATGTCCTGGATCTTGCCCGCCTCGCCCGCCAGACGGTCCAGAAGCTCCAGCTCGTGGAAGCTGTCTACCACGATCCAGCCGATGGACTGTTCGAGCGCTTCTTCCAACTCCTGCGGGGTCTTGTTGTTGCCGTGGAAGTACACGTCCTCCAGGGTTGCCCCGGAGTTGACGATGGTGGCCAGCTCGCCGCCGGAGACCACGTCGAAGCCCAGCCCCTCCTCGCGGAGTACGCGGGCCAGCGCGGGATTGATGAACGCCTTGCAAGCATAGGCCACTTTGGCCGCCGGCGCGCGCTGCCGGAACTCGCTGACGAAGGAGCGGCAGCGGGCGCGGATGGTCGCCTCGTCCAAGACGTAGACCGGAGTGCCGTATTCCTCGGCCAGGTCCTGGGCGGTACACCCGCCGATGGTCAGGTGACCCTGGGTGTTGATTTCGGCAGTGTCGGGAAATACGGATTTCGGGAACATTAGAGGCCTCCCTCAAAAGTAGTGGCGCTACTCGGCTTCTGTTGTGTTTGTGCCTGCCTGCCTTCTATCGAGCCAGCGCTTAAGTGATCTTTGGCTTTCGACCGACGGCCTTCCCGCCAGCAGGTTTTCCACACTAATGTCCTCGTCAAGGTCAGGCCAGTGGATGCCCTGACCGCCGCCGATCAACCGCCAGTTATTTCTCTCAGCAACTGTTCCATGAAGTAGTCGAGGATACCAGGCCAAGGGGACAGAGATTGTCCGTCCGTCAGACAACTCGGCGGTCAGGGTGTCCTCGGAAACGGATATGGCGACTGCGTCCGGGACATTTACGTTAATAGTTGAAATATTCATTCCACGCTTCGATCAAGGTAGCCTGATGCTGTTCAACAATCCTGGCAATCCGGCGGATCTCTGCGCGCGCCAGCCCACCACTTCCCTGCATCCGCACAGGGTCCAGCCAGAACTTGCAAATTCGGTCGTCGCGTTCGACATGAACATGAGGTGGCTCAGAACCGTCGCCTGAATAGAAAAACAAGCGATAAGGCCCTTCCCGCAATACAGTCGGCATAATTTCTCTGGAGGCTCGCTCCCAATCCGAAGCACCGCAGAAATCATAGGGCTTATCGCGCCGTCCGCGCAAGCCGCGTTGACGTGGTATAGGGGCAACATTATACTGCGGACACATTCGGCTCAAGCGACCGAATCCTACACCTGAGGGGTGCTGAATTGAGAATTCAGATGACTGTCAACGGGCAGTCCCGGGAGGCGGACGTTGAGCCCCGCCTGCTCCTGGTGCATTTCCTGCGGGAAAACCTGGGGCTGACCGGAACCAAGATCGGCTGCGACACCAGCCAATGCGGCTCCTGCGTCGTGCGCATGAACGGCAGCACCGTCAAGTCCTGCACCGCCCTGGCGGTCCAGGCCGACGGCGCCGACATCGCCACCATCGAGGGCCTGGCCGCCGACGGCGACCTCCACGCGGTACAGGAGGCCTTCTGGAACAAGCACGGCCTCCAGTGCGGCTACTGCACCGCCGGCATGATTATGACCGCCGTCGAGCTGCTGGAACGCAACCCCAACCCCACGTCCCAAGAAGTCCGCGACGGTCTGGAAGGCAACATCTGCCGCTGCACCGGCTACCACAACATCGTAAAGGCGGTCCTCGCGGCTGCTGAAGCCAAGGGAGGCTAGACGATGACGACAAGGATATTCGGCTCAGGCATCCGCCGCCGTGAGGACCCGCGTCTCATCACCGGCGACGCCACCTATACCGATGACGTTACCCTGCCGGGAATGGTGAATGCCGCCATCCTGCGCAGCCCCCATGCCCATGCCCGCATCACCGGCATCGACACCACCGCCGCGGCCTCCGCGCCCGGCGTCATCGCGGTCTACACCGGGGCCGACACCGAGGGCGCCCTGGCGCCCATCCCGTGCGCCTGGATTCCGCCGGAATCCGACGTCAAGGCCGTGGCCCACCCGGCCATCGCCAAGGACGTGGTGCGCTACCAGGGCGACGCCGTGGCCGTAGTGGTGGCGGAAACCCGCTACCAGGCCGAGGACGCCCTGGAACTGATCAGCGTTGACTACGAGCCGCTGCCCGCCGTGATCAATCCCGTGGCGGCTATGGCGGAGGGCGCGCCGCAGCTCCACGAAGACGCCCCCAACAACCAGGCCTTCCACTGGGTGGCCGTCGGGGGCGATCCCGACGCCGCCTTTGCCGAGGCCGAAGTGGTCGTAAGCGACACCATCATCCAGCAGCGCCTTGTCCCCAACGCCATGGAGCCGCGCTCCGCGGTGGCCACTTGGCTGAGTTCCATGGGCGAGCTGACCATCTGGAGCACCAGCCAGAACCCCCACATCGCCCGCTTCCTGGGCTCGCTGGTAACCGGCGTGCCGGAGCACAAGATACGGATCATCGCCACCGAGGTGGGCGGCGGGTTCGGCAGCAAGATACCGGTCTACGCCGACGAGATGATCGCGGCCTTCTGCGCCATGCGGCTGAACCGCCCGGTCAAATGGACCGAGACCCGCTCCGAGAATTTCCAGGCCACTATCCACGGGCGGGACCATGTGCAGCAGGTGGAGATGGCCGCCACCAGCGACGGCAAGATAATCGGAGTACGCTCGGTGGTTCACGCCGGCATGGGCGCCTACCTGTCCACCGCCGCGCCGGGGGTGCCGACCATACTGCACGGGCTGATGTACAGCGGCCCATACCAACTGGCCGCTACCAAGGCCGACATCTACGGCGTGTTCACCAACACCACGCCAGTTGACGCCTACCGCGGCGCGGGCCGTCCCGAGGCCACCTTCCTGCTGGAGCGGCTGATAGATTTGCTCGCCGTCGAGGTGGGCAAGGACCCGGCAGAGGTGCGCCGGCTCAACCTGATTCCCAAGTTCGAGAACGGGTACGATGTGGCCCCCGGCCTGACCTACGACAGCGGCGACTACGAGGGCGCGTTGGACATGGTCCTTGACCACGTGGGCTACGCCAACCTCCGCGAAGAGCAGGCCCACTCCCGCGAGCACGGCCACTACACCGGCATCGGCATCTCCACCTACTGCGAAATCTGCGGCCTTGGCCCGTCCCAGGTGGCTGGCGCGGTCGGCTTCGGCGGCGGACTGTGGGAGAGCGCGGTAGTGCGCTTCCACCCGACGGGCAAGGTCAACGCCTACGTCGGCGTCTCGCCCCACGGACAGGGCGAGGAGACCACCTTCGCCCAAGTCGTTTCCGACACGCTGGGCGTTCCGGTGGAGGACGTGGAAATCGTCCACGGCGACACCGACAACACCCCGATGGGCTGGGGCACCTACGGCAGCCGCACCACGGCGGTGGGCGCCGGCGCCCTGCTGCTGGGCCTGAACAAGATCAAAGACAAGGCCCGCGCCCTGGCGGCTCACCTGCTGGAGGCCGCCGAGGCCGACATTGAGTACGCCGACGGCCAGTTCTTCGTCCGTGGCGCGCCCGACCAGAGCAAGTCCATCCAGGAAATCGCGCTGATGGCCAACGTGGCCTGGAATATGCCGGAGGGCATGGAGCCGGGCCTGGAGGCGTCGGCCTTCTATGACCCGCCCAACTTCGTCTACCCCTTCGGCGCTCACGTCGCGGTGGTTGAAGTTGACACCGATAACGGCCACATAGAGCTGCGCCGCTACGTGGCCGTGGACGACTGCGGCCCACAGATCAACCCGATGATAGTCGAGGGCCAGGTCCATGGCGGTGTGGTGCAGGGCGCCGGACAGGCGCTGTGGGAAGGCGTGGTCTATGACGAAGCCGGGCAGTTGCTCACCGGCTCGATGCAGGACTATGCCCTGCCCAAGGCCCACATGGTTCCAGACATCGAGACGCTGTCGTCGGAAACGCCTTCGCCCCACAACCCGCTGGGCGTCAAGGGCATCGGCGAGACCGGCACCATCGCCTCGACGGTCACCATCTACAACGCAGTCATAGACGCCCTCAGGCCACTGGGCGTAACCCGCCTGGAGATGCCGCTGACGCCCGAAAGGGTCTGGCAGGCCATCCAGGACGCCAAGGCTTAACAATTAGTTCCCTCTCCCTGTGGGAGAGGGTCAGGGTGAGGGCGTCCCCCCGAGAGATAGGGAGACTGGCCCGAGGAGCTAAGCGATGTATCCAGCCCAATTTGAATACACCAAGGCGGGATCGGTGGCCGAGGCCATCGAGATCCTGCGACAGGACCCGGAAGCCAAGATAATTGCCGGCGGGCACAGCCTCCTCCCATTGATGAAGCTGCGGCTGGCCCGTCCCTCGCGGGTGGTGGACATCGGCGGCATCGCCGGACTGCGGGGGATCAGCGTTGCGGATGGCGTCGTTAGCATTGGCGCGCTGACCACCCACTACGAGATTTCCTCCTCGGCGGACATCCAGGCCAACTGCGGCATTCTGGCCGAGGCGGCCGCCGGTGTCGGCGACCCGGCGGTGCGCAATCGCGGCACCATCGGCGGCAACGTTTCCCACGCCGACCCGGCCTCAGACCTGCCCACTGTGCTCACCGCCCTGGGCGCCAGCTTCAATTTGCAGGGGCCGTCGGGATCGCGCACCGTGGCAGCAGACGACTTCTTTCTCGGACCTTTCGAGACCGCGGTGGGGGCCGACGAGGTGCTGACCGGCGTCAGCGTGCCCGCGCTGGCTGCGAATCAGGTGGCCGAATACGCCAAGATGTCCCACCCCGCCACGTCCTTTGCTGTGGTTGGCGCGGCGGCCGTGGTGACGCTGGAAGGCGGCGGAGGCGGGCATGGTCACGATCACGGCCACGACCATGATCACGGCCACGGCCATGACCACGCGCCGCGATGCACCGCCGCCAGGATCGCCGTGGGTGGGCTGACCCCGAAGCCAACCCGCTCGCCGGCGGTGGAGGCGGCACTGGCCGGAAGCGAACTCACCTCCGACTCCATCGCCGAAGCCGCTGCTTTGGTGAGCAACGACCTGGGCGACGACATCCTGGGCGATGTCTACGCCTCCGCCGATTACCGCCGCAACATGGCCGGCATCGAGCTGAAGCACGCGCTGTACCACGCCGTGGGTTTAGCCCACCACTAGAAAGAGCGTCTTTTAGAGCGGAGCGAAGGCGCCCAACCTTGAGGGGGCGGGGCCTTCGCTCCGTTTGCATTCTATTTTCTTGGTCATCGTTCCGGTCTATGCCGGTCTGCTGGCGCACAAGTGGTTGGGATGGCTTGGATAAGGTTACAATGGATTGTTTACCTCAAACAGGGTTCTCAGGTTATTGAATGAAAATACTGGTAATCAACGACGACGGTATAGAATCGTCCGGCTTGTGGGCGGCGGTGCGGGCGGTGCGGAGGGTCGGCGAGGTGGTCGTCGTGGCCCCCACCCGGGAGCAGAGCGGCGTGGGAGCGTCGCTGACGCTCCACTCTCCGGTGAAGGTAATTCCCTGGACTCCCGACACTGAATTCCAGGATTGTACTGGCGGACTGCACCCGGTGACTGCCTACTCCGCCGAAGGCACCCCCGGCGACTGCTGCATCCTGGCGCTGGAGACCCTGACCAGCGGGGTGGACCTGGTGGTGTCGGGCATCAACTCCGGCTCAAACACCGGGTGGGACGTGATGGTGTCGGGAACCGTGGGCGGTGCGGTGCAGGGTTACAATCGCGGGCATTCCACCATCGCCGTCTCCGTCGGCTCGGTCACCGCGCCCCGCTACGAAGTGGCCGGGCGGTTGCTGGAGGGGCTGGCCCGCCGCCTGGACCAGCGGGAGGGCGAGCCACTGTTCCTGAACCTGAACGTCCCCAACGTGGCCCCCGACCTCGTGAAGGGAATCCGTGCGACACGGCTTGGCGGCCTCTCCTACCGCGAGTCGGTGCGGCTGGAAGGGACCGACGGCGACGAGAAACGCTACCGGATTGCCCGCAACCGTCCCGGCAACCAGACGCAGGCCGCCGACTCAGACATCATGGCATTGAAGAACAACTACGTCTCCATCACCCCGCTGAAGCTGGGTATGGGCGACGACGCCGGTGTTTCCGCCGTGGAGGCCCTGCTGGAAGGGCTGATGGATTAGGCGGGGGTTTACTACCCTCGTCAGGACGGTGCTAACCACTTCCGCCATTCCCGCGAAAGCGGGAACCCAGCGGGTCTACGGGAATGACAGAGTGGGGCTGCGGAACTGGGAGATGAGGGCAGCCTTTGTGTTGACAACCCCAACTAATCGTCGGCGGCGACAGGCTCCGGGGCTAGGGCGCGGGAGACGCCGATCATGGAGTCGCGGGTCACCAAGGCGGCGAGTTCCTCCTCGCTCATCCCCTCGGTGCCGGCAGGCTGTTGGGGCAGCACCAGGTATCGCAGGTCGGCGGTGCTGTCCAGCACGACTACCTCCGTGTCATCCGACACTTCCGTGCCGAACTCCTCTAGCACGCCGCGCGGGTCGCTGACAGCCCGCGAGCGGTAGGCGAAGCTCTTGTACCAGTCGGGCGGACGGCCCAGCAGGGCGCGGGGGTAGCAGGAGCAGAGGGTGCAGACCACCAAGTGATGCACGTCCTCGGAGTTTTCCACCACGCCCAGCTTGGGCGTCGGGTCAGGCAGCGTGTAACCCATATCGGCCAGCGCCGCCTCCGGCTCGGACAGCAGCCGGGCCTTGAACTCCGCATCGGCCCAGGCCCGGGCCACCAGGCGGGCGCCGTCGGCGGGCGAGCGCGACTCCACGGCGTCCACGTTGCGCTGCACTTCCGCCAGCGTCAGCACGCCCTTCTCGGCCAGCAGCGTTTCCATGGCGCGGACGCGGCGGGCGTGATAACTCAGTTCCTCGGTGTCCATCCCGGGGTGCGTGTGGTCGCCGTGGTCTATTTCGCTCATGGCGTCCTCCGGTTCTGTTGACGTTGCTCTGGATTAAGAAAGAAGAATATGAGAATCGTCAGCGCAAGCCCCAAGACCACGAATGCAGCGCAGGCAATCGAACAGCCAGCCACTCTTCCAGAGAGGGGAGCTTGCGTTTTTCTGACACCACCGGTCCCCTACGATGCCTGCTCCAGCCAGTGCTCGTAGATGTCCACTTGCAGGCGGTCGGTGGGCGGGCCGTTGTAGTCGTTCCAGAGATCGGTCTGGGGGAACTCGACGCGGTAGAGGGGCTTGCGGGGCGTGCCGTCGCCGCCGTGGGCCAGCGATTCCGGGTCGGGGTATACGCCGCAAAGGGCCACCACGCGCCCGGTCTTGCCCTGCACGTAGACCGGGGTGCGGTAGTGCGTCGGCGGGTTGCCGATGCGGACCGTTACCATGTCGCCGTTGTTGAAGGTCGTCTGTTCCGCTGCGCTCATGGGGACGCCCCCACCCTAACCCTCCCCCGGAGGGAGAGGGGATTTGTTTTCCTGCCGGGCCATCGTCGCGTCCAGCTCGGAGGGAGTCACGACGCCTTTCTCGACGAGCAGTGCCTCCACTGCCTCGGTCCAACGCTCGTAGTAGCTGAGCGACTCGTAGCGTTCCGGGGGCAGGGCCTCGATGGCGCGACGCAGTTCGTCCACGCCCAGGTAGCCCTTTTCGCCCAAGACGCCGCGGATGGAGTCGATGCGGCGCTCCCAGTCCATCAGGACGTGCTCGCTCTGGTCGATGGGTTCGTCGTTGGGCCGCCCGCCCATATCGTGAAACTTGGCCGTATCGGTCATATCAGACGCTCCCAGTGGGTTGCCGCCTATGCTAAACGCGCCCGGCGGCGTTGGCAAGGCGCGGGAGGCGGTCAGAGCGGCTCGGTGCCCTCGGACAGGATGTCGATGTACTGCTGGTAGGCATATCTACGGTCGCGTTCCCTTCCCGTAATCTCGCGAGCTATGCCCAGAGTTTCCAGTACGCGCATTCCGGTGGTGGTTGCCGTTGAGGCGAGGCCAGCGCGGTCTCCCACCTCTCGCAACGATATGATTGGTCGCTCTTGCAATGCCCGGTGAACTCGGAGAGCGGAACTTGCAGTCCGGCCCTGCTGCTGAATTCGGGATGCATCTTCGTCGAACAAGTCCAGCAGTTGCCGGGCTGTTGAGGCGGCTCTTTCGGCAGTCTGCGTTACGCCTTCCAAAAAAAACAGGAGCCACTCTTCCCAATCGCCATTTTCTCTAAGGCCGCTTAGCAACTCGTAGTAAGTTTGGCGATGATGCTTGAAGTACAGGCTCAAATAAAGCATCGGTTGACGCAGCACTTCGTCATGAACCAGCAGCAGGGCAATTAACAGCCTCCCTACCCGGCCGTTGCCGTCAAGGAACGGGTGGATACTCTCAAACTGCCCATGGCTCAGTCCTGCCTTTACCAGCGGCGGAAGGTTTGTCTCCTGGGCGTGAAGAAACTTCTCCAGCTCTCCCATGCAATCTGGTACAGCATTGTGAGGCGGCGGAACATAGTAGGCGGTTCCGGGACGAGAGCCGCCTATCCAGTTTTGGGATCTTCGAAATTCCCCTGGTAATTTATCGCTGCCGCGGCCCCGCGATAGCAATTCGGCATGAATCTCGCGTATCAAGCGGTTAGAAAGCGGAAAGCCTTCGCGAAGACGACGCAGTCCATGCTCCATCGCCTTTACGTAATTGGAGACCTCCACAACGTCGTCAACGGGAACACCAGGGGCGTCGTCCATCTCGAATAGCATCAAATCGGATAGAGACGACTGAGTGCCTTCGATTTGAGATGACAGCACTGCTTCCTTTCGGACATAGGAATAGAGGAACAGTGGAGTGTCAGGTAGTTGCAGAGCGAGGCCGTCCAATCGCCCCAAGGACAGGTGCGCCCTCGCCATAGTGGGCTGCAAAGACGCTATGTCAAGGTCGGGAACTGGTGGTAGAGGAGCTGGGATGAAAACTCGGACGGCTTCGCTAACGGTCCAGGTTACTTCGTAGCGCCCGTTGTGTTCGCGTTTCACTGGGGTGCCTCCGGTTACGAAACAAAAATAGCGCCAGCAATTATTTTCATTTGGCCTCTAAGTGTAAATTACTAGGTTCTGTTGACATTTCGCTGTTGCGGGTCATTCCGGGGAAATAGCGACGAAGAATCCTGGACTTATCACTCCGATTCAAGGCCATTAGTGCTTTCCTGCACTTGGAATGACATGAAATGGGCCTGCACATCGGTTACAAATGCAAATGTCAACAGAACCTAGTGGTGGAATAGAAATAGCGACAGGCGTTATTTTTGATTCGAGAATAACGCCTGTCGCTATTTATGTTTGCGGGAATGTCGTAAATTAACAGTGCATCATCACTCCGCGGGTGCGAACAGCCGCGCCGCGTCTATGCCGCGCATGAACTCGACGTTGCGATGGGACTTGATGAACTCGATGAGCTTCTCCAGCATCAGCAGGCGGCCGGGGCGGCCGATGTACTGCGGGTGCATGGTGAGCACGAAGGAGCGGCCGTAGCGGTAGAGGCCCTCGAACTCCGCCTTCCAGGTGCCGTAAACCTCGTCGGGGTTGCGCATGGGGCCCAGGCGGTTGGCCACCGGCGCGTAGACGAAGTTGGGGGCGTCGTCCAGCAGCCAGTGGATGGGGATTTCCACCAGCTTCTGCCCCGACTGCGGCGCAGTCTCGACGTAGGGAGCGTCGTCGCCCATCATGCTGCTGTCGTAGACGAAACCGTGGGAGGCCAGCAGGTCCAGCGAATGCTCGCTGAGTTCCCAGCTTGGCGAGCGGTAGCCCAGGGGCCGCTCCCCTGTGAGGCCGCCGAGGATGTCTATGCCCCGGCGCAGCACGTCGTCCTCCTGCTCGCGGGTCAGCGTTGACGGCGGCTCGTGCATATAGCCGTGATGGGCAACCTCGTGACCGCGAGCGGCGATTTCCCGCACCAGCCGCGGATGCGTCTCGGCCACATAGCCAGGGATGTAGAAGCTGGCCGGAATGTCGTGGGCGTCCAGCAGGTTCAGGATGCGGGGCGTGGCCACGCTGGGGCCATACTCTGCCATGGACATCAGGCTGGGATGGTTCTTGAAGTTGGGGTCCCGGTTCAGCCAGGACGAAACGCCGTCAACGTCGAACCCCAGCATCGCCACGCACTGGATTTCATCGGGCCAGATTCCTGCCATGTGCTTACCTCCTAAACTAACGGGACACTGATTTCGGGACACTGATTTCAAGCGGAGTTGTCCGGCTACTGCGCCAATCCTTGAGCATCGTCTCGCAGGTCAATGTGTCTGCCGAGCTTGCAATCACGGCAAGGGGCCACGGCCGTTACGGCGAGGGCGTCGGCCTGCCAAAGCTTTCCGGCGCCTCGATGCGGTCGAAGCCGGTGTAGGGGCGCAGGACTTCGGGGATTATGATCGAGCCGTCGGGCTGCTGGTTATTCTCCAAGATGGCGATAATCACCCTGGGCAGCGCCAGGCCGGAGCCGTTGAGGGTGTGGGGCAACTGGGGCCGGGCGCCCTGCTCCCGGCGATAGCGGATGTTTGCCCTTCTTGCCTGAAAGTCGGTGCAGTTGGAGCAGGAGCTGACCTCCAGCCACTCCTGGCATCCTGCGGCCCAGACTTCGATGTCGTAGGTTTTGGCGGCGGCGAAGCCCATGTCGCCAGTGCACAGCTCCAGCACGCGCCAGGTAAATCCCAGGCGGCGGCAGATTTCCTCGGCGTGGCCCAGCAGCCGCTCCAGCTCCCCGGAGGAGGTTTCCGGCTCGACGAAATGGTACATCTCGACCTTGTTGAACTGATGCACACGCTTGATGCCCCGTGTGTCGCGCCCCGCCGCCGCCTTCTCGCGCCGGAAGCAAGGGGTCTGGGCCACGTAGTATAAGGGCAGACGGCCCGGCGGGATGATCTCGTCGCGGTACAGGTTGGTGATGGGCACCTCGGCGGTGGGGATGAGCCAGAGATCGTCCTCTTCGTCGTGATACAGGTTGTCGGCGAACTTGGGCAGGTTGCCCGATCCTTCCATCACGTCGCGGCGCACCACGGCGGGCAGGGCCAGCTCGGTGTAGCCGTGCTCGCCGGTGTGCAGGTCCAGCATCCAGGAGATAAGAGCGCGCTCCAGCCGCGCCCCCGGGCCGATGGAGGTGTAGAAACGGCTGCCCGACAGCTTCGCGCCGCGCTGGAAGTCTATGATGCCCAGCCGCTCGCCCAGTTCCCAGTGGGGCAGGCCCTCGAAGCCTAGTTCCACCGGTTCGCCTTCCTCCCGGTAGATGCGGTTGTCCTCTGAATCGCTGCCCAGGGGGACCTCGGCCAACGGGAGGTTAGGCAGGCCCAGCAGCAACTGGTGGATTCGTTCCTCGGCTTCCTGGGCGCTGGCCTCCAGTTCGTCCACCTGGCGCCCCAGGTTGCGCATCTCCTCGATGACTTCGGGAGCGGGTGGCTGCCCGGCGGAGCGGGCGTGTCCGATTTCCCGGTTCACCTGGTTGCGCCGGTTGCGTATCTCGTCGGACTGCGTCTTGTCCTGCCGCCAGGAGGCATCCAGTTCCAGCAGCTCGTCCACCGGGTCCGGCTCGCCGCGGGACTGCATCGCCCGCCGCACCGTATCCGGGTCGCGCCGCACCTGCTCAATGGCAATCATTCGTTCCAGCCCTTGCTTAGTTTCGTGTTGCAGCGTGCCGATGTAGCACCAGCACGATATTATATTACACGGCAATCCCATGTCCGCGCAGGGTTCTGGCTCTCCTGTCCCATGTGGGTTAGAGCCGAGGTAAGTGATAATTTACTTAATCCACTTAATATAGACAATTTGGAATTACAACGTATTATACAACTATTGCCATAATACGTTGTAATGGTCTGGTAGAAGAAAGATGGCGCAAGGAAACGCGAGCGGAAGGGATCAAATGGTGGGAGGAACGCCTAAGAATAACGCTACATAAGGTGGATAGGAACGTCGGCACCGGGCATTGGGAACGTGCGAGAGGGAGTGCGGACGCGTGGCTATTGGCCCGTCCCCTGGCCTTGCTGCGAGTCCAAGTCGGAGATGGCACCGACTTCGCTGCTAGAGGTGACGGGGGCTTGCCTCAGCTGCCGCATCTGCGGGAACAGCAGCACGTCGCGGATTGAGGGTTGGCCCGACAGCAGCATTACCAGCCGGTCTATGCCGATGCCGAGGCCGCCGGTGGGGGGCATACCGTACTCCATCGCTGTCAGAAAGTCCTCGTCCAGCCGGTCTACTTCTTCGTCCTGGTACAGGCGGCGGATTTCCTCCTGACCCTCGAATCGCTCCCTCTGCACCTGCGGGTCGTTCAGCTCGGTGTAGGAGTTGGCGATTTCCATGCCGCAGGCGAAGGCCTCGAACCGCTCCACGTAGCCCGGGGCGCCGGGCTTGGCCTTGGCCAGCGGCGACATCTCTTCGGGGTAGTCCAGCACAAATGTGGGCTGCGTCAGGTGTGGCTCCACCAAGGTCGACAGCAGCTTGTCTATGATGCGGCCCCGGCTCTCGCGGATGCCGGTGTCCACGCCCAAGGCACGGGCGCGGTTTTGCAGCTCCCTGTCGTCACAGGTGTCGAGGTCAATGCCGCTGCGCCGTTGCAGTTCCTCCCGCAGGGATACCCGCCGCCACGGGGGGGTGAAGTCAATGACCTGCTCGCCGGCGGCCACCTGCGCGGAGCCGGTCGCGTCGATGGCCAACCGGGAGATCATCTGCTCCACCATGTCCAGTACGTCGTTGTAGTCGGCGTAGGCTTCATAGCTTTCCAGCAGGGTGAACTCAGGGTTGTGGTTCTGGTCAATGCCCTCGTTGCGAAAGACGCGGCCGATCTCGTAGACCTTGTCGAACCCGCCGACAATCAGCCGCTTCAGGTATAGCTCGGTGGCGATGCGCAGGTACAGTTGCTCGTCGAGGGCGTTGTGGTGGGTGATGAAAGGGCGGGCGTGGGCCCCGGCGGCCACCGGCACCAGCACCGGGGTATCCACCTCCAGGAAGCCGCGCTCGTCGAGGAAGCGCCGGATGCCGCTGATTACCCTGCTGCGCAGCCGGAAAACGTCCATGTTCTCGCGGTTGGCGATGAGGTCTAGGTAGCGCTGCCGGTAGCGCGTCTCGGTGTCGCGCAGGCCGTGGTACTTCTCGGGCAGCGGGCGCATCCCCTTGGCGATGACGGCGGCGCGGGAGGCGTCGATGGTTATCTCGCCGGTGCGTGTGCGGATCAGGTTGCCCTTGACCCCCAGATGGTCGCCGATGTCCAGGTCCTTCAGCAACTCGAAGTCTTCGCCCAGGTTGTTGCGGCGGAACAGTACCTGGATGGAGCCGGAGGCGTCCTGGAGGTCGAGAAAGGCGGCTCGCCCCATGACCCGCACGGACACGATGCGTCCGGCCAGCGACAGGCCCTCGGCGTCGCCGACAGGGCGCTCCCCGGATTCCACCGCGACGAAGGTGGCCGTGGCTGTGGCGTTGTCGCAGGTTCGGGGGTAGCGCGGCGGGTAGGGGTCGATGCCTCTTTCGCGAAGGCGTTCGAGCTTGGCGGTCCGGTTGGTGACGAAGGAATCTTGCATATCGGAATTCGGAAGCGTCCCCACCCTAGCCCTCCCCTGAGGGAGAGAGGACTGGTAAAACGTCATTCAATGGCTATGATTTCGAGCTGTATCTTACCCGAAGGGGCGCTGACCTCGGCGATTTCGCCGACCTTCTTTCCCAGCAGGCTCTTGCCGATGGGAGAGACGTTGGAAATTTTACCTTGGGCAGGGTCGGATTCGGTAATGCCGGTGATGGTGTAGGTGGCGGGCTTGCCCTGCGGGTTCCGAACGGTGACCTTTGCCCCGACGCCAACAGACTCCCGCTGGCCTTGGTCCTCTTCAATGAGGACGGCGTTGCTGATCATGTTGTCCAGGGCCTGAATGCGCCCCTCGACGAAGGAACGCTCGTTGATGGCCTCTTCGTATTCGGCGTTGCTGACCGTGCCGCCGCGCTCGCGGGACTGCTGGATGCGGTCGGCGACCTCGCGGCGGCGGTCGGTGCGCAAATGCGTAAGCTCAGCCTGTAGTCTTTCCAGGCCCTCGCGGGTAACGTAGTTAGGCTGAGTCATGGCGGAACCCTCCGGCGGAGGCAACAGCATAAGAGAGTCTGCGCCAGGCGCGACCCTCCTGAAACTTTGCGTGATTCTAGCAACGCGGCGGCGGCTCGTCAAACGGGAGGTTGTTGGCGGCTGCATTTATCCTGCGCCGGTTCCATTCCCGCCAGGCCCGGTTGGCCCGGGCTTCGCCTTCGGCCCTGCCTTCTTCTCAGCCTTCCTTTCTACCCTGGGCCAAGTGTTTTTCGATTACTGGCATGGTGACCCGGTTTGTGATGTACTAATAGCTGGCCATGGTTGTGGCGACGCCTTAGAGCGCCACCGGGTAGAGCACCTGTATGACTTTGTTGTCGCGCAGGACTTCGAAGTAGGGGTTGGGATTGTTGGGGGTTTGCAGCCAGCGGCGGGTGAAGTAGGCGCACAGGTTGGCGAGCTGCATTCCCGGTGAGTCCTCGGCGTTGACGAAGCAGATATTCTCGTGGATCGCCGATGCGTCCATTCCCTCGTCTGAGCGCAGGAATTCGGCCAAGAGGCGCGGCTCTATGTTGGCTCTTTCCTGGGCAACGACCATGGCGAACTGGGAGACCGGAAGCTGACCCGACATTATCTGGTCGTGGTTGAGTGTGGCCAGGCTCATCTCGTCGAGGAACAGACTCAACGCGAAAAGGAAACGGCTCATCACGGGTTCGATGGGATTGGCCGACAGCAGAGCGGCGGGAGAGGAGGAGGTGGCCCGGGCATCTATGAGGTCCCGCTTGTTGAGGAATGCGCTGAGAACCGGGGTCTCGCGCCGGATGAGGATGTTCAGGCAGTCCTGAATCATCTCTGACCGTCGCTCCGGCGGCCACGATGAATAGTGGCGCAGCCCTTGGAACAGGTCCACGGGCCGGATATGGCGGGGTGCGCCCGACTCGCCCAGGGGCGCCCCGAATTGCCGGCGGCAGAGGGCGTCGAACTCTCCGTTCAACGACACGGTTTGCGTCTCGTGGAGCATCAGCCCGGCCACCACCTCGTGGGGCTGGGAAGGGTCGTCGGCGCTGATTCCGGTGGTGCCCGACTGTCCTATGTATACCAGGTGCATACCGTCGTTCTCCTTCCTGATGCCTCCGTCGCGGCGGCTCGGCGACGCTTCTTTCCGGCGGGATGCTCGGTGAACCGTTGGATTATTCGGATTCCCCTGCTTCCGCCGACGCTTGCCCTTCCTCTTCTCCCTCGGCACCCATCGAGACACGCGGGATGTCTATGCGCGCCACCATGTCCTCCGGGTCGGTCAGCAGGGTAACTTCCGGGGCCAGCGGAATGTCGCCCGCCCGGATAACGATGGCTTCGGAGGTCAATACCGACAGGTCAACAAAGGCCTGGGCCGGCATATCCAGCGGCAGGGCCGAAACGTCTATGGTGAAGAGGTGCTGGGTAACGTGGCCGCCGATGCGGGCGGCTCCCGGAGCTTCTCCCTCCAGGACCAAGCTCACTTGGGCGGTAACCGGGCGGCTCACGTCTGCGGACATCAAGTCGACGTGCAACACGGTATCGCGCCTGGGATCCCACTGGATTTCCCTGGCGAAGGCCAATTGACTCCCGGATTCTCCCTCGATGGTCAACATGATGGGCGAACTGGCGCCCACTGCGGCCAGCGTCGGTATAAGCTGCCGGGCGGCGCATTGCAGGGCCCGGGACTCAATGCCGGGGCCGTAAAGATGCACGGGGACAATGCCGGCCCGCCGCAGTCTGCCGACTTTCTTGCCCAGCAGATTCCTGGGCTGTAGCTCCAATTGCACCGCGCTGGTTGTCATAAACAGTCATTCTCCCGATGGTTTCAGCAACACCGAATAATACCACCCGCAGGGCGGAAAGGGAATGGCGGGGTTCGCGTCGATAGCGTTTCGAATATGGAAGCTATCCCAAGGGAGAGGCGGTCTTTGCATAATGGAAGGCGTCTTCCACCGCCTTGAGGCGCTCCCTGAGGTTGTCCACCTCGACGAACTTCACACCGTAGGATAGCAGGTAACGGGCGGCCCGCAGACGAAGGGCGGGATCGGGGATCTCCAAGGCTGCATCGGCGAGGATGGAGAGGCACATGGACATTGCGGCCTGGGCCAGGGACTGGGCAAGGGCTATCGCGGGGAGGGCGGCCTGCTGGCGGAAGGGGAGTTCGGAAATTTCGATTTCCCGGTCATTTGCGGACATATCGGGCCGTTGTGTCTGACCGTCGGAGGTGGGAGTAGTGTCGGAGTTGGGTTCGGAAAATTTCGATTCCCCGGCCATTGGCGGCCATTTCGGGCCGTTGTGTCTGACCGTCGGAGGTGGGTGTAGTGTCTGAGTTGGGTTTGGAGTCCGGGTTGCGCTTGGTGAGCTTGGAGCAGGGAGTCTTCTTTTGGTTTTCAGGCATCAAACATCGCGTGGCCTCAGTGGCTATTTGGTTTTGGCCCTGGTGATATGGGGAGCGGTGGGCCATGTGCTTATAATAGTATATGTGTTCTGTTAATTTGGCAAGTGGGAAGAGGCGATAGCGTTCCGAATTAGGTGGTCGAGACACGTACCCGACATTAACACCCACTACCCCTGGATTCCCGCTTTCGCGGGAACTACGGACCGTAAGCTGCCATACCACCTAAATTTGGAACGCTATCATCCGCGCCTCGGGGTTTTTCGATCCTCCCTTTCCCTTGAGATTTAGGGCTGCGGTGGAGGGGAAATCCTGGGCAAGACGATGGCCGCACACAGTGGGGGACGCCCCCAACCTAACCCTCTTCCAAAGGGAGAGGGAACAATCAAAAGGCCCTGGACGACTCCCTGTATCATCGGTATTAAATTGACAGCAGGGTTATCATAAAGGCTGATTTCAAGCAGGCCGGTTGGCGGACGGAGGGCATCAAAATGGCGTCTCATTCTATGGGGCTTTCGCTGCACGAGGCGGCGCGGCGCATGGGCGTGCCGTTCATTCACGAGAACGAACCCGCCGACCAGTTCGTGGACGCCAATGGACTCCGTTTCCACTACCTGGAATGGGGCGATTCCTCCAATCCCACGGTGTTGATGCTGCACGGCGCGTCGCAACAGGGGCATAGCTGGGACTTTATCAGCCTGCCCCTCTCAACCGATTATCATGTCTTGGCCCTCGACCAGCGGGGACACGGCGACAGCGACTGGGCCCACGACAGCGACTACTCGCTGGATGAGATGGTGGGCGACCTTGAGGCGCTGGTCCCGGCCCTTGGACTGGACGCGGGCAGGTTCCACCTGATGGGGCACTCCATGGGCGGGCGCAACAGTTTCGTCTGGGCGTCGCGGCATCCGGGGGCCTTGCGCTCTCTGACCATCGTGGACACCGGCCCTGAGACGGTGCCGAGGGGCCGCCAGCGCATACAGCAGTTCCGCGAGCTGCCCGACAACCTGGATACGCTGGACGAGTTCGCCGACCGCATCCAGGAATACACCGGCCGCACCCGTGAGCAAGTGCTGGGCGCCTTGAAGTACAGCATCCGCCAGGGCGCCGACGGCAAGTGGACCTGGAAGTATGACCGGGTGATGCGTGAGCGCGGACGCCAGGACAACCTCTGGTCTCCGGAGCAGCTCTGGGAGTGCTGGCGGCGCATAGACTGCCCGACGCTGGTCACACGCGGAGACCGCAGCGATATCTTCTCCGACGACACCTTGCAGCGCATGGGCCGCGAGATAGCCGACTGCACCACCACCACCATCACCAACGCCGGCCACCTGGTGCAGGGCGACAACCCGCAGGACTTCCTCGCCGCGGCGCGGGCGCACCTGGAGCGGGCGGAGGGGCTGGGGAGTTAGGAGCAATCAAGGACTGGAAACGTTCAATGGGGTTCTCCAAGCATCTATGATGATGCGATGTGACCAGCGACGCCAAGCCTTTACGCAACGAACGCGATAGAATTTATGACCAAGTTGCGCCAACAGCGTCCATAAACTTCCATCCCGGAAAGGCGGAATCGAGGCGACTCACAGGAGACCGGAAAATGAGCACAACCGTCTTCACTGCCGATGTCGATGCAGCCACTCTGGCCCAAGCCAACGAAGTCCTGGCCAAAGAAGGCATCACCCTGACCGAGGCCCTTCGTCAGATGATGAACTACATCGTCGTTGAGGGACGGATGCCCCACTTCCAATGCTTTGAACCCAACGAAGAGACTCTGGCGGCTATCGCTGAAGCAGAGAGCGGAGACCTCATAACCGTAGGGACCGTGGCCGAACTGAATGAGGACGATTAGACGAAACCCGTTCGCCCGAATTTGTCTGGGGGGAGAACGGGTTTTTCCAACTATCGGAAACTGCTCCTTTTCTCGAGACTGCTTTTGTCTTTATCCGGGCCTATCATCCAGTAGCAAACTAGCAAGGAAGCTACAGTAACCCCCAGCGGACGCCAAAGTGCATTCTCATTACTGGCAGCAAACAGAAAGGTTGCTATCACCGCGATAAGCAAGAGAACCCCGTCTATTGCACTGCGACCTAACCTGACAGCGATGCCGAGGCAGATAAGCATAGTGGCCGCAATCCAAATCCAAGAAAAAACCGCAGGGGTCCACCCATATCCGGGGAAGCTGATTAAAGCGTATCCCTGCCACCCCCGAGGAAAAAGGTCAAACGCCATATGGACGGCAAAACCGACCCCTATTCCCGTTCCGAATCTGCGCAGGATTGGGTTGTTGCTCTGCGCGAAAGCGAAGGCCAGTAACGGCAGCAGAGGGCCGTGGGTTATGATCGATCGATGGAGCAGGAACCCGATCTGCTGGTCAATGTCCGGCAACTTCAGGCCGATGTATGCTGCGGTAGCGAGGAGCGCCAAACCTACCAACTGCAAAATAAAGGCCATTCCCTCTCCACACTAAAGCGTCGTCCGCCGCCCACACACCCCACACCACTTGCCACACTCTGCATTTGGCAACACCGCTTGACCTACGTGAACAGCCGGGGGATCAGCTCGCCGAGGGCGTAGCCCACGCCGGCGGACAGGGTGCCGATGCCCAGGATTTCGAGGCCCTGGAGCAGCGGCGAGCGCTCTACCAGCCGTCCCTTCACCAGCCCAAGCGTGAATAGCCCGGCCAGCGTCGCCCCCACGGATACGGTGATGGCTTGGCCGCCGGTCAGGAAGAAGTGGGGAACGAGGGGCACGGCGGCGCCCGTGATGAAGGCCAAGCCCATGACCATCGCGTCCTTGACCGGGTTGGACGTTACATCACGGCTGATGCCCAGCTCTTTCTCCACCAGCGTCTTGAGCCACAGATCGCGGTCTTGGGAGATTTCGTCGGCCATCTGCCGCGCCTCGTGGAAGGTCATGCCTTCCCGCTGGAACAGCACCACCAGTTCGGCCAGCTCCTCGGCGGGGTTAGAGTCCAGCTCCCGCGCTTCTCGCTCGATCTCGGCCCGCTGTACGTCCTGCTCGGCGCGGGAGCCCAGGAGCGCGCCGGTAGCCATGGAAATCATGCCGGGCAGCGCCCCGGCCAGTCCGGCCACGAGGACGGTGGTCTGGCTTTCCACGGCGACGGCCAGGCTGGTAACCAGCGCGACGGTGCTGAGGAGGCCGTCCTGGGCGCCGAACACGACCTCGCGCAGGCGGCCCAGGCGGGCCACCCGCCAACGCTCCTCGTCTATTTCGGTGACGGCGGTGTTGTAGGTTTCCCGGTCGAAGGCCCGCTCCGCAGCGGCGGCCGCTTCCGAAAAGCCGTCGGGTACGAGAGAAAGGGACGCCGAGGCCACGCTGGCGGGCATGACCGGAATCTCCGGCACGGGCACCGGGCGCCCGCTCCCGCTTTGAGCCGACAGCTTGACTTCCAGGCCGGTCAGGGCCTCGATGAACGCCTCCAGGTGGCGGCGTTCCCGCTCCATGGCCATGGTGAAGGAGTCGGCGGCCTCCTGGTTGCCCTCGGCCAGGGCCTCCCGGATCATGCGCGGGTAGATGGTGGCGGCCTCCAGAGCCTCTCCCTCGATGATGGCCCGCAGGTTTTCGGCGGTGGACGCGAGGTCGCCGGACACGCGCAGGTGGTTGATGCCGTGCACCGTTTCAGCGCCGGCCACCTCCTGGAAAATCTGGGCCACCTCCGGGTGTCCCTCCTGCATCGCGCGCTGGGCGTAGGCGTTATATTTCAGATTGGCCAGCGCCTCGGAGACGATGGCGTTCCAGAGGTTTTTTTCGGTAGTGGTCAGACTTGAAGGATTGCCGGCCATAAAGATGCTCCCTTGAATGCGGCCGTGTGTGCAGGCACTGGATACATTGTATCAAGACCCTGGGCAATCAGGGGGGCTTTCGAGGAAGGAAATACGAAATTCGTAGAGCGGGCTACCCGCCGGGGGAGGCGTGATGGGCGATCATCTTCCACCCGTCGTCGCGGCGGGCGAAGATGTTGGTGGCGAAGGTGGAGAAGTTGGCGGCCCGGCCCTGCACCACGCTGGTGACGCCCTCGACGCAGGTGACGCACCCGAAGTCGCCCTGCACCACCACGTTCAGGTAGCGGACGCTGAACTGCATCAGGTTGGCGTTGTCGAAGATGCGTACCCAGCTCTCGCGGATGGTGTCCCAGCCCACGATGGGCGTCCAGCCGGGATGCACGCAGATGGCCCGGTCAGAGGTCTCCCAGACCTCCTCCATGCGCTCGATGCTGAGTTCATTGAAGGCATCGTAGAACCGCTGGTTGGCGGACCGGATTTCTTCCACGATTTCGGGTTCGTCGTTCAGCATGGCTCTCCGTGGGGCTATTAGTTCCCTGTCCTAGCGGGTTAGGGTGGGGGCGTCCCTGCCGGTGAGCGAACATTGTGTCATGCCGGGATTTCATCCCCACCCCGGCTCTCACCCTGAGGAGAGGGGATTCTTTCGGTGTTTATGGCTCGCGTCCGGCGCGGACGGCCCAGTATTCCCAAGCGCGGGCCATGGTGCGGGGCTGCACCTGGCTTTCTGACATTATGGCGACTTCGCCGGGCGACAGGTAGGTCACGTCGCCCAGCTTGAGGGACTCCAGCAACAGCCTGGCGTTGACTTGCAGGTATACCGCCGCCATGACCGCTTCCTTCAGGGAACCCCCGGCGACGACGCAGCCGTGGCCCCGCATCAGCGCCACCCGGCGCGGGCCGAGGGCGGCGGCGAGGTCGCGCCCCTGCGCCATGGTGGTGACCAGCATATTGGTGTCGCCAAATTTGTCGCGAATGTCCCAGACCGGGATGTCGCCACCGATGAGCGCCGCCAGGTGGAACATGGGGCGCAGCGGCGTTCCGGTCACTCCGAAAGGCATCACGGGCTGCGAGTGGTTATGCACCACCGCCATGACCTCGGGCCGGGCTTCGTAGACGCCGCCGTGGATGGGACGCTCGGAGTACATCTCGCGGCCCTGCTGGTCCAGCGGCTCCCCCTCCAGCGTATACTCCATCAGGTCGCCGGCTTCCACCAGCTCCGGGGCGCGGGAGCGGGACAGGAAGTAGCGGCCCGGATGTTCGGGGTGGCGGATACTGACGTGCCCGTAGGCGTCCACCACGTCCTCGCGGGCCAGGATGCGGTTGGCGGTGACCAGGTCATGCAACTGCCGGTCAAGGTTGGTCATGGGGAGGTTTCGGTCCTCAATGGATAGTTGACGGTGTAGGGGCGGGTTTCAAACCCGCCCCTACGGACAGATGAGAATGACATCTGTGCCCAAGCCTAGTGGGTGGGCGAGAAGGAGGCCGGCACCATGATCTTGTTCTCCTGGCTGACCAGGAACTCGCGGGTGGGCGGGGGCCAGTGGGGCGACTTTACCGCCTCTTCGCGGATCCGGTTGCGCTCTTCTAGGTCGTTGTAGGGCCAGATGTGTACCCACTTGTTCAGCCCGCCCAGCTCGGTGTACCAGGCGGCGGCCAGCGGCGAGTACTCCTCGCGGTGAGGCACGGCGGCTTCCCAGCGGTTGATCACTTCGCCCATGGACCCGGTCTTGTAGGTGTAGGAGCGCATCTCGTAGATGTTGCCCAGCGCCTGGTCGTTGCCCAGCGGGCGCATGAAGGGCGCCGGGTTGAAGATTTCCGACTCCATCTTGATGTACATATCGGGGTCGTTGGCGGGCGGCCAGTTGGGGTCCTGGGAGGCCTCGGCCCGGATGCGGGTGCGCTCGTCCAGGCTCTCGTAGGGCCAGACGTGGATGACCTGGTTCAGTGGGCCAATCTCGGTATGCCAGAAGGCGGCTAGGGGCGAATACTTCTGCCGGTGGGGCAGCCCTTTGGCGAAGTTTTCCTCGAAGATTGGCACGCTACCGGGTTTAAGCGTATAGGTGCGGACTTCGTAAATCATCGCGGCGTTCTCCTGCAATGTGTGGGTTCCATCGCGGTGGAGCTTCAGCTCGTCGTTAGTGTACCAAACGCGCCGATGGCGGGCAATTGACGCCGTGGCCGGAGGGGAAGGGCGAAGCTGGCAGACAAGTGCCGATGCTCGAACGTCTGGCGGAAACGCTGCGGGACGCGCTGTTAAAGTCGCAACTCGTCCTGCTGGACTGAAGGGCCAGTGCCGTCAGAAGAAGTTGCTGACGTTCTTTGCCAGCAGCACGGTCTGGTCGAGGACTATCTTGCGGTAGGCGACCTTGAGTTGGCCGGCCTCCCGGCGCAGCACGTCCTGCCGGCTGCCGACGTAGAAGTCCTGTTCGGTCTGGCCCCGGGTGCGGTACATGATGAAGTTGGAGTAGACCCTCATCTCGGTATCCCCGGCCCCCGGCTCGACCTCGATGTTGGACACGAAGTGGCGGGTGCGGGACGGCGGGTCCTCGGCCCAGGCCATGCCGGAGTCGAGTCGGTTGACGCGGCGGGTCAGCGAGTCCTTGTCCTCGTCGAGGATCGCCAGCTCGTCCTCCCTGGACAGGTCGCCCTCCTCGTATCGGGAGCCGTCCAGGATGGAGATGGCCTTGCTGTTGGCCGGGTAGCGGTTGGCCCTGGTGGGCATCCAGTAGCGCACGTCGTCGGTCAGCAGGTCCAGCCACTCGTGGAACCTGCGGGCGTCCAGCAGCCGCGCCTCCCGGAACAGGAACTGCTCGACCTCGCGGATGGTGTCGTCACGCATGAGAGACTACCTCGCACGTCTGGAGGGAAGTTTCCCATGCGCTGCCGCCTGCAACTCGGCCCAGCTCTTGGCGGCCATGAGATTGCTCCAGCGTTGGTAGAACTGCCGTTGGTTGCTGTCGCTGTAGCGGTATTCGCTGGTCAGGGCTTCGTAGTCCTCGTTGTAAGTTTCGTGGCCCAGGCCCATTTGGTAGTTGAGCATCTGGCGGCGGGCCACCACGCCGCGGCTGGTGACGGTGCACTCCTGCCAGTTGTCCATGTCGTCCTGCTCGAAGGTACCCGAGGGACTGAAGCCCCGGATGGCGCTGAGGCGGACGGCCTCCTTCACCTCGGGGGGCGCGGCCCGGTCGGTGAAGGCCCATGACCAGATTTCGATGCTGTCCGGCCCCTTGGGGTGCCAGACGCGGAAGGATTGGGAACTGCCCCGGACGATGGAGAAGTTGGGGAACACGGTGCCCACGATGGGGTTCAGCTCCTTGGCGCGGGGGCCGAGGCGGGCCTCCACTTCGGGCAGGGTCTCATCTTCGTAGTCCTTGAGTATCTGCATCGGTGCCCCCGACTGGCCGGCGGCGACGGTGATCATGCCGTGGCCGTTGCCGGTGGACACCGGGCCGCCGCCCTTTGTGGTCGAGGCGGTGACCCCGACGCTGAATCCGGAGAGGATGGGGGACAGGTGCGACCACGGAACGTGGTAGGCGTCGCCGCAGAAATTTTCGGCGGGCATCTTCCAGTTGCAGGGCACCACCCACTTGTGAACACCGCCGATGACCTCGGTTCCGCCCTCCCGTCGGTCGAAGAAGGCGTCCAGGTACCAGGCCATCGGGCCGAGGTAGTCCGTCAGCGGGGGCGCGGTGGTGTCGAAGGTGGCGAAAATCAGCCCTTTGTAGCTGTCCAGTTGGGACACCGGGATGAGGCCCCACTGGGACTGGTCCAGCTCGTTGTAATAGGCGTCCTGGAGGTTGGGAACGGCCTGCAACTTGCCGTCGGCGCCATAGCCCCAGCCGTGGTAGGCGCAGATGAAGGCGGCGGCGTTGCCGTCGTCGGCGCGGCAGAGCCGGTTCCCCCGGTGGCGGCAGATGTTCAGGAAGGCGTTGACCTTGCCCTGCCGGTCGCGGGTCACCAGCACCGGGTCTTCGCCCATGTAGGTGGTGAAGAAGTCGCCGGGGTTGGGAATCTGCGTCTCGTGTCCCAAAAACAGCCAGCACCGGGCGAATATCCTTTCCAGCTCTTCTTGGTAGATGTCCTGATCGCTGAAAATTCGCGGGCTGATCAGCCCCCGGTCTATATCGACCAGCGCCTCAACGTTTGCGATAACCATGCTGTTGCGCCTCCCACCGTTTCATGCGTACATTCGATAACCGGCCTGCATTCGTTTATTTTGGGGATTGTATTACAAGCGTGCGAAATGCGTAACCCGGCGGGTGGATAGGGTATTGATTGTTCATTGGCTCTGTTCTTCCCCCGCGGGCCGGTGCACGGCCACGGCGTCGGCGTGGTGGCGGGCCAGGGCCACCGTGGCGTCGTCGTCTCCGGCGTCGCCCATCACGCAAACTATGGGCCACAGGCCCTCGCGGGACTCGCGGGCGGCGCGGTTGACCAGTTCCTCGCGGTTGCCGGGGTGAATCGCCAGTTGGACGCCGCGCACGATGTGGCCGACGGCGGCCAGGGCATCCGGCTCACCGACCACGAAGTCGGCCATGTTCAGCAGGTCCTTGACCTGCGGCGACAGGCGGGACGGGTCGCCGTCGCCCAGCGCCGCGACGTTCAGGGCGCGTTCCTGGGAGCGGAAGGCGGCGATGTACTGGCGTGTGAGGTCAATCTGCCGGGCGTGGCTGGCCTCGTGGCCTGCGGAGCGCTCCAGCAACTCCAGCAGCGTCAAACCTGGAAAGGCGTTCTCCGGGTTGGGCGGCGTCGCCGGGCGGGCCAACTGCTCCGGGGTCAGCTCCGTCAGCAGGGCGCGGAACCTCCGGTGGGTGGCTTCTTGATGCTCCAACTCCTGCCGGAAATGCTCCTCGCGGCTGGTGAAGGCCGGGAGCATCTCCATTTCGCCCTCGGCGATTTTCTCCAGCGCGTCCACGTACCGCTCCGAGTCTAGGTGCAGCAGCACGTCGCGCACCGACCAGCGCTGGGCCAGGAACGCCTCCTCGGCCTCCAGCCCTTCCAGCGACTTGAGCAGGATCTGATGCCCTTCATCAAGACGTTGCAACGCGGCGTCGCGCCGTTGCAGGATGGATTCTCTTTCTGCGGGATTCAAAGGCGCCTCCACATGGATTCAGGATGGTTGAAGTCTATCTTGTCGGGCAGAATAGGCAGAATAGATGGAAAGCCCTCCCGGAACAATCCCTGATAGAATACTATGGCGGTAGCCCCTGCATGAACCTGGCAAGCAAAATCAACGGTTTGATAATCCGGCATTCACCCCGGTGCGGCAAGGCGTTTGGCGATCGGAAGGGCATGGAAGTAGGCATGGAAAAGGGTGTCGAAGAAAACCAACGGCTTTGGGAAGAGTGGCTGGAACGACAACGGGAAGCCGGTAAGTCCGATTGGGACGACAACCCTCCGCCCTCCAGGCGGGAATGAACGCTAGGGGCGACGAGAGCCGTCAGAGTTCGGTAGTGTCCGCTGTAGGTCTGCGGCGTATGCTGGACGGGCTGGCGGTGGAGGCCGGCGCGAGCGTGGCATCGTCGCTGTACCTGGCGCCGGGGGACCGCCCGGACCCGCTGGTGATGGCCGAAACGGGATGGGCTCCCCATATTGCAGACAAGGGAGAGGCAGCGCTGCGGGACGGCTGCGGACTTGTCGGGTTGCGCGCCGACGAGAAGGGGCTGCTCATTGCCCCTCCCTTCCCGGTGGCCGAAACCTATCTCACAACGGATTGGGACGATGCCCCATTGCGCCTTATACTGGACGCCGATGTAACTGTGGGGGTGGCCCTAGTCCGGCTGGGGCGGTTCTCTGTGGCCGTGTTTCGCGGCGGGGAGATATTGGACTCCAAGACCGATTCCCGTTACGTCAAGGGCAAACACCACGCCGGCGGGACCTCGCAGTTGCGTTATACGCGGGTGCGGGAAGGGCAGATCAAGCGGCTGTACGACAAGGTCTGCGAGGAGGCCCGCGCCCGCCTCATGCCTCCGGCGGCGCGACTGGACTACCTGGTGCTGGGCGGCGAGCGGTTTACCCTCAACGGACTGCTGAAGGGGTGCCCGGCCTTGGCCGCGCTGCAACCGATCACGCTGAAACGGCGGCTGAACGTCCGCGACCCGAAACGCGACACCCTGCCGCAGGTCGCGGCGATGCTCACCGAGAGCCGCGTTTGGGAACTGAAATTTGATCACTGAACGGAGATGGTTGGATGACTCTCGGCGGTTTTGAGCAGGCGGGGCGGTTGCTGGAATTCGACAAGGTGCTGGCGCAGTTGGCGGAGTATGCCCGCACCGCGCTGGGCCGCAAGAGGGTCGTGTCGCTGGAGCCTTCCGGCGACCTGCTGGAAGTGGCCACCCGGCAGCAGGAGACCACCGAGGCCCGCAGGTACACGGACGGCGGCGGCTCGTTGGAATTCGGCCCGGAGCAGGACATCAGTGAGCTGATTCAACGCGCCCTGCTGGGTGGCCTGCTGCGGGGCGAGGAACTCTACGCCGTCCGCGCCTTCGCCCGCGCCGCCCGGTTCGACCGCGACGAGCTCAGCCGCAAAGAGGAACTGCCGCTCTT
Source organism: Dehalococcoidia bacterium (assembly GCA_965226875.1). Taxonomy (GTDB): domain Bacteria; phylum Chloroflexota; class Dehalococcoidia; order Lucifugimonadales; family UBA3495; genus VXOI01. The sequence goes on along the minus strand of OZ245439.1, from coordinate 3,404,691 downwards.
ATCCAGCCTGGCCAGCAACATCCCGGAGCTGGGCCACCTGGACCGCGAGATCGGCGCGGCCATCAGCCCGGCGGGCGAGGTGCTGGACTACGCCAGCCCGGTGCTGGGACGGCTGCGGGCCGAATCCAGGCAGGCGCAGAACCGGCTCAACGAAATCATGGAGCGCAACCTGCGGCGGCTCCAGCGGGCTGATTTGGTGCAGGAGCCCCTCATCACCCAGCGCAACGGCCGCATGGTGCTGCTCATCAAGACGGAGATGCGCCCCCGCGTCGCGGGGATCGTTCACGACGTTTCCGACAGCGGCGCGACGGTGTTTGTCGAGCCGATGGCCGCCGTGGACATGGGCAACCGCTGGCGCGAGGCCCGGCTGGCTGAGGAGCGCGAGGTGGAGCGGGTGCTGCGCCAGCTATCCGCCCGCGTCGGCGAGACCGCCGAAGACCTGCTGCTTGCCTTGGACATCGTGGCCCGGCTGGACCTGGACGTGTCCAAGGCCCGCTACTCGGCGTCCCTGCGCGCTGCACCGCCGGTCATCGAAGACGCTGAGGAAGATGGCCTCCACGCTAACCTTCCCCCAGAGGGAGAGGGAATAGGCGACGGGGAGCAGGACGCGCCGCGCCGTATGCGCCTCAGCCGCGCCCGGCATCCGTTGCTGTCGGGCGACGTGGTGCCTATCAGCCTGTCGCTGGACTCCCGGCGCGGCGTGCTGCTGGTCACCGGTCCCAACGCCGGCGGCAAGACCGTGGCCCTCAAGACCGTGGGCCTGCTGGCGATGATGGCCCACGCCGGGCTGCACGTACCCGCGGATGAGGCCCGCTTTCCGGGGTTCGACGGCATCTATGCCGACATCGGCGACCAGCAGAGCATCCAGCAGTCCCTCTCGACGTTCAGTTCCCACATCACCAACCTTGTCAACATTATGCGCCGGGCCACGGGCCGCTCGCTGGTGCTGGTGGACGAGCTGGGCACCAGCACCGACCCCGAGGAGGGAGCCGCCCTGGCCAGCGCCGTGCTGCGCCACTTCCAGCGCATGGGTGTGTTCCTGGTCGGCACCACCCACCAGCGCGGCGTAGCCCGCACGGTGCAGGAGCATCCGGGGATGCTCAACGCCAGCGTGGACCTGGACCCGGTGACGCTGGCTCCCACCTACCAGCTCACCGTTGGTCTGCCGGGCCGCAGCTACGCCCTGACCATCGCCTCGCGGCTGGGACTGCCCCAGGAGATAATCGAAGACGCCAGCGCCGGTGTCTCACCTGTGGAGCAGGCCACCGAGTCGCTGCTGCGGGAGTTGCAGCAGGAACGCCGCACGGTGGAGCAGTTGAAGGACGAAGCGGAGTCGGCTCGCCTGGCCGCGGTCAGGCTGCAACGGGAACTGGAGGAGCAACTGGGGTCGGTGGAGTCCACCAAGACCGAACTGGTGGAAGAGGCCCGGCGCGAGCTGCAACTGCGGACCGGCGGCATCCTCGACAGGCTGCAACAGGCAGAGCGGTCGATGGAGCTGGCGGCCAGCGCCACCGCCTCCGCGTCATACGGGCGCGCGCCCTCCACCGGACAAGAACGGCAGTCGGAGTTTCGTGAGCAGCAACGCTCCCTGCGCGAAGTGCAACGGGAGCTGGACGATGCCAACTGGCAGCCCATCGAAATCAAGCGCACTCCGTGGCAGGAGCGGCTCAAGAGCGGCGACCGTGTCTACGTCCGGGGCATCAGCCAGCCGGTGGAGGTAATCTCGACGCCCGACCTGTCGTCGGGATCGGCCCAGGCGCAGCGGGTTGAGGTGCTGCTGGGAACGATGAGGGCGAAAATTCCCGTCTACCAGTTACAGAGCCTGGCCGAGGGCCACCCCACCGCCGCCCGACAAGGCGTATATCTGGACCGCGCTCGGAACCGTCCCACCGCTCCGCGCCGTCCCGACCCGGATATGGATCTGCGCGGCCTGCGTGTTGACGAAGCCGTGGCCCGCGTGGACACCGCCCTGAACGACGCGGCCCTGGACGGCGTGGGGATGCTGCGCATCATCCACGGCAAGGGCACCGGCGCCCTGCGCCGCGCCATCCGCGATTACCTGTCCAGCCACTCGCTGGTATCCGGCGCCACCGACGGCGAGGGCCCCGGGGGCGAGGGCGTGACGGTGGCGCAGCTACGGTAAAATGTGCGTTGTCATTGGCGGGCAAATATATGAAGTGGCCGAGCATATCTGGCGGGACCACCCTGAGAGGATTGGCCAAGTTACCATTGACCAAATCAGGCAAACCATACTTGAGCCGGAACGGACAGGGCCCGGCAAGTATGACCGCATTCTCTACTGGCGTTGGTTTGCTGAACTGAGCGACAGAGGAAATTATTTGAGGGTAATCGTGGACGAAATAGCAGTTCCTCATGTTGTCTGGACTTTACGCATTTTAAGCGGCATAAGCGAGGGAATCTGCAATACGATGGTACAGAGTGGCGGGGAGTTTCTGTACATCGGAGTTGGCGGTCGATAGTGAAAAACCCTCCGACACCAACCACCAGTGGCTACGCACAAAGGTGATGTCATCCATTACTTTTCCTGGATTTTGCGTAAAGTCGAGGTTGTGGTTTCGGCAATGCCTGACAAAGACGAACGGAGAAGGCGAAGGGGAGGGAGGGAATGATAGAAAACCATACGCCCTACACATACGATAGGGAACTCGACATACTTTCGTTGTCTACGAAGCGGGATTACGAAGAATCTGCGACCGTGGCTTACGATCTGATGGCCAACTTCGACACCCAGGGCCATTGTATGGGCTTTGAGTTTCTCGATTCTGCCGACCTGTTTCTTCCTTACTTGTGCCCGGACAAATTCCCCAAGTTTGACCTTGAAGATAATTTGACCATTTCCTACAACACAGAATCAGATACCCTTTATTTTTGCAACAGCGACCCGGTTAGCTACAGCGAAACCGTAATCGAGCATTGTGTTGCTCATCTCGACACGGAGGGCTACCCGGTGGGCTTCACACTGGAAAAGGCAAGCGAGTATATCCTGCCGCTCCTGCTCCAGCGAATTCCCCGCAAGTTAAAGCATTCTTGAGTACAGGCCCGGTTTTACATCCCTTGGAACCAGGGCTGGCGGCGGTCGGCGAAGGCCTTGATGCCCTCCTGGAAGTCGCGGGTGTGGGCGGTGCGGGCGAAGGCCTCGGTCTCGGCCTCAAGCTGCTCCTCCAGCGTGGAGTCCCAGGAACGTTCGTACAGCTCCTTGACCCGTCCGTAGGCTACTGTCGGGCCGCCGGCCAGGCGGGTGGCGGTCTCCAGCGCGTGGCGGTCCAGCTCCTCGTCGGGGCACACCTGCGAGACCAGCCCCAGTTCCAGGGCGCGGGGCGCTCCGATGGGCTGGCTGGCCAGGTACAGCTCCATGGCCCGTCCGGTGCCTAGCAGGCGGGGCAGCAGCCAAGTGGAGCCGCCGTCGGCGGGGGCTCCGATGTTGGCGTAGGCCATCAGGAAGCGGGCGCTCTGGGCCGCCACCCGCAGGTCGGCAGCCAGGGACAGGCTGAAGCCCGCGCCCGCCGCCGCGCCATTGATTCCCGCCACCACCGGCTTGGGCAGCCGCCGCAGGGGCAGCACTACCTGTCCGTGCAGCGCGTCGGCCAACTCGCGGATTGCCTGCGATATGCCGTCGGTTCCGCTCTCCTCCAGCGTTGCCACCAACTGCCTGACGTTGGCCCCGGCGCAGAATGCGCCCCCTGCGCCGGTCAGCAGCACCGCTCGGATGTTGGGTGACACGCACTGCTTAATCGCCTGCCCGAGGGCGTCAATCATCTCCGGCGTCAGGGCGTTACGGGTTTCGGGGCTGTTCAGGGTGATGATACCCACGGCTCCCGACGTGCTGAACTTGACCGACTCTTCAGCCATTACTTGACTCTCCTTCTCTAAACCGGGCTATAAACCGGGGCATTTTCGCTTTGCCGGCATTCCCGCGAAGGCGGGAATCCGACCCGCATTGCAGCCCGGACGTTGTCAAAGGGTAGGGCCTCTGGATTCCCGCCTTCGCGGGAATGCCGGGTGGGGTGATGCCGGGCTTTTGTGGTTGATTTGGCCACTGGCAGAATTACTGATACATCCCGTCCATGTACTCGCTGATTTCCTCGAGGCCGAAGCCGTCCACCGCGATTTCGGGAGCCCACGTCACCTGGTCTGAGGACCAGCGGACAGTGGGGCGGCGGTGTGCGCCGATGCCTATGATGTTGTTCAGGACGCGCAGCGCGTTGTCGTTCATTCGCACCGTGTTTGGTTGCAGCGGCGCGGCCAGGCGTCCGTCCTTGATGAGGTAGGAGTCGGCGATGACGGTGCCGCTGAAGTCGCCGGAGGTGATGCCGTTGACGGGGTAGGTGTACCAGATGCGTCCGATATAGACGCCGTTGCCGACGCGCCGCAGCAGTTCCTCGTGGGATAGCCCGTTGGTTCCCTCAATAACCAGGTTGGTGGGGATGGTCGAGGGCGTGGCTCCGAAGTTGCGCCCGCCCCCGTTGCCGGGGCGGAAGCCGTTGCGCGGCGCAATGCTGGCCAGCGCGTCGGCAGGGTCGCGGCCCAGCTTCTGCCGGGCGTTGGGGTCGCGGCGAATGCGCTGGTAGTTGTAGTAGTCAGACAGCAGCCCAGCCAACTCGCCCCGGCCAATCAGGTCGGTGCGGCCAGCGGGCAGTCCCTCATCGGTGATGCGGCGGGAGCCGGGCCGCCCTGCTGACTCGCTGCCGGGAAGATGCCGCAAAGGGCCCTCGTCGTAGATGCTGATTTCTTCCGAGGCCACCATCCGGCCCAACTGGCCCAGGAACGGGGACGCCCCGGCGTAGAACATCTCCACCTGTAGGCCGGGCATGATGATCCACTCCAGGATCTCGGCCACTGGCTGCGGTCCCAGAACCACGCGGTAGCTGCCGGTGGGGATGCGCTGTCCGCCGCCGTATTCCAGCCCTGCGGCGGACACAGCGTTGCGGGCGGCTTCGGCGGCGGCCCGCCCGTCAAACCCGGCGAGCCTGGCGCCCACGGACCAGCCGCTGCCCTTGCTGTTACGCCGCTCCACCATGGCGGTGGCGAAGGACATGACCAGCGTGTTCTGCTCGCTCTGCACCTGCGGCAGGTGGGTGGAGGCCACGGCCATGCGGGACTGGAGCAGCACCACGTCGCCGCCAAGGATCAGGCCCAGCTCAGGGATGCGTTCCGGCTGACCGGCCAGCGCGACCAGTTCCTCTGCCGAGGCGAAAGCGTCCAGCGCCCGATCCATCATGCGCCAGCCGGTATCCACCAACTGCCCGCTGTCCACGTCCATGATGGCCGGGTCATAGCTGGCGGTGTCCGCTTCTTCGGATGCGGGGGACGGCGTAGGGATGAGGTCGTCGGGCCGAGGCAAGGAAACGAACTCCGGGTCGGCCACGGCCCCGGCGCGGGCCTTGTCCAGAGCGCGGCGGGCGCCGTCCAACGACAGGTCGTTGGGTTCGCTGCCGAAACCGGTGCGGCGGTAGCCATCGGCGTCGGGTCGAAATACTACCCGCAGCCCCAGGCCGAAGGATTCGGTGGACTTGGGCTCCTCGACGCCGTTGCTGGGGATGTGTGAGGTGTAGTTGAGCCGCACGGTGAGGTTGGCGTCCGCCGAGGCGAACACCTCCACCGCCTCGACGCCGGGTTGGGCGGATACGTAAGCCAGGGCCTCGCTGGTGGCGGCGCGCAAGTGGTCTAGGAGGAGCATTTCATTTTCCGGTCGGCATGATTCGGGCACAGCAATTCGTCAATTCCAGGCTCCCGGCAACTACGCTCTCTTGCCATAATCCATTCATCCTTTGGGCACAGGCGTGCCAGGCGGGTGAAGGAGGATTGCTCACCCTGGCCCTGTCAGGCGGGCGATGCCGCGCATGGTGGGGCCGCCGTTGCTCATGCGCTTGGCCTGCATGGGTTGGCCCTTGCCGCAGTTGGGAATGGGGTTGATCCTCAGGTCGTTGCCTACGGCGTCTATGGAGCGGAAGTAGTCGCGGCTGTCGGAGGTGATGCCGCCATCGCGATAGAGGCGCCCCAACTGTCCGTTCTCGATCTCGTAGACCTTGACCGCGGTGATGCGGAAGTTCTCGCGGGACTCGGCGATGGACGGAGTGCGGTGCCCAGCGATGTAGTAGCCGTGTTCGACCTCGGCGATGATGTCCTGCGGATCGCGGTCGCCGGGTGCGAAGATGGTGTTGGTCATGCGTATCAGCGGCACGAGCTGGGCCTCGGTGGCCCGGGCCGAGCCGTTGGGGGACACGCCCATGATGGCTGCGGTCTGCCGGTTGTTGAGGAACTCCTCCAGCACTCCGTCCCGGATGATGTAGGCCCGGCGGCCCGGGGTGCCCTCGTGGTCGTACTGGAAGGAGCCGTGGCCTTCCATTAGAGGGTCGGAGTAGGCCGAGACCAGGGGCGACGCTATCTGCTGCCCCAGTTGGTGGTCGTTCAGGTCTTTCAGGAACCAGGAACGACCGGCGTATCCCGTCTCGTATTTCAGCGCCCGGTCCAGCTCCGAGGGGTGCCCCACCACCTCGTGTACCAGCAGGGTGTTGAAATGGGGATTGGTCACCACCACCACGTCTCGGTCGGGCGGCTTGAGCGGCGGCGCGGCTGCCGTCTCCCGCGCGTCTGCCGACAGCCGGGCGCAGAAGTCCACGAAGTTGGGCAGGACGATGGGGCCGTTGTCGTAGCCCTCGGTGAGTATCTCCCAGCCGCGCTGGTGGCCGGTGAAGTCGTAATGCTCGAAGTTGCCATGTTCCCCGGTGCAGACGACGATGGCGAACCCCTCGGTCTGTGCGAAGGTCTGGTCGATGTCGGCCCCGTCGGAACTGATGAACAGCTCCCGCATCAACTGGGTGCTGGCCGAAGCGGCGCAATATACCACCTCGCCCCGCGTGTCCTGCAACGCGCGACAGCCTTCCACCGCCATCTGCACTACGGCATCCAGCGACACTTGGCGCGGGTCGTCGGCGTAGGTGGCGGCCACGGTATCCACGGCGGGCGGCACCAGGGCCAGGTCGGAGTCGCCCAGCGACGCGCCCAACAGGGTATGGCGCTGGCGCAGCTGCTCCTTCCGGGAGGCGCTGGCCAGCGCCCGGCGGTGCGCCTCCTCCAGGCCTTCCCACACCAGCGCCTCTATGTTGCCGGCGTCGGACTGGCCCAGCACGCGCCCATAGTAGCCGGCAGCTCTGGCGCTGTCTCCGGAGATGGCCCGCACGCCGAAGTCGAAGGAGTAGTCCTCGCGCCCGGCCTTGGCGTTGCCGTTTTCCGCCACGGCCCCTTTCTCTTCGCGGACCTCGATGCGCAGGTCGCAATAGCGCAGGTCAGGTAGCGTCCTGGCCCGCTCCGCTATGAGCGCGCGCAGGTTGGGCCGGAGTATGTCCAGGGTTTCGACGCTGATTCCGGGAGGCATAGGGATTTCGTTCTAGCCGTTGTCGGCGGCCCAGGCCTCGGCGCAGGCACGGGCGACGGCCAGTGGGACGGCGCGGTCGAGGGACCACGGGATTACCCGATCCGCCGTGGGTTCCGGTACCAGGGCCGCCAGCGCCTCGGAGGCCGCCAGCTTCATCTTCGTCGTGATGCGTGTGGCCTTGGCGTCGAGCGCCCCGCGGAACACGCCGGGGAAGACCAGGCTGTTGTTGATCTGGTTGGGGAAGTCGCTGCGGCCTGTTCCCACAACGACCGCTCCGGCCGCCTTGGCCAGGTCGGGCATGATCTCGGGAATCGGGTTGGCCATGGCGAAGACGATGGCGTCCTTGGCCATGGAGGACACCATCTGCGGGGTGACCATGTCGGCCACGGCCAGGCCGATGAACACGTCGGCGCCGCGCAGGGCCTCGGCGATGCCGCCGGTGCGGTTGTCCGGGTTGGTCGTGTCCAGCATCGATGTCTTGATGGGGGTCAGATCCGTCCGGCCCCGGTGGATTATGCCTACGCTGTCCACCAGGATGATGTTGGTGGCGCCGTAGTCCAGCAGCAGCTTGGCTGAGGCTATGCCACCGGCCCCGGCCCCTGCAAACACGAAGGAGGAATTCTCGATCTTGCGCCCGGTCACGCTCAGGGAGTTGATGACCGCGGCAAGAACGGCGATGGCGGTGCCGTGCTGGTCGTCGTGGAACACCGGAATGCCCAGGTCTTGAAGCGCGTCTTCGATGGCGAAGCAACGGGGCGCGGCGATGTCTTCCAGGTTGACGCCGCCCAGGCTGGGGGCGATGGCGCGCACCGTGTTGATAATCACATCGTTGTCTTGGGAAGCGATGCAGAGGGGGTAGGCATCCACGTCGGCCAAGTTCTTAAACAGGATGGACTTGCCCTCCATCACAGGCATGGCGGCCTCGGCGCCAATGTTGCCCAAGCCCAGCACCGCCGAGCCGTCGGTCACCACGGCGATGGTGTTGCTCCGGTTGGTGAGATTATAGGATTCTGCGGGGTCGGCGTAAATCGCCATGCACACCGACGCCACGCCAGGCGTGTAGGCGATGGACAGGTCTTCCAGCGTTTCCACCGTCATCTTGGAAGCGATGCTTACTTTGCCGCGACTCTCCCGGTGCCGCCGGATGGCCTCTGGTCCGTAGTCCGTTGTCATGGTATGCACTCCTGACGTGGTTTCGGTTTGGGTTGTGCCGGGGCGATGATAACCGGGCGGTCAGTTCCTCCTGCCGCTCATCAGGACGTGGACGGCGAAGGAGCGCCGGTCCACGATGGGGGCGTTGGGGAACTGTCGTATGGCGTTCTCCGCATCGGTTATGTGTTGAATCACTTCGTCCCTGGTAGGAATAGATGCAATAGGATCGTAGTCCGCGATGTGTCTCAAATCTTGCATTTCAACGAAATCGGTCGCAATGTTTATGATTTCGGGAGCAAAATTTTGAATTGAACTCTTGTCGCCACAACGCCGCCTTGCCACTCTGTGTTCCAGTGTCCTGTAGACCTGCCGCCAAGCCTCTCTGCTTCTTCTTGCGCCTGAACCGCCCACCATCATGTCCGCGCAATTCTCAGCCAAACAATGAAAGAGCGCATAGTATGCGGTGCTGATTGCCCTGCGGAGATTTGCTTCGGGAGGCCTCCCTCTTCCGGGATGTTCGGCCAGCAGCTTGGCCGCTGCAATTAGGTCGAGCGCTCTCACCTTCGGTTCTCAGCAAGATACTTTTCCCAGTTTTTCTTGGCATACCTTTCCCATTCGCGCTTGCTAATGAACGATCTTACGGGAAAATGGTTAACGCCTGCCTCCTCCAGCTTTGGCCACATGCGGGTAATCATTCCCACCGTCCTGGATGAGTCGAGGTTTTTCTGGTCACCGTCGAAAATAATCAATATCCGCATGAAATCCATCGGGTCGTCTGGGAAGGCGTCGCTGATGTAGGGGATGACCCATATCGGGTCGAAGACGAACTTGTCTCCGAACCCTTCCGCAAGGTCTTCCCGAACGATTTCCTCTACCCTGTCGAGCTGTTCCTGCGTCAAGTCGTGAGTCAGTATCATGGACGTTGTCAATCCGGTGATTAGTTTCCCGATGGGCTGTAGGTAGATAACGCCGACCGGATGTGTCCGGGCGGCGTGTCTTGCGCTCCCGTTGCCTACCGCGTCACCGCGCCCTCGGATGCTGATGATGCGAGCTTGGCGTACTTGGCTAGGGCGCCGGTGGTGTAGTTGGGCGGGAGGGGCTGCCAGTTGGCGCGGCGGTCGGTCAGCTCCTCCTCGGTGAGCTTGACGTTGAGTTGGCGGGCCGGGATATCGAGGGTAACTTCGTCGCCCTCCTGTAGCAGCGCGATGGGGCCGCCCACTGCCGCCTCGGGGGCCACGTGACCGACCATCGGGCCGTGGCTGGCGCCGGAGAAGCGGCCGTCGGTTACCAGCGCCACGTCGTCGCCCAGGCCCTGGCCGACGATGGCGGCGGTGACCCCCAGCATCTCCTGCATTCCGGGGCCGCCCTTGGGGCCTTCGTAGCGGATGATTACGATGTCGCCGGCCTTGACCTCGCCTCGCTGGATGGCCTGGAAGGCGGCGGGTTCCTGGTCGAACACCCGCGCCGGGCCGCGATAGACCCGCTCCTGGTGGCCGGCCACCTTGATGACCGCGCCGTCAGGAGCCAGGTTGCCGCGCAGGATGGCCAGGCCGCCAGTGGGACTGCGAGGCGTGTCCACCTGCGTGATGACCGGCTGGTCGTCAATGACAGTGATGCCCTCCAGGTTCTCGGCCAAGGTCTTGCCGGTGACCGTCATGGCGTCGCCGTGGAGCAGTCCCGCGGCCAGCAGCCGCTTCATCACCAGCGCGATTCCGCCGTAGCGCGACAGGTCGGCCATCACGTAGCGGCCGGCCGGCTTCATGTCGGCGATGTAGGGCGTGGCCGCGCTGATGCGCTCGAAGTCCTCAAGCGCCAAAGGCACCCCGGCCTCGTTGGCGATGGCCAGCAGGTGCAGGACGATGTTGGTGGAGCCGCCCATGGCTACGCCGACGGTGATGGCGTTCTCGAAAGCCTGCTTGGTCATGATGTCGCGGGGGCGCACGTCCTCTTCCAGCAGGCGCATCAGGGTTCGGCCCACGTCCCGGGCCTCGCCCAGCTTGCGCGGGTCTATGGCCGGGATGGAGGCGTCGCCGGGCAGCGACATTCCCATAACCTCGATGGCGGTGGACATGGTGTTGGCGGTGAACAGGCCGGCGCAGGAACCCTCGCCGGGGCAGGCGCGGCATTCCAGGTCACGGAGCTCCTCGAAGCTGACGTCGCCCTTGGCGTAGGCGCCCACGGCCTCGAACACGTCCTGGATGTTCACGTCCTTGCCGTTGTGCCGGCCGGGCATGATGGAGCCGCCGTACATGAAGATGCCGGGAACGTTGAGCCGGGCCAGGGCCATCATGCAGCCGGGCATGTTCTTGTCGCAGCCGGCGATGGTGATAAGGCCATCCATGCGCTCGCCGAAGGTGACCAGCTCGATGGAGTCGGCGATGACCTCGCGGCTGACCAGCGAGGTCTTCATGCCCTCGGTGCCCATGGATATGCCGTCGCTGACGGTGATGGTGCCGAACTCGAAGGGTACGCCGCTGTTTCCGTTGTAGCCAGCGCGCACGCCTTCCTTGGCGCCTAGAGCGAAGCGGCCTAGGTGAACGTTGCAGGGAGTAACGTCGCTGGCCAGGTTGGCGATGGCGACGAAGGGTTTTTCCATGTCCTCGTGGGTGATGCCCATGGCCATCAGCATGGCGCGGGCCGGCGCGCGCTGCGGGTCGTGGGTGATCTCGGCGCTGCGGTGCTTGGTCTTGGCGGGTTTGCTCATGGTGGCCACAGGGTCATCTCCGTCGGGGCAGGATTGGTTATGGTGCGGCAGGACAAAAAGTGTCGCGCCGTCTGGATGCTGCCGGAAATCTATCGCGCAATTATAGGTGGCGTCATGTTGAGGCACAAGGCGGTGCCTCGATGAGCCACAGAGCTATTTCAGTACCTTTCTGCTTATAATGAGGCCAGGGAATCGCAGGTCGAGCCTGGGAGTAACTTGAAGAACGCAGTGCTGATTGTTTTCCTGTTTGTCGCCCTGTCTGTAGTGATCGCGTGTCGCGGCGATGGTCCGGCTCCGACGCCTGACCTGGACGCAACCGTTGAGGCGAGAGTCGAGTCGGAGCAGGTCACCAGGGAAGCAGAGACAACACCCGTGCCAACCTCCGTTTCCACGCCGATACCTACGCCTACGGCTGTGCCGACAACTATCCCCACGGCCGTGCCTACACGTAAACCTACGCCCATTCCCACACCTGCGCCAGCACCCACGGCTACGCTCCCGCCGACGCCTACTCCCGAGCTGGCGGCAACCCCATCACCTTTGGCCACCTTTGATCCTGTGCCGCCAACATTTTTGGAATTCTGCTCCAACGGGGTTGCCGTTCAGCACCCCGAGCGGAATCCCGAACTGGTCAGCGACTGTGCCGCGCTCCTTGCTGCCAAGAAAGCGCTCGACCAAAGTGGCCGTCTAAACTGGAACCCGGACGTCTCAATCAGGCATTGGGATGGCCTCGGTATTGACGGCTCGCCGGACCGCGTAGTGCATATATATCTTCTCGGCAAGGGATTGACCGGGGAGATCCCAAAGGAACTCATCCATCTGACAGCCCTGGACGACCTTATCCTCAGCCAGAACCGGCTGTTCGGGACGATACCACCGGAGATTGGATTGCTGGTGAGACTGGAAAGGCTTGGGCTGAGCGACAATCGGTTGAGCGGGGAAATTCCGCGAGAATTGGCCAATCTGGATCGATTGCTGTCGCTGGGGCTCGGCGACAACCAATTGTCGGGTGAGATACCTCCGGAGTTGGGAAATCTCCCGAAGTTGAAGCGCATGGGCCTTAGCGACAATCATCTGTCCGGTGAAATACCGCCGGAAATCGGAGACCTGAACCAACTGGAGTCGCTGGTACTCGACAGGAACGGACTGTCTGGCGATTTGCCGCCGGAATTGGGCAAGCTGGCCTCCCTGCAATGGCTGAGCGTGGCACAGAATGCCCTGACAGGAGACGTGCCAGAGGAGTTGGGCCAACTGGAAAACCTGGAATACCTGGGGCTCTCGGACAATCGCTTGACCGGCTGCATCCCGGAAAGCCTCTGGCAGGTGCAGACCAGCAGTGAACTACGCTTGTGCCGCTAGCGGTAGCTAGGTCCAGACGCCTCGACACTAGGTTGTGTTGACATTTCAGCGTAACCAGATGAGAGCGGCGGTGAAATGCAGAAAGCCCAGGTATCTGGTGTCCAGTTTCTCAAACCGGGAGAATATCCGGCGATAGTGTTTTATCTTGTTGATGAAGCATTCGACCAGATGGCGCTCCCGGTACAGATGCCGGTCATAGCCGGCGGGTTCCTTCCGGTTTGAGCGGGGCGGAATGACCGGAGTCATGCCCAGGGCCAGGATGTGCTCGCGAAACTCCTGGGAGTCATATCCTTTATCAGCCAGCACCTGCTCTCCAGCGTAACCGGCGATCAATTCCTCTGCCTGGGTGATGTCGTGCCGTTGCCCTCCGGTCAGGATGAATCGCAAGGGGTTGCCCAAGCCGTCCACGCTCACGTGGATCTTGGTGCTGAACCCGCCCCGGCTGCGGCCCAGGGCCTGGCAAGCCTGTCCCCCGTTTTTGGGGGCGCCCCCGCCGCGCATGGGTGCGCCCGAACCACCGTGCTGTCAATGATCAGGTATTCCAGGTCCGGGTCGCCGGAGAAGTGTTGAAGCATCTGTTCCCAGACGCCTTTGTCAGCCCAACGGGCGAATCGTTTATAGACACTGTTCCAATTCCCGTATTCGGCCGGAAGCAGCCGCCATTGGGCGCCGGAGCGGTTAATCCACAGAACGGCCTCGACAAATCGCTGGCAATCTTCTTCCTGAGCGACATACAGGCCGGCGCAGCCACGCAGGAAATCGAGAATCCTGTCCCATTGTTCTACTGGCAATTTAACATTTGACATACAAGCATCATAACCAAAATGTCAACACAACCTAGCCTGTCGGTCAGTTCAGACCAAAGGGTCGCTTTTTCTGTGAGTTGTATCAGAAGCCAGGTCTATCCAGCCGCTTTTCGTAGCAGAGGCTCAGCGGGTCGTCCTTGGGGTAGTTGCCGAAGGGCGGGATGCGGTGGTAGCCGCCCTTTTCGTACAGCGCGACGGCTTCCGGCTGGTGGATGCCGGTCTCCAGCCGCATGATGGTTACGCCCTTCGCTGTCGCCAGTTGCTCAAGGTGCGCCAGCAATTGCCTGCCGTAGCCGCGGCCCCGGAACTGGTTGCGCACGTACATTCGCTTGAGTTCGCCGTAGGCGCCGCCCGGCGCCTGCGGGCCGGTGAAGAACTGCACCCCGCCGCAGCCCGCCGGTTCGCCGTCGTGGTACAGCACAAAGAACTCGACCTGCCGGGCTATCAGCGTCTCGATGCTGTACCCGTGCTGGCTCTCCTTGGGGTACAGTGGCGACAGGTAGGCGTCCAACTCGGCGATGAGGAGGGCCGCCGCTTCCGTTGCCGGATGCTCTCGGCGAATTGCGGGCAGTTCACTACTTTCCATAATTCAGTCTAGCACGCTCCTTTTGGCCCAGGCCACGAGCGGGCGACGGGTTGCGCCGCTGGCGGATTTCCTTTAACCTTTTTGGGCGGCTCGTATTGATGCTATCGCATGATGGCAATGGGTCGATAACCTGAGAGATTCTGAATTTGGAGGGGCATGATGTTCAACCCCATCGGGTGGTTCAAGCCTGCGGTAGCCAAGGCTCATTGCGATATTCCCTGCGGTATTTATGACCCCATCTCGGCCAAGATTGCGGCGCAGACTGTGCAAAAGATGGTGCTGCGGATGCAGAACCTGGAGCATCCGGCGCCCGGCTCCGACATGTCGGCGCACCAGGCCTTCGCCAACACCTTCAACCGCTACGTGCAGGTGAAGGAAGAGCACGCCGAGAAGTGCAAGGAGGAGCTGCGCATCCTCTGGGCCGACTATGCCTGGCCCGGCATCGACGCCGGTGAAATCGCGGCCAAGTTCAACGCCGCCATCAAGCTGGCCGGCCAGTGCAAGCAGACCGTCAGCATGGAGAACGCCGAGAACCTGGTGGCCACCTGCGACGACATTGCCGCCGCCTTCTGGGCGACCAAGAACCAGGAGTACAGCGACCCCCTGGCCGCCGCCCGTTACGGCGCGTAGGTCTTAGGCGACTGGGTAGATTACTGGTAAATGTGTAGGGGCGGGTTTCAAACCCGCCCCTACACATTTACTCGCGCTGTACCGCGTTTGTGGTCTAGCTGGCCTGAATGGCAGCCGGGCCTTCCACGACCTTCACCTCGAACTGCTTGGCCCGCTTGGCCTCGGCCTTGGGCAGGGTGACGGTCAGAACGCCGTGCTCGTAGCGGGGTTCCGCCTTGTTCTGGTCCACCGTGTCGGGCAGGCGCAGGGAGCGGTGGAACGAGCCAGAGCGCCGCTCGCGCATCAGGTAGGAACCCTCGGCGCTTTCGAAGTGGGACGCGGTTTCGCCCCGGATGGTCAGGACGTTGTCCTCGATGGACACCTGGATGTTGTCGGGGCCCACACCAGGCATGGAGGCCCGGACGATGAAATTGTCGCCGTCGCCCACCACGTCAAGCGGAGCAGCCCAGGCCTCGGAACCGCCGTTGTCCTCGTGGTGGGAAGTGCCAAAACGCCGCCACATACGGTCCATGTTGTCCTGCATCTGCCGTAGTTCACCGAAGGGGCTGAAGCGGTTTCTTCGCTGCAACATCATGGTTTTCTCCTTCCTATTCCATTTCGATTCATCTGATGGTTGCCGGTGTTGCGCCACCCTTTCCCCGGAGGGGGAGGGAGCCTGCACGCCCCCCTAGAAGTAGTAGCGGACGCCGGGGGCGGGCACACTGTAGGCGAGGACAGGCTGCGGAGCCTTCTCCCGCTGGCTGGCCTCTTCCAGGATCTCCGACACCTGCCGGGCCACCTTGCCGCTCAACTCCTGCGCCTTGTTCTCCGCCACTGCCGCCGGGCTATTCCGAAGCTCTGTCTTTGCCATATCCTCATCCCTCCTTGCTTTATGATTAGACTATAGTAGTTGATATGATATGTGTCAAGTCTATTGTCAGAAATGGTCATAAGATGAGTTGCAACGTGTGATTATTTGGATATGACGTTGACAAACCCCTTCCATGCAGGTATAAAACAGGTATGCCGCGAGCTGTTCGGCGAGGGGCTTGGATTGAGTCTTGGCATCGCGGGAGGAAGCAGAGCATGACGACGCAGCAGACGCGGGGCATCTACCTGATAAGCGTGGTGGCGGATACGCTGGATATGCACCCGCAGACGCTGCGCAAGTACGAGCGCGCCGGGTTCGTCGTGCCGCTGCGGATGGGCGCGTTGCGCACATATTCCGACGAGGACGTGGCCCGACTGCGGCTGATAAAGCACTTCGTGGATGACATGGGCCTGAACCTGTCGGGCGTGCAACTGGCCCTGCAGATGACTTCAGAACTGCTGGCCCTGCGTCAGGAGACGGCGGCGGCTGACGGCCCCGTGGAGCGCATTGACAGTATGCTGGCAACGCTGGGAGTCCGCGTGGTGCAGCGTCCCCAGACCAAACCCGAGGAGGAGCCGAGCGATAGCTTGTTCAAGGTCAACCCCGGCGAGTCGGTGGAGTTCGATTCGGGGGTTGGAGGGGAAACGGTCAGCCCCGGCTAGCCTCGGCCCTAGAAGTCTGGCCGGAAACCCCGATTCTCCCCAAGCCGTCGTTTTCTTAACGTCGATTATCGATTAAATAGTGGGTGTTGCAACGTATTACGTGCACTATCATGCTATATCAGACTGGAATACGTCTGCTTTGCGTAGCGCAAAACCCGGCCAATGGCTTTCCGGCCAGACTTCTAGGACATTTTCCCGACATCACGGGCCGCCGCCTGCAACCGGGTAGGCCAGCGCGCCCGGCTTCAGCAGCTCGCCAAAGGCGTGATGGCCCTCGCCCTTCGCGGAGGGGAATGGAGAGCTGGCCCGATAGAGGCTACTCCCGCTGCCAGCGGGCCACGTCCTTGGCGAAGTAGCTGATGATGATGTCGGCGCCGGCGCGCTTGATGCCGGTGAGCAGTTCGGTGGTGATCGGGCGCTCGTCGATCCAGCCCTGCTGGCCTGCGGCCTTGACCATCGAGTACTCGCCGCTGACGTTGTAGGCGGCCAGTGGGTGGTTGAAGCGCTCGCGGGCCTCGCGGATCACGTCCATGTAGGCCATGGCGGGTTTCACCATCACGATGTCGGCGCCCTCGGCGATGTCGCTTTCGATCTCACGCATGGCCATGCGCGAGTTGGCCGGATCCATCTGGTAGGTCTTGCGGTCGCCGAACTGAGGCGTCGAGCCTGCGGCGATGCGGAAGGGGCCGTAGAAGGCAGACGCGAACTTGGCGGCGTAGCCCATGATGGGCGTGTCGTCGTAACCGTTGGCGTTGAGGGCCTGCCGGATGGCCCACACCTGGCCGTCCATCATGGCCGATGGCGCTGGCAGGTCGGCCCCGGCCTGTACGTGGGACAGCGCCGTCCGGGCCAGCAGTTCCAGCGTGGCGTCGTTGTCCACCCGGCCGTTGTCGATGACGCCGCAATGGCCGTGGTCGGTGTACTCGCACATGCACACGTCGGTGGACACCAGCATCTCCGGGTGGTCGCGCTTGATGACGCGCACCGCCTCCTGCACGATGCCCTCGGGGTCGTAGCCCTCGAGGCCCAGCGGGTCCTTCTCGGCGGGCAGTCCGAAGAGCAGTACGCCGCCAATGCCCAGTTCCGCCACCTCGCCCACTTCCTCAGACATCACGTCCAGCGACACTTGGTAGCAGCCCGGCATCGGCTCGATGGGTTCGCGCACCCCGTGGCCGTGCATCACGAACATGGGATAGATGAACTCCTTGGGCGACAGGCGGGTCTCCCGGACCAGGTTGCGGAGTGGGTCGCTGCCGCGCAGTCGGCGCAGGCGGGTCTCGGGATAGGCGTTGTATCCGGTCATGGCGACATTCTCCCTATGCCTGAATCAGGATTTACAGAATTGAGGGATTAACAGGATTGGCGGACTTGGCTGCGGTGAAGTGCTGCGTCAGGGCGTCGGCCAGCCCGTCGACAGTGTGCTCCACGGCCTCGATGTCTACCCGCAGGCCCAGCTCGCGGGCGGTGCCGGCGGTGACCGGGCCGATGCAGGCGACCAGGCTGCCGTTCAGCGCCTCCCGGCCCTTCCCGCCGCCCTCTTCCAACAGGGCCAGCAGGTTGCGGACTGTGGATGAGCTGGTGAAGGTCACGATGTCTATGCCGTTGGCGAAGGCGTCCCGCGCCCGCTGTGCCGCGTCCGGCGGCGTGACGGTGCGGTAGGCGGTCACCCGCTCAATGTCCGCGCCGAGGCGGGACAGGCCATCGGCCAGTTCGTCGCGGCCTATGTCGGCGGCGGGCAACAGCACCGGGACGCCGCTCCAATCGTAGGCCGTCAGTTCTTCCAGCGCCGCTGCCGACACCGGGCGCGTCGGCGTGAAGTCGGGGCGGATGCCGCGCCGCTCCAGCGCTTCGGTGGTGGCGGGGCCGATGGCGCCGACGCGGGCCGACCCGAAGGCGCGGGCGTCCAGCCCCTGCGCGTACAGCCGCTCGAACGCGGAGTCCACGGCGTTGACGCTGGCAAAAATGACCCACCCGAAGGACGACAGGCGCGCCACAGCGTCGTCCAGCGGCGCGAAATCCTCGGGTGGAGCGATGGCGATGGCGGGCAGCTCCACGGCCGTTGCCCCGGCGTCCTCCAGCAGCTCGCACATCCGCGACGCCTGGGTGCGGGAGCGGGTGACCAGCACGCGCTGGCCGAACAGCGGACGGTTGTCGAACCAGGCCAGCTCCTCGCGGAGGCGCACTACCTCGCCGATGACCGCCACTACCGGAGCGGCCAACCCGGCGTCGCGGCCCTTGGCGGCGGCGGTGGCCAGCGTTCCGGTCACTGTTCTCTGACGGTTCCAGGTGCCCCACTGCACCAGGGCCACCGGCGTATCGGCGGACAATCCGGCCCGTTGCAGCGCTTCCAGAATCTTTTCGATGGAGGCCCAGCCCATCAACGTCATCAGCGTTCCGCCGTGGGCGGCCAGCGAGCGGGCCAGCTCCTCCCAGTGCACCGACGATTCGGGCTTGGACGGGTCTTCGCTGCCGCTGACCACGGTGAACCCGGCGGCGATGCCCCGGTGGGTGACGGGGATGCCGGCATAGGCCGGAGCGGCCACCGCCGACGAGACGCCCGGCACCACCTCGAAGGGGATGCCGCAGCGGGCCAGGGCCAGGGCCTCCTCGCCGCCGCGCCCGAAGACGAAGGGGTCGCCGCCCTTGAGCCGCGCCACGCGCAGCCCGGCTCGCGCCCGCTCCACCAGCAGGTCGTTGATGCCGTCCTGGGTCAGCTCCTGCTGCCCCCTCGCCTTGCCCGCGAAGACCCGCTCGGCGGAAGGCGGCGCGTGGTCCAGCAGCGACGGGTGGGCCAGCCGGTCGTAGACGACGACGTCCGCCCGCTCCAGCGCCTCGCGGCCCTTGACGGTCAGCAGTCCCGGGTCCCCGGGCCCCGCGCCGATGAGGTAGACTTTGCCAACCAACAGTTACAACCCTGTTTCCAAATACAGACTAGAGATTCTCAGTCGCGGGTGGGCCTTGCGGTTGACGGGCGCCCTCCAGCAGGTCGGCGCCGCCGCGCTCGGCTACCGCGAGGTAGGCGTCTCCGGCCAGCTGTTTCGGGTCGTGCTTCAGGCCGTCCACCTTGGCGGTGAAGACACGGGAGCCCTCGGGGTTGCTGAGGAAGATGGTCATCAGCAACTCGTGGCCCATGCACCGGGCGTAGGCGCCCACCGGGATGGAGCAGCCGCCGCCCAGGATCTCCAGGAAGGCCCGCTCGGCGGTCACCTCGTAGCGGGTGGCGGGGTGCTCGATGGACTTTAGGATGTCCAGCATCCGGCGGTCGTCGGCCCGGACCTCCACGGCCAGCGCGCCCTGCCCCGGCGGCGGCACGAAGCGTTGCGGCGACAGGTAGGCTGCCACCCGATCCTTCATGCCCAGGCGGGCCAGCCCGGCGGCGGCCAGCACCGCCCCGTCGGCCTCGTCTCCCTCGGCCTTGCGCAGCCGCGTCTCCACGTTGCCCCGGATGGGCACAACCTCCACGTTGGGGATGTAACGCCGCAGCTGCGCGGCGCGGCGCGGGCTGCTGGTTCCGATGCGGGCGCCGTCAGGGAGTTGGTCCACCGGACAGTTCCAGCGGTTCACCAGAGCGTCCCGGGCGTCGCGGCGCTCCAGAATCGCTCCCAGGGTCAGGCCGTCGGGGAGCTTCGTCGGCATATCCTTCAGGCTGTGAACGGCCATATCCAGGTCACCGGAAAGCAGACGCTCTTCCAGCTCGCTGACGAACACGCCCAAGCCCATGCCCGCCAGCGGCGCAGTCTGGTTGGCGTCGCCGCTGGTGCGCACCACTACGACCTCGAATTCCAGACCCGGATGGTGGGCCTTGAGCTGCGCGATGGCTTCGTCGTCCTGGATCAGGGCCAGGGGGCTGCCCCGGCTGCCGACGCGAATGGGCCGATTGAGGGTCATGGAAGTTGCCCTCACCCTAGCCCCCTCCCAAGGGGAGAGGAGATTTTTGTTGGGCTTGGCGCAGTTGGCATCCTTGGGGCTGGCAGGCGGTCGGGTCGTTGCACAGGCCGCGTCCGTCGTCGCCCGTCAGTCCGGCCAGCAGCTTCTCGGTTGCCTCGGACTGCCGCCCGTCCTGCGCCATCGCCAGCAGTTGGGGTGTGATGCAGCACTGCCAGCGTTGCGGGTCAATGGTGGACAGCAGCCCCGCCTCCCGCAGGTGAGAGCGGGCCACGGCCATCACGCCGGCCAGGTCGGCCCATGCCAGTTCAGCCGAATTCTGCAAGGACTCCCGCAGCTTGCGCGCCAAGGCCGGGGAGACGCCGCCGGTGGATATGGCCAGCGTCACCGGCCCCCGCTGCACGATGGACGGTGCGATGAAGCTGCAATTGGGCGGGTCGTCCACGGCGTTCAGCATGACGCCCCGCTCTTCCGCCTCCTCGAAGATGCGCCGGTTCACCTCGCGGACGTTGGTGGCGGCGATGGCGATGAACGCGCCCTCAAGGTCGCCGGGCCGGTACGTGCGCTGCTCCCAGCGCACGGCGCCATTGGCCTCGAACTGCCGGATGCCGGCTGTCGCGTCGGGGCTGACGACGCAGATCTTCGCGCCGGAATCGAGCAGGCGACTGATTTTTCCCTCGGCCACGGCCCCGCCGCCGACGATGACGCAGCGGCGGCCCCGCAGGTTGAGGTATACGGGGTAGTAAGTGGTCATGGAAGCTCGCTCATAGTTCCCTCTCTCTCTGGGAGAGGGTCAGGGTGAGGGCGTTTCCTCACCCCGCCATTACTCGCTAGTCGGAAGTGGCCAGCGGGGCCATTTCTTCAATTTCCTCTTCGTCCAGTTCCGCCGAGTCCAGGTCCACCAGCGACTCCGACGCCAGATAGTCGTCATAATCGGGGACGAAGTAGCGGACGCGCGTCTTCTTGTATTCCCGGGTGCTGTACAGGGCCAGCCGGTCGTTGATGCCGGTGGCCTCGGCGATTTCGTCGCTGTACTGCTCGCAGCCCTCCGGGGTGGTGGCGTGAACCATGGTGAAGTGAGTGTAGGGCCAGTCGGGGAAGGTGGGCCGCTCGTAGCAGTGAGTAACCGCCTTGTGCCCGGCCATAATCAGGCCCACTTCCTCGGAGCGTTCCGGCGGCACCTTCCAGACGATCATGGCGTTGGAGCGGAAACCGGAGCGACGGTGATGCAGCACCGCGCTGTACCGGCGCATGATGCGGCGCTCCTGGAAGTTCTCGGCCTGCGCAAAAAGCTGCGGGGTGGTGATGCCCAGCCGTTCGGCAAGCGGGTCGAAGGGTCGGGAGACCAGAGGCAGGTCTTCCTGCATCTGGCGGATAGCCTCTTTCTCCCACTCGGTTACGGTCTGCGGCTTGTTCCAGCTATCGGCCGCGGCCTTGTCGAACCCGTCGGGGCTGAAGTTGTAGGACGATCCCTGCTGCTTCACCATGTCGAAGTTGACGCCGATCTTGAAGAAGCGGATGGTGGGCATGATGCGGGATTCCACTGCCCCGGTCTTTCGGCCCATGTGGTTGGCCGTGGCCTCCAAATCGTGATCCGGGGGAACGGCCAGGGTGAACCAGAGGTTGTAATAGGAGCCTTCGCGGGCGTAGTTGTGACTGACGCCGGGGTGGCGGTTGATTTCCATCGCTGCCCGGTGCAGCTTGTCCGGCTCGTAGGCCATCGCTACCAGCGTGGTCTTGTAGCCCAGCCGCCGGGTGTCGAATATGGCGCTTATCTGACGCAGGACGTTCTGCCGCCTAAGCTCGGTGAGCCTCGCCAGCACGTCCTCCTCGGTGGTTTCCAGTTGTTCTGCCAGGTCCAGGTAGGGCTGCTCCACCATGGGGAAAGGGCCTTGAATCAGGTTGAGCAGCTTGCGGTCGGTCATGTCCATAGTCATACCCTCGGCCCGTTGTCTGGCCTTCTTATTTAAGAGGGGGATGCTGTTTGATGGGAACCGCCGGACTCGGCGGCCCGTTGGTATGATAAGCAAACGCCGGTCAGCACCCGGTCGGAAGTTTCCAGGATGCGCGCCCAGGAATCGGCGGGTGCGGTGTCCAGCACCATCGTCCGGAAGAAGACGAAGGCTTCAACGGTGTCGGTCAGGGCCACGTTGCGCTCCGACATTTCCGAGCCGTATTCCTGGCCCAGCATACCCGCTTCATCCAACAGTTCCTGTCTCCGTCGGCGATGCGCTGACTCCTGCATCAGCAGCGAGAGCAGGTGGCGGCCAAACAGCCGCATCCGGTCGTGGCCCCCCGGCTCCACGCCCTGGAACCAAGGCTGCCGGGTCACGCTGTCCTGGCTGAGGCGACGGCGGATGCGGCGCAGGGCCGGAGCCTCCCTCGAATCCCCGCGGGGCTTTTCCGGCGACGGGCGTGGCGATCCGGTCAGCGACTCCAGGTCCCGGCGCAGGAAGCGGCGATGTCCCCCCGGTGTGCGGTAAACGCGCAGATGTCCGGCGTTGGCCCACTGGCGCAACGTCGTGTCGCTCACGTCCAGCAGGCGACAGGCGTCGCGCAGGGATAGCCAGTCGCCCTTCGTGGGCGGGCGATTTTCGGGGGAATTCAGTTCAACCAACTGGTGTCGCTCTGCTATAAACCTATAAAAATCTGGAAAAATCCCAACCGAAACTCATTGCGCGATTCAGAGACTAGCATATCGCCGCCTGCCGGTCAAACGGCCAGGCGCATCGTGCCCGGAAGTATTCACGTAAATATCCCGTACAGACCAGTAGGGGCGCACAACCGTGCGCCCCTACACTCTCGCCAAAGGCAGTTCGGGTGAAGCCGAGTCCCTACCCCGGTATATCGTCGTAGTAGTGTTCCTCGGAGATGACGCGGCCTTGGCGGAACTGCTCGAGCTGCTCCTCGCTGTAGCCCAGGATGCCCGACAGCACTTCCTCGTTGTGCTCCCCAACCTGCGGCGTCGTGCCGATGTTCACCGGCGTCCGCGAGAAGTGCCAGTAGTCCCCAGACACCGCGATCTCCCCCGCCAGGAAGTCCGGCACCTCCACCATCGCCCGCCGCTCCCACGGGTGCGGGTCCTCCGCCGCCTGCGGGATGGTGTTCACCGGCGCCGCCACCACGTCGTGCTCCGTGAAGTGCGCGATGGCCTGCTCCATCGTCCGGTCAGCCAGCAACTCCCGTATCGCCTGGTTCACCAGTTCCGCGTTGTTCAGCCGCTCGTGCCGGGTGTTGAAGCGCGGGTCCTCCAGCCATTCCGGGCGGCCCAGGGCGTTGCACACCCGGTGCCAGTGGTGCTGGTCGCCAGCCGAGATGAGCACCCAGCCTTCCTTGCAGGGGTAGATGCCCGAGGGCGGCGCCGTGGTGTCGCCGCGCTTGGGCGGTATCTTCGTGCCGTGATAGGCCGTTATGGGGATCTCGGTTAGGGAATAGCCAGTGTCGGCGAGGCAGACGTCCATGCTCTGCCCCTCGCCGGAGACCTCGCGCTCGTGCAGCGCCGCGAGGGTCCCTATCGCCGCGTGCAGCGACGTGATGCGGTCGATGATGGGCACGCCGGTGCGGATGGGCGGCATACCTTCCTCGCCGGTGACCATCGTTATCCCCGACATGGTCTGGCCGATGGGGTCGTAGCCGATGTTGTCGTGGTACGGCCCGAACTGTCCGTAGGCGGAGACGTTGACCATGATGATGCGGGGGTTGAGTTCCTTGAGGGTCTCATATCCGAAGCCCATGTTCTCGATGGTGCCGGGCCGGAAGTTCTGCACCACCACGTCGGACACCTTGACCAGTTCGCGCAGCACTTCTTTGCCCTCCTCCTTGCGGAGGTCGATGGACAGCGACTTCTTGCCGGAGTTGTACTGGACCCAGTAGGAGGACTGCTTTCTGACCCAGGGGCCGTGGTATCTGGTCTCCTCGCCGCCGAGGCGTTCGACCTTGATGACCTCGGCGCCCATGCGTGCCAGAACCTGGGCGCAGCGGGGCCCGGCCTGGTGGCGTCCCAGGTCGATGACTCTGACGTTCTCCAAGGGATGGTTCAGTCCTGCCATTCTGCTCTCCTCTCCCGGCCTGCGGCGCGGGGACGTGGTTGGCTTTTGGGCATTCTACGGCCCAATATCCTATCCGGCAAGGATGAGGGGACGCCCTCACCCCAACCCTCCCCCGGAGGGAGCGGGAATTCAGGGGCCGATTTCCGGTGCGGCCAGCGATTCCGGGGCGGGCTGGAAGAGCCATACCTCGGTGCCGGAGGGCAGGCTTTCCGAGGAAAAGTCGGCGTGGTGCGAATCGAGTCGGCGCACCGTCTGCTGGCGGTCGAGCCATCCTTCCGGCGGCAGCAGCTCGTTGCCCGAGGCAGACAGGCCGGGGATGAAGTAGTGCATGGGGATGACCACGCGGGGTTCCAGGCGTTGCACCAGGGAGTCCACCTCGTCGTAGGTCAGCAGGTGGATGGAGTCGTCCACCGTCACCAGCAGCACGTCAACGTCGCCGACGGCGCGGGCCACATCCGGCGGCCAGTCGGCGCGGTTGTCGCCGATGTGCAGGTATCTGACGCCGTCCACCTCCAGCCGGAACATGACGTTGGGGAAGTTGCGCAGCCGCGACGCCCCCGAGTGCAGGTCCCTGATGCCGCGAATCTGAAGGTCGCCAGTGTTGAACTCTCCCGGCATCCGCAGCACGGAGGCCAGTTCCGGCAGACGGTTGGCGGCGTCGTGGTCAAAGTGGGCGTGGGTAATCAGCCCCATATCGCAGTGAACATCGGGGAACTGCCGGGTGAACCAGTACCGGTCAGCTTGATTCCGGTACGGGTCGGCCATTACGGTTACGCCGCCGGGCGTCTCCCATCGGAAGGCGCAGTGACCGAAGTAAGTCAGCTTCATTTTCGCTCCTTTACCTCGGATGCGGCATCAGAACAGGAAGTTGAAGGGCCCGGCCAAAAAGCGCCAAACGAATTCCCATTTCCCCACAGGCAGGGCGTCCGCTTCAGTGAAGAAATACATCAGGGTAAACAGGAGCCATATTGCGGAGGTGGGAATTCCCAAGCAGCCGGAGCTGCGCCTTGCCCTACCCCTGCGGTCGCGCGTCGAATCGTCCATGCTGTTCTCCCGCCCGATTTATGGTTGGCGTTGCCAGGTTGGCGGGCAGTTGTTACTCCCGCAGCAGTTGGCGGGCGATGGTCTGGCGCTGGATTTCCGACGTGCCCTCGTAGATGGTCAGAGCGCGTACCTCGCGGTAGAGGCGCTCGACGCGGTTGCCCTTTTCCAGCCCCGCGCCGCCGTGAATCTGCACCGCCTCGTTGACGATGCGGGAGGCGGCCTCGGTGGCGAACAGCTTGGCGAAGGAGGCTTCCTTGATGATGATCGCCTGCCCCGAGTCCTTGAGCCACGCGGCCCGGTGAGCCAGCAGGCGGGCTGCATCCAGCGAGACGGCCATGTCGGCCAGCTTGAACTGGGTGGCCTGGAAGTCGCTGAGCTGCTGTCCGAACATACTGCGGTTGCGGGCGTAGTCCAGGGCGGCCTCGTAGGCGGCCAAGCCCATGCCGATGGCGGCGGCGGCGACGGTGGTGCGGAAGGTGTCTAGAAGTCTGGCCGGAAACCCCGATTCTCCCCAAGCCGTCGTTTTCTTAACGTCGATTATCGATGAAATAGTGAGTATTACAACGTATTACGTGTACTATTATGTCATATCAGACTGGAATACGTCTGTTTTGCGTAGCGCAAAACCCGGCAAATGGCTTTCCGGCCAGACTTCTAGGGTGCCCAGAGCCAGACGCAGCCCCTGCCCGCGCTCGCCGATGAGGTTGCCCTGCGGGATGCGGCAATCCTCGAACACCGGCTCGCCGATGGGATGGGGCGCCAGGAGTTCCAGCCGTCGTGAGTCGTCGAATCCCGGCGTGCCCTGCTCCACGATGAAGGCCGAGAGGCTGCGGCTGCCCTGGCCGGGGTCGGTCTTGGCGAACATGGTGTAGGTGGAAGCGTCGCCGGCCTGGCTGATGAACTTCTTGCGCCCATTCAGCACCCAATCGTCGCCGTCGGGGACTCCCTCGGTGGTCATGCTGATGACGTCGGAGCCAGCGTGAGGCTCGGTGAGGGCGAAGGCGGCGATGGACTCCCCCCGGGCGACGGGCGGCAGATAGCGGGCCTTCTGCTCGTGGGTGCCGCCCAGGGTGATGGGGTAGCTGCCCAGCCCCTGCATGATGAAGTTGGTGTCGGCCTGCGCCGACACGCGGGCCAGCTCTTCGCGGATGATGCACAGGTTCATGACCCTGATGCCGAAGCCGCCGTAGTCCTCGGGCGCGGTGTATCGCAGCAGCTCCGACTCGGCCAGGATGGCCATCAGCCCGCGATGCACCCGCCCCGACTCGTCGGCTTCCGCGGCGATGGGCGCGATGCGCTCCTCAGCCAGCCGCCGGGTGCTGTCCCTGAGGGCCTGTTGCTCTGGGGTAAACGCGAAGTCCATGGGTCACTCCTGTCAAGTTCCTCGTTGACGATGCGAAGCCGTACTACGTATGCTACCATCCTAGTGGAAGTGATCGCATGAGCAGGATAAGAGTCATGCAGGAATTTGATCGGAAGAAATTTAAGGAACTGATCCTGCTGATCGCTCGTGAGTGCAAAGATCACACCTTTTTCGGCGCTACCAAATTAAATAAGATCTTGTTTCTTTGTGATTTTAGAGCTTTCCTTGAGCTTGGGAAGCCCATTACTGGCGCCGAGTACATCGCACTCGAGCACGGACCCGTGCCTCGCCTACTCGTCCCGATTCGGGATGATATGAGGAAGACAGGCGACATCATCATAGACTACCGGGGCAACCAGGATAGGTTGGTTGCGAAACGTAATGCCGATTGGTCACTTTTTTCTCCAGCGGAGCAGTTTGTCATACACGATGTTATTCGAAAACTGGAAAATGAAAACGCTGATGGCGTGAGTGAGCTTTCGCACAAGTTTCTGGGGTGGAGGGCGGCCCGAGCTGAACAGCTTGGGACCGGTCTCAGCCCCATAATTCCCTACGAGTCCGTATTTGTAAGAAATCGTCGTCCGGTTGCGGCTGAAATTGAAGAAGTAGCTTCAATAGCGAAAGAACATGGTTGGTCGCTCATCTAACGGCCACTCGTCCCGGGTGCGGGATGTTGTCTTCGAGCGGAGCTTCGAATTCATGGCGCAGTTGCTCCGCATTGACACTGAAACTCTAGACGAGAAATTGGAAGGTCTGATTTTTAACATTGCCAGGATACCAGAGCTATTTCCAGCTATGTTTCGAAATGACGAAGGCGAACTACTCCATGCGGCAGTATATGGAGGCCAACCCCCCATTAGTTGTCTGGTTCACCTTTGACGCAAATGCTGTTCACCTCAGGTTCATAACAAGAGCATTACCTGAAGACGACGCAGACTAGCCCAGATGGCTACAACCCCAGCCGCCGCACCAGTTCCTCTGCGGTCACTACGGCCCCGGTCAACCCGCGGGCGTCCTGCGTGGCTAGGTAGACGGTGGCCTTGGCCATGTTCTCCGGCGTGGCCCAGGTGGAGAAGTCGGCGTCAGGGCGCTGTACGCGGAAGCCCTCGGTGGCCACCGGGCGCAGGGGCTTCAGCGCGTTCACCGCGATGTTGTGCGGCCCCAGCTCGGCGGACAGGCCCCAGGTGAGGCGCTCCAGTCCCGCCTTGGCCGCGCCGTAAGCCTGCCCGACGAACGCGATGCCCGCGTCGTGGTCTTCGCCCAGCGTGGACGAGAAGATGTTGGTAGCGGCGTGGGACGACACGTTGATGATGCTGCCGCCGCCCTGCTCCACCATGATGGGCGCGACGGCCTGGCAGGCGATGAACGGGGCCCGCAGGTTGATGGCCAGGTTCAGGTCCCACTCCCGCAGCGTCATCTCTAGGAAGGGCGCGTAGCCGCCGATGCCCGCGTTGTTGATCAGCACGTCCACGGCCCCGAACTCGTCCAGCGTACGGTTGACCATCTCGCGGATGCTCTCTTCCTCGCGGACGTTGCAGGCCACGGCCAGCGCCTTTCCGCCGTTGTCCTCGATTTCGGCCACGGTGTCGTGAATGGTGCCGGGCAGCCCGGCTCTAGGCTCGGTGGTACGGGCCGCCACCACCACCGAGGCCCCGGCCTTCGCCAGCCCAAGCGCCATGGCCTTGCCGATTCCCCGGCTGGCTCCGGTAACGATGGCGATTTTCCCCTGCAACGATGCCTCACTCATTGGTCATCCCACATATTCACTGATTGCCTGGGGATTCTGTCAGATAGGATTGGCGAGGTAAAGCCCCCAGCTTGACAAACCCGGCCCCGCATTCGATTATCAGACTCGATTATTGAGGGCGCATCAGGATTTTGGAACGGATTTGCAGGAGGGCTTATGACCACGCTGATTTTGGGCGGCACCGGGTTCATTGGGCGGCGCGCCGTGCGGCGGCTGGCCGAGCGCGGCGAGCGGGTGGCGGTCATGGACATCAACCCCAACGCGGTGTCCTTCGCGGAGTTCGGCGACCTGGTGACCGTGATGCGCGGCGACATCATGGAGTTCGAGGACGTGGTCAAGGCGGTGCTGGCAGCCAAGCCCGACCGCATCATGAACCTGGCCTACCTGCTGGGCAGCGGCGACGACACGCCCCACTTCACCATGAAGCTCAACGTGCTGGGCATGGACAACTGCTTCGAGGCGGCCCGCGTCTGCGGTGTGGACCGGGTGGTCTACGCCAGCTCAGTGGCCGTCAGCGGGCAGCAGAGCGCCTTCGGCGACCGGGTGGTCAACGAGGACGACTCAATGCATGGCACCAGCCAGTACGCCATGCACAAGCGGTTCAACGAGTTCCAGGCCGAGCAGTTCAATAACGTCTATGGCATGAACATCACCGGCATCCGCCCGGCCAACGTGACCGGTCCTGACAAGGTGCGCGGCTCAACCGACCATGTGCGATGCGTTGTGCTTCCCGCCTCCGGCGAGCCGGTGCGCTTCCCCAAGAGCGGCTTCATGCGCCTGCCGGTGCACGTGGAGGACGTGGCCGAGGCCTTCGTGCGGGTGACACTGGCCGATTCCTGCCACCACCCGGTCTACAACACCGGCGGCATCCCCATCAGCATGGGCGACCTGGCCGACATCGTGCGAGGCTTCCTGCCCGACGCCGACATATCTTTCGAAGCCGACGGCGGACGCGAGGAGTCGGGCAACTACCTGGTGGACAACAGCCGCCTGCTGGGCGAGTTCGAACTGGAGTACCCGCCGCTGGCCTCCCGCGTCCGCGACATCATCAACGACGTCCGCCGAGACAACGGCCTGGCGCCGATTTAATTGGACGCAATGGCGCAAAGACGCAGAGACGCAGAGTTTTGATGGTTTCCACTGTATTCGGGCGGGTTGCTGTATTTCTGGCGCTTTTTGCGGCGTTGGCGATGCTGCCCGGCGGGACTGCTTCGGCCAACGGAGCGGTGCGGCTGGTGGTGATTGACGAGGTGGCCGGCCCCTTCCTGTTGCGGGTGGGCGTCCTGCCCGGGGACCCCAGCATCGGGCCGTTGCACGTCAGCACTCTGATCCAAGACGCCAGCGGCGATACGGCAGTGGATGACGCGACCGTGAGGGTCTCTGTCTCCGGCCCCGGCACCGCGTCGCAAACGAATGCGGTGAACTCTCCCCAGAACCCGCAGCTCTACGAGGGGAATCTGCTGCTCGACTCGCTGGGGCAGTGGTCGGTAACCCTCGACATCGAAAGCCCGCTGGGCCGCGCCAGCCACACCTTCGGCATCCGGGCGGCGGAGGAGGGCGGCTTCAATCTGATGTTCGTCATTGTTGCCGCCGCGGTCGTGCTGATCGTGGGCTCGCTGGTGCTGTCGCAGTTCCAGCGGCGGCGGAGGTTGAGCCGGAGGCGGTAGGGGGAGCGCTTAGTGACTATCTCTAAACGTGGCGCGGCATCCAACCCGTCATTCCCGCGAAAGCGGGAACCCAAAGGCCATTGGCAGCAAATGCGTGATTGCCAGCTACCGGATTCTGGGTTCCCGCTTTCGCGGGAATGACGGGCGCTTTCGCGGGAATGACGGAAACAGACGCTTGGAGACCGAATGGCTTAAATTGACGACACGCCCTAGCGCTGGGGAAAGCATAACGGTCACCGACCAGGGCGTGCCGGTTGCTGAAATTCGGCTGTTACTCGAGGAGCGCCGAGAACCATATTCCAATTGCGTCGACAAGCTGGAACAGTATCTGGAGGAGATGCGCCGTCAAGGGATCCTTGGGCCACCAAGCGGGCCGCGGGAAGAGTTCAAGGCTACCAAGCACATACCTGGCGCGTTGGAACGATTCCTTCTTGCTGAGCGGGAATAGTGGACACAGCTTAAGTTGACGCCTCCGGCCTAGTCGCCGGGGCTTTCAATGAACAAAGGCCCCGGCAGTTACGCCGGGGCCTTGCTTCGTTTCGTATTGGTAGCGGGGGTTGGACTCGAACCAACGACCTTCGGGTTATGAGCCCGACGAGCTGCCACTGCTCCACCCCGCGATGTTGTAGAGAACGCGCTACCTGAAAGTTTGACTTTGGCCTGCATAACTTGAGAAGGTTTGAAGCTCTTTGCGTAGGTCAAGCCTCTCGACTGGTTAGTACCGGTTTGCTGAAGATGTTACCATCCTTACACATCCGGCCTATCAAGCAGATATTCTCTCTGCAGTCTTACCCCCTAACTCAATAGGGGAGGGAGGCCTCATCTTGGGGGTAGCTTCGCGCTTAGATGCCTTCAGCGCTTATCAATACCAGACATGGCTACCCGGCGCTGCTCCTGGCGGAACAACCGGAACACCATAGGTCTGTCCCTTCCGGTCCTCTCGTACTAGGAAGAGGTTCCCTCAAGCCTCCTGCGCCCGCGGCGGATAGAGACCGAACTGTCTCACGACGTTCTGAACCCAACTCACGTACCCCTTTAACCGGCGAACAGCCGGACCCTTGGGACCGCCTTCAGCCCCAGGATGGGACGAGCCGACATCGAGGTGCCAAACCTCGCCGTCGATGTGAACTCTTGGGCGAGATAAGCCTGTTATCCCCGGGGTAGCTTTTATCCGATAAGCCACGGCCCTTCCACACGGTGCCGTAGGATCACTTTGCCCGACTTTCGTCCCTGCTCGACTTGTAGGTCTTGCAGTCAAGCCCCCTTATGCCAATGCGTTCTGTGGACGATTTCCATCCGTCCTGAGGGGACCTTTGGGCGCCTCCGTTACCTTTTAGGAGGCAACCGCCCCAGTTAAACTGCCCACCAGGCACTGTCCCCGCTACGCAGGTTAGAACCAAAAACTGACAAGGGTGGTATTTCAACGTTGGCTCCACCCTGACTGGCGTCAGGGCTTCTTAGCCTCCCACCTATCCTACACATGACAGCTCCCAGCCCAATACCAGGCTACAGTAAAGCTCCACGGGGTCTTTTTGTCCTGCCGCAGGTCGCCCGCGTCTTCACGGGCACCGTAATTTCACCGAGCCCTCCGTCGAGACAATGGCCAAGTCGTTCAACCATTCATGCGGGTCGGAACTTACCCGACAAGGGACTTCGCTACCTTAGGACCGTTAGAGTTACGGCCGCCGTTCACCGGGGCTTCAGTTCGCAGCTTGCACCGCTCCCCTTAACCTTCCGGCACTGGGCAGGCGTCAGCCTGTATACGTAGGGTTTCCCCTTAGCACAGACCTGTGTTTTTGTTAAACAGTCGCCCGGCCTTCTTCTCTGCGCCCCCAGAGCGCTCCACCGGCTAGCGGCTTCACCCCCCGGGGGGCCCTTTCTCCCAAAGTTACAGGGCTCTTTTGTCTAGTTCCTTAACGGAGGTTATCTCGAACGCCTTAGGACTTTTATCCTAGCCCACCAGTGGCGGTTTGCGGTACGGTCGCCACAGTTCCATAACCACGAAGCTTTTCTGGTCGGTATGGCTTCAACAGGATTTCGTAACCCGAAGGTCCGATTCCCTCAACCCTCAGCTTTGCGCCGGAGTGGATTTGCCTGCCCCGGCTCGCCTACGGAAAAGGACACACCATGTCCAATGGGCATGCCCTGCCTAGCCTCCCGCATCCCTCCTTGGTTTTAAAGCGAAAAAATGGCGGTGCAGGAATATTAACCTGCTGTCCATCGCCTTCGGCGCTTGCCTACGGCTTAGGACCGACTAACCCTACGCCGATAAACGTTGCGTAGGAAACCTTGGGCTTTCGGCGTCAGGGATTTTCACCCTAATTTACGCTACTCATTCCGGGATTCTCACTTCCCCGCGCTCCAGCAAGCCTCACGACTCACCTTCATTGCCCGAGGAACGCTCCCCTACCATGCCCAGGCGGTATTCAAAGACTCTGGACCAGCTTTCGCGGGCCTGCCGCTGGTATCCGCCGCCCGAAGGCGGTTTCAGCCATTAGCGGGCCGTTGTCGGCCGGACCTTTATCCTTGCACCTGTACATCCACGGCTTCGGCGGCAGACTTAAGCCCCGTTACATTTTCGGCGCCGGACCCCTCGACCAGTGAGCTATTACGCACTCTTTAAAGGATGGCTGCTTCTAAGCCAACCTCCTGGTTGTCTGGGGAACCCAACTTCCTTTCCCACTTAGTCTGCACTTGGGGGCCTTAGCCGGTGGTCTGGGCTGTTTCCCTTTCGACAATCGCACTTATCTGTGACTGTCTCACTCCCGGGCATCGGATAAACGGCATTGGTGGTTTGGTTGGGTTTGGTAAGCTCACGCCCCCTATCCCATCCAGTGCCCTACCTCCGTTCACCTAACCCGAGGCTGCACCTAAATGCATTTCGGGGAGAACCAGCTATTTCCGGGTTCGATTGGCATTTCACCTCTACCCACAGCTCATCCCAAGCTTTTGTACTAGCCACGAGTTCGGTCCTCCAGTCCGTTTTATCGAACCTTCAACCTGGCCATGGGTAGCTCACCCGGTTTCGGGTCTAATACATGGAACTAGTCGCCCTATTCAGACTCGCTTTCGCTGCGGCTCCGGAACTACAGTTCCTTAACCTCGCTCCACACATTAAGTCCCCGGATCATTCTTCAATAGGCACGCCGTCATCCCGACGAATCGGGACTACGACCTTCTGTAAGCTTACGGTTTCAGATCTATTTCACTCCCCGCTAGGGGTTCTTTTCACCTTTCCCTCACGGTACTGGTACGCTATCGGTGACCAAGGGTATTTAGCCTTGGAGGGTGGTCCCCCCGGATTCCCACAAGGTTTCCCGTGCCCCGTGGTACTCAGGTAACGCGCCAGGAGTCCGGTCTCTTTCGCCTACGGGGCTATCACCCTCTATGGCGGTCCTTCCCAGGTTCC
Organism: Dehalococcoidia bacterium; assembly: GCA_965226875.1. GTDB lineage: Bacteria > Chloroflexota > Dehalococcoidia > Lucifugimonadales > UBA3495 > VXOI01. Next base: position 3,371,382 of record OZ245439.1, on the reverse strand, counting down.
TTCGACTAGAGACAGGATTTGTAACTCCTCTGGACCTTATGAGGCGGTCCAAGGCGGTCCCTACAACCCCGGTGCGACATAGGCCCTCATGCCGTTAGGTCGCACTGGTTTAGGCTGTTCCCCGTTCGTTCGCCACTACTAGGGGAATCTCGGTTGATTTATTTTCCTCGGGGTACTTAGATGTTTCAGTTCCCCCGCTTACCCCCCGATAAATCGGGTTGACCGACTCAACACCGGTCAAGGTTTCCCCATTCGGGTATCCCCGGCTGTGCCCACTAGACGGCTCACCGAGGCTTAACGCAGCCTTGCCGCGCCCTTCATCGGCCCTTGGTCCCAAGGCATCCACCGTAAGCTCTTAATAACTTGACCCACGCAAGGAACTCCAAACCTTCCGGGGACCTTGCCCCGGATTGACGACTCCGGGGGCTTCCCCAGAGTCCGAATGCGCCCGCCACGCTACGGTAACGCTCGCGGGCACACATGAAGTTTGCAGGATTTTTCAGGTCGCGTATTCTCTTTTTAAGGTGCAGACAAGAAAAAAAGCGGCGGGTTTACCCCGAACCGCTGTCCAGGTATCCCTTTACGGCTGGCCTATGTCAGGCGGTCTTGCACCATCTACCGTATGCCTCTCGTCTTGCTTGCCGCAATTATAGGCACCCCTGCCAGCTCCGTCAAGGGTCTTTTGACTCAATTCCCAAATTGCTCCCAAATCCGCCCCGAAACTGCCGGCGCTTCGGGCGCTTCCCTCTCCCATAGGCAGAGGGTTGGGGTGAGGACATAACTTCCCGCGAAGCCGGAACGCCGCTAGAAAACCCGGAAGGCAGGTTCTATCCCCAGCAGCAGTTGCCCGCCGTCGGCCATGGTTGTCTGGCGCACGAAGGCGTGGGCCGAGACGCTGTGAACGTCGCGGAAGTAGCGGTCGAGCGGGGAGGACACGTAGATGGAGCTGGCCCCGGCGGCCAGGTGCGCCCGGTCCACCGCCTGCACCGAGGCCGTGACCGCATGGGTGCAGGCCAGACGCATCCCGGCCCGCAGCTCCCTGGGCAGTTCCTTGCCTGCCGTAATCAGATCCCAGGCCTGGGCCGTTGTGTCGTAGAGGTAGGCGCGGGCCGAACCCGTCAGCGCCTCGGCCAGACCCAGGTCGGCCTGCTTGTCGAAGGCCCCGGCCACGGGGTGCTGGTTGCGGCGGTCCACCTTGCCTCCGAAGAGCTCCGCCAGAGCGTCCACCGCTCCCCTGGCCGCTCCAAGGGCAACGGCGGAGAGCATCGGCACGTTGAAGGCCGGGTAGACGTATCGCCGGTCGGGCAGGATGGCCTCCTCCAGCAGCGAGTGACGCTTGACGTAGTTGTCGGCCACGAAAACGTCTTCCATCGTATAGTCGTGGCTGCCGGTTCCTCGCAGGCCCGAGGTGTGCCAGGTGTCGAGGATGACGCAGTACGATGCCGGAACGTGGAACGCTCGCCACTGGGGGACGCCGTTGTCGTCTACGATTGGGCCGCTGTCGTCGTGGAGCCAGGCGGCGGTGGGCAGCCAGGTGGCGTGATGACAGCCGCTGCCGAAGGGCCACTGCCCGCTGACTCGCCAGCCGTCCTCGGCCCGGACGGCCCGCCCGTGGGGCACCAGGGTTCCGGCGATGACCGCCGGCTGTATTTCGCCGGGCGATACGTCTGCGAAAATCTCCCGCCGGACCTCTTCCGGCACCATTCGCACGGTCCAGAAGGAAGCAGTGGCGAGGATCATGGTCACCCAGCCAACCGAGGGGCTGGCGGTGGACAACGTTTCGATGACCCTGGCGGCGGTGACCGGGTCGGCCGCCATCCCGCCGTGCTCCCGCCCGGTGAGCAGATGGAAGAAGCCGGCGCCGGCCAGCCGCTCCGCCAGCGCATCCGGCAGCCGCCGCGCCGAGTCAATATCATCGGCGAGGGCGCGGATTTCCGGCAGCATGGCCTCGGCTGCGGCCAGCAGGTCACGCGACGCCGGAGCGTAGGGCCGTCCTTTGACTGTGCTCATCCCTGCCTTCCCCGCGTGTGGATTGTCTGGACTTTGCGCAATTCAAGCGGCGTAAGCAAGGGAATCGACAAGTCGGTGGTACAGAGCGGCCGGGACTTTCCGTATATCAGGGTCGGCGGCGGACAGTGAAAAACCCTCAGACGCCAGCCACAGGTGGCGGCGCACCAGAGCGATGGCATCCACGAAGGTCGGCGACGGCTTGGCGTACCAAGCCGCTGTGCGATGGGCCGAGGGTCGTTGTTGCCGCAGAAGATGGGCTGCCAGTGTGGCCCAAGAGAAGAGTCCCATCAGGATTGGCGTAGTACGGGCAATGGCCAGGTCCGACCACTGGCGTTGGGTCTCCACGCCCAGGTGAGCCCGCACCTCCTGAAAGGTGACCTCCAGTTGCCAGCGCAGCACAAACCATTCCAGTATTTGCGTCGGGTCCGCCGACGGATCGGTGCAGAGCAAGGCCTGGGGAGTGAATTCGCCCTGTGGGTCCCGAACCAAGACCCAGCGCAGGGGCACAGGCGGCTTGCCCGAGCGGTACCAGACCGCCGTTTGCGAGGTGAGTTCCAGCGTGCGGGTAGTGCCGTCGTACCAGGCTGCCGACACCTCGATCCATGACACGGTGGGCAAGTCCAGGAGTGTCTTCAGCGCGGGCAGCCGTTGGCCTTTCAGCGGAGGCCGACCGTTCTGGCCCATCTGACGGGGTGGCGCTGGTTCATAAAGGGCGGCGTCCAAGCGCAAGCGGGCGATGAGGGTAACGGGTTGAGCCAACGATTGGCAGCAGTGGAGCAGGTCCAGGACGGCGTAGCTGCTGTCGCCCACCAGCACCAGGGGGCGGTGGGGCAGCCAGCGGCGCAGTTGCAGGATCATCTGCCGCGCCCAGTCGGTGAGCTTCTTGTGGCGGCGTCCGCGCTGCCGGTGGTAGCGTTCCGAGGGCGCCAGCACAGTGAGAAAGGGCAAGGCCCAATAGCGTCCCGCCCAGGGGATCTGGCCCAGCCACATCAGGGAAATCCAGCGCAGGCCACTGGCCTTGACCAGGTGGCTCCGGCTGGAACGCACCGCATCGCGGTAGATGCCCAGGGATTTAATTTTAGGGCCACGGCGCCGTTCCAGGGTTTCGTCGATGCCGAAGACCAACGGACCATCGCCCTGATCCAGGTGTTGGAGCAGCAGCATGAGCAGGATGCGAGCCGCTTGGCGGGGCGACCACACCGCCCGGTTGAGCACCTCATGATAGCGGGCGTAGTCGAGGTGGTCGCTGCGGCCCATGACGCGCAGCGCCGCGGCCACAGTGCGTTGGCCCGGGGCCAGTATCGCGCCGACCAGCAGGATTTGGGCTTTCAGCCAAGTCGGGTTGCGAAACAGCGTGGCGAAGGGATGGAGTACGGGTAAAATGGCATCGGGCAGGGTGAGCATGGCTGGACCTTCCGTGAGAAGTGGGTTTAGGCCAGCTTACCCTGTCTTTTTTACCTCTCCTAACTTTTGCGTAAAGTCCAGATTGGAGTCGAACCGGCCGGGCGCGCCCGTCAGGTCTGCGGCCTTTCCGGCTTTTCCTGGGATTCACGGCGGCGCAGTTGCTCTTCCGGCTCCCGCCGGCAGGGCCATCGGATATGGGCGGCCCTCACCGGATAATTCAGGACTGGCCTTCCGGGCGGCGGCTACCGCCCCTTGAAGACCGCCGGGCGCTTCTCCAGAAAGGCCTGCACCGCTTCCTTGTGGTCCTCTGTCTTGCGGGCCTGGGCCTGGGCCACGTGGGCTAGGTCGAGGCTTTCCTCGAAGCCCAGGTCCATGCTGCGGTGCACCAGATACTTGATGAGGGCGTGAGACTGGGTTGGCCCCTTGGCCAGCCGGGTCGCCAGTTCCATCGCCGACTCCATCAGTTGGCCGTCCGCCACCACCTTGCTGGCGATGCCCAGCCGGTAGGCTTCGTTGCCGTCGATGCGGTCGCCGGTATACTGCAACAGCAGGGTGTTGCTCATGCCGATGAGTCGGGGAAGCTGCCAGCAGGAGCCGTCGCCGGGTATCAGCCCCATGCGGGAGAAGGCTTCGGAGAAGATGGCCCCCTCGGCGGCGATGCGGATGTCGCAGGCCAGGGCCACTCCCATGCCCACGCCCATGGCGTGGCCGTTGACGGCGGCGATGGACGGCTTCTGCAGGTTGTGGATGCGCAGCGGCACCAGCGGGGCGCCCCCGGCGTACTCCACCCGGTCGTCGCGGTTGGCGAAGCGGGACTCCATCTTGCCCCAGGGCAGGGGTTCCGGCTCCGCCCCGGCGCTTTCCTGCTCCTCGATGCGCCGGTTGAAGTTGCGCACGTTTGCGCCGGAACAGAAGGACGGCTCGGTGCCGGTGACCAGAAGCACGCGGCATTCCGGGTCATCCTCGAACTGGTTCAACTCGATCTGTATTTCTGCCGACATCTCCGGGCCCAGGGCGTTGCGCGTGGGCGGGTCGTGCATGGTCAGCACCAGCACGCCGCCGCGGTTTTCCGTCTTGATGAACTCGTAGGCCATCTGCCCTCACTCCATAGAGTTTGGAATTTCGATTTCTGAACCGGGTGGGCGTCCCCGGACTGCAAGGTAGCGCGTCCGCGCCTCAGCCCATATAATCGCCGTCACAAAATAGGATGCGCCGTTAGGCGATCCATCATTTCAGGTTAGCACACGCCCCAAGACCCAAACAACACAGCCGCGGGCCGCCCGCGTCTTATTACGAGGCGGGCCGGCGCACGCGGGAGGAGCGCAGTCATGCAGCAAGGAACCATTACTAACCTTCACATCGCCCGCGTCAAGGAAACGCCCTCGGACCCGGTGCAGGATGCCACCGCCATCTCCGGCATGGGGCTGGAGGGAGACCGCAGTTGCCGCAAGAGCAATATGCGCCAGGTGCTCATCATGGACAACGAGACCCTCGGCGGTTTCGGGTTGGTCCCCGGCCAGATAAAGGAGAACATCACCGTCACCGGCCTCGACCTGTCACAGACCGTGGCTGGCAATGTCGTCTTCATCGGCGACGAGGTGACCATGGAAATCGTCGGCGAGTGCGAGCCGTGCGGCAAGATGGACGCCATCCGCCAGGGCCTGCAAGGCGAGCTGAACCACCGCCGGGGGATGCTGGCCACGGTAATCAACGGCGGCCCCATCAAGGTGGGCGACGCCATCCGCGTCGAGCCGTAGGTTTTGCAGAATTGAGGAAAGCGGCGTAAGGCGATACCTCGAGGCCCCGTCTGGTCCCGTTTGCTTTTGCTTTTAGGGCATGGGGACCAACCGTCAGCGATTAGCCGGCCTGGTGCAAGTAAAGCCTGTCGCGAGTAATACGCGGTCGCAGATAGTAGCCAGCATTTGTCAGGAGGGACACTGGTCTCTCTTCTAGGCTGTGCGACCGCACAAAGTCAGAACCTCACGGCTATTCAGCAAGCGCCGCCTCGTCTTTGTGGTGGCGCTTGCTATGTGGAACCGCTGTGCCGGTTCATTTCACTTTCCCTTCTCCACCCAGCGAGTATGCCCCCACCCTAACCCTCCCCCGGAGGGAGAGCGAACAACTGAGTGACCCTGTTCTCGCGCCTCGGCAAATGCGCGTCAAACTTGGCTCTGGTTCAGGCAACGAATCTTCGTTGAGGAGAGGCAATCATGGGTGAAATACTGGGTGTCGGCGGCACGCACTATCCGCCGGGACTGGTGCCGGACGAATACAAGCCTTGGCCTCTGGCCAGGATGCTGGAGACCGACCAGCGCATTCCGGCGCACATGAAGGACCCCGCCAACTGGCCGGAGCCAATGCGGCAGGAATGGGGCGAAGACGAGGGAATCACGTCCCACAAGGCCCACCGGGCTCGGGTCTTCAAGGCATACCGCAGAATCCGCGAAGAGATTGACGCATTCAATCCGGACTTCATCCTCATCTGGGGCGATGACCAGTACGAGAACTTCAAGGAGGATATCATCCCCCCGTTCTGCGTCTTGGCCTACGACAAGATAGAATTCACCCCTTTCAAGAGGACGAGGGGCCGTCCCAACATCTGGGGCGAACCGGAGGATAAGGTGTTCAAGTTCCCCGGACACCAGGAAGCCGGGCGATACCTGGCTCGCGGGCTACTGGAACAGGGGGTGGACATGGCATACGCCTATCGTCCCTTGCATGAGGACGGTTTGGGACACGCCTTCACCAATACCCTGCTTTTCCTGGACAATGACCGGCAAGGGTTCGACTACCCGGTGCTGCCCGTCGCGGTGAACTGCTACGGAAGTAACGTCATTCGGATGCGCGGCGGGGCCACGGAGTATTCCGACGTGCCCGACCCGCCTTCGCCCACGCCGCGCCGCTGCTTCGAGGTCGGCCAGGCCACGGCCCGAATCATCAAGGACAGCCCCTGGCGTGTGGTGTTGATGGCGTCGTCCAGCTGGTCTCACGCCTTCCTGACTCCCAAGAACTACTGGATTTACCCGGACCTGGAGGCTGACCGGGCTCTGCTGGAGCACCTGAAAGCTGGCGAATTCGAGAAATGGCGGGAGTATCCCCTGTCCAAGATAGAGGAGTCGGGCCAGCAGGAGGTGCTCAACTGCTTCTGCCTGGTGGGGGCCATGTCTGAATTGGGACACAAGGCGGAGATCCTGGACTGGGCCGAAACCTGGACCTTCAACGCTCCCAAGTGCCTGGCGGTCTTCAAATAGTCAACCTTACACCGTGGGCAAGAATAAGAGGGAGCGGGCCGGCGGCTCCCTCCCTCCCTTTGTCGTTGAGTAAACGCGCCCCCACCTGCGGTATGGCTATGCTTCGTAGACCGTCTTGCCGCCGACTATCGTGCGCTCCACCGGGATGTCCTTGATGGTTATTGGTTCGACCTGGGTGGGGTCTGCGCCCAACACCACGAGGTCCGCCAGCTTCCCCACTTCGATGGAACCCTTGACGTCCTCCTCAGACGAGGCATAGGCGCTGTGCTTGGTGTAGATGCGCAGCGCCTCCTCCACCGTCACTTTCTGGTTGGGACCCCAGACATTGCCCCGGCTGTCGGTGCGGGTCACGCAACTCTGGATGCCCAGCAGCGGCTCGAAGGGGCCGGGAGGATAGTCGGTGGCCCCGGTGCCCACCACGCCGTAGTCCAGGAACGAACGCTGGGCGAACATCCACTGCAGGCGCTCCTCCCCGTAGAAGGGCATCTTCTCGCCGTGGTGGTAGACGTAGGTGCAGAAGGGAGTGGCAATCGTGCCGAGACGGTGCATCTTGCCTAGGATGTCCGGGTTCACCAGGGTGCAGTGCTCCACCCGGTGCCGCGGATTGGGACGGGGATAGGCGGCTTGGGCCTTCTCGTAGGCGTTCAGCACCATGTCGATGGCGAGGTCGCCGTTGGCGTGGATGCAAACCTGGAACCCCGCCCGGTGCATCTCCATGACGTTCTCTTCGATTTCCTCGGCGCTCATCGCCAGGATGCCGTGATCGCAGTCGCTGCCGACGTATGGCTCCGACAGGTAGGCGGTGCGGGCGGCGATGGCTCCGTCGGCGACCATCTTGATGCCTCCCAGGCGCAGCATATCGTCGCCGAAGCCGGTCTTCAGTCCCGCATCCCGCAATGACGGGAAATGGGAATGGTACATCAGCGCGTAGACCCGGAGGGACAGGTCGCCGGCGTCCCTCCCCTCCTGGTAGGTGATGAACTCGTCCCTGACTACTCTGGCGTCGTGGACGCTGGTGAGACCGGCCTGGGTCAGCATCCGGCAGATGGTGCGCAGCCCTTCGCGGCGAATCTCCGGCGTGTCCGAGGGGATGAGTCCGAACCGCACCGGCTCAATGGCCCGCTCGTAGACCACCCCGTTCAGCTCCCCGGAGTCCGGGTCCCGGCCTAGGCGGCCGCCGAACGGGTCCGGGGTGTCGCGGTCGAACCCGGCGAGCTCCAGCGCCATGCTGTTCAGGTAATAGATGTGTCCCGCCCGGTGCGACACCATGATGGGATGGAAGGTGCTCACTGCATCCAGTTCTTCCCGGAATATGGAGCGGTTCTCCGCTGTCTTGGTGTCGTCGAATTTGAAGCCCTGCACCCACTGGCCTGGGACAGTGGTCTCCACCCGTTCCCGCAGGGCCGTCTGGATGGCGGTGATGGAGGGCAGGTCGCAGTCGGCGGCCATTACGTGGCGGATCCCGCTGTTCAAGACGTGGATGTGGGCGTCGATAAACCCGGGGAGCACCGTCCTGCCCGTGAGGTCCATCACCTTCACGTTTGGGCCGATGAACGTCTCTACATCCTCGTTGCTGCCCAGGCCGATGAAGCGGCCGTTGCTCATGGCCACGGCTTGGACACGGGGCCGGTTGCTGTCCATAGTGATGATGTTGGCGTTCTTTATGACTGTATCGGCCTTGGTTGTTACCGTTGACATGGCTTCACCCGTTGCAAGAATTTGCCTTTTCCCCTCTCTCCCAGTGGGAGAGGGAGTTACTAAAAGACTTAATATCTGACGGCTTCCAGGCTAGATGTTCAGTTCCAGGATGTACAGGCCGCCCTGCAACCGGTCCACCACGTACACGATGCCGTTCTCGTCCACGTGCACGTCGTTGATGCCGTTGGCGTCGGCGCCCTCGGGTATCTGCGGCACGAAGTAGGCGACCTCCTGGGGCTGGAAGGGGTTGGTGGTGTCGAACACCCGGATGCCGCCGTTGAAGAAGGTGGCGTACACCAGAGTATCCGTTTGCAGGGACAGGGAGCCGGGACGGTTTTCGTGGATGTTGTGCGCCCCATAGCGTCCGGGGCGATTGAAGAAGTCGTCGGTGTCCTGCATGGGCAGCGTGCTGATGATAACCGGGTTGCTCTCCAGCCGGTTGTCCATCAGCCACACCAGCTTCGGGTAGTCTGCTCCTCCCAGCATGGTGGCTTCCTGCGTTACCACTAGCAGGTCCCGGCTGAACAGGGGCAGCACCGTGTGGGTGAACCCGGGGAACGGCGGCGCGTAATTCAGTTGCCCGACCACCGACGGGCGGGACACGTCGGAGATGTCCAGCGTGATGACGCCCGAGTCCTTCCAGCCGCAGTAGGCCCGGTCGGGCCGGTTGGGGTAGACGTTGGTGTTGTGGACGCTGTGTCCCACGTCGAACTGCGGGTGCCGCGCCGGCGGCGGGGCGTCGTCCCCTTCCTGGGTGCCGGGCAGCCACCAGCGGCCCGCTTCCCTCGGATTTGCCGGGTCCTTCACATCCATTATCACGTAGAACTGGTCGTCCTTCGGATCGGTGGGACGCGAATCGGGCGTGCCAGTGGCCAGGTGCGCATAGTCGCCGTCGACCCACCAAAGGCAGTGGCAGCCCCGCGATCCCGGCCCCTGCGTGTCATAGAAGGCGATCCGCTTCGGGGCCTCCGGGTTGCTGATGTCATAGACACCCATGCCAGTGCCCGGCTGGCCTTGCTCCCGCGACTGGTAGGCCACCAGCATCGTATCGCCGACGATGGACAGGGAGTTGGAGCGAAGATGGTTGTAGTCCAGGTCGGTCTGGGCCACCACCCTGGGGTTGGCCAGGTCGGTAACGTCGACGCTGGTGAAGTCCTTGGGCCCGCTCTCGTGGGCCATGTAGAAGATGCGCCGCCCGCTGGTCGTCTGGTGCAGGTCCACTCCCTCGCCCAGATTGTTGTGCCCGTTCAAATCCACATGGGAAATGAGCCTCATGTTTTTGATTTCGGTGGTTTGGGTTGACATGAAGCCTCCTTCGGCGTTTCTACAATGTAAGCTGTGAAAATTCGCTTGGTCCGCTCTTCAGGACGCCAGTTTACCACCCCATCCTTCTACAGCTATCACATCAGCGGCGCCGAGCGTCAACCCAACGGCAATACGCTAATCTGCGAAGGCGCGCCGGGCCGCATATTCGAGGTGACTCCCGGCAAGGAATCGTGTGGGAGTACATCAACCCGGTCATGGCGAGTAGCGGTTGCGGTGTCGGCGGTTCACTGTCGGGCTACGCCAACTTGGTGTTCCGCGCCCACCGTTACGGCCACGACCATCCCGCGCTGGAAGGCAAGGAACTCGACCCGGGCAAGTACGCCAGCCTGAATCGGCTGTACACCTGATAGCCACTGGCACCGCAGGGGCCGCAGGGAGGGATGGCAAATTTCCGCAGCCGCCGGGGGCGGAGCGTCATTGGCGCCATACGAGCCGCAGGTACCGCCCACGAAAATCCGGTGATTGACAGCCGCCGCCGGATGGGGCATTATGGACTTAGTTAGGAGTTTCTGCCCTTTACAATTGAATAACCCGACGCTGCGAGTGCCCTTCACGAGGGTTGAACGAGGAAGCTGGTCAAAGTCCAGCGCTGTCCCGCAACGGTAGGTTCCGGTTGAATACCGCATTGATGCGCGCAACTGGGGCGAGTCCGGTCCACGGCTTTCAGCGATGTTTCGGCCTTCGAGGAAAGGCGACAGCATAGCTCGTAGTGATGCAATGTGCTCTGCCCCGTCCCTTGGGGCAGGGCTTTTTTGTTGTCCTGATTTCTGTTGCTGACCGGATTCCCGGAGGCCGTTGCCCCGGCCCAGATTACACACCCGATTACACAAAGGAGAAACCCAGTGCGATATCTGATCCCCTTGATAGCAATCATCGCGGTGATGGCCGTGGCGCTGCTGGCCTGCGGCTCCGAGCCGACGGCCGCGCCAACCACCGCTTCCCAGCCAACACTGGCTCCGGCGACGGCCACACCCGTCCCGGCCAGCCCAACGGCGATGCCGGACGAGCCAGCCGTCACGCCGCCGCCCGCCACGTCTGCGCCAGTTGCTACGGCAGTGCCAACAGCGGCCCCCGAGCCAACGCCGCCGCCTTCGACATCCACTCCAGCGCCCACGTCTACGCCGGGGCCGGTTACGGTAGTGTCGTCAGACGGCAGTGAGGTGACCTTCGAGACTCCGCCCGAGCGGATAGTCGTCTACGACGGGGCGGCAGTGGAAATGCTCTTCGCTATCGGCCAGGGCCACCGTATTGCCGGCACCCACAGTTACGTGACCTACCCGCCGGAGACGGAAAGCATCACCAAGGTGGGTGACGCCTTCAACATGGACATCGAGGCAATCGTCGCCCTTGAGCCGGACCTGGTGTACGTGTTCTATGACCGCTTCAACGCCGACCTGGAGCGGGCCGGTCTGAAGGTGATGTACATCAAGAGCCTGTCCCACGGTTTCACGCAAGTGGCCGACCAGTTACGGATGTGGGGCGCCATCACCGGCGCGACGGAGGAGGCGGAGCGCGCGGCGGGTGAGTTCGACGCGCGAGTCGCCGCCATCCAGGAAAAGATGGGGGAGGTCGAGCCGACCAGGACCATCTATTCCCACGGATTCGACTGGTGGACGCCGGGACGCAACACGCTGGTCAACGACGTGTTCGAGTTGCTGAAGCTGGAAAATGTTGCCGACTTCGAGGGATACCAGCAAATCAATCCCGAAATAATCGTGGCCAGCGAGCCCGACATCATCATGGCCAGCTCTGTGGAGGGCGTTGCGGAGAATCCGGTGCTTTCCACGCTGGGCGCGGTCGAAGACCCGGCCAATATCGCGGAGCACATATTCGTTATGAGCGAAGGCAACTCCTTCGACGTCGCCGGGCCGCGCTTCATCGATGCCGTGGAAGAAATGGCGGCATGGGTCTACCCGAACCTGTTCCCTTAAATCTGGGGCAAGCACTCAAATAGCTCCGATACGATTAACCGACAAGGCAAGAGTAAGGTAGTGGCAGGCATAAGACTGAAAGGCAGAAACGCCCTTGACTCCGCCATCGCCAAAAGCGAAGGGGAACGCGGGGCGATGACGGCCACCCGCGTGAGTGCGGGGCTGGTCGGGCTGCGCTATCCATGGTGGCGGATCATGCTGGGGCTGGCGGTGCTGGCCGTGGCGGCCATCTTCGCCGCGAGCATGGGGTCGGTGTATGTGCCTTTTGGCGCGGCGGTGCAGGTTGTGGCGGCGGGACTGCCGGGCGTGGAACTGTCGCCGGACGTCCCGGAGGCATGGGACACCATCCTGTGGAAGCTGCGGCTGCCGAGGGTGGCCCAAGCGGCGCTGGTGGGCGCGGCGCTGGCCATGTCGGGAGCCGCATATCAAGGACTGTTCAAGAACCCGCTGGCCGACCCCTACCTGGTGGGCGTGGCGTCGGGGGCCGGGCTGGGCGCGGTGGTGGTGCTGCTCACCGGAATCCCGATGTACCTGGCCGGGATCAGCCTGCTGCCCGTCGCCGCCTTCGCCGGCGGCACCGGCGCGGTGGCGGTGGCCTACTCCGTCGCCCGCAACTCGCGGGGCACGCCGACGACCACGCTGATACTGGCCGGGGTCGCCATCGCCGCATTGACCGGGGCGGTGTCCAGCCTGCTCATCCTGCGCAGCGACCCGGAACTGCGCCCGGTGCTGGCCTGGCTGATGGGCAGCCTCATATCCTCGGAGTGGAAGGAGAGCGCCATCGTGCTGGCCTACGTAGTCCCCGGCATGGCCGTGCTGCTGGGCTTCGGGCGGATGCTTAACGTGCTGCAACTGAGCGAAGACCATGCCGCGATGCTGGGGGTGCCGGTGGAGAAGGTGAAGCTGCTGCTCATCGGAGCGGCCACGCTGGTGACGGCGGCGGCGGTGTCCTTCTCCGGCCTCATCGGGTTCGTCGGGCTGGTGGCCCCCCACGTGGTGCGGCTCATCTGGGGGCCGGACTACCGCTTCCTGCTGCCCATGTCGGCCATCGTAGGCGCCACCTTCCTGGTGCTGGCCGACCTGGTAGCCCGCACCATCGTATCGCCCGGCGAGCTGCCGGTGGGCATGGTCACCGCCTTCTGCGGCGCGCCCTTCTTCCTATATCTATTGCGCCGCAGACGGCTGGGGGTGTAGTGGGCATGAGACTGCGCATCAACGGACACCGCAACGGCAAATGGAGCAACGGGCACTCTACCGCCGAGCTGCCCCGCAACGGACACAATCCCTCTCCGCCGGTCAATGGCATTCCAGATCTGTCCGGTCATGGCAACCCTGCTCCGTCCGTACATCCTGAGCTTGCCGAAGGACAGACGGACGTGGCCGGGGTCAGCGTGGCGGGCGTCTGGGCGTCCTACGGCGACCGGAAGGTGCTGAGCGGGCTGGATCTGGAGGCGGCTCAGGGGACGCTGACGGCGCTGGCTGGGCCAAACGGCGTGGGCAAGTCCACCCTGCTGCGCCTGATTGCCGGGGCCATGCAGCCCGGCCGGGGCCACGTCCGCGTGATGGGCCACGACATATCCGCCATGAGCGGCAGGGAACGCGCCAGGCTGGTGGGCATGGTGCCCCAGAACCCCGACCTGCCCCGGGGCGCGTCGGCCCTGGAGGTGGTGCTGATGGGCCGGAACCCCCACCTGCGCCTGCTGTCTTGGGAGACCGCCGACGATGTGGGAATCGCCCTGGAGTCGCTGCGTATGACCGACGCCGAACACCTGGCGGAACGTCCGGTGCATCAGCTATCCGGCGGGGAGCGGCAGCGGGTCGCCATCGCCATGGCCCTGGCGCAGCAGACGCCGGTAATCCTGCTGGACGAGCCGACGGCCAGCCTGGACCTGGCATACCAGCCGACGATCATGCGCCTGTTGCGCGAACTGGCGGCGGAGGGCAGGACGATGATAACGGCGGTTCACGACCTGACGCTGGCCGGGCAGTTCTGCGATCGGGTGGCGCTGGTCAGCGAGGGCCGCGTCGTGGCCTGCGGCCCGCCGGAGGTAACGCTCACCCCGGCGACGATTCAACAGGTCTACGGCGCGGACACGCTGGTGCTGGAACACCCGGAAACGGGCAAGCCCATCGTGGTCGCCCGCTGAGTTTTCGCCTCTCCCGTCAGGGGGAGGCTTACCGGGATGAGGGGGCCGCGGGGGATTCCCCTCATCCCATTCGCTCCCCAGGGCGGCAGGCCGGGGCTTGGTCCTCCCCACGACCCGGCCCGTCGCCCCCAGGAACAGGCGCGCTAGTTCAGGTTGAGCTTCGCGGGCCGGTGGGAGCCGTCGATATTCAGGCGGTTCCGGCTGGTGCCGTCCAGCTTCAGCGTATCGAGAATCGTGTCCCAGACGGGGCGGGCGCGGTCGGCCTCCTTCTTCCTGTCGAAGAGCCGGATGGAGCCTCCCTCGCCGGGCTTGATGGTCCAGTCCCCCAGGCACTGGAACTGCATCGCGCCGGCGTCGGCCACGAATACCTTGTTGCCGGGGCGGCCTGCGAGGTCGTTTCGCCCTCGGACACCGCGGCGGAGCTGGAGCGGAAGGCGAGCGAATACCCGGAGGCGGGATCGCAAAGGGTCTGGGTGGTCTACCCCGGGAGTCGCCGCGTCAGGGTTCACCGACCCGACGGGAACTGCGCAGTGCTTCAGCGGGGATGACACGGACACCGACGAGGAACTGTCCCCGGGTTTTTCCTGACCCTGGCCGATATATTCGATTAAGGGCAATCGGCGGAGGCGCAAGCAAGACAGGGGCCAAAAAATTGCGGTGTGGCTGGGGATGGAGGATTCGAACCTCCGCTACCTGATCCAGAGTCAGGCGTCCTACCGCTAGACTAATCCCCATTGAGGAGCGTTCCCCACCCTTGACGGAGAAGCACTTCATCTATGGTATTGAGGGCCGGGTTTGGTGTCAAGCGTGCGCCAGCTTGACAAGGCGCCGCCGAATGTAACAGAATCGGTTGGCTTATAAGTCCTTACCCGCGGCATCGACAATAGCCTATCGTCCTCCTTGGTACGCTCTTTTCGCGGGCAAACGCGTCAATCACTGAAAGCGAGGTATAGTGCATGACACTGGCATCAGTGGGCAACAAATCAACGGTGCAAGTCTCCGGTACGCCGGTAGAAGTCTTTTCCGGCGGCTCCGGGGAGCCACTCCTGTTCCTGCATGGTGGTGGCGGCTTCGGCACCTTCGACCCCACCAGCGGCCCCATAGCGGAACGGCGCACGGTCTACGCGCCCTCTCTCCCCGGATTCTTCGGCACCCCCCGTCCTGGCTGGGTCTATTCCGTAACCGACACGGCCCATTTCATCCTGGAACTGGCCAACTCTCTAGGGCTGAGCAACTACGCGCTGGCTGGCCACTCCATCGGCGGCTGGATTGCCGCCGAAATGGCGGCCATGGGCGGCAGCGACATTGAAGGACTGGTGCTCATCGACGCCGCCGGCATTCGGCCCGCCAACTCGGAAATCGCCGAGGTCCTCATGGTGGGCGCCGCCACCCGGTTGCAGCTCGCCTTCCACAACCCGGAGCAGGTGCCCAACTACGAACACTTCTCCCGAGAAATGGCCCCTGCGGAGGCGACAGCGGACCACTCCAACCGGGAGATGCTCTCCCGCTTGGCTTGGAAGCCCTACCTGCACAACCCTAGCCTGCCCTACTACCTGTCCAAGGTAGAGGCCCGCACGCTGATAGTCTGGGGCGCCAACGACGCCATTGTCCCCCTGGAATGCGGCGAGATTTTCCGCAACTCCATCCCTGGGTCGCAACTGGCGATCATCGACGAATGCGGCCACAGCCCGCAGATGGAGAAGCCCAACGAGTTCAACGCCGCCGTAACCGCCTTCCTCGACCGGCTGTAGGCCGGCCGAGGCTTCCCGCCGAGTGACGGATAGGGGCGCACAGCCGTGCGCCCCTACAATTATGGAAGACTCCTCTGCCGGACTGACGCACCCGCCCCGGTATATGGGACCACTTCACACGGTGAACTGCGGTTCCCTCTCCCCTGAAGGAGAGGGAATTTTTGTAGAATGCTCTTCATAGCCTGATTGATAAGCCTGATTGATAAGAGGGCAATATGCCGGACGCTTCGCTGAAAATCGAGGGCGCGCGCTACATCATCACCATGGACGGCGAGCGGCGCATCATCCGCGACGGAGCGATAGTCATCGAGGGCACCCGCATCACGCAGGCCGGGAAGTCGGCCGACATGGCCGACGTTGCCGCCGACCGGGTCATCGACGCCGCTGGCATGGTGGTGGCTCCCGGCCTGGTGAACGGCCATATGCACATCAGCTACGCCCACGCCACCCGGGGCATCTTCCCCGACAGCCTTGGGGCCAACTACCTGCCCAACGTGTTCCGCCTGCAGGGCGCGATGACCGCCGAAGAGGAGTACCTGACCTCTCTGCTGGGCATCACCGAGTTGCTCAAGTACGGCACCACCACCTTCGTAGACCCCGGCAGCACCAAGTTCCTCGACGCGGGCCTGCGGGCCTACGAGCAATCCGGCTGCCGCATCATCGTCGGCGCGCACGTCACCGACCTTCCCAACCCCGTCAACCTGCCGGTCTACGACACCGATGCGGCCATCGCCATCGTGGAGCGCGTCATCCGCGACTACGACGGCGCGCTCCACGGACGGGTTCGGGCGTGGGCCATGCCTTTTGGCCCCAACTTCGCCACCCCCCGGCTGTTGCAGGAGTCCAAGCGACTGGCCGACGAAAATGGCGTATCACTGACCCTGCACTTCAACAACAGCGCATCCTACGTCGAGTCCACTCTCCGGGCAACCGGGATGCGCCCCTCCCAATACCTGGAAAGCTTGGGTGTGCTGGGCGAAAACGTAGTGATGTCCCACTGCCTGGGCCTGGACCAATCGGAGGTGGAGACACTGGCCCGCACTGGCACGAAGGTGGTGGCCGTACCCACGGCGGCGGTCAAGTCGGGGTTCGGCATGACGTCCGGCTCAGATGGCGTAGCGCCAGGGGGCCTGCTCCCGGAGATGCTGGAGGCAGGCATCATCGCCGGCATCGGAACCGACGCGGGCAACAACTCCAACCTCGTCGAGACCAACCGCGCCATGTACCTCATAGCGGTGCTGTACAAGGACGCCCGCCGCAGTTCCACCGCCATCACCGCCGAGACCGCCTTGGAGCTGGCGACCATCACCGGGGCGCAGGCGCTGGGCATGAGCGATGAAATCGGCTCCATCGAGCCGGGCAAGAAGGCCGACCTGGTGCTGTACGACACCCGCCGCGCCGAGTGGGCCACGCTCTTCAACCCGGTCAACAGCCTGGTCTACAATGCCGACGGGCGCAGCGTCTACACCGTCATCGTCGACGGCCGCGTGGTGGTCGAAGACCACGTGCCGCTCTTCGTGGATGAGCAGGCCCTGATAGCCGAAGTGCAGGCCATTGGCGAGGATATGCTCGCCCGAACCGGCCTGTCCTTCCCTACACCCTGGCCGATAGTCTGAAGAATGAAAACAAACCCGGCATTCCCTCTTTCGCGGGAATGCCGGAATAACCGGCAATGGCTGAGCAACAACGGAGGTCTACCATGTCGCAGTTGGTACTGATTCACGGCCCCGGCGCGGGCGGATGCGCGGCGTCCTACCGCTACCAGTTGCAGCGCTTCCCCGATGCGCTGGCCCCCGACCTGCCTGGGCACCTGGAGGGCGAGTCATTCGATGACGTGTCCGGCTATACCCGATGGCTGCGGGATTGGCTGCACGCGCGGGGACACACCGGCGGGCTGGTGCTGGCGGGCTTCACCCTCGGCGCCTGCGTGGCCTTGGACTACGCCCTGACCTGGCCCGACGAGGTGGACGGCCTGCTGCTGATGACCGTGGCCATGCGACCCAAGGAGAGGGCCCCGGGCAGCCTCGAGTTCCGCCTCAACGCCGCCAAGGGAGGAGAGACGATGCAGAAGTGGCTGGACACCATGGATCACATGCTGTTGTTCGTCGAACCGGACCTGCGCGCCGAGTTGCTGGAATGCCATCGCCAAGTCGGCCCCATCTCGCAGCACAACGACCTGGTCGCCATCGACCGCTTCGACGCCCGCGACCGCATCCACAACCTCAAGGCGCCGCTGACCCTGATTCGGGGTGTTGACGACCCAATGCAGCCCGACGAGTACGAGCTGGAAATCCACGAGGCCGTCCCCGGCTCCCGCTACATCAAGCTGGAGCGCGCCGGCCACTTCCCCCACTGCGAACGCCCCGACGACGTGAACGCTGCGCTGGAAGAATTGCTATCCGTAAAAACGTAAGGGCGCTCACAAGTCCCCTCTCCCCTTGGGAGAGTTGACAGACCCTGAATTTCCTTGGAGGTAGCTGACGATGCCCGGTCCGTTGGAAGGCGTGAGGGTGGCCGACTTTACCGAGATCATTGCCGGGCCGCTGGCCGGGCGGTTGCTGGCCGAGATGGGGGCCGACGTTATCAAAATCGAGCCGCCCTGGGGGGAGCCGTGGCGCCTGACCCAGCGGTTCACGGCCACCGAGAGCCGCACCTTTATGACCTACAACCGGGGCAAGCGCAGCCTGCCTCTCGACCTTACGAAGCCCGAGGCGCAGAAAATCCTCTCGCGCCTGATCCGGCACATCGACGTCGTGCTGGTCAACTACCGCCCTGACGTGGCGTCCAAGCTGGGCGTGGACTACGAAACGCTGTCGGCCATCAACCCCCGGTTGGTCTACTGCGAACTCACGGCCTACGGACGCCAGGGACCGGACGCACACCGCCCCGGCTACGACATGATCATCCAGGCAATGACCGGCATGATCGCCTCGGAAACCAAGACCGTGGACAACGTGCCGTCGTGGGTTTGGTCCAGCCCGCTCATCGACACGTCGTCGGGCATCGGGATGGCCGGCTCGGTCTGCGCCGCCCTGTTCGCCCGCGAGCGCACCGGCGTCGGCCAGAAGATCGAGACCACGTTGCTGGGCCAAGCCCTCAACCTGATGGGCGCCCGCTTCCTGCACGTCGAGAGGCTGGACAAGGAGATGCGAGAAAAGACGCTCCACGACATCAGCGAGCAGCGCGAGGACGGGGCATCCTTCGACGAACTGGTGTCCCTATCGCCGGGCAGCCGCCGCCGCGAGCACCACGGCAATATCTATTACCGGGTCTATATGGCCGCCGACGGCCCCATCGGCGTCGGATGCCTCAGCCAGCCCCTGCGCCTGCGCCTGCTGGAAACCCTGGACCTCACCGACGAGTCCATGTCCCCTGACTGGGACCCCGCCAAGCCGGAATCGCGGGAGTACACCCGCGACCTGGAACAACGCGCCGAGGGGCTTTTCCGAAGCAAGACCAGCGGCGAATGGCTGCGCATCCTCGAGGAGCGCAACATACCCGCTGGCCCGGTGCGCTTCATTGAGGAGATGTTCGAGGACCCGCAGGTGATCGCCAACGGACTGGTGGACGAGTTCGTCCACTCCCAGGAAGGCGCAGTGAAGATGGTAGGCCCTTACTCCCACTTCAGCGGCACCCCGCTGCCCCACGCCCTCCCATCCCCCGCCCTGGGCGAGCACACCGCCGAAATCCTGGAGTGGCTTGGCTATACCCCGGAGGACGTGGAGCGATTCAGGGAGGACAAAGCGGTATCTTGATGAATCCATTCTGTCCTGACCTGGAATCCCCTCTCCTTCCGGGAAAGGCCTGACTAAGAGACTATCTCAAAACGTAGCCCGGCACCCAACCCGTCGCTCCCGCGAACGCCCCTGTCACTCCCGCGAACGCCCCCGTCTTTCCCGCGAAAGCGGGAATCTAGGGGGTGTCGTCAAAGTAATTTAGTCCAAATCGCCATGGCCCGAATCTGGCAGATGGCCAGGTAAGAAAGGGAGTTCTTGGCATACCGGGTCGCCACTCCCCGCCACTGCTTGAACTCCAGGAAACCGTTCTCCACCAAATGCCGCAACTTGTACAGCGCCCGGTCGTAGTCCCGCTTTTCCTTCCGGTTGCTCTTGGGCGGTATCACCGGATTCATCCCCCGGGCCGAGGCCCCGGCCACGATTTCATTGGTGTCATAGGCTTTGTCCGCCAGCAGGTGTTCCGCCTTGATGCCCTCAATCAGGGGCAGCGCTTGGGAGCAGTCAGCCACAGTGCCTGCGGTCACCGCCAGCCTTACCGGCATTCCGTGGGAGTCCACCGCCAGGTGCAGCTTGCTGTTGAGCCCCCTTTTGTGCGGGCAATGGCTTGGTTGCCGCCCCGGGCCCCGGCGCTGTGGGGATGGGCCTTGATGTAGCTGGCGTCAATCATCAGCCATTCATAATCAGGGTCATCCATCACCGCCTCCAGCAGCCCGGCCCAGACGTTCCGGTCCCGCCAGCGGCAGAAGCGGCGGTGGGTGTTCTTCCAGTCCCCGTAGTCCGGGGGCAGATCCCGCCAGGGGGCGCCGGTGCGCAAAATCCAGAACACGGCGTTGATGAAACGGCGGTTATCTTGGGCCGGCCGGCCTGTCTTGCCCTTGCCGCCGGGGAGAAGGGGTTCCAAGATTTCCCATACCCGGTCTGAAATATCGTGGCGCCGGTGCGCCGGGGCTACGGCTACTGCTGGCATTGCCCAATCCTGCTGTACTAATTGCAATATCAGCTTATTATCACACTCTCACTTTGACGACACCCCCTAGGGGATCTGGTCAGCAATGTCGGTATATCAGCAGGGCCAGTTGATTTTGAGATAGTTTCTAATATTACAACGTCAGTTAGTTTGATAGGATGACTGTGTAGCTGGAGGGGGAACAGGCAGGTGAGGTGGGGATGTGGATGCGGCAGCTTTCGAACAGGTGTACGGGGCCTTTGGGGATTTTCACGCTTACTTCGCTTCGCTGTTTGGCCGCCGGGAGACGCGGGAGCACAGCGGTCATTATCTCCAGGCCCTGCTGGTACAGTCCGGGGAGCGGCGCAACGCTGAGAACCTGTCGGAGACGGTTCCGGGGTCTGCCCGAGGGATGCAGCGGTTTCTCACTGATTCTCCCTGGGACGATGAGGCGATTATAGGACGGCTGCAGGAGTACCTGGGAACCCGGCTGGAGCATCCGGAAGGGGTGTGGGTGCTGGACGGCAGCGACTTTCCCAAGCAGGGACGGAAGTCGGCGGGAGTGGCCCGGCAGTACTGCGGGAGGCTGGGGAAGGTGGCCAACTGCCAGGCGGAATGTTCTTGGCCTATGTCAGCCCGTTGGGACGGGCCCTGGTGGACAAACGGCTGTATCTGCCGGAGAGTTGGACCTCGGACAAAGACCGGTGTGAGGCGGCGGGTGTGCCGGAGGATAGGCGGGGCTACCGGTCGAAGACGGAGTTGGCCTTGGAGATGGTGGGGCGGGCACAGGAGCGGGGCCACCTGAAGGCTGGATGGGTCGCTGCGGACGATGCCTTCGGTATGTCGCCGTCATTCCGCGACGGCCTGGCGGCCTTGGGGATGTGGTACGTGCTGGACGTTCCGTCCGGCTTTACGATGTGGCCGCCGGAGCCTGCCTGGACCAGTGTGGAGTATCAGGGATTCGGGCGTCCCCGCAAGCCGAGGCTCCGCAGCGGGCAGCGTCGGACGATGGCGGAGCGGGCCGATGCCATCACGGAGGAGGCCTGGCGTGAGATTACGGTGGCCGAGGGAAGCCAGGGACCACGCAGCTACCTGTTCAGTGCCCAGAGCCAGAGGGTGCGTCCAACCAGCAGGCGTAAGCCCGGCGAAATCCACTGGGCCATTTACCGCCGGAATCTGGACGGCAGCGAACCCCGCTACTATCTGTCCAATGCACCGGAGGATACCCCGTTGGAGACCCTGGCATACGTGGGAGGATCCCGTTGGCGTATAGAAACGGAGTTCGAGACGGAGAAAAGCGACGTGGGGCTGGACGAGTACGAGACCCGCACCTGGGCTGGCTGGCATCACCATGTGGCCCTGTGCCTGCTGGGCGGAGCTTTTCTGCTGAGCCTGCAACAGGCTTGGGGGGGAAAAAGATGCCCCGGATCACGAGGCCGCAGGTCTACCGGGTGGTGCGGGAAATGCTGCCCCGGGAACGGTTCGGACCTGAAGAGTTGCTGCGGTGGCTGCAGGATACGCAGGACAGTAACGAACGGGCCCGACGCTCCCATGCCAAGCGCCGCGCCGCCATGCGGGCATCACCCCACATCCCTCCCTGAACTGACGTTGTAATACTAAGAGACTATCTCAAAACACGGCGCGGCACCCAACCCGTCACAACGTGGCGCGGCACCCAATCCGTCATTCCCGCGAAAGCGGGAACCCAGGGGATTTGGTCAGCGATTCCGGTCTTGTTCGCCCTCATCGCAATTTCCGGAACATGGGCTGTGCGGTATTTTACGAATACAGTCTGCCCGCCGGAAACGGCGCAGACCGGCGCTTGCGACGCATCCAGAATTGCCCCGGTACATCAATCTCGACAATCTCGACGCGCTGAACAAGATGGTCCCCCACGCCGTCGCAGGTGGCGCCGGAGGGGCCCCTGGTTGCCTCCCGAAGTTTTTGATGACAGTTGGTCATTGTTTTAGAAATCTCCCAAGATATACACTAAATGTGCGCGGCCCCGGAACACAGAGGCCGCAGCAATCCGAATCAAGAGGAGCAAATACCCGATATGCCAGAAGTAACTTCACACGCGCCAGGAGCGCCGTCCTGGGCAGAACTCGACACTACCGACGAACAGGGCGCGCTCGCCTTCTACAGTGCCCTCTTCGGCTGGGAAGACGACCCGCAGGAGATTACCCCCGGCTGGTTCTACCACATGCAGAAAGTAAACGGCCTTCCCGCCTGCTCCATCTACTTGCAGAGTGAAGAAGAGCGGAGCCAGAACGTGCCGCCTCACTGGAACACTTACTTCAACGTCAACAACGTCGACGAGACCACCGCAGCTATCGGGCAGAACGGAGGTGCGGTGGTCTTCGGCCCCATGGACGTGTTCGAGGCCGGGCGCATGGCGATGTGCCAGGACCCCCAGGGAGCGTACTTCGCCATTTGGCAGGCCAAGCAGCACATTGGCTGCCGGGTCAAGACCGAGCCAGGCGCCATGTTCTGGAACGAACTGCTGACCACCGACCGCAGCGCCGCCGTGGACTTCTACGTGGCCGCCCTGGGCGTGGAGCGCGGAAGCGTAATGCAGCCGCATGAATACTCCATGCTCCAGGCGGGGGGGACCGAAGTGGCCGGGGTCATGCAGATTACTCCCGAAATGGGCCAGTTCCCGCCTCACTGGAGCGTCTACTTCGGGGTGGAAAGCGCGGACGACACCCTGGAGAAGGCTCAGTCGCTGGGCGCGTCCGTATTCGTGCCTGCCACCGACATCGTACCTGTGGAGGGCCAGCCTGCCATCGGACGCTTCGCCTCCCTTGCCGACCCGCAGGGCGCGGCTTTCGGCATCTTCCAGCCCATCTGCGAGACGCCGCGGCAGTAAACCCCACAGGCGGAGCAATAGCAATAAGAGGGTGTGACAAGTCCTCTTACCCTCCGGGAGAGGGTTAGGCTGAGGGCGTCCCGTTAGCCTTTCAGGAGCAACGAAGGCAAACTCGCATCGACTAAATGCGGACAGAGAAAGGTTTGTCACACCTTCTAAAGCGAGATGTCCTCGGCCTCGGCCACGATGCCGATGTCCTTGTCGCCGCGGCCGCTCAGGCAGACGAGGATGATGCTGTCCTGCGGGAGCGTGGTGGCGAGTTCCGCCGCGCCATAGATGGCATGGGCCGACTCTAAGGCCGGAATAAGGCCCTCGGTGCGGCAGAGGAGGTGGAAGCCCTCCAGTGCCTGCGGGTCGGTGACCTCGCGGTACTCGGCGCGGCCAGAGTCCTTGAGGTAGCTGTGCTCCGGGCCGACGCCGGGGTAGTCCAGCCCTGCCGAGATGCTGTGGGCCGGGCTTATCTGCCCGTCCTCGTCCTGGAGCAGGTAGGTCATTGCGCCGTGCAGCACGCCCGGTCGTCCGGCAGTGAGGGTGGCCGAATGCTCGCCGCTCTCCAGGCCCTTGCCGCCGGCCTCCAGCCCCACCAGCCGCACGTCCTCGTCGGGGACGAAGGAATGGAAGGTGCCTATGGCGTTGCTGCCGCCGCCCACGCAGGCCATCACGTAGTCGGGCAGGCGGCCCTCGGCTGCGAGAATCTGCGCCCGCGCCTCGCGCCCGATGACGCTCTGGAAGTCCCGCACCATCACCGGGTAGGGGTGGGGGCCGACCACGCTGCCGATG
This sequence comes from Dehalococcoidia bacterium, assembly GCA_965226875.1. GTDB lineage: Bacteria > Chloroflexota > Dehalococcoidia > Lucifugimonadales > UBA3495 > VXOI01. The sequence continues at coordinate 3,347,532 of OZ245439.1, read as the reverse complement.
AGGTAATGGGTGGTCTCCACATTGGCCACCCAGTCTCGGATGGCCTCGTTGATGGCGTCCTTCAGCGTCCGGGTCCCCGACTCGACACTGATAACCTCGGCTTCCAGCAGGCGCATTCGGAACACGTTGAGGGACTGTCGGCGGATGTCTTCCTCGCCCATGTAGACGATGCACTGCAAGCCCAGCATGGCGCAGGCGGTGGCCGCGGCGACGCCGTGCTGCCCCGCGCCGGTCTCGGCGATGATGCGCCGCTTGCCCATGTGCTGGGCCAAGAGCGCCTGTCCGAGGGCATTGTTTATCTTGTGGGCGCCGGTGTGGGCTAGGTCCTCGCGCTTCAGGTAGATCTTCGCGCCGCCCAGGTGCCGTGAGAGGTTTTCGGCGTAGTAGAGCGGCGTGGGACGGCCCACGTAGTTGGCCAGCAGGCCGTCAAGCCGCGCCTGGAAATTCTCATCGGCCTTCACGGTGTTGTAGGCCTCTTCCAGCTCGGCCACCGCCGCCATCAAAGTCTCAGGGATAAATTTGCCGCCAAAGTCGCCGAAGCGGCCCCGCTCGTCTGGAAATACTGCTGTCGCTTGAGTCGCCATCGTTCTCCGTCCGTTCTATTGATTCTCCCTCTCCCTTTAGGGATAGGGTTGGGGTGAGGGTGGCATCTTGCGGATCAGCAACTTTGCGTCAAATGGGGGACGCCCCCACCCTGACCCTCCCCCGGAGGGAGAGGGGATTGTACCGGCGTTAGGCCGAGCCGGTGAGGGCGGCGTCGGTGTCCTTCGCGTTGCTGACAAACCGCTGTATCTTGCGGCGGTCCTTCTTGCCGAGGGTCTCCACGCCGCTGGAAACGTCCACACCCCAGGGCCTGACGATGCTGATGGCCCGGCCAACGTTGGCAGGAGTGAGCCCGCCGGCCAGCAGAAAAGATACGCCCCGCCGAGAGAGGGACGCTGCCACGTCCAGGTTGAAGCTCTGCCCCGTGCCGCCCTGTATGCCCTCAACCAGCCGGTCCAGCGTGACCAGGCAGCCGGCGTCAGCGTACTCCCGGACCCCACCGGCCAGTTGCGGCACATCGTCCGGGGCGCGGTAGGAGGCTGGGACATGGACGACCTTAATTACCTGGCAATCGACTGCCGCCGCGTACTCGACACTCTCCCGCCCGCAGAGCTGCACGGCGTCCACCCCGCAGTGGGCGACGACCTCGTTGACCTCTTCCAGCGGTTGATCGGCGAACAGGCCGACCATGCGGGGCGAAGGTCCGTCCAATCCGCGCACCGCGTCAACGATGTCCTTCGCCTCGTCAGGCGTGATACGGCGGTGCCGTTCCGGTACGAAGACCATGCCGATGAAGTCAGCCCCTGCCTCGGCGGCCACGCAGGCGTCGGAGGGGGTGCCGAGGCCGCAGATCTTGACCCGTATCATGCTTGGGGCCTCGCTTCTGCGGGTTCGCGCTGGCCCGAGAGCTCGCGCACCTTGGCGGCCACGTCGGGGGCGGTGACCAGCGCCTCGCCCACCAGTGCGGCGTTGACCCGCACGCGGTTGAGCAGGCGCAAGTCGTCGCGGGTGAAGATGCCGCTCTCGCTGACCAGCACCTTGCCGCGTGGCACCAGCGGCGCCAGCCGTTGCGTGACCGCCAGGTCGGTGGTGAAGGTGTGAAGGTCGCGGTTGTTGATGCCGATGATTTCGGCGCCCGCTTCCACTGCGATTTCCAGCTCGCCTTCGTCATGCACCTCGACCAGGCACTGCATCCACAGGGACTGCGCTGTTTCCAGCAGTTCCTTCAAGAGCGAAGGTTCCAGGATGGCGACGATGAGCAGGATGCCGTCGGCTCCGGCGGCCCGGGCCTCGCAGACCTGGTATGGGTCGAAGATAAAGTCCTTGCGCAGCACGGGCGCGCGTCCCGACGCCCCGCTCTGCTTGATGGCCGACAGATGGGCCAGCTCGCCCTGAAAGCGCGGATCAGTGAGGCACGAAACCGCCGCCGCGCCGTTGGCAACGTAGATATCGGCCAGCCGCACCGGGTCGAAGTCGGGCGACAGCAGCCCGCGCGACGGGGAAGCCTTCTTCACCTCGGCAATCAGCCGGATGCCGCCGCCGATGAGCGCGCCGGACAGGTTCAGCGGCCGCGGCTGCTCCGTTGCCGCCCGCTCCACGTCGGCCAGCGCCGTGGCCCGCATGGCCTCTGCCAGCTCCACCCGCTTGGCCGCTACGATTTCGTCGAGGATGCTGGGCATATCAGACAATGCTCACCTCTTTATGTAACACGACGCGCTGCATGGTTTCCGGCACGAACTCGCGAGCTTTCTCAATTTCCAAGCCTGCTGGCAATTCGTTCTGACGGTGATTATAACGAATCCGTCCCCTCTTCCTCGAACAAGACCCGCTAGAGATGGGGCGTTCATCTATGGGAGATTGAGCAAACTTTCGCCCAGCCTGGCGGGCGCCACCTGGAACGGGCGCATCAGAATCCCCTGGGCAAGGTCTTCGTCAATATTAAGCGTCTCTCCCTTTCCTCCTTTGGCTTTCGGAGAGCATGGTCAGTTAATCTGACAAGACGCACGCTCACTACGCCCCCGCGTTGCTCAGTTCCACCAGCGCGTCGAGCTTTTGGCGGGCGGCGCCGCTGTCGATGGCCCGGGCCGCGGCCTGGATGCCTTCGGGGATGCTGGCGGCGGCGCCTGCGGCCAGCAGCACGCCGGCGGTGTTGATCAGCACGGCGTCGCGGATGGGCCCGCCCTCGCCCGCCAGCAGCTTGAGCATCGTTGCGGCGTTGGCCTCGCGGTCGCCGCCGCGCAGCTCGTCAACGCCCCAGCGTCCCAGGCCCTTGTCGCCGGGGCGGAAGGTCCAGCTTTCCACCTGCCCGTTCCGAAGTTCCCAAACCGATGTGTCGCCGTCCAGGGCGATTTCGTCCAGCCCTCCCGCGCCGTGGACTACCAGCGTGCGCTCCGAGCCGAGCAGGCGCATGACCTCGGCCATCTTCTCGCCCAGTTGAGGGAAGGCCACGCCTATAAGCTGCCGCTGGGCGGCGGCGGGGTTGGTCAGCGGCCCCAGGATGTTGAAGACAGTGCGGATGCCGATTTCCCGGCGCACCGGCCCGGCGTGGCGCATGGACGGGTGGAAAGCCTGGGCGAACATGAAGCCGATGCCGCCCTCGTTGATGCACCGCTCCACGCCCTCCGGCGGCAGCTCGATGCGGACACCGAGAGCCTCCAGCACGTCGGCGGCGCCGCAGCTTCCCGAGGCGGCGCGGTTGCCGTGCTTGGCGATGCGTACCCCAGCCCCCGCGGCCACCAGGGCGGCGGCGGTGGATATGTTGAAGGAGTTGGAGCCGTCGCCCCCGGTGCCCACCGAGTCCACCACCGTACCCTCGACGCGGACCTTGAGTGAGAACTCGCGCATGATGGTGGCCATCCCGGCGATCTCCTCGGTGGACTCGCCCTTGAGCCGCAGCGCGGTCAGGAAGGAACCAAGCTGGGCCGGTGTCGCGTCGCCCTGCATGATCTGCCGCATCACCGCCGCCGCCTCGTCCATTGTCAGCGACCGGCCCGCGACTACTGCGTCTATTGCTTCACGAATGTCCACGGTCTGTTGCTCCATTACGATGTTGTAGCCGGATATGACGATTTATTAGGGTAAATCAGATGGCCTTATCTGCCGTGCGGCGTGAAGAATTCTTGCAATTTCAACATCATTACGCTGAATCCTGTAAATCATCCTGTAATTTCTGAAGCCACTGACGTATCCGCCTCTTGGCTTCTTCGTGGGGTATGCCTTCTCCTTTGTCTAGCTGCTCCAAGCCCTGCTGGACTTTGTACAGGACGATCAGGCTCTCGATAGCATCTTCAATGGTCGCGTCGTCCGGTAGTCGCTCCATCAGCTTCACTATCTCTTCTTTAGCTGTCATCGATCCGGCTCCTTTCATTTGCTATGAGTCGGAAGGTTTACTTGCGCCATTTAGCCAAGAGTTGCCTGACTTCCTCGTGGGGGATGCCCTTGCCCTCTGCGATCTGACGGTCCCCCCGCTCGACCCTGTAAAGTAGGTAGAGCCTGTCCATCGCTTCGGCAATAGTGTCTTCCACGTCCGCCTCATCCGGCAGTTCCTGCATTAACTGGATTATCTCTTCCTTCGCCGTCATCACGCCTCCGGTTTGCCGTATTCCGCCACCTGATTCAGGTAGTTCTGGAGGAGGGCTTTGCCGTCGGGGGTCATTATGGACTCGGGGTGGAACTGGATGCCCTCCACCGGGTGCTCCTTGTGGCGTATGCCCATTATCAGGCCGTTCTCGCTGCGGGCGGTGACCTCCAGCGTGTCGGGCACCGTTTCCGGGTAGACCACCAGCGAGTGGTAGCGGATGGCCTCGAAGGGGTTGGGCAGGCCGCTGAGGACTCCCGCGCCGTTGTGGTGAATCATCGATGTCTTGCCGTGGCGTATCTCCCCGGCCCGGTCCACCCGCGCGCCGTAGACGTAGCCGATGCACTGGTGGCCCAGGCACACTCCCAGCGTCGGCAGGCGCGGCCCGAAGCGGCGGATGACGTCGTTGGATATGCCCGCTTCCATCGGAGTGCAGGGACCGGGCGAGATGACGATGCCATCCGGGGCCATATCCTCGATCTCGTCGAGAGTAATCTTGTCATTGCGGTGGGTGTCCACCTCGGCGCCCAGCTCGGTGAGGTACTGGTACAGGTTATAGGTGAAGCTGTCGTAGTTGTCGATTAGCAGCAGCATGGCGGCTCCTGGGATGGCTTTTGGACGGTTCAAGCCCTGGGGGATTTCACCCCCATCCTGACCTTCCCCCTTATGGGGAAGGGCATTGGCGTTTGGGGCGAAAGAAATCAGCTAGAACAGCTCGACGAACTCCAGCCAGTTGCCGTCGGGGTCCTGGGCGTAGCAGGCCTTGCGGGACAGGTTGTCGTTCTCATCGAACATCGACGCGGGCGGATTGTTGTATTGCAGGCCCTTCTCCCTCGTATCCTCAAAGAATTTGTCCATGTCCTCTACGAAGAAGGCCAGGTGCGCCGCGCCCAGGTCATTGCGCTCGACGGAGTTCGGGCCGCTCTGTGGCGACAGGTACTGGATGAGTTCCAACTGGTGCCCCTCGCCCATGTCCACAAAGCCGCCCTTGATGTGAGCGCCCGGAAAGGCCAGCACCTGCTCCACGAACTCGCCCTGCCGTTCGGTGCGCCCAGCCACGCGCATCCCAAGGATTTCCGAGTAGAAGCGCACCGACTCCTCGATGTCCCGAACCACGAATCCCGTGTGGAAAAATGACTTCAGCATGGTTGAATTCTCCTTTCTTCGGCGGTTTTGGGGTTGTTGGATTCACCCTCTCCCTACCCCCACTCAGTGGGAGGGAATAGGTTGTTGGGAGAGGGGACTACGTCAGAATCCCGCTTCGGCCATGTCGATGGCCCGCATGAGCGCCCCAGACTTGTGCCGCGTCTCCTGGTACTCGTCCTCGGCCACGCTGTCGGCGACGATGCCGCCGCCGGCCTGCACATACATCGTTCCGTCTTTGTAGATGCCGGTGCGCAGTACCAGGGCGGTGTCCATGTTGCCGGAGTAGCTGAAATAGCCGACGGCGCCCCCGTAGGGGCCGCGCTTCTCGCCTTCGATTTCGGCGATGATTTCCATGGCCCGGATCTTGGGAGCGCCGGAGACGGTGCCCGCCGGGAAGCAGGAGCGCAGGGCGTCGTAGGGCGTCAGTTCTTTGCGCAGCCGCCCCTCGACATGGGAGACCAAGTGCATGACGTGGGAGAAGCGCTCCACCTCCATCATGCGGGTGACTTCCACGGTGCCGGGGTCGCTGACCCGCCCGATGTCGTTTCGGCCCAGGTCCAGCAGCATGACGTGCTCGGCGCGCTGCTTCTCGCTGCCCTTCAACTCCGCCTCGTTGGCCTCGTCCTCGCCGGGGGTGGCCCCCCGGGGCCGGGTGCCCGCGATGGGGTGGGTGGACGCGATCCCGTCCTCCACCTTGACCACCGACTCGATGGCCGCGCCGACAATCTGGAACCCGTCCAGGTCCAGGTAGTACATATAGGGCGACGGGTTGACGCTGCGCAGGGCGCGGTAAATCTGGAAGGGGTGGGCGCCGGTCCGCCGGGAGAACCGCTGCGAGTTGACCACCTGGATAACGTCGCCGGCGTATACGTACTCGACGCACTTCTCGATGGCCTCGGCGTAGCGGTCGGGCGTAAAGTTGGATTCGATGGGGCTGTGAGGCAGAGAGCCTCCCTGCTGCAACTCCTCGGGCAGCGTCAGCGGCCTGGACAGCAGGGCCACCATCTCCTCGATGCGGGCTACGGCGTCGGCGTAGGCTTGCTCGACCTCGCGTGACCCAGGACTGTCCAGCCGGGCGTGAGACACCACCTTGATGTCGTGGCGCAGGTGGTCGAATATCAGGATGGTCTCGCCGAACATGAACACCGATTCCGGCACGCCCTGGGGGTCTTCGGGCATCGCCGGCACGCGCGGCTCGAAGTAGCGTATGGAGTCGTAGGCCAGGTAGCCCACCGCGCCGCCGTGGAATCCCGGCAGGCCGTCGACGGGGATGAGCTTGTGCCGGGACATCTCCTCTTCCACCAGCGTCAGCGGGTCCACTTCGCCGAACTGCTGGCCCTGGCCGGTGGTGATGACCTTGTAGGGGTTGGTGCCGATGAAGCTGTACCGGCCCAGCCGCTCGCCGCCCTCCACGCTCTCCAGCAGGTAGGAATAGGGCCCGCGGGCGACCTTCAGGTAGGCCGACACCGGCGTTTCCAGGTCGGCGTGAATCGAGCGGTAGACCGGCACCATGTTGCCCTCCCGGGCCCGTGCCTTGACCTGCGCCAGAGTTGGGTAGTACATATCGCGCTCCAAACAAAAAGACCCGCCCATCAAGGGACGAGTCTGCATCGTGTTGCCACCCTTTTTATCCGGCGCTGGCGCAGTCGTAGACCGCCATGACCGGAATCTCAACCGGCGGGGGGACTTATAGTCTAATCAGTCCCATGCCGCGGGCCTTTAACGGTGCCCTTACCGGCTCAGCCTAGCCCTTTACGCCTGATGGCGCGGTGGGTTCGGCCTGCGGCTCCGGGGTCCATTCGGACTTCTGCGCTGGGCGCCGGCTTTCACCAAACCCGGCTCGCTTGTCGCCCCGCTGGAAGCCTACTACTCCCCTTCATAGCCTTTGCAATTATTCGATTGTGTGCGAAACAGGATAGGGCAGGCGGCGCAGGCGTGTCAAGCGCAGGTTCCTGTAACTTGAAACAGGAGGGTGGGAATCCGAACGTTGAGTCGGCTGGGCCGCCCGCTATGTGGGGATTGCCGGGCGTCCGCCGCCGATTTATCATTGTCTTACCTTGGCAAGGATACTGCTTCCCGGTCGAGGCCGGCCCCGAGTGGGCCAGATTGCCGGGAGCTTTCGGGAGAGCGCAAATGTCCGTCATGGTTACCGGCGGGACCGGATTCATCGGCAACCGTATCATTCGCAAGCTGCTGGAGCGCGGCGAGGAGGTGGTCTGCTTCGACCTGGCCCCGCCGCGGGCCAACCTCACGCCCTACCTGGACCGCATCAGGCTGTACCGGGGCGACGTCACTCAGCTTCCTCACCTGCTGGAAGCCATCAACACCCACGGAGTCACACGGATCATCCACATGGCCGCGCTGCTGCTGCCCGACACCGAAGACCGGCCCCACTTCGCCATGCAGGTCAACATCGGCGGCACCAACAACGTCTTCGAGGCCGCCCGCTGGTGTGGCATCGAACGGGTGGTCTATGCCAGCTCCATCGCGGTCTACGGTGTGCAGGACACCTTCGGGCAGCGGCCTATCAACGAAGACGACGTGAACGACCCCATCAACGTCTACGGCATGACCAAGTCGGTTAACGACTTCTCTGCCCGCCGCTACATCGACCTCTACGGCCTCGACCTGCGGGGCATCCGCATTTGCACGGTGTTCGGCCACGGGCGCGTCACCGGCATGACCGGCATGATCGGAGGGCTGATGGTGTCGCTGCCGGCCATCGGACAGCCCATCTCCATGCCCTTCCACGAGGACGAGCCGTCGCCGATGATTCACGCCGAGGACGCCGCCGAGATTTTCGTCCGCGCCGCCCTGGCGGAGAGGCTCAACCATCGCACCTACATCAGCGGCGGCAGCCTGGCCACCATCAAGGACATGGCCGACGCGGTGCGCAGCTTCATCCCCGACGCGCAGATAACCACTGGCGACCGCAGCGTCCCCCACGTCTACCTGGTGGACAACAGCCGGATGCTGGCCGACATCGGCTACGAAATCGCCCCACTGCGCCAGCGCGTTCTGGACCACATCAACGACGCCCGCGCCGAGGCCGGCATGGAGCCGCTGGCCGGATAGTAAACGGCACTGTTCCATTACGAGAACCCCAGATGCGCTTCCTTCCTGCTGACGAATCGCTGGCCGCTGCCGATGACCAGGTGGTCGAGCAGTTCCATGCCCAGCAGTTTGCCGGCCTCCACCAGGTCGCGGGTGATGGACACGTCGGCGCCGCTGGGCGTGGGGTCGCCGGAGGGGTGGTTGTGGACGATGACCAGTGAGGTGGCGTTGGCGCGGATGCCAGGCCGGAACACTTCAGCGGGACGGACGACCGAGCTGTTCACGTTGCCGATGTAGATTTCCTCTGCGCCCATGACCTCGTTGCGGGTGTTGAGCAGCAGGACGCGCAGGTGCTCCTGCTCCAGGGCCGACATTTCGGCGGATAGCAGGTTGACCACGTCCTCGGGGCAGTTGATAGTCGCCCGCTCCTCGGGAGCCAGCGACACGAAACGGCGGCCCAACTCCAGGGCGGCCAATATCTGGCAGGTCTTGGCCTCGCTCAACCCCCGTTCGGCGCACAGCTCGGCGCAGGTGGCCTTGCCCAGCCCCCGCAGGCCGTCGAACCGCGACAGCAGGCGGGACGACTGCGATATGACGTTCTCGCCCGCCGAGCCCGTCCGCAGCAGGATGGCGATGAGCTCGGTGTTGCTGAGGTGGCGCGGGCCGAAGGTTGCCAGCCGCTCCCGCGGTCGCTCCTCGCTGGGCATCTCCCGCACCGTGGGCCCTGCGTTGATCCGCCTCGCCGCATCGCCCGTCGCACTTGCTGTCGCCATGTGGTCGCTCCCTTTTTAATTGCTCTCAAACTATTGGAGCGCAAGCGGGACGCGCGGCGCAATGGGCAACTGTCAGCAAATGGGCGGGGCGCATGGCTGTGCGCCCCTACACCGGATGCGCCTGATTCAAGTTGGGGGGAATTCGTCAGAACTTTGAGAACTCTCCCTCGTCGCGCGTGATGAACTCCAGCACCGCGGGTTCCCCGGCGGCGTTGGCTGCCATGCCGCGCTTGATGGCCGGGATGATCTCGTCGGGCTCGGTGATCTTCTCGGCGTAAGCGCCCATGGCGGCGGCGACTTCGGCGAACTGACCGCCCAGGCTCTTGACCTGGAATTTCTGGATGGCGGTGGGGAAGCGGCTGTCGTCGTAGATGGACATGTAGGAGTTGTTGTTGACCACCGTCAGGATGGGGATGTTGCAGCGCACTGCCGTTTCCACGTCCAGGCCCACGGTGCTGAAGGCCATGTCGCCCATTACGTTGATGACCTGCTTGTCGGGGAAGGCCATCTTGGCGCCCATGGCCAAGCCGAGGCTGTAGCCCAGCTGGGTGGACTTGCCCCAGCCGATGAAGCTGCGCGGCGCGCGGGCCTCCCAGAAGGGCGACATATACTCGCGGGCACTGCCCGACTCGTGGGTAACCATGGTGTTGTCGAGGTCAACGGTGTGCATCAGGTCCCAGACGATGCGGTAGGGATTCATGGGCTTCTCGTTGGAGGTGAGCTTGGGCATCCACCGGGCCAGCCAGGCCTCCTTGACCGACCGGATGTCGTTCTGTAGCGCATGGTTCACCGGGCGGGGGCCACCAGCCCGCTCCTTCAGCTCATTCAGCAGTTGACGCAGGACCAGCCTGGCGTCGCCAAGCAGCGGGTAGTTGCACTTGTACTCGCGCCCGATGGCGTCCTCGTCGTTGGTGAGGTGGACGAAGGTTTTGTTGTCTGCGATGGGAACGGCGAAGCTGGTCTTGGTCAGGCTGGCGCCCACGCCGAACACGGTATCTGCGCCGTGCAGGTATTTGTTGACCATCGCCGTGGTGCTGGGGCCGCCGGCACCCAGGGCCAGCGGGTGGTTCTCGGGGAAGGCGCTCTTGCCGGGCAGCGTGGTCATCACCGGCGCTTGCAGGAACTCGGCCAGCTCCACCAGCTCGGCGGTGGCTTCGGCGTACAGCACGCCCTGGCCGGCCTGGATCACGGGGCGCTCGGCGGCCAGCAGGGCGGCGGCGGTGCGGGTGACGTCCGAAGGGTCGGCCTGTTGCAGCACGGAGCGGGGCGGCTCGTAGTCGAACAGCTCCTCGGGCAGCTCGGCGGTGGCCACGTCGGCGGGGATCTCCAGCAGCACCGGGCCGGGGCGTCCGCTGCGCAGCTTGGTGAAGGCCCGGCGCATCAGGGACGGGATGCGCTCCACCATGTTGAATTCTTCGGACCACTTGGTGATGGTTTCGTAGCTGCGGGTGGGGTAGAAGTTGGGATGCACACCGCGCTTTTCCCGCGCCATGCCTGCGGGCAAGAGGAGGATGGGCACCGACTCGGAGTAGGCCTGGGCAACGCCGCCGAAGCCGTTTTCCGCGCCCGGCCCGTTCTGCATCATAAATACGCCGATCTTCTTGCCGTTGGTGGCCCGCGAGTAGCCGTCCACCATGTGGACGCCGGTGACCTCCTGGCGGAAGATCATCGGGCGGATTCCGGCGATGGCGGCGGCCTCCAGCAGAGGCTGGTACGGCACACAGCCGATGAATTCCACGCCCTCCATCCGCAGTATGTTGGCGATTGCGGTAACTCCGTCCATCTGTCTGCCTCTCCCCTTTCCCTTTGGCACAATTTGAAGGCAAGTCTATGGAGCGCCCTATGGGGTGTCAAGCAAGGACGAAATGGGCAGGGCAATCGCGTCTTGATTTGAGCAGCCCAGCCGGTTGGGTCGAAGGAGCGGACATTGCTGGTTTGCAGGGGCTGATTTTTCGTTTTCCCGCTCATTTCCGCTCATTTCCGCTCATTTGGGGGAGCGGACATTGCCGGTTTGCAGGGGATGACTTTTCGTTTTTCCGGTCATATCCGGTCATTTCCCGCCGTTCGGGGGAGCGGACATTGCTGGTTTGCAGGGGCTGATTTTTCGTTTTCCCGCTCATTTCCCGTCATACCGGGCATTCCGGGCTGGCCGCTGGTTCAAGGCAGACCCACCGGGAGGTCATGCGGGTTGTGTTTGCCATCCGTTACTGACATAGAACTTATGCTATAGAGGAGGCACCAGGCTCGGCAAGGGGCAAATGACAGCAAAACGAGATGCCGGCCTTGAAGACGCGGTTGCTCTGACGAAAGGGGCAGCTTGTTCCCGGTCTGGTTCGGGGAGCCCTCTACTCCCCGCTGAAGCTCCAGGCGGTGAAGCGTAGGGGAGTGAGCTTGATGACCGGGCTGCCGTCCAGGGCCATGTCCCGGTACTGCTGGTACTTTTGGCGGAGGAGGGCTATTGCTTGAGCCGCCTCTTCTTCCTCGCCGGTCAGCAGTTGGGCGCGGCAGGAGACCAGGACGTAGCGGAGAGCCTGCCAGTCCTCGTCGTAATGGTCTACAACCAGCGCGGCCTGTGGATTGGACAGGATGTTGCGGACGCGCCGCAGGCGGGTCAGCTCGGCAATCTTGGGCTTGCGGTCGAGGACGGAGTAGATGGCTTCGCCCCGGTTGCTATCAGAAACGTAGGCGAAGCACACCGGAATGACGTGGGGGCGGCCTTCGGCGTCCGCCGTGGCCAGGCGGGCGACCCGGGCGTCGGCGAGAAAACGGGCCTGGGATTCGGTTAGCGTCGGCAAGAAGGCTCCCTGGTCTAGGTGTCGCCCGGCAGGAGACGCATGGGGTCGTCAAGGAACTCCAGGTTCTCCAGCTCGGCGTGGGCGGCCTCAGACATGGCGGCGTCGCCGTCCCGGACGCAGTCTATAAGCGCCCGGCGGGCCAGTGCGCCGCCAATCTTGCCCAAGGCGGCGATGCTGGCGAGGCGCACCTCGGGGTCGTCGTCGCGGAGCAGTTCGATGAGTTGCGGCGTGGCCCCCTGATCGCCCAGCTCGCCGCAGGCGTGGGCCGTCTCGTAGCGCACGGCGGCGTCGTAGCTCTCCAGCTCCCGCAGCAGCGTCGGCAGCCAGGTGGCCTCCCCGGTGCGGCCCATAGCGTAGACGGAACTGGAGCGCAGGTCCTGGTCTTCATCGTCGAAGGCCCAATGGATGTAGGCCTGCACTTCCTCCGTGTTGAAGGGCGCGACGGCTTCAAGGCAGCGGCGGCGCACCTCCAGGTCCTCAATCTCGTCCTCCAGAAAGTCCATTAGGACACGGTAGACCAGTTCGCCATCCTGCGGCTGAATCTTGCCATCCTGGGCTAATACCGAGAACTTCCCCAAGGCCAGGGCGGCGGCGGCGCGCACCTGCGGCCCTCGCTCAGACCGGAGCAATTCGACCAGTTCCGTGACCAGCCAGCGGTCTTCCTGCTCCCACAGGCCCTCAATTCCCAGTTGCGCCAGCCGGTCGTCATCGTCCTTGAGACACTGGCGGAAGATGGCGGTGAAGTCCAGCTCCACGTTTTCTTCGGCCTGCTCCACCATCGCTGCCACCACTTCGCGGCGGCGCACTTCGTCCAAGTCCAGGCAGACCTGGGCAAATTCCGCGACCTCGTCGGCAGACGCATCCGACGCCTCGTGGAACGGGGCGTCGGAGAGCGGCGCGGACTCGTCGGCAATTGCTTCTATGAACACTTCAATGGCCATGACTACATAAGTTTAGCACGGCGCAGGCGGGCAATGGCGGGAGGCAGGGCATCAAGCAGGTCGGACGCGGCCAAGCCCGTCTGACCGATGCGGTCGGTCACGATGCGGGCAGCTTCGGCGTGCAGGCAGACACCGACTGCGGCGGCGTCTGCCGGACGCAGGCCCTGGGCCAGCAGCGACACGATGACGCCGCTCAGCACGTCCCCGGTGCCGCCGGTGGCGAGGCCGGGGTTGGCGGAGGGAGCGATGCGCACCGGCTCCCCGGGGCTGGCGATGGCGGTGTGCGCGCCCTTCAGCACGAGAGTTGCTCCCCAGCGTTCCGACCACTCCCGCACCACCGCCACGCGGTCGGCCTGGATTTGGGCGACAGGCACGCCGGTCAGCGTAGACATCTCTCCGGGGTGGGGTGTGAGAATCGCCGGGGAGTTGACTAAAGAGGGCCAGTCTTTGATGTTGGAAAGGTTGTTCAGTCCGTCGGCGTCAATCAGGACAGGCAACCCGAACAGTCTGTCTTGGGTCTCGACCAGCAACAGGCGCAGGAATTCGGTGGTGCTTTGAGACCAGCCCATGCCGCAGCCTGCCAGCATGGCGGTGAACCTGCGCTCCGACTGCCGGATTATGGCGGCGGCGGATGTGTCTATCCTCCCATCGCCATCCTCAGGCAGCGGCAGGTGGATGGCCTCGGCGCCTTTGGCCGCAGCGATGGGATAGACGCTTTCGGGGCTGGCCAGGGTGGTCAGCCCGGCCCCGGTGCGGACCGATGCCTGCGACGCCAGCCAGGCTGCGCCGACGTAGTGGCGCGAGCCGGCCACCACCAGCGCGTGTCCGTAGGTTCCCTTGTGGGAGTCGAGGGAACGGGACGGCAGATGATCCGCAACCCACTGGGGAGTGAGCATCTCCACGTCCACCGACCGCTCTTCGGGCAGGCCGGGAGGAACGCCGATATCCAGCACTAGCAGCCGCCCTGCCCGCTCCGCGCCAGGAAAGCGAAGCAGCCCGGCCTTGGGATAGCCCAGGGCCAGCGTCGTATCGAAGTGGGGGCAGGCCGGGTCAACCTCGCCGGTGTCGGCATTCAGGCCGGTGGGCAGGTCCAGGGCCAGCAGCGTGGGCGCTTTGGGGAGCTCGCGGGAGCGTTGCAGCAGCAGCATCGCGTCGCCGACAGGGCCGGCCAACGGCCGGGAGCGGCCGGTTCCCAGCACGGCGTCAATGACCATCTGCGAGCGGCTCACCAGGCGCTTGAGCGTCTCGTCATCCGGGTTGGCTGCGATTTCGACGCCATACTGCCGCGCCAGGGCCTGCTTGGGGTCGCATTCGGGGCGGCGCGTCAGCAGGCAGCAGGTGACCTCGGCGCCCCAGCGTCGCAGGTGTCTGGCCGCCACCAGACCGTCGGCCCCGTTGTTGCCCGGCCCCACCAGCACGACGATGCGGGCACCCGCCGCGCCGCCCAGTTCGTCGCGCGCCGCCTGCGCCACCGCCAGCCCAGCGTTCTCCATCAGCGCATCGGTGCTGACGCCGGCCCGCTCCGACGCCTGCTCGATGGCGGTCATCTGCGCGGCGGTTACTACTTTCACGTTGCCTCGACTTTACGCAAAATCCAGGAAAAGTAATGGATGACATCACCTTTGTGCGTAGCCACTGGTGGTTGGTGTCGGAGGGTTTTTCACTATCGACCGCCAACTCCGATGTACAGAAACTCCCCGCCACTCTGTACCATCGTATTGCAGATTCCCTCGCTTATGCCGCTTAAAATGCGTAAAGTCCAGGTTGCCGGTCAGGTCCCGCTCTTGGTAGGGTCGCCGAAAACTGCTTCCGCTACCTCAGGGGTTATCGTAATGCTGTGACGCTCTAACTCTTTCATGATACTTGCGTTCGTTCACACCGGGTCTTCGCGGCGGGTTACCACGAAGGCGACGGCGTTGTCCCGGGAGTCGGACATGCTGATTGAAATTTCCAGCACGCCCAAGCGTTCGGCGCGACTCTTGGCGCGGCCATGCAGGAGGATGCCGGGTGCGCCGCTGGGAGCGCGGGTGACCTCGATGTCCTTCCAGCCCACGCCTCTCACGCCCGTGCCCAGTGCCTTCATGGTGGCCTCCTTGGCGGCGAAGCGCGAGGCCAGCTTCGAGGGGCGCCCCCGGCAGTATTCCAGCTCGCCGGACGTGTAGATGCGGCGCAGGAACCGCTCGCCGTACCGCTCCAGCGTCCTGGCTATCCGGCTTATTTCGATGATGTCAACGCCGGTGGAAAGCATGGCGGGTACGCCCTCACCCTGGCCCTCTCCCAAGGGGAGAGGGAAATGATGGCAACCTTGTGAGTCCGGGTTAATCCGGGTTAATCCAGGATATTCCGGGTTAATCCGGGATGTGTCCTGGAATGGCCAGCCGGTCGAGAATTTTGGAGACCGAGTAGCTGCGGTTCAGCACGTAGAAATGGACGCCGGGAACACCGGCGGCCCACAGTTCCTGCACTTGCCCCGCCGCGTGTTCCACCCCCAACTCGCGCACGCTTTCATCGTCGTCGCCCAGCCGGTCCAGTTCTGCGTCGAGGTCGGACGGTATCCTGGAGCCGCACAGGGCGGTGAAGCGGCGAATCTGCGGGCCGCTGAGCACCGGCAGAATTCCCGGAATCACTGGCACACTGATCCCGGCGGCGGCGGCCCGGTCAGCGAAGGCGAAGTAATCGTCATTGTTGAAGAAGAGCTGGGTAATCAGGAATTCTGCGCCGTTGTCCACCTTGAGCTTGGCGTACTCGAGGTCTCGTTCCAGGCTCTCGGACTCGGCGTGGCCTTCGGGGTAGCAGGCGGCGGCGATGCCGAATTCGTAGTTGGCCTTTATATGGCTCACTAGGTCGGAGGCGTGACTGAACCCGCCCTCGGTGACGGTGAACTGCTGTTCACCCCGCGGCGGGTCGCCCCGCAGCGCGATGACGTTCTCGATTCCCGCGCCCTCCAGCCTTTGCAGCACGTCGTCAAGTTCTTCGACAGTCTGGCCGGCGCAGGTCAGGTGGGCCATTACCTCAACGCCCGCCGACTCCTTGGCCCGGACGGTGATTTCCTCAGTGAAGTGCCGGGTCGAGCCGCCCGCGCCGTAGGTCACCGAGACGAAATCGGGACAGTAGGCGGTCAGTTCTGCCACTGAGTCCAGCACGCCGGGAATGCCGTCGGCGTTCCTCGGCGGGAAGAATTCAAAGGATATGGTGCGCCCCTCTTGGAGCATTTCGCGTATCTTCAAAACCTTTGTATTGTTCCTCCATGATAATTTTGCCCTCGCCCTAACCCTATCCCATTGAGACGTGGGATTGAAAAGAGACCTGAACTTCTACTGAAAGGCGATAGGGTTGAAGGCGACTCAAGCATCCTCCCGGAATAGAAGGGAATGCGATACTAAAACTGCGGGGTGCGCTTCTCGACGAAAGCTTGTACGCCCTCGGCGGGGTGGCCGGAGGTTGCGACGTACTGGGCGAAGGCCATACCTTCGACGGCCACGCCGTCGCGGATGGTCAGGTCGCGCCCCCGGTGGGTCACCTGCTTGATCCAGCCGAGTCCGGGGCGGCTCTTGCCGCGCAGGGGAGCCACCAGCTTTTCCAGCTCCTCGTCCAGCTTCTCCAGCGGCGCGGAGCGGAGGGCCAGGCCCCATTCGACGGCTTCGGGGCCGTTGAGCCAGCGGCCGGTGGTCAGCAGTTCCATCGCCCGCTGCGGCCCCACAAGCCTGGGCAGCCGGATAGTGGAGCCGCCGCCCGGCATCAGGCCGAAGTTGACGTGCTGGTCTCCGATGCGGGCGTTGTCGGCCACCAGCGCCATGTCGCAGGCCATCATCAACTCCAGCCCGCCCGCCAGCGCGAAGCCGTGAACCACGGCTATCACCGGGATGGGAAGGTCTTCCACCTGAAAGATTACATCGTTTATCTCAGTCAGGTAGCCCCGCAAGGCTTCTGGACTCTCGAAGGCGTCCTGGAAATACTTGAGGTCGGCGCCGGCGCAGAAGCAGCGCCCCTCGCCCCGCAGCACCAGCGCCTTGACTGATTCATCTCCGGCCACGTCATCCAAGGCCGACGACAGATCGGCCACCAACTCGCGTCCCAGGGCGTTCATTGCGTCGGGACGGTTGAGGTGGATGGTGGCGATTCCCTGCTCTTTTGATAGCTTGACACTGGCGTATTCCAAAGCAACTCCGGTGTGTACTTGATTTACCGTATACTATACCCGACTTGATGCCCTTCGCGCTCAGTAGAGGACTTTTGGACGGCCCCAACGACTGCACAATCAAAGTCCGGGTCCAGTCCAGGGCCTCCCGCGACCGCGTACAGGGGTTCCGCGAAGGGGCGTTGCGGGTCAGCGTCACTGCTCCGCCTCACGACGGTAAGGCCAACGCCGCGTTGCTGGAGTTGCTGGCCGCGAGCCTGGGCATCGCCAAGTCGCGCCTCCGTATCGTCCGGGGCCATGCGGCCCGAGACAAGGTGGTGGCGGTGGAAAGGATGACAGAGAAAGAGGTAGCGCACTTGCTGAATGGGCAGCAGGGAGCGGCATTCAACATAACGGCTTCTTCGAGAGAGGGATTTCGAGGGGGGGCTTAAAGACGGATAAATGCAGTACATGAACTTCGGATGGGTGCTGGAAAACGAGTTGGCCGGATCGCAGGGGCCGGTCAGCCTACAGGACCTTTTCTTCCTCTACCAGCAGGGAGTGCGGGCCGTCATCCGCATGGAAGCGCGGACAATCCCCGCAGACACAGGCGGCTACGTGGACATCGTGGATATGTACGAGCCGGTGCGCGATTTCACTCCCCCGGACCAGGAACAGATTCAGAGGATGATTGACTTCATCGACGAGCAGGCGGTTGAAGGCGGGCGTCCGGTGATGGTCAGTTGCTACGCCGGCATCGGGCGCACCGGAACGGTGCTGGCCTGCTACCTGGTGAGACGCGGCGCGGTGCCGTCCGACGCCATCAACGAGGTGCGCCGACTGCGCCCCGGCTCCATCCAGACGCCGGAGCAGGAGGCCGCCGTACACGAGTACGCCGACAGGCGCGCCGCAGGAGGCTATTCCGCCGGGTGATGGGACATTCTTAGCCCGCGCTGTGCCTATTCGCCCCACAAGGAGCCCTTCCATGGCCGAATTGCCAACACCTTTGGACATACCCGCCCAAGTCCTTGCGGAGGTTTACCGGGAGGCCCGTAGAGCGTTCCCATTTGAGTGCTGCGGCTGGCTGGCCGGCCCCGCGGAGCACCCGATGGTCGAGACCGTCCGGAGCTGCGAAAACGCCCAGGATTCGGGCACCCACCCCACCCAGGCGGCCCGCGGCGCCGAAACGGCTTACGTCATCACGGGCAGCGACTTGTTATCCTTGAACCAGAGTCTGGATAGCGAAACTCCCGCCAAGGTTATCTTTCACTCGCACCCCAACGGCCGGGCCTACTTCTCGCCGACCGACCGGGAAGTCGCCATCAGCCCCTGGGGTGATGGCCCCGCCTATCCAGTACAGCAGCTTGTAGTGGGGATAACGGAAACCCGCGTGGAAGGGGCGGCGTTGTTTGCTTGGTCCGACGAAGAGGAGGGGTTCGTACAAATAGCGAGCTATGCGGGCGAGGAGGTCTAGCTTCTCCCACACGAGGAGCGAGGCTTACCCCTCCGTCCGTATCTTCAGAATCGAGCGCGGAGGGGTCACGGAGGAGGCGCTGGAGGTGGTGTAGAGCTAAACTGCTTCGCCCTCGTATGCCAGGGCTTCGGCGTCGGTGATGTAGTCGATAGTCTCGCGGATTCGTCGTTCTATCGTTTCGGGCGGGTCGCATAATCCCAAGTAAAAGCAATGACCGTGGAGCGACATTTGCCGGGAGTAGTATCGCCCCACTAACGGTTTGAGCCGCCGGTCTCCGTCCGCTAACCTGTCCAATTCACGGGTAGTCGCGGGAGATAACTCCGGCTCATGGCCCGTCCACGATAGGATTAGCGCATCCGTAGCTCGCAAGGTGGCGCACCACGCTTTTTCGGCGGCGTCGCGGATGTCGCCGGCGGCCAGTCGCTCCAAGGCGTCGCCGTGCATCTCATGGGCGTCGGCGAAGATTTCTTTTACTCGGTCAGTTGCGAGCATCAGGCTCCCTGAATCAGCCGCAATTTACTTCCTGCCTCTATCCTACCCCTCCCTATCTACCGTTTCCACGTACTCGCCGCTCCGCCGCACCTCGTCGTCGCTGCCCGTATCTGCGCTGCCGAGATAGCCAACGCCTATGGCGGCGGCCAGGTAAACGATGGCCATTACGTACAGGCCGGCGCGGGCTAGCAGGGGCAGGATGCGGTTGCGCGCTAGAATCAAGAAAAGCCCGATTAGCATCAGGACGATGGCCACGGTGCCGGCCAGAAAGTGCTCGGGCTGCGGGCGATTGAGCAGGATGGCCACGTTGTCCACACCGACGCCGGTGCCCTCCACCACCTCGCCGCCGCGGTAGAAGATGTCAGCGTAGAACAGGATCGTTACGTTGAAGGCGCAACTCCCGTACAACCCGGCCACGCCCAGGTCAAAGGCCCCCATCCTCGCCGCGGCGATGGTGGACGACGCCTCGGGCATGGTGGTGACCAGCGACACCAGCAGGATGCCCAGGGTTCCCGACGAAATGCCGGTGATCCCTGCGATGCTGTCGGTGCTGACGCCGAGGAAGTAGCCCGACACGATCACTCCCAACGACACCAGCGAGAACATCAGCCACGCCTTGCCCAAGTTCATCCCGGTGTCCCCTTCTTCCCCGTTGTCCTCCTCGGCGGGACGGGTCTTGTAGACCACGTACATTCCGATCACAAAAACGACGAGAAGGATTAGTGAGGCCAGTCCGATCTTGAAGGCGGCAATTTCCAGCTTCATCGCGCCGAACAACAGGGCCAGCCCGGTCAGCACTACGGCGGTGACCACGAGGTAGCCCTGCTCCGGGGCTACGCGCTCCAAGAACAGCTTGCCGCCGAACACCAACGCGACCGCGGCGAAGGTGAACATGTTGAGCATATTTGCGCCGACCACGTTGCCGAAGGCCAAGCCCGGATTGGGTGGCGACACCAGGCTGACCGCCGTGATGTTGGTGGCCAGCTCCGGCAGCGACGTAGCCAGGGCGACTAGGATGCTGCCCACGAACAGCCGGCCCCAGCCGGTCAGCGTAGCCAGGGCGTCGCCATACACCGCCAGCCGGATCCCGAAGAAGATAACCGCAGCGGCGCTGCCCAGGAACACCAGAATGGCAATCGTCAGGCTGGAAAATTCAATCATCCGGCAGGCCCTTCCATCTATCTGTAAGAGAGTGTTAAAACATCCCCTCTCCCTCTGGGAGAGAGGGAATTAAAAGACCCTGTACGCTATCCCCGCTCGATGGCGGCGACGATGCGGTCGCCCATCTCCACGGTGCCGACGGCGGTGGCGCCGCCCGCGATGTCGGCGGTGCGGATGCCGCCCTCCAGCGCCTGCTCAACGGCCCGCTCCACTGCGGCGGCCCCCTCTGTCAGGCCCAGCGAGTAGCGGAGCATCATGGCCATGCTAAGGATGGAGCCGATGGGGTTGGCAATGCCCTTCCCCGCGATGGTGGGCGCGGTGCCGTGGATCGGCTCGTACATCCCGATGGAGGGCTGCCCCTCCACTGGCACGCCGGCCAGGCTGGCCGAGGGCAGCATACCCATTGACGCCCCCAGCACCGATGCTTCGTCGGTCAGGATGTCGCCGAAGGTATTCTCGGCAACGATAACGTCGAAGTGCGAGGGGATCTGTATAAGCTGCATGGCGCAGGCGTCCACCAGCACATGCTCCAGCTCCACGTCGGGGTATTCCTCGCCCAGGCGAGTCGCCACCGTGCGCCAGAGGCGGGAGCATTCCAGCACGTTGGCCTTGTCCACCGAGGTCAGCCTGTTGCGGCGTCCCCGGGCCAGCTCGAACCCGACGCGCAGCACACGCTCGATCTCGCCCTCGGTGTAACGCATGGTGTCCTCGGCGACGATGCCGCCGGGCGTCTCGCGGCGACCGCGCGGCTCGGCGTAATACAATCCCCCGGTCAGCTCGCGCACCACCACCATGTCCACGCCCTCCAGCGCCTCCGGCTTGAGGGGACTGGCGTCGGCCAGCTGGGGATAGACCTTGACCGGGCGGATGTTGGCGAAGACGCCCATGTGGGCGCGAATGTCCAGCAGGCCCTGCTCGGGGCGCACCGTGGCGTTGGGGTCGTCCCACTTGGGGCCGCCCACTGCGCCGAACAGCACGGCGTCGTTGTCGCCGGACATCGCCCGCACCTCGTCGGTGAAGGGGATGCCGTGCTTGTCTATCGAGATGCCGCCGATGTCGCCATAGGACAGATTGAAGCTGTGTCCGAAGGCGCGGCCGACAGCCTCCATCGCGCGCACGCCCTGGTCCGTGACCTCCGGCCCGATGCCGTCGCCGCCCATAACTGCAATTTTGAACTCCACGAAACCCCTCCTTGTAGCAGCGCCAGAAACCGGCAACAGTATACAGCCTCCCCCCAGCGCGGGGTAGGGGAGGCGATCAGGGCCTTTTCAACCTGCGCCATGAGGCGCAACAGACCGTAAAGACCATAGCTTCCCGCCTTCGCGGGAATGACGGGTTGGGTGCCGGGCCACGTTTTGAGATAGTCTCTTATTGGTCTTCCCACTTCCTTGAGGGAGCGCGCCGACGTGAGGGTGATTTGCCGGGACTGGACGATGGTTCCTTGCGCACGAGTACGCCCCGGCCTAACCTCCCCCCGGATGGAGTGGTAACTACCAGATGACCCTGCCGCAGCGCCGCTAACCCTTGAACCCTGGATCGTAGGCCGCCACCCAACCTAGTTCCACTTGAGTCTCCAACGGCACTTGGGCTGAGGGGCCGCCGCCGATGGGTTCAACTCCGATGATGCTCTGATCGGCCAAGGCGTCCACCCGCTCCGGGGTCAGCCCCAGAATCTCGCGCAGGGCGTAACCGTTGGCCTCGCCAAGCAGGGGAGCAGGCCCGGTGATGCCAGCCTGGCTTGCCGAGAACTTCCAGCCCCGGCCGATGTATTCCTTTTCGCCCAACCCCGTCTCTGCCGGGTGGGTCACCTTCTCGAAGAATCCCCGGTGGCGGAAATGAGGATCGGCCAACGCCTGCCCGGCAGTCAGCACCGGCCCGGCGGGAACGCCCGCGCCTTGTAGCGTTTCCATCACCTGGTACGAGGTGCGCTCCCCAGTCCAGCCCGATACGATGGAGTCCAGTTCGTCCTGCTCCATCAGCCGTTGCGACGCGGTGGCAAGGCGCGGGTCGGCGGCCAGCCCTGGGGCGCCGATGGCGTGGCAGAAGGCCAGCCAGTCGGCATTGTCGCGCACGGCGATGGTCACCCACTGGTCCTCGCCCAAGCAGGGATAGCAGCCATGAGGGGCCATGGCCGTATGCCGGTTGCCGATTCGTTGGGCGCGCTGGCCGTTGAAGGCGTAGGCCAGCAATCCCTCGCCGATGAAGGACGCCCCGGCCTGGTACATTGCCAGGTCAATCCATGTTCCTCGCCCGGTCTTGGCCCGGTGCAGCAGGGCGGCCATAATCGAGACAAGGGCGGTCCAGGTGGCAAGGAAGTCGGTGTAGGAGTTTCCAACCTTGTTGGGGACATTGCCTTCGCGCAGGGCGCCGGAACCGTCGTCTTCGAGGTAGCCCATGAATGCGCCGGTGCCGTGGGTCGGCTCCAGGGCCGAGGCCATGGCACCGAAGCTGCTCCACGGGCCGGAATGCCCGTAGCCGGTGTTGGAGACCATGATCAGGTCCGGCTTGACCGCCCGCAGCGAGGCGTAATCCAGCCCGAAGCGGGCCATCACCCGGGGCGTGAAGTTCTCCAGCACGATGTCGCTGACCGACACCAGTTCCTTGAGGATGCCTTGGGCCTCCTCCGAGCGCAGGTCGAGGGTCAGGCTGCGCTTGCCCCGGTTCAGCGTCTGGAAGGTGCCGCCCTGCTCCCACCACAGCTCGCCGGGCTGGTTGTCGGGGAAGGGGCCGGTGATGGTGCGTGTGGTCTCCATGAACTGGGTCTGGCAGGTGTCTATCTTGATGACCTCCGCGCCCAGATCGGCCAGGTTCGCCCCGGCGAAGGGCATGGCGAAGACCCGGCTCAGGTCCACCACGCGGATGTTCTCCAGCGGCGCGCGGCTCATATCACCCCCGCATATCGCAGCGCTGCCAGTTCGTCGCCATCGTATCCTAGATCCCCGCCGTAGATTTCGGCGTTGTGCTGCCCCAGCAGCGGTGCCGGTGTCGGGGCCTGAACCGGACGCTCCGAGAGCGCGGCTGCCATGCCTGGGTAGGTGGCGATTCCTGCCACGGGATGCTCGACTTCCTGATAGAACCCTCGCGCGGCAAGGTGAGAGCAGGCGACCAGGTCGCCGGCATCCTGGGCCATGCCGAACACCAGACGCCGCTCGCCCGATGCGACGAACAGCGGCAGCCGGTCCCATTGGGCCAGCCCCTCGATGAGCAGGGCTTTGAGTTCCTCCCCGTGGGCGATGCGCCCCGCGCCCGAAGCGAACCGGGGATCGTGCAGCTCCTCCAGCCCGATGAGGGTGGCGACGGTCTCCCACGGCTGCGAACCCTGCACCGACGGCACCGCGTAGCCGTCGCGGGCGGGCAACAGTTCCTCGAACCCGGAGCCGCGCACCGGGCGGCGGCCCTTGGTGGCGCCCATGTAGTTGTAATATGGCACGGGCTGCACCAAGTGGGCGGCCAGGCACTCGGCCACAGAAACGTCAACGTGCTGACCCTCCCCGGAGGCGAGCCGGGCGAACACCGCGACCAGAGTGGCCGCCGCCGCGTTGGCCCCGGCCACGTATAGGGACTGGTCGAGGGCGTTGCGCAGCGGCTCTTTGTCGGAATCGCCGGAGTGGTACATCAACCCGCTCATGGCGCAGGTGATGATGTCTGTGGCCTGGAAGTCCCGGTATGGCCCGTCCTGCCCGAAGGGAGTTACTGATGTGACCACCAGCCGCGGATGGGCGCGGGACAGCTCCTTATAGCAAATTGCCGATTGCTCGGTCTGCGATGGGGAGAATCCTTCCACCAATACGTCGGCGTCATCAAGGAGCTTGAGCAGAACGGCGCGGCCCGAATCGGTTGAGTAGTCGAGGGTAACGCTCCGCTTGCCTGTATTGACATAAAGAAAAGGAATGCTCTTTTCAGGGTGTGGGTCGTCGCCAACGAAAGGCCCCATGCGCCGCGCCGGGTCGCCCTGTCCCGGTGGTTCCACCTTGACGACCGTGGCCCCGTAGTCGGCCAGCAGCTTGGCGCAGAAGGATGGGGCGATGCCCGGCCCGAAATCGAGTACGCGCAGTCCGTCCAGCAACTCAGTCCTCCGGCTGCCAGAGCAGTGGCAACTCCTGGCCTCGGCGGGGGAGCGCCACCGTGCCCACGCCGGACGCGGTCTGGTGCCCCCGGCTGTTGGTCAGGGTCACGGTGCAATCCGCGTGGCCGATGCCGTCCAGCTCACGTAGTCCGTTGACGATGCCCTTGGCCGTCATCACGTCGCCGGGGTAGTCCATGCCCCGGTGCTGAACATAGAAGCGGCGGAGCCAGCCGGCCAACCCGGCGAAGTCCACCAGCAATTGACCGAGGTACTGGTTCTTGAGGGAGCCGTTGATCACCACGTTTTCCAGGCCCTGCTGCATCTGGGCGAAGGGCAGGTCCCAGTGAATCCGGGCGTAGTTCCCGTTTGCCGCGGCCCACCGCACCAGGTGGGTCGTCGTCAGCGGCCCCTTGACCACCGGTGGCAGCTCCATCCCCTCAGAGACGTCCTCAAAGTAGAGTTGCGGCCGGTCGGAGGGCGTGGGGCGAGGCACCTCCTCGCCAGGGCCGGGCGGCGAGATGTTGACATTCTGCAAGCCGCTGGCCACCGTCGCACCCTGCTGAGGAGAGCTGGCGTTCTGGTCCAGTGCCCGGTGAATGCTGACGCGGCGGGCCAGCAGGATGACCTGTTCGTGCTGGTCGGTCTGAGTTTCCAGCCGCTCCACGAACACCAGCGGCCCGGAGCGGCCCTGCTTCTGGAAGATGTCGAGAATCTTGAACTGGCGGGTGATCCAGCTTCCCACGTAGGGAGGGCGAAGGAACTGCCAGTCGCTGCCGCCGTTGAGGCCGTAGCTGTTGAAGGGCAGAGGAACCTCGAAGTGGGACTCCTGCCCCGCCCCGAAGTAGCCGATTGGCGGCGCGATGTCCTTCCAGGTCGCCAGCGGCGGGCAGATGATGCCCCCGAAGCGGCTCGTCTCCGCTGCCTCGCGGTCCACGTACAGCGGGTTCGGGTCCTCGGTGGCGTCGGCCACATCGTAGGCCATCTCCTCGCTGATGGGAAAGCGGTTCCGCTCCGGCGCCATCTCCGTCCCGATGAGGGCGCGCACCTCGTCAGTAATCAAGTTGTCTGCCAACCTGTTCCTCCGCTGTTAAAAACAGAATTCGTCGGCAGTTTACCATACGGGCCGGTGGGTCGGGCTGGAAAGTTTGGAAGGAAATGGTCTGACTACTACCAACGTGTATCCCAGCCTTTGCTGATGGTAGTATGTATTCGTGACGGGAAGACATAGACGCACACTAGAGCGGATTCTGGATCACCCTACTCCGGCGAACATACGGTGGGCTGAAGTCGAGGCTTTAATGCGGGCTTTGGGTGTTGAAGTAACGGAGGCATCAGGTTCCAGGGTAAGGTTGAGAAAAGACCGAGTGAGTTTGGTTGTACATCGTCCTCACCCCAGCCCGGATATGGAAAGGCGGGCAGTACGTGGCATAGCCAAGTTTCTGAATGACATAGGAGTTGTACCATGATGGAATACAAGGGCTACATCGCCGTCATTGGGTTTGACGACTCCATAGACCTCCTGTATGGCCACGTCATAAATGCTGCCTCGTATCCTATAGTCAACTTTATGGCGTCCGATGTGGAAGGGCTGAAACGCGAGTTTCAAATTTCCATTGAAGTATATTTGGCCGCGTGCGAGGAGGATGGCATTGAGCCTGCCAAGCCGTTTCCTGGGAAGTTGGAACTGCCTCTGTACCGAGAGCTATACCAGAGGATTGCTACAGCCTCTGCGGCAGAAGGCTTGGAAATGGACGAGTGGGTCGTTGAAGCCATCGAGCAGAAGCTGACGGGCAATCGCTTCCCGCCTCCGTCCAGCGTTCATCGGGTTGCTCCCGGCCCCTAGAACAGCTCGCGGCTGGCGATGTCGGCGCCCTGGCGCATGGCCGCCAGCTTGAGCCAGACAACTCCCTTGTCTACGCGGTTGGAACCGGCCGAAGTGTCGAAGCCGCAGTCGGTGCCCGCCATCACCCGCGTCGGGTCGCCGCCCGCCGCCTGGACTGCCAGCCTCAGCCGGTCGGCCACCACCTCCGGGTGTTCCACGTAGTTGGTCTTGGTGTCTATAACGCCTGCCACCAGCAGCATATCGTCGGGCAGGGGCAGCTGCCCATAGACCTTGTACTCGTGGGCGTGGCGTGGGTTGGCCATCTCCATCACCAGCGCACCGACGTTGGCCCGGTAGATGATGGGCAGTATGTCCTCCAGCGGCACGTCGTAATGGTGCGGGCCCTCGCTGTTGCCCCAGCAGACGTGCAGCCGCACCTGCTCGCGCGGTATGTTGCGCAGGGCGCGGTTGATGGCTTCGATGTGCAACTGCACCACCTCCTGAAACGCCTCCAGCGGCTCGTCCTGGTACGACACGTGCCGCTCCATCGCCAGGTCGGGGCAGTCCAGTTGGAGGATGAGACCCTTGGAGACGATCAACTCGTACTCCTTGCGCATCTCCTCGGCCACGGCAAACACGTAGTCCTCATAGGTGGCGTAGTGGTCGTTTTTCATGGTGAGGGTGATGATTCCCGGCGCGGCGGCGGTCATGAAGAGTTCCTCGTGGGCCGCGCTTGACCCTGCGACGGCGCTGAACAAGTCGTCGCATTCCCGTTCCGCAATGTCCAGCCGGTTGTAGGACAGCGGGCCGACGCACATGGGAACATCCCGCATGATCTGCACCACCCGGGGCCGGACGATGGAGGGAAACTCGTTCTGGTCGCGGTGTCCCCGGCGGGTCCAGCCGCCGCCGAACCCGGACATCCGCTGCGTCACGTAGGTCGAGAAGCTGATACGCGACTGCTCGCCGCCGTTGACCACGTCAACGCCCGCCTCGGCCTGCGCCCGAACAACGCCGGCGGTAGCCTCCCGCGCCGCCCCGGCCAGCGCCGCCTCGTCCACCGGCTCGCCCCGCGCCACCGCGCCCAGCATCTCCACCAGCCCGTCGGGCCGGGGCAGGCTGCCGGTGTGGGTCGTTAGTATGCGTGTTTCGCTGCGTTTCATGGCTTTAGTGACCGTCCTGCTCTCGCTGGGTATCCTTCTGGAATCTATGGGCTTTGGTCATCGATGCCGGTATATCAGGAGGGCCAGTTAATTTTGGGATAGTTTTTGAGTTCATATTATCGAGGAAGCCCGACTTTTGACAAACTCCTGTGAGCTAACCGGGTACACAGGCAGACACTCGGTTTTGGTATTAAAAGTGAAAACGCAGGGGCGCAGAGGAGTGCGCCCCTATTGCCCGTACTCGTTCCGTTCGCGCCTACTTCCCTGCCTTGATGAAGTCGCCGAGCTTCTCGGCGATCATTATGGTGGTGGCGTTGGTATTGGCGCGGATGCAGTCGGGCATGACGGAGGCGTCGGCTACGCGCAGTCCCTCCACGCCTTTGACCTTCAGGTATTGGTCAACAACGGTCATCGGGTCGCTGTCCGGCCCCATCTTGCAGGTGCCGGAGATGTGGTGCGATGTGCCGGAGTTGCGCCTCAGCCAGCCGTTCAGGGCCTCGTCGGTGGCCAATTCCTCGTCGGTGGGCGTGACCCGCTCTTGCAGGATGCCTTGGTAAGTGGGCTGCTCGGCAACGCGAATGCCGAGGCGAATGCCGTCCCGCATCCGGCGCAGGTCCTCTTCCTCCTGGTAGTAGTTGTAGTTGATGAAGGGCTGAACGTGGGGGTCGGTGGCCTGGAGGGTCAGCTCTCCATGTCCCAACGCCAGTTGGAGGCTGGCGTTCATTCCGATGTAGTTGCTGTCGTCGTCGATTTCGATCTGGGCCGGGCGGTGTTCGCTGGTCATCAGCATCGGCTGGAGCTGCATATCGTTGCGCAAGGGGGAGTCGGTGGCGGTGTAGCGCATACCCACCTGGGTCATAGGGGCCTGCACTTCGGGCCGCTCGCCGGTCGCCCGGTACAGCACCGCAGCCGAAGGGTGGTCCCGCAGGTTCTTGCCCACTCCCGGCGAGTCGTGTACCACCCCGATGCCAAAGCTCTGCAAGTGGTCGGCCGGCCCGACGCCGGAGAGCATCAGCAGTTGGGGGGAGGCCACCGCGCCGCTGCACACGATGATCTGGTCGCCCTCGACCGTGAACATCTCGCCGCCGCTCTCAGCTTCCACCCCGACGGCTCGCTTTCCTTGGAACAGCACCCGGTGAGCAGTCACGCCGCCCCTGATGGTGAGGTTGAGACGGTGGCGGGCGGGGTCCAGGTAGTTGAGGGCGTTGCTCATGCGCACGCCGTCGATAGTGTTGCGGGCGCGGGGCGACACTCCGGTGGAATCGGGGTCGTTCTGGTCTTCGTGGACGGGGTAGCCCTCGGCCACGCAGGCCCGCTCGAAGGCGGAGGCATGGGGTAGCCATTCCGCGCGAGGATAGCGCCGCACGGGGACCGGCCCGTTGTTGCCGTGGAAGTCGCCGCCGCCAAAGTCCAGGTCGGTCTCCAACTTGTTGAAATAGGGCAGACAGCTGGTAAAGCCCCACTCGTCGTTGCCCCATTCGGCCCAGCGGTCGTAGTCCTCCGGTATGCCGCGCAGCAACACCTGGCCGTTGATGGCGCTGGAGCCGCCGGTGGCCCTCCCGCGCGGAATCTCCAGGTCTGACAGCTCGTTGGTCATGTGGCCGCGGTAGGCCCAACTGTGCGGGCCGTAGGCCGACAGCCAGACGTTGTTGCCTTGCTTGAGGTCGTCGGGAAGCTGTTCAAAAGCAGGATAATCCGGCCCGGCCTCCAACAGCAGCACCGTGGCCTCCGGGTCTTCCGACAACCGCGACGCCATGACACAGCCCGCCGAACCGCCGCCGACTACGATGTAGTTGTATTTCATCGGACCCCTCCAGACGTTCTAAATTACAAAGAGCGCAGAGGAGAGTGAATCTAAACCCCCTGCGCTCTGAGAGCTTACCTCAAGATCAGATGGCGCTTACTTGCCGTCCCTGATGAAGTCGGCGCAGCGCTCGCCGATCATGATGGTGGTGGCGTTGGTATTGGCGCGGATGCAGTCGGGCATGACGGAGGCGTCGGCGACGCGCAGGCCCTCCACGCCTTTGACGTGCAGGTGCTGGTCCACAACCGCGAGCGGGTCGCTGTCCGGCCCCATCTTGCAGGTGCCGGAGATGTGATGAGAGGTGCCGGAGTTGCGCTTCAGCCACTCGTTGAGAGCCGCATCGTCGGCTAGCTCATCGTCGGTGGGCATTATCCGCTCGATGATGATGTCCTTGTAGATACCGTGGTTCTCGGCCATGCGGACGCCCAATCGGATGGCCTCGCGCATCCGGCGCAGGTCTTCCTCTTCCTGGTAGTAGTTGTAGTTGATGAAGGGCTGGACGTGCGGGTCGTTGGCCTGGAGGGTCAACTCGCCCTGCCCCAAGGCCAACTGCAGGCTGGCGCTCATGCCGACATAGTTGAGGTCGTCGTCAATGTCCACCTGTGCCGGGCGGTGTTCGCTGGTCATCAGCATGGGCGAGAGCTGCATATCGTTTTCCAGGGGGCTGCCCGGCACCTGGTAACGCAGGCCCACCTGGATCACCGGCGCCTGCACGTCGGGCTTGTCGCCCTGGGCCTGGTAGATGGCGGCAGCGGAGGGATGGTCGCGCAGGTTCTTGCCCACGCCGGGCGAATCATGCACTACCGGAATGCCGAACTTTTCCAGCTGTTCCTTGGGTCCAACGCCGGAAAGCATCAGGATCTGGGGCGACGCCACGGCGCCGCTGGACAGGATGATCTGGTTGCCCTCTACGGTGAAGATTTCTTCGCCGCTCTCGGCCTCGACTCCAACGGCCCTATTCCCCTCGAACAGGATGCGGCGACAGATGACGCTGCCGCGGATGGTGAAGTTCAGGCGGTGGCGCGCCATGTCTAGGTAGTTCAGGGCCATGCTCATCCGCACGCCAGTGCTGCCCTTAAAATTGAGGGTGTTCCGGGCGCGAGGCGACACGCCGGTGGACTCCGGGTCGTTCATGTCCTCGGAGATCTCGAATCCCTCGGCCAGGGCCGCCTGCTCAAAGGCGGCGGCATGGGGCAGCCACTCGCTGCGCGGGGCGCGCCTGACCGGCACAGGGCCTTCGGAGCCGTGGAAGTCGCTGCCGCCGAAGTCCAGGTCGGTCTCCAATTTGTTGAAGTAGGGCAGGCAGTTGGTGAAACCCCACTCGTCGTTGCCCCAAGAGGCCCAGCGGTTGTAGTCGTCGGGGACGCCGCGATACAGCACCTGGCCGTTGATGGCGCTGGAGCCGCCGGTGGCCTTGCCCCTGGGGATCTCCAGGTCGGGCAGCTCGTCGGTCATGTGTCCCCGGTAAGCCCAGCTATGCTCGCCGTAGGCCGAGAACCAGACGTTGTTACCCAGCTTCAGGTCGTCGGGCAGTGTCTCGAAATCGGGGTAGTCCGGCCCTGCTTCCAGCAGCAGCACCGAATTGTTCGGGTCTTCCGAAAGCCGCGTGGCGATGGCACATCCCGCCGAGCCGCCCCCCACAATAATGTAGTCGTACTTCATGCTTGAACCTCCTATGAGTCTTTAGGCGCCTGGTATTTGTCTTCGAGAATTAAACCTTGACTGATTCGTTCAGCGCAATCCAACTGTGAACCTCGTTAGTTAGCTCTTTGATATGCCGTTGCTGTTCCGAGGTGAATGCCCGCTCAGTCCCTTCAACAGCCGCGATTTGCTCCTCAATGGCTTGGGCCAGTTCCTTGTCTGAAAAGTCCAACTCCGCC
Organism: Dehalococcoidia bacterium; assembly: GCA_965226875.1. Lineage (GTDB taxonomy): Bacteria > Chloroflexota > Dehalococcoidia > Lucifugimonadales > UBA3495 > VXOI01. Next base: position 3,316,724 of record OZ245439.1, on the reverse strand, counting down.
TCGCACAGCAGATCAGAGAGCTCATTGTTCTCTCGCAGCAGTTCCTCGCCGATGGCTCTGGATATCTGAATTTTGACTTCCAGGCGCTCAGAGCCCAATTTTATCCCTTCGAGGCGTTCCTTAGGAAAATCCTGGATCAATTCAGAAAACGGGCGGTGTCCGCTCATGGAATCAGCCCCTCCTGGCGCAAGTCTTCAAGATACTGGTCATAAAGACGGTCCGCGATAGGTACGTACTGCTGGTAGAATCGTTCCCCATCAGTCTTGAAGCCGCCAACTAGCAGTATTGAGGTACGCCGCGGGTCGAACGCATAGAAGACACGAATGGAACTCCTTCCGCCTCGCACTCTCAATTCTCGCATATGGCTGTGCCGAGAAGAGTGTATCGCTGACGAGTGAGGGAAGCCAAGACTGATGCCGTCTTCTATCAGGCGGTCAACAGATATTGAAACTGAGTCCTGTTCCCTGCCGGATATTTCATTCCACCACTTGAGAAACTCGTCGGTATACTCAACGTCCCAGGGCACGGTTAAGGCTTCCTGAAGGTAGAGGAGACATTATACATAAATTGCCTGTCAGTTACCGCCAGCGCAATCGTCGCCCCTACTCAAGCTCCATCAGCGGGTCGTTGGTGCGGACGGAGTCCATGGGCTGTACGCGGATTTCCTTGACCACGCCGTTCCGGGGCGATCGGATGCTCTGTTCCATCTTCATCGCCTCCACCACGCACACTTCCTGGCCCACGGAAACGGTATCGCCGGGGCGCACCATGATGGAAATGACGCGGCCGGGCATGGGGGAGCGGATGAAGTTGCCGTCGCCGCCGGTGGGGTTGACCCGGCTGGCCGGCGGCGGCACCAAGATGCCGGGGGTCTGAGTGCGTCCCCGCCGGGGGCGGGCGCGAGCTGGTAGGCCTTCCACCTCCACGGAGAACGTCTCGCCTTCCACCGTCACCTGCACGGGCGAGCGGTCGAGGTCGCCCACCTCGACGTTGTACCAGTTATCCCCGACCCGGACGCGCAGTCTGGTTATCGCCAACCCCGGCTCCCCATGCTCCGGGAGTAGAGCTGCTCTCGCCGTCGCTGGGTGCGCCACCCGCTGGTCTCCGTTTCGGGCGAGGACTGTTGCATTGCCATCGCCAAGGCAACACCGATGGCGGCGGCCATTTCCTTTTCGGGCCGGTCGTGGCCGTTGCCGCTCCTGGCCGGCTCATTGCCGTGGAGCAGGTGGGCAGGCATACCGGACTGACGGGCCAGATGCCTCTGTCGCAACTCGTTCACCCAATGCGGGACCGACCCGGTATGATGTGCAGCACCGATGAATTCTTTGCTGGCCAGTATGCTGCGCAAGAGCGGGACGTTGTTCCTGACTCCTTCAAGGCGCAACTCCAATAGGGCCCGCTGCAAAGTCCTGATGGCCTGTTCCCGGTTTTCGCCCCAGGCCATCACCTTGGCCAGCAACGGCTCGTAGTCTAACCCAACGGTGTAGCCATCGCAAAGAGCGGTATCAATGCGCACATTTTCGCCCGCCGGCAGATGCAGGCTGGTAATCTCCCCGGCGTCGGGCATGAAGGTTTCCGGGTCCTCGGGGTAGATGCGGGCTTCTATGGCGTGCCCCCTCTGGACGACGTCCTCCTGCGCTATCGGGAGTCTCTCTCCGCAGGCGACTCTGAGCTGTAACTCGACCAAGTCCAGGCCGGTGGTCAGCTCGGTAACGCCATGCTCCACCTGAAGGCGGGTGTTCATTTCCAGGAAATAGACGCTGCCGTCGCGGGAGACCAGAAACTCCACGGTGCCGGCGTTGTTGTAGCCGATGCGCCGTCCCAGGGTGAGGGCCAGCGACGCCAGCCGCCGCTGCGTCTGGGGGGTGAGCTTGGCCGAAGCCGGGGTTTCCTCGATGAGCTTCTGGTTGCGTCGCTGCACCGAGCAGTCGCGCTCGAACAGGTGGACCAGGTTGCCGTAGTTGTCTCCCAGCAGTTGGACCTCGATGTGCGAGGCGTCTTTCAGGTAGCGCTCGAAGTAAAGGCGCCCGCTTCCGAATGCGCCGGAGGCCGCCTGCCGGGAGCGCTCTATGAGGGGAGCCAGTTCCTCGGGCGACTCAACAACGTGTATGCCGATCCCGCCGCCGCCCGCCGCCGCTTTGACCATCAGCGGGAACCCGAGCCGCCAAGCCGTTTCCGCCGCTTCGCCGTCAGGCACGGCGTCGTCCGTTCCGGGCAGCAGGGGCAGCCCTTCCTCTCGGGCCAGGCTGCGGGCGAAAAGTTTGTCTCCCATCTGCTCCATGACCTCCGGTCTGGGGCCGATGAAGCAGATGCCCGCCCGCTCGCATTGGCGGGCGAAGTGGGGGTTTTCCGACAGGAATCCGTAACCGGGATGGATTGCATCCGCCCCCGCCAACTGGGCGGCCGCGAGAATCTTTTCGACATTCAGGTAGCTGTCCTGGGGAGCCGCGTTGCCCAAGGGCACCGCTTCGTCAGCTTGCTGCACCGGCAGCGAACCTGCGTCAACGTCGGAGTACACCGCAACGGTCTTGACGCCCAGACGTTGGCAGGCGCGGATTACACGGCAGGCGATTTCGCCCCGGTTTGCGATCAGTACCTTGGAAAACATCGGCGCACCCCTCCCTGAATCTGTCGCTCGACTCCCAACCTGGCGCGGGCGTGGCATAGCCCGGCTCTAATGAGCCGACATATTACCACTGTGCGCTACGATATTGCCTGTTTTTTGCAACACGTTTTCAGGATTAAACACTCGAAACGCTGGCAATAGCGCCGTTGCGTAGTTCGATTGCTATCAGATGCAGCTCGCTCACTCCCCGGTGGCCGCTCCCGATCCGCCGGGCCTTTCGCCTTGTAGCCGTTCCAGGAAAGCGCCCGAGCGAATTTCCTTGCCCAGCCAGTAGCGGACGGCGTTGGACAGGATGGACTTCAGTTCGGCGGCAAGGGGCGGGCTGAGGCTCAGCGCGCAAACTTCGCCCAGGCTGCGCCGGTGTATGAGCCGCAACACTTTCATGGCCCGCAGCGAAAGGGGACGCACCTGGGCTTCCAGCGGACTGCAACCGGGGCACAGCACTCCGCCCAGATTTACGCTGAAGCGATGAGCGTCGGGCTCCACTTCCCTCCGGCACTCCACGCACTGGTAGAGTTCGGGCAGCATCCCGGTCAGTCGCAACAGGTGGAACTCGAAGTAGCGCAACGGGGCCTCCGGCTCCGCCGCGCCGGGCAAGGCCCGCAGCACATTGATCGCCAGCCTGAGCAGCCCTGGCGACGGGCTGTCCTCGGGGCCAAAGCCGTCCAGCAGTTCGGCGACGTACAGACCTCGCGTCAAGGAGGTCAGGTCATCCTTCAGCGCGGCAAAGCCATCCTCCACCTGCGCCTGGGTGACGATGTCCAGCTCGCGCCCGTGAGCCATGGACAGCCGGGCCAGCGTCAGCGGCTCCAGGTGGCCCACCAGTCTGCTGCTGGAGCGGCGGGCGCCCTTGGCTACGGCGCGCACCTTGCCCCGCTCAGCGGTGAACACGGTGACCACGAGGTCGGCTTCCCCGATGGACGCCTTTCTCAGCGTCAGCCCCTCGCAGCGATAGGTGCGCGCCCTTTCTATTCCGCCCAGGGGCGCCACGGCTACAACTCCTGCCGTCCCTGGAAAGCGCGGCCCAGCGTTGTCTCATCGGTGTGCTCCAGCGAGCCGCCCACCGGCAGCCCCCGGGCCAGGCGGGTGATGCGCAGGTCGTCGCGGTTGAGTTGCCGCTGGATGTACATGGCGGTGGCCTCCCCCTCCAGCGTCGGGTTGGTCGCCACCACCAGTTCCGTTACCTCCGGAGCGTCGAGCCGCGAAACCAGTTCCCTCAGCTTCAATTGGTCCGGGCCGATTCCGTTAATGGGCGAGATGACCCCGTGCAGCACATGATACAGCCCGCGAAAGCTGCGGGTGCGCTCCAGAGCCAGCACGTCCATCGGGTCCTCAACCACGCAGATGATGGAGCGGCTGCGGCGATGGTCGGCGCAGATGACGCATGGAGTGGCCTCGGCAAGGTTCTGGCACTCGCCGCAGAAGATGGTGTTGCGCTTGACCGCAGTGACCGCCTCGGCCAGCGCATACGCTTCCTCATCCGGCAGGCGGATGATGTAGTAAGCCAGCCGCTGCGCGCTCTTCGGCCCGATGCCGGGCAGCCGGTTCAGCTCCTGCACCAGCCGGGCGAGGGAAGGGGCGGCGGATGGGAGGTTGTCGGGGGTCATAAGTAAGCCTGCGGTCAGAACGTTGAGTGTTTTCCGTCTAATGCCGTGAGGGGCATATTGGGCGGTTCCGGTTTGAGAGGGAGCCTTTTGCTCGTCCCCTACGTCAGCCCTGGGATGTTCATGCCTCCGGTTATGACGCTCATCTTGCTGGCGGCCAATTCCTGCGCTTTTATGGCGGCGTCGTTGAAGGCGGCGGCCATCATGTCTTGCAGCAGGTCCACGTCTTCCGCTGCTTCCGGTTCGATGAACACCGACTCCACCATCTGCTTGCCGGTCATCACGACCTTGACCGCGCCGCCCCCGGCGGTGCCCTCGACGGTGAGGGTTTCCAATTCTTCCTGAATCTTTTGCAGTTGGGCCAGTTGCCTCTGGGCCTGGCGCATCATGTTTCGGTTCATTCTTCCACCTCTTCTTCGTGGAGGATTCGTGCGCCCATACCCAGGGCGGCGCGTACCAGCGGGCTCTGCTGGGCCGTCTTGCTGGAGCCTCCGTTGGCCGGCTGTCCGCTGGCCAGGGTCAACCTATAATCGCAGCCCTCGCCGAAGGAACTGGCCAGCGCCTCGGCCATGCGTGTGCGGGAACCCGGGTCTTCCAGCTCCTCCTGCAACCGCTCCAGGTTGGCCTTGTTGGTGAAGGGCAATACAAGGGTCTGGCCGTCCAGCGATATGCTGTTGACCTTGCAATCCCGGAGCAAGGCTCCCAGATTGTACTTTCGGCCCTTGTGCCGCGACAGCGACTTTACGGCGTTATTCCATTGTACCGACAGCTCGTTGGAATCGCCTCCCGTACTTCCGCCGCCCGCGCCGGCGGGCTGAGGCGCGGGGCCGCGGGCAGCGGCGGGAGCCGGAGCCGCCGGGCGCTCCCGGGGCGGCGGACGCTCCGGGCGCGGCTCCCGCGGCGGGGGCGCGGCCCGCGGAGGCTGCTGCGGTTCGGGAGCCCTGCGGGCCGGGGCTGGCGCGGCAGGTGGTGCCTCGGACACCGGGGCGGGAGCTGCCGTTTCCTCGCAAATCTCCACCGCCGCCAGCTCCAGCGGCAGCGTTGACGGCGCGTCATAGCGCATATTGACCGCGCCCCAGATCTTCAGGGCATGGACGATTCGCCACGGCGGTTGCTGGCCCACCAACTCTTTCAACTGCGCCCGCACATGTTCGGGCAGGTCCACCGCGTCCTCGGAACCCCATTGCAGGTGCATGAATCCGCGCAACAGGTCGGAGGTCTGGCGGTGCAGTTGACGCATGTCGCTTCCCTCCCACGCTGCCCGGTTCACCGCCGAGAGCGACGCTGTGGTGTTGCCCAGCAACAGGTACTTGACCAGTTCCAGGGCCGTCTCGTCGCTGCCCATGCCCAGCAGATTCTCCACCTGCGGCGCGGTAACGCCGTCAGGGCTGGAGACGACAAGCTGCTCCAGCAGGTTCTCGGCGTCGCGCAGGCTGCCGGCGGAGTAGCGGGCAATTATGCGCAGGGCGGCCGGCTCCACCGCCACGCCCTCGGCGTCCGCAATCTCCGACAAGCGCCCGAAGACCGTCTCCGACGGGATGCGGCGGAAGTCCAGCCGCTGGCAACGGGAGATGATGGTGGGCAGGATGCGGTGGGCCTCGGTGGTGCAGAGGACGAAGATGACGTGGGCCGGCGGCTCTTCCAGCGTCTTCAGGAAGGCGTTGGAGGCGGCGTCGGTGAGCATATGGGCTTCGTCTATGATGTAGACTTTGCGGCGTCCCTGCACCGGCGCGAAGTTCACCTTGTCGCGGATGTCCCGTATCTCGTCGATGCCCCGGTTGCTGGCGGCGTCCAGCTCGATGATGTCCATGAAGCGGCCTTCGTTGATGGACTGGCAGACGGAGCAGGCGTTGCATGGGTCGCCGTCTTGCAGGTCGAGGCAGTTGGCGGCCTTGGCAATGATGCGGGCTGTGGTGGTCTTGCCGCAGCCGCGAGGCCCGCAGAACAGGTAGGAGTGGGAGATACGCCCCAGCCGCACCGACTGGCGCAGGGTGGTGGAGACGTGTTCCTGCCCGGCCAGTTCGGCGAAGCTGGAGGGGCGCCACTTGCGATAGTAGACCTGCGAGGTCATGGCGGCGAGGACTCCATCATTCCCTTATTCCCTTTTTCCCTCTCCCCCAGGGAGAGGGTCAGGGTGAGGGCGGTTAGCGCTTGGTGTTCCCGGGCCTGCATCAGCGCGGCCTCTTCCGGTTCCACATGGTCGTAGCCCACCAGGTGCAGGGCGCCATGAATGACGAGGTGGGCCAACTCCTGCATCGGGCTGACGCCATGCTCCCCGGCCTGCCGCTGAGCCTGCGGCCAGGAAATGATAATTTCGCCCAACGGCTGAGGGATGTCCGGCGGCAGGACGAACTCTCCCCCGCTCTGCGTTGGCCCGTCGCCGTCGCCTTCCCAGTGGCCCGTGTATTCGGCGGAGAAGGACAGAACGTCGGTTGTCTCGTCCAGCCCCCGGTATTCGGCGTTCAGCTCGCGCACTGTATCGTCGTCGGTGATGAGCAGGCTGACCTCGGCGTTTCCCGGGGTGTCTGTCGCGGTCAGAGCTATCCGAGCCACACCTTCCAGCCACCCGGCATCGATTTCGCCCTCATACGGCTCATCCACCGACACTAATGCCTGGAGGCTAGGCAATTCTTCCAAAGAACAAATCTCGAAGGGCGGTTATGGAAAGGGACGGCCCGCCGTCCGGCGAGACGCCCCTATCATACATCCAAACCGCGCGGGCATACCAGCGAAAAAGGCGGCAAAGCGGGCGTCTGGAAAGGCGGGAGGGGTGGCAGAGGCGCTGGCCTAAGGGCTTTGTTCCACCGGGCGGCGGCGATGGCGGAACACGTCGGCCAGCGGTATGGCGAGGCCAGGGAGCAGCGGTGTCGTCAGCGTGTCGTCGGCGGTCACACCGCATCCCGGAGCGGGGTTTCAGCATGGTCATAGTCAGTACCCTACGCTGTGGGCCATTTTAAGCCTGTGCGCCTTGGGGTGTCTCTGTGTGATTGTCATTTCCTGTCCATGCTGCGTTTGGTATCATCTGTTCATCCATTTCGATACGGGAGAAAATCATGCGCGGAGTCACGTTTAAGGGTAACCGGGAGGCCGAGCTACGGGAGTTTCCCGAGCCCCACGCCGGGCCGGGGGAGGTAGTGCTGCGAATTCGCGCCTCCGGGCTGTGCGGCACAGACTTGCACCGCTACCGCGACGCGGAACCGACGGAGATGATCACCGGCCACGAGCCTTGCGGCGTCATCGAGGAGCTGGGGCCGGGTGCTCCCCCGGGCTTGAAGCTGGGCGACCGGGTGATGTGCCACCACTACGAGGGCTGCGGCGTCTGCGAAATCTGCTCCATGGGTTACGAGCAGCTATGCCCCCATGGCCACGTCACCTTCGGCGGCGGCACGGGACACGGGGCGAACGCCGACTACATGATCTGTCCATCCCGCACGCTGGTGCATCTGCCCGACGAGCTTTCCTTCGAGGAGGGCGCGGCCATATCCTGCGGCACCGGCACAGCCTGGAACGGGCTGAACAAGATGGACATTAACGGCAAGGATATCGTGGCGGTGTTCGGGCAGGGGCCGGTGGGCCTGAGCGGCACTCTATCGGCCAAGGCAATGGGAGCCCGCGTCATCGCCGTCGACGTTGTGGATGAACGGCTGAGGCTGGCGACGGAGTTGGGGGCCGACCACACCATCAACGCCGCTACCAACGACCCGGTGCAGGCCATCCTCGACCTCACCGACGGACAAGGGGCCACGGCGTCGCTGGAAACGTCTGGGAACCCCACGGCCCGGCAGCAGACGCTCTCCTGCCTGCGCCCCTTCGCCCGCGCCTGCTACGTGGGCGTCGGCGGGCCAGCGGAGATAGACTTCAACCGCGACGTGATCTTCAAGGTGCTGACCATCTTCGGCTCATGGACGTTCAGCAAGGCGGAGCTCATTGAAATCGCCCGCTTCTTCGTGGACACCAAGGCCCCGTTGGACCGGCTGATAACCCACCGCTACGGCCTGGACCAGGCCATCGAAGCCTTCCAGACCTTTGACGGCGCCACCACGGGCAAGTGCGTGTTCGTCTTCGACTAGGGCCGGCAACACTGGAATCGGGGGGACGCGGGGATTTTTCCTGCGTCCTCTACGTTTGTCCGGCCTTCCATACCTGCCGGTGAAACTCGCTGTCCCGGAGGTGGGAGAAAACCACGCTCTCGATGGAGATGGCGAAGCAGTGGAACTCCGGCTCTTCCGTCCGAAAGCCGATGGCGGCAAACACTGCGTCCCCGAAACGCCGCCGCTCCTCGGGGTCGTTGACCTCTACGGCCCGCCCATAGACCTTGAATTCGCCCTCCGTGCCGTCCCGGTTGGACACCGTGCTGTGGACGACGCAGCGGGAGTCGCGCAACAGGTCCAGCGCCTTCACCGAGCGCCACATCATGCCCAGGTACAACTGCCCCCCGGTGATTAACGGCTCCACTGGCGAGATGCGCGGCCAGCCGTCCCGCCGCAGCGTCCCCACCAGCGCCAGCCCCGTCCGCGCGAACTGCGCCTCGCCCAGCGCCGCCAGCTCAGGGGCCTGGGCCGCGAACTGCTGCCAGGATGCGGTCATTTCGATGCGACTCATGTCAGGACATTGACCATTGAGATGTCAAATAATTCCAGATACAAATCAGCTACGAGGGAACATTGGACATTGACCAGTGTCGTGTCGCGCATCAAGTCGAGAGTTTCCTGACCAAAACTACTTCTCCCCCCAGTCCTTGACACTTGCGGGCAGATGTTATGCGGTTTTAGTGGCCGCTTTCTGACTAAGCGGGAGCGGCATCCGGCTTAATGTTGAGCACGGCTATAATCTCACTGGGTAGAATCGTTTTCCCTTGAGAGACATCGATTTCGCGCTGGTTAATTTGCGCCATGAGCTCCGGGTCGGACTGTATTTCGATAGTGTCTGCCAGAGCCTCGAAAAGCTCCCAAGACATCAGTGCCATGACCGGGCGTCCATTTCTGCGATAGCTGATCTACGCTCCACCGATAGCGCAACTCGCGGGAGATCTAAAGCGATTCGTACATGGCGAAAAACGCATCAGGATTCTCTCCGTTCTTGGCTAATGCTCTGGAGAGATCTTCAAACGTAGTCAACTCTCCGAGATCCAGGAATAGGTTGACTTCGGTGTGTTCCTGAAGTTGGTACCAACGCATTTCGCCATTCTGGGCTACCATTTGGCAGCCCAGTTTGAGTCAGCGCGATATGTACGCTGGAGAGCGAAGGGCGATGTTGGCTAGGCAAAGGCAAAAGCACCCTCCCTTCGATAAGGGCTGAACCACCCCAAGTCATAGTTTTCCGCACCTACTGCCTTGGTAATGGTATGCTGGAGTCCGTGGCTGTCCATATACTCGCGGAAATCATCCAGTGTCGCGTACTTGTTGAAGGACGAGACTATAAACTGAACCATCTCATCTGCCCGCTTCAACGCGGCCTGCTCATCCTGTGCGTAGACAGTCGTTCCAATCTGCTCGACTATTGCCGCCCAATGGTCGCCGCGGTCTTGCAACGAGACATCATAGGACAACCTGATGTTGAAGGATTGGGCGTTCATAGTTACTTCACCCTATGAAAAATCTTGGAAAGGAGTGGTACCCCGGAGGGGCTTCGATCCCCTGATCTCCACCTTGAAAGGGTGGCATCCTGACCTGGCTAGACGACCGGGGCACGCTCTGTACATTTTGAGTTTAGCATACCTCGCCGCCCTGTGCTACGGGTATACCGCCAGTTCGTCCAGCGACGTATCCTCCGGGAAGCCGGACATCAGGTTCATGTTCTGGACCGCCTGGCCTGCCGCTCCCTTGACCAGGTTGTCCAGGACACTGAAGACCATCAGGCGCCCGGTGCGGCGGTCTATGACCGGATGCAGGAGGCACATATTGTTGCCCAGCGTCTGCTTGGTCTGCGGCGGGGCGGAAACCACCTTGACGAAAGGATGATCGGCGTAATAGTCGCGGTAAATGTCCACCAGCCGCTGCTTGCCCTCGTCGCCCGCCCATTCGCCGGGGTTGGACAGGGGCGCGTAGCATGAGCTAAAAATGCCCCGCGTCATCGGAATCAGGTGCACCTGGAAGGTCACCCGCACCGGCTGGGAGGTCAGCGGGTTCAGTTCCTGGGTTATCTCCGGCAGGTGCCGGTGTCCGTTCACCGCGTAGGCGAAGGCGTTTTCGTTCACTTCCGAGAAGTGATTGGTCATCGTGAGGCTGCGCCCGCCCCCGGATACGCCGGACAGGCTGCTCACGATGATTTCGGGACTGATGACGCCGGCAGACACCGCCGGGGCCAGGGCCAGGATGGCGCTGGTGGGATAGCATCCAGGGTTGGCCACCAGCCGCGCCGCCCGGATCTCCTCGCGGTGCAGCTCGGTCAGGCCATAGACCGCTTCCTCCAGCAGCGAAGGCTCTTGGTGCGTCACCCCATACCATTCTTCGTATTCGTCGGCCTGCTTGAGGCGGAAGTCGGCGCTGATGTCCACCACCTTGACGCCCTGCTCCAGCACCGGGATGCAGGCTTCGGCGCTGGCCTTGTGGGGCAGGGCCGAGAACACCAGGTCCAGGCTGCCGCTCAGTTCCGGCTCGATGGTCAGGTCCAGGCTGTCCAGGTGGGGAAACACATCGCCGAGACGCTGGCCGGCAGCGCTCCTGCCGGTGACCGAGGCGATTTCCACCTCTGGATGGCGGCGCAGAATACGGGCCAGTTCCGAACCTGAGTATCCAGTGACGTTGATGATTCCTACCTTCACTTTCCTAGCCCTCCTTGTCGCTGGCCTGCCGATTTTTGATGCTGGTTTTGTCGTGCGCCGACGGGTCTCAACGCTGCTAGTCTACACTGTGCTTGCCGAAGGGAGAGGGACATGGGGAAGCGGGCCGGGGCCGCTCCGGGCGGTCTTTGACGGCCGGCTTGTCTTCGCTCCGTCTTCAGCCTCGGCTGATTTCGGCATAAATTCCTTGCGCGAAGGGCACATCTCACCCACGACGCATTCGCCGCAGAGGGGCCGCTGCGCCTTGCAGACCCGCCGTCCGTGGTTGATAAAGGCCACGTGGAAGTTGAACACTTCCCCAGGCGGCACCTTGGCTTCCATAACGTCGTGGGCCTTGTCGGCTCCGGTCTTGGCGTCGATGGCCCGGAGACGCTGGCACACCCGGAAGATGTGGGTGTCTATCGCCATGGCCGGCATGCCCAAGGAGAAATTGAGGACGATGCCCGTGGACTTGGGGCCGATGCCCGGCAGTTGGCGCAGCCACGCCTTGGCCTCGGCCAGCGGCATCTCCCGCAGGAAGGACAGGTCCAGCGAGCCGCCGTTGAGTTCCAGTACCTTTTCGAGGACTTCCTTGATGCGTGGGGCTTTGACCTTGGCCAGCCCCCCGAGGGCGATGGCCTCTTCGATGGCCGAAACGTCGGCCCGCGACACCCCTTCCAGCGTCCCGAACCGCTCCATCAGCCGGTGGTAGGCGCGCCCGGAGTTGATGTCGGACGTATGTTGCGACAGGATGGTGAATACCATCTCGTCGGCCGGGGGCAGCCGCCGCTCCACCTCGAAGGGGCCATACTCCCGCTCCATCAACTCGACGGCGCGGGCAATGCGGGCGGGCGACATTGTCGGACTGCGGCGCTTCAAATGCTTCTCAGCCATAGCGGAAATTCTAGCACCCACGCAGTCCAGTCTCAATATCGCATAAGGGAAACCCAAGGTTTGTCCAAAGTCGCCGGGTTCCATTGGTGGTGAGCCTGTCGAAGGACGGATGTTCAGAATCCGTCAATGGTTAAGAAGGTTCACCACCAGCGGACTCTCAAGGGCTTTGCAATCGTCCTGAGGGAAACAGGGATGCGGAAACTCCCTGCTCAACAACCAAATATGCTACTTGAGGACACCCTACATCTGCGACGAAAAGACTCTGGTTGTGTTGACCCCAGTGAAACCGGAGGCTGTTGTGGCCGCCGCAATTCTTTGTCGGCTAAAACAGGTGGCAGGCGACGGTATGGCTCGGCGCTACTTCCTTGACCTGGGGGTCTTCCATGCTGCAACGGTCCATGACGAAGGGGCAGCGGGTGTGGAAGTGGCAGCCCGTCGGGGGGTTCAGGGGCGATGGCACCTCGCCGGCCAGTATCATCTCGTCCTGAGCGATGTCCGGGTGCGAGGGCAGGGCCGCCGACATCAGCGCCTTGGTGTAGGGGTGCAACGGGTTCACGAACAGGTCCTTCACCGGGGACAGCTCGACGATGCGCCCCAAGTACATTACTGCCACCCAGGTACACATATAGCGCACCGTGGCCAGGTGGTGGGCGATGAGCATATAGCTCACGTTGTATTCGGCTTGGAGGTCCTTCAGCAGGTTCATTATCTGGGCGCGGATGGACACGTCCAGCGCCGAAACCGGCTCGTCCAGCACGATGACCTTGGGGTTGAGGGACAGGGCGCGGGCGATGGCCAGACGCTGACGCTGCCCGCCGGAGAACTCGTGCGGGTACAGGTTGGCGTGATAGGCGCTGAGGCCCACGTCGTTTAGCAGCTTGAGCACCCGCTCCTGTATTTCGCCGCGGCCCATGTCCCAGTTGATGACCATGGGCTCGGCGATGAGGTCGCGCACCCGCATCCGGGGGTTGAGGGAGCTCCACGGGTCCTGGAACACCGCCTGCACCGACCGCCGGTACTCCCGGCGAGTCTCAGGGTCGCCGTCCCTTACCTCCTTTCCTTCGAAGCGAATGGATCCTTCCGTAGGCTCTTCCAGCATCAGCATCATCTTGGCGGTGGTGCTTTTGCCGCAGCCCGACTCACCGACGACTCCCAGAGTCTCGCCGGGCCACAACTGGAAGGACACGCCGTCCACCGCCTTGATATGGCCGGTGATCTTGCTGATGAGCAGTCCCTTGGTAACCGGGAAGTGCTTCTTCAGCCCGACGGCTTCCAGCAGCGGGGCGCCCCTGTCCACGGAGACGGAACCGCTGGAAGTGTTTTCCGGAGAAATTACGTTTGCAGTTGTCATATCAGTTCAACCGCCAGCAGGAAGCGAAGTGGCCCTCGCTTACCGTAGTTCGAGTGGGGTATTCCTCGCGGCAATGGTCCATTACGTAATTGCACCGGGGCGCGAAGGGGCAGCCGGTGGGCAGGTCGTGCAGCGTGGGGGGCTGGCCCTCGATAGAGTACAGCCGATCGACGTCCTCCTCCATCTTGGGCACCGAAGCCAGCAGCGCCTCGGTGTAGGGGTGGGACGGGCGATTGAAAATGTCGCGCACGCTGCCCTGCTCCACGATGCGCCCGGCGTACATCACCGCCACGCGGTCGCACATCTTGGCAACGATGCCAAAGTCGTGGGTGATGAAGATCAGGCCCACGTTGGAGTCCCGCTGCAATTCCTTGAGCAGCGCGAGGTACTGGGCCTGAATGGTGACGTCCAGCGAAGTGGTCGGCTCGTCGGCGATGAGCACCTGGGGCTGGCAGGATATGCCGATAGCTCCCACGACCCGCTGCCTCATGCCGCCGCTCATCTGGTGGGGGTAGTCGCGCATCCTCGACTCGGCGGCAGGGATGTTCACCTTCCGCAGCATCGATAGGGCCTGCTCCTTGATCGACCGCTTCGGAATGTTCTGGTGGATGGCGATGGCTTCTGATACCTGATTGCCGATGGTGAAAACCGGGTTGAGCGAAGTCATCGGGTCTTGGATGATGAGGGCTATCTTGCTGCCCCGCACCTTGTTCATCTCGCTGTCGGAGAGCTGCAACAGGTTTTCGCCGTCCAGCATTATGCTGCCGGATACGATGCGTCCGGGAGGCATGGGGATGAGGCGCATCAGCGACAGCATGGTCACCGATTTGCCCGAGCCGGACTCGCCGACGATGCCCAGCGTCTCTCCCCGGCGCAGGTCGAAGCTGATGCCGTCCACCGCCTTGACCGTTCCCCAGCGGGTCTGGAAATAGGTCCGCAGATCGTCCACCTGGAGAACTACTTCGCGTTCGGTTGCCACTTCGGTAGCCATGTTCAACCCCTTGGGTTGGATAAAACGGGTTGGAAAAAACGGGTTGCATAAAACGGGTTGCATAAAACGGGTTGGCTAAAACACAGGGGGCGCAGAGAACACCGGGAATTGATCTGGCCTTCTTTGCGCCCGCAGTCTTTAATCGCCGCTGCCCTATTTTACTCTATTTGGCGCAGGCGCGGGTCGAGCTTGTCTCGGAGCCAGTCGCCAAATAGGTTGAGCGACATAACGGTGAGCACGATGGCGACGCCGGGGAAGGTGGAAATCCACCATGAGCCGGTCTGGAACCCCCCGGCCAGATGGTTTCGTCCGTCCGCCACCATACCTCCCCAAGTGGCAGTTGGCGGCGGCACGCCGGCGCCGAGGAAGCTCAATGTGGCTTCCAGCAGTATCACTATTCCCACCTGGAGGGTTGCCACCACAATCAGGGTGTTAATCGTCCCAGGAAATATGTGAACAAACAAAATCCGCGGAGTGGAGGCCCCGGCCACCTTGGCCAACGCCACGTAGTCCATGTTTTTCAGCTGCAACACCTCGCCCCGCAACTGGCGGGCGAAGCGCGGCCAGATGAATATGGTCAGCACTGCGACAATAATACCTAACGAAGTTCCCAGGGTGGCCACCATTGCCAGGGCGATCAAGACCAGAGGGATGGCGAGCAGGATGTCCACGAACCGCATTATTGTTTCGTCCACCACTCCGCCGTACCAACCGGCCACCAGCCCAAGCAGTACGCCGAAGGACCCGCCGATGCCGAGAGTCACCACAGCGGCCAGCAGGGAAATCCGGGCTCCGTAGATGATGCGGGAAAGTATGTCTCGCCCAAGCTGGTCGGTGCCTAGCAGGAATTTGCTGCTGCCTCCTGCACGAGTTACATTGAGGGCTTCGATGCTATCGCCAATCTGGATGTCAGGGTTTATCGCCTGGGCATCCGCCAAGGATATTCGGGCATCTTGTCCGGGTAGAACCCGCTGTACCACAGTTCTGGTGACGTTTTCCGTTCTGGCTTCATACCAGAAGGGCGGCAACCTTCTCTCGGGTAGTGACTGCTTGTTGGGGTCGTGGGGCGAGATCAAGGGCGCGGCAATGCCGGCGAAAAGCACCAGCCCCAGCAGAAACACCGGAATCACCGGCCAGTGCCGAAAGGCGCGATAAATCCCGACCAGCCGCACGCCAATACCGTTGCCGCGCGGAGTGAAAATTTCGGTTGTTGTGTTGATCGCCATGGCGCGCCCTTCCCTTCCTATGCGTAGCGTATGCGGGGGTCTATATAGGCGTAAAGCACGTCCACAAGGAAAGCGACTAGGACATATAGCAGCGTGAAGACGACCACCACCCCTTGAAGCAACGGGTAGTCGAAGGCGAAGAGCGCGTCTATCGCCAGCTTGCCCAGGCCGGGCCAAGCGAACACCGTTTCCACCACCAGTGACCCGGTTACCAGCGCGCCCAGGGTAACGCCGGCGAAGGTCAGGGGCGGTATCAAGGCGTTACGGAAGGCGTGGCGCAGCACGACGCTCCAGTACGGCACACCCTTGGCCCGGGCCAGCTTAATGTACTCCGAGTCCAGCACGTCCAGCATCGCTGATCGCACTAGCCGCAGATTGGCCGCAGCGTAAAACCAGCCCAGGGTGACCGCCGGCAGGACGATGCTGTCCCAGTTCTCCCGTCCGGAAGTCGGGAAAAATCTCAGGGAGACGGAAAAGAAAATGATCAGCATTATGCCAAGCCAGAAGGGCGGCGCCGACTGGCCCAGCAGTGCGACTACTTTTCCAACCTGGTCAATCAAGCTCCCTCGCTTGATGGATGACAGTATTCCCAGCGGAATGCCAACCAGCAAGGAAACTATGAAAGCCGTCAGCCCCAGGTACAGTGTGGCCGGAAGACGCTCCAGGATGACATCCCTTACCGGGCGGCCTTCTTTGATTGAATTTCCCAGATCTCCCCGGACGGCGTCCCCAAGGAATAGGAAATACTGCTGATAGTACGGCTTGTCGGTTCCCAGTTTCGCCATCATCCGGTCAATATCCTCCTGCGTGGAGTATTCGTCCAGCATGAGGGAAACCGGATCGCCCGCGGACCTGCTTAGTATAAAAATGATCAGCGAGACAGCCAAGAGGGTGACGACGGCAAGAACCAACCGGCGGACTAGGAATTTTTGCATGACACCCTAAATCGCAAGCAAAGACTTTTGACGGAATGAATATGATTATATGCGATATGACACTATAGCCAGTAAAGGTACAGGCAGGAAGCCAATTTATCTATATCAGGACGTTCTTGAGTACCGGGAGGCCACCCGTGGGAGGCCCTTGGCCCGGCATATCCCGTTTCGGACGGAGCTTATGGCAGGGACGGGTCTGAAACCCGTCCCTGCCTGTATTCCTACTGACGGTGCTTGATGTACTCGAAGCCGGAGGGCGACGAGACTTCGCTGAAGTCTATGGGCCGCCAGTTGTGATCGAGCCGCTTGCCGACAGGCCAGATTCCGTCAACAGAGTAGATGGCGAAGGCCATGACGTTGTCATACATCCAGCCGTAGACCTTGCGCTCCTTCTCAGTGACTTGAACCGGGTTGGTCTCGCCCAGTAGGTCGGTGATGTTTTCCTGCATCCACGGGTGTTCCGTGCCGTAGCTGAAGGTGGACTCAGCGACGTAGTTGGAGGCCCCGATGCCCGGGGTCAGGCGTCCGCTGAGGCTGTGGCAGGTTGCGCCCTGATATACACGGTTAATCAACTCCGGGCGGATGGTGGCGTAGGGAATTCGCTGGAGGTCGACGTCAATGCCGACTTCTTGCCAATAGCCCGACACGGCCTCACAAGCCTCAACTTCACCTGGCCTACCGCGTATGGCAGTGGCGAGGGTGATACTGAACTTGTTGTCAGGGCCGTAACCGGCTTCCGCCAGCAATTGCCGGGCCAGATCCGGGTCATACTCAAAGGTCCAACGCGGGTCTGCCTTGGCCTCGTGCCCCATCCAGTCCCTCATGTACAGGGGTGCGCCAAAACCGGAGAAAATGGTATCGACAATCTCCTGCCGGTTGATGGCCACGGACATGGCCTTCTTGACCTTGACGGAGTTCAGCCACTCTTCCGAGGTGGGGTCTTCATTGCAGGACACCCAGGCGTTGTTGCAGTCAAGATGCTGGTAGGGATTTCCCTCCCTGTCCAGGCCGTAGGTCTGGCCGTAAATGTTCAACCCGGACTGAGTGGCAAAGGGCCAGGCGACGATTTCCGTGCCTTCCACGGCTTTCACCGCAGCCAAAGAGTCGAACGCCATCTCCATGATGTCCAACTCACCGGTCTGGAAGGCTGCTACTCGCGTTGCCTCCTCGGGGATGGACCTCATATTGAATTCCGCGAAGTAGGGGGTCTGCCGCCAGTGGTTTTCCACGGCCTTGAAGCGCCAGACGCTGCTGTCGTTGGTAGGTCCGATTATTTCCCAGGGGCCGGTGGCGGAGATGTTCTTGCTGGCCCCTTTGGCACCTGCTTCGTACTCAGCAGTGGTGGTGTCGTCCATGCTGCCTCCGGCGGTTTCCACCAACTCCTGCGTCTGCTGCCTGCTGACGATGGTGGTGCTGACGCCGCCCAGATGGCGCATGAACTCGAAAGCTCGCTCCCGGAGCCAGGGCTCGCCGGTGTCTATCTCCACGGTGTAATTGTCGATCACCGTCTGGGAGCCGCCCTTCTTGCCAACCCAGAAGTCGCCAATGATGCCGGAGCGGGCGTTCAGCGCGCCCTCGTACCATTCCTTGTAGTTCCAAAGAATGTCGTGGATGTTCAGTGTGCCGCAGCTCTGGTCGCCGGACTCGCCGCACTTGTGATGGAACTCCACGTCATCCCGGACTCTGAAAGTCCAAAACTGGCCGTCGTCGGAGATGTTCCACTCGGCGGCCAGCAACGGGCCAGGCGAGAGATCGGGCTGGATGGCAACCATTGACTCCCCGAAACTCACGGCGGAGTACTGAACACGGGGGCTGGACATAAACCGCGGGTGCCCCTCGAACACGCCGGTCTCTTTGACCGCGTAGTTCATCACTCCTTCCGGCTGGTGGGTCGTCTCCACCACCCTGGTCGGCGCCGGCCTGGGGGTGGATGTTGGAGCCGGTGTGGGCTGCTCAGCCCTCGCGGTGGGCTGCTCGGCCATTGCCGTAGGCACCCCGGCCATCGCTGTGGGCTGCTCGGCCATCGCCGTCGGCGCAGCCGTGGTCTGGGGCGCTGATGTAGCGGTTGGCGGCGCTTCCGTCGCCGATGAGCCGCAGGCCACTACCAGCGCCAGGGCCGATAGCATCAGGAATGGAAACCAAATTCTCGATAGGATCTTTCTCGGGTTAAACACACTCTCTCCTTTGAGGTCACGGGTGTTAAGAACTCTCGGCCTGAGATGGCCTGCTCTTGGCCTGGCAACACCGGGCGCAAGTGCGAAGGGCCGGACGGATTATATGCGTGGGGAGGCGTTTGTCAAGGACTCGCACCGCGAGGCAGGCCAGATTTAACGTAAAATAAAGCGCCAACGGCAGCCGTTATATTGCCTGGATACCTTCAATAGGGTGGCGAATTCCGGTTAGAATGTTCGTAAAGAAGACAGAAAATGGAATAATATAGTCGCCGTAAATCCGGGCTTTCCGCCGGAGTCGAGAATAATGATGGCCAGCCCCGGATTAAGTGGGGCCGGCCAAGCGGCGGACGAGATACTGCCGGGGTGACGTTTGTGTCAGCGCTCGCCTCGCAGAAACCGCTCCACGTCGCGCACCAGGTCCTCGGGGTCGAGGATCGAGTTGTCGGCCAAGCTCTCGTCGTACTGCCCCTCCAGCTTGGCAACGTAGGAGCCGATCTGGTCGTCGTCCTGCACGGCGCGGGCCACTTCTTCGTCGAACTTGGCCGCGGCGCCCCGGAGCTCCTCAAGGTCCATCGGCAGGCGCAGCAGGCGGGTCAGTGTCTGGATGAGAGAATAGGCAACTCGATAGTTGGGCGCGGCCTGCAGGTAGTGGGGCGTGTGGCCCCAGATGGACGAGTAGCCCAGGCCTTGCTTGACGCAGGCGTCCATGACCGACGAGCTGATGCCCGTGGGTCCCTGGTAGTTGGAGGAGCGGATCTCCCGCCCTTCCAGGAACTCCGACAGGTCGGGCCGCGTGGCTGTGCCGCTGAGCTTGACCGGCCGGGTATGGGGCACGGCGTCCAGCAGCGCGCCGACATGAATGACGGTCTCCACACCCTGCTCGGCGGCGAGCCGGGCGACGCCTTGGGAGTAGGAGCGCCAGCGCAGGTTCGGCTCCACCCCGGTGAAGACCATGACGCCGTCGCCGGTATCGGGGTTATCCAGGTGAAAGAACTCGTTGGCCGGCCAATGGATGTGGCGCTTTCCGTCGCGGGTGCGCGTCGTCGTGGGCCGAGTCTGGGTGAAGTCGTAGAACTCTTCGGGGTCGAACTCGGCGAATTTTTGTGCCTTGAACTTCCGTTTGAGGAACTTCACTGCGCCGGTCGCGCCTTCGGCGGCGTCGGCCCAGCCGCTGAAGGCTATTACCAGTGTAGTCAGCTTGCGGTCGGGCTGGTGATCAACGGCAAGAAAGTCCATCGTGCTCCCGTGCTTCCCTGGAGAATTGCTTCTAGTCTAACATAGGGGAGAATTGTTGAGGCGGTTCCGCCCCGGCTCACCGCTCCCGGATGCGAACGATAGTCAGGCTGCCCTCGGCCTCCGCGCGCCTCCCGTTCTACATCCGTTCTACACCGGGGGCATTGCCTCCAGGTTCTGCCATGCTTCTCTGAGCAGGCGTATTCCTTCCGGTTCCTGCTCAGCGCTCTGCTCCGTGTCTGCGTCCAGGCCGGGATTGGTCATATAGTGCGCCTCGCCAATAATTTACGTCAACGCCGATTATACCAAGCACTGCTTTAGTCGTCGGCAAAACGGCTTAGGCGGAACAGGGCGAGGTCGTGGGTGGTCTCGCCGAACATCGCAAGGTCGGCCATGATCTCTCCGATGACGCTGGCGAACTTGAAGCCGTGCCCGGAGAAGCCGGAGGCCAGCGACACCTGCGGGTATTGGGGATGCAGGTCTATGATGAAATGACCGTCCGGCGAATTGGTGAACATACAGGTCTTGAGCGACAGGGCCGGCCCGGCCGCCGCCGGGAAGTAACGCTCCACGAAGCTCCGCAGCACCGCTTCATCCTCCGGGTAGACGTCGCGGTCCAGTTGGTCGGGGTCTGCTGTCTGGTGTAAATGGTGGGAGCGGCCCACTTTGAAGCCCGGCACGCCATAGACCGGAAAGCCGTAAAAGCGCCCCTCCTCGGCGTAGAGTCCGAACACGGGGAAGGTGTCGGGGCGGAAGAGCTCCGGCCTTTCCGGCTGGAACCAGCCCAGCACCTGCCGCTCGGCGACGGCGTACCGTGCCAGCGCCGGGACCACCTTGGCGGCCCAGGGGCCGGCCGATACCACCAGCCGGGCCGCCCGGTAGCTGTCCCGCGCCGTGCGGACGACCACCCCCTCGCCCGACGGCTCCCAGTCCAGCACCCGCTCCCGCCCGTGGACCTCGGCCCCGGCCTCCAGCGCGGCGTTGACGTGGTTGATGATGCAACGCTCCGGCAACAGGAATCCCCCATCGGCCTGGTATACGGCGGCGATGTCGTGGTCGAAGCGGTAGCCGGGGAACCGGCGCCCGGTCTCGGGGCCGGTCAGCACTTCGTAGGGGATATGATGCTCCTCGCAGGCCGCCACCGCCCCCTGGAAGTACTCGCTCTCGGCATAACCGGCGCGGATGGAGCCGGTGGTCACCAGCAGCCGCTCCCTGGATGCGTTCTCCAGTTGGTGCCAGAGTTCATAGGCGCGGCGTACCAGCGGCACATAGGAGGGATGCTCCTGGAGGGTGTAGCGAATCATCCGGGAGTAGCCATGGGACGACCCCATTTCGTGTGGCACGTCGAACTGCTCCAGCCCCAACGCGCGCCAGCCTCGCTGCGCCAGATGATACAGCGTCGCACTGCCCATGCCGCCCACTCCGATGACTATGGCGTCGTATTCGTTCATCACATATCCCAGTTCTTTCTGGTGCTTCCGTGCCTTCGGGCCTTTCATCGGCGTAGGGGCGCACAGCCGTGCGCCCCTACGCCGAATTGCCAACTCTTGGGCGGGATTTCTACCCCTGGGGAATTGCCGTGCCGGGGGTGGTCATACGCAGGGAGTAGACCGAGGTGCGGGCGGTGAAGAGCATGGTGCGGTTGTCGCTGCCGCCCCAGGCGCAGTTGGCCGGGACCTCGGGCAGGACGATGACGCCCAGGTGGTTGCCGTCGGCGTCGAACACCCAGCAGCCGCCGGAGCCGGTGCAGTAGACGCGGCCTTCCACGTCCACCTTCATGCCGTCGGGAACGCCGTCCTCTGCGGAGTGCATATTGGCGAAGATGCGGTTGTTGCTCAGCGAGCCATCGGCGGCCACGTCGAAGGTGCGTATGAACTGATGCTCGCACACCTCGCCGCGTTCCTTTTCGCCAATGCAACTGTCGTCCAGCCTGGTTATGGCCACGTACAGCACACTTTCATCGGGCGAAAAAGCGATGCCGTTGGGATATTCCGTGTCGCGAGTGGCGATGGTATGCGAGCCGGTGAGGGACACCCGGTGAACACCGCTGAAGTCCAACTCCCGCTCCTCGGCGGTCAGGCGTCCGCTGGGGTCGGTGAAGTACAGCGACCCGTCGGAGCGGCCTGCGACGTCGTTGGGGCGGTTGATGCGCTGTCCGCCGATATGAGTTGCGATGGCGGTATAGGAGCCGTCGGAGTTGCGCCGCGCAAGCTGCCGGTTGTCGCCCTCGCACAGAATCAGGTTGCCGGCCAGATCGAAGGTCAACCCGTTGGAGCCGCCGCTGTTATCGCGGAAGATCTCGGTCTGTCCGTCCGGTGTCATCCGGTGCACCAGCGAGGCGCGAATGTCCACGAACAGCCAGTAGCCGTCGGGGTGCCACAGCGGCCCCTCGGTAAACCCGAAGCCGGTGGCAAGCTGCTGCGCTTCCGCGCCAGATTCCACGATTCCCGGTAGCAAGTCCGCCATGACAACCTCCGTTCGATGTGGATTAGATATTCTCAACGTGTGTTAATGCGGGTCATTCCCGCGCCCCTGTCATTCCCGCGAAAGCGGGAATCCATACATACTCGCCACAGGAACGCTGGTATCTGCCGGGGCCTTTGGATTCCCGCTTTCGCGGGAATGACGGTGTATCTGGAGAGGGGACTTTAGAGGTGGGCTAGGTATTGCTCCTCGAAGTCCATGCCTGCCAGGTCGCTGAAGGCCTGCATCAGCCGCCGCGAGACCGGGCCGGGGGGCCGGCCGTCGCCGACGGCCGCGCCGTTGATGGCGGAAATGGGGCAGATGCACAAGCTGGTGGAGGTCAGAAACGCCTCGTCGGCGGTATAAGCGTCGAAGAGATCGAGATCGCGCTCTCCGGTTTCCAGTCCCAGCCCTTGCGACAGGTCCAGCACGGTGCCGCGGGTGATGCCCTCCAGCACGTACTGTCCCTTGGGAGTGGCGACAACTCCGTCCTTGACCAGGAAGATGTTGGAGCCGCGCCCCTCGGTCAGGTTGCCGGCCTCGTCCAGCAGCACCGCCCACGAGCCGGGGTCGGTTCCTTGGGCTTCGAGGTCGCCCAGCACCAGGTTCAGGTAGTTGTGCGTCTTGGCCCGCGGACTCATGAAGCGGGGCGGCACACGGGGCACCGAGGGCGTGGTGACCCGCGCCCCGTCGCGGTACAGAGGCGCTCTGGCTGCGAAGGGGATGGCGTGGGTTTCGATAAGCACCGTCGGCGTCCCTTCGTCGGACCCGCCCTCGACGCCGCGGGTCACCCGCTGCATCACCCACATATCCTGACCGGGCGGCAGCAGCGGATAGTTGTGTTCGACCACGTGGCGCGACCAATCTTCCATTTCGTCCATGCCTATGCCGGGGTCGATGCGGACGTAGCGCAGGGAGTCGTACAGCCGCTTGACGTGCTCGGCCAGCTTGAAGGGGACGCCGTTGAAGGTACGGGCGGCGTCAAAAACCGCGTCGCCGTAGATAAACCCCCGGTCGCGGATGGGAATGCCCGCCTGAGATTCCGGGACCAACTCGCCGTTGAGGAAAACGATGGGTTCGTTCTGAGACATGGCGCCTCCCGCCCCCACGGGCAAAGGTAATGATGCCGCCAAATGATACCAGCAAGCCACCGGCCCTGCCAGCGGCAAGGTTGCGCCCAAGGTCTTTCAATGAACGGGCCGCGGCTTAGCGCGGATGACCGGGGCGGAAAAAGTCGATGGCCGGGGGTTCAAACCTCCGGCCATCTCTGGGCGTCCTTTCGTTCTCGCATCCGCCGGGTGGCGGTGGAGCGCGTTGGCTGGGCTACTGGGTAACTATCGGGACTTCTATGGTGCTAAGCTCTTCCACGTCGCCGGGGTGAGTTACCACGCCGTCCAACTCATCGACGCCGTATCCGATGGCAGTCAGTTCCAGATTCAGGGCGTCTCCGGACAGCAGCACGACATCACCGGCCACCGACACGGTTACCACCCGCCACTCCCAAGTCTCCCCTGGGTCAAGTATGGCGTCGTCGTTTAAGTCGCCGCCGACGTATTCCATGGAGTCGCGGGTCAGAGGTTCGCGGGACAGCGGCACGACGCCGTTGGACTGGAGCTCCACCTGGACATCTCTCAGCAGGGAGTCGCCATCGTTGGTTTCGGTTACGGTCAGGGTTTGCACCACCAGCCGCAGCACCACGGTGTTATGCTCGCTGAGGCCGACAGCGGTGCTGGAGTCCAGGATGTTGATGGTGACCGGATCGGATTCGGCCCTCTCTTCACTGCCGTCTCTGGCGTTGGCGGTGACGTTGAAGGCGAAGTTCGTTATTGCGTCGAGATTGCCGGTGGAGCAGTTAACGGTCAGGGATTCGCCCGCATTGAGCTGCCCCAAGCTAATCAGGCTGAGGTCGCAGTTTTGCGCCTCGGGGTACCCAACACTGTTAACCACCGACACGTCGGACAGCGTTGAGTCGCCGTTGTTGTACACGGAAATGGCAAGGGCCGCCGCTTGACCTTTGCGAACCGTCGGCAACCCCCGGATCGTATCCGCTCCCGAGGTGGCTACGATGGCCAACCCTGGGGCGATGACCTGGACCTCAGCGGAAGCGGTCGCTGCGGGCAGAGGTTCTGTGGTTCCCGGCAATGTGCCGACGACAGTGGCCGTAACCATGCTCCTCCCCAAGGGCAGGATGGCACTACAGGAGTAAGGAGACACCTCCGCGTCCGCGGCCACCGTGCCAAATGCGCTGCTGCACTCGCTGAGGTCAAAGCTGCCGTCGTCCCCGTCTACTCTTACAACGGTGACGGTGACGTCGTCCAAGGCCGTGACCGACGGGGTGGTGACGGTGATGTCGAAGGTGGCCTCGGTCCCGGTGCGGATAACCTGCACTGGGGGATCGATGGTAATGCCGACGGCCACTTCGCCGAAAACGACTTCGGAGGTGTCGGAATTCGTGGCCTCTATTTCCACGGGCGCGCCGCTAGAGTCCTTGGCCGTCGCCTTGGCGGTCACTATCGCTTCGTTGGTCAAGAACGTATCCGGCGTCACGCCGCAGACATAGGGCGCCGCTGACGCGCCGACGGGCAGAGTGTCGAGAGTGCCGGCAGCCCGGTCGCAGTCCGGAGCCAGCGCGTCGGTAACAGTGATGTCGGACAACTCGAAACCGCCGGTATTGGTTACGGTGATTTCGAAGAGCGCCTCTTGGCCTTGGTAAACCGTCTGGGTGTCGGCGCCGGGATTCCCGGCGGGCGTCACCTCTATCACGATCGAGGGCGGAGTCATGCGAGCCCGTTTGGACTGGGACGCTGCGGCCTCCTCGCCTTCCACTGCGCTGAAGGTGGTGCCGCCGGAATAGTCGACCCGGGCGGTCAGTTCCACGTTGCCGGACGCGTTCTGGACGCCGTCGTTCTGGTTGACAGTGTACGCGATCCGGGGGGCCGTGTAGACCGAGCCGACCTGGACGGTGGGAATGATTTCGGTATCATCAGTGCCGGCCACGGCAACCTGCTCGCCGCTGGGCAAAGTAAGTGTCAGGATGCCGCTGCCGTAGTTACAAGCGGTCTCCCCTTCGGGCAGTTCCGGGATGGACAGGTTGACCGTGTAGCCGATGTTGTCGCCGTGGGAGACCACGGTCACCGAGCTGCCGGAGTCGTCGGTGGTGATGATGGATATGCCAACGGCGGAGGTGTCGCACTGGGGCGGCTCCTGGCCGGCGGCGAAGGGGCTGTTGACCATAAGCACCCCGACTCCCACGGCAATTACCGCAATCAGGATGAACAAGGGGACAGCATTACGTTGAATCAAGCTCATTGAAGTGGCTCCAAAAAAGATGTAGTCTCCATAAAGCCGGTACCCTCCCTTCCAGCCTTGGTCCATTCGGACTCAGCGCTTGTTCCCGTTCCTATCGGGATGTTCGAACTGGGAGGCGTAGACAACCCCGTAGAATGTCCGCAACATCATACCTAACACCTGTCCGGTAATTCAACAGTTTATGTCTGTAAATTCGCCCGCATTTCAGACCGGGTTTGAATTCCGGCCAAATTCTTACGCCACCCCGAAGAGATGCCGGGTAGTTGTGCGGGCGGTATTCAATCACAGACTCCCTGTCTAGGTCAAGCCAGATTCCGGCGCCCCAAAGGTGTCTGCGACCCCCTTGGCAAGGCGACCGGTAGATTGGGAGGCGTCCTTTGTTCCGCAACGATTTAACGATTTCCTGCCGGGAAACCCACTCTTCTGCCACTCTTCTGAATGAAGGCGCCTGTTCTCAAAAACCGGGCAAGATTCCTGCGGTATGCCTCCAAAACGATTGCAAAGCAACTGTGATCGCCTGACGTTCCGAGCGCGGCCAGGAATCGCGGGTGGGCCGGCAAGGCCTTGAGCGGAGGGAGAGGGGGACGATTCTCAAGGGATTTTGCCATTCCCCCGGTACGCCTCAAGGCCACCAGGACAATAAGGTAGCAGAGAACTATAACGGAAATATAACGACCGGAGGGGAGGGACTTCCGGCCGTCGGTCAAGGTTTATTCAGATTTCCAGCCAATCTAGTGCCTTTCCGGCCAATTTAGTGCCGTATGGTCAAAAGCAATTACCCGACCATAGTGGTCAGGAAATAACTGCTGCCGGGTGCTTTTCACCGGGCACCCAAGGACGCGGAGATTTATCCCCCGTCCGTCCGGTGTCCTGGTAATTGAGTGGCCAATGCGAGGGCTAAGACAGGGCCTTGGCCAATTCTTCGGCTTCCGCCTTGCTGAGTATGCGGAAAACCGACAAACTGGGATCTTCCTTGGCCACGCCCTTGGCCGCGGGCCGACCGTTCTTCATGGTTACCAGTTCAATCTGGTCCATTTCCACCTTTTTGCGCAGCTTGGTGCAATAGGCGGTCAGAACGGGCATGGCTGTTTCTTCCTTCTTGGCCCGGGACTTCCGTGGAGGCATACCCTCACCTCACTTTCCGTGCGGCGTGATGACTAGGCTCCTTTCGCCATGGCCTCCAAATATTGTATGGTTTACGCAATTGCGTGTCAATATGCTGTAGACAGCAAATTGCGCCAAAGCTGAATGCGTTTTTCGCGTCAAACGTGCGGTCCGGCGCTGTGTTTCGTTTTATGTGTGGGGATTCCAGTCCATCGGCCTGTATTCGCCGCAAAATCGCCGGTCTCCGCGTGTCCACGCACACTGCTACCATCCCCGGCACTACGGCAAACGGCGGCGCCAATGGAGTCCTCCGACGCCGGTTGGCGGCCAATGCGCTCTTTTTGAGTTGTTACCACTCTCCGGGAGAGGGTTACGATGGGGCGCCTGCGCTGATAAGGCAGTTTCCCTTCGTTGCTGTCCCGGCAGGAATGTTATCCTGAAGGCTCATCGCCGGGAACTTCCGCTACAATTCGGCATTGCACATTATTCTGAAGAGGTTTGCCGTTATGACGCGACTGGAAGGCAGGACGGCCCTGGTCACCGGGGCGGGACGAAACATCGGGCGGGCCATCGCCCTGAAGCTGGCGGGAGAGGGGGCCAACGTGGTGGTCAACGCGCGCTGCAACCGAGAGGAGGCCGAGGCGGTGGCCGAGGAAGTCCGCGGCCTGGGAGTGGAGGCGCTGGCGGCGCTGGCCGACGTGGCCGACCGCGAGCAGGTGGAGCGAATGTTCGCCGCCGCCGCCGAGCGGTTCGGGCAGGTGGATGTGCTGGTCAGCAACGCCGCCATCCGCCCGCACAAGCCGTTTACCGAGTTGACGCTGGACGACTGGGAGCGAGTGCGCGGCGTGGTGCTGGACGGGGCGTTCTACTGCGCCCGCAACGCCATACCGGCGATGCAGGCCAACGGCTTCGGGCGCATCGTGTTCCTCACCGGCGACGGCGCCTGGAACGGCTCGGCGGAACGCTCCCACGTCTCCGCGGCCAAGATGGGCGTCGTGGGCTTGGCCCGGGGGCTGGCGTCGGAGTTCGCGCGCCACAACATCCGGGTCAACGTGGTCTCTCCGGGCCGCATCGACACCAGCCGCGACCTGTCCTGGTATCCCAGGCAGAACATGGCCGACACGTCCGAGATACCTTTGGCTCGCTTGGGCCACGTCGACGACATCGCCGCGGCGTGCGTGTTCTTCGCCACCGACGATTGCGGGTTTGTGACCGGGCAAACGCTGCACGTGAATGGGGGGACGGCGTACTTCTAATTGGAGGTCGGGGACGACATTAGTTTACTGAGGTCAACATATCAAGGAATTGGTTGATACCGGCAAAAACCGGACTGTTCCACGGTATAACGTCTGCCGCAACAGCTTGACCTATAAGCAGATTGGGATTATCCGGGTTCGCCGACAGGAACGCCCGCAGACGCGCCTTGCTTTCCTGTCTGGGAACGTGGCCGATTGACTGCAAGCAATCAAAGTAACGGTTAACACAAGGGATTGCGGGTGCTTCGCTAACCGCATTGAGACACAATGTTTCGAGGTCGCCCGGGGATGCGTTATCGGGCATAACATAGGCTGCTACACGAATACGGTCGTCGTCTAACATTCCCTTTGCGTATGTTAATGGAGATGTTGGCGACGGCAAGCCTGCCAGACGCAGCGAGTCGTCAATGCTTTGAAAGGCGCGGTTGTAATAACAATCGGCATCCCTCGTTACGCCAATGGCCTTGACCACAGCAGAAGACCTTAGCCTGGGAACCAGGACGTTGACCAGAAAATTTCCAAGGTTGTCCTTGCCGCCGTATGGGACGACTTGTATCCCTTGGTTCTCGCGCCGCTCTATGATTCGCTGGAAAAAATGGTCGTCGTCCGGGCCTTCAACCAGCAACAGGACGGGCTGTGTGATTTTGAGGGTATGCTGGGATTCCCGCTGCGCCGTCATCAGCGGAGCTCCCAAAAGTATTCGATATTGGTAGCCAACATGGCCTTGGTATATGTAACCGCTCTTACCTGTTCGCCCTTCCGGTTCAGGCGATGAAAGTGAAGGTCGTCGGATTCTATTTCCGTGAAAGCGTTGTTTGCCGCTACGATGCACTCGTAGCTATGGGTGGTGGCGAAAACCTGCACGTTGAATTCGCGGGACAACCAGTCCAGGTTCTTCCAGACATCCACCAAAACGCTATGATGCAGCCCGTTTTCGATCTCATCAATGAGTATTATTCCGTCGCGGGCGGATAGAAAGGCCAGCGATAAAGCCAACAAGCGTTTGGTTCCCTCCCCCATAATCGCCATGGGGAATAATCGGCCAGTGCCAATGTCCCCGTGAAGTGAGGGGCGTCCGCGGCTGTCGGCAATCGTGGTCATCCGCTTTAATCTAGGCTCCAGTAACCGGATAGCTTTCTCGATGGCCGATGAATATCTTTCACGCTCCGCTCTGCCAAAACGGGTAGCAAGGGCGCGGGCGTTGTACCGGGTTCTGGGATGATCAAATACGCACGGATACTCAGGTGGTGCCATTGATGTTCTGCTGTCTCTCAGCATAGGACGTAGCCAGCCTACCCCTGGCTCCGCATTCAGCCAGGCGCTAGTCAGTACCTCCTTGCCGGTTTCGTCAACGTATTCAAAGGCAAGTTCATTGCTGAAATCGAAATCGGCAATCGCGTCGTCGTCCAATTCGGTTTCAGGATCCTTTGACCAATCAAAAAGGGGCTGCTGGGCGCGATACTTACGCCGGATGCAGAGGGTTCTGAACCTGCGGCTTTGTATGTTCTCCGCCTGTAATTTAATGGTTAATCCAGTTTGGTACTGAGGGAACAGGTCCGCGAAAAACTCTCCTTGACCATAATCGGCCAATTCCCGCAGGATGGTCTGAAGCGCGTTTCTTGGCTCGGTGGGGTGGCTGAACAGCCACAGCGCCTCAAGCAACGCCGTTTTGCCTACGTTATTTTGGCCGGCTATCAGGTTGACACGAGCCAGCGGCTGGACAGTCAAGTCCTCGAAGCAACGGAAATTTTCGATGGCGAATGAGGTGTACATTGCGCTCAACCTCTATGGATGCTTGCGGGTAGTGCCGCAAACTTTCCGCATTACCCGCATACTGGAGCCGCCTTCCGCGCCGCAATCGCCTAATCCCTAAATCGGAACTCCTTCAGGTCGGGAGAGATGTTAATCGTGGCCCCGGTCAGCTCCTGAATCTCCTCCGGGTTCCAGCCGGGGGCGTGTTCCAGCAGCTCGAATCCGTCAGGGGTGATGCCGAAGAGGCCCAAGTCGGTGACCAGCATTTTGACCACGCCGGGGGCGGTTATCGGCAGGTTGCAGCGGTGGAGCAGACGGGGTGCTCCTTCTCGGGTGGAGTGTTCCATGGCGATGAAGACGCGCTTGGCGCAGGCCGCCAGGTCCATGGCGCCGCCGATGCCGCCGCCCTTGCGGGTTGGGATGCGCCAGTTGGCGAAGTCGCCGTTCTCAGCTACCTCGTAGGCACCCATTACGGTAACGTCAATCATCCCGCCTCGGATCATCATGAACGAGTCGGCGTGATGCACGATGCCCATGCCCGGCAACGCCGTGACGTGCTGTCCGCCGGCGTTGACAAGGTGCCGGTCTTCCTGTCCCTCGGTGGCCAGCGGGCCGTATCCGACGACGCCGTTTTCTGAGTGGTTGATGATCTCCCGCGACGTGTCAACGTAGTTGGAGCAGAGAGTGGGCATTCCCACGCCTAGGTTGACAATCCAGCCTTCCTGGAATTCCATCGCCAGCCGGTCGCACATGGCCTGGCGGGTCAGCTTTGCCTTGTCGGTCATTTTCGATACTCCTCGAGGCGCTCCATCGTCTTGGGGTATACCCTCACTTAACCCTCTCCAAGAGGGAGAGGAAACTATTTCAGGGTTACAGCCCCGGCTTGGCGCCTGACCAGATGCCGTCTTCGGGAATCTTGACGATGCGGTCGACGTAGATGCCGGATACGTGGACCTGATCGGGGTCAAGCTCGCCGATTTCCACCACGTCGTTCTCGACCTCGACGACTGTGATTTTTGCGGCCATGGCCATGATGGGGTTGAAGTTGCGCTGGGACAGGCGGAATTGCAGGTTGCCGAACTTGTCGGCCTTCCAGGCGCGGATCAGGGCGTAGTCGGCGTGGATCGGATACTCCAGCACGTAGGTACGGCCGTTCATCTCGCGGTGCTCCTTGCCCTCGGCCAGCTCGGTTCCCACCGACGTGGGGGTGTAGAACCCGCCGATACCGGCGGCGGCGATGCGGATGCGCTCGGCCAGCGTCCCCTGCGGCACTAGCTCGGCGTCCACCAGTCCCTCGTTGTACATACGGACGAAGGGAGAGACCATCGAGGGGTGAGTGGGCGCGGTGAAGGCGCAAATCATCTTCTTGACCTGCCCCGCCTCGACCAGGGTGCCGACGTCCACCAGCTCGTCGGTGGTGCCGGCGTTGTTGGAGACGCAGGTCAGCTCCCTGGCGCCCTGGCGGTTGACGGCGGCCAGCAGGTTGCGTGGAACGCCGACGCCGGAGAAGCCGGGGCACATGATGGTGGAGCCGTCGGGGATGTCGGCCACCACCTCGTCCATGGTGGCGTAGACCTTGTTTTTCATGGGCGTCTAACCCTCCGGGGGTAATTGCGGAGTAATTGCGACAAATACTAGCGCAGAGCGCGGCAACGCGCCACCGGGGGGGCGTGGGCGAGCGCCACGAGCCCCGTTTAGCCCGCCATCCGCTCGGCCTCGCGGATGAAGCTGCCGGTGTCGCGGATTATCTCGGTATAGTAATCCTCAGGGTCACAGTGGCCCTCGATGATGCAATCGCCGTACAAGTCGTGAATCCGGGTGACGAAGCGGTAGCAGAATGTGTCGAGCTCCTCGCTCTCTTGGCCATCGCTCTCTTGGCTCAGAAAGAGGACTTCACTGGAGGTTTCCCACACAAACTCCGGTCCGCGTCCGGTACGCTCAAAAATCAGAGTGTTGGTCGCCAACCCGGAGGCGTTCCAGGCCGCCTCCTTGACCCAGCATCTCCATAGGGTCTGAAATGAGGTATCTTCCGGGTTCCGATTCCGGCACTGATTCATCCTGTTCTGATTATTTTCTGTTGGCATTTTATCATGGCGGCACGGCCGTGACAGTCAATGCCCCTTGACAACAGGAAGGGTTAGGCCGAAAAATCCAACTAGCAATCGACCCGAATGAGGAGTCTTATTATGGTTGCAACCAATCATCGTACCTACACCTACGTCGGGCTGGCCGGCGAGGGCGATTACATCGGCGAGGGCGGGCTGCTCCGCCAGGCCGACGGGGAGGACGCCTGGGAAGACATATCCGCCGGATTGCCCGGCAACCCCCAGGTACGCGCCCTGCTTGTCAAGGCGGACAACTCGGCCGTGGTGTTCGCAGGCACGCAGGACGGCGTCTACCGCAGCTCTGACCGCGGCGCAAACTGGCAGCGCCTGCCCGACCCCGCCGAAGGGCGCGAGGTATGGTCGCTGGCGGCCCACCCCTCCGACCCCGGCACCATCTTCGCGGGCTACGAGCCCTGCGCCATCGCCCGCTCGCGGGACGGCGGCGAGTCTTGGGAAGACATGGACACCAGCAAGGTCATCTTCCCGCACATCACCACCTATATGGCTCCCCTGGGCAAGCGGGTCATCGGCATCGCCATCGACCCGGTTGATCCCAACAATATGTACGCGGCCATCGAGGTGGGCGGCCTGCTGGCCAGCCATGACGGCGGCGAGACCTGGAAGCAGTTGATGGACGGGCCGTATCTCCGCAACAATACCCTGGACCTGCACGCCGCTCAGGTGAGCGCCGCCGATCACGAGACGGTGCAAATCGCCACCCAGATAGCCATGTTTCGCGGCCTCAACGAGGGGACGCGATGGGAACACGTCCAGGTAGACGATATGTTCCCCGGCGGCTCCTACTGCCGCGACCTGGCGGTGGCTCCCGACGACCCCAGCACCATCTACCTGGCCTCCGGGGCAGGCGGCGGCGCGGCCCCGCCCGACACCGTGCCGGAAGGCGCGCTGTTCCGCAGCCGCGACGTGGGCCGGACCTGGGAGCGCCTCGACCTGGGCGACATTCCGCCGGGACGCATGATGCAGGTCGCCATCGATCCCGCCGCCCCCGCGCGCATTAGCTGCGCCTCCTACTCGGGCGAGGTGTACAGCAGCGGGGACGGTGGACAGTCCTGGAGCAAGAGTATGCTGCCCGTGGAGTCCACCCGCTATCTCCACATCTACCCCATGGTCTGCGGCTAGACAGGGATCCGGCTATGGGGGCGGGCGGTGGAACATCCGCATTCCGCCCCCATAACAAAGGTCGGATTCACCATGGCGCCCCGCAGTTACGCGACCGGATTCACCGCAATTCCACAATTCCATCTTCCCGGAGGGCCAGTTTGGCGACCTCTGCATTGACTAGAGCCACATATCGCGTTACCGAAGATACTCTGGAAGAGATGGTGCTGGAGAAGAGCGAATTCCCCAGCGACTTCCAGGCCCACCAGGTCGTCCGCGAGGGCGAACTGGACAACGAGAGACTGGCCCGCAACGGGTTCGTCGGCAGCACCGCCCAGCGCTTCCGGGAGGCGGGCCGGGTGACCGGGACCATGCGCGAGCTTGGCCCCACCTCCAACATGGCGATGGTCGACGGCTTCGACTTCATGGCAGCGTCGGTGGTTCACCTGTTCGACACGCCCGAGTCGGTGAGCATTTGGATGCACGAAATCTTCCTCAAGGACTTTGAGGACCATGTGGGAGATAGTGTCGGCCAAGGGCATCAACTGGTGGCAGCCAACCGCATCGAAACAGGCGGCTTCTTCGACGAGTCGGTGGCCCTGCGGGTGCTACAGGGCGGCCCCAGCGGCCTGATTTCGTCGACCGTCGTGGACTTCCGCCTGGGCCGCCTGCTGGGCGTGGCCTTCATAGGCACCATAGGCGACTACGAGCGCGCCGACCTGACGATGCAGATAGGCCGCGCGCTGGAAAAGCGCATGGCCTCGGTGGTGCTGGGGGTGTAGGCCGGGTTTTTATGAACCTGAACTTGGACCCCGCTGTTGGCGATAATTACTCAAGCTCTAGCCAAAAAGCTAGGGTCATCACGGAGGATTGGGCAGCCAAAAACCTCTTTTGCGTAGCGTGCTCTTCTTCGTCAATCAGTGCAGAGCCAGACAACACGCGAGTAAAAGACTTTACCTGCCCGGAATGCGAATCCACCTATCAACTGAAGGCCACAGGCAGAAGATTCGGGCGGACAGTCAGTAACTCGGCCTACTATTCCAAAATTGACGCCATCGAAGCGGGTAGGGTTCCCAATTACGCTTTCCTTCAGTTCTCCAGCAGCGATTGGCGCATAACCGATTTATTTGTCGTTCCGGGTCATTTCTTTACCCGGAGCGTCATTAAACAAAGAAATCCGCTTAGCTCATCCGCAAGACGTAGCGGCTGGATAGGGTCAAATATCCTGCTGGGTGAGATACCACCTGACGGACGCATCAACATCGTGTCCGCAAGCACTCCGCGGCCAGTGGAATCCGTGCGGGAACACTGGCGCAGATTCGAGTTCCTGCGCTCCGATAGTAGGGCATCCGGCGGATGGGGCGTGGATATTCTCGCCTGTGTCCGCACCCTGGCAGCGGAGACCCGCAGCCCCGAATTCACTCTCCGGCAATTCTATGCACGGTTTACTGAGACACTATCAACGCAGCACCCGGAGAACCGACACATCGCGCCGAAAATCCGCCACGCCAACAGCTACAAGTGCTCAGAGACGGACATATTCTCGAATTCTTGGGAAGAGGACGTTATCGGTTCATCGGCTAAGTAGACGAGGGGGATGAGCTGACGGTCAAGTTTAGGGGCATTGACAAACCGGCGGATTTGATCAAGGATCCCGATCTTAAATCGATGTCATGATTGGGATTTACGATGAACTCCAACGACGACACGGCTTCTCTGTTACGAATGCGATGGAGAAATAGCAGCTGAGTCTCTAGGGGGTGTCGTCAAAGTAATTTAGTCCAAATCGCCATGGCCCGAATCTGGCAGATGGCCAGGTAAGAAAGGGAGTTCTTGGCATACCGGGTCGCCACTCCCCGCCACTGCTTGAACTCCAGGAAACCGTTCTCCACCAAATGCCGCAACTTGTACAGCGCCCGGTCGTAGTCCCGCTTTTCCTTCCGGTTGCTCTTGGGCGGTATCACCGGATTCATCCCCCGGGCCGAGGCCCCGGCCACGATTTCATTGGTGTCATAGGCTTTGTCCGCCAGCAGGTGTTCCGCCTTGATGCCCTCAATCAGGGGCAGCGCTTGGGAGCAGTCAGCCACAGTGCCTGCGGTTACCGCCAGCCTTACCGGCATTCCGTGGGAGTCCACCGCCAGGTGCAGCTTGCTGTTGAGCCCCCTTTTGTGCGGGCAATGGCTTGGTTGCCGCCCCGGGCCCCGGCGCTGTGGGGATGGGCCTTGATGTAGCTGGCGTCAATCATCAGCCATTCATAATCAGGGTCATCCATCACCGCCTCCAGCAGCCCGGCCCAGACGTTCCGGTCCCGCCAGCGGCAGAAGCGGCGGTGGGTGTTCTTCCAGTCCCCGTAGTCCGGGGGCAGATCCCGCCAGGGGGCGCCGGTGCGCAAAATCCAGAACACGGCGTTGATGAAACGGCGGTTATCTTGGGCCGGCCGGCCTGTCTTGCCCTTGCCGCCGGGGAGAAGGGGTTCCAAGATTTCCCATACCCGGTCTGAAATATCGTGGCGCCGGTGCGCCGGGGCTACGGCTACTGCTGGCATTGCCCAATCCTGCTGCACTAATTGCAATATCAGCTTATTATCACACTCTCACTTTGACGACACCCCCTAGGAGACGTCAATATTCAATAATTGATATCACCCGGACGGTAAAAGGGAATGCCGTGAAAGCCGGGCCTTGCAGCAGGACCGGAACAGTCCCCTACCCCTCGCGCACCAGCCGCGCCACCTCGTCGCCCATCTGTGATGCGCTGGCGTTGCCGCCGAGGTCTGCTGTCAGCACCCGGCGCTCTTCGGGGCCGTTAGCGGACATGGGCGAACGTTTCAGGGGAGAGGTAGGTAGTGCACCCGGTTCTCCCATTCATGCTCAAGGCTGCCCCCAATTAGGAGCAGCAGGTCTTCAACCGCCTGCCCTGTCGGCAATGTCCAGGGAATCTGCACTGCCCCCGGCATTGGCAGACCGGCCCGAAGTCTTTCATCAATGTAGAAAGGCATATCGCCATAGTCGTGGGTCAGCAGCACCCGGCCCATCTCCGCAGCTCGCTCCAGCACTATCGAGTCTGGAGTTCGGGCCAAATTAACATCCTGAGCGCGAACAATGTCAGTGGCAGGGTCTTGTCTCAACACTCGTCGGACAATCTCGATTCTGAAGTTCTCGTCCGCCAGAAAGCGAGTCGCCGAATTAAGCCCTTTTCCCGGACCCGCTCTCTGAACCGTTTAAGCCATTCCGTATATTCGGGCTGAGATTGGAAGTATTCCTTGATTTTGTCTCCCCGCTCTCGGCGTATCCGCAGATACTCATCCACTTCGCCCTTGTTGGCTTGGTAGTAAGTCAGCACTCCTTTCACGGCGGCGGCGCTGGCCGTTGTGTACTGGCTTGAAATTTCCTCGGCGTTGTAGCCCAGTGCGCGCGCGCCTACCACGATGTCCAGAAGAACGCGGCTATTACTCACCCGGACTGTCCCGCGTTCATCCCGGTACAGCGGCAGGCCTTCGGGGATATTGAGAGGTATGGGCTCGCTCTCGAAAATCATGCGCTTCCTCCGTTCTGGGCGACCGCCTACAACTGCGCCACAACCGACTACCCCTCGCGCACCAGCCGCGCCGCTTCGTCGCCCATCTGCGATGTGCTGGCGTTGCCGCCGAGGTCTGCCGTCAGCACCCGGCGCTCCTCCAGACAGCGGGCTACGGCGGCGTCCACTCGGGCGGCGGCTTCGGGTTCGCCCAGATGGTCCAGCATCATGGCCACGGCTGAGATGGTCGCCAGCGGGTTGGCGATTCCCTTGCCCATGATGTCGAAGGCCGCGCCGTGCACCGGCTCGAACAGCGATGGGTGCACCTTGTCGGGGTTGATGTTGGCGCTGGGGGCCAGGCCCATGCTGCCCGTCACCACCGCCGCGATGTCCGACAGGATGTCGGCGAACAGGTTGGAGGCCACCACCACGTCGAAGTCCTCGGGCCAGCGCACGAAGTCCATGCAGGCCCGGTCCACCAGCAGCGACTCCGTCTCCACCTGCGGGTAGTCGGCGGCCACGTCCTCGAACACCTCGTCCCAGAACACCATGCCGAAGGACTGGGCGTTGGACTTGGTGACCGACGTCACCTTGTTGCGCTTGTTGCGGCGGACGCAGTGCTCGAAGGCAGCGCGGATGATGCGCTCGGTTCCTCGCCGGGTGAACACGTTGCTCTGGATGACCGTCTCGTGGGGCGTGCCGGCGTTCAGGCGCCCGCCCACGGGCGCGTACTCGCCCTCGGTGTTCTCGCGGAAGATGACCATGTCGATGTCGCCGGGCTTCTTGCCCGACAGGGGCGAGGTCACGCCGGGATAGAGATAGGCAGGGCGCACGCATATACCCTGGTCGAAGCCCCGGCGCATCGGCAGCAACAGTCCGTGCAGCGTGATGTGGTCGGGAATGTTCGGGTCGCCCACCGCGCCGAACAGGATGGCGTCGAAGCCGGACAGCAACTCCAGCCCGTCCTCCGGCATCAGGCGCCCGGTCTCGCGGTAGTAGTCGCTGCCCCAAGGGAACTCGGTGAATCGGAAGGAAGGGCCTCCAGAGGCCGCCAGCCCCTCCAGTGTCTTGCGCCCCTCGGCGATAACCTCCGGCCCCACGCCGTCGCCGGGAATTACAGCCAGGTTATACTCAGCCATCTCTTTGCCCTCTGCGGTTAAGAATCTCGGCGTTTAGGTAACAGTTTGGACGCCGCCGCCCAGCAGCCGGAAGTGATAGACCGTTTCGGCGTCCGGGAACGCCTGCTTTGCCTTGAGGTAGGTGGACTTGCCGCGCCGCTCGGTGGCGTCCAGTAGCACCCCGGTGACGCCCTCGCTCTGGCCGCCGTTGATGCCGACGGCGCCGACTTCGCGGGCGAAGGCGGCGACTTCCTCCAGCCGGGGCCGGGAGGTAACACGGCTGCCGGCCTCCGCAGCGATGGTCGCGCCCCGGCCCACCAGCGCGGGACTCTTCTCCGCCACTCCGCGGCGGATCAGGTTCAGGGCCTCGGCGGTCTGGTCGTTGACTCCATGCCATCGCTGGGGCCGGTCCGACAGGTTGAAGTACCCGGAACGGGAGGAGCCGCCGAAGTCCAGCGCCACGATTTCCATGGGCGGAGGCGGGCCGAGGCTTTCCCGCACCAGCCCGGCGCGATGGTCGAACAGGGCCAGCCCCGGCATCATCACCCCGCCGGTGGGTTCGATGGAGAGGGCGATCTGGGCGATGGCCTCGGGGGTGAGTTCCTCGCCGAGGGCCAGGGCGGTGGCGGCGATTGCAGCCGACAGGTCGGCGCTGCTGCTTCCCAGACCCCTGCCCCGGGGAATGGGGCTGCTGACGCGCACGTCGGCTCGCACCCTGGCCCGCCGAAGGTGCGCCAGCGTCCGCCGCACCGCTGCGACGGTTTTCTCGCAGCCATCCGTGGCGGCCACGCCCGGCCCGTCGGCGCTCAACTCCACCCGCACGCGGGAATAGAAATCAACAGGACAGGTGACCGAGAAGTGCATCTCGCCGATGGCGCCCTGGGCCAGCACGCCGCAGACTCCCGTCGCCCGAGCCGTCGCCGAGCCAATGGTCAGCGGGGGTGAATCCGTATCTTGATTGTGGTCGGAGTTCAAGGGGTGTTCTCCCGTTCTGCTAAAGTCGGTAAGGCAGGGCC
This sequence comes from Dehalococcoidia bacterium, assembly GCA_965226875.1. GTDB lineage: Bacteria > Chloroflexota > Dehalococcoidia > Lucifugimonadales > UBA3495 > VXOI01. The sequence goes on along the minus strand of OZ245439.1, from coordinate 3,278,172 downwards.
GCATTGCTGTGCGCCCCTGCGGTCACGGCGGTATGCGCCGGTGCGCGGAAATTTCCCCGGCCCTACCCTAACCCGCTGAGGTGCGATGAGTCGTTGAACAGCCGCAGCACGGCGTTGTCGTGGTAGGTGTCCACGATGGTGAGGGTGCAGTTACCGAAGACGAAGCGCCAGTTGGCGTCCAGGGACATTCCCAGCAACGCCATCATCGCCGCCCTCAGGGAACCGCCGTGGCCCACCACCAGCACGGTGTCGTCAAGGTGACGTTCCTTGATTTCGTTGATGACGGAGGCCATTCGCTCGCTGACGCCCCGGGTGGACTCGCCGCCCTCGGGAGCGTAATCGAGGTCCTTGGCGACGTAACCGGGATACTCCGAGGGATACCGCGCCCGCAGTTCGCTCTCGGTCATCCCCTCGAAAGCGCCCTTGTGGTACTCGCGCAGGCGCGGCGTGGGGACAATGGGGACGTCGCGCCCATCGAGGACGGCGGCGGCGGTATCGGATGCCCGGCAAAGGTCGCTGGCGTAGGCCGCGTCGAACTGAACGGTTTTCAGCCGTTGCGCCAGCATCCGCGCCTGCTCCAAGCCCCTGTGCGACAGGCCAACGTCGGTATGGCCCTGGATGCGGCCCTCGCGGTTCCAGACAGTTTCGCCGTGGCGAACAATGTATAGTTGACCCATCGATCCCTGCGAAGTTCAGATTACGGCGAAGTTCAGATTACGGTTCCAGACGCCGGATATTTTAACACGCAGGCGGGAAAGGCAGGAGTGCGGCGGTGGGCTGCGAAGGCGAGTTTGGGCTGCCTGGAAATGTTCCCTCCCCTCGACGCTTGATGCGTAAGATTCACCCTCCCCCAACCCTTTCCATCAAGAGAAAGGGAGAACGGGAAAGCCCTGACAATTGCCCGTTCCTGCTTGTGCGATGGCTTATACTTGCGTTGGCGGCCGCATCATTCCGGCGCGGGCCGCTAATCCGAGTTGGGAGATACTTATGCTCGTCCGAATTTATACCGGAGACGATGGCCTGTCCCATTTTGATGACGTGGGAATGCCCAGCGATGACGCGCTGCGCGTTACCACCAAGTCCGGCGAGGACCTGGTGTTTCGCCGCTCTGCCGAAAACAGCTTCAGCGACTGGCACCATCCCACCCGCCGCCAGTACCTCATCGTCCTGGAAGGGCAAATGGAGGTAATCTGCGGCGACGGCGCCATCCGCCAGTTCCAAGCGGGCGACGTGCTGCTGGCCGAGGATATGACCGGCCAGGGCCACCAGACCCGCGCCATTAACGGCAGCTACCGCAGCGTCAGCATGGGAATCCCCGACTAGGTTCTGTTGACATTTCGCTGTTGCGGGTCATTCCGGGGAAATAGCGACGAAGAATCCTGGACTTATCACTCCGATTCAAGGCCATTAGTGCTTTCCTGCACTTGGAATGACATGAAATGGGCCTGCACATCGGTTACAAATGCAAATGTCAACAGAACCTAGAGTCTTGCTCATTTTGACCACTCGGCGATCCGGACGCGGCAGTCCGTCAGTGAGCGCTGTCAATTGGTAGCCAACCCGCCGCCTGCTTCGGCTTCACCCCCTTTATGGAGCCGGATTACGGGGCCGTGGCAGGTTCCTTCTTTTCGCTGGTATTGGGCCGGATCGCTGGCCCAGTCCATGTCCCAGGGGATGCAGTTCCTGGTCCTCGGCTGGCTGGTGCTGGAGGTCACCGGCGACAAGACCCAGCTGGGGCTGACGGTGTCCCTTTACGGCGTTCTCAACATCGGCTTCCTGATGGCTGGCGGCATCATCGCCGACCGGATGGACCGAAAGCGGCTGCTGATGGTCACGCAGGCGATGGTGGGAGCCGTGATTGCCGGGCTGGCCGTGCTCACCATCACGGAAAACGTGGCGCTCTGGCACATCTACCTTTCGGCGGCCCTGCTGGGAGTGTTGCAGGCGTTGAATATGCCCGCCAGGTTGGCGATGCTTGCGGACCTTGTGGGCGAGCGCAGACTGCTGGACGCCGTGGCGCAGTTCAACGCGGCGCAGCACGCCGGCAGGATCGTCGGCCCCCCGGTGGCGGGAGTTCTGATAGACCAGTGGGGCATGGGCGTGGTGCTGGTCCTGAACGCCGTGTGCTATGGGGCCAGTGTTCTCCTGTTGGCCATGGTCCGCGGGATGTACAGCCGCCCTCCGGCGATTCGCCAGCCCCTGTTGCGCCATATCGGGGAGGGGCTATCCGTTATCCGTGATACTCCGATGCTACTAACGGTCCTGGTGATCACTTGCTTCTTTGGCGGGTTCGGGATGGCGCACTTGCAGGTGATACCCGCCTTTGCCAAGGAGCAACTCGGCAGCGGCGCCTCCGAGGTCGGACTGCTGCTCCTGGGCTCGGGCATAGGCGCCCTAGCAGGCAGCCTGACCCTGACGTTGATGCACCGGGCCTGGCTATACCGTTGGCTGCTGTTCTGCCTCGTAACTTTTACCATGTTACTGATGTTCTTTGCCTGGAGTGGGTCTTTCGATGACCTGACCGGGACATCCTGGGCTGGCTGGTTTTGGGCAACCTGGGTGTTCACTCTGTTGGTGGGTGTTGTGGCCATAGGATGGATCTGGCCGCTGACGACCACAATTATGCAACTGTCGTCTCCGGCGGAGGTGCGGGGCCGGGTGATGGGAGTGATCCACCTCGTCCCGGGCTTTCACTTCCTTGGGGCCTGGCCCCTGACCCTGGCCGCCGCCGGAGTGGGCTGGCCGCTGGCAATAACCGGAGCGGCGGGAGTGACCCTGCTGGTAGCGCTCACCTTCGGCCTGGTCCGCAAGACAGGCCGGGAGCTGGCAGCGCACCCGGCGCTCGTGTGAAGATCTGAAATTGAAGTCCCCGATTTCCCCACGGATTCAACAGATGCACAATCAGCGAATCCCCGGCGGGTGGCATAGCTCCAGCCAAGCCGGGCGACGGCGGCAGAAGAGAGAGACCGTGAGAATCTCAGCGTGGTAACGAACGCATCGTCAACCCCCGCGGGGGCGTCCTATTGGACCAGATTGAGGGGGCCGTGGCGGTTCGCCGGTTTCCGCTGGTACTGGCTGGGCTCCTTTTCCCAGTCGGTGGCCCAGGGGATGCAGTTCCTGGTGCTTGGCTGGCTGGTGCTGGAGCTCACCGGGTCTTCCATACAGCAACTGGGCCTGGTTGTTTTCCTGTATGGAATTCCCAACACCATGATGCTGCCCATCGGCGGGGTCATAGCCGACCGCATTGACCGCAAGCTGCTGCTGATGGCCACCCAAGCGTCAGTTGCCGTGCTGATTGGCGTCATGGCCGCGCTGACCGTCGTGGGTGCTGTCGCCCTTTGGCACGTGTACCTCGCGGTGGCCCTGCTGGGTGTGCTGCAAGCCCTGAACCAACCGGCGCGGGTGACCATGCTGTCCGACCTGGTGGGCCATACCAACCTGCTGGACGCTGTGGCCCAGTTCAACGGGGCGGTTCACATCGGTCGGATAATTGGCCCGCCGCTGGCCGGAGTGCTCATTGACGGCCCGCCGTTGATCGCCGGGTACGCAGACGTGTGGGGGATTGGCGCAGGCCTGGCCGCAAACGCAGCCTTTTACGGCCTGAGCGTCCTGTGCATCCTGCCCATACGCGGCACATTCAGGGCGACGGAAGTGGCCCGCGAGCGGCTGGTGCGCAACTTTATTAACGGGTTCTCAGCCATCAAGAACAGCCCGCTACTGCTGACGGTTATTGTGCTGGCCTGCTCCTTCGGTGGGTTCGGAATGTCCCACCTCCAGGTGATCCCTGCTTTCGCCAAGGACCAACTGGGGGCTGATGCTACTCAGGCCGGGTTGATCCTCCAAGCCTCCGGCGTCGGCTCGTTGCTGGGCAACGTGTTCATAACCTTCATGCACAGGGCCTGGCTCTATCGCTGGCTGCTGGTGTGCCTGGTGAGCTTCGCCGTAATGCTGACCCTGTTTGGCTGGTCCAATTCCTTCTGGTTGGCGTGGGGCCTGTTCGCCGTGGTGGGGATATTGAGTCTCGGCACCGTCTGGCCCCTGGCGACCACCATCCTGCAACTCTCGACACCGCCGGAACTTCGGGGGCGGGTGATGGGCGTCTTCCACTTCACTCCCGGCTTCCACTACATAGGCGCTCTGCCCCTGTCCTTCGTTGCCGCCGAAACAAGCTGGCCACTGGCGATAACGATAGCGGCGGGCCTGATGCTGCTGGTGACCTTCTGGTTCGGCCTGGGCCGCGGCGCCGGGCGCGAGCTGGCGGCGAAACCGGCGGCGGTGGGGTGACGGGTGGGCCGGTGACGGGTGGGCCGGTGTCGCGTCTATTATCCTTGACACCCTGCCGCCCAATGGTTAGATTGCGGGCAATCGCAGTTCCGCCCCGGCGGGCCTGCCAAACTGTTACGCTAACTTCCAGGAGCCGTTGACGCATGAAAGACACCATCGAGGTTTTCTGGTTTTCCGAGCAGCCCTACGCCCACGTCACCGACGCCGACCTGGAGCAGTACGACTCCGGCCGGCTGGGCTTCCCCAACACCTTCTTCGACCCGGAGAAGGCCCACATCCTCTATAACCAATACCACGAGCAGTACGCCCTGGCCGACGAGGTGGGCTTTGACGGCATCATGTCCAACGAGCATCACGCCTCCTACTGGTGCATGAAGCCGGCGGTCAACCTGGACGCTGCGGTCATCTCCAAGATAACGAAGAACACCAAGATTGCCATCCTCGGCAACGTCATCGCGGTCAACGACCCCATTCGCATGGCCGAGGAAATCGCCATGCTGGACTGCTTCTCCAACGGACGCATTATCTCCGGCTTCGTGCGGGGCACCGCCGTCGAGAGTCTGGCCGGGGGCATCATCCCCGCCGAGAACCGCTCCAGATTCGAGGAGGCCCACGACCTCATCATAAAATGCTGGACGCAGCCCGGCCCCTTCCGCTATGAAGGGAAGCATTACTCCTACCGGGTGGTGAACCCCTGGGTGCTGCCGGTGCAGGACCCGCACCCGCCCATCTGGTTCCCCGGCCTGTCCAGCGCCGAGAGCGTGGTCTGGGCCGCCCGGCACCAGCACCCATACATGAACCTCGGATCCCTGCTGGACTACACCGAGGGATTGAAGGGCGTCTACATCGACACCGCCAAGGAGGTCGGCTTCACCCCCGGCCCGGAGCATTTCGGATACCTGCTGCGGGTCTTCTGCGCCGACACAGACGAGGAAGCCCAGCGAATCGGCGAGACCTTCCTCTGGACGGAGAACCACCGCAACCGGGGGCCGGTGGAGCACAACGACCCGCCAGGCTACCAGTCCCGCGAGGCCGTGCGCATCCAGCGTCAGCTGCCCGGCGCCGGGGGCTTCGGACGCCGCATGACCTACCAGGAATTGCAGGACGTGGACAACGTAATCGTCGGCAGCCCCGACACCGTTACCCGCAAGCTCAGGAATATCATAGAGCGGCTGAACCCCGGCTACCTGCACATCTACGGCAACGAGGGCAACATGAACCACGCCGACGTGATGCGCTCCGTCGAGCTGCTGGGCAAGGAAGTCATCCCCGCCCTCCACGAAATCCAACTCCAGCCCTACGAGTAGTAAGGCAATAACTCGTGCCTCCGAAAAAGCGGGCAACGAATACGTGAATGTTCGTGTGGTCTTCAACAGGAAAATAGCCAGCTCATATGCCGGGAGATCACATGGAAGGTCCGATCTTCAAATTGGTACTCACGGTGAATTCCACTAGTGGTGGGCCGTGGATTCACGTATACGACCTTCCGAGAGATCAACGGCAGCGCAATGAAATCGTTGGTGAAATCGCCAATAAGATTTCGATCCTAAATGAACCAACCGGGATTATCTTTCTGAGGAACCCTTCGGCGGTTTACAACGTCAGCAACATCGTGCGATTTGGGTGGACACTCTCAGGCCCACCACAACAAGTTACCGACGAGGTTGAACGGCAACTGGGTCTCAACATCCCCCGATAATCGCCAACAATAAATGCGAGCACACTTTGGGAGGTTCCGCATGATTACCAAGTTCGACAGCCTCTACGCTGGCCATGTGGACATGACCAACATCGGCTACGGCGGCACTGCGGTCAATGACCGCCTCTTCGACAACGACCACCTGTCCACTGTCTTCGAGAAGACCGAGGCCATCGCCACCACCATGGACCAGAACGGCTACGACACCATGTGGATGGCCGAGCACCACTTCCAGCCGGAAGGCTACGAATGCCTGCCCAACCTGCTGATGGTCAACGTCCATCTGGCCCACATCACCAAGAACCTCAAGTTCGGTTGCGGCTTCAACATCGCTCCCATGTGGCACCCGCTGCGGCTGGCCGAGGACTTCGCCACCGCCGACATCCTGACCGGCGGGCGCGTCATCTTCGGCGTGGGCCGGGGCTACCACACCCGCGAGGTCGAGAGCTTCGGATCGCCCCTACAGGACCAGGACGCCAACCGCGAGCTGTTCGAGGAGCAGGTGGAGATCATTTTCAAGGCGTTCAACGAAGAGTCCTGGTCGCATCAAGGCAAGAACTACACCCTGCCGCCGGAAGTGCCGTATCGCGGCTACACGCTGAAGGAGCTGACCCTGGTGCCTCGCCCGCGCAAGCTGCCCGTCGAGTGCTGGCAGCCGATCCAGGGCGGCACCCGGCGAGCACTGGACTTCATGGTCAAGCACGGCATCAAGGGCATCATCGGCGGCGGCGTAGCCGAGGGCGGCGCGATGGACAGCGTCATCTATGGCTACCGCGACGCGATGATTCGCGCCGGACACGAAGACCCGCAGCCCGGCGAAGGCATCAGCGTGGGCTTTCACTTCCATCTCGCCCCCACCGTGGAGCAGGCGATGGAGGAGTCCCAGGGCTTCTTCGAGGAGAACCTCAAGATGTTCGGCCCGCTGCGCCTGAGCCGCCGCCTGTCCGACGAGCAGATCCGCGACATCAGCGACCCGCGCCGCGCGCCCAACGCTGGCCTGCCGACCATCCAGAGCGCGGTGGAATCCGGTGCCTTCCTCGCCGGCCCGCCCGACCGGGTCATCGAGCAGATCAAGGCCGTGGAAAAGCAGTACCCCGGCCTCGAGCGCATGGGCGTCAGCCACCCAGTAGGCACCCCCCAGAGCGTAATCACCGAGCAACTGGAGTGGTTCGCCAAGGAAGTAATGCCCGCCTTCAAAGGCAAGGTAGAGGCGGCCGTCCCCGCTGACTGACCATTGGCCTTTACTTCAGCGCGAGTTGAAACGATGCTATCTACCGAGTTAAACGACGCCATTGAGTTGATGTTTGAGACCGGCTGGACCGACGGGCTGCCGGTGGTGCCGCCGTCCGAGGAACTCGTGAGCCGCTTCGTCGCCCACACCGGGCGCGATGGCGGCGAGCTGATCGCCGAGCTGCCGCCGCTGGGCGGGAGGGCCACGGTGGAGCGCATCGCGGTCAACGCCGTCATGGCTGGCTGCCTCCCGGAACACATGCCGGTAATCATCACAGCCCTCCAGGCCATGATGGACGAGCGCTTCAACCTGCGGGGCGTCATGTGCTCCACCGGCATCCACACCCCGCTGCTCATCGTCAACGGCCCTATCGTGCAGCGGCTCGACATCAACGGCGGATACAACTGCTTCGGCGCGGGATGGCGGGCCAACGCCACCATCGGCCGCGCCGTTAAGCTGGCGCTGGTCAACCTGGGCGGCGCCATCCCCGGCGAGATCAACAAGGCCACCTTCGGCCATCCGGGGGCCTACACCTACTGCGTCGCCGAGGACGAGCCCGCCAATCCGTGGATGCCGATGCACGTCGAGATGGGCTACTCCGCCACCGACAGCACGGTCACGGTGTTCCCCGCCGAGGCGCCGCACAACATCATGTACCACGCCTCCAACTCTCGCGACTTCCTGACCGTGCTGGCCGATACCATGTGCACCCTGGGCAACGTTCAGATGTATGTAATGGGCGACACCATGGTTGCCATCGGCCCGGAGCACGCCAAGTTCCTTCATGCCGACGCCTGGAACAAGCGGGACATCCGGCAGTTCCTGTTCGAGCACGCCCGCAAGCCGGTGCGGATGCTGAAGCACGGCGGCCCGCCCCAGGGCGACGCCCGCCGCGGGCACTTCTGGCCCCGCTTCATCGATCCCGAGGACGACGACCAGATGGTGCCGGTGGTGCGGGCGCCCGACCGCATACACATTTTCGTCGCCGGTGGCGCCGGCGGCCCCCACTCGGTCTACCTGCCCGGCTGGGGCTCCCGCGCTGTTACCCGCGGGATCGAAGGCATCTGAGCATATAGTCCCCTGCCTAAATGTTCCCTCCTTCAAGAGGGAAGGTTAGGGTGGGGGTGAAAGGTGAAAAAGCTATGACTGTGACCAACGTCGAAGAACGCCTGCGGCTGATGGGCCTGATGAGCCCCATCGACCCCGACGCCTCCAACCGCTGGCGGCCCGCGCTCCGGCTGGATACGCTGCACGGCAAGGTGGGCGGGTTCCTGGGCAACCGCAAGGCAAACGCCAGCCTGCTGCTGGACAACGTGCGCGAGCTGCTGGACCGGGACGTGGAGCTGGGCGACTCGTTGGCGGTGGACAAGTACGTCTACTCCCGCCCCGCCGCCGACGATATAATCGAGATGCTGGCGAACCGCTGCGACTTCGTGGTGACCGCCATCGCCGATTGAGGGTCCTGCACCGCGTGCAGTGTGCACGACGCGATGACCCTCGAGAACCGGGGCGTACCCACCGTGGTGCTGTGCACCGACCCGTTCCTGAATTCGGCCTTCCGCCACGCCAACACCTTCGGCCGCCGTGACTTCCGGCCCTTGGGCTTCCCGCACCCGCTGGGCGGCCTGGTTCCCGAGCAGGTGGCAGTGCGCGCCAGCGAGCTGGAGCAGGCGGTAATCGAAGCCCTGACGACCTATTAGCGTCCTCCCAGGAAGCCCCCTCTCCCGGAGGGATAGGGCTAGGGTGAGGGCGTCCCTTCTCAATATCTAACTTACAGGAGGCCCGCGATGGCAACCGTTGGCAAAGGCAAGTACACCTACGAACTGGTCCCCGACTGGGAGAAGCTGCCCGAGGGCTGGGTTCTGGGGCAGACCGCCATCGTCACCGACTCCCAGGACAGAGTCTATCTCTTTAACCGTGGCGAGCACCCGCTGATTGTTCTCGACCGCGACGGCAACTTCCTGACCTCATGGGGCGAGGGACAGCTCCCCGACGCCCACGGTATGTTCATAGACGCCGAGGAAAACCTGTTCATGCCGGTGAAGAACAGCCACGTGGTGCTAAAGTACGACCCCAAGGGAAACCTGCTGATGACCATGGGCGAGTGGGACAAGCCCTCCGACACCGGCTGGTCGGGCCGATACAGCGATGTCGTGGAGCGGGCCGCCGGGCCATTCAACAGCCCCAGCGACGTTGCCATCTCGCCCTCCGGCGACCTGTACATCTCCGACGGCTACGGCAACGCCCGCGTCCACCGCTTCACCAGCGACGGCCAGCTTATCGAGTCCTGGGGGCAGCCGGGGAAGACCGGCCCCGGCGAGTTCCACGTTCCCCACGGCGTCTGGGTGCACACCGACGGGCGCGTCTTTGTGGCCGACCGCGAGAACAACCGCATCCAGATTTTCGACGGCGACGGCAACTTCCTGGAGCAGTGGCTGGGCCTCGCCCGCCCCTGCGACATCTACATAGACGCAGACGAGGCCTTGTACGTCCCGGAACTGGACGGCTTCATGAGCATCCTGGACATGGACGGCGACATACTCGCCCGCTGGGGCAGCCCCGTCGAGGTTGAGCACGGCCAGGGCGCCCACGCCGTGTGGGTTGATTCCCACGGCGACATCTACGCCAACCAGAACCTCGAAGGCCACCGGCTGGTAAAGTATCGCCACGTCGGCGAGTAGAGGCAGATCAGACTGAGTTCATGGGTAGGGGGCGCACGCTTGGGCGCCCCCCATTAAATCCCCTCTCCCTCCGGAGGAGGGTTAGGGTGGGGGCGTAGCCCCTGCAAGACTCGGCAAAAGTCACTATTGGAGAAACACCCATGCGCGTAGGCTACCAGGTCGGCCAGGTGGTCCAGCGGGACTCCATCGACCACCAGCAGCAGTGGCAAAATCACCTGGCGCAGTTCCGGGCGTCGCGGGACGCCGGTTTCGACATATATTGCTGGGCGCACCACTATCTGATTGATCCTTTCCAGCATTTCCAGCCGTGGCCGGTGCTGGCGCGACTGGCCGGCGAACCGGGCGACATGAAGCTGGCGACCTCGGTGTTGCTGCTGCCCCTGCTGAACCCGGTGGACGTGGCCGAGCAGGCGGCGACGCTGGACCACATCGCCGAGGGCCGGTTTATCCTGGGCATCGGGCTGGGCTACCGCCCCGAGGAATGCGAGGCATTCGGCACCCGGATGTCGCAGCGGGGCGCGCGCTGCACCGAGGCAATGAACCTCATGCGTCGCCTGTGGACTGAAGACGAAGTGACCCACCACGGCCGCTACTACCAAGTAACCGGCGCCCGCCCGACGGCCCGCCCCTACCAGCAGCCCCACCCCAAGGTCTGGCAGGCGGCCATGAGCGACCCGGCGGTGGAGCGAGTGGGACGTGAGGGCGAAATCCTCTACGTTGGCCCGGCCCAATCAAACGAGTCCATCCGCCACCAGATTGACCTGTACCACCGCACACTGGAAGCCAACGGCCACGAGAAGCCCGATGACATGGTCATAGTCCGCGAGTTCTTTTGCGCTTCCAACCACGAGGAGGCGCTGGAGCGAGCCCAGGCCAATTTCGCCAAGAAGTATGAGGTCTATGCCCAGCACGGCCTGCACGGCAGCGACGGTGAGCTGACCCGAAAGGTAACCGGCGACCTGGAAACGCTGATGGACGACACCTTTCTGGTGGGCAGCCCCGATGAGTGCATTGAGCAGATAGCTGTTTACCACGAGATGGGCTTCACCGACGTGGCCATTCGTTTGTTCTACCCGGAGATGTCGCAGTCCGAGGTGCTGGAGCACATAGACCTTGTGGGCGGGGAGGTCATCCCCGCGCTTCACGCGCTCTAGGCGGCGACAGGGGCGCACGCCGAAGCACTCGACTGGACGGATATGTAGGGGCGCAGAGCTTTGCGTCCCTATGCAGTTAGCAACGCAACCGTGCAGGCACATTGTCGGGAACCCAAGCCGCCCCTTCGTAATATATTCTGCCTGCTGGTAGAATTGCTTTTTATGTGGCGCCCGGCGCACCCCTGCGGATACAGGGAGAATGGGGCGTACCGGCGACCCGGCCTCTGGCTGCCATGACGAAATGCTTGAAGCTGCTATATGGATTGGAGTCGTCCTGGGCGGCGTTGCCGTTCTCGGCGTTGTCGAGTATGTGCGCTCCAACTCCTTCTTCAAGGCTCATAGCGAAGAAATCAAATCCAACCTGCCGATCTTCTTCCTGTTCCTGCTCACCCTGATAACCGGATCAATTGCCGCACTCTTCTTCTTTCTCTTCTTCCTGGGATCAGCCTGGCAGTTTGCCCTCGCCGGCGTTGCCGCAATTTACGTTTTCCTGTTGGTGCGCATCAGGAAGGAGCAGTCCTTCGGCGCCCTGGTAGCCCAGCCGGAGCCGTCGGTGGGCGAGCAGGGCGCGACGCCGAGGCGGTTCACCCGGGTCGCCGTACTCGCAGTGGAGGCGGTCAGCGCGGCGTTGATGATGGTGTTCATGGTCCCTCTCGCCGCTGGCGGCTTCCTTCTGTTCCGGTTCGTCAAGATAGTGTTGGAGACGATGGGGTTAACGGCCGCCATCTGGCCGTATCTGTTTGTCTTGTCCGTGATTTTCCTCACCTACTACCTGGTCACCCGCCGCCGCCCGCCAGCGTCTTGAGAGTGGGCGCGGAATATCCCCCAACCATATGTCACGAGAATAAATAGGAGAAAAACATGACCACGCAGAACGCCCTGCTCACCATCGGCGACTACGAAGCCCGCGCCAAGGAGACCATGCCCAAGGCGTTGTTCGACCGGCTGTTCGGCGACCTCGACGCGCCGGACTGGACCACCAACACCGCCAACGTCCGGGCCATGGATGCAGTCAAGCTGCGCCCCCGCGTACTGGTGGATGTCAGCGAAAGGGATATGTCCACCGAGGTCCTCGGCCAGCGAATCAGCCTGCCGGTGATGCTGGCGCCCACCGGCACCCACCAGCGGGCCCACCCGGCCGGGGAGCTGGCCTCGGCCCGCGCCGCCGCTGCCGCCGACACCATCATGGGCCTCAGCACCGCCTCCAGCTACAGCATCGAGGAGGTGGCCGAGGTTGCAGACAATCCGCTGTGGTTTCAGCTCTACTTCTTCCAGGACCGGGAACTGACCGAGATACTGGTGCGCCGCGCCGAGAACGCTGGGTACACCGCCATGATGCTCACGGTGGACAACCTGGGGGCCAACTCCCGCGAGCGCGAAATCCGCTACGCTTACATTCTTCAGTCGGAGCGCACTCTCAAGAACTTCGATGGCATCGAGTTGCCCAACCTGCCCAACCGGGGGAACTTTGCCGAGAGTTTCGAGCACGCCCTCAACTGGCGTGACCTGGAATGGCTGCGCTCGATTACCTCCATGCCTCTGGTGGTCAAGGGCATTCAGACCGCAGAGGACGCCCGCCTCTGCGTAGAGAACGGAGCCGAGGCGCTGGTCGTCTCCAACCACGGCGGCCACGCCCTGCAAGGCACCGATGGCTCCATTGATATGCTGCCCGACATAGCCGACGCCGTGGGCGACCGGCTGGAGGTCTACTTCGACGGCGGAGTCCGCAAGGGCGCCGATGTGCTGAAGGCACTGGCCCTCGGCGCCAAGGCAACCTTCGTGGGCCGTCCCATCTTCTGGGGCCTTTCCGTCAACGGCGAGGAGGGCGTCGCTCACTGCCTGGAAATCCTGCGCAGCGAGCTGAGCGTGGCCATGGGCCTCTGCGGCGTGACCGACGTGAGGCAGGTGGACCGCTCGGTGGCCCAGAACCCGGCGGCCTCCGGCGCATCAGTGGTCGGCGACCTAGAGCGCCTCGCCCGCCTGCTGGACCAGGGCTTCCTAACCCGCGAGGAGTTCGAGACCCAGAAGTCCCGCCTGCTGGGGTAGAAAACTTGTCACGCGGGACAGCGATGATCAGGAAAGTAAGGGCTAGGTTTGCCAACGGAGTGCTGACACCTCTGAAGCCGCCTACCTTGGAAGAGGGTCAGAGGTGGTGTTGAGCCTCGAGGCGGACCTGCCCGAAGTTAAGCTGCCCAAGTTTCTCATTGACGATCCCGACCCAAAGGCCCTCAAGAGGTTCCTCTAGGAGGAAGATATCGAACACTATCTGAGGGTGAGAGACAGTGAACGATGATTGTCCCGGATATCAATTTGCTGCTCTACGCTCACGGCGCTGGCGCCTCTCGACAAGGTTCGGCTCTACGCTGGTGGGACGAGTTACTCAAGGGGATGGAACAATGTTGGTATCCCTTGGGCTGTATCCACCGGGTTCGTTAGGTTAATAACCAACCCCAGGGTGGTAACATCAGCAGTATCGGCCCCTGAAGCAGTAAATTACGTGAGTGACTGGTTCAGCTACCCCCACATAGAACCGCTCAATCCGGGCGCTGGTCATTTAGCTCAGACTCCCGGCGTGCGATGGCGCAACCCTTTGCCTGAACGCAGGCACTCGGTGCCGGTTGTCAAGACCTATCCCAACATACCGGAGCATTCATGGAAATCGGAGTTATCTTCCCGCAGACTGAAATCGGGCCCGACGTGGTGGCCATCCGCGATTTCGCGCAGGCCGCTCAGGATATGGGCTACTCCTACCTGTTCATCGCCGATCATGTACTGGGGGCCGATGCCAGCCAGTACGATCATCCTCTCTTCGGGATGTACAACCACGAGTCGGTGGTCCACGAGTCGCTGACGACTATGGGCTACCTGGCTGCGGTGGTTCCCGGCATGGGCCTGATGACAGGCATCCTCATCCTGCCGCAGAGGCAGACGGCGCTAGTGGCCAAGCAAGCTGCCGAAATCGATGTCCTCTGCGGCGGCAAGCTGCGGCTGGGCATCGGCGTCGGCTGGAACTTTGTGGAGTTCGAGGCGCTGGGCATGGGCTTCAACGACCGGGGCGCCCGCAGCGCCGAGCAAATTGAAGTGATGCGGGAGCTGTGGACCAAGGAGTCGGTGGATTTCCACGGCAAGTGGCACGACATCACCCACGCGGGCATCAATCCCCTGCCGGTGCAGCGGCCTATCCCGGTCTGGCTGGGCGTCGGCAGCCCCGCCGCGCCAGTCCCGCCCGACGTGGCACTGCGTCGCGTCGCCCGCATCGCCGACGGCTGGTGTCCCAACTTCGGCCCCGACGAAGCGGGCTACGCCCTGCAAGAGAAAGTCCACGGCTACATGGCTGAATACGGACGCGACCCCTCGGCTCTGGGCCTCGACGGCCGCCTCAAGACCGCCGGCGCCTCCCCCGAGGACTGGGTGGAAGAGGTAGCCGACTGGCGGAAAATGGGCGCGTCTCACCTGTCCATTGAAAACCGCCGCGCCGGCCTCAAGACCTCCGACGATCACATCGAGATGATGCGCCGCTTCAAGGAAGCAGTGGAATTGTAGGGCAGTCTCTTCACCATGCCACAATTTCAACCCCGCGATCCCGCCTACGCCGACCGCGTAGCCGCCGCCTTTCGCGCCGAATCGGCGACCGCACGCTGGGGCGGCGAGTTGACCGCCGTCTCGCCTGGCGTGGTGGAGATCACGTTGCCCTTGTGCGACGGCTTGGCCGCCTCGCCTGGGGTGATGCACCGGGGGTTCGTCGCCGCGCTGCTGGACGACGCCTGTGCACTGGCGGGCCTCAGCCTCAGTTCCGCCGGGGATGTGGTTGCCACCGCCGAGTACAAGCTGAACTTCCTGGCCCCGGCATCGGCAGACATCGTGGCTGCCCGGGCCGAGGTGGTGCGCCCCGGACGCAGCATCACCGTCTGCCGCGCCGAAGCCAACGCCGACGGGCGGCTGGTGGCGCGGATGCTGGCCACTCTGGGCGTGTCCCGTCCCTGAATCGAATCTGGTAAACTCGAATTACCAACCATCGAGGAGACTGGTATGACTGGACAGCTAGTTCGCTACGAATTGCAGGACGGCGTCGCCGTTCTCACTCTCAACAATCCCGGACGCCGCAACGCCCTCTCCACCGACCTGCTGGGCGAACTGAAAGAGCTGTTACGTGAGTTTGAGGAAGACGACGCTGTCCGCGTGGTGGTGCTGCGCTCCGAGGGGCCGGTATTCAGCTCCGGCCACGACCTGAATGAGATGATAGACCGCGACGCCGAAGCCTACACCGCCGTCTTCGCTCTATGCACCGAGGTCATGGAGGCCATCCGGCTGCTGCCCAAGCCGGTCATAGCGCAGGTGCAGGGCCTTGCCACCGCCGCCGGCTGCCAGCTCGTCGCCACCTGCGATCTGGCTGTGGCCGCCGAGTCCGCCGCCTTCGCCACCCCCGGCGTGCAGATCGGGCTGTTCTGCACCACTCCCGGAGTGGCCCTGGCCCGCTCGGTAGCCACCACCAAGAAGGCGATGGAGATGCTGCTCACCGGCACGCCCATCCCGGCGTCCGAGGCGTTGGAGATCGGCCTGATAAACCGCGTGGTCCCCGACGCCGAGCTGGACGCCAACGTGGCCGCTCTGGCCCGCCAGATAGCCGGGGCCAGCGCCCAGACCCTGGCCGTGGGCAAGCCCGCCTTCTACCGTCAGATAGAGCTGGACCGCCCCGCGGCCTACGAAATGGCTCAAAAGGTGATGGTCGACAACCTGCTGAAGGAAGACGCCTACGAGGGCATCACCGCCTTCCTCCAGAAGCGCGACCCCGAGTGGAGGTACTGAGGGACTTAGTAACTATCTCAAAACAGCGAGGCGTCGCTGACGGCGGTACCAGATGAGGGCACAAGCCAATTGAAGCAGGCCCAGGTAATTGGCCGGCTTCTTGTCGTAGCGCACCAATATCGCTCGGCACTTGGAGAGCCAGCCCAAGGTGCGTTCCACCACCCACCGTCGGGCGGGGCAGGTTTTCTGGCCCCATTGGTCCAGCTTCTCCTCCCCAATGCGCCGGATATGCGCACAGTATTGGTAGGCGGCAACTGTTCCGTGGCCTGTGGGATTGTCATACCCTTTGTCCAAGCACAGGTTTTGAGCGCCTGGCGGGCGCGCCACTACCATGCTCTCCAAGGTCGGTCTCAACAGTTTCGTATCATGGACGTTGGCTCCAGCCACCGCTACGCTCAGGGGTCCGCCTGCTGCGTCGACCAGGATGCTCTTCTTGCTGCCGGCTTTGCCCCGGTCGGTGGGGTTTCGCCCAATGGCGCCCCCCCAAACGCGCTTTGCCTATGGAGCAATCCGCCGACTGCCATTCCCAGTCCACACCGCCCAACTCCTGGCATTCTTCTATCAGGACCGCCCAGATGCCCTCCAGCGCCCCACACCCTACCCAGCGCTGGAAGGTCCGATGGATGGTGCTGTCGTCCCCCAACTCCCTGGGCAGGTGGTTCCACTGGCAACCGCTTCGCAGCCGAAAGATAATCCCTTCCAGCATCTTCCGCTGGTCCACCCGTTTGCGCCCCTTCGATTGGGGCGGGTCCAACTCCAGTATCACCGGTCCGATTCGCTCCCAAAGGTCGTCCGGAACATCCCATATAGTAGGTAACGGTTTCCCCTCCACCACGATTCACCTCCACCCGCCTTTGGGCATAATCCTAGCGACGACCTTCACCCGTTAACTACTATCTGAAACCCCAATTTGAGATAGTTTCTTATTAAAAACGTGGCGCGGCACCCAATCCGTCATTCCCGCGAAAGCGCCCGTCATTCCCGCGAAGGCGGGAAGGTGGATTCACATTTCAAGTGCAACACCTGATTCCATAGGGTCTCGGCTGAAGTGTAGTAGCCGAGGCATTTGCGCGGAGTATTGTTGTAGGCCTGTAGGAGTAGAGTGAACCGGTCGTCCGGCAATTCCGCCAGGTCGGTCTTCCGTGGCAGAGTGCGCCGCAAGCGACCGATGGCGTTCTCGATCCCCCCTTTCTGCCACGGTGAATGGGTATCGCAGAAGAAGGTCTGTATGCCCAGGGTATGGAGTTGGTAATGGCGGGCGAACTCCGTCCCGTTGTCGAAGGTGACCGTCTGACGCAACTGGGGCGGCAATGGAGCCAGGACTTCGGCCATGGCCTTGGCGATGGGGTCTGCCGCCTTGCCAGCCAGTCTCAGGGCAATGAGGAGGCGGGAGTGCCGCTCGTGGAGGATGAGAACCGCCTGTCCATAGGTTCGAAACAGCATCAGGTCAGCCTCCCAGTGGCCAGCCGTCTGCCGGTCAGCAGCCTCATGAGGACGTTCCGCCACAGGGCGCCGGTGAGCCATGAAGGACGCCGGACTGCCGCCTTTGCGTCCCCGCCAGCCCCGTTTCGACTTGGCCCTGGGCAGGTAGTGGCGCCACGAGTAATCCTTCGTCCGGGCCAGTTGGCCGTAGATAAACCGGTAGATGCTCTCGTGGGAGATCACCTTCCTTCCCTGCTCCAGAGCAAAGCGTCCGGCAACCTGCTGAGGCGACCAGCCCTGTTGCAGCCCGGCGAGAACCCTACGGCGCAACCCCTCATCTCGCTCCAAGCGAGACCCGCACCATCGGCGCTCCTGGGCCTGCTGGTCCGCATACTTCGGCCAGTAGCCTTGACTCTGTGAAACATTGCGTTTCAACTCTCTCGAAATCGTCGACGGCGAGCGATCGAGAGTTGCAGCAACTTGCCGGATCGACTGTCCCGAGGAACGTAGACGGGAAATCTCACACCGTTCTTCCATGGTGATATGCTCATATCTGATTCCCATGACAACACCTTAACTTGGTGTTGCACTTCGTTTGTGAGTCTAGGGAATCTATGGGCTTTGATCGACGATGCCGGTATATCAGCAGGGCCAGTTGATATTGAGATAGTTTCTAAGTCTTGGCCACCGATTTAAGCACCTCCGTTTTTGACCCGTTTTTGACCTGTGTTGTTTACTGGACTTTGTACATTCGAGCCGCGTAGGTGGGCGTATCTGTGAGGCGGTCGTATAGCGCGGCTGGGACTTTTTCACTGTCGCTGTCGCGCCTAGACATTGAAAAACCCCCGGGCGACATCCACAGGTGGCGGCGCACCAATCTTGTCGTTACTGGTTTATGGTTACTGGCTTTTGTACAAAGTCCAGGTTTACTGCAACGCATCAAACCAAATCCGCGGCTATGTCTGGCGCCCTTCCCGAAATCCTTTAGGCAAGCGGGACAGGCGTTAGTCCAGACACTCCGCGGATTGCTCTTCCAGCGTATCAGTCCCCGTCCGGGCCTTCAATCCCTAGAACGTAATCACGCTCCGGGCCACGCTGCCTTCCTTCATGTACTCGAAGGCGTCGTTGATGTCCTCCAGATTGAGGCGGCGGGTCACCAGCTCGTCCAACTTCAGGCGGCCCTGCAGGTAGAACTCGACGTACTGCGGCATGTCGGTGCGGAAGTGATTGGATCCCATGCTGCTGCCCTGGATGCGCCGCTCCCGCAGGAAGGACGGGCCGTCCAGCTCGATCTTGGTGCCCTGTGGAATCATGCCGATGATAGTGGCCGTGCCGCCGGCCCGCAGCATATGGAAGGCCTGCTCGGCGGTCTCCTTCTTGCCGATGGCCTCGAAAGAGTAGTCCACGCCGCCGTTGGTCAGGTCGCGCACCTTGCTCACCACGTCGCCGCCGGAGGCGTCGATGACCTCGGTGGCGCCGAACTCCTGGGCCAGGGTCAGCTTGGTCTCCACGGCGTCGATGGCGATGATGCGGAGCGCGCCGGCCAGCGCCGCGCCCTGGATGGCGTTGAGGCCCACCCCGCCGCAGCCGATGACCGCCACGGTGCTGCCGGGGCGCACGGCGGCGGTGTTCAGCGCCGCCCCCAGGCCGGTGGTCGCGCCGCATCCGATGAGCGCCAACTGCTCGAAGGGCACATCCCGCTCGATCTTCACCACGGCGTTTTCATGCACCAGCATCTGCTCGGCGTAGGACGACAGGTTGGCGAACTGCATCACTTCCTCGCCGTTCTGGCTGAGGCGCGGCGTCTGGCCGGGATTGCGGGTCAGCCCGGTGCGGGAACACAGCACGGTGCGGCCCTCGGTGCACCGCTCGCAGGTCCCGCAGAAGACCGACAGGCAGGTGATGACTCGGTCTCCGGGCTTGACGTAGTCCACCAGTTCGCCCACCGCCTCAATGGTCCCAGCGGCCTCATGACCCAGGATGATGGGCATGGGCGTCGAATACAGCCCTTCGACGAAGTGAAGGTCGCTGTGGCAGACGCCGCTTGCCCCGGTGCGTATAAGCACCTCGCGCGGACCGGGCGACGCGATGTCCACATCTTCAATTTCCAGGGGCCGGTTTACTTCTCGCAAGACTGCTGCTTTCATAGCTCTCCTGTCTTAATATCTGTTAGCGTGCATGAAATTTAACCAGCGGGGCAGGGGTATGTCAAAATTCCCTCTCCTCCTGGGAGTGGGTTAAGGTGAGGGCGTATTCCCCAAGCTCTCGAACCAGGGCATCACCAGCCGCTCGTTGATCCCGGAGCAGTAGGAATGTCCCCAGTCGGGCAGCTCCTCGTAGCGCGCGTTGTAGCCGATGCGGGACAGCAGCGCGTGGCCCTTGCGTATCGGGTCAACGGGGAAGATGTGGTCTTGGGCGCCGTGGACGATTTGGATGGGCAGATTGATCCCCTGCTTCCGGCGCAGCATATCGTCCATCATCCCGTGGAAGTCGGCGGCTATGGGGGCAATCCCGGCGAAGAGTTCCGGGCGGCCCAACCCCAGCAGATAGGTGTACGTCCCGCCGTCGGACAGGCCCGACAGGTATACCCGGCCCCGGTCCACCGCATACTCGCCGCACACTTCCTCCAGCATCGCGGCCACCGACCGCGCGTCGCGCTCGGGTTGCAGGATTGACCAGGTGACGTCGAGGGACTTGGGGGCCAGCAGCATATAGCCCCGGCTCTTGGCAGGACGCAGCCACGACCAGACGAAGTGATCGCCGCGCCCGTAGGCCCCATGCAGGCAGATAATCAGCGGCCAGTCCCGGCGCGGGGTATAGGTCTCCGGCACGTACAGGGAATAGTCGGCCAGCGGACCGGCCCGCCTGCGGTGCATCACCCCGGTGGCTGCGTCGGCGTCAGCGATGGGAGCTTCCAGCGCGTCCTGCTCCGCCATCGCGTCGGGTAGCAGCCAGTAACCCGCCAGCGTCGGCGTGTGCGCCCGGAGGCCGTACAGCAGGTTCAATCCCCGGCACAGCGCCCGTCTGATGTCTATGCCGGCGAGGGAGTAGCCGTTCTCGTCGGCGCTCAGAAACGTCTCGCAGGCATTCCCGCAATGCCGGATGCCTGCAAGAAAGGCGTCGTGAAACTGCCCAAGCGTCTCCGGCGGCTCCACCCCCGCCAACCCGGCGGTCAGGCCGGCGAATCCGTCGGGAGTCACCTCGCGCAACTGCGCTTGAAACTCGTCCAGCCGCTCCACGCGCATATTTTCCTGGATGGACTCGAAGGTTCGCAGGAAGGCAATGACCTTTTCCTCCGCGTTATGGACTGCCTGGGCGTATTTTTCGGCTGCCATAAGGCCTCCTTTTTCTTGGCTCACCTATGTCGGCATGGTAGTAGTCCCCTGAAACCCGGTCAACTTTTGCGGTAGACTCGCCCTGGGCCTATAATCCCAATCGACCGATACACACCGATACACTTGGAAAACAACACGCACAGGAGGCCGGACAATGGCGACGGCGAAAGTAAACGGCGCTGAACTTTATTACCAGGAGAACGGGAGCGGCCCTCCGGTCATCCTGTCACCCGGCGGGCTACAGGGCGTGGCCGACAGCTACTCCCCGGTGGTGGAGGCCCTGTCGCAGGAGCACCGGGTGATTGTTTACGACCGGCGTTTCGGCGGACAGTCCCGCAGCCCGATGGTGGTGCAGACCTGGGACATGGTGTGCGACGACGTGTTCGGGCTGATGGACGCCCTGGGAATCGAGCAGAGCTACCTGGGCGGTGGTTCCTTCGGCGCGGCCATATCCTTCGGCTGCGCTTCCCGCCGGCCCGAGCGGGTGCGGGCCATCTTCCCCTCCAACATAGCCGGCGGGGTCATCTGCGACGGCTACCTGACGTCCAAGTTGTTCAAGAGCATGGAAATCGCGGCCGCGGACGGCATATCGGCGGTGGTCGACGCCTTCGACGCCGACGACCGCTTCGCCCCGTTCAGCCCGGAGATTGCCCAGACCGACGCCGACTACCGCAAGAATCTGGAAACGATGGACGCCGAAGAATTCATCCAGGTGATGCGGGATAGCATCTACGCCCTGTTCGGCGGGCCGTTCCCCACGCTGGGCAGCACCAAGGAGATGCTGAAGAGCATCGGCGTCCCAACGATGATAATGCCAGGCTACAACGACGTGCATCCGAGGGCCGTGGCCGAGATGGCCCACCGGCTGGTGCCCAACAGCCAATGGGGAGAATGCAAACCCCACTCCGATGAGCCGGAGAAGTACGCCAGGCGGGTACTTGAGTTCCTGTCGGCGGTGGAGGCCGACAGGGGTTAAGCGCCGGGTTCGCTGACAGGAATTCCTGCGGGTTCAGGAACGAGAGGTTCGATTTGACTCACGTCGGTCGAGCCTCGTGCCTTTTCAAGGTCATACAGCTCTGGAGTGATAGTCAATGACTTCAATTTCCCTGGTGCCTTCTTCAGTTCAAGAGTATTGCCCCCGGAAAGCAAGCCCGATTTCCCTGTTGGCAAAGAGATTCAATTCATATTAACGCACGACGCCAATAGCGCCGACAACGATCAATTTGTCAGACAACTCCCGCAACATACCTACACCGTCACCCCCGTAAAGTTGAAACTGGCCAGCTTCAACGCCGGGACGCGGGTGGCGAAGCCGACCTCGTTCAGCACCAGCTTGGCCTCGTCGCCCACGCCCTCCACGCCAGCCAGCGCATCCACGTATGACTGGGTGAAGCGCAGGTCCTTTACCGGGTGCATCAGTTCGCCGTTCTCAATAAGGAAGGTGCCGTCGCGGGTCATGCCGGTCATCACGCAGCCTCGGTTGTGGGACAGTCGGGTGTAGAAGAAGCGGGTGATGTACAACCCCCGCTCCGTTGACGCGATAAGTTCGTCCACCGTCTTGTCGCCTGCCTGCATGAACAGGTTGGAGGCGATGGGCGGGCCGGTGAAGTAGATCTGGTGTCCGGTGGACTGCACTCCGTCCTGGGCCGCGGTGTAGGTATTGTGCACTGGCGCGTTGACCACACCCTTCTCGACCAGCTCGACCCGGCGGCGGGGTACTCCCTCGACGTCGAAGGGCATTGGCCAGCCGTTCAGGGAACCGCCGTCGTCCCAGATGGACACCGATTCGCTCATCGCTTGGGTTCCTTCCAGTCCGCACATCCAGCTTCGGCCCTCCTGCACGGCCTGCGCCCCCATGCCGTACAGCGACAGCGCCTCGAGGATGTCGTCAACGGCGTAGTGGTCCAGGACAACCGTGTACTCGCCGGGCGTTATGGGCTGCGGGTCTCGTCCCCGCACTGCCTTGTCCACCGCCTCACGGGCCAAGGCTGGATAGTCGATTTCGTCGAGCCGCCATGAGCCGCCCTTGGCCCAGCCCGCCGAAGTGTCGCTTCGGGTGGTGATGATCAGCCCGGCGAAGG
Organism: Dehalococcoidia bacterium; assembly: GCA_965226875.1. Classification (GTDB taxonomy): domain Bacteria; phylum Chloroflexota; class Dehalococcoidia; order Lucifugimonadales; family UBA3495; genus VXOI01. Next base: position 3,255,479 of record OZ245439.1, on the reverse strand, counting down.
TGCCGGCGTGGTAGGCCCGGACGCCCCGGCTGCTGACCACCGCGATTTCGTGGACCCCGGTGCGGCAGGCCCCGGCGGTGTCCAGGCCCTCCGCGGCGCCCTGCCGGCAGACCTCGCCGACCATCTGCGCCCGTGTCAGGGGAGAGCAGGCGGCAGCCGATTCGTCCCGGCTCGCCACTCGCGGCGCGGACTGCGGCTCCGGCAGGCCGGGGAAGGCGGGGTCTTCGGGCATCAGCAGGGCGTTGCGACGGGCAGCATTCATGGCCTTGCGTATACCGCCGTCAGACAGGTCGTTGGTGGTTGCCCTGCCCAGCCGCCGCCCCTCGACGGCGCGGATGTTCAGCGTGACGTTGCTGTGGGAAACATTCTGGTGGATGGCGTTTCCCGCGAACCGGGTGAGCCCCAAGTCCTGGCTGCTCAGGTAAACGTCGGTCTGCTCCGCCGTCGATAGGGATAGCGCGCGCTCCAGGAGGGCCAGGGCCGCGTCTTCTCCAATCACTTCCTAAAACCCCCTCACCCTAACCCTCTCCCTCAGGGAGAGGGAACTTTGGAATTTGCCAATCATCGCATCACCCCCACGCGCACGTTGCGGAATCGGGCCGGGGCCGCGCCGTGGCCGGTGTGGCCAATCTGGCCGGGCTGACCCTTGCCGCAGTTGGGCGTTCCCCACATCGTCCAGTGGTTGGCGTTGCACACCGCGTCGCACGAGTTCCAGAACTCCGGCGTGATGCCGGTGTAGGTGCAGTTGCGCAGCAACCGCCCCAGCTTGCCGTTCTTGATCTCGTAGCCCACCTCGGTGCCGAACTGGAAGTTGTAGCGGCGGTCGTCGATGGACCAGGAGCGGTTCATGTCCATGAGAATGCCGTCGTCGGTGTCGGCGATCAGGTCGTCCAGCTCCCATTCGCCCGGCTCCAGGCTGACGTTGGTCATGCGGATGAGCGGCAGCCGGTTCCACGACGAAGCCCGCATGGTGCCGTTGGATTCCAACCCCAAGGTGGCGGCGGTCTCCCGCGACATCAGGTAGCCGACGAAGCGGCCCGCCTCGACGATAGGCGTTGACTGGGCTGGTACTCCCTCGTCGTCCCAGCCGAAGGAACCCAGCCCCGGCAGACGGACGCTGTCGGCGGTGATGTTCACCTGCTCGGAGCCGTAGCGGAAGTCGCGGAGCTTGTCGGTGGTCAGGAACGACGTCCCGGCGTAGGCCGCCTCGGAACCCATCACCCGGTCCAGCTCGATGGCGTGGCCGCAGGACTCGTGTATCTGCAACCCCACCTGCGAGCCGCCAATAATCAGCGTGGTCGTGATGTCCGCCGGGCAGCGGTCTGCGGTGAGCAGGGCGACGGCCTCGCTGGCGACCCGTTCGGCGTTGCCGGCCAGGTCGAAATCGCGGACGTATTCCCACCCGCTGCAACCCTGCTGGCGGCCCATGGACTGGGGATATGAGCGGCGCTGTACCTCGCCGTTGCCCACTGCCGTGGCCTGGATGCCTCCGCCCGCCTCGTATATGGTCTGCTCCACGTCAGCGCCCTCGCTGTTGGCGAAGGACTTGCGTTCCCGAATGAAGATTAGATTGCCCGTCCGCGTTGAGATTCCTTCGACACGTCCCATCCGGGCGTCGGTCTCCAGCAGCAGGGCCAGCTTCTCCTCGGGCGCCACGGAGAAGGGGTCAATCTCGACCGGGGTGGTGTAGACCCCCCGGCTGGCGACCAGTGGCCCCAACTCCACCGGCGGCCCTCCCGACGTGGCCGATGCCTTGGCAATCTCGACGGCCAGCGCCGCGACCCGGTCCACGGACTCCGCCGTCATGGTGTTGGTGGAGGCGAACCCCCACGCTCCGTCCACCACCACGCGCACACCGATGCCCAGCGACTCGTCGAAGCTGATGACGTCCACCACCCCTGTCCGCACCGAGTAGCGTTCCTGCGCCGTTTCCACCATCCGCGCGTCGACGTAGGTCGCGCCCCGCGCGGCGGCGGTGTCCAGCGCGCGGGCAATCAGACTGTCCATATCCCTTGGCTCCCCATAGTAGGCTGTGGTGATTTTGGGCCATCGCACGCAGGGGCGCAAGGGGCGGACCGCGTTGCTCACCGGCGGCGTCAGGGAGTAGCGATAAGAGACAATCTCAATACGTGGCGCGGCACCCAACCCGTCATTCCCGCGAAGGCGGGAAGCTATGGGCTTTGGTCAGCGATGCCGGTATATCAGGAGGGCCAGTTGATTTGGAGATAGTTTCTAAGCGGAAAAGCGGGAACATCGAGATATGGAGATTTCAATAAACGAAGAATTGCTCAAAAGAATTCAGTGGTAGCCAAGACATCGAACAGCTTTTTGAGTAACTCCCTGTCACTCCCCCAGCGGCGGACGGCGCAGGTGCCAGTCCGTGACCTGCTGGTAGGCGTGGGCCACGCGCATCAACAGCCCGTCGGCCATTGGCTTGCCAACCAGTTGCAACGACAGCGGCAGGTTGTCAGCCGAGAAACCGCAGGGGATGGACAGGGCCGGAACTCCCGCCACGTTGAACGCCCCAGTGAAGTTGCGCACCCCGGCGATGCGGCTCCGGGCGTCTTCCTGGCTCTTGATGCCTGCTTCCGCGGGCAGCAGCGGCGCAACCGTGGGCGACGTGGGCAGCACGATGACGTCCACCTCCTCCAGCGCCTCCAGCACCGCCTGCCGAATCAGCGTCCGCACTTTTTGCGCCTTGTAGTACGCTTGCGCCGGGGTGAGTATGGCGGTCAGCAGCCGCACCCGCGTGTTGTGATCGTACTCGTCGGCCCTGGTTTTGAGGCGCTCGTAGTGCACGGATGCGCCGTCCATGTCGGTGATGCACTTGGAGACGGCCCCGGCGTTCTCCACGATTGGCATGGAAATTTCCCGCGTAGTCGCGCCCAACTCGCCCAGTTGGGCGACAGCCGACTCGATAATCTGCCGCACTCCTGGCTCCAGCCCGCCATCGGCGACTTTCTCCCGCAACACGCCGACGCGGAGGCCGTCAACGCCGCCTTGGATTTCCTGCAAGTAGTCGGGAACGGAGGCGTTCCACGAATAGGGTTCTTCCGGGTCGTGCCCCGCGATGGCCTGGAAGGTCAGGGCGCAGTCCTCGGCGGAGCGTGAGATGGGGCCCACGGTGTCCATTGACCACGACACGCCCGCCACCCCGCGACGGCTGACCCGGCCCCACGTGGGCCGCAGGCCGGTCAGTCCGCTCCACGCGGCCGGGATGCGCGTCGAGCCGCCGGTGTCCTCCGCGAGGGCCGTGGCGCACAGGAACGCCGCCGTTGCCGCCGCCGAGCCGCTGCTGGAGATGCCGGGGTTGCGCGACAAATCCCACGGGTTGCGCGGCTGCCCGCCCGGATGGTGGAAGCTCTCGCCCAGCGCGAATTCCGAGAGGTTCAGCTTCCCCAGTAGGACGGCCCCCGCTTCCTTGAGCTTCGCAACCACCACGGCGTCCGCGTCCGGTACATTGTCCCATTCCAGCCTGGAGCCGTAGGTGGTGCGGATGCCAGCGGTGTCGAACTGGTCCTTCACCGCCAGCGGGATGCCATGCAGCGGTCCCCGGTACTGTCCGGCGGCGATGGCCTGCTCCGCCTCGCGGGCTGCCTGCCGGGCCTCGTCGTGGCAGACGGTGATATAGGAGTTCAGCCGCCCGTCGATGCGGTCGATGCGCTCCAGGTAGGCTTCGGTGGCCTCGACCGGCGAGACTTCCCTCGCCCGGATCAGCCGCCCCAACTCGGCTACACTGAGGAAGGGTATATCGCTGCGCTGAATGTCCGCCATAGAGGCTGCTCCAACAGTAAAGTCAATGAAAGGGGCGCTGAGACGATTCTCAGCGCCCTCAGTGCTTCGCCAGATATGCTGCCCTAGTCGGCGGGCGCTGCTTCCAGTTCGTAGGGGTCGAGGACCGCGCCGGTCTGGCGCATGAAGTCGCGGGCTTCCTGGTCGTGGAGGTGCTGGAAGAAAATCTCGATGCGGTTGCCGCTGGGGTCGAAGCAGTAGAAGCTCTTGGTCAGGCCGTGGTCAGCGGTGAAGTCGATGGGGTATCCGGCATCCTTCACCCGCCCGAAGATATCCTGCAACTCCGGCTCGCCGCCCTCCAGTTGCAGCGCGGTATGCGACAGCCCGGGGCTGCCCGTCTCCACGCCTTCGGGGACCTTGATGAGGGCAATATCATGGTCCGACACGCCGAAGGAAAGGAACGCCATGTCCATGCCCTGGTCGTGGTTCATCAACTCCATACCCAGAGCGTTGGTGTACCATTCGATGGCTTCCTTGGTGTCCTTGACGTTCAGCACCACATGGCCGACTCGCGCAATTCTCGCCATCTCGCTTCCCTCCCGGTAGTTTTTGCCAGCATACTGCTAACTGGCCATCGGCGCAATCGCAGGTATGGCCGGGCTATGCCCGCAGCAGGTAGCGCTGCACCTTGCCGGTAGCCGTCTTGGGCAAATCGTCCACAAAGTTGACCCAGCGGGGGTATTTGTATCTGGCCAGACCTTCCTTGCAGTGTTCCAACAGCTCGTCTGCCAGAGCGTCGCTGGCGTCGCTGGCGTCATTCAACACCACAAAGGCTTCCGGCTTGATGAGTTCGTCGGCGTCGGCGCGGCCCACCACCGCCGCCTCCAGCACCCGCGGGTGCTCGATTAGCCGTCCCTCGATTTCCACCGGCGAGCACCAGATGCCCCCCACCTTCAGCATATCGTCGCTGCGCCCGCAGTAGACATAATAGCCGTCGGCATCCTGATAGTAGGTGTCGCCGGTGTTCAACCAGCCTTCCACCATCGTCTCGGCGGTCCGCTCGGCGTTGTTCCAGTAGTGCGTTGCAGTGGAGTCCCCGCGGATGAACAGCCGCCCGGTCTCTCCCGCTGGTACAGGCTCGCCTTCCTCGTCCGCGATGCGGGCCTCGTAGCCCGGCACCGGGCGGCCGCTGGTGCCGGGGCGGTAGTCGTCGGCGGTATTGGAGATGAAGATGTGCAGGGCCTCGGTGGAGCCGATGCCATCCAGTATCAGCGTACCTGTGCGCTCCCGCCAACGCCGGAAGATATCGGCGGGCAGGGCCTCACCCGCCGATACGCAGCAGCGCAGCGACGACAGGTCGCGGGGCGATTCGTCCAGCGCCCGCAGTTGGGCCGCGTACAGTGTCGGAACTCCGAAGAACAACGTCGGCTGATGCGTCTCGATAATGTCGAAGGTCAACTCCGGCGTGGGACGCTGCCCGCTCAGCACCGCCGTCGCCCCGGCCCATAGCGGGAAGGTCATCGCGTTGCCCAGCCCGTAAGCGAAGAACAGCTTGGCGGCAGAGAAGCAGACGTCGTCCTCCAGCACGCCCAGCGTGTCGGCGGCGTAGTGGACGCAGGTGGTGACGATGTCGCGGTGCCGGTGAACGGCGCCCTTGGGCCGCCCGGTGGAGCCGGACGAATACAGCCAGAAGCACTCCGAGTCCGCCGACGTTGGGGCGGGCTCCAAGATTGCCGACGCCTCCTCCAGCATATCGGACACCGAGCTGGGACCCTCGGTGCAGAGAATGAAGGTAGGCTGATGGTCCGCCCCGACCAGCGCCCGCGCAACCTCGCCCCGGTATTCCGGCGAGTAGACCAGGCCCGCGCACTTCGAGTCTTCTAAGATGTGCCGGTAGTCGTCGGCCCGCAGCAGCGTGTTCAGCGGCACCGGGACCAGCCCCGCCTTGATGGCGCCCCAGAACACGTAGAAGAACTCCGGGCAGTCTTTGACCACCATCAGTACCCGGCCCTCCGACTCCCATGCCAGCGACCGCAACAGGTTGCCGCAGCGGTTGACGCGCTCGGCCAACTGCCCGTAGCTGACCGTCTCGCCCGTATCGTCGAAGACGATGGCCGCCTTCCCGCCCCGCACTTCGTCGAGGTGCCGGTCAATGAACGGCACGGCCACGTTGAACACGTCCGGGTAGCGGATGCCGGACGGGCTGACACTGGCGTCAACTTCAACGGTGTGCTGCTGCATAACGCCCCCAAGTCTCCCCAGTATGGGTAACTATCTCAAAATCAACTGGCCCTTCTGATATACCGGCATCGCTGACCAAAGCCCATAGATTCCCGCCTTCGCGAGAGAGCCGGAAGTCCCTCCAGTGGCGGCTTGATGCGAGGAACGAGGGACGCGGCGTGGCCTTTTACGACCCGATGGCCTTCGATAAGGAGCGGCAACAGGTCAAAGAAACACTATAGGCGCCAGCCGCCGCTCCCGCATCCCTCAGTTGAACCGCACATACTCGAAGCCCCAGGGCTTGCCGTCTATGCCGCGCACCGGCGGCGCTATCCAGCCTGCGATTTTGCCCGGCTCGATGACGCGGCGCATCAGCGAGTCCACGTAGGCCATGTCCTCATCGGTGGGCAGCCAGCGGGACAAGCTGGCTTGCCGCTCCTCCTCGCTGACCACCCGTCCGTCCGGGGAAACCTGTACACCGGAGGCGTTGCCGATGCGGCGGTTGAAGAAGCGGTGCGGCAGTTCCAGCCGGAAGTCTACGCCCAGCGTTTCCAGCGCCCGATTCCAGCGGTCGAGGCCGCGATGGCAGTCCTTGATGTAGTCGTCGCGCAGCCGCTCGTTGACCGCTGCGAGAGCCGACAGATGCTCCACGCCTATACGCCCCTCGCGGACCGTATGCACCGGCCACAGGTCCTCGGTGAGCCGGTGGTCGTCGTCCAGCCTGGATTCCAGGTAGCGGCCCTTCAGCCCGGCGGTGAAGTAGTTGGCGGCGTTGGTGGAGATTTCCTGCCCGAACAGGTCAACCGACACACTGTAATGGAAGTTGATGTACTTCTGTACAGTGGGCAGGTCTATAACCCCCGCCGCGCGCAGACGCTCCGGGTCGTCGGTGCCCAGCTCGCGCATCACCTCGCCGGTGCGCTGCGCCACGCGCATGACGCCCGTCTCTCCAACGAACATATGGTGCGCTTCCTCGGTGAGCATGAAGCGGCAGGTGCGGGAGAGCGGGTCGAAGCCGGACTCCGCCAGCGCCGCCAGTTGGTACTTGCCGTCGCGGTCGGTGAAGAAGGTGAACATCAGGTATGACAGCCAGTTGGGCGTCGCCTCGTTGAACGCCCCCAGGATGCGCGGACGGTCGGCGTCGCCGGAGTGGCGCTCCAGCATCGCCTCGGCTTCCTCGCGGCCATCGCGCCCGAAGTAGGCGTGGAGCAGGTAGACCATCGCCCACAGGTGCCGCCCCTCCTCCACGTTAATCTGGAATAGGTTGCGCAGGTCGTAGAGCGATGGACAGATCAGCCCCAGCCGCCGCTGCTGCTCCACTGACGCCGGCTCCGTGTCGCCCTGCGTGACGATGAGCCGACGCAGCGGAGCGCGGTACTCGCCCGGCACCTCCTGCCACACCGGCTTCCCCCGGTGGTCGCCGAAGGATATGACTCGGTCGGCGTCGGGCTTGGTAAGGAAGATGCCCCAGCGGTATTCCGGCATCTTAACGAAGCCGAAGTTGACCCAGCCGTCGGCCTCGACGCTGATGGCGGTGCGCAGGTACACGTCGAAGTCGGTGGAGCCGTCCGGCCCCATCTCGTTCCACCACTTCATATAGTTGGGTTGCCACGACTCCAGGGCGCGTTGCAGCCCCCGGTTGTCCGACAGCCCCACGTTGTTGGGAATGCGATCAGTGTAGTTGATGCTCATAATTCCCCCTCACCCTGACCCTCTCCTACGAGGAGAGGGAACTGACGGCTACGCCCGACGGCGGTCGTAGTCCGCCCGCGCGCCGGTGCCGTAGGCTTGCAGCGCGCCCTGGCTGCCCGAGGCGTTGGGGCGCTGGAATATCCAGTTCTGCCAGGCGCTCAGGCGTCCGAAAATCTTGCTTTCCAGCGTTTCCGGGCCGCCAAAGCGCAGGTTGGCCTCCATGCCGGTCAGCGCGTCTGGCGAGAAGCTGGCCCGCTCCTCCAGGGCCAGACGCACCTCGTCCTCCCAGTCGATGTCGTCGGGGATGAACGTGACCAGGCCCAATTGGTGGGCGGCCTTGGCGTCCAGATCGCGGCCCATGTGCTCTGCCAGTTCGTCGGAGTCCAGGAACCGGCCTTCCGCCCGTGTCAGGCCGTTGACCATCGGCAGCGGCCCGAGGTTCATGCCGGTCAGCCGCACCGTGGGAGGCTCTTCGCCGTCTTCCGGCGCGCCGTCCAGCATAAAGCAGCGGTCGGCGGCCAGGGCCAGCTCCAGCAGCGTCCCGGCGAAGCAGCTTCCCGGCTCTATCAAGGCCACCAGCGACCGGGAGCTGACGTCCAGGCGTTTCAGCGTGCGCTTCAGGTACAGCGTGATTTCCCGGGCCAGCCAGTGGCCGGCGGATTCCAACAGCAGGTCGTCGTAGGCTTGCGCCAACCCGGCGTCGCCGGTGGTGCGGAACACCCACGTACCCACCTCGCCCTCGTTGGCTCGCAGGTGCAGAATGGCGTCGTCCAGTTCACGCGCCAGAGCCAGCGGCCAGAAGCGGGCGCCCTCGGCTCGGATGCCCTCGGCGGCGTCCGGCGGCGGAACGTCCGGCCCACAAATCTCGAAGTAGGCAACGCTCAACTGACGGTCAAGCTCCACCCTGACGTGTTCATAGACGATCCCGCTGCCGGTGAATTTCCGGCTCAAAGGCGGCAGTTCAATGCCTTCGCCCGCCGCCGGACGGTCGCCCTCGGAGGAGAATGCCGCCGCCCGCTGCGCCACGGCCTCGTCGAAGCGCGAGCGGGGCGCCAGTTCGTCCACCAGGCGCCACTCCAGGGCGCGGGAGCCGCGCACTCCCTCCGACGCGGTGCAGAGGAAGTCGGCGTGATCGCGGCGAACCCGGCGCTTGTCCACCAGCCGGGTCAGGCCGCCGGTGCCGGGCAGCACCGCCAGCAGCGGCAGTTCCGGCAGGGCCACGGTGCTGGAGCCGTCGTCTATCAGGATGATGTGGTCGCAGGCCAGGGCCAGTTCGTAGCCGCCGCCCGCCGCCGGGCCGTTGACGGCGCAGATGTATCGCTGGCCGGAGTGGACGCTGGCGTCCTCGATGCCGTTGCGCGTCTCGTTGGTGAACTTGCAGAAGTTCACCTTCAGCGCGTGTTCGGCCTGGGCCAGCATACGAATGTTGGCTCCGGCGCAGAACACCCGCTCGTGGCCCGACGTGACCACCACCGCGCCCACTTCAGGATGCTCGAACCGCAGGCGCTGTACGGCGTCATACAGCTCGATGTCCACGCCCAGGTCGTAGGAGTTCAGCTTAAGCTCGTAGCCCGGATGCAGGGGCGCGTCCTCCTGCACCCGCAGCGTCAGCCGGGCCATCGGGCCTTCGACCTCCAGCCGCCAGTGCCGATAGTGTTCAGGCGACGTAGCGAAGTCGATGCGCCTGCCTTCCTTGGTGTCAATCTGGGAAGTTTCCACCGATGTCATAGCCGCCCCATCACCTGCGCCTTGCTTATCTTAATTGTATCAAACGCTCTGTCTGTACAGCGAACAGTGCAGTGGACATGGACGCAGGAGGGCAATCGCGTTTTAACTTTCAGCACAATAGGCAGTTCGAAGCCAAAAATAAACCGTCATTCCCGCGAAAGCGGGAATCCAGGGGTAGTGGGTGTTAATGTCGGCTCCGCGTCTCGACCACCCAATTCGGAACGCTATCGCCTCCTCCCACTTGCCAAATTAACAGAATATATGTGCTATAATAAACACATGGCCCACTACTCCCCGTGTCACTGGAGCCAAAATCACAAAGCCACTGAGGCCACGCGATGTTTGATGCCTGAAAACCAAGAAAAGATTCCGCGCTCCAGAATTAACAAGCGCAACCCCGATTTCAAACCGAACCCGCCCACCAACCCGGAACGGCCGGAAATGGCCGACGATGGCCGGAAAATCGAAATTTCCCAGCCCAACTCCGACACTAAACCCACCTCTGACGGTCACGTACAACGGCCGGAAATGGCCGGAAAATCGAAATTTCCGAACTCATCTTCCGCCAGCGGGCCGCCCTCCCCAAGATTGCCCTCGCTCAATCCCTGGCCCAGGCCGCCCGAGACACCGGCGTAGCCGAGCGCACCCTCCGTCGCTGGCTCGAAAACCCATCCTTTCGCGAAGAACTCGACCACCTAATTCGGAACGCTATCGGCAAGCAGACGCTTGGTTGACACTTTCACGTGCTCGCTCCTATAATTCCGTCAACCCAGCTTGCCTTGCCTCAAGGCGGAGGCGCGCCGGGGTTAACAACTCAATGTCTCTGGGCACGTAGGGGAGCTCGGTTGCAGCCGGGCTGAGAGGGTGGCCGAATGCCACCGACCCTTGCGAACCTGATCTGGGTAATGCCAGCGTAGGGAAGCGGCGCATCAGCGCAGGTCTAACATGGGCCGCCAGCTTTTAAATGTTGGCGGCCCTGCTTTTTACGGCACTGGTCTTTGCAACCTGACTTCTAACCTTTGGGAGGAGCGCCATGGTTCAAACAGAATATACCAGCCAGTTCCTGGGCAAATCCAGCTTCCCGGCCAGCGACAAGGTATACAAGGAGGGTTCGCAGCCGTCCATCCGGGTGCCCTTCCGCCAGGTGACCCTCACCCCCACCACCGGCCGCTTCGGGCAGGAAGAAAATGCGCCGATGTCCATCTACGACACCAGCGGCCCCTACTCCGACGCCGGCGTATCCCTCGACCTGCGCCAGGGACTGCCCGCCCTGCGCCGCGAGTGGATCATGGCCCGTGGCGATGTGGAGGAATACGATGGCTTCGGCGTGCCGCTTCGGGGCAAGAACGTGGCCCAGCCCTTCCCCGGCCTTACCCGCAAGCCACTGCGGGGCAAGGACGGCAAGGCTCCCACCCAGATGCGCTACGCCCGCGAGGGCATCGTCACACCCGAAATGGAGTTCATCGGCATACGCGAGGGCATCGACCCGGAATACGTCCGGCAGGAAATTGCCCGGGGACGGGCCATCATCCCCTCCAACATCAATCACCCGGAATCCGAGCCGATGATTATCGGACGTAACTTCCTGGTCAAGGTCAATGCCAACATCGGCAACTCGGCGATCACCTCCTCAATCGAAGAGGAAGTAGAAAAGATGCTGTGGGCCACCAAGTGGGGCGCCGACACGGTGATGGACCTGTCCACCGGGCGCGACATCCACACCACCCGCGAGTGGATTCTGCGCAACTCGCCCGTTCCCATCGGCACTGTTCCCATCTACCAGGCGCTGGAAAAGGTGGGCGACGACCCCTCAGAACTGACCTGGGAACTCTATCGTGACACCCTGATTGAGCAGGCCGAGCAGGGGGTGGACTACTTCACCATCCACGCCGGTGTGCTGCTGCGCTACGTGCCGATGACCGCCAACCGCATCACCGGCATCGTGTCGCGCGGCGGCTCGATTATGGCCGGATGGTGCCTGGCTCACCACGAGGAGAACTTCCTCTACACCCACTTTGAAGAAATCTGCGAAATCATGCGCACCTACGACATCTCCTTCTCGCTGGGCGACGGCCTCCGCCCCGGCTGCATCGCCGACGCCAACGACGAGGCGCAGTTCAGCGAGCTGAAAACCCTGGGCGAGCTGACCAAGTTCGCTTGGGAGCACGACGTGCAGGTGATGATCGAGGGGCCGGGCCATGTGCCGATGCACAAGATCAAGGAGAACATGGACCTCCAGTTGGAAGTGTGCCACGAGGCGCCCTTCTACACCCTCGGTCCGTTGGTGACCGACATCGCCCCGGCCTACGACCACATCACCTCCGGCATCGGTGCGGCCATGATCGGTATGTACGGCACCGCCATGCTGTGCTACGTAACGCCCAAGGAGCACCTGGGCCTGCCCCACCGCGAGGACGTGAAGACCGGCGTCATCACCTACAAGATCGCCGCCCACGCCGCCGACGTGGCCAAGGGCCACCCCATGGCCCAGCAGTGGGACGACGAGCTGTCCAAGGCCAGGTTCGAGTTCCGCTGGGATGACCAGTTCAACCTGGCTCTCGACCCGGACACGGCCCGCGACTACCACGACGAGACCCTGCCGGCCCAGGGCGCCAAGGTGGCCCACTTCTGCTCCATGTGCGGCCCCAAGTTCTGCGCAATGAAGATCACGCAGGACGTGCGCGAATACGCCAGGAACCGCGGCGTGGCCGTGGAGACTGCCTTAGACAAGGGCATGGAGGAGAAATCTCAGGAGTTCAAGGAAGCCGGAAGCAGGATATACCAGAAGGCATAACCAAGGCATAACCGCCTGAAGGGTTGATAAGCCAGTGAATCACAGGGGCGATTTGCAAATCGCCCCTGTTTTGTTGAAGATATAAGCGAACCAACGAGAGAGGACTGGTCAATGGCAATTTACTTTCTGCTGGGAAGTCTGAGCAGCGAAGGACAACGGATGCTGCACAACAACCCCGGCCTGGTGTCTGACACAGCCGCAACCCTGGAGATAGAGGGGGCGAAGGTCCTGGGTCAATACGCCGTGCTGGGGCACTACGACTTCATTACCATGGTGCTGGCCGATGAAAACGAGGCGGTAGCCCGTCTGTCGGCGGAGTTCGGCACCCGCACCGGCCTGCACTTCGAGACCCTTTCGGCGGTGGCCGTCGGTTTCCTGGCCGACCATGATCCGTCCGATGGAGTTCCGAGACAGACTTCGGTGGAAATCGGGAGAGACAACGGCGCCGACGAGTGACGCCGCTGACAGCAGGCCCACACCCACTGGCGCAAGACACGCAGGCGAGGGAATCAAGGACTGGAAGAGCACCCCGTTTCCTCGCCCGCTATAATTTCTCAAATCAAATCAAAGACGCGCTGCTGTTGTGACGACTCCGGCGCGCGCCGGCCAAGTTCGATTCCGACAGACGAACTCGCCTATCCGGGCGAGTTTCACATTGCCGACACTGCGTTATAATGGACGTTGGCTTCCGTTTGGCGTTGCCCGGCGGATTTGCCGCTTTCCTACCTTTGCCCTGATGGTCGTTGCCGATGTTTAGCACTGTTTCCAGCCGTGTCAGCTTCCCCGAACTGGACGCCCGCATCCTGGAGCACTGGAAGGAGCGCGACGTTTTCCGCCGCGCCGGAACGGAGCGGGAGGGTGCGCCGCGCTTCATGCTCTACGATGGGCCACCGACGGCCAACGGCAGCCCCGGCATCCATCACGTCCTCGCCCGCATCTTCAAGGATGTCATCTGCCGCCACCGCACCATGAAGGGCTACCAGGTGCTGCGCAAGGGCGGTTGGGACACCCACGGCCTGCCCGTGGAGCTGGGCATCGAGCGGGAGCTGGGCCTCACCAGCAAGCGCGACATCGAAGAGTACGGCATTGAAGAGTTCAACCGGAAGTGCCGCGAGAGCGTCTTCCGCTACGTCAAAGAGTGGGAGGAAATGACCGACCGCATCGGCTTCTGGGTGGACATGGACGACCCATACGTCACCCTGGAAAACGACTACATCGAGTCTGGCTGGTGGATCCTCAAGACGCTGTGGGACCGGGGGCTGCTCTACCAGGGGATGCGCGGCACTCCCCATTGCCCGCGCTGCGTCACCAGCCTGAGTTCCCACGAGTTGGCCCTCGGCTACCAGGAAGACACGCCCGACCCATCGGTGTTCGTCAAGTTCCGGGTCGAATCGGCGGGCGCCCGCCCGTCCATACCCGAGGTCCTGAACGCAGGCGCAACCCCGGCCTACCTGTTGGCCTGGACCACGACGCCGTGGACGCTGCCGGGCAACACCGCCCTCGCCGTGGACGCCGATGCCGAGTATTCCGTCGTTGAACTGGAGAGCGATAACGGCGTGGAGCGCATCGCGCTAGCTTCCGCGCTGGTGGAGACCAACATACGGCAGGAGCATACTGTTGTCGGAACCGTCCCCGGCAGCGAACTGGTGGGGCTTGCCTACTCGCCGCTGTATGCGCCGTCCGAGTACGGCGCAAGAGTCAGCCGGTTCGAGTCGGGAGTGCTGGCGCCCGACGACGGGGCCAGCTTCTCTACCAAGGTAGTCGCTGCCGACTTCGTCTCCATGGAAGACGGCACCGGCATCGTCCACATCGCCCCCGCCTTCGGCGATGAGGACCTGGGTCTGGGCCGGGAGAAGGGCCTGAATTTCGTACAGCCCGTGGACCTGCAGGGCATCATCACCGGCGACTATCCCTTCGCGGGCAAGTTCGTGAAGGATGCCGACCCGGAAATTATGGACGACCTGAAGGAGCGCGGGCTTCTGCATCACCGAGACATCTACCGCCACACCTACCCCTTCTGCTGGCGCTGCGACACGCCGCTGCTCTACTACGCCAAAAGCTCGTGGTACATCCGCACCTCCGCGCTGAAAGACGACTTGGTGGACGGCAACAGCCGCATCAACTGGTACCCTGACCACATCAGGGAGGGGCGCTTCGGCGAGTGGCTGCGCAACAACGTGGACTGGGCCATCTCCCGCGAGCGCTACTGGGGAACACCCATACCCATCTGGCATTGCCGCCAGTGCAACAATCAGGTCTGCGTCGGCGGACGGGAGGAACTCAAAGAGCGCCTGGGTTCCGGCGGCGGGGTCGTTGATGGCCTGGACCTGCACCGTCCCTACGTGGACGAAATCACCTTCCCCTGCGACGCCACCGGCTGCGATGGCACCATGTCGCGCATCCCGGAGGTGATGGACTGCTGGTTCGACTCCGGCGCGATGCCCTTCGCCCAGATGCACTACCCCTTCGAGAACTCCGAGATGGACAAGGAAGGGCTGTTTCCCGCCGACTACATCTGCGAGGCGGTGGATCAGACCCGCGGCTGGTTCTACAGCCTGCACGCCCTGTCCACGCTTCTGAAGGGCGAGCCGTCCTACAAGAACGTCATCTGCCTCGGCCTCATCCTTGACGAGCGCGGTCGCAAGATGAGCAAGCGAGTGGGCAACGTACTTGAGCCGCTGCCGCTGCTGGACGAGCACGGCGCCGACGCCCTGCGCTGGTACCTGTTCACCGCGTCGCAGCCCGGCGAGGCCCGGCGCTTCTCCTCACGGCTGGTCAACCAGACGCTGCGGCAGGTGTTGCTGACTCTGTGGAACATCTACTCCTTCTTCACCGGCTACGCCGCCATCGACAGGTTCGACCCGTCGCAGAAGCCCACCGGCTGGAAGCCGGAGAACGAGCTGGATCGCTGGGTGCTCTCGGAGCTCAACGAACTGGTGGCCGAAGTTGACCGCTGCATGGAGAACTACGACCCCACCAACGCGGGGCGGCGTATCCAGGAGTTCGTTGACCGGCTTTCCAACTGGTACGTGCGCCGCAGCCGCCGCCGCTTCTGGCGGAGTGACGAAGGCAATGCCGACAAGCTGTCGGGCTACGTGACGCTGCACACTTGCCTGGTTACGCTGGCCAAGCTGATGGCGCCGCTGGCCCCCTTCGTGTCCGAGGAAATCTACCAGAATCTGGTCTGCTCCGTTGACCCGGACGCCCCCGACAGCGTCCACCTGGCCGACTTCCCTGTCGCCGACGAATCGCTGGTAGACGAGGACCTGATGGAGGCGACGCGGCTGGCGATGCGGATTTCCAGCATGGGCCGCGCCGCCCGCTCCAAGTCCGGCCTCAAGGTGCGCCAACCCCTGGCCTCGGCCGCCATCAGGACGCGAACAGCTTCAGAGCGCGCCTACGTCGAGCAGGTGCGCCCGCAGATTCTCGACGAGCTGAACATCAAGGACCTCGAAGTCCTGGACGACGACTCTCCCTTGTTCCGGCAGGCGCAGGAGCAGGCGGGCGGCGAGCCGGAGGCCACAGTAACCGTCGGCCACTACACCGCTTCACTGGAAGCGGGCTACCTGGTGGCGGTGAACGGCGAAATTTCCCCTGAGTTGGCCGAAGAGGGACTGGCCCGCGAGTTGGTGCACCGCATCCAGGGCCTCCGTCGCGGCGCCGACTTCGAGGTCACCGACCGCATACAGACTTTCTACGACGGCCCCGACGAACTGTCCCAAGTGATGCGAGGCAACTTCTCCGCCTACATCCGCGAGGAAACGCTGAGCGATCAACTGCAATCCGGCCCCCCGCCTGAAGGAGCCAAATCCGAGACCGCCAAGATAGAAGGGCAGGAAATCACCCTCGCCGTGCTCCGGATCTAACCCCAAAGAAATTCCCTAACCCTCTCCCAGAGGGTTAGGGTGAGGGCGTCTTCTTGCCTGAACTACCCGAAGTCGAAAGTGTACGGCGCAGCCTGTTGCGGTCGGGGCTGGCGGGACGGACAATAACCCGCGCCGAAATCGGCTGGGCCAACAGCGTCAAACACCCCTCGGCGGAGGGTCTCGCCGCTTCGGTGGCGGGCCGGACGGTGGAGGACGTGGGGCGTCGCGCCAAGTACCTGCTTTTTCCGCTGGCCGGGCAGCCTGCCGCGACATTCGTCGCCCACCTCGGAATGACCGGCAATCTCGTGGTCCAGCCGAGCGAGCAACAGCCTCACCCAATGACCCGCCATACCTTCGCCCTGGACGACGGGCGCGAGCTGCGATTCGTGGACGGGCGCAAGTTCGGCAAGCTGTGGCTGGCCGACGACTTGGGAAAAATCCTTCCGCCCCTCGGTCCCGAGCCGCTGGAGGACGACTTCACGACAGAGTGGCTGGCAGACTCGCTGGCCAAGCGCAACGCGCCGGTCAAGGCGCTGCTGCTGGAGCAGTCCATCGCGGCGGGGGTGGGCAACATCTATGCAGACGAGGCCTTGTTTCTCTCAGGCATCCGGCCTGACCGTCTGGCCTCGGGACTGTCGGCGGACGAGGTTGTGAGACTACGGCAGGGCATCATCGACTGCATCAACGCGGGCTTCGCCGTCTACGACCGCGTCCGCGATGCCCGCTGGCCCGAACCGCCGGAGCCGATGGGCACCTGGAGCCACCCCCGCGACGCCAACACGCCCTGCCCCACCTGCGGCGGCGAGATGCAGTCCACCCGCATCCGCGCCCGCGGCACCTGGTACTGCGCCAAGTGCCAAGTATAGAGAGGGCGGCTTTTGCCTTTACCCGAATAGGTCGGAGTGAGTGCCAGTTCGTGCTAGGTTCTGTTGACATTTGCATTTGTAACCGATGTGCAGGCCCATTTCATGTCATTCCAAGTGCAGGAAAGCACTAATGGCCTTGAATCGGAGTGATAAGTCCAGGATTCTTCGTCGCTATTTCCCCGGAATGACCCGCAACAGCGAAATGTCAACAGAACCTAGTCTGATGGAATCCTCACCTTGCTGCCATAGGAGCAGCCAGTCTGGTTCAACGTGGCATTCCCAATACCCAGACCAACTCCCGGTTAACTTATGAGGACGGTTTGATGGCTCAAGTGGCTGTTCTGCTACCATGCGGTCTATTACTGCCTGCAATTTCTCGATGTCTCTACCGCGACGTCTTAGAGCCTGTTTACAATCTCTTCAGGATTAGCACCGCGAAGGCGAGAACCACCATTTGCAGACTGGTATTGAGCTTTCTCTCGCAGTTCTTCCAGAGGCGGCGGCACTTCTCCAGCCAGCCGAAAGACCGCTCCACCACCCATCGTTTCGGCAGCACCACGAAAGTGTGCAGTTCGTTGCGTTTCACCACTTCCACCGAGGCTCCCAGCAGGCTCTGCACCGCCGTGGCAAAGGGTTTCCCGGTGTATCCCCCATCCACCAGCACATTCTGCACCTGGCTCAGGTTGGCCCGGCGCCGGTCAAACATAGCCAAAGCCCCAGCACGGTCGGTAACGTTGGCGGTGGTCACGTGAATCGCATGGGGCAACCCCTGAGTGTCCACGGCGATGTGGCGCTTGATTCCAGACACCTTCTTGCCCGAGTCATAGCCCTTGTTCTCGGCGCTGTCGGTGTTCTTGACGCTCTGGGAGTCCACGATACAGAAGCTGGTCCGTTCTTTCCGACCATTGCTTCGCCGGGCCGCGTCAACCGATTTTTTTTAAGACCTGCTCCAGAATGGAATACTTCGCCGGGTCGGGTCGCTCGCTCCATTGCCGGAAATACTTGTAGCAGGTGCGCCAATCCGGGAAGTCCGCAGGCAGCATCCGCCACTGGCACCCGCTTTTCAGGAGATAGAGCACCCCGCAGAAAACGTCGTACAGGTCCACGGTGCGGGGCTTAGTCCGGCGGCGGGCCGACTCCAAACAGGGAAGAATCCGGGCAAATTGTTCCCGGCTGATGTCGCTGGAATAGGAATGAGACATGATTACCCCCTCTGGTAACAGCCTCAACTTAACATATTGCAAAGATCGTAGACAGGCTCTTACACGCATGAGATCTCTCTCGAACCGTCTCGAACTTATCAGCCGCACAGGTCAATCTAGTTTCTTCAACAGTTCTTCGAAAGAGACGTATTCGGTAAGCCCCGCTCCATCCCGAACTTCCTTCATTGCCTCGATGGTTTCGGCGTTGGGGATATGCGGGGAAAAGGGCTCGCTGCACCCGCCAGTCACCCGCTCGTAGAAAAGGGTGATCGCTTCATCCACCGACATGCCAATTTCTGAGAACCGGGCCTCGGCTTTCTTCTTCAAATCTGGTTCGACGTGAGCCCGCACTATCGCCGTCTTTGCCATCAAACAACTCCAATGACGAACTCCTGTCGAGTCCGTGCGGTGTATTGATAGAACTACAACCCCGTCCCGTAGGTATGCGTTGGCACCACGATGATGGCCGAGCGGCGGTCGGTGACCATGGCGGCGTCGTACTCGTCCCAGTTGGAGTGCTCCTCACCGGCGGCGGCGCGGTAGACGTCGCGAAGGGCCATCCGCAGCTCCTCGGCGCCGGTGACGCCGGGCGACAGGATGCGCGCTTGGCCTTCAAGCACCACGAACGGGCGCCACTCGTCGGCGGAAATCAGCAGGGAGCAGTCGGGGTTACGGCGCAGGTTGTGCAGCTTGGCGCGATCCTCGGTGGTGGTAAAGGCCACGCCGTCGGCGTAGGCCCCGCAGGTCACAATACTCATCTGCGCCGCGCCGTTGCGACGGAAGGCGGTCAGCACGCCCTGGTGGTTGTTGGTACAGAATTCACGCAGGTTATCCGGTAGCATCGTTTCCTCTCCGGTCCCAATTTGGGGTGCGTTCCCACTCAGCCCTCCCCCGGAGGGAGAGGGCTGAGTGGGAGGCCGCTACCCCGAACCGGGCATCAAAATTCGACTTCGTACATCTGGTAGCGTGTGCGGTGCATTTCCAGCGATTCGTAGACCTGCTGGGCGATGGTGTTGTCCTGCTCGACGTACAGGCGAATTCCGCAAACGCCGCCCGCCTCCCGGGCTGCCTGGGCCACTTGGCGATGCAGGGCGCTGTATACTCCGCGCCTACGGAACTCGAGGCGCACGAAGACGCTCTGAATCCACCAGAACAGACCGTTGCGCCAGTCGCTCCACTCGTAGGTTACCATCAACTGACCGGCAGCCTGCCCGTCAACCTCGGCCACCAAGTAGAATCCGAGGGCGTCGTCGGCCAGCACGGCCGCTACTCCGGGGCGCACCACGTCGGCGTCCAGGGCCAGTCCCTCGGTCTCTTGGGCCATAGCGACGTTGGACTCAACAATGAATTTAGCGTCGGAGGATGTGGCCCTTCGTATGTGTATGTTGGCTGCCATTGGCATAGTTTAACAGCCCGGAAGGTTGGGCGCAGAGGCGAAACGGAACTCTACCAAAGCAATTGTCCGCCTCGATTTTCGCAATCGGCGGGGTGCCATTGAGGAGTATAATTGAGAGGGGAACCAGGCATACAAAACAGCGGGGGCGGATGGCGAGATGTTTGAGAACCTGACGGAACGGCTGACCGGCATCTTCAACCGGCTGTCCAGCAAGGGACGGCTGACCGATAAGGACATTGACGAGGCCCTGTCGCTGGTGCGGCGGTCGCTGCTGGAGGCCGATGTCAACTTCCGCGTGGCCCGCGACTTCGTGGCCCGCATCAAGGAACGGGCCCAGGGTTCCGAGGTGCTGGAAAGCCTGACGCCGGGGCAGCAGGTGGTCAAAATCGTCCACGAGGAGCTGACCGAACTGCTGGGCGGCGGCCCTTCGGCAGGCTCGGGGCGGCCCGGCATTACGCTGTCCAGCCAGCCTGTCTCTGCCTTGATGCTGGTGGGACTGCAAGGCTCCGGCAAGACCACCACGGCGGCCAAGCTGGCCCTGGAGCAGCGCAAGCAGGGCCACCGCTCCCTGCTCATCGCCGCCGACCTGCGCCGTCCCGCAGCCATCCAGCAGTTGGAGACGTTGGGCAGGCAGTTGGACATTCCCGTCTACTCCGAAGACCCGCAGTCCTCCAACGCCGTGAAAGTGGCGCGCAACGGGCTGGCGCGGGCCGCCGAACTGGGCGTCAACTGGGCCATCGTGGATACCGGCGGGCGCCTCCAGATTGACGACGAGCTGATGGAGGAGCTGGAGGAGATCAGGCAGGCCGTCAACCCCCACGAGACGCTGCTGGTGGTTGACTCCATGACCGGCCAGGACGCGGTGAACACCGCCGAGGGCTTCCACCAGAGGGTGGGCCTGACCGGACTGATTATGAGCAAGATGGACGGTGACGCCCGGGGCGGCGCGGCGCTGTCGATCACCCGCGTCACCGGCGTGCCGATCAAGTACATGGGCGTCGGCGAGCGCCCCGACGGGCTGGAGGTGTTCCACCCCGACCGCCTGGCGTCCCGCATCCTGGCAATGGGCGACGTGCTGACGCTCATCGAGCGAGCGCAGGAGGCCGTAGACGAGCAGAAGGCCAAGGAGATGGAGCGCAAGTTCCGCCAGGCCAGCTTCGACCTGAACGACTTTCTGGACCAGCTTCAGAGCGTGAAGAAGATGGGCTCGCTGGACCAGATTGTGGATATGATCCCCGGCATGAGCAACGCCAGCCGCAAGATGATGGCGGGCGACCTGGACGAGACCAAGCTCAGCCGAATCGAGGCCATCATCCACTCAATGACGCCCGAGGAGCGCCAGAAGCCGGATATCATCAACGGCAGCCGCCGTCGCCGAATATCCAGGGGCAGCGGCACCACCCCGCAAGACATCAACCAACTGCTGAACCAGTTAAAGCAGACGCAGAAGCTGGTGCGCCAGATGTCCCGCTCTCGCAACCCCGCCAACCTGATGAAAATGTTCGGGCGGTAGGGCAGGCGACGATAGCGTTATGCCTCCACCTTGTAGGGAGGAGGCATCCCCCCTGCTACGCCATCCCCGTCCGCATGGCGGCGAAGAGGTAGGCGGTGGCGTAGCTGCGCCAGGGACGCCACCGCTCGGCCAACTGCTCCACATCGGCGTCGCTCACCGGCTCGCCGCCGCGCAGCAGGCGCGACACGCCGCGACGCAGCGCCAGGTCGCCCAAGGGCAGCGCGTCCGGGCGGGCCAGGCCGCGAACCAGCGCCCACTGGGCCGTCCAGTTGCCCACGCCCCGCAGCGACGTGAGCCGGCGCACGAATTCGCCATCGGAATGCTCGTACAACTCTGGCCAGCCCGGCTCAAGGGCCGCCGCCGCCATGTCGTAGACGTACTCCGCCTTGCGTTGCGTCAGCTTGAGGGTGCGCAGTTCCTCCGGCGAGGATAACAGGATGGCTTCGGGGCGGGGAAAAGCGTAGTAGGTTACGCCGTCGAACTCGGCGTTGACGCCGAACCGTTCGATGATGAGCATCCGCATCATCCGGGCCACGCTGGTGGAAATCTGCTGCCCCAGTATCGCCAGTATCAATGCCTCGAACAGCGTCGCGGTGCGGGGCAGATGCAGCCCCCGGAACTGACCGACAAGCCCCGAAAGAGCCGGGTCGGACTCGGCCAGGGCGTAGAACGGGGCAAGCTCCTGCCCGGCGCCCAGCAGCCAGCCCACCTGTGCGGCGGCGCGTTCTCCGTCGGCGTCCGCCAGCCCGTCGCCGCTCACTTCCAGCGTCAGCTTCGGCGAATCCACGCTGCCCGTGGAGCGCACCGAGGCCAGCGCCGTCCGTCCGTCCAAATCCAGCAACCGCCGGTATACGCCGCCGTCCAGGTTATCGGCGCCGCTGCGCCCCTGGAAGTAGGTATGGTATCCGGCGGTCAGCTCGAAATCGAAGGGTGCCGCCGGTTGCAGCCGGATGGTCAACGTCCGCATCGTCAGGCTCACTTCGCTCCAAATATCACCGAGCCGAGAATGGTGTAGCGCGCTCCGGTGGGGTGCAGTTCACTTTGCATCACCTCCACCGACTCCACCTGCCAGTGGACGGGCGACGGCGGGGCCATGCCGGAGACCACCGCGCCGATGCGGGCAAGCTGGGTGTCGGAAACGGTGCGGCGTGGGCGGCCCAGGGTGATGTGGGGCCGGAAAGGCCGCAGCTCGGTCGGGTAGCCCAGGCTATTGATGGCGTCTTCCGACGCCTGCTGCAAGCGGGTCAGGGCCTCCAGGTCGCCGCCCACACCGCCCCACAGCACGCGGGGCTTGCGGCGGTTGGGAAACATCCCCAGTCCGGCCAACTCCAGCGGGAAGGGCCTCGTTGTCGCGGCCACCGGCTCCAGGCACGTCAGCAGCGGGCAGACCCCGGAGGCCGAGATGTTGCCCAGGAACTTGAGGGTCAGGTGTATCCCGTCGGGGTTGGCCCACTGGATTCCTTGGGGAAATTCGCCCCGGATGCGTCCCACCGCGTCGACCAACTGCTCCCGCGCCTCGACGGACAGGCCCACGGCGACGAACACGCGGACGGTGTCGGCGCGGGCGTTCACGACGTCTTCGGGTCGGCTTCCAGCGTCCGCATGAGCGTGGAGCGGGCGGAAACCAAGTCGATGTAGGACTTGACTGTGCAGTCCAATCCGCTGTTTTCGGTGTAGACGGCGGGCGCGACGCAGTTCACCCGTCCCTCATCGCGGTACTGTTCTGCCTGCTCGCGCGCGCCCCCGGTGTAAACGGCGATGGACAGGCCGCCGAGATCCTTGACCAGCCGGAAGCATGGCACGTCGGTCTCGCCGTCGCCGATATAGACCATGTTCTCGAAGGGGATAGGGCGCTCGCTCTGCGGCACGTACTTGTTGATGATCGAACTGTCCTTCCAGTCGTGCGCCCCCTTGTTGATGCGAAAGAGATATTGCGTCTTGGTGGTGAAGTTGATGGCAAGGGCGGGCCAGACGGCGAAGCCCTGGGCATCGTAAAGGAACTTGGATGCGTAAATCCTGGTGAAACTGTCGGCTATGGGAGTGCCTTCGATGATCTCGGAGTTGCCGGAGGATATCACGTAATGCTCCACCGACACGCCCTTGTCCTGCCCGTAGGCATTTATGCGCTCGAACCACCCCTCGACACCGGGAAAGAAATCGATGTCCCGGCTTCGGGCTACCAGGTCCTCCCTGCGCACCGGCATCCCGGCCGACTTGGCCTTTTCCAGCATTACGAACATATAGCTGAGGATGCCGTCGGCCAGATTCTCCTCGGCCAGAGCGTCCACCTCCCGCCAGAACTCCACTGCCGTCATGCCGATGTCGGGTATGAACTGCCGATCCTGCATATTCCCGGGCGCAAGAGTCCCGTCAAAGTCGTAGATTATCGCCAGCGGAATGGCACGGGCGGGCATGGGCTGCTCCTTATCTGGCGTGGGCACAATCGCAGGCATCGAGCGCACCTGCCTTCAGGATGCCTAGCCCCGCATCGCGGCGGCGACCTCATCGTACCACGACGCCAGCGCCTCGACGGAATACCTGGCGTTGGCCGGGCTGGGGTTGGGGACCACGAAGACCTCGGAGTGTCCGACGGCGTGGGGCTGGAGGCCAAGCTCCGGGGCAGCCTTCTCTCCCTCGGCGTAGCGCAGGTATGCCTTGTAGGCCATCAGGCCGTGGAAGCAGACCATCCGGGGTTGGCATTGCAGCAGCTTCTCGCGCAGCTGGGGCGCCCAGCGGCGGTAGTCGGCGGCCTTGAGTCCGCTGCCCTGTGGCGTGGGGCGCTTCACCACGTCGGTGAAGCCAATGCCATACTCCAGCAGGGCAGCATCGTCTGTCGGAGAGCATTCGCGGCCCAGGGACGGGGGCAGCAGGGCGGAGCGGTTGAAGGCTTGCCAAAAGCGGTTGCGCGGATTGGCGAAGTAGTGGCCCTCCCTCGCCGAGTACTCCGAAGGATTCAGACCGACGAATACCAGTTCCAGCCCCGGCCCCAGCAGGTCGGGGAGCGTTCTCATATCTTCTGTTTCGTTTGCTGCTGCCACTCTGATTTGCGCCCTCACCCTAACCCTCTCCCAGCGGGAGAGGGGACTCTAAGGCAATCGCCCTTGCGCCGCTTTTCGCATTTTACAACCCCAGCAGCCGGGCGGCGTTTTCGCCGAGGATGCGGCGGCGGTGGCACTCGGGCAGCGGCTCTTCGGCCAGTTCGGACAGGGGCCGGGACTGCGGCATGAGGGGGTAGTCGGTGGCGAACAGTATGCGGTCCGCTCCGGCCATGTCGGCAACGGCCCGGTAGACGCCGGGACGGTAGAGGAAAGGAGAGGCCGCCGAATCGAAATACACGTTTTCCAGGGCTGCGCCAACCTCCGGCATCAGCGCGTAGAAGGGCAGGCCGCCGCCCCAGTGGGCGCAGATGATGGTGTTGCCGGGAAAGTTCTCGATGAAACGCCACACCTTGTCGGGAGTGGTCCTGCCCTTGCCCGGATACTGGTGGCCCACCGGCTCAGAGCAGTGAAGCAGCAGGGGTAAATTGAGGGAGCGGGCCAGCTCCATCAGGGGAGCCATCGTCGTAGCCTCGGTAATGTCGATGCCCTGGGAGTCGGGGTGCAGCTCGCCGATGCCGCGCAGTCCCGCGGCGGCGCAGCGTTGCGCTTCGCCCACTGCCGCATCGCCCCAGGCGGGGTTGACCGAGGCGAAGCCCGTCAGCTTGTCCGGGTGTGCGGCCACGGCCTCTATGAGGTAGTCGTTGGCTTCGACCGCAATCTGGAAGTCCGACCAGCCCATCCCCATAACCACCGCGTGGCCGACGCCGTCCGGGGACATAGCGCGCAACAGCGCGGGAGCGTCGGCGAAGCGGGCTGAGGGGTTGGCGAGAATGGCGGCGAAGGTGGCGTCGCGGGCCGCCAGCTCGCGGCGGCGCCCCGCGAAGGACGGCGGCAGAATATGGCAGTGAGCGTCTACAATCATCTACACACACGGAGGCCACAGATAAACCGGCTCTATGTGGTCTCTGTGGTTATCGCCTAATGATCGCGGCCGTTTTCGCTGAAATCGTTGTCGCTGTACACCGCTGTCTCGCGTCCCTGGAAGACGTGTACCACGAAGTTGTTGCGAATGATGCCCACCGCGTCGGCAATGTCTTCATCCACGGCGTCCATGATTTCCTGTATGGCCTGTTGGGTCAGGCTTTCGTCCACGGTCAGAGACACATGCACCATTTCGGCAGTGAAATGAATGTCCACCCGCCCCACGGTGCGATCGATTTCAACGATATTGTAGGCCTCGGAGTGCGGGGTGCGAACTTCCCGCTCGAAAGTGAAGTCTGCCACCGCCGTCCTCCCGAATTTCCAGTATGCGCCGACCTGGGAACGCCCTCACCTTCACCCGGCCTGACCCTTTCTCGGAGGGAGAAGGAATGGCGGCGAAGATGATCAGGGGCGTATTTGTCCGTTGCCCATGATAACCCATTTGTAAGAAGTGAGTTCCTTCAGCCCCATCGGGCCGCGGGCGTGCATCTTCTGGGTGCTGATGCCCACCTCCGCGCCCAGGCCGAACTGCCCGCCGTCGGTGAACTGGGTGCTGGCGTTGACGTAGACCGCCGCTGCGTCCACCTCGTCGAGGAAGCGCATCGCGGCGGAGTAGTCCTCAGTGATTATAGCCTCGGAATGGCCGGAGCCGTAGGTCTCGATGTGCTCCAGAGCCTCGTCCATCGAGTCCACCACCTTGACCGCGGCGGTCAGGGAGAGGAACTCGCGGCCCCAGTCCTCTTCCACCGCAGGCTGCAAGTTTCCTGCCGCCTCGGGCCCCAGGATGGTCAGGGCGCGGTTGTCGCAGCGCAACTCCACGCCGGACGCGGCCAGACCGGCGGTGATGCGGGGCAACCCCTCGGCGGCGATGGCGGAGTGCACGAGCAACGTGTCCAGGGCGTTGCAGATGTAGGGCCGGCGCACCTTGGCGTTGATGGTCACGCTGGCCGCCATGTCCAGGTCGGCGGCCCGGTCAACGTAGGTGTGGCAGACGCCGACGCCGCCGGTGACCGCCGGCATGGTGGCGTTCTCGCCGACGAAGCGCACCAGCCCCTCGCCGCCGCGCGGCACTATCAGGTCGATGTACTGGTTCATCTTCAGCATCGCGTCCACCAGCTCGCGGTCGGGGTTATCCACGAACTGCACGGCGCCCTCGGGAGCGCCGGCGTCGGCCAGGGCGCGGCGGATGAGTCGTATCAGCGCGACGTTGGAACGCAGGGCTTCCTTGCCCCCTCGCAGGATGCAGGCGTTGCCCGACTTGAAGCACAGCCCGAAGATGTCCACGGTGACGTTGGGCCGGCTCTCGTAGATGCTGGCCACCACGCCCAGAGGGACGCGGCGGCGGCCCGCCACCAGCCCGTTGGGCAGCCTGGTCATCTCGATGGACTCGCCCACCGGGTCGGGCAGGGAGGCCACCTTGCGCTGCTCGGCGGCGGTCCCTCGCAGCTGGTCCGGGGTGAGCAGCAGGCGGTCAATCATCGCCTCGCTCAGCCCGTTGGCGCGGGCCTCGGCGCAGTCCTCGGCGTTGGCTCGCAGCAACTCTTCGGGGTCGGACTCCAACAGCCCGGCGAGGGTGGTCAGCGCCTGATTCTTGACCCCGGAGGACAGCCGGGCCACCTGCCGCGCCGCGCTGCGGGCGGCCTGTCCCAGGCTGAGCAGGTCTTCAACGGTTCTGATAGTCATATCGCACTCGACTGTTTGGTTGGGAGTCATACGCCCGTTTGCCAATCAAAGGCTCTCCCACTCCTCTTCTAGGGAGTGTCGTAAATTTAAGAAAATCGGTCTCCAAGCGTCTGTTTCCGTCATTCCCGCGAAAGCGGGAATGACGGTGAATGTGACGACATTCTCCTAAAGCAGCACCAGGTTGTTGCGGTGGACCACTTCCTGGCCGTAGTGGTAGCCGAGGGTCTCCTCGATTTTGCCGGAACGCAGGCCGCGAATTCGCTGGACGTCCTCGGCGCTGTAGTTGGCTATGCCGCAGGCGATGCGCCTGCCGGAGCCGTCGGCGATGAACACGGTGTCGCCGCGAGCGAAGCCGCCGTCGGCCCGTCGGACTCCGGCGGGGAGCAGGCTGCGGTGATGCTCCGTCAGGGCGGCCACCGCTCCGTCGTCCACGGTCACCTGTCCGCGCTGGGAGATGCCGCTGAGCATCCAGCGCTTGCGTGCCTCCAGCTTCTCTTCGGCGGCTTGGAAGAAGGTGCCCACCGGCTCGCCGTAGGCCGCCCGCAACGCCACGCCGTCGTCCCGCCCGTGGGCCATGATCATGGGGATGCCCGACGTGGTGACCAGGCGGGCCGCATCCAGCTTGGTAGGCATACCGCCCCGTGCCCAGGGTTGCAGCTGCTGCCCCGCCGCTGCCTCGATGCGCTCGTCCACCCGCTCGACGCGGGGGATGAGCGTTGCCGACGGGTCAACGCGGGGGTCAGCGGTGTACAGGCCGTCTATATCGGTCAGGATCAGCAGCAGGTCGGCGTCCACAAGGTTGGCCACCAGCGCCGACAGGCGGTCGTTGTCCCCGAAGACCGCGCCGATTTCGTCCACGGCGACAACGTCGTTCTCGTTGAGCAGCGGCACCACGCCCAGCTCAAGCAGGCCGTAGAGGGTGTTGCGGACGTTCAGGTAGGACTGTCGGTTGGACAGGTCGCCGATGGTCAGCAGGGCCTGGGCCACGGTGACGCCATGCTGGCCGAACTGCTCCTGGTAAATCTGCATCAGCCGGCTTTGCCCCACGGCGGCGGCCACCTGCCGGGAGCGGATGTCGCGGGAAACCGGGCCGCGCCTGCCCAGGGCCGCGCGCCCGGCGGCGATGGCCCCGGAGGTGACTAGCATCACCTCGGCCCCCTGCTCCCGCAACTGGCACAGCTGGCGGACGATGCTCCCCAGCACGGTCAGGTTGACGCCCCCGCTGCCGTCGCTCCCAGACGCCTCGGTCAGTATGGCAGTGCCTGCCTTGACCACGATGCGCCGGTACGCCAGGGGACACGGGCCGCCTGGGGAAGCCGCGTTGGATAATGGGGCGGTGTGCGAGGTCCGGCTGGTCAGGGACATTCAAACAAGGCACCCGGCTTAAGGATGGGCGAGTGGGGGAGGAGCCTGCCTCTGGCATTATTCGCACTTTGTGTTCGCGCTTCGATTATAGCATCATACCTGCTCAAGTCTGCGCCGCCGGAGTCCTCTTGGTCTGCTATCATTCAACCCAAGGCCGTCCTGATCCATCCTCCCGCGTGGCGCGAGGGCCGCTATGACCTCCAAAGTCTCTAAACCCGGCGCTCCGTTCCTTCCATACCGCAGGATCCTGCCGGAAGGCTTCGAGTGTCCCGTACCGGAATATCTGCGTGAAGACATGAGACAGGCCGAGGCGGAGCGCCTGCGGGAGGAACTCCGCCGCCTGCGCGGCGAGTAGCCCCGCCGGAAAGCCGTCCAATACCCGCGCGCCCCCCCTTGCAACGGGAAACAGGTTCGATTAGTCTGATTTAGAGGATATGCTCGGTTTGCACGGATAATCCGCCCGGAGGGTTTGGAAATGGCATACGCTGGAGCGTCTTTTTCCTGCGCAAAGTGCCACAACAACCAATACACCACGGAAGAGATTCGCACCACCGGCAAGTATTCTCGTTTTTTTGATTTGCAGAACAAGAAGTTCGCTGCCGTGTCCTGCACCCAGTGCGGCTTCACCGAGATCTTCCGGGGCGACTCTTCCATGCTGGGTAACTTCCTGGACATCCTCTCCGGCGGCTAGGGATTCCGCCGCCATCGGACCGCACTCTTGCCCGGGGATTGTTACGGAGAACGCGCGACGGTACACGCAGGCATGACGGCGCGTTGCACAATGCCACAGGGGGTGGGCTTCAAGCCAACCCCTTATTTTCCGTTTCCGGCCCACGCATAAAGGCGGGACCCGCATAGCAATTAGTGCCAGTGCCGGAACGGCTAAAGACCAAATCAAGCGCACGGACGGTTTCATGTCTCTCAATGGCATCCTGGATCTACTGGAGCATCACCCGCAATTCTGTCGCAGCCTCGATCAGGCGGTGTCCGGTGAAACCGGCACAGCTACGGTGCGGCAGGGGGCCAGGCCGGCGTTCATAGCCTCGCTGGCCCGGCGGAGCCCTGGGCCGCTGCTGGTCATCGCACCCCGCCCGGAGGACGCCCGTCGCCTGCACGACCAACTGCTGAGCTGGATGGGCGAGGATGCCCCCGTACACTTGTTGCCGGAGCCGGAGGTGCTCCCCTTCGAGCGTCTGGCCGTGGATGCCAACACCGGCAACCAGCGCCTCGCCGCCCTTGCCGCGCTGGCTTCGGCAGGGCAGGTTGACTGCTCCGATTCCTCCGTCCTCCGGCAGGCCCCGGATGAACGGTCAGGGAGAGGCACAGGGAGGGAGTGTTGCCCTCCGCCCTTGGTGGTATGCTCCATCGGCTCGGCGCTGCTCTACACCGCGCCGCCGGGGCTGATGGCCGGGCGACTGCCGTCCACAAACGCGCCGGTCGGGCGGGAAGACAAACCGGGCCTGCGGGTCGGCGACCGGGTCCGGCTGGACGAGGTGCTGCCCCGGTGGGTGGCGCTCGGTTACCGCCACGAGCCGGTGGTGGACTCTCCCGGCTCATTCAGCCATCGCGGGGGTATCCTCGACATCTTCCCGCCCGATTGCGAGTTGCCGTTGCGCATCGAACTGTTCGACGACGAGATTGATACCATCCGCCGCTTCGACCCGCTGACCCAGCGGTCGGTCGGCCCTGCGGAGGAGGTGCGGCCCATCCCGGCACGGGAACAGTTGCCGGAGCTGGCCGGGGCCGAAACGCTGGCGGCCCTCGCTGCCGCGATGGACTTCTCCCGTTGCAGCGCCGCCGTCCGGGAGCGCATGGAAGAGGAACTGCGGTGGCTGACCGACCCCGGCGTACCGGAGACCAACCCGGAGACCCTTTCTTTGTACAGCGGGCTGGTTAATCGCACTCCCCTGCTGGATTACCTGGGGCCAAACGCAACCGTTCTGCTGGAGCGGGGCGGGCGCGTCGAGGCCGAGGCGTCGGAACTGGAAGAACGCTTCCAGCGAATGCGGACGGCGCGAGAGGAGCGGGGCGAACTGCCCGGCAACTTCCCCTCGCCCTGCATGACCTGGGAAGAGTTCGCCGCCCGCCTCGGTGGCCTAAAGTGCGTGGATCTGCAAACCTGGGTTGGTGAGGACGATGACCAGGTCTTCCTGCCGGCCACGCCCTACTACGGGCAGTTGGAACAGCTTTCAGCGGACATAAAGCGAAGGCAGAGCGATGGCGCGGCGGTGGTGGCCGTGACCCAGCACGCCCGCCGCCTCGCCGAAATCCTCGAACAGCAGGGCATCACCCCCTTGGCGCAGGACACCCTGGTAGACTCTCCCGCGCCGGGACAGGTCTGCATCGTGCCCGGTTCCCTGCTCAACGGCTGGGTCGTGGAGCTTAAGCCCACGCCTGCCAATTCCCCAGCCAATGGTAGAAACAAAAAATCTGCTTCCCTCCCGGAGGAAGGGAAGAGAAGGGGGGGCGTCCGGAACGCACCAACCCGGCTGGAGCTGCTGACCGACGCCGAGCTGTTCGGCACCTCCAAGGAGCGCCGTCAGCGCCGCCCCCGCCGCGCCGAGCGCGGGCCGGATATATCGCTGGCCGACCTGGAGCCGGGCGTCTTTGTCGTCCACATTGACCACGGCGTAGCCCGGTTCGCCGGCACCACGCTTATGGGCGAAAAGGGCGACGAGAAAGAGTACCTCGTGCTGGAATACGCCGAAAGCGACAAGCTGTACGTTCCCACCGACCACCTGAACCGGGTCAGCGCCTACGTCGGCGCCCAGGAGCACTCGCCGTCGCTGACCCGCCTCGGCGCCGCCGACTGGGCGCGCATCAAGCAGAAGGTGAAGGGCGCAGCGCGGGAGATGGCCCAGGAACTCATCCGCATCAATGCCAGCCGCCAGCTTGTCAAAGGCCACGAGTTCAGCCCCGACTCCGCCTGGCAGCGGGAATTGGAGGACTCCTTCCCCTACATCGAAACCCCCGACCAGGCCAATGCCATCAACGAAGTCAAGTCCGACATGGAGCGGGAGCAGCCGATGGACCGGCTCATCTGCGGCGACGTTGGCTACGGCAAGACCGAGGTGGCGCTCCGGGCGGCCTTCAAGACGGTCAGCGACGGGATGCAGGTGGGTCTGTTGGTGCCGACCACGGTGCTGGCCCAGCAGCACTACGCCACCTTCACCGAGCGGCTCAGCCCCTTCCCGGTGCGCGTTGAGGTTCTCAGCCGCTTCCGCACTCCCAAGGAGCAGCAGCAGGTCATCGAGGGCCTGAAGGCCGGGGAGGTGGACATCGTTATCGGCACCCACCGGCTGCTGCAAAAGGACGTGCAGTTCAAGAACCTGGGGCTGGCCGTGGTGGACGAAGAGCAACGCTTCGGCGTCAGCCACAAGGAGCGGCTGAAGCAGCTTCGCCGTCAGGTGGACGTGCTGACCCTCAGCGCCACGCCCATACCGCGGACGCTGAACATGGCCCTGTCCGGCCTGCGCGACCTGTCGTCCATGTCCTCGGCCCCCGAGTCTCGCCTGCCGGTCAAGACCTTCGTGTCGGAATACTCGGAAAACGTGGTCAAAGAGGCCATCCTGCGCGAGATGGAGCGGGGCGGGCAGGTCTTCTACCTCCACAACCGGGTCAGGAGCATCCACCAGGCGGCCGCGGACATCCGCGAGATGATCCCCACGGCCCGCGTCCTGATCGGCCACGGCCAGATGGCCGAGTCAGAACTGGAAGACGTGATGGTGGACTTCGCCAACGGCGAGGCCGATGTGCTGGTCTGCACCACCATCATCGAGTCGGGGCTGGATATGCCCAACGTCAACACTCTGATTGTGGAGCGGGCCGACCGCTTCGGGCTGGCGCAGCTCTACCAGCTTCGGGGCCGCGTCGGACGCGGCCAGCATCGCGCTTATGCCTACCTGCTGGCGCCCCGGGGCCAGCGCATCACCGAGGCCGCCGAGATGCGCTTGCAGGCGATTCTGGAGGCGTCGGAGCTGGGCGCGGGCTTCCGCATCGCCATGCGCGACCTGGAAATTCGCGGCGCGGGCAACATCCTGGGGGCGGACCAGAGCGGCCACATTCAGGAGGTCGGGCTGGACCTTTACACCCAACTTCTGCATGAAGCGGTGCGGGAACTGGAGCGCGAGCAGGGGCGGGACCCGCTTCCGGGCCAAGACTCCGTGCCGGAAGAGCCGACACGGGTCGAGCTGCCCCTCAACGCCGGCATACCCGAGGACTACATAGAACACCTGCCGACACGCCTGTCCGTCTACCAGCGGCTGGCGAGGCTGACCGAGCGACGCGAGCTGCCGGAGATACGCGAGGAACTGCGCGACCGTTTCGGCCCGGTTCCCGACGAGGTGGAGAACCTGTTGAAGGTGGCCGAACTCCGCGCCCTGGCCAGTGCTGCCGGGGCCGAGTCGGTAATCCGCTCCAGCGAGTCCATCGTAATATCATTGAGGAACCCGGTGGGCGGAGCGAAGGCCCCCTTGCAGCGCGCCCTCGGGCCGGCGGCTCAGGTGGGAAACGCCCGGATCCAGATGCCCCTACGTCCCCTGGGGGACCAATGGCTCGCCCGCCTGACCCGCACGCTGGAGCGGATTCAAGTCTTCATGGACAATATGCGCCAACTGGCCGCCGAGGCTGCGGGGGACAGACTCGACGAACACAAAATTTCCTCTACCTGACGAGAGGGTCAGGGTGAGGGGAGAACGTAGAGATGAACATCAAAAATGGGACAGGAATGATCATCGCGGCAGCGCTGCTTCTGGCGTTGGCCCTGCTGATGGCCTGCGGCGGCGATGCGGGCGGCGGTAGCGCCGAGGCCGATGGCGGAGGCGACACTGAGATGGCCGCCGACTTCCCCATCATCGTGTCGCAGGGGCAGGACGTGTTGGGCGGCGATCAGGTGGCGATGGCGTCGTTGGTGGGCGAAATGCCGATAGTGATGAATTTCTGGGCGGCGGAATGTCCGCCCTGCCGCGCCGAGTTGCCGGAGTTCCAGAAGTTCTACGGCGAGTATCGCGACGAAGTCCTGGTGTTGGGCATTGACCTGGGCCAGTTCACCTTCCAGGGAACGCCGGAGCAGGGCCGGGAACTGCTGGCCGAGCTGGGCGTCAGCTTCCCGGCGGGCCATACCGAGGACTCGGACATCCTCCCCAAGTACAGCGTCTGGGGCCTGCCCACCACCGTCTTCATCAACGCTGACGGCTCCATTCACGACGATTGGACCGGCGCACTCAACGAAGAGACACTCATAGAGAAAGCCGAGGAGATGCTGGAACGGTAGGGAAACATACGGGAACGCGCCGGTAAAGCGGAGTAGTCGCCTGTGCGCTCCATGCTCCCTGTGGTAAGATATTATTGTCGGGGTGTAGCGCAGTGGCTAGCGCGCTACGTTCGGGACGTAGAGGCCGGTGGTTCGAATCCACTCACCCCGACCATTTCGGTTCAAAGACGTAGGGGCGCACTGCAGTGCGCCCTTACTGCGTCACTGCCACCATGCCCTCTTGTGCTATCATTGCCCCGGTTCACATCCTGACGCGAAAGCGAATTGTACGGAGGCCCGCTTATGCCGTTCGGAGGCAACGACTGGCTCGCCTTGACCCCGGAGGAGGCCCTGGAGCCTGAAATCCCCATCTGCGACCCGCATCATCACTTCTGGGACTTCCGCACGGAGCGAATTCCCTTCCAGCGATACCTGCTTCACGAACTGGCCGACGACGTGAACGGTGGCCACAACGTCCGCTCGACGGTGTTCGTCGAGGCCCGCTCAATGTACCGGCCCGGCGGCCCCGAGGAACTGCGCCCGGTGGGCGAGGTGGAGTTCGTGCAGGGCCTGGCGGCCGCCAGCAACAATGGACTCTACGGCCCCACCAAGGCGGCGGCGTCCATCGTGGGCCACGCCAACCTGAACCTGGGCGAGAACGTGCGCCCGGTGCTGGAGGCTTTGCAGGCGGCCAGCCCTAACCGTTTCCGCGGCATCCGCCACTCGGTCACCTGGGACCCGCACCCGGAGGTGGAGAACACCGCGGCCCTCAAGGCCGAAGGCCAGATGAGCAGTGACAGCTTCCGCGCCGGGGCCCGCGTGCTGGCCGGCATGGGCCTGACGCTGGAAGGCTGGATGTACTTCCCCCAAATGCCGGAAGTGGCCGAGTTCGCCCGCGCCGTCCCCAACCTGACCATCATCCTGAACCACATCGGCGGGCTGCTGCGGGAAGGCCCCTACGCCGGACGCGATGACGAGGTCTTGGAGCAGTGGCGCAAGGGCATCGCCGCGGCTGCTTCCGCTCCCAACGTGGTTATCAAGCTGGGCGGCATCGGTATGCCCCGCACCGGCTTTGACTGGCACGCCCGCGCCAAGCCTGTCAGCTCCGAGGAGCTGGCGGCAGACATGAAGCCGCTCATCGACTACTGCATCGACCAGTTCGGCCCCAACCGGTGTATGTTCGAGAGCAACTTCCCCGTGGACAAGGTGTCCTATTCCTACACGGTGATGTACAACGCCTTCAAGCGTCTGACCACCCAGTACTCGGCTTCCGAGCGCGCCGATATGTTCCACGATGTGGCTGCCCGCGTCTACCGCGTCGAATACTGAGGTCGAATACTGAGGCAAAAAGTTCCCTCGCGCTTTCCTTCTCTTGAGGGCGAGGGCGAAGGCGAGGGAACCCGGAGCCTTACGGTAGTTCCCTCGTCTTCCGGGTTAAGGCGGTTAATGCGGGGACGGTTAAAGCGAGGACGCCCCCGCTGGTCGGCGAATTTCGCTACTGCGCCGTAATCCCGCCGTCTATTACCAGTTCGATTCCCGTTATCCACGCCGATTCATCGGAGGCCAGGTAGAGGGCGCCGTAGGCCACGTCCTGCGACGTTCCCAAGCGTCCCAGCGGCACTTCGTTGGTGCGGACGGCCAGTATCTCCGGGTTGTCGGTCGCTCCGGCCAGCATCGGAGTGTCCACCGGGCCGGGGTGGATGGAGTTGCAGCGGATGCCCTCGTAGGCGTGCTGGATGGCGGTGGACTTGGTGAAGGTCCGCACGGCTCCCTTGGACGCGCTGTAGGCGCTCCCGGCCAGCCGCCGCCCCAGGATGCCGGCGATGGACGAGACGTTGATGATGGAGCCGCCCCCGGCGCGTCGCATGGCGGGCAGCGCCTTGCGGGTGCCGAGGAATACGCCTTTGGTGTTCACCGCCAGCACTTGGTCCCATAGCTCCTCGCTGGTCTCCTCAATGCCCCCGCCGCGGGCGATTCCGGCGTTGTTGACCAGCACGTCCAGCTTGCCGTAGCGCGACTCAGTCAGCTCCACCGCCTGCGCCCAGTCGTCGTCGCTGGTCACGTCGAGGTGCAAGTACACCGCCGCGCCGCCTGCCTCGGTGATGCGCCGCTCCACCTGACGGCCTTCGTCGTCCAGCACATCGCCGAATACGACGCTGGCTCCCTCTGCGGCGAAGAGTTCCGCCTCCAGCGCCCCCTGGCCTCGCGCGCCTCCTGAAATCAGCGCCACCTTTCCGTCCAGCCTGCCCATGTCGTCCCTCCCTCGTATTGCAGCCGTATTGCAGCTTTGAGCGCCCCCATTCTACCAGTGAGCGGCCCAGGCACAGGAAATTGCTTGATTCGCATGGGAGCGCACTAAGGAATGACGGTGAATATGACGACACTCCCTAACCCTTTCCCGGAGGGGAAGGGACTGTTCAGAATTGGGGAGGGCAGGGCAATCGCGTCTTAATTTCAGCAGCTCAGCAGGTTGGGTCTGAGGAGCCGGCATTGCGGTTTGCAGGGGCTGATTTTTCGTTTTCCCTCTCATTTCCTCTCATTTCCCACCATTACGGCAATTCCGGGCTGGCCGCTGGTTCAAGACAGACCCGCCGGGATGTCAGGCGGATTCTGTTTGCTATCCGTTATAGACATAGAACTTATGTTAGAGAGGGGGGCGCAGGCTTGGCAAGGGGCGAATGACAGCAAAATGAGATTCCAGCCTTGAAGACGCGATTGCCTTGTTGGGGAGGGCCTTCCGTCGGCAGTCGGACCGAAAGTTATCTGTACTGGACATGGGGCCGGGTGTATGATTTGCAGAGACAGTCAGCAGACATTAAGGGGGCCAGCTTATGCCGCAGCGCACGTTGTGGATGCACGGCGCAAATATGCAAGTGGAATATCCCAACCGCATCACGTCGGTGCGGGCCACCGGGCCGTTCGTCCGAATTGAGGGCGCTCGGGGCCAGAACACCTGGCTGCACTTCCCGTTGCCCACGCCTGCGGTTATTGACGGGACAAGAATGCGAATAGACGGGGCGCTGGTCAGCTTCCGCACCCGCGACAACGCCGAGGTCTACGAAGTCATCGTATACGATGGCGACCAGCGCATCGCCGAGTACATGGACTTGGACCTGCGCGGCGAACACCCGGAGCATCGCGTAGACGTCCCCGGGAGTCCGGAAATCAACCGGGGCATCAACATTGTCCTCGGAGTCAGATTCGACAGCGTGGCCCCCGACGCCCGCTCCATGCAGATAGAGATTATCGGCGTGGGGCTGGAATACAGCGGATAGGGGACCTGAGGGAAAACGCCCTCACCCTAACCCTCTCCTACAGGAAGTGGGTCAGGGCAGCGCTTTCTCCTGGCTCTCTTTCGGAAGTACATTACAGACAAATTCCGTCCGCCCTGAGCTTGTCGAAGGGCGGGCGCACTTATGGAGGGCTTGAATGACCGCGCATAAGAACTATATCGGCGGCGAGTGGGTGGAATCGGTATCGGGCCACACCTATCCCGTCTACAACCCGGCCCACAAGACCGAGGTTGTGGGCGAATTCCAGACTTCCAACGTCGAAGACGCAGGCGCGGCGGTGGCGGCGGCCCGCGAGGCCCTGCCCGGCTGGGCCAACACTCCCGCGCCCGGCCGGGCGGCGGTGCTGTTTCGCGCCCTGGAGATCTTGGGCCGCCGCTCCGAGGAAATCGCCACGGCCATCACCACCGAGGAAGGCAAGCCCATCGCCGACGCCAGGGGCGAAGTCCGTCGGGCCATGAACATTATCGAGTACGCCGCTGGCGAGGGTAGGCGAATGTTCGGCTACACCACGCCGTCGGAACTGCCGAACACCGTCGCCTATACCGTCAAGCGCCCGTTGGGCGTCGTCGGCATCATCACGCCCTGGAACTTCCCGGTGGCGATCCCGGTGTGGAAGATGGCCCCGGCCCTGATCTGCGGCAATGCCTTGGTCTTCAAGCCGGCGTCGTCCACGCCGCTGTGCGCGGTGAAGCTGGCGGAGGTATTCGAGGAAGCCGGCCTGCCGCCGGGAGTTCTGAACCTGATTACCGGCCCTGGCGCCCAGGTGGGCAACGCGCTGGTGGAGGACACCCGCGTCAACGGCATATCGTTCACCGGCTCCACCGAAATCGGCACCGAACTCTACGCCAACGGCGCCAGGCGGCTCAAGAAGGTGCAGGCGGAGATGGGCGGCAAGAACGCCGTCATCCTGCTGGCCGACGCCGACATGGACAAGGCCCTGGGCGGCATCGTGCAGGGCGCCTTCGGCTCCACCGGCCAGCGCTGCACCGCCACCAGCCGGGTAATCGTGGAAGAGTCGGTCTACGACGAATTCGTCTCGGAACTGCTGGAGCGCACCGCCAGCCTGCGCGTGGGCGACGGCATCGACCCGGAAGTGGATATTTCGCCCCTGTGCGGCCAGAGCCAGTACGACAAGGTGCTGGAGTATATCGGCATCGGCGCCGAAGAGGGCGCCAACCTAGCCTACGGCGGTCGCGGCTTGACTGATGGGGAATACGGCGAGGGCTACTACGTGGAGCCGACGGTGTTCACTGACGTTTCGCCGGATATGCGTATCGCCAAGGAAGAAATCTTCGGTCCGGTGCTGACCGTGTTCAAGGCCAAGGACCTGGAAGAGGCCATCCAAATTTCCAACAGCGTCGAGTTCGGCCTGTCGTCCTCGGTTTACACCCGCGACCTGAATCGCGCCTTCGAGTACATCAACACCGTCGAGACCGGCATGGTTCACGTCAACGCGCCGACCCTGGGCGGCGAGGTCCACCTGCCCTTCGGCGGCCTCAAGTCCTCGGGCGTGGGACAGCGGGAGCAGGGCACCGAAGCCTTCGATTTCTTCACCGAGACCATCACCGTCTACATAGACCACGGTGAAGCGGCGAGGCAACAGGCGCGGTTCATCTGAGGAGATTTGTGGCAAGTCCCCTCTCTCTCGGTGAGAGGGCTGGGGTGGGGGCGTCCCCGTTGGCGAGCGAACATTGCCCCATTCCGGAATTTCAGCCCCCACCCCCGGCCCTCTCTCTCAAGGGATCAAGGGATAGAGAGAATCAGAAGACGCCGGCGGGCGCGGAGGGTACGAAATTCGGCTATAATTCCGAAGGTTCAAAAACCCTCCCATTGTCCCATTACATTAGTACAACGGGGCCGGAGATTTCCCCCAAGATGCGGACCGTAGACATTCACGCCCACATAAGCCCGGAAGGCATGGTCAAGGCCATGTCGGAAGGACTGGACTGGCACGGCATCTCCTCCGCCGAGATGCTGCCCATCCACGAATACACCCCCCGGACCATGTGGACGCCGGAGCAGCGACTCAGGGAGATGGACGAGCTGGGAGTTGACGTTCACGTTCTCTCCACCAACTCCTTTTTCTACTTCTATGAGCGGGACGCCTCCGTTGTGGCCGCCATGGCCCGCGAGTGCAACGACTACGTGTCGCAGTTGGCCCAGGCCCACCCCGCCCGCTTCGCCGGGTTTGCCACACTGCCGATGCAGGACGTAAGCGCCTCCGTCGCCGAACTCGAGCGCAGCGTCACACAGTTGGCGCTTAAGGGTGCGATGATCGGCGACCACGTTAACGGCGTCACCTATGATGCCCTGGCTTTCATGCCGCTGTGGAAAGCCGCCGAGGCCCTGGGCGCGGTCATCTTTATCCATCAGGCCGGAGACACGGTGGTCAGTCCGCGCAGCGACCGCTACCACCTGCCCAACACCATTGGCAACCTGGCCGACCGGGCCGTCACCTTTGCGAGCTTTGTCTTTGGCGGCGTGATGGATGCCTGCCCTGAGCTGAAAGTGGTGCTGGCCCACGGCGGTGGCTATACCTGCTTTGGGGCGGGCCGCATGGACCGGGGCTGGCAGGTGCGCTCCGAAGCCAGGGTCAACATCCAGCAGCCGCCCAGCCGCTACCTGGGTAGGTTCTGGTACGACTGCCTGACGCACAGTGAGGATGCGCTGCGGATGCTGATTGACGCGGTGGGCATTGACCGGGTGGTGTTCGGCACCGACTGGCCTTTCGACATGGCCATCGACGAGCCGGTGTCCTGGGTGCGGAACATGACCAGGCTCACCGACGCGGAGAAGGACGCTATTCTAGGCGGGAACATCGAGAAGCTGCTGGGCTTCGCGCCATAATTGTGGCCCCCTTTTCCCGGATTCGGGAAAGCCCCAGGAAATACGCCGAAGAGTTGTAACGGCCGCCTTGGGCCGCTGTCCGAGGTTGGCGCGACGCCTTGGGGAATGGCCGGGCTGCCGGAATCTTACAGGAGAACGAGACCGATGACCCAAGCCGCCGACCTCTTGCAGAGCCTGAACCCGGCGCAGCGGGAAGCCGTGGAGACCGTTGACGGCCCGCTGCTCATCGTGGCCGGGCCGGGCAGCGGCAAAACCCGCGTCATCACCCACCGCATCGCCTACCTGGTGCGTGTCTGCGGCGTCAATCCTTACAGCATCCTAGCTATGACCTTCACCAACAAGGCGGCGCGGGAGATGCGCGAGCGGCTGGGCCGGCTGACCGGCCCCCACGCCGACGCCCTCACCGTGGGCACCTTCCATTCCTTCTGCGCCCGGCTGCTGCGGCGCGAGGGAGAGCATCTGGGGTTGTCGCGCAACTACTCGATTTTCGACGACGACGACCAGATATCCGCCATCAAGCAATGCTTGGAGCAGGCGGACTACGACCCCAAGCGTCACCCGCCCCGCGCCGTGCTGTCGGTGATTTCCAAGGCCAAGAGCGTGTTGCAGGACTCGCAGGCCCTGGCCCGGCAGGCTCGCGGCGACTATTTCGAGGAGGTCTGCGCCCGGGTCTACCGCCACTACGAGGAATTGCTGGCGCGCAACAATGCCGTGGACTTCGACGACCTGCTGCTGCGCACGGTGCAGCTCTTCCGAGAGTTTCCGGCGGTGTTGCAGCGTTACCAGGACCGGTACAACTACCTGATGGTGGACGAATTCCAGGATACCAACATCGCCCAGTACAAGCTGGCCCAGCAGTTGGCGCAGGCGCACCAGAATTTCTGCGTAGTCGGCGACCCCGACCAGTCCATATACTCGTGGCGCAGCGCCGACGTGCGCAACATCCTCAACTTCAAGGCCGACTACCCCAGGGCGCGGGTCATCTCGCTGGGGCAGAATTACCGCTCCACCGCGTCCATCCTGAACGCCGCCAAAGGGCTGATCGAAGCCAACGGCCAGCGTCTCGACCACGAGCTGTTTACCGAAAACGCCGCCGGGCTCCCAGTGCAGGTGGGCGAGGCATACGACGAGGACCAGGAGGCCGCCAGCGTCATCGCCGAAATCAAGCGCCTCACCCGCGAGGAAGGCTTCAAGCTGGGCGACTGCGCGGTGATGTACCGGGTCAACGCCCAGTCCCGGGCGCTGGAAGAAGCCTGCCTGCAACAGGGTGTCAAGTACCGGCTGGTGGGCGGCACCCGCTTCTACCACCGGCGGGAAATCCGGGATCTCACTGCCTACCTGCGCCTGCTCTTTAACCAGCAGGACGACCTGAACCTGGCGCGGGTGGTCAGCGTTCCACCCCGAGGCATCGGCGCCAAGTCCATGCAGCAGCTTGGCGACTGGGCGTCGGGCTATGGAGTCCCGATGTTCGACGCCATGCGGGAGATTGCCGCCGCCAGCGCCGCCAAGAAGCCCTGCCCCGTGCCGCTTCCCACCCGTGCGGCTTCTTCCATCGCCAAATTCGCCGCCGTCATTGACCAGCTGGTGGGCCTGAGCCGCGAGGTGGAGGTGGTGAAGCTCATAGACCTGCTGCTGGCCGAGTCTGGCCTCCAGAAATTTATCCAGGAAGGTGATGACCGGCCCGAGGAACGCTGGGAGAACGTGATGGCGTATCGGGGCATCGCCCAGGAGTTCAACGCCGAGACCCCGCCCGACGGGCTGGGGTCGTTGCTGGAGCGCACGGCGCT
The DNA here is from genome assembly GCA_965226875.1 of Dehalococcoidia bacterium. Classification (GTDB taxonomy): domain Bacteria; phylum Chloroflexota; class Dehalococcoidia; order Lucifugimonadales; family UBA3495; genus VXOI01. The sequence continues at coordinate 3,214,225 of OZ245439.1, read as the reverse complement.
GGTGTCACAGGTGGACGAACTGGAAGACGCCGAGGACTCCATAACCCTCATCACGCTGCATCAGGCCAAGGGGCTGGAGTTTCCGGTGGTTTTCATGGTCGGCCTGGAGGAGGGCCTGCTGCCGCACAGCCGCTCGATGGACAGCGAGGAGCAGACGGAAGAAGAGCGGCGCCTGTTCTACGTGGGCATGACCCGCGCGGAGCAGCGCCTGTACCTGCTGCGAGCCTTCCGTCGCGGCTTCCGGGGCGGCAGCGGCGGTCCGGCCCTCGCCTCCCGCTTCCTGCGGGAAATACCGGAGGATCTGGTGGCCCCTGCGGCCTTGTCCGCGGCCCCGCCCCGCGCCTTCGCCGAGCCGGAGGGCGGCCGAGGGCGCTCCATCCGCGCTGCCGCCCTGGCGTCCGCTGCGGCAGCGCCGCCCGCCGGGCCGTCGCTGCGGGTGGGAGACGCCGTGCGGCATACGGCCTTCGGGGAAGGTATCGTCACTGCCTGCGATGTCACTGCTTCCGATGTTGAGGTCACCGTGGAATTCGCAGGCGCCGGCGTCAAGCGCCTGTTGCTCAGTTTTGCGCCGTTGCAAAAGCTGTCTGAATAGTTCAAATCCGTTCTGAATGGGAGGAATCGGTTTCAGTTATATGCTTGGGAATATGCGAGATTTAGCCCACTGGCTGACCCACTCCCTAGGGGGTGTCGTCAAAGTAATTTAGTCCAAATCGCCATGGCCCGAATCTGGCAGATGGCCAGGTAAGAAAGGGAGTTCTTGGCATACCGGGTCGCCACTCCCCGCCACTGCTTGAACTCCAGGAAACCGTTCTCCACCAAATGCCGCAACTTGTACAGCGCCCGGTCGTAGTCCCGCTTTTCCTTCCGGTTGCTCTTGGGCGGTATCACCGGATTCATCCCCCGGGCCGAGGCCCCGGCCACGATTTCATTGGTGTCATAGGCTTTGTCCGCCAGCAGGTGTTCCGCCTTGATGCCCTCAATCAGGGGCAGCGCTTGGGAGCAGTCAGCCACAGTGCCTGCGGTCACCGCCAGCCTTACCGGCATTCCGTGGGAGTCCACCGCCAGGTGCAGCTTGCTGTTGAGCCCCCTTTTGTGCGGGCAATGGCTTGGTTGCCGCCCCGGGCCCCGGCGCTGTGGGGATGGGCCTTGATGTAGCTGGCGTCAATCATCAGCCATTCATAATCAGGGTCATCCATCACCGCCTCCAGCAGCCCGGCCCAGACGTTCCGGTCCCGCCAGCGGCAGAAGCGGCGGTGGGTGTTCTTCCAGTCCCCGTAGTCCGGGGGCAGATCCCGCCAGGGGGCGCCGGTGCGCAAAATCCAGAACACAGCGTTGATGAAACGGCGGTTATCTTGGGCCGGCCGGCCTGTCTTGCCCTTGCCGCCGGGGAGAAGGGGTTCCAAGATTTCCCATACCCGGTCTGAAATATCGTGGCGCCGGTGCGCCGGGGCTACGGCTACTGCTGGCATTGCCCAATCCTGCTGCACTAATTGCAATATCAGCTTATTATCACACTCTCACTTTGACGACACCCCCTAACGAGTTTGGATTCTTCAGGATTCTCTATTCGGAGCTTTAGCTATATGCAGGCTACCAGTTTGCACATAAAGGCGGCAATTTTGAACTTGAGCCTTTCCGCCTGATGGCGGCCTTTGCCGGTCTCCGGCAGCGCATTGACGGTATCTACCCTGGTTGGTGGGTGATTGGGGCCTGTTGCTTTCTGGCTCTGTTCCCGGGAGCGATCTTCTCCTACGGCTTCCCTGTCTTCTACATCCCCATCCGCGAAGAGCTGATGCTCACCGACACCCAGGTCTCGCTCATCTTCGCGTTGTCGCGGGGGGAGGCGGGTATCGGTGGGCCGCTGGTGGGCTGGATGGTGGACAAGTTCGACTCCCGGCCTATCGTTCTGGTGTTCGGGCTGATGGCCGGCGTCGGGCTGCTCTTCCTTTCCGGCGTGGAGACTTACTGGATTTTCGTGCTGGTCTACGTCGGCATCGTGTCGGTGGGGAACAACAGCGGCTTCGGGCAGACCTTCCTGGCCGTGACCAACCGCTGGTTCGTGCGCCGCCGCGCCGTGGGGATGACACTGGTCATCACCTGCTATACCGCCGGCGGCGCGATGCTGGTCCCGGTGCTTTCGCGGGGCGTCGAGGCCATGGGGTGGCGTGACGTGATGCTGTATACCGGCATCTTCGTGTGCGTGGTGGTGATTCCCTTCTCCCTGTTCATCCGCCGCTCGCCGGAGAGCATGGGCATAGACCTGGCTGAGGCAGGAGAGGCGGCGGAGCAGACGGCAACCACCACCTCCACACAGTCGTCCACGCACGACTTCACGGTGCGCGAAGCCCTGCGGACACCGGCCTACTGGTTCATCCTGCTGGCCAGCGCCTTCCGCATCTCGGTCACCAGCGCAATCCTGGTCCATGCCATCCCCATCATGGTATGGAAGGGAACCTCGCAGCAGGCCGGGGCCGATATGATGGCGCTGCTCTTCTTCGTCTCCATTCCAACGCGCCTGCTCATTGGCTTCTCGGGCCTCCGCCTGCCGGGACAGGGCGTGCTGGGAGTGGGGATGGCCGTGGGCGCTGTATCGTTGCTGGCCTTCGTCCTGGTGCCGGGAACCTGGATTATCTTGCCCTTCGTCGCCGGCCTTGCCATACTGGAAGGGGCGGCCGTGTTGAACTGGGTGCTGGTGGGCAACCTCTTCGGACGGCGCTACTTCGCCACGCTGACCGGCATAATCTCGGTGTTCTACAGCGCCGGTATGATGCTGTCGCCGCTGTTCCTGGGCTGGATGGTGGACCGCACCGGCGGCTACAAGGAATCGCTGCTGGTGCTGACCGTACTGTACGCCGCCAGCGCCGTGCTGTTCGTCTTAGCCCGCCGTCCGCGCCAGAGCGCGAGTTGACCCGCCGGCGTCAGAGAACGGGGCGGGTCAGCGTTATGTTTCCCCTTGAGGAGAGTGAGGTGAGGGTGAATCCCCCTGCATCGTCTACTTCAGCCAGTTGACTCGATTGCTCAGGGTGCCGATTTCGCTGATTTCGATGTCGCAGAGATCGCCGTCCTTCATGTTCTCCGTCGCCCCCTCGGTGCCCATCCACAGGACATCGCCGGGGACCAGCGTCAGGTACTTGCTCATCTCGCTGATGTAGTGGCGCACGCCGAAGAGGGCGGTGGCAACGTCGTACTCGCCGACCACGTTGTCGTTGACGCGGATGGTGACGTGGAGGTCGTCGGGGTTGAGGTCGGTGACAATCCACGGCCCCATGGGCTTGAAGGTGTCGGTGTTCTTGGCCCGCCACATGGTGCGGTCGCCGCGCTGCCAGGTGCGTTCGCTGACGTCGTTGCCGATGGTGTAGCCCAACACGTAGTCCAGCGCGCCGGTCTCGCTGATCCCGATTCCATCGGGACTCCAGGCTTTGCCGATGACCACCACCAGCTCGCCCTCGTATTGCAACTGCTCGGTGGCGTCGGCGGGAACGATGATGTCGTGGCCGTGAGGCACCAGCGCGTTGTTGGCCCGGTAGCCGACGTCTGCCCTCTTGGGCAGATCGGGTTCCTGTCCCCTCATTTGGGCCGCCCAGGTGACGTGCTCAGGGTAGTTGATGCCGGCGGCGTAGAAGGTGGGCGGGATGACCGGCACCTCCAGGTGAACGGAGTCGAGGCTCTGCGACGCTCCGGTCTTCGAGTGTTCCCCGAAGGGACTGCCGGAAACCTCGTGAACCGTGTCGCCCTCGATAATGCCGTAGGAAGTAGACCCGTTGGCGGTGTAGCGGCACCACTTCATAAAAACGCCTCCCTGCATTTGTTGATAAGTCCCTGTGTTATGCTGTTCTGACTGTGTTGCTCGTAGCTGTCGCTACTCGAAACCTATTCTAAATCAAGGGATGCGAATATGCGATTGGAAGGAAAGGCGGCGCTGGTAACGGGCGCCAGCCGCAACATCGGCAGGGAAATCGCGCTCACCTTCGCCCGGGAGGGCGCCGACCTGGTGCTGAACACCCGGCAGAGCGCCCAGGAGTTGGACGAGGTGGCGGCGCAATGCCGCGAGCTGGGCGCGAAAACCGTGACGGCCGTCTGCGACGTCGGCGACGCCGACTCGGTGCGCCGCATGGTGTCGGACGGGATAGACCAACTGGGCAAGATTGACGTGCTGGTGTCCAACGTCGCCATCCGGCCCCACAAGCCGATTACCGAAGTATCGGACGACGAATGGATGCAGGTGATGAACACCAACCTCAACTCGGCCTTCTACTTGTGCAAGGCCGTTCTCGGCTCGGAAGCGGGGCCGGGGATGCTGGAGCGGCGCAGCGGCAGCATCATCGCGCTGGGCGGGCAGTCCTCCATCACCGGGCGGCCCAACACCACCGCTGTGACCGCCGCCAAGACGGGCCTGCTGGGGCTGATCCGGGCCATCGCCGCCGAGGCTGCGCCCCACGGCGTCCGGGCCAACATGGTCAACCCCGGCTCCACCGACACCTCCCGCGAGCACCCGGAATGGTACCCGGAGTTCCAGAGCAGCATGAGCCGGGGCTCCGGTCAACACCTACAGGACCTGCCCATGGGCCGCCAGGCCACTGTGCAGGACGTAGCAAACGCCTGCCTGTTCTTCGCCAGCGACGAGTCGGCCTACATCACCGGCGACAGCGTCAACGTCATGGGCGGGCGGTATATCGTATAAGGAGTTTTAACCGCAGAGAAACACAGAATACACAGAGGCGATTGACATAAAATCGCTTATTGAACCTCTGTGGTCTCTGTGGTTAGCCGTTGTGTTCCCACGCGGCGGCGGCGGCTCCCAGCAGGCCGGAGTTGTCGCCCAGCACCGACGGCACGAGGTCGAATGACTTGTGCAGTTCGCTCATCAGGCGGTCGTGGATGCCCTGCTCGATGCGGGGCAGCAGGTTCAGTTGGGTCAGGCCCTCGGACACGCCGCCGCCCAAAACTATCAGGTCGGGGTTGAACAGGTGGACGGCGTTGGCCAGGCCGACGGCCAGGCCCGCCACGGCGCGGCTCATTACGGAGTGAGCGAAGGCGTCGCCCTGGACTGCGGCGGCCACAACAGAGCGGGCGGAAATATCGGAAGGCGCAACGGCTGCCAATGCAGATTCGGCTGGACTCACCCACCCTTCCCACTCTCCCCCTGAGGGGGGGATGTAAGGGGGGGTCAGCGCGGCGCGGGCGTAGTTGGCGATGGCGGTGCCGGAGGAAACGGCCTCCAGGCAGCCCAGCTTGCCGCATTGGCAACGCGGTGCCGTGGCCGAGGTGTCGACGGTGGTGTGGCCCACCTCTGCGGTCAAGCCGTTGGCGCCCAGGATCAGCGAGCCGCCCTCGACCGCGCCGCCGCCGATGCCGGTGCTGATGGTAACGTAGAACAGGCTCTTGGGCGGGTGCCCGGCCTGCGTTGCGTCCCGCCCCGCGCCGAAGTGGTACTCGCCCATGGCGGCGAGGTTGGCGTCGTTGCCGACCACCACGGGCAGCCCGTACCGCTCCTGCCAGACTCGCTTCAGCGAAACGCCGTCCAGGGCCATCAGGTTGGGCGGCTGGTACAGGATGCCGCTTTCGGGGTCCACCGGGCCGGCCACGGCAATCCCGATGCCGTCGGCGCGGATGCCTTCCAGGTTGAAGGCTTCCGTCAAAAGGGTTGCGGCCAGGGCGAGATACTCGTCGGTGGCGCTCCCTTCACTTTCCCCCCGGTGGGGAGGATTCGGGCGCCGAGCCTGCCACAGGACTTCGCCTTGCCGGTCAATCAGGGCCACCCGGCACCAAGTGCCGCCCCAGTCCACGGCCAGCATCGCCGGAATGCTTTGTTGGTCGGTCATGTCAGCATCCATTCGAGAAGTGAGAGTAAGTTCCCGCTCCCTCCAGGGAAGGGTTAGGGTGGGGGCGTTCCCTCATCACCCCCTGCCGTCACTTCTCCAGCAGCAGGGTGTCGAGGATTTGGCGCAAGGTCTCGGGGTCCATGGGGCCGGAGAATTTGCGGACGATTCGTCCCTCGCGGTCCAGGAAGAACTTCTCCGGTATGCCCCGGACGCCGTAGCTGATGGCAATTTTACCCCCTTCGTCCACGCCGTTGGGGTATTCATGGCCCTGCTGTTGCAGGAACAGCTCGGCTGCCCCGGCGTTGTCCCACAGGTTGAACCCAACGAACTCGACCCCGCGCTCGCGGTACTCGCCATAGACCTGGGCCAGAACTGGCGCTTCGTCGCGGCACGGGGGGCACCACGAGGCCCAGAAGTCCAGCATCACCACCTGCCCACGCAGATCGTCGCTGGCAATTTCGCCGCTCCCGAAGAGCGCAAGGGTAAACTCCGGCGCGGGTTCCGCTTTGACGTTCAACTCTACGATGCTGCTGTTGACCGCCAGGCCGCCACGGGCCGGGCCGGATGTGGCCGAGGCCCAAGCCAGCAGCGCCAATAGCGCCAGTACAGGAACGGCCACGGCGGCGATGATCAGTCCGCGCCGCCCGAAGGGAGGGCTGCCGCTTCTCCCCCTGTCAGGCGGGCTGTCGTCCTGGACCGCCGGGGGATTTTCCCTTGACTGCTCCATCACTCCCCCGGTTCCGGGGCCTCACCCAGGGCGCGGGCCACCAGCTCGGCCCTTTGTTCCAGGTAGTCATCTTCGTCTATGCCGCCCTGTTGGTGCTGCTCGTCGAGGGCCGCCAGGCGGGCCACCAGCGCGGCCCGCGGCGACGGTGGAGCATCGTCGTCCGGGCTACCGGCCTCCACTCCGGCCTCCGCGACCCCGGAAGTGGAGGTACGCCCCCACCCTGACCCTCCCTCGGAGGGAGAGGGAACACTCTCGGCAGCGGCCACGGGGCGGTAGCGCCGGGCCAGGCCCAGGGCCAGCAGGGCCAGCAGGGCCGCGCCCATGGCCGACGGTATGGCTGTTATCCAGAAGCTGCCGCCGGACAGTGTGCTGCCGACCCGCGCCATCACGCCGGGCTGGGGCAGGCCCTCCAGCCGCAGCGCGACGCCGGGGCCGACGGGTACGTCGCGGGCCTCCCAGGCCCGGTAGACCCCCTCGCCGATGCCCACCGGCGGGCGGGGCGCCAGGCCGCCGATTTCCACGTCGGGCCAGCGGTCGGGGACCAGTATCTGGAATATGGCGGCGCCCTGGGGAAGGCTGTTGCGGTACTCCAGGCTCCCGCCGTCGTAGGGGAAGGTGTAGGCGAAGTCCACGCTGTGCTCTCCAGGCGGCACGGCGGCGGTGAGGGCGAACCCGGAGCCTACGGAGATAATCTCTCCGCCGCGCAGGTTGGACTGCACCGTCACATCTGCCGCGCCAGGCGGCAGTGCGAATCGCATGAAGCTGAACATCCCCGGCCTGGCGGTCTCCAGGTTGGGCCGCAGCGTCTTGTCGGTGGGATTGGTGAAGCGCACGAACTCCGTCGCCGTGGCCAGCCGCTGCGCCACGGCGATTTCGGAGATGACCATGACCTGCCGCTCCACGCTGATGATGCCCGCGTCCTCCGTCCATTCGTTGACGGTGATGACCACTTCCTCCGACAGGCCGTCGGGTGGAAGGGAGCGCCCGTAGAATACGCCGCCGTAGTCAACGCTCAGGTTGTAGAGGCCGCCCGGCACCACTGGCACGTCGTCGAGGACAAAGCTGCCGTCGAGGGCGGCCTGCGTCTGGGCGGTGCCGCTGAGGGTTCCATCCGGCCCGGTTATCAGCATCAGTACGACTAGGCTGCCCGGGGCATCGGCTCCGGCGGTGCCGTTGACGACCCTTCCCTCGATGGAGAGCGTCTCCTGGGCCTGTGCCGTGGCCCACAGCGGCAGGACCAGAAGCAGGGCCAGAAGCAGGGCCGTCATAACTCCGGCGCACACCGCAGCCAGCCGGAACGCGGAGACTCGCCTCAACGGGTAAGCAATTCTCTCCAACGGAAGGGACGCCCTAACCTTAACCCTCTCTCAGAGGGAGAGGGGAAGTCGCCGCGCCGCAATGGGGGCAGGGAGTGTTGCTAGGAGGGATGGGAGCGTCGCACTGCGGGCAAGCCATCCATTCCTCAACCGGGCCAGGACTTTCGACAGGCTCAATCGGAGTAGGTAGGGGCGCACCGCTGTTCGCTCCTGATGAGCGGGCGGTCAGCACTTCCTGCTCCAGCAGCAGTTCGGGCGGGGCGTTGCCGCCCTCCAGCAACGCCTTTACCGCGGCCGCGGCCTGCGTCCGGTAGCCCTGCAACTGCTCGCGGTACTGTCCCTCGGGAACATTGCCCAACTGGTAGTCCAGATCCAGTGTGTCGATGGAGTCATAGATGGCGTCCAACCCTACGCCGTCGCCGCTGGCGGGCTGGAGTGGTGCTGCCGTATCATCCCCAGGGGAGTCGCCTCGAAAAAAGGCATAGCCGACCATCACCAGGCTGAAGCAGGCCAGCGCGGCGCCGACGAGAATGGCGAAAATCGTTTGCCCGTCCATGTGTTCAGTTTATCAGGAACCGGAAATTCCTGTGTGCAACGCAAGGAAAAAGGCGCATCAGGCGGCGGTGGCCGCTGTCGCCCGGGCAGGCGCGCGGGCGGGAACGCGGGAGGGCTCGGGCCACAGGGCGACGACGGTTCCCAGCACCAGCACCGGCCCGGCCACCCACATCCACCAGATCAGCGGGTTGACCAGGATGCGGAAGCCCACATCGCCGCCGGGCAGGTTCTCGCTGGGGACCACGTAGAAGTCCTCCACCGGCGACGAGCGTATGGCGGCGCGGGTGGAGGCCATGTTGAAGCTGGGATAGAACGCCCGGTTAGGGCTGATGGTGTCCAGCAACTTCCCGTCGCGGTAGACCTCCACCGAGGAGACGAACTCGGTGCGGTTGTCGAATGGAATCTGCGTGGTGCCGAGATACCGGATTTCGTAGTTCTCGATGCTGGCGGTCTCGCCCGGTGACAGCACCACATCCTTCTGAGTGTTGAAGAAGGACGTGCCGACGATGCCCAGCACCACCATCAGCACCGACAGGTGAACGATGTAGCCGCCATAGCGGGGCCGGTTGGCCCAGATGAGATGCAGGAAGGCGGCGGCGTAGTTTTCCTGAGAGTTGCGATGGCGGGCACGGGCGCCCCGATACCACTCCATCAGGATGCCGGTGGCTACGAATGCCGCCAGCCCAAACGCGGCCAGGGCGTAGGGACGCCCCCATCCTAACCCTCCCCCGGGAGGAGAGGGAATTATCAAGAATACGACAACAACCGCGGCAACACCGGCCGGTATCATCAGGGCGCGGCGGATGCTGGCCCAGTTGGCCCGGCGCCAGGGGAGCATCGGCCCCACGCCCATGAGGAACACCAGCCCCAGCATCAACGGGCCGTTTACCTGGTCATAGAAGGGCCGGGCCACGGTTATCTCCTCGCCGCTGATCAGCCGCGAGATGAGGGGGTAGACCGTGCCCCACAGCGTAACGAAGGCAATGGCCAGCAGCAGCAGGTTGTTGACCAGGAACGCGGCCTCGCGGGATAGCATCGAGTCCAGGTTCTGCGCGCTCTTCAGCAACGGATAGCGCCAGAAGAAAATGGCGAAAGGAACAATCACCCCGACGGCCAGGAACAGCAGGAACACCCATCCCAGCGTGGAGGCCCCGAAGGAATGGACCGACGGGACCGACCCGCCCCGGTTCATGAACATCCCGTAGAGGGCCAGCCCGAAGGCGACGTTTACCAATGCGATGTTCCACATTCGGAACATACCCCGCCGCTTCTGCACCATGATGGAGTGAATGAAGGCGGTCAGGGCCAGCCAGGGCATGAAGGCGGCGTTTTCCACCGGGTCCCAGAACCAGTAGCCGCCCCAACCCAGGATGGTGTAGGCCCACCAGGAGCCCAGCAGCAGCCCCCCGGCCAGCAACGCCCAGGTGATGATGCCCCAGACGCGACCGGGGTCCACCCACTCGTCGCCGGTCTTGCGGGCCAGCAGCGACCCCAGGGCGAAGGAGAAGGGTATGCTGATGCCCACCAGTCCCGCCATCAGCGCCGGCGGATGGAAGAACATCCCGAAGTGGGTCAGCAGCGGGTTGATACCCTCGCCGTCAACCGGCACGAAGGGCAGCTTGTCGAAGGGGTTGGCCATCACGGCCATCACGGCTACGAAGAAGGCCAGCACCAGCATCAGCACGGCGCTGGTATAGGGCAGGGCGTCGCGCACCCGTTCCGGTGCGCGCCACACCGCAATCGCCGTCATTGCCGACAGCACCATGGCGATGTAGAGCAGCGACCCCTCGTTGCCGGCGTAGAAGGCGACCCAGGTGAAGCGGTCAGGCATGGCCAGATCGCTGTGCCGGGCCACATAGGCAATCTCGAAGTCGTGCCCGATGAAGGAGACCACCAGGCTCATCGTGGCGACGAATAGCACGACCACGGTGGCGTACATCGCGGCCTGCGCGCTGTCCACCAAGGCCACCGAGCCACGCAGCTTCCCCGCTACCGAGCCAACGCTGGAATAAGCGGCCAGGGCTAGGGCGAGCCACAGGCTGATCGCGCCGAGGTCACCCATTGCTGCCCGTCTCCGGTGTTGAAGATGTTGAAATTGTCGAAATCCCGTCTCCCTCCGGGGGAGGGTTAGGGTGGGGGAGCTCTCCGGGAGCAGGGCGCATACCGCGTCGGGAGGCCAGCAGCCGGTCGGCGATCTCCAGGTAGGGGGACAGTTCCGGGTCGCCCTCCGGCGCGGTCGTCGATTCCACCGCAGCTACGCCAGCCGGGCTGCGGGAACGTCCCCGCCCTGTCCCTGTGTTGGGCGGAGCCGAAGGGATTCCCCCGGAGGGTGAGGGGACGCTACCTCTTCCGGTCATGGCGCGAATCACCAGGAAAACGCCGCCCAACCCGGCCGCCACGCCCACGATGGGCAGTATCCAGGCCAGCAGGTTAACGCCCGACTTGGGCGGCGCGGCCAGGATGTCGGGGCCGTAACGGTCAACGAAGTAGTCCAGAATTTCCTCGCGGGTCTTGCCCTCTGCCAGCATCTCCCTTATTACGGCCCGCATCTGGAAAGAGATTTCCACCTGGGCCTGGTCGATGGTCTCGGCGGGGCAGACGGGGCACATTATCATCCGGTCGATGTTCTGCGCCTCTTCTTCCAGCGCCTCACTCCGGGAGGAGTCGCCGGGCGGCGTCTGGGCGTGCGCCAGCGGCACGATGAACAGGGCGGCCAACAGAAAAGAGCACAGAACGCACAGAGATTTCCTCATACCTTTCTCAGTGCCCTCCTCGCTCTGTGTGTAGTTAAGGCAGAACTGGTTACTGGAGCGCAGCGCTGATGTATTCTGCGATGTCCCGGCGCTCCTCCGCGCTGAGCAGCTTGCCGAAGGGCGGCATTACCGAGTTGGGGCCGAAGGGCCGGACGGCAGACCTCAGGTAGCCCTCGATAACATTGGGATCCAGCACCGTCAGGTTGGGCGCCCTGGGTTCCCCGCTTTCCGGGTCGAAAATGTTGTACTGGTAGCCGTAGCCGCCATTGTCAGGGCTGCTGGTCAGCCGTTGCAGCACGGGGCCGCTGTCCTTGCCGTCGGTGCCGTGGCACATCTGGCAATTGACCTCGAACAGGTGGGCGGCCGAGTCATCGGTGGTGTTGGGCGGCGCGGGATACCAAGCCACGGCGCCGGCGACACCGTACAGGCGCGGCGGTTCGTGGGACTTGTAGGACTGCTGGTAGTGCTGCTCGTAGAAAATGTCCACGGGGTAGCTGCCGGAGGTGCAGCCCGCCAAGGCCAGGGCGGCAACCAGGACCAGTCCGGCAACAACCAACAGCCGTGTGGAATGAACCCTCGCTCCAACCCTCTTGAGGAGGGAGAGGGGGCTTTGCCCTGATGCGCGCCGGGGCTTTCCCAACGGACTGCGCGGCGTGTTCTTGAACCCGTTCAACATCTGGAACGTCATTCCGGTATTCACGGCCTGAGTCTGCCAGCAGGCCGGCCTTTAATTCTCGCGTACCACGTCTATGGCGCCCGCCTGGGTGAAGAGGGCGGACACCTGGGTGTGCTGGTCCTCTTCGACGTTGACCAGCAGGCCGATGTAGCCCTCGGTGATGCGGGTGTCGTAGAGGCCCTGCTTCAAGCTGGGCAGCCGGGACTCGAAGACGATGCCTATGATGGTGAAGATGATGGCCGTCAGCATGGTGCTTTCATAGGTCACCACCGCCATCGGCGGCAGCGACAGGATGGGCTTGCCCGCCTGCACCAGCGGATATGCCATCTGCGTCATCGAGGTGAGCAGTATGCCGATAGTCAGCCCCACCAGCGCGCCGCACAGGGGGAAAATGTACAGCCGGTGTCCCTCGTGCCGCTCCCCGAAGGCTCCCTCCGGGTAGGGGGTGTCGGTCAGAAAGTCGTAGTCGTTGGGAGACACGCCAGCCTGCTGCAGGGCGTCGCCCGCCTCAGCCGCGTACTCCGCGTCTTCAAACAGCCCCAGTATAGGTCGTTTAGCCATGTTCCGTTCCCTCTATCGGGTTTTGCATGGATTTGCAGAATATACAGGATTTCCGGACCGGCTTGCGGCACATCCTTCCATCCGGTGCATCCATGTTGTTGTCCTAAACTAAAGCCAAAGTGGGATGTACATTCGCGGGGCGAAAAGATGGGCTTGGTTCTGCCAGTGAAGCCATCTAATCCGCGCTTGGAGAATGATCCAGCAGGGCCGCTTGCCCCCCACCATCTGCGCATTTCACCTTGGCCTTGGTTTAGTCTTCGCGGTAGACTGCCGGGACGGTCACCCGGCCTATCTTGATGTCCGTGCGGAGGATTTCGCCCTCCTTGATGTCGTACAAAGGTATCAGCGGCACCACGCGGGCGATAAGCAGCATCAGCATGGAAACCAGCGCGAAGGTAGCCCCGATGATGGTCCACTCCACCGCACTGGGTACATAGACCGTGTACCAGGTAAAAGTGAACACCTGCTTGTTCTGGAGGCCAGGCACGATGATGATGAATCGCTCCAGCCACATCCCGATGTTAACCGAAATACAGGCCGTTGACATTATCCACAGGTTCCGCCGGAACACCCGGGGCAGCCACAAGGCCACTGGCAGGAAGTAGGTGGTGAATACGAACACCATCATCCATATTTTCCACGGGTCCTGCATGAACTGGAGGTTGCGCACTGCCAGTTCGTCGGCCTCCCGTCCGTAGAAGCCGAAAATAATCTCCATCACGAAGAAATAGAACCAGCCGGTGGCCACCACTATGAGCAACCGCCCCAGAGCGTCAATGTGCTCGTGGCGGATGTAGTTCTGCCACCCGTAGATGTAGCGCAGAATTATCATCACGAAGGCCACGGCGGACACGCCGGAGTGTACCGCGCCCACCACGAAGTAGGGGGCGAAAATGGTGGAGTGCCAGGTTTTAACCGCCACCGCCATGCCGAAGTCCCAGGACACTATCGAGTGCACCGACACGAAAACCGGCAGAATCAGCGCCGACAGCAGCACACCCGCGATGATTTGCAGCTTCCACTGACGGGGGTTGCCGCGCCAGCCCATGGCCAGGATAGTGTAAATGCGGTGGTTCATGCCCGTCGTGCGGTCGCGCAGCACGGCGAAGTCGGGTATCAAGGCCACCAGCACGAACAGTATGCTGGAGGTCAGGTAGGTGTAGACCGCGCTGGGGTCCCAGACCAGGGGAGACCGCACGTTGGGCCAGATGCCCCGGGCGTAGTCGTAGGGCGCGAAGGGTATGGTGTATATCCAATAAATCGTGCGCCAGGGACGCCCGGTGTGAATCAGGGGCATCATCATTGCTGTCATCAGGGAGAAGACGGTCAAAATCTCGGCGGCCCTGGTGGCCGGGCGGCGCCATTCGGCCTTGGACAGGCGCAGGATGGCCGAGAGCATCACCCCGGCGTGGCTGATGCCGATCCAGAAGACGAAGTTGGTGATGAAGAAGCCCCACATCATCGGGCGGTTCAGGCCCGTTACTCCGAACCCCTTGTTGACCAGCAGACCTGCCGCGCTGAACCCTCCCAGCACAATCAGCCCTAAAATGGTCACGGTAATCGGAAACCACTTGGGCGAGTGCAGGATCGATCCCAGCAACTCACGGTTTATCTGCCGGTAGGGTATGGGTGTCCTGCCTTCCTGCATCTCTCTTCCTATTGACCGGAATTTAACATTGATATACAGAATCCACAGGATTATGGACCGCCGTGCGGCCTGCGCCGCAGGGCATTAAACCCGGTCTCCATCCTGTGTATCCTGCGCATCCATGTTTATTTATTACTCAGGGTTTATTTATTACTCAGGGTTTATTTATTACTCAGGTTTGCCCAGCACCAGGTATTCGCCGCGGATGAAGCGGGCCATTTTCTGGTACAGTGCTCCTTCCTTGACTTCCCAGACCGATAGCACGGGCAGAAATTTGGTTGCGGCCAAGTATACGAAGGCCGCGCCGCCGATGCCGCCGACGACCATGAAGATGTCCCAGACGTCGGGGTAGACCGCTGCCGGCACATGGTCCAGGAAGGCCGCGAAGATGTTGCCGGAGTTGGCCCCGCCAACGAACACCCGGACGCTGAACATCAGCGCGCCCGCCGCCGCCGACAGCCCGGCCAGGGGCGGCCCCCAGGCGCTTCGGCGCACCGGGTTCCACAGCAGGATCAGGAACGGGATGGCAAAGCTCAGCGCCAGGTTGGCCAGGAACACCCCGCCGTAGGACTGGGAGAACAGGTACTTGATGATGTTCTGCTCTACCACCAGCCGCCCGTACCAGTAGGTAATAAAGAAGGCGAACAGGTGGTAGGCCCAAAGCAAAGTCAGCCCCAGTTGCACTTTGCTGGCCGACCAGAACACCGACTTGCCATAGTATTCATGGAAGCCGCCCCACCGCCGCATCACGTACAGGATGATGAGGCAGGTTCCCAGGGCCACCTGGAATCCGGTGAGGCTGTAGAACACCGGGAAGATGGAGTCCTTCCACCCCGGAATCATGCTCTGGGCGTAGTCGGAGCTGATGATGAACTGCACGAAGATCAGAATCATGAAGTAGAAGGCGCCCAGCATGGCCAGCCCGGCCTTCTGCGCGTTCCACTGCCGCTTGGTGCCGTACCAGTGTCCCGACAGCGTCCGGTAGAGCCAGCCCCGGAATCCGCCGACGGTGTAGCGGCCCTCAGCCATGTCCGGCACGGCCGACAGCCACAGAATGAACAGCGACGTGACTGCCAGGGCGATGACGCCTGTCAGGTCCCATGCGTGGGGCGCGCCGATTGGCCCCTCGAACCAGATGGTGCGGCGAATATCAAGGTCATGCCCGTGCCCCGGATTGGGGTTGGCGATGGGCGGCAGAATCAGCATCATCGGTATAAAAGTGATGATGTTGAAAATGCCCACAACGGCGAAGAGCTCGGACACCCGGGACAGGGGCCGCCGCCAGTGGCTCTTGGTGAAGCGGAAGGCCACCGCCGCCACCGGCGCGGCGCTGGTGACCATGAAGACAAAGGAGAAGGTAGCCATGTAATAGCCCCACGGTCCACGGTCGTCGAAACCATCGGCCGCAACGCGGGCCACGAATCCCACCACGCCCAGCACCAGCAGGGCGAAGCTCAAGAGCAGCCCGAGGGTGAACGCCCTGGGCATGGCGGCAGTCTTAGCCGCCATGCCCAGGGTCATCACCCGGGGATTGGGGAAAACCCACATTCCGGGGTAAGGCCCCCCGGAAACTCCCCCGTGGCCCTCGCCGTGGGCTGCGCCCCCGGCTTGAATAACCTGGGGGATATGTTCGCTTTCAGTGGCTGCCATACTTGCTCTTTATGACGCAATGGCGCAATGACGCAAAGGTTATCGTTATTTTCTTGGCGTCATTGCGTCTTTGCGCTTAATTATCCCTAGTGAGCCTCGCCGCCTATGGGGTACTTGTCGACCTTCTTCAGGTAGATTACGTTGGGCTTGGTGCCCATTTCTTCCAGGAGCCGGTAGACCCGGGTCTTGGACTCGTCAATGAATTCGCCTTGGTGGACCTTGTCGTACTGCTCGTTGGCCTTCTCGAAATACTCGTAGACCGGGCCGGATGGGTCGCTCTGCTCACCGAACATGAGCGCGTTGGTGGGGCAGGCCTGGGCGCAGGCGGGCAGGAAGTTGCCGTCTTTCATGCGCTGGTAGTTCAGGTATCGGTCACCGGCAGGGATGCGCTCCCCGGTCAGGGGCTCCACGCCCCGGCGCTCCACGGTGATCTCGCCGCGCCGGATGCGCTGGACACAGAAGGAGCAGCGCTCCATGATGCCCCGGCTGCGGACGGTGACGTCGGGATTTAGCTGGTTGCGCAGCCGCTCCGGCCACTTTGGCTCCCACCAGTTGAAGAAGCGCACCTGGTAGGGGCAGTTGTTGGCGCAGTAGCGGGTGCCCACGCAACGGTTGTAGACTTGGACGTTCATGCCCTCGTCGTTGTGGTAGGTGGCGTATACCGGGCACACCGGCTCGCACGGGGCGTTCTCGCAGTGCTGGCACATTATGGGGATGAATCGCGCCTTGACGTTGGGGAACTCCCCCTCCCAGTAGCGCTCGATGCGGATCCACTCGTAGGCCCGGCGCTGCTGGAAATAATCCTTGGTGTTGATGGGCAGGTTGTTCTCTGCCTGGCAGGCGACGACGCAGGCCTGGCACCCGGTGCAACGGTCCAGGTCCACCACCATGCCCCACTTGTGATTGATTCGGTTCGTTACCATCTTTGCGCCTATTCTCGATCCATCCACATTTTGGTCCCGACTCGTCGGGATGCCGGGCAAGAGAACTCCCTCGCCCTGACCCTCTCCAGGGGAGAGGGACAATTTCTGCCATCTTAGTAAATATCGGGTGCTATGGTCTTGATAATTTCCTCGGCGGCGCTGATCCCGATCTCCACGGCCCGGGCGTCGCCTTCCAGCTTGGATACGTTCACACTCTCACCAGTGCGGGAGATGCGGACGCGGGTGCCGGCCCAAGCCAGCGTTTCGGGGCCGGCCACGCGGGTCGGCTCCAGGATTTCGGTCAAATTGGAACTCTCGGTGCCGGGCCGGTCGGTGGCCCAAGGCGAGCCGTGGCGTCGCCCGCCGCCGAAGGGAACCCCCACCACCCCGGGCGGGGCCGCCGGCGTGAGATACGCCACCGCGCGGATGGTGCCGCGCGAAGACTCGATGCGCACCACGTCGCCCTCGCGGATGCCGTACCTCGCGGCAGTGTTGTCGTTGATCTCAATCCACGTCTGCCAGGTGACTGACGTCACCGGGTCGGGAGCCGCCTGCAACCAGGGCAGGTGAGCCAGTTCGCCGTCCTGTATCGTGTTGTGGGAGAAGGGCGCCAGGTACAGCATACCCTCGCCTCCGAATCCGGCGAAGGTGGGATCAGACGCACTCTCGATTATCCGGCGCAACAGACCGGCGCGGGGCCGGGGTACGTCCGGGCCGGTGGCCGATTCGTCCCACCAGCCGCCCCGCCTCAGCAGGGCAGTCCAGAACTCCTCGGCGGTGGCGGACTGGATGGAGCCGCGACCTTCCTCGAACAGCGCGTCGGAACTCGCCTTCAGCATGGCCTGATAGCTGCGCCACGGCAACTGCGCTTCGTCTACGCCGAGGCCGCCGGCGACCTCCAGCAACACATCGGGGAAGCTGCGCGGGTCCAGATCCCACAGCGGGTTTACCACCGGCTGCTGGAAACCTGCGACCTGGTAGCCGGGCCCGGGGTCGGGAATGTCGTCGCCCCAGTCCTCCAGATACACTCGGTCGGGCAGCAGGAGGTCGGACAGGGCGCTGGTGTCGTCGATGAACGGGGAGAAGCTGACCACGAAGAGATCCTGGGCGCTGACGATGGCCTCCCGCAATCCCAGGGAGGCGGGCAGGCCATGCACCGGGTCCACGTTGTGCAGCATCAGCATCCGGGTTTCGCCGCTGCGAATCTGTTCGGCCAGACGCTCGAAGTCGTCGAGGCTGGCGGAATGGGCCGACGCCGGCACGCCATCCCAGGGGCCGGAGGGATTGAGGCGAACGCCGCCGCTGACGCCGACGCTGCCCACCAGCCAATTGAGGACGGCGGCGGCCTCGACGTTGAAAAGCCCATTGCTGTGGGCGCCCGCAGAACCGCCGGCGATGGCGATGCTGGGGCCGTGGCTGTGGCTGGCGAAGTCGCGGGCGAGCTTGCGGATGAACTCCGCCGGGTCGCCGCCGGCGATTTCAGCGGAGATACCCACCAGCGGAGCCGCGACCTCGGGGCGGTAGGAATTCAGTAACTGCCGGCCAGTGTCGCCTTCC
Source organism: Dehalococcoidia bacterium (assembly GCA_965226875.1). Lineage (GTDB taxonomy): Bacteria > Chloroflexota > Dehalococcoidia > Lucifugimonadales > UBA3495 > VXOI01. The sequence continues at coordinate 3,196,037 of OZ245439.1, read as the reverse complement.
AGCAGCGCGTCCACGTCAACGCCGGGAGCTTGCAGGTTCTCCGCTACTATGACCTGGGCGATGCTGAGGGCCAGGTGGCCTTCCCGGCCCGGCCGGATGGGAATCCACTTGTCGGCGTTGGCCGCAGTCATCGAGAAGCGGGAGTCCACCTGGTACAACGTCCCGCGCTGGTTGCGGCCACGTCCCTGACGGAACTCGCCGTAGCCCCGCATCCAGCGGGTCGGCGAAATCCAGGTGGAGAGGAAATCCGCGCCGAAGGAGAGGACGAAGTTGGCGTTCTCCAAGTCGAAGTCGGGGAGAACGTCCTGCTCGTACACGTTCTTGACGGCGGTGCGATAGACGTTGTTGTCCACCGCCTCGAAGTTCATTTGTTCCGCGCCGATGGCCTCGGCGAAGCGGGCAGTCAGGAGGCCGAGATGGCCCCTGGTGGGCTTGGTCAGCAAGACGGCGCGGGAGCCGCGGTCGGTGAGCTGGCGGGTCAGGATGTCCAGCCCGCCTTCCGTGCCTGCGGAAGACTCCCAGCCTATGGGGTCGAACTGGCCGGAGCCGCGATTACCGCCGCGCCTCATGGCGCCGGGGATGCGGTCGGGATGGTAGAGGGCCTGCACCCCGGCCTCGCACCGGGCGTGGCTTTTGCCCTGGTTGGTGGGGTAGAGCGGGTTGCCCTGGATCTTCTTGGCCCGGCCCTCCATCACCCGCACGAGGATGCCCTCGCAGGAGGGGCAATTGCGGCACAGGCTGGCGTACCAGTTGTCCTTGCCCCTCGCCAGGTCTTCCGGGAGGCTAACCGGGCTCTGGATGTTGAGCTCGCCCTCGCGAATGCCAAAGCCCTCGCAGGCCACGGCGCCTACAGCGCCCAAGCCGGCCCATGCCAGGAAATGTCGCCTAGTCAGTTTCATTTATGCAGATTCTTCGCTTTATGTGTCCTGTATATTCCGGCGGGAGGGCGTTGCCCTCACCCTGACCCTCTCCCCGAGGGAGAGGGAATCGTATCCTATCTGTGGCAGACGGTGCAGTCGGTGGGCACGTTGTTCACCCGGTGGCAGTCCAGGCAGGTGCCCATCTTGAGAGACTGGCCCGCCTGGGGTTGCACTTCCTCCATGCTGCCCACGTCGCCGTGGCAGATGGAGCAGGTTTCGGTGATGCTGTACGGCCGGTTGACCTCGTTGCCGTTGATGTCATAACGCTGGCCTCTGGCGCCTTCGGTGTCCGTTTCGCTGGTGAAGTAGCGGATATGGGCCTCGTGGACGAAGCGCACATGGTCGGGCAGGCGATGCACCCGCTCCCAGTTGATGGGTTCTTCGTCGGCGAAATACTGCTGGACCTTGGCGATTTCGGTCTGGGCTTGGCCGTCGCGCCCGGAGATGTCCTTGTGGCAGAACAGGCACTGCTCCACCGCCGGAACCGTGGCGGCGTCGCCCTTGGTCACGTTGCGGTGGCAGAACTCACACTGGATGTTGTGTTCTTCCACATGGTCGGTATGAGGAAAGGCGACCGGCTGCGCCGAGGCATTCCCCAAGCCGAAGGGCGGGTTGGAAAACCAGGAAATAAACAACACTACCAGCACGAAGCCGATGATGACGGTGAATATGCCCCCCGCCACCATTAGCGGGATCATTTTGGATGTGGGTCTCATTCTTGACTGGAACCGTTCATTTTGAGATGCCTGCCGAAGGATTGACGAAGGGCTGGCTCAATGGAACCGGCCTGCCTAGATAAGCAGCCGGTTCCAGAAATTCCTCACGTCGAGGGTCTGGCTGATGCCGAGCACCAGGATGATGATGGCCACAACCGCCAGGGCCAAGGCGAAACCCGTGAGCGGCCACTTCAGCCTGGCAACGTTTTGGGGAAGGTGGCCGGTGGCCACCGCCGACGGGATGAGGGCGTGGGCAGTGAGCATGGTGACGGCAAAGACTACTACCAGTGGGAAGTAAATCCAGAACCACTGAAGGAAAAGGTGGATGTTATTCCAGTCGTTGCTGTCTAGTGCTTTGGGATCCATGGAGTTCCGTTCACCCCCGCTACATCCCGGCGCCCGCCAGTCGCTCGCGGCCTGCCTGCTGGTCTCTGGCAAAACTTGTCCCCGCCTGCGCGGGGATTTGCGGCCCGGTGTCCCGCTGAAAATATGGCGGCCCGAAAACCGAGTGAAAACTATCACAACCTTCAGGGGGTGTCAAGGGGATTTAGCTTGCGATTCCGGTTTTCCGCCTACTCTGAACTGGCGTTGACCCAGGGGCATCAGGCAACGGCAGAGCCACATCGCAGGGTATTCAATCCCGCCGCCATAGGCCAAAATAGAGGAGATAAAGCCAACTCCCGGCCACGACCGGGGCAAACAAGGAGAAATCATCATGCCGGCCAGAAACGGGCAGCAGTACATCGAGAGGCTGAAGGAAAGGCCCCCGACGTTGTATATGCGGGGCGAGCGAGTCAAGGATGCCACCACGCACCCCGGACTGAGCGGCGGCGTCAGAACTGTGGCCCGGCTGTATGACCTACAGCACACTCCCCCAGGCGGAGGGAGAGCTGAAGGGGCGGCGATGACTTATGCTTCGCCCACCAGCGGCGAGCAAGTGGGGCTGTCGTTCATCACGCCCAAGAGCGCGGCGGACCTGGACGCCCGGCGCAATATGATGCGGCAGTGGGCCCGGGTGTCCTGCGGCATGATGGGCCGGACGCCCGACTTTCTCAACGTCAGCCTGATGGCCATGGCCGCCGCGGGAGACTACTTCGCCGAGGACCGCCCGGAGTTCAAGCAGAACATCCGGAACTACTACGAAAAGGTGCGCGAGGAAGATCTGGTGCTGACCCATACCCTGGTCAACCTCCAGCGAAACCGGGCGGCGCCCCCACCCCAACCCTCCACCGCAGGGGGTGATGCGCTGGCCGACAACACCGACATCGCCCTGTCGGTGGTTAAGGAGACCGACTCCGGCATCGTCGTACACGGGGCGCGGCTGCTGGCGACCCTGCCCATCGCCGACGAAATCGCGGTGTACCCGGCCCGCTCCCACCGGCTGCCCACGGGCGCGCCGGGCCGCACCTCCTTCGCCTTTGCCTTGCCCTGCGACGCGCCGGGGCTGCGCTTCCTGTGCCGCGAGAGCTTCGACCTGGGCCGCTCGCGCTTCGACCATCCCCTCGGCTCCCGGTTCGAGGAGATGGACGCCCTGGCCTTCTTCGACAACGTGTTCGTGCCGTGGGAGCGTGTGTTCCTGCTGGGCGACCCCGACCGCTGCAACAATATGTCGCGGCACACCCACCAGTACCTGCATTCGGGGCATCAGGTGGTGACCAAGAACGTGGTCAAGCTGGAGTTCGTGCTGGGGCTGGCCAACCTGATGCAGCACACCCTCGGCTCCGGCCAGCAGCCGCAGATAATGCAGATGACAGCGGAAATCATCGAGAGCCTGGAGACAACCAAGGCATTGCTGCGAGCCGCCGAGGCCGACGCCGCCCCCGACCAGTGGGGCGTGATGTGTCCGGCGGAAATGCCTCTGACCGTCGCCCGGCACCTGTTCATCAGGATGTACCCCCGCATGGGAGAGATACTGCAACTGATGGGCTCCAGCAGCCTGATGGCCCTGCCCACGGAGGCCGACCTGAAGGGCCCGCTGGCCGACGAGCTGGCCAACTACCTGGACACCGACACCGCCACGGCGGAGGATCGGGTGCGCCTGTTCCGGCTGGCCTGGGACACCTGTTGCAGCGCCTTCGGCTCCCGGCAGATTCTCTACGAGCGCTTCTTCCAGGGCGACGTTAACCGCAACGTGGTGCTGCTCAACAGCCTGTACGACAAGGAGCCAGCCACGGCCTTCGTCCGGGAGTTCCTGGACGGGGAGTAGGGGCGGTGCGGCGGATTGGCGGACATGATGCAGGGGCGCACGGCTGTGCGCCCCTGCGGTCTTACCTGTCAGTCTCGACGTACTTTGCGTTTAATGCCGCTATCCATCCCCGTCGCCGCCGGCGGGCGCGGGGGCTGCGGATGGCGGCGCAGGCAGGGGTGGCGCGGCGCGGGCCGTTGCTCTCACCCGCGCCTCGTCGGGCAGTTCGTTCTCCCAGTCAGGTATCAGCACGTTCGAGTTGCTGTCCAGCAGGGCGATTACCAGCACGCCGCCGAGGCTGAAGGCCATGGACAGGGTGAGGATGGCAGCGTAGGAGCCAGTGGCGTAAAGGACCAAGCCAGCCAGGGAGGTGGCGACGAAGTGGCCCATCAGCGCACCGGTGGTCTGCCAGCCGTAGACTGTGCCCATCGGCCCGTCGCCGAAATACTGACGGTTGATAATCAGATAACCGGTCCACTCGCCGCCGAAGCCTATCCCGAAGGTGACTGCGAACAGATAGAAGACCCATGCATCCTGCGCCCAGAACAGGATGAGCACGGTGAGGCCCTGGATGGTGAGGCTCAAGGCCATCATGCGGCGGGTGCCGTAGATTTCGGCCAGCACGGGAGTGACAAACCGGGAGATGATGCTTACCAGGGATATGACGGCCAGGATAAACCCTGCCGAAACCAGGCTGGAGAATACTCCCCGTTCCAGGGCGAGCAGTGCGACGTATATGATGATGATGCCGTGTCCGGCGCAGCCCATGCCGTGAATCAGGGGGAGGTTCCAGAAGGGCCTGGTGCGGCGGATGTGCTGGTTGAAGACCTTGATGCGCAACTGCTCCAGCCCCTTTCCAAGGTGCGCGCTGGTCGCCTCTCCGGGCCGGGTCCCGTAGGGCTCGATGCCCAAATCGGAAGGTCGGTTGCGCATCAGCGGCACTAGGCAGAGCATGGCGATGCCGCCAATCAGGCCGATGATGAGGAAAGTATTCTGCCAATTCAGGGTCTCGATGAGATAACCGGCAAGGGGGGCGAAGGCCGCAGTGCCGATGCCGCCAGCGGCCCACAGGATGCCGATGCCGAACCCCAGGCGGCGGCGGAACCAGCCGCTCACCGAGGCCATCAGCGGCACCATCCCCAGCGATTGGGTCAGCGAGAGCAACACGCCAAAGAACAGGAAGAAGTGCCAGACTTCGCTGATTTGGCTCAGTAGAATCATACTGATCAGATACATCACAGCCGCCGCCGCGAGCATGATGCGCGAGCCGAAGCGGTCGCCCAGCCAGCCAGTGAAGGGGGCGTAGATTGCTCCGAATCCGTAATAGGTGGCGATGCCCAGGCCAATGAGGCTTTTATTCCACCCAAAGTCGCCTTCGGGGTCGGACAGCGGCGGCACCATGATGCCGGCAGCCATACTGATGGAGCTGGCGAAAATCTGCACCGTGGCCAGGATGCCGATTACCACCCAGCTATAGTGGAACGGAAGCCGCGCGGCCAGTCCTCTGGCTTGGGACGTGGAGGCGAGGGTCGCCTCTGAGGAATCGCCGGGCCGCCTGCGTAACATATCAACTCAACCGATGATGATTGTGCCCTGTTTTTATTTCCATTTGCAATGATAGCACTTAAGCGGGCCGGATTAAACGGAGAGGGGCCGGACTAAACGTAAGGAAGCGCTGAGGATTCCGCCTCCTCAGCGCTCACTGCATCCTGTTCGCCTATTGCCACGGGTTAGGGCATTATGTTCATCTGGCGGACGATGGACTCGCCGAGAGCCGTGTCTCCCTCGATGGACACCTTGCCCGATTGCAGGACTTCGTCCGGGTCCCAGCGGCCGCAGCCGAGACAGCCGAAGGTCTCGGCGTCCAGGCTTATGCGGACGGTGGGTGGTTCGACAGGCTCATCATGATCAGGAGCGGTGTCCAGCTCGCGGCCCCGTCCGCCCTCGACGCCGATGGCGATTACGCGCCCGGCGGGGCCGGAGATGTCCATCACCACCGTTGCGCCGTCGGGGGCCTGGGCGCGGCGGCCGGCGACGAAGGGCATGGCCCGGATGACGCGGTTCAGCGCATGGGCCGCCGCCGGGCTGTCGTAGTGGCCGGGCCGGCCGAGGGCGCGGCGAATGTCCTGCTCATGCACCCAGGCGTCCATAATGCGGATGCTGATGAACTCTGACATGGGGGCCGGGCCTACCGGAGTCTGCATTTCGGCAGCGAAATCATCATCGGACTGGCGGCGCAGAAATTCCACGCGGCGGGCGGTCTTGGCCCGGAAGTCCGACAGCACCTGCGCACCGGCCCAGGGACGGCGGAAGTCCACCACTACCTCGTTGCGCTGCCCCTGCTCACTGCGGGTGTGGGACAGGTCGGCGGGCGTGTGGTCGGGGTCCGGGTCGCCCAGGATGCCTGTCTCGGAGCCGACTAGGTGAGAGACCTGGTCCTGCACCGACCAGCCGGGGCAGTCGGTGAGCGTCTTCCATTCCGCTTCGGTCAGGCCCTCGCAGAGGTCGCTGATGGAGTGCCAGACACCTTCCATCATATCTACCAGTTGCTGATTGGCTTCGTTCATTGTCAGGGTTCACCCCCACCCTAACCCTCCCCCTCAGAGGGAGGGGATTTTATTCGCCTTCTTCCTGTCGGCGGCGGTTTTCACGGCTTTGTATGGCGTAGATGACCTCGTCGGCGGCCATGCGTCCCACCGGGCCGGAGGCGTACATTGACCCCAGCACCACGCCGCCGCGCCCCAGCAGGAACTCGGCGGGCTGCACGAATCCGCCCCGGTCGTCGGACCACCAGGCCCCGATGATGTCGGCGTCCGCTTTCGTCGCGCCATAGGCGACAGGGAATGACAGGCCCTTGCCCTGTACCTCCCGCGCCTGCTCCTCGTTGTCGGTGCTGACGGCGTAGACGGTGACGTCCAGCGCGTCCAGCTCGGCCTTTGCTGCCTCATAGGCGGCCAACTGCCGCTGGCAGTAGGGTCACCAGTGTCCCCGGTAGAACAGCAGCGCGGTATAGCGGCTGGGCGCGTCGCCCGGCAGCGACAGCGTTCCGCCGTCCAGCAGCTTCAATTCCAGTGAGGGGAAGCGGCCCCCCTGTTGCAGCATTTCGCCCATGAGTGTCCTCCGGTCGATACCAATTGTGCGGTTGTGTGGGAATTATAGCGCAGGGGTTCGCCCTCACCCTAGCCCTCTCCCAAGGGGAGCGGAAATTGTTAGAGGCGACTGCTCTTTACACCGCTTGGTACACGCTGTTCTTCACCCGCGCCGCCTTGCGGAGCCTCTTTTGGGACTCCAGCGAGCGGACGGCCTGCTGCACCCTTGGGGTTCCGTACCGCCGGAACTGGCCCACTATCTTGCTCATGGTTTTCGGCTGCTCGCAGTAGTCCCGGACCAGCTCGCACAGGGCGGCATCGGCGCCGGGAAGCGGGTATTTCGGAGTGACCGTGGTGTAGCCTGGGTTGCCGTCGGCCTTCTCGCCCAGCGTGAACTCCAGCCGCCCCTCGTTCCTCTCGAAGAAATTGCGGAAGCGGGTGCGCAGGATACCGGGTCCGCCGGTGGAGCCGTAGCCGTGGATCACCCGCAGCGTGCGGCAGGCGTGGCCGCCGGGCTGTACGGCTTTGTTGTAGGCCTCCACGAACTCTTGCAGCGCCTCGGCCCAAGTCTTGCCGTGTACGTCCAGATCAAGGTTTTCCAACGCTCCCCCGTCATTGGGCGACTCGGCAAACCAGCATAGGCGTGTCCGTCCGCCCGGTCAACCGTGTAAAATGCCGGACATCGGGAATCCATTTATTAGCAAGGGGATGCAGGCCATGAAACAGCTTACGAGCAACGTATGGGTCGAAACCGAAGTGCGGGGCTGCAACTTCGGCTTCGTCACCACGTCCGACGGCATCGTGATGATTGACAGCCCGCACAAGCCCAGCACGGCCTTATGGCTGAAGGCCGAGATTGAGAAACGGGGACTGCTGCGCTACATCATCAACACCGAGCCCCACGGCGACCACTGGACCGGCAACGCCTTCTTCGACGCGCCGGTTATCGCCCACGAGGGCGTCCGCACCCGCATCCTGAACACCGACATGGCCGAGCACGCCGCCCGCATCGGTACCTTCGGCCCGCAGGAGCCGGCGCTGCTGGAGGGCTACAAGGCCAACGCGCCGGTCATCACCTTCCAGGACGCGATGACCCTGCACGTAGGCGACCACACCTTCGAGATGATCCACATGCCGGGCCACACGCTGTACCAGGCGGCGGTCGTTGTAAAGGAAGAAGGCGTGGTCTTCACCAGCGACAACATCTTCCACGGGGTCCAGACCTGGCTACATGAGGCCAACCCCGACCTGTGGCTGGCGGCGCTGGAGGGGCTGAGAGGGCTGGACGAGGACATTTTCGTCCCCGGCCACGGCCCGCTGTGCGGCAAGGACTACCTCGACGAGCAGGGCGAGTTCATCATCGAGTGGAAGGACTATGTGCAGGACGCCATAGACCGTGGCCTGACCCGCGAGGAAGCGGTGTCCACGCTTACAGCGATGACCGAGCGTTACCCGATGGACGTGGAGCAGGAGGGCATGGCCCCGATGGTGATGCGCATAAGCGCCGCCAACCTGTACGACTACCTCACCGGGCCGTGGCCCCCGGCGGGCATGGGCAGCGTAGCAACGCGGTTGCCGGGGGATAGCAGGTAGGGGAGCAAAAGTGAATGCGACTTGGCGACGGTGGTCCTAACCCTGGCCACCGCCGCCGTTCGCGACGGAGGCGAAACGCCGCTGCATCAGATCAATGGCCTCAACCACCCTACCTGCCGAGAAAATGACGTCGTCTGCCGGAAGGTCGTTTTCATAAAAGTGCTGGTGCAGGCTGCGGGCCGAACTTAATCCTACGGACAAGACATCCCTGTCTCCGGGGTCGGACTCGCCGGCCAGGGTGGCCAGCGCGCTGCTTACGCTGATGATGCTGCCGTGGAAGGAAATTTTCATCCCGTAATCGGCGGCGATTGATTCCACCGAAGAAGCAAATGCGCCCCATGACTTTTCAGCGGCCTGCCGGTAATCTCCAACGGCGAGGTATTCTTGGCCGTGCCGCCGGTAGAAGTTCATGCTGTTGCGATAGTTCTCTGCAAACGCCGGCACATCCTCCGGCGACAACTCCGAGTCGCTGCGACCGCGCAATGCCGCACGAATTACGGCTGCTGTGCCAGTGTCTGCTTCGGTCATCCCAAATCCTTCTTACTCCAGCCGCCGTTTCTCAACTCCCGAATTGGCGCGACAGCCTCATCAGGAACGACCACGAAAGCTGGACTTTGTACAAAAGCCAGTAACCATAAACCAGTAACGACAAGATTGGTGCGCCGCCACCTGTGGATGTCGCCCGGGGGTTTTTCAATGTCTAGGCGCGACAGCGACAGTGAAAAAGTCCCAGCCGCGCTATACGACCGCCTCACAGATACGCCCACCTACGCGGCTCGAATGTACAAAGTCCAGGAAAGAAGTCTGAAAGTCCCATTACGAAAACAAAGAACCAGGTGTGGCCCCCGCAGGGAGCCCCGCCCGATTCCTACTGAGAATAATCCACCTCGACAGGCTCGGTTATCAACAAACCGCCGACTCCCTTACGACAGTCGGCGGGTTCGTTTTGGAATGCAGGTAGCCGTTACTTGGGCCAGAAGAGCCGCTCAATGATAGCCCCGAATATGCAGCCGGGCATCGCGATAAAAGCTAGGATGCTGACCGTCTGAGAGAAACGGCCGCCGCCATCCTGAATCCACTCGTGCTGTTTTAACCAATCTATCATGACAGAGTCCTCGTTATGAAGACTCGCCTTACGGGAGGCAACCGACCCTGCCAACTTGACCCCACCGCAGCCGCTGGTAAAATTCCAACGGCCTTACCGGGCTGTGGGCGTCCCCGCTTCGGCGGTGCGCCTAAACGAGCGGACCCCGCTAGAAAACCTAGCGGGGTCTACGCTCTTTAGCGGGCAAGTTGGTGCGCAACGTTACGCTGGGGAAAGAGAGGAAAGGGCAGACGCAAAGATTCCACGGGTAACCCCCTTGGGCAAGTGAAAGGGCTGTCTCATTGGCCACAGAGACCACAACCCTAAAACTCTGAACAAGGGGGCCAAGAGGCCGGTCGCTTTTGCGCTTCAGGTTCGCAGCTTCGCCGAGTGGAACGCCCGCAAGCATACCACGTTTTCCAAAAGCCCGCTCACGGCCACTTTCTTCTCTGCAATTCCAGAGACCTTGCAGTCGCCCTGCCGGAAATGCCCCGCCACAGAAATAACCGGCGACTATCTTGCCGGACGTTCCGCTTCGTTACTCTGCCTGCTGCGCCTGGTACTCCCGGAGCGCCGGGATGACTTCTTGGCTCATCAGGTCGATGCTGCGAACCGCCACGTCGTGGGACATAGGGCCCTCGCGACCCCAGAAGATAATGTACCCAGGGTCGATGATGTCGATGAGGTGCTTCATCTTCTTAATGACCGTGTCCGGGTTGCCGGTGACTATCTGGTATGTTTCCTGCGCGTCGTCGTAGGGCAGGGCGGGGCCGCCGGGCACCACCGTCTGCACGGCGCGGCGGGCCTGCTCGCGGGCGCCGGTGGCCGCCGCGCGGGTCAGGTAGCCAGGCGGGGCCAGCCAGTGGTTGGGGGTGACGCCGAAAGACGTACCCAACTGCCAGTAGAAATTCTTGCCTTCCTCGTAGGCCTTTTCGTCGGAGTCGGCCACGTTCACCCGCACCGCGTAGCCGCGATGCTCCGGCGTAGGCGTCCAACCGTCGGCCTCGGCGGTGTTCTGGTATAGCTTGTAGATGTCGGCCAGCAGGTTCAGCGGCGGGGCCAGGGCCACGTAGGGGTATTGGTGCTTGGCCGCCCAGATGACCGACTCCGGCGAGGCCACGCCGGGAATCCAGATGGGCGGGTGGGGCTTCTGGAGCGGCATCACCCACGGGTTGACTACCCGGTAGTGATAATGCTTGCCTTCATACCGGAACGGGCCGGGAGTGGTCCAGGCCTGCACGATGACGTTGTGGGCCTCGTCGAAGCGCTCGCGGTTGTAGATGGGGTTGGTGTTGGTGGCCATGCTCTCCTGGCCGATGCCACGCACGAAGCCGCAGACCACGCGCCCCCCCGACAGGATGTCGATCATCGCGATTTCCTCGGCGACCCGCAGGGGGTTGTCGTGGATGGGCAGCACGTTGCCAAGGAACACGATCTTGCCTTGCTTGGTCCGGGAAGCCAGCACCGAGCCGATGACATTGACCGACGGCATCATGCACAGCGGGTTGTTGTGATGCTCGTTGATCATCACGCCGTCGAAGCCCGCCTCGGTGCAGTACTGCAACTCGTCGAAGTACATGCTATAGAGTTCCTGGGCCTTCTCCGGGCTGAAATGCTCGTTGGGGAACATAAGGTTGTTATAGCCAACGCGCTTGGCTTCGTCCTGCGGATAGGCCGTGTAGCCCATCTCTGTAAAGAAGAAGAATTCTCGCTTCATCTGGCGCTCCCCGTTGCGGCCTGCCGCGACCGTTTTTGTGCATAGTCCGAGTATCGATGGTATCGGGGCAAGTATGTAATCAGGCTGGCGGGCTGTCAATTCCCGCCTCGTCTTCCGGTTCTTCGCCGCGATGCTGGCTTGCGGCGGCTTCGGCGGCGGCCTGCTGCTGTCGCGTCGCCCAATTCTGGAGCCACCGCCGGAACTCGTCGAGGGCGGGCGGCGACACGTAAAAGACCTCGATGTCGGCGGGGAACTGAACCTGGTGCCGCTCGCTGATGAGCAGCAGCCCGACGCCGTCCTCCGTCAGTGTCTCGTCTATGCGGGCGGCGATGTATTCGTAGCGGCGGCGGTTGGTATCGGCGTACCACTCCTGGAGCCGGGCGGCGACGGTGGGGCTGGCCATGGGAATCATCAGACACCGCCGGAGGTCCAGCGTCTCCAGCAAAATCTCGATGTCCTCGGTGGCCTCCAGCACCGCTCTCCCCGAAGCAGGCGACAGGCCGCGCTTTCCCGCAATGAAGGCGTGGCTGCGCCGGTCGCCGGCCTGGAGCTGCTCCATGCCCTCGTCCTCGCTGGCGGTGATGCTCTCGTGGTAAATGCGTTGCAGTCCGCCCAGGGCATTTTCCAGCGCGGCCACTTGCGCTTGCATCTGCTCCCAGTAGTTTTGCAGAGCGGCGGCGCCCTCCGGCTCGTCCTGCGCCGGACTGTAGAGCAGCGGCACCAGCATCAGCTTGCGGCGGCCCCGGTACTGCTCCGCCGACGGGCGCTCGATGCGGCCCAGCTCCTGAGTCATGGCGCGAACCTCCGATAATTGATGACACTGGAATGATACCAGTAGCCGTATAGGATGTTGAAATGCTTTCGTGCGCTCGTAGTTCAGTGTAAAAGTATAGCCCCTTGGCAGAGGGCGTTCGTTTCCTACTGTTCCTACTGTTTGTTCAGTAGTGGGCTAAGGATAACGAGACGCGAATGGAGAGGGCCGAAGTTCCGCATCTTGAAAGACGCAGAGCTTCGGCCTCTTCCTTCGAGACGTCGGAAGGCCGGCCGTTTCCCGGGAAACGGCCAGTACAAGTCGGGGGGATCAGTCGAACCTACCGGAAGAGCCGCTGTTGAACAGCAGGAAGGGGGGCCTGGGCGGCTGCGGCGCACGAGTTGCAGTAAGGGCTGGCGTCTACCGGTGGTCAGCTAGGCGGTTTGTTTTTCCACCACTACTTCAAACGGTATTTCATCCAGTGGTGGTTCCCCGATTTTCTCCATCAGCGCATCGCAGGCTTCACAGTCTTCCCATTCTGCCCCAATTGGGACCTCGTGCATCCACACCCGCTCGCATCCCGCGTAGCGCCAGGTGTGGCCGTCAGGGAAACGAAAGGTAACATCGGAAGCGCACACGTGACCCGGGGTGGCCCCGTTTCTCTCCATTCCTTACCTCACTTCAAAGTCGTCGCGGACGCATTTGGCCATAAAATGTTGGATGTCTCCTCGGTTCATTGCTCGCAGGTCTTTTCTGTTGAGGTATGCGCTTTCAATGATCCCGTCACCCGATGGGGAAGTAATGACCTGCATCAGCTTTCTCTCGCCGTCTACCTCCACCCATCCCCAGTGAGACAACCCTTCGTTATTCTCTTTGTCCACTGTCGTGCATCGAACCGCCCAATTCTCCAACACATCTCTGAGGCGACTCCTGGTGACTTCTGGTCTACCTCTGGCCCTATCGCGACGAAAATGGTCCGAAATTCGCCATTCTTTGCCCGCTACCATGAATGGTTCACGAAGCCACCGGGTTGCTGTACCGCAGCTGGGGGAGTCCTTCCGTGTACTAAACCAAAGCCAAGGTGGGATGCGCATTTGCCGGGTGTGGGGATTCCGGCTGGGAGTCTCGCAGGAGTGATTCGGCCCTTGATTGCAGGACCGTCCGGCAGCGCCGTCTCACCTCGTCTTTCCGGCTGGTCAGCCCGGCCAGGAATTTGCCGACCCTCTCCTGCACTGCCTCCCTGCTTCCCAGGCACATATTGTCAGTGGCCTCCGCTCTCGCCCAACCCCAGACAGCCTCATCGGCGTTGAAGTCCGGGCTGTACCCCGGCAGGTTCAACAGTCGCAACTCCAGACCCGGCGTCCGCAAGTACTCCCGCACCGCCTCGCCCCTATGCGCCGGCGCGTTGTCCCAGATGACCCTCAGTGGCCCGGAGCGCCTCTGCCGCAACTGGGACAGGAAGGCCGCCGAGGTGCCTGAGTTACTGTTACCCTCCAGTTCCATCCACTCCACCTCTCCAGTCTCCAAGCACACCGCAGAGTAATAGCTGGCCTTCTCGCCGTAACGCGGGCTGGTCGAGTCCACCAGAGCAGGTTCTCCTCTCAGCACCCACTTGCCCCGCAGTTCGGCGTCCGCCCGGAAGTGAGCCTCGTCGGCGAAGAAAATCCTGGCCCCGGACCGCCGCGCCTCCTCCGTCAGGGCGGCGTACTCCGCCACGAAAGCCTCCCGCTTGGCCCCATCAGCCTTGAGCAGACGCTTCTTAGGCCGCTTGAAGGCAAACCCCAACCGGTGCAGGTAGTTAGTTCAGGCAACCGCCCGAAATGCACATCCCGCCTTGGTATTGGTTTAGTTCGGGTGGTATCGTCCCGCTCAACTGATTTTCCCCGAGAAACGCGAATATTGAATTGGTAACATTGCCCAACTCGGGCGGTATCTCCCCGCTCAACTGGTTGTTGTCGAGGCTCGACGCTGTCAAGTTGGCGAGGTTGCCCAACGCTGACGGTGTCTCCCCGCTCAACTGGTTAGTGCCGAGGTACAGTGATTTTAGGCTGGCGAGGTTGCCCAACTCTGGTGGTATCTCTCCAATCAACTGGTTGTTGTCGAGGCCCAACCCTGTCAATTCGGCGAGGTTGCCCAGCTCCGGCGGTATCTCCCCGCTCAACTGGTTATTGTGGAGGGACAACGCTTTCAAGTTCGTGAGGTTGCCCAACTCCGGCGGTATCCTCCCGCTCAATTGGTTATTGTGGAGCCACAAATCTGTCAGTTTGGTGAGGTTGCCTAACTCCGGCGATATCTCCCCGCTCATATGGTGGTTATAGCTACTGCCACCATCCTCTCGTTGATCGCAGGTCCGCCACCATCGACTACGCCGGCTGGTCTGGCGTGCCCGCTGTGTCTGTTGTGGCCGAATCTAGGGCGGGCCTAACCCCAGGGTCGACAGTAACGCCCTGGGTACCGAATAGCTCCCAAGGTCTGAAGGACTCCACGAAATCCTTGGCCTCTTCGATAGATGGGAACCCCTTCCGGGAGTGGCTCGGATCGTAGCTAAAAGTCTTCGCCAACGCGTCGATGCCCCGTTTGGTGTCTCGGAACCCTCCAAGCTCCTCTTCATGGCCGTCGTTTTCGTCACTGAGAATCAGGTTCTCTCCCCTTTTTACCTTTCGCCAATACACTCTCATGCAAAGCACTCCTCGACTCCGGTTTCTAGCTTGACGGTTTTGGGACCTTGATAGTCTCTACTTCTAAATTTGCTCGCTTGGTCTCGGAGAGGTGTGTTCTCTCTCCAAGTATGGCAACTCCTCGGCGATGGTCAAGTTCCTTAAGTGGCGTGCCCTTTACAAGTTGGGTTGTTGCCTCAGCCGACTGGTGTCGAAGGTGACTAGCCTACGCCTGGCTCGCTTCCCCAGCGCCACCAGGAACATCACGCTTTTACCTTCCGTGGACATGCGGTCACCTCTTCGGTAGTCTTTCAACTAGGGGGTGTCGTCAAAGTGAGAGTGTGATAATAAGCTGATATTGCAATTAGTGCAGCAGGATTGGGCAATGCCAGCAGTAGCCGTAGCCCCGGCGCACCGGCGCCACGATATTTCAGACCGGGTATGGGAAATCTTGGAACCCCTTCTCCCCGGCGGCAAGGGCAAGACAGGCCGGCCGGCCCAAGATAACCGCCGTTTCATCAACGCTGTGTTCTGGATTTTGCGCACCGGCGCCCCCTGGCGGGATCTGCCCCCGGACTACGGGGACTGGAAGAACACCCACCGCCGCTTCTGCCGCTGGCGGGACCGGAACGTCTGGGCCGGGCTGCTGGAGGCGGTGATGGATGACCCTGATTATGAATGGCTGATGATTGACGCCAGCTACATCAAGGCCCATCCCCACAGCGCCGGGGCCCGGGGCGGCAACCAAGCCATTGCCCGCACAAAAGGGGGCTCAACAGCAAGCTGCACCTGGCGGTGGACTCCCACGGAATGCCGGTAAGGCTGGCGGTGACCGCAGGCACTGTGGCTGACTGCTCCCAAGCGCTGCCCCTGATTGAGGGCATCAAGGCGGAACACCTGCTGGCGGACAAAGCCTATGACACCAATGAAATCGTGGCCGGGGCCTCGGCCCGGGGGATGAATCCGGTGATACCGCCCAAGAGCAACCGGAAGGAAAAGCGGGACTACGACCGGGCGCTGTACAAGTTGCGGCATTTGGTGGAGAACGGTTTCCTGGAGTTCAAGCAGTGGCGGGGAGTGGCGACCCGGTATGCCAAGAACTCCCTTTCTTACCTGGCCATCTGCCAGATTCGGGCCATGGCGATTTGGACTAAATTACTTTGACGACACCCCCTAGGAAAGTTCACTCCGGAGTGAACTTTCCTAAACCAAGGCCAAGGTGGGTTGTCAATTGCCGGGCCTTCCTTCAATCCAGGGCCGAAGGACTGGTGCGAGCCTCCCGGAGCGATTCCGGCCACACCCCAACTGCACATTCCACATTGGCTTTAGTTTAGGAACCTGGTTGCGCCGACAATTCGTTCCGCATCGGTGGCTCATAGAACCATCATAGCAAGTTTTCGTGCGGAATTCCGGGGATGCCCTGCCTTTGTTGCAGGAGCCGGGCCAACTGAGCGTCAACGGCGGTCTGGCGCTCCGCGAGCTCGGCCGTGCTTGCCCCCCAGCACACAGCGTACTGGACTGTACTTCGCGTGGTCCGCCCTCAACGCCTCAGCATAATGTATGTCCACTGGCAGGCTCAACCGCGCCTCCGCGCTTGCCGCCCTTTGGCGCGGTTGCTACACTGCCCGCATCCGGCAGGTTGCCGTCAATGTCGATAAGGAGAACGCATGATTTACGAAGTTCGTACCTACGACCTTAAGCCGGGGTCAGTGCCACAGGCCGAGGAAGCCTTTGCCGAAGCTCTGCCCTACCGTGAGAAGTATTCGCCCATCGCCGCCTTCTGGCACACGGACATCGGTCCGCTGAACCAGATAATCCACGTCTGGGGCTACGAGGGCCTGGAGGAGCGGGCCAAGGTCCGGGAGGCCGCCAGCAAGGAGGCCAACTGGCCGCCGAAGATTACCTCCGGCAACATCCTGAACATGAACGCCGAGATCTGGCAGCCAGCCCCCTTCATGCGTCCCATGGGCGGCGACCAGGCACTGGGCAACATCTACGAGATGCGCACCTACACCTACCAGCCCGGCTCCATGCCCGAGTTGCTCCGCCGCTGGGCCGAGTCCCTGCCCTACCGAGAGGAGTTCTCGCCCCTGGCCGCCGGAATGTACACTGAGTTCGGCGGGCTGAACAAGTGGATGCACATCTGGCCCTACAAGGACCTGAACCACCGCTCCGAGGTCCGCACCGCCGCCAGCAAGATTCCCCAGTGGCCCAGCGGGGCCCCGGGCCGCGTCTCCCAGGAAAATAAGATAATGGTCCCGGCCAGCTTCTCGCCGATGCACTAGCGGCGAGCTTCGACGCGAAGGCCGCAAAGGGCGTAGGGACATTCCCTACGCCCTTTGCTCATTGAAATAGTGAATGGCGCATTATACGTGGAATGTTTAGAATACAGGAGTTAATTGCCAATGGCGCATTATACGTGGAATGTTTAGAATACAGGAGTTAATTTCAGCCCCGTGGCACCCAACCCGTCATTCCCGCGAAGGCCCCCGTCATTTCCGCGAAGGCGGGAATCTATGGGCTTTGGTTAGCGATGTCGGTATATCCGAAGGCCAATTGATTTTGAGATAGTTTCTAAGGGAAGGGCAAGCCGCTCTACTCGCCGAAGGGAAAGGCCGCTAACTGAACATCAGGAGAGAGACAATGAAACTGCTGACTTATGATACCGGCTCCGGGCCGCGCTGCGGCGTTCTTCAGGGCGACGGCGTGATGGACGTTACGGCGTTGCTGGGGGAGCCGCGCACCATCCGGGACGTGGGCGCGCTGCTGGCCCTGGGCGAGTCGTCGGTTGACCGGGTGGGCGACGCTCTGGCTGGGGGCGCGGCGGCTCCCGCCGTGGCCCTGGATGCCGTGCGGCTCCGCTCGCCGATATTGCAGCCCCCCACCGTGCGCGACTTCATCGTCTACGAGGAGCACGCCAGCTCGCAGGGCACCCGCGAACCCAACGAGGTCTGGTACCGGATGCCGGTGTTCTACTTCTCCAACACCCTCTGCATCTACGGGCCGGACGACACCGTTCCTTTCCCCTCCACCTCGGACCAGTACGACTACGAGATGGAAATCGGGGCCGTCATCGGGCGCAACGGGACCGACGTAGCACCAGGCGACGCGCTGTCACACATCGCCGGGTTCTGCATCTTCAACGACTGGAGCGCCCGCGACGTGCAGTTCGACGAGATGGCCTTCGGGCTGGGACCGGCCAAGGGCAAGGATACGGCCTCCACCCTCGGCCCGTGGATGGTCACCACCGACGAGATGCTCCCCTATATCCGGGACGGACGGCTGGCCGTCAAGTGCCAGGTGCGGGTCAACGGCGAGTCGTGGCTGACCGACGGCGACGCCTCCCTCGCCTACTACACCTGGGGCGAGATTGTGCAGCGGGCGTCGAAGGACAGCCGCATCGCGCCCGGCGACGTCATCGGCAGCGGCACGGTGGGCGGCGGCTCGGTGCGCGAGGCCATCCGCAAGGGTTACGAGGCGGCGCGCTTCCTCGAGCCCGGCGACGTGGTCGAGATGGAAGTGGACGGCATCGGGGCAGTCCGCAACACCCTGGGCGAGAAGACGGCCGATCCGTCGTATCCTTTCCCGGCGGCCAGCCCCACGGCGGTCCCGGACCGGGGCACACACACGGGCTACCGCTACGAACTGCGACGGTAAGGGCAGTGGCGCTGGACTCCATCAGGCGCTGGCGAAGTTGCCCCTTGGGAGACCTGATGAGAGACGTACAGGACAAAAAGCCATGACTACGAGACGTGTGCCGCGGGCCATGACCATCGCCGGGTCGGATTCCGGGGGCGGCGCGGGCATCCAGGCCGACCTCAAGACCTTCGGGGCCATGGGAGTGTTCGGCACTTGCGCCATCACCACCATCACGGCCCAGAACACCCTCGGAGTGAACGGGGTCCTGGAAACGCCCACCTCCATGATCGAGGCGCAGATTGACGCCATCATGTCGGACATCGGCGCCGACGCCGTGAAGACCGGGATGCTGTCTAGCTCTGAAATCATCCGCTGCGTGGCGGAGCGGCTGGAGTTTCACTCCCTCAGCCCGTCGGTAATCGACCCGGTGATGGTGGCCAGCACGGGCTTCCGGCTGCTCAGGGACGACGCCGTGGATGCGATGCGGACGGTGCTCATACCGATGGCGACGGTGGTGACGCCCAACAGCCGCGAGGCCGCAGTGCTCACCGAGCTGGAAATGAACACCGTCGACGACCTGAAGACGGCGGCCAGAATCCTTGTTGACGAGCTGGGCGCGAAAAACGCGGTGGTGAAGGGCGGACACCTGGAGGGCCCGGCCACCGACGTACTCTACGACGGCTCGGACTTCACCCTGTTCACCTCGGAGCGCTTCGACACTCCCAACACCCACGGGACGGGCTGTACCCTCGCCTCGGCCATTGCCGCCGGGCTGGCCAAGGGCCTGGACCTGCCCGTCGCGGTGCAGCAGGCCAAGGACTACGTGACCGCCGCCATCCGCACCAGCTTTCCCGTGGGCCAGGGCCACGGCCCGCTGAACCACTTCCACGAGCTGTGGGAGCGCAACGGCGGTTAGCTGGGCAGGGGTGTTTCCATTCCCTACTCTACCTTGCAAGTGGCTTCATTTCTCCCTCTCCTTGTTAAGGAGAGGGAATTTTGTTTGGCTCTTCTGGCGATTGAAAGGCCCTGAATCGCCCTAATGGTTCTCGAAAATCTCCTGGAACTCTGCCACTTTGGCGACGGTGGCGGCCCGCTCGGTCTTGGTGGGGTTCCGGGGGTCGCGGGCCTTGGGCAGCCGGCCTAGCTTGAGCATGGAGGCCATCAGCAGCAGGCGGGCCTTGTTGGTGTCGAGGTTGCTGCCGGCGATGGTCAGGTCGTCCCATCCGCTGGGCACCCGTCCGCCGGGGTCGGCGCGGCCCACGCGGACAGTCGGCATCCCGCTGAAGGCGGCGACTTCCAAGGCCCTGTGCTGCGACATGGATGCCAGGCCGTAGGGCGACGAACCTTCCAGCACGAATCCGTGGAGCTTGGGGGACTGCGGGTCGCTGCTTCCCTGTTCCTTCATCCCCTTGTCTATGCGGGCCATGATATCAACTTCGTTGTCCGGGTTGGCCGTCTCATCCTCATCCATGTAGGCGCCGTACTTGACGATGTGGACGCGCGGGATGGCGTCGGCAAGCAATGCGCCCTCCTCGTCCTTGACGGCGATGCGCACCGGCGCGGTGTCGCCTGCAAAGTCCGGGAACTCCAGCCGGTCGGGGAGCCGGGACAGGTTCACGTCCGAACTGGCGGTGTGCCGGTAGGCGGGCCTGTACCAGACGGTTACGGGCGGCCCCACGGTGCCCAGGATTCCGCCGTGGCCTCCGGTGGCCTTGTAGTTGCCGGGACGGTCGTCGGCCTTCTTGAACTCGCGGGCGGCGTAAATCCGCTCGTCCAGTACGCCAACGGCGCCCAGTCCGTTTCCCAGCCCCGAAAGCACGAAGTCCACGGCGTCCACGATGTTGCGGTCGCCGTCGTTGGCAAGCTGGCCGTGGGGACGCTGGGCCGCGATTCCGGCAAGAGCCAGGTCGGTGTCGATGAGCAGGCTCAGCCAGTAGATTGTCTCCTCAACGGTGGGGCTGCCCTCCAGCCAGATGCCGCCGGCGTATTCTCCGCTGGCCATGGCGGCCTGCACGGAGTTGGTGACTCGCGCCAGGTCCCGGTACCTGGGGGAGCGCCGGATGGCCAGGGGCCGGTAGGGGAAATAGTCCACGCCCGATTTTTCGCCGTTGCGGGTGAAGCCGCCGGGGGGAAGGACGCGGATGAAATCGTAGTCGGCCTTGCGGTCGAGAATGCTCCCCTCTCCCGACTCGTCCCTTCCCGGAATGGCGCGGTCGATTTCGGTAAACATCCTGGAGGCGTCGGGGTAGAAGAACTGGCGTCCTCCGAAATCGAGGGAAGGGTCGAAGAGGTCGGCTTCCTCGAAGGGCTCTCCCTGCTCCGAGCCGTTGGCCCGCCGCGCCACGTAGGGCAGGGGATACGGGCCGTCCTCCGGCCGCAGTTCCACCTCGTAATAGTCCCTCCCGTCCTGGTGGTAGACGGTCGTGGCGTCCTCTTCCAGCGGGTGGGCGCTGTACTTCCGTATCCTGACCACCACTGGCTCGTGGATGGTTTGGGGCACCAGGTGGTCGTACCTGCCGGGGATGATGCGCTCCTGCGGCAGCCTGCCCTTGTTGCCGGTGACCAGGGTGGGCGAGTTGGCGATGGTGGCCCTGGGGCCGGAGAACACGGCGATTTTAGCTCTTTCCATCTCTCTTCCTTACCAGCGGAGTTCTTGGCATCCTCAGTGACATGACCTCAGGGCGATGGCAATGTCCAACTCAGGCGTCAAACGCTGCGCTTGTCGAAGTATGGGTCTCGCATATGAGCGGCGATTGGCGCTCAGAGTATACCGTCCGCAACCCGCTGCCATTTTCCGCCCAGTGCGCGACTTTGGAAAGACCCGGCCATATCACGATAGCGTTCCGAATTAGGTGGTCGAGACGCGGAGCCGACATTAACATCCACTACCCTCGGATTCCCGCTTTCGCGGGAATTACGGACCGTAAGCTGCCATCTGGGGCGGCGCGATGCCACAGTCGTCCGAAACCTCTCATGCCCTGGCGGGGGCGTCCCAGCGAAGTGCGGCATCGAGGATGCCGCTGGGGGGCGGCCCTAGGGAGCAGGTTGCGAATGATGCCATGGGGATCAGGGAAGGTGTTCTCGTTGGCGCAGCGTTGGACGTACTTGTGAAGGGCCATGAAATCGAGGTGGCGGAAGCCACGGCTGGCTACCCTTCTGGCGATTGAGTGAGGCTCAGGCACAGGCTTGTGGGCCGCGCGGGCCATCCTGGGGAGGGCGGCCTGCTGGCGGAAGGTGAGTTTGGAAATTTCGATTTCCCGGCCATTGTCGGCCATTTCGGGCCGTTGTATGTGACCGTCGGAAGCGGGTGAAGTGTCCGAGTTGAGTTTGGAAACTTCGATTTCCCGGCCATTTCCGGCCATTTCGGGCCGTTGTATGTGACCGTCGGAGGCGGGTGAAGTGTCCGAGTTGAGTTCGGAAATTTCGATTTCCCGGCCATTTCCGGTCATTTCGGGCCGTTGTATCTGACGGTCGGAGGTGGGTGAAGTGTCCGAGTTGGGTTTGGGATCGGGGTTGCGCTTGGGGAGCTTGGGGCAGGGGGTCTTCTTTTGGTTTTCAGGCATCAAACATCGCGTGGCCTCAGTGGCGGGTTGGATTTGGTCCTGGTGATATGGGAAGCGGTGAGCCATGTGTTTATAATAGTACATCTGTTCTGTTAACTTGGCAAGTGGGAAGAGGCGATAGCGTTCCGAATTAGGTGGTCGAGACGGGTACCCGACATTAACACCCACTACCCCTGGATTCCCGCTTTCTCGGGAATGACGGACCGCAAGCTGCCATACCATCTAAATTGGAACGCTATCCCATATCACCCGGGTGCTGACAATCATCAGATTTGCAGGTGATGGCAACCGACGGCGATGGCTTCCCATTCGGCGGTGGCGCGGCTCTGACCGATCAGCCCGAGATATAGCATAACGGCGTATCCCAGGGCGTCCTTCGAGGCGTTTGGCTGACCGGCTACGGCGGCCCGGACCTCCGGTGCGGTATAGTCGGTCAGGGGAAGCCCTAGCCCGGCGGCCCATCCGCTCAGGGCCTCTTCCAACTGTTCCCTCCCCGGCACTCGCCAGTTCATGCCGCCCGGCTTGCTGCATACTACGGAGGCGGGGCGCCACCGGGCGACGACCGATGTCAACGCCTCCAACTGCCGGGCGATCCGCTCGGCGTCATCGATTTTCTGCTGGGGCTTGAGGCCGACAACACCGCTGGCGGCAACCGGCGGGACTGCCCGGCCTTTCTCGCCGCCGGCCCTGAGCACCGCCCAGCCGGTTTGCCGCAGGCCGGGGTACAGGGCCAGCAGCGCCGGAGGACGTGGGCTGCCGGGATTGTGTTCGACGTTGTGCGCGCCATGTCCGGCGCTGCTGGCGCCCCACTACCGGGCCTCCCAGGCGGAGGCCCGGCGTCCGGGCGCGCCTTTGCCGGGACTGACCGGGGCGATGCGGACCAGGCCATCCCCCTGGCGCTGCGCCCCGTCGTATAGGCCAGTGTAGTAATAGACGCCGCACTGGAGGCAGATCCAGTCGCCTTGGTCGAGGGCCAAGTCCCCGCGGCATTTGAGGCAGACTCCCAGCCGGTATATTCTCACGCTGCTTTCCGTGTTAGTCGGTCCTGAATCTGAATTGTGGCGAAGGGTCTGATATAACGTATCAGAATATATGTGCTAATACAAGGCACGGCTGTCAGCAGGGCCTTTCAGTTGTTCCCTCTCCCGGAGAGAGAGGGTCAGGGTTGGCGCATCCCTGGTGGTGGACGACCATTGTCCGCCTCCGGCATTTCACCCACACCCTATCTCTCTCCCTCAAGGGAGAAGGAGAATCAATAGGCCCTGCTGGTGGTTGTTGAGGAACGGGAGGCCGTGATATTCTTGATGGTACAGTGCCCCTGTAGCTCAGCGGATAGAGTGCCGGCCTCCGGAGCCGGAGACGAGAGTTCGATACTCTCCGGGGGTACCACAGCCCGAATCCTTCTCCCCATTTCCGCTTGTCTCGGGGCGTGGCCCAGCGGCAGGGCGCCTGGTTTGGGACCAGGAGGTCGGCAGTTCGAATCTGCCCGCCCCGACCATCGCTGTTTCGACTTACCCCTTCGGCTTTCCTGGCAACCTCCAGGTCTCTGTATCTCAGCGTTTCTGCGTCTCTTCCTTTTGTGCGCTAGAATGTCGTGCGTCTGAAACTTCAGGAGGCTTGGCATGAGACTGGAAGGAAAGGTTGCCATCATCAGCGGCGGCGCTCGCGGCATGGGAGCCGAGGAAGCCCGCCTGTTCGCCCGGGAGGGCGCCAAGGTCGTCATCGGCGACGTGCTGGACAACGAGGGCCGTCAGGTGGAGGCGGAAATCAACGAGTCCGGCGGGGACTGCCTGTTCGTGCGTCTCGACGTAACCAGCGAGGACTCATGGGCTGAGGCGGTGGCGGCGGCTGTCTCCCGGTTCGGCAAGCTGGACGTGATGGTCAACAACGCCGGAGTCGTCTCCCGCGGCGTGCTGGAAGACACCACCGTCCAGGAATGGGACCGCGTAATGGACGTGAACGCCAAGGGTGTGTTCCTCGGCACCAGGGCGGCCATCCCCGAAATGCGAAAGGTCGGCGGCGGCTCCATCATCAACATCTCGTCGATGTCAGGAATGGTGGGACAGAGCTACATTCAGCCGGTGTACAACGCCTCCAAGGGGGCGGTGCGCATCTTCACCAAGTCGGCGGCCATCCAGTATGCCGGCGAGAACATCCGCGTCAACTCGGTGCACCCCGGCCCCATCGACACGCCCATGGCCGGGGAGCGGCTCAACGACCGGGACCTGCAACGCGAGGCCGAGGAACGCAGCCCCCTGGGCCGCACCGCCCATCCCATCGAGGTGGCCTACGGGGTGCTCTACCTGGCGTCCGACGAGTCATCCTTCGTGACCGGCGCGGAGCTGGTGATAGACGGCGGGGCGACGGCGCAGTAGGGGCGGGCCCGGGGGCGGTTGCCTGAAACAGGGTTAAGGAAGAAACAACAACGCCGTTTCTTCGTCCAGCAAGAAACGGCGGATTTCATCGGAATAACTACGGATCAGGGCCTCGACTTCTGTTGAAGGACAGTTGCCCCTACGGATCAAAATGACCTTGGGAGGCTGTCCTCGCTCGAGACTCATTTGCTGATAATCCAAGTCCTTGGTTACAACAGTCAAGCCGTGCTGTTCGGCATACGCCCAGATTTCATCGTCGTCGGTTGCCTCCAGCCCTGGGTCTTTAACGTGTAAAGAGGCTGGGAAGATGTCCCGCAAGGCGCGGGGAAGTCGTGGAGAAAGATTCTCGTCAATGAGCAGGCTCATCCGGGCGCATTGGTCTCGTACCGGCGTTCCCGGGCGGCGGCGAAGGCCAAGCAGGCCCTGATGTCTTCTTTCGTCAAATCGGGGAAGTCATACAGTATCTCGTCTTCCGACATTCCACCTGCGAGATACTCAAGGACATCGCCCACAGTCATGCGGAGGCCACGAATGCAGGGCTTTCCAAACCGCTTGCCAGCTTCGATGGTAATTATCTTAGTGTAGTCTACAGGAATGTAGTCAGCCATCGTTTGCTGTCTCCTCTCCGACGATGCCTTGATTTTACCATCAGCGCGGGGCAGAAATTAGCTGAGGCAAATAAATTCTCCTTAGAGCCTGTTTACAATCTCTTCAGGATTAGCACCGCGAAGGCGAGAACCACCATTTGCAGACTGGTATTGAGCTTTCTCTCGCAGTTCTTCCAGAGGCGGCGGCACTTCTCCAGCCAGCCGAAAGACCGCTCCACCACCCATCGTTTCGGCAGCACCACGAAAGTGTGCAGTTCGTTGCGTTTCACCACTTCCACCGAGGCTCCCAGCAGGCTCTGCACCGCCGTGGCAAAGGGTTTCCCGGTGTATCCCCCATCCACCAGCACATTCTGCACCTGGCTCAGGTTGGCCCGGCGCCGGTCAAACATAGCCAAAGCCCCAGCACGGTCGGTAACGTTGGCGGTGGTCACGTGAATCGCATGGGGCAACCCCTGAGTGTCCACGGCGATGTGGCGCTTGATTCCAGACACCTTCTTGCCCGAGTCATAGCCCTTGTTCTCGGCGCTGTCGGTGTTCTTGACGCTCTGGGAGTCCACGATACAGAAGCTGGTCCGTTTTTTCCGACCATTGCTTCGTCGGGCTGTGCCAACCGATTTTTTTTAAGACCTGCTCCAGAATGGAATACTTCGCCGGGTCGGGTCGCTCGCTCCATTGCCGGAAATACTTGTAGCAGGTGCGCCAATCCGGGAAGTCCGCAGGCAGCATCCGCCACTGGCACCCGCTTTTCAGGAGATAGAGCACCCCGCAGAAAACGTCGTACAGGTCCACGGTGCGGGGCTTAGCCCGAATCCACCGAAGGGCAGGGATGGACGGGGTGAGGACACTGGAAGGAGGGAGAGGAAGTAACAGACGCGGATGGTCCGGGCTCGAATTCGCGTAGATGGGAGGTTGGCGACGGTCTGCAGGCGCTTTTAGGGACGCCGATGGCGGCCTACAGTGGCTGTGGTGAGCGAGATGGCGGGATAGGACACGACAAGAGGCGCTCGCGGACCGAACCTCGACTTTACGCAAAATCCAGGAAAAGTAATGGATGACATCACCTTTGTGCGTAGCCACTGGCGGTTGGTGTCGGAGGGTTTTTCACTATCGACCGCCAACTCCGATGTACAGAAACTCCCCGCCACTCTGTACCATCGTATTGCAGATTCCCCCGCTTATGCCGCTTAAAATGCGTAAAGTCCAGCGAACTGGCGCGAGTTGGCGGGGACGTTGGGTCAGTGGCGGACGGGCGCCGTCAGGCAGGAAATGGAACAGCTCGCAATCGAGAGAGGGCGCAACTGAACTGGGTTGCCCAGGGCCAGCGCTGTGGCAGATGCAGGGTGAGGCGGCGCGCCGAGCGGGTGAGCCGTCCCGCCAGAGCGAAGAACCGCCGCCGGAGGGTCTTGGTGGTCACGATCTGCTCACCCAGACCAATCCGCGCCGTCCAGCGGGCCAGGTTGTGGGCCATCACCTGTACCGCCAGCCAAGCGCCGTTGGCGGCGAAACGGCCGGACGGCATGTGGTTCAGCCCGACGCCGTACTTGAGGTCGCGTATGGCGTTCTCGATCTCGGCGTGGCGGCGATGGTCAGCCTCCAGTTCCAGGGTCTCTCCGTCCCGGTCGGTGATGAAGCCGTGATAGCTGTAGGTGGCGAAGAGGGCCAGCTGGGAACCGGGCGTGGGCTTCACCCGCCGGACGATGAGCCGCACCGGCACGGCGCCGGGCTCGCCCTGGAAGGGAGTGTAGGCGGTCTCGGCCACATCGGCGGCGCCGTCCATCCAGTAGGGAATGGGAGTCCAGGCATATTCAGGTATGGCCTCGATGAGATTGTGCAGGCTTTTGTGCTGCCGGATGGTGATGGAGAAGCGGACATCCATCTTGCGGCAGACGGATACCACGCTATGAGTGTAGAAGCCGCTGTCGGCCCGCACCGTGAGTTGCCCCCTTTGCCCCGGCGTGGCGTACCCGGCCCACCGTCTCCCGCAGGAAGTGTCCGGCGCCCCGGGCGGTGTTGGCGCGGCCCTCGCGCAGCCGGGACATCAGCACGTCCCCGGTGCCCGCGGCGATGGCCAGGAGTGGGTGATAGCCCCGCTTGCCGGTGTAGCCGTGGTGGCGTGCCCCTTCCTTGGCCAGTCCGTAGGTCTCGCAGATGGTGGAATCGAGGTCGATGGTAAATGGCGCGCCGCCGGGTCCAGCGCCGGCCTGCCAAGCCCGTGCCAGCAACTCCCGGCTCACCCGGTCGAGTTGGCGGACGTGGCCCCAGCGGAAGCTGCGCAGGAAGGTGCCCAGGGTGGATGGCGCCTTGACCGTGGAGCCCAGGGTGCAGGCCGTCCCCCCGGTGCGCAACGCATCGGCGTCGTCGATGCAGTCGCCGCCCGCCAGCGCAGACGCAACCAGGGTCATTATCTTGTCGCCGGTGTTGGCCCGCCCCGGCGCGCGGCCCAGGTCGAGGCACTGCTGGACGAGTTCGGGCAGGCCCAGGTGCCGGGCCAAGGTGGCCGGAAGGAGCAGACCGGCATTGACCACCAGTCGGTGGTCGTCGAAGGTGATTTGGATCCGGTCGGGGTGGTTGCGTGGTAGCATCTATTGAGTGCTCCTTCTCTGGGACTGTTTTGCTGTTACAAAACAATTATCCCAGATTCAAAGGAGCACCCTTTGGCCACTTCAGGACGCTAACCTGACGCCCTCCATCGGTGGATTCGGGCTTAGTCCGGCGGCGGGCCGACTCCAAACAGGGAAGAATCCGGGCAAATTGTTCCCGGCTGATGTCGCTGGAATAGGAATGAGACATGATTACCCCCTCTGGTAACAGCCTCAACTTAACATATTGCAAAGATCGTAGACAGGCTCTTAGGAGTGCATCATGCAGGAACGACCCCTCGACGGCAAGGTAGCGATAGTGACCGGCGCGGCCAGTCCCATGGGCCTGGGCCGGAACATGACCGAGGCGCTGGTGCGGGCGGGGGCGCGCGTCTCGATGATGGACATCAACCCCGACTGGCTGGGGCAGTCATCCAACGACCTGCGGGAGATCGGCGGCGACGGCTGCGTGATGACGCAGGTGGTGGACGTCACCTCTCCGCAGGAGGCCGAGGAGGCTGTGGCCCGCACCATCGCCGAGATGGGCGGGCTGCACGTCCTGGTGAACAACGCTGGCATCGCGCCGCGCAATATGCTGCTGGGCGGCGACACCCGGAACAACTTCTGGGAGGTCTCTGCCGCCGAGTGGGAGCGGGTGATGGCGGTGAACGCCGGCGGGCCCTTCTACATGGCGCGGGCCGTGGTGCCGCATTTCCTGAGCCAGGGCTGGGGGCGCATCATTGGTGTCACCACCAGCATGAACACCATGTACAACCCCGGCGGTACGCCCTACGGCCCGTCCAAGGCGGCCCACGAGGCCCTCATCGCCATGGCCGCCCGCGAGTTGGACGGGACGGGCGTCACGGTGAACGTGCTGGTGCCGGGCGGGATGTCCAACACCAACCTCATCCCCGATGACGCTGCGCACAGTCGCGAGAGTATGATTCAGCCCGACGTGATGCGCGCCCCCGTGGTCTGGCTGGCGTCAGACGCCTCCGACGGCATCACCGGACGCCGCTTCATCGGCTACTACTGGGACGAGTCGCTGCCGCTGGAGGAGCGCCTCGAGCGCTCGAGCGCTCCCGCCGCCTGGCCGCAGCTGGGGGCGCAGGCCGTCCGGCTGCGGGAGTAGCGCACCCTGCGGCACCCGCCCCGCGTGAGACTCCCCGAAACGGGCCAAGGCGCAACGGCAAGCCGGGGCCCGTTTTCCGCAGCTATCTCGTTGCCGCAGAAATTCCCTCTCCAATTGGCGCAGGAGGGGGATTTGTTGTGCCTGCGAATGCGGTGATTCCCTTTCTCCGGTCGTTGACAGCCTTCAGGCGCAATGCTAACATCCCGTTCAACTTGCGACCCGGTTGAAGGCTATACCATGTTCAAGCCGAAAATTTAGCGCAGTATGACGGTGATTCATTAGCATAGTCTGCTTTCATATGGCGTAATTCGCAATTCACTTAGCGCCACTCAATCATTCGAGGATAGGTCAATTAGGGAGGTCCGGTAGTGCGCTTCAAAAACGTCAAGGCGTTTGTCGCCATCACCTTGGCATTGGTGTTAGCCCTTGTCGCCGCTTGCGGCGGGGCCGCCCCTCAGGCCACGTCGGCCCCGGCTCCGACGGCCGCGCCGCTGGCGACGGCGATGGCTGAGGAAGCCACCCAGGCACCCGCGGCTGCCACTCCCTCGGGAGGTAGCGCGCCGCCGCCACTCCTGTGCCCCAGGCGGCGGTCACCAGCCCCCCCGCTCCTGCCGTGTCGCATACTCCCACCGGGGATTTGCGGGTGGCGATGGCCACTTTCGGCAACGAGCGATGGATCCCCGGCGCATCCGCCGGCGCCGAGGACACCGCCTTCCACTCCATCCTCGAAAACCTGCTAACCCGCAACCCGGAGACCGGGGACAACATCGGGGAGTTGGCGGAGTCCTGGGAAGTCCGCGATGGCGGGCTGGCTTGGGAGTTCCGGCTGCGCGAAGGTCCGCAGTGGCATAACGGCGAAGGCCCGGTGACCGCCGCCGACGTGCAATTCTCCTTCGAGCGCTACGCCGCCGAAAACAGCTCCAATGCCCGGGCTGGCGTGTTCCGCAAGATTGGCGGCTACGAAATTCCTGACCCTCAAACCATCATCGTCAACTTCAATGATCCAGAAATTCTCTTCGGCGGTGACCTGAATTCCGGAATTCCCGGAACTCAGTACATCTACCCCAAGAACTACATCGAGAGAGTCGGCGACGAAGTGGCCGACGTGGACGCAGTCGCGTCCGGCCCCTACAGGCTGGTGAATCACGACCGCGGGGTGCGGATGGACTTCGAGGCGGTGCCGGACCACTGGAAGTTGACCCCGGCTTTCGCCAACATGAGCTTCCTGAAGACCGTGGAGAACTCCACCCGCGTGGCGCAGTTGCGCGCCGGGTCGGTGGACATCATTGACATCGGCGTTGACTTCGCCAACGAATTGAGGGCTGCTAACGTCCAGGTCAAGACCGTGCCGGGCTTCGCCACCGTGGGCATCACCCTGGGCGGACAGTGGGAGACCAAGGAGACCTACGACCCGTCGGTGCCTTGGGCTCAACCCGATAAGGTGCGCGCCTACAAGGTTCGCAGGGCCTTGGCTCTCGCCATAGACAAGGAAACGGTGGTGGATGTGGCCTTGGGCGGCCTTGGGCAGGCCAATGTGTCCCTGCCTTTTTATTTCTCTGGCGAGCCGTGGACTCTGGATGAGTTCGCGCCCATCGAATACGACCCCGACGAGGCCCGCAGGCTTCTGGCCGAGGCTGGACACGAGGGTTGCTGGGAATTCACCATCAACCTGGTGCCGTGGCCGGGCCGCGCTTTCCTGCCGGCGGTGGGCGAAGCCGTGGCCACCCAGTGGGAGGCCAACCTGGGCTGCAAGATAACCCGCCGCCCCCTGGACCGGGCGGTGTTCGCCACGGACTTCCGCGAGCGGACCTACCCCGGCGTGGCCGTTCCCTTCGCCATGCCCTTCGTGGGACGGGAACCGTGGCAGTTGCTGCGGCTGGTCTCCCACATAAACGGCACGGTCATGCTGGCCTACGAGGACCGCGTGTCAGCGACTACCTGGACAAGCTGGGAGCCACGGCGGATTTCGACGAGCGGGTGACCCTGATGCAGGAAGCGGGCCGGCATATGTACTCCCAACTGCCGCGCATTGAAATCGCCGAGGTGTTCGGCCTGTTCGGCATCGGCGACAACGTGAAGACCTGGGCCACCGCTCCGGGCAACGGATTCATCCATAACACCGCCTACGTCAACCTGAACTGGGCGCCGCCTGGACAGCCGGTCACGCTGGCCGAGTAGGAAGATTAACCACAGAGTGCGCCCCGCCCGTCATTCCCGCGAAAGCGGGAATCCACCAAAGTGGGAATCCACCCAGGCTTGCGGCCGGTAAGGTTGGCAATACGCAAGGATGCTCTGGATTCCCGCAAAAACGGGAATGACGGGCGGTTTAGGTATCCAGCCAGGCATCAATAGAAGGGCGCCATGACCCGTTACATTGCGCTACGGTTCCTGCAAGCCATCGTCAGCCTGCTGGTCGTGATGACCATCGTGTTCATGCTGTCGCGTCTATCCGGGGACCCGGTGCAGTTGCTGGCCGACATCAGCGCCAGCGAAGAGCAGATGGAAGCAATGCGCCACGACTTGGGCCTCGACCGGCCCCTGGCGGTGCAGTGGGTCACCTACGTGCGGGATATGCTCGTGTTCGACCTGGGCGAGTCGGTGACCAGCCGCCAGCCGGTGCGGGAACTGATCATGCAGCGGCTTCCCAACACCCTTCAACTGGGGTTCGCCGCCATGGCCATCAGCATTGTGATTGGCTTGCCCATCGGCATCTACGCCGCGGTGAATCGCGAGACGCGCTGGGACGGCCTGGCCCGGCTGTTCGCCGTGATGGGCCAGTCCATACCCTCCTTCTGGCTGGGCGTGTTGCTCATCCTCGTCTTTGCCGTGGTGCTGGGGGTGCTGCCTGCGGGCGGTAAGGAAAGCCCCCAAAGCATAATCCTGCCCGCCTTTTCCATGGGGTATCTGACCACGGCGGCGATTATGCGCCTCACCCGCTCCAGTATGCTGGACGTGCTGAACGCGGAATACATCAAGCTGGCGCGCATCAAGGGGTTGAGCGAAACCAAGGTCATCTGGAAGCACGCGCTCAAGAACTCGCTTATCCCGGTCATCACCTTCTCGGTGGTGCTGTTCACCCTGTTCTTGGGCGCGGCGGTGGTCACGGAAACGGTGTTCTCCTGGCCGGGGCTGGGCAGCCTCATCCTGGACGGAGTGCGCACCCGGGACTACCCGCTGGTACAGGGTGGGGTGGTGGTCTTCAGCGCCATATACATCCTGGCCAACCTGCTGGTGGACATCCTGTACGGGTACCTGGACCCCAGGATCCGCCTGACCTAGCGGCGAAATCACCCTCCCATTGCTTGCAGCCAATAATAACGTAGCATGGCCGGTGGCTTTGATCCGGCCCCATGACTGGAGCGCCCCGTGGCAGTAGTGGTACTGGAAAAACCCGAACGCCGCCCCGTGGATCTGGCGGCTTCCGCCCTGAGCGGCGTCAGACAGTTGCCGCTGATCCCTGTGTCCATTCTGACACTGTTGCTGGCCACCGCCATCTTCGCCAATTTCATCGCGCCCCATTCGCCGACCCGGGGCGAGTTGCGTGACAGCCTGCTCCCCCCGGTGTGGGTGGGGGAGAGCCTGGTCGAGACCAGGACCGTGGTAGACGGACGGGCCACCGATTTCCTGACCCAGGTCAACATCTCCGAGGCCCGCCGGGATATAGAAGGAGGAAGGGCCCGGGTGGCCGGGGGCGCCGAACTGGTGGCGGGCGCGGAGCTGGAATTCCTGCGGCCCAGCGGCTCCTGGAAATACATCCTGGGCACCGACCTACAGGGCCGCGACGTGCTGAGCCGGGTGATTCACGGCACCCGGCCTTCCCTGATAGTGTCCGTCATCGCCATCCTGGTATCGGGAAGCATCGGCACCACCATCGGCCTTATCGCCGGGTTCCGGGGCGGCCTGGCAGATGCCGTCCTGATGCGGCTGACTGACATCGTTCTGTCTATGCCACTTATTCTCATCGCCGTGGTTGTGGCTGCCATCACCCAGCCTTCATTGCAGAACATCATCATTATCATCGGGCTAATGTTGTGGCCCCGGTTCGCCAGGCAGGTGCGCGGCGAAGCGCTGTCCCTGAAGACTCAGGACTTCGTGGCCCGGGCGGTAGTGTCCGGCAGTTCGGGCCTGCGAATCAGCCTCAAGCACATACTGCCCAATATCGTGCCGTCCCTGCTGGTGATCTCAACGCTGCAAGTCGGCTACGTGATCCTGCTGGAAGGTTCACTGAGCTTCCTGGGCGTGGGCGTGCCGGCGCCGCAGCCCGCTTGGGGCCTGATGATTGCCGACGGGCGAGGCCTCATCAATACCGCGTGGTGGACTGCCCTGTTCCCCGGAATCGCCATGGCCCTGACCGTGTTGGCGGTAAACCTCTTCGGCGACTGGCTCCGCGACAAGCTGGACCCACGCCTGCGCCAGATCTAGGGCTTCTCCGGCGGAACGCCAGGGTATTTTAGTTGTTCCATCTCCCTACAAGGGAGAGGGAGAATTAAATGAACCTGGGGAGAATACTGCCGGAGGACGCGCTTCAGGGCGGCGACTTGATACATTCGTTGTGGTATGAACGGTAATTCCGGGCAGGGTGACGACATTTGTCGCTCTATACGTGTAATGTGACTGCCATCGTATTGAGCCATAATCACCTCCTGTAATGTTATGGGCCGTCCATTATTATTCTTGAATCAGTATTGACAACGCAGGGCGCAAAGGCTTAAATGGATAGGCGAGTAATAGGTAAGCAGGCCTGCGGGCTTCGCTTGCCTGTTGTTGAATTCCGGTAGACATTCGGGCCGGGTTCCGCGGTGCGGAACTCCCGGATGGCCGGCGGGAACGGACAATACTGAACTAACCGATAAAGGAGGAATAGATGTCCCACCACGAAGTGTCCCAGCAAGATATTGCGCTGATGGCCCACTTGCTGCGGCGGGCTGGCTTCGGCGCCAGCCGCGACGAGATTGAAGCCCGGGCGCACCAGGGCTACGACAGCGTAGTTGAGGAGTTGCTCAACCCCGCCAAAGACCCCGGCATCGAAGAAGACCTGTTGTATCGCGCCTATCCGTCGTATTTTGACAAAGCCGCTATCGAGACGGGTCAGACCGAAATCGTCTATCGCATGATCAACAACAAGCATCAGCTCAAGGAGAAGATGGCCCTCTTCTGGCACACCATCCTCTGCGCTGGCGACAACAAGGTAGACAACGCCCGCAGTACGTCCATGCAGTACGACACCTTCCGCGAGAGGGGCATGGGCAACTTCAAGGAACTGCTGCTGTGGCTGTCCACTGACCCCGCGATGCTGTACTACCTGGACAACATCGAGAGCCACAAGACCGCGGTCAATGAGAACTACGGACGGGAGCTGCTGGAGCTGTTCTCCCTCGGCGTCGGAATGGACAACGAGTTCAACTACTCCGAGGATGACGTTAAAGCCTGCGCCCGCGCCTTCACCGGCTGGAACCTGGCCCCGACCATCCCGGTCTTCCCCTATGGCCGCACCCCCTTCGAGTTCCGCTTCGACCCCGCCGATCACGACTACGGCGAAAAGACCTTCCTGGGCGAGACCGGCAACTTGAACGGCGACGATGTGGTCAACATCATCTGCAAGCAGCCCGGCGCCGCCCGGTTCGTGGCCCGCAAGCTGTACGATTTCTTCGTCGCCGATGAGCCCCCGGTTCCGTCCTGGCGCCTGTCCGAGCCGCGCGACATGGACGCCATCAAGCAGTTGGAGAAGGCCTACTTTGATTCCGGCTACGAGATCAAGGAAATGCTGCGGGTGCTGTTCACCAGCGACTTCTTCAAGGACGAGGCGGTCCGCTACGCGAAGGTGAAGAGCCCGGCCGACGTGGTCATCGGCACCATGCGCATGGCCCAGGACCACACCGAACCCAAGCCCGGCCTGTTCTTCGTCGCCATGGAGCCCAAGTACATGGGCATGGACCTGCTCAACCCGCCGACGGTCGAAGGCTGGCACATGGGCCGCGAGTGGATCAACAGCGGCTCCCTCATCGACCGCATCAACTTCGCGTCCAAGGTTCTGGGCGACACCAGCCTGCCCGGGGTGCGGTCCATGGTCAACCGGCTGATGGCCCGAAGCGAGAACCTCAGCGCCGAGCAGATGGTGGACGGTTGCCTGGACCTGGTGGGCCCGCTGACCATCTCCGGCGAGACCCGGACCGAGCTGGTGGGCCATGTGGCCCAGGGCGGCGACCTGCGCCACAGCACTGATGATGAGAAGGCGGACTTCGCCCGCCGCGTCGGCGAGACATTCCAGATGATCGCCACCACCTCGGAGTTCCAGTTCGGTTAAAACCGATAGCTAACAGCCAACCGTTGGTGATGAGCCTGTCGAACCACCAGCGGTTGGCGCGAAGAACGGTTGGCGCGAAGAACGCCCCGTTTGCCCTGAACTTGTCGCCCGTTTGCCCTGAGCTTGTCGAAGGATAAACGGCCAAACAGAACGCTGACGACGAAAACGGAGGAATAGCGATGGTATCCACCAGCAAGGATCCGGTCCTGGCTGTAGTCTCTCTGTCCGGCGGGAACGACGGAATGAACACGGTCATCCCCTACAACAACCCGCGCTACCGGGACTACCGCCCGACCCTGGGTATCCCCGAAGAGATGATTATTCCCCTGAACGACACCCTGGGCCTGCACCCTTCGATGGCTTCCCTCAAGAAGTATTGGGACGAAGGCAAGCTGGCCATCATTCAGGGCATCGGCTACCCCAACGGCAGCCTGTCTCACTTCCGCTCAATGGATATCTGGGCCACCTGTGAGCCCGTAGAACTGGGCGTGGAAGGCTGGTTGGGCCGCTTGGTCAGGGAACTGGACCCCAACAAGGAAAACGTGCTGACCAGCGTCAACTTCGGCCGCGGCCTGCCCCGTGCAATGGCTATGGAAGGAGTCCCTGTCGCCTCAGTCGGTGACTTGAGCAACTACGGTCTGCTCACCGAGCTGGAGCGGGAAGAACAGCGGAACGAGGCCCTCGACCTCTTTGGCCGGATGTACGGCCCCGCCATCGGACGCGGTGCGGTGGAAGACTTCATCCGCAGCACCGGTGTCGAGGCCATGATGGGCGCCGACATTCTGTCCACCGCCCCCAGTATGTACCACGGCGAGGAAGAGTACCTGCTGGGCAACATCGGCGGGTATATGCGCGACATGGTCCAGGTGCATAACGCCAACCTGGGCAGCCGCGTGCTCTTCACCACGGCTCCCTACAACATCTTCGACACCCACGCCAACCAGGCCGTCGGGCAGTCGAACCTGCTGAACGACGTGGCGAGGAACGTTGACTCTTTCATGTCTGACCTGCGCCACCACAACATCAGCGACAACGTCGTAACGCTGCTCTACTCC
This sequence comes from Dehalococcoidia bacterium, assembly GCA_965226875.1. Lineage (GTDB taxonomy): Bacteria > Chloroflexota > Dehalococcoidia > Lucifugimonadales > UBA3495 > VXOI01. Next base: position 3,160,070 of record OZ245439.1, on the reverse strand, counting down.
GAGTTCGGGCGCCGCGCCATGGACAACGGCTCCGGCACCGACCACGGCACCGGCGGAGTGGCCTTCGTCATCGGCGAGCACGTCAAGGGCGGCCTGTACGGCGAGTATCCCTCGCTGGAGCCGGGCGATCTGGAAGACGGCGGCAACCTGCTGCACAACAACGACTTCCGCTCCACCTACGCCACCCTGCTGGAGAACTGGATGGGCGTCGACTCCAAGCCCATCGTCGGCGGCACTTGGGAGAAGCACAACTTCATCTAGGACAACACAGGGCCGGAATGATCCGGCGAGAATTAAGGGGAGAACTGCCGGAGCGCGGCTAATGACCGGCCTGCGTTCCGGCGGATAGAAAGAGAGTACCGATATGGTTGAAGGGACCGACACTGTTCAAGATGAGGGACGGGGCGTCCTCCAGTTTATCCTGGAACTCATCAAGTCTGGAGTAACCGCCCTCAGGTCGGTGATAACCTCAGTTGTGGATACTGGCCGGAATCTGGTCAGCGCGCTGGTAGAGTGGGTGCTAAGCGCCATCTCTTCACTGGTCAGCTCAGTTGCCCAGCGTGTCATAACCAACGCCGCCACAGAAGTGTAAGGCGCGTCGCGTCTGCTGCCCGCCGAGGCGGGCGGTTCCCCGCAACAGCAACAACGAAGGAGGAAAATCGTGGCAAGTGTATTTCTCGGCATCAACGACCGGACCTTCACCTACAAGTGGGTCGCCGGCCGATCCGAGTTCCAGGGCACCGGGTTTCGCAACCCCATGGACTTCGTTTTCGGGCCGGATGACTCGATTTACGTCGTGAACCGCTCCTACGAGTCCCGCTCCGACGGTACCCGCATCAACCTGTTCACCTTGGATGATGATGGCACCGAACACTACGTGACCGAGTTTGGCGGCTATGGCGAAGGCCCCGGGCAGTTCATGTGGCCTATGTCCATCGCTCTGGACAAGGACACCAACGTCTACGTGTCCGACGAATATCTCCACCGTATTACCATCTTCGACAAGGACGGCAACTACGTCGGCCACTGGGGCACCCACGGCTCCGGCGACGGAGAGCTGGACCACCCGGCAGGCCTGGCCATCCGCGACGACGTGCTGATGGTGGTCGACAGCCGCAACAGCCGTGTGCAGAAGTTCACCCTGGACGGCAAGTACATCTCCCAGTTCGGCAGCTTCGGCAGCGGCCCCGGCGAATTCAACACTCCTTGGGGCATCGGCCTGGACAAGGAAGGCAACATCTTCGTTGCCGACTGGCGCAACGACCGCATTCAGTCGTTCACCAACGACGGCCAGTGGCTGGCCAGCTTCGGGCAGCCGGGCACCGGCGGCGACGCCACCTATGCCCGCGAGCATGGCGGCATCCGCCTGGTCCCGCAGCAGGTGGGCCTGTTCAACCGCCCGACGGGCGTGGCCGTGGACAAGGACGGCGACATCTACGTGGCCGACTGGCTCAATAACCGGGTGCAGGTGCTGACCCCCGAGGGCCGGTTCATCACCGAGTTCACCGGCGACGCGGCCCTGTCCAAGCTGGGCGAGCAAAAGATCGAGTCCAACCCGGACATGATCCGTCAGCGTAATGGCGTCCGCGACTTCACCCCCGAGAAGGTCCTGTGGGCCCCCGTGGCGGTAAAGGTGGACGACAACGGCCGGGTCATCATCGCTGACACGATGCGCCATCGCTTCCAGGTCTACCAGAAGAACGACGAGCCGGTGCTGGTCTAGGTAGCGTTCCCCATGTTCCCTCTCCCTTTGGGATAGGGTTCGGGTGAGGGTATTCTTCTCACCATCAGTCAGCAAACCCAGGGGCAGGCTCAAAGCCTGCCCCTGTTCTTGGAGTACCCATGACGCAGAATCATGAACAGCCCGGCGGCACGCTGGCACAGCAGATGTTCGGCCCGCAGGCGGGCGTATACGCCGAGAGCAAGGTGCATATACGAGACGACAGCCTGGACTCGGTACAGCGTCTGACCGCCCCCGGCTTCCTGAAAGGCACCACGCCTTATCGGTGGGTCGTGGATATCGGCACGGGGGCCGGGTTCACCGCCTTCGCCATGGCCGAGGTGTCGGAGCGCGTGGTCGCCAGCGACATCACCCAGCCCATGCTGCGGCAGGCCAGGCGCATCAGCGGCGAGCGAGGACTGGGCAACCTCTCGCTGGCCCAGAACGCCGCCGAGTCCCTGCCTTTCGCCGACGGCAGCCTGGACCTGATAACCTGCCGCGTCGCCGCCCATCATTTCCGCGACTTCGATGCTGCTCTGAACGAGGCCCGCCGCACCCTGCGTTCCGGCGGCTCGCTGGTGATAGCCGACAGTATAGCGCCGGAGGAGGACGCCGTAGCCAACTGGATGAACGACATCGAGTTGCGCCGTGACTTCAGCCACATCCAGAACCGCAAAATCTCGGTGATCCGCCAGATGTTGACCGACCGAGGCTTCGAGGTGGCCGGCAACGAGAACGAGCGGGTCTACCTGTGGTTCAACGACTGGGTGGCCCGGACCAAAGTGGTGGAGGATGAGGTGGCGGCACTGCGCCGGGACTTTCAGGAGGCAGCGCCCGAGGTTAAAGAGGCGTTCCAAGTGGGGGAGTTGGAGGAGGACGGCGACTTTCTGTTTTCCTGGCCCTGCTGGATTTTCCGCGCCGTCAAAGGGTGACCCGCCGTGCCGCGGCCCAGCCCGAATGCTTCAGATTCTGGAGCGAAGAGGTAACAACTTGAAGACCCTAGACCGGCCACTGCTCCAGATTCCAGGCCATGTCCCAGAACTGGCGCTCCAGGCGCAGACTGGTGACGTAGGCAACCTCCATAGCTGCCTGTTCCGCCGGTGAGGCGACGCTGCCCAGGCCGTCGGTCAGTGTCCGCAGATGCAGGGCGAGGTCGCGGAACTCATCGGAGGAATACATCGCCACCCATTCGGCGTACAGCGGCGCGTGGGCTGGCGCGCCCCGCCGGGACAGGTGCTCGCCGATCTCCCAGTAGCCCCACTGGCAGGGCAGCAGCGACGCCGCCAACTCCCCGAAGCTGCCCTGCGACGCTACCCGCAGCAGGTAGCCCGTATAGGCCACCGTGGTCGGCGCGGCCTTTGTCGCTTCCAGTTCCTCGCGGCTGATGCCTAACTGGGCACAGTAACCCCGGTGCAGCTCCATCTCGGTGTTCAGCGTCTCGTCCAGCAGGCCCGCAAACCAGGACATTACCTCCAGTTCGGGCGCCCGCGCCGCGCCCAGGGCCAGCACCCGCGCGTAGTCGATGAGGTACACATAGTCCTGGGCCACGTAGAACTTGAAGCGCTCCACGTCCAGGTCGCCCTGTCCGATGCCCCGCACGAAGGGATGCTCCAGGATGGCCCGGCGGATGGGGAGCGAGCGCTCCTCAACGCCTTCGATGAAACCCATGACCGCCCCCTTACTCGCCGTCGCGCCGCGGGCGTCGGCGATGGCGGAATATGTCGGCCGGCGGCGGCTCGAAACTGTCAATATAGTCGAGAATGCGCCGACAGAGTTCAAGCCCCAAGAATTGATGGTCGCGCGTGCCGGAAGACATGATGTAGATCACTCCGTCGTCGAATTCCCATTTGCCGTCGGCATCCCCGAGGGCCAGGAACTCGTCGAGGGACATTCGCGTTCCGCTACGCAGGTCTGTGTTGGCGGTCATGGCCGCTCCGCGCCTGCGCGTTGTGGATTCCCCGCCGGGCAAGGTGATTGTAACAGAGGAAAATCGGTCAAGAGCAGTTGAAGAGGCACTTTCTCCGTCTAACCGCTGTCAGCCGCCGCTTTCGCCTCTCTCGCCGTCGGCGTATAATGGGCGGCAATCCCCATTTCTTACCACGGATGTGATTTCTATGGAAGTTGTTTTCACCCAGGACGTGCCCAACAAAGCCCGCGCCGGCGAGGTCCGGCGGGTGCCCGACGGTTACGCCCGCAACTACCTGCTGCCCCAGGGTCTGGCCGTGATGGCCACGCCGGAGGTGCTCAAGCGCCTGCACAAGATCAAATTCGCCGGCGACACAGTCCGGATGCGCGAGACCCAGGTGCTGGAAGACCTGAAAGAAGCCTTGGAAGACACCGAAATCTCCGTGCAGGCCCGGGTCACCCCTACTGGCCGTTACTACGGCGCCATCACCAGCACCCACATCTCCATGGCCCTGGCCGAGATCACCGGGCGAGAGGTGGAGCGCCGCTGGATTGAGGTCGCCGAACCCATCCGCGAGCCGGGCGAGTACGACATCACCCTGCGCTTCTCCACGGAGATTTCGGCCACCATCCACGTCACCGCCGAGGTCGAAGAGTAGCCGTGACTATCTACGCGGAAAAACTGCTCCCGCATAACATCGAGGCGGAGGAAGCGGTCATAGGGTCGTTGCTGATTGACGGCGAGTGCTTCGCGCGCGTCGCCCCGTTGCTAAAGGGCAACGACTTCTACCGGGAGCGCAACCAGCTCTGCTTCGACGCGGCCATGGCCCTGTTCCAGCGCGACCAGGCCATCGACCAGACCACTCTGGCCGGTGAACTGGCCCGCACCGAAAAGCTGGACGTCGTGGGCGGCATGGCCTACCTGTCGCATCTGGTCGCCATCACGCCGACCTCGGCGCACTCTGAGGACTACGCCCAAGTCGTCATGCGCACCGCCACCATGCGGAAGCTCATCGCCGCCGCCTCTCGCATTTCGGAGCTGGGCTACAACGACACGGACGATATGGATGCCACCCTGCGCCAGGCCGAGGACACGCTGTTCGCCGTGCGGGGCGCGGGGCAGACGCGGGGCTTCGTCCCCCTGCGGCAGATATACGACCAGTACCTTCAGGACCTATGGGACCTGGGCCAGCCGCTGTCTGATGTCGGCGGGCCGGTGGTGTCGGGCTTTTCAGACCTGGACGAACTGCTGGGCGGCATACAGCGGTCGGACATGGTAATCCTGGGCGCGCGCCCTGCCATAGGCAAAAGCACGCTGGCCCTGAACATCTGCCTCAACGCCGCCAAGAACGGCTCCACCGCCGGGGTCTTCAGCCTGGAGATGAGCCGCGACCAGCTTGGTATGCGAATCCTGTCTTCCGAGGCCGAGGTTGACTCCCACAGGTTGCGGCGGGGGCTGTACACCATGGCCGAGGAACAACGCATCATCGACGCCGTCGGCCAGCTTTCCGATCTGCCGGTATACATTGACGACACGCCCTATCAGACCATGGTGGAGATGCGTAGCAAGGCTCGGCGGCTGGCGCTGGAGCACGGCCTCGACTTGCTGGTGGTGGACTACCTGCAACTGGTGCAGGGGCAGGCGCAGGGGCGAGGCGGGTTCAGCGCCAACCGGGTGCAGGAAATCAGCGAAATCTCCCGCTCGCTTAAGGCTCTCGCCCGCGACCTCAACATCGCTCTCATCGCCTGCTCGCAGTTGAGCCGCGTGGTGGAGAACCGGCCGGGGCACCGTCCGCTACTCTCCGACCTGCGCGACAGCGGCAGCATTGAGCAGGACGCCGACGTGGTGATGTTCATCCACCGGGAGGACGTCTACACCACCCAGGAAGAATGGGAGCAGCAACGCCCCGGACAGCCTTACCCCGAGGGCATCGCCGACATCATAGTGGCCAAGCATCGCAACGGCCCCACGGGCAACATCAATCTCAAATTCCACAGCAACCTCGTGCGCTTCGAGGCCCTGCCCCGGGCCAGTGAGTATTAGGGAACTCGGGATGGGCGTCCTCACCCTGACCCTCTCCTGCACGGAGAGGGAACACTGAAGCAACCTGTTGCCGTGGTGGATTGGTCATGGCCTTCAACGGCTTTCCCCGCGATACCCTTCACACGCCGACGCCCGACCCGCTTTTCGGCCCGCTGCTGGAGGAAATCCAGGACCTGGGCGAGCTGAAGGTGACGTTGCGGGGTCTTTGGCTGCTGCACCACAAGCGTCAGGGGCCGCGGGCCGTTTCGCTGGCCGAGTTCCTGTCCGATCCGACCCTGCTGCGGGGACTAAGCGTAGGTCCTGAACAAGGCGGAGCCGGCGGAGCCGACGGCGCGGCAGAAGAAATCCGGCGCGGCCTGCGGCAGGCGGTGCGCCGGGGCGTGTTCCTCGTCCACGGCAACGGCCCCGACGACACGGTATTCGTGCTGAACAACGACGCCGGCCGACGCTCCCTGGCGTGGCTGAAGGAGAACGGAACGGCGGTCAGCGAGAGCGCCGGCCCCGACGAAGCTCCGGCAAGACCCCGGGAACGCCCCAATATCTTCGCTCTCTACGAAGACACCATCGGGACGCTGACGCCCATCGTAGCCGAGCGACTAAAGGAAGCCGAGGACCGCTACCCTCCCGGCTGGATCCGGGAAGCCTTCGAGAATGCGGCGCTGGAGAACAAGCGAAACTGGCATTACATCGCCGCCATCCTGGCCCGTTGGGGTTCGGAAGGCAAGGGCAATTGGACCGGCGGGAGCAAGGAAAGTGGAAAGCCTGGGCGAAGTCCTACGCAGAATCAGCGAAAGAAGTATAGCCAAGACTACGAACGGCGGCGTGGTCGCGCCACTCCCGGAACCGGCTCGCGCTGACGACTGCCCCCACTGCCACGGCAGCGGTTGGGTGACCCACCGTGTCCCCGTGGGGCATCCCGAATTCGGGAAGGCTACGCCCTGCCAGTGCCGCCAGTCCGAGGATACGCTGCCCTCCCGCATGGAGGCGTTGCGCCGTTACAGCAATCTGGGGGCCCTCGCGCGCCTCACCTTCGCCGCCACCCGCTCTGAGGGGCCGCTGTCCGACGTGGCGGCGCGGCGGTTGTTCGCCGAGGCCCTGCCACAGGCGGCGGCCTACGCCGAGAACCCCGAAGGCTGGCTGGTTCTCGCCGGGCCTTCCGGCAGCGGTAAGACCCACCTGGCCGCGGCCATCGCCAACCGCTGCATCGAGCGGCAGCAGACCACCTTCTTCATCATGGTGGCCGATCTTCTGGACCACTTGCGGGCCGCCTACTCGCCCAACAGCGAGCTTGCCTACGACGAGCTGTTCGAGCAGGTGCGCAACGTGCCGGTGCTGGTTCTCGACGACCTCGGCGCTCACAGCTCGACGCCGTGGGCCCAGGAAAAGCTGTTCCAGATTATCAACCACCGCTACAACAACTCCCTGCCCACTGTCGTAACCATCAGGGGGCCGCTGGCGCGGTTGGACGAATCGCTCCGCACCCGGCTCGACGCCGAGGGGCGCTCCCGGTTGGTGCATTTGGGCCACCTTAACAGCCGCCTCGCCCTGGGCATCGGAGAGGTGCGATCCGACATGCTGGCCCGCATGACCTTCGCTACCTTTGACGTCGCGGGTGGTCTCAAGGCTACCAAGAATGACCAGGAGGCATTGACCCGCGCCCTCCACGGAGCGCAGACCTTCGCCACATTCCCAGAGGGATGGCTGCTGTTCACCGGCAATCGCGGCTCCGGCAAGACTCATCTGGCGGTGGCCATCGCCGGGGAGAGCCTGCGGCAGGGGCGGCAGGTGTTCTTCGCCTTCGTGCCGTCGCTGCTGGACCATCTGCGGATGACCTACAGCCCCGACAGTCCGGTACATTTCGACGAGTTTTTTGAGCAGGTCCTGAACGTGCCGCTCCTGATTCTCGATGACCTGGGATCGGAGAACAGCACCCCCTGGGCCGAGGAGAAACTGTACCAGATAGTGGTCCACCGCCACGAGGCCCGGCTGGCGACTGTCATCACCACCGCCTCGACTATGGAAGAGCTGGAGGAAGCCAAGCCCCGCATCGCTTCCCGCCTGGTGGACAGCATGGTCGTCGAGTGGGTGGCGATTGACGCCCCCAACTACCGCGACCAGCGCCGACGCTAACCAGTATCACAAATACGTGAAGCCATTGCCCAACCTTCCCGTCATTCCCGCTTCCGCGGGAATGACGACTTCGGCAGGCGAAGGCCTACTAATCCATTCACGCATCAGTGGTCACCCGTTGTGCTAGACTAGGGCCTCAACGAAAGGGGGCCGGAAATGGCGCAGACAGAGCAGTACAGAGTCATCCGCGAGCGCAACGTAATGGTGCCCATGCGCGACGGTGTGCGTCTGGCGACCGACATCTACCGCCCGGACTCGTCGGGGCGCTTCCCGGCGCTGGTGACGCGCGGGCCGTATGGCAAGGACGGCTACGCCGACAACCAGGAGCATTCCATCTGGTTCTTTCCCCAGCGCGGATATGTAGTGGTCAGCCAGGACTGCCGCGCCCGCTTCGACTCGGAGGGCGACTACTACGACCCGCTGTTCCAGGAAGGGCAGGATGGCTATGACACCGTGGAGTGGGCGGCCCGCCAGCCGTGGTGCAACGGGCGCGTGGCCACCACCGGGCAGTCGTACCTCGGCGCCACCCAGTACACCCTGGCCGCCGGCCCGCGCCCGCCGCACCTGCACTGCATGGCCCCGGTTTCGGCCTCGGCGGACTTCCACCAGAGCTGGGTATACCACACGGGCGGCGCGATGGAGTGGGGCTGGATGGTGCCTTACGCCGTCCACAAGGGCCGCAACACCCTGCTGCGGGCGGGCCGCGAGGACCTGCTGGCGCAGATGGACGAATACGTCCTGCCCCCCGACAACTTCGCCCAACCTCTGACCGATGCCTGGTTTTCTCACCTGCCGCTGCGCGACTGGATTGAACGCCTCAAGGAGGCCGCACCTTACTTCGCCGAGTATTTCGACCAGGAGTTGGATGGCCCGTACTGGTCGAGGGTCAACCTGATGCGCCACGCCGACCGCATATCCCTGCCCATGTTCCACGTCAGTTCGTGGTACGACATCTTCCTGGAGGGGGCGCTGAACGGCTACCAGTCGCTGCGCGACCGAGCCGCCACCGCCGAGGCGCGGCGCAGCCAGCGGCTGCTGGTCGGCCCGTGGGCGCACATCCGGCCCTACACCGCGCCTACTTCCGGCGACACCGGCGACATAGACTTCGGCCCGGAGGCGCGCATCGAGCTGCACGAGTATCTGCTGCGCTGGTTCGATTACTGGCTGAAGGACATCGAGACCGGCCTGATGGACGAGCCGCCGGTGAGCATTTTCGTCATGGGAGAGAACCGCTGGCGCGCCGAGCAGGACTGGCCCCTGGCCCGCACCCACTACACCAAGTGGTATCTGCACTCCGACGGCTTGGCCAACACCCTTCACGGAACGGGCCAGCTTTCCACCTCGCCGCCCGGGGAGGAACCGCCGGACGTCTACACCTACGATCCCGCCGACCCGGTGCCGACGCGGGGCGGCTCCACGCTGATCATCCCCCAGGGCGTGGCCGACCAGCGTGAGGTGGAGGCGAGGGAGGACGTGCTGGTCTACACCTCGACGCCGCTGGAGCGGGACATGGAGCTGACCGGCCCAATCAGCGTGACGCTCTACGCCGCCAGCACTGCCGTCGACACCGACTTCACCGCCAAGCTGGTGGACGTGCGGCCCGACGGATACGCCCACAACATGCAGGACGGCATCGTGCGCGCCCGCTTCCGCACCTCGGTGGCCGAGCCTTCGCTGATCCGGCCCGGACGTATCTACAAATACGAAATTGACCTCTGGTCCACCAGTCACGTGCTGTTCGCGGGCCACCGGCTGCGGCTGGAGATTTCCAGCAGCAACTTCCCCAGGTTCGACCGCAACCCCAACACCGGCGCGGCCATCGGCGTCGACGCGCGTCTGGAAACGGCCCTGCAAACGGTGCTGCACACGGCGGATTACCCATCCCATGTGACGCTGCCGGTGATACCGCGGTAAGGTTGCGGAACCGAGAGGAGACTCCCTCGCCTTAACCCTCTCCCGGAGTGAGAGGGAATATGGGCGAACCCCTTTTCTGCCTCACCAAGGGGAGAGATACCAGGCTTACAAACGAGAAGCAAGGAAAAGAGAGCATGAGCACATCCCGCCAGGTATTTTCACCGGCGCAGCGCGAACTGCTGGACGCGGCGCTGGACCGCATCATCCCGCCCCAGAACAACCGGCCGGGCGCCGGGACGCTGGGCATCGGCGACTTTGTGGAGTCGGTGGCCGTCGGCCAACCGGGACTCATTCGGCTGTTCATGCAGGGGCTGTCCGCCATCGAAATCGTCGCCGCCGAGCGCGGGCCCGACGTCTTCGCCGCGTTGCCGGACGACGCGAAGGACGCGGCGTTGCGGTCAGTGGAGGCATCCCACGCCGACTTCTTCGAGCAACTGGTGTTGCAGGTTTACAACGGCTACTATTCGGACTTGACAGTGTTCGAGGCAATAGGATACAATGTACTATTACTTCCGCTTCCGGGAGTCAAACTTGAACTTTTGGACGAGACCTTGTTAGAGGCGCAGCGCCAGCGGCCCCCCTTCTGGACTCGGGTTTAGCCGATTTAGTGGGCGGGCAACCGGCATTCGTGCCGGGGAGATAAGCCATGCCCGCACCCAATCGCAGGGAAGAATTCGACCTGAAGCTGGTCGGTCTGGAAGCGGAAGTCGAGGGGCTCGCCTACTACGTTGGGGAGACGGTCCACCGCTCGGTGGAAGCGCTCAGGACTCGGGACTTGGCTGTATCCCGGCAGGTTATCGCCGACGACGACTACATCGACGGGAAGCAGGCCGAGATCGAGGCTAGGTGCATTGACCTTATCGCCACCCAGCAGCCGGTGGCCCGCGACCTGCGGTCTATCATCGCGCTCCTCCACATCGGCGTCGAACTGGAGCGTATGGGTGACTACGCCGAGGGGATCGGCAAGATAAGCCTGTCCATCGGCGACGAGCAGACGCTCAAGCCCCTTATCGACGTCCCCCTGATGGCCCAGAAAGCGACGGATATGCTGCACGATAGCATTGACGCGCTGCTCAACCGCGACACCGTAAAGGCGGAAGCGGTGTGTGAGGCCGACGACGAGGTCGACGCCCTCTACGACCAGGTTTACCGCGACCTGCTGGAATACATGATTGACGACCCGGCCACCATCCAGCGGGCCACCTACCTGCTCTGGGTGGCGCACGACCTGGAGCGCATCGCTGACCGCGCTACCAACATCGCCGAACAGGTGATTTTCCTGGTCAAGGGCAGTAGCCTGGACATCGCCATGTCTCCCAGTAGGGAGACCCAGCGCGAGCGGGTCCTGGTGCCCTTCCGCTAATCCCATCGGTAGATGGTATTGACGCCCGGCGTTCTCTGGTGAGGCGCCGGGCGTTGTCGTCACTGCGCCCCCCGGCGCGATTGGCTGCCTGTTCCATTCTCCGGCAGGTGCGCTATTGACAATCCTGCTGTCGCCTCCTAGAATACGAACAAATGTTTAAGAACAAATGTTTGCAGAGGTAACAGCATGGCAGGCGCTCAGGTGACGGAAATTAACTGTAAGACCTTGCTCAACCGGCTGGACGTGCCGTTCTTTCCTTTCCGGTGGACGCTCAACCCCTACCGGGGGTGCCGCCACGCCTGTAGTTACTGCTACGCCAGGCCAACCCACGAGTTCTGGGGCATGGACGCTGGGCGGGACTTCGAGCAGCGAGTGTTTGCCAAGGTGAACGCTCCTCAGGTGCTGCGCCAGGAACTGAAGCGCGCCAGTTGGCGCGGCGAGGCTATTGCCATCGGCACCGCCTCCGACCCCTACGAACCCGCCGAGGCGGAGTACCAGCTCACACGCGGGGTGCTCCAGGTACTGGTTGACTTCGCCAACCCCGCCAGCATCACTACCAAGGGCGTCCTCGTCCGGCGCGACGTTGACCTGCTGCGCCAGCTCAGCGAGGTCGCCGAGGTCAACATCAACTTCAGCGTCGGCACCGTTGACGAGGAGGTCTGGAAGCTGACCGAGCCGGGCGCGCCCCGACCGCAGGCGAGGCTGGAGACGATGCAGTTCCTCGTGGAGAACGGCATCAACGCCGGCGTGATGATGGCCCCGCTGCTGCCTGGCATCAGCGACCACGAAGAGAACATCGCCGCCGTTGCCGAGGCCGCCCACAACCACGGCGCGCAGTTCCTGGGAGCCAACGTCCTGTTCCTCAAGCCCGGCTCCAAGGAATGGTTCATGCCCATGCTGCGGGAGACCTACCCCCACCTGGAGCAGGGCTATGCCAAGCTATACCGCAAGACCTACGCGCCCGAGGAATACACCAAGAGCGTGCTTTCCATCGTGGACCGCGAGCGCCGGCGCTGGGGGCTGCACCGCCGGGAACGCAATCCCGCCCCCAAGCCAGTGCGCGGCCAACTGGAGTTCAGCTTGGCGGAGGCCCCGCCGGGCCGACGCAAGTTATCTCCCGCCCCGCAGCCGCAGGCCGGCCAACTGGAGCTGGCCCTGACGGCATAGGGCGGCGAAATCGAGATGCCGGGAACCGTCGGCTATATAGAAAGTTTGGTCAGGGCAGCCATATCACTGCTGGGGCTGGTGAATTCAACAATACTCTGCCACTCTGCTGGATTCCTTGAGTCGCTCCTAGCGCGAGTAGCGGTAGACGTCCCCGGAGCGGTCGCAGTTCAGGCGACGGCTCAGGTGCAGGCCCTCCAGGACGAACTCCACCGCGGCGGCGATAACCTCGGGGCGCTGGTCGCCGCCGGTCAGCGGTGTTACCGCTGCGGACAACCCTTCTATTGAGTCCAGCAGTGCCGGGTATTCGGCGGCTGGGCGGTCGCTTCCCGTCTGGGCGCTTTGCCCCAGATCGAAGGCCATAATCACATCTTCCAGGTCTTCAAGGTTGAAGCTGCTCCCGAACACTCTCAGCACGGCTCGGCGGGTCAGTTCGTCAGTGACGCGCGATTCGCGGCCCTCCTCGAATGTTTCCAGCTCTATCTTCCCGGCGAAGGACGCGACTATGTAGGGCAGGTCGCTGACGCGGGGGCAGGCCCACTCCTCGCCATTGATGATGCTGCGGCGCACCGCGTTGGACAGGGCGGTCTCGAAGTTGGAGATGGAGACGCGGACGCTGACACCGGAACGCTGGTTGATTTCACTGCTCAACCGGGCCTGGGCGGTTATCTCGGCCAGGATGCGTTTCATGTAGTCGGGGATCACCAGCCGCTCCTCGTCGGGGAAGCGGTTGCGCTCCTGCTCCATGATGGCGATTTCGTCCTGCGGGTTGCGGGGATAGTGGGTGTGAATCTGCGAGCCGTAGCGGTCCTTCAGCGGGGTCACGATGCGGCCCCGGTTGGTGTAGTCCTCCGGGTTGGCCGTAGAAACCACGTACACGTCCAGAGGCAGGCGGATGCGGTAGCCCTTTATCTGGACGTCCCGCTCTTCCATCAGGTTGAACAGTCCCACCTGGATGCGCTCCGCCAAGTCGGGCAGCTCGTTGATGCAGAAGATGCCCCGGTTGGTGCGAGGCACCAGCCCGTAGTGGATCACCAGTTCGTCGGACAGGTAATGCCCCTCTGCCACCTTGATGGGGTCAATCTCGCCGATGAGGTCGGCTATGGAAATATCCGGTGTTGCCAGCTTCTCGGAGTAGCGCTCCTCCCGGGGCAGCCACTGGATGGGAGTGGAGTCTCCTTCTTCGGCCACAAGGTTTCGGCAGGCCTTGCAGATGGGATGATAGGGGTCGTCGTTGATTTCGCAGCCGGCGATCATGGGGATGAACTCGTCCAGCAGGCCCACCAGCCCGCGAATCAGGCGCGACTTGGCCTGGCCCCGCTCCCCCAGCAGGATTACGTCCTGTCCTGCCAGGATGGCGTTCTCCAGTTGCGGTATGACGGATTCCTCGAATCCGATAATTCCGGGGAAGACCAATTCTTCCGCCCGAATCCGGTCAATGAGATTGCTGCGTATTTCTTCACGGACAGGGCGAACCACATATCCGCTGTTTCGCAGGTCGTCGATGGTTCGCAGGGAACTGTAGTCAATCATCAGCAAAGGCTCCAATTCGGTGCGTGGCCGGTTGCCGGAGGCCATGTGGCGCTTCCGGGGGCCAACGCTGCGAGGTTAGTACCAAGTTATCATAACTTGCCCTATAATTGAACGCAGCGGCGGTTTGCGGACGGGGCCTTTTCATTCTCCCTCTCCCTTGAGCGAGAGCGCTGGGGTGAGGGTGGAATCCTGTGAATCAACGATGCATTCCTGTACGGATGCGCCCTCACCCTAACCTTCTCCCGGAGGGAGAGGGAAATTTGCCTAAGAATGACAAGGCCCTGGGTATGAGGAGAAATTAGCCATGTTCATGCGGATAGCCGTTCCCTTGCTTCTGTTCCTCGCGCCCCGGCTCCTGCCTCAAGTCATCCGCTTCGGGCGGTTGGTGTGGCGGCTTAGCCTCGACAAGCGGGTGCCGCTGGTGCTGCGCCTGTTGTTGCCCGTGGCTATTCTGTACGCCCTGTCACCCATAGACCTGGTCAGGGACACCGTTCCCATCCTGGGACGGTTCGACGACCTTATTTTCATCGCCTTCGCCTTGTTGTTGCTGGTCAAGCTGTCGCCGAGGGAGGTTGTGGACGAGCACAACGGCGTAGTTCCGCCGTCCAACCGCCCCGAAGACACCGACCCGGACAAGGTAGTCGACGGCACCGGGCGCGTCATAGACGACAAGTAGCCGCTCTACCCCCTGTTCGGGTCAGCCACAACCGAAGACGAGCGTCGCCTGGAGGGTGACCTCGCCTGCATCCGGGAGTTGTCCTATCGCACTCTCCGCGCCGCTCCCTGCTCCTGTCCCAGGAAACCCCGGCCATCCAGACACCGGGAACGAATTAGTTCCCGCGCCCGGCATGGGGCTGTACATCCATGTGCCTTTTTGCAAGACCAAGTGCCCCTACTGTGATTTCAACACCTACCAGGGCATCGAGTCGCAGATGGGGAGTTACCTCGAGGCGGTGACTGGCGAGCTTCGGCTGTGGGGCCGGTCGCTGGCCCATCCGCAGGTGCGCACCGTATTTTTCGGCGGAGGCACCCCGTCCTATCTTCCCGACGGCGACATAGCCGTCATCCTGGAGGCTGCCAACGACGCCTTCGCCATCGCTTCGGACGCTGAGGTCACCATCGAGGCCAACCCCGGCGACCTGAACGCCGAGGCCTGCCGGGGGCTGCTGCGGCAGGGCGTAAACCGCCTCAGTATCGGTGTGCAGAGCTTCGACAACCGACTATTGCAACTGCTGGGCCGACGCCACAGCGCGGACGGGGCCATCGAGGCCTTCCAGACTGCCCGTACCGCCGGGTTCAATAACGTAAACCTCGACTTGATGTACGGCCTGCCCAATCAGAGCCTCGCCCAGTGGGAGGACACGATTGACAGGCTGGCCGCCCTTTCCCCGGAGCACATTTCGCTCTACGCTCTGACGCTGGAGGAAGGCACCCCCATGCGCCTGTGGGCGGACCAAGGGAAGATACCGGAACCCGACCCCGACCTGGCCGCCGATATGTACGATATGGCCCGGCGGGTTCTGGCCGAGTCGGGCTACCGGCACTACGAGATTTCCAACTGGGCGCAGCCGGGACAGGAGTCGCGGCACAACCTCATCTACTGGCGCAACGAGCCGTATCTCGGCGTCGGACCGGGCGCGCACTCCCGCTTGGGGACGTACCGCTTCTGGACAATCCTCTCGCCCCGCGACTACGCGAGCCGCGAGGCTCAATGGCAGCAGTCGTCACCGGGACAGCGAGACGCCTTCGGCGAGCGGGAGCTGCGCGAGGCGCGGACGGTGGAAGGCTGGGAGCATATCGACGGGGACACGGCCTGCGCCGAGACCATGTTCCTCGGCCTGCGCCTGCTGGACGGGCTGGACCTGCGCAAGGCCTCCGCCTCCGTGGGCCGGGACCTGGCCGCCCGCTACCGCGCCGAAATCGAGGAGTCCCTCGCTCTGGGCCTGCTGCGCCGCGAGGGCGACGTCATCCGCCTGGACGAGGCGGCCTACCTGATCGCCAACCAGGTCTTCACCCGCTTCCTGTAATAGCCTCCGGTGGCATGGTATTCTAATTCAACGGAGCTCCCCAACCGCCACTTGGCTTATATGCCAGAAGAGAAAATTACCAATTACTTGCTGAATTTGAGCCATCCCGATGGATGGGGGAAAGCCCAGGAATTCAGGAACAGGGAATACAACGAAAGCAATGTTGCGACTTTGATAAGCGACCTGATTGCTGTGGCGCAGAGTGATACTGCGTCTGACGTGAGGGAAACTGTATTTGGGCTTAACTATGTAGGTAATCAGGAAGGGCTGCGATGTACGTAATTGGCACCGCCGGGCACGTTGACCACGGCAAGTCCACGCTGGTGAAGGCGCTGACCGACATCGACCCCGACCGGCTCCCGGAGGAGAAGGAGCGGGAGATGACGGTCGATCTGGGCTTCGCGTGGATGACGCTGCCCAGCGGCCGCGAGGTCAGCATCGTCGACGTGCCGGGCCACGAGCGGTTCATCAAGAATATGCTGGCCGGCGTCGGCGGCATTGACCTGGCCCTGCTCATCGTCGCCGCCGACGAGAGCGTTATGCCCCAGACCCGCGAGCATCTTGCCATTCTGGACATATTGCAGGTGACCCGCGGGCTGGTGGTGGTCACCAAGACCGACCTGGTGGACGACGAACTGGTGGAGCTGGTCAAGGCCGAAGTCGAGGACACTCTGGAGGGAACGTCCTTCGAGGGCTGCCCCATGGTGGGGGTGTCGGCCTATACCGGCGACGGCCTGGACGATCTGCGCGGTATGATCGACGGCATCCTGGACAATACAGAAATGAGACGCGACTTGGGCCGTCCCCGCCTGCCCATTGACCGGTGCTTCTCCATCTCAGGCTTCGGCACCGTGGTCACCGGTACGCTGATTGACGGGTCGCTGGCCGTGGGCCAGGAAATCGAATTCGCCGGTTCGCGGCAGCGGGCCAGGATCCGGGGCTTGCAGAGCCACAAGACGAGGGTGAGCAGCGCCGAGCCGGGTGTGCGGCTGGCGGTGAACCTCTCGGGCATTTCCCGCGACGACATCCAGCGCGGCGAAATCCTGACGTCGCCCGGCTGGTTGCGTCCCGCTTGGCGGCTGGACGCCCGGCTCAGGATGGTCAACGACACTCCCCATTCCCTGAAGCACAACGAGGGCGTGACCTTCCACCTGTTCACCAGCGAGTCGCCGGCCCGGGTGCGCCTGCTGGACGCCGACCGGCTGGAGGCCGGGGCCGAAGGCTGGGTGCAACTGCTGCTGTCGGAGCCTCTGCCGCTGGTCAAGGGCGACTACTTCGTGGTTCGTTCCGCCGAGAGTACGCTGGGAGGCGGGCAGGTGGTGGACCCCAACCCCCGGCGCCGCCATCGCCGCTTCGACTCCGGCGTCGCCGAGCGGCTGATGCTGCTGGACCAAGGCGCCAGCGAGGACGTAATCGTCAGCGTGGCGGAGCAGTGGGGGCCGTGCGGCCTCGCCGAGGTTTCCCGCCGCGCCAACCTGCCCCGCGAGGAAGCCCTGGAGCGGGCGGCGGCCCTGGCGGAAGAAGGCGAACTGGTGGCCCTGGGCGACCTGGCGACCGATGCCGACGCAGTGGTCTATTCGGCCTTGGGCTGGGGCACCCTCAAGGGGAGACTTGCCACGGTCCTGCGCGCCTACCACGACCAGTATCCGCTGCGAAAGGGCGCGCCGGCCCAGGAAATACGCAGCCGGCTGGGGCTGCCGCAATCGGTGTACCTGCGGGCCCTGTCCCTGCTGACCGCCGAGGGAATTGTCATGGAGGACGGGCAGATGGTGCGGTTGCCCGGCCACGAGGTGACCTTCTCCTCAAAAATGGAGCAGCAGGTGGCCCGGTTCCTGCAAGCCCTGGAGCGCGAACCCTACTCGCCGCCTACCGACCAGCCGATGGACTCAGAGCTGCTGGGCGCGCTGGTGGAGCTGGGCAAGGTGGTCCGTATCGGCGACTCGGTGGTATTCACCGCCGCCGCGTACCGCGAGATGACGGCGCGTATCGTGGAGCATCTGCGAGAGCACGGCAGTATCACCGTCGCCGAGGCGCGGACGCTGTTCAACACCAGCCGCAAGTACATCCTGCCCCTCTTGGAGCGTATGGACCAAGAGCAGATTACCCGCCGCTCCGGCGACGAGCGGGTGCTGCGCTAGTCCGGGCCGTGAGGCAGCCCCCCGGTGGGGAAGTTCTTCCGCACGATTCTTACGATTGTAAATATTTGAATATCCTCGTCATCACTAACAGAGCTATACTGCGAATCTACTGCCCCAGGTGTTCCAGAAATTCGTCGTAAGTTGCGAATTGGGCCACCGTGTTTAGAAACTCCCCCAACGATTCGCTCTCCCGGCGCAGGTCGCGCAGTTGGCCCTCGATTGGGCTGTCCGAAGCGGCGCTGGTCGCGTAGGAGCCGTAAAAGGCGAAGAACGCCTGGTTGATTTTGCGGATGCGGTAGCCGTGATCCAGCAATTCCAGGCGGCGCAGCTCCATGTAGGCTTCGGCCTCCTCGATATGCCCCTCGTCCAGCAGTTCCTCGGCGCGGCGGCGGGTTTCGCGCATCTCGGCGTTGAAGTCGAAGGCATCGGGGTCGGGCTCAACAGGCGGGGGCGGCGGCTTCCGATCCACGACGATTCCGGTCGTGGCCTCGTAGGCCCGGTCGCCAATTTCCCGGCCGCCCAGGGTGGCCGCCGTCTCGTTGAGCGTGGTCATTTCCGGGCTGTCCCAGAAATGCTGCCCCAAGGGGTGGAAGAAGAACCAGTTGTGCAGCCACTCGTGGGCCACGGTCACGATGGCGTGGTGCATACTGGACACCGACGAGACCACGGTGGGAAACGTGCCGATGCCGCCGGTGTTCTCCACGATGGCCGCGAGGTCGCGCTCCCCCAGTATTAGCTCTTCCAGTGAATTGCGTTCGTTGTGACTGATGCCGTGCTGCAACAGCGTGTTGCTCTGACGGAAGATTCGGTCGCGGGGCGAGGTCACTAGCAGGGCAGGAGAGCGGTCGAAGACCGTATCCACCGGGGGCAGGATGGCGCCTATGCGGGAGGCGAACCCTTCTTCTATCAGCACGGCGCTGATTTCCCCTTCAACGGTCTGCTCAACGGCGGGGCGTATCTCCCTGCGCCTCTCGTTAATTTCGCCGATGCGCCCACGGACTCCTTCCACCTCCTTTGACCCGGCCACAATCAAAACCTCAGACTCCAGCCGCCGCAACTCCTCACCCAGCCGGAAGAATTCTTCCAACAGGGCGATACGCTCCGTTCGCGGTGGCGGAGATTCCCAGGGCAACAGGCTGAACAACTGGCGGTGCCATTTGTCGAAGACGTTGCTCGCCTCCCAGGACAATAGATTGAAGCGATAGGAGGCAACCGCCGCCTCCGTCTCCGTGGGCCGGTAGTCCCGCCCGCCCCACAGCAGCAACGCGCCTATGGCCGTCGCCAACAGCCCCCGCAACGCAACCCGGAGTGCGGAACGAAGAATATGAGCGGTCATGCCCGCAATCCGGAATTCCGGCCGGATGATGGTATTCATGCTCGCCGCTCCTGGGCGCGCCCTCTCCCTGCGCGACAGGAAATCGGGCGGCGGCTGTCTAGGCCAGCACCCGGTAGCGGTAGCTGGACTCCATCAGGTCGCCTTCCTCGAACCGGGAGAAGCGCAGCGGCGATATGTCGATGCTGGAGGACACGCCCTCTGCAATCATCTCGGCCATCGTCAGCCCGATCATTGGCGACAGCTTGAAGCCGTGGCCACTGAACCCCACGGCGCAGTACAGGCCATCGACACCCGGCGCCTGGTCCAGGATGGGGTGCCAGTCGGGCGTGGTGGTGAACAGCCCCGCCCAGCCGCCCCGGAAATAGGCGTCCGACATGGCCGGAATGCGCTTCGTCAGCTTCTCCTTTGCTGCGGCCATGTCGTCCAGTCCGGTCAACTGGTTATAGGTTTCCACGTCGGCCTCTTCATCGTCGCCGAAGCCCATAAGCGTCATGCGGTCCCCGTCGGGACGGAAGGAGAAGGACTGGGCGATGTCGCCGACGGCGGGATGCAGGGGTAGGCGGTCAACGGGGCGGGCCAGCGACGCCACCTGGTGGCGCACCGTCACCAGCGGAACGTCCACGCCGACTCTCCCCAGCTCCGCCTTGGACCACGGCCCGGCGGCCATCACCACCGCCGGCGTCTCGATGCGTCCTTGCGGGGTGTTGACGGCGCGGACCCGGCCGCCGACAACCTCGATGCCGGTGGACAACAAGCCCAGGTTTATCTCGGCCCCCAGGGCCCGGGCCGCGTTGGCGTAGGACGACGTTACCAGATAGGGATCGGCGTAGCCGGACTGCGGCTCCCAGCCCATCGCTTCGTCCTCGGTGACCGAGATCATCGGGGCAATGTCGTGCAGGTCGGCGGCAGTCACGACCATGGTGTCTATGCCCAGCCCGTGCTGCATGGCGACGTTGTGCTCCAGTCCGGGCCGGTCCTCCTCTTTCACCACCACCAGGTAGCCGGTCTCCGTGAATCCCGACGGCCCGCCCACTACGTCCTCGAAGTGGGCGAACACTCCCAGGCTTTCCCAAGCCATGATGGCCGTCACCGGGTTGGAGTAGTGCATCCGGCATATAGACTGGCTGCGCCCGGTGGAGCCGCCGTTGAGAATGTCCTTCTCCAGCAGCACGGTGTTGGTGATGCCCCGTCGCGCCAGATTGAAGAGGATGCTGCACCCCATCACGCCGCCGCCGATGACCACCACGTCCGCAATTGCACGCATAGTCCGATGCCTCCCCGCCGTTGCTGTGAGACTAGCCAGCCGCATCCCGTCCGCGTCGGGTTAAACTTACCCGCCTGCATGAGCGTTGGCAAGACCACGCTATGCTGTCATTACGACAGCCCTGCCCCTGCGGGCGCGCGCGTGAGTTTCGCCATGACCACCGGGTTCCGCCCGAGGCCCCAAACCATGCCCTCAACGCCGCGGGAGAATAGCCCGTAAAAATCATGTTGACACTGTGTGAGGGAAGGAGTACATTACCTCTGTGAATAGTAACCAGCTCGCAGCATTCGCTTGTTGCTCCTGTCCGCCCACATAGGTGCGGGTAATACGCTGCGTCAGCCAGCCAGCTAAACAGGCCTTGCCGCCCGCCGATTAAGATGAATTCGGCGGGTCTTTATTTTGTCAAAATTTGAAGCCATATAATTTGGGGAGGAGAACTTGAGTAGCCAGACCTCTAGCCAGCAGCGGACCTTGGAGGAAATTCACCATGACAGCCTGGAACTGGCCAGGTCGTCGGAGTCAATCATTCCGTTCATGGACGAAGAGATCGTGCGGCTCGAGGAACAGTCCGCGTCCTTTGAGTCCGGGGAGTTGGACAACGCCGTTTTCACTCCCTTCCGGCTGAGGCAGGGCGTGTACGGCCAGCGCCAAGCCGACGTGCAGATGATCCGCGTCAAGGTGCCGGGCGGCATCCTCACCTCGGAGAGCATGGATGGGCTGGCCGAGGTGGCGGAACGGTACGCCCCCTTGGGCAGGGGCCACATCACCACCCGCGAGAACATCCAGTTCCATCACATCCCCCTGGCCGAGTGCCCCGAAGTCCTGCGGCTGCTAGGCGCCGTGGGGCTGACTACCCGCGAAGCCTGCGGCAACACCGTGCGCAACGTGGTCGGCTCGCCCTTCGCTGGCGTCGACCCGGAAGAAGTGTTTGACCCGACTCCCTACCTGGCAGCCTACGTCCGCTTTGGTGTCCGTCATCCCATCACTCAGGGCTTCCCCCGCAAGTTCAAGTCGGCCTTCACTGGCACCGACGCCCGCGACCACGTTTCGGCGGCCATCCAGGACCTCACCTACGTGTCGCAGATTCGGGTGGTGGACGGCGTGGAGCAGAGGGGCTTCAAGGTGTTCGTCGGCGGCGGCACCTCCATCATGCCCCGGCTGGCCAAGCCGCTGTACGAGTTCGTTTCGGTCGACGACTACCTGCGGGTGGCCCTGGCCATCTGGACGGTGTTCAACAACGCCGATACGCTCCGTAAGAACCGCATGATGGCCCGGCTAAAGGTGCTGATTGACCGCATCGGCCTCGACGAGTTCCGCAGCATGGTGGACGCCGAGCTGGAAAAAATAGGCCCCATCGACCCGGCTCCCTACATGGAGATCGACGAATTGTTGCGGGAGACTCCGCCCGTGGCCCCCGCCCCCAACGGCGTCGGCGCCTCCCAGGAATTCCACAAGTGGCGCGAGACCAACGTGGAGCCGCAACGACAGGAGGGCTACTTCTCCGTCAACGTGAAGCCGGAGCGTGGCAACCTGGACGGCCCGCAGTTCCACGCCGTGGCCGACATCATGCGCCGCTACACCGGCGGGCGCGCCCGGGCGACCCAGGAGCAGAACCTGGTGCTGCGCTTCGTTCCCGAGGGCTTCCTGCACGAAGTCTGGGAAGAGCTGGACCGCATCGGCCTGGCCGAAGCCGACGCCAGCGGTATCACCAACGTGGTGTCCTGCCCCGGCACCGACAGTTGCAAGCTGGGCATCACATCCTCGATGGGCTTGGCCAAGGCGCTGCGGGACGAGATGGACACCTGGACCGGCGAGCTGATGGACGACCAGGGCGTGAAGGACATCCGCATCAAGATGTCGGGCTGTCCCAACGGGTGCGGGCTGCACCACATCGCCAACATTGGCTTCCACGGCGCGGCTCTCAAGGGCCCCGGCGGGCAGCAGGCGCCGGCCTACGAGCTGTTCCTGGGCGGCAACTACGGCGACAACCGCGTTGAGGACTCCCGCGTCGGGACGCGCATCCCGCGGGTCAAGGTGCCGGCCAAGGCCGCCCCCAGCGTGCTCAAGACCATAGTTACCTACTACAAGGCCAACCGCGCCGACGATTCGGAGAAGTTCAACCAGTTCCTGGACCGCGTGGGCTTGGAAGAGTTGACCGAAGTGGCCGTCGCCGCCGAGAAGTCGGCGGAAGAAGCGGCCCCCGACTCCGACCTCTACGTCGACTGGGAGCGCACCAACATCTACAAGCTGGAGCGGGGCGAGGGCGAGTGCGCCGTCTAGCCCACTCCCTCTCTGCGGCCGGGGGCCGTTCACGGCGAAGATATGCCAGCCGTTCATCCTGAGCCTGTCGAAGGATGCGCGGCTGGCCTTTGTTCCACTTCCTTAGCTCAACCAAAGAACATTCGGGAGGGATTTTGACCGTTACATTGGGTGGCAAGGTTGTGGCCTACGTCGAAGCCCGGATGCAGTCGGAGATGGGTGCGCTGGTGGAGCGTCACGGTGGCGTCCCGCTGGCCGCGCCGGTGTTGCAGGAGGTCTACAACACCGACACCCCGGAGGTCACCGCGCTGATTGACGACCTGTGCGGCGGGCGGGTGGATATCGCCGTGCTGCAAACCGGCGTGGGAACCCGCGCCCTGTTCGAGGCGGCGGATACTCAGGGACGGCTGCCGGAACTGCTGGCCGCCCTCGAAGGCATGACCGTCATCGCCCGCAGCCCCAAGCCCGCCGCAGTGCTGCGCCGCAACAGGGTACGCATAGACCTGATGCCGCCGGAGCCTTTCACCTCCGAAGACCTGATCGTGTCCATTGACGGGATTGATCTCAGCGGCCGCGAAGTGGCGGTGCAGGCCTACGGCGGCCCCAACAACCTGTTGACCCGCACGCTGCGGGAGCGCGGTGCCAGTGTCCGCGAGGTCGCGCTCTACGGCTGGGGCCTGCCCGATGACCTGGCGCCCGTGCGCGACCTCATCAGGCGGCTCGATGCGGGGGAGGTGGATGCCGTGGCCTTCACCAGCCAGCCCCAGGTATCCAACCTACTGGCCATCGCCGCCATGTCGGGGCAGGAGGCCAAGCTGCGCCGCTCCCTCAACTCCGGGGAGGTGCTGGTGGCGTCGGTGGGGCCGGTCTGCACTCGCCGCCTGCAACAGAACGGCCTGAAGGTGGACGTGGAGCCGGACCATCCGCACATGGGAAATCTGGTCCTGGCGCTGGCAGAACGGTTTCAAGGGCAGGCCGCGCCGGAAGCAGGAATCAGCCGCGGATAATTACTGACAGTTGCCGATTGAGAACTGCCCCCACCCCACTATAAAATACAGCCATAGCATCGGGCTGGCGCCCACCGCAAAACCTCGGCGCGCACAGGGAAGACAGGCCGGAATGGGGGAAAATGAGCGGAAATGAGAGGGAAATAGAATAATTCTCTAGGGGGTGTCGTCAAAGTGAGAGTGTGATAATAAGCTGATATTGCAATTAGTGCAGCAGGATTGGGCAATGCCAGCAGTAGCCGTAGCCCCGGCGCACCGGCGCCACGATATTTCAGACCGGGTATGGGAAATCTTGGAACCCCTTCTCCCCGGCGGCAAGGGCAAGACAGGCCGGCCGGCCCAAGATAACCGCCGTTTCATCAACGCTGTGTTCTGGATTTTGCGCACCGGCGCCCCCTGGCGGGATCTGCCCCCGGACTACGGGGACTGGAAGAACACCCACCGCCGCTTCTGCCGCTGGCGGGACCGGAACGTCTGGGCCGGGCTGCTGGAGGCGGTGATGGATGACCCTGATTATGAATGGCTGATGATTGACGCCAGCTACATCAAGGCCCATCCCCACAGCGCCGGGGCCCGGGGCGGCAACCAAGCCATTGCCCGCACAAAAGGGGGCTCAACAGCAAGCTGCACCTGGCGGTGGACTCCCACGGAATGCCGGTAAGGCTGGCGGTGACCGCAGGCACTGTGGCTGACTGCTCCCAAGCGCTGCCCCTGATTGAGGGCATCAAGGCGGAACACCTGCTGGCGGACAAAGCCTATGACACCAATGAAATCGTGGCCGGGGCCTCGGCCCGGGGGATGAATCCGGTGATACCGCCCAAGAGCAACCGGAAGGAAAAGCGGGACTACGACCGGGCGCTGTACAAGTTGCGGCATTTGGTGGAGAACGGTTTCCTGGAGTTCAAGCAGTGGCGGGGAGTGGCGACCCGGTATGCCAAGAACTCCCTTTCTTACCTGGCCATCTGCCAGATTCGGGCCATGGCGATTTGGACTAAATTACTTTGACGACACCCCCTAGGGAGTGTCGTCATATTCGCCGTCATTCCCGAGAAAGCGGGAATCGAATCAATGGGCTTTGGTCAGCGATGCCGGTAGATCAGAAGAGCCAGTTGATTTTGAGATAGTTTCCAAGTGGATTCATCATTCCCGATGCCGGAAATGAAAACCGGGCGCAAGCAATGCGCCCGGTTCGCCGTTGAGTCTTGTTGGCCTACTACCGCCGCCTGCCCCATTGATCGTCGGTGAAGTGGGGGTCGTCGTCTGGGTCTACGGTACGGCCGCGCCACATCTGCGGGGCCGGGCTATCTCCACCGCCGCTACCGCCGGAGCGGGGCGCGCGGTAGTACATGACGTAGCCCCCCACCAGCAGAGCCGCACCTGCCAGAAAGAGGTAGAGTGCGCCGGTTTCGATGATTATGGCAAATACCAGCAGAATTATCCCCGCCAGCAACGCGGCCCTGTAGTTGAGCCTAGCGCTCCGAATCGAGACCCGGCGCAACGCGGCAGGGAGCCGGCGGCGGCGCGGCCGCTCTTCGGGATCGGGCAAGGGCTGTTCCGGCGGCCCGTCCCCGGCCCTCTTTAGGATCTCCTCGATTTCCTTCTCATAACGTCGCTGATTCATGGCAGTTATGACGCCCCAAAATGCTTCATTCAACCGCTGACGCGGTGCACTGGTTAATTCTACCCCATCTCGCGGCTCCGCGCAGGCCGTTCGCCAAAAAGCAACCTCTCCCGTAAGGGGAGAGGCATGAACAGGCCGGTGATAACCGGGCCGCAGGTCAGCCGAAGCGGCCTGTGATGTATGCCTCGGTGCGCTCGTCCTGGGGATTGGTAAATATCTTGCTACTCTCGTCGAACTCCACTAGGAAGCCGCCGATGTTGCGCTCGTCACTCAGCATGAAGGCCGTCTTGTTGGACACCCGCGCCGCCTGCTGCATATTGTGGGTGACGATGATGATGGAATACTCCTGGCTCAGCTCGTGCATAAGCTGCTCGATGGCCAGCGTGGCGATGGGATCGAGGGCGGAGCAGGGTTCGTCCATCAGGATGACGCTCGGTTCCACCGCCAGGGCCCGCGCGATGCAGAGGCGCTGCTGCTGGCCGCCGGATAGGGCCAGGGCGCTGCCCTTGAGCCGGTCCTTCACCTCGTCCCACAGCGCGGCTCCCACCAGCGACCGCTCCACTATTTCGTCCATGCTGCCGCGAAAGCCGTTGATGCGCGGCCCGAAGGCCACGTTATCGTAGATGGACTTGGGGAAGGGGTTGGGGCGCTGGAACACCATGCCTATCAGGTAGCGTATCTCGGTGGGGTCCACCTGAGGCTCGTAGATGTTGCGCCCCTCGAATATCACCCGTCCGGTGACCGAGGCCGTCGGCACCAGGTCGTTCATCCGGTTGAAGCTCCGCAGCAGCGTGGTCTTACCGCAGCCGGAGGGGCCGATGATGGCGGTAATCTGGTTCCTCGGCACGTCCATGCTAACGCTGCTGACCGCAGGCTTGGAACTGTAGAAAACGCTCAGATCGTCGGTTTTGATGATTATGTCCGCGTCTTGCAAGACACTACCCTTCCAGTCGGTTTTGGAACTTGTTTCGCAGGAACACCGCCAGCGCGTTCATTGCGAGAAGAACCACCAGCAACACGATGATCCCTGCCGCCGCCGCTTCGTGGAATCCCTCCTGCGGCCGCGACACCCAGTTGAAGATCTGGATGGGCAGCACGGTGAAGCGGCTCAGCGGCCCGTCGGGAGCGAAGGGCACGAAGGTCAGCGCACCCATGGCGATCAGCGGCGCGGTCTCGCCGATGGCCCGGCTCACCGCGAGGATGACGCCGGTCAGAATGCCGGGGAAGGCCTGGGGCAGCACCAGATGCCGCACCACCTGCCACCGGGTGGCGCCCAGCGCGAATCCGCCCTCCCGCAGCGAGCTTGGCACTGCGCGAATGGCCTCGCTGGAGGCCACGATGACGAGGGGCAGCGCCAGCAGCGCCAGCGTGAACCCGCCGGCCAGGACGCTCCGGCCCAGCTCCATCAACCGCACAAATATCTCCAGGCCCAGCAGGCCGTAGACGATGGACGGCACGCCGGCCAGGTTGGCAATGTTGATTCGCGCTATCTGCGCGAACTTGCTGCGCTGGGCATATTCTTCCAAGTAGACCGCGGCGGACACCCCCAGCACGAAGGACACTATGCCCGCGATGCCAACGACGAAGATACTGCCCAGCAACGCCGCTTGGATGCCTGCCTGCTCAGGGTGACGCGAAGGGAAAGAGGTTATGAAGTCCCAGTTCACCCGGGCATATCCCTGGGAGCCGAGATAGACCAGCAGAAGTCCCAGCATCCCCAGCGAGACAAGGACCCCCGACAGGCACAGGGCATAAAAGGCCCGGCCTTTCATGGCGCGCCTCGCCTTGAAGCGGGCGAATTCGCTTTGCGACATAAGCGCCACTATTCGTACTCCTCACGGAAGCGGCGCACCACGAACTGGCTGAGCAGGTTCATAACCAGGGTTATGGCAAAGAGCAGCAACGCCACCGCGAATATGGTCTTGTATTCCAGGGTGCCGGTGGGGGTGTCGCCCATGCTCACCTGCACGATGTAGGCCGTCATGGTCTCGATGGGCACGAAGGGGTTGAAGGTGAAGTTGGGCGATTGCCCGGCGGCGATGGTAACGATCATTGTCTCGCCAATGGCCCGGGACACGGCCAAGATGAAGGCCGAAACGATGCCCGACAGAGCCGCTGGAACCACCACCTGCGTTGAGACCTCCAGTTTGGTGGCCCCCAGTCCGTAGGCCGCCTCACGCAGCGAGCGCGGCACGGCCCGCATGGCGTCCTCTGAGAGGCTGGCCACCATGGGCAGGATCATTATGCCCATCACGATGGACGCGCTCATGGCGTTGAAGACAAAAATGCTTTCCGAGATGCTCCTCAAAATGGGCGTTACGAAAAGCAGGGCGAAGTAACCGTAAACCACCGTGGGGATGCCGGCCAGCACTTCCAGCACCGGCTTTACTATCCGCCGCACCGGCTCGGGGGCATACTCGCTCAGGAAGATGGCGCTGAGCAACCCCAAAGGCAGGGCCACGACCATGGACAGGATGGCGGTCAAGAAGGTGGCGCTAACCAGGGCCAGGACGCCGAAGTGCTTGGATTGGAAGAGGGGGGTCCAACGGGTGCCTGTGATGAATTCGATGAAGGAGACTTCGCCAAAGAACTGAAGGGCCTGGAAGAGGAGGATGAAAATGATGCCGGCGGTGGTGAGAATGGACATCATGGTGCATAAGACCATGATGACCGTTATGACTCTTTCGGGCAGTACCCTCCGCCAACTGGCTCGAAGGGCCCGCCCTTCCACCCCGGTGCTGATGCCCTGTACGGGAGCGTGTCTAGCCACTCTTGAGTCCTCTCCGGGTTATGTCGGATTGACTGTGGCGACGCTTGGTAACAGGCAAAAAAAAACGCTCCCCGGAACCGGTGTCCGGCGAGCGGTCTCCAACTACCATTGCAACTTTATTTTCATGGCGTGGCCCATTATATCGCCGCCCGCAGCCCCACGCAACGCAAAAGTTGCACGAGTTTTGATGGCCTAAGAAATCATCCCCCTCCCTTGATGGGGAGGGACGGAGCGATGGAGAAGTGTCTTAATCGCGCGCGAGCGGCGTCCTGGCGGGGACACCCAACCCTAACGCTCCTCCGGCGGGAAGTGGGAACGGCTGGTTGAAGAAAATGTATACTAGAGAGAGCAGAGGACTTTCGTCATTTGAGCGCATGGAGGCGCCCGTTGAGCCAGCAGTTGTTGTTAAGTGTAGTTGACCAGTCGCCGGTGAAAGTCGGAGCCACGGCCGGTGACGCCCTGCGGGAGACCATCGAGCTCGCCGCCGCGGTGGAGGAGCTGGGCTATCATCGCTACTGGCTGGCCGAGCATCACAGCCTGCCCAACTTCGCCGGCACCAGCCCGGAGGTGCTCATCGGCCACGTCGCCGCCCGCACCAAGAAAATTCGTGTCGGCAGCGGCGGCATCATGCTTTCCCACTACAGCGCCTTCAAGGTCGCCGAGAACTTTCGGATGCTGGAGTCGCTGCATCCTGGTCGCATAGACCTGGGCATCGGGCGGGCACCGGGCAGCGACCAGATAACGGCGGCGGCGCTATCCTTCCCCAACCATCCCCGCGAGATACGCCACTTCCCCCGGCAGGTGGTGGACCTGCTGGGCTACCTGCGGGGCGAGATGGAGGACGGGCATATCTTCTCGCAAATCCAGGCCGGGCCGGAACGGGAACCGGTCACGGCGCCGGAGGTGTGGCTGCTGGGATCGCGCTACGAGAGCGCCTACATGGCGGCGCAGTTGGGATTGCCCTTCGCCTACGCCCACTTCTTCGGCATCGCGGTGGAGGAGGGGCCGGCCATCGCCGCCAACTACCGCGAGCACTTCAAGCCTTCGCTGTACCTGTCGGAGCCGAAGATCAACGTGGGTGTCCACGTCATCTGCGCTGAGACTGAAGAGGAAGCGCAGCGGCTGGCTGGCCCGCGCAACTTGGCCCGCCTCCAGAACATCACGGGCCGCGCCAAGGGAATCCCCACGGTGGAAGAGGCGACGGCCTACCAATACACCCCCGACGAGTACCGCTTCGTGCAGCAGTACGCCCAGGTCTGCGTCGACGGCGACCCGCATCAGGTCAAGGAAGGTCTGGACGAAATCGCGGAAATGTACCAGACCAACGACCTGAGCATCGTTACCATCTGCCACGACTACGCCGACCGCCGCCGCAGCTACGAGCTGGTGGCCGATGTCTGCGGGGTTAACCCGGCGGCATCCGGGCAGTAGTTCGGGCGGCTTCGTTCAGCACGCGCCCTAGAATCTCCACCATCCGCCGGTTGGTTGCGGCGTCTCGCAGGAACAGGTCCTGTTGTTGGCAGCGTTCGATTACCGTCCTAGAAGTCTGGCCGGAAACCCCGATTCTCCCCAAGCCAGCGTTTTCTTAACGTCGATTATTGATGGAATAGTGGGTGTTGCAACGTATTACATGCACCACCATGCCATATAAGTCTTGAATACGTCTGCTTCGCGTAGCGCAAAACCCGGCCAATGGCTTTCCGGCCAGACTTCTAGCCGGACGCCACCGAGAGGGTAATGCGTTCCCGTGTAGCGGAAGGCACGGCCTGTTCCTGCGCTTTCTGCTAGAAGTCTGGCCGGAAACCCCGATTCTCCCCAAGCCGTCGTTTTCTTAACGTCGATTATCGATTAAATAGTGGGTGTTGCAACGTATTACGTGCACTATCATGCTATATCAGACTGGAATACGTCTGCTTTAGCGTAGCGCAAAACCCGGCCAATGGCTTTCCGGCCAGACTTCTAGGGGGCCATCGCGGTGATGGTCTGGCGGTGGGACTCCTTGTTGTCGCCGATGGCGAAGGGGGCCACCACTGGCAGTTGCAGCCCGGCGGCGCGGCGGCGCTCCAACGCGGCCCGGCACTCATCGGGGCTGCCCACCACGGCCAGCTGGTCCTGCATTTCCTGAGTGATGGCTTCGGAGGCGCGGGCCATGTCTCCGGCGGCCAGGGCGCTGGCGGCCTCCTCCATCTCGTCGCCGAAGCCAGTCTCCACGAAGAAGTTGCGGTAGAAGGTGTTGCTGGCGTAGCGGGCCACCTGTCCTCTCAGCGAGGCGCGCACCGCGTCTTCATCGCCGCCGGCAGCCACCCGGACGTATCCGGCGATGTCGATTTCGGACGGGTCGCGGCCCGCTTTCTCCGCGCCGCGCTTGACGTGTTTCACCGCCTCGGTGATGAAGCTCTCGGCGGTCCAGTTCATCAGCACGCCGTCGGCGATCTCCCCGGCCAGTTCCAGCATCTGCGGGCCCAGAGCGGCGATGTAGATAGGCACTCGCTCCTTGGGAGCAGCAGCGCCAATGGAAGCCGATGATATGTTGAAGTGTCGGCCCTCATGGGCCACGGTCTCGCCCGCCAGCAGTCCGCGGACAATGCTGATAGTCTCGCGCAGCCGGGCTATGGGCTGGCGGAAGGGTACGCCGTCGCGGCCCTCGACGGTGGGGCGGTGTCCCACGCCCAGGCCGAGGATGAAGCGGTCGCCTGAAACGGCAGCCATGCCGGCGGCGCCCATGGCGGTGTTGGTGGCTGTACGGGCGTAGATGGGCAGGATGCCGGTGCCCAGCCGCACCCGCTCCGTCTTCATGGCGATGGCGGCCAGGGCGGTCAGCGAGTCTCGCCCGCCCCCTTCGGGTGCCCAGACGGTCTCGTAGCCCAGCTCCTCCGCCAACTGCCCCAGTTCCTGCAAGTCCTGGGGGGTCAGCGAGGGGTCATTCTCGAAGCGCACTCCGTATCGTGCCATGGTGTACCATCCTTTTGGAAAGCGGTTGGTTCTTCCGGCGAGTCGGGCTGTTGACGCTCCCCTACACCCCCATCTGCGATGCTAGGTCTCGGAAGTCTGCGGCCACGATGTCAAAGGACGGGTCGGGCGTCGGGTCCGGCTTGCGGTCGGGGCCGAACTCCATTGGACGGGGGACGAAGGCGGTTCTGAGGCCCTGGGCGCGGGCGGCCAGCAGGTCGTTCTGGTGGGCCGCCACCATCATCACCTCGTCCGGCCTCAGGCCCAGCAGCTCCGCGCCGGTCAGGTAGGTCTTCGGGTCGGGCTTGTAGGCCTGCGCCAGTTCCGCGCCCAGGATGACGTCCCACGGCAGGCCGGCGTACTTCGCCATGTTGGTCATAAGCGCCACGTTGCCGTTGGACATGGTGCCGATGATGTACTTGGCCTTGAGGCGGGAAAGCCCCGCCGGAGCGTCGGGCCACGGGTCCAGGTGGTGCCAGGCCAGGTTGAGCTTGTCTATCGCGTCCTCGCTAATGCCCTCGATGCCGAAGTCCCCCAGCAATTCCACCAGCCCCATGCGATGCAGCACGTCCAGCTTGGTCCAAGGCAATTCGCCGGAGCGCACTTTGCCCATGTAGGGCTGGTACTTCCCGCGCCAGCCGTCGGCGAAGGCCGCCCAGTCGGCCTCGACGCCGTGGGCCGCGCCAAAGGCGGCGGCGTGCTTCGTGAGCGAGCTGCGCCAGTCCACCACCGTACCGAAAACGTCAAATACCAGTGCCTTGACTCCGTCCATTCTGTTACTCCTCGATGAATAATTCTAAAAGGACGCGGCTATGCCGAGCAGGATTTCGGCCAGCTCCCGGGGGTGGCTGACCATCGGGTCGTGGCCGGAATCGAGGTGATATATTCCCCAGCCGGCCTCACGGGCGCGGTCGGCCACTGGCTGGAAGCCGGCCTCCTCGCCGCCGATGAAGCTGCGGGGAATGTCGCGGGCGGCGGGGTTGCCGATGCTTACTGGGCCGGCCATGGCTGCGGCGGGCTGTGGCGTCACCCTGTCGAACATCCACTCCCGGTCGGCTGCGTCGGGGATGCCCCAGCGGCGCCCCAGCTCCTCTGGGGATGCCGGCGGCGGCAGGTAGCCCTCGCCGCGCTTGATATGGTCCCGCACCCACGCAGCGAAGTCCGGCCCGCGCACCGGGATGAGCTGGTCGGCCATGCTCTCGCCGTCGGCGGGAATCACGCCGTTGATGTAGACCAGGTGCGAGAGGCGCTCCGGCCACACTTCGGCGACGCCCGTGATGACCATGCCGGCGTAGGCGTGGCCCACGAGGACGACATCGTCCAGTCCCTCGTACTCCATCAGCCGGGTCACGTCCTGAATGTGGAGTTCGAGGTCGACTTGGGTCTGGTCCACAAGTTCGGCTAGGTGCGCCCGCTCGCCCAGTCCGCTTAGGGTGGGCGTATACACCTCCGCGCCTGTCCTGCGGAGCAGGGGCGCGACCTTGCTCCAACACCAACCGCCGTGCCAGGCCCCATGCACCAGTACAAAAGTCGCCACGCGAGTCCTCCATTGGCTCAATAATTTTCCAAAATACCGTTGGACTGAGTTAGTATAGCGCAATCCGGCCCGCAGGCAGGGCGGCAGTCATCCAGGCAGGCTGGTGAAATGAAGAAGGTAATCATAGACGCCGACCCCGGCATTGACGACACGGCGGCAATCCTGCTGGCGCTGGCCAGCGTGGAGCTGGAGGTCGTCGCCATTACGACCATCTACGGCAACGCCTCCGTGGAGACCTGCACCGCCAATGCCCGGCGCGTGCTGACGGCGGCGGGGCGGCGCGACATCCCGGTGTACTCGGGCGCGGGCAAGCCATTGCTGCGTCCGTCCAACGAGGGCTGGGCCTCCCATATCCACGGCGGCGATGGGCTGGGGGAAGTCACCCCGGCCATAGGTAGTGAGTTTGCGGAAGGACAAACCGGCGGAGCAGCCCCCAGCAGGCACGTGGCGCTGGCGATAGCCGAGGCGGTGATGGCCGCGCCGGGCGAGTTGACGATCCTGGCCCTGGGGCGCATGACCAACGTGGCCCTGGCGCTGTCGCTGGAGCCGGGCATCGCCGGGGCGGTGCGGGAGATAGTGGTGATGGGCGGCGCGGTCACGGTGCCGGGCAACGTGTCGGGGGTGGCGACGGCCAACCTGCACGAGGACCCGGAGTCGGCGGCTATCGTCTACCGCTCCGGCGCGTCCATCGCGCAGGTGGGACTGGACGTCTGCAACCGCGTGACGGTCAGCCCGGCCCAGCTCGACGCCATCGCGGGCGCAGGTTCACCGGCGACACGACTGCTGTCCGACGCCACCGGCTACCTGCGTGGGGCATACATCCGCACCGGGCGCATCGGCGCGGACGAGGGAGTGCGCTACAACGATATGCCCGCCGCGGGCTACGCCATCAACCCCGGCCTGTTCACAGCCCGCCCGGCGCAGGTGGAAATCGAGACGCACAGCGAGCTAACGCGCGGCCAGACGGTGGCCGACTGGAACGCGGCAGAGCCCAACGCCCACATCTGCCTCGAGGTGGATGCCGATGCGCTAACCGCCCTGTTCACCGAGCGGCTGTGCCGAGGGGTTGGCAGTTGATCCCCGGCGGCATTCGGCCCCACTCCAACCGACAGCTCTGCCAAGTGGCTCGATTGCATCGAGCGTTCCCGTACCCTGCGAGGAACGGACGGTTATCCCTGCTGCCACCAGAGCGGAGGAATGGAGTGCTCATAGGAGCCGCAACCTGGCAGCACGGCGAAACTAATCAGCGCCAAGATACATACGGGGAGCAAATTCGGCGGCGATGGAAAACTTCAGCCCTAGTGTTTCAACCACTTCCACCGCCCTGCGCTCCTTCTATTAGACGCGGAGGCTGTGCGAGGATGCAGCCAAAGGCAGGCAAACGAAATAACGGGCTTCGCATACCTGCCCTGGATGGGGAATAGTAGCTGCGGCCCGTTTATTCCCTCGACAAGCTCATAATGGACGACTTGGCGGAGGTAAGGTGTTTGCTATCCTCCCAGCGCCGCGGCCGCCTGCTGCACTTCGTCGTAGTCCGGCTCGTTGAGGGGGGACTCGCCCACCCACTTGTAGCGGATTACGCCCTCGCCGTCGACGATGAAAACGGCGCGTTGGGAGGCGACGTAGCCCTCCATTCCGGCCAGGCCGTGCAGGGCCACGCCATAGGCGTTAACCGCCGTGCGGTTGAAGTCGCTGAGCAGCGTGAAGTTGAGGTTGTTCTGATCGGCCCACGCCTTCTGGCAGAATGGCGGGTCAACGCTGATGCCGTAAACCGTGGCGTTGATAGAGTTGAAGGCGTCGGCCCGGTCGCGGAAGCTGCACATCTCAGTGGTGCAGACGCCGGTGAACGCGCCGGGGAAGAAGGCCAGCACCACGGTCTGGCCGTGATGGTCGGCCAGGTTGCGAACCTGACGGTCAAAGTCGTAGAGGCCGAGTTCCGGGGCCGGCTGTCCAACATCCGCTGCCATTGTGTTTCCTCCGATAAGGTTGGGGATGGCGTCATCTTATCATACGGAACGCCCTCCCTCTAATCCCATACGCCAGGAGAGCAGGGTCCTTTAGTTGTTCCCCGGAAGCACTGCAATCCGAATTGAAAGCGGCACAAGCGCGAGCGGAGACGCCGAAGCGGAGTTGCGGCGGCTTCGAGGGCAGTGACTCCCGCACAGCCAGCAAGAAGCCATGCTGTTCTCCAGTGGTATGGTATTTGTAATTCTCTCTTTCTCAAGGGAGAGAGAATTACAAGGCATTGCCTCCTGGATCGCCGCCCTTTTCAAAAAGTCTGGTTAATGATAAGTTAGCGTGGTAATTTCCGTGTGAATCAGGCTGAGGGCATTGTTGTGAACGGCCCCCGACTTCCTGCGGGGGCCGTTGTTTGTAAAACAGCGGTATCCATTCCGTGCCATCAGACAGCCGCCAATTCCTGACTTCCGGCGTTGACCGGATGATTGAGGTCTTACCCGTTTGGTTATAGCCGTTGCATTCGTTTTGATGACCGTTTTCTTCTTGGCGGGCTTGTACGTGGCCGGTGCGCTGGGGGGTTTGGCGCTGTTGCTGATGCAGTTTTTCTCCGACGCGCCGCTGTGGAACATCATGGCCAACCGGGTCTGGGAAACGTACACCAGGTTCCTGCTCGTCGCCATTCCGCTGTTCATTCTGATGGGAGAGCTGGTGCTGCGCAGCGGCATTGCCGACCGGATGTACCGGGCGCTGGACCGCTGGGTGGCGCCCATACCCGGCGGACTGCTGCACACCAACATCGTGTCCTGCGCCATCTTCGCCGCCTGTTCCGGCTCCAGCATATCCACCGCCGCCACCATAAGCCGGGTGGCGCTGCCCGCCTTTCATACGCGGGGCTACAACGAGCGCCTGGTTGTCGGCTCGCTGGCTGCCGGCGGAACGTTGGGCATCCTGATTCCGCCCAGCGTGCTGCTGCTCATCTACGGGCTTAGCACCGGAACGTCCATCGGGCGCCTGTTCCTGGCGGGGTTCATTCCCGGCGCGCTGATGGCCCTGTCATTTATGGCCTTCATCGGCTTTGCCGCCATCGTCTGGCCCGGCGTCGCTCCCCGAATGCCGGGCGAAACCTTCTTGAGCTGGCGAGGCTGGATTGATCGAATTACAGGCTTGATTGCCGTGGGGCCGGTAATCATCCTGGTGCTTGCCGTGCTTGGCTCCATCTACGGCGGCATTGCCACTCCCAGCGAGGCGGCCGCCATCGGGGTTTACGGCGCCTTTGTCCTGGCCTTCCTTTACAACTCCAAGGACCTTTGGGTGCCTGCCCTGGGCGCATTTATGCGAATCACCGGCCTCATCAGGATCTACGAGGCCATCCGGTTCGCCTTGGGTACGGTAGTAGCCCTCGTCGTGATTCACCTCACTGCCCAGACTGTCTTCCTGGTCTTCTTCCCGGACAGGTCCCTCTTCGTGGCCGAGGAGATCGCCGAGGCCATATTCCTGCTGGAAGTGCTGGTACTGCCCATTGTGGGCTGGATTCCCATTCTGTTCGAGGTATCGCGGGAGGAGTTGCAGGAAGCCCGGATGCCCGCCATGGCCCAGGTCAGCGCGATGGCGCGTTCCAACATGGCAATGCTGCGGGAGGTGTTCATGTCCACCACACGCACCAGCTGCATGATCATGTTCATCCTGTTTGCGGCCTTCACACTTCAATTCGCCTTCGCCTACCTGCGCATCTCCCACGCCCTGGCCGACTTGGTGGTGACCCTTGAATTGAGCCAAATGGAGCTGGTGGGGATTCTCATCGTGTTCTACCTGCTGCTGGGCACCTTCATGGAAAGCTACTCGATGCTGGCCACGACGCTGCCCATCCTGCTGGAGACGCTGTTCCGGTCGGGCATAGACCTGCTGTGGTTCGGGATCATAATGATCATCCTGCTGGAGGCGGCGCAGATTAGCCCGCCGCAGGGCCTCTCGCTGTACGTGCTGCACGGGGCTCGTCAGGAGACCGCCGGCGCACGTGGCGTGACGGAGGTGGAAACCATCAACGACGTTTACATCGGAGTTTTGCCGTTTATGGTCTGCATGGCCGCCGTCATTGGCATCCTCATGATCTTTCCGGAACTCGTCACCTGGCTTCCCGACCAGGCAAAAGGAGCCCGTTGACGCGGTGCGGCCCAACGATTCACCCTGATTTCCACGATAGTTTCGTGCACCATAGCACGCAATACCATTAGGTCTCGCTGTGAATTTAACGTGTAGCGTTCATTGACCTGATTGCTAACAGCTATTAAAATGTCCGGTTGTGCGCGACGGAAAAAAGTCCAGACAACAACAGAGGAACGGGCGGTAATGGCGCGTCTGATCGTTCCGGTGATTTTGGTTTTCACACTGATTGCAGGCTTGGCTGCCTGTGGAGGTGAAGACCCGACACCCACTGCCTCAACGGCCCCGGTGCCCGGCCCCACTGGTACCCAAATCCCCCCGACAGCAGCGTCCGAACCCACCACAACCGCTGCGCCGCAACCCACGGCAGTACTGCCCGCTACCGCGCCGGAGCCGACACCCACTGCCGCGCCTGCCCCGTCGGAGGCATCGGCAACCGCCACACCGGCCCTACAGCCAACAGAGCCGCCCGCGATGTCGGAAGCCGAGAAGCTGGCGGCCTACGTAGCGGAACACGCCAACGGCCCCGGGGCGATCTTCGTGGGCGACCCGACGCAACTCATTGGCCGCCCGCCCCACGAACGCCTGATGTTCCAGTTTCCTGCGGAACAATACAACTTGCTTGCCGGAGCCGCGCTGGTCGGGTCACCCGAGCTGCAGATACCGAGCCACCTGTTCATCTACTCCAGCGACTACTACCAGGGCCTGATCCAGAAAGCCAAACTGACCAACCCGACCGAAATTGTCTCCTCCGGTGAAAGCATCGAGATCCAGCACGTGTGCCTCGACCGGAATCTCCCGCCCTGCGTACTGATCCAGGCCTACTACGCGCCCAACCTCGCGAGGCGCACAAACGGCCAGGTGCAGATTTCGGTGGTCTCCCTGGCGGAGTTGCAGATAGACGGCCCCGACACGCTGACCCAAGTGAGTGACGGTACCCTGGACATGGTCAACATCTTCACGGGCTACGTGGCCGGCGAACTGCCGGCGCTGGAGGTGCAGTCGTTGTGGGGGTCGGCCTCCGACTGGGAAACTTCGTACGTGACGCTCACCCTGCTGGCTGAGGACATAGACCGGATAATGCTGCAAGCCACAGGGGGCAGTCACGTGCTGAACCGCAACTGGTTTGCGGGATCCGATCAGTGGTTCTACAGCAAGCAGCAACTCAACAGCGCGGAGGATTTCAAAGGGCTGAAGATTCGCACCAACTCTTCGTCGATGTCCGATTTCATCGCCGGCATGGGCGGTGAGCCGACCTTCAAGTCCATCGCCGAGCTGTATACCTCCCTGGACCAGGGAGTCGTCGACTCTACCGTTTATGGCGCCCTGCTGGCCGTCTCCGCCAGGCTGCACGAGGTCACCGACTTTATGGCCGGCCCCATAATCGGCTTCGGCTACACCAACAACGTCATCAACAAGAATGTCTGGAACGGGATTCCCGAAGACCTGCAGCAGATTATGATCGAAGAGGGGGCCAAGGCGGAGTTGGAGGGGCTGCGGCTGGCGCCATTCCAGAACGTCGCCGCGGTTGCGATCAACCAGCAGCTCGGCACACAGCTGGTTCCCTTCTCGGCTGAAATACAAGAGTACATCCAGACGGTGGTGCTGCCGGAGTACGTTATCCCCGGTTGGCTGCGGCGGCTGGGATACCCGGAAAATAACGCAGATATAGTCGCAATCTTCAACGAGAAGCTGAGCCCGCACATCGGAATTTGGATCAACGAGGACGGCAGCGTCGAGCAGGTTCCCATCACCAAGGGTTCGAGGGCGGCCCAATAACAGCGGCTTTTGGGGGACTTCCCCCAAGAGCCTGCCCATTAGCGAATCCGGCGCGAGTCGGGGAAAAAGGAATCCACCCCCTGCGGGGGCCCATATTTTAGGAGGTACACCCAAGAATGATCCATCCTAGACTACTAATTGTTTCGCTCCTGATGGCCTCACTGCTGTTGCTGGCGGGGCTGGCGGCCTGCGGAGAGGCGGCAACACCCGTGCCACCAACGGCAGCACCCACGGCCACCACCGCGCCCACGCCTACCGAGGCCACCACCGCGCCCACGCCTACCGAGGCTCCCACCGAGGCCATGGTGGAAGAGCCGACCGAGGTTATGATGACGGGCGACGACGCGCTGATGAAGTACGCCGCCGACAACGCCGGC
The DNA here is from genome assembly GCA_965226875.1 of Dehalococcoidia bacterium. Classification (GTDB taxonomy): domain Bacteria; phylum Chloroflexota; class Dehalococcoidia; order Lucifugimonadales; family UBA3495; genus VXOI01. The sequence goes on along the minus strand of OZ245439.1, from coordinate 3,121,114 downwards.
GGCCCCGGCTCCATCTTTGTGGGCGACATCAACCAACTGGTCGGCCCGGCCCCGATGACTGCGGACGGAAAGCCGGACGCCGACTTGGGCGACTTCGAAGGCAACGTGCCCCTGGACGCCTTGGCGGACCACCTCTGGCTCTATGAGAGTGATTACTACAAGTCCCTGATAGAACGGGCAAATTTCACTGATCCCACGTCGCTCACCTCCAGCGGGGAGAGCATAGACATCCAGCACGTCTGCATCAACCGCTCCCTGCTGCCCTGCAAGATCATTGAGCAGTACTGGGCACCCAAACTGGAAGCCCGCACCAACGGCCAGCTAACCATCACCGTGAGCTCCTTCCCCGAGCTGGGCCTGAACGGGCCCGACACGCTGCAGCTGGTCTCCGACGGTACCCTGGGAATGGCCAACATCTATACTGGATACGTGGCCGGCGAGCTTCCCGCCATCGAAGTGCAGTCCCTCTGGGGCATCTACCCCGACTGGGAAACTATGTACCTGTCGCTGACTGATATGCACCCGCAGCTGGAAGAAATGGTCGTCGAAGAAACCGGCGGCGGCATCATCGTCAACCACAACTGGTACTCCGGCAATGACCAGTTCTTCTTCAGCAAGAAAGCCCTGCGCACCCTGGCGGACTTCGAGGGATTGAAGACCCGCAGCCACGCCGCCGCTCTTTCCGACTGGATTCAGGGCATGGGCGCCGAAGCCCAGTTCGTGGCCTTCTCCGAGGTTTACACCGCCTTGGAGCGCGGCATCCTCGACGCCGGCGTGACCGGCTCCACCCCCGGCCACGGGCAGCGCTGGTACGAGGTAACTACCTACCTGAACGGGCCGCTGAAGAGCCTGCTCTCCACCAACAACGTGATCAACTCGGTTGTCTGGAACGACATCCCCGCCGACCTGCAGCAGATCTTCATCGAGGAGGGCGCCAAGTCCGAGCTGGAGCAGTTGCGCCTGACCTCCATTCAGAATGTCACCGGCGTTCAGAAGAACATTGACGCCGGCATGGAGCTGGTGGAATTCTCCCCGGAATTGGCTGACCACAGCTTGAATGTGGCTGTCATTGAGCACGTCATCCCCGGCTGGCTCAACCGTGTAGGCTACCCGGACAAGGGCGACGACGCCGTAGGCATGTTCAACGAGCACGTCGGACCCTATGTAGGCCTGACCATTGACGCCGACGGCACGGTCAGCCCCGCGCCCATCACCAAGGGACCCCACGCGCAGTAGAAAATAACCTCGTAACTCAAGCGGTAACTCCAGCGCCCACCCTTCCAATCCGGAGGGTGGGCGTTTTCGTTTCCAAGGGCCCCGGAGTATTCTCGAAGTCGAATGTGTCCGGGGCGGATTCAACCCTGCTGGCGCATAATACCGCCAATTCTCCCCATTGCCGCGAGGTATGCCATGATCGCCCAGCCAGGCCCAGGGACCCCGCCCGGCGGAGACGTTCACCGAACCCGACGGCGTTATCCGGGGATACTGCGAAGTCCTGGTGCTGTCGATATGCTGGGTGGACCGGCATTTGCGATTCTGGGACCGGGTGAATCGGCGGTATCATCTGTACCCGTCGGAGTTGGAGGAAGCCCGGCGGGAGGCTCAAGCCGAATAGGCCGCAGCCCAAGCGGAACGCGCCGCAGACCAGGAGCGCATCCGGCAACTGGAGGAGCAGATCCGGGGTCAGCAAAGACTGTAATTTGCTGTCGAATGGGATTGCGTTGACGCAAATTTGGTGTAGAATGACGCAAGTCACTGGCAGGCCCTTTGCTGGATGACTATCCGCGGCCAAGAGTTTGTGGCTGGGAACCCATTTTTCTTTGAGGACGCGAGAGTCGTGGCAATACTGAATAACGAAATGGTCGTCATGGCCATAGTGTTAGTGTTCGGGGGCCTCTTGGTGCTGGCCTCGGGTCTGGTGTTCGGCCCGCGGAGTGCGCTAATTGGCACCAGAAGGATCACCGGGGTAATGGACACGGTCTACTACTGGCTGGGCTACGTCTGCGGCATCGAATTGCTCTTTCTGGGGTTCTTCATCACATATCAGGTGGTGGCCCGCAAGCTTGACTGGGTTCAGGCGCCCGGCACCGACGTCATGAGCGGGTATGTGCTGGCAATGGCGGCAACTTGGGCCTTCTCCTACTCGCTGCGCTCCGGCGCCCACGTCCGCATCGATGTGCTGCTGCCTTACATGGGATCCAAGACAAGGGCTGTGGCCGACTGGGTGGCCATCTTCTCGGTCCTGTTCCTCGGCTGGGTAACCATGTGGAAGATGTGGGAAAACGTGGTCAACAACTACGAGCGCGGGGTGGTCACCAATGACTATCCCCTCACGCCTCTGTTCATTCCGAAAATCGTTGTTTCCCTGGGCTTCACACTCCTGTGCCTGACCGCCCTCCAGTTGATGTATTCGATGGTCTCGGAGGCGGCGCTGGTCCGCTGGAACCGCGCTAAGGGCGGCGAGGAAATCGAGACGATTTCCATCATCGGAGGCAAGGCGGCCGGCGCCGCCGACTAGCCTTCGGACAACACCCGGAAACCCTCATGCGAGCAACACACCGGTAGACCGGGCTTGGGCCAGGTCCGGTCTACACAGATGGGGAAAAGGGCCTGAGAGGTTAAGCTGTGGCAATTGGCGTAGCATTCGGATTGATGGGGGCCTTCTTCCTCGCAGGGTTGTACGTGGCCGCTGCGTTGGGCGCGCTGTCCCTGATAATCATGCTTTTCTTTTCCGATGCTCCCCTGTGGAACATCATGGCCAACAAGGCTTGGGAAGGAAACACCAGCTTCATTCTGGTGGCGGTGCCGTTGTTCATCCTGATGGGTGAGCTTATGAACCGCAGCGGCATGGGCGAGCGTATGTACGCCGGCATCACTCGCTGGATCTGGTGGCTGCCCGGCGGACTGATTCACACCAACATCGTATCATGCGCCATCTTCGCCGCCTGTTCCGGTTCGAGCGTGGCAACCTCCGCCACCATCAGCCGGGTGTCGCTGCCCAGCTTCCGGCAGCGGGGCTACTCGGAGCGCATGGTAATCGGCTCCCTGGCTGCCGGCGGAACCCTGGGCATCCTGATTCCCCCCAGCATTAGCCTGATCATTTACGGTGTGCTGGTGGAGGAGTCCATCGGACGCCTATACATGGCTGGCTTCGTTCCCGGCATGGTGCTCACGATGACTTTCATGGTAATGATTTTTGGCTTGGCGATGGTCTGGAAAGGCTTGGCGCCGCGCGAGCACGGCGACAGCTTCATCACCATTCAAGGGTGGGCGAACCGACTCATTGGCTCCATTTCCCTCATACCGATAGTCGCGCTGATTGTCGTGGTAATCGGCTCCATATACGGAGGTATCGCCACCCCCTCGGAGGCGGCGGCCTTGGGCGTGTATGGCGCGTTCGTCCTTGCGTTTATTCTGAACACGGAAGAGATCCTTCTCCCCATGTTCGGTGGCATGATGCGGGCGCTGGGGCTGATCTCCATCTCCTCGCCGGTGAAATGGGGGTTGGGCCTTCTGGTGGGCGCTTTGCTGGTCCACCTGATTTTCCAGATCGCACTGGCCCTCACTGGCGCGGACCTGAACGACTCGACAGTTCCATTGGCCGCAATCGTTGGCGAAAACATCTTCCTCGTCGAAGTGGTGATTGTCCCCTGGTCTGGTTGGGTCCCGTTCCTTGTGAGCTCGTCGCAGGAGGAACTCCGCAACGCACGGTTCCCCGACCAAACGGTGCGCCGGCGGCTCCTGTTGCGAAACTTCAACATCGTACAAGACGCTTTCATGTCGACGGTGCGCACCACTGGAATGATCTTCCTCATTGTGCTTGCCGCCTTCACGATGTCCTTCGCCTTCGCCCGGCTGGGGATCTCGCAGGAGATTGCCAATGCCATCTCAAGCCTGAATCTCAACGAAATCCAGTTGGTGCTGGTGCTGGTGGTCTTCTACCTGGTGTTGGGCACCTTCATGGAGAGCTTCGCCATGATGGTGACCACGGTGCCCATCCTGCTGCCGACGCTGGAGGGCGCGGGTGTTGACCTGGTCTGGTTCGGCGTCATTATGGTGCTGCTGGTGGAAGCGGCGCTCATCAGCCCGCCGGAGGGCATCAACCTCTACGTGTTGCACGGCGTGCGGCTTGATGTGGACAGGGAGATGGCCGAAGCCGCCAACGAGATAGTGCAGCAAAGCACCATAGCGGACGTGTGGATAGGAGTGCTTCCCTTTATGGGCTGCATGGCAGTCACCACCGCGCTGGTGCTGTTCATACCGGAACTGGCATTGGCCCTCCCGAACTACATTTACGGCCAACGGTAGTAACCGCCGCAGGTTGCGGCAACCGGTCAGACCTTCAAACTCCGAAGCCCCGGACATCGAGCTGGGGCTTCACTCTTTTCGCCGGCAAGGAGCGAGGTGCGGGTGAGTGCGGGTCAAGACCACCCCCAGGCACTTGTTCCCTTTCACAGATCTGGTGGGACACTATCTCGCGGCACCTTGGCCGATGTGCTCCGCGGTGCCGGAAGGACGGAGCAGGATGGGCGCCGGTTAGGACTCATCTGAGCGCGGTAACAGGGGCGGGATTAACTCCCGCCCCTGTGGCGTCACACCGGAGATCGGGGGAGGCCTAGCGGTTGCTGTCGGTTACCTGGAAGTGCTTGACCCAGAACTCACCCCGGTATAGGTTCTCGACCTCCTGGGCCATGTTGCGGCGCAGTTCGCTGCGCTCGTAGCGGAGCAGGGCTTCCTCGTTGTCCCATACGCTGAGGCTGAGGCCCTCGTCGGGGTCTTCGGCGCTGCGGAGGAGCAGACGATTGCTGAGGCCCTCGACGGAGCCGGAGGCCGGTTCTACCTGTCCCCGGTAAAACTCCTCGTACTGGTCCCAGGAACCGAGGCGGAGCTTGCCCCAGGCCATCATCACCAGTGAGCCGCCGGAGTCGTCGGAGCCGGTGGACGACACGATTTCAAAGTGCTTAATCCAGGTCTCGCCCTGGGCGTAAGCCATAGGGTAGAAAAACTCTTCCGCCTCGCCGGCCAGTTGGCGGCGGGCGTCGCTGGTCTCGTAGTTGCGGAGTTCCTGGAGCGAGCCCCACACGCTCCAGAACCCCATCTCGTCGGGGTCCGAAGTGCCGCGCCAGAGCTGGCGCTCCTGCAACCCCGGCATCCCCATGGTGAAGGGGATGACCTTGTCGATGTAGAATTGCCTCAGATTGTCCCAAGTGCCGGGACGCGCCCTGCCCCATGCCAGTTGTACGTACATGTCTCACGCCTTCATCAAGTTCGCCGTTTTCCGGCCCACGGTTTGCGATTCTATAGGAGAATGACTCTTTCGTCGATGAGTTTGGCAGACAACACCGGGTGGGCGGTCTCCGCTTCCGCCACCGGGGCTGCCGGTCGCGGCGCGGGCCGGAAGGAGAAATACTTGACACCAGCGAAGGGCATCGAGTAGCTCCATTCCCGCGATTCAGTCCTGGGCTGTAATACCTCGGGGGCCGGAGCAGATTCTACCGGGACTGTCTCTCTGGGTTTTAGAATCGTAACCATGGCACACCTCCAAATTCTTGTGAAGAGATGCTTTGCCGGCCTGCCGGCTTCGTGCCGTTTTCGTTATTTCTCTTTCCCCTGGGGTGTCCCCGTCCGGGAGTTGCCGGACGTTACTCCTCTTCCTCGCTGTCTCTCCGGATTTCGCGGCTGGCGCTCATGCCCAACTGGGTCAGGGTGCGGCTGTACCGGGTGGCGAACTGTTGGGCAGTGGCGGCGTAGATGCCTCGCCCAATAGCGGCGTCCTGGGTGCACAGGTCCAGCAAGGGGGCGCGGGGAATCTGCAACAGGGTCATGTCGCTGAGGGCGGAACCGGCGGTAATCAGCGTTCCCTCACCCAGCAGAACCGCCTGGGGGAAGGACTCGCCGGGGCCAGCTAGGCGGACGGCAATCTGTCCTATCTCCGCTTGGGCGGTCAACTGCGCCTCGCCGGACTGGATGACGTAGAGGTTCTGGCCCTCCTCGCCGCCAGCGCCGAGGGTTTCACCCTCCTTGACGTTAACGGTGCTGCCCAAGGCCACGACGGCGGAGATCTGCTCCCTGGAGAGCCGGGCGAACATATCCACGGAGGAGTAGTCGAACTGGTCCCCAGCTTCCGGGGCTCTCTCCTGTCCGGGGGGCAGGTCGTCGGGCCGGAAAACACGCACTGGCATAACGGCGCGGCGCTCTACCTCGCGTGCCACGCTTCCCTTGACCAGTCGGGCCAGGCCGCGGCGGTCGTGGGTGAACATTGAGATCAGGTCGACGGAGTTGCGGTTGGCATAGGCCACGATAGCGGCAGGCACCGAGTCGTTGACCACCACGGCGGCGGAGGCTTCTATTGACGACTCCCGCAAGCGGCTGACGATTCGGTTGAGATAGGCCAGAGCGCGGGCGCGGTCTTCCTCTTCCTGCTGGGTTCCCAGCACCACCAGTTCGCCCAGGGCCTTGGTGCGGCCCTGCGGTATAACCGTCAGCAATGTAGCCTGCCCGCCGTCGTTGACCAACTTTGGGACGACGTCAAGTATTCCTTCGGATTCCACCGAACGATCCAGCGGAACAAGCACTTTCTGATACATTTGAAGCCTCCAGGACTGGAATCTACGACTTTGAAACCGGGTTGAAACCGACTTGAAACCGGAGTGTTCTGCATCCGGTTATCAGATAACTAAAATTGTAATTGCCGATGCCCGGAGCAGTCAACAATGTGCAAACAATCACAAATTTGCGGCGGGGATTACAGGAGGTTGGGAACGCTAGATGCGCCCGATGAGGCGTTGCAGGAAGGAGCGGGTCCGAGTGAAAGAGGTCTGCGAGCCATCGGCGGGGAAGATGGTGGCGAGGAGGTCGGTGGCGCCGATGTCGGCCAAGTTCCGCAGTTGGTCCTCCACAGCCGACTCGTCGCCCACGATGGCGATTCCGCCGGGGCTGTCGGCGCCTTCCCGCTCCAGCATGGCGCGGTAGCTGGGCAGGGCTGCGTAGTGCTGGAAGAGCCGGTCGGCCCGGGCGCGCGCTCTTTCCGAATTGTCGGTAACTGCAATCGGAATCCCGACGCAGACGCGGGGGGGCGGGTTTCCTGCGGTTGCGGCCGCATCGTTTAGGCGCGGAACTACGTGGTGGCGCAAGGTGTTGGGGCCGGTCATCCAGGTGACGGCGCCGTCGGCCAGCCGGCCAGCGATTTCGAGCATTCGGGGGCCGAGGGCCGCCATGACCACAGGACAAGTTACCATGTCGGCGTCGGGAATCTGCAACTCGCCCGCCACACGAAACTCCCGCCCGGAGAAGTCGACGCCACTGTCGTTGAGCAGGGGGCGCAGCACCGACAGATATTCTTCCATGTGCCGGGCGGGGTGAGCATAGGACAGGCCCAGCCAGTCCTCGATGGTGGAGCGGTGGGAAACGCCGATTCCCAGAGTCAGCCGTCCCCCGGTGGCCACCTGCGCGGTGAGGGCCTGCTGCGCCAGGGCCACCGGATGGCGCGGATAGGTGGGGACAACGGCGGTGCCCAGTTCGATGCGGGTGGTCTGCATACCGGCCATGGCGATGACGGTAAGCATATCAGCCCCGAAGTGTTGGGGCATCCAATAGCTTTCGAACCCGTCCGCCTCGGCGGCGGAAATGCGTTGCAGCCGCTCGGCCACGTCCCGCATAAGCTCCTGGGCGCCCACAAACAGCCCGATACGCATGGCGGCGGCTCCTTTCTGGCGGAGTATCCGTTCCGCGCCGTTTCGTGACGCCCAGCGCGGTGGACGGTGAGTTTAGCATAATACCATTTGAGCTGGGATTTTCGGAATTTTGACGCCGCTCCCGCCGGGGAGCGCCGCCACTCCGACCCTCTCCCGGAGGTAGAAGGGACAATTGCTTGACCTTGCTTGCTTGCAGCGCGATGGCGCCCTTGACGCATAGACGTTGGGGATGCTCCAGGATTCCCGCTTTTTCGGGAATGACTGGTTGGGTGCCGTGCCACGGTTTGAGATAGTCTCCTATTTGCTGGAGTGGTGGGTTGCCGAATGGGGGAGAGCTTCTTGGAGGGCCTGGATGTCGGACCTGAGCCTTTCGGCTTCGCAAATCTGTACGGAGAAAGACAGGGCGAAACGGGCGGCGCGGAGACGGATAGCCATATCCGGGTCTTCCATCGCTTCGGAGAGAACGGAGACGCTGCGCAGCATAAGGCCCTGGAGCTCCTGCCGGGCGAGGCTGGCAGATTCCTGGCGAAGGAGGACAATCTCGTGGCGAAAGTTGGGGTCTTCGAGCCAGCGGCGGAGGGTGCTTTCGCCGATCCCTGAGGAGCGGGCGGCTTGAGCTGTGGTGGGGGAGGCGGCGATGATGGGGAGGGCCGACTGCTGGCGAAAGGTGAGGCTGGCCTCCGTTTTCGCGGTGGTGGCTCCATCTTTTTGATTTTCCCTCTCATTTCCGCTCATTTTCGCCCATTCCGGCTCGCCGCACGGGTCGGGGACGGGTTTATGGGGCTGACGGGCAGGTTGGGAGCGCCGGGTCTTGTTGTGGCTTTTCGGCATGGTATGGCCTGTTGCCTCGGTGGCGGGTTGGATTTGGTTTGGGTCTAACAGACATTATGGTAGAAGGATGTCTCCGGGGCTGACAAGGGGGAAGTGTCAGTGCCGGGGGCTCTCAATTGTCCCTCTCCTTGACTGGACTTTACGCATTTTAAGCGGCATAAGCGAGGGAATCTGCAATACGATGGTACAGAGTGGCGGGGAGTTTCTGTACATCGGAGTTGGCGGTCGATAGTGAAAAACCCTCCGACACCAACCACCAGTGGCTACGCACAAAGGTGATGTCATCCATTACTTTTCCTGGATTTTGCGTAAAGTCGAGCGAAGAGTCAGCCTCAGAACGTGATGCCCAAGGAGCATCAAAATGAGGATCAGCAAAATGAAGTGGGCCGTTCGCACCTTAGCGATTTCTGCTGGGGCTTTGGGAGTGCCGTCAAAATAGCAACTTGATGGCAGGTTACTGGGCGGCGTGTGAGTGTGTGAGGTGGGGGCATGGCAGCAGCGCATCGACGTCTCAACCCCCGCCCAAAAACGGGTTTATCACCCGGAGTCCGTCATAGTCCTCCTGGTGGCTCATGTCTTCCGAGTACACCGCTTCGCAGCCCAGCATCTTTGCCGCCGCCAGGATCGCCGCGTCCCAGTATGACAGCCCGAACTTCTGCTTGATTTCGGTCGCCCTGTTGAACAGTTCGACCGTGATTTCCTGGGTCGGCAGTGTCCTCAGCGGGCGCAGGAACTCCATGGCCTGCTCGTGGGTCAATCCCGCCGGTCCCTGGGGCCTTGTGGCCTGAAAGTAGAACTCTTGGAGGACCTGGACGGACAGTGCCAGGTCCGTTTCCTTCAGAGTTGCTTCCGCCCTGGTCCGTTTGGCGGCGTCGGCTTCCCGGTTGCTCACGGCGTATATCAGCACGTTGGTGTCAGCGAGCCGCATCTCTGTCGTACATCTCTTCCCTGGAAAGGATCCTGCTGGTGTCCACGCCTATCCCTTCCCTCCTGAATCTTTCGAGCACATCATCCAGGAGCCGGGCGCGCCTTTGAGGTTCCGTCTCGGTCGGCTCCGTTTCTGCCGGACGTTGTAGCAGCTCCGTCAGAAGGTCTCGCATCATCGCCGACACCGTGGTCCCGGTCTGAGCCGCCCTGATCCGTGCCAGCCGGTGGGTTTCGTCGTCGACCGACACGCTGATGGTCTTCATTGCCCTCTCCACTAATTTATTGTCCTGTGTTCTTGTATTTCTCAGTCTAGTCCGTCGTCGGAGATCCTACAACCTTGATGTGTCTTCGTTCCTCCGAACAGAGATATGTCTGCTCTGCTGCTTTCTGTTCTCCGCGGCAACTGGACTTTTGGCGAAGAGGGGCCTCCTGCCCGGCGTCCTGGTTTTGCTCGGGCATGTCGGCTGGGCTTTGCACATTTCAAGCCGCGTAGGCAAGCGAATCTATCAGTCGGTGGTACAGGGCGGCCGGGACTTTCCGTATATCAGGGTCGGCGGCGGACAGTGAAAAACCCTCGGACGCCAGCCACAGGTGGCGGCGCACCAGGGCGATGGCATCCACGAAGGTCGGCGACGGCTTGGCGTACCAAGCCGCGGTGCGATGGGTTGCGGGTTGTTGTTGCCGCAGCAGATGGGCCGCCAGGGTGGTCCAGGAGAAGAGCCCCATCAGGATCGGCGTGGTGCGAGCGATGGCCTGATCCGACCACTGGCGCTGGGTCTCCACGCCCAGATGCGCCCGCACCTCCTGGAAGGTGACCTCCAGTTGCCAGCGCAGCACAAACCATTCCAGGATCTGCGTCGGGTCCGCCGACGGATCGGTGCAGAGCAAGGCCTGGGGAGTGAATTCGCCTTGGGGGTCCCGAACCAAGACCCAGCGCAGGGGCACCGGCGGCTTGCCCGAGCGGTACCAGACCGCCGTTTGCGACGTGAGTCCCAACGTGCGGGTAGTGCCGTCGTACCAGGCTGCCGACACGGTGGCCCAGGACACGGTGGGCAAGTCCAGGAGTGTCTTCAGCGCGGGCAGGCGTCGGCCTTTCAGCGGAGGCCGACCGTTCTGACCGGGCTGACGGGGTGGGGCCGGTTCATAAAGGGCGGCGTCCAGGCGCAAGCGGGCGATGAGGGTAACGGGTTGAGCCAACGATTGGCAGCAGTGGAGCAGGTCCAGGACGGCGTAGCTGCTGTCGCCCACCAGCACCAGGGGGCGGTGGGGCAGCCAGCGGCGCAGTTGCAGGATCATCTGCCGAGCCCAGTCGGTGAGCTTCTTGTGGCGGCGTCCGCGCTGCCGGTGGTAGCGTTCCGAGGGTGCCAGCACGGTGAGAAAGGGCAAGGCCCAATAGCGTCCCGCCCAGGGGATCTGGCCCAGCCACATCAGGGAAATCCAGCGCAGACCGCTGGCCTTGACCAGGTGGCTCCGGCTGGAACGCACCGCATCGCGGTAGATGCCCAGGGATTTGATTTTAGGACCACGGCGCCGTTCCAGGGTTTCGTCGATGCCGAAGACCAACGGACCATCGCCCCGATCCAAGTAGAGGATCAGCAATCCAAGCAGGATCCGGGACACCTTCACTGGACTTTACGCAAAAGTTAGGAGAAATATAAAGACAGGGTAAGCTGGCCTAAACCCACTTCTCACGGAAGGTCCAGCCATGCTCACCCTGCCCGATGCCATTTTACCCGTACTCCATCCCTTCGCCACGCTGTTTCGCAACCCGACTTGGCTGAAAGCCCAAATCCTGCTGGTCGGCGCGATACTGGCCCCGGGCCAACGCACTGTGGCCGCGGCGCTGCGCGTCATGGGCCGCAGCGACCACCTCGACTACGCCCGCTATCATGAGGTGCTCAACCGGGCGGTGTGGTCGCCCCGCCAAGCGGCTCGCATCCTGCTCATGCTGCTGCTCCAACACCTGGATCAGGGCGATGGTCCGTTGGTCTTCGGCATCGACGAAACCCTGGAACGGCGCCGTGGCCCTAAAATTAAATCCCTGGGCATCTACCGCGATGCGGTGCGTTCCAGCCGGAGCCACCTGGTCAAGGCCAGCGGCCTGCGCTGGATTTCCCTGATGTGGCTGGGCCAGATCCCCTGGGCGGGACGCTATTGGGCCTTGCCCTTTCTCACTGTGCTGGCGCCCTCGGAACGCTACCACCGGCAGCGCGGACGCCGCCACAAGAAGCTCACCGACTGGGCGCGGCAGATGATCCTGCAACTGCGCCGCTGGCTGCCCCACCGCCCCCTGGTGCTGGTGGGCGACAGCAGCTACGCCGTCCTGGACCTGCTCCACTGCTGCCAATCGTTGGCTCAACCCGTTACCCTCATCGCCCGCTTGCGCTTGGACGCCGCCCTTTATGAACCAGCGCCACCCCGTCAGATGGGCCAGAACGGTCGGCCTCCGCTGAAAGGCCAACGGCTGCCCGCGCTGAAGACACTCCTGGACTTGCCCACCGTGTCATGGATCGAGGTGTCGGCAGCCTGGTACGACGGCACTACCCGCACGCTGGAACTCACCTCGCAAACGGCGGTCTGGTACCGCTCGGGCAAGCCGCCTGTGCCCCTGCGCTGGGTCTTGGTTCGGGACCCACAGGGCGAATTCACTCCCCAGGCCTTGCTCTGCACCGATCCGTCGGCGGACCCGACGCAAATACTGGAATGGTTTGTGCTGCGCTGGCAACTGGAGGTCACCTTTCAGGAGGTGCGGGCTCACCTGGGCGTGGAGACCCAACGCCAGTGGTCGGACCTGGCCATTGCCCGTACTACGCCAATCCTGATGGGACTCTTCTCTTGGGCCACACTGGCAGCCCATCTTCTGCGGCAACAACGACCCTCGGCCCATCGCACAGCGGCTTGGTACGCCAAGCCGTCGCCGACCTTCGTGGATGCCATCGCTCTGGTGCGCCGCCACCTGTGGCTGGCGTCTGAGGGTTTTTCACTGTCCGCCGCCGACCCTGATATACGGAAAGTCCCGGCCGCTCTGTACCACCGACTTGTCGATTCCCTTGCCTACGCCGCTTGAATTGCGCAAAGTCCAGCTTCAGGGGAGACCATGCCGCCCGGTTGAGCACGTGATGGTAGCGGGCGTAGTTGCGATCGTCGCTCAGTCCCATGACACGCAGCGCCGATGCCACGGTGCGCTGGCCAGGGGCCAGTACGGCACCAACCAACAGGATTTGGGCTTTCCGCCAAGTCGGGCTGCGGAAAAGTGTTGCGAAGGGGATGAGAACAGGTAGAATCGCCTCGGGCAGGGTAAGCATGGCGAGACCTTTTGTCAGAGAGGGGTCTTACCAGCCTACCCTGTCCTTTTCATTTGTCTATGTTTTGTACAAAGTCCAGCTTGATGGAGAGGGGACTATTGGAGAACCCTGTGGGGGGTAGGCGGCAGATTGACGTAAGATTGCGCCGATAGTAGGCTACTGGCGGGTGGGGACGCCCCCGCCTTGGCTCTCCCCCGGCGGGAGAGGAAACTCGGGAAGACTCCCCCCTCGGCCCTCTCGCACCTGGAGAGGGCGCTAAACGATTGATGGAGATGTTCTGATATGAGCTATGAGGGATTGTTGGCGGAAACGGTTAATATCAAGGCACATGAGGGCGATATGATTGACGCCTACCTGGCCCGCCCGCTGGGCGGCGGCCCGCATGGCGGCGTGGTGCTGATTCACCATATGCCGGGCTGGGACGAGGCTTCCAAGGAGATGGCCCGCAAGCTGGCATACAACGGGTTTGTTACCATCTCCCCCAACCTGCATTTCCGGGAGGGGAAGGCGACTCCTCAAGAGAACAGCGCCAGCATCCGCGAGGCGGGCGGTATGCCCGACGTGCGCACCATGGGCGACGTGGCGGGGGCCATGGCCTACCTGCGGACGCTGCCGTATCTGAACGGCAAGGTGGGCTTGATCGGCTTCTGCTCCGGCGGACGGCAGACCTACCTGGGGGCCTGCACTCTGGAGGGCGTGGACGCGGCGGTAGACTGCTGGGGCGGTGGCGTTACGCAGGGCAACGACCAGTTGAGTCCCGCCATGCCCGCTTGGCCGGTGGACTTCACCGCCGGGCTGAACTGCCCGCTGCTGGGCCTGTTCGGGAACGATGACGCGCGTCCCTCTCCCGCCGACGTGAACGAGACGGAAGAGGCGCTGAAGAAGCAGGGCAAGGACTACGAGTTCCACCGCTACGACGACGCGGGCCACGGCTTCTTCGCCGTTGACCGCCCCAGCTACCGCGTCGAGGCCGCCGTGGACGGCTGGGAGAAGACGCTGGGCTTCTTCGGCAAGCACTTGGGGTAGTACCTGCGTGCAGGGGCGCCTGGCTTTGCGCCCCTGCTGGTCAATCGAGGGCCTGCTCGCCCATACGGATACGCCCTCACCTTAACCCTCTCCCTGCGGGAGAGGTAACTTGGGACGACGACTTCACCTAGCCCTCTCCCGGAGGGAGAGGGATTCTTTTGGACTTGTCTTGCTGTTAGCCGCCCGTTTTCAGCGCCTTCTGCCCTTCTACTACGGCTGGGTGGTGGTTGGGGCCTCCGGGACGGCAGTGTTTGCCCGGATGGCGCCCGCCATTACGACGCTGACGGTATTCATCTACCCGATGTCGCAGGAACTGGGATGGTCGCGGACGCTGATCGCCGGGTCAGTCAGCGTGGGAGCTCTGGTCTCCATTGCGCTGTCGCCGGCGGTGGGCTGGGCCATTGACCGCTTCGGGGCGCGGCCGGTGCTGGTGGCGGGGGTGCTGACGGTGGGCGTGTCCATGATCTCTCTGGCATGGGCCACCATTCCCTTTACCTTCTATCTCGCGTATGCCGCCGGGCGGGTGGTGTTTCATACTGCGGGGCCTATCGGAGCCAGCACTGTGGCATCCCGCTGGTTCGTGAGGATGCGTGGCAGGGCCATCGGAGTAATCTTCCTCTGCGGAGCGATCGGCGGGGTGGTGTTCACTATGACGGCGGCGCTGATGATAGACAATTTCGGAGTCAGCGCCGCCTGGATTACCATTGGGGTAATCTGCCTGGCCGTGGCCCTGCTGCCCAACCTTCTGCTGGTGGTGGAGCGCCCCGAGGCCCTGGGACTGAGGCCGGACGGGGACACCGATGTAATCGGCAAGGCCCCGAATGCTCCCGGTACGCCGCAACCGGCAGCCTCTGCGACCGCGGAAAGCGAGTCCTGGACGCTGCGGGAGGCCACTCGGACGGCATCGTTCTGGATTCTGATGCTGATGGGGTTTGCGACATTCTTCGTCCACGCCGGGGTGAACGTGCACATAGCGGCCTTCCTGCGGGACGGGGGCCTGTCGCTCACCAGCGCGGCGACGGTGGTTACGATAAGTTGGGTGGTGTCTGCGGCGAGCAGCATCGGATGGGGGTGGCTGATGGAACGGGCGCCGGCTCGCCTGATGTATTCGGCGCTGCTGGCGCTGCTGGCCGGGGCGGTGTTGCTGCTGGTGCTGTCGGGCAGCATTGCCGGGGCTTTCGCCGCGTCCATGCTGATCGGGCTGGTGTCTGCCGGGAGCAACGTGACACCGGCGGTCATTTATGCCGACTATTTTGGTCGGGCGTCTTTGGGTAAAATCCGGGGCATGGGCGAAATCGGGGTGCTGATCGGGCAGTCCACCGGCCCGCTGCTGGCAGGGGTGCTGTTCGACCTGCGGGGGGACTACACTATGATCTTTCTGATCTTCGCCGCCACCGCCGCGGTCGGCAGCGTGCTGGTGATCAGCGCGCGGCGGCCAGTGCGGATGAGGTTGCCCTCACCCTAACCCTCTCCCGGAGGGAGAGGGAACTTTGACAGCCCTTTCCCAAATGGGAAGGAACTTTGGTTTTGTCTGGTAGGTTGATATGACGCGACCGGCCCAGCGGGAAATGCTGCTTGTCGCCTTTATGCAGGCGTCCAACTGCTCCAACTATACCGGGTCCTGGCGACACCCGGAGACGTCGCCGGATTTTCTTGACCTGCGCTACTACCAGGATATTGCTAGGACGCTGGAGGCGGCGCGGTTTCATATGGCGTTCATCGACGACCGGCTGGCGATGCCCAGCCGGTACGGGGACTCCTACGCCGAGGCGGTAGAGCATGGTGTGCGGGTGGTGAAGCTGGACCTGGTGCCGGTGATAACGGCGATGGGGCTGGCGACGTCGCATCTTGGATTGGGGGCGACGTACTCGACGACGTACTACTCGCCGTTCCATGTGGCGCGGCTGTTTGCGTCGCTGGACCACTTCACCGCCGGGCGGGCGGCGTGGAACGTGGTGACGTCGCTGAATGACTCGGAGGCGCACAACTTCGGGGTGCCGGAGCATCTGGAGCACGAGGACCGCTATGATGTGGCCGACGAGTTCATGGAGGCGGCCTGCGCCCTGTGGGACTCGTGGGACGACGGCGCGGTGGTCGCCGACCGGGGGAAGGGGCGGTTCGCCGACGCCTCGATGGTGAGGCGGGCCGACTACGCCGGGCAGCATTTCAGCTCGCGGGGGCCGCTGACCACGCCGCGTCCGCCGCAGGGGTATCCGGTGATTATCCAGGCCGGGCAGAGCGAGCGGGGACGGAGGTTCGCCGCACGATGGGGGGAGCTGCTGTTTGTCATCTTTCCCACGTCGGAGGGCTGCAAGGCTTACCGTGACGATTTGCGGGCGCGCGCCGGGGCCATGGGCAGAGACCCGGACGCGGTGAGGGTGGCGCCGGCGGTTTACGTGGTGGTGGGCGAGACGGAGCAGGAGGCGGCGGAAAAGCTGGAGTTCATCGACGGCCTCGCGCGACCGATGGACTCGCTGGCGCTGCTGTCGGAGGTGTTCAACTACGACTTCTCGCAGCACCCGCCAGAGGAGCCGCTGTCGGACGAGGTGATGGCATCCATGACCGGGCTGCGGGGGTTTCTGGACCGGGTGGTGCAGCTTAGCGGCAACGCCAACCCCTCGGTGAACGACTTTGTGCGCTGGTCGGGCCGGGGAACGCTGCGGGAACTGCCGACGTTCAACGGCACACCGTCGCAGGTGGCCGACCAGATGGAAGGGTGGTTCGGCACCGGGTCGTGCGACGGCTTCGTGCTGGCCGCCACTCATATGCCAGGGGCCTACGAGGACTTCGCGCGGCTGGTTGTGCCGGAGTTGCAACGGCGCGGGCTGTTCCGACGGGAGTACGCGCCAGGGACGCTGCGCGATAACCTGGGGCTGGCGAGGCCGGAGCGGACTCTCAGGTAGCGCATTGATTGGAATGGCGAAGAAGGGCGGGTTCCGCCGGTATTTGAACGGGTCAGTAAGCTGGACTTTACGCAAAAGTTAGGAGAAATATAAAGACAGGGTAAGCTGGCCTAAACCCACTTCTCACGGAAGGTCCAGCCATGCTCACCCTGCCCGATGCCATTTTACCCGTACTCCATCCCTTCGCCACGCTGTTTCGCAACCCGACCTGGCTGAAAGCCCAAATCCTGCTGGTCGGCGCGATACTGGCCCCGGGCCAACGCACCGTGGCCGCGGCGCTGCGCGTCATGGGCCGCAGCGACCACCTCGACTACGCCCGCTATCATGAGGTGCTCAATCGGGCGGTGTGGTCGCCCCGCCAAGCGGCTCGCATCCTGCTCATGCTGCTGCTCCAGCACCTGGACCAGGGAGATGGTCCGTTGGTGTTCGGCATCGACGAAACTCTGGAACGGCGCCGCGGCCCTAAGATCAAGGCTCGGGGCGTCTACCGCGACGCGGTGCGTTCCAGTCGCCAGCAACTGGTCAAGGCCAGCGGCCTGCGCTGGATTTCCCTGATGTGGCTGGGCCAGATCCCCTGGGCGGGACGCTATTGGCTGGACTTTACGCATTTTAAGCGGCATAAGCGAGGGAATCTGCAATACGATGGTACAGAGTGGCGGGGAGTTTCTGTACATTGGAGTTGGCGGTCGATAGTGAAAAACCCTCCGACACCAACCACCAGTGGCTACGCACAAAGGTGATGTCATCCATTACTTTTCCTGGATTTTGCGTAAAGTCGAGATTGGGCCTTGCCCTTTCTCACCGTGCTGGCACCCTCGGAACGCTACCACCGGCAGCGCGGACGCCGCCACAAGAAGCTCACCGACTGGGCTCGGCAGATGATCCTGCAACTGCGCCGCTGGCTGCCCCACCGCCCCCTGGTGCTGGTGGGCGACAGCAGCTACGCCGTCCTGGACCTGCTCCACTGCTGCCAATCGTTGGCTCAACCCGTTACCCTCATCGCCCGCTTGCGCCTGGACGCCGCCCTTTATGAACCGGCCCCACCCCGTCAGCCCGGTCAGAACGGTCGGCCTCCGCTGAAAGGCCGGCGGCTGCCCGCGCTGAAGACACTCCTGGACTTGCCCACCGTGTCCTGGGCCACCGTGTCGGCAGCCTGGTACGACGGCACTACCCGCACGTTGGGACTCACGTCGCAAACGGCGGTCTGGTACCGCTCGGGCAAGCCGCCGGTGCCCCTGCGCTGGGTCTTGGTTCGGGACCCCCAAGGCGAATTCACTCCCCAGGCCTTGCTCTGCACCGATCCGTCGGCGGACCCGACGCAGATCCTGGAATGGTTTGTGCTGCGCTGGCAACTGGAGGTCACCTTCCAGGAGGTGCGGGCGCATCTGGGCGTGGAGACCCAGCGCCAGTGGTCGGATCAGGCCATCGCTCGCACCACGCCGATCCTGATGGGGCTCTTCTCCTGGACCACCCTGGCGGCCCATCTGCTGCGGCAACAACGACCCTCGGCCCATCGCACAGCGGCTTGGTACGCCAAGCCGTCGCCGACCTTCGTGGATGCCATCGCCCTGGTGCGCCGGCACCTGTGGCTGGCGTCCGAGGGTTTTTCACTGTCCGCCGCCGACCCTGATATAAGGAAAGTCCCGGCCGCTCTGTACCACCGACTTGTCGATTCCCTTGCTTACGCGGCTTGAAATGTGCAAAGCCCAGGTAAGAAACTATCTCAATATCAACTGGCCCTGCTGATATAGCGGCATCGCTGGCCAAAGCCCCGTCATTCCCGCTTTCGTGGGAATGACGGGGCTTTCGTGGGAATGACGGGTGCGTTGGCGGGAAAGACGGGGGCGTTGGCGGGGATGACGAGTTGGGTGCCGGGCCACGTTTTGAGATAGTCTGTTAAAGACCCTGACGTAAGTGGGGTGGTCACTCTCCCCGGCGGGCCGGTATGGAGTATAATCACCGGCAGTGCTGCCCCGGAGGGCGCGCAGATTAGGACAGATGGGATATTGCGGGAATGAGTAGCAAGTTTCTGGATAGGCTGGAAGAGATTCGGGAGGGCGCGCTGCCCCCACTGGGCTTCGGAACGACCCGCCCCGCCAAGCTGCCAGGCATGGCGCTGGTTATCACCGCCGACGGTGGCAAGGACGGGGCGGTGTCCGCCGGGGGTCTGGCCCCCGACGCGGTGATCGTCTCCGGCACTGCGGTGGCGCAGGCAGGCGAAATCGGCGAGGCGGCGCCGGGTGTCAACTGGGGCGTCCGGTCCGAGGGGCTGACCGCCGCCGCCGCCGCATCCTGGCGTGAGGCCGGGGCCGACGTGCTGGTCTTCTCCCTGTCCGGCACGGCGCTTGGGGCGCTGACGTCCAAGGACGCCGCCCGGGTGCTGGCAGTGGACTCAGATGCCTCGCCCGAGGAATTGCGCGACATCAATCCCCTGCCGGTGGATGCCGTTCTGGTGTCCCTTCCCGGGGACCCAGCCGGTTGGACGCTACAGGATCTCGCCTCTCTGGCCCGGGTCAGCGGTCGTGTGGGGAAGTACCTGCTGGCCGAGGTATCCGGCGCACCCGACGGCGAGGCTTTGGAAGCGCTGCGCAACGCCGGCGTGGCCGGCGTGGTAATTGGCCTGTCGGCCGGAGAGGAAGCTATAACGGGACTGAAGGAATCGTTGCTGAATATGCCGCGCCCCGGCTCTGACCGGCGCAGCCGATCCAACGCCATTCTGCCCGGGTCGCTGTACGCCGCCCGCCGTCCCGCTGCTCCCGCCGAAGACGACCCAGACGACGACGATTAGCGAGGCATTTGATGACCGAAGCGCGGCAGCCAGACAGCGAGGCCGATCCGGAAGACGGCCAGCATGAACACGTCCACGAGCCGCACGAGCATTACGGCGTGCTGCCGCCCGACGGTGTGGTGGACCTGACCGACAAGCTCACCGGCTTCATGAACGAAATCGAGCTGGGCGGCCTCTCGGACATCATTGGCCAGGTTCTGGACGATTTTCTCGAGCAGTGCGGCGGGATGCCGGAGGACCTGAAAGGGCGGGACGCCTTCGAGCAGATTTCCCGCAACCAGCTCGCCGTTACGCTGGCCTTCCAGTTGGGCCGGCTGGAGGGGCGGTCGCCGCATCTGGTGGATAACCTGGTCGCCCGCGCCGTCGAGTCCTTCGGGTTTCTGCCGGTGGACGAATCGGCGGAGATTACCGACGACGATATGGGGAACCCCAAGGTGCAGGTGTATCCCAGGGTTCGCCGCATGGAATACGTGGAGCCGCAGATTCTCCAAATCCAGGGCCTCGGCGACGCCCCAAGCACCGGAGACGGCGGCCCCGGATCGGAATAGCCGGAGACTGCGCCGGGTGGCCGCTGCGGTTTCTAGCCTTTAGAAACTGTCTCAAAATTAACTGGCCCTGCTGATATTCCGGCATCGCTGACCAAAGCCCATGGATTCCCGCTTTCGCGGGAATGGCGGGTGCTTTGCGGGAGTGACGGGTTGGGTGGCGGGCCACGAATTTAGATAGTCTCTTAACGCGAGACATACCGACGGGGGATGACCGATGACCACTAACGCACCCGCCTATGACCTGTTGCTGACCGGCGGCACGCTGCTGGACCCGGCCCAAGGCATCAACGGCCGCCGCGACGTGGCCTTCAAGGACGGCCTGGTGGCCGCTGTGGCCGAGCGCATTGATGCCGCCGATGCCGCCGCGTCGGTGGACGTTTCGGGAAAGCTGATTACGCCAGGGCTGATTGACCTGCATGGCCACTTCTACCACGGCGGCAATCCCACGTCGGTCAACCCCGACGGAATCTGCCTGTCTTCCGGCACCACCACGGGCATTGACGCGGGCAGCGCGGGTTTCCTGAACTATCAGGCCATGCGTGACTACGTGTTCCCGGCCCACCGCACCCGGCTGCTGGCCTTTCTGCACGTCGGCGCCGTGGGGCTGGCGGTCAACCGGGTACTGGGCGGCGGGCTGCACGATATGAGGGTCATAGACGTCGACGAGACCGCCGAGCATATCAAGCAGAATCCTGGGTTCTGCTTCGGCGTGAAGGTGCGGATGCACGTCAACGCCGTGGCCTACTGGAACGCCCACGAGGCCATGCGGGCGGCCCGGGCCGTGGCCGACAAGTCGGGCACCCGCCTGATGGTGCACGTCAGCGGCACGCCCATCCCGCTGCCCGACGTGCTGGAGTTCCTCGGCCCCGGCGACATCTCCACCCACGCCTTCAACGGTCACCCGGAGAATATGCTCGACCGCAACCTGAAGATTCGCCCCGAAGTGCAGGCCGCCGCCGACCGG
This sequence comes from Dehalococcoidia bacterium, assembly GCA_965226875.1. Classification (GTDB taxonomy): domain Bacteria; phylum Chloroflexota; class Dehalococcoidia; order Lucifugimonadales; family UBA3495; genus VXOI01. Next base: position 3,100,128 of record OZ245439.1, on the reverse strand, counting down.
GGCGTCATCATGGATTTGGCCCACGCGGGCGTCCACTGCGACGTGGAGGTCACCCGGGCCGCGCTGGAGCAGGGACTGGCGCCGCACACCATCAGCACCGACATTCATGTGCCGCCGCCGGAACGCACCGTCTACCAGATGAACGACCTGGTCAGCAAACTGCACGCCATGGGGATGCCGCTGGCCGACACCATCGCCGCATCCACCAGCACCCCGGCCAAGGTGCTGGGATTGCAGGACAGCATCGGCTCCCTGGCTCCGGGGATGTGCGGCGATGCCGCCGTCTTCGACCAGCGGGAAGGCGCTTTCGTCTGGATGGACTCGGTGGGGAATCTGCAACGCGGCTCCATGCGCCTCGACACCTTCGCCGCCATCCGAGCCGGCCGCATGGCCTGGCGGGAAGGCCAGTTGGTCGAGATGGGCAACTGCTAGGGCCTCGGCCTGGAGCCTGATTGCCAAGATTTGACAATGGCTCTACCGGGCAAGGGCAGAACCACGGCAGGCCAGAGGGTAGTTAGGGAGTGTCGTCATATTCACCGTCATTACCGCGAAGGCGGGTATCCAAAGGCCATTGGCAGCAAATGCGTATTTGCCGGCTACCGGATTCTGGGTTCCCGCTTTCGCGGGAAAGACGGGTGTTTTCGCGGGAAAGACGGGGGTATTTGCGAGAATGAGGGGTTGGGTGGCGGGCCACGTTTTGAGATAGTCTCTAATTCGGGGTGGCGGTCAGGGTTGCCACCGATTCGCCGTTCAGCCGGAACTCGAAATCCACTGGCTCGTCCTCAGGGAACAGGGAACGATCCACAGTTACCATGACCATCGGCGCGTACATATATGGGTACTCGCGCCCCTGGGGATCGTAGGAGAGTTCCAAGTCCACAAGGGTCCTGCTGCCCTTGGGCCGGACGCCGGCCACTGCCAAGGGATCGCCCTGCACAGGGCGCCAGATGTAATACGCCCCCAGCAGCACGCCCCGGTCAAAGTCTATGCGGCCCAGGGCCGTGGCGTTGCCTCGCGTAACCTTGCCGACATAGCCGTCCTCAAAGGCATCCAGCTCCTCCTGGCTCAGGATGACGAAGGCCCGCAGTTCCTCGCTGAACGCTCCGGCTTCCCGCGCGTCGAGGGGCGCAATCCAGCCGCTGTTGACGTAACGGAAGGTGGGAACCCCAGCGGCAAGGCCCGAATGAACCGCCCAGCCCTCACCCCACGTCATCACCACCGCGATGGCCGCCGCCAGCAGAAATGCCGCCGCCGCCAGCCGCAGGGACGGGAGCGGACGGCGGACGGTGGACGGGACGGGAATTGCCTGTGAGTCAAAGGAGTTCATATCGCCGCGCCTATAATACCAAATAGGCCCCTGCTGCCGTGAAGTGACATGCTGACCAAAGCCCATAGATTCCCGCTTTCGCGGGAAAGACGGGGGCTTTCGTGGGAATGACGGGTTGGTTGCCGCGCCACGTTTTGAGATAGTCTCTAACATACCGCGCTGAGATTCCGGCAAGGCGGGGAAAATAAGAACGGCCCCGATATCCGGGGCCGTTCCTTTGTTCCGCAGCGCAGTTCGCGCCGGAGTTGGCCGACTAGCCGGGGTTGTGGCGAGTCACAAGCTCGGCCACTCGCGGGTCGATGCTGCCGATCTCTACCCCGCCATCCAGCCGGGCTACTCCGAGGTGGGCATCCCGCTGAATCTCTTCCCAGTCGGGTTCAAGTTCGTATTGGTCTCGAAGCTCGTCGAATAGAGTGTCCAGTGAATTTTTGTCAAACATGGCGGTTCGGAACCCCCTCCTTATGGTTGGAAATGTCAGTTTAAGCCAAATCGTTGGACGAAAAGCCCGTGCAACCCTGGCAGGCGATCCGGCAAGGCCTGCATCATTGCTGTGCGTCCTGGCGGGGGACGGTACGGCACAGCGGTTCATCGCAAGGTAGTCTACCCAATCTGCCGCCTGCTGACAAGTGCGGGACGGCTTGGCGTCGGGGTCTTTTAATTTCCTCTCACTCAAGGGGGGAGAGGACTTTTGCTGAAAACCAAAAGGCCATGGGCTTGGCGTTTACCTCCCGGCAGAGGAGGAGCTAGGCCAACGGGGTTCCGCCACGGCGCTGCTGGTAGTAATAGAACAGGCAGACCGCTGCCGGAACCACTATGATGATACTGGCCGTAACCGCGACCATCACCCACGGGCCGACGCCGAAGATTTCGTCCATCCTTTCCTTGAGCCAGTGGATCAGTTCCGGGTCTGCCGCATCTCCCTGGTGCAGCAGAATCCAGCGAAACAACTGGAAGGGATCAGGCATCGGTCACCCACACAGTTTGCGGCTGGGTTTGCTGGTACCGGGCCGAGTACTTGCGTTCGCGGATGGTGAACGCCGACAGGGCCGCCAGAGAGAGCAGGGAGCCCACGATGGCGAAAGGCACGGTGTAGGACCCGGTCACGTCATACAGCCAGCCGGCCAGGGTTACGCTGACGAATCCGCCTATCTGGTGGAACATAAAGGTGATGCCGGAGATGGTGCCCATCGCCCTCAGCCCGTATACCTCGGCGGTGAGCGACGAGGTGAGGGGCAGCGTGGCGATCCAGGAGAACCCGGCGATGCAGGCGAAAATCCAGAGTCCGGCGATGGACATCCCAGGAATTAAGGGGGTAACCAGCAACACCAGATAGGCCAGCCCCCGCATACTGTAGACGAGGGTCAGCCAGTTCTTGGTGCCGCCAACTTTGTCGGATAAATAACCGGCGGACGTGGCGCCGACGATGTTCAGGCCGCTCATCACTGCAAAGATCAGTGCTGCGGTGCCACGATCCACCCCACGATCCTCGGCGTAGGGGATGAAATGGATCGACAGGATGAAGGTGGTCGCGCCACAAACAAAATAGGCCCCTGACATCTGCCAGAAGGGGGCAGAACGCAGGGAGTCGCGCCACGATGCTGCCTCCAGCGGCCCTGGATTGCGCTCGGGACGCCGGAGGCCGGCTTCCTCCGACGGCTCATCATCGCCGTCGGGACGCAGGTTCATCTGTGCCGGATTCTCGCGGATGAACAGCCAGGCCAGAGGCAGGGAAAGCAGCACTACGCCGCCCAACCCGACCCAAGCGATGCGCCAGCCAGCGGCGTCCATCAGGTAGACGGCGAAAGGCACCATCACCAAGCCCCCAATCGACAGGGCGGTGGAGTTGATGCCGATGACAGTGCCCCGCAATCTGCTGAACCACCGGGACAGCAATGTGGAAGTGTTGGTTAAGGACAGCCCACTCTGCGCCACCGAAGCCAGGATGCCGAAGACGAAGACGAAGAACAGGAAGTTGAAAGTCCAGTACAAAGCTATGGTTATCAGGCCCAGCGCCAGCACCGACAACAGGATGAGCTTTCGACCGCCGGTGCGGTCGAAAATCTGACCCATAAAGGGCTGAATGAAGCCGTTCAGCAAAATTCCCAAAGCTGCCGCAAAGGAAATCGTAAGCCGGTTCCATTCGAACTCTGCGCTCATCGGGGTAACGAAGGCGCCAAACCCGTTGCGGGACCCTACGGCGGCAAAGCCGACAAAGACCGACGCCGCAACGACGTACCAACCAAAGAACATCGGCCGCCGCGCCGGTTTATTAGCGCTCATATCCGTTCACCGTACTTTCGCGGTCTCGTATCCCGCGCATACCGGGGTAGAGGGACTCAATCATACCACCCACAGGGACAGGCGTCGCGGCGAAGCATGGTCCGCCAATTGTTCCCTCTCCATCCGGGGGAGGGAGAATGAAAAGGCCCTGCAAGGGCCCCCTCCCGATTTGACCCGTCAAGCCCGAGGTATCTACACTGTCGCCAGATTGAAACTGCCGGAAGGTGAGGCTCATGGGATTCAAGCTGGTTATCTGCCCGCCCAACTACCAGGAAGGCTGGCCGGAGGCGCTGCGCCAAGAGATTCCCGACATTGAGGTGCATCTCTGCCCCACGGTGGGCGAGGCGATGGAGGTCATCGGCGACGCCGACGCGGCGTTCGGCGACATCGTGCCGGAACTGCTGGAGCGAGCGGAGAAGCTGCGATGGATTGCCTGTCCCCAGGCCGGCCCCCGCGCCGGTTACTATACCCAGGAGCTTATCGACAGCGAGGTTGTTGTCACCAACACCCGTGAAATCTACAACGACCACATCAGCGCCCATATCATGGCTTTCCTGCTGGCCTTTGCGCGGGGGTTCCAGGTCTATATTCCCCAGCAGGTTGAGGGAGTTTGGCGGCAGGGCTACCCGACCAACTACCTGCCCGAAGCCACGGTGGTGGTGGTGGGCGTGGGCGGCATCGGCGGCGAGACCGCCCGCCTGTGCTCGGAGTTCGGGATGACGGTGTTGGGTGTGGACCCGCGGTTGGCCGAACCGGGCCCGGTCCTGACCGAATTGCACCGCCCCGACAGCCTGCTGGACGTGCTGCCGAGGGCGGACTTCGTAATTGTCACTGTCCCCGAGACCCCGGAGACGCAGGGGATGTTCGCCCGGCCTCAGTTCCGGGCCATGAAGGACTCGGCCTTCTTCATCAACATCGGGCGGGGCGCAACGGTGGAGCTGGACGACTTGACGGAGGCGCTGCGGGCGGGTGAGATAGCTGGCGCGGGTCTGGATGTGTTCCAAGTGGAGCCGCTGCCCGCAGGCCATCCTCTCTGGACCGCGCCGGGCGTCCTGATAACGCCCCACGTCGCGGGCGTAGGCCCCTACCTCGACGACCGCCGCACCGACCTGTTCGTGGACAACTGCAAGCGGTTCAACGACGGTCGCCCTCTGCGGAACGTGGTGGACAAGGCCAACTGGTATTAGGCGGGGTCTGTGTTAGCTGGGGCCTGGCCTGCCTCGTCTCGGGGAACAGGGAGGTTAGGGAATGACGGGTGGGCGCCGCGCCACGTTTTGAGATAGTCTCTTATTGTGAGGACAGGAAAACCGCTCCTAATCCCGGAGAGCGGCGGCGTCCCGGGCCGCGTTGTTGCCGGCTAGGCGGCCGAAGACCATGCCCGCGCTGAGGCCAGAGCCGCCGGGGTAGTTGTGGTAGAACAGACCGCCTACCATCTCGCCGGCCGCGTACAGGCCCTGTATCGGCTCCAGGCTGGTGTTGAGCACCCGGCCCCGGTTGTCGATGCGGACGCCGCCGAAGGTGAAGGAGATGCCGCAGGTGACGGCGTAGCCGAGATAGGGCGGGGTGTCGATGGTCTGCGCCCAGTTGGTCTTGTTGGGCGATAGCCCCACGGTGCCGCGCCCATCCTTGACGGTGGGGTTGTAGGGGATGCCGGTCTGCACCGCCGCGTTGTATTCCTTGATGGTGGCGACCAGGCCCTCCGGGTCGATGTCCAGCCGGCGGGCCAGCTCCTCGATGCTGTCGGCCTGGGCCATGGTGACCTGCGGGATGCGGTACTCGTCGCGCAGCAGGTGCTTCACCTTATCGTCGAAAATCTGGAAGGCCACGCCCTGCGGCTGGGTCAGAAGCGCCCGCCCGTAGGTGACGTAGGTGTAGTTGCGGAAGTCGTATCCCTCGTCCAAGAACCGCTCGCCGTTGAGGTTGACGATGAGGCCGAAGGGGTATGAGTGCTTCTGGAAGAGTTCGGTGATGGTGCGGTCGCCGTAGGCGGGGGCGTTGAGGTCCCAGGCGACGGCGTGGCAACTGCTCCAGTGGCCGTGGGACATGGCCCCGGCCTCGAGGGCCATGCGGATGCCGTCGCCGGTGTTGTAGGGGATGCCGCGCACCTTGACCAGCTCCCAGCCGGGGCCCAGGTAGCGGCAGCGCATCTCGGCGTTGGCCTCGAAGCCGCCGGCGGCGAGCACCACCGAACTGGCGTAGACGTCTTCGACGCCTTCCGGCCCCAGCACCCGCAGGCCGTTGACGCGGCCCATCGGGTCTAGGAGCAGTTCCTTGCCCTGGGTGGAGTAGCGCACGTCGATGCCCTCGGCGCGGCAGACGTCGAACTGCTGGTCCGACAGGCCCTTGCCCGCGCCCACGGCCTCCACCAGCAGCCCGCCCCAGAACCGGAACTTGCCGATGTCCTCGTCCCGGAACGCCTGTCGCCCGTAGGAGAGCACGAAGCGGACGCCCTTGGAGCGCATCCACTGCATCGTGGGCAGCGACTGGCTGACCAGAATCTGGGCCAACTCTGGGTCGCTGAGTCCTTGGGTTACGCGCATCATGTCGTCGTAGAACTGGTCCTCGGTGTAGCTGCCGACCTCGACCGATTCCTCCTCGGTGGGCGACATATCGGGGATGACGGTCTTGATGTCCTCCAGCCCTTCGAAGGCGAAGCGGATGATGCCGCCAGTGAAGTAGGTGTTGCCGCCCCGGAAGTAATCAGGCGCCTTCTCGACCACCAGCACCGACTCACAGGTCTCCTTGGCGGCGATGGCGGCGGAAAGAGCCGCGTTCCCCGCGCCGACTACGATAACGTCATATTCCTTGGGCATGGTTGTCCTCCTGATTTCTCGTCATTCCCGCGAAAGCGGGAATACAACTGCTTGTCTTATAATAAAGCCGCCGGTGGAAGTTGTGAAATGAGCGGGCGCGCCACTGCCCGCCTGTGCCGGATGTCCGGTTGTGCGAGCTATGAAAATCCTGCCTACCCTCGTGTTGACCCTGTTGATGCTGCTGCACCTGGCTTGTGAGCCGGAGACTAGGTTGTGTTGACATTTCAGCGCAACCAGATGAGAGCGGCGGTGAAATGCAGAAAGCCCAGGTATCTGGTGTCCAGTTTCTCAAACCGGGAGAATATCCGGCGATAGTGTTTTATCTTGTTGATGAAGCATTCGACCAGATGGCGCTCCCGGTACAGATGCCGGTCATAGCCGGCGGGTTCCTTCCGGTTTGAGCGGGGCGGAATGACCGCAGTCATGCCCAAGGCCAGGATGTGCTCGCGAAACTCCTGGGAGTCATATCCTTTATCAGCCAGCACCTGCTCTCCAGCGTAACCGGCGATCAATTCCTCTGCCTGGGTGATGTCGTGCCGTTGCCCTCCGGTCAGGATGAATCGCAAGGGGTTGCCCAAGCCGTCCACGCTCACGTGGATCTTGGTGCTGAACCCGCCCCGGCTGCGGCCCAGAGCCTGGCAAGCCTGTCCCCCGTTTTTTTGGGCGCCCCCGCCGCGCATGGGTGCGCCCGAACCACCGTGCTGTCAATGATCAGGTATTCCAGGTCCGGGTCGCCGGAGAAATGTTGAAGCATCTGTTCCCAGACGCCTTTGTCAGCCCAACGGGCGAATCGTTTATAGACACTGTTCCAATTCCCGTATTCGGCCGGAAGCAGCCGCCATTGGACGCCGGAGCGGTTAATCCACAGCACAGCCTCGACAAATCGCTGGCAATCTTCTTCCTGAGCGACATACAGGCCGGCGCAGCCACGCAGGAAATCGAGAATCCTGTCCCATTGTTCTGCTGGCAACTTAACATTTGACATACAAGCCTGGACTTTGTACAAAAGCCAGTAGTCATAAACCAGTAACGATAAATTGGTGCGCCGCCATCTGTGGATGTCGTCCGGGGGTTTTTCAATGTCTAGGCGCGACAGCGACAGTGAAAAAGTCCCAGCCGCGCTATACGACCGCCTCACAGATACGCCCACCTACGCGGCTCGAATGTACAAAGTCCAGACAAGCATCATAACCAAAATGTCAACACAACCTAATTCAGCCGCGCCAACCCCCACCCCTGACCTGGAGGCGACGGTGCAGGCCGCAGTGTCTGCCGCGCTGCCTACGCCGCTGCCCACTCCGTCGCCGGACATCAATGCCACGGTGGCCGCCGGTATTGCAGCCACGCAGGCCGCTGCGCCCACACCGACGCCGGCACCCACACCGGATATCGACGCCACCGTTGAGGCCCGCATGGCCGCAACGATCGCCGCGCGGCCCACGCCCACGAATACCCCCATGCCGACGGCGACGCCTGTTCCCACGCATACGCCATTACCGACGCCAACGGCAACGCCTGTGCCGACGGCGACGCCGACGGCAGTCCCGACTGCGCCGCCGACGCCTGTGCCGACTGCGACGCCGACACCCGCCGCCATCCCCTTCCAGCCGCCGGCGGCGGCGCTGAGCGAGATGGTAAAGCGGGCGCGGCCAGCGGTGGTGCGAATTGAGAGTGTATTCAGCAGCGGTTCCGGAGCAATCTTCGAGACGGAGGGCCGCACCGCCTACGTCATTACCAATCATCATGTGGTGGAAGGCTCCGCGGAAGTCAATGTTACCGTGAATGACTCGACCACCTATCGCGGCACGGTGTTGGGGACGGACGCAGTTCGTGACCTGGCGGTGGTCAGAATCTGCTGCGGCAGTTTTCTTGCGCTGGCTTTCGGCGACGCCTCCGGTCTCGATCCCGGGGACGAAGTGGTCGCTATCGGCTACGCCCTTGGGCTGTCGGGCCAGGCCACCATCACTCGCGGCATCGTGTCGGCCATGCGCTACGACTCCAACCACCTGAGCGACGTGATTCAGACAGACGCGGCCATAAATCCGGGCAACAGCGGCGGGCCGATGCTTTCGTTGTCGGGCGAAATCATGGGTATCAACACCTTCCGCCGCGAAGAAACGGACAGCGGCCGGGCGGTCGAGGGAGTGGGCTTCGCCATATCGGGGACGACGGTACGGGGGCGCATCCCCACGCTCAAGGCAGGTTCTCCTCCTCCTACGCCCGCGCCGACCCTCCGGCCCCGTCCGACGCCTTCCGCCGACGGGGAATACGATTTCGGCCCCATAGACGGGGAGCTGCGGCATGACCCGTCGGACGGCTTGATCAAGACCGAATACGCCAGAGTCTCTATGTCGGACATGATCGTGAGCGCTACCTTCGTGAATCCCTACTCGGCAGCGTCGAACTTATGGGACTATGGTTTCATCATTCGTGACAGAGGAGCCGGTTCTACGGCCCAATTCATCGAAGTTGTGGTAACCAGTCTGGGGTATTGGGTGGCGTCGTGGCGTCGTGGGCAAGATACCGAAAGTGTCCAAATCGCAGAGGGCACGCTTGCCGCCGAATTTGACACGGGCGCCGGGGGTCAAAATATAGTATGGCTGGCGGCCATTGGGAATCGCGGCCTCTTTTTTGTCAATGGAGAGTACGTGTCATCGCTGGACCTGTCTGAGGTTGGGGGAGCAGGGGACATTGCCGTTATCACCGGGGCATTCACGGGAGATGAAGTGGCTGGGGCGGTCACTCGGTTCGAGGAATTCCAAGTCTTTCCCCTGCAGAAGCGTTACGGGCCGGCAAACGGCAGCTTGCGAAAGGATCCGGGCTTCATCGCGGAACACGAAAGCGGTGTATGGACCAGGGACTTGGTGGCCGAAGCCGAGTTCATCAACCCGCCCGGCTCCAATTGGGACTATGGCTTCATTATCCGCAATCCGGCTTTCAACCGCCTGGAAGTCGTAGGAATAACCGACGACCAGCGATGGTTCCATAAAACCCGCGACGCGGGCGATGATGAGTATGCCGGCGTGGCCGAGGGTTTCGTGCGGGACTCCGGCGCAATTCTCCGCAGCAGCAACCACCTGTTACTGCTGGCCTTCGGAGACGTCGGCCTGTTTTTCCTCAACGATGCCCTGATCGCCAGGCTCGACCTGTCCCACAACCTTGATTACGGCGGGGTGAGCGCTATGGGTGGCTTCTACAATGACCATACCGGCGAGCCCGATTTCTCCAACTTCAACGTCTGGACGCCATAATCATGCCGACACGCTGCTCATGGGCCGCTACGCCCCTCGGCATCGCCTATCACGACGCGGAGTGGGGGGCGCCGCTGCACGATGACCGGCGGCTGTTCGAGTTCCTGATTCTGGAGGGGGCGCAGGCCGGGCTTTCGTGGGAGTTGATACTGCAAAAGCGCGACAGCTACCGCGACGCCTTCGACGGGTTTGACGCTGTGAAGGTTGCCGCCTACGACGACTCCAAGGTGGCGGAGCTGCTGGCCAACCCCGGCATAGTGCGCAACCGGCTGAAGGTGGCGGCGGCCATCGGCAACGCCCGCGCCTTTCTGGACGCGCAACGGGAGTTTGGCAGTTTCGACGCCTACATCTGGGGCTTCGTTGGCGGCAGTCCGGTCAGGAACGCTTGGCAGTCGCTGGCTGACATACCGGCGAAGACCTCGGAATCGGAGGCCATGAGCAAGGAACTGCGGCGGCGCGGCTTCCGTTTCGTTGGTCCCACCATCTGCTACGCCTTCATGCAGGCCACCGGCATGGTCAACGACCACACCACCGGGTGCTTCCGCTATGGCGAAGTGGACTGATACGCCAGGATTTCCCCAAGGGCGAATCCGCAATCGGTGTGGTGGTGGTTAGGGAGTATCTCAAAATCAACTGGCCCTCCTGATATACCGGCATCGCTGACCAAAGGCCATAGATTCCCGCCTTCGCGGGAAAGACGGGTTGGGTGTCGCGCCATGTTTCGAGATTGTCTCTTATTCCTGCCCTGGGTAAGGGGTGGGGAATGTGTTGCGATTGAAGTAGCGGCCTTATGCTGTCCGGCGGCGGAGGCGCAGAATAAGCGGACATAATGTATTGCCCCGCAACGCCCTCTGCCGTTAATATACCCGCAACGACCCAGGCCGCCCCGGGATAAATTGGGAGGGCGGCAGGATATTTCCCAGGGAGAATTGATTAGTATGAAAGCGGCCAGACTCGTCGGCCCCAAGCTCTTTGAACTACTGGAAGCGGAAACGCCCACAGCCCAAGACGGCCAGTGCCTGGTCAAGCTGGAGCGCGTGTCGGTCTGTGGCAGCGACATACGCCACGGCTTTGCCATCAACCCCGAGGAGATGTACCCGATGCCCGTCGGCCACCCGTGCCACGAGTTGGCCGGGACCATCGTGGACAGCCGTACCGATGCCTACCACGAGGGGCAGCGGGTCATCGTGATACCGCCCCGGGGCTCCGCCGGCCTGGTGGAATACATCGCTTCCGAGCCGGACCGCATGATTCTGTTGCCCGACGAGGGCTCGCTGGACGATTGGGTCATGTGCCAGCCGTCGGGAACCGTGCTGTATTCCTGCCAGCAGATGCCCAACCTGCTGGGCAAGAACGTGGTGGTATTGGGCCAGGGGAGTATCGGCCTCAGCTTCACCATGATTACCTCCCGCATCGGCGCCCGCAATGTTATCTCCGTGGACTTGCTGGACTACCGGCTGGAGGCGTCCAAGGGGTTCGGCTCCACCCACCAGGTCAACCCCGACAGTGAAGACCTGGAGACTGCGGTAGCCGAAATCACCGGCGGCGTGGGGGCCGACGTGGTGGTGGAAGCGGCGGGCTACGCCGACACCTTCAATATGTCGTTACGCCTGGTGCGGCAGAACGGCACTATCATAGTCTTCGGCATCCAGGAAGAGGAATTCATCCCCCTGGAGCACAACTGGCTGATGGACAAGCAGCCGCGCATCATACCCACCACGGGCGCCCGCAGCGGCGACCCCATCAGACACATTCAGGAAATCGTGGCCCTGCGCGAGCGGGGGTGGTGTGACCCGTCGAAGCTGGTGACGCACCGAGTGGGCTTCTCCGACGTCCAGAGGGCCTACGATATGTATGACCAGCGGGAGGACAACATCATCAAGGTGGTGATGGACCTGAGTGAGTAGCAGGGTTCCAGTGGATGCCCTCAGCCCATGGATTTCCGCCTTTGCGGGAATGACGGGCGCCTTTGCGGGAATGACGGGCGCCTTTGCGGGAATGACGGGTTGGGCGTCGCGCCCCGTTTTGAGATAGTCTCTTAGTTCCCGAAGGCAGGGCCGGGTGGTTGCGTGTGAGACCGGGAGAAGAAATCAGGCTGGTAAAAGAGAATCTGGCGTTTGCCGTAACGCTGTGGAAGGCTGCCTCTGCGGGCAAGGTGCCGCCGGGGCCCTTACTTCGGCCTGCGCCGGATCATCCCCAGTTCAACTATCAGGCGGGTGGCCTGAGCCACTCGGAGGCGGAGCTCGCTGCCGAGTTGTCCCGTGGCGCGGCCAATCAGATGCGGGCCGCCTTTGTACTGTCGGCCTTACAGTGCCAGCGCAGCATGGCCGACGCCTTCCCCGGCGAACCCATCGAAGAGGAATGGCCGGAGTTGCGCGCCGCCCGTTCCGCCCTGTACCTCATTGGTCTGGCGGTGCAGCATTCGATTCTCCAGCCGGTATGGGATTGCCCGCCGCCATACCGCAGGCCGTTCCACATCCGCCGGATGGGATTCTCCCTCAATGCCACCGGACTCGAGGGCCGGAACCTCAGTTGGGACGACTTCGGCGGACTGGAGCGCTACCTGTCGCTGCTGGAATATTGCGCCGCCAGCGCCGACGCGGCAGTGGAATCAGGGGGCGAATCCCGAACTCTTCCCAAGCACCCCCAGACACCGCGCGCCGAGTACAGCGGGCTAATTGGCGCCCCCGCTCCCATGACCGGCGGCGATGGCGACGCGGGACAGGTGAGTCCGCCGCGCGGTTATCCCGGCGAGGCCCCTCCTCGCCGCCTGGCGCCGGACGCCCCGCCTTTCGTTCCGCCTGCGCCGCGACCGCTGCCATCCACGCTACCACCATCCAACGGAGCGGTTGGCTGGGACAACGGCGCTGGGGACCACAGGGAGTCAATTCACCAGCAGAATGGGCCAGGAAGCTCGTTGAGCGCCGGTCAGCCCCAGGGTGAGCGTGCCCCTATGGGCAGCATCATCCACCGCTTCATGGCCGAAAGATGCGAAATCGGGGAGGGCCGGCGAACGCTGGCGGGGGAGCTGTATGCCGGGTTCCTCGGGTGGTGCCGCGACTCCGGCAACGAACCCGTGTCGCAGCGGGCCTTCGGGATGCGCCTGACCAACCTGGGCCTGACGCGCAAGCGGCGCGGCCACGGCAAGCACTGGTGGGAGGGCATCCGCCTGGCCGACGCCTGGCAGACCCGTGACGAATACGGACCCAGGAACTAAGTATTACAACGGCGGATTACCTGGCCCGGCGGTTCTTGAGGCGACATTGTATCCGGCGACGTACTGCCGCAAGCCTCCCACAGCAGGCGGCCTGGAGTAGGGCAGGAAGCATCGGCCGTATTTCTCTACTAAGAAACTATCTCAAAATCAACTGGCCCTGCTGATATACCGGCATTGCTGACCAAAGTCCCTAGATTCCCGCTTTCGCGGGAAAGACGGGGGTGTTGGCGGGAGTGACAGGGGCATTCGCGGGAGTGGCGGGTTGGGTGCCGGGCTACGATTTGAGATAGTCTCTAACTGTCGTTGTAATACTAGACGGAGCGTTTGCCGTTTGCCACTCGCTCCCCTCTCAGTGGCCTGGGTGATTGTGGCCGCCGCCCGGCGGCTTGGTCTCGCGCAGTCAACAACCGGGCTGTCCATAGTTGCCGCAACAGCCCCGCAGCCGGCGAATCTTGGTGAAGTTGTTGCCCATGATCAGGCGCAGCTTGCGCCTCAGGGGCATGGGAACGCGCAAATTGTCAAAGACGGCGTGTGTCAGATGACGCTTGTCGCACATGATGTCAGCTATTATGCTGACTCACATACTGCAAAGCAAACCGGCACGGAGCGGCTGGCGCGTGGGCTAACCGTCCGGTGTTTAGAGGAGGCGCCATGTCTGATCATCCCGAATACCTGGAAAAGCTGGCTGGCTTCGTATGGGGCCTCCGGCTTGACGAACTCGGCGCCGATACGGTGGCTGCCGCCCGGACTGTAACGCTGGACACCATCGGGGCCATGACAGCGGGCAGCCGTTTGCCGGAGAACCGGAAGCTGGCCGAGATGGCGGTCAGGATGAGCGGCAGCGGAGTGTCCACTATCATCGGCCACCCCGACCTGGCCGGGCCGACCCTGGCCTCGCTGGTCAACGGCACCTCCGGCGTGGCGCTGGAGATGGACGAGGGCAACCGGCTGGGCGGAGGCCATGCCGCCATTCACGTCATTCCGCCCGCGCTGGCAGTGGCCGAGGAAACGGGAGCCAGCGGGCGGAAGTTCCTGGAGAGCGTCATCGCCGCCTATGAAGTCACCTCGCGCATCGGCACCGGAACAGTGGTGCGCTCCGAGGTTCATTCCCACGGCACTTGGGGGACCATCGGAGCCGCGGCGGCCGCGGGCCGGCTGCTGGGCCTGAGCCGGGCGGAGATGCGAGAAGCCATCAACATCGCCGCGTCCATGAGTCCGGCCAACACCTGGACGCCCTGCATCGAGGGAGCCACCGTCCGCAACCTGTATCCGGGCCGCTCGGCGATGCAGGGCATCATGGCGGCGAACCTGGTCCTCTGCGGTTTTACGGGCATCAAGGACGGCCCCGCGGACATCTACGGCTCGCTGCTGGGCCAGGGGTTCAATCCCGACGCCGTGGTCGAGGGATTGGGAGAGCCGGGGCCGCTGCGCATCCAGCAGAACTACTTCAAGCTGCACGCCTGCTGCCTGTATAACCATCCTGTGCTGGACGGGGTGCAGAACATCCTGCGCCGCGAGGCCTTTTCCGCTGACGACGTTGAGCGCATCGACGTGCTGGCCCCGCCGCTGGCGACCATAATGACCGACCCGGCGCCGCCCAATATGCTGGCGGCCAAGTTCTCCCTGCCCTACGCGGTGGCCGCCGCGATAACCCAGGGCGCAACCGACATCTCAGCGTTCTACCAGGACAAGCTGACCGACGAGGCCACTCTGTCGCTGGCGCAGAGGGTGTCGGTGTCCGCAGACCCGGAGATGGACCTGCGGCGCTACGACTATCCCGCCGCCCGCGTGACCGTGTCGCTCCACAACGGACGCACCCTCAGCGAGTCGGTGGTGGCCCACCACGGCGACCACCGTAACCCCGCGCCGCCGGAAGAGCTACAGGAAAAGTTTGTCTTCCTGACCGAAGAGGCGCTGGGCAAGGCCCGATGCCGCGAGGTGATGGAAACCGTGGCGCGTTTGGAGGAGCTGCCGGACATCCGCGAGCTGACGGCGCTGCTGCGGTGCGGTTAGCGGGAAGTGCCCGGGGGCATTCTTCCTTCGCGGGAAAGACGGGTTGGGTGCCGCGCTTCAGCTACCCGCACTTCAGCGGATACCTCTCGATGGGGCTCTGGCTGTACCCTGACTGGATAGATTTTGAAGGCCATCATCAATGTTTTGGTGGCCGAGCGGATGGGGAAGTCGGATTCGTTTTGTTGCCTACTCTCCCCGGTGTTCCACCGACACCACCGTGTGCAGGCCGCCGCGGATCTTGTAGTCCAGCGTGATTTTCATGTGGCGGGGATTGCAGCAGGCCACCAGGTCGTTGAGGATGCGGTTGGCGGCGTGTTCCTGCACGATGCCCACGTCGCGGTAGGACAGCAGGTAGAACTTCAGAGACTTCAGCTCGATGCAGCTTCGGGACGGGATGTAGGAAATCACCAGTTCGCCGGTGTCGGGCAGGGCCGTCCAGGGGCAGACGGCGGTGAATTCGTCGGTGTCTATGATGACCTCGGTATCCCGCTCCGGGTACTCGTACTCGAAGGTCAACAGGCAGTCCCGGTCGATGGTCTCTTCTCCCTTGGCCGGCAACTGCCGGTCCAGCTCCTCGTACTGCGCCTTCAACTCCGGTATCGTAGTCATTGCTCCTCCATGCGCCATGTTGTTTTCAGCAATCTTACGGGGCGGTTTCGGCGTATGTCAAAGACGCGGCGTCCCTTGCGCCGTTGGACTGGCGGGGGCTAATATAGGCCATCGCCCAGCGCCGGAACCAGTGGAGCGACCTGCCCGCACCTGAAGCATGAGGAAGACCTGCCATGACCCAGACCGGACGCGCCGTTCTCACCCTCGCGGATCTGGATGCCATGAGCATCGCAGAGGCGCAGGCGTTGCCCTTCGCCGAGCGTGACCGGCTGTTGGATCTCATCATCGCCGACGGGCGGCACTACGCTACCGATTCCGTCTCCTACCGCACTGGGATGTACAGCGACTATTTCGAGGAAGACCTGACCCGTATGTTGAAAGTCAAGGCGATGAAGGTGTACTGTCGCGGCACCACTTCGTCGAACTTCGAGGGCATTACTGTCGGCGAGACCTACATGGAGCAGTACCGCGCCTGCCTGCGGCACGTCGAGACCATCCTGACCGCCGCCCAGACCAGCTACGGGCGGGTTATCAAGCTGATCGTTTTCCTGACCAACATGGATCTCTGGGACGAATTCAACAAGGCTTACCGCGAATTCATCCCCAACCCGCCCTGCCGCGCGGTCATCGGCACCACCGGCCTAGCCCAGAAGCCGCTGGCTATCGAAATCGTCGAATGCGTCGCCTACCGCGTGGCCGACTAGTCGCATCGCCCGATTCCCTCTCCCTCTGGGAGTAGGGTGAGGGCGTCCCCAGCGCGGTGGGCGGATTCCCGCTTTCGCGGGAATGACGATAGAGCCTGGGATGACGATAGGGCTGGAAGTGACGGTACAGGTGGGAGTGACTATAGGGTCGGGGAATACAGGGAAACACGAATAACGCCGGGGATCAGGAATTTCTCAGCAAACGGAGGTTGTCATGCCTAACCTTACCCTATCCTACAAGGCCAAGAGCTACAGCACCGGCACCCTGGGCCGCGCCATCTGCAACGCCCGCAACCACCACTGGGTCGCCGACGATGCCGGCGGCGAGGAAATCGGGGCCGGCGAGATGTTTTTCTCCGGCATCACCGCCTGCGCTGTCAACATGGTCGAGCGCATCGCCAGCACCGAGGACATACGCCTCAACTGGATGGAGGTGGGCATCGAGTCCTACCGTGACCCCGACAAGGCGCCCGGCGAGCTGACGCTGTATGACGCGGTGCGCATCCACTTCGAGATGTGGGGCGTGGACGATGACCAAGCCAACGAGTTGGTGGAAACCTGGAAGCGCCGTTGACCCCTCTACGGTTCGGTCGCCGTGGCGACCGCTGATACCACCGTCGGCCTGACTTCCCACACCGAAAATCGCCGCTAGAAGTCTGGCCGGAAAGCCATTGGCCGGGTTTTGCGCTACGCGAGGCAGACGTATTCAAGACTTATATGGCATGGTGGTGCATGTAATACGTTGCAACACCCACTATGCCATCGATAATCGACGTTAAGAAAACGCCGACCTGGGGGGAGTCGAGGTTTCCGGCCAGACTTCTAGAGGTTGATTCACCACAGAAGGGACAGAGTACACAGAGAAAATTAGGGGGAACTTGAAAAGCTCTGTGTGCCTTGTGCCCTCTGTGATTAGAAGAGAAGGTTTGTAATGAACATCTGCTCGTTTTTGCCCAGCGCCACCGAGATAATCTACCAGTTGGGGCTGGCGGACAGCCTGAAGGGCGTGACCCACGAGTGCGACTACCCGCTCGAGGCCCGCGACAAGCCGTGGGTGGTGCGCAGCGTGTTCGACGGCCAGCAGCCTACCAGTGGGGAAATCAGCCGCGTCATCGCCGAGCGGCTGGAGCAGGGCCTGGGCATATACGAGATAGATGAGGCGGTGCTGATCGCCGCCGAACCCGACTTGCTCATCACTCAAGCCATCTGCGAGGTTTGAGCCGTCTCCTCTCGGCAGGTTGCCGAGGTGAGCATGATCCTGGCCAAGCCGCCCGAGGTAATTTCCCTCGACCCGCAGCTATTGGGCGACATCATTGAGAATATCCGGCTGGTGGGCCGCGCCACCGGCACAGAGCAGAAGGCCGACGAAATTGCCTCCGATATGCAGACCCGAATCGAGGCGGTGGCCGCCCGCGCCGCCGACGCCGACACGCATCCCAGTGTGCTGCATGTGGAGTGGGCCGACCCGCTGATGTGCGGCGGCCACTGGGTGCCTGAGATGGTGGACCTCGCCGGGGGCAGCAACACCTTCGGAGATAAGGACACCGGCACCTTTAAGCTGGAATGGGAAGAGGTCGTCGCCCGCCAGCCTGAAGTCATCGTGATGATGCCCTGCGGCTTCGACGTGAAGCGCGGCCTGGAGGACGTGCCGATTCTGGCGCAACTGGATGGCTGGAAGGACCTCCCTGCCGTCCGCAACGACCGGGTCTACGTGGTGGACGCCAGCGCCTACACCAGCCGCTCCGGCCCCCGCTTGGTAACCGGCCTGGAAATCATGGCCGAGATGATTCACCCGGAGCTGTTCAGCGGGTATATACCGGAGTCCGGCGGACTACGGCTGTTCGGGGCGTAGACAGGGGATCAGAAGGGGATAAACAAAGCCGCCGGGGCGTAAGTGCCTAGGCGGCTTTTTTGTTCACATTCAGTTCAGCCGGGGGCCGCGGAAGGGGTTCTGCTTGGTGATTTCTTCTAGGAGCGCGTGGTTGCGGCGCTTCAGGAGGGGAATCAGCCGGTTGAGGCGGTCGGCGGCGGTGGGAACTTCGAGCAGTTCCTGACGCACCGGGATGGGGGCGTCGAGGTTGGCGGCTATCATGTAGGACAGTTCCACCGGATCTTCGGGAACATCCACCTGCGCCGTGTAACCTCCGCTGAGCGAGACCAGGCTGCGCATCAGCTTGGTGAATTCCTCGATTAATTCTGAGGAGACGCCGGTAAACCCGTCTCCCACTGGCTCGTCCAGCAGCCTTACCAGCGCGGCAACGTGCGGTTCCTGCTGGGTTGTCTCTATAATTTCGAAGCGGCGCTCGCCCTTGGTGATGATGTTCATGCGCCCCTGTTCCAGAAGTTGCGAGCGCAGTACCCGGGTGGTGGTGCCGATGCGCTGCGGCTCGGCGGCCGCGCCCACCTCCGGGCCTGACCGGATGAGCGACACGCCGAAGGGCGTGTTGTTCCGCAAACATTCCCCGATCATGGCCTTGTAGCGCTCTTCGAAGATATGCAACGGCAATGGCATACCCGGAAACAGCACCAAATTCAGCGGAAACAGCGGTATTTCGGCCAATTCGTCGTTCGCGCTTGCCATAACCCTGCCAGTATAGCACAAGCATAATGACGGGAATAAACGTCGCTTGCGAAGCTCAGGCTCTTCTAATTGTTCCCTCTCCCTCAAGGGAGCGGGAGAAGGGAAAGACTCTGTGTCGAAGGGTGTGGCGGTGAGTTTCTGTTCTGCCGTCCTCTTTGTTATCATTTACGCATTCCTTGGCGGGGATAACTACCTCCCGCCGCGAGGGGCGTAATGACCTCTAAACTTTCCAAGCCCACTAGACCCCACCTGCCCTACCGAAAAATTCTTCCCGATGGTTTCGTCTGTCCTTCACCGGAATTCTTGCGGGAAAGTATGTTGCAAGCTGAACCTATATCAACTTCTGATCATCTGCTGAGAGCCTATTTTACCGGGCAAGCCGGTGTTCTGGTAGACAGCGGCGGCTTCGTTTTCTATGACCCCAGCGACCTTACCCGCAGACGGGTTCGCCCTGACGTTTATATCGTGCTCGGCGTCGACACTGAATCTATTCTTGAGAGGGAGGGATATGTTGTCCATGAGGCTGGCAAGCCTCCCGACTTTGCCCTGGAAGTAGCCTCCCGAACTACCCGCCGCCGGGATACGCAGGACAAGCGCGTCCTGTACGCCGAGATAGGGATGGGCGAATACTGGCGCTTCGACCCCACGGGAGGACGGTGGTACGGCTACCCGCTGGCTGGCGACATTCTGTCAGACGGCGAATATCGCCCCATCGAACTGACAGCGGAACCTGACGGGATGCTATGGGGCTACAGCCCAGCCCTGGACCTGTGCCTGTGTGCCCAAGGCCGGCAGTTGCGTTACTACGACCGCAAGACCCAGAGCTATCTGCTCGGCGTAGGCGAGGAACGAGCTGCGCACCAGGAAACGGCGGCGGAAAGGGACGCGGAGCGGGCCGCCCGCCTTCAAGCTGCCTCAGAGCTGGACGCGGAGCGAGCCGCGCGCCTTCGGGCTGCCTCAGAGCTGGACGTGGAGCGGGGTGCCCGTCAAGAGTCTGAAGCGGAAATTGAGCGATTGCGGGAGCAACTTCGCCTCTTGCAGGGCGAATAGCGGCTCCCGCGTGGTCTTTTGGCGAACGTTTCGAATGCCAGCCACCGGCCGCCTCAGGTCGGCGGGTTGACACTCCCTTGAGGGCGTTCCCATAATTACGGCAATCCCGTAAATACGGCAATCCCGTAAACAGGTGAGCTTTTGATATGGTCGATTTAATTTCCGACGCCGAACTGGACAGTCTGTTCAAAGGTGACGCGCCCTTCGCCTTGATAGACGTTCGGGAATCCGGCGAATACAACAGTTCCCACATTCCCGGGGCCAGCCTTATACCCCGCCGCCGCATTGAGTTCGTTATCGAGGAATCTGTGCCTGCCAAGGGCGTGCGAGTCGTGGCCTGCGATGACGACGGACGGCGCGCTCCTCTGGCCGCCGCCACCTTGGAGGGGCTGGGCTACACCAGCGTTTCGGTCCTCGACGGCGGCGTCAACCGCTGGTCCGCCCGCGACTACCCCACCGAGTGGGGCGTCAACGTGCCCAGCAAGGACTTCGGCGAGAAGCTCGAAGCGGTGCATCATGTGCCCGAAATCTCCGCCGAAGATCTGTATGAGCGCATCGAGAGGGGCGAGAAGCTGGTCATCCTCGACACCCGCACCCCTGAGGAATACCAGCGCTTCTGCATCCCCGGCGGGCGCAGTATGCCCGGCGGAGAGCTGGCCCTGCGAATCACCGACATCACGAAAGAGATTGACGAGGACACCACCGTCATTCTCAACTGCGCGGGCCGTACCCGCAGCATCACCGGCACCCGCGTTTTGCAGCGCATGGGCATCCCAGCCCTGGGCCTGAAGAACGGCACCTCCGGCTGGCTGCTGGCCGGTTACGAGCTGGAGAACGGCGCCGACCGCGTCGAGCTTCCCGAAGTATCGGAAGAAGGCAAAGCCGCAGCCGAAGAATACGCCGCCCGCCTCGCCGAGGAGGATGGAGTGCGCTACCTGTCCCCCGACGCACTGGCCGACCTGATGGCGAAGCGCGATTCCAAAACCGTCTACCTGGTGGACGTGCGCACCGACAAGGAATACACCGCAGGCCATATCCCCGGCTCCCGCTGGTGGCCGGGCGGCCAGGCGGTGCAGCGGGCCGACGATCTGGCGGTGGTCAAGAACTCCACCGTCGTCTTCTGCTGCGACGGACGCACCCGCGCTACGGTGACCGCTTCCTTCTACCGCCAGATGGGGCATAAGGAAGTGTACGTCATGGACGGCGGGGCGCCCGCCTGGGCCGCGTCGGGCCGCGAGTTGGCCGTCGGGTTGGAGCGGTCCCCGGTCGCAGGGCTGGGCGCGGCATTCCGCAGCGCCACATTGGTGTCGGCGCAGGAGCTCCACGACAACCCGCCGGCAGTGACGCTGTTCGTGGATACCAGCCAGGACTTCTCGGGCGGCCATAGGCCTGGCGCCAAGTGGCTGTCGCGCAGTTGGCTGGAGATCGAAATCGACGACATCGCCCCAGAAAAAGACACGGCCATCGCGGTCACCTGCGGCAGCGGGCGCAGCTCGGCGCTGGCCGCCGTTACCCTCGGCGAGCTGGGCTACACCAACGTCTCGGTGCTTGAGGGTGGCATGGGCGCGTGGCGGCAGGCTGGCTTGCCCGTCGAGCAGGGGCTGACCGGCATCGTCCGTCCGCCCGCCGATATCAACTACCTGGGCGTGGACCGCAGCTACGGCGAAATGATGAACTATCTGCGCTGGGAGACCGAACTGGGCGTGAAATACGCCTCCTGAACTGTATAGGCTGGCGGCCCACAAATGCCCTCTCCCTTTGGGAGAGGGTTGGGGTGGGGGCGTCGTCTGTCGGGCGACGCAATAAAGGCAATCAGACCAATGATAGGGAGGGAAACCGGATGACTACCCGCGAAGAAGGGGCGGTGCCCGATTTTCTCAGAATGGACGACGCGCTCGGCTCGGACGCGGCCAACGCCGGGCTGACCGGCGACTGGTACGGCTGGCCGTCCAAGGAAGTCAATCCCGTAACGCTGCTGGATGACGAGGGGCGCACCGTCCGCATCCGGACGCCGGTGATGGACCTGGAAGGGCTGATCACGCCCACCAACTTGCACTACACCGTGCAGCACTTTGACGTTCCGCCGATCGTACCCGCCGCCGACTGGTCGTTGACCATTGACGGCGAGGTGAAGAATCCGCTGACGCTGTCCTTAGACGACCTGCGCCGCTTCCATGGGCGCTCGGTGCGGACGGTGATGGAGTGCTCCGGCTCCGACGCGACCTTCTTCGAGTACTTGAAGGGCGAAGGCCCCCGTCCCTCCCGCACCTCCGAGGCCATGATCCTCAGCGCCAGCGAGTGGACCGGCGTGCCGCTCTACGCGTTACTGCAAGAGGCGGGGCTGACCGACAAGTCGCTGTACATCCGGGCCGAGGGCTGGGACATCGGGGTTCCCGCCACCGCCGAGGAAGGGACGGAGGCGTTCTACTACGACAAGGGCCTGCCGGTGCAGAAGGCGCTGCATCCCGACACCATCCTGGCCTGGGCACAGAACGGCGCGCTGCTGGAGCATCTGCACGGCGCTCCGGTGCGGCTGTTAGTGCCGGGCTGGTCGGGCAACTGGTCGGTGAAGTGGCTGCGGCGGCTGGAAGTAACGGACACGATGCCCGGCTGCTGGTATCACTACCAGTTCTACTACTACGCCGACTCCGCCGATTCGCCCGACAAGGAACTGATAACCACCATCGGCGTCAAGTCCATCGTGACCAGGCCAAACGACAACACCAAGGTGCTGAACTCCGGGGAGCACATGGTACGGGGCTACGCCTGGAGCGGCGCCGGGGCCATCACCAACGTCGAGGTCAGCGTGGACGACGGCGAGACCTGGAACGTGGCGCACATCGAGGCGCCTCGCGACCGCTTCATGTGGGTGCGCTGGTCCCATAAGTGGGATGCCAAACCCGGCGACTACACTATCATGTCCCGCGCCACCGACGAAGTGGGCCGGGTGCAGTCCCGCGAGCCGCGCTACAACAATATGCGCAAGAATTTCAGCGCCATTGTCGGCTACCCCGTTACCGTCGAGTAGCGCAAAAGTCTCCTCTCCCTCTGGAGGAGGGGCAGGGTGGGGGCGTACTCTGTCCGGCAGCCATCGTTAATGCGAATGATTACTCCCTCACCCCAACCCTCTGCCAAAGAGAGAGGGGGAATTAAGACGCCTGGGTTAGAATGCGTTCGTAAGGCCGCAGTGGTAAAATGCGGTAGAGCTTGGGAGCTAATATGCCATATATCGACCATTCCGCCATTCGAATGCCCGCCCCCGTTGACCGGGTGAGCGAGCGTTTTCTTGTGTCCAGCAGCCAGGGCGCCGAGTCCCTGACCATTAAGGAAGTGCAGCTCGACCCCGGGTGGGAAGGACGGATGCACGTCCACAACACCGACGTGTCCATGCAGGTGACCTCCGGCGCGGTGCAAGCCATTATCGGCGATGACGTGCGCACCGTCCGGGCCGGCACCACGCTGCTGGCACCGCCCGGCACGCCCCACAAGCTGATCAACCACCTGTGGACGCCAGCGGTGCTGCTGATAACCTATCCAACCAGCGAGCCGCAAACCAGCTACCTGGAATAACCGGCTTGGCTTAGGATGCCGGCCCTCGGCCGCCGGAAGACGAAAGGCAAGGAGAGCGGTCAAGAGAAGATAGAGAGTCGATCTGGAGCATACCGGCCAAATACAAGCGATGGTACTTCGGCCTCTTTACCGTCCAGGTAATCATTGCCGCGTCTTGGATGATACGAACGGCTATCGCCGACGATACTCTGCCAACTGTGGCGGAGAAAGTCTTGTTAGTGTGGCAGGGGATGGCTCCGATGGCAATTACGTCGGCGGCTTTCTCCTTGGTGATAATCGAAAGTTGGGGAACGACCATGGTGATTGCATCCTGGCTGGAAGAAACACTCGAAAAGCGCCGCCAGAGGCAGATTAAGGCAGCGGAGAATGCCGGTGTCGTGAGGGGACGCGCCGAAGCGGCTGCCGAAGTGCAACAGAAATGGGAAGAATGGAATGAGCGCCGGGAAGATGCCGCGGCCGCCGGAGAAGAGTTCAACGAGCCACCCCCCGGCGTGGCATCAGAAACTGAAGAAGCGCTCCAATAATAGAGGCGCAAGCCGCAGTCATTCTGGGAGGACAGTTGGGGACCGACCATGGTGATTGCATCCTGGCTGGAAGAAACACTCGAAAAGCGCCGCCAGAGGCAGATTAAGGCAGCGGAGAATGCCGGTGTCGTGAGGGGACGCGCCGAAGCGGCCGCCGAAGTGCAACAGAAATGGGAAGAATGGAACCAGCGCCGGGAAGACGCCGCGGCCGCCGGAGAAGAGTTCAACGAGCCACCCCCCGGCGTGGCATCAGAAACTGAAGAAGCGCTCCAATAATAAAGGCGCAAGCCGCAGTCATTTTAGGAGGACAGGATGGCCCTACCGCAGATAGGCACCCGTGTAGAACCCCAGATTATTCCGACCAACGCCGGCCTGCGCACCTTTGCCGCTCCGCCTTCGGCGTTGCAGGAAAACATCGTTCCCAATGATTTGTTCTACGTCCGCAACCACTGGAAGGACTGCCCCGAGATCGACGTCAACACCTATCGCCTCAAGGTTGACGGTCAGGTAGAGAAGGAACTGTCTCTGTCGCTGGAGGACCTGAAGAAGCTGCCGAAAAGGCGCTTCCAGGTGACCTTCGAGTGCTGCGGCAACAGCCCGGTGCCGGAATACTGGACCAAGTCTCTGCGCATCAGCTCGGTGATGGAGGGCATCAAGGGCCACGGCATCATGGGCAACGCCGAGTGGGCTGGCGTGTCCCTGCGCGACGTGCTGGAGCTGGCCGGGGTGAAGGACAACGCCGTCGAGGTGATGTTCGAGGGCGCCGACCACGGGTCGGACGAAGTCGTCGGCGACCCCGCCGAGGTTACCTACGAGCGCAGCCTGCCGATGGCCAAGGCCCTGCACCCCGACACGCTGCTGGCCTACGAGATGAACGGCGAGCCTCTCCCTCTCATGCACGGCCGGCCGCTCCGTCTCTTGGTGTCGGGCTGGTACGGCATGAACTCCGTCAAGTGGCTGGCTGGCATCCATGTCCTGGACCACGAGTTCAAGGGCTTCTACATGACCGAGCGCTACATGACCCAGAACGAGCCCGGCTCACCCATACCCTACAACTACTACACCAAGCTGAAGGTCAAGTCCATCATCACCAACCCGGTTCCGGGTGAAATCATCCCGGTGAGCGGCTACCGACTGGCTGGGGCCGCCTGGTCCGGCGAGCAGGAGATCACCAAGATCGAGTTCAGCGAGGACGGCGGCGAGAGTTGGGTGCCCGTAGACACGCTGCACCCGCGGGTGGGCTACTCCTGGAACCGCTGGGAACACCACTGGCAGCCGCCCGCCGAGGGCAAATACACCATCATGTGCCGCGCCACCAACAACCTGGGCGAAACCCAGCCGATGGAGTTCCCCAACAAGTGGGACGGCCGTGGCTACGGCAACAACATGGTCTTCCCTGTCGAAGTGGAGGTGGGGAGCTGACTCTGATCCGAAATATGCCGGCGCCGTTCGTCTTCCTGGTGGTTGTCACCGCGACGGTGGTGCTGATCATCTTCTTTGGTGCTTGGGCCGTCTCTGCAGAGTCAGAGGGACGGTCATTGAACTTTGGGCTGACTGGCACGACCCTTGAAGACTCCGATGTTGCAGGCACCGAAGGCGGCGAGCAAGCTCGATCCGCCTTCGGTGTTGCTCCCATCGGCGAGGCCTCCGCGGGCGCAGCCGATTCGTGGTGGGGCAAGGGATTCCTCAAGGCTTGCCCCCTGCATTGAACTCGCGCTACTCTCGTCATTTAATCCCGGCAAAAGGGTGATATGGCACAACTAGCGGTAAAAGCCCCCTTCCGTATCCACCGCGCCTGGACAATCCTGGCCATTCTGATCGTGGTGCAGGTTGTCGGGCAAGCCATCAGCATGTCCGCCGGAATCATGGTCACCCCGCTTCAGGACGAGGAAGGTGGATTCGGCTGGAACATGATCATAATCGGTGGGGCAATTGCTCTTTACTACGTGGTCGGGGCTCTGATGTCTCCGGTGGCAGGCATGATGGGAGACAGGTTCGGCGCCCGCCCTATCATGTTCGGTTGCGGTGTGCTGTATCTGGTTAGTATGTCTATGGTGGGAATGGTCAGCGAGGTCTGGCACTTCTTCATTGCCTTTGGCTTTTTTCTGGCGATAACTCAGGCTTTTACTTTCGTACCCCTCCAAGCGTCCATTGGCGGCTGGTTCCGGCGGCGCCTGGGGTTGGCCACCGGTCTGTTGCAGGGGGCGGGCGGCATCGGATCGGCAGCTATCGCACCAGGCATCGCGGAGTTGCTGGGAGCTGCGGGTTGGCAGGACACTTTCCTGCTCATCGGCTTTGTG
This sequence comes from Dehalococcoidia bacterium, assembly GCA_965226875.1. GTDB lineage: Bacteria > Chloroflexota > Dehalococcoidia > Lucifugimonadales > UBA3495 > VXOI01. The sequence continues at coordinate 3,073,889 of OZ245439.1, read as the reverse complement.
GGCGGCGGACTGATAATCGCCTGTAGTTTCTTCTTCCGTTCCAGCCCGGTCCACGCGAACACCAAGCCATACGGAGCGCAGCCCAACGATCCCCTTGATCTGATCATTCCTAAAGACATACTGGCCCTGCGTCTCAAGGCCTTCGGCCAGGCAACGCGCCGGACGCGGGCCTTCTGGAACTTGCCTACCATTCACGGTCTCGGTTGCGCCGGCCATGGCATCATCCTGATCTACGCCATCCCCTTCGGAGTAGAGCTGGGGATCGGGCTCACCCAGTCGGCTCTCATACTTTCGTTCATCTCGATATTCAGCATCGTCGGCAGGTTTATCGTACCGATCCTGGCCGAACGTTTTGGCGGCAAACCCGTCATGATCGTGGCCTTGTTCCTACAGGGGGTAACCGTCCTTGTGCTGTTCTGGGCACAGGACATGTGGGCGTTCTACCTGTTCGGTGCTGCCTTCGGTCTCGGCTTCGGCGGCGAAATGTCGGCCTACCTGGTAGTGAACCGGCAGTACTTCGGCCAAGGCCCGCTGGGCACCCTCTACGGCTACCAGATTATGGGTGCTATGATGGGCCATGCCGTCGCTACCTTCCTGGGCGGTCTGGCATATGAGGTGACCGGTTCGTTTATGCCAGTGTTCGCCATGTCAATGGGCTTCAGCTTGGTTGGCGTCCTGGCCATCCTGACCCTGGAACCCACCACGCGGGTACTTATCCCCGACTGGGAGGACTCGCTGCCCCCGGAGGCCCGCACCGACGCCATGGTCAGATCCAAGCCAGAGTCACGGCCCGCGCCGCCTCAGGGCGCATTGCCCGAAGCGACCCCTGGCGACTAAACGGAGGGACTGCGCCCTATGGCACGACTGATTGACCTGACCCTGACCTTGGGCAGCGAGCGGGTAAGCCCGGTTCCGGGGCTGATGGGTGTGGAGACCTCGGCCCTACAGACCCACGAGACCCACGCCCGCTCCAACCAGCGGCTTTGCCTGGCGACTCACATCGGTACTCACGTGGACGCGCCCTATCATTTTGTGCCCGGCGCGGCTACAGTTGACGAGATGCCGCTGGAAAGGTACATGGGCCCGGCCCTGCTGCTGGACCTGCGATCCGTGGCTCGCGGGCTGGAACCTCTCACGACCGGTCAGATTCAGGACGCCGGAGGGATTCCCGAGGCCCTCCCTGGCAAGATAGCCGTGCTGTTCACCGGATGGGCCGAGAACGAGTCCGGCGGCCCTCGCTTCTATGGGTATGGCCCCTACCTCGGCACTGACGCTGCGGCCTACCTGGCTGACAACGGGGTCAACGCCGTGGCCGTTGACTTCCCCATAGACAAGCACCCGGATACGCCGCAGTCCACCATCCACGATTTCCCGGTACATCGCCTGCTGTTGGGGCAGGGCATACCCCTCATCGAAAACCTCATCAACCTGCACGAGTTGGTGGGCGAGGAGTTCGAGCTGTGGGCGCTGCCGCTGAAACTCAAGGGAGGCGACGGCGCGGCCACCCGGGCCGTCGCCCGCATCGCCTAGCGGGTGTCGAAGGGGCCTGATGCAGCCCGATCGTCCCGAACCGCCTTCCGCTCACCCCGAACTGCCTTCCCATCGTCCTGAGCTTGCCGAAGGACGGGTGACTGCGGTGTAGCCCTGTGGGGGACGCCCTCACCCCAACTCCCTCCCGGAGGGAGAGGGAATTGGGAGAATTTCTGCAATGCCACCCCCAATGCCGCCCACTCCCATTCTGCTGGCCACCGGCAACCGCGACAAGCAGGAGGAGTTCCGCCGTCTGCTCCGGGGCCTGCCCTTCGCGCCGGTCACGCCCGCGGAGGCTGGGGTCAGGGGCGTCGCGGAGGAGAAAGGCGACACCCACGAGGCTATTGCCCGCGACAAGGCGGCGCAGTGGTCGGAGGCGGCTTCCATGCTGGCTATCGCGTCCGACGGCGGGCTGGTCATTCCCGCGTTGGGGCCGCGTTGGGAGAGCCGCTACACCCGCCGTTTCGCTGGCCCGGTCGCCGACAACGACGAGCGCCTCGCCCGCCTGCTGGAGCTGATGCGTCCCTTCCACGGCGAGGACCGCCGGGCGTCATGGGTGGAGGCCCTGGCCATCGCCAACCGGGGGCGGGTGCTGGCATCCTGGGAACTTTCCGGGGGTATCGGGTATCTGGACGAAGAGCCGCCCGATGCTCCCCTGCCCGAGTTCTGGGTGTTCAGCGTGTGGCGGTTCCCTCAATTTGGAGCGACTTACAGCCAGCTTTCCGCCGCGCAGCGTGAGAGTATAGACGACCATTGGGGACGCCTGGGCCGCATGGTCCGCCGCTACCTGACTTCAGCTTTCGTCACCTCCGGTACTTTCTAGGGGGTGTCGTCATATTCACCGTCATTCCCGCGAAAGCAGGAATCCAAAGGCCATTGGCAGCAAATGCGTATTTGCCAGCTACCGGATTCTAACGGATTCTGGTTTCCCGCTTTCTCCGGAATGACGGAAAAAGAGGCTTGGAGACCGATATTCTTAAATTGACGACACTCTCTAGAAGTCTGGCCGGAAACCCCGATTCTCCCCATGCCGTCGTTTCCTTAACGTCGATTATCGATTAAATAGTGGGCGTTGCAACGTATTACGTGCACTATCATGCTATATCAGACTGGAATACGTCTGCTTTGCGTAGCGCAAAACCCGGCCAATGGCTTTCCGGCCAGACTTCTAGGGAGTGTAGTCATATTCACCGTCATTCCCGCGAAGGCGGGAAGTCAAAGGCCATTGGCAGCAAATGTGTAATTGCCAGCTACCGGATTCTGGGTTCCCGCTTTCGCGGGAATAACCGAAACAGACGCTAGTATTACAACGTCAGTTCAGGGAGGGATGTGGGGTGATGCCCGCATGGCGGCGCGGCGCTTGGCATGGGAGCGTCGGGCCCGTTCGTTACTGTCCTGCGTATCCTGCAGCCACCGCAGCAACTCTTCAGGTCCGAACCGTTCCCGGGGCAGCATTTCCCGCACCACCCGGTAGACCTGCGGCCTCGTGAGCCGGGGCATCTTTTTCCCCCCAAGCCTGTTGCAGGCTCAGCAGAAAAGCTCCGCCCAGCAGGCACAGGGCCACATGGTGATGCCAGCCAGCCCAGGTGCGGGTCTCGTACTCGTCCAGCCCCACGTCGCTTTTCTCCGTCTCGAACTCCGTTTCTATACGCCAACGGGATCCTCCCACGTATGCCAGGGTCTCCAACGGGGTATCCTCCGGTGCATTGGACAGATAGTAGCGGGGTTCGCTGCCGTCCAGATTCCGGCGGTAAATGGCCCAGTGGATTTCGCCGGGCTTACGCCTGCTGGTTGGACGCACCCTCTGGGCACTGAACAGGTAGCTGCGTGGTCCCTGGCTTCCCTCGGCCACCGTAATCTCACGCCAGGCCTCCTCCGTGATGGCATCGGCCCGCTCCGCCATCGTCCGACGCTGCCCGCTGCGGAGCCTCGGCTTGCGGGGACGCCCGAATCCCTGATACTCCACACTGGTCCAGGCAGGCTCCGGCGGCCACATCGTAAAGCCGGACGGAACGTCCAGCACGTACCACATCCCCAAGGCCGCCAGGCCGTCGCGGAATGACGGCGACATACCGAAGGCATCGTCCGCAGCGACCCATCCAGCCTTCAGGTGGCCCCGCTCCTGTGCCCGCCCCACCATCTCCAAGGCCAACTCCGTCTTCGACCGGTAGCCCCGCCTATCCTCCGGCACACCCGCCGCCTCACACCGGTCTTTGTCCGAGGTCCAACTCTCCGGCAGATACAGCCGTTTGTCCACCAGGGCCCGTCCCAACGGGCTGACATAGGCCAAGAACATTCCGGCCTGGCAGTTGGCCACCTTCCCCAGCCTCCCGCAGTACTGCCGGGCCACTCCCGCCGACTTCCGTCCCTGCTTGGGAAAGTCGCTGCCGTCCAGCACCCACACCCCTTCCGGATGCTCCAGCCGGGTTCCCAGGTACTCCTGCAGCCGTCCTATAATCGCCTCATCGTCCCAGGGAGAATCAGTGAGAAACCGCTGCATCCCTCGGGCAGACCCCGGAACCGTCTCCGACAGGTTCTCAGCGTTGCGCCGCTCCCGGGACTGTACCAGCAGGGCCTGGAGATAATGACCGCTGTGCTCCCGCGTCTCCCGGCGGCCAAACAGCGAAGCGAAGTAAGCGTGAAAATCCCCAAAGGCCCCGTACACCTGTTCGAAAGCTGCCGCATCCACATCCCCACCTCACCTGCCTGTTCCCCCTCCAGCTACACAGTCATCCTATCAAACTAACTGACGTTGTAATACTAGGAGACCGATATTCTTACATTGACTTCCCCGCCCTAACCCTCCCCCGTAGGGAGAGGGAGCAATTGAATGACCCTGCTGTGCGCTCTGTGCTTAATTTCCGTTCTCGGCTACAATGCTTCCAATCGCATCATTTGGAGAGCCATTTCTTGACTTCGATTGCTACCGCCCCTGATTCCATCGAAAGCGTGCAGGAACTGTTGCGCGGGCAGGGCTACGTTGCCGACCGCTCGCTGGCGGTGCCTATCTTCCTGGCGTTGCGGTTGCAGCGGCCCCTGTTCCTTGAGGGCGAGGCCGGCGTGGGCAAGACGGAAATCGCCCGCGCCCTCTCCGCCGGGCTGGACACGCCGCTGATCCGCCTGCAATGCTACGAGGGGTTGGACATCAACCACGCTGTCTACGAGTGGAACCATGCCCGGCAACTGCTGGAAATCCGCCTGCTGGAGGCCAGCGGGGATGTTGACCGCGAGTCGGCCACCGCCGGGCTGTTCAGCGAGCGGTTCCTCATCAAGCGGCCCCTGCTCCAGGCCATCGACGCCGCTCACGAGAGAGCGCCGGTGCTGTTGATAGACGAGCTGGACCGCGCCGACGAGGAATTCGAGGGCTTTCTGCTGGAAATGCTGTCCGATTTCCAAATAACCATCCCGGAGTTGGGCGCATTCAAGGCGGCTCATCCGCCAGTGGTCATAATCACCTCCAACCGCACCCGTGAGGTGCACGACGCCCTCAAGCGCCGCTGCCTGTACTACTGGATTGACTACCCTGACTTCCAGAAGGAGATGCAAATCATCTCCTCCCGCCTGCCCGACGCCCCCCGTCGGCTGGCCGAGCAGGTCACGGGGTTCGTGCAGGAGCTTCGGGATACTGAGTTGTACAAGATTCCCGGCATCTCGGAGACGCTGGACTGGACCTCTGCCCTGTTGGCCCTGAACCAACGGGAACTGGATCCGGAGGTAATCGACGACACGCTGGGTCTGATGCTGAAGTACCAGGACGATATCGAGCAGGTGCGGGGAGAGCCAGTGCGGGCGATGCTGGAACGGTCCCGCAACCGCGGCCCGCGAAGGGGCGGGCGGCGAGGCTGAGCGGCACGGCGACACGCCGCCCGCAGTTCGTGTTATCTGCCGATTCCCGCAGGCTTAGGGCCTGTCACTACTCCGGCTAAGGCCCCTCCGATTGGCAACCTCTATCATGCGTCTATGTGACATGGTTGAACTATGCTTTATCACTAAGGCGTGTTTACATTCAGTAACGGGCGCTGAATTTGAGACTGGCCCGACAGCGCAAGGCTTCGGTCAACCCCACTGGCTGGTACAATTTTCTATTACAAAGGTTTCCAATACCGGCATTGCCCCTAGAACCACTGCGCCAGACCGGACGCGGGGGGACGACATGACAAAGAACCTGTCACGCCAGCAGAAACAGTCAATCAGGAACCGGCTGAAAGAGCTCAGGCAAAGAGAACCGCACCCCGGTGCCGAGACGCCTGGACCCTCAGCCTTCACCGACGCCGAAGCGTTAGCCGAACACCTGCCCACGCCCCTCAGAGCCATGCCACACATCTCGGTGGCCCACGACGGGGAACTCAACTTCGCTTGGAACGGTGGACCAATATACATAGACCTGGGCTTCTACGGCACAGGAACCTACTCCTATTTCGCCCGGGACGAGCAGGGCCGGAAATACCACGGGGACGACGTTCCTGCCAAGGGGCCAATACCGGACGGCCTGAAGGAGATCCTCTCAGGGTGAAGAAACGGTGAAGAAACGGTGAAGAAACAAGGATGCAACGACAGACCCCGCACCTAGACGAGTCCACCAGCGCCAGCCCGGCACTGTCGCCGGGGCCAGTGCAGGGCCAAGAAACACTCCTCAGAATCATAATCGACCCGGACCACATCACGGAAGGAAGAATCCAGCCCTCGGCAATCCAACTGAGGGACCTGACCCAAAGAGGCCTGTCGGTGCACCGAAGAGAACACGCCACCAGACAGGAAGTCGAAAGAGTCGCACAAACCATGCTGGGCAGGACAACCGCCGGAGGCACACGAAGGCTGGAAGGCTTGGCCATTTTCACCTCAGGAGCAGTGAGAAGCATCAGAAACCAAGAGCGGCAGGCGTTCGTGGTGATAGACACTGCCCAACCGGAAAACAGGGCCCATGCGTCCATATATCTGGCAACGCTCCAAATGAAACCAAGCCTAGCCAGAGAAATGAGAGAGCAGCTACTCAACCTAATGACAGACAGGCTCACGCTGGAACAGGCGTTTGCCGGGGAATGATACGGACCAAGAGCCCGGGGAAACCGGAATTCTCTGCCACTGGTCAGCACCCTCTCCAAGCATTGAGCAGCCGCACCCGTCTGTACACACCTCCATCGAAGAAACGGCAGTCATGCACCGGACTTGAATGTAAACAGGCCCTAGAAAGCTGGCCGGAAACTGGAGCGGTTCCGACGAGCGGTTATACTCCGGGCAATCCAGGCTAGCGGAGCAGGGCAATGTTGGGAAAGCGTTCGGACCAGAAGGGTCTCTGGGAAGCGGATCGGTTGTATCTGGACTACGTGGGCAAGGACACTTTCTACGGCTTGCTGGCCTCACTGCGGGGTCAGTTGTTCAGCGATGACGATTTCGCCGAGATCTACTGTCCGGACAATGGACGGGACAGCGTGCCGCCCAGCCTGCTGGCCACGGCGTTGCTGTTGCAGACCTACGACAAGGTCAGCGACGCCGTGGCCAAGGCGAGGGCCGACTTCGACATCCGGTGGAAAGTCGCCCTGGGGATTGAGATTGAGGACCGACCCTTTGCCAAGAGTACGCTGCAGATGTTCCGGGCGCAGCTGATACTGCACGACAAGGTGAGGGAGGTATTCGAGAGCAGCCTGCGATTGGCTCGGGAGTCGGGCTACCTGAAGAAGCGTGGGATGCGGGTGGCGCTGGACACGACCTACATCCTGGGACGGGGCGCGGTGAGGGACACCTGCAATCTGTTGGCGGACGGCATCGTCAAACTGATGCGTGCGCTGGCTGCGGTGTCGAAAATCGCTGTCAGGGAATGGGCCGAGGCCCAGGGGCACGAGATGTACCTGGGCTCCAGCGTCAAGGGCGAGGCGGCGATCGACTGGTCGGACCGCAAAGCGCGGCGGAAGCTTTTGGGTGAGATAGTGGCCGATGCGGACCGGCTGCTGGAACTGGCGCGGCAGGCGTGGGTGGAATTGCCCGAGGACAGCGCCCAGCGGCAGAGCATAGTGGACGGGGCGGAGTTGCTGGGACAGTTGCTGCTCCAGGACATCGAGCGCAGGAGCGGCGATGGCGATGGCGATGCTGATGACGGGGTGAGCGTCAGGGACGGGGTGAGCAAGGACCGGATGCTGTCGGTGCATGACCCGGAGATGCGCCACGGCCACAAGAGCAGCCGGCGGCGGTTCAACGGACACAAGGCGGCCATCGTCGTGGACACCGACTCCCAGCTGATCACGGCGGTGGACGTGTTGCCGGGCAACGCTCCCGACAATCTGGGGGCATTGGAACTGGTGGAGCAGAGCGAGGCGATTACCGGCTCGGCGGTGGAGGAAGCCATGGGCGACGCGGCCTACGGGGACGGCGGGACCCGCCAGACCTTCGCCGAGGCAGGACGGCAGTTGGTGGCCCGAGTGCCGGGCCGGCCCGACCGGAAACACTTTCCCAAGAATGACTTTCACCTCGACCTGGCGGCGGGCAGTTGCACCTGTCCGGCGGGGCAGGTTACCCGCACCATGGTGTCGGCGGGGAAGAGGACGGATGCCGCGGGTCGGGTCCACCGCTTGCAGGCCTTCCAGTTCGACGGGGCGGTATGTCGGGTATGCCCGCTGCGGTCCCAGTGCATCGCGGCCAAAGGCAGGAAGGGACGCAGAGTGCTGATCCACCCGCAGGAAGCCCTGCTGCAGGAGGCACGGGCGTTGCAGCAGAGCGATGCCTACGACGAGTATCGAGCGCGACGGGTGGTGGTAGAGCATCGGCTGGCGCGGCTGGTCCAACTGGGCATCCGCCAGTCCCGCTACTTCGGCAGGGTCAAGACGCGATTCCAGCTGTATCTGGCGGCCACGGTGGCCAATCTGACCCTGGTGGCGGGCAAAATCGGGTTGTCGGGCAGTACCGGTGGCGGCGGAGTAGGCCACTGCGTCGTCCTAAACGATGTCCACGCTGTTGTCGCCAATGCTGCGGCCAATTCGGGCGCTGTCCGGCTCGGACAACTATGGTCCGTGATTTTGCGCACCACAGCTTTACTGCCGCAACTCCATTTCCAAATCAGGGCTTTCCGGCCCGGTTTCTAGTCAACACCCGCCATGCTCGGGATCTCGAAGAGTCATTGATAAGGAACCCTATGAGCACAAACCTCTACGCCCTCAACCGCGACGGCGCTGATCCCGGCGGCCACATCCTGCCCAACCTGCTGCGTTTTGCCGAGGTGCTGCGGCGGCTGGGCCTGGACGCCGGGCCGGCCAACGTGTTGGACATGGTGCGGGCCACCGAGCACGTCCACATCGGGCGGCGCGGCGAGTTCTACCAGGCCGCCCGCAGCATTTTCGTCCACCGTCGGCAGGACCTGCCGATTTTCGATGAGGCGTTCCAGGTTTTCTGGCGCAAGCCCAACACCGCCCGCAGCGGCATGGACCTGCGCTCCATGGGCGAGCAGCGCCGGTTCCGCAAGCCGCAGGTTTCCGCCGGGGATGACGAGCCGATGGACGATGCGCTGGCCCTGGACGGGGACCCCGACGACGATTCGGTGTCGCGCGTCAACCTCACCCGTACCTACAGCGCCCGCGAGGTGCTGCGGCAAAAGGATTTCTCCCAGTTCACCGGCCAGGAAATCGCAGAAGCCCGCCGGATGATGGAGGGCCTCAACTGGGATTTGGGACAAAGACGCACCCGCCGCCTGGTCCCAGGAGAAGGCGCAAACATTGATGTGCGCCGGACCCTGCGCCGCAGCCTGCAATACGGCGGCGAGATGTTCGAGCTGGCGACGCGAGGCCCCAAGAGCCGCCCCCGGTCTCTGTCCCTCATCTGCGATGTCAGCGGCTCGATGGAGCGCTATACCCGGATGCTGCTTCATTTCATCCACAGCATGGCCGCCGGGCAGAACATCGAGGCGTTCCTGTTTGCCACGCGGCTGACGCGCATCACCCGCCAACTGCGCTACCGCAGCATAGACCAGGCCATCAACGAGGTCTCCCGGTCCGTGCCGGACTGGGCTGGCGGCACCCGCATCGGGGAGGCGGTGAAGAGCTTCAACTACCAATGGCTGCGGCGGACACTGCGGGGTCAGGCCATTGTGCTGATAATCTCCGACGGCTGGGACCGGGGCGACCCGGAACTGCTGGCCCGCGAGACCTCGCGCCTGCAACGGAGCTGCCACCGCCTGATGTGGCTCAACCCGTTGCTGGGCTCGCCGGGCTACCAGCCGCTGACGCAGGGGATGCAGGCGGCCCTGCCCTACGTTGACGACTTCCTGCCGGTTCACAACATGAACAGCCTTCAGACCCTGGCGGAGCGCCTCAGCGACATCGGCCCGCAACGCGGCGCAACCCGCGCCTACCGCCCCAAGCCGCCGGAGCCGGAACCAGAGCCGTCGCTGGAGCCGGAGGGCCGCCCCATTGACCGCATCCTGCCGCGTCCCACCTTCCGCCACCCCATGTGGGGCAAGGAACGGTAGAAAGACTGCGGAAAGGAACTGAAAATACTCTCTATTACGCTTTCAGGGGGTTATAATATAAGTACCGGAAACGTAAAGGGGGGTGGCGGAAATGGACATTCTCCATCGAATGGGCGCTGAAGGCCATGAGCAGGTGGCGATGTTCTCCGACCCCGGATCGGGCCTCAAGGCAATTATCGCCATCCACGACACTACTCTCGGCCCGGCCTGCGGCGGCGCCCGGATGTGGCCCTACGAGAGCGAGGCGGAGGCCCTGACCGACGCCCTGCGCCTCTCGCAGGCCATGACCTACAAGGCGGCAGCGGCGGGGCTGCACCTGGGCGGCGGCAAGGGCGTCATCATCGGCGATCCCCACACCGGGAAGTCCGAGGCCCTGATGCGGGCCTACGGGCGTTTCGTGGACACCCTGGGCGGACGCTACTTGACCACCACTGATGTCGGCACAACCGGCCGGGACCTTGAGTACGTGAGGCAGGAAACCGCCCATGTGGCGGGCCTCCCGCTGACCTTGGGCGGCAGCGGAGACACGTCCATCATGACCGGCCTGGGCCTGTACATGGGAATGAAAGCCTGCGCCGAAGAAGTCTGGGGCAACGACGGCCTGCGCGGCAAGACCGTGGCGGTGCAGGGCTTCGGCAAGGTCGCCAGCCACCTCTGCGAGCACCTTATGGAACAGGACACCCGCATCTTGGTGGCCGACGTATTCGACGGCGCTCTGGACCGCGCCCGCGACTTGGGGCTGGAGGTTACGTGTCCCGACTCTATCCTTAACGCAGACTGCGATATTTTCGCTCCCTGCGCTTTGGGCGGTGTGCTGAACCCGCAGACCATTCCGCAGCTTCGGTGCCGCGTAGTGGCTGGCGGGGCCAACAACCAGCTCCTGTCGGAGGCCGACGGCGAAGAACTGCACCGGCGCGGCATTCTCTACGCCCCGGACTACATCGTAAACTCCGGTGGCATCATCAACGTCGAGGCCGAGCTGGGCGGCGCGGGCTACAGTCCGGAGCGCGCCCGCGAGAAGACCGAGCGCATCCACGAAATCATGGGCAACGTCATCAGAACCTCGCAGTCCGAGGAAATCCCCACGTCCGTCGCCGCCGACCGCCTGGCTGAGGAGCGCTTGGCCAGTGTGCGCGGCATCCGCTCGATCCATCGCCGCTGCCGGTAGTTTTCCGGTTCACCGAATGCTCCATTTGTGCTATGTTGATGGCCCAATATGGAGGGTGCTATGGCCGACCCGGAAAACGAACAGGACTTTGACGCAGTGACTGATTATGAGGCTCAGGCCCGCGAGTTCCTGGCCAAAGGACGCCAATATCTCGTTGCTGGTGACCTGCATCAGGCATCGGAGAAGGGATGGGGTGCGGCGGCGCACATGGCCAAGGCCGCGGCGGTGGCTCAAGGCTGGCAGTACGTTCGGCACCCCGATTTCAGCCGGGTGATGAATGAGGCCAGTCGGTTGACCGGGAACGACCGACTGCGGGACTTGCGTGCTAGGGCCAACGACTTGCACGGCAATTACTACGAACGCAAGAGGTTCCTCGACGCTGAAGCGATAGGCAAGGACTTGGAGAGCATGGCGGAGCTGGTAGAATTGCTTGCCCCATTAACCGCCCCTGCTCCCTGACGCAGTGCCGCAGGGAAGAAGTCAGGCCGTCACCTGTCCGAAATTACCGGGGCGGCGATGCGCATGGTGACCCTGGGAAGCCAGTTGCGGGGGCGATGCGGCAAAGCGCCCCGGACCACCTCGAATCCGGCGCGGCGAAACATCTCCTCGGTGCCGAAATAGGCGTTGTCGTCGCCGGTGCGTTCTCCATCCGCCCGTGGGTAGGCTTCCACCGCTGGCGCGCCGTGTTCTCCCGCGTAGGCCACCGCGGCGCGTATCAGAGCTATGGCGATGCCGCGCCCCCGATGCGACTTGCTTACGGTAACGCAGGGGATTACCCAGACCGGCTCATCGTCAACCGGGGGCGTCGCCCGGGAGCGGGCGACTCGGGTCAGCTCACTCCGGGGAGCCACCGCGATCCAGCCCACCGGCTCTCCGTCCTCGTAGGCCAGCAGGCCCGGCGCGCGCTCACGGCCGGCAAGAGCGGTCATCGCCTCCCGCCGACGGGGGCTCAGAGGCCCGGTGCCAGGCAGTTCGCGCATTTGGGAGTCGGTCAGGCGGGGAAACATACACCACAACCGGCGCCGAAGTTCCCCCGCAAGACCGTGCCCAAGTCGCCGACGTTCTCTGGCTTCAACGCTCTGAATTCCACCGTGGGCCGGGCTGCTGAGGCCAATTCAGGCTCCTTTTTGGAAAAATACGGGGGCGCTTCGAGAAGCGCCCCCAGGTGGACACAACCGTAGATGCGAGTAGGGTTAGCGGGCCTGCGAATCCGCCTGGAAGCCGGCGTCGCGGTGTGCGCCGTCGCAGAAGGGCTTTTCCGCCGAATGTCCGCAGCGGCACAGGCTGACCCAGCGCCCCTCGGGTATGCTGTAGTTTGCGCCGCTGGCGTCAACTATTTCGATCGGGCCGGATACTCGGTTGGGCCCATTTTCCCGGACTTCGATTTTGATGTCTGCCACAGTTTCTCCTCCGCTGATTGTTGTGTCTCCCGGATACGCGCCTAGTGTAGCAATCGCCCTCGCTATTGTGCAACTTGGCAAGAGGGCGGCCCAGGGCTATCGCGTTTGCGACGAATAAGAGGTGTCATTCGCCCCTTGCAGAGCCTGGTGCCCCCTCTCTATCATTAGTGCTATGTCTATAACGGATGGCATACACAACCCGCTTAAGATCCCGGCGGGTCTGCCTTGAACCAGCGGCCAGCCCGGAATAGCCGGAATGGTGGGAAATGAGAGGAAATGAGAGGGAAAACGAAAAATCAGCCCCTGCAAACTGGCAATGTCCGCTCCTCCGAATGGCAGGAAATGACCATGAGAGGAGATGAGCGGAGATGAGCGGAAATGAGAGGGAAAACGAAAAATCAGCCCCTGCAAACCGGCAATGTCCGCTCCTCCGACCCCAACCTGCTGAAATCAAGACGCGATTGCCCTGGAGGGCGGCCGCGCCTAATCAGCGGGCGTCTGCGCCGGCTCGGGGCGCGTTGGCGCTACTGGTTCCGGGCGCTTGCGCTCGCCGCGTATCACGGCCAGAACCACGCCCGTCAGCAGCATTGCCGCCATCAGCACGAAGGCCCACTTCAGCCCGGCTATAAAGGCGTCGGCCACCGAGGGCGAGACCGCATCCAGGCTCGGCTCCACCCCGTAGCTACCCATCGTGACCACCACCACCGTCGTGGCGACGGCTACACTGGTGACGTTGGCCGAGTTGCGGATAAGCTGCGTCAAGCCTGCAACCACGCCGTATTGAGTGCGCTCCACGGACCCCAGTATGGAGCTCTGGTTGGGAGAGTTGAACAGGGCCATACCGCAGCTCTGGAGCATCAACATAAGCACAATGAACACGACAGGCGAGGATTCGGTGAGGTTCACGGCTATGAGTAGGCTGGCGATCATGGACAGGGTTAGCCCCGAAACCGTCAGCACCCGCCAGCCGAAACGGTCCGACAGCCGCCCGCTCACCGGCCCGAGCAGCACCATGCAGAGGGCGGGCGGTATCAGCAACAGCCCCACGTCGCGCGGGCTGATTTCCAGCACCCGTTGCATGTAGAAGGGCATCATGAAGCGGGACGACGACATACCCATGAAGGAAAGCCAGGCTGCTGCCGCGCCCATGGCCACCAGCTTGCGCTTGAACAGCCGCAGATCCAGCATCGGCGAGACCGTCCGCAACTCCCACCAGACGAAGCCGGCCAGCAGCGCCACTGTTGCCGCCGCTCCCAGAAGCACTGCCGGGGAACTCCAGCCCAGCCGGTGGCCGTTGCCCACCACCAGCAGCATTACCAGGAGCGCCAGGGCCGACAGCGCTGCACCGGGCCAGTCGAACCGGACGGAGGCCCGCTCACCGGCTGCCGCCTCCCGCTCCGGACTCAGAATGTACGACGCAATCAGGATGGTCAGGATGCCGATAGGGACGTTGACGAAGAAAACGGACTGCCAGCCGAAGGCGGCCACTAACAGTCCGCCGACGGCCGGCCCGGCGATGGCGCCGCTGCCGACCACGCTCATGTGAGTGCCCAGCGCCTTGCCGCGCTCGGCCCCGCTGAAGGCAGAGATGACGGTGGCCATGCCGTTGCCCTGGATCATGGCCGATCCCATGCCCTGGAACACCTTGGCCGTAATCAGCCAGGACAGGTTGGTTGACAGCCCGGCCAGCGCGGAACAGGCGACGAAGATTGCCAGTCCGCCGACGTAGACCCACTTACGGCCTACGATGTCGCCCAGCCGTCCCATGGGCAGGATGAGGGCGCTGATGGCCAGCGCGTTGCCCACCACCACCCACTGCACCGTCGGCAGGTCGGATTGGAAATGTTTCTCAATTTCGGGCAGCGCAACCAGTACCGACCCGTTGTCCACCACCGACACGAAGGTGCCGATGGCTATGGCGGTAAACACCCACCACTTGTATGACGGGCCGGACTTTATGCGGGAAAGCAAATCTCAAGCATCCTGAGGCCCTTCGCCGGACGGCGATCCGACACGCCCGCCCTACGCCGCCGAACTGGAATCCGTATGGTTAGAGAAAGAATTATAGACGATTGTGGTGGCAGGCAAGGCTTCATAGTCCTTGCTCAACGGCGCGTTGCAACCCATACGACATGGTGTGCGCCTCCTTTGCGTTTGCTTCCACCATGCGCCCGCACCTTGACTTCATCCACCTCGAAGCCGACACGGCGCAACAGTCTGACGAATGCCGGATCAGGACTGGCAGACCACATCGCAAAAATACCGCCGGGCCGTAACGCAGCGTAGGTGGTGGTCAGCCCCGGCAAGCTGTAAAGCCAATTGTTGCTCTCTCGGACTATCGACTCCGCGCCATTGTCAATATCAATCATGATGGCATCGTAGCCACCTTTGGCGGTCTTAATCAACTGGACAACGTCGCCTACATAGAGTTCAACTCGTTCGTCGTCAAGAGGACGGCCAGCAAGATCGGCAAGCACTCCCCGGTTCCACTCAACCACGGCTGGCACCAGCTCTGCTACTACCACCCGGGCACCCTTGCCAAGGACGTCCAGCGCCGTTCTCACCGAGTATCCCATGCCCAGGCCACCAATCAGGACGCGGGGCCTCGGATGTTTTGAGAGGTTTTGACAGCCTAGTTTGGCCATAGCTTCTTCTGACCCGTAAGCATGGCTGTTCATGAGTTCCCAATTATCCGCTTTGATCGAGAACTCAGAGTCACGTTGGCGCAAAACTAGCTCTGCTCCTCCGCCAGGAGTTTGTGCCCGGTCGAGCAACTGCCAGGGTTTCATTGACGCCTCCCGTAACCGATATCTCCGCTACCTGGTTAAGCATATCAATCTATCGCCTTCGAACCAACACCGTCAGCGCTTATGCGAGGATGCAGGAGCTCAGGGTTCGCGGGGTTGCGGCACGGTTGCCCCTCGCCCCTGCTGCCAGTAGAATGCTGGCGACGCTTAAATTATGTCTGGAAGGTTTGTGATGGAGTTTTCGCTGGCTTATGAGATGCAGCGGCCGATGCTGAACGACCACGCCGTTATCGAAGAGACCATCGAACAGTGCATTCTGGCCGATGAGATGGGATTCGATGCCGTGTGGTTCGTCGAGCACCACTTTCTGACCACGTTCTCCGAATCGCCGTGCCCGGAGGTCATTTTCGGTGCCCTGGCCCGGCTGACCAAGCGCATCCGGCTGGGCTTCGGCGTTGTCATCCTGCCCTACCACCACCCGGTGCGCGTAGCCGAGCGCGTGGCGATGGTGGACCATCTCTCCCACGGGCGCGTTGAGTTCGGCACTGGCCGTTCGGCCCCCTACGAACAGCTCGGCATGGGGATAGACCCCAGGGAGACGCGGGAGATGTGGGAAGAGTCGCTTTCCATGATCCCCAAAATCTGGGAATCGGACTACTTCGAGTGGGAGGGCAAGTACTGGAAGGTGCCGCCGCGCCAGGTGCTCCCCAAGCCCTATCAGAAGCCCCATCCGCCGATCTGGGTCGCCGCGCTGCAACCGGCCACCTACCAGCTTGCGGCGCAGAAGGGCATCGGCTCCATGGCCCTAGGCGTCAACGCCCCGTCGGTGCTGGAGCCTTCCATCCGGGAGTACAAGACGGCTATCAAGGAGGCCAACCCGGTGGGGGCCTTCGTCAACAACAAGTGGCTTTCGTCCTGCTTCGGGCTGTGCGGCGAGGACGATGCCGCCATCAAGGAACTGTCGGCCCAGTCGCTCAAGACCTTCTTCGGTCCGGGCCGTCCCTATGTCCAGGACCAGAAGGACATCTACTCCCGGCTGCTGGAGCAGTGGGGAGGAGTTCCCGACCACCTGGCCCAGAACTTCTCGCGCTACGTCGATGTGCCTGCGCAGGGCGGCAACGGCGGCGGGGCCCTCGACCTGTCTGGCGGCAGCGCCCTGGCCCAGAAGGTTTGGGAGGAATTCGACCCCGCCACCATGGCCGAGCGGGGCATCATCGTGGCCGGCGACCCGGAGTCGTGCATCAAGGCGGCCCGGCTGCACGAGGCCACCGGCGTTGACCAACTGCAATTCCTGATGGCCACCGAGACCGTCCCCCACAAGAAGGTGATGGAATCCATCGAGATGTTCGGCAAGTACGTCATCCCCCAATTCCGCAAGTCGGAGCAGGGGACGCCGGAATGTCCCATCGACGTGAACGCCGGTTAAGCGCGGCGTTTCACGGCCACACCGACCGCGACAGGCCCCGACTTGGGTCGGGGCCTTGCTTTTCCTGCGCCATCCCTCCGAATGCGGGCCGCAAGAGTAGGTTACAATGTACGGGCGCATTCGGAATTCAGGTGAACAGCTATGCCGTTAGGTATCGGTCGCAGCTCGGGCGTCGCGGTTGTGGAAGTGCACGGCATAATCGGCTCGCAGATTCGCACAGCCACCTACGCGCGGCTGTTCGAGAGTGTGGCCAGGGACAAGTCCTACCGGGCGCTGCTGCTGGACATCGACTCCCCGGGCGGGTCGGCATCCGGCTCGGAGACGCTGCACCGCAGCCTGGAGCGGGTGGCCGAGAACAAGCCCGTGGTGGCCTATGTGCGGGGCATCGGGGCCTCCGGCGGCTACTACCTCTGTTGCGCCGCCAGCCAGGTCTTCGCCCTGCCCACCGCCATGATAGGCTCCATCGGCGTCATTTACCTGCGCCCCGTGCTGGAGCAACTGCTGAGCCGCGCCGGTGTCGAGTTCTCCGTCTTCAAGGGCGGCAAATTCAAGGACATGACCGGATTCTGGCGTGGCCTCACCGACGAGGAATCGGAAAGATTGCAGAGCCTGATTGACGAAATCTACGACAACTTCGTGCAGGTGGTCGCCAGGGGCCGGTCATTGCCGGAGGAAACGGTGCGCGAGTTGGCTACCGGCGAGGTATTGACCGCCCAAAGGGGCGTCGAAAAGGGATTGGTCGACCACATCGGCGACTATACCGACGCGCTGGAGGCGGCGGCCAGAGCCGGCGGGACGAAGCCCCGCCCGCGTGTGCTGCAACCCCGGCGAACGCTGTCTCAGAAACTCCTGGGTCGGCCATCATCGCAGGCAACGCCGCTGCACGGCCTGGCGGATGGCTTGCAGCGGATGCTCAGCGGCGGAGTCTACTACCTGGACCCGGGGTATCTGGCGGGCTGGCAGGGAGAGGGTTAGGCAATGGCTGTGCCCTCGGCCAGCAGGTAAGGTCGCAGCAACTCGGCGGCGCGCTCAATCGTTACTCCCATCGCACAGCGTTATCCATTTAGCCGCCGCTTTACTTCCTGCCAGAGCTCCTCCTTTTCCTCCAGCGTCAGCGCCCCGAAGTCGAGGCCCTGATCGGCGGCCAGTTCCTCCATGCCGCGGTAGCGGGCGCTGAAGCGGGAGTTGGCCTGACGCAGGATGTCCTCGGCGTGGGCGTCAACCCAGCGTGACAGGTTGACTAGGGCGAAGAATATATCGCCCAACTCGTGGACCTGTTCCTCCGGCGAAGCGGCCTGCCGGAACTCCTCAATCTCCTCGGCCACCTTGTCCAGCACGCCGGAAACGTCTTCCCACTCGAAACCGGCGCGGGCCACGCGGTCCTGTATCAGTTGGGAGGCCGCCAGGGCCGGAAGACTGGCAGGGATGCCGTCGACAGGGGACTTGCGCGTACCGGCGGCGGCCTGTTCCTCGGCCTTGATGCGCTCCCAATTGCGCTCAACCTCACGGGCGTCGGTCACTGATTCGTCCGCGAACACATGGGGATGGCGTCGGATGAGTTTGCGGTTGATGCGCTCTATCACGTCGCCGAAGTCAAACTGGCCCGCTTCCCTGGCGATGTCGGCGTGAAAGGCAATCTGCACCAGCAGGTCGCCCAGCTCCCCGGAGAGCGCACCGGGGTCGCCGCCGTCTATGGCCTCCAGCACCTCGTGGGCCTCTTCCATAAGGTTGCGCTTCAGCGATTCGTGGGTCTGCTCCCGGTCCCAGGGGCAGCCGCCGGGGGCCCGCAGCAGGGCCACGATGTCTACCAGCGTCTGAAATTCGGAAATTTGGCCGTTCAATTCGTAATCAGTCATGGATCGAATTATAATCAGCCCCGCCCATGTTTCAATCGCTACTACACACCGGCAAGCCGCTCAACCGGATTGCGGGCCGCTTACGCTGGCTGCCCGCTGCGCTGTTCGTCATAGCCGTTCCGGTGTTCCTGGTCACAGGCAGCATAACCTGGGCCTTCAACAACATCGGGATCTACGAAGGCGGCTTCGAGAAGTACGGCATCGCCCGGGCCAGCGGCATCACCCCCGCCGACCTGCGGCAGGTGGCAGTGGACATCCGTGCCTATTTCAACTCCGGGGATGAGCCGCTGAGGGTGCAGACCCGCATATTCGGGCAGGAGCGGGAGCTGTTCAAGGAGATTGAAGTTCACCACATGGCAGATGTGAAGCGGCTGCTGTGGGGAGTGTATGCGGCCTTCGGGGTGTCGGCGGCGTGCCTGGCCGGACTGGCGGCGGCAGGATTGGCGCGGAGGCGGCGGGACTACCTGCCTGTGCTGGCCCGGCGGATGTTGTGGGGCGGCGGGCTGACGGTGGGGCTGCTGCTGGCCTTCGGATTGGTGGCAGCCGTGGGTTTTGATGCGCTGTTCCTGCTGTTCCACCGGGTCAGCTTCGCCAACGATTTCTGGAGGCTGGACCCGCGCACCGACTACCTGGTGCTTCTGTTCCCGCAGGGCTTCTGGTTCGACGCGACGATGTGGGCCGCCCTGCGCGCCGTGGCGGGCGGTGTCGTGCTGACCGCAGCAGGCGGCGGCTACCTGGCCTGGCGGCGGTGGAGAGTGCGGCAGCCGCACCCGCAGGGCCTCGCTGAATAGATGGAACGCAGCGCCAAATTTACCAATGCAGTACAAAGGCGCGAGCGCCCGGCTAGCTGCCGGGCTCCGCGACCGAGAGGGGAAAACCGGCGTTGAAGCGCCCGGCCTAGTGGCCGCAGCCGCAGCCGCCGCCACAGCAGCCGCCACCGCCGAGGGGCGGAAGCGGGCCGGGGTTGAAGGACGCCTCCTCACCGGCGTTGCCAACCCGGGCGAATATCGAGATGGCCCGCTTGGCTGGCTGTTCGCAGTTGGGGCAGTCGGCTCCGGTGGCGCTCATGGGCTGGAGTTTCTCGAACTTGTGGCTGCACGTAGGGCAGTGATACTCGTACAGTGGCATAACGTCGCTCCCAATACAGTGTCGTCAGCAGGAATTTAACCGAACCGGACGGCGGCGGTCAAGGGCCGCCGGGCGGTTCCCACGTTCTTTTCGTTATCGGGCAAGTTTCCCTCTCCCTCCGGGAGAGGGTTATGGTGGGGGCGTATCCGTACAGGGAGCCGTCGTTGATACACAGGATTCCACCCTCACCCCAGACCTCTCCCTCAAGAGAGAGGGAGAATTAAACGACCCTGGGGAAGGGAACTGAACCGCCCCTTACCCCAACAGGACGACCTCGCGCTGTACCGGGGAGCTGGGGAACGGGCCGTCTTCGGACATGAAGACGTCTATCTCGGAGCGGACGCCGAAGTCGGGCAGGTAAATGCCAGGCTCCACCGAGAAGCAGACGCCGGGTATGATGCGGCGGGTGTCGTGGGTCTCGAAGCCGTCCAGGTTCACCGCCTCGCTGTGCACCTCGAAGCCGATGCTGTGGCCCAGGCGGTGAGTGAACCATTGGCCATAGCCGCGGGACTCGATGTAGTTACGTGCTACGCTGTCGGCCTGCCAGCCCCGCACCGCATCGCCCTTCCGGTGGGATTCTTGGAGGAATTCTACGGCGGCGTCTCTCGCGCCGATTACGATGTCGAAAATCTCCTGATGCCGGGCCGGAACCCGGTCGCCGGCGTAGGCGCACCAGGTGATGTCGGCGTAGACGCTGCCCGGGACGACGCCCTTGGCCCACAGGTCGATGAGCAGCCAGTCGCCGGGAAGTATGGAACTGTGCTGCCGGGCGGACGGCTCGTAGTGCGGGTCGGAGGCGTTGGCGTTGACCGCCACGATGGGGCCGTCGGGCGAGGCGATGCCCTCCTCGGCGAAGCGATGGCGTATGAATTCGGCCACGTCGAACTCGGTGACGCCCTGCCCCAGCCGTTCCCCGGCATGGGCGAAGGCCTCGTTGACGATGCGGCCCAGCTTTAGAGCGGTAGCGTGGTGGTCGGCGTATTGCTCCGGCGTCCAGCGGTGGGTGGCGGCCTGCATCAGGTCGGCGGAGGATACGACATCCACGCCCATGCTGCGCACCAGTTCCACCGTGCCGGCGTCCACGCGGGAGACGCGGGGCAGTTCGTTCATCGGCGAGTATTCCATAGCCAGCCGGCCTGAGCTGGAAATCAGCTCTCGCAGGGCCGATACCAGGGTCTCGCGGTTGCTGTAAACGATGCAGTCCACGCCGGATTCGGCGAATTTGCCCGCGTCTACGTGGTGCGTCAGAAGTGTGGGCGCGCCCCGGGCGGGAAGATAGAAGTAACAGGGCCGGGTAACGTGTCCCGAGGGCTGGATCACCTGCCTGAAAATGGGATTCGACTCCCGGTAGTCGTATACCAGCCAGCCGGGTATATTGTCCTGCGCCATGAATTCCTGCGCGGCGCGGTAGACGTGCTCGAAATGCGCTGCTGGGCTTTCCATAAATTACCCCGTATCCGCCGTGTCCGGCCGGTAGAGGTAAGCCGGCGGCGCAGAGATATTATCGCAAACCGGGTTGTCGGTCAGCGGACGTCCTGCCGCATTCCGCCGTCCAGCACCACGCTGGCGCCGGTCAGGTAGGAGGCGCGCTCGGAGCAGAGGTAGACCGCCAGGTCCGCCACCTCATCCGGGCGACCCAGGCGGCCCATGGGGATCAGAGAGGCGGCTGCCTGCTTCAAGTGGTCCAGCCCCTTGCCTTCGGCCCTGCTGCGTGCCTCCAGCACCGCATTCAGCGCGTCGCTCTCCACCGGCCCGTGAATCAGGTTGTTGACGGTGATATTGAAGTGAGCCAGTTCGTTGGCCAAGCTCTTGGCGTACCCGGACAACGCCATCCGGTTGGAAGTGGACAGGGCGCTTTCGTCGGCGGTATTCACCGAACCCACGGGAATGGAGCTCATGGAGAAATGCGCCATCAGGTTTACGATGCGCCCCCATCGCTGTTGTTTCATATAGGGAACGACTTCCCTGGCGAAACGCACCGCCCCCAGAAAATTCTCATCCAGGGTTGAAATTATGGCGTCGTCCGGCAGTTCGGAGGGCCGCTCCATGGGGCGGTCTGCCTGATGGTCGGGCATGTGGGTCACCAGGATGTTTATCTGGCCGAAACGGCTGACGGTGTCCCGGACAACCCGGCGAATATCGCGGGGGTCGGTGATGTCGGCGGGAATGGCGAGTACGTGCTGCTGGGAGCTGGCGCGAGCCAGTTCAATTTCCGCGCGCCGCAGGTCGGGCTCCGTCCGGGCGCAGATGGTGACGTTGGCCCCCTCGCCGGCGAAAGCCAGGGCGATGGCGCGGCCCATCCCCCGGCTGGAACCTCCCACGATGGCAACTCGGTCTCTCAGCCCCAGGTCCATGACTCGCATCCGCTGCAAAAGTTGAATTGTTGAATTCGGGGTGCGTGGAGGGCTTTAACCTGCGTCCTAGCGCCGGGCATTGCCGCTAGATCACTTCCCGCTGCACCAGGGATTTTATGCCGGCATCGTCATAGCCGATACCAGCCAGAATCTCGCTGTTGTGCTGGCCCAGCAGGGGCGGGGGACGGTCCAGCCCGCCGGGAGTGCGCGAGAACTTGACCGGGATGCCGGTCTGCTTGATTTTGCCCGCCGTGGGGTGTTGCATTTCCTGCAACATATCGCGCGCCTCTATCTGCGGGTCGGAGAAAACGTCGGCCAGGTCGTTGATGGGGCCACAGGGGACGCTGAACTTTTGGAGGTCTTCCACCCACTCCGCCACGGGCCGGGCGAGGAAGACCTGTTGCAGGAACGGCACCAGGACGGAGCGGTGATTAACCCGGTCGCCGTTGGTGGCATAGTCCGGCTTGGACAGCTCTTCCAGTTTCATGGCGTCGCAGAAACGCTGCCAGATGCGCTCCGAGCCGACAGCGACGTTGATGTATTTGCCGTCCTGGCACATGAAGGCCTGGTAAGGGCAGAGGTTGGGATGCGCCGCCCCGAGGCGGGCCGGGGGCTTGCCGTTGGCGAACAGCGTGGCCGCCTGGTAGGTGAGCCAGGCCACCTGTCCGTCGAGCATGGAAATGTCGATGTACTGTCCCTCGCCGTGTTCGGCCCGGTGATGCACAGCGGACATTATGGCGAAGGCGGCCCACATCCCGGCACCGATGTCGGATACGGCGATGCCCACCTTCTGCGGCTCGCCGTCCGGCTCTCCGGTCAAGCTCATCAGGCCGCTGATGCCCTGCATTATCTGGTCGTAGGCCGGGAGGCGGCTATAGGGGCCGTCCTGCCCGAACCCGGATATGGAGGTGTAGATGATGCGGGGATTGACCGAGCTAATCACGTCGTAGCCCAGCCCGAAGCGATCCATCACTCCCGGCGTGAAGTTTTCGACGATGACGTCGGCGTCGGCGGACAGTTTGAGGAAAATCTCCTTCGCCTCGTCTTCCTTGAAGTTGAGGGTCAGGCTGCGCTTGTTGCGGTTGATGGACAGGAAGTAGGCGCTTTCGCCTTCTATGAAGGGAGGTCCCCAGTGGCGTGTGTCGTCGCCGCTGCCCGGAATCTCGATCTTGATAACGTCGGCGCCGTGGTCTCCCAGCATCAGCGTGCAATAGGGGCCGGCCAACGCCCGCGTCAAGTCGAGCACTTTCAGTCCTTCCAGTGCTTTCATTCCTGCCAAACTCCTCAATCCCGCAGCAAGGCGTTCGCTTGATATGATACCTGCGAAGTCTTACCGGAATCTTACCACATTACAATTCCACTACTTCCGGGTGGTATTTCCGGGTGGTATTTCCGGGTTGAACTTACGGGTGGTACTTACGGGTGGTACTTCAGGGTGGCCGCGTCGGTCAGGTGGACGCGGCATCCCCCGGTGTCTGCCGGGTCGAAGTAAATGAGGCGGTAGCCCATGAAGTTGGTGAACGGCTCATCGGTCAGGAAGCGATAGCCCCTCTGCCGGTGCTCCGCCACCACGCGGTCCAGGTCTTCCACCGCGTAGGCCATGTGATGCACCACCCAGGCCCCGCCGCTGCCGTCGAATGCAGCCGGGTCTTCGGGGCGGATGAACTCCACCTCCACGCTGCCCACCTGCAGGAAGGCAACCTCGCCCAGACTGGCGACTGGCCCCCGTCCGGTGACCACTGCCCCCAGCGTTTGCGCGTAGGACTCAATGGCGGAATCCAGGTCTGGAACCAGGTAGCTGACGTGATGAATGTCGGAAAACATAGTGTCTCCAGTGCAAGAAATATGGCGGCTTTGCCCGACTGCCGCCTAAACTGTTGCTCTGAGGGGATGCGGCGCATATTATAAGACTTCGCTGCGAGAGAACGAGACCAGCAGATCGCAGAAGTAGCATTATGGGAGAGGGAAATGGCAAACGGAAGCACATACAAGGTGCTGGAGTTGGTTGGCTCGTCCAACGAGAGCATACAGCAGGCCATTGACGGGGCCATCACACGGGCCTCGCAGACCATCCGCAACCTGGACTGGTTCGAGGTCCGCGAGATTCGTGGCACCATCGACGGCGAAAAGGCCAACTGGTACCAGGTGAAGTTGGGCATCGGGTTCCGGGTGGACACCGGCGACGACGTCGGCCAGGACTAGGTAACTCGCATGGCCGGGCCGTTAGTGGTTGGCCGTCATGGGGTGGTGATCGGCGCGCCGCCCCAGGAAGTGTTCAATTACCTGGCCGACATGGCCCGCCACGGCGAGTGGAACGGGGAGCCGGACTTCATGGTTACCACTCGGCCAGAAGGACGGCTCGGCATAGGCTCTGTTTGCCGCCGGGAGAAAACCGGGGTGATGCGGGGGCCGCTAATTATCCGCGGCGGCATGAGCGACAACCCTTTGCGGATAGTCAAGACCATGACCATCACCTCCTATGAGCCCTATTATTCCCTAGGTATTGAAACCAGAAACAGCTACAACGGCTTGTTGGCCAGCATCGACAAGATTTCATTCGACATTCGTCAGGAAACGGAGGGATCCCGAGTCAACATGGTGTCAGAGGTGGAGACCATGGTTCCCGGTGGATTCCTCGGCCCGGTCTTTGCCATCCGCGTAGTCCGGATCATTTTTGATCGCCTGCTGGGCGATCGGTCTGCCAGCATGAAACCGGGCCCGCACCTGCCCCGCATCAAGCAATTGGTGGAAACTGCACAATTCGCCGGAGAGGTCTGACCCCGACTACCGGCGAACTTCGATTTGACCAGGCACTATCCCCCGGTCAAAAGGAAGAGGGTGCCGAAGGCCACCACGATAATGTTGATTCCGGTGGCAAACACCTTGTCCGGCAACCGCCTTAGTACCTTGGCCCCGAAGTAGGCGCCGCCCATGGCGATGGCGCCCAAGGCCAGCCCCAAGCCCGCCACCAGTGGGGTGAGCAGCTCGGCGCCCCCGTAGACCGCCAGCTTGGGAAGCTGTATCAGGAACATTCCCAGCGAGAAGGTGGCCATATACTCGCGTGGCTTCATCCCGTAGGCCATGTAGAACACTGGCGCGAAAGGCCCCGGAATTCCCATAACCGAGGCCAGAAACCCGGCGGTGGCCCCCAGCGGCAGGAAGCCCCACAGGGTCATCCTCACCCGCTTCGACCACGGCAGTTGGGTCAGCACCACCAGCGCGATCATGCCTCCGCCCATGATGCGGGTCAGCAGTTCGGTGTCGGCGCTGATAAAGAGGAAGCTGCCCAACAGCGCGAAGGGGATGGAACCGGCGGCGAACCAGGCAGCCACCTTCCAGTTCATGAACTCCCGGTTGAGCCAAACGCGGGTGGCGGTCCCGATGAGCTGGAAGACGGCCACCACCGGCACGGCGACCTCCGGCCCGTAGACCCACACCAGCACCGGCAGCACCAGCACTCCGCCGCCGAACCCGGCCACGCCGGAGAGAGAGAAGCCGATGACGGAGGCGGCGAGGATGACCGCCATCTGCCAGATTACAATGTCTTCCAGCGTCGCTTTCCTTCGGGAAGAGCCCCGGTTAACCGAGACACAATCATACAGCGCGAGATTCCGCTAAGAAACTATCTCAAAATCAACCGGCCCTCCTGATATACCGGCATCGCTGACCAAAGCCCACAGATTCCCGCCTTCGCGGGAATCTGTGGGCAGCAGCAGCTATTCTTCCCGGCGCCTGGCCGGGGTCTACCGAAAGCGGTCGCGTTGTTGCAGGAAGGCCTGTGCGGGGCTGCTAGGGCCGGAATATGGCCATGCACTTGTTGGAGTTGAATACATGGGTCTCAACGTAGTCGAGGACCTCCGGTTTTCGTTCCAACTCGGCCATGGCGCCCAGCAAACAAGCCCAGTTCAGAAGCTCCTGTTGGCCCGCAGCCTCGATCTGGGATGTGGAGACCCGGCCCCAGGCGTCGTAATCGGCGGACTGGAGGGCCTCGAACATAGCGCGGTCGGATTCAATGTCCGGCCAGAGGAAATGGTTCTTCTCAGTCAGGAAAGCGTGAGACCAGCTTGACGACGCCACCAATGCCACGCGCCAGGGGCTCTCCCGAAGCGCCCGGGCCGTTGCCGCGCCCACCTGCATACAGCGTTTGAGGGAAGGTCCAGGCGGGTCCGGCTCCAAGAGCTTGCCGTTTTCCTTGTAAGGCAGGATGCCGCCCCGGTTGCTGATGACCTTGCTCCCGTAGCAGTTGACCGCAAAAGGCACCACCGGAATATCGAACCCCTTCCGGTCGTAGTCCAGGAACAGCAGGGTGTTCAGGATCGAGTGGGGCAACCCCGGGTCGTGCAGCGGCTTGTAGGCATAGGCCATGTCCACGCCCTGCTCGATCAATTGGGTGGCGAGCCACCGGGCCGCCTGGGGGTGGCCCCGGTATTTGAACGCCTTGTCTGCGGGCTCGTCCCAAGCGTTGCGCTTGCCGGCCGCAAAACCCTTTTTGAACGGAGTAGACTCCGAATCTTCATAGGCCAGGATACAGAAGGGCGGGATGATAGTCTCTCTGAAATTTTCGTATTGGTCGTCGCCAAATATCAGGACGAAGTCAGGCTCAAATGCCTGAATTTCGCTGTTGATTACCCGGAAACTCTTCACCAGGCGTTCCCGGTGAAGGGCGGCCGCGGTGGCGCCCTCATCTTCTCCGTACTCAACGCGCATGGGTTCCGGCCAGTTGGCCGGATTCTTCATACGCTCCGGGACCCGCTCGTCCCGCGCCAGTGTGAGGTTGAGCGGGAATGCCTTCTCTTCATCGGCTACCAGCATCGGCGGATAGTGGGTCACGCCCGCACCTAAGATCTCAGCCATCTTGACCTCCCGTTCCTTAAAGGGTTAAGCGTCTCCTGGAGACCAGATCCAGTACCTGGAAACTGCGCCGGCATCCACGCGCAGGTCGAACCCCGTAATCATTTCAGCATCGTCGGATGCCAGGAAGACCGCAGCCTTCCCGTAATGTGTCGGGCTGGGGAGCTTGAGCAGGGGCGCGCCCCTGCTGGCGTCCGGCAGCAGTCCCGCCGCGCGCTGTCCCAAGCGGGGCCTGGGCCAGTCCACGCCCCATCCGGCAGCCCGCTCCTGTCCTTCGGATTGGTCGGTGGCGGTCGGTGTCAAACTGTTGACCCGAATGCCGTACTGGGCCAATTCCATGGCCACCGACCGGGTGAAGTTGAGCAGTCCGGCCTTGGCGGTTCCGTAGCCCACGTTGCCGGGCTCGCCCTGATGTCCAGCGGTGGAAATGATGTTGATGATGTTGCCCTTTCGGTTCTGCTGGATCATCAAATGGGCGACGTGTTTGGTGAACAAAAACGCGCCAGTGAGAATGATGTCTGTCTGGCGGCGCCATTCGTCTACCGGCATGTTCAACACGCCCTTGAAGTTGAACTGGGCCGCACCATTGACAAGGATGTCCACACCCCCGAACCGTTCCGTGGCCCTGGCGATGGCGGCGAGCACCTGGTCTTCGTCGGTTACGTCGCAGGCTACGCCCATGGCGTCATGCCCCTCGGCTACGATGGCCGCGGCGCATTTCTCGGCGTACTCCTCGCGGATATCGGCGCAAACCAGATTGGCGCCCTCCCGGGCCAGCTCCTCGGCGATGCCGCCCATGATGTTGGGGCTTGTGCCGGTCACCAGTGCCGTTTTGCCTTCGAGTTTCAAGCGTTTGCCTCTGCCAAACGGGTCTTCGACGAATCGAATTGCCCCGGCGTTCAGAAGATGATGCTGACCGCGCCGTGCCAGGAAAGGGCTTCCAGATCCAGCACCGCGCGGCGGTGGGCAATTTTCAAGTCCCCGCCGTCCCGCCGCAGGATGTAATCTATGCTGCCGACGTAGGGCGCTCCCTCACCGTTGCGGAAGCGGTAGACCATTACGTTAGCGGCGACAGCGAGTTCGCCATCGTTGGTTTCTTCAACCCGCACGTTGGAAACGAACCGGCGGGTGCGCGACCACGGATATTCGCGGTGAGCATGGCGGCTGTTCAGCCGCACCGCCCGAGCGCGTAAACGGTTGATGTCATCGTCGATGAACACCAGGTCGCGCTGGGGATCCCCTTCGGGCAAGTCGGTGGTGGGGACCACGTACCGGCCATCTTCAGTGAATAAGCTGACCCAGTCGTCCAGGCGCCATTCATCCAGAAGCGCCGCTTCCTTGAACAGGAAATCCTCTACCAGCTCGCGCAGCGTGGGCCTGTTAACGGTTGTCATCGTTCACCTGGTCCGCCGGGATTGAAAAAATCGGGAAATCGGGTTTGAAAAATGGGGCATTAATCGTCCGTTCCCGAGGCCACCAGAGCTTCCGTTTCCGCCGGCTGCCCGTCCTGTACGTCGGTCTTGCTCAGGCCCTGCATATTCGCGTGCCATTGCCGCCAGAATCCCCGCATCTGGAGCTCATCCGTCGATTGTGGGGAGGGTCTGAGCATACCCCTGGAGATGTCGGACCACTCGGTCTCGGTGGCTCGGAAGCCGGCCTGACACGATTCCAGGGCTTCCACATCATCGGGGGTGGCAAAGCCGCCGGGACCCAGGAATGTCAGGAAGCTGTCCAATCGGGTGGCCAGCATGGCCTCTGATTCCTCCCTTGGAACCAGGTGCCAGGCAGTGACCTCCATATGGTCGGGGGCCAGGGGTTCGAAGTACCTGATGGTGATGGCCATGATGTCGTTGATGACCAAGTTGGGATAGATGATCAGGTTTCGGGAAGTATCGGCCATCCGGTAGGTGCGCTCTTCACCGTATTTCTCCACCAGCCGCTGACGGACTTGGGCAATCGGCTCCCTGGCATCCTCGCCATATAGTGGGTGCCAATGGGCGATGGGGCGGCCGTTCCGGACTGCGGATTCGATCACGCAGTGGCCATTACCCAAGGCTTTCGCAGCGCCGGGCAGTCGGGTTGCCATCGTTTCCCCGCTGTCGTCGGTGCCGAGACTGGTGATGTAGTCCAGATAAGTCTGGTGAGTTGGGATCAGGTGATAACCATCGAGGCTGTTTTCAACCAAGAGCTTCCAGTTGGCCTTCATGGTGTACTTGTTGGAACCAGCAACCACTCGCATCCCTTCCTCGGATTGGTCTACGATTAGGTCAAGGTAGTCTTTGGCGCCCGCCAGGTAAGTGACCAGGTCCTCGACATAGGGGTTGAAACTCACGAAGACAAAGCCGCGGTAGCTTTCGACCCGTGGGGGTTCCTTCAGGCCCAGCTCGCTTCGGTCGAAGTAGGGGCTGTAGGCATCCTCGCCGGGCACGCCGATCAGCTCTCCATTGGTGTTGAAAGACCAGGCGTGATAGAAGCATTGCAGGACTTCGGCGTTCCCCGCGTCGCGGCGGCAGATCAAAGAACCCCGGTGGGTACAAGAATTGAGGAACACCCTCACCTGACCATCTTTACCACGGGCAAAGAAAAGCGGCCGGCCAGCAATTGTGCGGCGACGGTAGTCTCCGGGCCTCTCCACTTCCGACTCGTGTCCCAGGTAGATCCAGCAGCGGTTGAAGATGTATTCCCGTTCCCTCTGGAACAAATCGATGGAGGTCATGGACGAGCGGTGGACCCTGAAGATCCCCCTACGCCGGTCATCGATGATCAGGTCTTTGATCTCCATAAATTCACCCGTATCCCCCAGCGTCGATTCGAAGCTGATGTTAGCCTAAAGTCCTTCTTCGGGACTGTCAATGAGTAGCCCGGAGTCTATCCCCGCGTGTGAACGCCGACGTAGTTTTGACCCACCTTCGCTGCTGTTCTGCCAGGCAACCACCCTTCAAACGCCTCCGGCGTCCGCAAGCAGCCGCCCCGGATTTGGCCAGGCGGCGCCGGGATACGGAGACCTCTCCTCGCTGTCCTTGCGGCATACGCAGGCTGCGCCTAGAATTGGGCCATTCCCGATTGCCCGCGGGCGTCGAAGAGGGAGTGGAAGATGCTGGTCGATCTCATCAGTGTGGCGAACCGGGAGGGCCTGTTGCTGGACGGTGCGTTTTACGCTCCCGCCGCCGACACCCAGTATCCCGGCCCGGTGGATGCGATGCTTCTGATTCACGGGTCACGGGGCAATTTCTGCGACCCCGCCACCAAGTCCATGGCCGAAGACCTGAGCGCCCAGGGGATTGCCTGCCTGTCCCTGAACACCAATGCCCACGACACCATCTGGTACAACCCGCCGGGCCAGGACTACAAGGGCAACGCCTTCGAGATCCTGGAAAACACCATGAGCGACCTGCGGGCCGGTATAGACCACCTGGAGCAGCGCGGGTATCGCGCCGTCGGCCTGCTGGGCCACAGCATGGGAGCGGTGCGCGTGACCTATTACGCCGCCACGGAGGACGACCCGCGGGTCAGCGCGGTTGTACCCGTCTCGCCCGTGAGGCTGTCCTACTCGCACTACCTGGAGTCCGAGGACGCCGAAGAATTCCGGGCCAACCTGGAGACGGCGCAGCGCCTGATAGCCGAAGGGGATTCCGACGGAGTTTTCCGGGTCAATTTCCCCATTCCCCAGTTCTTCAGCTCGGCGTCCTACCTCGACAAGCACGGCCCCTTCGAGAAGTATAACCTGATCAATCTGGCGGACCGGATACGGGTGCCCATCCTCGCGGTCAACGGCTCCCGGGAGACCCACACCCGGCTGAAGGGGATGGCCCAGGACCTGGCCCGGGCCGCCGTGAACAGCCCCAGCGCCTGCGCGATAATGGTGGACGAAGGGGAGCATTCCCTGGTGAACCGCACGGCCGAGGCCTCGGGGGCGGTCCTGCAATGGCTGGCCGCGCTGGCGCTGCAGGAGTCTCCGGCCTAGGCCACGGCCCCTGTACTTGCCGGGAGTACAAATTGCCAGTCGCCCCCGGATTCCGTCGGCACTGGGCCTGCGTCTCCAGATTCCAGCTCCACGCGAGGACTTGCTCCGCCAGAATATGCTCCGCAGGAATGACGGACGGTGCGGGAGCGGCAGGCCAGGGCCGTCAGTCCCTGGGAGGGAGATCCCAGCGTATGCAGGCGGCGACGAGGCCCCTGGCGGCGGGCTGTGGGCACATGGCCGTGACTATGTCCTTGGGGTGTAGGGACACTCCTTGGCGTCGATGCGGCGCCGGATGTCCACCCGGAGCGACGATGCCTCGAGTGGATGGTAGACGATGGCGCGCGGAACAGTTAGACAGCCTTTCCGATATCAGAAAGGTGCCTACGCTGTCTTGGGATTAGATCCCTATGCTCTTGGACAAAGTGGGCGACCCGCAATACAGGACGCTGTTCTTGCCGGACATCCCGACAGGGCTTCGGCGTTCCGAACTCCTGGGGCTTCAATGACGGGGCATTTATCTGAACTAAGTCTGAACTAAAGGGGTTCTTTCTGTTCGGCGTGCTTTGGTGCAGTTACCATCGGGCAGCAGGGTCATCACGGTGCCCAAATCGGGAATGGGGAGGGTTGTTACCCTGCCTGTGCATTCGGTCGATGCGTTAAGATCTCACCGGGGGAGCCAGGAGGAACTGGCAGGGAATGGCAAATTGGTGAAAACCTAGGTCAAACCTTCCGATTCCATAGCTTATCGTAGCTAATGCCGGGATGGCGGAAAGGCAGACGCGGCGGACTTAAAATCCGCTACCTTAACAGGTGTGTGGGTTCGACCCCCTCTCCCGGCACCAACTTTTTCCTCTGAATAACCGTTTCTTTCAGCTACTCCAGGTTCCGCAGCAGGCTGCCGTAGCCGGGAATGGGTTTCGTCCAGCCCAAGCGGCGCAGGGCCATCCAGATGGTCGCTTGGTTCACCGTTATGACCGTCTTGCCCAGTCTCTGCTCCAGCTCTTCGGCGGCGTCCAAGGCGCGCCAGGCCGTGCCGGGCAGGAAGATGGTATGGGCCTCTTCCAGAGCCACCGTCGGCACAAAGTCAATGATGGTCTGTGGCGGCTCGGCGTCGATTTCCCGGGGGTTCATCGAGTCCTGCATCCATGGTTCTCCGTCGGCGCTCAGCACCTGGAATCCTGCTTCCTCCATCAGCGGCTTCAGGCGGTTCCGCAGGTGGAAGTTGCGGTAGGGGCCGGCGATGCTGATGCTGCGGCCGCCCATGTGCCGCATGGCGGCGATGCAGGACGTCACGGCGGTGATGGACGGGATGCCGCTGGATTCCTCCATGATTTCCGCCATCCTCTGGTCAAAGGCCATGTAGCCCTTGTGCCACGTTCCAGAGGTGCAGGCGTAGACCAGCACGTCCGGGCCGATGTTGGACAGGGAACTGGCCCCGCGAGCCACGTCGTCATTCATCTTGTTTACGTCGAACCCGAACAGCGCCCAGTCTGTTTCGCCGGCCTCGCTGCTGGACATATTGAGGCGGTGGCCGGTATCGGCGGGGACTTCCGGCTGGCTGCCCCAACTGCCGTTCCACATTCGCTCGAAATGCACGGTAATTTCCGGCGGGACAACGCGGTAGAAATCGGGTTCGACCACGGGGTTGGTGGCGGGCACCAGGGCGCCGATTCGCTGCGTGTTGGTCAGGTTTGCCATGTTCCTCCGCTGCCGGGAAGTGTTGGGTGTATCTTAGGGCCTGTTTATGATCCCTTCAGCACTGGCGCCGCGAGGGCGAGAATGGCCGTTTGCAGACTGGCCATTCCGCGAGACGGACTAGAAGGAGGCGTCGCTCACCAGTGGGTGAGATCAGTCGGGAAGCCTATACTGCACCGGCGTCAAGTTGGACACCCTTCCGGCCGCGCTTGCACTCAGCACGGATACTTGGGATCCAAAGGCCCGCATCTACAAGCGCGGAGGACGCAGAGCATTGTCCTAGAAGTCTGGCCGGAAACCTCGATTCCCCCCAGGCCGGCGTTTTCTTAACGTCGATTATCGATGGAATAGTGGGTGTTGCAACGTATTACATGCACCACCATGCCATATAAGTCTTGAATACGTCTGCCTCGCGTAGCGCAAAACCCGGCCAATGGCTTTCCGGCCAGACTTCTAGCCCGATGCCCGATGGCGTAAGGATCCCGTTCCAAGGCCAGAGCTTTACCCGAAGCTGTCCATCCCTGGTCAGGAGCGGGATGGCGCGTCATCGGGCGAGCTTCCGTAGCGTCGGTGCCGGAACAAGTTGCCGGTGAAATGCCCAGCATCCATCCGCCATTGTTCGAGGAATTTTTCTATCTCCCTCACACCCATCACCAGCCCCTCCGCGCATCCACACCGGTCTGACCCAATTCCTCGCCAATCTGCCGCATGACCCTGCGCATTTCACCCTGGCTTTGGTTTAGTTGGTCTCGTAAGGCTGTAGCTGTATCTCCTTGAGGGCGGGGATTACTTCCTTGCCCAGGAGCTCGATAGACCGCATACAGTCCTGGTGGGTCATGGGGCCCTCGTTGCCGTAAATCAACAGATAGCCGGGGTTGAGTTTCTCGACCACCCAGGTCAGTTGTTCGATCACCGACTCCGGTGTGCCGACGATGATGATCCGGGCGTCCTTTTGAAGCTCGTAGGACTGGGGGTCTCCCGCGTTCCCGGCGAAAACCCCGGTGGGGCGGCTGCGCTTGATCTCCAGAGCCTGGCGAGACTGGTAGCCCGGCGGGTCCACATGCTCCCGGGGACCGCGCTGGCGGTGTCCCTCGGTCCACACGAAATTCCGGCCAATCTCATCGGCCTTCTCTTCAGTGTCGGCAACCACGACCTTGAGCAGGTAGCCGAAATGCTCCGGGCCGGGCTGATATCCGGCTTCCAGGGCGGTGTCGATGTAGATGTTCTTGAGCCATTCGGTGGTTTCCATGACTGCGCCCAGGTTCATGTATGGATGGCCGTTTTTCGCGGCCCATACCACGCTTTCCGGGCTTCCGGTGCCGGGGAACCAGATGTCGGGCCGGGGTTTCTGCATGGGCAATACCCAGGGATTGACCGCCCGGTATTGGTAGTACTTTCCCTCGTACCGGAAGGGGCCCGGCTGGGTCCAGCACTTTACTATCAGGTCGTGGGCTTCTTCGAACCGGTCCCGATTTTCCGTGGGGTCGATGCCGGCCTGAAGGGTCTCCACCGCGCCGCCACGAACGAAACCGGAGATGATCCTGCCGCCGGAGTAGCAGTCCAGCATGGCAATCTCTTCGGCCATTCGAATGGGGTCATTGACGGCTATGACATTGCCCAGGATGGCGATCTTGGCCCGCTTGGTGACCTTGGCGATAACGGCGGCGTCCAAGTTGACCGCAGGCTTTCCGCACCAGTACGCGGCGTGGTGTTCGTTGGTCATGATCCCATCGAATCCCACCTCGTCGGCCAGCGCATACTGATCGTGGTACTCGTTGTAAAGGAGGTGGGCCTTGTCCGGGTCGAAGAATGTATTGGGGAATCCCAACCGTCCCGAGTCGAATTGTTCCAATTGGGCTTCGCCGACGTAGCCCTGGGGTTGCTCGGAAAACCAGTAAACCTCCACTTTGTCTTTAGGGCGGGCTAGTTGGTCAACCATGTCGTCCTCCTGGGGAGTTAATCTGCAACGGATGATCCCCCGAATCGGCCAGCGCCACGGGCATTTCTATTAACTGGTGAACCACAGGGATGCGAATCCGGAAGTGTGAGCCAAGGGCCATTATAAAGTTATACCCCACCGTAGACCAGTAGTCGAACAGCTTTGGCAGCGTTCCGAATTAGGGGTCGAGACGCTTACCCGACAATAACACCCACTACCCCTGGATTCCCGCTTTCGCGGGAATGACGGACCGTAAGCTGCCGTATGGAGTGGCGCGATCCCACAATCGGCCGAGGGCTATCCTGGGGAGGGCGGCCTGCTGGCGGAAGGTGAGTTCGGAAAATTCGATTTCCCGGCCATTGGCGGCCATTTCAGGCCGTTGTGTCTGACCGTCGGAGGCGGGTGTAGTGTCGGAGTTGGGTTTGGAATCGGGGTTGCGCTTGGTGATCCTAGAGCGGGGAGTCTTCTTTTGGTTTTCAGGCATCAAACATCGTGTGGCCTCAGTGGCTTTGTGGTTTTGGTCGGAGTGACATGGTGAGCGGCGGGCCATGTGTTTATAATAGTACAAGTGTTCTGTTGACTTGGCAAGTGGGAGGAGGCGATGGCGTTCCGAATTTGGTGGTCGAGACGGGTGCCCGACATTAGCACGCACTACCCGTCATTCCCGCGGAAGCGGGAATGACGGGCACCTTCGCGGGAGACCGGTTGGGTGCGGCGCCACGATTTGAGATAGTCTCCAAGATTTGAGATAGTCTCCAAGGGCAGAGACCTTGGGGATTGCATGGCTGGAAGGCAGTGCCGGTAGGCCTACTGCAGAAGTCTGTGCTAACGTGGCCCTGGGTCGCCTTCAGCCTGGCGTACTAAGAGTCCGGTACAGTGATACAGTTACCAGACGACTACGCCGCGCTCATCCATCTTCAACGTCGCCAGAGGCCGTTGGTAGGATGGGCCGAGCCTGCACTGGAGGGCCGCAGCATGGAACAACGTGATATACCCTTTCTTTCTGTAGCAGAGCTTTCACGGCTGATCGAGTCCCGGGAGGTCTCTCCGGTCGAGGTGGCCCAGGTCTACCTCGACCGCATAGACGAGATGGACTTCAAGTTCAACGCATACCTGACCGTCACCAGGCGCGAGGCCCTGGAGGCCGCGCGCGACGCGGAGCAGGCCATCGCCCGCGGCGAGTACCGGGGCCCGATGCACGGCATTCCGGTGGCGGTGAAAGACCAGTTCTGGACCAAGGGAGTCCGCACCACGGGCGGCACCCGCATCCTGGCGGATTTTGTGCCGGAAGAGGACGCTACCATCATCGGCAACCTGAAACGGGCGGGCGCGGTGCTTCTGGGCAAGACCAACATGACGGAGTTCGCCATGGGCGGGGGGTTCGAGCGGTTCAGCCCGCCCCGGAACCCGTGGAACCTTGATCGCCGCACCGGCGGGTCCAGCGGCGGTTCCGGCGCCGCCACCGCCGCCTTCCTCTGCGCCACATCCCTGGGAGAAGATACCGGCGGCTCCATAAGGTTCCCGGCCACTTGGTGCGGCCTCGTCGGCCACCGTCCCACTTGGGGCCTGGTCAGCCGTTACGGCGTGATGACCGGCGTGTGGTCGATGGACACCGCAGGGCCCATCTCGCGCACGGTTGAAGATGCGGCCATAACCCTTACCGCCATCGTGGGGCACGACGAGCGCGACCCGTACACCCGGAACCAGCCCGTGCAGGACTACCGGGCGGGCCTGAACGCCGACGTCCAGGGTCTTCGCATCGGGGTGATCACCGAGCAGATGGAGGACGAGGGCGTCGCCGCCGACACCCGCGACGCGGTGCTGAAGGCCCTCGGCGTGCTGGGGGAACTGGGCGCGACGGTGGAGCAGGTCTCGATTCCACTGACCGCCCACGGGGCCATCCTGTCGCAGGTGCCTCTGCTGGTCGAACCGGCGCTGAACATGAAGGGGTGGGTGCGGGAGCGGCTGCAGGACTACGGTCACAACAACCGCATCGGGCTGCTGACCGGCAGCATCTTCCCGGCCCAGGCCTACTACAAGGCACAGAAACTGCGGACGATGTTCCGTAACCAGGTGCACGAAGCCCTGGAGCGGTATGATGTGCTGGTCACCCCCACGTCCTCGGTGGCAGCCCAGCCGGTCGTCGAGGACCCGGTCATCACCGGCAAAGAGCAGGCGACTCCGCTGGCCTATCTGCAAACCCGGACGTTCAACCTGGCCAGTACTCCGGCGGTGTCCATACCCTGCGGCTTCAGCGACGAGGGACTACCCATTGGCTTGCAGATAGGAGGCCGCCCCGGGGCCGATCAGACCGTCCTGAACGTGGCCTACGCCTACGAGCAGGCCACCGACTGGCACCACCAGCGCCCACCCAACGCCTGACCGGCGCGGGCGAGTATGGCTCAGGCTACGCTGACCTGCCCCGAAAACCAAACCCGAAACGCCTTGGTACTCCGGGGCAGGCCAATGGGCCTGGCAAAGCCTTGACACTGCACCGCAGGCCCACCAGAATCTCCCCACAATCTACACTCACTTTTTCCCAATGCCCCGCCGAAAACGCGCGGAACCGGAAGGACAGCCTTGGATTACGAGACCATCATTCTCGAAAAGAAAGACCACGTGGCCCGGTTCACCCTCAATCGCCCGGAGCGCCTCAACGCGCTGAACGAGCAGATGTTCATGGAGTTGAACTCGGCG
The DNA here is from genome assembly GCA_965226875.1 of Dehalococcoidia bacterium. Lineage (GTDB taxonomy): Bacteria > Chloroflexota > Dehalococcoidia > Lucifugimonadales > UBA3495 > VXOI01. Next base: position 3,036,682 of record OZ245439.1, on the reverse strand, counting down.
CTGGAAGACGTGGCCGGCGACCGGGAAGTCCGGGTGCTGGTGCTGACCGGCGCGGGGCGGGCCTTCTGCGCCTCCGCCGACATCAAGGATGAGCGGCAAGGGGGCGACCGTCTGCTGGGGCATATGGAACCCTACCAGATTTACCAGTTCATCCGCAGCGGTCCGCAGGGCGTTACCATCAAGCTCCACAAGCTGGAAGTGCCCACCATCGCGATGGTCAACGGCCTGGCCATCGGTGACGGGTTCGATTGGGTGCTGGCCTGCGACATCCGCATTGGTTGCGAGCGTTCCAGGTTTATGAATGCCTTCCTACAGATGGGGCTGGTGTCGAACACCGGCGGAACCTGGCTTTACCCGAGGGCCTTGGGGGTCAGTCGCGCCCTGGAGTTGCTGTACACCGGCGACTGGCTGGAAGCGGAAGACGCGCTGCGGTTGGGCGTCCTCAACCAACTGGTGCCGCTGGAAGAACTGGAAGAGAAGACGATGGCCTTAGCCGCCAGGATTGCCGGGAAGGCCCCGGTAGCCAACAGACTGGTCAAGGAAATGGTCTACCGGGGGTTAGGTCAATCGCTGGAGGAACATCTGCCGCAAGCCGCCCAGGCCGAGGTGCTAACCTTGACCAGCGAGGACCACCGGGAAGCCCTGGCCGCCTTTCTGGAAGGGCGGGAACCGAAGTTCAAGGGCCGGTAGCGCAGTCCGGTCGAGGACAGATATGGCGGGTTCCCTGCTGGAGCAGTTGAAGGCCACGGTTGGGCATGAGCTGGTGTTTGAAGCGCCGGACGAGATCGGGCGGTCGGCATTCCGGCAGTACGCCCTGGCCGTCGGCGACTTCAACCCGCTCTACTCCGACCGCGAGCAGGCCGCCGCCCACGGCCTGCGGGACGTCATGGCCCCGCCGACGCTGGTCTGCGATACCTGGCAGTACGTTGACAGCAACATGGACGAGCGCGGCGACCTGCTCGGTCGCGGCCCCTTCAAGGAGTTGGCCGGGCTTCGGGCTGGCAACGAGTACGAGTTCTTCCAGCCGATCCATCCCGACGACGTGCTCACCGCGCGCTGGCTGGTGAAGGATGTGTATGAGCGCACCGGTCGCTCCGGGTCGCTCATCTTCCAGGTCATCGAGGCCACCTTCCACAACCAGCGCGGCGAGTTGTTGGCCCGCAACACCGAGACCCTGTTCTACCGGGAGGAAGCAGAGGAGGCGGAGGAGGCGCCGGAGTGAGTTGCGAAAAGAGCGCGGGCCGGTTCTTTGAGGACGCCTCGGTGGGCGAGGAGTTGACCCCGCTTCACAAGAAAATCGACCTTCCCCGCATGATGGCCTACGGCGCCGCGACCTGGGACTTCATCCGCGTCCATTACGACGCAGACTACGTCCGGAAGCTAGGGTTCCCCGGCCCCTTCGTGGACGGTCAGATGTTGGGCGCCTTCCTAGCGCAGCAGGTCCAGGAGTGGGCGGGGCCCCACGCGTTCCTGCGCAAGTTGGGCTTCCGCAACCGGGTCATGGTCTACCCCGGAGACTCCCTGGTCTGCCTGGGCGTGGTCACCGGGCTGTACCGGGAGGGCGATGAGGGCGAAGGGCCGGGACTGGCCGAGTGCGATCTGTGGATTGAGAATCAACGCTCTGAGCGCGTGGTCGAACCGGCCAATGCGCTGGTGCAGCTTCCGCTGCGGCCCACATCGTCGGATACGTCCACGTCCCTGCTGGAGCCCGGTCTGCCCTTCGCCCTGGTGTTTTGCGCTGAACCGGAGCGGGAGGACGTTCTGCTCCGTATACCGTCGGGCTACGCGGTCTACGAATCCGCGTCCCGCCGACGCATACCCCCACCCGCCTTCAGGCCGCTATAAGTCTTGGATATACATCCGCCTCGAGAATATCTAAACTCTAATCACGGAGTCAATTCACAATTCACATATCACGACATATTATATCCGTGATAGTCAGCCTTTGGGCTAAATCACGAGCTATCACGGAGTAATAATGACCTCGTTTTCAAGTCAGGGAAATGGGATTGAACTAAGCAAGGTGATTCCGGTATCGCGCTACGGCAATCGAGTCAAATACGTAACTTCCATCACAGCCGGACTGGTCTACGAGCTGCTTGAGTCAGAAAAGATACGGGTTGATTACGACTACCAACGAGGAGTCAAAATCACCCGAGGAAAGGACGGCTCCGAGAAGCGGACGCCAATGGTGGACAGCGCGCGCGTAGAGGATATGGCCCGCAAAATTCTAAGCGACGAGCTTTACGGAGGGGCTTTAACTTGGAATCTCCGCAAAAGCGAAGTGGTCGCTTGGTACGACCAATCCACTCAGTGCCTCTCCATAGAAGGTTGCCCGACCATCCCAGATTCCAATCACCGGCACCAAGCGATAAAAAAAGCCGTCGGGCTGGCCCGGAGCCGGGGCCTGTCGTTTGATGAGAATGAGTACGAATTTCCATTGCTGATTGAGGAACTAGACGTCTCCGGGGAGGCGGGGCTGTTTTACGAATACAACCAACTCGGCAAGCCCGCCAATCCAACCCGGGGCCGTTTCATCAACCAGGCTCCGCTACACAATAGGCTGGCCTCTAGCGTGATGGAGAATTCGGTTCTGGCCGGTAACGTTGAGCTGGTCAGCAACAATCTGACCCGCAACACCAACAAAGTGATGACGTTCAATACTCTGTCCAAAGGTATTGAGTTGGGCTTCAAAACGCTTGATGAGGGCAATTTTGATGAAGTAAGCGACTTTCTTGTGGAATTTGTTGACCACCTTGCCCAAGTCCGCAGAGAAGTAGCCTATCTGTCTATCAGCGACCGGCTGAAAATCAGAGAGTCTTCCATCGGCGATTCTGGTATGGTTTTCCAGGCTTATTTCCGTCTGGCCGGAGAGTTGCGCGGCTACTCCGACTGGCGAGAGCGCCAACAGCTGTTGGGAGATCCCTACATCCACTATGATGAGGAAGGGGAATTGGAGTACCAAATTGAAGACTTAATGAGCCGGGATAACAGGATTTGGCGAAGAACAGTCCTGACAGAAACCGCCAGTGGCAAGGTTGGCATCGCCAACAGCCGCAACAGCCAGGAGTTCGTTTACCATCAGCTCCGCAAGGTTGTTGGTCTGGAAAAGTAAGCGTTAGCCCGCAACCTAGGGGGTAGCAATCTGGCATAAGGGCCTTGTGATTCTGAGGCCCTTTCTGCATGTGCGGCAATACGCCCGAGAATGCTGCATAGTTTCTGGCCCAACCGTTAGGTGATTTGGAGGCGGCATGAAATACGACACCATCGTTATCGGGGCTTGGTCAGGAGGCGGCGTGGTGGCCACCAGGCTCAGCGAAGACCCGGGGCGCTTGGTGCTGCTGCTGGAAGCCGGACCGGACTATCCCGGCTTCGAGCATCTGCCAGAGGAAAGCAAATTTGGCTTCGCTACTGGCGTCGGCAAAGTCACGGTTTACCACAATTGGGGTTTGCATGGCCGCGGCACCTAAACAACGGTTCACTACAGATTCCGAGGGGCAAGGTAACCGGCGACAGCAGCGACATCAACGGCCAGGTGTTCCTGCGCGGAGTACCCCAGGACTTCGATTCCCTGGGCCGCCGACGGGCGGAGGGTGGACGACCTCCGGCCCGCGCCCACCTTCGGCCAGCATAACCAGTGGGTGCCGAAGGAGTTGCTCCAGGTGCCTGACGAAGAATACGAGCGGCTGGTATCATCGGGCGCCGTCGGCTGAATTCCCCGCCAGCCTTGTCCTGAGCTTGTCGAAGGGACGGAGTTGTCATGCCCAGAAACATTGTCGAGGTCGACCCGCAGAAATTTCCGTGGCTGGACTTGAACCGCTACACCTTCTGCTTGGGATCGGAAAGCGGCGGGATCCTGTACCTGGCCGGGCAGACGGCCAGCGAGTACGACCCGGCCGTGGGCGGGGTCGTCTGCAAGGGCGATTTGCTCGACCAGACCAGGGTCATCTACGAGAAGCTGGGCGTGGTGCTGGAAGCCGCCGGGATGTCCTTCGATAACGTGGTGCAGACGGTGGACTACATCGACCCGGCGGCCCTGCCCCAGTACCGCGAGACGGGCGCAATCCGCCGGGAATTCCTGGGCGGCACGCCGGTGGGCTCCACCGGAATCTGCGTGGAGCGGCTGCTCCGTCCCGATGCCCTGCTGGAGGTCAGCGCGGTGGCGGTGAGCGGGGAGAAGCGGGCGGTCAACCCCGGCTACGACCGGTACGGCGCCCTTACCTACGTGCCCGGCGTAATTGCGGGCGACACGCTCTGGACTTCCGGCTTCGTTGGCAATGAAGAGGTGGACGGGCAGGCGTCCTTTCCCCAGGACACGGGCCGCCAGATAGGCCTTACCTACGAAATCGTGGGCAGCGTGCTTGCCGCCGCCGGCGCCGCTCCTTCCGACGTGATCAAGACCCTGGAATACGTGTCGCCTCAGGCGTGGCTGCAATATGAGGTCGGCGCCGCCGACTCACGCCGCGAGTTCTTCAAGGGCGCATACCCGGCCACCACCGGCATCACGGTAAACCGGCTGCTCCGTCCCGAGGGTCACGTGGAAGTCGAAGCGGTCGCGGTGCTGGGCGGAAACCGGGAGGAGATACAGGTGCCGGGGTGGGACCCAAGCTACGGGGACGCGACTTACGTTCCGGGAGTAAAGAAGGGACGGATGCTGCAGCTCTCGGCGCAAGCGGGCATAGACCACACGACCGCCACCGGCGTGGCTCCCTTCGAGATAGTGGCCCAGGCCGAGCAGGCCTACGGCAACCTGGCTCGGGTGCTGGCCGAAGGCGGCTATTCCCTAGACGACGTTGTCAACACCATCGAGTGGGTTCCACCCAACGGTCTGTCGGCCTACCGGCGCGTCGGGGAGGTGCGCCGTAAGTTCTTCGGTGACAGCTTCCCCTCGGCCACCGGAGTCTCGATGCACCGCATCCGCCGGCCCGGCCCGCCGGACCGTCTGGTCCCCGAGCTCCTGTTTGAGGTCACCGCAGTTGCCATAGTCTAGAAGTCTGGCCGGAAACCCCGATTCTCCCCAAGCCGTCGTTTTCTTAACGTCGATTATCGATTAAATAGTGGGTGTTGCAACGTATTACGTGCACTATCATGCTATATCAGACTGGAATACGTCTGCTTTGCGTAGCGCAAAACCCGGCCAATGGCTTTCCGGCCAGACTTCTAGCCCGCCCCCGTCACACCAGTTGACGGGACACTGCCCTTCTCGCCTACGGGGTGTAGGTGCGATAGTAGGGGCAGCCGGAATAGACGGCGCGCAATGCCCTGCCCGACGCCACCGAATCGAAGCGCAGGGTTTCCGGCGAGCGCGGGTCATCGCCAATGCGAAACACGCCGTCGCCCAAGGGAATCAGCGGCTCGTGCCCGCCCGTGGGGTGGAGCAACAACAGCGCGCCTTTCCGAAGCAGGATGCGGAAATTCGTCAGACCGAAATTGTAAGTCCGGTAGTGTCCGGGGAAGCCACCCCACTCTACGGGGTAGTCGAAGCTCCTGGGGCCGGAATATGCTTCGCCAACGTACCAGCGGGGGCCGTGAAATGCTTCCACAATCCGGCCGCCTTCGCGCCCGAACTCCAGCAGGAAATGCTCAAGTTCAGGGTGAGGCAGGTAGAAGCTGTCCTCGCTGCGCCGTTCCAGTACAACATCCTGCCCGTGCCATTCCAGTACCAGCCGGCTGTCCCTAGCGGCGAGGACCAGACGCTCTCCGTCGCCGTCATAGCTGCCAGCGTAATCGGCCGGATTGCTCACCAAGGCCGGGTCGGCAACGGGTGGCGGTGGGGGCATCTCCTGCTGGCTCAATCCGGCCCGGAGCAGTGTCAGCAGACGCATTGCCATTCCAGCTGCGCCGTAGGACTCCACCAAGCCATTGACCAGGACCACCACCCCGATGCCATCGTCCAGGTCGGCAATCATCGCCGCCACGAAGCCGGTGGTGCTGCCACCGTGCCCCAGGTAGGCGTGGCCGTCAACATCCGCCAGGGTCAGCCCATAACCGTAGTGAGCGCCTCCCCACTGCTGGGTCGCTATGACCGGCTGGGCCATCAGGCGGAAACTTTCCTTGGACATTAACCGGCCCGTTGGCCCGGCGCCCCGGTTCATCAGCATCCTCAAATAGACAGCCATATCACCGGCGGTCGATGCCTGGGAGCCGTCGCCCACGCCGTATTCGGTCCACAGCGCCGGGACCAACCCGTGTTCCCTGTGTTCCGGCCGGTCGTCGTAGAAGCTCCGGTAGCCCACCGCCGCCCGTTTCCGTGTCTCGAATCCAATGACGGGGTGGGAATCGCTCATCCCCAGCGGGTCCAGCACCCGCGCTTGTATGGCGTCGGGGTATGGCCTGCCGTCCACTTCCTCCAGCAGGAAACCCAAAGTCTTGTAGCCGACGTTTGAATAGCGGAAATACTCTCCGGGAGGCGCCACGGCACGGCTGTCCCGCAGGGCCCAGGCTTCGTACAGGCCATGCGCGCCGATGTCGGTTCCGCTTACCAGCCCGGAAGTGTGGGTCATCAGGTGATGCGTGGTGATGGGGGCGTAATCGGACTGCACCTCGAACCACGGCAGGTAACGCGGCACCGGCGCTTGCAGGTCCAGGCGGCCTTCGTCGTGAAGCTGCATCAGGGCGATGTTGGTGAAGGACTTGCCGATGGAGCCAATCTCGAACATCGTGCCGGGCTGCACTGGCGTGCCCGATGCCAGGTCGGCGTAGCCGAAGGTGGACACCCGGAGGGACTTTTCCCGGTCGGTGACCGCGACGGCCAATCCCGGTATGTTGACTTCCTCGATCCGGCGTTCCAGGTAACGGTCGATTTCCTCGAAGGCTCGCTCGAGGCTGGGCATCAGGTCCCCCTCCAATGGTTGCCTCACTGATATACGCAATGGGCCGCAGAGTCCTCAGTGTCATCGCCAACGCCTTGGCAGCCTTCGTTTTCGCCGGGGGAGAGGGGCACTCTGCTGTTGGTAGAAGTATACCTGAATCCGGCCCTGCGCCCGGTTCTTGTGATTCTTCCTCTTCCGCAGGTAGAGGGAATAGTTGAAGGGCCTGCGCCCGGAACGCTCCACGCTGTCGCGCCGGGCTATAATGAGGGCCGTCCACAGCGTTTTCAACATTCAACTGAAGCAGGGGGTGTGCTATGGCGCGGCTGCCAGTTTTAACTCGGGACCAGGCCCCGGAACAGTTCTTGGAGGCATTCGACGAGGAAACCGCAGCCAGCGGCGGAGTCGTGGAGTCCGGCCCCGGCTCGGCCATGATATACAGCCCGGAAATGCGGCGCCGGGCCAACCACCTGGTCGGCTACTTCCGGGAGGTCACCGACCTGCCCCACAAGCTCCAGGAACTGGCCATGCTGCTGACGGCCCGGCACATGGACTGCCAGTACATCTGGTTCGCTCATTCGGTGCGCGGACGGCAGCAGGGCCTGAGCGATGAGCTGGTTGACGCCCTGCGGGACCGGAAGCCTCTGCCGGATATGCCGCCGGACGAAGCGGCCCTCGTGGCCTATGCCACCGAGATGTTCAACAACCACCGGGTGAGCGCAGAGACTTACCAGCGGGCCATTGACCAGTTCGGCCCCCGGTGGCTCACCGAGCTCTCGACCATGATGGGCTACTATACGCTGCTGGCCTACAACGCCAACTCGTTCGAAATCGACCTGCCCGCAGGCGGGACCGAGCCTGTGCTTCCCGTCTAGCGATCCAGGGTGTTCCCGGCAAGACAGAGTCATCAACGAATATCGAGAAGGAGGCAGGGTGATGCCAGACAAAACACGCATGACCACGCGGCTCAAGGAGCTGTTCGAGCGCCCGGAGATTTTCGTACTGGCCGGGGGAATGAACGCCATGGGCGCCAGGATGGCGGAGGTGCTGGGGTTCGAGGCGTTCTATATGTCCGGGGGCAATACCTCGGCCCAGCTTATGGGCTGGACTGAGGGCGGCACCAGTATGCGGGATATGGTGGACAACGCCAGACGCATCGTGAATACGGTGGACATTCCGGTGTTCTGCGACATGGACACCGGCTACGGAGACGCAATCACGGTGTACGAGACGGTGAAGGAGTATATCCGGGCCGGGATAGCCGGAACCCACCTGGAAGACCAGACTTACCCGCCCAAGACCGGCCCCCGGCGCCGGTGCGTCTCCATCGAGGAGATGGTGGGCAAGCTGAGGGCCGCCATGGACGCCAAGATGGAGTTTGACCCGGACTTCGTTATCGTAGCCCGGTGCGATTTCGCTGGTGTCCCCGGGGCGACCTTCGAGGGCGTCATGGAGCGCTGCCTGGCCTACAAGAGCCAAGCCAACCCGGACGTGGTCTGTCCCGCCGTTTCATCGTGGGAGGACAACCAGGAGGCCATTCGACGGATTCCCGGGTCGGTGCTGCCCCTGTTCACCCACGGCAGCGAGACTCATCCCACCCTGGCAGAGTTGCAGGATGCCGGGGCCGCCGCGGCGTGGTATCCGTCGCTGACCACGATGGCGGGGCTTCAGGCATCATGGGACTTACTCAACGACTTCCAGGAGCGCGGCACCGGCGCCATTGACGGCTTCCTGGCGTCCGCTGCCCAGAGCAGGTGGGGCGTGGCCAGCAACGGCGGCATCCTGGGGGCGCAGCGCATCCGGGATATGGAGGACAAGTACCTACCATAAGGCGCAGGGTCCTTCCTTGTCCCTCCCCGGAGGGAGAAGGAAGGACCAAAAGACCCTGCCCCTCTATGGCGCCTGAGCGGGAACCGGCAGGCCGGGTATCTTCAACTGGATTCGCGCCACCGTCTCAAAGGTGGTGATGAACAGGGTCTTCCAGTCGTCGCCGCCCCATGCCATGTTGGTAGTGTGCTCCACCTCGGTTAGGATGGTTCCCAAGTGTTTGCCGCTGGAGTCCATCACCCAGACTCCGCCTGGGCCGGTGCAATAGACGTTGCCCTCCACGTCCACCTTCATGCCGTCGGGAATGCCGGAACGCTCCCCTCTCAACTCGCAGAACAGCCGGCGGTTGGCCAGCATCCCGTTGGGCCGCACGTCGAAGGCGTCGATATGCCCGAGGCTGCGGAACATATCGTCGCGCACCAGCAGCCCTTGGGAATCGTTGATGTAGAGAGTTCTCTCGTCCGGCGAAAAGGCCAGGCCGTTGGGCAGCACGTAGTCCCGCGCCAGCAGGTTGATGGCGCCAAGGTCGGGAGAGACTCGATACACGCCGGCGAAATCCAGGTCGGTGTCCGGGGAGGGGCCGCCGGGATCGGTGAAGTAGATGCCGCCGTCGGACTTTACCACCACGTCGTTGGGCCGGTTCAGGGGCCGTCCGTGGTAGCTGCTGGCTATCACGGTGGCACTGCCGTCGTGCTCGACCCGCGTCACCCGCCGCGCGCCGCCCACGCACATGACCAGCCTGCCCTGCGGATCGCGGGTGAGTCCGTTGGCGTTGTTGGTGGACTCCTGGACCAGCGACATCCCTTCATCGGCAGACCATTTCCACCGCCGGTTGCCCCGTACCTCGCTGAACAACAGGCTCTGGTCTTCCTGCCACCACAAAGGCCCTTCGGCAACAATGTAGCCGGTGCCGAGCACTTCCACTTCCTGGTCCAGCGACACAATGCGCTCCAACTCCGGTGAGACCTGCTCAATGGGCATATCGTCTCCTCTTCAGCGGCATCCAATTTGCCATCTGCTCTAATTGTATTTGCAAGCGCCGGTTGAATGTGCCGTCAGGCACCCGGCGCGCCTGCCCGCATCGCCGCGATTCCTTCGGCGAGTCCCGGTTGCGCCAGCCCCAGCAAACTAATCGTCCTGGCGCAGTCCAGCCCCAATTTATCGCCGCTTCGGGGTTCCCCCGCGTCATCCGCCGGAATCACCAACCCCCGGTCCAGATCAAACCCCTCTGCTACTGCCACGGCGAAGTCATACATACTCACCCAATCCCCGCCCGCAACGTGGTGGATGCCCGCGCAATCCTCCTCCACAAGTTTTGCGATGCCGACCGCGAGGTGTTCAACGTAAACCGGCGTTCGATATACCTCGGTGGGACCGTGGTACGCATCACCGCCCCGAAGACGCTCAACCAGCCAGGGGACGAAATTCCGCCGTCCCGGCGCTGGCCAACCGTAAACGATGCTGGTGCGGAGGATGCTCCAGCGGGAGGCCAGCCTCGCCACCTCCTGCTCCGCCTCCCATTTGGTTCGGCCATAGTGGGTGTTCGGGTTGGGGGTGTCATCCTCCCGGTAAAAGCCGCGCCCGCCGTCGAATACATACTCCGTGGAAACGAAAACCAGCTTGGCGCCGCGTTGTTCGCACAGGCGGGCTATCTCCGATGTGGCGGTCACGTTGACCGCCGTGGCCCTCGACGGATCCCTTTCCGCCGTGCCCACGTCCGCGATGGCCGCAAGGTGAACCACCGCATCGGGCCGTGCCAGGCGGAATACCCGCTCCATGCCCGCCGCGTCGGTCAGCTCGACCAGATGCCAGGAGTTGCTGTCAGCTCCGGGAGCGTGGGACAGGAATGTGCCAAAGACCTCATGGACATGCGTCTGGTTCAGGCGCCGCACGAGATGACGCCCGATGAATCCGCTCGCTCCGATGACCAGGACCCGCAACTGACAACCGTCCTCTTTCCGGCGAGAGCTATTCCAACCACTGGACGAAGTTGGATACGGGGGTGCGCCGGGATGGGGGGTCTTCGGCGGGGTAGCCGATGGAGAGCATGGTGGCCAGCGCCCAGTCGTCCTCCGCGCCCAGGGTCTTCGCCAGGTCCGGGTGCCGGGTGGGGCCGCCGGTTTCCCAGGTGACCGCCAGGCCCTCGGCCACTCCGGCCAGGGCGATGTTTTGGGCGGCGCAGCAGACCGCCGCATAGTTTTCCCGGGTGCCTTCTTCGTCGCGTCCGGGAGTGGAGTACATATAGATGACCACCGGGGTCTTGAGCAGGGAATCGCGGGTGGCCTCGGCGCGCTGTGCGTTGCCGCTCCGTTGCAGGGCGAAGTCATGGGCCAGCCCGGCCACCTGCTCCAGCGCCGCGCTGCCCTGCTCCAGGATGAAGAACCGCCAGGGTTCGGTGAGGCGATGGTTCGGCGCCCAGACGGCGGTCTCCAGCATACGGGCCAGCGCCTCCTTCGGCACTGGCTGGTCTTTGAAGTTCCAGGCCATGCGTCGGCGATAGAGAGCCTCGTAGACGCTGACGTTGGTCTCCGGCACAGTACATTCGTCGAATCCCAGTTTTTCCGTATGGCCGGACTCGCTGGACATATCGGTCTCCTACTCGGTTAGGTCAGTTCTTCCGGTTTCCTTCCTCAAGCCGCTTGTCTTCGTCAAATTATTATGGCCGGTCCCATCATGGGAGGACCGGCCTGTGCGATTGCCTGGCGTTGATGGGCAGGACTTTCGGGGCGCATTGACGCTCATTGGGGAGCGGGCGCTTAATTCAAGCCGAATTGCTCCCTGGCGTTTTCGCCCATCATGCGGGCGATGACCGGCCGCTCCACGTCCGCCTGGGTCAGCATCTGGATGGCCTCCCAGGCGCTGGTGGTATCGTGGTGAGGGTAGCGGGAGCCCCACACGATTTTGCTTGCGAAGGAATGAGGAAGCTCCTGGATCAGCCGCTCTTCAGCGTCGAAGCCGAGCATGACGCGGCCTTCCTCCCATACATCTTCGGGTTCGGTACTGACGGGGTAGTAATGCTGGAGCGGAATAACCCGCGTAGATGCCTCCATCTTTTCCAGCACCTCATCCATCCAGGAGGCCTTCCCGTGGGCCATAACCACCTTCATTTCCGGGAATCGCTGCATTACGGAATAGCCTATCAGGGTGGAGGCGACGAAGAGGTGGTTGTCCAGCCAGTGCGACAGTATCGGCGCCAGAGGGTGGCCCAGCGGCACCATTCCCGAGGCCGGAGAAGCCCGGTTGCGGTCGTCGGTGCTGCCGCCGGCAAAGGCTCCGCCACCGCCGCCGCCGAGCGCAGGGGTCTGTGTGAGCCGCCCCTTCACCTTTTCAATGAAAGGCCCGTGGGAAGTCCACTCAGGGTTCCACAGACCGGCGGTGGGATGCACGGCGGCGGCCAGTCCCAGGCTCTCGAGTTCGGCCCAGAGGGGGTCGTAGTAGGGGTGGGTGAAGTAATGTCCCTCCAGGAACATGGGACGGATGAAAGCCCCCCGGAAGCAGCGGATACCGGCGACGCGGCGCAACTCCGCCAAAGCGAAGTCCATATTCCCGAGCGGGACCATCGCGGCGGCGAACAGGCGATCGGGCGCGGCCTGGCAGAAGTCCGCAATCCAGTCGTTGTAGGCCCGGGCCAGCGCGTAGGAAACGTCCGGGTCTTCCACCAAGTGAAACCCCTCGGCGAACCAGGTGGGATAGAGGAAGGCCCGGTCAATGCCCATTGCGTCCATGTCCCGGAGCCTGGCCTGCGGGTCGCCGGCTCCCTCGCTCATTGGGTGGCGGGTGTCCGGGTCCAGCTCGCCGACGGAGTCCCAGGTCATGCCGGGCTTCCAGATGGCATGGCGCGGAATGTTGGGGTTGCCGTTGTCCCGGAACACCTGTCCGTTAATCTTGAGGTACGAGTCGAACCGCCCCTCTTCCCGCCAGAGGGCGTGTTTCCCCAGGACCCGGTATTCGGGTTCCAGGTATTTCTCCCACAGATCCCGGGGCTCCACTACGTGGGAGTCGCTGTCAAAAACCTCAAAGTCTTTGCTGGTCGTCATCGTGCGTGTCCCAAGAGCGTTCAGGTTACCGGCGCGTCACCGACGACTCCGGCTTGAGGGCTTCTCTGATTTCGTCTTCGTCGGGCCACCAGTCGGGGCGGTGAATCTCGGTCACCCGGTCGCGGATTAGCTTCTTGGGCGGCTCGATGTTGTAGAGCCGGCGCGCGTTGGCTCCCAGGAATCTGGCCTGGTCTTCGATGGGCAGCTCGCACTCTTCCATGGTCTCGATGGCCCGCCAGGCGTCGTCCCCGTCGTGGTGGTACACATCGGAAGCCCAGGCGAGTATGTCGCGGTAGTAGTCGGGCAGGCGCGACGGCGGCGCCTCGTCTCCCTCGAACCCGGTGACGCAGTGCTGGAAGAAGGTCTCGCTGGGCAACTGCTTGAGCGGAGGCAGACTGCGGTCGTTGCGGTACAGCCGGTAGGTCTTGTCGCATTCGTCCAGCAGGAAGCTGAGCCAGGTGGAGGAGGCCTCAAACACCGCGGCCTGAATCTTCGGGTGGCGCTCGAAGAACCCGGACATCAGCACCATGGTCACCCACAGGGAGGCCTCGGCCTGGAAATTCTGCACGTTGGACAGGAAGGTGTGGGGCAGGCCGGAGGTTGTGATGGTCTTCCTGACCAACTCCGCGCCGGAATACTGGTCGGAGTAGCCGGGGGGCTTTGCAATCCCCGAGGCCGGGAAGGGGTGCATACCGTAGACCAGCCCCGTGTCTTCCAGCGCATTCCAGACGACCTCGTACTTGGGCTGGATCGGGTAGTTGCCCATGGCGTCCATGGGCCGGATGAGGGCGACCCGGCAGCCCCTGGCGGCCACGCGGTAGACCTCTTCGACGGCGTACTGCGGGTTCTGCATGGGGATGAGAGCGGCGAAGAAGAGCCGGTCTGGGTCTTCCTGCGTGTACTCAAAGGCCCAGTCGTTGTAGGCTTTGCACATGGCCCTGGCGCCCAAGGCGTGCTGTAGCCAGGGATAAGTGTCTATGCTGGTGGGAATTATCATCACCTGATCGATGCCCTGGACATCCATGTCCCGCAGCCGGGGGCCAGGCTCGTCGGCTCCGGCGTGGGCCAGGTAGTCCGACTGCTCCTGGGTGAGGGCGGTCTCGCCCTTGAGGTTGCGGACGTTCAGGGCGCGCTGGATGTCGTGTTTCAGGCCGGGGCCAGCCAGCCTCACGATGTCGATCATTCCGGGGCCGGTCTTCGGAGTCGGGGAGAAGTTGTTCACGTCGGCCTTGCCGTTGACTAGCAACTGGTTCGTCTCGGCGTCGTACCACATGGTGGACTTCAGGGCTTCCAGTTCATCCCTGGTGAGGCTGTCTGCGGCCCGCTCCCAGACTCTGGCTGGCTCCACGATGTGGGCGTCGCAGTCAAAAGTGGGGAAATCCTTGGTCATTGGCCTGAATCTCTGGACTGGCAAGTAAGCCCCCTTCTTCGCAACGCGATCTCGACTTTACGCAAAATCCAGGAAAAGTAATGGATGACATCACCTTTGTGCGTAGCCACTGGTGGTTGGTGTCGGAGGGTTTTTCACTATCGACCGCCAACTCCGATGTACAGAAACTCCCCGCCACTCTGTACCATCGTATTGCAGATTCCCTCGCTTATGCCGCTTAAAATGCGTAAAGTCCAGGCGATGGGTTGTTTCGGAACGATATTGCGTCTAATCTAGCAACGGGCATTGCTATTGTCAACGGACTGGCGACTTGCGCGAGCCGGAATCGTAACATTAAGAATCGATGCGCTGACTCCTTAATTTATCCCCTAATTCAACGGGAGCGGTACGGCGATGGAATATCGAAGATTCGGGCCAACGGACATGACGGTTTCGGCCCTCGGGTTCGGCTGCTGGGAGATGGGAGGCACCTACGGCGACGTAACCGAGCCGGAGGTAGCCGCCGCCGTCAACCGCGCCATTGACCTCGGCATCAACTGCTTCGACACGGCCCCGGCATACGGGGGCGGCGAGTCCGAAATTCTGCTGGGCCGGGCCCTGGGCGAGAGGCGGAAGGACGTTATTGTCGTCACCAAGTGCGGCGTGGGCTACGCCGACCGGCCCAAGGGCCGCGACAGCCGCATGGTGTCCATCCTCGCCTCCGTCGAGCAGAGCCTGCGGAACCTGGGAACGGACTACCTGGATGTGCTGCTCATCCACTGGCCGGACGTCAACACGCCCTTCGACGAGGCCATGCACGCGCTGGACAGCCTGGTGCGGCAGGGAACGGTTCGCGCCGTTGGCGTCTCCAATTTCACCCTTGATCAGATTAAGGAATGCGAAGCCGTCCGAAGCGTGGATATCGTGCAGTACGGCCTCAATATGTTCGACCGGCGCATGGAGCAGGGAATCTTCCCTCATTGCGAGCAACAGGGCACCGGCGTGATGACTTACGGCCCCCTGGCCTTCGGCCTGCTGTCGGGCGCGTTCACGGCGGACACGACCTTTGGGAGCAACGACTGGCGCTCCACGGGCGGGCGGCCCGGGTGGAACGTGGGCGTGTTCGCCGAGGAGCACTTCCAGCGAAACGTGCAAGTTGTGGAGGAACTGAAACCCATCGCCGGGGTTCGCGGCAAGAATATGCCGCATCTGGCCCTGCGATGGGTGCTGTCGAACCCTGCCGTGAGCGTTGCGCTGGTCGGCACCCGCACCGTTCAGGAGGTGGAAGACAATGTTGCCGGGCTGGAGTGGGCCCTGTCGGGCGTGGAGATGGCGCAGATAGACGAGGTGTTTGCCCGCTACGGCGTGGATACCCAGCCGGATATAGTCATCGACCCGCCGGAATAGCCCGACCCCGTTGCGCCGCTCGCGTCAGCGGAAACCCGGAGCGGCGCGCCTGCCAGCGCCGGGACCTACCCGGCTGGCTCCAATCCGGGAAAGGCGAGGGGCGGAGCAGCCAGCCCCGCCGCGGTTGAACAGGCTACCGGTTGCCCGCAGACCTGCCTCCGTCCACCATGTAGACGCCGCCCGTGCAGAAGCTGCTGTCGTCGCAGGCCAGAAACAGCATCAACCGGGCCACTTCCTCGGGGTTTCCGTACCGTTCCAGCGGTATGCGCAGGGCCTGCGCCTGTTTCACCTGCTCCACGGTTACGTTGGAGTCGTCCAGCGTTGCCACGCGCATCTCCTCGATTGAGCGCATCATGCGGGTCTCAATGGGAGACGGGTTGACGGTGTTGACCCGGATGCCCAAAGGCGCCCCCTCCAATGCGGCAGTGCGCATCAGGCCGATAACCGCGTGCTTGCTGGTGGTGTAGGCCGACATATCTGGCGTCCCGCCGATGCCCGCTGTGGAGGAAGTGATGACTATGCTGCCGCCTCCCCGCCGGCTCATCACCGGGACCACGTACTTGATTCCCAGCCATACGCCGCGCACGTTGACCGCCATCACCCGGTCGAAAACGTCTATGGGATATTCCGGTATCGGGGACATGGCCCCCTCGATTCCGGCGTTGGCCAGGTAAACGTCTATGCCTCCCCAGCGTTCTACGGCGGCGTTGACGTAGCCCTGGGCCTGGTCGGGCTGAGTCACGTCGGCCACGGAGTAGCTGGCCTTGTCCTCGCCGATTGACCGCACGGCCTCCTGAAGCGCCGATTCGTCAAGGTCAACCAGTGCGACACGCGCCCCTTCGTCGGCAAACAATCTCGTCGCGGCCCGGCCGATTCCACCTGCGGCCCCGGTAATCAAGGCCACTTTTCCTTCCAAGCGGACCATGTCTAATCTCCTTTCAAGCGGGTTCTCCGGCAGTTGCCCCGCTGTTTGTACCACCGGCCACGTCAGTCCGGCAAGGGCCGAGATTCGGTTGCTCAGGATTCTTTGGTTTCCTCTCCCTTGAGGGATTGGGCTGGGGCGAGAGCGAGATTCATGGACTTGGCAATGTCGCTGGCGGTCGCTGGCGAAAAGGGGTCGCCCCCACCCCAACCCTCCGCAGGAGGGAGAGGGGGCTACTCCACCAGCCCCATGCTCGCCAGCATGAAGGCGTATTCCTCAGCCACCTCGTATAGCCGGTCGAACCGGCCCGACCTGCCGCCGTGGCCCGCGCCCATGTTGGTCTTGAGCAGCAGCCGGTTGTCGTCGGTCTTCAATGCCCTCAGCTTTGCCACGTACTTGGCGGGTTCCCAGTAAGTGACCCTGGGGTCGTTCAGTCCCGCGGTCACCAACATGGGAGGATAGTCGCGCGGCTCCAGTTGGTCATATGGAGAATAGGACCGGATGTAGTCGAAGGCGTCCTTGTCCTCAATGGGATTGCCCCACTCCGGCCACTCAATGGGCGTGAGGGGCAGGGTGTCGTCCAGCATGGTGTTCAGGGCGTCCACGAAGGGGACGTGGGCGGCGACTGCGCCCCACAGCTCCGGGGCCTGGTTTACCACGGCACCCATGAGCTGTCCGCCGGCGCTGCCCCCGGCGATGGCGATGCGGCCCTTCGAGCCGTAGCCCCGCTTCACCAGGTCAAGGGCGACGTCCACGAAGTCGTTGAATGTGTTGGTGCGCCGGTCCAGCTTGCCGGCCTCATACCAGTGGTATCCCAGGTCATCGCCGCCGCGAATGTGGGCGATGGCGAAGATGAACCCCCGGTCCAGCAGCGACAGCCGCGTGGTGGAGAACGATGGCGGAAAGGCGAAGCCATAGGCGCCGTAGCCGTAGAGGTACAGGGGCGCGGTGCCGTCCACGGGGGTCTCCCTGCGGCGGACGAGGGACACTGGAACCTGCGCGCCGTCGCGGGCGGTGGCCAGCGCCCGCTCCGTCACGTATTCGGAGGCATTGTACCCGCTGGGAATCTGCTGCACCTTGCGAACTTCGAGGTGACCATCGCCAACGTGATAGTCGAATACGGTCGTCGGCGTCACCATCGACGTGTACTCCAGACGCAGCGTGCCGGTCTGGAATTCCGGGTTCGTGTCCAGTCCAACGCTGTATGCCGACTCTGGGAACGGCACGTAGACGGACTCCCCCGCGCCGTCCATCAGGCGCACATGGTCCAGGCCGTCGATGCGCTCCTCCACGGCGATAAAGTCCCGGAATGTCTTGAAGGCCCGGATGTAGTGCGAATCCGACGGCTCCACCAGTGGCGTCCAGGCCCCTTCGGTGGGATCGTCGGGGGGCGCTGTGGCCAGGCGCGTGTTCTTGTGCCTGTCGTTGGTGCGGATGACGAAGCGGTCGCCCTGGTGGTCCACCGAGTATTCGTGGCCGGTGCGGCGGGGAGCAACCAGGAACGGCGTGGACTCAGGGGCCGACGCGGGCACGAGGCGCACCTCGGAAGTGACGTGGTCGCCGGCGGCGATGATGGTGTACTCCCTAGAAGTGGTGGCCGACAGCCCGACGAAGAAGCCGGGATCCGTCTCCTCGTATACGACGGAGTCCTGTGCCGCAGGCTGGCCGAGGATATGCCGGCGAACCTGCCACGGACGCCAATTCTCGTCCACCACGGCATAGAAGAACGAGGCGTCGTCGGCTGCCCATACCCCGCCTCCCATGGTTCCCTCGATTTCGTCTTGCCGCATCTCCTCGGTGTCCAGGTCCTTTACTGCCATCCTGTACCGCTCGGAGCCGTCGGTATCCGTGCTGTAGGCCAGCAGGGAGCCGCTGTTGCTCACCGACATCGAGCCGAGCCGGAAGTACTCATGGTCTTCCGCCAGCGCCGGCTCATCCAGAATCGCTATTGCATCTATGGGCGGCGTTTCCCGCCCGCCGGGGCTGTCGGACGGCCAGCGACGCCATACGCGGTACTGGCCTCCCTCCTGGAAACTCCACTGGTAGTACCAGTTGCCGCGCTTCCACGGCACGCTGGACAGGTCCGGCTGTTGACGCCCCTTGATCTCCTCGAAGATGGTGTCGATCAGCTCCCGGTGGGGCGACATCACAGCCTCAAAGTATTCGTTTTCGGCTGTGAGATAGGCCAGCACCTCGGCGTCGTCCACGGTAGGATAGCCGGGGTCGCGCAGCCAGTGCCATGGGTCCTCGATCGCCACGCCGTGGTGGCTGGCGCTGTGCGGCCTCTGCCCAGCCACCGGGGGAGTTGGTTCGGGATAGGAACCGCCCGTGGCCGTAGGCCCCGGCGCTTCATCGGCTGCGGAAGATTGGGTCGGATGGTGGGTCATGTCCGGCACCTCGTCGTGATGGCCGCGCCGACTGGCGCGGCGGGAATCGGTGGGTGGGGATGATGCGGCCGGGAATTTCGAGAAATGGTCTATGACCGGCGCCAGGTCAGTCACCCCGATTGACCTGTCCCCGGTGGTTGTACCACCTGCCATGTTAGTCCGACAAGCGCCGAACATGATTCGCAGGGTCTTTTGATTCCCTCTGTCCCGGGGGGAGAGGGACCAACTGGAAGACCCTGACAGCGGCGAGGTCTGCGCCAGGCCGCCGGTCCCGGATGCGGACTCCGATTGGAGATCCCAAGGCATGGGGGGCGAATCCGTGAGCCACTTCTACTCCAGCCGCCTTATTCCAGGCAGCCCGAGCGCCGTGCCAATGCCGATGGCCGCCAGGATGGAGCCGTTGATCAGCAGGGCTCCCGGCGCTCCCAGCACACCCGCCAGCGCCCCCACTCCCAGGTGGCCCACCGGCGCAACGCCAATGCTCAGCACCCACGAACCCATGGCACGACCGCGTTCTTCATCGGCGACGTTGTCCTGCATCAGGGTCTTATAGATGGTATCGACGGCCATGGCGCAGGCGTTGACCAAGAGCAGCACCCCCAGGAAGTAGTAGATATTGTTGGACAGGGAGAACGCCATCTGGCCGCAACCAAAACCGATGGCAATCAGGAACATCATCAGCCCCTTCTTTCGGAAGGCGGCCAGCCCGGCCAGGACCCAGAGTCCCAGCAGGCCCCCGACCTGGCGTATGGCGGTCATAATTCCCAGCCCCGTCGCTCCCACATGAAGGACCTCCCTGGCGAAGACGGGCAGCAGGGTCATGTGCGTAAACCCGAACACTTCCGTGGCCGCAGTCAACAGCATGAGGACCAGCAGGATGCGGTTCCCCCGGACCAGCCTGACATAACCCGCCAGAGTCTTCAGCACAGGTTCGGCGGCCGACCTCGCAGAGCGGCCCGGGTCGCCGATGGCCAGAATCACGAGGGAGGCACTGAGATAGCAAACGGCCGCCGCGACGAACTGCCAGCCTGGGCCTACGAACTCGATCAGCGCCCCGGAGGCGAGGGACCCGGCGATGCCGCCCCCCTGCATGGCCATGGCGCCCAGGGCCAGCCCGTTCAGGGCGTGTCGCTGCCCCACGATGTCGTAGGTGAAGGTCTGCCGGATGGTGATGGTAAAGGCCATTAGGCTGCCGAAAACGGACACGAGGGCGATGAAGAACCAGACGTTTGCAAGTCCGCCCAACAGCAGAAGGGCCGTTGCCAGCGCTGCAGCGGAAGCTCCCAGCGTTGCGGCCCTCAGCAGCATCCGGCGATCCCACCTATCGGCGATTACACCGGACAACACGCCCAGGAGAAAGAAGGGCAGCATTCGGGCCGCTGCTCCCACGCCCACCATGAACGGCGAGTCCGTCAACTCGAAGATGAGCCACCCCACGGAGACCTGTTCCATCCCGGTGCCCATGGAGTAGAGTACCGTCGAAGCCCAGAGAAACCGGAAGTCCCTGAAACCCAGAGAAGCTCCCCAGTTTTTAATGTTGTATGTGTCCACGCAAAAACCGCCCCCGTGGATGATACACTCTGGCGGAATGAACCTACGAGTAGCCGGACAGGATGAAATTCATTTACGAGTCTCGATTGCGGCCTCACCGGAGTTGGCTCCGGCAATCGGATGTTGCAGACGGCTAAAGGCGGAGGCCCGGGACTTTGCCTCCGTATACGAGATCGAATGCTCCGCGTTGACATGGGTGGCCTGCCCTCTCTACACTCGGTTTCAGTCCAGAGCACGAGGTTGGCATGAGGCGTTTTGAGTATCTGGAGGCGCGGACGCTGCGGCAGGCCATTGGAATGCTGCAACGGCACGGCGAGCAGGCCCGGATTGTGGCGGGCAGCACCGACTTTCTCGTCCGGTGGCGCGCCGGGTTCTGGCATCCCGACTACGTGGTGAACATACAGCGCGTTCCCGGCATGAGCCGGGTGGCCTACAGCGCACGAAACGGCCTGCGGCTCGGCGCGATGGTAACGATTCAGACACTGGAGCAGCACCCGGCCATACGTCGGCGTTATCCCGCGCTGGCCGCGGCGGCCGCTTCCTTTGCCGGGGTGCAGGTGCGGAACCTGGCGACGCTGGGCGGCAACATCTGCAACGCTTCGCCCTCGGGCGACACGCTGCCCGCGCTGCTGGCCTACGCCGCGGAGTGCCGTCTGTCTGGCCCCGACGGGCATCGCCAAGTGCCCCTTGACCAGCTTTTCACCGGGCCAGGGCGGACAGTATTGGCCCACGACGAGGTGCTGACCGAAATCAGCCTGCCGCCGCCCCCGCCTTACACCGGCTCGCTGTACATCAAGCACAGCCCGCGAGGCGCTATGGACATCGCCACCGTTGGCGTGGCCTCGGTGGTGACGGTTGACCGGCGTTCCGGCGTTTGTGCCGACGCCCGCATCGCCCTGGGCGCGGTGGCGCCGACTCCCCTGCGGGCCTACGCCGCCGAGGATATGCTCCGCGGCCGGGAACTCAGCGCGGAGCTGTTGCAGGCCGCAGCCGATGAGGCGATGGCCCAGGCCAGCCCGATAGACGACATCCGGGGCACGGCCGGATACCGACGCCAGATGTCCGGCGTCCTGACTCGCCGGACGCTGGAGCGGGCAACCGAATCGGCCGTAGGCAGTCCGCTCGCTTACGAAGACCTTCGGCGGTTGGCGATTCAGGTAGTCTCCTGAGCGATTGCCGCTTACGAACACAGGGACGCCTCCCCCCTAGCCCTGTCCTGAGCCGAGCCGAAGGGCCTCCCCGGTTGGGGAGAGGGAACAACTAAAAGACCATGCGAACAAGCAGTCTCAACAGGACGGCAACATGAAGAGAGTTGTCCAGATCACCGTCAACGGAATTGAACGCACCATCCTAGTGGAGCCTTACTACTCGCTGCTGGATATGCTGCGGGACGAGCTGCACCTCACCGGCACCAAGAAGGGATGCGACGAGGGCGACTGCGGGGCCTGCACTGTGCTGCTGAATGGGCAGCCGGTGACCTCCTGCCTCGTGCTGGCCCACAGCGCCCACGACGCCGAGGTCACCACCGTCGAGGGGCTGGCGTCGGGCGGCGAGCTTCACCCGGTGCAGCGCAGCTTCGCCGAACACGGCGGGCTGCAATGCGGCTACTGCACGCCGGGGCTGATCATTGCGACGGTGGGGCTGCTCAACAGCAATCTCGACCCCACCGAGGAAGAGGTCAAGTTCGGCCTTGGCGGGAACCTGTGCCGGTGTACCGGCTATACCAAGGTAATCGAGGCGGTGATGGCCGCAGTCGAAAGTTCGAAGGAAGCGGAGTAGCAGAGATGGCTGAGTTCAATGTTCTCGGCAAGAACCATGTTCGCGTCGACGCGCTGGACAAGGTGACCGGCCACGCCACCTACGCCGGCGACGTCTACCTGCCCGAGATGCTGATGTGCAAGGTACTGACCAGCCCTCGCAGCCACGCCCGCATCGTCAGCATCGACACCTCCGAGGCCGAGGCGCTGCCCGGGGTGCGGGGCGTCATCACCGGAAGGGACTTCCCCGATGTCTACTTCGGCTCCGGCGCCCTGCGGGACCGGCGGGTCATGGCCCGCGATGAGGTCTTCTACGTCGGCGAGCCGGTGGCAGCGGTGGCCGCCGACGATGAGATGACGGCGGTGGAGGCCCTCTCCCTGATCAAGGTGCAATACGAAGACCTGGAGCGGGTCGTCGATCCCGTGGCGTCTCTCGCCGGCGGCAGAACCACGGTTCACCCGGACCTGGAGAACTTCGAGGGCTACGGCTTCGCCCTCGGCGGCAATAACTGCACCATGCTGGACGCAGACCGGGGCGACGCGGATGCAGCCTTTGCGGAGGCCGATCACGTCATCGAGGAGACCTATCACACCCAGCCGATCAACCAGGGCTTCCTGGAGCCAATGGCCTGCGTCGCCAACGTGGAGGCCAACGGGCGGCTCACGGTCTGGGCATCGACGCAGGGACCGTACCAGGTGCGGGCGCAGCTTGCCTCGGTGCTGGATATGTCCATCGGCAACATCAAAATCATCGCCATGGAGCTGGGCGGTGGGTTCGGCGCCAAGCTGCGGCTGGCCCTGGAAGCCTTCCCGGCGTTGCTGGCGATGAAGACGCACCGTCCGGTCAAGCTGGTCAACACCCGCGAGGAGACCTTCACCCTCAACGGCCCGCGCCTGGAGACCAACATCTACCTGAAGACCGCCGTGACCAGCGACGGGCGCATCACCGCCCGCGAGGCCCGCAGCGTGTTCGACGTGGGCGCCTACCTGGGTGCCGGCCCCAACTCAGGCGTGGGACACGGGCTGGGTGCCTACAACATCCCCAACTTCCGGCTGCGGTCTTATGGCGTGTACACCAACAAGGTATACGTCGGCTCCTACCGGGCGTCCGGTGTGGCCGACATGACCTTCGCTGTTGAGTCGCACATGGACGTAATCGCCCACAAGCTCGGCCTCGACCCGCTGGAGTTCCGGGAGAGAAACGCCCTCAAGGAGGGGGACATCGGCGTGAGCGGGGCGCGCATTCCCCGCCACGGTCTCGCCGAGGTCATGGACGCGCTGAAGGAGAAGATGGCCCTGCCTCGCGCCGGCAATGGTTCGAAATCAGCCCCGGCGGACGCAAAAATCGCCCGCGGCGTCGGCGTAGCTGTTGGCGAATGGCGCAGCGGCAGCGGGCCGTCCACTGCGTCCATCAGCGTGAACGAGGACGGCACGGTGGGGCTGCTGACCGGCTCGGTGGACATCTCCGGCAGCGACACCTCGCTGGCGCAGATCGCCGCCGAAGTGCTGGGCCTTGAGATGGAACAGGTGATTGTCGCCAAGCGGGATACCGACCTAGCTCCCTTCACCGGCCCCAGCGGTGGCAGCCGGATCGTGTACAGCCAGGGCAGGGCGGTGCAGATGGCCGCCGAGGACACGAAGGACAAGCTGCTGGCGCTGGCCGCCGACCGCCTAGGCGTTCAGGCCGACGCGCTCGAATGCAGCGGAGGCGCGGTTTACGTCCTGGACAACCAGCCGCAGTCCTTGGGGATGGGACAGTTGGCGCGGATGAGCCTGTCGTCCCGCGGCGGCCCCATCGTCGGTACGGCGTCGCTGTCCAGTATGCCCTACAACCCCGTGTTCAACGCCCAGGGCGCGGAGGTCGAGGTGGACCGCGAGACTGGGCAAGTGCGCGTCACCCGTTTCGTGCAGGCGCAGGACGTGGGGCTGGCGGTGAACCCGATGGGCGTGGTGGGGCAGCTCGAAGGCGGCGCGGTGCAGGGCATTGGCCGGGCGCTGAGCGAGGAAATCCAGATCGACCCCGACACCGGCCAGATCCGTAACTCGTCGCTGGCGACCTACCTGATGCCCTTGGCCATAGATATGCCGGAGATCGAGACCGTGCTGGTGGAAGTGCCCAGCGAGGACGGCCCCTTCGGCCTCCGCGCCGTGGCTGAGCCGCCGGGGTTCGGCCCGCCGGCGGCCATCGCCAACGCCATCTACGACGCCGTGGGGGTACGCATCCGCACCCTGCCACTCAGCCCGGAGCGGGTGCTGGCCGCCATGCAGGGCCGCGAGCCGGACGATTACGGCATGGACGTGGAGGCCCTGCGCGCGGCAGAGGCGTAAGGACTGTCCCAATTGCATACCTGCACCGGGAGGGTATGTGAGAGGGTATGTAACAAGTCCCCTCTCCCTTTGGGAGAGGGTTAGGGTGAGGGCGTCCCTTTAGCTTTGCAGGAACAACGAAGGTAGCCCCACGTCGGCTCAATGGGGACGGAAGAGGTTTGTCACGCACCCTCTGAGTGCTATGAGTGCGCTGGCGGCATATCCGCGCCGGACGAGGGGGATTCGCCGCAATCGGTTAGTCCGGTTGCGGGTAGGTTTTGACACCCAGAACCCAGGTTGCTGGCCGGCTTGCCTCCGAATGCCCCGGCCTTGCCTCAGAATGCCTGTGGCAAAGCCAAGCTACTACGAGGGGTGGATCGCATCGGTGTAGTGGGAGGGGACTTCAGAGGGGGGAGGCTTTGGAGGCGACGGGCGGATTCGAACCGCCGCATAGAGGTTTTGCAGACCTCCGCCTTAACCGCTTGGCTACGTCGCCCTAAACGTCCGGGTGCAGGAGCGCCCGTCAACTTGTCTGGCTGCTGAGTGGTGCCGAGGGCGGGATTTGAACCCACACAGGCAATCGCCCACTGCCCCCTCAAGACAGCGTGTCTACCAATTCCACCACCTCGGCCAGGCTAGTAGAGCCGTATTATAGCATCCTTTTGGCCCCCGGCAACACCTGCTTTTCGCCGGTGAGGGTCATTTGGTTGTTCTCTCTTGAGAGTGGCTTGAGGGTGGAAGGACTGGAAGTCTGTCGCTCACGAACGGGGGACGCCCCCCACCCTAACCCTCCCCCGGAGGGAAAGGGAGAATGAAAAGTCCCTGGCCGGACCGGGTAGCCGGATAGCGGCAACTGGAATTCCTTACTATAATTCTCCTCGGCTAGAATTCCCCGGTGGTTGCCCTTTTTCCTGCCATCTGTTGACGGAGTTTCGCCATGCCTGCCTTTGACCCCTCGGCCATCCGTGCCATCACCTTCGACCTTTACGGCACGCTGCTGGACCTGGAGGCGACCTTTGCGCCTGCCTTCGACGGATTTCTGCGGGATCGGGGGGCCGGAGCCGATGCCACCGAGGTGGTGCGGACCTGGGAGTGGGCCTACCTGCACGAGGGGATGGTGGACACTTTCCTCGGCGGCCCCCGCACGCCCTTCGAGCAGTTGCGGCGGATCACGCTGTCGCAGATCTTCGCCCGCATGGGCATTGAACATGGCCGCGACGACATCGAGGATCTGCTGGCCGCCCGCGTCACCCCGGCGCTGTTTCCCGACGTGGTGGAGAGCCTGACCGCGATGCGGGAGCGGTTCACCCTGTCGGTGCTGTCCAACGGCGACCTGGCGGTGTTGGAGCGCATCGTGTCATCGCTGAACATACCCGTGCACCGGACAATCTCGGTAGAGCAGGCCGGCTGCTACAAGCCCGACCTGCGAGTGTACCGCCGCGCCGCCGAACTGCTGGACGTGGCGGCTGGCGGCATTCTGCACGTTGCTGCTCACGCCTGGGACATCCGCGCCGCCAAAACCGCCGGGATGCGGGGCGCCTACGTCGATCGCCACGGCATCCCCTACGCCCCCTTCACCGATGAACGCCCCGATCTCGAGACCGCCAACCTGCCGGAGCTGGCCGCAGTCCTGGGGTGAAGGACTCTTCAGACAATCCCCTCTCCCTCTGAGTGAGAGTTAGGATGAGAGTGAAAACCAAGGCACAGCCCACCACGGGGAGAAAGAATGTCCATCCGCTATGGCATAGACTTGGTTTTGCAGCCGTCCTTCACGGCGAAAATCTACCAGACGCGGCAGATAGTCTGCGGCCAATACTCATCCTGGGCCGCCGAGATGCAGATGCTGCGAATGCCCCTCACCCCCTACTTCCGCTGTGGCGACGACCGGGCGCACATCCTGGCGTCGCAAGTGGAAGAAATAGCTAGGAACACCAGATCGCAGGAGCCGTTTCTACTGAGCCGAGCCGGTATAATGGCCGATGTGGAAATGAACGGTGTGGTGATGGAGTTCGACGCGCCGCAGCCCCTGTTCGATTTGCGCCGAAAGGTGATGGAGGCGGCGTGGAGCCATGATGAGTCGCTGAACTTGCGGCCTCTGTTCAATCCCTGCATCGCGCTCCTGGAATACGGGTTATTCCCACAGGCTATACTGCCCGATGCAGTCGAGTTCGCTAATGGGGTCGCGACCGGTCTGGAAGTGGCGGAGATGGCTCTGCCATGGCGCCTGCTGCTGACCCGCTACTCCTCCGAGGCCGCCGGCGACGACTGGAGCAACGGCCGCTGGGCCGCCGACCTGTCCTGGCAGCAGCTACACAGCCACCGGCTCTATGCTGAAGTCACATAGGAACGCCGCCACGAATTCCCCGCTGGCGAACCGCTCTGTTCGTCTGTCCCTGTAGCCCGGAATCATCCTGAGGAAGGGATAGAGGGTTAGTACGAAGTACGTCCATCGTCACTCATAAATTGCAGTTCCCTTTTTATTCAATGCTGCACTGCTGTATCATTCACCCACCACTTCCGCCCATACAGGAGAACGTGCGATGAAAGCTACCACCAAGCTGCGGCAGATGCTCAACTCCGGTGACATGGTTGTCGCCCCCTTCGTCCTCAACGCCCTGCACGCCAAAATTGCCGAGTCCGTCGGGTTTCAGGCAGTCTACATGACCGGCGCAGGCACCGCCGCCGAGCGAGGCTTCCCCGATGTAGGCCTGCTCACCATGACCGAGATGGTCGGCAACGCCAAGTACATCGCCAACGCGGTGGACATACCCGTCATTTGCGACTCCGATTCCGGCTACGGCAACGCGCTCAACGTGATCCGCTCGGTGCAGGAGTACGAGGCCGCCGGCGTGGCTGGCATCCACATCGAGGATCAGGTGTTCCCCAAAAAGTGCGGCTTCTTCGAGGGCAAGCAGGTGATCCCCGTCGAGGACCATGTGCAGAAGATCCGGGCGGCACTGGACGCCCGCAAGGACCCCGACTTCGTCATCATCGCCCGCTGCGACGCCTATGCTGTCACCGGCTGGGAGGACACCATCCGACGCTGCAAGGCCTACGTGGAGGCGGGAGCCGACGTGGTGTTCGTTGACGGCATCAAGAGCGACGAGGACATCCGCAACTACGCCCGCGACATGGCCGACCTGCCCCGGATGTACAACGGCGACCTGATGAACACCAACGATTTGAATGACCTGGGCTACAAGATTACCATCTGCGGCAGCACCATCTGGCTCATCTTCCAGCAGGTCAAAGAGTCCTTCGAGGAGCTCAAGGCCACTGGCGCCGTTGACCCCAAGCGGTTCGCCACCCGCTGGGACGTCGCCTCCCTCCTCGGCCTCAGCGAAATCTACGAACTCGAGCGCAAGTACGGCGTCAGCGACACCGTCCCCACCAACGTATAGGGCACAGTGCAGGGCAAAGGCTATAACGGGGCAGGCATCATGCAGTGACTGCTGACCGGGCATGACGCGAAATGACTACGAAGTCGAAGCTCATGACCGCTGAGGAGTTGCTGCTATCGCCGGACAACGGTATGCAGCGCGAACTTATCCGCGGGGTGTTGACGGAAGATTTGCCGCCGGGCGACGAACGCAGCGCACTGGTAATCAGGATTGGCAGGTTCTTGGCCAATTACTGTAAAGAGAACGATATGGAACGGTGCCAAATTAGGCGTCTGCTATTCCCACTCTTGTGAATCTGCTAGAATCCACTCGCAGTTAGTCGAGGAATCAGCGAAGCCACCCGTATGCGCTCCGCGGGCCCCCGCCGACGCGGACGGCAGCAACGGCAAATAGGCGACGACTGAATCCGTCGGCTCCGAACTAGGGACAATGGAGAGGAGGAGTTCCATGCCATCATTCTGGGAGAACATCAGATTCCCCGGCCAACGGGAGATGGACGATCTGAGCGGAGCCCAAGGCCAGGACATGGCCACCTACGTCAGCCATCCGGCGCCGTCGGAAGGCAACAGCTTCCCAGCCGTTATCGTCATCATGGAAGCTTTCGGCGTTACCCGGCACATCGAGCAGGTGTGCGACGAATATGCCCGTCATGGCTACGTTGCCGTCGCTCCATCCCTTTACCACCGCGACCATCCCAACGCCAAGTTGGGCTACGACCAGATGCCCCAGGTCCAGCAGTACATGGGCGCCCTTCAGGACGACCAGATTATCGAAGACATCAACGTGACTATCGACTACCTCCAGAACCGCTACCAGCGCACCCGCGGCAACAAAATCGGCATCGTAGGCTACTGCGTCGGCGGGCGCATCACCTACCTGGCCGCCACAAGCAGCCCCGGCCTCAGCGCCGCCTCGGTTTACTACGGTGGGCGCATCCTGGCGCCATTTGGCGAAGGCCCCGCTCCCGTTGAGCGGACCAGCGGCTCCACTATCCCGGTAATGGGCAACTTCGGTGAGGACGACGCCAACCCGACCCCGGCGGACGTGGCCCAGATTGAGGAAGCCCTCAAGGCCGCCGGCGTTACCTACGACTTCAAGATGTACTCCGGCGCCGGCCACGGCTTCAACTGCAACGAGCGCCCTGACTACCGCGAGGACGCCGCTGCCGATGCCCTGGCCCGCACGCTGGGCTGGTTCGACAAGTACGTCAAGAACTAGTCGCTTCCCCGCTCCTTCTTCCAAGGATAGAGGATCAGGGCGAGGACGCACATCTCAATTAAACAAGGGTCATCCCCGAGTTTGGTAAAAGGAAACAAGGTCGTATAGGAACACGGGCACATAGAAAGACCCCTTCAGGTGGAACGGAATTATCAAGACACCAACCACCGGGAGGGGTCTTTCTTTGTGTGGCAACATGGGCAGAGCAGATGCAGGGGGCTTCAATAGTCTCCCCTCTAATGTAACCTGGGAAACGCAGTTGGCGTAGCGCTCCTGGAATATGGTATCCAAGGGTATGCTGGCTGGCCGTTTCGTCGATGCCTCGGCGCAATCCTCCGCGGTAAATTCGGCCAATGACTCGATAATAGCGAATACGTCCTCGCTAGCTGGCCCAAATTCCCGCCGCCCTTGAGACCTGACGCCGGCATTGGACGATTGTCCACAAGCGGAATGGGGAATACCATTGGAGGACACGCAAGATTGAAGGGGAAAAGTGATGGACTATCGACCCTTGGGCAGCACTGGGCTTAACGTGTCTGAAATCGGTTTTGGCTGCGGCAACGTCGGCGGTTTGATGATTCGGGGCGAGCATAGCGATCAGGTGAAGGCGGTAGCGCGGGCAATGGAGTTGGGTGTCAACTATTTCGACACCGCCTCTTCCTATGGCGACGGCCAATCGGAGACCAACCTGGGGCGGGTGTTGAGGGAGTTGTCGGCGGATGTTTACGTTGGCACCAAATTCCGGGTCACCACCCACGAGCGGGGGCGCATCAAGGGCAACATCATCACGTCGGTGGAGGAGAGCCTGACCCGGCTGCAACGGGAGCAGGTCGACCTGATACAGATGCACAACCATGTCGAGTCGATAGCGGGGGGCAGTTCAGTCGCTCCCGAAGAGGCGCTGGGCGAGGTGCTGGACGCGCTGCGGGAGTTGCGTGCCCAGGGTAAGGTCCGGTTCTGGGGCATGACCGCAGTGGGGGAGACCGAGGCCCTGCACCGGGTCATTGATTCGGGAACGCTGAACACCGTCCAGTCGGTGTACAACCTGGTCAATCCCAGCGCCGGAGTGGCTGCACCGTCCGGGTTCGATATGCCCGACTATGGGAACCTGATCGAGCGGGCCTCAGTCAACGGCATGGGAGTGCTGGTGATTCGGGTCCTGGCGGCGGGCGCACTGACCGGAGAGGCAACGCGACATCCCGTCGCCGTGCCGGCCGTCGCGCCCATCGGTTCAGGCCGCGACTATGGCCAGGACCAGGCCAGGGCGGACGGCTTCCGGTTCCTGCAACAGGAAGGGTATGCAGACAACCTCGTGGAGGCTTCGCTGCGGTTTGCCCTAGGCAATGCCGGGGTGAGCAGTGTCCTGGTGGGGTATTCGAGCCTGGAACACTTGGAGCAGGCCGTTGCATTCGCCGAAAGAGGGCCGCTTCCCCCGGAAGCGATGGCCCAGCTGCCGGAGGTGTGGGCCGGGTTTACCGGGTGATCCGGCGGGCCCTTCGCCGTAGAGGCAAGCAGGGTGCTGTTCCTGGCCGGGAGGTAGCGCGGTTAGGTGGTCAATTTCCACGGGCAGAGTGATACAATCGTTGTCCAAGCGCATTCCAATGCTATTCGCATCTGACATTAGCAAAGCCTATGCTGAACGTACCCTGTTCAGTGGGCTGAACCTATCTGTGGCAACCGGAGACCGTATTGCGTTGATTGGCGCCAACGGTTCCGGCAAAACAACTCTTCTGGACATTCTTGCCAGCGAAACCCTGCCGGACACCGGGTCAATATCCAGGCGGCGCAACACCACGGTGGGGTATCTGAAGCAGGAACCAGGGGAGTTTGCCGGCCAATCCCTGCTGCAAGAGGTGTTGAGCGCCAATCAAGAAGTGATCGCTCTTTCAGACCGCATTGCCGCCACCAGGGGAGCCTTGTCGTTGGCGACGGATCCTCTGAAACAGCGGGAATTGACGGGCCTGCTCTCTCAGTTGGACGAGGAGTTGGAAGCCGCCGGCGGGTCAGACCGCGACCATGAGGCGAAAGCAATCCTGTCGGGCCTCGGCTTCAAGGAAAGCGATTTCTCTCGCGGTATGAAAGAGTTCAGCGGTGGCTGGATTATGCGGGCCGAACTGGCCCGGCTGCTGTTTAGAAAACCGGACCTCCTCCTGCTGGACGAGCCGACCAACCACCTGGACCTTGAAGCCCACCTGTGGTTTGAGAAATACCTTTCCTTCTTTCCCGGAGGAGTGGTAACCACATCCCACGACCGGGCCTTTTTGAATCAAGTTGCCAACCGGATCCTTGCCATCGAGCCCGGTGAGGTCGTGCATCACCGGGGCAACTACGACGGCTACCTGGTCGCCCGTGAGCGCGCGCTGGAAATCAGGCAGGCGGCCGCCACACGCCAGGAACGCGAGATACAGCGGCAAATGCGGTTCATCGACCGTTTTCGCTCCAAAGCGACCAAGGCAACCCAAGTCCAGAGCCGGATCAAGCAACTGGAAAAGATACAGGTCATAGACCTGCCGCGAGCGACCAAGAAGGTCCGCTTTTCATTCCCGGAGCCGCCCCGCAGCGGTTCGGACGTACTGACACTGGCCAAAGTCGGCAAATCGTATGGAGACAATGTTGTCTATCGCGGGGTGAACCTGACACTGGAGCGGGGCGACCGGGTTGCCCTGGTCGGCCCCAACGGAGCCGGTAAATCTACCCTGCTCAAGATTCTTGCCGGCGTTCTGCCTATCGACAACGGAGAACGCAAACTCGGACACAACGTCATACCCGCCTACTACGCCCAGCACGTACTGGACCTGCTCCACGCCAACAACAATCCCTTCCAGGAACTGCGGGAGGTCGCGCCAGACGAGTCCGAGCAGAGCCTGCGCACGACGCTGGGAGGCTTCCTGTTCAGTGGAGACGACATCCTCAAGCGTATTTCCGTCCTGTCCGGGGGCGAAAAGGCGCGGGTTGCGCTGGCCAAACTGCTCCTCCAGCCCAGCAATTTACTGCTGATGGATGAGCCAACCAACCACCTGGACATAGTATCGCGGGAGATCCTGGCCGATGCTCTCGGCGATTACCACGGCACCATCTGCCTGGTGACCCACGATCGTACCCTAATCAGACAGGTGGCAAACAAGATTATTGAGATTGACGCGGGAGTGCCCAGGGTCTTCCCCGGCGACTACGACAGTTACCTGAACCGGAAGCGGCAGGAAGCCGAAACAAAGCCCGCATCGGTCAGTAGCAACGGCAAGGAAGCTGATGTCTCCGACGATGCGAAGCGTGGTCGACGTTCCCGGCGGCCGCTTACAGCCAGAGAGGAGCAGCAGCGTGCGCTGGGCAGACAGGCACGCCAGCTAGCGGCCCGGATTGACGAGATTGGTGCAGCCATCAACGAGTGCGAAACCCTCTCCTCGGCGCTGGAGGTCATGTTCGCCAACCCCGAGCGGTTCGACGGCCGGACTCAGCTGGAGGCTTCGGGTGAACGCTACCGGGTCCTCAAGGAAGAGGAACAGTCACTGTGGGACGAATGGGAACGTTTGTCGCTGGAAGCGGAGGATGTGGACCGAATGCTGGTGGAACTCAAAGCCGACTAACACCGCGGGATCAGGTTATGATCCGCGCTCCAATCAGCTTGGCGGCGACAGGTGGCTTGGGAAACTTGATGCAGGTGGGACCGGGCCTCGGACTCTCCTGATCGGGCGGATCACGGGCATCAGCATTGCCCCGCACAGTGGATTTGTACGACGTAAAATCTATTTCAAAATCAACTGGCCCTCCCGATTACGGGCATCGCTGGCCAAAGCCCATAGATTCCCGCCTTCGCGGCAATGACGGGTTGGGTGCCGCGCCACGTTTTGAGATTGGCTCTTAGTTTAGGCTTTCCTCCGTATCTCAAGTCCCGCCGGGGTGCATCCGCCGTCCCATCTCAATTCAATTGTGATCTCATCCTCCTACCTGTACCAGCCGGTGCCCCGGTAGAACCCCCTCAAATAAGCAATCTGGCCGCCGTGGGCCACGTTTTCAAGCACCAGTTGGCCCAGGGCGGTGCCCAGGGTATGCTCCTTCCGCAACGCCGCGGGAGGGAACACCACCCGCTTCTCCAAGTCCTCAGAGGACAGCGATGGAATGTATTCCCTGGTAATTGCCTTCGCGGCCTCAAAGTATCCCAGCTGCACCTCCTTTGCCGGAGGCGTCCATGTGGCCAGGTCAGCGCCCCTGCCGAGCCCCTCCACATTGTCCGCCAGCCCGTATTTCTCGCACCAACCGTCGGCAAACTACAGCTCCGGTTTGGATTGCAGCCGGTGCATGATGAACATGTCGGTAACCCGGCTGATGTGGCCGAATATCCAAGCAATGGAGTTGCTGTGGGCGTTTGGCAGCCGGGCCAGTGTCTCGTAGTCCAGGTCGGAGATCGCGGCTTCCACCATCTCCCAGTTCCGCTCCAGCGAGTACATGATCGAATCTGTGGCTGCCACTTTCCACTCCTCTATATTTCCAAGTTGCCGGCGAAATAAGGCGTCGCCTGCTCCAAGGTGAATTGGGCTGATACTAGCATATCAAGTTGCGGACTGTCTGACACCACTCGCTCACAGCGGTCCGGTCCCAGCGGGCCGAATCTCCCCAGGAATCGTAGAAATCCTCTTGCCAGTTCACCGCCAATCTAGCGTCACGCCTTCCGCCGAAGCTCATGAAGACTGGCCGCAACGAGCACGGCGCTGACCTCCAACGGCTCGTATTCCAAGTAACGCAGCTCGGGATACACACCGCGGTGGCCCCAAAATCACCGCCCGAGGGATTAACCGTGATGCCGTGCGTTCCAACCGGAGCTGCTTGGTCAAGGTCAGCGGCCTGCGCTGGGTCTGTCTGATGTGGCTGGGGCCACATTTCCTGGGTTGGACGTTATCGGGCCTTGCCGTTCCTGGCGGCGCTGGCGCCCCCGGAACGTTATCACCGGCATAGAGGGCGCACTTCACAAAAGCTCGCCGGCCGGGCTCGTCAGATGATTCTGCAACTCCGGCGCTGACTGCCCCGACGCCCTTCGTGCTGGCGGGAGACAGCAGCTGCGCTGTCCTGGACTTGCTCCAACTGCCAATCGCTGCCGCAACCGGTTGCCTTCATCACCCGGTTGCGCCTCGGACTGACGCTATTAGCTGGAATCTTACCGCTGTTCGTTACCGCCTTCCGCTGCTCGCGGACCCCGGCGCAGGGATTTGCAATTCTCTCCTGTGCAACAAGGAGGTTGTCTAACCCCCGCTAGGCAGATATACTATGTTGACGGTGCCGCTCCCTGCGGTCGTCAGGCCGCCCCGGTCCGGGGCGGGTGGTTCCTCCCCTCAATGTGGGCCTGTAGCTCAGGCGGTTAGAGCGCGGTCCTGATAAGACCGAGGTCGTTGGTTCGAGTCCATCCAGGCCCACCAGACTGTCAATTTCTGCTATAATCAGATACAAAATGACGGCTTTTTCTCTCAGGTGCCACCAGATGAATGGTCGTCAAGCAGGTTTTTAACCACAGTCTTCGTGAATCCGGCAAACGGTTCATCAGCAGCCTGAAGGCCTCCAACAGGTACTCCGAAGGGTACCTCTCCAGCCTGGAAAGTAGCGTGGCCATGGCCGCCCTCTATGCCGAGGAGCAAGGGTGGCCGAGTGTGTGTGAAATCACCAAGGACCACATGGAGGATTACTTCGCGTACCTCCAGGGCCGCACTCGGTGGTTCGGGGAGCGGGAGAACGTCGCCCCCAAGAAGCTGTCTAAAGGCCACATCAACGCTCAGTACCGCCGCCTTCACCGGTTTTTCATCTGGCTCGTGGAGCGTGGGTACGCCGACGAAAACCCCCTACACCTGATCAAACCCCCAAGTTTGGATGAAAAGACGGTTCCCGTGGTCTCAGAGGACCAGATGCGGGACCTCCTCATCTTAACCAACCCCGCCCTTGCCAGGACTCCGGCCCACCGCTTCCGGTTGGTCCGCAACCGGGCCGTGCTCTACATGCTATGGGATACACCGGGACGACTGACCGAGATATCGAGGATACGCCTTGAAGACGTGGACATGGAGGGCGGCGCAGTGCTAGTGATGGGGAAGGGACGCCGCGAGCGCTGGATGCCCATCGGCGACGCTGCCAAGTCCGTGCTTCTGGATTATCTTCTGGAAAGAGAAAAGCCACTTCCGAATACCAATGCGGTGTGGGTATCAGAACAGGGGAAAGAGTTACTGGCCAACGGGATATTCCAGATTCTGAAGCGTCTGGGGAATCGGGCGGGAATCCCCAACCTGCACACGCACCGTTTCCGCCACTCCTACGCTGTCAACGCCCTACGGGCCGGAATGCCCGAACGAGTGTTGCAGATAGTCGGAGGCTGGAAGAAGATACCTACACCTACTTCAGGACGCTGGGTGCTGAGGATGCGATGGATTTCCACCGGCAGGTGAGTCCGGGGGACCGGCTTGGGAAAGTGTCGTCTGTACGAAGGGATCGGCAGCAGCCGGGTAACGGCCAGCCCAGGGGCAGGCTGCAACGTTACATTTCCCGCGGGATCTCGTACCATTCCCATTCGTAAGCATTTGCTCGTCTCCCGTCGCACCTGAAGTATAGCGAGTGGCCTCGCTAATCAGTCCGACCCGGTCAAAGGGATTTCCCTTGGACCGAGGACGCCGATGACCAGCAGGCGCCCAAACTCATTTGGAGAATTGCGAAACGACTAGGGTGGATGGTGTGCAATCGCGTTTAAGAACTATGGTGGTGGATACGAGGGAGACCGCGCCGCTCGCTTCCCCAGGCATCCCTTTAAAGGTGAAGTTTTCACCTTCTACGCCATCGACTCCAAATCTCAGTGATAGTCTACGGCCAAAAAGGCTTGAGATGGGTCTGACCTTGGCCCAATTGGCGAAACTAATAGGTATTCACCCGCTGACGCTTCGCTCATGGGAATCGGGGAAAACAACTCCAAGGCCTCAGAATCGGATTCAATTGTCGAAGCTACTGGGAGGGGATCTGTTCGGTTTAGGAATCTAGAGAACCGTTTCCACAATAGTCACAGCGGCGACATCAACCAGCACCCTTGCCGAAGTCTTGACCCTTTCCGGCTTTGCAGTGAACGACGGAGATTTTGCGGAGAGAAGAATCGCGGAGGAAGCCGGAAATACCCCAAAAGCACGACGGGAATAATTGGACTAAAAGTTGCACAGGGGGGTCTAGCGATCCAGGCTTCAGTAGAAGGTTCGAGTCCACTTAGGTGGGCCCGGGGGCACTTGAGTACAAACCCGGTTTCAGTCCGTTGCTCCCTTGTAAAGGGATTGATGAGTACCATCGTTAGTCGATGTGCTATCGGGGCGGTGAGGCCTGCCCGTCGCCGTCTAAGCCCCAGCAAACCGCCGTGCCGTCTTCGCGGAGGCCGCATGTGTGCAGGTCGCCGCAGCTGATTGCCAACAAACTCTCACCCTCAGGTGGAGAGTCCTCCCCATATTGATTTTCACCCCAGCAGATGACGACACCGTCTGCCCGTAGCCCGCATGCGTGCATCCAACCGCTGCTGATAGACACGAAACGTTCACCGCTCCGGGGGCGCCGGTTCGCCGTCCTGGAAGCGTCCCCAGCATAGAACGACCCCGTCCTCACGCAGTTCGCACGTGTGCGAGTGTCCTACCGAGATGGCAATAAACCTCTCGCCCTTAGGCGGGGTTGTTTGCCCATAATCGTCGTCGCCCCAGCAGCTGGCGCTTCCGTCCTGCCGGAGTCCGCACACGTGCCGGCCGCCACCGCTCATGGCGATGAACTGTTCTTCAAAGGGTGGCCGGGCCTGCCCGTAGAAGTCGTCGCCCCTGCAGACGCCGTGGCCGCTTTCCGCAATGAAGCACTGAGTAAAGCCCCTCCGGTGCTTAACTCAGCGAATGTACCCATCTGTGGCACTCGCCGGTCTCCCAACGCGCCCCAGCAGATCAGGGTGCCGTTCGTCTCTAGTCCGCAGGTGTCGCTTGCGCCGCTGTTGATCGACCTGAAGGTTTTGCCTAGTGGCGGAGATGCCTGGCGGTGGTCGTTTTGGCCCCAGCAGACTACGGCACCATCTTGGCCGAGGGCGCAGGTATGGTGGCGGCCGCTGCTGATGGCCGTGAATGACGGGACTGGGTCAGGAAGGGGCGGGGGTCAACTGATAGGGAGGCGATGTCGGATAGGGCGTTGGGTAGTCGTCTCCCCAACAGATCACAGTCTCGTCGAATCTCTGCCCGCAGGTGTGTCCCCTGCCGCTGCTGATTACCACGAAGCTCTCATTGGCGGGTGGAGAGGCGGGACTAGTGGCCCCCCAGCAGACCGCTGATCCGTCAGGTCGTAGCGCGCAGGTGTGTGCGCCCCCGCTGCTGATGGCAATGAATTTCTCTTTCACTGGTGAAGTCGCCGGACCGTTAGTGTTCTGCCCTGCCCCCCAGCAGACCGCAGCGCCATCGGCACGCAACGCGCAGGTGTGGTTGCCCCCGCTGCTAATGTCGACGAAACGTTCGCCTTCGGGGGCCAGACTCTGGCCAGTATACCCGCCGTAGGACGTATTGTTGCTTCCCCAGCAGACTGCCGATCCGTCAGGTCGCAGACCACAGGTGTGGGCGCCGCCGCTGCTTATCGTGATTAAGGTCTCCCCAAGCGGCGGTGACGCCTGGTTAGCATTTCCGTTCCAGTGATCGCGGTTACTTCCCCAGCACACCGGAGTGCCGTCGGCGCGGAGGCCGCAAGTGTGAGAGCGACCGCTACTGATCGAGACCAGAGACTCGCCCACGGGAGGTGATGCCTGTCCTGAATTGTCGTTCCCCCAGCACAATGGAGCACCATCATAGCGCAGCCCACAAACGTGACCCTGCCCACCACTGCTGATCGAAGACAGCACAACGCCATCTGGAGGCGTCACGTCGACGTTACTCCTGAGCCGCCCTTCCACGGGCGGCCAGCAGAATGGCGAGCCATCCCCGCGCAGTGCGCACGTGTACTGTAAACGGCGGAGGTAAAGTGGGCCGCGTGGGCTGAAGATTGCTGAGTATCGGCGACTGAATACTGTACCGCCCGCCATCATTCATAGGGTTGTAGCCGACCCCATGGATGGTGCGACGGATGTACAGAGTGGACGTATATCTGCGGGTTCGCCGGGCGGTGATGGTGGAGGGGATGAGCGTGCAGGAAGCAGCCCGGGTGTTCGGTCTGCACCGGGACACGGTGGGCAAGATGCTGGCCTATTCGGTCCCGCCGGGTTATCGCCGGCAGTCTCCGCCAAAAAGGCCCAAGATCTCGCCCTACACCGGCGTCATCGGCCGAATCCTCGAGGACGATTTGGGCGTTCCAGGAAGCAGCGCCACACGGCCAAGCGCATCTTCGAGCGGCTGCGGGATGAGTACGGGTTCGACGGCGGATACACCACGGTCAAGGACTATGTAAGAGAGTATCGCCGCCAGACCAGGGAGATGTTCGTGCCGCTGTCCCATCCGCCGGACACGCCCAGTGCGACTTCGGCGAGGCACTGGTGGTCATTGGCGGCGCGGAGCGCAAAGCCCACTGCTTCATCCTCGACCTGCCCCACAGCGACGGCTGCTTCGT
Organism: Dehalococcoidia bacterium; assembly: GCA_965226875.1. Classification (GTDB taxonomy): domain Bacteria; phylum Chloroflexota; class Dehalococcoidia; order Lucifugimonadales; family UBA3495; genus VXOI01. The sequence continues at coordinate 2,998,126 of OZ245439.1, read as the reverse complement.
CAAGGCCTATCCTGCCGAGACCACCGAGGCCTTCCTGGACGGCCACGTCCCGGCCTTCGCCTTTCTGGGCGGAGTGCCCCAGAGCATCCTCTACGACAATACCAAGCTGGCCGTGGCGAAGATACTGGGGGACGGCCGTCGCCAGCGCACGAGGGCCTTCACTGAGCTGCAGTCTCACTACTTGTTCGAGGACCGGTTCGGCCGCCCCGGCAAGGGCAATGACAAAGGCAAAGTCGAGGGTTTGGTGGGCTACGCGCGGCGCAACTTCCTGGTGCCGGTGCCGTCCTTCGAGAGCTTCGATGCGCTCAATGCCTACCTGGAGCGACGATGCCTGGAACGGATGGACGCCAAGCTCAGGGGACATACGGAGACCATCGGCCAGCGGATGGAGCGGGACCTGGACGCCCTGCCGCCGCTGCCTCCAGCAGCATACGACGCCTGCGAGAAGCAGGCGGGCCGGGTGAGTTCCCTGTCGCTGGTCCGGTACAGGACCAAGGACTACTCGGTGCCGGTGGCCTACGGATACCGGGACGTGCTGGTTCGGGGCTACGTTGATGAGGTGGTCATCAGCTGCGGGTCAGAGGTAATCGCCCGGCACATCCGCTCCTATGAGCGGGACGACTTCGTCTATGACCCCATCCACTACCTGCCGCTCTCGGAGCGGAAGCCGGGAGCCCTGGACCAGGCCGCGCCGTTGCAGGGCTGGGAGCTCCCTGATGAGTTTGGGACGCTGCGTCGTCTGCTGGAGTCCCGCATGGGACGACGGGGTAAGCGGGAGTACGTGCAGGTGCTGAGGCTCTTGGAGACCTTTACCCAGCAGGAAGTGCAGGCAGCCGTCAAGGACGCTATCAGGCTGGGAGCCATCAGTTTCGACGCGGTCAAGCACCTGGTGTTGTGCCGGCTGGAGGGACGGCCGCCCCGGCTGGACCTGGAGCTGTATCCCTGCCTGCCCAAGGTGAGGGTCAACACTACGTCTACACGAGCACTATATGACTCTCCTCACAGGAAGGGCGGCATGAACGACCGGTCGACGCTGCTGCTGGAACACTATCTGAAGGAGCTGAAACTGCCCAGCTTCCTGAGAGAGTACGGAAAGATGGCCGCGCAGTGCGCCGCCGAGGGTGTGGACCATCCCCAGTACCTGCTGCGGCTGGCGGAGCTTGAGCTCATCGACCGCCATCAGCGGATGGTGGAACGGCGGATCCGGGCCGCCCGCTTCCCCGCGGTGAAGAGCCTGGACAGCTTCGATTTCCTGGCCATCCCGTCGTTGAACAAGGCCCTGGTGATGGAGTTGGCCCGCTGCGAATACATCGAGCGCCGTGAAAACGTCATCGCCGTCGGCAACAGCGGCACCGGCAAGACCCACATCGCCCTGGCACTGGGTTTGGCCGTCTGCCAGCGGGGCATGTCGGTGGGCTTCACCAGGTCCGCCGCACTGGTGCACGAGTTGATGGAGGCCAGGGACGAGGGACGCCTGCTCAACCTGCAGCGACAACTTTCCCGCCTGAACCTGTTGATCATCGACGAACTGGGCTTCGTGCCCCTGTCCCGGACCGGCGCGGAGCTACTCTTCGAGGTCTTCAGCCAGCGCTACGAGCGGGGATCCATCCTGGTGACCACCAACCTGCCCTTCGACGTGACCACCGACCTGCCCTTCGACGAGTGGACCGAAGTCTTCGGCTCGGAGCGTCTCACCGGAGCCCTGCTGGACCGGCTCACCCACCACGTCCACATCCTGGAGATGAACGGCGAGAGCTACCGCCTCAAGCGCAGCCGTGAAAACGCCGCGTCCCAAGCCCCAAACGATCCCGACGAAGAATAGGCTGCACCGTCAACGCCGTCTCTACCTACTCATGTAGCGTCGCCACTCTGCCTGATTTACTGCCGTCAGTCATCATCTCAGTGGCACACGATTCCCACCGCCCCACTGGCCCAATTTCTCGGCGCCCTTGACACGGGTGCTATCACGCTGGATCGTTTGGTCTGATGGGCTCGGTGAACGGGGCTCGGTGAACGTCAAGAGTACCACAACCAATTCAAGTCTCATCGTAAAGTTTCTTGATTTTGTGGCGCGGCGCAGGTGATCAAGGCCCACTTGGCCGACCTTCAGATGCCGGGCTGCCCGGGCGTGGTGGATGCCCTCATGGAGCAGCTGGACGGAGGGACCATCAGCGCCGCCGAGGCCCTGGAGCAGCTCCTTTCAGCCCAGGTGGCCCTGAGACGGGAACGCCGCATCATCTCGGCCATGCGCTCCTCACGCCTTCCCGGGGCCAAGACCCTGGACTCCTTCGACTTCGCCTTCCAGCCGTCCATCGACCGGACCCAGATCATGAACCTGCACCAGCTGGGCTTCATCACCCGCAAGGGAAACGTCATCTTCCCGGGGCCGGCCGACGTGGGCAAGACCCACTTGGCCATATCCTTGGCCATCACGGCCGCGGAGCGGGGGAGACGGGTATACTACGGCTCCCTGTCGGACTTGGTGCTCTCCCTGGTGGAGGCGGAGCGGCAGGGAAGGCTCAGGGAGCGCCTGGCCACCCTCAGGCAGCCTTCCTTGCTCATCGTGGACGAGATTGGCTACCTGCCGGTCAGCGCCAACGGGGCCAACCTCTTTTTCCAGCTGGTGAACGCCCGCTACGAGAAGGCGTCGACCGTGCTGACCTCCAACAAGGGCTGCCAGGCTTTTGTTGACATTCGATTTGGCCAATCCTAAGATGTCGTGAATGGGCGCTTGGCTTAGTGCTTTGGGCTCGAAAAACGGAGAGGTGGTAATGCCCCACCAAGAAGACATTCGATTGATGGCCCACTTGATGAGACGCGCGGGCTTCGGTGATCCCCGTGAGGAACTGGAGGAGCGTGCCTCCAAAGGCTACGAAGCCGTGGTCGAGGAGCTTCTGTATCCAGAGCGTCAGCCGGCCATAGACGACGAACTGCTGTACCGGTTCTTCCCGGGTTATGAGGGGGCCGGGGCGCAGCCAATTAATCAGGCCGATTGGGTTTTCCGGATGATCAACACCAAACGGCCTCTGGAAGAGAAGATGGCCCTCCTCTGGCATCAGTTGTTTGCCACCAGCAACTCCAAGGTGGACAATCCACCGGAGCTGACTCGCCAGATTGCCATCTTCCGTGAATACGGATTGGGTACTTACCGTGACCTGCTGGTGGAGGTTGCAAAGTCACCAGCCATGATCTTCTGGTTGGACAACCACGGAAATCATGACGGTGCCATAAATGAAAACTGGGGGCGGGAGCTGTTGGAGCTTTTCTCCCTCGGAGTCGGAAACTACTCAGAGGATGATATCAGGGAAGCAGCCAGGGCCTTTACCGGATGGACGATTGCCCCCAAGATTCCCCGTAATCCTTTGGGCCGTTTCCACTGGCAATTCGAGTACAAACCTGAGGACCACGACGATCGGGAGAAGACCTTCCTTGGGTATACCGGGAACTTCAATGGCGAAGACATCGTGGACATTATTGTGGATCAACCGGCTACGGCCCGGTTCCTGGCCCGCCACCTCTACAAATTCTTCGTCGCCGACGAGCCCCATGTCGCCAGTTGGAACATTACACCACCCATTGATCCTGAAGCCATCGAGTTGTTGGTGGATGCCTACAATGAATCCCATGGTGACATCCGGTCTATTTTACGAGCATTGTTCAACTCAGAGTTCTTCAAGAATGCCCGCTTCGCCCGGGTGAAAAGCCCGGCTGAATTGATCGTTGGCACTGTGCGTATGGCGGGCAACTATAACGGCTTCAAGCCAGGATTCAACAATCTGGCGTTGGAGTGCAGTTGGCAGGGACAGGAGCTTCTCAATCCTCCCAGCGTGGAGGGTTGGCACACAGGCTCCGAATGGATCGACCCTGGCGTTTTGATGCGCCGGGTGAATTTTTCCGCGAGGATATTTGGAGACACCTCGCTACCCGGCGTGCAGGCTATCATCAAACGGGTGTTGGTGAATGTGCAAGGGGATCATTCCCCCCAGGCGATAGTGGCAGCTTGTCTTGATGCGATGGGACCGTTGGAAGTCAGTGAGGTGACCCACTCTGAATTGATGGTCCATGCCGAAAAATGTGGCGATCTGGCCTGGAGCACCAGAGAAGAACTCAGTGCTACATTTCGGAATGTGAGCAAGATTTTGACCTTGATCGCCGCCTCACGAGACTATCAGTTTGCCTAGGCAAGTGCTTACAACCAATGTAGAAGGATATGAAAATGGCATCAACCCATGAAGACCCCGTGCTGGTCGTATTAGAGCTTACCGGGGCCAACGATTACCTCAATACGATCGTTCCTTATAGCAATCCTCTGTATTGGGATAACCGGCCCAAGGTTCATATCGCTGAAGACCAATTGCTGCCCATAGATGACGAACTGGCATTCCGGTCTGATACGGAGCCGTTGAAAGAAATCTACGACAAGGGCAACATGGCAATCATTCACGGAATCGGATTTGAAAATTCACCCCGTTCGCACTTTCGTGCCATGGACATCTGGCATACTTGCGAGCCGGATTCCATCGGGATTAACGGCTGGCTCGCCAAGGTCATCCGGGACTTGGATCCTGGGGGCGAGAACGTGCTGAAGGGAGTGAGCTTAGGCCAGGGATTGCCCCGGGCGCTAACCATGAAGGGGGTTCCTGTTACTTCTGTCAACCACCTTCCTACATACGGCGTGCTCTCATCAAATCCGGGAATCGCGTCCGAGCAGGAGCGGGTCCAGTTATTGGAGAGCTTCGCCCGCATGTACGCTCCCGCCATCGGCACCGGACCGACCATGGAATATCTGGGACAGGCAGGACGGGATGCGTTGAGAGGAGCCGACATCATCCGGGTTGCTCCCGAAACCTATTCTTCAAACGTAGAGTACGCCAATAATCCCATCGCGAGGCGCCTCAGAGACGTGGCCCAGGTGCATCTGGCTGGCCTGGGTACCCAGGTCTATTACACGTCCTACGGGCCCTTCGACACCCACTATGACCAGATGGGATCACATACCAAACTTTGGATGGACGTTTCCGCTGCCATGCACGACTTCCTCGCCGACCTGCGTGAGCACGACGCCTCAGACGAAGTGGTTATTATGTTGTTCAGCGAGTTTGGACGCCGCGTCCGCGATAATGGCACTGGTACCGACCACGGAGCGGCTGGGGTAGCGTTCGCCATCGGCGACCGGGTAAATGGTGGAATGTACGGGACCTATCCGTCGTTGAAACCGGGAGATCTTACTCAGGGAGACCTGGCGCCCAACTACGATTTCCGTGGCTTCTACTCCACTTTGGCGGGAAAATGGTTGGGACTCGACCCGGTACCTATCGTCGGGGGACACTTCGAGCAAATGTCCTTCGTGTAGCTTTAGGATCCCAAATTCGTTCACGGGAGAGCGGATATGCTGACCACCGTCGCCGCCGGCCGGGTGTATGACTATAGCTACTGCATAGGCATGTACAGTCAGTCCGGCCGGGGATTTTGGGCTCCCCAAGATTTTGTCCTGGGATCGAACGGTCGAATTTATGTGTTGAGCCGCGGTGTGGAACAATTGGGTCAGCGTGTCAGTAAGATCAACTTCGACCACGAGTTTCAAGGCCAGTTCGGCTCCGTCGGCGCGGAAGATGGGCGCTTTGTTTGGCCCCGGTCAATTGATTTAGACCGTCACGGACGAGTGTTCGTTTCGGACGATTATGCCAACCGGATAACCATGTACGATGAAGAGGGTGCTTATCGGTATCATTGGGGCAGGTCCGGCAGCGAAGACGGGCAGCTAAACGGACCGTCAGGAATTGCTTTCGATTCCCGCGGAACCATTTGGGTGGTGGACAGCTTGAATCACCGGGTGCAAAGTTTCAGCCAGATCGGTGAGTTTCAGTCCAAGTTCGGGGAGCGAGGTGGCGGTGACGGAGATCTGGAGATGCCATGGGGCATCTGCATCGACCCTCAGGACAACATCTACGTCGCGGATTGGGGAAATAACCGGGTGCAAAAATTCGCCCCTACTGGAGAGTTGCTCGTTAAGTTCGAATGCTCCAGCACCGGGGTGGGCTCTCTCAAAGGGCCATCCGGTGTAGCTGTGGACTCAGATGGGGATGTATACGTGACTGACTGGGGGAACCACCGCGTCCAGATCTACGCCGCCGACGGCCAATATATTACGGCGCTGGTCGGAGACGCCCAAGAGCCTTCGCCATGGGCCCAGACCTACATCGACGCCAATCCGGATATCATCAAAGCCAGGCGGCGGACAGATCTGGAGCCTGAATGGCGGTTCCGGCGACCGGTGGCTGTCAACGTTGACGCCGACGACCGGATCATAGTTTTGGAGTCCTACCATCACCGGCTTCAAATCTATAACAAGCTAAAGGATTACGAAGAACCCTCAATGAACTTGTAGGGGCCTGCGCGCTTCCACATCTGCGCGCGTTCCCGGGCACTTTCCCACGATGTGGTGTGTCAGAGACGCCGGCGGGGTGCTGTGACGCCGAGGCGCATCCCTACGCTGGCAAGGAAGGCATCCAGGTTGACCTTCAGACCCCCGAGGGGAAAGAGGTCGTCCAGAAGCTCATCGCCAAGGCCGATGTTCTCTCGCACAACTTTCGCCTCGGCGTTCCGAACAGCCTGCTCATCAGGCGCCGTCCAGGTCCTGGCCGACCAGTGCGGCGATCCACCTCCAGAGGCGCGCCATGCCAATGACGAAGCCCTGATTTACCGAGATGTCGGCAATCTTTGCCGGGCGGACCGCCGCCGAATGGGAAGAGTTGCTAATCAAAGCGGACATCGGCTGTGTCCAGGCCGACGAAGGGTTGGAGGGAGAGTTTTGTGCTGACCATCCCCACGCCAAGGCGAACGCTCTGAGCGTTGAGGTGGAGCACCCGTATGTCGGAAAGTATCTGTTTGTTTGACACCCGCTGTGGCCGAAGGTAGCGCCTAAATTGTAGTAACCAAGACCGAATCTGACACTCCTGGAGCACTGTGATTAAATATTCCCTAAGGATGGGGGAGTGTCGGATGACTGAGGTGGACTAAGAAAAAACTGGACAGGTGGCTAATGAGAGTTTCGCTCCTAAACTAAAGGCAGCGGGAGCTGTTGGGAAGGAGTGGGACATGGCGCGACGGAGGAAGCATAGCCCGGCGTTTTAAAGCCAAGGTGCCCTTGGCGGCGGTGAAGGGAGAGGAGACGGTGGCCCAACTGGCCGCCCGGTATGAGGTTCACCCGGGTCAGATCCAGGCCTGGAAGAAGACCCTGCTGGAGGGAGCGGCCGGTGTCTTCGGCAATGGTCAGGAACAGAGGGCCAAGGGTGACGCGGCTTTGATCGCCTGGTTGTACCAGGAGATCGGACAACTGAAAGTGGAGCGGGATTTCTTGGCGGAGAGGTCCGGTCCATGAGTCCGGGCCGGCGGCGGGAGATGGTGGACCGGGAACACCCGAAGTTGCCGATAGTTCGGCAGTGCGCACTGCTTGGGGTGAGGCGTTCCAGCCCCTGATACCGGCACAAGGAACCTTCGGAGGAAGAGTTGTCGTTGACGCGGGAACTGGACCGCCAGTGCCTGGAAACCCCCTTCTACGGGTCGAGGCGCATGAGGGCCTGGTTGAGGCAGCGTTGTGGCGCACAGTGAAGTACGAGGAGGTCCTCCTGAGGGCCTTCGCCGGCGCTCTGGTAAGGGCCAGGAAGGAGCTGGGGCTTACTTGCACTTCTACAACAACCAGAGACCCCATCAGGCCCTGAGCTACCAGACCCCGGCCCAGGTGTTCTTCGGACACCTGGGAGCAGTGGGCGAGGGAATATCCTGTAGGAGGTGGCCGGAGGAACCAATGTTGGTAATCGATCCGGCAACCGGGGAACTCTCACTTAAGTCGGCCCCATTTCTGTCCAACTAATGGGGTCCACCTCAGTTCCACCTGGGCCTGGGTCGCTCCTTTCCAGAATCAGTCACCTGATTCCCTATGGTATACCTAGCTAATTGGCATTGCTAATCAATCCACGACGTCTCCTCGGTCCCGTATTCAGAATGGCGCTCGATGAAATCGACTCCTTGGCCTGGGGTGTCATAACGATTGAAGACTATGGCCAGTTCTAACAGGTCCATCAGCGGATCAATGTCTTGGCCCGAGACTTCCATTGCGGCGGTCCTCAGGTCCTCGGTGCCGATGCGTCTCCCATCTTTGACGAGTTTGACCTCCAGATGGCCGACCTCATCGCCCATATGCTGTTGAAACAGGAGTAGACTCCCATCCCAGGGTGGAGGAGTTCGGGGTCAACGAAGCCTTCTCCATCCTGGATGCCGCCCTCAACGGTACAGGTTTATGCGTAAATGTAGGTTCAGACCCCAACCCAGCCTATTTATGTTGGTAAAGGTTATTCATTTAGCAATTCTTCTATTAGTTTAGTCAAATTATGACTATTATTTCGAATACCAGGACCAATATAGTGAATAATATCATCTAAGTTTATGTCCAAAACTTCTTCATAAGCTCTTCTTATGTCATCTACGTCAATGGGATTCGGAGTTTTTGATTTGTATACTTGCTTCAAGAGTTTTAATGCTTCTTGATTTTTTTCTAATGTCAGACCATTTTTCTCCAAGAGCATGAAGAATAAATTGCCTGTCGGATGTGCTTGAGCAAGAACATATCCTTCATGTCAAGGGCGTCGACAAAACATACCAGTGGGGCGGAGCAAAAGTGTACCACCAGAGAGGTCATTGGCCAGCGTAAATGTCCGCGCCAGTTGTTCGGGAGAGGTGTCACAGAGGCAGGCTGGCAACAGGCTGGGTGAGTGAGTGAGTGAGTGAGTGAGGACGGCTTCTGGCACGACTTATGGGTTGTCTGATTCGTCCGGGGCTTGTGCTGCAGCGTTCTCTCTGCTGCGCTTGAGTCGGTAGCTCTCGCCGTTCATCTCCAGGATGTGGACGTGGTGGGTGAGCCGGTCCAGCAGCGCCCCGGTGAGCCGCTCCGAGCCGAAGACCTCAGTCCACTCGTCGAAAGGCAAATTGGTGGTTACCAGGATGGAGCCTCGCTCGTAGCGCTGGCTGAAGACCTCGAAGAGCAGTTCCGCGCCGGTCCTGGACAGTGGAACGAAACCCAACTCGTCGATGATCAGCAGGTTGAGCCGGGAGAGTTGCCGCTGCAGATTCAGCAGACGCCTCTCGTCCCTGGCCTCCATCAACTCGTGGACCAATGCGGCGGCGGTGGTGAAACCCACCGACATCCCCCTCTGGCAGGCGGCCAGGCCCAGTCCCAGGGCCATGTGGGTCTTGCCGGTGCCGCTGTTGCCGACGGCGATGACGTTCTCCCGGCGCTGGATGTATTCACAGCGGGCCAGTTCCATCACCAGTGCCTTGTTCAGCGATGGGATGGCTGGGAAGTCGAAGGTGTCCAGGCTCTTGACTGCGGGGAAACGGGCGGCCCGGATCCGCCGCTCCACCATGCGCTGGTGGCGGTCGATGAGCTCAAGTTCAGCCAGCCTGAGCAGGTACTGGGGATGATCCACACCCTCGGCGGCGCACTGCGCGGCCATCTTCCCGTATTCCCGGAGGAAGCTGGGCAGCTTCAGCTCCTTCAGATGGTGTTCCAATAGCAGAGTTGACCGGTCGTTCATGCCGCTCTCCCCGACAGGAGAGTCATGTAGTCCCCGACGGACGTGGTGCTGACCCTGACCCTGGGCAGGTAGGGATACAGCTCCAGGTCCAGCCTTGGCGGCCGTCCCTCCAGCCGGCACAGCACCAGGTGCTTCACTGCGTCGAAGCTGATAGCCCCCAGATGGAGGGCGCCCTTGACGGCTGTGTGCACCTCTTCAAGAGAGAAAGTCTCCAGCAGCCTGAGCACCTGTACATACTCACGCTTGCCCCTGCGTCCCATGCGGGCTTCCAGCAGACGGCGCAGCGTCCCGAACTCCTCGGAGAGGTTCCATCCCTGTAGCGGAGCGGCCTGATCCAGGGCTCCCGGCTTCCGTTCCAAGAGCGGCAGGTAGTGGATGGGGTCATAGACGAAGTCGTCGCGTTCGTATGATCGGGGATGCCTGGCGATGACCTCGGTTCCGCAGCTGATCACCACCTGGTCCACGTAGCCCCGTACCAGGACGTCCCGGTGTCCGTAGGCCACCGGCACCGAGTAGTCGCTGGTCCTGTACCGGACCAACGACAACGAACTCACCCGGCCCGACTGCTTATCGCAGGCGTCGTAGGGCACCGCAGGCAGTGGCAACAGGGCGTCCAGGTCCCGCTCCATACGCTGACCGATGGTCTCCGTGTGGCCCCTGAGCTGGGCGTCCATTCGTTCCAGGCATCGCCGCTCCAGGTATGCATTGAGCGCATCGAAGCTCTCGAAGGACGGTATGGGCACCAGAAAGTTGCGGCGCACGTACCCCACCAGGCCCTCCACCTTGCCTTTGTCATTGCCCTTGCCGGGGCGGCCGAACCGGTCCTCGAACAGGTAGTGAGACTGCAGCTCGGTGAAGGCGCGGGTGCGCTGGCGCTGGCCATCCCCCAATATCCTCGCCACGGCCAGCTTGGTATTGTCGTAGAGGATGCTCTGGGGCACACTGCCCAGGTAGGCGAAGGCCGAGACGTGGCCGTCCAGGAAGGCCTCGGTGGTCTCGGCAGGATAGGCCTTCACGAAGCAGCCGTCGCTGTGGGGCAGGTCGATGACGAAGCAGTGGGCTTTCCGCTCGACGCCGCCGATGACCACCAGGGCCTCGCCAAAGTCGCACTGGGCGTGGCCCGGCGGATGGGACAGGGGCACGAACATCTCCCTGGTCTGACGACGATTCTCTCTGACGTAGTCCTTGACCGTGGTATATCCGCCGTCGAAACCGTACTCGTCCCGCAGCCGCTCGAAGATGCGCTTGGCCGTGTGGCGCTGCTTCCTGGGACGCCTTAAGTCGTCCTCCAGGATCCGGTCGATGACGCCGGTGAAGGGCTCCAGCTTGGGCCTCTTTGGCGGAGTCTGCCGGCGATAACCCGGCGGGACCGAATAGGCCAGCATCTTGCGCACCGTGTCCCGGTGCAGGCCGAACACCCGGGCTGCTTCCCGCATGCTCATCCCATCCACCATCACCGCCCGGCGAACCCGCAGATATACGTCCACCTTGTACATCCATCGCACCATCCATGGGGTCGGCTACAACCCTATGAATGATGGCAGGCGGTACACTATTAGGTCGCCGATACTCAGCAATCTTCCGCCCACACGGCCCACTTTATCTCCGCCGTTTACACCATCGGCTTCAACAATGACGATAGGAGCTTGGCCCTCATCGAAAAGGCTCTCACGGACCCTGCCTCACTTGATGTGGGAATGAGACTAAGCGGTTTGAGGAAAGTACAATCAATTCGCTCCTACATAACCTCTCACGCGCGAGGCAGCCAAGCAACTGAATTGGAGAGAGAAGCTCTAGGGGGTGTCGTCAAAGTGAGAGTGTGATAATAAGCTGATATTGCAATTAGTGCAGCAGGATTGGGCAATGCCAGCAGTAGCCGTAGCCCCGGCGCACCGGCGCCACGATATTTCATACCGGGTATGGGAAATCTTGGAACCCCTTCTCCCCGGCGGCAAGGGCAAGACAGGCCGGCCGGCCCAAGATAACCGCCGTTTCATCAACGCCGTGTTCTGGATTTTGCGCACCGGCGCCCCCTGGCGGGATCTGCCCCCGGACTACGGGGACTGGAAGAACACCCACCGCCGCTTCTGCCGCTGGCGGGACCGGAACGTCTGGGCCGGGCTGCTGGAGGCGGTGATGGATGACCCTGATTATGAATGGCTGATGATTGACGCCAGCTACATCAAGGCCCATCCCCACAGCGCCGGGGCCCGGGGCGGCAACCAAGCCATTGCCCGCACAAAAGGGGGCTCAACAGCAAGCTGCACCTGGCGGTGGACTCCCACGGAATGCCGGTAAGGCTGGCGGTGACCGCAGGCACTGTGGCTGACTGCTCCCAAGCGCTGCCCCTGATTGAGGGCATCAAGGCGGAACACCTGCTGGCGGACAAAGCCTATGACACCAATGAAATCGTGGCCGGGGCCTCGGCCCGGGGGATGAATCCGGTGATACCGCCCAAGAGCAACCGGAAGGAAAAGCGGGACTACGACCGGGCGCTGTACAAGTTGCGGCATTTGGTGGAGAACGGTTTCCTGGAGTTCAAGCAGTGGCGGGGAGTGGCGACCCGGTATGCCAAGAACTCCCTTTCTTACCTGGCCATCTGCCAGATTCGGGCCATGGCGATTTGGACTAAATTACTTTGACGACACCCCCTAGAGAACCATGGAACTTACCCGGCTCACTTCGAGAAAGTTTGCCGTACCGTTGTAGATGAACTCAAAATCATCGAGGAAGCATTTCTGTAGAGGTATCCTATCCAAAAACGGCGGCCTGCCTGTCTTGAAGGCTTATAGCCCGACCACCCCACTCAAAAGTTTGTAATACAGTACCGCATGGCCCACCACCACGTACCGAATTCATTACTCCCCCGTTGAGGGCGACCTCGGCGGCGGACTCCAATTGCTCCTTCCGCGTCCCGGTGCTCCCTGATGCGCTCGGAGGCGTCGGCCATCTCGATGTCGGTGGTCTCGATGACCTGCCAGATGCGGTCGAGGTGCCGCTTGACCTCCACCAGTTCCCCTTCGATGGTCTCCAGGCGTTCCCGCTCCTCCCTGGCAACCCCGTGCATTTCCTAGTCCGGCAACCTCACCAGATCGCGGATGTTGGACTCGGTGGGGAGGCTCTCCCGGATCTGGTCAATGGGGTCACGACGGAGGGGAAGGTGTTTTCCACCCGCAATACACCCGCAATAGCGGGGCCTGGATCCCGCAGGCGGCCAGATTGAGGATTCTTGTCCTGCTCCGATGGCCTGGGTTCCCTAAACTCACAAACGAAGTGCAACACCAAGTTAAGGTGTTGCCATGGGAGCAATATATCGGCATCTCTCCATTGAAGAGCGGTGTGAAGTGGCCCGCCTACGCACCGCGGGATACTCGGTCCGCCAAATCGCGGCAAGTCTGGATCGCTCGCCATCTACCATCTCACGAGAGTTGAAGCGCAATGGTTCACGCGCCCAGGGCTATCAGCCGGGTTATGCCCATCATGCCCGCCGCTGGCGCGGCTCCAAGCTGGAGCGGAATGATTCTCTCAGAGGGTGTGTGACAAAGTTTAATCAGGTTGGTTTGAGCCTCTTGAGCATCAGGTGGACCATCGCTATATAAACCCAAGTCTCTCCGGTTTCTGGCAGTTCCTCATAGTCCTTGCTAAGCCGTCGGCACCGGCTGAGCCAAGCCAGCGTGCGTTCAACCACCCATCTGCGGGGCAGCACCTCGAACTGGTGGCTGTCCGGGTTCCGGCGCACCACCTTCAGCAACCATCCGCCAGTCGCCCAAGCCCACGCCACCAGCCGACCGGCATAGGCCGCATCGGCCCAGATGACTTGGAGCCGGGGGAACCGGCCCAGCAGTTTGGCCAGCACCAGTCTGGCCCCGTCCCGGTCTTGGATGTTGGCGGCATGAATGACCACGGCCAAGAGCAGCCCGCTGGTGTCCACTACGATGTGGCGCTTGCGTCCGGACACCTTTTTGCCGGCGTCGTAGCCGCGAGGCCCCCTTTTCCCGTGGTTTTCACCGATTGGCTGTCGATGGTTGCCCCGCTGGGGGTGGCCTCCCGTCCCTCGCTCTCCCGGACCATGGGACGCAGTGCCTCCTCAACCCGCTCCCAAGTGCCATCCCTGCGCCATTTCCGGAAGTACCACCAAACCGTTCCCCAAGGGGGCAGGTCGTGGGGCATCATTCGCCAGGGAATACCGCCCCGCAAGACGTACAAAATGCCGTTCACCACCTCCCGCAGGTGCACGGTTCGGGGATGTCCCCTGCGCGAATCCGCGGGCAACAGGGGTTCCAGCAAGCCCCACTGGGCATCGGTAAAATCAGTGGGATACGCTCTTCGATCCATATCCCAAAGTTACAGGCTACCTGCAAACCATACCAAGCTGTTCCAATGTAATTTTAGACGATTGTCACACACCCTCTTAGAGAGCAGGTGCTCGCCTGCCTCCGGCAGAACTGGTCGCCGGAGCAAGTGGCAGGACGCCTGGCCCTGGAGGCTGGCCGGACCGTCGTTTCCCATGAGACTATCTACCGTTTCATCTATGCCCGGATTGCCCGCAAGAAGGACTACTCCTGGCGTCATTACCTGCCCAGGGCCAAGTCGAAACGCGGCTGGCGGGGACGCAAGGGTGGCAACCCAGCGTCCTTCATCCAGCTTCGCCGGCCACTGTCCGAGCGTCCTGCGGATGCCTCTGGACGGGATACCCCCGGCCACTGGGAGGCGGACCTGATGCTCTTCGGCAGACAGGGGCAGACCGTCCTCGTCCTGCACGAGCGCCACTCCCGTCTGCTCATCGCCCTGCGGCAGCCGGGCAAGGCGGCAGACCCAGTCGCCAGTGCCATAACCCAGGTGCTGGCCTCTTTCCCTGCCCCATGGCGCCGGACAGTGTTCTTCGACAACGGCACCGAGTTCGCACGTCATCACCGGCTCCATGCTGGGGGTGCAGACCTTCTTCTGCGACACCCATTCCCCCTGGCAGAAGGGAGGTGTGGAGAACGCCATTGGGCGCATGCGCCGCACACTGCCGCGCAAGACCGATCTGGCGGAACTGCCCGACAGCCGGTTAGACCAGCTGGTGCGCAGTTACAACAACACCCCGCGCAAATGCCTGGGCTACTACACCCCAGCAGAAATACTGTCTGATTATTCCACCAACCAGGTGTTGCACTTGAAATGTGAATCCAGCTTCCCGCTTTCGCGGGGATGACGGGTCGGCGGAAATGACAGGTTTAGGGCATAACGTCCAGTTTAGAGCAATGCAAATGCGATTGCCCATGACCGGTGCGTCGCTTTCGGCCAGGGCTTTTGTCCGAGCCCGTTCCCGGTGGATTTGCATATCCCAGGCGAAACAGGACGCAACCGGAGCCGTTATTGAAGCGGCATGGCCTTGCGGAACGGCCGCCAGGGCTTGCGGACAAACCGGCGGCCTAGGCCGCGCTCTATCTCGCGCCATTTGCGTTCTTCGTCTGCTGTGATAAACGTCACGGCCTCGCCGGAACGACCCATGCGGCCAGTTCGCCCGACGCGGTGGGTGAACAGTAGCTCCGAGTCTGGGAGATCATAGTTGATGACCTGGCCGATCCCTTCGAAGTCCAAACCTCTGGCGGCCACGTTGGTTGCTACCAGAATCGGCACGGCGCCGGAACGGAAACCCTGCATCACCAGTTCGCGCGCTTTCTGGCTTAGATTTCCCTGGAGCGCCCCTACCGGGTAACCCAAGGCATCCAGCTCCTTGGCCAACTGTTTGACGCCGCGCTTGGTCTTGCCAAAGACGATAACCGGGGCATCCTCCCGACGGTCCAGGAGAGTCCGCAGGGCTTCCAGCTTGTCGCTTTTCTCAATGGTGTAGACCAGGTGCTCCACGGTGGGCGGCGCCTGCAGGCCCGCGTCAACCTCCACCGTTACAGGATTGCGCAGGTGCTTCGAGGCGGTCTGAGACACCCAATCAGGCATCGTTGCGGACAGGAGTGCCGTCTGCCGCTCTTTGGGCGTCCGGGCTATGATGGCTTCCACATCGGGGGCAAATCCCCTGTCCAGCATTTCGTCCGCTTCGTCCAGCACCAGAAATCGCACAGCGCTCAGGTCGAGCGTCCTCTGACGCAGATGGTCCAGCGTCCGGCCCGGAGTGCCGACGACCACTTGGGCACCGTTCCTCAACGCTACATATTCCGGCTTCAGGGACCGCCCGCCATACAGCAGCGTCACGCGGATTTTCTGCGGGGAAACCAGGGCGTCGATAACTCCGGCCACTTGCATGGCCAGCTCGCGGGTGGGAACCAGCACAACGGCCTGCACCTGCCGGACCGACGGATCGCACATCTCCGCTAAAGGAACGGCGAACGCCAGCGTCTTACCGGAGCCGGTGCGCGCCTGGCCGATCAGGTCGCGTCCCACCATGAGGTGAGGGATGGCTTTCTCCTGAATGGGTGTGAGCCTGGTTATGTTCATCCGGGAAATCGCCGTCTTGGTGACGGCGTCCAAGGACATCCCGGAAAATGTGGTATCTCCGAGCGGGGCGCTGTCAACGGCTGGCTTACTTTCGGAACGGGACCGGGTGGATTTGATTGACTGGATGGAGTCGGCGCTGTCCGCCGGGGAAGCCCCCTGGCGGCGGGCCTTGAAGCATTGTCGGCAATACACCGGCTTGCCCTGGGTTGGCAGGAAGGGGAGGGTGGCTGACATATTGCAGTCATCGCAAACGGTCTGGTGCGGGGTACGATTGGAAGGGCGCGCGCGGGCGGTCGGATATGCAAGAGCCATACGAGAACGGACTCCCTAATTTAGAGTGGTAACACAGGTGAATCAGCGGGGGCGAACAAGAAGAGAGGGAGAAGAGGGGCCAGCCCGTTCTTGTGTCAAACCTTGGCGCGCCAATCAAGCGTGTCCCTACATTATAGCCCAATGTGACGGAAACCGATACGCTGGGGACACATATACACTTGACTGTAGGACGGTGCGGCAACGCCGTTGCAGCTCTTCTTTCCGGCTGGCCAACCAGTCTAGGGAGTGTCGTCAAAATAGCAACTTGATAGCAACTTGATGGTAGATTACTGGGGAGCGTGTGAGTGTGTGAGGTGGGGGCATGGCAGCAGCGCATCGGCGTCACGATATTTCGGACCAGGTTTGGGAAGGATTGCGGCCCCTTTTGCCTGGGGCCGGAGGCAAAAAGGGTCGACCGGCCAAGGACAACCGACTGTTTCTGAACGCGGTGTTTTGGATTCTGCGTACTGGGGCTCCGTGGCGGGACCTGCCACCGGATTACGGTGATTGGAAGAACACCCATCGGCGCTTTTGCCGCTGGCGGGATCGGGGCGTCTGGGAACAACTGCTGGATACGGTTGTCGACGATCCGGACTTTGAGTGGTTGATGATCGACGCCAGCTACATCAAGGTTCATCCCCATGGGACTGGGGCCCGCGGAGGCAATCAAGCCATCGGACGTACAAAAGGGGGCTGAACAGCAAACTGCATCTAGCGGTGGATTCCCATGGCATGCCGGTACGCATGAGCCTGAGCGAGGGTACGGTTGCTGACTGCACCCAGGCTCATTCACTGATTGTAGATATCCCAGCCCAATATCTGCTGGCCGACCGAGGCTACGACACCAACGCCATCGTAGCTGAAGCCGAGGCCCAGGGAATGGAACCGGTGATCCCACCGAGGAGCCACCGCAAGGAACCCCGGTACTACGACCGAGCGCTGTATAAACTACGTCATTTGGTTGAGAACTCATTCCTGGACTTCAAACAATGGCGTGCCATAGCTACTCGATATGCCAAGAACGAAGCGTCCTTCCTGGCAATCTGCCAAATCCGAGCACTGGCAATTTGGACCAGATTATTTTGACGACACCCCCTAGTACAACGACGGCTTTAAGGTGGTGGTCCCGGCCTGCCTTTGCGGCGGACGGCGCGGCGGTCCTGGTCGGCGGTCCAGCTCTCCGGCAGATACAGCCGCCGCAGATTTCTATGCTGGGTTATCTGTTTTTCGATGTCGGTTAAGCGTGTAGATGGGTCAATGGCCGACCGAGGCTAATACTGGCGGCGATGCTGCTGCGCGAGTGCGGGTGGGCGTTCGGGGAGGCCAGGCCCATTGACATTGTTAATTGTAATAAATATCATCAAGTAATCGAATATGATGCCCACCCGAATGGCGTGGGAGTGTTCATGGCGGTAAGGCTACCTTGGCTAATCATCTTTCTCGTGGGTATGGCGGTGTTAGGGATCGCCGTGTTCGCGCTGCCGACGGCGTCGACCCAGTCTGGTGGTGGCGGGGACAATAGCGTTTGGGTGCGGGTCGATGGCGGCCCAAAGCACACCGGGTTGCGCGACGGCGACGCCGTAGGCCGGGTGGACAGGGATGCGGGCAGGTGTGCGAAGTCGACGATCACCGTCGGCTTTCGGGGTGACACCAAATCAGCCAGGGTAGGCGTAGACCCCGAGACCTGCGATGTTGTCGTGCGAGAGATCGTTCCCAATCCAAAGTATGCGGAATTCACGGACCCCGAAAGCTAAGAAGACACAGGCGACCGTGCGGCCGGTTGGCAATGACGTGTTGAGGCTCACGCGAACTTCGTCGGTGCCGCCGATATTGAAACGCTGACCAAGACGTCCTCCAGATTCCTGTTCAAGCCCTCGTCGATTTCGTTTAGTGGGTCGCTGTTCGACGGGAGTGACCACCTCTTCGAGTGCTATGGAAACCACAAGAGTTTTCCGTGGTACTACTACACAGAATTTTGTGTAGGTCTTGGCAATGATCTGACCAGTACCTCGCACATGTGTGCGAAAGCGTGGGGTGGATATTCGAACTCCCAGATTCCGAGTTTCGGCCACAATAGTTGGGTCAAAGCCCATGCCTACGGGAATGCGAGCATGGATGACGCCTTCCCACTCGCTAATCGGCACGTCGCTCAGCCAGTTATCGTTGCCATCCCAATTCGGGCCGCCGGTGGCGTTATAGAGGGCGACCAGCGCTTCCCGGTCTGTTTCGGGCGAGGTCTGCGCGGCGGTGGCCCTGGGCGTTGGCGACGGTTCTGCGCCCTCAGATAAGACGGAGCACACTAAGATTCTGCAGCCGGCGCAACCGGTGCCCAGTAGCCTGCTTATTCGGTTGATTGCGCCGAATCCAGGTTTTTCTGGATTTCCTCTTCTGCGGAGCGGATCAGTTGCAGCCCGTTCACCACGGTTTCCAACTGTTCCACTTCCAGCAGGTCCGAGACTATCTGAATCCGTTCCCGCCCGATTCGCCAGAAGCGTTCCACGGCCTGCCGTCCTAGTTCCGTCAGTTCGCAGATGACGACCCTGCGGTCTTTGGGGTCCGAGATCCGGTCCACCAACTCTTTTTCGACCAGGCGGTCCACAACGGTCGTCGTGGCGGAAAGCGCTCTGCCCAGGAAAATGGAAATGTTGCCCATTCGCAGGGGGCCCATGCGATTCAGCAGGACTAGAGTCTTTATTTGAGGGATGGTCATGTCCAGCCCCTCCCACTCATCAAGACGACCGGTGTGCATTTGGCGATTTAGGTATTCCGCCAGTTCTACAAACTGGTCAACTAGTTCTGACTTGTAATCGTTCTGCATGAACTCTCACCCAGAATTATATTTGGTAATAGTAGTCTGAAGTAAAGTGCATTATGAAGCCGCTCTAATGTATAGGCTCTATTGCCATTAGCCAATCAGGTCACGCAATGCCGATACGTCTACTTGTAGGTAGTACGCTTTATCCAAAAGCGCAACAGGCCCCTTGATTTAAACCCAGTCCTGTTGAAGCCTTGGGGCAATGAAGAAAGCATTGTGAATATTCAGTCCTCCGCGTATTTGTCCATCCATCAATGGCTTCGCATACATTTCCAATAATCGTAGCATTCCGCTTCGGATAATGATAGGCGATATGGCTATAATTAAAATATAAGGTACTTTGACTTCGGCACTAAACAAAAAGCACACGAGTTTACGCACACAAGCGTCCCCGACCCGTATATCGGTAATTCAACAATGCTTCGTCTTGCCCGCATAAGGCGCTCAGGTACCCCCTGAACCGTCTGCCCGGATAAGGACCCTGCGACTCTTGTCCCAGTGGCAAATCCATCGTCAACGGAGCCAGTGGCCCGGCCTGATCTGCTGAAAGGTGCCAGAGCAGGCGCAGCGGCGCGACGCTTACTGGCAGCCCAGCTTCCCCCAAATTGTTCTTACTCCTAACATTAGCCGCCATACCAATCCTCGAGGCTACGATTTATGATACCGATACAGTCATGATTTGTCCACTTTTACATAATATTCGACTGTCGTCTGCCAAGTGCCACGCTCTTGGTCATTCTTCGGTTTCCTCCGCACGTCGTTGACTGAAAGAAGAGAAAATTCTTAATAGCCAGGGAAAACCGCTATTCTGAGGCCGCAGGACTTCGGCGGCCCAATCTGAACATACCGAATGTGCACAAAATCTACAACCTCGCCAGAGTGGTAGCAAGGAATACAATATCACTGGCACACATCTGTCAAGTTATGATTGAATAATATCTATTGATAGTCGTAGGGAGTGTCGTCATTTTCACCGTCTTTCCCACGAAAGCGGGAATCCAAAGGCCATTGGCAGCAAATGCGTATTTGCCAGCTACCGGATTCTGGATTCCCGCTTTCGCGGGAAAGACGGGCGCTTTCGCGGGAAAGACGGAAACAGACACTTGGAGACCGATATTCTTAAATTGACGGCACTCCTTAGGTTCTGTTGACATTTGCATTTGTAACCGATGTGCAGGCCCATTTCATGTCATTCCAAGTGCAGGAAAGCACTAATGGCCTTGAATCGGAGTGATAAGTCCAGGATTCTTCGTCGCTATTTCCCCGGAATGACCGGCAACAGCGAAATGTCAACAGAACCTAGTGCCGGGCAATGAACTCCAGGACCAGGCCGTTCCAGACGTGGGGCCGTTCCCAGAACCCAGCGTGGCCTGCTTCGTGAAGGGAGACGAACCGGGAAGTGGGGATATGCGCCGCCAGCATCCGCATCAGCGCTGGGGGCGACAGCAGGTCAGCCTCTCCTGAGAGAATCAGCGCCGGGACCTGCATGGTCTGCAACCGGGCGTAGGTGATGGGATCGCGGAGCGGCTGGGCGGGCATCGCACCTCCGGGCCTGCTGGCCAGTTCTATCTCCAGCCAGCGACTCGCGCCGTCCGGGTCCGCGCCCCGGTAGGACGGGCCGAGCTCCCGCAACTCCACTGGCAGATTCTGAATCTCCGACGGACGGAGCCGCCGCTGCACTTCCAGGTAGGCTTCATCCTGCACTCCGCCAATGGTGTTGGCGGCCACCAGGCTGCGGACCCGCTGCGGGTGGGTCAGAGCATAGTCAAGCGCCGTAATTCCGCCGGCCGCCGTAGCCACCAGGTGGACGCGCTCCAGGGACAGACTCTCCAGCAGGGCGTGCAAGTCGTCGCCGGGAAAGCCCGGCTGGTGTTCGGGGTTGGTGGGAACGGACCGGCCCCAGGTGCGCCGGTCGTAGGTGATGCACCGGTAACCGGCGGTCGTGAAGGCGGGCAACTGGTGCACCCAGCTTTCGCAAGTGCCGGAAGCGGCGTGCAGGAAAACCACGGGCGTGCCCGTTCCTCCTGTGTCCTCATACCACAAGTCAACCCCTGGCAGTGCTAGGTAAGGCATAACACTGAGACCTCCCGGAATGTGTACTGACACAGGTGGAACATCGGATTCCTAAACTAAAGCCAAGGTGGGATCTACATTCTCGAGATGATGAGAGCAGGTCAGCGTTGCCAAGTAAAGCTCTCCCGTCCGCACGTTGAAATCAGTCCGCCCCCGTCGCCGGTATTCTTCAAATGCGCATTTCACCTTGGCCTTGGTTTAGTATTACAACGTCAGTTCAGGGAGGGATGTGGGGTGATGCCCGCATGGCGGCGCGGCGCTTGGCATGGGAGCGTCGGGCCCGTTCGTTACTGTCCTGCGTATCCTGCAGCCACCGCAGCAACTCTTCAGGTCCGAACCGTTCCCGGGGCAGCATTTCCCGCACCACCCGGTAGACCTGCGGCCTCGTGAGCCGGGGCATCTTTTTCCCCCCAAGCCTGTTGCAGGCTCAGCAGAAAAGCTCCGCCCAGCAGGCACAGGGCCACATGGTGATGCCAGCCAGCCCAGGTGCGGGTCTCGTACTCGTCCAGCCCCACGTCGCTTTTCTCCGTCTCGAACTCCGTTTCTATACGCCAACGGGATCCTCCCACGTATGCCAGGGTCTCCAACGGGGTATCCTCCGGTGCATTGGACAGATAGTAGCGGGGTTCGCTGCCGTCCAGATTCCGGCGGTAAATGGCCCAGTGGATTTCGCCGGGCTTACGCCTGCTGGTTGGACGCACCCTCTGGCTCTGGGCACTGAACAGGTAGCTGCGTGGTCCCTGGCTTCCCTCGGCCACCGTAATCTCACGCCAGGCCTCCTCCGTGATGGCATCGGCCCGCTCCGCCATCGTCCGACGCTGCCCGCTGCGGAGCCTCGGCTTGCGGGGACGCCCGAATCCCTGATACTCCACACTGGTCCAGGCAGGCTCCGGCGGCCACATCGTAAAGCCGGACGGAACGTCCAGCACGTACCACATCCCCAAGGCCGCCAGGCCGTCGCGGAATGACGGCGACATACCGAAGGCATCGTCCGCAGCGACCCATCCAGCCTTCAGGTGGCCCCGCTCCTGTGCCCGCCCCACCATCTCCAAGGCCAACTCCGTCTTCGACCGGTAGCCCCGCCTATCCTCCGGCACACCCGCCGCCTCACACCGGTCTTTGTCCGAGGTCCAACTCTCCGGCAGATACAGCCGTTTGTCCACCAGGGCCCGTCCCAACGGGCTGACATAGGCCAAGAACATTCCGGCCTGGCAGTTGGCCACCTTCCCCAGCCTCCCGCAGTACTGCCGGGCCACTCCCGCCGACTTCCGTCCCTGCTTGGGAAAGTCGCTGCCGTCCAGCACCCACACCCCTTCCGGATGCTCCAGCCGGGTTCCCAGGTACTCCTGCAGCCGTCCTATAATCGCCTCATCGTCCCAGGGAGAATCAGTGAGAAACCGCTGCATCCCTCGGGCAGACCCCGGAACCGTCTCCGACAGGTTCTCAGCGTTGCGCCGCTCCCGGGACTGTACCAGCAGGGCCTGGAGATAATGACCGCTGTGCTCCCGCGTCTCCCGGCGGCCAAACAGCGAAGCGAAGTAAGCGTGAAAATCCCCAAAGGCCCCGTACACCTGTTCGAAAGCTGCCGCATCCACATCCCCACCTCACCTGCCTGTTCCCTCTCCAGCTACACAGTCATCCTATCAAACTAACTGACGTTGTAATACTAGCGCAGCGTCATTATGACATAGCAGGCATCCGGGTCTTCATCCATTCGTGGCGACTGAATCAGATGGAGGCGCAGTTATTTCCAACCCCCTTGCCGGAAAGAGACCGTTTGGCAACCGCCCCGGGCCGCTCCGGCACTCCACCAAGCAATAGGGCAAATGATCCCTACGCTCCTTTATTTGATAACGCATTGCGTAACTGTAATCGTGACTAGTTACTGTAATACATATCAAGCAGCTAAATCTTAGTCTGTAATAATTTACACTGTATCCAAGGGTGTGCTATATTCAGCCATCTTTTCGGCAACGGGCGGAAGATTCCGCTACGGGACGGAGAATTTCCGCTCAAGGCCGACCAGAATGCGACCCGCTGCGGTTGGCGGGTGGTATTTCAGTAGGTCGAATCGGCGGCCAGACAGGAGGACAAACGCCACTCTTTCGCCGGACTCGTCAGTTCGGGCACAGCCTGCCCGTTGGAACCCGGAACCCGGTTACGTTCAGCGTCTTGTTTGGCCGCTTCGGGACTTGCCTAAGCTCAAGAGATCAAGAGGAGGATGCCCAATATGCGTAGACCGTTGTTCCTCGGACTGGCCCTAATTCTGATACTGAGCCTGTTGGCTGCCTGCGGAGTGGCAGCGCAGCCCACTGCGGAACCGGCAACCTCAGCCCCTGCGCCCACTGAAGCGATGACGGAAGAGACAACAGAGGGCACGGCGTCGATGTCGGTGCTGGAACAATACGCCGCCGACCACGCCAGTGGCCCCGGCGCAATCTACTTGGGCGACATAAACCAGTTGGTCGGCCCCGCTCCTACTGTGGAACAGGGCGACTTCGACGGCAACGTGACCCTGTAGTCGCTGGAGCGCCATTTCTGGATTTACGAAAGCGCCTTCTACGAGGAACTTCTGGAGAAGGCCAAGCTCACCGACCCCACACCGTTGGAGTACGACGGAGAAACCATCATCATCCAGCACGCCTGCATCAACCGGGCCCTGCTGCCTTGCGTGTTGCTGGAAACCTACTTCAGGCCCAACCTGCTGGAGCGTACCAACGGGAAGGTGGAATTCATCACCAGCTCCTTCCCTGAGCTGGGGCTGGCCGGGCCCGACACCCTGAGCCTGGTCACCAGTGGCACCCTGGACTCCGCCACCATCTACGGCGGTTACGTTGGCGGGGAAATGCCGCCCATAGAGATTCAGAATCTCTGGGGCATCTACTCCTCCCGCGAGCAGGAGTTCGAGGCCACCCAGGCCATCATCAAGGACATCGAAGAAATGGTGCTGGCCGAGACCGAAGGCGTGATAATGAATCACAACTGGTATGCGGGGAATGACCAGTTCTTCTTCTGCAGGGAGAAAATCGACTCGCTGGACGGGTTCGCAGGCAAAAAGACCCGCAGCCACAGCGCCGCGCTGTCCGACTGGATCAACGGGATGGGCGCCGATCCCCAGTTCCTCGCCTTCGCCGAGGTCTACACGGCTATTGAGCGGGGCATCCTGGACTGTGGAGTAACCGGGGCCGACGCCGGATTTGGTCAGCGTTGGTACGAAGTGACCGATTACATCATCGGCCCGCTGCTCAGCTTCCCGTCGAACAACAACGTGATTAACGGCAATAAGTGGGGGCAAATCCCCCAGGATCTGCAAATGATTATTACGGAGGAGGCAGCCAAGTCAGAACTGGAGGCCCTCCGAATAGCAGCCATCCAGAACGAGATGGGGCTGCTCAAGAACACGTCTTCGGATACCCGTGGGGCGGGAATAGATGCAATGGAGTTCGTCCCATTCTCCGAAGAGATGACCTTCCGTAGCCTGAACACCGCAGTAATGGAACACGTGGTGCCGGCTTGGGTGAACCGGGTGGGAGACACCGACCATCCCATCATCGCCGACTCGTTCAACCAGAAGGTCGGCCCCATCGTCGGTCTGCGGATTGACGACGACGGCTCAGTGGTCAAGATCAACTAAACGCGCCGGTTCGCATCAAGGCGAAAGGAAAAGGGGCGGGAGTTACACTCGCCCCTTTCTCGTGCCGACGATCCTCGTGGGTCTCGTATTATGGCCGCCCCGGAATGGTGCCCCCCCTGGCCCTGGACATGCGAACGGCGGCGATGGAGGCGGTTGCCAGGTACATTACCACGTTGGCCCCGATGGTCGCTCCGAATGCCGTGTAGGTGAAAGGAGTCGTACTAGGCTCGGCGCAGCATTCGATCTCCCTGTTTGCCCCGAACTGGTAACCTATCATGCCACCGATGACGCCCCCGGCCACACACAGCAGCAATGTGAGGATGATGGTCAACCTCTGCTGGCGGTCAAGCCTGATCCAGGCGATGTTTGCCCCGATTCCGGCCCCTATCCCGCCGCCGACCATGGACATTATCATAAAGGTGGACTTGGCGCCGGCCCCTGAAAAAATGAACAGGCCCCAGGCAATGGCCAGTCCCACCATGCTCAGCACAATGCCCAGTCCCAACCCAAGCAGGGCCCGCCCGCCGATTATCGCCGCCGCGCGAAATATGTCCGATCTGTCAGTAAGCTGTTTGATTGTCATTGCTCTATTCTTTTCGGCAGGCACTCTCCGAGTGAGCCTACCTCACGCCTATGCCACCTCGGAGACGAGTCTTTCCTGATCAGACCGGGGGCGGATAACGTCCGTCAAATTCAAGCACTTCGTCTTTCATGTTGACCGTCAACCCCAGGCTCTGCATGGCGAAGGCGCCGAGCAGAGGCTCGATAGACTCCATTTCCGCGACCAGCGTCCCGCCTTCGCGGTCTCCTCTCATATTGAGTGCCCCCTTTGCGATAACGGCCTCGGCCCGTTTTATCCGCCCTGCCGGATAAAGTCGGCGATGCGCTCTCCTATCATCATTGTAGTGCAGTTGGTGTTGGCCCGCACGCAGTTCGGCATGATGGAGGCGTCGGCCACGCGCAGGCCCTCCAGGCCGTGGACGCGGCCCTGCTGGTCCACCACCGCCATGCCGTCGGAGGCCGGGCCCATCTTGCAGGTGCTGGTCAGGTGCTGCCCGCTGACCACGGTGCGGCGGATGAAGGCGTCAAGGGCCTCATCCGAGTCCAACTCATCATCGGACGGGCGGAGGCGTTCCTCGATGATGTCGCTGAAGGCGGAGTGTTTCCCCAACTCGGCGGCAATCCGCACGACCTCGCGGCAGCGTTGCAGGTCGAATTCGTTCTCGAAGAACTGGAAGTTGATTGTCGGCGGGGAGTACGGATCAGGGGAAGTGATCTGCAATTCGCCGGCCCCCTCTTCCAGGTTGATGAAGGTATACATCCCCAGACCCTCGATCGGGTTTCCATCGGGATCAGTATACGCTCGTGGATTGATCAGCGAGCTCATCAGGATTTGCAGGTCGTTGCGGTGCGGCGACCCGGTGGCCGTCCAGCGCGCGGCCACCTGCATCCGCGGCGCGTGAGCGTCCAGCGCGTGGCCGGGCTTGGTACGGAACGGGACGTACACGATGGGATGGTCGCGGAGGCTTTGCCCTACACCCGGCAGCTCGTGAATCTGCCGGATGCCCGCGGCGGCGAGTTGCTCCGCCGGGCCCACGCCCGACAGCAGCAGGATATGGGGCGAGCCGATGGTCCCGCTGCTGAGGACAATCTCATCGGCCTCCACCACGAAGGTCTCGTCGCCCGACTCCACTTGGACACCCGTGGCGCGATTGCCGTCGAAGAGCAGACGATGCACGGTGCAGTTGGGGCGGATGGTCAGGTTCAGGCGATGACGCGCCAGGTTCAGGTATCCCAGCGCGGTGCTGAGCCGGATGCCGTTGGGGTTGTTGAGCGGCACCGGGCCTACGCCGGTGCCGTCGGGATGGTTGAAGTCGGGCACGTCCGCCATTCCGATGCTGCGGCAGGCAGTGTAAAAGGCGTTCTGGTCGGGACGCCACTCCGTACGGCTGAAGCGCCGGCAGACTATGGGGCCGTCGGTGTTGTGGAAGTCGCTGCCGCCGAACTCCGTGTCGGTCTCCATCTTGCGGAAATAGTGCAACAGGTTCTGATAGCTCCACTGGTCGTTGCCCTCGGCGGCCCAGGAATCGTAGTCCTCCGGCACGCCGCGCAGGAACACCTGGCCGTTGATGGCGCTGCTGCCGCCGGTCACCTTGCCGCGCGGGATTTGCAGGGGGCCGCTGGTGTCGGTGCCCCGGGCGAAGAACTCCCAGTTGTGATGGGTGGTTACAGTGTCAATGCCTGAGGCGAATCCGAACTTGATCTCCTCCGGCAGGTGCTCGAAGTCGGGGTAGTCTGGTCCTGCCTCCAGCAGAAGCACTGAGCGATGCGGGTCCTCGCTGAGCCGCGTGGCGACCACGCCGCCCCCGGAACCCGCGCCGATTACGATGGTGTCGTATTTCATGTTGCCTCCCGATGTTCACCCGATATTCAATGGAACGCGCCGGTAACTATACGGTATTTCGGGCTTCGGGGGTATGTACGGGGGTATGAGGGAGGCATGACAAGATAGCGTTCCGAATTAGGTGGTCGAGACCCGTAGCCGACATTAACACCTCCTACCCCGTCATTCCCGCGAAAGCGGGAATGACGGATCGTAATCTGGCAAACCACCTAAATTGGAACGCTATCATTCGCGCCGATAGCGTTCCGAATATGGAAGCTATCCCAAGGGGGAGGCGGTCTTTGCAGAATGGAAGGCGTCTTCCACTGCATTGAGGCGCTCCTTGAGGTTGTCGGCCTCGACGAACTTCACGCCGTAGGAGAGCAGGTAGCGGGCGGCCCGCAGACGAAGGGCGGGATCGGGGCTCTCCAAGGCTGCATCGGCGAGGATGGAGAGGCACATGGGCATTGCGGCCTGGGCCTGCTGGCGGGCAAGGTCGTATGACTTCTGGCGAAGGCGGTCGAGTTCCTGGCGAAAGGACGGGTCTTCGAGCCAGCGGCGGAGGGTGCGCTCGGCTACGCCGGTGTCTCGGGCGGCCTGGGCCAGGGAGCGGGCGTGGGCTATCGTGGGGAGGGCGGCCTGCTGGCGGAAGGTGAGTTCGGAAATTTCGATTTCCCGGTCATTTGCGGACATTTCGGGCCGTTGTGTCTGACCGTCGGAGGTGGGAGTAGTGTCGGAGTTGAGTTCGGAAATTTCGATTCCCCGGTCATTTGCGGCCATATCGGGCCGTTGTGTCTGACCGTCGGAGGCGGGAGTAGTGTCGGAGTTGGGTTCGGAAATTTCGATTTCCCGGCCATTGGCGGCCATTTCCGGCCGTTCTGGGTTGGTGGGCGGGTACGGTTTGGAATCCGGGTTGCGCTTGGGGAGCTTGGAGCATGGGGTCTTTTTTTGGTTTTCAGGCATCAAACATCGCGTTGCCTCAGTGGCTATTTGGTTTTGGCCCTGGTGATACGGGGAGCGGTGGGCCATGTGTTTATAATAGTACACATGTTCTGCTAACTTGGCAAGTGGGAGGAGGCGATAGCGTTCCGAATTGGGTGGTCGAGACGCGAACCCGACATTAACACCCACTACCCTTGGATTCCCGGTTTCGCGGGAATGACGGACCGTAAGCTGCCATACCACCTAATTTGATTTGGAACGCTATCGGTATGGCGGATTGGTTGCGCCGCAGGGTCTATTCCTTTTCCTGCTCCCTTGAGGGAGAGGGTTGGGGTGAGGTGAAATCAGGGGACGACACAGTGTTCACTTACGAACCGGGACGCCCCCGCCCTAACCCTCCCCGGAAGGAGAGGGGAAAACCAAAGGATCCTGGATTGCGCTGGGGAGTTCATAGTAGTGTCCCAATGCAAGGACCCTGAGAAGGTAATCGGCGACGAAGTTACGACGGCGTTACAATTAAATAAACTTTTGCGACCGGCCTCTTGGTGAACTTGACAGCCCTTCGGCTGGCGGCTTAACTCTCCTTAATAGTTTGCCGTCGCTGCGGATTCCTGACGCTGGGTTCCCAGAAGTCGCGACGCCGCTTTCGTCAGCCATTTTCGTTCCAGGAGGCTGTTCGTGACCTTGGAACAAACCCTTGACCCGGCCCTGCGGCAGAGAAACTCCGCGCCGCTGCTGGAAGTCCAGGACCTTCAGACCCACTTCTTCACCCGTCGCGGCGTTGTGCGGGCGGTAAACGGCGTCAGCTTCAATGTTATGCCCGGCGAAACCCTGGGGCTGGTGGGCGAGTCCGGCTCCGGCAAGACGATAACCTGCTTGTCCCTGCTCCGGCTGCTGCCGCGCGGCGCCCGGATTGTGGGCGGCAAGGTGCTGTTCAACGGGGTGAACACGCTGGAGCTGTCCGAGAAGGAAATGGAACGGATGCGGGGCATCCGCATGGGGATGATCCTGCAAAACTCCATGGCCGCTCTCGACCCGGTGTTCTCCATCGGCACTCAGATTGCGGAGCCGCTGGTGGTGCATTCCGGCCTGAACTGGAAGGCGGCTATGGAGCGCAGCATAGACCTGTTGCGCATGGTGAAAATCACCGCGCCACGCCTGCGAGCCCGCAACTATCCCCACGAGATGAGCGGCGGGATGCGACAGCGGGCCTCCAGCGCCGCCTCTATCGGCCCGCACCCCGACCTGCTCATCGCCGACGAGCCGACCACCGCCCTCGACGTCACCACCCAGCGGCAATACCTGGAGCTGCTGAAGGACCTGCAACAGCAGACGGGCATGGCGCTGATTTTCATCACCCACGACATCAGCATTGTCGGCAACCTGTGCGACAACCTGGCGGTGTTCTATGGCGGGCTGGTGGTGGAATACGGCCCCAAGGACCAGGTTCTGAACCACCCCACCCACCCGTACACCGAGGCCCTGCTGGAGGCGCTGCCGGTGCTGGGTGAGAAACGGCCCCGGCTCCGCACCATCCAGGGCGACCCTCCCAACGCCGGCAATCTGCCGCCGGGCTGCCCGTTCCATCCGCGCTGCGACAAGGCGGTCGACAAGTGCAGCGAGGGCGGCCCGCCTCCAATCTTCAACACCGGCAATCAACAGAGGACGCGGTGTTGGCTGGTGGAGTGAGGACGAGGATGGTAAGTGCAGTTGCCATATGCAAATCGGGCCAGAGGCCAGAGTTGAACAGGGAAAGTTACGGGTTATCTGCTCTTGGTCACCAGTTTAAGGATGGGAGCGAGGACGAATTTCCCCACAGGTTTGGCTTCATTATTGCCTTCAAAAGTGGGCCAGGATACTGATAAAGATTTCATCCACACTCGCTAATTTGCTTTTCCGCATAGCCGCCACGGATCGCTGACACTTTGGAGTGAATATGCAAGCCGACGCCATTCGAGGCGATGTAATCATCGAGGCGCGGAACGCCGTCAAGGAGTTTGTCATCAGGACGGGGCTGCTGAACAGCCGTGCCGCCGGGGTGGTCAAGGCGGTTGACGACGTCTCCTTCGCCATCCACGAGAACGAGACCTTCGCCATCGTAGGCGAATCGGGCTGCGGCAAGAGCACGATGGCCAATCTTATCCTGAAGCTGCTCGCTCCTACCTCCGGGGAGATTCTGTACCGGGGCGCTTCCTTGGTCAAGATGTCGGCCCAGGACACGAGGAATTACCGCCGCAACGTGCAGGCTGTGCTTCAAGACCCCTACGGGGCGCTGAACCCCCGGATGCGTGTGGGCCACATCATTGGCGAACCCCTAGAGGTGCATGGCGTCGGCAAGGCGGAGCGCGAGGAGCGCGTGTCCGCGGCGCTGCAATCCGTTGGCCTTCAACCGTCGGTGCAGTCCCAGTTTCCCCACGAATTCAGCGGCGGGCAGCGGCAGCGCATCGGCGTCGCCCGGGCCCTCACGCTGAATCCCGACCTGATTGTGCTGGACGAACCCGTGTCGTCGCTGGACGTTTCCATTCGCTCTCAGGTATTGAACCTGCTGAAGGACATTCAGGACGAGCGGGGCATCTCTTACATACTCATCTCCCACGACCTGGCGTCGGTGGAGCACATGAGCCACACCATCGCCGTAATGTACCTGGGCAAGCTGGTGGAGTTGGGCGACGCCGAGCTGACCTGCTCCCAGCCGCAGCATCCCTACACGGCATCGCTGGTGGCGGCAGCTACGCCCCCGGGCACCACGCCGGGGTGGCGAATTCCCATAGTGGGCGAGGTTCCCAGCGCCCTGGAGACGCCCAGCGGTTGCCCCTTCCATCCCCGCTGTGCCTACGCCATGCCCGTCTGCCGCCAGGAAGTACCGGCCCTGTCGCCCTTGCCGGACGGGAGAATGGTTTCCTGCCACCTCTACCCCGACGAAATCAAGAACATCGACAAGCAGGCCCCGATCCCTATCCCGGCTTCCGATCCTGCCGTGTCTGTCTGAGTAACCTCTCTTACGGGAGATCCAGTTGAGGGTGAGTATGAATTTGTCTGGCAAGTCCGCCATCGTCACCGGGGCCGCATCCGGCATCGGTCGGGAGATCGCGCTGACGCTGGCCGCCAATGGCGCGCAGGTGACCGTCGCCGACATCAACCCGGAGGGCGCCGCCAGCGTTGCCGGGCAGATTGTGGAATCCGGCGGCCTGGCCGAGGTGGCGCAGGTGGACGTCACCGACAGCGAGAGGGTGAACTCCATGGTGGAAGCCGCCACATCTGCCTTCGGCTCGCTGGACATCCTGGTGAACGTCGCCGGGTTCGGCTTCAACAGCCGTATCGTTGATATGCGGGAAGAGGATTGGGACCTGGTGCTGGGAGTAAACCTGAAGGGTCAGTTTCTCTGCTGCCGGGCCGCTGCCCGACGGATGATTGAGCAGGGACAGGGCGGGCGCATCGTCAACATCGCCTCCACCGCCGCGAACAACGCGCGTTACGAGGGGGGCGCCTACTGCGCGGCCAAGGCCGGGGTAGTGCAGCTCACCAAGGTACTGGCGCTGGAGTTGGGGGAGTACGGCATAACTGTCAACGCCGTGGGGCCGGGGTTCACCGAGACCCCGGCAACCGTGGAGTCGTCGGACGAATACCGGAGCAACTTCCTGGCCCAGGTGCCGGCCGGCCGCTCGGGGCGCACTTCGGACATTGCCAACGCGGTACTGTTCCTGGCCTCCCCCCTCGCGGAGTACGTCAACGGCCAAGCCATCTACGTAGACGGCGGATACTCCGCGGGCAAGCTAACCGTCCGGGGCTGACCCCGCGTTAACTGCTCTCATTTTCCTTCTGCCGTCATGCGTCGGGGTATGCCGAAGCGCAATTGGCTTTGATGCAATGGTGCGCCTTGATTACGAATGTCGTCCCGTATGTTACGAATTGATTTCGAGTTAGTTACAGATTTGTTTAATCTCTGATAATGGTGCTGTTGATGTTGACATGACTATGGGGCCGTTGTAGCCTAGCCCAATCGTCATTCCGCCGGAAACTTTTCAGCGGCCTTACGGATTTTTGTAAATCTCCCATACCTGTGCAGGAGCGAAAAAGTGAGAACCCTATTGGCGTATAGACTGTCCCTGCCCTTGTTGCTCGTCATCTTGATGACTGGACTGCTCGCTGCCTGTGGCGGCGATGACGCCACGGAGGTCCCCGCGCCTGCCGCCACAACGGCTCCGGTCTCGACAACATCAGCGCCCGTTGCCACGGCCGCTCCATCTGGCCCTACCAATACGCCGCGGCCTACACCGGCCGCGGGGCAGATCATCCCCACGGTGGCTCCGACTGAGGCCTTGGCCGAGACCGGCAGGACTTGGCCTAACGCCTATCCCAAGGCAGGAGAGAATGGCGTTCCTGCCTACGTGGGTAATTTCACCGTCGTTACTGATAGCTGGGGAAGCAGCGATCTGAATCCATGGGCCCTGACCGGTGTGAACTTCCTGCACGACTACTTCAACTTGCGCCTGATGATGCAGGACCCCAACGGCGTTCTCGCACCCGCATGGGCTACTTCCTTTGAGCAAACGCTGGAGGGAATCACCTTCCAACTCAATCCTGATGCTAAGTTCCAGGACGGGACTCCTGCCGATGGAGAGGCCCTGAGGAAGAATCTACAGGCCTTACGGGGCGATCTGGTGGGTCAATTCGGCTATGACATCCCGCTCTGGAACAGTGCCAATGCCGAGGAATTGACTGCCGGCGTCGAGGTCATCAGTCCAACGGAGGTCTTTGTTCGAACAGAGGGCGGCAAGCCCACTTGGATGTGGAACCTGGGTGGCAACGGCTATCACCTCTACTGGTATGGCAACCCCAACACGTTGGAGTTGGGGCCGGAAACCTACTTGGAGAATCCGGCCGGCGGTGGCCCGTTCTCCGTTTCCCTCTCTGACTGGGAGCCAAACAACCGCGTTCTATTCGAGCGGTGGGACGACTTCTGGGCCGACTACGACCACTGGCACAAGCCCCAGTTCGCTGAGATGGAAATCCTGACGGTAGCTGACCCCGGTGCCCGCTTCGCCCTGCTCAAAGGTGGCCAGGCAGACTCCGTGTACAACTTGCCCTGGGCTTTGGCCAAGGATCTGCCCAAGTCAGAGGATCTGGGCATCAGGGGCGTGAATCCCGGAAATGGCGACACTTGGACTCAGACCTACCAAGCCAACGGAATGTTGACCATGACCTTCGGCTGCCCCCTTCATCTTCGTGAGGGTGCGAAACCTGCTGGCAGGGTAGATGAAGGCGGTGTGGAAATCCCCAAATGGACCACTCCGGAAGTCTGCGTAGACCACCCCACGCTGGATGCCAGGGTCCGACGGGCTCTGAACATTGCAATTGACAAGGCCGCAATATCTGCTGGGCCCCATTTCGGTTTCTCCCGGCCCATCGGGTCCATATTCCATGCCGGTTCATTCGGCTCCCGGCTGGATGAGCTTGTCTACAACGTGTCCGAATACGACCCCGCCGAGGCCAGGCGGCTTCTCGCCGAGGCCGGACACTCCGACGGCTTCGAAATGAGCGGCCACTTCGGCCAGTTCGCCGGACGTCCCGGCATCCCAGAAATGGCCGACGCCATCGCCAGCTACTGGAACGACATCGACGTGTCTTTGAGCTGGCAGGAACACGACCCCACTGACTACGTGAGAGGCTTCCGAGCCGGGCTCTTCGAGCAGGTGCCCGTCAATTTGCAGACTTGGGGCCGGCAGGACCACTCGGGCGTCCAGATAAGCTGGTATCACGCTACCAGCGGCTACGTAGGCATCTACAACGACCGGGTCGAGGAGCTGTACTTCAACGCTACCCAAGCCGGGACCCCCGAGGAAATGGAGCCCATTCTCCACGAACTGGAGGACGAGGTTCTGGGTCTCGAGGAAACCTTCCCGCTGTACGGCATGACCCTGGTTAACGCTTACAGCGATCGGGTGCTCTCTCACCCCACCGTGGAATTTTCGCCGCACTTCAAGCATTACGACCTGGTCGTTCTGCGAGACTAAGCGGGCCCTTGCCGAAAACACCCATCCCCCGAATCTGCATACATTCGCAGCGCCTCGGCCGAGGCGCTGCGGTCACAACTAGCGCTGGCTGTTTCGGGCAACCATGTAGTATGGCTCACCACGGCTGAACGGAGAACAACATGGCCGGTTACATCGCCAGGCGGATTTTCGCTGGCATTATCACGATGATCCTGATCACACTGGCCGTGTTCATCCTGCTGCGACTGGGCGGCGGAAATCCTGTGGAGTACATGCTGCCGCCAGAGGCCACCCAGGCCGACGTGGAAAGACTCACCAAGGCGTACGGGTTCGACAAGAGCATCTGGGTCCAGTTGGGCATTTACTACCGGAACCTGTTCCAGGGCGACATGGGCGACGCGCTTCAGTGGGATCATCGGCCCGTGGTGGACGTGGTGTGGGACCGAATGCCCGCCACCCTGCAACTCACCGCGATCTCCATGGTGTTCTCCTTAATAGTCGGTGTAATCGTCGGGGCCGTTGCGGCCGCCAGCCCCGACTCGGTGCTCGACCGGGTGGGGAGGGTGCTGGCCATCACGGGCCAGTCCATGCCCATCTTCTGGGTGGGATTATTGATGATCATCCTGTTTTCCGTCCAATTGGGGTGGCTCGACAGCGCGGGCGGCTTCTCGAGGTTGGGTCCCAAGGCCATCATAATGCCGGCTCTCTCCCTGTCGTTCTTCCTGGTGGCCTCCCACATGAGGATAGTCCGCTCCACAATGCTGGAGGTACTGGAATCCGACTACATCAAAATGGTCCGCGCCAAGGGCCTGCCCAACAGGCTCGTGATCTGGAAGCACGCATTCAAGAACGCTTCAATCCCGGTATTCACCCTGTTTTTCGTGAATTTTGCCGCCCTTATTGGCGGGGCCGTGGTAACTGAAACGATTTTCAGTTGGCCCGGAGTCGGGCATCTGATGGTCAATGCACTTCTGGCCCGCGACTATCCGGTGACCCAGGGCGTGATACTTTTCGTAGGGGCCATCATAGTGTCTGTGAACATATTCGTTGATGTTATGTACGCGTGGCTGGATCCCCGCATAAGGTTGGCTTAAATCGTCTGCCGCCAGCAGGGTAACTGAATTTAATATGGAACCAAGAAACGCAATCACAGCGACATCTCGCCCTGACTCACCGGCAGCGCTGAAGCGGGTGACAACCCTCATTCGCGCCACCCGCAACACCTTTCGGGGCGCTCCCAAGCTATCGCTGTTCTTCCTCACCATTTCAATAATCGCAGCCATTTTGCCAATTGGCTGGATTACACCCCACGACTCAATCGAAATCAGCCCGACGGATTTGTTGAAAACCCCTGCTCTTTCCGAGCATATCTTGGGTACTGACAATCAGGGGCGCGATGTTTTCAGCCGACTGATACACGGCGGTCAGAGTTCAGTGAGAGTGGCCGGGGCCGCAGTTCTCCTGGCCGCATCGCTAGGCACCCTCGTGGCGCTAATTGCCGGAGTGATGCGAGGATGGGTGGACCGGTTCCTGATGCAGGTCACCGACGGATTTCTGTCCCTGCCCTACCTGATGGTGGCCCTGACCGTGGTCACCCTGCTGGGGCCAAGCATCATCAACCTCATCATCGTCATTGGGTTCCTGCGCTGGATGGGCTTCGCCCGGGTGCTGCGGGGCGAGGTCCTGCGGTTGATGGAGATGGACTTCGTGAGGCTGGCAAACGTGGCGGGATCCAGCCGTCCGCGCATCATGCTGCGGCACGTCTTCCCCAACATCATCAACACCCTGCTGGTGCTGGCGACGCTGGAGGTGGGGCTGGCCGTGATCGTCGAGTCGTCGCTGAGCTTCCTTGGACTGGGCGTGCAGCGGCCCATACCTTCTTGGGGCAATATGCTCCGCGACGCCCAGCAGTTCCTGTTCTACCCTGGCGCGTGGTGGTTCCCTCTGGTGCCGGGCATTGCCATCACCTTCCTGGTGATGTCCTGCAACCTTATAGGCGACTGGCTGCGTGACCGCACTGACCCGACGCGCCGGCAGTTGTAGGGGCAGTTAGCGGCTCTGCCGGGTTTGCCGGCTTTAGCGCGTCAGGAACTCCACTATCCTGGGGTTGATTTCCTCCGGCTTCTCCTGGTGCATGAAGTGGCCTGTTCCGGGGATGATCACCTTCTCCAGGCCCCCGGTGAAATAGGCGTCCATCGCCTCGCTCTCGAAGGACTCCAGCCGCCTGGGTCGGTCGCGGGTGCCGTGCAGCGCCAGGGTGGGCACGGTCACCGGACCGGCGTTGATCCGTTCCTCGTCCTGCTGCAATGCCGGGTCCTGTGGCGCCTGACCGAACCTCGCCCGGTAGTAGCCTAGCGCGGCTTCCACCACTCCGGGCTTGCGGAAGGTCTCGCGGATGCTTTCCAGAGCGTAGGCCGGTATGTCCCACTCAGGCGAAGCGTCCCGCCACCACTGCTCCACATAGGCGTAGTCGTTGTGGGCCACCGCCCTCTCGGCGAAGGGCATCTGGAAGAAGTAGAAATGCCAGGTGCCCCTGAGATACCAATAGTCCATCGCCAGCTCCTCGTCGACGCGGCCCGAGGCGATGATCACCAGCTTGTTCACCTTCTCGGGAGCCAGTACCGTCGCGCCGATTACCGCCCCCGCCCCCCAGTCGTTGCCGATGAGAAATGCCTGCCCACCGCCCAGCGCGTCCACCAGGGCCACAGCGTCGCGAGCAAGCGAAACGGCCCGGTAGTTCCCGTCCCGCGGCGCCTCGGTGGGGGCATAGCCGCGCATGAAGGGCGCGACAGCCCGGAAGCCCGCCTCGGCCAGGTCGGGGAGCAGGTGGCGGAAGGACCACGCATGGTCGGGGAACCCATGCAGGCACAGCGCCAGCGGCCCCTCGCCCATTTCCAGATAGTGAAAGTTAAGGCCGTTGGCCTGTACTGATCCAGTCTTGAAATCGGTCATGGCTCCTCCCGGAGTGTCGTGATGGTTGCAGGCGATGGTAGGCAACGGCCCGCAAGGTGTCAACGGCTCAGCCGGTGGTGAAAATCCGCCTGCCGATGTTGACATGACGGGCTTTCCGGTAGATATTGGCTCCAAATTGCACTATTGCCTGAATCGCCTTGCGGGGGTGACGAAAAATGCCAGCCCGTACCGGACAGGAATACATCACCGGCCTTAAGGAACGTCCCAGGGAGGTGTGGCTTGACGGTAAGCAGGTCAAGGATGTAACCGAGCACCCGGCGCTGCGCAACGGCGTGCGGTCGGTGGCCGCCCTCTACGATATGCAGCACGACCCGTCGCTGCGGGAGGAGATGACTTTCGCCTCCCCGACTACCGGCGACACGGTGGGGCTGTCCTTCCTTATTCCCCGCAGCATCGAGGATCTGGTGCGGCGACGGGAAATGATGTCTCGCTGGGCTTGGGCCAGTTGCGGCATGATGGGACGCTCTCCCGACTTCATGAACTCCATATTTACCGCTTGGGCAGGATCGGCGGGCTACTTCGCCCAAGACCGGCCCGAATTCAAGCAGAATATGCTGAACTACCACGAGTTCATCCGGGAGAACGACGTCACCCTCACCCACGCCCTGGTAAACCTGCAACGCCGCCGCAATGCAGGTCCCACCGACACCCTCAGCGGCGAAGTGGCGCTGACGATGGTCAAGGAGACCGACGCGGGCATCGTGGTCAAGGGCAGCCGGACGCTGGCCACCCTGGGGCCGATCTCAGACGAGATTGCCATCTATCCGGTAGCCAGCCACCGCCTGGACGAACAGGCCCAGAAGCAGACCTTTTCCTTCTCCATCCCCTGCGACACCCCCGGCGTAAAGTTCCTCTGCCGCGAGAGCTTCGACCTGGGCCGTTCCCACTTCAATCACCCACTGGGTTCCCGCTTCGAGGAGATGGACTCGGTGGTGTTTTTCGATAACGTGCTGGTGCCTTGGGAGCGGATCTTTCTGCTGGGCAATGTGGAGTTGGGCAACGGCTACGCGGCGGGCACCCAGTCCGACGCGCACACGGGCCACCAGATTCTCAACCGCTGCCTCGTAAAGGCGGAGTTCATACTGGGCTTGGCCGACCTCATCGTGGACACCCTGGGGTCGGGAGCCATCCCCCACGTCCAGGAGCAGGTGGCGGAGCTGATCACCGACCGCGACGTGCTGCGGTCATGCGTGCGCGCGGCGGAAGCCGACGCCACCATGAACCAGTGGGGCATGATGTGCCCGGAGGTAAACGCCATCCGCGCCGGTCGCACCGTGTTCGGCCGCTCCATGTTCCCCCGGATGGTGGAGATTATCCAGCTCCTGGGCACCGGCGGCCTGATGGCCCTGCCCGCGGAAGCCGACTTCGAGTCCGGCATCGCGCCGGAAGTGGAGCAGTACTTCGCCACCGACTCCACCAACGCCCGCGACCGGGCCAAGCTGTTCCACCTGGCTTGGGACGCATCGTGCAGCGCCTTCAGTGGACGCCAGGTGCTCTACGAGCGGATGTTCGGCGGCAACCCGGTGCGAAACTCCATCACCCTGTTCCAGAACTACGACAAGGAACCCTTCAAGTCAAAGGTGCGCCAGTTCCTTGAAAATGAGGACTGGCCGTAGCCTGACTCGCAGCCGCAAGTGTTGAATCCAACGGTAGCTACTGATCCAGTAGCCATGATTTTCCAGAACGTCCATGAGGTTCAAGACAGCGCGCTGCAGAAGCTGGCGGAAGGAGACATCCGGGACGCGGAGAATCTGGCTTACAGCTAACAAATCGGCTGGATAAGAAAGCAAACTCTACGGGAGGAAAGGAAATGTCATACACACCGAAGAGCCTGGGGCATCTGGTCATGCGGGTGCGGGACATTGACCGCTCCGTGGACTT
This sequence comes from Dehalococcoidia bacterium, assembly GCA_965226875.1. Classification (GTDB taxonomy): domain Bacteria; phylum Chloroflexota; class Dehalococcoidia; order Lucifugimonadales; family UBA3495; genus VXOI01. The sequence continues at coordinate 2,959,089 of OZ245439.1, read as the reverse complement.
CTATACCCGCGTCATGGGCCTGACCATCATGGAGAAGACAGCCAGCGGCACCGTGTTCATGTCGGCCAACACCGAGAAGTCCCACGAGCTGGCCATCCGCGCCATCGGCATGGACGCCGGCGGGCCGGACCACTCCGTCGTCGGGCAGGCCCACATGGCCTGGCAGATGGAGACCTTCGAGGACCTTCAGGAGCTGTACGACCGGCTCAAGGAGAACGATGTCCGCATCGTGCGGATGGGCGACCACGGCGTCTCGATGGGCGTCTACTTGTTGGACCCCGACGACAACGAGATCGAGGTCTACTTCGAGTTGCCCAAGGAGCAGTGGGAACGCCACCCGGAGAAGGGCCTCTTCGGCAACCAGTTTCCCCGCCAACTGGAAGAGCCGGTCGCCGTAGCCGACGATTAGCCGGAACCAGCCAGTTGTAAGCCAGTGACTACTCGAACTGACACCGGGGCGGAGATGCTTTCCGCCCCGGAATTGTTGCATAGGGCCTCCGAGTTGGTGCCCGTTCTCAAGGAACGAGCGGCCCGCACGGAGGAATTGCGGCGCGTCCCGGACGAGTCGGTCAGCGACCTGCTGGCTTCGGGGCTTTACCGCATCGGTGTTCCCAAGCGGTTCGGCGGCGTAGACGTTGGCTACGGCCTGGTCCTTGACGTGGCCGCCAAGTTGGGCCGGGGCTGCCCCTCGACGGCGTGGTGCTACGGTCTGTGGGCGGCCCACGCCTGGCTGGTTGGCTACTGGCCGTCGCAGGCGCAGGAGGATGTGTTCGGTCCAGGGCCGGACGCCTTACTTTCAAGTTCGCTGAACGTTGGCAAGTCCACCTGCGTTCCCGTGGAGGGCGGATACCGGCTGTCGGGCCGGTGGGAGTTCTCCAGCGGCTGCGATGCGGCGAGCTGGGTCATGCTGGGCCTGCCCGGCGTTGGCGAACGATGTTGGGGCCTGGTGCCGCGCGACGACTTCGAGATAGTGGACACCTGGTTCGTATCGGGACTCAAGGGCAGCGGCAGCAAGGACATCGCAGTGAACGACGCCTTTGTGCCCCATCACCGTATTCTCGAGGTCAGCACCGCTGGAGACAGCGACCTGAGCGGATGGGAAATGCACGGCCAGCCACGCTACCGGGTGCCGATCCCGGTCCTGCTTGGGTGGGACCTGGTGGCGCCAATGCTCGGAATCGGCCAAGGGATGCTCGACGAATTCACGAACCGCCTTATCGGCACCTCCGGCCCCGGCAGGACCGCCGACTCCCAGGCCGTCCACATGCGGCTGTCGCACGCGGCCGCAGAGGTTGACGCCGCGCGCGCCCTGATGGAGCGTGACGTAGGCGAAACACTTCGGAAAGGTCAGGAAGGCGAACCCTTTACCCTCGTGGAGAGGGCGCGAATCCGTCGCGACAAGGCATTCACCACACAACTCTGCCTTCAGGCCGTCAACCGGCTCTTTGACCTCAGCGGCGGCCACGCCCTTTTCGACTCAGTTCCCCTGCAACGGTTCCACCGGGACGCGCAGGCCGTGGCCCACCGGGAGGCTCTCATCATGGAGCTTGGCGGCCAGAATTACGGGCGCGTGGTATTGGGCCTGCCCCCCGACAGCCCGATTTAGCCGATAGCTTCCCGCCTTTGCGGGAATGACGGGCGCGTTCGCGGGAATGATGGGTTGGGTGCCGCTCCACTTTTTGAAATAGTCTCTTGGTCTAGCAGGGGCATCGGAGAATCAAGCAGGGAATCAGCTAAATCACGACTCTGAGACAGTGGCGGGCGGCACGAAGGCGGGCGCATCGCCACACAGGCAGCGGCGCGCCCGCCTTCCCTTCTTTGTTCCCGGCACTACGGCCAGAGCGGCCAAGAACGCTCTAGTTGGGAACCCACACCATGGCTCCGACTTCGCTGAACTCCCGCTTCAGCTTCTGCCACGAGTCTCCGGCGTCGCTGCTGGAGTAGACCTCGCCCAAGAGGCTGGAGGCAAGGACAAAGTCAGGGTCGGCGGCGTGGGTGGCGATGGACCAGATGTTGGAGTTCGGCTCCACCGGCAGAGGACGAGTCTCCCACGTCTTCCCGCCGTCCGAGGAGCGTTGGATGGCCCCGATGCTGCCGATGGCCGTGTCGCCCGCGGCGGCGAAGAGCACGTTGGGGTCGTCGGGCTTGAAGGCGATGCCCCGGCTGTAGGGCAGGGCGAACTTGTCGGTGGTGACCACAGACTGCCAGCTTTCGCCCATGTCGGTGGTGGCATAGATTTCCCGGGGAGTGCTGGCCAGCACCTTGTTCGATTCCCCTGGGCTGATGGCCATGCCGTGTATGTCGGGATTCACGCCGCCCTGGACGTGGGTCCAGGTGTCGCCGCCGTCCAGGCTGCGGTAAACGCCGTCAACCTCCACCCCGGCCCAAACGGTGCGGTGATCATGAGGGTCAACCATCAGCATGGTCACCATGGGAGGGCCGATGTGACATTCCTGGGCCATCTGCACCGACAGCTTGCTCCAGCTCTGGCCGCCGTCCCGCGAGCGGAAAAGGGCCGCCGGCTTGATTCCGACAAAGATGGTCTGGGTATCCTCCGGGTCTATGGCGATCGACCAGATGGGCATTCCCTCCATGGGCGACCACAGCTTTTCCCAAGTGGCCCCCCGGTCTTCGCTGCGATAGATGCCGTGGTCGGAGCCGGCCAGGATGCGGTTGGGGTCATCGGGGTAGACCGCCATCCCCCTCACCTGGCTCCCCAGTGGGAAGGGGTCCCGGATGCGGTTCCAGGTATCCCCGCCGTCCGGGCTGTGCCACACTCCGCCGCCGAACCCGACGGCTCCCACGCAGATGCTGTAATCCTTTCCCATAGCAATGACCTCCCGCAACTGATTTCTCTTGTATTTTAGAGGGAAGTGCGCCCTTTTACAGCAGTATACGAAATAACGTGTCCGAAATCCATCGCAGATTCGCAAAAACAGGACGTGTGCAAAGTCCAAAGTCTCCCCTTCCGTCATTCCGGCGAAAGCCGGAATCCAGAGGCGCTCCCCGCCGGTTACGTTCTCTGTGCCTCACATTTTCTGGATTCCGGCGAAAGCCTGAATGACGTGGCGTGCCGGGATTTCTCTATGAGAGACTTTGCGCAGGCCCTGTCGCAGAGACAGGGCCTGCGGCAATCGGACGGCTGGCCAGCAGAGGGTTTCAGATACTCGTAAAGCATAGCGACTCCCGCCCTTATAAAACGGCGTCCGCGCAGATTGCGCTGGCTCGCTACCTGGACGCGCCTGGATTTGCAAGAACGATAGCGTGATTGTATTCACAATGTTGACAATTACTATTTCATATTGTGATACTGAATCTAGCCCAAACGGAAGGAGATGCCTCAATGAAACCGAAACTCACATTTCTGGTGATTATGGTTATGTCGGTCCTGCTCCTGTTCTCTGGAGTAACATTCGCCGAAGGGCCTCCGGACGACGGAGGCGAGGTCTTTGGCAAGACTGACGGAGAGGAAACTGCTATTTCCGAAGGATCCGTCCTTGGACAGGCGACACTTCGAGACTCGAAGTGTGTTGTCGATTCACCGATCACGGTAGGTGCGCGAGTTCCAAACGGAAGCGCTGGGTCAGTCATCATTTGGGCTTTCGATGATGAGTGTCGGGCCGTCGTACAAGAAATTCGGCCGGTACAAGAAGGTGAAGCCGGACCGGCTGAAGGTGGACAGTCCGAATCTCCCACGCCCCCGGGCACTACTACCCCTGACCAGAGTTCGCGTCATGCCAATGCAGCGAGTTCTGTAGAAACCAAAACGGGATGGGTGAAATACTTCATCGGCGAACAGTTTGATCTTCCCGCTACGCAGGTATAAGCAGAGATGGGGTATGAGGACTATGGAGACACCGTAGGAGGCGGTCATGATCCTCACGCTCGATGCTGGACTTCTTCGTTTCCTGTCTGGACGATAGAGGACTGTTTCTCAAGCTACTATCCGCACGGACCGGATTACGTCTGGATTGAAGTCACGGGTGAGTTCAGTCACTCTTTGTCCATCGAATACACTCAGTATGCGCAGTGGTATGGCACGTCGAACGGATACTCGTACCAGTGCTCTTTGATTGAGGGAGATCTACCTCCATTATGGGAAGAATTCTGCTACGGCGATGTCATCGACTAACCATGAACAAGGAAGAAATTGGAGAATGGCTAGTCCTGCTAGAAGCCTGGCCGGAAACCCCGATTCCGCCCAAGCCGTCGTTTTCTTAACGTCGATTATCGATGAAATAGTGGGTGTTGCAATGTATTATATGCACTACCACGCGGTATAAGACTGGAATGCGTCTGCTTGGCGTAGCGCAAAACCCGGCCAATGGCTTTCCGGCCAGACTTCTAGGCGGCACACTAGCCATTTCAGTAAGCATCACTCTCCTCGTTTGGCTGGTATACCGACCGGCGGCTTCCATAAATCTGCTTAATGCGTTCACGCTGGGTCTGGGGGTGCTCGGAGGGACAATTACTCTTATCTATTCAAGCCGAATTCGTGTGCTGGTCGGAGCTAATCTCATCCTTGTGCTCGCGGCGGCTCCGACAGTGTTTGGAGCGGTCTGGCTGCTTTATGTTCCTCCCATAGCATTTGTGGCCACCGGGACGGTTTGGAAGATTCTTCACAGGTATTTCGCTCATAGAGGATTACCTGGATCGCCCAGATGACTATATTGCCCATCAAGGCCAAGAACAAGGGAGGTGGAAGGGCGAACGCGAGGGAATTGTGTGACACCAAAACGACGACCATGTATCTGAACGTGGTCGATGTTGACCTCGTTAGCGTGTCGGACTGGCCCGACACTTATCAGGTCACCGCCGATGTCAATTGCCGACCCATCGACGACTAGCAGGGAATCTGCGGAGCATCCAACGGAGGGCACATCCGACATGACGCCAATACTAAGTAACTATCTCAAAACAGCGAGGCGTCGCTGACGGCGGTACCAGATGAGGGCACAAGCCAATTGAAGCAGGCCCAGGTAATTGGCCGGCTTCTTGTCGTAGCGCACCAATATCGCTCGGCACTTGGAGAGCCAGCCCAAGGTGCGTTCCACCACCCACCGTCGGGCGGGGCAGGTTTTCTGGCCCCATTGGTCCAGCTTCTCCTCCCCAATGCGCCGGATATGCGCACAGTATTGGTAGGCGGCAACTGTCCCGTGGCCTGTGGGATTGTCATACCCTTTGTCCAAGCACAGGTTTTGAGCGCCTGGCGGGCGCGCCACTACCATGCTCTCCAAGGTCGGTCTCAACAGTTTCGTATCATGGACGTTGGCTCCAGCCACCGCTACGCTCAGGGGTCCGCCTGCTGCGTCGACCAGGATGCTCTTCTTGCTGCCGGCTTTGCCCCGGTCGGTGGGGTTTCGCCCAATGGCGCCCCCCCAAAACGCGCTTTGCCTATGGAGCAATCCGCCGACTGCCATTCCCAGTCCACACCGCCCAACTCCTGGCATTCTTCTATCAGGACCGCCCAGATGCCCTCCAGCGCCCCACACCCTACCCAGCGCTGGAAGGTCCGATGGATGGTGCTGTCGTCCCCCAACTCCCTGGGCAGGTGGTTCCACTGGCAACCGCTTCGCAGCCGAAAGATAATCCCTTCCAGCATCTTCCGCTGGTCCACCCGTTTGCGCCCCTTCGATTGGGGCGGGTCCAACTCCAGTATCACCGGTCCGATTCGCTCCCAAAGGTCGTCCGGAACATCCCATATAGTAGGTAACGGTTTCCCCTCCACCACGATTCACCTCCACCCGCCTTTGGGCATAATCCTAGCGACGACCTTCACCCGTTAACTACTATCTGAAACCCCAATTTGAGATAGTTTCTTATTCTTAAGGCATTCGGACATCTCCCCGCCACGGACTTGATTGAGTCCGAGAGGGAACGGGAGCGGCGCAAATGGGTGGACCCGCCCAGGGGCGTGGAGGAGGTAGGCACCCTCCTCCGCGCCTTCGAGGCGCGCGCCGAGGTTATGGGTTGGGGGGTGGCCAGCCCACGTGACGCCACCCTCCCGCAACCGCTCTGGAATGTGTTTGAGGCGGGCCTTTTCGACGGCGAGGATGACCCGTCCCTGATTGGTTGGGCATACGTCGGGATGGCAAACCCAATAAACCTGAGTAAGCAGCCACCAGCAATTCAGCCAGGAACTGGCGCGGGCTGGGCCGCAATCCAGATGCCACCCGGTTATGCCGAATCCACGGTAGCCCTCCCTGTGGCCCTCTCTCCGTTCGTACAATGCCTGGACGACGCGCTGCGCCGCATAGGTGCCACCGACGTGTCTGGCTACCAGCTAACCTGCCACCACGGGAACCTCCAGCCCAGCCAACGGAGCCGGGGGCATCTGGTCTCCGGGATTGGCTGGTTCCATGTCCCCGCGCCGGATGCGATGGCTGTGGATGCGCTGGTCGCCTTCGACCGTGGATTTCTTGGCGATCATCCGGCCTCAGAGCTTAGGTCCAGAGTTGGGCGCAGGGGTAACGAGCCGTTCGAGTTCGACCTAGCGCCGGACTTACCGGACGAGCACCGAGTTAGAGTGCCCGGCAGTTCCATCATACAATCAGTCGCCTTCGAGCCTTCGGAAATTGGCCTGTCGGTCAGGATGCCGGAGTGGTCGGCCACCGCTGCGGGGTGGGTACTCGCCACCGTCGTAGACGCAGCGCACGGCATCGCGCCTGATGTCGAAAACTTCGCAGTTCGAATAACACGGGTTCGGTGACGGTGCCGGCCCGGTGGGGAACACCGGAGAAAGCGTCGTAAGCGTGGCCCCTTTCGCGTATGAGGCCCCGGCATCCGGCCGGGGCCTTTTCTGTATAACCCTTTTTCCGTGCGGGTGTTACCCGTTTTTAGGATAAGCTCTAAGTTAAATGCCCCATTTGCTGACATTCGCTGCTTGCCTACTCTGGTAACGCCTCCCTATCCTAAACCAAAGCCAAGGTGAAATGCGCAGAAACATGGGGTAAATTGGCGAAGGGGCAGAGTTAGCTTTTCCAGGCGTCAGAGAGGGGTTGGTGATGGGTGCGAGAGAGATACATCGGGATTTGGAACAATGGGAGATGGATGCCAAGGCCTTGCGTCGGCGGATGATCCTGGCGCCCACGCCCCGGGAGCGGGAGCGGTGGTACGCCGTCTGGCTGCTGGCCCAGGGCTGGACGGCAGCGGCGACGGCGGAGGCGCTGGAGCGGGACCCACACACCATCGGCCGGTGGGCGTCGGCCTTCGGCGAGGGAGGGCCTGCGGCCCTGATATTCGAGCAGTCCGGGGGTTCCCCCCCGCGCTTGACGAGAGGCAGCGGGAGGAGTTGAAGGCGGCGGTGCAGGAGTTGCCGGAGCAGGCAGGTATCCAACTGGCCAACTGGTACTGGAAAGGAGTCCGGCAGTTTGTCTGGGAACGATTCGGCACCAGTTTGAGCCGTAGCAGTTGCCTGAACTGGCTGCACCGCTTGGGATTTGCCTTCAAGCGGCCCAAGAAGCGTCTGCTCAAGGCGGATCAGGCTAAACGGAAGTCATTTGTGGAGGAGTACGCCGCCCTGTGGGAGGAGGCTCAACGGACTGAAGCCAGAATATTCTTTGCTGATGAGGCCCACTTCCGGGCGGACGCGGAACTGCGGGGCAAGTGGGTGCTGAAGGGTGAACCGGCTCTGGTGGAGTCCACCAGCCCGCGGTATGGAGAGAAGGCCAGCTACTACTCGGCGGTGTGCCTGGAGACCGGTGAGGTGGAGTGGATGGAACTGGAGGGCAACAGCAACTCCGGGACCTCGGCGGCCTTCTTGGACCAGTTGAGGAAGGGGCACGCTGGACCGCTGAATGTGATCTGGGACAACGCGCCAGCGCATCGTGGGGAGGCGGTGCGGGAGTACCTCAGGACGCCTGAGCTGGAGCTGAGGCTGGTGAACCTGCCGGGCTACAGCCCGGACTTCAATGCCGATGAGGCCATCTGGGGCTGGGCGAGAGAGGAGGCCACTGGAAATCTGTGTCTGGGGACTAAGGCCTTGGTGCAGGAGAGGGTCGGCAACTTCCTGGCCGGACTGGCCAGCCGGGGAAACGAGGTGAGGCGCCGCTGCCGGACGGTCCTACAGTCAAGGGCCGAAGCACTCCTGCCAAATTCCCAGGCCGATTCCCCGCCTCAGGCGAATGCACATCCCACCTTGGCCTTGGTTTAGTCTCTGCAAGGACTCACGAACTACGCTGCTCCTGACCCTGTTCTGACCTGGCCCCGAGCTGGCCGACAGGGCCCGTTGAAATACTGCCCGTTGAAATACTTGAGGAAGAACAGGCGCAAAGGTCTGCCGTACACCCGGCCCAATGAGCGGAAATGAGAGGGCAAACTGATTTTTAGACGCCCCGGTGGGCACACAGGAACGCGACAGCGGCCCCGTGATGCGCTGGCGCGCGCCACGTTTAATGAGAGTTTGGGAGTGAGAGGGACGAGCGGCCAAACGACGAGGGAATACAAAAACCTGGCCCCGCACTCAGGGCAAACGCATTCTAATAGGACTTACGCAGTTGAAGGCAATTTCGTATCTGGATAGGCCTTTGGATATTCATTCACGCATCAGTAATTCTCCCCCTCCCAGAGGGAGAGGGAATTCAGGAGGGGAGAGGGAACAACTAAAAGACCTCGCCCCCGGCGCTGTTGCTTGGAGTGTTGTCTGGAATCGCAAGGCTAGAGCGGCTGGCGGTGGGCGAAGCCCCGGTCGGTCTCGTGCCAGTATTCGATGCTATCCTCGCCGCTGATCCAGCAGAGATAGACTTCCCGCCCGTCGCGCAGGTGGGGAAAGTCTACCAGGCCCTTGGGGATGTCGCGGATTTGGATTCCCTCGGCCGTTATAACGTCCACGATTTCCTGGAGTTCCTTTTCCATTTCGTCCAGTTCAGCCTGCATACTGTTGAATTCGTTGTACCGCTCGAAGGTGCCGTTTAGCCTCTGTTGCTCCCGCTGAATCCCGGCCAGCCGTTCCCGAAGCTCCTCCAGGCGGTCCATTGACGATTTCAGGCGCTGAAAGGTGCGCTCCAGCCAGGGAATCAGGTTATTTGCTTGTTGGAGGGTGAACCGGCGTCGCTGCATAGAATTTCATTCCTGATGTGGCAGTCCATACAGACTGTAGCCCAACCGGGGCGGCGGGCGCAATCATCATGCTGTGGGGCGGTGAAATGGCGTACAATAGGTGAACCGCCCGGGGTCGCCTGCGGCCACACATTTCCGGCGGCGAGGAAGCGATATGCCCATCATAGACCATCGCCAAGCCCCGGAAGTTCCCTGGCGGCCCGGTTACCGCAAATGGGACATCACCACCCACGAGCATGGCGTTTCCACCTCCCTCAGCCTCAACTACGCCGAGCCCGGAACCGGAGCGCCGCTGCACACCCACACCATAGACGAGCTTATCGTCATAATGTCCGGCACGCTGGAAGTCCGCATAGACGGCGAAACGCACCGGGTTGAGAAGGACCACACGCTGGTAATCCCGCCGGGCGTGGAGCACGCTTTTACCGTAGTGGGGGAAGAGAACGCCAACCTGATGGTGGTCTTCCCCGACATGGACCCCTACGCTGCCCACAACACCACCTACCTGGAAGGCAGCCGCCCCGCAGCTTATAGCGAAAGCAAACAGCCGGCCACATCCGGCGACTAGGCAAGTGTCTTGGACGAATCAGAAGTGTTATCCGAAGTACACCCGCACCCTGACCCTCTCCCACCGGGAGAGGGAGTAGTCAAAACAGGCGAATACGACCCCAATCTTTTCCGGCCCGGCGAGCTGGCCCTGCTGCTGGACCGTAAGTCCCGCCGTTACATGGTGACGCTGGACGAATCGGAGACCTTTCACAGCCACTTGGGACGGCTGCACCACGACCAGGTCATCGGTGGCAGTGTCGGCGGCTGGTATCGCACCGACCGGGGGCATACGCTGCTGGCCGTGCGCCCCACGCTGGGCGACTATGTGCGGCAGATGCCTCGCGGCCCCCAGATCATTTACCCGAAAGACTTGGGCAACATCGTCAACTTTGCAGACATATTCCCCGGCGCGACGGTCATCGAGGGTGGGCTAGGATCGGGGGCGCTCACCGCCGCGCTGCTCCGGGCCGTGGGCAGCGAGGGCCGGGTCATCACCTACGAAATTGATGAATCGGTGTTGCCCAAGGCTATGCGAAACATCCGCCGCATCATCCCTGAACCTGACAACCTGGAAGTCAAGATAGGCAGCATATACGACGGCATCGAGGAGCGCGACGTTGACCGCGTGGTGCTGGACGTGCCCGAACCGTGGCAGGCGGTGAACGGAATCGCCGATTCCCTGGTGATGGGCGGGGTGATGCTCAGCTTCCTGCCCACCATTTTGCAGGTACACCGCCTGGCGGGGGCGCTGGAGCAAGACGGACGCTATCAGATGGTCGAGTCCATGGAAACGCTGCTGCGGACCTGGCACGTAACCGAGCGCAGCGTGCGCCCCGACCACCGGATGGTGGCCCACAGCGGCTTCCTCACCACCGCAGTCCGTTGCGCGCCGCGGCCGGGGCAGCGGCCTCCCGCGGAGGCGGACGCCGGCAATGCTGACGGCAACCCCGATGACAGCGCGGAGGAACAGCCCGATGGAAATAATGAATAGAGACGTTACGCTGGAGTTCCTGAGCCGCCACGTACAGACCGATGTGCTGATGAAGCACCTGCTGACCGTGGAGGCATCCATGCGGGGCTATGCCCGCAAGTTCGGCGATGACGAGGAGCGCTGGGCCATCGCCGGGCTGCTCCACGATTTCGACTGGGAGATCTGCCCGACGCCGGAGAGCCATCCCACCTACGGCGCAGAGATTCTCCGGGAAGCCGGCTATCCAGAAGACATAATCCGCGCCGTGCTGACTCACGGCGAGCATACCGGCATCCCCCGCGAGTCTTTAATGGAGCATAGCCTGTTCGCGGTGGACGAGCTGTCGGGCTTCGTCCGCGCCGTGGCCCTGGTGCGCCCCACCAAGAGCCTGGAAGAAGTCACTCCCCGCTCCGTGCGCCGCAAGATGAGGGACAAGGCATTCGCCAAGGATGTGAACCGGGACGACATCCTGAAAGGCGCCGATGAGTTGGGCGTGGACCTGGACGAGCATATCGCCTTCGTAGTCGAGAGCATGAAGCCGGTTTCGTTGCGAATCGGCCTGTCCGAGCCGTCGGGATAACAGAGTTCTCTATCCTTATGGGTTAGGGTGAGGGAGTCTCATCACAGCCGGCTACTGCGGTGGGTCAGGCCACAACGCATCCCACGCCATCTCGAACTCGTCTGCCGCAGCCGGGTAGCGGCCCTTCAGCAGGTCCAGGTGCTCGGGAGCGGGCAACGGCAGAGGCATTTGCCCGGCCTTTTCCGCCGCCTGCCCGGAAGGGTGGAAGCCCCAAAGTTCGGGTTTCCCCGCGTTCTTTCCTTGGGCCATGACCTTGAAGTCGCCCAGACCGCCGGGCTTGGCCAGTTCCTGCATACCCACCCGCCCGGACTGCGCCTGACGTGGAGGCCCGACGGGACGGCGCTGCTGCAACCGACCAAGCCCCAGGTTGTGCAGAAAGGCCCTCTGGCTGGCAAACCCCAGGAAATCCAGACCGGCGTCCTGCCCGGCCCTTGCCATCGCCGTGAAGTCCACCTGCGCGGACATATCCTGTTGCCCGATTCGCTCCAGGGGGCGGTCAGTCTGGAGGTGGCGATGGAAGGTGGTCAGCGTTCCCCGAAAACGGTCGGCGGACGAATACAGCTCTTCGGCAGGCCGTCCGTAGTCTATGGTGAGCAAAAAACCTCGCTCCAGCGATTGCGCCGCATCCCGGGCCCAGCCATCCACGGCAAGGTTGACCTCGGCCACCTGCCCCTCGGCCAACTCCACCCCCAGACCGGCCAGCCGGCGGCCCAGCAGCGGATTGGAAGGATTGCCGGTTTGCATTACCAGTTCTGAGCCGTCCAGCGCCACGTAGATTTCTCGCAGCCGTCCCCGCTCGACCGTTACCTGATGCACCGGCATCGCGTCCAGCAGTTCGTTGGAAAGAACGCAGCCCACCATGCGGCGCAATGGCAGTCCCTTTGCGGCCAGCCGGCTGACGCCCGGCAGTCCGCGCTCGCAGCCCGTGTTGCGGCGGCGGTCGAGGCACAGGTAGCGCAGGCTGCGGGCAAACTCTTCGTGCAGTCCGGTTGCGCCGGCCATTATGTCGCGGCACAGCAGGCCGTTGCCTGCGCCCGGCTCCACAACCGTGAACGGCGCGGGCCGCCCGATCAGTTCCCACATCTGGAACAACTGCACCGCCAGCAGCGCCCCGAAAGCCGGATGCACCGCCGGGCTGGTGTAGAAGTCGCCCGCCGCCCCGACACGCTCCCCGGCGGTGTAATACCCGCCGCCGGGATGATACAGCGCAAGCTCCATGAACTCGGCGAAGGTGATGGGGCCGCGTGTGGCGATGCGGCGGCGTATTTCGGCTTCGGCAGTCATGGCCTGTATTCTATGCCGGAGGGCTGGTCTGCAAACTCAATATGACTTAGATATTGCAAAAGACTGTCTTGCAGAAAGACTGGACGCGGTGGTCGCCTCTCGCGGGAGTAATCCCCAAAGGCCCGCATTTGAAGCGTAAAGAAAGGGGGCCGTTTCGACGGCCCCAATTGTCATTTACTCTTGATTGTCGTGCTGTGCGCTACCCACGCTGCTCTATCGGCACGTACTCCAGGTCCATCGGGCCTATGTAGTCCAGCAGGGGGCGTATCAGGATGTTGTCCTGGTACTGCTCGACGCACTGGAGGGTCCAGCCGGGGATGCGGCCCAAGGCGAAAATGGAGATGAACAGGTCGTCGGGAATGTCCAGCAAGTAGTAGATGGCGCCCGCAAAGAAGTCCACGTTGACGCAGATGCCCCGGTCGCGGTAGGGCAGCATGGTCTTCTGTTCCAAGTGGGAGAGAATCTGGAACCAGCGAGGTTCGCCCTTCTTCTCGCCCAGGGCTTGGGCCCGGTCGCGCAGGTGGCGGGCCCTTGGGTCTTCCGCCCGGTAGACCCGGTGGCCGAAGCCCATGATGCGCCCGCCCGCTTCCAGGTGCTTGCGGGCGTATTCCTCGGCGTTCTCCGGGTTGCCGATGTCCAGCGACATCTTCATCACTTCTTCGGCGGCTCCGCCGTGGGCCGGGCCCTTCAGCGTCCCCACGCCGGTGACCACCGCCGAGTGCAGGTCGGAGATGGTGGAGGCGGTGACCCGGGCGGCGAAGGCCGAGGCGTTGGCCCCATGCTCGGCGTGGAGGATGAAGTCCACATCCAGCAGGCCGGTGGTTTCCTCGTCGGGGGGCTCGCCGAACATCATATACAGGAAGTTGCCGGCGTGGCTGAGGTCGGGGTTGGGAGCGATTGGCTCCAGCCCCTGCCGCAACCGGTGATGCGCCGCCACGATGGTCGGCCCTTGCGCCGTGAGGCGGACGCCCTTGCGGATGGTGGCTTCAACAGAATTGTCGGCAACCTCGGCCACATCAAACCCGGCCAGCGCCGAAATGCCGGTGCGCAGAGCGTCCATGGGGTGGGCGTCCTTCATCACCTCCAGCACCGTAACGATGCCATCGGGGATGCGCCGACTGGCGCGAAGCTCGGCGTCAAAGTCCGCCAACTGCTGCTTGCTGGGCAGGCTGCCGTATAGTAGCAGGTAAACTACTTCCTCGAAGGTGGACTTCTCGGCAAGGTCGTGGATGTCGTAGCCGCGATAAAGCAGCTTGCCTACCTGGCCGTCAATAAAGCTGGCCTCTGTGGTGTCCAGGTAGACATCCTTGAGTCCCTTCACGATTTCGGGCATGGCCTATTCTCCTTACTTGTTTGCGCCGGTTCGGAACCAAACCGGCACGCTTCCGCCAGCAGTCGGCGCAAGCAGAGGATGGTCTAAAAAGGCAACGCAAAACCGCCGTAGGGCGGCAACGGAATTGCCAAAATTCTAGCATCGGCCCCTATGAGTGTCAAACTGCGCGCTGCCCGGCCAAGGTCTTTAAATTGTTCCCTCTCCCTCCGGGGGAGGATTAGGGTGGGGGCGTCCCCAGGTAAGAACCAAAGCAGAGCTAAACGAAGAAATCACCCTCACCCCAGCCCTCATCTCTCATCCCTCTAAGGGAGAGGGAATACCAGTAAGGGAGAGGGAATACCAGAAGGCCCTGGCTCCCCGGCAGGGCTGTTGCACTATGGGTTTTCAAGTATCCATTTGTGCAAATGAGCCGGCATTTTCGGACTGATACTCTATGGCCCCCGGTAATCACAGGAATTTGGCCGCTGAAGGCTTATCCTTTGACCGTGCTGCGTCAATCCGGTATCCTCCCTGCCAACAGCCTGCCCACCGGCGTGGTCAACTATCCTGACCGCGGCGTATTTTCAGACTGTAATGCCTGAATCTCCTGTGATGCGCCTCATAATATGAGCAGCCAGCCAACCAATGATTATCGACCGGAAGGGACTATGAACGATAGACGCGAGCGAATTACCCACGTTTTCGCCGGCAACCCCCTGGACCGTGGCGAGGTGGAGCGGCGGGACGAGGAATGGCTGACGGTTCAGGCCAACGATCCGGCCAGCCTGATGCTCCCCATGTGGCAACTCAACGTCCCGGTATCGTCCGACCAGACCTTGATCTGGCTGAACGTGGATGACCTTCAACGGCTCAAGGTGGACGCAGCACCCGTCTTTCTCGGCCGCCTGGACGGGCGATCCCACTTCGTGGTGGACGTTTCCGCCGTGGAGCGCGGCAACATCGAGAGAGATGGCCTGAGCTTCGAGGACGCCCGCACCACCGCCGAATACCTGAGCGGCCCCGAGTCCGGCATCGTGGCCCAAGCGCGGGCGCAGCTCAGTTGGCACGGACGGCACGGGTTCTGCGCCGTTTGCGGCCACCCCACCGGCATCGCCCGCGGCGGACAGGTGCGCCGCTGCGCCGGCTGCGGCACCGAACATTACCCGCGCACCGACCCGGTGATCATCACCGTGGTGCACGACGGCGACCGCTGCCTGCTGGGGCAGTCGCGCGGGCGGCTGGTGGCCATGCGCCGCTACTCGGCCCTGGCTGGCTTCATGGACCAGGGCGAGTGCATTGAGGAGGCCGTGGCCCGCGAGGTCATGGAAGAGTCCGGCATCCAGGTCGGGGCCGTCCGCTACCACTCGTCCCAGCCGTGGCCCTTCCCGTCGTCGCTGATGATCGGCTGCCACGCTGACGCCGCCACCACCGACATCCACTTCGATTCAGAGGAGATGGCGGACGTGCAGTGGTTCTCCCGCGACGAGGTCCGGCTAGCGCTGGAGGAGAGGAGCGAAATCCTGGCAATCCCAGGCCCCACCGCCATCGCCCACCACCTCATCCGATCCTGGGCAATGGGCGAGGTAGGATAACGGCATCAAGAGCATCCCCGTTCAGTGATATTGATGTTAATTCCCTCTCCCGGAGGGTGAGGGTTAGGGTGAGGGCGTATCCCCAATCGCAGAAACACAAAACGCGGAGGCCAGCCATGACCCAGACAGCCCTGAATATCGACGCAGCCAAATCAGCCGTCCTGATTATGGACTTCCAGCAGCGCATCGTGAACAACGTGGCGTCGGAACCGGAGGCCGTGGTGCGCAACGCCGCCCGCGCGCTGGAGGGGGCCCGCGCCGCCGGCATCCCGGTCATCTATGTAGTCCACCGGGGCGGTCCCTTCGCCGGCTACGCCCCCGACGTGGAGCTGCACGAGGGCGTTGCCCCCGCCGAGGGCGAGCGAGTCATCACTAAGACCAAGCCCGGCCCCTTCTCCACCACGGCCCTTGACGTGAATCTGCGGGAGATGGGCAAGGACACGCTCATCGTCATGGGAGTGGCCACCAGCGGCTGCGTCCTCTCCGCTGTCCGCTGGGCCGTCGACGTCAATTACAGCTTCATCGTAGTCTCTGATGCCTGTTCCGACGCCGACCCAGAGGTCCACCGCGTGCTGACCGAGAAGGTCTACCCCCGCCAAGGCACGGTCATAAGCACTGACGAGTTCCTGGCGGCCCTGTAGGAAAAGCCCTGGTATTGCCACTGCTATAATCGCCGGGAAGGCTGGCTAATGGGAAGCTATCTTGACGATGCCAGGTCAATGACGGTGATTGTCGGTTGCCGCTCGTCCCTGATGTTATTGAAGACGCCAGGGAGTACATCGACAACGTAGCATCGCCGGCCAATGGGCATGGCGGATAATCCTTTGTTGGCTTTGCGCACAAACAGCCTTTTTCTGTGTAAGGCCGGTCTCAACATAAATCAGGAGGCCACATGAAGTACGACGTTATCGTAATCGGCGGCGGGTCGGCCGGGTCGGTGGTGGCAGCGCGGCTGTCGGAGAACCCGCAAACCTCGGTGCTGCTGCTGGAGGCGGGGCCGGACTATCCCGACCCGGAGAACCTGCCCGACGACATCCGGTTGGGCCACACCCGCACTGCCGAAGCCCCCGACTCGAAGCACAACTGGGCCCTGCGCGGCATCCTGTCGGAGGAGCAAGGCCCAACCCACGTGGCCCAAGGCAAAGTCATCGGCGGCGGCGGATCCATCAACGGCCAGGTATTCCTGCGCGGAGTGCCCGAGGACTTCGACCTGTGGGTTGAACGGGGAGCGCGGGAGTGGACGTACCTGGACGTGCTGCCCTACTACCGCAAGATGGAGACCGACCTGGACATACAGGACGACTTCCACGGTTCCGATGGCCCCCTGCCCATAACCCGGCGCAATAACGACGGCAACTGGCCCGCGATTCAGACAGTGTTCCACAGGGCCTGCCTGGAATCCGGCCACGCAACGGCCGAGGATATGAACGGCCCCGAGCACCTGGGAGTCGCCCTGGTTCCCATGAACAACATGAACGGCGTGCGCATGAGCACTGCCCTGACCCATCTCAGCCCGTCCCGGCACCGCCTGAATCTGACCATTCGCGGCAACGTCTTCGTCCGCCGCATCGTATTTGACGGCAACCAGGCCGTCGGCGTGGAGGCGGAAAGCGGCGGCGAAACGTTCATCGTTGAGGCGGACAAGATAATCCTGTCGGCGGGCGCACTCAAGTCGCCCCACATCCTGATGCTGTCCGGCGTCGGGCCGCGCGACCAGTTGGACGAATTCGGCATCCCAGTGGTGCATGAGGCTTCGGGCGTTGGCCAGAATCTCTGGAACCACGCCATCACCGCCGTTTCCTACAAGGTGCAAGATGGCGTTGTCCTGGCCGCCGATAACCTCGGAACCCGCATCGCCCTGCGCTACACCGCCGAAGGTTCGCCCCACGTCAGCGACATGATGATGACCACCAGCTCGGTGTTCAATGCCCTCACCGGCGAGGTGATGGACGACGGCACGGCGCGGGTGTCCTGTGTGCTGGAGCTGCCGGTGGGCTCCGGCTGGGTGCGGCTGGCCTCCGCCGACCCCACGGAGCAGCCGTACTTCAACTACCGATACTTCGAGCACCCCGAGGACACCCGCCGTATGCGCGACGGCGTGCGCCGGGCGGCTTCCATGCTGGAAACAGAGGCCTACCAGGGCATCTGCGAGGGGCGCATCGCCCCCACCGACGACGTGTTGAACGACGATGAAAGCCTGGATCTGTGGATGAGGCGCACCGTCGGCTCGGCTCGCCACGTCTCCGGCACCTGCAAGATTGGCCCGGACGACGACCCCATGTCGGTGGTGGACCAGCACTGCAAGGTCAAGGGCATTGAAGGTGTGTGGGTGGCCGATTCGTCGGTAATACCCATTGTCCCCCGCGCCAACACCAACGCCACGGCCATAATGATTGGCGAAAGGGTGGCCGACTGGCTTTCCTGAGCCTAGCCGCCCTGAGTTGGTAATTGCAGTAGCACTTGCCTTTCTGTCCGCCTGCGGCTTCGCCACGGGCAGCGTCCTGATGCGCGTGGGCACGCAGTATGTGCCGCCGCCGGCTGCCACCTTCTTCACGGTGCTGGTGGGCGCCGTGCTGGTCAGCGGCATTGCCTTTGCGGTCAATTTCGACGAGATAAAGGCCCTGCCGCTGGAGGTTTACGGCTGGATTACCGTCATGGGCATCCTGGCCTATCCCCTGGCCCGGGTGCTGCACAACTCGGCCCTGAAGATGGTGGGAGCGGCCCGGACGGTACCCATGATTTCGTTGCAGCCGCTGATGGCCTTCGCAATCGGATTCTTCATCCTGGGCGAGCGTCCCAACCTGCTGGTGACCATCGGCACCCCGATCATCGTGGGGGGGCTGCTGCTGGTGGTGATGCCCCGGCGCAGGGAGTCCGGGGGAACGGAAATCCGAAAGTTGGGCTACCTGCTGGCCATCGGCGGCTCGATGGCCTTCGTCAGCCGCGACGCCATCAGCCGCCATGTTGTGGGCGCATTGGGACTTGCCCCGCCCTTCGTGATGTCGGGGTTCGCGCTGTTCATCGGCGGCGTCATACTCTTTGCCATCATCCACCGCAGCGTGGTAAGCAGCCTGCGCAACCTGCCCATGCGCTACGTTGGCATATGCTGTCTGGCCGGGCTGTTGCAGGGGATGGCCGTGGCGTCGCTGTTCCACGCCCTCAGCCGCGCCCCGGTCACCATAGTCACCCCGATTTACGCCAGCCAGCCCATTATCGCCCTGGCCTTGGCCTCGGTGTTCCTGAGGGACTTGGAGTCGGTGGACTGGCTGCTGGCGGCGGGCACCGCGTTGAGCGTGGTAGGGGTAATCATGGTAGTCTTGGGGGCGACAATGTGAGGGTTACGCCCTCACCCTCTCCCAGAGGGAGAGAGGACTTTTGCCAAGCCTCTCCCGGATGGGGAGGGAATTTTTGCATAACCCTTCCCCTTATGAGGGCGATATTTACACGGAGGAGCGAAAATGTCTGTTGGCGTAGTTGTACCACTGCCGGCTTACACCCTGGACCCGGCGTTCATCGCCAAGAAGGTGGAAGACCTGGGTTTCGAGTCCATCTGGTATCACGAACACCCCATCCTGCCGGTGAACAGCGCCAGCGCCTTCCCGGCCACCGGGGGCGAGATTCCCTGGACTTACGGCCACTTCTCCGAACCGTATATCTCGCTGGCGATGGCTGCCGCCGTCACCAGCAGAATAAAGCTCTGCACCGGCATCACTCTGGTGCCGGAGCGCAACCCTCTGATCCTGGCAAAGGAGATTTCCGTCCTCGACCGGCACAGCAATGGCCGGTTCGTCTTCGGCATCGGCGCGGGCTGGAACCGGGAAGAGACCACCATGATGGGTGGCGACTTCGATCACCGCTGGACCCAGACTCGGGAGGCCGTGGCTGCCTTGAAGGAGCTGTGGACGAAGGACGAAGCCGAGTACCACGGCCAATACTACGACTTCCCGCCGGTCTATATGTACCCCAAGCCGGTGCAGCAACCGCACCCGCCCATCCTGCTGGGCGGAAACGCCCGCAACGTGTTGCAGCGCGTGGCCCGCTGGGGTGACGGTTGGCTGCCGACGCGGGCCACTCCCGACCAGATCGAGAACGGACGCAAGGTGCTGGACGCCCTGGCCGATGAGCGCGGGCGCGACCCGGAGTCTCTCACCATTTCGGTATTCGGTCAGCCCCCCGAAACCACGCGACAACAGGTAGAGGACTTCCTGAACGCCGGTGCCGTCCGGGTATCGGTCTGGCCCACGCATTGCGATACCGAGCAGGAAATGGGCGACCAGCTAGAGAAAATGGCCGAGAACCTGGTGCGCTAGTGACCTGGCCTTTCCCTATCCCGGCTGTACTTGGGAGGCTTGCTATTCCCTCTCCCTCCGGGACACCCCAGTTCCCTCTCCCTTTGGGAGAGGGTTAGGGTGGGAGCGCAACACTCCGCAGAAAAGGTTCTCTCCGCACCCGTCGCCGTCGCCGGGCAGCGGTGTGCGCTCCGTAGCGAACCCGGCTTCCTCCATCAGGGAGAACCAGATTGCTATGGAGAACAGGCCGGTTACATGGATGTCGCGCTCAACCCGTCGCGCTCCCCTCTCGGTGATGGTGTAGGTGAAGTGCGACTCCACCACGGTGTCGCAGGGGTCGGCGTCATGGACGATTTCCTCCGTGACAATCTCCACGCCGTCCTTCTGGGTTGACCAGGTGAGCTTCATGCCGGGGCGGAAGGTGTCGCGCACCAGGTCCGGGGCCACCAGCAGCAGCCCGCCCGTCCGCAGGTGGGCGCGGGCGGTGGCGAAGGCAGCGCGCAGGTCGTCCTCGGTCTGCATATAGCAGACAGCGTCGTGAATCAGCACGGCGTCGAAGACCTGCCCCGGCAGCCTGACCGTCTTCATATCCCCCAGGTGATGCTCGACGGTTGGATTCAGGCGGAGGGAAAGTTCCAACATTCGCGGTGAAATGTCCACCGCCGCCGCATCGAATTCGGCGGTCAAGTGCGACAGGTTATGCCCGCCGCCCACGCCCAACTCCAGCAGGCGGTGGCGCCCCGGGCCGAGGCGCCGACGCAGTGCTTCCTGCCAATACACCGCCTCTTCGGCGTAGTCTTCCGGGGGGCTGATGATCGGCCAGAGGTAGGCCAACTTGTCATAAAGCAGGAGATTCTGGACCACCGCAGCTACCCGCCGTCCACTTCGATGACGCAGTCGCAGATGACGGCGGTATTGCCGGGCAGCGCGGCCATTCCCGGCGCGGAGCGAGCGTGGCGCCCCCGCTCGCCGTAGAGGGCCACGAAGAGATCCGATGCGCCGTCCACCACCGCGGCCTGCCCGGTGAAGGACGGATCGCTGTTGACCATGCCCACCACCTTCAAGATGCGGGTGACCCGGTCCAGGTCGCCCAGCTCGGCTTTCATGCGGGCCAGCAGATTGAGAGCCGCCCACCTTGCCCCCTCGTAGCCCTCCTCGACCGTCAGGTCGGCGCCCAGTTTCCCGGAAATTCTTCCGCCGTCGGCCCGCCGCGAGCCCACCCCGGCCAGCCACATGACGTTGCCGCTGCGGGTGATGGGCAGGTAATTCCCCACCGGGTCGGGCGCGGTCGGCAGTTCATATCCCAATTCGGCCAGCCTTGCTTCTACCTCTGACATATCCTTCCCGCCTACTGTTGCGACTCGCGGACGCACTCCTCCAGAAGCTGGAAGGCGCGCTCGGCGAACACCCACATATTGGCCTCGCGGTCGTCGTCCCCGGTTTCGACGGTAATGACCTTCTCCACCGGGCCGGTCACCGCGATGCAGGCATGACCCGCAGAATCGCCGTAGCGGTTGCCCGTCGGCCCGCTGGCGCCGGTCTCGGCCAGTGCCCACACCGTGTCCATCGCCTCACGGGAGGTGCGGGCGTTCAGCAGCGCGTAGGGTTCCGAGCTTGCCCGCAGGCCCTCCATCGCCTCGTCGGGGACGTGCAGCAGGCCCTTTTGCGCCACCCGCGTATAGATGATGCTGCCTCCGACGTAGTAGGCCGACGCGCCCGGTATGGCCACCAGCGCCGCCGAAAGCAGCCCTCCGCAGGACGATTCCGCCACGCTGATGCTCTGCCCGGTCTCTTTCAGCAGCGCCCCCACCGACGCTGCCAGTTCGCTTAGCTGACTCATGCTCGCTACCTCTCCGATATTGCGAAACTCCAGCCGCCATTATCCACCAAAACCGGCTTGGGAGAAACAGCGGGGCGCCAATCCAGCTTATCGCCCACGCGGTTGACAGGGCTACGGTCTCACCAGACAATCGCACGGAATTAGCGTTGCTACCTATGAGGCGGAGAACCTATGAACGACGACCAAGCGCGAAGGGAAGAGATAACTAGGGCCAGCCAACGAGTGGAGAGTTTTCTGCAAACGCTGGGGCCAGACGATTTCGCCAGGCAGAGCGCCTGTGAGGGCTGGACGGTTGGCGACGTGGTGGGCCACCTGATAGAGCGCGGCGGCCCCATTCCCGGCCAGATAGAACGGGGTCTGGCCGGGGACATATCTGCCCCTCCGGGCGCTTTGGACGATCCACCGTTGAACGAAGACCAGTTCCGTATCGACTTGGACCGCAGGGCCGTAGAGCTGCGGCAGGAGTTGGGTGAGGGCCTTCTCGGCGAGTTCACCCGGGTCAACCGAGAGTTTGACCGCGTGCTGTCCCAGGTGCAGCCGGACGACTGGGAAACGCTCTGCTACCACCGGCTCCGTCCCGAAACGGTGCGTTCCAAGACGGACATACGCATCGCCGAGCTGGCCATGCACGAGTGGGACATCCACTGGGCCTTCGACCCCGGCGCCTCCCTCGCCGAGGACAGCCTGCGGGGACTGGTCAACGCCTCGGGCCGGGCGGTGCGCCGCGCCTTCCGCCCCGACCCGGCAAGGACGCGGGCAGTGCGCTACCGATTCGACCTCAGTGGCTCGGGGGCTATGTCGTTGGACGTTATCCTGTCGCCGGAGGGGGCGAGCTTTGAGATAGGCGCGTCATCGCCGGGGCCGGACGTGGTCTTCCGCTGCGCCTCGGCGACCTACGCCATGATAATTTTCGGCAGGTGGAAGCTGGGCGCCGCCATGGAGAGCGGCAAGGTTACGGTGGAAGGCGACGCGAAGCTGGTCAGCGGATTCATCGAAGCCTTCGTGGGCGGCTGACGGCCTGCGATTGACACCGGCCCGCGCCGGGGTGGAATATAGACGCCAACCCCATAGCCCCGTAAACGATACTGATACATAGGAGTCCTGCATTGAAGGCCGCCGTTCTTTACGAACCCAAGACGCCCCTGGTGATTGAAGACTTGGAGCTGGACGACCCCAAGGAAGGGGAAGTTCTGGTGAAAATCGGCGCCGCCGGCATCTGCCGCAGCGACCGTCACTTCATGCACGGCGACGCCCCTATCGCCCTGCCTGTGGTGCTGGGCCACGAGGGCGCCGGCACCGTCGAGGCCGTCGGCCCCGGCGTCACATCGGTACGCCCCGGCCAGCAAGTGATCCTGTCCTTCGTCCCCGCCTGCGGGCGTTGCAATTCCTGCCTGTCTGGCAATTCCCAGGTCTGCGACAGCCACATGGCCACTGGCCCGAACATGATGGACGGCACTCAGCGCCTGCACAAGGGCGACCTGCGCATCCACCACATGGGCAAAGTTGCCTGCTTCGCCGAGTATGCCGTTGTCCCTGAAATGGGTTGCGTGCCCATAGACATGCCCACGCCCATGCCCCAGGCCGCCCTCATCGGCTGCTGCGTCCCCACCGGCGTTGGCGCGGTGATCAACAGCGCCAAGGTCACGCCGGGCAGCACCGTCGCGGTGGTCGGTTGCGGTGGCGTCGGCATCAACGTCATCATGGGCGCGGCCCTGGCGAACGCCACCAAGATTATCGCCGTAGACCTGCGCGAGAGCCAACTGGAATTCGCCATGAAGTTCGGCGCGACCCACACGGTCAATGCCTCCGACGGCGACCCGGTGGCGCGGGTAAAGGAAATCACAGGCGGAAAGGGCGCTGACTTCACCTTTGAGGTGGTGGGCGCCACGGAGACCATCCGCAACGCCTACGAGATGGCCGGAAAGTCCAGCGTGGTGACGCTGGTGGGCATCGCGCCCTTCGGCGCAGAGGCTCCCCTGAACGCCGTGGACATGGTGCGGATGGAAAAGACAGTGCGAGGCACTTACTACGGCTCCACCCACGCCCGTGTGGATATGCCCAAGTTCACCGACCTCTACCACGCCGGCAAGCTGAACCTGGACGATTTGGTGGTGCGCCACTACACCCTGGACCAGATCAACGAGGCCTACGACGACATGGACAGGGGCGAAATCGGCCGCGGCGTAATCGTTTTTTAACCACGTTGGGCGGATAATTCATTGCCTCTCCCTCAGGGGGAGGGTCAGGGTGGGGGTGTTACCCCAATGACGACATGACCAACATAACCGTCAAGCTGGTGGAAACCGAGGCAGACATGGAGGCGGCCGTTGGGGTTCGCTTCCGTGTCTTTGTAGACGAGCAGTCCATTCCCCCCGAGGTGGAACTGGACGAATACGACGCGAAGGCCATGCACGCCGTCGCGCTACAGGATGACCAGCCCATTGGCACCGGGCGGGTGATACTGGAGGACGGTGTCGCCCGCATCGGCCGCATGGCCGTGGACCTGCCCCACCGCCGGGGTGGTGTGGGTGGCCTGCTGCTGCGCTTCCTGGAGGGCGAGGCGAGGGAGCAGGGGGCGACAGAGTTCGTGCTCCACGCCCAGGAATACGTCAAGTCCTTCTACGCCGTCCACGGCTACGTTGAGCACGGCGAGCCGTTCCTGGAGGCGGGCATCTCCCACGTGGAGATGCGGAAGGAGGCGTGAATGCTCCCGAATTATTCCGAGTCTTACCTGCTATTCTGGTCTATTTGCTGCCAATCTCCTTTGGCAGCGCAGGCCGAAATCTAGAGGAAAATTGCAGACGAAATCAACAGGGCTATGGCTACAAGGAACATAGTTCCTGGAATGATAAAGCAGCCTGAGCTGCGGTTCGACCTAGTTCCTACATTGCGAGTGACTACCTAGCGGCGGACAGGCTCACCCAAATAAATGCCCCTACCTTTGTCCTCGCACTCAAAACGTTGTCGAGAATCGAATTGCGGCCTCCCGTACCCTCTGCCGACTATGCAACGTATTCTGGCCTGACTCGTCTGATGCAATCCGGCTGGACGGTTATTTCAGCAGGCCGTTCACTGGGACTAGCCGTTGGTTGTATGGGTCCACAGCCAGGAACAGCCCTTCCAGCGTGTATGCGCCCAGCAGCGGGGACATTCCGTCTTCGCCAAAAATGACCCAAGTGATGGTTTCCCGGTCCCCTGCCTGCGCTGTTGCCTGCGCCATATCGAGCCTCGCCTGCTGGCCATTAGCATACTCGAAGGTCTCTTGGCGGCTGGGCTTAATGCCCAGGCCGTCCAGTATAGTACGGGGTATGATTGTTGTTGTCGCGCCGGTATCAGCCATAGCCTCGACTTCCTGAAAGCGCGTTCCGCCCAGGTCTCCGATGCGGATAGTTACGTTAAAGGTTCCCATTGGCGCAATCCTCGTTGCTTGGGGCGATTCCCGGTTGGGTTTCGCCTTATGAGGGTGTGGGAAGTCCAATGCGCCCGGCTACGTTTGTGGAGTAAAACGGCCCTTCCCCACGCCCTCTTAACGTGACTGTATTTTCCTAGAAGTCTGGCCGGAAACCCCGATTCTCCCCAAGCCGTCGTTTTCTTAACGTCGATTATCGATTAAATAGTGGGTGTTGCAACGTATTACGTGCACTATCATGCTATATCAGACTGGAATACGTCTGCTTTGCGTAGCGCAAAACCCGGCCAATGGCTTTCCGGCCAGACTTCTAGGCCACGCCCGCAGGCTGCAACACGCCCTCGATTACCTTGACCTCGATCTTGGCGATGTGGCTGGTGGGCTTGTCACCGAGGGTCTTGCGCTCGTCGGAGGCGAAGTAGGCGGCTTCCTTCTCCGGGATTTCCTCCGCGCTGTTGAAGTTGCGAATCCAGATGAACTCGTTGCGGTCGGCGTTCACGTAGGTGGCCGAGATGGGCATCCCAATCTTGTCGTGAATCGGGCGGATTTCCTCGTCAAACACCTTGAGCCAGGAATCCATCATGCCCCGGTTGATAGTGTAAGTCCGCAGTTGAGCAACCATTTACAACCTCTCTGTTATTAATTCTGTTAGTAATCTGCGATTGGCAATCTCGGTTTCCGTAGCGAATCTGACTACGCCACCGCGTACTGGCGCAGGGCGTCCTGGTCGAAGGCCAGGCCCAGGCCGGGTTTGTCGGGGACTTCGAGGCAGCCGTCCACTAAGGGAGGCGTCTCCTCCCACAGCCTCAGCGACCAGGGCATATACTCCACGGTCAGGCCGTTGGGAATGGCCGCCATCAGTTGGATGTGTATCTCCGGCACCAAGTGACTGACCACCGGCAGGTTGAAGGCCTCGGCCATCGCCGCCACCTTGCGCCACGGCGTGATGCCGCCCACCCGCAGCAGGTCGATCATCACAATGTCCACCGAGCCGTTCTCGATCAACTGCCGGAACGGGTTGACGCCGTAGACGTACTCGCCCGAGCAGATGGGGGTATAGAGAGCGTCCGCCACCTTGGCCATGCCCTGGTAATCGTCGTGGGCCACCACATCCTCAAGCCAGTAGAGGTGATAGTCCTCCACCCGTCGGCCCACGTCTATGGCCCGGTTGACGCTCCACAACTGGTTGATGTCGCACATCAGGTCAATGTCGTCGCCCACGGCGTCGCGCAGGGTGCGGATGCGGTCCACCTCGCGGTTGGCCGACGCCTCGGCTCCCATCTGCGTCTTCATCTGGCGGAAACCCTGCTCCACCAGCATCGGGCCGATCTCGGCCAGACGCTCAACGTTGACCGGGCGCATCAGCGCGCCGCTGGCGTAGGTGGGAACGCTCCGGCGGTAGCCGCCCAAGAGCGTCGCTACCGACTGTCCCAGCGCTTTGCCCTTGATGTCCCACAGCGCCATGTCCACGGCAGACAGGGCCATGGTCAGCAACCCGCCCGGCCCGGCGCCGGAGGTGGCCTCCTTGAGCCGCTCCACGATGCCCTCGATTTCCATCGGGTCTTCTCCGATGGTCATATCGGCCAGCGCGTCCACCGACATCCGCAGGGCCGCGGCCACCGGGCTGGCCGTGAGCGCGGGTACGAAGGTCAATCCCACGCCGTCTATGCCCTCATCGGTGGTCATTTCCAGCGTAACGAAGGCCCGCTGCCGCCCCGTGTCGGGCAGGCTGTTGGCCAGCGGGTCATCGGCGGGAGTGTGAAGGAGGCGGGTCTGAAAACCGGAAATCTTCATGGCGGCGCAACCCCTATCGGCATCTGGGAGACCGGCCTCATTCTATCACAGCGAAGATTGGCTCAGAGGGATTGACACCCTCTTTTGCTCTGGGTATACTCAACTGAGTTTAGTATTCTGGCTTGAGTATAAAGAGCGAATATGAGCGGCATGAACAGCGAGGAGTATTGGGAGAACCTGGTGAAGAAGAGCCTGTGCCGCTTTCTGCTCCTCTCCCAACTGGCCAAGGGGCCGCTCCATGGCTACGCAGTCAACCAGGCCATCAAGGAAGCCTGCCAGGGATGCTGCGAGCCAACGGAGGCTATGGTGTACTCCACCATGAAGGAGCTCCAGGACAACGGGTACGTGGATTGCCGAATGGAGGAACATCAAGGCCGCCGCCGCCGCGTTTGCTGGCTCACCCCCACTGGAGAGGGGGCCTTTCAGTCCGCCGCCCGGGTGTGGGAGCGAATGCTGCCGGCAGTGCAGGACTGCGTGGCGCAGGCACTCTACATCAGTCCCGCCGGATCCAGGGGCTAGACAGCAGAGCCCGGTAGAGGCCCTGCGAAATTGTGAGGAGGCAAGACGATGGTAGCCAATCAGGAAGACATAAAGGAACTGGTCAGGGAGCGCTATGGCGCGCGCGCCCAGCGGGTCATCGAACTCAGCCCCGTCGTGGAACATGGCGCTGATGAGCATACGGACGGCTGCGGCTGCAACGTCGCCTCCTCCTGCTGCGGGCCGGAGGACCTGGAACACGCCATGCGCTTGTACAGCGAGGGCGAGCTGGCCGGGCTGCCCGCCGAGTCGGTGGCCGCTTCCGCCGGCTGCGGCAACCCCACGGCCCTGGCAGGGCTGCAATCTGGCGAGCGGGTACTGGACCTCGGCTCCGGCGGTGGCATCGACTGCTTCCTGTCAGCTCGGCAGGTGGGCGAGACCGGGCGTGTTACGGGCCTCGACATGACCCCGGCCATGTTGGAACTGGCCCGCAAGAACCAGGCCAACCTTGGCGTGACCAACGTTGAGTTCGTCCAGGGGGAAATCGAGGCCATGCCTCTCCCCAGCGACTCCTACGACGTGATCATCTCCAACTGCGTGGTCTGCCTCTCCCCCGACAAGGACGCCGTGTTCAGCGAGAGCTTCCGGGTGCTGGCCCCCGGCGGGCGCATCCACCTGTCCGACGTGCTGGCGCTGAGCCCCGAAGGCCCGGCGGCCAACGACGCCGAGAGCTGGGTAGCCTGCGCTGCCGGAGCGGAGTTCCACGAGGTCTACATCGGCCGCCTGCGCCGCGCCGGGTTCGAGGGCATCGAGATCAACGGAGAGGGCGTAGAATTCTGGGACCGCCAGGAAAAGGCCACCTACACCAACACCGCCAGCTTCAAAATAACGGCGCGGAAACCTGTGTAGTTTGGGCCGGAAATCGACTAGTGCCCCCCCTTGCTCAAATGGCGTCTCTGAAGCCCAACCGTTCACCCTGAGCTTGTCGAGGGACGGGCGGTTGGGCGGTCGCCATCCTGTCTCAACGGGTCTCAACGGGCAAAACCCGTTTGTGGTTCGACAAGCTCACCGCAAACGGGTTTCAACAGTTCCTTGCCAAGTCCCGAAATTCCCATCAGTAATACTTGATGGTCTTGAACGCCTCCGCGTACTTCAGCCCCACTTTTTCGGCGGTGGCGGCGCGGCCCATGGGGAAGTATTTTTCGGCGTCCTCGGGGCCAACCTGCGATTTGTGGGCTTTGAGGGCGGCGATGGCCGTGTCCAGGTAGCCGTCCACGTCCACGAAGTAATCCGAGCCTTCCAGCCCGCCGACAATCCAGACTTCGCGCACCTTGTGGGGTTCCAGGCCCTCCTCCAGCAGCTCCGGGAAGGTCAGGCGGTCGCGGGCCGTGGGGAAGACGGCGGCCAACGCGGCCTCGCCGGTGGCCAGATGGTCAGGGTGGCTCCCGTAGTAGCGGCTGTCAATGTCGCGCGTTGGCGGCTCGGTGATGACCACGTGGGGACGGTAGCGGCGGATCTCGCGGGCCAGGTCCTTACGCAGTTTCAGCGTCGGCTCCAGGTAGGAGTCGGGATAGTCTAGGAACACCACGTCTTTCAGCCCCAGAATTCTCCCTGATTCCTTCTGCTCCGCTGCCCGGATTTGCGCCAGACGCTCAGAGGTCATCTCCGGGTCATCACTGCCCTTGGAGCCGTCGGTGCAGAGCACCAGCACAACCTCCCAGCCGTCGGCGCACAGTTTCGCCATCGTCGCCGCGCAGGTCCATTCCGCGTCGTCCGGGTGGGCCATTATGACCATCGCCCGGCTGTATGGTTCTTCTCTTTCCGAATCCGCCATCAACTCGTCCCTAATTTGGTTTAGTTGTAGCCTCGTGGGCTGCGAACAGGTTACCCCAAAGGGCAGTCCGATTCCAGCGGCAGTTGCCGGTGGCAAGGTGCGATGATAGCCTTTTGTGCGAAAGGCAGACCCGCTCGGGAGAGGACTGTATGGCCAGGCTATGGACGATGACCGTGGATTTTGACTCCGTAGTTGTAGGGGACACACTGCCCGTCCTCATCAAGTGGGAGACGGAGGAGACCATCAGCCGTTACGCCGCCCTGCATGGCGACGGGGATGAAGTCTACGATGAGGCCGCTCCCGATAGCCTGCCCGAACAGACCCTGACCAATTACGTGGTTGAACTGCTGGGCAAGGGTTTCCCACCGGAACGCCTGGACGCCGACGGAAGCAGGCTGGACGTGGAGCATCTCCAGCCTGTCCGCGCCAACGACACCATAAGCCTGTCGGGCCGGGTGGTGGAGAAGCGGACGGCGGGCGGGCTGCGCCTGGTCGAGTGCGCCGTCGCCGTGGAAAACGACCGCGGCGAACCCGTGGCCCGCGCCCGCGCCGTCGTCAGCCTGTAACCGGGGCTACGACTTTTCCCGCGCCACCGGGTTGGACAGCACACCAATGCCCGGTATATCAACCTCCACCAGGTCGCCGTCTTTGAGTGCGGTGGTTACGCCGGTGGAGCCGGAGAAGATGAGGTCGCCGGGTTGCAGCGTTATCTGCTGGCTGATGTAGCTGACGATTTCGGCGAAGGTGAACAGCATTTCCTCGGTGCGCCCGTGCTGTACTTCCTCGCCGTTCAGACGCACGATCATTTCCATAGCTTGCGGATTGATGTCGGTCTCGATCCACGGGCCGACTGGGGCGAAGGTATCCGACCCCTTGGCCCGCCAGAAGGTCCAGTCGTCCTTCTGCCACGCGCGTTCAGATACGTCATTGCCGCAGGTGTAACCGAAGATGTAGCTGCCGGCCTCTTGGGGGCTGACCCGGCGGCAGGGCTTGCCGATGACGGCTACCGCCTCACCTTCGTAGTGGACCTCGCCTGCTGTGTCGTGGGGAAGAACGACGTCCTCGCCGGTGGCGGCGAGGGAGTTGCGGGCCTTGATCCACGGCTCCGGGTGCTCCGGTATGTGGGGGTCCTCGTCGCCCAGCACCCCGGCGGCGAACTCTAGATGATTGGCGAAATTCAGGCCCGGCGCCCAGATTTCCTTGGGGTCGGTCGGCGCCAGCAACTTCACGTCGGCCAGCTTCCGCCGCTCGCCGCTGGCCTTGAACTCGGAAAAGATGTCGCCCTTAATCTCGACGACTTCGTCGCCCTCAACCACGCCGTGGGCGGTGTGCCCATTATGCTGGAACCTTGCTATTTTCATTAAGCGTTTCCTCGCAACAAATTTGTCAGCGGTTATTCCAGCCGCTCGGTATCAGGAACGGCGTCAGAGCCCCGGTCATAGCTAGGGATGCGATTGATTCCTGCCCATTGCATCACGGCCACGGGAAGGGCGTCCCGCGCTGATATGCCGTTCACCGAACCAATGAGTGCTCTGGCCCGCGTTAATCTCTGGCATTCCATAGCTTACAAACTATCTCAAAATCAACTGGCCCTCCTGATATACCGGCATCGCTGACCAAAGCCCATAAATTCCCGCCTTCGCGGGAATGACGGGCGTCTTCGCGGGAATGACGGGTTGGGTGCCGCGCCACGTTTTGAGATAGTCTCTACAAA
This sequence comes from Dehalococcoidia bacterium, assembly GCA_965226875.1. GTDB lineage: Bacteria > Chloroflexota > Dehalococcoidia > Lucifugimonadales > UBA3495 > VXOI01. The sequence continues at coordinate 2,928,388 of OZ245439.1, read as the reverse complement.
GTTAAGCCAGTATATCCCGGTGGTTGCCTTCGGTAAACGCAGGAGGATGCAAGCGCAGGACTGTGTCAGCCTGCAACCTATGTCAATCTGGTATACAATGGTGAGCCGACGATGCAGGTCCCCTGGACCGGTTCGCGACCATTAGGAGCAATCGTGAAGCTGGGATTCTTCGTAACCAACCAGTACCTGCCCGGCGAGTCCATGCCGCAGAAGATTCAGGACAGTGTGGAGCAGGTGGTGGCCGCCCGCGATGCCGGGTTCAGCCTTATCGCCACCGGCCAGCACTACCTGGCCGCGCCCTACCAGATGAGCACGGTGTTCCCGCTGCTGTCCCGGTTGGCCGCCGAGTCCGGCGATATGCAGGTGGCCGCCACCGTGCTGTTGCTGCCGCTGCACAACCCCGTGGAGCTGGCCGAAAGCATCGCCACTCTCGACTGCATTACCGGTGGCCGGTTCGTCTTCGGCATCGGCCTGGGCTACCGCGACGAGGAATACACCGCCTTCGGCGTCAAACGCGAAGAGCGGGTCGGGCGAATGAACGAGTCGCTGGACATCATCAAGAGGCTTTGGACCGAGGACGAGCTGGAGTACGAGGGCAAGTACTACACGATCCCGAAAACCCAGCTAATCACCCGCCCGGTGCAGCAGCCCCATCCGCCCGTCTGGGTGGCTGCCAACAACGACGTGGCCATCCGCCGCGCCGCCCGGTGGGGATACCCCTGGCTCATCAACCCTCATGCCACCGTGCCGATGGTGGCCGACCAGTGGACGCGCTACATCGCCGCGCTGGAGTCCTACGGCAACCCGGTTCCCGCCGACCTGCCCATGATGCGCGAGATGTACGTGGCCGCCGACCGCGAGACCGCCTACATCGAGAGCCAACCCTACCTCGAAGGCAAGTACGCCGCCTATGCCGCCTGGGGTCAGGACAAGGCCCTGCCCGGCGAAGAATCGTTCACCGTTCCCTACCAGGACTTGGCGAAAGACCGCTTCCTGCTGGGTTCCCCCGCCGACGTGGTGGCGGAACTGAGGCGCTACTCGGAAGAGTTGGGCGTCAACATGATGATATTCCGAATGCAGTGGCCCGGAATGCCCCAAGAGCAGGTGTTGAAGCAGATTGAACTGCTGGGCCGCGAGGTAATCCCGCAGGTTGCCGACCTCTAGCCGCATATCGGCAGCCCCGCAAGAGTAACAGAGAATGCCTGATTCGCAGTCCAATCCGGTAGACAAGCCCATCGGCCACAGCTATTGGGTTGTGGAGGGCAGGTTTCTGGCAGGCGAGTATCCCAGACATATAGACGGACATGACAAATTCGCCAAGCTGGAGGCATTGGAGGCCGCCGGGGTGTCGCTCTTCGTTGACCTGACGGAAGAGGGCGAATTGCACCCCTATTCAGACAGGCTGGAATCAGCGGAACACTGCCGTCATCCCATCCGGGATGTCAGTGTTCCTCGCTCTCCGCAGCAGACCATCGCCATTCTCGACACCATAGACCGTTTCCTTGACAGTGGCGGCAATGGAGTAGTGTACCTCCACTGCTGGGGTGGCGTGGGCAGAACCGGGACCATTGTGGGTTGCTGGCTGTCACGGCACGGGTACCCCGGCGAGGCCGCTCTCGACCGTCTGAGCCAACTATGGAGCCAATGCCCCAAGTCAGCTTGGAAGGGATCGCCGTCAACAAGAGAGCAGCGCGATTACATCCGCAACTGGCCCGAATAGAACTGGCTCGAATAGTTAACGGATTCAACGTATAAGGAGCTTTACCCTTGGTTCCTCCCGGCGACATTGGCCCCATCCCCATCTGGGTGGGCGTTTACGTTCTCTTCCTGCTGGCGGCCGCCGCCGGCGGCTATGCCCTATACCAGCGGGTGTTCCGCCTGGTCTTACAGGGGAGATCCGAGTCCCGGATCGACCGCCCGCTGGAGCGTCTCTCCGGCGCGATGGCCATCGTGCTGGGGCAGAAGAAGGTGTTGCAGCGGGTTCCCTTCGGCGACTGGGCCGGGTTAGGCCACGCCGCCATATTCTGGGGCTTCCTGACCTTCATGCTGTCCTACGCCATCTTCATTTTCGCTGCGGTTGCGTGGAAGCCCTTCCCGGAGTGGCTGCTGACTGAAACCGGCGCGATGGTCTACAGCAGCTACCTCGACATCCTGGCTGCCGTGCTGCTGGTGGTGCTCATCTGGGCCGCCGCCCGCCGCTGGGTGGTGCGGCCCCGGCGTCTCAGCTTCGACCTTACGCGCAATCCCGACGCCATCATCATCGTCGGCATGATTGCCGGGCTGATGGCTTCCACCCTGCTGACCCACAGCTTCTACGTCGCCCAAGGCGGGACAGGGCCGGAGGCTGACGTAATCATCGGAGGCGCTTTGGGACGCCTGTTCGTAGACTGGGGCATCAGCGAGTCTGCCGCCGAAGTCCTGCAGGGCGTGTTCTGGTGGACGCACTTTGCCATCATCCTGTTCTTCACGGTATACATACCCTTCTCCAAGCACATGCACATGGTTGCCGCGCCCATCAACGCCTTCTTCCGCACGCTGGATTCCCGTGGCGCGCTGCCGCCGATGGACCTGGAGAACGCTGAGCGTTTCGGCGCGGCGCGGGTGCAGGACTTCACTTGGAAGCAGCTTCTCGACGGCTACGCCTGCGCTGTATGCGGGCGTTGCTCCGACGTGTGCCCGGCCAACGTGACCGGCAAGCTGCTTTCACCGATGCACATTGTAGAGAACCTGAAAGACCACATGGTCAAAATCGGGCACCAGGGGCCGCGCGACCCGGAGCACGTTGAGCCGTCGCCCATCCTGAACAACGCCATCCCGGAGGCCGCCATCTGGGACTGCCTCAACTGCGGCGCCTGCATGGAGGAATGCCCGGTCACCGTGGAACACGTTCCGACCATCATGGATATGCGGCGCTACATGGTTCTTGAGCAGTCAAAAGCTCCTGAGACGGCCATGAACGCCCTCATCAGCCTGGAGCAGCGAGGCCACCCGTGGCGCGGCACCCGGTTCGCCCGCACCGACTGGGCCGAGGGACTGGACGTGCCGACACTGGCGGAAAAACCTGATGCCGAGATTCTCTTCTGGGTGGGCTGCACTCCCGCCTTGGAGCAGCGCAGCCAGGCCGTGGCCCGCTCGATGGTCAAGGTGTTGAAATCAGCCCAGGTGGATTTCGCTATCCTGGGCGATGAGGAGACCTGCACTGGCGACCCCGCCCGGCGCATGGGCAACGAGTACCTGTTCCAGATCATGGCGACGCAGAACATCGAAACCCTGAAAAGATACAATGTAAAGAAGGTGGTAACCATCTGCCCCCACTGTTTCAACACCATCAAGAACGAGTACCCGCAGTTGGGCGGCAATTTCGAAGTGATGCATTACAGCCAGTTCGTTGACGGCCTGATAAAGGAAGGCAGAATCAAGCCGGTGAAGGTGATGGACGTCACCGTCGCGTACCATGACTCCTGCTTCCTGGGGCGGCACAACGGGGTGTATGATGAACCCAGGAATGTGGCCCGTGCCATCCCCGGCCTGAAGCTGGTGGAAATGGAAGGCCGCTGCCGTCAGCGGGGTTTCTGCTGCGGCGCCGGCGGCGGCCACATGTGGATCGAGGAAAGCCAGGGCGAGCGGGTCAATCATGTCCGGACTGAACACTTTCTGGAGACCCAGGCACAGACCGTCGGCGTTTCCTGCCCCTTCTGCTTGCAGATGATGGCCGAGGGCATACAGGCCAAGGGAATGGAAGGCGAGAAAGAGTCCAAGGACATTCTGGAGTTGCTTTCCGAGAGTTTGGAAGCCTAGCCATATCCTGCGAACTACGCCCTCACCCTTGCTTCCCTGGCAGGAAGAAGGAATAAGCGACGGACTAACGAACGGGGAAGGAAGAGCCGGTGCGGGGAAAAGGAGGACGGAAACGATGCCGTCCATCGACCAGATAACCATTGTGTGCAAGTGCAGTGTCTGTGCTACGGAAATCGAGACCATTACGGTCAAGAAAGACAATATGATGCTCTCGTCAAAGGCGCTGGTCTGGTGCCCCGGCTGCGGTGCCGAGCGCCCGGAACGGCGCGACATCGTGGACCGCCTCGAAACCATCCATCATGAGCAGACTTCGTATCCCCAGTCCGACATGGCGGTGCCTTTCGGCAAGCCGCCGGTGCGCTAACATGACCACTCAAACTAACGAGTCCGGCACTGACCCGGATGAAGCCCGTCCCCCTGTGGCGCTGGTCCTGACCGGCAATCTGTTCTTCATTCCCCGAATCGAGTCGGCGGCCATGCGCTCCGGGCTGGAGGCTGTCTATGGCAATTCCGCCGCCGGACTGCTGAAGTCCACCGCCGGGCGCGATATTGCGTTGGCCCTCGTGGACCTGGAGATGGACGAGGCGGTTTGGATGGAAGGGCTGTCCCTGCTGTCCGCCGCCCTGAAGCCGGAGCCTAGTGCTGAGTCATCGCAGGAAGATGGCGTCGGCTTCTCGCCGGTCATCGCCTACGGCCCCCACGGCGACGCGGAAACGCTGCGGAAGGCGCGGTCGCTGGGGTGCGACGCCGTGCTGACCAAGCGTGATTTCTCCCAACGCCTTGTGGAATTGATGGGAACCAGGGGCCGCGCCGTCATATCTCCGTAGGGCCGCAGCACGTTTTTATGCTATGGGCGTGGGCCGAAAAACGCTTCGGCTTCTTCCCGGAGTCTGAAATAGCCAGCACGCCGGACCAGGCAGGCCTGCGGTATGAGGACGTCTACTTCACGTCATCCGATGGACTCACCCTGCATGGCTGGTTCATACCGGCTCCCCCCGGATTTGCCGCGCATAGAGCCCAGACCTGGCTGTGGTTTCACGGCAACGGCGGCAACATTGGCACCCGTGTAGCTCAATTGGAGCGGGCGCATCACCTGCTGGGCGTCCACCAGTTTATATTCGACTACCGGGGTTACGGACACAGCCAGGGGCGGCCCACGGAGCGAGGCACTTATCAGGATGCCCGGGCCGCCCTCAACTATCTTAAGCAGCGACCCGGAATCCACCCGGACCGGATCGTCTATTTCGGCCACTCGCTCGGCGCGGCGGTTGCCATCGAGTTGGCCGTGTCCCGTTCGCCTCTGGGCATGGTCCTGATCGGCCCTTTCGCTTCCATCCGGGACATGGCGAAGCTGACCCTGCACATTCCGCTGGCCGGATGGCTGGTGCGGGGACATTACAACTCAATGCAGCGCATCCCCAGGGTGCATACGCCGCTGCTGGTGCTACATGGCGAGTTGGACGAGATTGTGCCCCACTCCCAGGGCATGAAGCTGTATCAGGCCGCCAACCGGCCCAAGAGGCTCGTTACCCTCTATGGCGCCTCCCACAACAACGCGCATCACGTCGCCGGCGACTTGATGGCCCGGGCCATGGCGGAGTTCCGCGACGGGCTGCTTGCCGGCGACGTGGCCCGAGGCTACACCCCACTAATAATCTCGCTCTGAACGTCCAGCAACTCCACATCGAGCCGCGACTCCTCAATGAAGTTGAGCACAGAGGACAGCATCGCGTCGGCGTGGCCCCGGTCGTTGCTGACGCAGGTGATGCCCAGGGTCAGCCGCTGCCGCAGGTCGGCGTCCTCTACCTCGGCGACGGCCACGTTGAACCTGTTGCGGATGCGGTCGGCCAGCGACCGTGCGACCTGCCGCTTCTCCTTGAGGCTGGAAGCCTCGGGGAGATGCAGAGTCAGCTTGCAAACTCCGACGTGCATCTGGACTCCCATTCTGCAGGTTTCTTGTTTTTCCCTCTCCCCCCGGGGGAGGGTTATGGTGGGGGCGTCGCCGTTTGTGAGCGACAATCGTCCATCCCCGGCATTTCACACTCACCACCAAGAGACAGGGAATATCAAAAAGCCTGCCCAATTTGGTGCGGAAACCCCCGTCTGCGACAGGAAGAGGCGGTACTTACGCCGAGTTCACCTGTTGTTGACGGGGCTGCGGCAGGCATATAGATTATAATCGAAGCTGACTCCCGCAGGTTCCCTCGATCAAGGTGCCCCGGCGAGGAGACTGGATATTGTATGGTCGGCGATGCCTATGACACCGATATTGCCCGTGATGGGGTTCCTGAGGTCGTCGTCAGCCGGCTGCCCCAGTACCTCCGCATCCTCAATCGTCTGATGGAAGACGGCATCACGGTGGTCAGTTCGCAGCAGTTGGGCGAAAAACTCCAGGTTACGCCGGCCCAGATTCGCAAGGACCTCAGTTACTTCGGGCGGTTCGGCAAGCAGGGCCGGGGCTACAGTGTTCACGACCTGCTGGACCGGCTACGCCAGATTCTCGGCGTCAATGCTTACTGGAACGTGGCCGTGGTCGGAGTGGGAAGGCTGGGCAGGGCTATCGTCAACTACCCAGGCTTCACGCCCGACGGTTTTCACCTCGTGGCGGCCTTCGACGTTAATGATGAAGTCATTGGGCAGGACGTCGGTGACCTCACAGTCCACTCGCTGGACGACCTGCGCCGCGTGGTTGACGAGCGAAAAATAAGCATCGCCATCGTGGCTGTCCCGGTTTTACACACCCAAGAGGTGGTTGACCAACTGGTGGCCTGCGGCATTCGCGCCATCCTCAACTACGCCCCCATCATACCCCACGTCCGGGAAGGCGTCAGGATTCGCAACATCGACCCCGTGCTCTCTCTCCAGTCTATGACCTACTATATCAACAGCACCAACGGCGGCTGATTGCAGAGGCACCCGCTTCAAAAAATTCCCTTTCCCTTGAGGGAGAGGGTTTGGGTGATTTCCCGCCAGAAGACTACTATCCTGACGAACTAACGGACGGCGGCAACGTGCCGGACCCGGACCGGGCGCGACGGCGCCTTACGGTGTCGAGGCGGGCTTGGGCGCGGTGCAGCGAGGCCAGCGCCTGCTGCATCTGCATTTCGGCAGGACGGTTGGCGATGCGTTCCTGGGCGCGGCGCATCGCTTCCTGCGCCCGCTCTTCGTTGATTTCGTCCGAGTGCTCGCAGGCGTCGGCCAGTATGATTACCCGGTCGCCGAGCACCTCCATGAACCCGCCGGTAACTGCGAAGTAGGTATCCGCCCCGTTCCTGCGTATGGTCAGCTCGCCGGGTTGCAGCATGGTCATCAGCGGGGCGTGCCGGGGCAGGATGCCCAACTGCCCGTCGACGCCCGGAGCGATGAGCATATCCACCTCTTCCCCGTAGACCTGCCGCTCGGCAGTGGTGATTTCCAGCATCATCGGCATGGCGGATTACCCCTGCGCCCGGATTCCCTCGGCCTTTTCGATGGCCTCGTCTATCGTTCCCACCATGTAGAAAGCCTGCTCCGGCAGGTCGTCGTGCTTGCCCGCCAGGATTTCTGCGAAGCCTCGGACCGTTTCCCGCACCGGGACATACTTGCCCGGCTGGTTGGTGAAGGTTTCGGCCACGAAGAAGGGCTGAGTCAGGAAACGCTGGATCTTGCGCGCCCGGAACACTGTCAGCTTGTCCTCTTCGGAAAGCTCTTCGATGCCGAGAATGGCAATGATGTCCTGCAACTCCCGGTAGCGCTGGAGCACCTGCTGCACGCCGCGAGCCAGCCGGTAGTGTTCCTCCCCCACGATGCGCGGCTCCAGGATGCGGGAGTAGCTGGCCAGCGGGTCCACCGCCGGATACAGCGCCTGCGCCGCCAGCGACCGCTCCAGCGACACCACGCCGTCCAGGTGGCCGAAGGTGGTCACGATGCCGGGGTCAGTGTAGTCGTCGGCAGGCACGTAGATGGCCTGGAAGGAAGTAATGGAGCCGCTGCGGGTGGAGGTGATGCGCTCTTGCAGCGCGCCCATCTCGGTGCTCAGCGTGGGCTGGTAGCCCACCGCCGACGGCATCCGCCCCAGCAGCGCCGACACTTCCATGCCAGCCAGGATGTAGCGGTAGATGTTGTCCACGAAGAGCAGCACGTCCTGGTTCTGCTCGTCGCGGAAATACTCGCTCATGGTCAGGCCGGTGAGGCCAATGCGAGCGCGGACGCCGGGAGATTCGTTCATCTGCCCGAAGACCAGCACGGTGCTGGCGAGCACGCCGGAGTCCTGCATTTCGTGCCACAGGTCGTTGCCCTCGCGGGAGCGCTCGCCCACGCCGGCGAACACCGACACGCCCTGGTGGACGGCGCCGATGTTGCGGATGAGTTCCTGGATGATGACGGTCTTGCCCACGCCTGCGCCGCCGTAGGCCCCGATTTTCCCGCCCTTCATAAAGGGCGTTATCAGGTCGAATACCTTGATGCCGGTTTCCAGAATCTCGATGCTGGAACTCTGGTCATCAAAGGCTGGCGGGTCGCGGTGGATGGGCCAGCGCAAGGGAGTTTCGACGGGCCCCAGGTTGTCCAGGGGAGTGCCGGTAACGTCGAACAGCCGCCCCAGAGTTTCCGGACCCACTGGCACAGTGACCTGCTCTCCCGAGTCGACCGCTTCGATTCCGCGTGCCAGCCCGTCGGTGGCGCCCAGGGCCAGGCAGCGCACCCAGTTGTTGCCGATGTGCTGCTGCACTTCCAGCACCAGCCGCTCGCCGTTGTTGTCCACCTCCACGGCGTCGAAGAGATTGGGCAACTCATCGGCGGGGAACTCGATATCAACAACGGTTCCGATTATCTGTACGATTCTGCCGGTAGCCATATCATTCTCCTGAAACCGGGATAGGCGCCGAAACCGGGAGCTATGCTCTCAGGTACAGGGCTCGAGGGTCGATTGAAACGGCCTCGTTGTCGAGGCCCAGGCTAATTTTGAACTTCTGGATCGATGTCTGCGCCGATGATCAACTCTTCGGCCAAGTCGTCCGCTATGTAGAACATGTATACAAGCGGAGTCCCGTCGACATCAACAGCTAGAGTGATTACTTGGTCAACAGTAAATGTTTCCTGACCGTTGGCCATCAAGAACTGTATGGGGGGCGGCGACGTGGTTATTTCCCCAAGAGGGACGGCGATATCACGCCGCACGAAAGAGGCGCCTGCCCCGGTATCGTATAGAACCCTGACAGCGTCGCTGGCGCGATTTCCCGTTACGGTGTATTCCTTAGCTATGATGCCCATTGCTACCCTTCCAGCACTGCCATGCCGCCCATCAGGTCGAGCAGCTCGTTGGTGATGCTTTCCTGGCGCAGCTTGTTCATCACAAGGGTGAGGTCTTCGCCTAGCTGCTTGGCGTTGTCGGTGGCGTTGCGCATGGCCACCATGCGAGCCGACTGCTCGCTGGCGATGGACTCCAGCAGGGTGTGGTACACCTCCATTTCCACGAAACGCGGCAGCAGGCTGCGAAGCACTGCCAGGTTGTCGGGTTCGTAGATGTAGCCTACTCGCTCTGCCCCCGTCAGTTCCGAGGGGGTGATGGGCAGCAGCCGCTCCACTACCGGCGTCTGCGACAGCGTGGAGTTGAAGCGGGTGTAGGCGACGTAGGCTTCATCGGCCTGCTGTTCCGCGTAGGCGTCTATCAGCAGGTGGGAGATGGCGATGGTGTCAAGCAGCTCAGGAGTCTCGCCCAAGTCGGTGAAGACGGCCCGGAGGTCGCTGCCTGAGCGCACCATGAAGTCGCGCCCCTTGCGGCCCACGGCGATGGCTTGCACCGGGACCTGCTGGTCTAGGATGAACTGGCCCACTCGCCGGTTCAGGTTGGCGTGCATTCCCCCGCACAGGCCCCGGTCCGGGCTGATTACCAGGACGGCGATGCGCTCCACCGGCCGTACTTGGAGCAATGGCTGGGAGGCGGAAACGTCGTCGGCAGGCTGCGCGGCAAGGTGGGCGATGACGTCCTGGATTTTCTCGGCGTAGGGACGCCCCTGGAGCACCGCGTTCTGGGCGCGGCGCATCTTGGACGCGGCAATCAGCGACATGGCGTTGGTCACCTTGCCGGTGTTCTCCACGCTGCGGATACGGCGCCGGATGTCTCTTACGCTGGGCATATACTCCGCCTTTTCCCTCTCCCGGAAGGAGAGGGTCAGGGTGAGGGCGTTCTATTACACCCCGAAGGTGGATTTGTAGTCTGCAATGACCTGGTTCATCTTGGCTTCGGTTTCGTCGGTGATGTCCCGGGTTTCCCGGATGCTTTCCAGGATGTCGGGGTGGCTGCCGGAGACATGGCGGTGCAGGCCGTCCTCGAACTCGGCGGTGCGGTCCAGCGGCACGTTCTCCATCGCGCCGGAGTTGACCGCGAAGAGGATGACGACTTCCTGCTCCAGCGACAGAGGCGCGTACTGCCCCTGCTTCAGCACTTCGGTGGCCAATTGGCCCCGGGCAAGCTGCGCGCGAGTGGCGGCGTCCAGGTCGGCGGTGCCGAACTGGGCGAAGGTTGCCAGCTCGCGGTATTGGGCCAGGTCCAGCCGCAGGCGGCCCGCTACCCTGCGGATGGCCCGCGTCTGGGCCGCTCCGCCTACCCGCGACACCGAAAGCCCTACGTTGACGGCAGGGCGGATGCCGGCGTTGAAGAGTTCCGGCTCCAGGTATATCTGACCGTCGGTTATGGAAATCACGTTGGTCGGGATGTAGGCTGACACATCGCCGGCCTGCGTCTCGATGATGGGAAGCGCGGTGATAGAGCCGCCGCCGTGTTCCTCGTCCAGCCTTGCGGAACGCTCCAGCAGGCGGCTGTGCAGGTAGAAAACGTCGCCAGGGTAGGCTTCGCGTCCTGCGGGGCGGCGCAACAACAGCGACATCTGCCGGTAGGCCCAAGCGTGCTTGGTCAGGTCGTCGTAGACAATCAGCACGTCCTTGCCTTCGTCCATAAACTGTTCGGCCATGGCGCAGCCAGCGTAGGGGGCCAGGTATTGCAGCGGGGCCGAGTCGGAAGCGCCGGCGGTGACCACGATGGTGTGGCCCATGGCGTCGGCCTCTTCCAGAGAACTCACAACCTGGGCCACCTTGCCCTGCTTCTGGCCGATGGCGACGTAGATGCAGATGAGATCGCCGCCCTTCTGGTTAATGATGGAGTCCACCGCGATGGCGGTCTTGCCGGTGGAGCGGTCGCCGATAATCAGCTCGCGCTGGCCGCGCCCTATGGGAATCATAGAGTCAATGGCCTTGATGCCCGTCTGCACCGGAGTGTTCACCGACTGGCGCACCACCACGTTGGGGGCCACGGTCTCGGCGGAGCGGCTGCTACTGGTGCTGACGGCGCCCTTGCCGTCCAGCGGACGGCCCAGGGGATCCACCACGCGGCCAATGAGTGCGTCGCCCACGGGCACTTCGATGATGCGGCCCGTGGAGCGCACCCGGTCGCCTTCCTTGACGCCGTTGGGGTCGCCCAGAATGGCCGCGCCCACCAGGTCGGCTTCCAGGTTCAATGCCATACCAAGAATGTCGTTGCCGAAGTCCAGCAACTCGTTGGAGCGCACCCCCTGGAGGCCCTGGATGCTGGCGATGCCGTCGCCCACCTGGACCACGGTGCCAACGTCCACCAAAGCCAGATCGCCGCCGAACTCCTCGATTTGGCGCTTTATCAGCGAAACTATGTCCTGTCCTCTGGTGGCCATGGCAGGCTCTCCTTGCCCGGTGAAATAGCTCTAAATCAGAAAGGGAAAAGAAAGTAATATAATACCGGGAGCCTTGGCCCCTGATGGCCTCATCCGGTTGCCCGCGGAACGAAGCCTAACGGGAGCCAGCCGACAGTCTCTCCCGCAGGCCGTTCAGCCTGGCCCTGGCGCTGCCGTCCAGCAGGCGGTCGCCTATCTGGATTACCAACCCGCCCAGGATGGACTCATCTACGTGCGGCGTCACCACGACTTCCCGTCCGATGAGCACGGCCACGAAGTCGGTAATTCGCTCTATTTCGGCGGGTTCCAGCGGCACGGCGGTGGTCACTTCGACCCTCTGACGGCCTTGCTGCTGATCCAGCAGTTCGGTGTATTCCCGGCAGGCATCGGGAATGGCGCCCACCAGACCCCTGGCCACCAGCAGGTTGACCATGTTCCGCACCATCGGGTTCACGCCGCCAAGCACCGTCTCGACAGCGCTTAGCTTGTCCTCCGCCGAAACGCCGGCGTGCTTGAGCAGGGCGTTGAAATCGGTGTCCTCGAAGGCCTCGGCCACCAAGGCCACGTCCTGACCCCAAGGAGCCGTCTCGCCTTGCTCCTGCGCCAGCTCAAAAATCGCTTGCCCGTACCGCTTGCCTGAAACCTTGCCTGGCATCGTGGGCTAACCCCTTCGCAGGCTTTCGCCTTCTTCCAGCACTTGGGCGATCAGGTCTTCGTGGGCCCGCCGGTCCAGGGAGCGGCGGACTACTCGTTCGGCGGCGGTCATGGCCAGATCGCCGAAGCTGGCGCGGACTTCCTCGATGGCCGCGTCGCGCTCCCGCTGGATGTCGGACTGAGCCCGGGAGACGAAATTCTCCGCCTCGCCGCGGGCCCGCTCCATTTCCTCGGCGCGGAAGCGTTCGGCAGTCTCGCGGGCCTGGTCCATGATGCGCTGAGCTTCGCGGCGAGCCTCGACCAGTTGGTCCTCGACGGCCTGCTGGGAACTGGCGGCCGCTTCGCGCGCGCGCTCCGAGGCTTCCAGGCTTTCCCGGATCCGGTCGGCCCGCTGGTCCATCAGCCGCAGGATGGGCTTGTACGCGAACAGAAACAGCAGCCCCAGGACCAGCAGGAAGTTGATGAGGTAGATTAGCAGGCTTAACCAGTGGAATCCCAATGTCTCCAGCATTTCGCCCTCAGCCGTGCTAGAAGATAAAGCCAATCATGATCGTAGCCACCAGGGCGTAAATGCCCAGCGCTTCGGCGAAGGCGATGCCCAGAATCATGTTGGTCTGGATGTTGCCCGTGGCCTCCGGGTTGCGGCCGATGGCGCTCATCGCGGCGGCCCCCAGGATGCCGATGCCGATGCCGGGGCCAATCAGCCCCAGGCCGATGGCGATGCCGGCGCCCAGCAGCCTGGCCGCTTCTTTGTCAATCTGGGCCAGCGGTAGACTCAACAATGCCGAAAGGATTTCCATTTTGCCTCCTTGGGTCGTTCCTCAAGTATATTCCGGGTTGAACACCCTAGTCCTGTCGTGACGCGTATATGGCGAATATCCCGCCCAGAGCAGCGGCGGCGATTCCCAAAGTCGCAAGTACCATTCCAAATACCAAGATTTCCATCTTGTCCCTCTCAATAACTCCCCTCTCCCGCCAGGAGAGGGTTGGGGTGAGGGCGTTCTTCCCGCTCTCTAGTGTTGTTCCTCGTGTCCCTCGTGTTCGTGGGCTGTCATGGCGATGGCCGCGAACACCAGGGTAAGACCGGCGAAGATCAGCCCTTGTATGAAGCCCACCAGCAGTTCCAGCCCGTAGACCCCCACGGTGGCCACGAAAGGCACCAGGAAGGCCGACATCAAGACCAGGATTTCGCCCGCCGTCATGTTGCCGAAGAGACGGAAGGTGAAGCTGATGATCCGCACGAATTCGCTGAAAGCCTCCAGTGGCCCTACGAAGAAGAAGTCCAGCAGGCCTTGGAAGGCGTCCAGCAGTTGGAAGTGGAAGAGCGCGCCAACGCCGGAGGCCAGGCTGCGCACCCGGATGAACTTGCCGAAGTAGCCGAAGCCCAGCATCTTCAGCCCCAGATACTCAACGAATACGAAGGAAACCAAAGCCAAGGCCAGCGGCATATTGATGTCGGTGCCCGCCGGCCGCAACAGGTGGATTTCCACCACCCCATCATCGGTCATAAAGCCCAGCGAGGGATAAATGGGCAGCAGGCCAATCCAGGCATTGATTACCACGAAGAGGAAAATGCTGGCAATGACCGGGAACAGCAGCCTCGAACGACCGGGGCCGACCGTGCCCTCAACGAAACGCAACAGTCCTTCGATGACTATCTCGCAGAAGTTCTGGAAGCGTCCCGGGACCATGCTGGCTCGCCGTGCTCCCAGCACGAATACCAGAACCAGGACAATGCTGGCAATCCAGGAGGAGAGCAGAGTGTTGGTGATGATGAAGTTATTGCCCTTGTACGGGCCTTCCTTCAGCACCTCGAGGGTGTGCTCGTCCAGATGCTCTTCGCCGAATTCGCGTTCTTCGTGTTCGGCGTGGAGGAAGTCGACGTAATGCTCACGAGCGCCGACGGGGCCAACAACCTGCGCGGGCAGGTGAACCGCAGGCTTGTGGATAAACGGGCCTTCGGCGGTCTGGCCTGCCGCCTTTCCCTCTTCTGACTGCACCAACCCTGCGCCGATGGCTCCGGTGATGAGCCCGGCAATAAGAAGCGCCGCAACGACCAGTAAGCCGGCTACTAGGAAACCTTTGTTCACTGGGAGTTATCTCCGTTGGAGCGAGGCTTGCCGGATGAGATGTTGTTGTTAAGCAGAGGGCGAACCATCTTGAAGAGTCCGTAGAATGCCGCCACTGTACCTACTAGCACTCCCAGCAGGGTAAAAAGCGGGGCCAACCCCAACAGCTTGTCCAGTCCGATACCGCCGACCGCGCCGACGACTATGCAGGCAGCAACGTACCAGCCCAGTCCCAAGAGGCGCAGCGCAAGGAGCCGTCGGTCCATACCACCGCTCAAACGGCAGGATGTTATCACCAGGCAGGCCGAAAGTCAAACCGCTTTCGGCGCAGAGCAGGGCGTCCTATCGTTCCCTCTCCCTGGAGGAAGTTCGGGGTGGGGGCGTCCGCGTTCCGCGCGATTTTCTTCCGGAGCAGGCCATTCATCCTCACTGCATCCCTCGCCGTCAAAGTAGAGAGCAGCCCAAAAACCCTGCGGTCCCGTTAGGTATTGCGCCAGACCGGCGACCGGGCTCCGCATCCGCCGTGACTTCACCGGCCCCGAAGGAAATCCATCGGGGCCCGGCGTCATTTCAGTATTCGCCGCGCGCTATGGCAGGCCGACTACTTGTTGCCGAAGTCTTCGAGGTCGAGGGAGTCGATGAAGTCGGTGAACGCGGACATACCTTCCAGTTCTTCCTCTTTCACCTCGGAATGCGGCTCGGCGGGGGCAGAGTCGCCTTCGGGCTGTCCGGCGGGCTTGCCTTCCTTGTCCAACTGGATTCCCGCCTTGTCGAGGACGGACTCCTCCACGAAGATGGGCACCTTGGCCCGCACCGCCAAGGCGACGGCGTCGCTGGGCCGGCAGTCTATGTCTTCCTGCGCGCCGTTGACGTCGATGGTGATGGTGGCGTAAAAGGTGTCGTTCTGGAGGTCGTTGACCAGGATGTGGCGGATGGAGCCGCCCAGCTTGTCTATGACCTCGCGGAGCAGGTCGTGGGTGAGGGGGCGGGGCACACTGAGATCCTGGAGCTTCACAGCGATGGCGTCAGCCTCAGCCGGCCCGATCCAGATGGGCAGATAGCGGTCGGAGTCGTTCTCGCGGAGAATGACCACCCTCTGATAATTCATGGGGCTCACCCGGATGCTATCAACAGTCATCTGTTTCATAAACCGTGCCTCCGAATAAGTCCGGGTTAGTTAAAAATTGTATGCCTCTCCTAATTTGCGTGTCAACCCGAACCCGAAGCCTCGAAGAGGTCATTATCCCCCTCTCCCATGAGAAATATGGCTGGAGTGAGGGTGAAATCCCAGAATTCCACCTGGGATGACCCTATTATTCCTAATTGATGGTACGCCCTGACCCTGACCCTCTCACGCAGGCAGAAGGAACGACTGGATGACCCAGGGCCAGTGTTCAGAGGCGGGAGTCCTGCGGCTGGGACAGGCCACAGGGGCAACTGGGTTGCGTTGCCCCTGCGTATATCCTGGGATTGTCCCGGCGGATGCGGCGCTGCGGGAACTGTCGAGATTCGCTGTTGCCCGGCGACGGGACGGAGGCCCCGTCGCGCGCTGTTGGCCGGTTGCCCGGTTTATTGCCCGGAGGCCTAGAGCGCCGGTTCCCGCTCATCGAAGTACTGCGAAGACAGGGTGGCCGTAGCCGGCCCCGACAGCACGTCGATTCCCCGGCGCACAACGGAGGTGATGTTGCTCAGTTCCTGCTCCAGGGTTCGCAGGCTGCGCAGAGCGTAGGCGTCGGCTTCGGAGCGGCTGGAGCTGGCGTGAGCCTCCGCCTGCTCCACCATCCGGCGGGCGCGCTCTTCGGCGTCGCGCAAAACGGTGGCCGCCCGCTGTTCCGCCTGAAGAAGCAGTTCGTGCTTGTCCAGACGCACGCGGTAGTCGTCCTCAGCCTGGGCCTTGGTGCGGCGCGCGTCGGTCTGGGCCAGGTTCATGATGTGGTCTTTCTGGGCCAGCACTTCCTCGGCGGCGCGTATTTCCTTGGGAACCGCCAGGCGCAGTTGGTCCACCAGTTCCATCGCCTTCGCCTGGTCAACCAGAATGTGGCCACCGGCGCGAGCCGTCTTGCTGGTGTCGATGAGTGTCTCCAGTTTGTCGATGACATTTATAAGATCTATGATAACCCCTCTCCCGGTCACTACCCATCCAAGACCGGATTTCCGAATTTCTGGTACAGCGCTTCCGCCACGTTGGGAGGGACCATATCCCTGATGTCTCCACCTAGCCTGGCAACCTCCTTCAATAGACTGGCGCTCACGAACACGTAGTCCTGTGAGGTCATAAAGCAAACCAAATCCACGTTCGGCTCCAGTTTGCTGTTCATGAAGGCCATCTCGAATTCGTACTCGAAGTCGTAGCCGCTGCGCAGGCCCCGGACTATCACCCTCGCGCCTATTTCGCGAGCGAAGCGGACAGTCAGTCCCGTGTACTTGACTACCTGCACGTTGGTCAGGTGTGAGCAAGCCTGCTCGAACAGTGCCAGCCGCTCGTCGGTGGCGAACAGCAGGCTCTTGGAAGGTGTGTCGTAGACGGCTACGACCACCTGGTCGAACAGCTTTGCGGCCCGTGCCGTGATGTCCAGGTGTCCCACAGTAACCGGGTCGAAGCTGCCGGGATATAGCGCAGTCACCATGCTTCTACTGCCGCCCTTACGGATTATTCACTGCCGTTGTCCGGTATACCGTCCGGCTCGTGCCGGTAGAAGTCCACCAAGTTGTCGCCATACTGGCGGAAAATGACGCGCCGCAGTGTGCCATAGGCGGCGCAGAGTTCCGTCTGCCGGGAATGTCCTGCCACCACCATGCCATCCGGGGTCAGCAGTCCTTGTTGCCTGGAGATGGACTCCATAACTTGGTGGAAGGCTCCCATCCGGTACGGTGGGTCCAGCAGCACCAAGCTGTATCCCCCAGGCAGCAATGGCAGGGCCCGCGTGGCATCGGACTGCCGGACTTCGGCAATGCCGCCGTAGCCGGTCGCCATCAGATTATCGCGGATGACCGCGCACTGCCTGCGGTCGCGTTCCACGAAGTCGGCCCAACCGGCGCCCCGGCTGAGTGCCTCGATGCCCATGCTGCCGGTGCCCGCAAACAGGTCGAGAACGCGCCGTTCCCAGTATTGCCCGTCCGCCAGAATGTTAAAGATAGCCGCTCTCACCCGCTCGGTGGTGGGTCGCACCCCCTGAGTGGCAGCCCCTTTAAGGCGCCTGCCCCGGGACTCCCCGCCCCCTACGCGCATGGTTCGGACTTGTTGGAATTATACAAGCTGATATGTCTCCAGCCTACAATTAAGGGAACCAATTTTGACAAATTTAATAATTTGACCAAAATACGACATACATCCGCCAACCCTCCCGGAGGAGCCCTCCCGGAGGTTCCGGGGGGAGGCCCGCCCGACGAAAATGCTTCGTCTCTTCGCTGGTTTCAAGGCTGGTTTCAAGTTGACGCTCCGGGTGGGCTGTGCTACCATCCGGCCCACGGCCCGCCTTGGTCACAGCGTTGGCTTTTTGCCTCTTTTCGGCGGCCAAAACCGGCGTACCGGAAGCCTTTGCAAGCCTTTCCGCCGCCGCACACTCCAAGCAAACGCAGAATTCCGGGACGGATAGGGGACCCAATACCGATGAGCTTCAGCCAGCTTTTGGCCGGCTATACCCCGGACAGGGACACTGTGCTGACGGTCGGCGTGTTCGACGGTGTGCATCTGGGCCACCGGCACCTGCTCGGCTACCTGATGGACTGGGCTGGCTCCGTCTGTATCCCTGCGGTAGTCACCTTCTCCAACCGCCCCGTGACCGTCTTCCGGCCCGGCACCTTTCCCAGCTACCTTACCACACCGGACCACAAGGTAGACCTGCTCCGGGAGGCCGGTATCGAGTTGGTTGTGCCCTTGGAATTTACTCAGGAACTTTCCGAGGTGCCGGCCCGCCAGTTCGCCGAACTGCTCAGCGGGACCCTTCGTATGAAGGGACTGGTGCTCGGCCCGGACTCGGCGCTGGGGCGGGGGCGCGAGGGCGACATGGCCTATATGCAGGCCGAGGGCGAGCGGCTGGGCTTCTGGGTGCGCTCGGTTCCGCCGCTGGAGATGAACGGCCAGCCCGTGAAGAGCCGCGTGGTGCGCAAAGCCCTCGTAGCAGGCGACGTGTCGGGCGGCGCCCGGCTGCTGGGCCGCAACCACACCCTCAGCGGTAGGGTTGTGGTGGGCGACCAGCGGGGCCGCACCTTGGGCTTCCCTACCGCCAACATCGACATCTACCCCGGCCTGCTCTGGCCTGGCGATGGAATCTACGCCACCTGGGCCCATATCGGCGGGAAGCGCCACCTGTCGGCCACCTCCATCGGTGTCCGCCCCACCTTCGGGCTGACGCAGCGGCTGGTGGAAGTCTACGTTATGGACTTCAGCGGCGACCTATACGGCCAGCCGATGACCGTCGAGTTCGTGGACAAGGTGCGGAACCAGGAGACCTTCGCCGACATAGACGTCCTGATAGCGCGCATAGAGCAGGACGTGGCCGACTCCCGCGACGTGCTGGCCCAGGCCGGATAAGAGGGGTAGGTGATGCTAAGCCCCGAAACGCTGGACACGATTGTCAATCGCGGTGTTGACCGCATCATCTCCCGTGAAGAGTTCATTCGCCTGTTGCAATCGGGGCGCCCCCTGCGCCTCAAGATGGGCTTCGACCCCAGCCGTCCCGACATCCACCTCGGCCACGTGGTCGGCCTGCGCAAGCTGCGCCAACTACAGGACCTGGGCCACCAGGTCATTCTCATCGTTGGCGACTGGACGGCACAGATTGGCGACCCCAGTGGGCGGTCGGCCACCCGCCCGGTGCTCACCCACGCAGAAGTAATGGAAAACGCCCAGTCCTATCTGCGCCAGTTCTTCAAGGTCGTGGATAAAGACCGCACCCAGGTGGTCGAGCAGAGCGAGTGGTTCGGCAAGTTCACCTTGGCCGATATTATTGACTTGACCGGACGCTTCACCGTAGCCCAATTCCTGCAAAGGGCAGATTACGCCAAACGAATCGCAGAGGAACAGCCCATCGCCTTGACAGAACTGCTGTATCCGTTGTTGCAAGCCTACGATTCGGTTGTAATCGAGGCCGACGTTGAGTTTGGCGGCACCGACCAGCTGTTTAACTTGGGAATAGGGCGAGAGATGCAAAGGTCGATGGGCCAGACGCCGCAGCAGTGCTTCCTGATGCCCATCTTGCCCGGCACCGACGGCGTGCAGAAGATGAGCAAGAGCCTCGACAACTACATCGCCGTAGACGAGGCCCCGGCGGATATGTACGGCAAGGTAATGTCCATAGCCGACAATATGATTGCCCGCTACTACGAGCTCCTCACAGACCTCCCATCGGCCGCCCTCGCCGATGTCGAGCGAGACATAGCCGAGGACTCGGTCAACCCCATGGCCCACAAGAAGCGTCTGGCCTGGGACATCACCAACCAGTTCCACGACGCCGCCTCCGCCGACGCAGCTCAGGCCCACTTCGAGCGCGTGGTGCAGGGCCGCAACCTGCCCGACGACATTCCTAAAATTTCACTCCGTGGAAGTTTGGGGGGTGGGACACCTACGGCCAGCGCAACAGGCTCTATAAGTTACGATGTCCGAGTAGATAACCTTGTTGTTGGGGCTTTGCGAGAGGGGGGAATTCAGATCAGCAATGCAGAGGTCCGGCGGCTTATATCGCAGGGCGGGGTGGAGTTGCTAAGGCAATCGGGTGAAACTCAACGATTGGACGATTCACGGTCATTAGTAACTGTATCGCAAGAGGATGTGCTCAGGGTGGGCCGGCGCCGATATTTCCGATTGACTGAATTTTCTGAATAACCGTTGTTATAGCTTGTTATAGCTGCTTTCCCCGAACTATCTCCATTGCCACTGGCCCGCGTTGACACCCCGCGCTGCCCCTGACTAGACTGCCTTTATAGAACATCCCTGACGGCTGCCTGTTGTCGCCGTCCATATCGTTGTGCGCATGACTCGGACACTACGGAGGTACTCCCTTGATTTCCGACCAGGAATTGCAGCAGCTGAACGAGCGCACCGCCGAGTGGCGAGAGCGGCAGAATCCGGCTTCCCAGAGGCGCCCGGAGTTCCGCACTCCCTCGCAACTGCCGGTGGAGCAGCTCTACACCGCCGCCGACACCGCCCGCGACGGCTACATGGAATCGGTGGGACTGCCCGGAGAGTTCCCCTACCTGCGCGGCATCCATGATTCCGGCTACCGGGGACGCTTGTGGACTCTCCGTATGTTCGCCGGGTTCGGACGTCCCCAAGATACCAACGAGCGGTTCAAGTTCCTGCTGGAGCAGGGGCAGACCGGCCTCAGCGTGGCCTTCGATATGCCCACCCTCTACGGCTACGATACCGACGACCCGCGGGCCTACGGCGAGTTCGGCACCTGCGGAGTCGCCGTATCGTCGCTGGCCGACATGGAAACGCTGTTCGAGGGCATCCGGCTGGACCAGGTGACCACCTCCATGACTATCAACGCCCCCGCCGCCATCATCTGGGCCATGTACCTGGCCTTGGCCGAGAAGCAGGGCGCGTCACTGGACAAGGTCGGCGGCACCATTCAGAACGACATCCTGAAGGAATACATCGCCCAGAACGAGTACATCTTCCCGCCCGGCCCATCCATGCGGCTGGTGACCGACACCGTGGAGTTCGGCGCCCGGCACGTTCCCCGCTGGAATCCCATCAGCATTAGCGGCTACCACATCCGCGAGGCTGGCTCCAACGCTGTGCAGGAGCTGGCCTTTACCCTCGCCGATGGCTTTGAGTACGTCCGCCACGCCCAGGAGCGAGGGCTGAACGTGGACGAGTTCGCCCCGCGCCTCAGCTTCTTCTTCAACGTGCACAACAACTTCTTCGAGGAAATCGGCAAGTTCCGGGCCGCCCGCCGCATCTGGGCCCAGGAGATGCGCGATACCTTCGGCGCCACCGACAGCCGCTCCCACAAGCTGCGCTTCCACGCCCAGACATCCGGCCAGTCGCTGACCGCCCAGCAGCCCGAGAACAACGTCGCCCGCGTTTCTCTCCAAGCCCTGGCCGCCGTCCTGGGCGGGTGCCAGTCGCTCCACACCAACAGCAAGGACGAGGCTTGGGCGCTGCCCTCGGAAGAAGCGGCATTGCAGGCTCTCCGCACTCAGCAGATCATCGCCCACGAGACCGGCGTAACCGACACGGTTGACCCGCTGGGCGGCAGCTACTTTCTGGAAGTGATGACCGACCAGCTTCAGGCAGGCAGCTACGATTATTTCCGGCGCATCGAGGACGTGGGCGGTGTGATTCCCGCATTGGAGACTGGCTTCCTGCAACGGGAAATCGCCGACGCTGCCTACATCTACCAGATGGAAGAAGACCGCAAGGAGCGCATCACCGTCGGCGTCAACGAATACAACACCGGCGAGGAAGTAGACATCCCGCTGCTCCGCGTAGACCGGGAGGGCCAGCGCCTGCAAGTCGAAGGCATCAACGAAGTCCGGCGCACCCGCGACAACCGCGAGGTGGCGGAAAAGCTGCGCGCCCTGGAAGCCGCCGCCCGCGGCAACGACAACCTGATGCCGCCGCTGATAGACGCCGCTAAGTCCTACGCCACCCTGGGCGAGATGATGGACGTCTTTCGTGATGTCTTCGGCGAATACCAGCCAACCTGGGCGTTTTAGCCGGGGCGATTGCTCCGCGTCCGCTGTTTGCTTGACACGGAGACGCAAGGAAAGGCCGGGCCGCAGTGGCGATTAGGAAGCGGGCAGGTTTGCTACGGCGGCCCGCCAAACGCCTGGATTTCCTATGCGCACGGCTTGGTTGACACCCTCGTTCTCCGGCAGATGGGCAAACATTGTCAGCCGCTCTTCTTCACCCCAGAACAACTTGCCGTCAATTAACTCAACCTCCTCCGGGGGCTTTGCACAAATATTGGAATTTATAACAATTTCAGTCAACCCCTGCACAAGATTCGGGCGAAAGCCACCCCAGTCCGTTGCCCCGAGCAGCGCGGCAAGAGCAACCAACAGAAAACCCCTCCCCGTGCTTGACCGTGAACACGGAGGGAAATAACATCAAACCAAGTGAATGGAGCGGAGCAAGGATATGACCACAAGAATGGAGAGGGTGGCAGAGGACATTGCCTTGGCAACCCTCCGAAAAGCCAGCACCTTGGCGGAGCAGCCCCTCCATCCTGAGAAACTCCAAGAGGGCTTCAACGCCAAGTGGCCCGCCCAGGACAGCAGACTGCCCATGAACGAAGCCATGAGCGCCGCCGTGGGCGCGGCCACCAACAGCACGCACGCGCCGGACCGGGAGTCATGGAAAGCACGCATTGTGGACGCTTGGGGCAAGGCGGTGGAGGAAGTCGTCCTGGGGTACTTCAGAGCCGCACAGCACAGTTTCGAGAAGGGACAATCCTTGGAAGGCGTGGAGACCCTCACCGACGCTGTGAGAGCGACCCTAGGACACATCGCCGCCACCCGCGAGTGGCCCCACAGTACCCATGAAGACCTGTACAGCATCGCAGCAGCCTTGGCCAGTGGAAACGGGTGGCCCGAGGAAATGGAGGAATTCGACCAAGCCCTGAAGGATGCCTCCCCGGAGGGTAAGAACCTCTGCGCCGCCCTGGGAGCCAGCATGGGTAGGCCGGACATGCTGAAGTTCGGCCGTTACGACGGGGACCCGGACGGCCCGGAAAGGGACGGCCTCCTGTTCGCCAGGGCAACCATAGAACTGGCCAACCGGCTCGCTGACCAAGAGGCGGTGCGATCATGAACCAACAGGAGCATGTCAGCACGGCCCGGGAACTCACCGAACGGGCCGACGAAGAGTCAAGGAACGGCGGCAACGAACTGATTGCCGCCGAATTCTTGTGGGGAGCATTCGCCCACTGCCTCATCGGGATCGCCCTGAACCAGGGACTGCCCCATGACAGCCACGGCACATTCGAAAGGATAGCCCGGCACCTTGACGCAGCCCAAGGCAGCAACACCTGGCGCTCATGCTTCGGTTCGGCAGAACGGCTCCACGCCCACTTCTACCACGGCAACCTGCCGGTCAGAGAACTGAGAACCCACACCCAAGCCGCCGGAGAGGGTATCCAGGACCTTCTGAATCTGCTGCGAATCGGCAACTGAACGAAGGATATCAGAGGGACGACCACCAGACAGGACCATCTGAAGCCGGGACTCTCCGGAATGTTGCACATCTGCGCACAAAAAATAGAGAATTAAAAACAATTTTTGTGCAAAGCCCTTCTCCGGCACCATATAGTAGCGGGACAGGCCCTCAGGTCCCCAGGCGCGTCCCTCCGGGCGCAAGTCTTACCGGGTTTTCTCCATAATGCTGAACTCCTTGATGATAGCCGCAGTAAATCAAGGGGCGGGCCTGAAAGCCCGCCCCTGCGTTGGATGAGTCGGAATATAGCCGCCGGGCCTAGTCGTCCTCTTCCCGGATGCGCTTGGCTTCCTCAATGACCCTCGACTCCAGGTTGGAGGGAACCGGCTCGTAGTGGCCGTACTCCATGGAGTAGGAGCCGCGGCCCTGGGTCAGGGAGCGCAAGTCCTGGGCGTAGCGCAACAGCTCCGACTGGGGCACTTCGGCGTCGATCACCGTAACGCGGTTCTCCGGGTTCATGCCCAGGATGCGCCCGCGCTTGCCGTTGAGGTCGCTCATCACCTCGCCCGTGTAGGCCTCGGGCACAGTTACCGACAGGCGCATCACCGGCTCCAGCAGGATCGGGCTGGCGTCGCTCACGCCTTTCTTCAACGCTTGGATGCTGGCAATCTCGAAAGACATACCCGACGAGTCAACATCGTGATATTTGCCGTCGTACAGCACGGCCTTGAGGTCTACGATGGGGAAGCCGGCCAGCGAGCCTTCGTCGAGTGCCTTGACCACTCCCTTCTCCACCGAGGGGATGTATTCCTTAGGAACCCGTCCGCCCACAACCTCATTGCCGAACTGGAAGCCCTGGTCTCGGTCCATGGGCTCCAGGCGGAGATACACGCAACCGTATTGGCCATGCCCGCCCGACTGCTTCTTGTGGGTGTATTCGCTTTGCGTGGTGCGGGTGATGGTCTCGCGGTATGGGACGCGAGGCAGCTTGACCCGCAGGTCGGCCCCGAACTTCCGCCTGATTTTGTCCATCGCCACGTCGATTTGCGCTTCGCCCAGCCCGGTTATCAGCGTCTCACTGGTGCTGGCGTTGCGCGACATCTGGAGGCTGGGGTCTTCTTCTATGATGCGGCCGAGGGCCATGGACATCTTGTCCAAATCGGCTTTGGATGCCGGGGACACTGCCACGCGGTAGTAGCCCACGGGCAACTGAATGGGATCAAAGGTCACCTGGTTATCGCGGGCACAGAGGGTGTCTCCGGTTACGGTAGACGACAGCTTGCCGACCGCGCCGATGTCGCCTGCGGTGATTTCGGCCAGATTCTCCTGGCTCTTGCCCCTGGGCAGGTAAAGCTGGCCCACGCGCTCGGACTGGCCCTGGTTGGTGTCCCACGCCTCGGAGTTGCTCTTGATGGTCCCCTGGTAGACGCGGAAGAGAGACAGCTTGCCGACGAAGGGGTCTGCCGTGGTCTTGAAGACCAGGGCGGCCAGAGAAGCGTCTGGATCGGCCTCGTAAGATGCCTCGTCGCCGGAGTCGGCCTTGCTCAGCCGAGGCTTGACGCCGTCCACCGGAGATGGCAGGTAGGAGCGGGTTATGGCCAGGAATTCGGCCACGCCGATGTTGTCGGTGGCCGAGGTCGCCAGAATGGGAACCAACTCGCCGCGCAGCACAGCGCCGCGCAACGCGGTCTCGATTTCTTCGGCGGTCAGATCCTCGCCGTTGAGGTAGCGATCGGCCAGCTCGTCGTCGCTCTCGGCAGCGGCTTCGATGAGTCGCTCGCGGGCAGCTTCCGCTTCATCGGCCAGCTCCGAGGGTACGTCGGCGCTGGGACCGGCCACGTTGACCACGCCCTTGAAGCTGTCGGCCTCACCGACGGGAATCTGGAAGGGAACACACTGCCGCCCGAAGGTGGCCTGGATGTCGGCCACGTTTCGGTCGAACTCGGCGTTCTCCCGGTCCATCTTGTTGATGACGATCAGGCGCGGCAGCTTGGCGGACTCGCACATATTCCAGGCCCGCTCGGTGCCCACGTCAACGCCTGACGGCGCTGCAATCAGGATGGCGGCACCCTCGACCACCCGAAGCGCGCTTACCACTTCGCCCTGGAAGTCATCATAGCCAGGGGTGTCCAGGAAATTGATCTTGCAACCGTCGGCGGCGGCGGCGGCGATGAGGGTGGTCTGAATGCTGCCGGCCCGCTTGATTTCTTCGGGTTCGTAGTCGGAGACGGTATTACCGTCCTCAATTCGGCCCTGACGGGTCACCGCCTTGGTGCTGAAGAGCACCGCTTCGCAGAGCGATGTCTTTCCAGCGCCGGAATGTGAAAGCAGGGCCACGTTTCTTATGCTGTTCGCATCCATACAGGGCGTTGCTCCCCCTTGCAGAGTCTATGCGCCCGGTTCGGCGTCAAGTCGGGAAAATGCAGGGCCGCAGGCAGGCGCAAACCGCGTCAACGCCACGAGGCGTCAAGCGCGGACGGATAAGCTATTGTATAAGTTGAGGCAGACTGGCGCAACCGGCAGAGCGGCTTACATGATGGTCTTTCGGGGAATGGGCGGCCTTTGGGGCGTTTAGTCCGGTTCTTCCTCCGGCGGGAAGGCGGGCCGAACCAGGAAATCGTAGACGGCAGCGCCCAGCGGCCCGCCGACCAGCGGGCCGACGATGTAGGCCCAGAAGCCGCCCGACGGACCGGGAATGGCCATCTCGCCCCACCCGGCGAAGAAGGCCACCAGCCGGGGGCCGAAGTCGCGGGCCGGGTTCCATCCTCCTTGGGTCAGCGGTGCCAGCATACTGATTAGCAATGCAACGGTGAGGCCGATAAACACCGGCGCCAGGTACTTCGCGGGTAGGCTGCTGTTGCGGCGGTCAACGAGAGCGAAAATCATCAGCACCAGGATGCCGGTCCCGATGCCTTCCACCGTGGCGGCGCCCAGCGGTGACACCAGGGTCCGGGCCGCTTCGTCTGCTCCCATCATGCCGGGATTGGGGAAATACTCGCCAAACATCAAGGCGGAAAGCTGGCTGCCCGGCTCGCCCCGCTCCAGACCGTGCTGTTCCTCGAAGCGCCGAATGAGGGAGCCATACAGCAAAAGCACGGTCAACCCGGCCAGCGCGGCCCCCAGCAACTGCGAGACCCAATAAGGGAACAAGAATCGCCACGGGAAATCTCGCGGGCGAAAGATGGCGAAGGCCAGGCTGACCGCCGGGTTGAGATGCGCCCCCGATACGGCGCCGGTCAGATATATGGCAAGTGACACGCCAATGGCCCAGGCCACCGCAACCTGCCACAGCCCCGCCTGCGCGCCCGTCAGCACCGCCGCGGCCACCACGGATGTTCCGGCGAACACCATCAGCCATGTCCCGACGACCTCGGCGACGCAGCGCCGGAGCAGGTCGGGCCAAGGGCGGTTGTTCCGTGAAAGAAAACGACCCACCCGGCGTGAATCCGCACCGGAAGGGCCAAAAGTAGGCGGCTCAGCCACGGCGGGCAAAGCCCCCACAAATTACAGTTAACAGAGAATTGCCGGGGGAAAGGAGGGGAGTCGCCGGCTCCAGGAACGTCACCGGCGAAGCGGTCTTGATGAGACCCGGGCTTCTCTTCCGCGGCATATTAAAATGCTATCCCGTTTCTCCTCTCCAAATCAAGCCCATTTTCGGGAAATTCCTCAGTTCTGCGGATGATTTCTGACCAGGGTAATGTCGGCCAACCGCGGCTCACCCTCACCTTAGACCTCTCCCTCAAGAGAGAGGGTAACTCGGCGCCGGCAGGTGGATGGTGAAGCGGCTGCCCTGTCCCAGCACGCTGTGGGCCTCGATTGTTCCGCCGTGAGCCTCGATGAGCCTGCGAGCGATGGTCAGCCCCAGCCCGGAGCCTCCGGTGGCGCGGGCGCGGGAAGGGTCGGCGCGGTAGAAGCGGTCGAACAGGCGGGGCAGTTCCTCGGGTGGGATGCCTGGCCCGGTGTCGGCTACCGCAATTTCTACGCCTCCGTCGTCGGCGCGGGCCGTAACCGCCACCCTGCCACCCTCAGGAGTGTGGGTGATGCCGTTCTCCAGAAGATTGCCGATCACTTGGGCGACTCGTGTCGCGTCCAGTTCCATGTCGGGTAAGGACTGGTCCAATTCGAGGGTCACATTGACGCCCTTGGCTTCGGCGCGGGGGCGCACCGCCTCGACCGAAGATTGCAGCAGTTCTTCCATTCGCGTCAGAGACAGTTGCAGCGTCAGCGCCCCGGCTTCGACCTGTGCCAGCAAGCGCAGGTCCTCCACCAGCCGCGACAGGTGCAGGGCCTGGCCGTGGATAGTGTCGATGGTCTCAGGGGTGGGCTGGACCAGGCCGTCCTTGATGGCCTCCAGATAGCCTTGAATGTTGGAGAGAGGGGTGCGCAGTTCGTGGGCGATGTCTGCGGTGAGGTTGCGACGGTGGCGTTCCGCTTCTTCCAGCCCCTCGGCCATGACGTTGAAGCTGTGGGCCAATTGGCGTATCTCGCTGGGGCCTTCGGTCTCGGCGCGTTGTGAGAGGTCGCCGCGTCCAAGACGGCGGGCCGCCGCT
This sequence comes from Dehalococcoidia bacterium, assembly GCA_965226875.1. GTDB lineage: Bacteria > Chloroflexota > Dehalococcoidia > Lucifugimonadales > UBA3495 > VXOI01. The sequence continues at coordinate 2,900,532 of OZ245439.1, read as the reverse complement.
CCGAGGCTCTGAAGCGGCGCCAGGGTGTGCCGCGACAGTAGCCACACCAGCAGCGTGCCCAACGCCGCCGCGCCGATACCGGCCCACAGCAGGGAACGGTTGACCACCGCCGATATTTGAGCGGCGACCGGGTCGGCTATGTCCTGCGGCTCCGGCCCGATTGGCGACAACGCCGCTACGGAAAAGGTCCCAACCTGCTCCTTGTCATGGTGTACCGGAAATCGCTTGGCGTCCTTCCACAGGTATTTCCTTTTCTTGCCGTCCCGCCCCGGCAAGTCCTTGTCCAGGGAGGCATGAGAATCGGCGACTACGGTGCCCTTCGCGTCATAGACTACGATACGGCTGCCGGAGACTGGGCCAGCGCGCTCTAGAAGTCTGGCCGGAAAGCCATTGGCCGGGTTTTGCGCTACGCGAAGCAGACGTATTCAAGACTTATATGGCATGGTGGTGCATGTAATACGTTGCAACACCCACTATTCCATCAATAATCGACGTTAAGAAAACGCTGGCTTGGGGAGAATCGGGGTTTCCGGCCAGACTTCTAGGGTATGTTGGAGGTCTGATCGACCAGCGTCCCAGTCGAGCCGGCTGGCGTAGTATTCCCCCACAAGCTGCCTCACCCGCGCCGCCTGGGCTGCATGCAGATCGTTCTCGAACCGCTCGGTCTGCCGGTCTGCCGCGAATCCGATGGATGCCCCGACCAGTACCAGGGCAACGGCTAATGCGAGGGTGAATCCCAGCACCAACCGGAATTGCAGGCCCGAAAACAGCCCGGAGCGAAAATCAGGCATCGCACTTACCCCGGCTCTTTCCCATTGGCAGAAGAGACTTCCGGGAAATTACTTAGGCGGTAGCCGATACCGTACACTGTCTGGATTAACTTGGCGCAGCCCGCAGCCCCGGCGTCCAGCTTGCGGCGCAGGCTGGAAACGTGGGCGTCCACGGTGCGGTCGAAACCGTCGAAATCGTCGCCGAAGACACGGTCAATGATTTCGTCGCGGGTGTACGTCCGGCCTGGTTGACTCATCAGCAGGGCCAGCAGCCGGAACTCCGTCGGCGTCAGCCTAAACTCACGCCCGCCCACCGTTGCCCGGCGCGCCCGCCTGTCCAGTTCGATAGCTCCGGCGGCCAACACTGTCGGCTCGCCGACGGCTCGCTCGCGAGCGGCTCGGCGCAGCACGGCCCGCACTCTTGCGGCCAGTTCGCGCGGGCTGAAAGGCTTGGTGACGTAGTCGTCGGCCCCCAAGTCCAGCCCGGCCAGCCGGTCATCCTCCTCCACCCTTGCCGTCAGCATTATTATGGGAACCTCCGACTCTTTCCTCAGCGCCCGGCAGACGTCCAGTCCGTTGAGCCGGGGCAACATGACATCAAGGACTACCAGGCTGGGGAGTTCCTCTCGCGCCAGGGCAAGCCCGTTGGCTCCGTCGGCGGCTGAGAGAACGCGGTAGCCCTCACGTTCTAGGTACAGACGGGTCAGTTGCACCACGTTAGCGTCGTCGTCAACGACCAGCACGGTTTGTTCGGATTCCCGGAAGTCGGTTTTCATTGCGGTTCCTGCCGAAATGTCCGGCGGCAAATGTTGCAGGGCGCGGGCGGGCTTGATGGCCCATCCTGCGCCCTTTGGCATGGAAAACCAAATGGCGGTTCCAGGGCCTGTTTAGGCGGAGTCCCCGTCGTTCGCCGGAGTGGACGGGATGGATGAATCGCTCTCGGAGCCGTGTCCGCCGTGATGCCCGCGGCCGCGTCCCCAGTGGCCCTTGCCGCCGCGATGTCCCCGGCCCCGCTTGTCGAAGCCGCGCCAGTTGCCCGACTCGACCCTTTCGCGGATTTCGGCTGCTTCTTCCTCAGTGATCTTGCCGCTGTCTATGGCCGACTGTAGCGTGGACTCCATTGCCTCGCTGCGGATGTCGGTCATGGCCTGCTCGAAGGCGTCGGCTGCATCGTCGCCTTCGACTTCCAGGATCGCGGCGACCCGGTTGGCGAAGTCTTCGGCATCGTTGTAGCCCTTGAACCCGAAGCCATTGACGAACCAGCCAGAGGATCCCGCCTTGTCGCGGTATTCCTGGGCTTCCTCCTCGGTTATACGGCCGCTGTCGATGGCGGATTGCAGCATGGTCTCCAGGGCCTCGCTGCGCATCTCCTCCGCCACCTGCTTGATGGCGTTGGCGGTGGCGTCCGGGTCGGTGCCCAACGTTGTGGCCACGCGGCCGGCGAAGTCCTGAAGCGCGGCATCCTGCGCTTCCTCGCTCACTTCCTTCTCGGCCTGCGCGATGGCGTCTGCGGTTTCCTGAGCATCGGTGCCCAGGGCTTCCGCGACCTTCCCGGCGACAGCGGTCTTCCGCTCCTCGTGGTCGCCGCGGCCCCAGCCCAATCCGTGGCCCCCGCCGCCCCAGGCCAGGGCCACCCCGCCGGAAATGGCAGCGGCCAGCAGCCCCACGGCCAGCCCGATTAGTATCCACTTCCTCTTCATGCCTTTGCCCCCGTTTCTCCAAACTCGCCGGGCTGTCCCGCCCTGCTGTGACTATAAATTTAGCGCACGAATTTTAAGGAAATTTGAAGGAAACCCGGATTTTCCGGGTTTCCTCGATTTGACCATAGGCGAGATGGCATGGGTAACGGAAATGATCGCTAGAACGCGGGCCGGTTCAGGGCGGACTGGTCAATCTTGCGCAGGATGAGCCGACCGTCGTCGGGGCCGCCCAGCAGTTGGCCGCCGTCCACCATCACCTTGCCGCGCAGGATGACTGTGGTGGGCCAGCCCTCCACATCCCAGCCCTCCCACGGGCTGTAGTCGCGGACGTGCAGGTCGGAGATGGCTAGAGGCTTCTTGACCGCAGGGTCGATTAAGCAGAAGTCGGCGTCGCTGCCCGCGGCGATGCAGCCCTTGCGGGGGAAGAGGCCCAGCAGCTTGGCCGCGTTGGTTGAGGTGACATCAACGTATCTCTCCAGCGACATACCCCGCTTTACCACCGCCTCGGAGTAGTTGACGCCCATGCGGATTTCGATACCCACGTTGCCGCCGCGAATGTCGCGCACATTGGTGCCAGCGATCTTGTCCAGGTAGGTGGTGAAGCTGCTGTCGGTGGCGGTGAAGGATAGATCGCCCTTCATGATGCCGTCCCACAGAGAGGTGCGGTCCTCGTCGAACTTCAGCGACGGGTAGGTGTGATACTTCATGCCGTCGGATTCCTTGTACTGCTCCGCCTCGAAGGACAGGGCCAGAGTCAGCACTTCGCCATAGACCGGCATACCGGAGGCGCGGGCTTCGGAGATCACGTCCAGCCCGTCGCTGGCGGTGACGTGGACGAAGTACATTCCGACGCCGGTGCGCTGGGCCAGCCGCACTACGTGGCGGAAGGCTAGATCCTCGACGGTCTTGGAGTGAATCAGGTGGACGTTGTACCAGTCCCACAGGCCGCGCTGCTGGGCCAGCAGGTAGTTGTACATCACTAGCTCGTCGTCCTCGCCGTGGACCGCCAAAACGCCGCCATGCCGCCCGATCTGCTCCATCAGGTCGCCCAGCCGTCCGGTGTCGATCCTGCCCAGAGGGGTGAGGCTGGTGCCCTCGGCTTCTGGCGGGCGAATGTTGGTGGTGAAAATCTTGACGCTGGGGAACCCCGCAGCGACCAGTTCGTGGAACCGGGCGATGGAGTCGGGGGTGTTGGCGTTGCGGTAGATGCAGTGGGTGGTGTAGTCGGTGTAGGCAGCGCCCTGCCAGACGTTCATATATTCGTGGATGCCAGCGGCGAGGTCGCCCTCGTTGGGCACCGGCGCAAAGTCTACCACGGTGGTGGTGCCGCCCCAGATCGCGCCCAGCGAGTGTACTGCGGGGCCGGCGTTGGGGGTGCCCGGCACGGTCTCGCGGGCGCCGGGCTGCACGTTGGCCGCGGCGTGAGCGTGGGCCTCCACGCCGCCCGGCACGACGATTTTGCCCGTGGCGTCAATCACCGTGGCCCCTTCCTCCGACAGCACGCCGGGCAGGGCCACGGCGACAATGCGCTCCCCCTCCACCCCCACGTCCCAGTTCCCGACGCCCGACGGCGTAACGACCTGTCCGCCCTTGATCAGCATATTCAGCATCGTTCCGGCTCCTTTCTATTAGTTTGAGAGTGGGTCCAGAATTTCGAGTCCTCCAATCCATCGAAAGTCTTCGACGTTGTGGGTTACCAGCATGAGACTATGAACCATGGCCGTGGCTGAGATTATCGAGTCTCCCAACCCCATGCTGTGCTGCTGACGCAGACTGACTGCGCCGCGCGATAGGGTCTGTAAGGGGCAGAAATTCGGAATCTCGAAAGAATTCCTCCGGCATCGCCACCCCGACCGCTCCCCGAGTTTCTGGATGATCAGCTCCAGGTTTACTGAGTCCAGGTTTATTGAGCATGATTAGGTACGCTGGGACAGGCCCGGCGATTTCAGGAGCATCATCGAGCCATACCACGCGGTCGCCGTGCAGGACTGCCTTGTATGCTCGCCTCATGTTGCTGCCTTTTCTTTGACACTTTCGTATATGGTAATTCCCCGCTCATCTATGTGCTGCTTCAGCGGTTCGTAGCTAATGCTTTCATACGCCTGAACGTCGCACTTCTGCGCGATAGGTAAATCTTCCAGATCGAGAGCCAAGCGGCTCACCCGCCGCAGGTCGGTGATGCCCACCGTGGCGAGGTCTATGTCTGAGCGCGGTGTGGCGCGACCAGTGGCATACGAGCCAAAGAGCCTGACCGCGGTCAATTCGGGATACTGGACGAAAACGCTCCGAAGTTGCTCAAGAACAGCCGAGGGCAGCCCGGTCTCGCTCATCCCGACATCTCCGTCAACAGGCGTTGATGTAGCTCCTCCAAGATGGTCAGGTAGTTGTCCCGGATGTTGCCGAGCGCGTTATCGAGCATCTCGATGTCGTAGCGGTGCGAGGTGTTCCGCCGGTCTTCGAGCATATCAATCCACGTCTGGCCCTCGGCGACCAGTCCTGTGGCGGCAGCGGTGCGAATGACATTTCGTGGCGTTACCGACTGCATAATCACACCGTCATGTTCCAAGCGGTCTTTCAGCGTGTTCCAACTCAGCTCGAAAGTGTATTCGAACCTTTGGATTACTCCTTCCTTCTCCAGATCATTCAACTCGTCAACTTCCCGGTCAAAGGCGGCCCGCAGTAGAGAGTAGGCTCGGGAAAAATTGTGGAAGCGATTTTGCCAACGTATTTCTTCGGCCAATGTCGCCCTTCCTTCCGTGCCTTCGAGCCATTCCTTCGAGCCTCGGTTAAGCAGAAGCCTTCACCCGATGGGCACGGCCACCTTGGCGACCTCGAACCCGTAGAGCTCGGCCGCTGCGCCGCCCACGATGCTGGCCTGCTCCTCGATGGGGACGCCTTCCAGAATCTCGCTCAGCACCTCGCGGGAGCGGGGGAAGGTGGACTCGGAGTGCGGGTAGTCGCTGCCCCACATCAGCCGGTCAACGCCAATCATGTCCCGCAGGCGGATTCCGACGGCGTCTTCCTGGAAGCTGAGGTAGACGTTGCTGCGGAAGAAGTCGCTGGGGCGGACGTCGCCCTTGAAGCGGTAGAAAGCCTCCTCCTGCCGCTCGACGTAGGTGTAGTCCATGGAGTTCAGCAGGTAGGGCGCCCAGGAAAGCTCGAACTCCACAATGGCCAGCTTGAACTTGGGGTAGCGCTCGAACACACCGGAGAAGATGATGTCGCACATGGAGGTGGCGGGGTAGAAGACCTTGGTGGCGCGGCCGCTGGCGTCGCGCACCGATGTTGGGCCGGCGCCCCTGCTGCGCCCCTCGCGGCGGGTGGCGGTGTGCAGGCTGACGGGCATATCGAAGTCCTGCGCGGCAGCCCAGAAGGGTTCGTATTCCGGGCTGTCGTAGCGCCTGTGCTCCTGCGGGTACTCGGTTATCATTGCCGCCGCCATGCCCAGTTTGGCGCAGCGCTCCAGCTCGGCGACTCCCTCGGATACGTCGTCCAGGTTGATCATTGCCACGCCCTTGAGCCGGTCGGAGTCGCAGGCGCAGAATTCCGCCAGCCAGTCGTTGTAGACGCGGAAGATGGCCGACATCAGGCGCGAGTCGGCGACCTTGAAATAGAACAAGCCCTGCGATGGGTACAGCAGTTCGCCGGAGACTCCATCTATTTTCATGTCGCGGATGTGCTGGGCGGGGTCATACCCTCCGACATGAACGTCCTCGAAGCGGCCGTGGGCGGAAATCTGCTCCGGGTTCTCGAAGCGGGCGCCCGCGTTGGAGATGAGGCCGATGCCGGCAATCATCTGGTCCTTTTCCACCACCAAGTGGTCTACGTCGTCCACCCGTTGCATCCGGGGAGCGCGTTCCCGGAACTCGGCGTCGATGCGTTCCGTCCAGAGGTCAGGAGGCTCAAATACGTGGGAATCGGACGAGATGACGAGTAGTTCTTCCATGCCGGCCTCCTGCATACGCTTGGAATACATTTGCTTCGATGCGAGAGATCCATTTTAACATCCAGCCCGTGGGTCTGGCTCCGTGCATCAGGCTGCGGCCCTGTGGATATTGGGCAGCGGCTCCCGGTCTATTCCGCGAACCAGTTCCCAAGCCCGTTGGCCTTCCGCGCCCAGCATCGCAAGAGCCTCGGCGCCCGGCATGGCGGCCAGCCGCCCCAGGGTGCGGATGCCGTATCGATCCAGCCGCTCCTTGCTTTCCCAAGGCAGAGGCAGGAGGTTTACGGAGCAGCCGGCCAGAAATGCCGTTGTGTCGAGGGGCGCCCTGGCGGCCCGGCCATGCGGGGCGGTGGCGGCAGCCACGTAGGCAGGGAACTTGGCGCAGGCCACGCCCAGGCGCGGGTTGAAAGGTGGCGGCACCGACTGAAGTAGCGACGCGGCCAGCCGGGCCTCCCCGCCGTGAATCTCGCTCAGCCCCTCCAGGCTGGCGTAGAGGCATCCCATCCCGTCTACTTCCACTTTGGGGCATCGCATCGCCAGAGCATCGGCCAGCTGGTTGTGGGTGTCGCTGTAGTACTTGGCGTCAGCCTGCATCAATACCGCCTGCGGACAGAGTGCGATGGCATCGGTCAAGGGCATCCCTTCGGTTACGCCTGCGGCTTCGGCTACGGCGCTATAGTCCAGCACCAGTTCTCGGAGGCCGATCTTTTCGACGACCACCAGCGGCCTGCCGCGCAGGGCGGGGTATCGCCGCATCTCGGCCTTCACCGGCAGGTGGGCAATCAGAATGCAGGCTACCGACAGTTCAGGGTTTGGTTCAGACATGGCTGCTTTGGTGGCTCGCGCCAGGTGGGATTGGCAGGCTGGATTATACAGAACAAATGTACGCTAATATAAGGGCCGTCTGTCAGGCATCCCCCGCGGCAATTATGAATTCGAGTGCGAAAACCGGATAGAATTGCCTGCGGGCATCGGCTAATCTGGGATACGTCGAAGGAAATAACCGAGCGAGGAATATTTGTGGAGAAATGGCCCAAAGAGCTGTCGCCGCAGGAGCTGGCCGAGTGGCTCAACCGGCAGTACGGCGAAGAAACGCTGATGAACCGACTCAAAATGCGGGTTGTGGAAGTGGGAGCGGAACGTGTCGTGGTGGAAGTGCCGGTGCACCCCGGCTTGTACACACCGCACCACTACATCCATGCCGGGGTGATGATTTCTCTAGCCGACACCGCCGCCACGCTGGCCTCCGTAGCCGCCTATCGCGGCGAGCTTGAGCCGGAGCAGTTGCCGGTGGCGGTGTCGATTTCCAGCCAGATCGTCGCCAACATACGCGAGGGGCTGCTGGTGGCCGAGGCGACCATCCCCCACCCAGGGCGTACCTTGATGGCCGCCTCCACCCGGGTCACCGACGGCGACGGGCGGTTGCTGGCGTTGGTCAACTCCACCCACTTCGTCCGGCTAGGGGCGGCGTGAGGAAGCGTGCCCATTTGGCAATTGAACACCCCCCTGTGGGAGGATGCCGACATGACCATTGTGCAACCGGAAACGACGCACCCGGACCCTGAACGGCTGTGGACTGCGGTGATGTCGCGGGACCGGAACTTTGACGGTCGCTTTGTTTACGCCGTCCGGTCCACCGGCGTTTACTGCCGCCCCACTTGCCCAAGCCGCCGCCCCCGGCAGGAGCAGGTCCGCTACTTCCTTGCCCCTGAAGAAGCGAAGAACGCGGGCTTCCGCGCCTGCCGCCGCTGCCTGCCCGACCGACAAGGGACGGATGACGAGTTGGTGCGCCTCGCCTGCGACTACATTAACGAATATGTCGAGGCCAACGACGCACCGCCCCGGTTGCATGAAATCAGCGAGGCGGTAGGAGCAGTTCCCTCGCACTTGCAGCGGGAATTCAGGCGGCAAACCGGCCTCACCCCGTCGCAGTACGCCCGCGGCAGGCGAGTCGAGCGCTTCAAGGGTCTGCTGCGGGAAGGGGCCAACGTGTCCGAAGCCATGTACGAGGCCGGTTACGGCTCTTCCAGCCGACTCTACGAAAATGCGAAGGAGCAAATGGGCATGACACCAGCCAGCTACCGGAAGGGCGGCGCGGGCGCGCTGGTCCGATACATCGTTACCGAATCGGCCTTGGGCGGGCTGCTGTTGGCCGGTACCAGCCGCGGCGTCTGCGCGGTCAAGCTGGGCGACGACACCGGCGCGCTCGCAGCCGAGCTAGAGCAGGAATTCCCGGCGGCCACGCTTCAGCGCGCCGAACTGGACGGCGGTTCCCCGGACACCGCCGGGTTGCGGAGCTGGACTAACGCAGCCCTGGCGTACCTGGACGGGCGAAGCATAGACATAGATCTGCCACTGGACGTCCGGGCCACCATGTTTCAGTGGCGGGTGTGGCGGCAGTTGCAAGCGATACCCGTGGGCGAAACCCGAACCTATCAGCAGTTGGCCGAGAAACTGGAGCATCCCAAGGCCAGCCGAGCCGTGGGACGCGCCTGCGCCACCAACCCCGTGGCGCCCATCGTCCCCTGCCACCGCGCGCTGCGAAAGGACGGCGGGCTTGCCGGCTACCGCTGGGGTCTGCACCGGAAAGAGGCCCTGCTTTCTATGGAGCGCAGCCAGTCCGCCCCAGAGCCCGCCGGGAGCGATTCCCGCCCGTAGCCTGCAAGTCCGAATACCTTCCCACGGCGTATAATCAGCATCAACAATGCCCCGGAGGGTCGGCCTTGACGGTTATCGCCAAGTCTCTCGCCGCCTTGTGTCTGGCCCTCACGCTCGCCGTCCTCTTGTCGGCGATGGCGCGGTTCCCGGAGTTGGCGCAGGGCGCCGGCGGATCCATCACCGTGGTTGACACCCGGCAGGAGGTCAACTATCCATCGGGTGTCGGCCTGAGCGTGACTGTCGAGGCGGAGGCGGAAATCGCCGAGGTGCGGGTCTATTACCGCCCCGCCGGTTCCCGGCGGTGGGGTTACGCCTACCCCGAGTTTGACCCGGGGACGAGGATAGTTGCCACCCAGTCAATTCCGGTTCGAGAGTCCACTTATATGGCCCCCGGTGCAGACGTGGAGTATTTCTACGAAGTCCGGGACGTTCAGGGCAACGTCATCAGGACCGACCTTGCGACGGTGGAATACCTGGACCAGCGGTTTGACTGGCGGCGGGTGAACATCGGCCCGCTCGAACTGGTATTTCACGACATTGATGATTCCCGCATCGGCAACGCAACCAGTGCGTTGCGCGAAGACCTGCGCCGCGTCGAGGAACTGCTGCAACTGGAGCAGCCCGACAGCTTCAAGGGCGTGATATACAACAGCCACGCCGACGCCAACGCCGCCTTTCCGGTGCAGAGCCAGACCACCACCGACCACGGCACCTTTGCCGGCTATGCCTTCCCGGAGCAGGGGGTCTTCGTGGGGCAGGGGCTGGACCGGCGCATCATCGTCCACGAGTCGGCCCACATGATGCTGCGCGACGCCCTGGGAAACCGCGCCCTTCAAGTTCCCGCCTGGCTGGACGAGGGATTCGCCACCTACACGGAGCCCAACGTCCGGGTGCAAGGCAGCAACGACCTGTTCCGCAGGACGCCGCCCATCAGTGCTATGAAGAACCTCTCCGGCACTCCCCAAAGCATCCCCCTTTTCTATCGGAAGTCGGTCAGTGTCGTTGCCCATCTGATTGAGGAATACGGAGAGGACAAGTTCCGCCGCTTGCTGGGCGAGCTTGGCGCGGGCCGGACAATCGAAGCGGCGCTGGTAAACGTCTACGGGTTCGATGAACACGGGCTGGATGCCAGTTGGGCCGGGTTGCCCATTCCCGCGCCGGTGGAAAATCCCAGGCCGCTGCACCGCCAGGAACCGACTGAGGCGCCGGACGAGCGGAGTTCCGGGCGAACCACAGCTACCAACTCGAATGCAGACCGGCAGCAGGAAGCAGTACCGCCCGCCGCCCGCTCCTCGCCTTCCAACTCCGCCCTGCCGGAGCCGCGACGGAAAGAACCATCGCCCTTCGTGTTCATCGACTCTTGGATGCTGGCCGGAGTGGCCTTGCTGGCCGCCGGAGCAGTAGCCGCCCGCTTCGTCTACAACCGCCTGCGCCGGAAGAACGAACCGGCCCACGACTACTGGCAGGATTGGGACGAGCCGAACCAGCCGTAAGGTATTTTGATTCTCTCTCTTGAGGGAGAGGGCTGGGGTAAGTGATCAACGACAATTAGTCTTGCCGGTGGCGACGACTATTTTTGCCGGTCACATGTGGTAATCATTCGGTACAGGAGGTGCCGGATTGGTTACGGATCAGCAAGTCGCATTACTGAGGCAAAGACAGATGGAAGGAAAGAAACAACAGACGGCGGCGGCCATGGCGGGGATGAGCGAGCGGTCGGCGCGGAAGTGGCAGTGTGGCCCGTTGCCCTCGGAGACCAAGCAGGAGCGCCGGTGGCGCACCCGGCCCGATCCCTTTGACGGCGTCTGGGAGGAAGAAATCCTGCCCCTGCTCAGGGGAGAGGCCGCCGGCAGGCTCAGGGCGACGACAATTATCGAGTGGCTGGAGGAGAAATTTCCCGGCCGGTTCAGCGCCTCCCAGCTCCGCACCCTGCAACGCCGATTACAGGACTGGCGGGCACTCAACGGTCCGGATCAGGAGGTCTACTTCCCCCAGGAGCATCCACCTGGCCGGGAGGCGCAGCTCGACTTCACCCACTGCAACTCCCTGGGAGTAACCATCGGCGGCCGGCGCTACCGCCACCTGCTGTTCCAGCTGGTGTTGAGCCATTCAGGCTGGCGCTACGCCGAGGTGGTTGCCGGCGAGACCTTTGTGGCCCTGAAGCAGGGACTCCAGAACGCGCTCTGGGAACTGGGCGGCGCGCCCCAGATCATACGCTCCGACAACAGCTCGGCCCTCACCCATGAGATAAAGCGCAGCCGCGGCCGGGCCCTGAACGACAACTACGCCGAGCTCCTGGAGCACTACGGGATCGAGGCCACGCTGATCAATTCCGGGGAATCCCACGAGAATGGCGTGGCCGAGCAGGCTCATTACCGGTTGAAGGACGCTTTGGACCAGGCCCTCATGCTGCGGGGCAGCCGCGACTTCGATTCCGCCGAGTCCTACACCGGCTTCGTCAGGAAGGTGGTTGAGCGGCGCAACCGCTTGGTGCAAGGGAAGCTGGAGCAGGAACGCCCACTTCTGCAGTGCCTGCCTCCAGCTCCCGTGCCGGAGTACGTCAACCACCAGGCCCGGGTGCGCAAGTGGAGCACCATCCAGGCAGCCGGACGGACCTACACCGTACCCTCCCGGCTCATCGGAAAGGAGGTGCAGATACGCTTGTACGCCGAGCGTCTGGAAGTGTACTACAAGGGCCACTTGGTGGAACGCATGGAGCGGGTGCGCGGTGAAAGGGAGGCCAACGTCAATTACCGCCACGTCATCGGCTCCCTGGTGCGCAAGCCCGGGGCCTTCGCTCGCTACCGGTTCCGGGAGCAGATGTTTCCCACCATGACCTTCCGCTTGGCCTACGACGCCCTCAAGAGGTGGCGAGGCGAACGGACTGACGTGGAGTACCTGCGGATCCTGCACCTTGCGGCGACAACTATGGAGTCCACGGTGGACAGCGCCCTGCCCTGCTGCTGGAGGCCGGTGAGCCCTTCGACTACGCCACGGTCAAGGAACTGGCGAACCCGGCTCCGCCGCGGGCGCCGGTGCTGAGCCTGTCCGGGATGCCGGACCTGAGGGTCTACGACTCCCTGCTGGCGGGGGTGGCCTGATGATGGAGGCCAACGCCATTAAGGTCCGGATCGGGGAGCTGTGCCACCAATTCCGGCTGCCCACCATGGGGGCGCAGTCGGTGTCCCGATTCACCGCCGCCGGGCACGGCGACGCCCTGGAGACCCTCTTGGAAGTGCTGGAGCAGGAGGCCGAGGACCGGAGGCAGCGCCGCATCGGCCGGCTGCGCACCGCATCCAGGCTGCCCGCCGGCAAGACCTGGGAGACCTTCGAGCACGACCGTGTGCCCCTGGCTCTGCGGCAGCAACTGGGCGAGCTGTCTGACGGCAGCTTCGTCGACCGAGGCGTCAACGTGCTGGCCTTCGGACTGCCCGGCACCGGCAAGACCCATGCACTGTGCGCCGTGGGCCACCGGCTGGTGGAAGCCGGACGCTCGGTGCTCTTCGCCCCGGCCTACCGGCTGGTGCAGGACCTGCTCGCCGCCAAGCGGGACCTGGCGCTACCGCGACAACTACGAAAGCTCGACAACTACGACTTCCTGCTGCTGGACGACCTGGGGTACCTGCCCCAAGGGGCCGAAGAGTCCGAGGTGCTCTTCACACTCATCGCCGAACGCTACGAACGCCGGTCCCTGGGCATCACGTCCAACCTGGTCTTCTCCCAGTGGGAGCACATCTTCGCCAACCCAATGGCCACGGCTGCGGCCATCGACCGGGTGGTCCACCACTCGGTCATCCTGGAATTCGACGTCCCCAGCTACCGCACCGGAGTGGCCCAGCAGCGCAGTCAGAAACAGGGGGTGAACCGGCAAGAATAATTGACGGAACCGGCAAAAGTAGTTGACGCTGAACAGTAAGGGTGAAGTCCTCGTATGAACCAACACGCGCCTACTGGCGGGGACGCCCTATTGACCCTCCCTGGCGGACAGAGAACAGCCCAAATACCTTGATACCAGCCATACCCGGCTTTGTGTTGGCGTAGCTTTCTGGTATATTCTTGGCCGTGAAATCCGCCGGATGCGGAAGATTGGCCGCGTCGCGGCTTAGAGGCCGTATGTGTGAACAGGTAGGCATAATCGGGGCGGGATATACCCCTTCCTGCGCAGTCAGCCCCGTCGATGTCTCGGCCTTCGTTTCCGTCTCCTATGTTAGTTGGGGTGCCTCCCGTCGTTGCACGCCGGTGATTTTCAGGGAGGTTATTTGCGCGTCAGGACGTTGACTTGGGGGGAAATAGACCGGCTGGTCGACGGACTGGCCGCCAGGCTTCCTCCCGGAAGCCGTTGCTGGGGCGTTCCTCGCGGTGGCAGCGTGGTCGCCGCAATGTTGCGCATCAAGCACGATGTTACTATCACTGCCGACTCGTCCGAGGCCACCATCGCGGTGGACGACCTGATAGACAGCGGGCGTACCGCGCGAATGGTGAGGGAGAAATACAACCTGGACCTGGAGCCCCTGCTGGTAAAGGAAAACTCCGACTGGATTGTATTCCCGTGGGAGGGCACCGAATTGGCCGAGGACGCGGAGAATACCGTCACCAGGATGCTCCAGCAGATAGGCGAAGACCCCACCCGCCCGGAGTTGGAGGATACCCCACGGCAAGTGGTGCAGTGCTGGGACGACCTGTTTTCCGGCTACCGGTACGGCAATGGAGACGTGGCGAAACTACTGGAGAACGCCGTTGATGGCCGAGCATCGGCGCCATCCCGAGACGGCGCTATGCTGGTTGTTGTCGGCATTCCGTTTATCAGCACCTGCGAACACCATCTGCTGCCCTTCTTCGGCGATGCAGACTTGGCTTGCCTTCCGGGAGCAGGAATGACGAACGGTCTGGGCGACATCCGGGGGCTGGTGGACGTGCTGGCCCGCCGCTTGCAGACTCCGCAACGCCTGACCGAGCAAATCTGCCACGCCCTCGCCGGGAAGTCGGAGGGCGCGGCGGTTCGCCTGAAGGGCACGTACCTGTGCCTGATGGCTCGCGGGCTGGAATCCCGCCAGTCGGAAATCGAGACCACTGCCTACAGCGGCGGCTTCAGGACGGCCCCCGAACTGCAAAGCCGGTTCCTGTCGGGCTTGCCCTGAGCTTCCGGCGGAGAATTGGAAATCCTCCCGGCGATCCCGCCGGACCATGATTCGTTGCCTTCTGAGATACCATCGTTGGGATAGGTTGGGATAGAATGAATGCCGGATAAAATTGGACAGACGCAAGATATGCCGCAGGTGGCGGGAACCATCCCCATACACCACCGCTACACCGTGGGCATGGCTGTGGAGCCGGTATGAGCCGATTAGCGGAGTGGTGCGCCCACCAACATAGGGCATTACCGTCCGGTGGCGGAATGGCCCGGAACGCAACTTTTGGCAGAAACGTAGTGCTATGAGAATTCCGATTATGATTGCTATCATCCTCGCCCTGATTGCGCTCATGGGATGCGTGTTGCAGACGCCTGGCGCAGAAGCGCCATCAGAAACGGAACCGGCTGAAGCCACGCCCGTGGCGACCGTCTCCGTCGCCAGTACGTCCGCCGGGCCGACTGTGACCCAGCCCCCGACTCCCACCATTCCGGCTGCTGGTTCCAGCGGGAGAACCCGCTATTCCAGCCCGCCGGCGATGGCGCTGGATTCTTCCTCGGACTATGTCGCCGACTTCCGCACGAGCTTCGGCAACTTCCGGGTGGAACTGCTGGCAGCACAGGCGCCAGTGACGGTCAACAACTTCGTGTTCCTGGCCCAGCAGGGCTTCTACGACGGACTGACCTTCCACCGGGTCATTGAGAACTTCATGATCCAGGGCGGGGATCCTTCCGGCAACGGCGCAGGCGGCCCCGGGTATGTCTTCCAGGACGAAATAGTGCCCGGGCTGGTGTTCGACGCCCCGGGCAAGCTGGCTATGGCCAACGCCGGGCCGGGCACCAACGGCAGCCAGTTCTTCATTACGACCGTGCCGACCCCACACCTGAACGGCAACCACACTATTTTCGGTATGGTGACCGAAGGTCAGGCCGTCGTGAACGCCATTTCCCGCGCCGCCGCCACCAACCGAGACGCGCCGTTGCAAAAGGTGTTCATCGAGCGCATCGACATCATACAAGCGCCCCGTCAATAGCAGGATACGGCATCTCAGGAGCGCCAGTCAGGAGTGCATTTAGTGGCTTTCCAGAACATCATCTACGAACGGCGGGACGCCATCGCCTACCTCACCCTCAACCGGCCCGACAAGCTGAACGCCCTGAACTCCGGGATGGTTTCGGACTTGCAGGAAGCGCTGGACGTGGTCGAGGCCGACCCAGACGTTCGCGTGGCCATTATCACCGGGGCGGGACGGGCCTTTTCCGCCGGGTTCGACATCAATCCCGACCCAGCCTCCCCCGGTCCTCACAACGGAACTCCCGAAACATGGCGCGGGCACTTGCAGGACCTCATAGACACCTTCATGAAGGTCTGGAACCTTCCCAAGCCGGTCATTGCGGCGGTAAATGGTTATGCCCTGGGTGGCGCCTGCGAACTGGTTCAGGTGTGCGATGTCAAGATCGCGTCCGAGCGCGCCGTGATGGGCGAGCCGGAAATTCGCGTCGGGTTCGGCCCGCCGCTGCTCATCACTCCGTATAGCGTCAACTTGGCCAGCGCCAAGGAGTTGCTGCTCACCGGAGACACCGTGGATGCCCACGAGGCCGCCCGGATCGGCTTGGTCAGCCGGGTGGTGCCCCACGATGAATTGATGGCCGAGTGCGAGCGCGTCGCCCGCAAGATGTGCCTGATCTCTCAACTGGGCATCAAGATGACCAAGGTGGCGGTGAACCGCGCCCTGGAGAACATGGGCTTCCTTAACGCCGTCTCCCAGAACCTGGAGTTGATGACCATTTTCGATACCAGCACCAGCCCGGAGCAAGAAGAGTTCAACACAGTCGCCGACGAAAATGGCTTGCGGGCGGCCCTCAACTGGAGAGACGCCCGCTTCAAGGGACTGGACTAAGATGGGCATTGCCCATATTCCCTCTTCCAGAGGGAGAGGGGATTTCCCCCCAAGCTAACGGATGCAGTCCCTACCCCCCGGCCTTGACCTCGATGCCGGCCAGGTCTTCCACGAACTTCAGCAGGGCCGAGTGGTCGGAGTCCTGCTCTCCGTCGTTGACCAGCGCCCCCAGCATCTGTTGCAACAGCGCGGTGACCGGCAGGGGCACGTTCAGTTCCTGACCTGTTTGCAGCACGTTTCGCAGGTCCTTCTGGTGCAGGCGGACACGGAACCCGGCCCTGAAGTTGCGGGAGAGCATCATCGGGGCCTTGGCTTCCATGACGTTGCTGCCGGCCAGGCCGCCGCGGATGGCGTTGAAGACCTTCTCCGGGTCCACGCCGGCCTTGGTCGACAGCACCAGCGCCTCGGCCAGCGCCTCGATGTTGGCGGCGACGATAATCTGGTTGGCCAGCTTCGTGACTCCGCCCGCTCCGATGTCGCCGGTCAGCACCACATTGCTGCCCATGGTCTTCAGCAGGTCAAAATTCTCGTCGAATATCTCCTGCTTCCCGCCGACCATGATGGCCAGGGTGGCGTTGACGGCCCCCGGCTCTCCGCCGCTCACCGGGGCGTCCAGCATCTCCACGCCCTTCTCGGCGCACTGGGCGGCGATGCGCTGGGACACCAGCGGGGCGATGGAGCTCATGTCGATGATGGTCTTGCCTGCCGATGCGCCCTCCAGCACCCCGTCGGGGCCGAGGATGACCTTATCCGAGTCCGCTGAGTCGGGGAGCATGGTGATAATCTTGTCCGTGGCCGCCGCCACCTCCCGGCTGGACGACGCGGGGGTGGCCCCGTCGCCGACGACTTCTTCCACCGCCTCGCCCACGATATCGTAGACGGTCACTTCGTACCCGGCCTTGAGCAGGTTGCGGGCCATGGGCTTGCCCATGATGCCCAAACCGACGAAACCGATTTTTTCGGCCATCTTCCGGCCTCCTGATTTTCGTTTGACGCCGCTCCCTCTGAGGCCGAAGCCGCGTGGCAGCGCCAAATGAATGTATCACACATCGCCCCCCTCTCCAACGCCCGCCCTGCGTGCTGCGGGGTCTCTCAATTATCCCTCCCCGTTGAGGGAGAGGGCTGGGGTGAGGGTGAAACCCTAGTGGCCTGGGTTGTTGTCCAGCGAAAATGCCCGACTAATTTGCCTGCGAAAATGTCCATTTAGGCAGGCGCTTCCCCACCGGCTGAATTTCGCGGTGCCCCGGACGGAAGTTACGCCGGGTCTGCCCAGGCTTGGTAAAACGCCGCTGGGTGGCTGCTCGGATGCCTGGATTTAACATAACGATTTTCGGCGATGCTGGAGATGATAGAGTTCCAATTTAGGTGGTATGGCAGCTTACGGTCCGTCATTCCCGCGAAACCGGGAATCCGAGGGTAGTGGGTGTTAATGTCGGGTTCGCGTCTCGACCACCCAATTCGGAACGCTATCGCCTCCTCCCACTTGCCAAGTTAGCAGAACATGTGTACTATTATAAACACATGGCCCACCGCTCCCCGTATCACCAGGGCCAAAACCAAATAGCCACTGAGGCAACGCGATGTTTGATGCCTGAAAACCAAAAAAAGACCCCATGCTCCAAGCTCCCCAAGCGCAACCCGGATTCCAAACCGTACCCGCCCACCAACCCAGAACGGCCGGAAATGGCCGCCAATGGCCGGGAAATCGAAATTTCCGAACTCAACTCCGACACTACACCCGCCTCCGACGGTCAGACACAACGGCCGGAAATGGCCGCCAATGGCCGGGAAATCGAAATTTCCGAACTCAACTCCGACACTACACCCGCCTCCGACGGTCAGACACAACGGCCGGAAATGGCCGCCAATGGCCGGGAAATCGAAATTTCCGAACCCAACTCCGACACTACTCCCACCTCCGACGGTCAGACACAACGGCCCGAAATGTCCGCAAATGACCGGGAAATCGAAATTTCCGAACTCCCCTTCCGCCAGCAGGCCGCCCTCCCCACGATAGCCCACGCCCGCTCCCTGGCCCAGGCCGCCCGAGACACCGGCGTAGCCGAGCGCACCCTCCGCCGCTGGCTCGAAGACCCGTCCTTTCGCCAGGAACTCGACCGCCTTCGCCAAGAGTCATACGACCTTGCCCGCCAGCAGGCCCAGGCCGCAATGCCCATGTGCCTCTCCATCCTCGCCGATGCAGCCTTGGAGAGCCCCGATCCCGCCCTTCGTGTGCGGGCCGCCCGCTACCTGCTCTCCTACGGCGTGAAGTTCGTCGAGGCCGACAACCTCAGGGAGCGCCTCAATGCAGTGGAAGACGCCTTCCATTCCGCAAAGACCGCCTCTCCCTTGGGATAGCCCCATTCCTGCGCGCTCCCTCTCGCCCCGGAGAGGGAGCAGCACCGCACCTGATTTCAAAAATTTTGGGAGATGGCACTGTGTCGTTGAGCCGCATCAGAAACCGCGAGGTCTAGGCCGATTGTGGCATCGCGCCGCCCCAGATGGCAGCTTTCGGTCCGTCATTACCGCGAAAGCGGGAATCCGAGGGTAGTGGATGTTAATGTCGGCTCCGCGTCTCGACCACCTAATTCGGAACGCTATCTGCTGGAGGAGACGATTTCGATATTCCCGAGTGTGGCGTAATGTGCTGTTATATCGACTGATTTCGTCTCGGGGTTGACCCGCTATCAGTGACGAATGTCGCCGTTGGTCTATAAATAGGTTACGGGGTAAGGTTCTTGTTGTCTCTGATTTGTGGTGGGCGCCTCTTCCGTGTATCGGCAATCAGTTTGTGGAATTCGGTCTGCGTAGACCAGTCGGTTACCGGAGCAGCGCTCTTCTTCAGGTCCTGGTGTTGACTCTGGTCATGGCGTAAGTCTCGAGAGTGGTTGCGGCTACTATGGCCGTTTGGTGAGGGTCCGGCTATGGCTTCCGGTTAGTTGAAGCCGGGGCGTCCGTAGCGACCGATTGAGGTTTACGAAGGCCTAGTTCAGTCTTCTGGGTGACCAAGAGCCGTTCCGGCGCTTCTGGCAATGGGTTGATTGTCCTTCAGTGCCAGTGTGGTGAGGATGAATCGCTTTGTTACCCTGTGGGTGGAATCAGCAAGTTATTCCCATTTTCATCATGCCCTGACAGATCAATTATTCCCAGGGTCCGGGCAGAAGAAGCGATGTGGCCTCAATTAAATCGTGTTGGAGTGGGTAATTATTCCCATTTTTGGTGGCGAGAGACGTGGATTATTCCCACGATGCGGACACCAGCCAGCAAGGGCGACGCAGCCAGGACTTTGTTTATTACTCCGTCCCGATGAAGGCCGGGACCAGGTCTGTGCTGGTGGACCCGGAGGCCATACATAATCACCACGAAACCGTTGCGGAGAAAAAGGAAAGCCAACGGTCCTGGGGGGTGGCATAGCTCTCGGGAGCGTTTCTACGGAGCCCCAGGCTGACACGTTTTCACGGACCAGATAGCCAGTAACGGCAAGAAAAACCTGCTGTGAAGACTGTTGCTGCTTCAGGCCCTGACGAATGATCAACGTCCGGGATTCCACCGGGATACGGTAACGTTGCTCCGGACGCGGCGTAGACCAGCTTGCCGGCCATGATACCTCGCCACCGCTGTACCCTCCGTCGCACCGTACGCAGGTGCGCTCGGCTGAAACAATCCGGTTCCGTCTCTGGCAGCCGGCCAGAAATGCCGCTGCGCCGGCGTCCGGATCTTCCTGCAACCAGCCCAACACCGGCGAACGGCAACGACAACTATCCCGACTGACAAAGTGGCTGGCCAATTGGCTACTTACGAAGTCGCTGGACATTAACCTGGGTGGGTCAATTTTAGCTTGGCGATCTTGAGAACCAAGAGGCAGGAGGTGGGTCAGTTCCAGATCGGCGACAAGGAAGACCGGAACTTGGTGGGTCAGATCACCATCGGCGATACCGGGTCATTTCTCCGTCGGCGTTGACACAGAGGGCTTGCTGGTCTTGCTCCCAACAGACGACCCCACCGTCGAGTTCCACATTGCCAAATACTTGAGTCCACCCGAACTCACAAACTTGTTGAGGAATGCTCACGCTCTCTCACCATACCTGAATGTCTACAGGGACCAAGGCCTGTGGACATTCAAAGTGCAATCCCCGGAGTTGGCCAGGGAAACGAGGAAATTTTGATGTTCTCTTGGTGCCACTACTGCGGCCAATGCGAATCTGCGGGCGTTTTGTGCTGCCAGGAATACAGCAACAACCCTTGCACCTGCACCTAATACAGGTTTTGGTCTGTAGACAAAGGGCATTCAAAATGAAAAGGCCGGGAATTTCGTCCCGGCCCCGCGCTGACTCTCAAGTCGTTGTTGTCATTCTTCTTCATCATCAAGCCACTGTGCCTGCACTGGCCAGTCGGCGGGCAGCAATTTGACCCTGTTCTGGGCCGCCGTCTGGGCGGCGGACTTCAGAGAAGCTTCGTCCGTAACCCCCTCGTAGCCCGGGTCTTTGTTGTCGAAGTTGCGAACTGCACCGCCGTCCAGGTGGATGAGGTTCCAGTCGGCGTTCACCCCGTAGCTACCGTCGGGGTTGGACCCTAATACGAAGAAGAACTTCTCCCCGACCTGGGGCCGCATTGGGTTGTGGTCTCCAAACAAACGCAGGCGGACGGTCTCCAGCAGTTCTCCGTCGTCATCCCGCAGGTTGCCGTCGTCCAGGAACACCTCTCCAAGAGTGATCTCGTAGTAGGTCACCCTCACCCGGAAGGGCAGAAGCCCGCGGCTCTCAAAATGAGCGTCCTGCGCGGGATCCCAGTCGTAGGGCTTTTCCTTGATCGGGTCCCCGACGGCGCTAAAGGTGCCAGTGAAGGCCACGTCGTGGCGGTTAATCAAGTCCTGCATGCTTTGCGGCGCCACGAAGTAGCCCGCCAGCGGTGCGCCTGTGGCACTGGAAATCGTCCTACGTCCGGAGGTGTGCTGCTCCACGTTCGGCGTCTGGGCGGCCGTTTCCGAGGGCCGCTCGACAGGTGTCCCTTGGCAACCGGACAGCACCAACGCCACAAGCGCGACAGCGGCCATGATGAGGATGCCCAGGTACGTCTTCTTCGCGTTCATTTCTTCACCTCTCTGCCTGAGTTTCGGGAATTTCACCACTGGACCAGGCTGGTCAGTATTTGTCGTCGATGTCAAGGGCGGGGGGAAACCACCGGTCTGCTCGAACATCAGGGCCGCGGGACCTCCCTCACCGAAGGCCGACGCCCAACGTCCAATAGTGTGGGGGTCCCGCTCCAGCGCCTCCGCCGTGGCCGCTGCCGTCAAGCCCTGGGTCAGCAGCAGGATGGCGTACCATCGCTCCCGCTCCCGGGGTGTGGGAGCCAGGATCATCCGCCGCCGCAAGTCCTTGGCCCCCATATGCCACTGTTCCAGAAACCGGTCTATCTCCCTCACGCCCATCATCAACCCCTCGCTACTTCTGAGAGCCTGTCTACGATCTTTGCAATATGTTAAGTTGAGGCTGTTACCAGAGGGGGTAATCATGTCTCATTCCTATTCCAGCGACATCAGCCGGGAACAATTTGCCCGGATTCTTCCCTGTTTGGAGTCGGCCCGCCGCCGGACTAAGCCCCGCACCGTGGACTTGTACGACGTTTTCTGCGGGGTGCTCTATCTCCTGAAAAGCGGGTGCCAGTGGCGGATGCTGCCCGCGGACTTCCCGGATTGGCGCACCTGCTACAAGTATTTCCGGCAATGGAGCGAGCGACCCGACCCGGCGAAGTATTCCATTCTGGAGCAGGTCTTAAAAAAAATCGGTTGACGCGGCCCGGCGAAGCAATGGTCGGAAAGAACGGACCAGCTTCTGTATCGTGGACTCCCAGAGCGTCAAGAACACCGACAGCGCCGAGAACAAGGGCTATGACTCGGGCAAGAAGGTGTCTGGAATCAAGCGCCACATCGCCGTGGACACTCAGGGGTTGCCCCATGCGATTCACGTGACCACCGCCAACGTTACCGACCGTGCTGGGGCTTTGGCTATGTTTGACCGGCGCCGGGCCAACCTGAGGCAGGTGCAGAATGTGCTGGTGGATGGGGGATACACCGGGAAACCCTTTGCCACGGCGGTGCAGAGCCTGCTGGGAGCCTCGGTGGAAGTGGTGAAACGCAACGAACTGCACACTTTCGTGGTGCTGCCGAAACGATGGGTGGTGGAGCGGTCTTTCGGCTGGCTGGAGAAGTGCCGCCGCCTCTGGAAGAACTGCGAGAGAAAGCTCAATACCAGTCTGCAAATGGTGGTTCTCGCCTTCGCGGTGCTAATCCTGAAGAGATTGTAAACAGGCTCTGAGAGCCTGTCTACGATCTTTGCAATATGTTAAGTTGAGGCTGTTACCATAGGGAGTAATCATGTCTCATTCCTATTCCAGCGACATCAGCCGGGAACAATTTGCCCGGATTCTTCCCTGTTTGGAGTCGGCCCGCCGCCGGACTAAGCCCCGCACCGTGGACCTGTACGACGTTTTCTGCGGGGTGCTCTATCTCCTGAAAAGCGGGTGCCAGTGGCGGATGCTGCCTGCGGACTTCCCGGATTGGCGCACCTGCTACAAGTATTTCCGGCAATGGAGCGAGCGACCCGACCCGGCGAAGTATTCCATTCTGGAGCAGGTCTTAAAAAAAATCGGTTGACGCGGCCCGGCGAAGCAATGGTCGGAAAGAACGGACCAGCTTCTGTATCGTGGACTCCCAGAGCGTCAAGAACACCGACAGCGCCGAGAACAAGGGCTATGACTCGGGCAAGAAGGTGTCCGGAATCAAGCGCCACATCGCCGTGGACACTCAGGGGTTGCCCCATGCGATTCACGTGACCACCGCCAACGTTACCGACCGTGCTGGGGCTTTGGCTATGTTTGACCGGCGCCGGGCCAACCTGAGGCAGGTGCAGAATGTGCTGGTGGATGGGGGATACACCGGGAAACCCTTTGCCACGGCGGTGCAGAGCCTGCTGGGAGCCTCGGTGGAAGTGGTGAAACGCAACGAACTGCACACTTTCGTGGTGCTGCCGAAACGATGGGTGGTGGAGCGGTCTTTCGGCTGGCTGGAGAAGTGCCGCCGCCTCTGGAAGAACTGCGAGAGAAAGCTCAATACCAGCCTGCAAATGGTGGTTCTCGCCTTCGCGGTGCTAATCCTGAAGAGATTGTAAACAGGCTCTAAGAGGATGTGACAAGTCCCCTCTCTCTCTGGGATAGGGTGAGGGTGAGGATGTTCCTTCGTCAAGTCGCAAGCAGGCGGACCGAGGGATTTCACTCACCGGAGAGCAATTGCTATAATAATCTCAAGCTGCACGGAAAGTCATTGCCAACATAGCTGAAAATCCGGTGCATTTGGGCGCGTTCACTCCGCGTAAAGGGGCTTGACAAGAGACACCGCAGGATGCACATTACGCGCCCTGAAACATTCCCACACACGGGATACTCATAGCAACTGTCTTTAGTGTCAAGAGGAAAGAGTTGCGAATGTCGAACCCTTATCTCCCCAGGATGCGCCATGCTTGAGCATAGCGTTCAGGATGACGAGCAGTTTGCGCATACACGCGACCAGAGCCAACTTCTTCGGTTTGCCAGCCGCCAGCAACTTCTGGTAGAAGTCCCGGATCACGGGGTTCCAGCGGGTCGCGGTCAGTGCCCCCATGTAAAGGACGCCCCGTACTCGGGAGCGACCGCCCCAGACGGCGCGTTTGCCCCGCAGAGTGCCGCTGTCCCGGTTGAAGGGAGCCACGCCCACCAGGGCGGCGATCTGCCGGCGGTCCAGCGTGCCCAACTCCGGCAGGTAGGCCAGCAAAGTGAGGGAGACCTGTTCTCCCACGCCGGGAACGGTGCGTAGCAGGTCATCCTTCTCACGCCACACCGGACTCCGGAGAAGAGTCTGCCGCAGCCCTTCGTCGAGGTCCTTCAATTCCTGTTCCAGCCAGGCGATATGCGCCTCTATACGAGGACGCACGGCGCTGATGGCGGTTCCCAGCCGGTTCTTCTCAGACACCAACATGGTCATCATCTGGTGCCTGCGGGCCACCAGCGAGTTGAGGACCTGGGTCTCAGCGTCTCTGAGAGGGCGCACGGAGGGACGAACGGCGTCGGCAAAGTGTGCCAGGACCGCCGCGTCCAAGGCATCGGTCTTGGCCAGCGTCCCGGTGGCCCTGGCGAAATCTCGAACTTGGCGGGGGTTGACCACGACCACCGGCAGCGCCGCAGCGGCCAAGGCGGCCACCAGCGGCAGTTCCAGTCCGCCCGAAGCCTCCAGCAACACCAGGGCGGGATCCAAGTCCACCATCTGGACGACGAGTTCCTCAACCCCGGTCTCGTCGTAGGAGACGACCCATCTCTGTCCCGTAGGCCGGACGGCGACATCAACCTTGGCCTTTGAGACATCAATGCCCACGTAGCTTGGTTCTCTTTCCATCTCTACCTCCTGTGTGAGCGTTGGCCCGTCCTTGCAAGATGCGGGCTCGGTTGGCCCAGGCAACTGTTCGGGCTCTCTCCTGGGTGGATGCGGCGACCCTCGCTATGAGACGATCTTTCATGACCAAGGAGCCACCGGTCTGCCGCACCCCGATACATGTGAGTGAATTGATTTTCACACGCCAAAACCAAGATACAAGGAGGTAATCTTGACGTCTATCAGACTCCCGCACATCGCGGCATTCCTCACCATCCTGCTGCTTCTCCTGATACCCGGCGCGGCCATGGCCGGCGTCGATAGCGCCTACTCAAGCCAGGACTCCCCGCCGACGCACATCGCAGGCCACGAAGTCATGCAGATCAGAACCAGCGACAACACGCCTTGCTACCCCAGCGAGGCGCCGCCCACAGTCACCCTCGCGGCAAGCGCCCCCGGCCTGGAAAACCTGCTTTCCAGCGACGCCCCCAATATGGCCGCTATCAAGCAGGACCTCCAGTCCAAGGGATTCCCGGAGGACACCACGGTCACCATGACCGGGCCGGGCATCACCAAGGCTATGGTCAAGAAAATCCAGGACGAGTCAAACGCCCGCCGCACGGAGCGGGGCTGCATTCAATTTGGCAAGCTCGATGACGCCGTGCTGGACCAGCCCGGCCAGCCCGGGCCGTCCGTGGGCCCAGCGATGCACTCCCACTTAAGTCCCGGATACTCCGTGATCATGGATACCGAGATCACCGGCAATGGCAACCACAACGCTCAGAGCGTCATCCTGACGGCTCCAACTATCGGCAACAGTCAGAACAACTTCAGCGCGTTCCTCAACAACGGCTTCACCAACGCCATCCCCGGATGGCTGCTCCAAAACGGCTTGCTGTTCGACGGATCGGTCGGTAGGGTCGTCTGGACCGATGAGAGTCGCGGCCTCAACCCCGTGGACTACACCATGAGCTACGTGGTCGACCACGACTATTACTTCACCATCTCCTACACCAACAACCTGTGGTGGCTGTGCGCTTCCGACAAGACCGTCGGGTCAAGCATCTACGAATGCGCCAACTCGCCATCCTCCGGGGGAACCCGATTGCAACGCAGCGTCAATACCAGCGTTTGGTTCGAGAACCAGAACTCCAATCTCTTATGGTTCGAGGGGTTCAGCACTCCGGCAATCGCTCACACCGCAAGGAATTACGTGAACGGCGCCCAGAGTAACTGGAGCCACGAGGATCAGTTCACCATCCTCTGCGGCGACCGCTACGACGACGACGGACCTATCCATGCCATCGAGGGCGAGCTCAAGAACAACGGCATCGCAGAGTTCATCCTCTACCGTGTGCCTCTCGGTTGCAACTAGGGGTCAACATCAACATCAGTCAAAACTAACGGACGCCCGGCTCTCAGCCGGGCGTCCGTTTTGAATTACAGTTCAGACAATCATCCGAGGTGGGCTCTCGTTCGGCGCGTCTAAGCGGGACTCTACGGTGATTCCCAGTGCCCCAGGTATTTCTCCTCTGGAAGCGCAAGCACCAATTCGTCGCCTTTCTGGAACAACACCATATCAACGTCGTCCTCTGTGGCCTCGATGGCAAAAGAGTCCGCGTTTATCACCAGCAGGGACACGCCCTTGCCCCTGTCGCCGTTCCCATCCTCGTCCCTCTCGTCGCCGTCGCTCAGGACCATCTTCACGAGCATACGTGGCATCATTGTCTTACCTTCATCCTCTGGTCAGAACGGTAAGTCCTTGTCCTCCGCCAGATTGCGGCGCACCCTGACGTTGTACATTATGGTCAGAAAAGTGCTGTACTCGTCATGATCCATGTACTCGATGAGTTGCGTTATGAGGCTGTTGACGATGCCGTTCACGACCTCGCAGGATCGGCACTCGCCGCACTGCTGGGTGTGCTCGGCGCTTCCCGTCGTGTCAATCATGTCAATGAAAGCGGCGTCGTAACCCTTCAGGTAGCTCTGCTTGTGGAACTCTACGAGCATGATCGTGTGTGCCGCATTGCCTCACCCAAACCGTTACCCAACGCAATTGGTTGCCTCAAATAAAATGTTACCCAAAATCGGGGAGGCGACCGCGTGGGAGGAGGCATCAGCAAGATGGCAAAACAGGAATTGCTGGCGACGATCCGAGACCGCTACCGAGCTTCATCCAAACGAGAGAAAAGCCGGATTCTGGACGAGTTCATCGCGGTGACCGGCCACCATCGCAAGCATGGCATCAGGTTGCTGGGGCAGTCCGACGATGATGGAGCGCACCAGCTGGCGGTAAAAAAGGGCCGACGGATCTACGACGAGGTGGTTCGTGAGGCGCTGATCGTAGTTTGGGAAGCTGCTGACCGGATCTGCGGCAAGTGGCTGAGGGCAGCCTTGCCCCACCTGGTGGAGTCCATGGAGCGCCACGGCCACCTGGGTCTGGACCCTCAGGTTCGCCAACGGCTGCTGGCGGCCAGCGCCGCCACCCTGGACCGGTTGCTCCAACCCATCAGGACACCGGCGGGCCGCCGGCTCAGACGAAGGAGGCAGCAGTCGCCGGGCCGCAATATACCGGTGCGGACCTTCGCCGATTGGAATGCGCCGCCACCGGGATTCCTGGAGATTGACCTGGTGGTCCACCACGGCGGCTCTTTGTGGGGTTCCATGATCCACAGCCTGGTGGCCACCGATATCTGCACCGGTTGGACTGAAGCGGTGCCGCTGCTGGCCCGGGAGCAGTCCATGGTGGTCGAGGACCTGGAGGCCATCGGAAGGCAGCTGCCCTTTCCCGTCAAAGGCATTGACTCGGACAACGACAGCGTATTCATCAACGATGCTCTCACACAGTACTGCGCCGGGCGGGGCATCGAGTTCACCCGTTCCCGGCCGTACCGCAAGAACGACCAGGCATGGATTGAGCAAAAGAACGGGGCCGTGGTCCGCCACTTTACCGGGCATGACCGCTACTCCGGCCCGGTGGCCGGGCAAACTATGGCCCACCTGTATGGAGCAGTGCGACGGTATGTGAATTACTTCCAGCCGTCGTTCAGGTTGGTGGAGAAAACGCGTTACGGCTCCAGAGTGGTGAAGCGGTACAGCCCGCCAGCCACGCCCTGCAACCGGCTGATGCGGCACGACGCGGTCAGCGTGGAGATGAAGGAGGCGCTGAGAGAGTATCGGATCAAGTTAGACCCGGTGGCGCAGCGGCACGCCATCCTGGAAGCCCAGTCGGCCCTGGCGGCGGTTACGTCTCCCGAAATCAGGCCCACTCCTAGCAGTGAGAGCTTGGAACAGTTCCTGTCCAAGTTGCCCGACTTGTGGCGGCAGGATGCAGCGCATGCCTCACGGGAGCGGCGGGTGCAACCGCCCCGCACCTGGCGAACTCGGCCGGACCCTTCGAAGGAGTATGGTGCGACGTGCTGTCCTGGTTGCAAGAGGACCCGGACGCCAAGGCGATCGCCTTGCTGAACCGCCTGAAGTCCGCCCATCCCGACCGGTTCAGCGACACTCACTTGCGCACGCTGCAACGCAGAGTACAGCAGTGGCGCGGCATCATGGCCAAAAAGCTGGTCTACGCTGCGGTAGATGAGCCGGTGCCGGAACTCCCTGCAATGCCGGAATTAGCGCTGGTTGGGACGGGACCCCACGTGCTAGTAGTTCAGCTATTTTGAATTGCTGGGTAAAGGGATTTCAGCTTGATGCGCGCGTCATCGGTGGTGAAGCGCCAGTCCACTCGCACCATGTCCCGGTTGCGCTGGTTCTGCCAGGCGTCAACTTCCCGGCGCAGCACCTCTTGATCAGGAATCCGGCGGTCCAAGCACTGCCGGGCCAGCACTCCGATTTCAATTTCAGCCATGTTCAGCCAACTCCCATGCTTGGGGGTGTAGTGAATCTCCAGACGTTCGGCGATACGCCGCGCTTCCATAGGCTCGAACGCCTCGTATAATGAGGCCGGATGATGGGTGTTCAGAGCCTGCCCCGTACTCGATACGGGGTTGTCCATCACCAGCACAATCCGGTCCTTGTCCGGGTAGTCCTCGTCCACCAACTTCTTCACTTGGTGCGCCCAGTCCACTTTCGTCCGCCGGTCCGTCACTCCGACCCGCCGCCACCCTTCCAGCGGCGCAAACAGCATGAACAGGTTGCTCACCCCGTTGCGCTCGTATTCGTAATCATACGCGACTGCCGATCCGGGGCGAGGCGGACGCGGCAGTCGCGTTTCCTTCACCTGCTGTTTGCTGGTTTCGTCCAAGCACACCAGGACTTCATTGTCTTCATAGGGACGGTGATAGACCTCCAGCACGTCTTCCATGGCACACACAAAGTCCGAACTGCCTTCCGGCGGGATGCACCAACACTCTTTCAGCCAAGGCTTGAGTTCGTTTTTTTAGCGTCTTGCGCACCGTCTCTGGGTGGATGCTCTCCACTATCTCGCACTCCACCAGCCGGTCCGCCAATAATCTCAGCGTCCAACGGGCCCGGCCTTCCGGCGGTTCCCCGCAGGCCAGCGCAATCAAGTGGGCTTCCGCAGCGCCATCCAGTTTCTTTGGCCGGCGGCGTTGTTGCTCCTTACGCCCCAAGGCCGCTTCGATCCCTTCCTCCACGCAACGGCGGCGTATCCGTTCCACTGTGGCGCTGGCGATCTCGAGGGACCGGGCAACCTCTTCGTCCGTCAGGCCTCCGTCTTTCCGCGCTTCATCGCTCAGCAACAGGATGCGTGCATGGGTCTGCTTGTACGCTGCTGCCCGCCCCTTGGAAACCAGGGCCTTCAGTTCCTGTTGCTCTTCCGTGGTCAGTTCGATACGGTACTTCTTAGCCGGCACGACCCCTCTCCTTGGATACAATTCGCCAATGCCGGCAGAATACACCAGGTGTGCCTCAATTCAATGACGTTCAACTACTAAACCAAAGCCAAGGTGAAATGCGCATTCGAAGGATACTCGGTGACCGGGGGAGGACTGACTTCAATGTGCGGACGGTAAAGCTTTAGTTGGCAGCGCTGACCTGCCGTCATCATCTCAGAAATGTCGATCCCACCTTGGCCTTAGTTTAGGTTCTGTTGACATTTGCATTTGTAACCGATGTGCAGGCCCATTTCATGTCATTCCAAGTGCAGGAAAGCACGAATGGCCTTGAATCGGAGTGATAAGTCCAGGATTCTTCGTCGCTATTCCCCCGGAATGACCCGCAACAGCGAAATGTCAACAGAACCTAGTGCTACTAGAGAACCATCCCGGGAAAAACGCACAGCGATACCGCGTTGTCCCTGATGGATTTCCTTGCTTCTCCGCAGTGGGCCGACCTGTCGGTTCACACTGGCGATTGGGGTTTCCAGACCATTGCCGTTCTCACCCGGGACGGGGCTAGGGCTGGCGTGTATGGCGATGCCCTCTTTGATGCTCCGGTTGCTTTGAAGGGGCCGCTGACCTTTGTGCGATGCAAGCGGCCTGAAACGTGGCGTATGGAAGGCGGAGGCTCCTTCTATCTGAGCGGGTTCCATGTCCGCTTGCTGGACGAAGAGGATGCTCCCTACCATGTGCTCCCGCTGAACGATGAAGGGAGGTTGCCGTCTCTGGGAGACATCCAGCATTTCACGGGAGCAGCCGATCCCTGTCCGGGGCCTGCTCTTTCCCGTATCCGGGATTCTTCGCTTCGTTCAGAATGACAGCCGCCGCACAACAACCCCGAACTGGCGGGCGGTTTCCCGTAGGGCGAGTCCCTGGATCCTAGCCTGTTGCACCGCTTTCCAAGGGATGTAGTGAGGTGTTGGCTTGTCAACAGAACAGGGAATGGCTGGAAGGCCCTTTACCGTTGCACCGGGTGCTCTACGTTGCTTGCAGACGCCCCTCTGACGCGGAGCGGTCCGCCCCTGTGGTGCTGTTGGCTGAGCAGACGGTTTTCCTAATCCGGCGTGAGCTCAATGGGCATGTGCAGCATATTGTCGGGGTCTCCTGCCTTCAAATGGCAGAGGACGGTGAGTGCGTATGCCATCCAGGACATGGTTACGTGCAGTGTAACCCTCTCCTGGTTCAGGCATTTGTGGGTGTCCAGCAGTCTTGAGCGCTTGCCGCTGCTGAAGTATCGCTCTATGACCGGCCTCATGTTGTACAGCCGGTTCCATTCACGGCTGCTGCGGTGAATGCTGCCCATGATACGCAGGACTTTGCCTTCCGGTTTCTCGGAGTGCTCGAAGTCGCAGTATCTGGACCAGTCGATCTTGTGCTTCAGATGGCATCCCTCCCAGTCGCAGGTAAACCAGTGGTCGCCCTCGGAGTCGGTTCCCAAGAATGTCATCGGCTTCCCGCCGATGCAGGTGGGCAGGCCGTCGTTGGTGTAGATTCCCATGTGAAGGCGTCTCTGCTTGGTCTTCTTGTCTGTGGGCATGTTGACCAGAGGAATGATGGCGTGGATCTTGAGAGCAGCCGCAGCGTCGTAGTTCCTTTGCGAGTCGTAGCCTTTGTCCGCCGCGATATTGAGCGGCTTCAAGCCGGGGTGCATCTTCACCATGGCTTCCAGGTCTGTCTTGAAATGGCGGGATTCGTGCTCGTTGGCAGGCCGTGTTTTCATGTAGAGGGGTATTCCCCAATAGCTGTCCACTATTGTGTGGACTCCGTACCCGAAGTAGGGCTCGGTTCGTTCACCGGCCGAATCCTCTCCGGCTCCCTCGCTCTCCGGTTGCTGCTTGGCCGCCTTGCCTTTCCTGGCCTTCGGGCTCTTGTTCTTCACCGTACGGCGCCCCCAGGTCGCGTCCGGGTCGACGCAGGGCTTGAGCCTGGGGTTGGCGTAAGCCTCAACGTCGGTCTTGTCTATTGCCAGGTTCTCGCCCAAGCGTGGAGCATCCTCCGAGACGATGCCTGTCCTTTGCAGACGCTCGATCTGAAGGCGGCATTCCTCAACCGCCGCGGCGATAATCGCGTTGAGTTGGGGTATGCGGTCCGCGAGCTTCCAATTCTTGAAATTGCTGTATGCCGATTCGGACGGGGCTTTTTGCAAACCGAGGATTTTCAGCAGACGAGGGTCGTTGTTAACTATGGCGAGGAACTTGTTGGCGTGTTGTTCGGCCAGCAAGAACTGGAGGGCGTATACTTGGAGCATCGACGTTGCGGGGTAACCCGTTCTTCCACAGTGGGCATGGGCCGAATCAATCTCTTGGGCCAGGGTATGCGAGCTTTCCGCAACGAAGTCGAGTATGGACTGTATATCGTCATACCCGAGCTTGGTGACTTGTTCAACAGATTCTGTTGTACTACTATCCGGCAGTGCCACTAGGAAGGTCTCTTTCCTGGTGGTATCAGGGGCCGCCGGAGGTAACGACTCTGGCGGCTTCCCGTCCCGATCTACTAGAACAAATATACCATTCTTGTATCTGTAGTGCCACTGCAGAGTGTCAGCAGAGTTGCCGTTTGGGGCGTTCTTATTGAGTTGTCGGGGGCCTTGGTAGGGGTCGAAGTTTCTTATGGGAAGAGAAAAGGGGATTTGAATAGTATTGTTCCGTGGAGGGGGATTTACCGGGGCGGATCTGACCGGGGCGTGGTTGCCGGGGCGGATACCTGGAAGCCGGAGCTTGTGGCGGTAAACCGTGGGGGCAGTGGCCGGGGGCAGTGGTCTTGCTTCGGTATGACTTTATTATACCAATCTTGGCGGCGCTTTTGCGGGCATCTCCCAAGAGACCCATATTGTATTCCGGCGGCCAGGGGCCAGGTACGGCCTGTGGGTGGTGTCCTGAAGCGTTGCCGAAACCGCCCGTCAACGGCGGTTTTCGTAGTCAGCAGCCGATTGCGTTTACCTGCTACGATGTTACGAATTCAGTAGTCAAGTTGTCGTTTCAGGGAATATCGAAATCGTCTCGCTGGAGATGGCGCCGTTGTGCTGGATGGCCTGCGGGGTTATGATAAAAGCAGTGTCCCCGGCGCTGGGTCAGGGATTTTGAGTGGGCAGAACGCTGACGCCCAGCGAAACCAGGAGCGGGTCGAATGGCTTACCAGAAGTCGGCGCTGGTCACCGGGGGGGCCGGTTTCATCGGCTCCCACTTGGTTGACCGGCTGGTGGAAGAAGATTACCGGGTGGTAATCGTTGATGACCTCAGTTCGGGCAAGCTGAAAAACCTGAACCATCAGGCCAACTTCCACCACATGAGCATCGGCCAGCCCTCCTTGGGCGACGTGCTCAACCGGGAACGGCCCGATTTGGTCTTCCACCTGGCGGCCCAGTCCAGCGTTTCCCGGTCCGTGAAGGATCCCATCCTCGACAACGAGGTCAATGTGTTGGGAACGCTCCGGCTGCTGGAGGCGTCGCGCCGGACCGGAGTGGAGAAGATAATCTATTCGTCCACTGGCGGCGCGCTTTACGGCGACCCCGAAGTGGTGCCTTGCCCCGACGACGCGCCGGTCGTTCCCATCTCGCCCTACGGGATGTCCAAGTACATGGCGGAACAGTACTTGGACTTTTATTCCCGCCAGTACCGGCAGAATTTCACCACCTTGCGCTATGGCAACGTCTATGGCCCGCGTCAGGACCCTTATGGCGAGGCTGGCGTCGTCGCCATATTCATCTCCGACATGCTCAAAGGCAAGCGCCCCCGCATATTCGGCGACGGCGACCAGACCCGCGACTTCGTATCGGTGGACGACGTAGTGGAGGCCAACATGGCCGCCATCCACCGCGGGCACCGCCTGGCGCTGAATATCGCGACTGGGGAGCTGACCAGCGTCAACCAGCTCTTTGAGATGCTCAAGGAGATCACCGGCTTCCGGTGGAATGCCGAGCACGGCCCGGCACGGGCTGGCGATGTCTACCGCATCAGCCTCGACTGCTCGCGGGCGGCGGAGGAACTGCGCTGGACGCCCCGAACCAGTCTCACAGATGGCCTGACCCGCACCGTGGAGCATTTGCGAAACGCCATGACGGCGGAGGCTATCCGCTAGACACTACTCAGCCCGGGAGGGCGCGGGCCGCAGCCGACAGGCGAAAGCGACGCAGAACCCCATTAACGATAAAAACTAGGTTGTGTTGACATTTTGGTTATGATGCTTGTATGTCAAATGTTAAATTGCCAGCAGAACAATGGGACAGGATTCTCGATTTCCTGCGTGGCTGCGCCGGCCTGTATGTCGCTCAGGAAGAAGATTGCCAGCGATTTGTCGAGGCTGTGCTGTGGATTAACCGCTCCGGCGCCCAATGGCGGCTGCTTCCGGCCGAATACGGGAATTGGAACAGTGTCTATAAACGATTCGCCCGTTGGGCTGACAAAGGCGTCTGGGAACAGATGCTTCAACATTTCTCCGGCGACCCGGACCTGGAATACCTGATCATTGACAGCACGGTGGTTCGGGCGCACCCATGCGCGGCGGGGGCGCCCCCAAAAACGGGGGACAGGCTTGCCAGGCTCTGGGCCGCAGCCGGGGCGGGTTCAGCACCAAGATCCACGTGAGCGTGGACGGCTTGGGCAACCCCTTGCGATTCATCCTGACCGGAGGGCAACGGCACGACATCACCCAGGCAGAGGAATTGATCGCCGGTTACGCTGGAGAGCAGGTGCTGGCTGATAAAGGATATGACTCCCAGGAGTTTCGCGAGCACATCCTGGCCCTGGGCATGACTGCGGTCATTCCGCCCCGCTCAAACCGGAAGGAACCCGCCGGCTATGACCGGCATCTGTACCGGGAGCGCCATCTGGTCGAATGCTTCATCAACAAGATAAAACACTATCGCCGGATATTCTCCCGGTTTGAGAAACTGGACACCAGATACCTGGGCTTTCTGCATTTCACCGCCGCTCTCATCTGGTTACGCTGAAATGTCAACACAACCTAATACGAGAGGAAGGCGATCAACATGGCGACACCCGCTACTGACTACGACACGATTATCCTGGGAGCCGGGGCCGCTGGCCTTGCCGCCGGTCTATACACCACCAGGGCCATGCTCAAAACCCTGATAATCGAACAGCTTGGCCCCGGCGGACAACTGCTGATAACCGACGAAATAGAGAACTATCCCGGCTTCCCCGAAGGCGTCAAGGGCCAGGAACTGGCCGTGATGATGGAACAGCAGACCACCCGCTTCGGCGCGGAGATGGATTACTCCGAAGTGCAGGGCATCGAGCGGGCCGACGAGCCGGTCAAGACAGTCCACACCGACGACGCCAGCTACACCGCCAAGAGCCTGATCATCGCCACCGGCGGCTCCCACAACAAGCTGGGCGTGCCGGGCGAGGACCAGTTCTCCGGGCGCGGCGTCTCCTACTGCGCGGTCTGCGACGGCAACTTTTTCCGGGGCCAGGACGTGGTGGTGGTCGGCGGCGGCGACGCGGCGATGGACGAGGGGCATTACCTGACCGGCATCGTCAACTCCGTAACCTACATCCACCGCCGCGACGAGCTGCGGGCTACGAAGGTACTCCAGGAACGCGCCTTAAACAACGAGAAGGTGAAGTTCCTGTGGAGCCACGTCGTCGAGGAGTTCACCGGCAATGAGGCCCTGGAGACGGCGCGGGTGAAGAACCTCAAGACTGAAGAAATCTACGACTACGGCACCGCCGCGGCCTTCATCTACGTCGGCTTCCACCCCAATACCGAGTACCTGAAGGGCCTGCTGGAAATGGACGCCCTGGGCCACATCTACACCGACATCCACATGAGGACCGGCGTCCCGGGCATCTACGCCTGCGGCGACGCCCGGGCCGACTCCACCCGGCAGCTGGGCGCCGCCGTCGGCGACGGCATCACCGCCGCCCTCGCCGCCTACCACGACCTGCAAGGTTAACGTCAAGTTCCCTCTTCCTCTGGGCGAGGGTCAGGGTGAGTTCGCCCGTGGAAGGGAAAGGCAAGACGCCCATAGAATACTTCTTTGAGAGGCGCGATAAGGGCGCCTCTCGTCTTTACCCTGTCCCTACCCCAGCAGCTCCCGCGCCAGCAGCATCCCGCCGCCTGCGACCACCAGAACGATGACCACGTAGCGGAAGACCCGCTCGTTCAACCGGCCCACCAGCAGGCTGGCTATTCCGACGCCCACCAGCAGGCCCGGCACCAGCATCCCCAGGTTGATTAGCGTGTCGCGGGTGTATAGGCCGGTTACGGCGTAGAGAACTACCGCCATGCCGCTGGAAATGGTGAACATCGCCGCGAGAGCCGCCCGAACCGTCTGCGTTGGCCACCGCTGGGCGATGGCGTAGACCGCGCCCATCGGCCCGCCGATGCTGATGGCGGTTACCGACAGGGCGGTTACGAAGCCGTAGAACAGCCCGGACCCCGGAAACGTGGCGATGGGCAGTTGGGTCTCGCGCAGGTTGAGCAGGCCCAGCGTTACGATGACCACGCCGATGATGATTCGCAACAGGCCCGGATCGGCCACGTTTAGCACCAGCACGCCTAAGGGCGCCGCCGCCAGTCCTCCCAGAATCAGCCCCCGGCTGACCCTAAAGTCCAAGTGCCGCCAAGTCCGTAGCAGCACCAGGCTCAGGTTAATGGTGATCATCGAGTTGATTAGTACGATGGTCGGCTTGGCCCCCAACAGCAACAGCAACGCCGGAGAGGCCACC
The DNA here is from genome assembly GCA_965226875.1 of Dehalococcoidia bacterium. Taxonomy (GTDB): domain Bacteria; phylum Chloroflexota; class Dehalococcoidia; order Lucifugimonadales; family UBA3495; genus VXOI01. Next base: position 2,864,495 of record OZ245439.1, on the reverse strand, counting down.
ATTCCCAGCCCGAAGCTGACTGTTCCCAGTACCACGCTCCCCAGAGTGACCATGACGATGGCAACCGCCAGCTCTACTCCGGTCAGCACGGGCAGGCCGGATGCCAGGGTAGCGCAGGGGGAAGGTATGGCGTTATTCCTGCCGCGCTAGACAAGGAACACGCCCGCCGCTGCGGCATGGCGCAGGGCGGCATCAACGCTGACTACCGGAGGGCCATTACGGCGCACCTCGATTTCCAAGGAGTTGCCGGAGTTCACCGAAAAGGCCCGCTCGCCGTCCAACGCCACCGTGGAGTGACGCCGCTCAATGGCGATGCGCTGGCCGTCGGCGATCCGTTGCCATGATTCGATGCCCACCACCGGCACCGAGCCGGGTGCTATCGGAGCGCGCACGTAGAGCTGCCCATCGCTTCTTTCCAGCGACGCACCATCCTCCGGTATGCCGCCCTCGGCGATTCGGTAGTGCAGCCCGCCGCCGTCGGCCATCGACACCGCCTGCAGTCGCGCCCCGATGGACGAGAGGCCGATGGAGGATGGTTCGGCGCGGGTCAGGAACACTTCGTATATCGTGTTCATGTCCCAGATGGCGCGTGTGGCGACGAAACGCTCTTTCGACAGGGCAACGTCCACCAGGGCGATGTCGCGGTCCTCGCCATCCACGATAACGGTGATGGTCTTGCTCTGGACTGACGCCTCCTCCAGGGGAACTGTGCCGGAGGCCACCAGCCCGGCAGCCATGCCCGCCGTCGTGCCTTCGACCATGACGGGGAAGACGTTGTTGGTGCCGGTGGAGATGGCGACCATGGGCAGGTCGCAGGATCCCCTGGCCACCGCCCGGTTGGTGCCGTCGCCTCCCAAGGTGATAACACACTTCACGCCTTGCTCCGCCATCGCGGCGGCAGCGCGCACGGTGTCGCCCTCGTTGTACAGGGCCGACATCCGCAGCAACTCCACTTCCACCGACAGGTGAGGGTCGTCGGCGGCCCGCTGTACCAGATGGGAGCTGTCGGGCATGGCCAGCACTTTCTCGACGCCCACCGACTGCAAGCCCAGCATCGCGCGCCGGACGGTGTTCACTTTTTCCCAGTCCGGCACCACCCGCCCCTGGGCTACAAGCCGCCGGATGTCCTTGCTCGCCGCCGGGTTGGCGATAATCCCTACTAAGGCCAAACGCTGCCTCCTGAGCCGTTGGATAGAACGGATTCCGTAGTCCCTACCACGATGGCCTATTGTCAAGGACGCCACCGCCTTTTTCAATAACCCAATGGATGTGGCGGGCTATAAACGCGGCTTGGCTGCAACGGGGAAAGGAACAGGGGTACAGCTGGCAGAAGAGATCCGGAGATTTAGAGCACGTATTCCCGAACTTGGCCAGTGCGGACTACAAAATTACCAGCCCTTTCTCGTTTGGCTACAATTGTGTTGCTTGGGCCTTGGGATTCAATCGCCGGCCATCTGCATGAGGGCCGGCAGTTGCGTGATTGCCCCGCAAGTGCGATTATCAGCCGCAGATTCCCCCACTCGGAAAGCCTACGCCTTCAGGAGCCTTTATGAGCAGTGAGCTTTCATATATGCCCGCTACGGAACTTGTCCGGGCCATCCGGTCTCGACAGGTGTCGTCGTCGGAGGTTGCCGAGCATTTCTACCAACGCATCGAGAGGCTGGGCCCGCAGTTGAATGCCTACCTGGCCCTCTGCCCCGAGCAGGCGATGGCCGATGCCCGCGCTGCCGATGACGCCGTGGCCCGCGGCTGGGCGCTGGGGCCGCTGCACGGAATACCAATCTCCATCAAGGACCTGGAGATGAGCAAGGGGGTTCCCACCACCCTTGGCTCCGCGTTGTTCCGCGACCGCACCCCGGAAATTGACTCGATTGTCGTGGAGCGAGTCAAGGCCGCCGGGGCTGTCGTGCTGGGCAAGACCAACACGCCGGAGTTCGGGCAGTCGGGGACCACCGAGAACGAGCTGGGCGAACCCTGCCGCAATCCGTGGAACACCGACCGCACCCCCGGCGGCTCCAGCGGCGGCTCGGGGGCCGCCCTGGCCGCTGGGCTTTGCACCATCGCCACCGGCAGCGACGGCGGCGGCTCCATCCGCATACCGGCCAGCTTCAGTGGCGTCTTCGGCATCAAACCCACCCAGCACCGGGTGCCCCGCTATGGCGGATACGGACGCCCCGCCGCCAATCACTTCTCCCAGTCCGGCCCCATGAGCCGCACCGTGGCCGACACCGCCCTGCTGCTGCAAGTCCTGGCTGGCCCCGACAGCCGCGATCCCAACTCCCTCAAGGAGACGCCGCCCGACTTCAGCGCCGGGCTGGGCCGAGGTGTTGCAGGAATGCGGATAGCCTGGAGCCCCGATTACGGTTACGCGGGCGTGGACCCGGAGGTGGCCGAGATAACCGCCCGCGCCGCCCGCGTCTTCGAGGAGTTGGGCGCGATCGTTGAGGATGCGCCGCTGAAGCTGGAGGATCCGTTCGAGGCATTCTTCGACGTGTTCGCTACAGCCGCATACACGTCCTACGGTCACCTGTTGGATGAACACCGGGACGAGTTCTCGCAGCCGGGCCTGTACTCTATCGAACACGGCTCCCGCGTTGACGGGGCCCGGCTCTCCCGCGCCATCCTGCAAGTGGATCGGCTGGGGCGGCAGATGGAGGACTTCTTCGACAGCTACGACCTGCTGCTGTCCCCCACCATGCCGACCCCAGCCTTCGAGATAGGCAAGCGGCCCGTGGTCATTGGCGGCAAAGAGGTCGATCCCCAGTGGGGCTTCATCCCCTTCACTTATCCCATCAACATGACCGGGCAGACCGCCTCCAGCGTGCCCTGCGGCTTCTCGTCCGATGGACTGCCCATCGGCCTGCACATCATCGGCCCGCGCCGGGCCGAGGCAAGAGTGCTGCAAGCGTCTGCGGCTTTCGAGGCCGCCCGGCCCTGGGCCGACAAGATTCCGCCGGGTTTCGAGTAGATTAAACGCGGAGTACGGCAAGAGCGCCGAGGCAAGATTTTCCATCGACCTCGGCGCTCTCTTTGCCTTCGCGGCGCTCTTTGCGTCCCCGGTGGTCGATCAGTTCCCTGCCAGCTTCTCCCTTAGCCGGGGCAGCACTTCCTCGGAAACCCGCCTGCACTCCTCAACGTGGGGGAAGCCGGAGAGGATAAACTCGCGGAAGCCGAGCTGCGCGTAGTCGAAGAGTGTGTCAGCGGCCTGTTGCGGGGTTCCGACGATGGCCGTGCCGCAGTTTACGCGCACCTCGGAGAGACCGTTCCACAGGTGGGGGCCGACGCGATGATCCGGGGCTTCGCGGGCTTGCGCCTGCTGCCCCACCATCTGCGTACCGGCGATGGCCGCCTGCCGCTGCGCCTTTACCGTCGGGTCAGCGTGGGCGATGAGTTCGTTGGCGGCGTCCCACGCCCCCGCCTCATTGTCCCGCACTACCAGGTGGGTGCGCAGGCCCAGTTCCGGCGTCCGGCCGGCCTTGGCGAACTCCGCCGCTACGTCTACGTTACGCCGGGCGGTGTCCCCCAGCGGCTCGATCCAGGAGAGATGCACGTCGGCCTGCCGCCCCGACAGCCCCAGCGCCCGCGGTGACGCGCCGCCCAAGTAGAAGCGCGGCCCGTGCTCGCCGGGCCGGGGGGCGCAATAGGCGTCGCGCAGCCGGTAGTAGTCGCCGTCGAAGTTCACCGGGCCGGGTTGCGTCCACAGCTTTCGGCAGGCGGCAATGAACTCCTCGGCGCGTTCGTAGCGGGTCTCGTGGGAGCTTTCCTCGCCCACCCGCTCGAAGTCGTTCTGAATTCCGCCCGGCACGATGTTGATGTCTACGCGCCCGTTGGAAATCTGGTGCAGGGCGGCGGCCATCTGCGCGAACAAGCCCAGGGCAATGAAGCCGGGGCGCACGGCGATGAGGAACCGGATGCGGCTGGTGACTGCCGCGAGGGCCGTGGCGGTGGTCCAGGTCTCGGCGAGTGGCGCGTCCTCGGCAAACAGCCCGTTGGCGAAGCGAGTGGGTATGAGCAGGGAGTAATAGCCGCACTCCTCCGCTGTCTCAACCACCCGGCGCAGGTACTCGAAGTCGGGCGGACGTTCCGCCCGCATCGTCCCGGCCCGGCTGCCGTCTCCGTCGATGGGGATGAACCAGCTGAAGCGTACTTCGTCCGCGCCGTTGAGCATGGTTGATCCGTCCTGTCAGAGAGAAAGTTCCCTCTCCCTGTGAGAGGGAGTTAGAAAGATACTTCCCTCTCCCCCTGCGAGAGGGTTAGGGTAAGGGCGTACTGTGGCCCGCCTACCGCGCCTGGGCCTCGGCTTGGTGCTGGCCCTCTTCACGCTGGTACCACATCACCATCACGATGCCGGCGGCGACAATGCTCATCATATCGCCGGGAACCCACAGCATCAGTCCGCCCAACTGCTGGTCGGTCATCAGGTCCAGGCCGTAGGGCTGGGTCACCTCGGTGTATGCGCTGTAAATCGGGCTGCGGGAGAAGGTGATAGCCGCGCCCAGCAGGGTGTTGGGCAGCACAATCAGCCCCAGGTACAGCACCCGCAGCCCGTAGTGAAGCCGTGAGCGGTGGGGCGGCGGGTCGATGATGACCCACCAGAACAGGAACCCCGACACGCTCATGGTCAGGTGCATCAGCGCATGGACCTCGTCGTTGCGCAGAGCTAGGTTGAAGGCGCCTGGGAACTGCCAGAGGTACAGGCTGCCGAGGAAGAAGCCCACGGTAAAAATCGGATTGGTCAGCAGTCCGTAGACCTGCCGCACGTAATAGTTGCGGGCCAGGGGCCGGATGATGCCCTGCCGCGCCCAGGGAGGCAGGCCCCGCAGCATCGGCGTCAGCGGCGCTCCAAGCAGGATGAACATCGGCGCCACCATCCGCAGGATGAAGTGCTGCATCTGGTGGAAGGAAAGCAGGTGGTCGGAAAGCGCGTCGAGAGGTGACTGAAGGGCGAAGAAGACCAGGAACAGTCCGAACAGGAAGGATGCCTTCTGCCAGGTGTTCACCGGATGGCTGGGCCGCTCCCAATTGCTAAGGCCGTTGAGGTAGACATATGCGGCCAGCAGCACCAGAACCGTAGGAAGCGGGTTCCGGTTCCAGGCCGTCCACGGCTCCTGCCCGGAGTCGATGCCTCCGTGGGCGAGGGCCGCAGGGGCCGCCCACATCGCCACCATAAACGCTGCTGCCACGGCCAGCGGCACAATCAGCCAGCGACGGCCAACTGCCGTAAATATGCCTGTGGTCTTCACCTTGAATCAGCCTGCGTCGTCTGCTTGCGGCGGTAATCGCGACGCGCGCTCCACCAGACGTAGGCGATGCCCAGCATGATGATCCCGAACATACCGAAGAACACCCAAGAGCCTTGGGTTAGTCGGTTTATCGACGGCACTGACAGAGTAGTGACGTCTATGATTTCCGCGCCGAGGGCAGAGGAAACGTCTACGCTGATGGCCCAATCGCCAGTGGAGTCCAGCTTCAGATGCACGTCGTAGCGTTCCGGGGCGGCGGGCGAGTTGGTGGCGAAGGCCCACCCCGGATTGCCCTCTTGTTCCTGAGTGGTGAGCATCACCACGCGGGCGTCCGGCACCGGCGCTCCAGTCTCGGGATGGGTAACGAAAATAGCGAATTGGGCTGAACCTGAGCCCAGGTTCAGGTTCACCGGCACCACCCGGATGTCATGCGCCCCGACGTAGTGCACTTCTTCCTTGTCACCCTCCTGCCCAAAGGCCACTGGCGCCAGCAGGGGCGTGGCGGCAAGGGCCAGCAAGACGGCGAGGGCTGTCAGTAAAGCGACGCGGCCAGTCGAAGTTCGAGAGATCGCGGAAGAGGAAATCATGGCAGGCCCTGTGTTCCGGCGTCAGGTATAAAAGTGTTGGGTGCGGAGAACCATGCTACCAGTATAACGCGTATAACGCGCCGCCGCAGACTGCGCACGGCGCGTTATAGAACTCTTGACCAGCTCGGCGCCCGCCCGCCCTTTTTATCTTGGCGAACGAGACACAGCCTCCAGGTGCCCAACGTGGTGATTTTCGGAGCATTCGGATGCCGTATAGCACAACTGAAAAGTCATGTGGTGAAGCTTGTATTTCTCCGAAGCTATCCGGCGCAGTTGACGCTGTATTTCGTCTTCATGTCCCCGGTAGGCCGGGTCAATGAGGAAGTGGGCGGTCATCAGGTCGAAGTTGAACGTAACGGTAAAAACGTGGACATCGTGAATCAGGGTCACGCCTGGTACGTCCTCGATTTCGGCACAGAGGGCGTAGAGGTCTATATGATCCGGCACTCCGCCCAGCAGTACGTTGACCGACCTCAATACCAGCCGCCAGGAACTGACCACGATCAGCAGCGCTATGCCCAGCGACAGGATGGGGTCAATCAGCACCCAGCCCGTGAAAATCACTATGAGGCCCGAAATGATGACGCCGACGGAACCCATCAGATCGGCGAGTACGTGCTTGAAGGCGCCGTCCACATTGAGGCTGTGCTTCGAACCGGAATGCAGCACGAAAGCGGCGACGATGTTGACGCCCAAGCCTATGGCCACGACGATGAGCATCAGCCCGCCTTCGATTTCAATCTCGTGGTGGTTTATTAGGCGCTCGACGGCCTCCCAGCTAATCCAGCCGGCGATTACCCAGAGGCTGAGGGCGTTGAACGTCGCGGCCAGCACCTCGGAGCGCTGATAGCCGAAGGTGCGCTCGATGGACTCGGGCCGCCCCGCGATCCAGACTGCCACCAACGCCAGTCCGATGGATGCCGCGTCGGTCAGCATGTGTCCGGCGTCCGCCAACAAGGCCAGGCTACCGGAAAAGATGCCCCCAATAACCTCGACGACCATAAAGCTGCCGATCAGGAATAGGGCAATGGTTAGGCTGCGGCGGCTGGCCTCTCGCAGCTCAGCGGCGTGGGGTCGTGAGCGTGCCCGCTGTGGTCGTGCCCTGAATGGTCATCGTGGTCATGTCCGGCGTGATCGTGGCCTTCATGCCGATTTTCAGCAGATGTCATATTGGGCAATCCACGGGGGAGAATCTGCTTGGCGGCGAATTATGCAGTTTAGCCGTCAAACCGTGACCTGGCCTCCAGGTGGCCAAGGTGATGGACTTCGAGGCGGTCGGATGCGGAATCCTCGAATCGCACAGTCAAATGCCTTACCCGGTGTTTGACGTAGACAATCCGGCGCATTTTGGTGAGCAACTCATCGGTGTTTGCTGTGTCGCCGGTTTCAGGAACAACGTGGACGGCAAAAGCGTGATAGCCCTGCGAAATGCTTCAGGCGTGAACGTCGTGAAGCAGGGTCACGCCTGGCACGTCCTCGATTTCGGCATAGAGGGCGTAGAGATCGAGACGCTCTGGCGTTCTCTCCATAACGGCACAGGATAGTTTCAGGACCGGGCGCCACGAACTGGCGGCAATCAGCGCCGCGATGCCTATGGAGACCAACGGGTCGGCAATCGTCTAGCCGTTAAAACTGCACCAGCGCGAGAATCATGCTGTTACGGCCAGCGGCGCTGTCCCCTTGATAGTTGACGGCGTCCTGCCGTTGCAAGCCCGCCGCCATACTCGCTCTCTGTAGGGAATTTCACAGCCTGGTATGTGATGCTCGCCAGTTACGAACGGCTGCCTACAACTGGAAAGTCTTCTTCCAGATTCCGGGCGAACCGGCGGCGTGGGTCATAATGTCCCGCATCCGCGGGTTGTCGGGGTGGATGTCCCGCTGACGCAGCCACTCCTCGGTCTGCGATATCTTTTCGTTCTCGAACTCGTACACCGTGGCATAGGAGGGCGCCCCACGAACGGCCTTCCAGCGCCGGCCCCGGATGCAGCCGGGGACCTTCTCGTAGTTGGGCACATACACTCCCGAATACCAATCGTTCCATTCGGAGTCGTTGTCGGCGGGAACGTCCATCCGGCCAATCTGAAGCGCAGGGGCCATGTCGCTGTTGGCGATGTCGTCGGTGAGGCCCGCCGGGTGAATCATCTCGTAGACGTTGTTCATGAAGTTGGTGCCGATGATGTTGGGGCTGACCCGCTTGCCCCACTCCGTCCGCGGGCGGCTCTTGAAAGCATCGGTCTCCACCACAGCCGGACTCTCCAGTTCATAGACCGCCATGTGGTTGGGGCCGCTGCTGGTGGCTTCGTAGCGGGCCGCGTTGAGCACGCCCGGCACCGATAGCAACTCGGCAAGGTGCTCCTCGTTATACCAGCGGTTGAAATCGTCTTCCATTTCAGCAGGAATGTCGGCCCAAACAATCATTAGACCGGTGCCTTTCTTCGCCATAGCTACCTCCGAGTCGTCGCCCGAATATATTCTTTGTGAAATTTCTGGGGCAATAATAACCGCGCCGCCGGGAATTTGCATCATCCAATGTCGCTTTACCGGGTATTTTGATTTTTCCTCTCCCTTGAGGGAGAGGGATGAACCCTGCTAAAACACAAGTTTTCTCGGAGTCCTTTACTTTTCCTGTCAGGAAGACCAGAACCAAAACGGACAGGTTAGACTCGAAACCCAAGAATACCACTCGACAGAACGGGAACAAACGGGCAACCGGTACCACCTCTGGGAAACTGAACGAAACACCCAAAAAGAAGTCCAACAAAGGCACTTCCTTCAAGAAACCGAAGGCCAAATCCAAAGCCCTCCTACAAGAAGCCAACCAGCGAAAGCCGGACACCCCGGCAACTACGAAGACCGATTCCAAGGATCACGACAGGACCAGTAGTCAGACCTTCGACCGGAAGGAGTACAGACGACTCTGGGGACAGAACAATCGGCACGAAGCCAAGAAGAACGGCCTCTGCACCAAGTGCGCAGAGGGACCACCCATCCCTGGGCAGACCAGATGCCAGGAGTGTGCCGAGAAGCACAGGAGATACCGCGAGAAGGCCGTGAAGAATCCTGAGGCTAGGGAAAAGGAAAGGATCAGAGCGAAGCAGTCCCGGGAGAGGAAGAAGGGCGCGGAGGCAGCAAGCTGAAAAGCCCGACGCAAGGCTGAACGGCGCCAAACGGTACGAACGAGCCAAGCAGGAAAGAGAGGCCAAAAAGTCAGGGAAGACAACAAACACCCTGGCAACATAACCTGAAACAGGCCATATCACGGACCACACGGAGTGAACGGTGGGAACGGCTGTAGCAACCATCCCATGTCGACGCCCTTGACAATCAACAATAACGAATATACGATTTTCGTCGAAAAACGCCCCAAAATCCCAGCCAGATGGGAATTGGTTGAGTACAAAGGGAGTAACCACGCCCGACAGTGACGAATAGAGAGGTGACAAAACATGGCAACCCAAGGCGAGTCGGAACGACGCCAGCGGTCCGAGCATACGAAGAGAGGCATGAGGCACGCAGCCAGCCTGGGGTATTACATGTCTCCCCGGGCCCCCTACGGGTTCCGGAAGGTCCTCGTGGAGGACGGAGGACGCCAGCACTTCACCCTGGAACTCGACCCTCAGAGGTCGCCGATAGTTCAGAGAATCTACGAAACGCTGTTGAACGAGCCCTCGGATAAGGCCACAGCGGAGGATCTCAATCACCATCAGATCCCGTCCCCCAACGGCGGCCAGTGGACCTCCACCCAAGTGAGGATAATCCGCCGGAACGCGGTCAACTGCGGGACCTATATCTACGGGCGGAAGGACACTGATCCGATAAGGGTGCCGGGCGCCTTCCCCGCCATCGTGACCCAAGACATGTTCAACTCTGTGAACGACATAATGGAAGGACTAAAGCGAGAGGCTCAAAAACCGCCCAGGATGAGGCCGCTGCGTAGAAGTCCGAAGGCATAGGCCGACACACGAAGGTAAACCAGGGGGGTCCGGCCACGCCGGACCTCTCACCGTTTCAAGTTAGCTCCTTCCTTATATACAGGAACCTGTCGGCAACATGGATTCGACTTGAATAACGTCGTCACTCCCTGGCCCACCGGGCCAGTGCCTTTTCCGAGATCTCGGATACAGAGGTGTGATAGTAGTCCCGCCAGGAATCCTCCGGCATGCCGGTGAAGAGCATCAGGTTCAGGGGGTATTCTTCGCTGTCCGTTACCCGGCGGAAATCATCTCGGAAGAGAAACGTGGGCTTCTTCAAAGCAGTGGCCATTCCCAGCTCTATCATGACGCCTTCATCAGGCGGGCACCCATTCACGACGGCGAAGACGGCGTCCACCTCTTCAACATCGCGTTTGTCAGCCTGACCGACCTTATAGGCCCAGCCGGGCTGGCTGAAATCCACCTGGTTGTTCCGCTGGAAGGGTTCCCAGACCTCCAGCCCCAGGTCCTCCAGCGCCTGGACCAGTTCGGGCAGAAGAAGCCGCTTCTGCTGTTCAGAAAACCCGTAGGGACTGGCTAGATATATTGTCTTCATGCTTCCTCACTCCCACAGGAAGGTTCAGCCTGATAGCAGCAACCGGTGTCGAATGTATTCTAAGGTAACCCTGAGAGAGCACGGGACAGTCCGGTCTCCAAGCCGGCCGCCAGAATAGAAACTCATCCATCTCAGGTGGATCTCCTTGACCTCACGGCTCCAAGGATGGCCCAGGCACCGACGGTGTCATGCTCCACAGGAAGTCCGTGAAAGCTCGGGCCGTCGCCGACTCGCCCGGACGCAGCCCCAGGTTCTCCTCCAGAACCTCGTACGCAACGGGGTCCAGCCGCCGGCTCATTTCCTCGAGGAAACCCCTGTCCGCCGGCAACGGGGTCTGAACCCGGTCCAGCCACTTCGGAAGCTGGGCCAGGGTCTTGGCATCCGCCCCCAGAAGGAGGGCATCGACCGCCAGCAGCTCCGGGGCCAGCCGGGTCTCGACCTCCTGGCGAAGCGCCACCCCCAGTCGCCCATGTCACCGGCCCACTCATCCAGCACCGCAGCTGGACTTTACGCATTTTAAGCGGCATAAGCGAGGGAATCTGCAATACGATGGTACAGAGTGGCGGGGAGTTTCTGTACATCGGAGTTGGCGGTCGATAGTGAAAAACCCTCCGACACCAACCACCAGTGGCTACGCACAAAGGTGATGTCATCCATTACTTTTCCTGGATTTTGCGTAAAGTCGAGCAACGACACCCGGGGCCACCCCGACCGGGGAGCTGACGGGACCCACAATGTCGCCGGCCCTGGCAACGTCGAAAGAAACCTCCATCCTGGATCTCTGACAGTTGGAGCAAGAGAAACTGGGTGGTAAACAGATAGAATGGATAGTGGATTCCCAGCGAAGAAAGGAAACTTCAAGTGCAGCGACTACTCCCCCCGGCAACCCTCATCATCCTGCTGATTCTGGCGGCCTTGACAGCCTGCTCCGACACAACACCTGCCCCAGAAGAAGTCCCGACTCCGACCCAGGTATCGTCCAGGGTCGCAGCACCGGCGTCCACTGACGCCCCGGTTTCCACCCAGGCCCCGACGGAGAGACCCACGGCCGCGCCCAAGGCGACGCCGGCCAACTCGCCGACGCCGGAGGCGACAAACATCACGGCACCCCCAAGGGTACTGGCTCCCCTCCAGCCTCTGGACTCCAGGACTATGTTCTCCGAACTATCCGAGGCTGAAAAAGAGTGTATCGGCGAGAACACGGAGCGACAGACCAAGTACGTCGGGTGTCTCGAAGACGAGACCCTGGTAAGGATCTTTCTCGCCGGGTACGTGCCTGGTCCAGGGCCGCTCAGCCAGGAAACGTCCGACTGCGTCCGGGCAGCGTTCGAAGTCATCGACCCCAGGGCAGTCATGACTGCAGGTATAGAGGGGAACTCGGGGAGGGCCATGGCCGGGAGCATGGCGGCGTTCTCTGTAACGATGGCCTGCCTGAACGATGAGGAGTGGGACTCGGCCGCGTTAAAGATGGGAATAGAAACGGACGGACGAGAGGGGATGCGGTGCCTCTTGGAGCAACTGGGCGGACCGGGCGAGATGCAGAGGCGATGATAGCGGCGGGAGAGGGGGACTTCACCGGCCTAGCCCAGGCGGGGCCGGATTGCGGGCTGAACATGGGGCCAGCACCCGGCCAGGCGCCCGCAAGGCCGACGCCGACGCCCACGGCGACCGTGGAAGCGCCCACACCGGCCTCCACGCCTGTGACAACCGGGGTAACACCGTCCGGGACGCCTGCGACAACCGGGGCAACACCGACCAGCACACCGGCGACAACCGGGGCAACACCGTCCGGGACGCCCGGGACGCCCACTCCGTAACCGACCCAGGTACCGTCGACAGCGACCTCCATCCAGCCCTGACAGCCAACCCCGACAGAATGCCTGGGGAGTTCCCAGTCGAACCGCCGGTGCGGGGAAATGACTCAGACCAAGTTCAAGTAGGCTCTCCGGGCCTCAGAAAGGACCTGTTCGGGGTCCTGCTGGTATTCAGCCCAGATGTCCACAGTGAGTTTGGCAGCGCTTCCAAGACCGACTCCAGGTACGACAGTATCCAAAGCGTCGAAATTGCCCTTCCGCATCCAGATGGACGCCACGGTCCGGTCCATGGCGCCAGCGAGAGCAAGTACGGCTGTGTGGCCCGGGGCCAACTCACCGTGGTATTCAACCTTGAGGTAGAGGACCGCCAATTCCTGCTCCCTGGTCCATGCTTGTGGAGACATACCAACCCACTTCCTTCAAGATTTATGGGACCTGAACCAAGGTCCAGGGTCCCAGTCATGACCGCCCATCAGAGTGGGGGACATCAACCGATGCCCAACCGGCCCAGCCAATGATCCAGAACGTGGGCGGCAGCCGAAGGTTCGTCGTCGAGAACGTCGGTCCGCCCGGCCAGTTTCTGGAGAGACCGCTGTCAGTGGCCTGTTGAACTCTATGGGACGCGGCGAGTACATTCAACCATAAGGAACTCGGAATTCTGAAATAGCGATGGAAGTGATCTCACGGATGATGAAGTTGCCCCTGTGGATAGTCCTGTTTATTTCTGCGGCCCTACTGGCCTGCGGGGAGCAGACCCCGGCCCCAGGAGCGGCTGTGGCAACGGTGCCGGGTCCCACGGGAGCCGCGACATCGGCACCCAGTCCAACGACACAGGGGGCAGGGCTGTCGGAGGCTCCACGGGAGTCTTCGACAGCGACCCCTAGACCCGGCGCCGCGACCACACTACCCCCACCAACGACCCAGATTCCTGACGGTTCGACTTGGATCCTTCAGACGCTGGACGGTGACCCCGTGCTCGGTGGTACTTTTGTGTGGCTCAGGTTGGATGGAGATACGTACAGCGGGTTCGACGGATGCAACACCTTTGGAGGTAGATTTGAGGACGGGAAACCGGTCGCCAGCGGCGACGGTGAGTTCGCCGCCCCACCCACATTCAGGACGCTTATTGGGTGCCCTGAGAGCATCGAGGGACAGGCCGATAGTTATATTGAACTACTCGAGCAAGGTGAGCGATTCCGAGTCGTGGATGACCGCCTGGAGATTCTAGGAGGCGGGGGCGAGGTGCGGCTGATTTTTGTCCAGCAAGTGCCTCTCAGCGGTAGCGCAGTTGAACTGGTGGGGACTGAATGGCAACTGGTGGTCGAGGACAGCACAGGCGGGGATGAGAAGGCAGCTACGTTGGTCTTTGTGGACGACCATTTGACCGTTGGCACGACGGCCTGCCGGAGCTATGTGGCCTCTTACGAGGCGTCGGACGAGCGTTTGGATTTTCGGTCAACGGCAATGACGGAATACGGAGGAGCGTCGACGTGCGCCGATGAGTCACGAATACAAGAGGGCCAGTTCACTGATGATCTGTCGCCGGCAAGCGAGTACTCGGTTAGTGAAGAGGAGGGGATCAAGCGGCTCAGGATTCGGACAGGCCAGGGCAGGACGGTGACGTTCGAGCCACTGGTCGCTGGGGTCGAGAGCGTGCTTGACGTTGAATGGCATCTTTCAGTTTTTGTGACTGTAAGTGAATGGGGGGACCCCGACGTGGTACCTCTGCGGGTCGATAGGCTGATCCCGGGAACGGAAGTAACGGCCAGGTTCCACATAGGCAGAGGCGTGTCGGGATTTGGCGGGTGCAACCCTTACGGCGCAAAGCTGGAACCGGAAGAGCCCTTCGCCAGAGAAGACGGGACCTTCGCCACAGGGCTTATGGCTATTACGTCAACAGCCAAGGGTTGCCCGGACCCGCCCGGGGTGACGGAGCAGGAGAGGCGCTTTACGGGGCTTATCTCGAACTTCGAGCGCTACCGGATATATGGGCAGTTGCTTGTCGTCCATACGAAGGACGACGTTGTGCTGATGTTCCAAGCTGAATAGGAGCTGTTGCGGCCTGGAGTACCTGTCCGGAATCTCCGCAAGCTTCCAGTCCGGGGTGATTTCCCACAGCCTCACCTGCTGCATCGCTTCATCTCCTGAAGACCCGAAGACGTTCAGAGGATGCCAATCTCCATCATGGAAATACCATCTGTACTGTCGGCAACCTGCTGAACTCTAGGGCAAAGGACAGCTAAATTCAAGACTCCGGAATTCGGAACCCCGGCAGAGGAGATGGAGGAAAGGGCCCGGTATGCCGAAGCAACTCCCGTGGACGGCCCTGATGATTCTCACAGCCCTGACGGCCTGCACGGAGGCGACGCCGGAGCCGGAACTCACCACAACCCCGAGCCCGGCGGTGACGCCGACCCCCGGGAGCATTGCCGCGACCCCGGCGTTGTCAGCCAAGTCCCTGGTGCCGGAGGCGACAACGACACCGAACCAGACAACGATACCGAACCAAGTGACACCTGGGAAGTCCGGAACCACACCAACCCATATCCCGGCGAACCAGGGCCCGCGCCCGGCTTTCACTTCGGATAGTTACCCTACAGCCCGGCCCAAGTGGCGGCGTCCGCCAAAGGGACGCCGGGAGCTGCTATCGCTCCGGCGGAAACGCCGGTCCCAGTGAATGCCAAGGTACTGGGAAGGACACTTCCACTGACACTCCCCCAGAGACGGACTGCCGGACACGGAGTAAAATCACGGTCACCCTGCAAGGAGCGTGAGTAAAACACGAATGCCGGTCAGCAAGAATAAACGAAAGAGCAAGAAGGCCCAGAGCCGAAAGGTGAACCGGGCCAAGGCAGAGGGCAACTTCGGAGGGGGCGAAGTCCCGCCCGCGTTTGACTACCCGCCTATGTCGCAACTGCACGAGCACCGGGCTGAGCCGCCCCTGCACGAAGCAGTCCCTAGCCTGCCGACTGCAGGAACGAGCATCGGCGGGAACCGCCGGTACAAGGTGACAGGTCCGCCCGACGCCCCGGCACTATCTGAAATGGAGCAGATAGACGCGATCACCCTGCGATCAGTCACCTTCGAGATGACCGAAGCCCACCATGACAACATCGGGCTCAGGGAGATCTACCTGGACGGCGAGATGGGAGGGGACGACATCTCTGGTCCCATGGTCGCAACGATCAGGGTGGACCCTTTCTCAACCATCGAAGGACACCCCAGATGGAAGACCGGGCAGGAACTCATTGATTATCTGGACGCAGATCCCAACGTGTTCAGGGAGGAGTTCGACGGGAACCGGTGGCAGGGCCTGGGAGTCACTTGGGTGGAATGTCTTCCCGAAGTCGAAAACTGTCCGTACCGGCTGGAGGAGGACCGTACCGACGGGCCGCCCCAATGCTTGCAGTGCGAGAGCGGGATGCGACCAGAGGAAGTTCACTTCCACGTTCTTGAGGCCGACAGCTTCGTTACGCTGTGCAGGGAATGCTGGTCAAAGGGACCCCTCCCAGAAGAGAACCGGACGTTGCAGTTCGAGTTCCAGTTTCACGGAGAATGAGGGCAGCGCGGAACCAAGAGAACCGGGTCGGCCCAAAGCAGGGGGAGGAAGTCCCCCAGTGTGGAAGTTCACCTTACCGGTACTCCTTACAGTCCTGCTGATGCTGATGGCCTGCTCAGGGACTACTTCGGCCCCTGAGGGGACCGCAGTGGCGGTACCTACGGCGGTGCCGGAAAGGGCAGGGGAATCTCCACTGTCCCAGGGGGCCTACAAGCAGTAGAATTACCCCGCAGGAGCGGACATGACCACGCCCATCAACGACTTCCAGGACATTTTGGACGCCATTGAGCGCAACCCCGCGCTCAGGGACGCCCTCCGTCGGCATATCCTCACCGACGAGCTGCTCCAGATGCCCGTCAGGCTCGAGAGAGTCGAAGAGGACATCGGTGTCATCAAAGGCGACGTCGCCACCCTCAAGGAGGGGCAAGCGCGGCTGGAGAGCGACGTTGGCACCTTAAAGGAGGGGCAAGCGCGGCTGGAGAGCGACGTTGGCACCTTAAAGGAGGGGCAAGCGCGGCTGGAGAGCGACGTTGGCACCTTAAAGGAGGACGTCAGCAGAATCGGCGGTAACGTCAGCAACCTCATGGGAAGCGATTACGAGTCCCACGTCGCCGCGTACATCCACAGGTCCCTGCGGCGGGAACTCAAAATCAACGCCACCGTGCTCTCCACCCAGAAGAACAGGCAACCCCTCATCGAACTGCTCGACAGGGCCGAAATGCAGGGGAACATCACCCCGGAAGATAACGACAAGCTCAACGACGTCGACATCGTCCTCACGGTGGACGACGGCGACGAATACATCCTGGGAGAAATCTCCATCACCGTCCAACAGGACGACGTCCGAAGGGCCACGGAATGGGCTGCGATACTGGCCGAGGCCACGGGCGGGAAGGTAACCCCCATTGCCATCGGCACAAGGGAAGACCCAGACCTGAACAGGGGCGGGGTGCAGGTGCTCCTGATCCAGCAACGTCAACAGACCTGAACAACTCAGGAGCATTGCAGCAGACAGCCCAGGATCCCCGCCGAGCCCCGGCGGGGATTTTCACTTCCACCGGCCCCGGAGAACACGGACCGGAAGTACGGAGACAAGACATACTCAATGTGGCTAGGGCCCTGAGATTCCTGACAATAGGAGCGAGAGGAACGTGATGAGCGACAGGTAGAATGGAAGTCGACCCTCAGCGAAGAAAGGAAACACCAAGTGCAGAGAATACTCCTTCCGGCAACCATATTCTTCCTGGTAACCCTGCAGGATGTTCCGACCCCACACCGGCCCAGGCTCCAACAACGGCTGCTGCCCCGGTAGCGGCCCCAAGCCTGACGCCCGCGGCACCTGAGCCGTCGGAGACTCCACTGCCGGTCCCGACAGAGGCCCCTGGACCCGGTGCCGCGACCACGCCGTTACCAGCCAACACCCTGGAACCAGAGGGAACTGAGGCGCCACTCAGGGCCACGTCAGAGCCGGAGACCCTACCTCCAGGGGACGTCATCATTCCCCTGAACCTGAGCGACTCCGAAGCCGCACTGTACCGGCTGTCAAAACCAGAAATCTCGTGCCTGGAACAGGCCGCCGGCCCCGGCAGGCTGCACGAGATACTCAGAGATGTCAGAGTGCCAGTCCCGGAGGACGAGGCCTGGATAGTGGCCTGCTTGGGAGACGAGACGCTCACCGGCGTATTCCTGGCCATGTTGCTCGGGGACCCCGGACCTCTCAGCCAGGAGACTTCCGCGTGCCTCCGAACCGGGCTCGAATGGGTGGACCTCAGGGAGTTGATGACGGAAGGCACCCGGGGACGGGAACAGGACGACAGAGCCGGAGCCATCTTCTTATCGGGGTACTTCACCGCCGCAGCCTGTCTGAACCAAGAGGAATGGGACGCTGCCGCTGCCGCCCTGGGACATGACCCGGGAGACCAGGCGAGCATCCAGTGTTTCCTTGAAGCGGTGGGTGGACCGGAGACCCTGGCAGCCGCCCTGGAAGGGACGGATGAGGCCGGGTCCGTGGACCTCTACCGGGCAGCGCTGGGATGCGAACTGGATTTCGAGGGCACATCCGAGCCACCGTCGGCAACGTCGACCCCCTGACCATCACGGTGGCCCCCGTCCCGGACGACATCCCTGAGTACGACCGCTCCGACTGGCGGCACTGGGTTGACGCAGACGGAGACTGCCAGGACGCCCGGCAGGAGGTACTGGTCGAAGAGAGCTTAGTTTCCGTGACCTTCGAGACTGACAGAGGGTGCAGAGTGGCAACCGGCCAGTGGTACGGGGCCTTCACCGGCGTCTACACAGGCGACCCGGGGGACCTGGACATAGACCACCTGGTGCCTTTGAAGAACGCCCACCTGTCGGGCGGGTGGAGATGGGACGCTGAAATGAGGGAGGAGTACGCCAACGACATGTCGGACCCCGACCACCTCATCGCGAACCGCCGGGGCCAACCGGAGCAAAGGGACCAGAGGAGTGGGGACCGCCAGACCTGGACTACTGGTGCCAGTACGCCACGGACTGGACGGAAGTGAAGGCCCGGTGGGGGCTGACAATGACCCGCAAGGAATTAAGGGCCGTGCTGGAGATGCTGGACACTTGTGAGAGCCACGTGGTGGTCGAGACAAGAAGAGCGAAGAGCGCTCCTACTCCGGACCAAAAATCTGAGGAGCAGGACAAGGTATACATCTCATGCAACCAAAAACGGAGACGCCGATGATATAGTCAGTGCGCCCTAAAGGGCGAAAGCCACAGAGAGTCAGGGTGCAGGAACTGATGGCCCTATCGGTCCTAGACTTAGATGGCGGTATGAGCATGACTAGCGATACACACGAACATACACTAAACGTGGCTTTGGGTGAGGTGCTAGAAGTCTGGCCGGAAACCCCGATTCTCCCCAAGCCAGCGTTTTCTTAACGTCGATTATTGATGGAATAGTGGGTGTTGCAACGTATTACATGCACCACCATGCCATATAAGTCTTGAATACGTCTGCTTCGCGTAGCGCAAAACCCGGCCAATGGCTTTCCGGCCAGACTTCTAGGTCTACTGCGCGGAAGTTGGACGACGAGAAGCGAGCAGACCGGCCAAGTTCTTAAAGGTGGCGGCCGCCCGGATGTCCTTATTGAGGAAGCGAGCGGTTGGCCCGTCGTCATCGAGGCTAAGGTGAGCGACCACGCAAACGCAGAGGCTGACGCAATAGCAAGGCTTGGCCGTATCGTTGGAAGAACGGGGCGGCAGATAGAAACCTCGATTGCGCTGGTATATCCACCAACTGTACGTTCACTCGATGGGTTGGCGTTGCGAGAAGCACTAAACAACTCGAAGGAGTTGGAATATGCCCTCTACACACGCAGGCCAGGAAGCTCCCCCGATCGAATGCCCTCACACGGCTGGATAAAAGGCGGTGCCAGGGAATTGGCAAGGTTAGTACACCGCGCAGCAGTTCCGCCTCCGCGGATTGAGGACCTCGCAGTTAAACTCGAAAACGGAGTGAAATACGCTGCGGATGATTTCACAAGGCGGCATCCTCATGGAAGCCAACTTGGTGCGAATATCGCAGGCGTCTTGGGGCAATTCGACGACAATGATGGGCAGACTAGGCGCATGGCAATGACCGTTATCGCCAATGCTCTGGTTTTTCACGAATCTCTCGCTGAGGCACAGTTCCAAATTCAAATACAGGATGAGGAGGGAGGCCACACACGGGCAGTGAGGCCAGTTGACTCTTTTCGCGTAGGAGGTACATTCGGCCCCGGGGATGTTGTCCTAGAATGGGAACGCATCTTGGAAGTCAATTACTGGCCAATCTTCTGGTCTGCAAAAGAGATGTTGCGCCTCATGCCAACCTCTGCAGCCAACGCCGTGTTAGGTTGGCTCTGGCAGACTGGTCAGCAACTGGTCGCGGGCGGCGTGACGCGTTCGCACGATCTCACCGGCGTCGTCTTTCAAAGATTGATCGCCGACCGGAAGTTTCTAGCGACCTATTACACACGACCAGAGGCCGCCGCTCTATTGGCAGCACTCGCATTGCCGACCGACAGCCCTCCAGGCGGGGCGGACTGGAAGGACGAAGAGACTCTTGCTAGCGCCCAAATCGGCGACTTCGCATGTGGGACCGGGACCCTATTGTCTATGGCGTATCAACGATTGTCTCTCCTACACGAGTTGCATGGTGGAGATCCGCGCAAACTGCACGGGCCAATGATGCGCCATGGATTGGTCGGTCTAGATGTTCTGAATATCGCAGTCCACTTGACAGCAGCGATGCTGGCTGGAAGCCACCCCGACACTCCCTTTGACGGAGAATGTCTTCTGACGATGCCCTTTGGGGAGCAGGCGAGCAATTTGGGGGAAATGGAAAACAACAATGTTGCGATTGGTTCGTTGGACCTGCTTGCCGAATCCGTACAGCAGTCCCTAATTGATACTGCGGCTGCTGTATCGGCTGGGGGAAGAGCGCCTGAGGAGGTTCGTGATCTGGTGTCAAGGGTTGGTCATGAGCGTTTTGACGTCGTGATTATGAACCCTCCTTTTATTCGCTCGACTGGAATGGAGGCGGAGAAACGCGGGACGGGGAACCCAGCATTTGCAGCCTTCAATACGAGCAAGGCAACCCAAGGGCGCATGCAGAACTCGCTCGCCAGACTCAGAGGGACAGCACCTCTTGGTACTGGGAATTCAGGACTAGCCGCAGACTTCCTCGATCTTGCACTGCGAAAGGTAAGGCCAAACGGCATGATTGCCCTAGTGCTGCCTCTCAGTGCCGTCAGCGGGATGGAGTGGGAGGAGGCCCGCCAAGCATTGGGGCGGAGTTGCCGAGACATAATTGTCGTTACCATTGCCGGAGCCGGGTCAGACGACTCCTCATTTTCTGCCGATACGGATATGGCGGAATGTTTATTGATAGCGCGGAAGGGCGAACAACACGATGGAAAGCGCGCGGTCTTTGTGATGCTTCGCCAGAGGCCCAACTCCGCAATTGAGGCTGAGCTGTTAGCTGACGAGATTTCACGTATCCGTGAGTCCGATCAACTCCGTCCAATCGAACGGCTGGAAGGTATCAGCAGGATTCGCATTGGAGACCAAGAATACGGCGTCATGCTTAACGCTCCGCTTCCCGAGTCCGGACCTTGGCCTCTAGTAGGTATCCTTGACGAGGAGCTTGCGCAAGTTGCTTGGAATTTGGAACGGGGCAGCCTGATGCCCTTGGGATTGCCAGGTGTCGGGGCCATCGAGATCCCCATAAAAGCGATTAGGGACATTGCTGATAGAGGTCCCTACCACGCAGACATCTACTGGGATCAACCCGATGGAACACCTCGCGGTCCTTTCGAGTTAATCAAGCCAACTGCTAGCCCATTACCAACATATCCGATGCTTTGGGCACACGACGCCAAGCGGGAACGGAACCTAGTTGTTGAACCTGATTCTGAGGGCAGGATAAAACCGCCGTCTGGCCAATTAACGGGAGACGACCTGCATAACAAAGCAGCCCGTATCCGGGCGACAGCCTCACGAGCCCACTATAACCGTGATTTGCGTTTCAACTCGCAGTCGCTGATTGTGGCAACGACGGAGCGGCGGTGTATCGGTGGCCGTTCTTGGCCTTCGATCATATTTGAGAGCGCTGACCACGAATACGCCTTTGCTCTTTGGTGTAACTCGACGCTAGGCCTCCTATTGCACTGGTGGGTGTCAAACAAGACCCAATCGGGACGGGGTACAACGACCATTACTAGCATACCCAACATTCCCACCCTGGATGTCCACACACTTACCGAAAACCAGATCGAGGCCGCAAAAGCGATCTTCGACGAATTGAAGGACCGGAAATTTCTCCCCTTTGATCAGATTGACGAGGACTCTGCCCGAGCCGAACTCGACCGACGCTTATTGGTAGACGTCCTTCAGTTACCTGAGTGGCTTACCGACACAGGTGGGCCCTTAGAGTTGCTCAGGCAAAAGCTAGCCAAGGAACCGCAAGTTCATGGCGGCAAGAAGAGCCGAGTCGTCTTCTATGAGACAACCGATGATAGCAATAAAGCAGTCATCGCAGAAAGAAGTGTGAAACGCCTAGACCGGTAGAAGCACAATTCGCCAAGAGCACCAGACCTGAGACAAGCCAGTCGTACACACATGACCCGCGACGGCACAGAGACGAATAAAGGCGAACTTCTCGCGAGCGCCTGATATGGTCGTCATTGACGTCAGGGAACCGAAATTCCTATTCCCCCTCCCCGACCTCCTGAAATCAGCCGCCGGTACCTGCCCCTTCTGTAACCAGACGGCGGGCATACTCAGCCGCGAACACCCCCAGTGCCGCCGGACCCACCAGGCCGGCTGGGACGAGATGGTCAGGCTCGCCGCCGGTGCCGCCGGGTCCCGGGACTTCGACGAAAGCCACCTGCGGCTCACCTTGTCCGCCGTAGCGAAGATCTCCTTCGGGAACGAGGACACCGTCAACCAAGCACTGGAGGAAGGCTGGAAACAGGGCGTGGCCCACTCAATGGCCGACGGCATAATCACCCAGGACGAGGAAGCCCGGCTCAGGGACCAACTCGCCCTGTGCAGCGACACCGCCGACCCGGACGCCATGAAACATCTGGGCAAAGCCTCTCGGGACCGGCTGATGCTGGACGCCCGGCTCGCCGCCATCGCCGTCTTCGACGGCGGCGCCCACCTGAACGAGCTCGGCGAATCCCTCAGCACCTCCGGACTTCCGTATCCTCAATTCACGAGTCTTATCTCCAGGCAAGGACTCCCCGCGAGAATGCAACCACTACTGATCACTCAAACGCCGTGTAAGTCGCCTTGGTGAGGCCAACTGTCAAACGATTTAAGCACACATCGGAAACCTTGCCCGAACCAAGAAACCCGCTATAATCCTTCTCAACCGAGGACACATAGAAGCCACTGCCGAAGCAGGAGGCACACCCTGTGAAAAGAATGGAAATAGAAATCCGAATACCCGACTGGGCAGCCGTACAACTCGCCGAAAAGATTGAAGGACTCGGAGTCGACATCACCGAGCTCGTGAGTTCCCTTGTCATCCACAACATCGCCACGTATGAACCACAGTCAGGACGCCATTTTCTGGTCACAGCCCCAATGGCCCAGGAAATGGCAGGCGAATTATTCATGGTCGTCGCCCGCCGAAACGGACAAGTTGTCCTGGCACCCACAAGAGAAATCCCATTCACTCAGGCAGCAGAGCAGTTCGCGGCCAACGGACTGACGGAGGAACAAATCTTGGAGGTCATCAAGGCCTGATGCCTCCAAGGGTGATTTTCGACAACAGCGCCATCCTCAACGGATTGACCCCCGTTCCACAACGGGGGTCAATCATTTGGCATTGGATGCAAACAGAAGCAGTCCAGGCAATCACCTCCGACTACCTCGTAATCGAACTGACAAAAACCCTGGCCCATCCAAGGTTTCGCCTCAACGCTGAGGCTCAAGCAACCATAGTCGCCGAATACCTGCAGTATGCAGAGTTATTCGAACTCGTTCCATCCTCGGGAGCATCGTGCAGAGACCCCAAGGACATCCCCGTACTCGACCTTGCGATATGGCAAAGAGTCGACGCCATAGTCTCCGCGGATCCGGACCTCCTCGTGCTCGACGGAGAGTTCAAATTCCGCATCCTCAGGGTAGCAGACCTCCATCCCATCCTGAAGGCTTATCAAGCTAAACAGAGACAATTGCAAAAGTGATGTAGGTGAACGCGCCGTGATGCTCACCGCAGCTTGAAACGCAAGATCAGCAGTGTTGCTCCCACGGTCAGGGCTGCAAGACAGAGGGGCGAATATTCTATCAGTGGTCGAATTGAGATCATCCAGTAGTCGAGACTGTCCATCTCGTGTGGCCACCCCCGGAGGTTGTCATTCCAGTAGCCATAGGACTGCTGAATGACCGTGGCGATGGCGACCCCAACCAGTCCGATCCCCAGACCCCACAGGAGAGATCGACGCGTCGATATTCTGGACGAGAACGCACCCAAGCCAAGTCCAGCCACTGCCCCGAAGAACAGGGGTGAACCGAAATACGCAAGAGTAGCAAGCAGTACTAGGAAATCCAACATCATGTGGTACTGTGGCAACGAAAGGCCAGTGCGTCAATACCAACCTCCCAAAACTCTATGCCTCTGCCTAAGCGGGGTGTGTTCGTCTTTAGGGTTAAGCAACCCTCTGCCGATACGACGTGGCTGCAACAAGAGACAACGCCGAAAGCGACGGAGGTAGGCAGCCTTTTGCGGGCCTTGTGCAAAATGGAGAGCGGTACTCCGGTATTGTCGTTATCTAGCTGGTGGTGCACGCATCAGCCTACCGGGACTTTTGCAATCGTCTCTAAACAGGGTGATCCAGAACAGCCGCCACACAACGTGCCGCCCGACCTTTGACGCTGGCTGGAACCGGATGGTCGAACTCGTCGCCGACGCAGTGCGCTTCCACGCCATCCACGAGTTCGACCCTCCGACTATCTCTCGCCGAGATAGCCAGGCACCCCTACGGGGACGGCGTCACCGTCAACCAAGCTCTCGAAGCAGGCTGTAAACAGGCAGTCGCCCACTCCATGGCCGACGGGATCCTGACCAAACAGGAGGAATCCCGGCTCCGGGAGTTCCGGGACCGGCTGGCCTTGGACTCCAACACTATCGACTCCGTGCAACTCACCTCGTACCTATACCCTCGCCAATGCCAACGGAAGGGGAGGACATGCCCACTTGAAGGAACTTATAGAACTCGCCCCTTGGCGGGAAGCAGTTACCTACCGAGAGACCTAGCCCCATGAGTACGTCCTCTCGGAAAAGGACAACCAGAAAGAGTTGCTGGCGGCCGTCTGCGACCGGTTTCGAGCGGGAGAGGGAGTGCCTTGCAGGTTCTTCGCCATGGAAAACACCTATCTCTTCGTGGGCGACCACAAGTACTGGCTGATGACCGACTATGACAGCATCGACCCATTCAATGACGAGGGGGACTACGTGCTGAACCGCGCCCCTCTCTACCGCGATCGCAGGGACTTCGTCATCCAGCCGGGAGACTCAGGAAAACCCGAGAACTATCCGTCATCACCTGCTCGACCTTGGTGATGATGCCGGCCCGTTATCAGAGTCGATGCCAGGCTCCTAATCCGATTCCGCTCCGACCTTGCACTCTGAAATCTGCGTATGAGTTGCAAAGTGAAAGTAATGATGACCGACGATGACACCCTACTCAGGCTCGGAGGTAGTTTCTGATGACAACCCCCAAGTTGGTAAGCCGCTCAGAGGAAATCGTCACCCACACCCTGGGACACATCCTCAGCAGTTCCGAAGTCTCTAGGCAGGCCCTGCGTGATTTCCTGCTGACCCGTGACGTCGACATTGGAGAAATCAAGAGAGTTGATACGCAGAACCAAGGCAAACGGGGCGGTGGAATCCCTGACCTGGTGACTTACGATGAATCAGGGGCAGAACGGCTGTTGCTGGAGGCCAAGTTCTGGGCCGGCTTGACCAGCAACCAACCTGTAACCTACCTGCAGCGGTTGCCAAAAGACAAGCCGTCGGCACTTCTCTTCGCTGGACTTTACGCATTTTAAGCGGCATAAGCGAGGGAATCTGCAATACGATGGTACAGAGTGGCGGGGAGTTTCTGTACATCGGAGTTGGCGGTCGATAGTGAAAAACCCTCCGACACCAACCACCAGTGGCTACGCACAAAGGTGATGTCATCCATTACTTTTCCTGGATTTTGCGTAAAGTCGAGCTTCGTTGCCCCGCCAGTCAGACTGGAGGAGCTCTGGCAGGAACTGAGGGGCCGAGTGTCAGCGGAAGACTGCTTTGACCCGATCAACGTAAATGTGGAGCCGGAAATACGCTGGTGTAATGTTGACGAGCATCGCAAGCTGATCCTTACCAGTTGGCGCTTCCTCTTGGACAGCATAGCAGCCCAAGCCAGCAGTGCAGTCGCCCGGACTGTGAACGACATACACCAACTTCAGGACATGGCTGAACTGCGGGGTTTCGATCCTCCGCAGCGGGGTCCACTGACTCCTGAGTTCCCAAGGTCGCTGCCACTCCTGTATGGGCTGATTGACGACACGGTCGAACGTCTGATTGAGAGGTCACTGGCAGAGATCCCGGGAGGAGCCTACCGCCCGGCAGTGCATCGCGCCTACAGCGTTCGATACATGACATTTTGCGGAGTGAAAAGCTCCTCATTCGGCATCTATTTTCGGGACTGGAGAACGTACCATCACAACCCCCTCTGGTTTAGCCCGAATCCACCGAAGGACACCGCTGGACGGCGTGAGGACAGCGGAGGGGGAGTGAGGGAGCTACAGGAGGGGAGATGACCTGGGCTCCGTTGGGGTATGGAGGTCGGCGGACGGTCTTCAGTCGCCGCATAGAGTTCCTATGGCCGTCTGCGGGGGTTGCGATGCGCGGGATGGCGAGAGAATACGCAGCAGGGGACTCCCGCGGACCGGACTGGCGCGAGTTTGCTGGGACCTTCGGTTGTCCGCTGGGTGGGTCGGTTGCAGGCCGACCGTCAGGCGGGGAGTGGAATGGCTCGCAGCCGGGCCAGGGCGCGGCTGAACTGGGTTCCCCAGGGCCAATGCTTGGGAAGATGCAAAGTGAGGCGGCGCGCCGAGCGAGTGATCCGTCCGGCCAGGGCGAAGAACCGCCGCCGGAGGGTCTTGGTGGTCACGATCTGCTCGCCCAAGCCGATGCGGGCCGTCCAGCGAGCGAGGTTGTGGACCATCACCTGTACCGCCGTTTACACTAATAGCATAAGGGACAACTAAAAGGTCCCGAAATAAGCCGTAGGAGGTTCATTATGATAGGAACTTTTCCCGAGCACTTCTACTGGGGGCTACTCGTTCTCCTTGCAATCACGTTTCCCTTCATATTTTCAATACTAGTCGGCGCAGTAAAGGCGGACCTCACTGATGGAGTGGGGATGCTTGAGGGAATCGGCAATGGCTTCATAGTTGGACTCTTCGGATCCGGCGCCTTTTTCTTGTATTTGATGGTTATATATGAGGGTTCAAATTCATATTTGTAAACGGCGGAGATAAAGTGGGCCGTGTGGGCGGAAGATTGCTGAGTATCGGCGACCTAATAGTGTACCGCCTGCCATCATTCATAGGGTTGTAGCCGACCCCATGGATGGTGCGATGGATGTACAAGGTGGACGTATATCTGCGGGTTCGCCGGGCGGTGATGGTGGATGGGATGAGCATGCGGGAAGCAGCCCGGGTGTTCGGCCTGCACCGGGACACGGTGCGCAAGATGCTGGCCTATTCGGTCCCGCCGGGTTATCGCCGGCAGACTCCGCCAAAGAGGCCCAAGCTGGAGCCCTTCACCGGCGTCATCGACCGGATCCTGGAGGACGACTTAAGGCGTCCCAGGAAGCAGCGCCACACGGCCAAGCGCATCTTCGAGCGGCTGCGGGACGAGTACGGTTTCGACGGCGGATATACCACGGTCAAGGACTACGTCAGAGAGAATCGTCGTCAGACCAGGGAGATGTTCGTGCCCCTGTCCCATCCGCCGGGCCACGCCCAGTGCGACTTTGGCGAGGCCCTGGTGGTCATCGGCGGCGTCGAGCGGAAAGCCCACTGCTTCGTCATCGACCTGCCCCACAGCGACGGCTGCTTCGTGAAGGCCTATCCTGCCGAGACCACCGAGGCCTTCCTGGACGGCCACGTCTCGGCCTTCGCCTACCTGGGCAGTGTGCCCCAGAGCATCCTCTACGACAATACCAAGCTGGCCGTGGCGAGGATATTGGGGGATGGCCAGCGCCAGCGCACCCGCGCCTTCACCGAGCTGCAGTCTCACTACCTGTTCGAGGACCGGTTCGGCCGCCCCGGCAAGGGCAATGACAAAGGCAAGGTGGAGGGCCTGGTGGGGTACGTGCGCCGCAACTTTCTGGTGCCCATACCGTCCTTCGAGAGCTTCGATGCGCTCAATGCATACCTGGAGCGGCGATGCCTGGAACGAATGGACGCCCAGCTCAGGGGCCACACGGAGACCATCGGTCAGCGTATGGAGCGGGACCTGGACGCCCTGTTGCCACTGCCTGCGGTGCCCTACGACGCCTGCGATAAGCAGTCGGGCCGGGTGAGTTCGTTGTCGTTGGTCCGGTACAGGACCAGCGACTACTCGGTGCCGGTGGCCTACGGACACCGGGACGTCCTGGTACGGGGCTACGTGGACCAGGTGGTGATCAGCTGCGGAACCGAGGTCATCGCCAGGCATCCCCGATCATACGAACGCGACGACTTCGTCTATGACCCCATCCACTACCTGCCGCTCTTGGAACGGAAGCCGGGAGCCCTGGATCAGGCCGCTCCGCTACAGGGATGGAACCTCTCCGAGGAGTTCGGGACGCTGCGCCGTCTGCTGGAAGCCCGCATGGGACGCAGGGGCAAGCGTGAGTATGTACAGGTGCTCAGGCTGCTGGAGACTTTCTCTCTTGAAGAGGTGCACACAGCCGTCAAGGGCGCCCTCCATCTGGGGGCTATCAGCTTCGACGCAGTGAAGCACCTGGTGCTGTGCCGGCTGGAGGGACGGCCGCCAAGGCTGGACCTGGAGCTGTATCCCTACCTGCCCAGGGTCAGGGTCAGCACCACGTCCGTCGGGGACTACATGACTCTCCTGTCGGGGAGAGCGGCATGAACGACCGGTCAACTCTGCTATTGGAACACCATCTGAAGGAGCTGAAGCTGCCCAGCTTCCTCCGGGAATACGGGAAGATGGCCGCGCAGTGCGCCGCCGAGGGTGTGGATCATCCCCAGTACCTGCTCAGGCTGGCTGAACTTGAGCTCATCGACCGCCACCAGCGCATGGTGGAGCGGCGGATCCGGGCCGCCCGTTTCCCCGCAGTCAAGAGCCTGGACACCTTCGACTTCCCAGCCATCCCATCGCTGAACAAGGCACTGGTGATGGAACTGGCCCGCTGTGAATACATCCAGCGCCGGGAGAACGTCATCGCCGTCGGCAACAGCGGCACCGGCAAGACCCACATGGCCCTGGGACTGGGCCTGGCCGCCTGCCAGAGGGGGATGTCGGTGGGTTTCACCACCGCCGCCGCATTGGTCCACGAGTTGATGGAGGCCAGGGACGAGAGGCGTCTGCTGAATCTGCAGCGGCAACTCTCCCGGCTCAACCTGCTGATCATCGACGAGTTGGGTTTCGTTCCACTGTCCAGGACCGGCGCGGAACTGCTCTTCGAGGTCTTCAGCCAGCGCTACGAGCGAGGCTCCATCCTGGTAACCACCAATTTGCCTTTCGACGAGTGGACTGAGGTCTTCGGCTCGGAGCGGCTCACCGGGGCGCTGCTGGACCGGCTCACCCACCACGTCCACATCCTGGAGATGAACGGCGAGAGCTACCGACTCAAGCGCAGCAGAGAGAACGCTGCAGCACAAGCCCCGGACGAATCAGACAACCCATAAGTCGTGCCAGAAGCCGTCCTCCTCACTCACTCACTCACTCACTCACCCAGCCTGTTGCCAGCCTGCCTCTGTGACACCTCTCCCGAACAACTGGCGCGGACATTTACGCTGGCCAATGACCTCTCTGGTGGTACACTTTTGCTCCGCCCCACTGGTATGTTTTGTCGACGCCCTTGACACATTGTATTTTGGCGCAATGGCCATCTCGTAACTATAGCACACGAAGTCAACATCGCAGCAACAGGTGAAGGTATGCCAATAGTAGAACAAAAAAGCGATAACAGTCAAGGACCTTCCGTCATTGTCATGGAACGCGGAGCAACCGGGGATGAGGCTGGGACCAGAGAGAGGCCACCCATCGGAGAGCTCCTCCGGGAACTCCGGGGAGAGCGGACACTCCGGCAGGTCGAGATCGATACGGGAGTCTCGAATAGCTATTTGTGCAACCTGGAGTCCGGGCTGAAGAGGCCGGGAATCAAGACCCTCACCAAACTGGCTGCGTACTACCGGGCCCCGATACTGGACCTGCTCCAAGCGGCCGGACTGCAACCGGAGGGCACGGCTCTCCAGTACGAAGCCTCTGCTGCAGACGTGCAGAGGAGCTACGAATTCGTGCTGGCCGACCCCAATTTCAGGCAGTTTCAAAAGCCGTCACAGTCGCCGCCGCCCTTGGACTTCCAGCGGTTCCTAGTCCAGGTTTACGAACACTACACCGGGAAGAAACTCCTGTAGGAGTAGCAAGGAAGACTTATGCTCTCGATGATTTTAAGAATCGCAGTGGGTTACGGCCGGGTGTCCGGCCTGACCCAGGCCAACAACTTCTCCCTGATAACTCAGGATGAGGACATACGAGACTACGCCGAGCATGATGGAATAGCCTTCGACAGAATGTTCACCGACGTGGGAAGTGGTCTCTCCGCCAAGCATCGCCCAGGATTTACCTCCTTGAGAGAGTACGCCCTGGACGACAAAAACAAGGTCACCGACTTGGTTTTCTGGGAACTGGACCGCTTCACCAGGAACATTGAGGATTTCTTTACATTCACCAAGCCTCTGCTGGAAAAAGGAATCACCCTCCACATAGCACTGGACGGCGAAAAATATGACTATGTCTCACAAGAGAAATGGCATCAGCGGCTCATCGCCGCACAGGCGGAGTCGAAGAAAATTTCCAGGAGAACCAAGCGGGGACAGAGAAAGGCAACCTCACTGGGCCTGCACATAGGGACCCCGCCCTGGGGCTACATACTCATCCATGACTCCCAGGAGGTGAACGACAAGGGGGAGCCCATCATGTGCGGCAGGCTGGTTCGAGACCCTGACTTATGGGACCACCTCTTGAAAATGTGGAGCATGGCAGATGAAGGCTCCACTCCCATGCAGATTGCCAGGTACAACAACCAGCACAATGTCCCATCGCCCAGCGGCGGACCGTGGACCGACGGGGCTGTGCGCTACATTCTGAAGAATGAGAAATACCGCGGTCTCGGCTTCCGGGGTAGAAAGCCTAAGACAAGGCTGCCCGGACCCGAGGAGAACGCCCCGGAGACAGTCATGGAAAACGCCCACCAAGCGGCCGTCAGCCCTGAGGTCTTCAAGAAGGTCCAAAAGGCGATCAAGAGCAGGCACCGGGAACAGGGATCAACCCGCTGTCATTCCAGCCCCAACCCTGCGAGCGGTCTGCTGAAATGCGGACCCTGCTGGTCCAGAGACATAGACTCCAACCTGCAAATCCACAGGCAGGGGGACACCGTGCGCCTCCGGTGCGGACGAAAGAAGAGCGGGAGCGTAATATGCTCCTTCAAAAACCCTAGACTCGAAAGTGTCCTTGATCCCACTTGGCTGGACTTTACGCATTTTAAGCGGCATAAGCGGGGGAATCTGCAATACGATGGTACAGAGTGGCGGGGAGTTTCTGTACATCGGAGTTGGCGGTCGATAGTGAAAAACCCTCCGACACCAACCGCCAGTGGCTACGCACAAAGGTGATGTCATCCATTACTTTTCCTGGATTTTGCGTAAAGTCGAGCTTGGAAGCGGCTCAAAAACTTCCTCACCCCTGAAATCCTTGGACGGATAGTCCACAGAGTCGGCGAAACCAGTGGGCCATACCTGGAAGAACAGGAGAAAGAAAGAACAGGTATCAGGGAACACAAGAGCGTTGTCAGAGGCGAAATCAAGAACCTGAAGGAAATCTTGCTCGATAGAACTCTGGGACCCAGGACCCGTAGATCCTACACGCAAGACCTGGAGAAACTCCTGACGGAGGAGGAGGAACTCGAGCAGGCGGACAGCCGCATCACCGAAGCCACCAGCGAAGCTCGCATCTTCATAAATAACCCGGAAGGGATCATCGAGACAGCGATGAACCTGAAGACCTTCACAGATCCCGAAGACCTCGAGGCCGTAAGGGAACTGCTACACATCTTCATCGAGAGAGTGGAAGTGTTTCCAGACGGGCACGCGTTCATCCAATACGACCTGCCAGTGCGCTGTGAGGAGTCGGAGGATGAGCTGACCAGGGAAATCATCTACTTCGAGACAAGAAAAAAACGCTCCAAGACCATTAAAACTTGTGTTATTGATGGAACCACGGGGCTGGGGTGAGGGTGAAACCCTGGAATTGCACAATGTTCGCTCACCAAGGGGGAAGCCCCACCGTAGCCCCCGGAGGGAGAAGGGACAATCGAAAGACCCTGCTGCGCCTTACCAGATGACTTGCGCCTGCTCCAGTTCCCGCACTTCATCGGGCGGGAGGCCCAGGATGCCGGAAAACACGTCCAGGTTGTGCTGTCCCAGGGTCGGAGTCCACTCGTCTATGCGGGCCGGGGTCCCGGAGAAGCGCCAGGGCGGGGTCACGGCCCGTTGCCGCTCGCCGGTGGCGTCGTTGAACACAGTGGGGAAAGCGTCCCTGGCGCTCAGGTGCCGGTCCTGCATCATGGCGTCCGGCGCCAGCGACGGATGGGCGGCCACTCCACAGGCCTGGAGCTTTCGGGTGGCTTCCTCGGCGGTATGCTGCAATGTCCACTCCTCAATGAGGGCGTCCAGTTCATCGTGCCTCCGCCAGCGGCGGAACGCATCGCCGAACTCGTCGCCTGTCGCCCATGAGGGAGAGCCGACGGCCGCCACGAAGCCATGCCATTCGGCTTCCGACGCCACCGAGATGCTGACCCATTCGTCTTCGCCCTGGCAGCGGTACACACCCTGAGGAGCCGCAGATTCGTCGCGGTTGCCCATGCGATGCGGCTCCCGCGAGTTCATGGCGACATCCAGCAGTTCCGGCCCGATGAAGGACGCGGCCAGGTCCCGCACCGATACGTCGACGTGCTGCCCCAGCCCGGTGCGCTGCCGGGCCGACAAGGCGGCGACGGCGGCAAAGGCGGCAAGCATCCCGCCCGTGTGGTCCATGGCGTGGCGGAGCTCCACCGGGGGCCCGTCGGCATAGCCGGTCAGATGGCCCAGCCCGCCCAGCGCGGCAAACATCGGGGCGTACCCGGCGTAGTTGCTCTCCGGGCCGGTCTGCCCGTTGGACGACAGCGACACCAGGATGACACTGGGCCGTACTTCCTTCATGGCTTCGTAGCCCAGCCCCAGCCGTCGCATCACGCCGGGCCGGAAGTTTTCCAGCGCCAGCTCCGACACGCCAACCAGTTCCAACGCCAGTTCCACGGCCCGCGGCTCCTTGAGGTTGAGGCACACCGACATCTTGTTGGCGTTGATCTGCTCAAAGCTGGATGGCGGCTTGCCGTACATCGTGTGCGGACGGCGCGTGATGTCGAGGCGGGCCGAGCTTTCAATCTTGATGACCTGCGCCCCCAGCTCCGCCAGCATCAGCCCGGCAAAAGGCCCGGCGGCGTGTACCGAGAAGTCGGCCACCCGGATTCCGGCCAGCGGCCCGGAGCGTTCAGCCCTAGAGTTATCTTGCGTCAATTCCATTAGACTACCTCGCCCCGGTTGTTCTTTCCTCTCGGGCGGAGACCCTCGATCCGGGGATAATTATCGCTGCCAGAATCCCGGCCGCCAACCCGCACAAATGGCCCTCCCAGGATACAAAGGTGTTGGTGGGTAGAACCCCCGACAGCATAGCCCAGCCGAATACACCTGCGACCACGACGGCCACTAAAACCGAAAGGATGCTTCTGTCAAGCAATCCCTTGAACAACAGGTAACCGAATAGCCCGAACACCAGCCCACTGGCCCCGACGTGAGTTGCGGATCTGCCGATCAGCCACACGCCCAAGCCTCCGATCAGGATAATAACCAGGCAGACCCAAGGGAAGCGTTCCCTGCTGCGAATTACCGCCAGGCACCCCAGCGCCAGGAGTCCCACCGCGTTGGACTGGACGTGCAGAAAACTGCCGTGCAGGAAAGGACTCAGCGGAATTCCAACCATCCCGCCGGTAGTGCGAGGCACCAGTCCGTAGGCGTTCAGAGAGTGGTCGACCAGACCATTGAGCACTTCCACGACAAGGATCACCCCGATGAACCCGATCAGCAGGTAGAGGCTCGACGTCACGCACCACCCCCGGCCCTTAGTCTCACATCAAATGACCTCTGCCCGCGCCAGAGCGGTCAACTCCTCGGGCGAATATCCCAAGCTGTGGTAGACCTCGCTGTTATGCTCGCCCAGCAACGGTGCGCGCCGCAGGTCGGGCGGCGTCTCGTCCATGCGGAAGGGCAGCCCGGCGTATTCATGGTCTCCGGCTTCGGGGTGCGGCAATCCCACGAAGAAATTCCGCTCCCGTTGCTGCGGACTCTCGAAGACCTCTCTGGGGGTCAAGTAGGGAGCTATGGGAACACCGTGGGCTTGCCCCTCCCGGTAAAGCCATTCGCGGGTATGCACCGCGGTCCACTGGCGCAGGTTCTCGTTGATGGCCGCGCCGTGGGTCGAGGGGTCGCGGAACTTGTCGGGCGTGGCCCATTCCGGTTCGCCCAGCAGACGGGCCAGCCCTTCCCACTGGCGCGGCTCCAGGGTCAGCAGTTCGACATAACCGTTGGATGCCGGCATAACGCCGCCCATCCTGAAGAACCGCGAGAAGCGAGTTTCAACGAACCCCTCGGCCTCCAGCCGCTGTATGGGCAGGTAGCCGATGGCGAGTTGTGCTTCCTGCATAGAGCTCTCCACGTTCTGGCCTGTCCCATCGGCCCATTGCGCCACTATTGCCGCCAGCACCCCTACGGCGGCGGTCAGTCCGCCTTGGTACGACGCCATCATGCGCCCCGCCGTAATTGGCGCACGGTCGGGGAATGAATCCAGGGCCAGGCCGTTGGGCAGCAGGTTACCCTCGCCACCGGCGTGGAATACGTTCACGTCGTGGGCTGCGTACCCCGAGTTGGGGCCCGTGGAGCCGAAGGGTGTAATCGCCGCGACAATCACGCCGGGACTGACCTCGGCCAGCGGTTCCCGCTCCAGTCCTCGTGCTGCGGCCAGAGCGGCCGGCGAGTCGTGGATGATAACGTCGGCCCCGGCGGCCAGTTCCCGCAGCATCACGCGGCCCTGCGGGTCGTCAACGGCCAGCGTGACGCCTCGCTTGCCGGTGTTCAGGTACAGGAACATCCCGCTGCGTTCAGGGTGGGGATTATCGCCGGGAAAAGGCCCGCGACGCCGCGACGGGTCGCCCATCTTGGGCGGCTCGATTTTCATCACGTCGGCGCCCAGCGACGACAGCAGCTTGCCGCAGTAAGGCACCGCCACCATGGTGCCCAGCTCCAGCACCCGGAGGCCGGCGAGAGCGGTAGGGGATTGCTGGACAGACTGCGTCATACGGTTGATCTCCCTGCCTGCGCCGGAATTACAGCATATTGTTAGGGTGGATGATTTACCACGTCATCCGGCCTCGACTTTACGCAAAATCCAGGAAAAGTAATGGATGACATCACCTTTGTGCGTAGCCACTGGTGGTTGGTGTCGGAGGGTTTTTCACTATCGACCGCCAACTCCGATGTACAGAAACTCCCCGCCACTCTGTACCATCGTATTGCAGATTCCCTCGCTTATGCCGCTTGAAATGCGTAAAGTCCAGCCGGCATGATGTCTTCAAACTGTTCCGTAACCGGATTAACGCACATTCGCATGGTTTGGAGCAACTCGTACCTAATCAGGAATATGGGGGCAGGAGCGACCATCGCGAGGAACCCCTTTCCTCTGTCGTCAGAAGCGCTACGGAGCACTTTGTCCAGGGACGCAAGAGTTTCTCCGACTCGCGCCCACTGCTCAGGGGCCAGATCCGGGTGGCCCAGCAACACGTGCGCGTAACGCTGGATCGGTTACTTCGACGACACTGCCCAAGTAGGGACAGGGACAGAATTCCGGCGTCCGGCGCTACTCGGGGGCGCTACTCGGGCAGGATAGGCAGCATCTGCTCGCTGCGCGGCGCCTCTCGAAGGCTCAGGGCGTGACCGTCGGTGAACCAGGGCAGGCGGGGGTCGCGGGACGGCAACATGACCGTGGCCTGGCCCGGCGCGGTCACTTCGCCCCGCTGGTTCTCGGCCCAGATTTCCAAGTCCACCAGCGGCGTGCCGTCGTGGACGTGCTTGCCGATGACGCGGCCCTTGCACCACTGGGTGTCGCCGTAGATGTTGAAGCGGCGGCACTCGACTCTGAGGCGCTTCAGGAAGGCGTCGTCGCCCATCCAGTTGGTGACCAGCGTTCCCATCCACGAAACCCGCTGCGGGCCGTAGTCGTAGGCGCCAGGGACGCCCACCGCCTCGGCCACCGAATCACGCAGGTGTCCGATGCCGGTGTATTCCAGCCCGCCGCCGGCCTCCGGGTTGCGGAAGAAGTGGTCGGGATGCCGTAGCGCCTCCCGCAGCAGCACGCCGTGGGCGCTGGAGCGTCCGGTCCCCACCAGGAAGGCTGATACGTCCTGCAACGACAGCGGTCCTCGTACCACCGGCTCCAGCTCGTCGCCGATGTTGGTGTCCTCGTAGTAGCGGGTCTGGCCGCCCCTGGCCTTCTCTCCTAGCACCTGTTGGTCGATTGCCTCCAGTTCCTCGGCGGTGTATTCGTGGCGGCGGGGGACGCTGGCATACTTGCCCCGCTCGCGGGAGGCCCGGCGCTGGTGGCGGGTACACCAGCCGACGACGCGGGCCAATACTTCGTCCCGCTGGTTGGTATATGTGGTCTCCACGAACTGTATGACGAGCGTTTCCGAATAACGGCTCTGGCGTTCCTGCACGTCCAGCACCCGCTCGACGCAGTTTACTGCGTCGCCGGGGCGCAGATTGCGGAAGAACTCCCAGTCGTTACCCGCGAAAAAGCCGTGT
Organism: Dehalococcoidia bacterium; assembly: GCA_965226875.1. Classification (GTDB taxonomy): domain Bacteria; phylum Chloroflexota; class Dehalococcoidia; order Lucifugimonadales; family UBA3495; genus VXOI01. The sequence continues at coordinate 2,828,065 of OZ245439.1, read as the reverse complement.
ACGCCGGGCAGCCCCCAGCGGGTGCGACCGGACCAGTGGCGCATATAGGGGGCGCACGGGTGCCCGATGATGGAGCCATACTTGGAATATGCGGAGTATTCCTGGTCGCGGAAAATGGGGTTGGTGTCGCCGATGCCGTTGACGAAGTTCAGCATCGCGCCCAGTGAGGCGTCACGGACGAAGTTCTCGGTGCGCATACGTGCGCCGATCATCGCCTTGGCGCGGGCGACGGCCTCGGGCGTGATACCGCCCTCGACCTCCGGCAGGGTCTCGACGACGCGCTCGCGTTCGTTTTGGCTGGTCATGCGTTCCTCTCCGCTTTCCGGCTTTCTACCAAATAACCTGCTCTTCTTGCAGGCGCGATACTTCCGCCTCTTGCAGGCCCAGCAGTCCGCAGAATACCTCGTTGTTGTGCTCGCCCAGCAGCGGGGCGTGACGCCGGATGCGCGGCGGTGTGCGGCTCAACTGCCACATCAGGTTGAAGACAGGCTCCGCGCCCAGCGCCGGGTGTTCGATTTCCGAGTACAGCCCGCGCTCCTGGAAGTGAGGGTTGAACAGACGCCCCTCGGCGTCCAGCACCGGGAAGGCGGCCACGCCGTTGGCTTGCAACAACTCCGCCGCGTCCCACGCCGTTTGTGCCTTCGTCCACTCCAATAGGCGGGCGTCCAGCTCTCGCCGGTGATTCAGACGGGAGTAGCGGCTGGCGAATATCGGCTCGTTGGCCCAGGCCGGACTGCCCATTGCATTCACCAGCCCTCGCCATTCCTCTTCAGTGCGCACCGCGACGGAGACCCACTCGTCGTCGCCTTGGCTCGGATAGTTGCCATAGGGAGCCATCACCGGGTCGTAGTTGCCCCGGGGCTGCGGGACCCGGCCCGTGAGTTCGTACTCCATCAGGCCCGCGCCCATGGTCGCCACGGTGGCCCGGAGCATCGAAACGTCGATGTACTGCCCGCGCCCGGTGCGCGTACGCTGGTGCAACGCGGACGTGATGGCGAAGACGGCGTGGAGGGCGCCGCACAGGTCGGCGTAGGCGTGCTTCAGTCCCAGGGGGCGGCCGCCTTCGCTGCCGCTGGCCTCGTAGCCCATGGTGCTGTCTAGGCCCGAGAGCGCGCCGATGGACGGAGCGTAGGCCCGCAGGTCTCGCAACGGCCCGGTCTGGCCGTTGGAGGTGATGGAGGCCATCACTAGGCGGGGGTTGTCGCGGCTCAGCGTCTCATAGTCCAAGCCGAGCCGCTCCATCACGCCGGGCGAGAAGTTCTCTATTACCACGTCGCATTGTGAGGCCAGACGCCGTGCCAGCTCCACTGCCTCGGGGCGGGTGGTGTTCAGGGTGATGCTGCGCTTTCCCCGGTTGACGTTGTGGAACATGGGATTCTGTTCCGGGTCGGGATGGTCGCCGATGATGGGCCGCCCCAGGCGCATATAGTCCATGCGCTGGCGGGTTTCGACCTTGATAACCTCGGCGCCCATGTCAGCCAGGATCATACCCGGCACCGCTCCGGCCAATACCCAGCCGAAGTCCAGAACGCGGTAGCCGTCGAGGGGGCCGGGCTGGGCGCTTGTCTGTTGCGTCATTTCTGCAACCTGCCGCTAATCGCGCTTCAAGCTAGTCGAAGCTGAAGGGAGGGTAGTCGTCCACCAAGAGCCAGCCATAGGCGCTGGCCCGGTGCACCCAACGATTCATGCCCATGATGATGTCGAACATGGATTCGGGATAGCGGCCCGTGAACAGCACAATCACCAGCGCAAAGAAAACCAGGATGCCCACTATCTGCGACAGTATCCCGGTGATAATCCAGTGAGGAATGATGAGGAGCCAGCGAAAGAACCCCGTGAGGCGTGAGGACGTTTCCGGGTATTCTATGAGCAGGTCTGCCGGGTAGTCGTCCCGCGACGCGAAGGAGAAGGGCGGGTACTGGTCGGTGCCTCCTGCCTGGAACGAGTAGAAATTTACGCGCCATGACCACCGCAGCAGCCCGGCATGGTAGCTCCAAAGGACGGAAGGATAGCGGCCAAGGATAATCACCGCTAGCCAGGAGACGGGCAAGGTCAATAGAGTTGGGATCGACAGGAGCCAAATGACGACCAAGTGCGGAATTACGAGTATCCACTTGATCAGCCAGAGGAGCCGGTTTACCCGCCCCTCGTACACACCAACCAAGTTCACCGGGTATTCGCTATATGCCGCCATAGGGAAACCTCACTGTGTATGAAAGACCGCGGGCCCAACGGGAGTCAACCGCGCCGACCGCTGCGGGCGTTCAGTATACCCTACGGTCTTTAGCGGATACCCGTCAGATGATACCTGTCCGGTAGAGTTGGGCCACTTCTTCCGGTGTAAAACCAAGCTCGCCGCAGTAGATGTCGCTGTTGTGCTGGCCCAACGTCGGCGCGGGCAGCGGATGCCCTTCGACAAGCTCGGGATGAGCGTCAGAGCCAGACAGGACGTAAGGCGGGCCTGGGAAGGCGACCGGGCCAGTGTCGGGGCGGTCGATTTCGGCGAACAGTGACGCCAGGCTGGGGTCGTGGCGCACTTCGTCGAAGCCGCGCACAGGGGCCAGGGGGACACGATGCTCCAGGGCCATTTCCAGTAGTTCGGCCTTGGTGTGTTGCAGCAGCCACTCCTCGACGTAGCCGTCCACCTCGTCGGCGTACTCGTTGTTCATCACCGTGCGGTTGCGGAAGCGTGGCTCCTGCGACCATTCGGGGCTGCCCATCAGTTCCAGCAGGCGGCGCCACTGTCGGCCCTCCGGTGAGCCGACGAAGATGTAGCCGTCCTTGCAGCGCAGGATGCAGTTGGGGTAAGGGAAGTCCAAGGCGTGATGCCCGGTGCGCCGGGTCACGCGCCACTGATAGACCGCCATCAGCGCCTCCGAGCCATTGTACAGCCCGGCCATCGTCTCGATTTCGGCGATGTCTATGTGCTGGCCCGGCTCACCGTCTGCCCTGGCCAGCAGGGCCATGACGATGGACGACGCGGCGGCGGTGCCTGCAAAATAGCCCACCTCCGGCGTGCCAAAGGTCAGTGGCTCGCGGTCGGGGCTGCCCAGCCCCTCCGAGATGCCGCCCCCGGCGGCCAGATTGATGTCGTAGGCTTTCCAGTTGCGGTACGGCCCGGTCAGCCCGAAGGGAGTGATGGATGCCATGACCAACTCCCCCTTAGTCTCCCCCTCAGGGGGGGATGATGGAGGGGTGGTGCTCATAGTTTCGTAGCTCAGCCCCACCCGGTCCATTTCTGTGGGGTGCAGGTTGTGGACCAGAACGTCGAATCGGGCGACTAGACCGGCGAGGATTTCGCGTCCGGTGGGAGTTTCCAGGTTGAGGGTGACGCCGCGCTTGTTGGCGTTCAGATAGAGGAACAGGCCGCTGCGCTCCCGGTGGGGCAGGTCGTTGGGATAGGGGCCGTAGTCGCGGGCCCAATCGCCTACGCCGGAGCGCTCAATCTTCACCACGTCGGCGCCCATGTCGGCCAGCAGCTTGCCGCAGTAGGGCGCGGATATGAACTCGCCTAGCTCCAGGACGCGCAGGCCATTCAGAATGCCATAGGTCATGCCTTCTTGCCTGCGGCAGCGTACCCTGCCAGCCCGTCAAGATGCCGCGCCAGTTCCTCCGGCGCGGACAGGAAGGGCGAGTGGCCGGTCGGTATGGTTATGACCTCGGCGCAGGGCAGCGCGGTATACATCTCGCGGGCCCACTCCGGCGTCACAGCGTTGTCCAGCGCACATTCGAAATAAACCCGCGGCACCCGCCCGTAGTTAGCATCGGTAATTCGCATGGGCGACACCAGCGGGCCGACGGGCTGCGGCACCAGCATGGACTTCGCCCACGCCACATCTTCCTTCGTGCAGTCGTTGTAGAAGCGTTGCTGCGCCAGTTCGGGCTTGTAGACCACGTAGCTGCGATCCTCGGAAAGGTTCCAACTCGGCCGTGCTTCCAGCGCGTGCTGCTCGTTGTACGGCTCATCGCAAGCTGCCGCCATGGCCGCCATGAAAGTTACGCCGTCCTCCAGCAGGGCCGCAGTAAGGTACACCAGGACGGCTACTCTGTCGGGCCTTAGCTCCGCTGTCCGGCTGATGGAGATGCCGCCGAGACTGTGGCCCACCAGCACCGACGGCCCATGCTGCGCGTCCAGCACACCGCACAGAAATTCGGCGTAGGTCTCCAGCGTAACGTCCGCAAGGGAAGTTTTAGTCGTGCCCATTGCCGGGGAGGTCCACCGCCGTCACCGTGTGGCCCAGACCCCGCAGCAGCGGCACAACCCGTTCCCAACACCAGGAACCGTGGGCCGAGCCGTGGACCAGAACGTAGTTCGCCATATCGCCGTTCCTTGCGAATATCCCCTCTCCCTTTGGCAGAGGGTTAGGGTGAGGGCGTTCCCCCGTCTTACTCCAGCAGACAGCCCCGCAGCCGCTCCAGGGCTTCCGCGCTCACGCCGTGCCGCCGCAGGTAGGATTCCGCGCCGCCGTATTCCCGGTGCAGAGTTTCCTGGAAGCTCTGGAGCGCCACGGGTTGGGCCGCCAGCGTCTGAGCGGTCGGTGAGGCGTTATGCTCCATTGCTTTGATGCGGCGGACTATACCGTCTATTACCTCGTTGGTCAGCAGGTAGTCGGTGGTGATGGTCTCGGCATCCACGCCGAGGACTTCCAGTATCAGCGAAGCCAGCATTCCGGTGCGGTCTTTGCCCGCGCTGCAATGGAAGACAACGCCGCCGCCATCCAAGCCGTTGACTACGGCCGTCACCGCCTCAGCCACACGGGCGCCGGAATTGTGGGCCAGCCACTGGTAGGTAGAAGATAATCGCTCAACAACGTCTCCGCCGGTGAAAGGCGGGGTGCCGCGCTCTTCGAGGAGCGCAATGCGCTGGTATTCCGCACCCATTTCGGGGAGCGGCCCCTTCCCGTCGCGCTCTGCCTCATCGGAGTTGCGGAGGTCAACTACCAGACGGACGCCCAATTCCTCAATGGCGTAATTGGCATCGGCGGGGGTCAGTTCCTGCAAGGCGTCGCTGCGAAAAAGGCGACGCCAGTGGACGGTCTGCCCCTCTGAGTTGCGGTAGCCGCCCAGGTCTCGAAAGTTGACGCAGCCCTGCATGGGCAGCCAGCGCGACCGGCCCTCGCGGCCTGAGCGAATAATCGGCTCGTCGCTCATGCTCCGGGAACACCCATCTCGCGGGCGATTTGCAGCATGGCCCGGGCCGTTTCCTCGTGGGCGATGTCCACCATGTCGCCGTCGAAGGTCACTGCTGCGCCGCCTTCGGCGCGCTGAGCTTCCATCGCCTCGATCAAGCCCTTGTAGTGAGCAACCTCCTCCTCGGACGGGGTGAAGACTTCGTTGACCACCGGAACGTGGGACGGGTGTATCAGGTGCATTCCGGTGTAGCCCAACTGCTTGGCCTGCTGAGCCAATTTGCGTAGCCCTTCGAGGTCGTGTATGTCCATCCATCCGCCGCTCATGGGATAGGGAATCCCGGCGGCGCGGACATCCACCAGCACCTTGGAGCGCAGGAATAGGGTTTCCATGCCCTCGGGCGTCCACTGGAAGCCGATGGAGCGGGCGGTGTCGCCGCCCTTGCCGCCGCTGGCGCCCATGTGGGCCACGCGGGGCGAGGCGTTGGCGATCTCCCACGACTGCCGGATGCCGGAGGCGGTCTCCAGCGACGGGTCAATGAAGATTTTGCCTACTTCCAGTCCCTTCTCCCGCTCGAAGTGGCGGAGCAGCGTGTCCACCTCCACCACGTCTGCCGGCCCTTCCACCTTGGGCAGCAGGACGCAGTAGAGATGCGGGCCGACTACGGCCTCCAGGTCGCCGCCGGTCAGCCCAGTTTCCAAGCGGTTCACCCGCACCACGATGGTCTGGCCGGCCTCGCCCAGTTCCTGCACCATCCGTGCCACCGACTCGCGGGCCGCCGGCTTCTGGTCCGGCGGCACCGAGTCTTCCAAGTCCAGGATAAGCGCGTCGGCGTTGAAGCGAGGCGCCCGGCGCATCCAGTCTTCCTTGTTGCCCGGAACGAACAGCTCGGTCCGGATGGGTTTGGCCTTGAATCTCACCCGTTTTCCTCCTATATGCAGACGGGTTCCGGTTCATCTGTTGCTAGGTCTTGCAGGAGGTTCAGCCTCACCCCTAGCCCGCCGCACAAAAAGCGCTGATAAGCATCAAAAACGCCACGAACCCCGCCAGCACCAGCAGTGCTGGAATTGTCCAAAACCCTGCATATGTCCAACCCATTTGGTTTCGCGCGGATGCTTCTTCATTTCGGGAATTGGAAGAAGGGTCAACATATTCGCATCTCGAGCACTTTCGGACCTCCAGGCCGCTCTCTAGCGCCCACTCCATGTACCCTTGGCCGCACTCTGTGCACGGCATATGCTGCCCCGTTGGTAGCGGCAGTACGCGCAACGGTCGTATTTCCAGGGGCCAATGAAACTTGTCCCATAAAATCCCCTCTGGCACCGTGGACACCTGTTCGTTCTTGCCAATTCAATCCGCCTTCTTGCGGGATTTCGTCGCTCCACCTGAATCGACGCGGGTAGCTAGATTAAGAGGAGTTTTAAATCACTCCCTGCGCCTTCAGCTCATCCAGTTGGGAATCGCTCAAACCCAGAATGCCGGCAAGGACTTCCTCGTTGTGCATCCCCAGCGTCGGGGCACCGGGCAGCGGGGGAAGCTCGCCGCCGGAGAAGCGCACTGGGAAGCCTGCGGCGACCGCTCCGGCCACCGGCTCGGACATGGCTCCGTGCTGCATGGGGAGCAGGCTGCCCCGCTCCCAGAAGTGGGCGTCGTTCATCACCTGCTCGGCGGTGCGTACCGGGGCGCAGGGGACGTCATGGCTCTCCAGGCAGTCCGATGCCTCGTCTAGTGTCATCTTCCCGATGCGGTCCTGAATTTCCTGACGGGCCTCTTCCACATTGTCGGTACGCTTGACATAAGTGTCGAAACGAGGGTCCTCCAGCAGTTCAGGCGACTGCAGGGCGTTGCACATCCGCCGCCATTGGTCGTCGCTGGTAACAGTGATGGAAATGTCGCCACCAATGGCGCTGTACAGCCCGGTGGGGCCGCTGCGGCTGATGTTGCCGGTGCGCAGGGGAAGGCCTGCGTCGATGCTCTCCTCCAAGTTTTCCATGAACATGAGGGAAACCAGCGTATCCATCATGGACACGTCCAGATATTGCCCTTTGCCGGTGCGGTCCTTCTCTCGCAGGGCCGCCAGGATGGAGTAGCAGGCGAACATTGGCGTGACCAGGTCACCGATGTAAAAACCGACCTTGACAGGCGGGCCTCCGGCGTCGCCGTTGATGTCCATCAGGCCGCTCATGCCTTGGATCTGCGGGTCGTGGGCCGGCTTGTCCTTATACTGGCCGGTCTGCCCGTAGCCCGAAATGGAGGCGTAGACGATGCCGGGATTGACGGCGGCGACCTCTTCGTAGCCCAGCCCGGTGCGGCGCAGCGAGCCGGGGGCGAGGTTTTCCAGCACCACGTCGCTCTGCTTGGCCAGTTCCAGGAACAGCTCCCTGCCCCGCTCAGTTTTCAGGTCAAGGGTAATGCTCTTCACTCCCTGGGTGCGCTTGAGGAAGCGGGTGGATATGTCCTCGTCGGAATTGCGCTGGGCGTGGGTGCCTTCGGGCCCGGCGAAGGGCCCGTTGCCCCGCACGGGGTCGCCGCGCCCGGGGATCTCCACCTTAATGACCTCGGCGCCAAGACGGGCCAGGCTCATCGCCGCGAATGGCCCCGCCAGATAGACGGTAACGCTGAGGACGCGAATGCCGGCCAGTGGCTGCATGGTGGCCTCCTATACCCTGCCTTCTCGCTACTCCATCTCCGCCGGTTCATACTCGGGCACTTCCTCCACGGTACCCGTGGAGTAACGCTCAATGACGCGGCGGTACTCGCCCAACTTTTCGTGCAGCCAGTCGATCATGTCCGGCCAGTTGTCGCGGTCGTTGGTGTCGGTGGTCAGGGATTCGGACGATTCACCGAGGTTGAGTTGCAGCCCTTCCCGGTAGATGGAAACCAGCCTCCTGGCCTCGTCGTCATAGCCGCGGCTCTGTTCGACTAGGTAAATGCCCACTTTCCGTTGCGCCAGGTACTGGGAGACCTGCACGCCGCTAATCTGATGGTACACGTTGCTGTGTATGTGTTCGGGGTTCAACTGTATGTCCGCCGGGTGCCGCTCCGCGTAGGAATGCCAGAAATCGTTGCGCTTCCTCCGCAGTCGGTTCAGCCGGTCGTTTCTGCCGCCGCCGGTCTGGGCGGTCCGGTTCAGCGCCAGCACCCGCCGGTCCCAGTCGTGGGGCTTTTCCAGCACCTCGAACACAGGGGCGATGGGAGAGGGGAATTCGCCGACGCGCACGGCCCGCACCCGGACGGCGAAGAAGGCGTAGTCCTCCGCGGTGTTGGTGTTAAGCCAGCGGATGACGGCGAGGTGAGACTGCTGAAACTCCCGGGCCACCCAGACGGCCGTCTGAGCTTCCAATCGTGCCAGATGACTCATTATCTGGCCCAGGTGGTCGTTATCCGTGTTGTCCAACTGGTTTTCGATTACGACGCGGCTGCCGTTGGCCGGAAGGGTGGCCAGAATGTCGGCTCTGGAACCGTCGACCGCGACCTCGCTGCTGTCCGGCTCGATGGCGACGCCTATGACTCGCGACAATCTTTGCAGGTTGTCGGACAGCCATGGGGTGAAATCGTTGGCCTCACTGGGCCAGGCTTCCCTTAATTCAATGTCTCTGAGTTCGCTGAAATCCATGACGCTCTCCGGCTAGAATCTGGTGGGGCTATTCTATCACCCCGCCGATGCCCTTGTGGTACAATCCCCTAGAATTGCCGGGACGCTGGTTGCAGGTTTGCGCCCGGCTCCAAAACCCTGCTATCCAAACTCCGCGCGAGGTGGATTTACATGGCAACCAACATCGTACTGTCCAATACCGACTACAAGGTCGTCGGAACCCGGCCGGTGCGTCACGACGGCACCGACAAGGTCACTGGTCGAGCCAAGTATGGGGCCGACTTCGACGCCGCCGGTCTGCTCTACGCCAAGGTGCTGCGCAGCCCCCATGCCCATGCCCGGATCAAGTCCATAAACACCAGCAAGGCCGAGGCCGCGCCGGGCGTCCGCGCCGTAGTCACGGGACAGGATGTTCCCACCGACAGCGCGGCGGCCCGCAAGGTGATTGCCAAAGACAAGGTGCTTTATAAGGGTCACCCGGTGGCCGCCGTTGCCGCTGCCAGCGCCCACGAGGCCGAACAGGCCCTGGCCCTCATTGAGGTGGAGTACGAACCGCTGAAGGCGGCCACCGAGGTCCGCGAGGCGATGGCCGAAGACGCCGAACTGCTCCACGAGAACCAGACCACCACGGAGATGGGGGAGGAAACTGACAAGCACAGTAACATCGCCACCCACTTCCGCTACGAACAGGGCGACCTGGAGCAGGGCTTCGCCGCCGCTGACGTTATTGTGGAGAAAGAGTATTCCACTGCTACGGTGCACCAGGGTTACATTGAACCCCAGAACAGCGCAGCCTTCTGGAACACCAATGGCGAGCTGACCGTCTGGACCAGCACCCAGGGCGCCTTCACCACCCGCGATGCCCTGGCCGGAGTGCTGGACCTGCCCGTGTCCAAGGTCAAGGTCGTTCCCATGGAAATCGGCGGAGGCTTCGGCGGGAAGATTCCCATATACCTGGAGCCGCTGACCGCCCTGCTGTCGAAGAAGGCCGGCGTGCCGGTCAAGGGCGCCATGAGCCGCGCCGAGGTTTTCGAGGCCACTGGCCCCACCTCCGGCTCCTATATGTGGGTAAAGATGGGGGCCACCAACGAAGGCAAGATCGTGGCTGCCGAGGGGTCGTTGGCCTTCGACTCCGGCGCCTTCCCCGGCTCCCCGGTGACGGCGGGCGCGCAGTGTATGTTCGCTTGCTACGACATCGACAACGCCCGGGTCGACGGCTATGACGTGGTGGCCAACAAGCCGCCGGTCGCCGCTTACCGCGCTCCCGGCGCGCCCATTGCCGCCTTCGCCGCTGAGACCGTGGTGGACGAGTTGGCCGAGAAGCTGGGAATCGACCCCATCCAGTTCCGCGTTCGCAACGCATCCAAGGAAGGCACCCGCCGGGTGGACGGCCCGGTATTCCCCAAGGTAGGCAACATCGAAACGCTGGAAGCCGCCCGCGATTCGGACCTGTACCAGCGGAAGCTGGAAGGCCCCAACCGCGGACGCGGCGTGGCCTCCGGTTTCTGGTTCAACATCGGCCTCCAGTCCAGCGCCGCCATCAGCGTTCACGCCGACGGGACCATCGCCTTGGTGGAAGGCTCCACCGACATCGGCGGCACCCGCGCCTCCATCGCCATGCAGGCCGCCGAAGTGCTGGGTATCCCCGCCGAGGACGTGCATCCCAGCGTGGGCGACACCGATTCGGTGGGCTACACGTTCCTGACCGGGGGCAGCCGCACCACCTTCGCCACCGGCTGGGCCGCCTACGAGTGCGCCCAGGACATCAAGCAGAAGATGATTGAGCGGGCCGCGGGAATCTGGAACGTTGACGTCGCCGATATTGACTTGGTAGACGGCGTGTTCCAGCACACCTCCGACCAGGAGCTCAAGCTGAGCTTCAAGGAACTGGCCGGGCAGTTGAACCGCACCGGCGGGCCAATCTCGTCCCAGGTCAGCGTTGACCCCCGAGGCGCGGGCGGCGCCTTCGCTACTCACATCGTCGACGTGGAAGTAGACACCGACACCGGCAAGGTCACCGTGCTGGACTACACCGCGATCCAGGACGTAGGCAAGGCCATCCACCCCAGCTACGTCGAAGGCCAGATACAGGGCGGTGTGGTGCAGGGCATCGGCTGGGCGCTGAACGAGGAGTACCGCTTCAACGCCGACGGGCGGATGGAGAACTCGTCCTTCCTCGACTACCGGATGCCCACCAGCCTCGACCTGCCGATGATCGGCACGGTAATCGTCGAGGTCGCCAACCCCGGCCACCCCTTTGGCGTCCGTGGCGTGGGCGAGGTGCCGATAGTGCCTCCCATGGCCGCCGTCGCCAACGCCATCTACCACGCCATCGGCGTGCGGATGAACAAGCTGCCCATGTCGCCCGACGCCATACTGGAAAGCCTCTGGGCCAAGAATGGTGAACCAGCGGCGCTAGCGCAGGCCGCCGACTAAGCAACGACAACCGGCGGAATTGTCGCAACCATCGTAGGGGCGCACGGCCGTGCGCCCCTACGGTATTATTGGCCGGTATTATTGGCCGGTATTATTGGCCGGTACTATTGGCCGGTACTATTGGCCGGTACTATTGGCCGGTACTATTGGCCGGTACTATTGGCCGGTACTATTGGCATCAGTCCCCGTTATCTCAAGACGCCTCACCCTAACCCTCTCCCGTAGGAGAGGGAACAATCGTTGCCTGGGAGATGCCCTCAGCCTACCCCCTCCCAGAGGGGGGAACAATTTGGAGAGTGTGGATATGACCAGAGTGCCATTCGCCACCCGTGAAGGTATGGACGCCGCCGGACAGGCCGTCTGGGACGAAATCGAGACCAGTCGCGGCGGCGTGGCCCGCAACTACGCCGCGCTGCTCAACAACCCGCAGGCCGCCGGAGCGATGGCTGAACTCGGCGGCTACGCCCGCTTCGAGACGCCTCTGCCGCCGAGAATCAAGGCCCTGGCCGTACTGACCGCCGCCCGCGAAGCCTGCGGCCACTACGTTTGGACGGTCAACCAGCGGCCGGCGAAAGAGGCCGGGCTGTCCGACGAGATGATCGCCGCCATACTCGAATATCGCGCTCCGGCGGGCTTCGACGCTGACGACGCCACGGTGGTGCAGTTCGTGCTGGAGCTGCTGCGCCAGCACCGCATTTCCGACGCCACCTTTGAGGCGATGCGCGGGCTGGTGGGCAACGCCGGGGCCGTGGACGTGTTGATAGTCAGCGGCTACTACCATACCCTGGCCCACTGCCTTCAAGCTCTGGATGTGGAGCTGCCGGAGGGAACCACGACGGCGCTGACCTACTAGCCACGCCCCTCAGAACGAAAAACGGGAGAAAGTTTAAGGGACAAAAAAGAGCGGCCGGTCCGCCGAAGCGAAGGAGCCGCTGAAGGAGCGGTTCACAGCCGGTCGCTGAAGCCACGATTCTAAACGCAATACGGCCCCGCCGTCAAATCGGCGGGGCCGCCATTGTGCACTACGCGGCTGCGGGCACCTTCATCACCGAGGTCATGGTCTGCACATCTATGCGGGCCAGGTGACTTCGGGCTTTGTCCATTATCGCGTTCCACTCCGGGGAGGCGTAAAAGGCCGCTTCCCTGGTGGCAACCTCTTCGGCGTTGGGGAAGGAGCGTATCCAGATGAACTGGTTGGCGTCCTCGTTTGCCCACATTCCGTCGACGGTGATGCCGTATTTATCCTGGATCCCCACCAGTTGGTCGTTGAAGAGCTCCACCCAGGCATCCATCATGCCGCGATTAACCGTGTAGGTTCGCAGTTGGTAAATCATATCTGCCTCCTCAATTGAAGTAGTTGATTCCCTCCCCTTCAGGGAGAGGGCGAGGGCGCGTCCCTCTCTAGGCGGCGACGCAGGTGATGGTGCGCTCCACGCCGTAGATGTTCTGCACCTGCGCCGTTACCAGATCCACCAGCGCCACCATGTCTTCGGCCTCGGCCAGCGCTATCAGGTCGTAATTCCCCGTGATGATGTCGGCCTCGGTCACGTTTTCCATAGCGCGGAGGGACGCCAGTACTTCCCTGGCTTGCCCCACGCTGGTTTCTATCAGGATATATGCTCTTGCGGCCATCGGAATGCTCCCGGCTTCTGCCCAATGCTCCCGGCAAGGACGTTGCTAGTCGGGGATGGCGGCGGTGCTGGTTATTTCCACCAGGTTGTCGGGTGCGCCAAAATTCACGATGACCGTGGTGCGGGCCGGACGGTCGGCGGGGAAGAATTCGGCGTACACTTCATTGAATCCCGCCAAGTCTTCCCGGGTGGTGACGTAGCAGGTGTTGGTCATCACCTGGTCCAGGGAAGAACCGGCCGCCTCCAGGATGGCGGAGATACGCTGTAGGGCGTAGCGGGTTTGCTCCTTGATGTCTGCGCCCACGCTGTTGTCGGTGGGGTGGCGCCCGGTGCACCCTTGTACAAAGACAAGGTTGCCATAGCGCACTCCCTGCGACAGGGGCGCATTGCCGGCGGTGATCTTGTCTGTTGATATGATTTCCTTCTTGGGCATGAATTGAGTCCTCCGTGGTGGAATCAGACGTGTACAACGTCGCGGGGTACCTGGTCCGGGAATCTCTGAGGCGGTCGAATCATTATATCCGGGCGGCCCCGGCTGTCAATCGGAGCTGATCCGGCCAGCCAGGGTAGTTCGATAGTTTCCGCCCCCTCCGGGGAGGGTTAGGGTCAGGGCTTCCCCGATGGCGGGGAGCATTGTGGTATCCCGGAAATTCGCCCTCACCCCGGCCCTTCCCCTCAGGGGAGAGGGAGGACTTGGCAGACCCTAATCGGGCGGCGATGCGAAACCTGCGCCGAGTTCCTGAATGAACTCCGGGAAGGATTCCGTTCCGTTCCACTGCACCAGGCCGCCGGACTCGCCCGCGCCCATGCCGCTATCAATGGACACGTCGCCCGTCTCTATCAGCAACTCCACATGGCTCATCACCTCCGTCAGGGCCAGGAAGAAGTTATTGTCGGCCAGCTCCCGGTGTGAAAAGTGGTCCCTGGTCAGCGAGACCAAGTCGCGCGGGCCAAGTTTCAGGATTTCCACCAGGTCGTGGCAGCGTAGGACGTGATGTTCCACGATTTCCCCGGCCCGCTCCAGCCCCACCATGTTGAACTTGCCCCGGTGATAGGCGCGATGGGCCGGCAGCACGGCAATGTCGCCGCCTTGAGCGTGTTGGAGAGCCGCCACCCGCAGCAGAGAGCGCAGCAGGACTTTGAGGCCGTATATCTGGTTGTCGCTGCGGTATGGTTCCGGGAGGACGGAGCGAAAACTGGAATGGCTGCGGCTGACCGATGGGTGCGGGGTGATCTGAGGCAGAACGTGGTCGCCGGTGAACATAAGCCGGTCAAACAGGATGCAAAGCTCGTCGGGCGAATGGCCGGGCGTGTACAGATAGGTCATCCCGTCGGAGCGCAGACCGTCGGTAACGGGGTGGTCGAGGTTCAGTTCCAGTGACCGCCGGTGGTGCTCCTTCACCCGCTCGACCGTATCGGAGCTCTCGAAGGCGTCGAACCCGGTGACCTGTTGCCGCCAGTGCATTTCCCGTTCCCAGCGGTCGGGCAGAAGCAGACTGGCGTACACTTCGTGCGCCCAGAGCTCCGCACCGCCGGCCCGAACCACGTCCAGGCACCCGCCGTCGTGATCCATGTGGCCGTGGGTGACAACTATGCGCTGCACCGCGTTGAAGGAATAACCGAGGAACTCCAGGCCCTCGGCCAGGTAATGCTCGGAACCGTGGCAGCCGGGGTCTATGACCGTAAGCTGCTCCCCTTCGACCACGTAGCACCACGTCGGGCCAAGGGGCGTCTCCCAAGCTTGGGGGATGCCCAGCGCCCACACCGGCGCCTCCGAGTCCGGGGCAGTGTATTTGACGATCATCCGGTTGCCTGAGTCGTCGCCCTGTTGCAATATCTCCGGTTCCAGCATCTGCACCGCCAGGTCTGAATTTGGGTTCTGTGTTTGGCTGGTGGGCTATCCAGGTGTGGGTCAACATGGCGTTTCCTGTTTCCGCACGCCACATTCTACATTGTCCGGCTACTGTTCCTCATTGGCCGCTGTGTCTTCTGCGCTCTCCGGGCTGTCATCCAGCTTCACCAGCGCGGCCAGCAGGGCCCCGTCCCGGACTATAACCTGGGCAATCACCGGGTCGCCTGCCGAAACTTCGTCCTGGAATACGGTCAGGGGAACGACCGCTATCAGATTGCCGCTCAGCAGGAGTGTCTCGGGTTGTCCTTCGCTGTCCAGGGTTACTTCTTCGAGAATCCCATTGAGGTTGAATCGTGTCGGCGTCCCTCCGGCCTGAGCCGGATAGGTGCGGACGCTCTCGATCTCCCTGGCCAGGAAAATGCTGCCGGAAATCGAGCCGGTAACTTTCACGACAGCCCCTGCGGATACCGTGCCGGTGATTGCAGTGTCGGCGGATATGCGAACGGTTATCCCGTTGACCGTAATTTCCAGAGGCAGGGTAGAAGGCCCGGTGAATGCACGCTCGACGGTGCCCTGCATCTGGACCAAGGGCAACGCGCCGATGCTGCCGGTGGGTCGAGGTTCGACGGTGACCGCCAGCAATTCGCCGTCGATGACAATGGCCTGCGCCACGACGGCCAAGCCTGCTGTAAGCTCGACTTCCATACGGGTCAGTTGGTCCGTGGCAATGGAAATTCCGTCAATCTCAAACCCGGCGACCATTCCGTCGTCATCGGTGGTCACCCGCTCCACTACGCCCGCGACACTGGCCTCGGTGCCTCCGGTGATGCCCGGTCCGTAACCCAGAATTTCGCGGGCCAGCACCGAACCGTCGCGCTGCAACAAGCCACGCACCTGCACCGGGGCGCCGACCTGCAAGGCTGCCTCAATGGCCGTAAGTGCGCTCACCGATACTGGGATGCCGTTGACCACCAAGCTGCCGTCCGATCCGATCCGCTCGATGCGCCCTTCGATGTTCACCGGGTTGGCGCGCGTTTCGCCGGTCTCGTCGTAAGCCGCGGACTCCGCCACCTGGCGGGCCAGCAACTCGCCGTCTGGCTGAAGTTCGGCGTTTACGCGGACGTTGGAGCCGACGCCGATGTTGCCGATGGTCGTGGTCAGGTCGCTGAGGACGACACGCACCCCGTCCACCACCAGCCATTGGCCTTCCTCTGCCCGATCCACGGCGCCGCGTATGCTAACGCTGCGCACCGGCCCGTTCTGCTCGGACGGCGCGGCGGAGACCTCGATGGCCAGCAGGGTTCCTTTCTCAGCCGTGGCGCTTACGGCCACTCGACGGCCCACGGAAGGGCGCCCGGACAGCGCGGTATTGGCGTCCACCCGTATGGGCAGCCCGCCAACGTTCCAAGAACCCTGAGCCGTGATTTCGCGGAAGATTCCCTCCATCTCAACGGTGTGCGCGCCCTCAAGGCCGACAATTTCAGGAAGGTTCTCGATTTCGCGGGCGTACAGGGAGCCGTCTTCCAGAACGATGGCGGTGACTTTGACCCGCTGTCCCTCGCCGGGTAGCGAGTCGGCGTAGGTGCGCCCGTCGACCAATACCTGGGCCCCACTGACCGTCCAATGGCCCGATGTGGCGTTGCGGCCTTGGAAAACGCCCCGCAGCACGGTACGGGCGGCGACCTGCCCCACGCCCTCATCGTGCTCCACCCGTCGGGCCAGAAGGGAGCCGTCGGGGAGCAGCAGGGCTTCCACCACCACCGCATCGCCCACCGACACACCGGCGGTCATCACCGTGTTCACATCCAGAGCTATTTCGGTTGAAGACAGGATGATGTTGGCGTTCTCCGGGTTGATGCCCTGGAAGACGCCTCGCACCACCGCCACGTTGGCGGATTCTTCCTGTGGTTCCGGTGATTCCCCTGGCTCCCGTCCCGGAATCACGTTGATTTCGCTCAGGGCCGCCGGACTCTGGCTACTGGAGGCTATGAATGAAACTATGACAAACGAACCCTCAGCGAGCGTGCTCACCTCCTGGTACAAATTGATTTGCACCGAGTCCGAGAGCTGGAAGGTTACCGGCTCACTGCCCTCGCCCGGCGGCTGGACGACGATTTCGGTTTCACTAAGGGCGCTTACCCGTCCTGCCAGATGGCGGTTCCTGGTCTTGGTGGGCACCAGGTGGACCTGCCGGGCCACAGCGCCGTCGGCGTCCTGGTTGAGAGACACGGCAACCTGGTCTCCCAGGGTCAGGTCGCCTAGGTCTGCGTTGGCCCGATTGGGAACGCGAATCTCCGTATCGGCAACGACCTCCACGTCCACGCGCCCGCGGTCGGTGTTCACCGACAAGCTGCCGGCTCCGGTGAAGTTGCGCCGGACTTCCAACACCTTGCCAAAAAAGTCCAGAGCGGGCGGCGCGATATTGGAACCCTTCGATTCGTTGCCTGCCAGGTCTATGGCGGTGGCGGAGTAGGCAAACTCCCCTGCTTCGGGCAACGTATGGTCCTCAAATTCGGAACCGAAAAGCAGAGCGGTCACGGGCGCGCGCGGTCCGTCGCCATCCTGCCGATACACCCGGTATCCGCTGAGGTCGGCCTCGGTGTTGGCGGTCCACGCCAGTTGGGCTATTCCGGCGCTGCGGTCAAAGGACGCGACCCGCAGGTCGGCGGGAGGGGTGGGTGGAGTGAAGTCCTGGGACGGGACCCTCACCACGGCGGACTTGGGGGATTCCAGCCCCCATGAGTTGATGGCTGTCATCACATAGTAATAGCTGGAACCGTCTGTCCTTCCCGTGTCGGCATATTCGGAGTCGGAAAGCAGCCAGGCGCGACGGACAAACGGCCCGGAACTGTTCCGGCTCATGTAGACTGCATAGCCGAAAATGTCGGACTCGGGGTTGGCCCTCCAGTCCAGGGTGATGGAACCAGGATACGATTGCGACGCCTCGGCGCTCAGGCCGGAGGGAGCGCGAGGCCCCTCCGGCAACAGGCGCGTACTTGCCTCGCAGGGTGACTGCGAGACCACGCTGAAGCTCCCGGCGATGCCGCCTCTAAAACCGAACCTGTATGAGCCGTTATCGACGCTGACCGCCGCCGTTTCTTCATCGTCGGCCAGGGTGTTGAGATGGACAGACTCGAAAGAGCCGATCTGGTCTATTGTCAGTTGCGAGCCGTTGATGAGGCGGGGCGCAGGCTGTGTGCAGGCCGACTCGCCGCTGGGAAGAGGATTGTCGCGGTCTATGAGACGCCCCTTGTGCCAGAAGCGCAGGGGTTGTCCGAAATTGACGGTGTTGAAACCAATGGCTGCGGAGGTAATCCCGGCTGATCCGGTGTTCTGCAACACCACCGTGTTACCGGTTGGCGCGGGCGATTCTGCTCTGACCGGCCCCATCCTGACCGCAAGTATGTCGCGGGCCCCCCGAATCGCTCCGCTCCATCCGGCGACAATGAAGCCCCCGTCCGGCGTTTGGCGGATGGCTCTTGCTCCCGCCGACACCGGCACGGAAGTGGTGGAGTCGGCGCCAAGCGGATGGGCAGTGCTCCATTGCAGGGCGCCGGAGGGGTTGGTCTTAATTACCCAGAAACGGTCGCCGCCGCTGAAGGACTCCGACCAGCCGGCCAGCGCAAAGCCGCCGTCGGCGGTCTGGATCAGGGCGTGGCCTGCATCCCGGGGTACGCCGCCGAAGGAACGCTGCCATTCCTCCTCTCCCGAGGAATCGGCCTTGACCAGCCAGAAGTCGGAAAGGCCCGCGCCCTGTGACCAGGTGAAGCCACCCAGCGCATAGCCGCCGTCTCCCGTCAGCACCAGCGAGCGCGCTTCGTCGTTGTGGCTGCCGCCGAAGGATTTGGTCCACTCCGTGGCGCCTTCCGCGCTGATCTTAATCAGGAGGGCGTCGCTGCCGTTGTCTTCGGAGCTGGAATTGCCGGCTATCACGAATCCGCCGCCGGGCATTTCGGCAACGTCGTAAGCCAGTGCTCCCGGCAATTCTCCCAGGCTACGGCTCCAGATGGCCACCCCTTCCGCGTTGACCCGCAACAGTCTGACGGACGAACTGGATGCACCATTGGAGCTTCCGGCAAGGATGTACCCGCCATCGTGCGTTTGTCGGACGGCAAGAGCAGCGTCGGAGGTTTCGGCCCCGTCGGGAAGAACTCTTGCTGAGGAATCGTAACTGCGCTGCCACTCCTGGCTTCCGCCGGAGTCGGTCTTAATGAGCCAGAAGTTGCTGCGGAATGCAGTGGCGCCGCCGAAGGAATGGGTTTCCCCGGCAAGGATGTATCCGCCGTCGGAAGTTGGCTGGACAGCGTAAACGATGTCGCTTTCCGTCCCGCCGTAGGCGTGCGACCAGAGCTCTTCGCCGTCGGCGTTCAGCTTGACAAGCCAGGCGTCCTGCGATCCTGCGCCGTAGGAGCGCGTCTCACCGGCAATGACATAACCGCCGTCGTCCGCCAGCGCCACGGCGTGGGCGAACTCGTCGCCGCTGCCGCCGAGGGTGACGCTCCACTCCAGCAATGGCTGAGCGGAGGCCACGCCAAAGTCGACAACGCCCAGGACCAGCGCGGCCAGCGCGGCCAGGCCAGCCAGCAGCGCGGGCAGCCGCCGGGCCTTCCCCACCCCCGCGGGCTTGCCGCTAATCCAGGTCATCAATGACTAGCCTCATGCAACGGGACAGTCGCGTAAATTCTTGTCTGTACCATACCCGTCCCAGCGTTACCATTGTGTTACACGCCCTTCCAGAGTCTCTTAGTAGTTTCCTCTCCCTCAAGGGAGAAGAAGAATTAAAAGACTCTGTACGTCCTCCATTGCCTTTCCGCCGTCACTGGCTGGGTTGCCGGAAAATCACGGCCAGAACCTTGCTGAGGCTCTCGCCGTCGTCGTTGGTGGCCACCACGTCAAACACATTGGGACCCTCGTCCAGTTGAACGGTTAACGAGAAGTATCCGAAGCGGTCAATAGGCACCGACCTGCCGTTGATGCTCACTATGGCGCTGGGGCCAGTGCGGCCCTTTATGGGGAGGGCGGAGACCGGGACAATGCACTCGTTACACGGCTCGGTTATGAGCAATGTGAAAGGCAGCGCCAAAGAGGTAACCCGGCGTGATATTCGCTTCAGTTCGCCGTCCTCATTGGTGGCGACCACTTCTATCACATTTTCATCCGGCTTCAGCGGCACGTCGGTTCTGAACCCGCCTTGGGCGTCCACCTCCGCCACTACGCCCGAAACCACGACCCTCGCTCCCGGCGCGGTCTGACCGTATACCGCGACTGAACTGCCCGGAACGATGACCCCGTTCTCCGGCGCGTACACTTGTAGCATCAGGCTCTCGGGGGAGACCCTGGTGGGAGGAGGTGCAGTGGGGACGGCCGTAGTGCGGGTCACCGTCGGCGTAGCGGTTGGCGATGGCGGTGGTGTAGCGGTGGGTGTCGTCTCAGGTGTGGGATCCGGCTCGCTGGTCGCGGTGGGGGCCGCCGTGGGAGTAACCGGCGCGGCCGTCACCGGAGGCGGGGTTGTCGTCTGTCCCGGCCGGGGCAGCGGCGTGGGGCAGCCTGCAAGAGAGGGTATCAGAAACGCTGCAAGGACCAGCACCGTCGCCAACGCGGATACCGGGTGCGCCCTCAAGGCCTTGAACTTGGACAGCGCCGGAGAGAACCTCACCGCCCCTGCTTTCACCGGCCCTTCATGGGCAGGGCCAACTGGAACGAGGTGTGATGTTCCGGCTGAGGCCCGGCAATCGACTCAACCGTCAGGTCGCCTCCGCAGCGGCGGGCCAGCGTGCGTGCGATGAACAGGCCTAGCCCTGAGCTGCTCTTCTCCTCCCTGCGCCCGACTTCGGGAGTCCAGCCCCGGTCAAACAGATATTCTAGGTAACGGGCGGCGATCCCCGGCCCGTCGTCCCACACCTTGACGTAGAACAGCGTGTCGTCCCGGCTTAAAGTGACCTCGACGTGGCCGGAAGCGTGAGTGACAGCATTGTCGATGAGATTGGCCACTATATGCTCGATGGCGTGGGAATTGGACGAGACCATGCCGAACTCCGGCGGCTCGGCCCACCAGCTTATGTTCTTGTTCACCTCAAGGGCCACCGGGGTATAGCGGTCGACAATGCGGCGCACCACCTCTGCCGGTTCCACGGGAGTCATGGGCAGCGGTTCGCCGGGAGCTTCCGATTGCACCAGCACCTGGATGTTGGACAGCATCAGCCGGTAATTGACGGCCTGGCGCTCGATTTCGTCCAGCAGTTCCATCACGTCGGAGTCGGCGACTTCTCCGGAGGCGTGCAACGCGGCGCGCAACTCCCGCTGCCTGCCCGTGATGCGGCGCAACGGGCGGCCAAGGTCGTGGTCGAATTCGTTGAAGAAGCTCAACGTGGTTTCCCGCCAGTGGTCGCTTTGCTCTTCGCCCGTTTGCTCTCTCCCATTGCGCTCGGCTGAGGTCATTGTGGCTGCGGCCAACCCCATCGCAGCAATGGCCAGACCTGCGATGAGCAGCACCGCTCCAATATAACTGAGCGGCTCCACGCCCCACAGATTGTCGAAAGCGGCAGGGCCGACGATGGGAGCCAGAATCAGGCACGCCAGGCCCGAAGCAACAACTAGCCCGCCCAACGCCATCGCCGCCAGCAGAGGCGGGGGCATTCTGAGCGCCGTTGGACGATTCATGAGAATTCGAGCCATAAGAGCTTCCTTCCCGGCGACGCTCAGGACTGTGGCGGGGTCAGGCGATAGCCCTTGTCCCGCACATTGAGAATCAGCTCGCCGGACCCGAAACGGACTCCCAACGCCCTGCCCAGCGAGTCCTTTATCTCCCTGATCCGTACCCGCAGCGACGCCCGCGGGTCTTCCCCCTCCGAGTAGCGTTCCAGGTGCGAGAAGGGGACAAGTTCGCCGGGGCTTCTATGCCAGGCCGCCGCCAATTCCCTGAATATCTCGAACTTCATCCCCTGAATGTCGTTGACCGGACGGCTGCCTGATTCCCGCTCCACGTATACCATCTGCGAAGTCAGGTCCAGCACAATGCCGCCGCCGACGGAAATGCGCTCCGACGACGCTCCCATGAGGCGCCGCAACCGCAGCACTACCTCGTCGGTGCCGGCCAGCTTGTCGATGAAGTCCACGGGCGCGTCCCACTTGAGCGAGCCGCGCACTGCTGTTTCCCGGTCCGGCCCCTGATTGTACTGTGTGAACATCAGCACGGGCAGCCGGGGCCAGCGGTTGACAATCTCCCCCAGGATTTCCAGGCCCTTGAAGCGGTCGTCCCGGTGGTCGCCGAAGCGCACGTCCAGCACCACTGCGTCGGGGCGCTGTTCCTCGATGTCCCAGAGCGCCGCCGCTTCGAACTCCTCTCCGACAGACCTGCCCGGAGCAGGCTGCACTACCACCGTTAACCAGCCCTCTTCCTCCAGCCGCCGGCGCACGGTGCGCAGGATGGACGATTCGGCTTCGTCGTCCACAATCATTATCTTCTGGGCGGCGCGATTAATCGTCATCCAGGCACCCCTCCGCCAGCGTGTGACCGGCTCATTTTATCAAACCCCGGGAAATGTTTGCCTGCGCAGGGAAAGGGAACGATCGAAAGACCGTAACAGACCCCGCTCGGTAGCGTTGCAATTTAGGTGGTTTGCCGGCCATGCCCCGGAAAGGGCGGCCACCTAAAGGGGAGTTCTACCCCTGCGAAGGATAGCGTTCTAATTTAAGTGGTATGGCAGCTTACGGTCCGTCATTCCCGCGAAAGTGGGAATCCAAGGGTAGTGGGTGTTAATGTCGGCGAAGCGTCTCGACCACCTAATTCGGAACGCTATCGTCTCCTCCCATTTGTAAAGTTGACAGAACACTTGTGCTATAATAAACACATGGCCCGGGCTCCCCGTGTCACCGGGGCCAAAACCACAAAGCCACTGAGGCCACGCGATGTTTGATGCCTGAAAACCAAAAGAAGACTCCCTGCTCCAGGCTCCCCAAGCGCAACCCCGATTCCAAACTCAACTCGGACACTACACCCACCTCCGACGGTCAGATACAACGGCCCGAAATGACCGCCAGTGGCCGGGAAATCGAAATTTCCAAACCCAACTCGGACACTACATCCGCCTCCGACGGTCAGATACAACGGCCCGAAATGACCGGAAATGGCCGGGAAATCGAAATTTCCGAACTCACCTTCCGCCAGCAGGCCGCCCTCCCCAGGATAGCCCTCGCCAAGTCATTAGGGCTCTCGGCCGACTGTGGCATCGCGCCACCCCATATGGCAGCTTACGGTCCGTCATTCCCGCGAAAGCGGGAACCCAAGGGTAGTGGGTGTTAATGTCGGGTAGGCGTCTCGACCACCTAATTCGGAACGCTTTCGACCCCGCCCTGACAGTTGACAAGGTTGACTGCCCCATTACAATGGGCCATTGGCCCTGCAACGATATTGTGCCAGGTCGTTCCCGATACCGCCGGGTTGAGTTCAATACGGGTATTCGTGTGCGCATTTCCGGCGCGGCGTGGCAATTTACGAATCCGAAAGTTTCTGGAAACCGGGAACGGAACAAAAGCCAAACGTCCCAGCATGGAGGGAAGCTATGATAACCAAATTCGGCAGTCTTTTCGCCGGTCACGTTGATCTGGACAACATCGGACTGGATGGTACGCCGGTCAACGAGCGTTGGCTACCGGATGACCAACTCGCGGGCGTGTTCGACAAGACCGAGGCCATTGTGCTCAAGATGGAAGAAATGGGCTACGACACCTTCTGGTCAGCCGAACACCACTTCCAGCGGGAGGGGTATGAGTGCATCCCCAACCTGCTGCTGCTCTACGTCCATCTTGCCCACCTGACCAAGAACCTCAAGTTCGGTTGCGGCTTCAACATCAACCCCATGTGGCACCCGCTGCGGCTGGCAGAGGACTACGCCACCGCCGACATTCTAACCAATGGGCGGGTCATCTTCGGCGTCGGGCGCGGCTACCACTCGCGGGAGGTGGACACTTTCGGTGTCCCCAGCACTTTGAGCGACAACGAAGCCAACCGCGAGATGTTCGAGGAACAGGTCGAAATCATAATGAAAGCCTTCAACGAGGAGTCCTTCTCTTTTGAGGGCAGGTTCTACAAGATTCCGCCGGAAGTTCCTTATCGCGGTTACACCCTGAAGGAAATCACGCTGGTTCCGCGCCCGCGCACCCTGCCCGTCGAGACGTGGCAGCCAATGGTCAGCGCCAGCCAGCGGGCCATGGACTTCATGGCGAAGCATAGAATAAAGGGCATCATCGGCGGCGGCGCGGCAGCCGGCGGCGCAACCGAGGGCGTGATGCGCCAGTGGCGCGACACTCTGGCCGCCCACGGGCGCGAGACCGAGTTGGGCGAAGACCTGGCCATCGGCTACACCATCCACATCGCCGAAACCGAGGAGAAGGCCATCCGGGAAGCGCGCGGCTTCTTCGAGGAGAACATGAAGATGTTCGCGCCGCTGGGCTTCGTCCGCGGCCTGTCCGACGACCAGATACGGGCGATGGAAGACCCGCGCCGCGCCCGCGAGGCTGGCCTGCCTACCCTGGAGGACGGCGTCAAGGCCGGCTCCTGGCTCTGCGGCCCTCCCGAACTGGTCACCGAGAAGCTGGAGGCCATCCAGGATATGTATCCCGGCCTGGATCAGATCAACGTCGGTTCCGTCATTGGTACACCGCAGAACGTCGTCCTTGAGCAACTGGAGGCGTTTGGCAAGGACGTGATGCCCAAATTCAAGGCACAAGCCAGCTAATCCAGACTTTCTGCACAGGGAGCGCCAATGGCCATGAGTCCGTAACGAGTGGCGCTCCCTTGCTTATTTTCAATCTCTCCCATCGAGGTTGAGCCGATGACGCAGCAGTTGACCGAGGCCGAGTTGTTGGAGCTGGCCCGCAAGTTCAGCTTTCGCAGCCGCATTGATAAAAACGTGGTAACGGGCCCCATCATGGTCTGGGGCCGAGGCTCGGTGGTGCGCGACGTCAACGGCAAGGAGTACCTCGACTTCAACTCCGGCCAGATGTGCGCCGCCCTCGGCCACAATCACCCGCGCATAGTGCAGGCACTGCACGAGAGCGGCGAGACGCTCATCCACAGCCACATGAGTATGTTCAACGACCAGGAGATCATCCTGGCGGCGCGGCTGGCTGAGATTTCTCCGGAAGGCATGAACCGCTCGATGTTCCTGACGTCGGGCAGCGACTCCAACGAGGCCGCTATGGCCATCGCCAAGCGCTACACCGGCGGCTACGAGATAGCAAGCCCGGCGGTCAGCTTCCACGGCATGAACGACTCCACTCGCGCCGTCACTTTCTCCGGCTGGCACGAGGGCTACGGCCCCTACGCGCCGGGCCACTATCCCATCATCGCGCCCTACCGCTACCGTTGCCGCTTCTGCCAGGGCCGACCGGCCTGCGACTACTCCTGCCTCGACACCAGCTTCGAGCTGCTGGATGCTCAGGCCGACGGCCCTCTGGCCGGAGTAATCACCGAGCCGCTGTTCAGCGCCGGCGGCGTCATTGACCTCCCGACTGGATGGCTGGCGGAGCTGAAGCGCCGCTGCGAGGATCGGGGCGCGCTGCTCATCGTGGACGAAGCGCAGACCGGCCTGGCCAAGCTGGGGACGATGTGGGCCTTCGAGCACGAGGGCGTCGTTCCCGACATCTTCACCATTTCCAAGCACTTCGGCGGTGGCGTGGCCATCAGTGCCGCTATCACTACTGATGAAATCGAGGAAAAGGCTTCGGAGTCAGGACTGGTGGTCGGCCATTCCCACTCCAACGACCCCTTGCCCTGCCACGCCGCAATCGCCAGCATAGACATCATCCTGGAGGAGATGCTGACGGATGTGGCCCAGCGCATCGGCGCCTACTGGCGGGAACACCTGGAGCGACTGGCGTCGCGCCACGAAATCATCGGAGACATACGGGGCCGGGGACTGTTGCAGGGCATCGAACTGGTGACCGACCGAGCCACCCGGGAGCCAGCCTACGCGCAGGGCCGCGAGATAGGGCGCCGGTGCCTCGAGAACGGGCTGATTTTGAGCGTCCGGCGCAACGGCTCAGTCTTCCGCTTCGTGCCGCCCTTCACCACCACCGAGGCGCAGATGGACGAGGCGGCGGAGATTCTGGATGGGGCTATTGCTTCGATATAAGGGCCCTGAAGGCTGGAACCAACTCACTGGGTACGGTCATTATTGTCTCGTCAAGCGAACTGAGCGCGGCCTGGTCTTCTTCAGTCGCCGTTTCCAATACCTCGATCACCTCACGCTCTTCGACCCCGTGACTGTAAATATGTGGCAGACCAGTCACGGGGTCGATGCAAAACCATATGCAGGCCATGAAGCGAAACGGTTCTCCTACCGGACCCTGGCCGGTTCCTCGTCCCAGGGGCCGGGGAGGCGGCCCTTCTCCGTGCCGCCGATCATGTACTGGCCTTCCTCGTGGCCCCACTCGCTGGCGGGCATCTCGTAGGAGACCTCTATGCCGTTGCCGTCCGGGTCGCGGATGTAGATGCCGACGGCGTGGCCGTGGTCGGAGACGCTTTCAATCTCGATGTTCCTTTCCTTGATGCGGTAGTAGAGTTCCTTCAGGTCGTCGAGGCTTTCCATGTACCAGGCCATGTGGTTCAGACCCACCTGCCCCTTCTGCTGGCCGGGGGCGTCTTCTCCCACTTCCACCAGTGCGATCTCGTGGGAGTTGCCGGGGTCGGCGGTCATGAAGGCGGCGCGGCCGGGCCTGAACCCGTAGGTGTGCAGCCCCAGCAGGTCCTCGTACCAGTCGCGGGCCCGTTCCGCGTTGCGGACGTAGATGTTGATGTGCCCTAGCTCTCTAGGCTTGTAGCCCATGGCTCCCTCCTCCTTCCGAAATGGGCTTAGACCAAGCTCATATTAGTCAGGAAAGTCGTTGATAATGAACCTGAAGGATTGACTCGGCAATTTCTGGAACATTCATACCCTCAAACGAGACTGAATCCTGCTATTATTGGCGCAAAGAGGCAATTGCGAGGAGGCCCCACATGGTCAGATTAGGCGGCACGGCCACGATTGCTCACCTCGAAGTGTTCCAGGGGCTGGAGACGCTGTTCCGGCGGCGGGGCATCGAGATGGACTGGGTGCTTTATTCCGACTACGATGCTATGGCGGAGGCCTTCGTGTCGGGCTACATTGATTTGGCTTGGAACGGGCCGTTGGGATACGTCAAGATCAGGCGGCTGCTGGATGAGCCTTGCCAGGTCATCGCCATGCGCGACGTGGACATCGGCTTCACCACGCACTTCATCGCCCGCGCCGGGTCAGGCATCGAAACGGTAGAGGACCTGAAGGGCCGGCGCTTTGCCTTCGGAAGGCGCGGCTCGGAACAGGCCGGGCTGGTGCCTCACTATCTCCTGAAGCAGGCGGGCATCAATCCCGGCAAGGATCTGGCAGCCGCCAGCTTCTACGAGCAGCGGCAGTCGGCGACTCGCTCCGACGAGCGCGACGTGGTGGAGCGCGTGGTGTCGGGTGAGTTCGACGCCGGTTCGGTCAGCCAGAGGACGATGGAGACGATGGCGGAGGACGGCAGCCTGCCCCGCGAGCAGGTGCGCATCTTCTATTCCAGCCCCGGATACAGTCATTGCTGCTTCACGGCGCGGACGGGTCTGGAGCCGTCGTTGGCCCAGGAGATCGAGGCGGCTTTCCTGTCGGTCACCGGGGAGGACGAGGTGGAGCGGGCCGTCCTGAAGGGTGAAGCCTGCAACAGTTTCGTGCCTGGCATCCAGGACGGCTGGGAGCTTATCGAGGCGGCGGCAATGGCTGAGGGGCTGGTCTAAGTGGGAGTGTGACGGAACTCTTCCGACCGGATTAAGGCAAGGCGGGATTGCTTACGCTGTTCCGGCGAATCCGGCTGGAGGCCCTCACCCTAACCCTCTCCCAACGGGAGAGGGACTTGTACCACTCTCTAGCTCCCGCTGTCGCCTCCCGGTGTGTTACGCAGGATGTCTTCCAGCATATTGTCCAGCGCCGGGTCCAGCTCCACCGTCGGCTCGAAGGGGGTGTAGTTGAAGTCGGTGCGGGCCCGATCGATGAGTTCCTTGGCGGTCGGGTTGGTGCTGGCAATCTTTTCGAGGGTGTCCCGCAACTCCTGCGACTCCGCCTCGGCCAGGTGGAACAGTTCGGACAGATCGAAGTCCAGCTTGAAGATGGAGTTGATGCGCCGCATGATGTCATAGAAAGAGCGATGGTCGCGGCTGATGCCCACCGGGTCGTTGCTGGATGTCAGGAAGGGATACATGGGAGCCATGGCTCCCAGCCGGAACATCTCAATCTCCGGGTGCTGGAAGTGAGCGACGGTGATCAGGGCCATGCCGATGGTCGGCCCGTTGCGGCCCTGGGAGCCGTAGTTGGAGTATCGCACTCCCAGCTTGTCCATCTCAGGCTTCATGCTGGCCTGGCTGTAGATGCAACTGACGCTACGCTCCATGTCGGGCGGCGCCGCGCCGTTGTAGCCCTCAACCGCCACCGTCTGCGACACGCCCAACTGTTTCACAGCCTGGAAGAAGGCGTCGGCGTAAACGTCCAGCCGGAACCACGGCTCTTCGCCCAAAAAGATGATCACCCCGTTCCCCGCGTCGAAAAAGTTGTTTTCCCGGCGCATATCGGTGTCGGGCAGGCCATCCCGGTAGGCCACGCGCGGACGGTAAGTGTCGTGGGTGCCGGGCACCTGGAAGGGGTAGCACAGCTTGGCCACGTCGCTTCCCATGGAGCCTATGCGCCTGGCTTGGAGCTTGTCGATCAGGTAGCGGGGCAGGCCGCTGGAAATTTCACCACCATCGGACCACTGACGCCGCCAACCGCCGATGAGGTAGCGGGCGTCCGGGGTTGACTGCAAATCGAGCAGGTCGTCAGCCATCGGCCAACACTCCTTTCGCCTGATAGGGGCGTCTATGCGCTCATTGTTAGTATTCTGCCAGACGCACCGCCCCAGCGCAAACTTACCTGGCATTGCCCGGCTTGCCGATTGCTGTAAAATGCCAGCATCCCGGCTGCCTGGCATTCATCGAACCCGGCAGCCATCGCCGGAGGCATCCATGCCCCAATTGATGACAGGCAAGCAGGCCCTTCTTGAAATGCTCAAGGCCGAAGGGGTTGATTACATTTTCGGCAATCCCGGCACCAGTGAGGGGCCGATCATTGATATCCTGGGAGATTACCCGGAGTTCCGCTACATCCTGACCCTTCAGGAGAGCGTCGCGGTGGGAATGGGCGAGTCCTACGCCCGCGCCACCGGAAGGGCATCTTTTGTCAGCCTGCATGTGGATAGCGGACTGGCCAACGGCATCGCCCTGCTGTTGGACGCCCTCAACACCGGCACGCCCATGGTGGTGACCTCCGCCAACTACGATATCCGCAAGGTCAACGAGACCATAACCGACCTGGCCCAACTGGTGCGTCCGGTGACCAAGTGGGCAGTGGAGCTAACTCATCCCGACCAGATACCCAGCGTTATCCGGCGGGCCTTCAACGAGGCCAACAGCCACCCCAAGGGGCCGGTATACGTCGGCTTCACCTCCAACGCCCTGGAGGGAATGGCCGAGATGAACATCGTCCCGTCCAGGCCGGTCTACAACGCTGCCCGGCCCAGCGCGGAGGGCATCGCCCAGGCCGCGTCGCTGCTGATGGACTCCAGCCGGCCCATGCTGCTGGTGGGCGACCGGCTCTCCGATGACGGCGCCGTGGATGAAGCAGTGGAGCTGGCCGAGCTGATGGGCTTGCCCGTCTATCAGGCCCGGGGCGCAGAAGTGGCCTTTCCCACCACGCACGGCCAGTTCCAGGGCAGCCTCTCCCTGCGGGTTGCCGCTCAACGTGCCGTCCTGCAAACGTTTGATCTCGTCCTGGCCGTGGGTTCCGACCCCTTCGAGGAGCTTTTCTATTGGGGAGACGTAATCCTGCCGCCGGATGCCAAGCTGATACACATTGACCCCGACGCGAGTCGCATCGGGCGTTCCGAGCCTACCGATGTCGGCATCGTGGGCCATTGCGGTCTGGCCCTTACCGACCTGACGGCGGCCCTGAAGGAACGCCTGTCTCCGGACGATTTGCCGGAAATCGAAAAGCGGAAGCAGGCCGCCGTGGACGAAGTCCGGCGCAGGCGGGAGGCCTTCGAGGAGTCCGTAGCCGAGAAGTGGGACCACAAGCCCATGACTCCGGCCCGCATGATGGCGGAGCTGGCCGCCGCCATCCCCGACAACGCCATCGTGGTTGACGACTCCATCAGCAACCGGGGTACGATGCGCCACTACTTTCAGGCGCAGAAACGCGGCGACCTGCGGGGCTACCGCGGGCAGTCAATCGGGGGCGGCATCGGCACAACCATGGGCACCCAGTGCGCCAACCCCGACCGGCCCGTTTTCGGCATCATCGGCGACGGCAGCGCCATGATGACCGTCCAGGGACTTTGGACTGCGGCCAACGACAACATCCCGTGCATTTTCGTCATCTGCAACAACGGCAGTTACCGTGTGCTGAAGGTCAACTTCAACGTCTACCAGGAGGAAATCCTGGAGTTACCCGAGACCTCCGGCGGCAGGCTCCTGTACTCCGACTTCGCCACGCCCTTCGACATGGCTGCCATCGCCAACAGCATGGGAGTACACGGAGAGCGCATCACCGACCCGGCCCAGATCAAGCCCGCCGTTGACCGGGCGGTGGCCTCCGGCAAGCCGGCCCTGCTGGACATGGTGATAGACGGCTCGCTGTAGGGCACGTTAGAAGTCCGCCCATCCGGCCGGCCTGAACAACCATTCCCGGACGATTACCGAAGAGAGGAACAATCATGCGCACCAACACCACCAAGGCCAAGCTCAACGAGGGCGAGGTCGTTTTCGGCGCCATCATCACCCGTTACGCACCCGATATGGTGGAGATTTTCGGCGCTCTCGGCTACGACTTCGTGATGATTGACTGCGAACATGGGCCCTCTAGCCTGGATCAGGTCGAGCACATGGTGCGGGCCGCCGAGTCCTTCGGCATCACGCCCATCGCCCGCGTTCCCGATCACCATGAGCAGACCATCCTGCGTTATCTCGACCGCGGCTTGCAGGGGATAATCGTGCCGCACGTCAACACCGGGGAGCAGGCGGCGGCGGTGGCGCGGGCGGCCCGCTACTACCCCGACGGCTACCGTGGAATGGGCGGCGGGCGCGCCCAGGATTACGGCATCGGCGTCACCAGGGACGAGGCGACGGCCTGGATCAACTCGCAGGTGCTGGTGATCCCAATGGTCGAGGACGTTGAAGCCGTCGGCAACCTGGACGACATTCTCCAGGTCTCGGGGGCCGACGTTCTCCATGTGGCCGCTTCGGACCTGGGGCAGAGCATGGGCAATCCCGGAGCAGCTGAGGTGCGCCGCGCGATGAGCGAGGTCATCCCCCGGGTTCGGGCCGGGGGCAAGTCCTGTGGCGTGGGCGGCAACAACCCCGCCGACACGGCAGGAGTCGCCGAGTTCATCAAGCAGGGGGCCAACTTCGTAACCGTCTCCGCCTGGGGCCTGCTCCGCATCGGCGCCGAGGACTTCCTCAAGAAGGTCAACGCCGCGCTGTAACCGACAGCCAAGACCTTCAACGGATGACGGCGAAGGTCAGCATTGGGTAAGGCAAAGATGCAGAGGGCCGGAACTCAGACGCCGGCCCCCTCTTCGTCCCCAAAACCTATCGGCGGTGATGGCGCTGCTGGTTAGACCTGCCTCAGCTTGGGGTCAAGGCGGTCGCGCAGCCAGTCGCCGAGCATATTGAAGGCGATCACCAGCAGCATTATGGCGACGCCCGGAATCGCCGACACCCACCATGCGCTCACGATGTAGTCGCGTCCCGACGCCACCATTGACCCCCAGGCAGCGGTCGGAGGAGGGACACCTGCGCCAAGGAAGCTCAGCGAGGACTCCACGATAATGAGGAAGCCCACTTGCAGCGTGAGCAGCACGAGCAGCGTGTTGAATACGTTGGGGAAAATGTGCCGGGTGATGATTCGGAAGTCCGACGCCCCGGCCACCTTGGCGCGGGAGATATAGTCCTGGGTCATTATGGTGAGCACTTCGCCGCGGATTACCCTGGCATAGCGCGCCCAGATGACGAAGCCAACTGCGATTATCAGGTTGATCAAGCCTGCGCCGATGATCACCACCAGCAGGATGGCGAACAGGATTATCGGGAAGGCGATGGTGATGTCAGAGGCCCGCATGACAATCGGGTCCAGTCTCCGGTAATAGCCCGAAATCAACCCTAGGGCTGTCCCGAGTACGCCCCCCAGGGCGAGGGTGCTGACGGCCACCAGAAGGGAGACGCGGGCCCCGTAGGCCAGCCGGGTCCATATGTCCCGGCCCAGCGGGTCCGTTCCCAAGGGATGAGATATGCTGCCGCCCTCCTGCCAGAACGGTGGAATGTTCTTCTCCGGCAGGCTGACCTTCGTTGGAGAATAAGGGGTGACCAGCGGCGCGAATATAGCTACCAGTACGAAGAACAGGATAATGCCCAGCGGGATGACCAGCCCCTTTCGCAGCCCGGCAATGGGCGCTCCGAGCCTGCTTAACCCTGTGCCCAGCGATACCCTGATTGACGATGCAGCGGCCATATCGTCCTACCCGTACCTGATTCGTGGGTCTATGTATGCGTAAGCGATGTCTACCACGAGGTTAGCCGCGATTACCAGCGCCCCGGCCAGGATCACCACAGTCTGGACTACCGGGAAGTCGCGCACCACAATTGCGTCGAAGAGCAAACGCCCCAGGCCAGGCCAGGCAAACACCACCTCGGCCAGAATCCCGAATGTTATGAGGGTTGCGACGTAGGTGCCGCCGAAGGTCACCACGGGCACCAGTGCGTTCCGCAGTGCGTGTTTCCAGATGACCATTCCTTCGGATATTCCCTTGATGCGCGCCAGCTTGATGTACTCGGTATCCAGCGTTTCGAGCATACTGGAGCGAAGCAATCTCATAACCCCGGCAATCACGAACAATGACAGGGTTATCGCCGGCAGGATGTAGTGCTGAGGTCCCCCCATACCGGACGTTGGGAGCAAATCCAGCCGCACTGCGAATATCTGAATCAGGACGATGCCCATCCAGAAGGCCGGCACCGATTGTCCGGCTACGGCGATGAACCTGGCAATGGTATCCGTTATCTTTCCCTTGTTGACTGCCGCAACCACGCCCAAGGGAACGGCCACCACCAGCACTATCAGCAGGGCGGCGGCTGCCAGTTTAACCGAGGGCATTATCCGCGACAGTATCAGGCCTTCAACCGGAGTGCCGCCGCGGATGGAGTTGCCGAAGTCCGCTTGAAGGAAATTGCGGGCGAATATCAAATACTGCACCGGCATGGGTTTATCCAAGCCTAGAAGTCTGGCCGGAAAGCCATTGGCCGGGTTTTGCGCTACGCGAGGCAGACGTATTCAAGACTTATATGGCATGGTGGTGCATGTAATACGTTGCAACACCCACTATGCCATCGATAATCGACGTTAAGAAAACGCCGACCTGGGGGGAGTCGAGGTTTCCGGCCAGACTTCTAGAGCAGCCTCCAGCGCCAGGCGGTCTTCCTCGGTGGCCTCTTCCGAGAGTAGCAGTGTAAGCGGGTCGCCCGTCAACCTCACCACCACGAAGATGATGATGGACAATAGAAACAGTGACAGTACCGCTTGGAGAGCGCGGACGAGAATGTATCGGCGCATCCTTTGCACCCTGACCGGCAGGCCCGGAAATTGCCCTCTCAGGAAGGCCGGGCCTGCGGGTTGCGAGACTCAGCCCATTATCGGCTTTGAGAATCCCCTCTCCCGGCAAGGGGAGAGGGGGTGGGAGTGATGCCGCTTCTGTCTTGGATTGTTACCGGGGACGGACGACGTCGTTGAAGTTTGGCTCCCACGATCGCCCGGCCAGGTTCCAGTCGGCAGGCACCCTGTCGTTGGCAGCATAGGGTATGTCGATGTCCAGCAGGGTAAGGTGAGTGAACTGCTCGTGGTACCGCCGGTAGATGCCCAGGAAGTGCTCTTCGGCTTCCTTGGGGTCAAGAGTCTCTTCCATGGCAACGATCAGCCGGTCGAACTCCGGGTCCTTGGTGCTGGTGAAGGCGCTTTCGGAGTGCTGCAAGGCCCGCATCAGTCCAACAAATCCTGGGAACGGACGGTTGGGAGCGCCCAGGTAGCCCATTTCGCCAGGGATGGTCTGAGCACGCCGCCCGGTGCGGTACTTGCTGTACTCCGTAGGCAGAATGTTGACCTTAACGCCGACTTCGTCGAAGTAGCCGGCCAGAGCCTCAATCATGCGCGGGCCTTCCGGCACGTCGGACCTAGGGTACGAGTGCACTGTGACCTCGAACCCGTCGCCATACCCCGCTTCGTTCAGTAGTACCTTGGCCCGCTGCGGGTCGTAGGGGTAGGGTTGCAGAGTCAGGTCAACGACGGGAGCACTGGCCGGCACCGGGTATACGGCTGCCGGTGACGCCAAGCCGCCGAAGATGAACTCGGCCAGTTCTTCCCTATTTACGGCCAAGTTCAGTGCCTCACGCACCTTGATGTCGGCTATCGGCACGTCGTCCCATTGCTGGTGGAAGTAGAATCCGACTATGGCCTGTCCTTCCCTCAGGAAGACCTGGAGGTCGGCATTCCGGATTTCGGGGACGTTTTCCCGGCTGACCGTAATGATGTCCGCCTCTCCGGTTTTGAGAGCGGCAATTCTGGTGCTTTCCTCAGGCACCTTCTCCAAGCGAACTGTCGCCACTGTGGGCGGGCCTTCCCGCCAGTGGTCTTCCACTGCCGACAGGGCCATGAAATCGCCGATACGTTGCTCGGCGAAGCTGAACGGCCCGGTCCCAATGGGATTCTTGGCGAACTCCTCATCACCTACGCTCTGATAGTATGCAGCGGGAACCGGCATCCCTAGAAGTCTGGCCGGAAACCCCGATTCTCCCCAAGCTGTCGTTTTCTTAACATCGATTATCGATGAATTAGTGAGTATTGCAACGTATTACGTGCACTATCATGTCATATCCGACTGGAATACGTCTGTTTTGCGTAGCACAAAACCCGGCAAATGGCTTTCCGGCCAGACTTCTAGGGCGCCTTGGGCATCGGTCAAGTCCCAGTGCAGCCAAATGTCGGGGGACCCGGTGTTAACTATCCATGTGTAGGGATCCGGGGCTTCCATGCTCTCCACGAAGGCGGTGAGCCGCTCCTTGTAGGAGCCGACGGAC
This sequence comes from Dehalococcoidia bacterium, assembly GCA_965226875.1. Lineage (GTDB taxonomy): Bacteria > Chloroflexota > Dehalococcoidia > Lucifugimonadales > UBA3495 > VXOI01. Next base: position 2,793,221 of record OZ245439.1, on the reverse strand, counting down.
TCGGGTTCCATCCACTTGTTGATGGTAAACGTCATGTCGTCGGCGACAAACTCGTCGCCGTTGTGGAAGAGGATTCCCTCTTTCAAATTGAAGGTCCACTGTCTGCCGTCGGGGGTCATCTCCCAGCTCGAGGCCAGCCCCCAATCTGCGGAAAGGTTATTCTCATCGTCGAGACCTACCAGGGCATCGTAGATGAAGCGCATGGCGGCTTTGCCGCCTGCTACGGTCTCATTCCAGCCTACTGGCACCTCGAATCCCAGGTCGGGAGACATGATTACCAGTTCGCCCTCGGGCTGTGCCGTTGTCATGGCCGGCGCCTGTGTGGCTATCGGGGCCGCCGTTGGGACAGCCGTGGTAGCCTGGCCTTGCGAAGGTGCAGTGGTCACCTGTGCAGGGGCCTCTGTCGCCTCGGTTGCCGCAGTTTCCTGCGGCGCAGTTGTCGCAGCGGGTCCCGGCGCTTCGGTGGCCGACGAGCCGCAGGCCACCAGCAACGCCAGCGCCAGTATGGCCGCGAAGGTCAGCGACCATCTGTACCATTTTGAGAGGTTAAGCCCGAATCCACCGATGGACGGCGTGAGGACAGAGGAAGTGGGTAAGGGAGTTACAGGCGCGATGATCCGGGCTCGAATTCGGGTAGACGGGAGGTTGGCGGGCGGTCTGTAGGCGCTTTGGGGGCACCGATGGCGGCCTACAGTGGCTGTGGTGAGCGAGATGGCGGGATAGGACACGGCAAGAGGCGCTCGCGGACCGGGATGGCACGAGTTGGCGGGGACGTTCGGTTGTCCGGATGGCGGGTCCGTGGCGGACGGGCGCCGTCAGGCTGGGAGTGGAATGGCTCGCAGTCGGGCCAGGGCGCGGCTGAACTTCTCCTCCCAAGGCCAGTCCTGTGGAAGATGCAGGGTCAGGCGGCGTGCCGAGCGGGTGATCCGCCCGGCCAGGGCGAAGACCCGTCGTCTGAGGGTCTTGGTGGTCACGATCCGTTCACCCAGGCCGATGCGGGCTGTCCAGCGGGCCAGGTTGTGGGCCATCGTCTGGACGGCCAGCCAGGTGCCGTTGGCGGCGAAGCGCCCCGAGGGGAGATGGTTCAGCCCGACGCCGTACTTGAGGTCCCGTATCGCATTCTCGATCTCGGCGTGGCGGCGATGATCAGCCTCCAGTTCGAGGGTCTCCCCGTCCCGGTCGGTGATGAAGCCGTGATAGCTGTAGGTGGCGAAGAGGGCGAGCTGGGAACCGGGCGTGGGCTTCACCCGTCGGACGATGAGCCGTACCGGCGCGGCGTCCGCCTCGGCCTGGAAGGGGGTGTAGAGCCTGTCTCAGAAGTCCAAGACCATAACGACATTCGGATTATAGATGCCAGTGAAGACAGAATTGTGTTGCCTACCAGCAATCTTCCGTAATTGGACGCTGTCTTAATAACGATATTCGTCCTGCTAAATACTTCTGAGACAAGCTCTGTAGGTGGTCTCGGCCACATCGGCGGCACCGTCCATCCAGTAAGGAATCGGCGTCCAGGCATCTTCGGGTATCGCCTCGATGAGATTGTGCAGGCTTTTGTGCTGGCGGATGGTGATGGAGAAGCGGACATCCATCCGGCGGCAGGCGGCGACGAGAGCGTGGGCGTAGAAGCCGCTGTCGGCCCGCATGGTGAGTTGCCCGCTGCCCCCGGCGTAGCGAACCCGGCTCACCGTTTCACGCAGGAAGTGGGCGGCGCCCCGGGCGGTGTTGGCCCGGCCCTCGCGCAGCCGGGCCATCAGCACGTCGCCGGTTCCGGCGGCGACGGCCAGCAGCGGGTGATAGCCCCGCTTGCCGGTATAGCCGTGGTGGCGGGCGCCCTCCTTGGCCAGTCCGTAGGTCTCGCAGATCGTCGAATCAAGGTCGATGGTCAGGGGCCCGTCGCCGGGTCCGGCCCCGGCCGCCCAGGCCCGGGCCAGCAACTCGCGGCCCACCCGGTCCAGTTGACGGACGTGGCCCCAACTGAAGCTGCGCAGGAAGGTGCCCAGGGTGGAGGGAGCCTTGGCCGTGAAACCGAGAACGCGGGCGGTCCCGCCGGCGCGCAGCACATCGGCGTCGTCGATGCAATCTCCGCCGGCCAGCGCGGAGGCCACCAGCGTCATCATCTTGTCGCCGGTGTTCGCCCGCCCCGGCGCGCCGCCGAGGTCGAGGTGCTTCCGGAGGAGTTGTGGCAGGCCAAGGCGCAGGGCGAGGGTGGCCGGAAGGATCAGCCCGGCATTGGCCACCAGGCGGTGGTCGTCGAAGGCGATGCGGATGCGGTCGGGGTGGTGGCGTGGTAGCATCTGTTGGGTGCTCCTTTTCTGGGGTCGGTTTTCTGTTTCAAAACCATTATCCCAGATTCAGAGGCGCACCCTCTTGCTTTTTCAGCAGACCTCCCACACGCCGTCGTTCGGTGGATTAGGGCTAAGGGAAGCCATCATTTATCCTCGCTGAATGTTCTGGTAGTACCTTTATAATGCCTGTAATGATAGCCTTTGAAGTTTGGTTGTCAACACGAATGTCGCATATGCTTCAAACTGTTACCAAAGCGACGCCGTCCGACGTTTTACTCCGGACGCCGTCCGACGTTTTACTCCGTGAGTTACGGGTGCGCGGGTTATGCTGTAAAGTGATGGGACACCAGACAGGAGGGCAAAACAATGCAGTACAACATCAACCACGTTCACGTCCGATCTTCCGACCCTCACGCTTCGGCGGCGTGGTACGAGAGGTATTTCAACGCCAAGAAGCTGTGGTCCCGCGAAATCATGCCCGGCACGGTCACCGTGAGCATGGAAGTCGGTGGGCCGGTGCGACTCAACATATCGTCCAAGCCCGTCGGCACGTCCGACGAGCGCAGCGCCGCCGAGCTGAACCGGCTGGGACTGGAGCACTTCGGATTCGACGTGGAAGACCTGGAATCGGAGCTGAACCGCCTCGAAGCAGAAGGCATTCGCGTGGTGCTGCCCCTGACCAGCACACCCACCGGCTCGCGCCTGGCCTACATCGAAGGCCCCGACGACGTGCTGATTGAACTGGTGCAGCCTGCCCACTAGAGCACCCAAGTGTTTTCTCGCCACTCAGAATAAAAGAATTCCCTCTCCCTTGAGGGAGAGGGTTAGGGCGAGGGTGAACCGCCAGGGATAGACCGGCAGGTCCTAATCCGCGAACTGCGGCATGACCTTGGCGGCGAAGAGTTCCAGCGAGTCCAGCACTTTCTGATGCTCGATACCGCCGAAGTTGACAAAAAATATCAGGTTCTCGGCGCCGGAATCCCGCAGCCGGCCGACTCGCTCGGCTATGTGGTCGGGGCTTCCGAAGAGCATCACGTTGTCGCACATGGCGTTGTAGTCGAACCGCGCATCGGGCGAATAGCGGCTGCGGTATGCCGCGTATTCGTCGGGCAGCAGGTCAAGCCGCTGGTCCGGCGGCGCGCTGACTTCCTGGCCGGTCTGCTTGAACCACATGAAGGGGATCTCGGCATCCCGCCGCGCCTGTTCCGTGGATGGCGCGGCGTACATGGCCCGCGCCACCACCACCCGCTGCGGAGTGTAATCCGCTTCGGCCTCCGCCAGCGCGTCCTGATAGAACGCTATTTGCCCGGCCACCTGCCCGTGGGTCTCCCCTTGCCCGATGAGCAGGTTCCAGTCGTTGCGCACGACGCGAGCCACGCTGTCGGCGCCGGAGGCCGCCACATATACCGGCGGGTGCGGCTGCTGCACCGGGCGGGGCAGAACCGTCATGTCGTTGAAGCTCCAGAATTCGCCCCGGTGATCGAAGGGTTCGATGGAAGTCCAAGCGCGGGTCAGCACGTCCATCGATTCCTCAAAGCGGCGGCTGGCCTCGTCCATCGGGATGTTCATCCGGTTGAACTCGCCCCACTGGTAGCCGCGGCCCACGCCCAGGTCCAGCCGCCCTCCGCTAAGCACGTCCACGGTGGCCGTCTGCTCGGCAAGCTGCACCGGGTTGTGGAAAGGCAGCACGGTCACCGCCGTCCCCAGCCGGATGGTGTCGGTGACCCCAGCCAGGTAGGCCAGCAGCGAGAGTGTGGCCGACACGATGCCGTGCCGGGTGAAGTGGTGCTCGGTGAACCAGACCGAGTTGTAACCCAGCCGCTCGGCGTGCAGCGCCTGATCCAGGGCCTCGCGGTAGTATCGCTCCTGCTCCAAGGGGTTGGGCAACTGTACCGAGTGAAAAAGGCCGAACTTCATAATCTTTTCCGTCCGCCGCTGTTCCCGTCAGCCTGCCCGCTGTCTCCCATCATAGGCAGTGGGAAGCGAAGTCAGGCAGGTTGCTTCTCCGGGAGGAATCTCAAATAATCCCGAACAAAATGCCACGGGATCAGCTTTTCAGAAGCCGGGTCAACCGACAGCATGAGGGATTCAAGGGCCAGTGAACCCAATAGCGGGCTGGTGTACTTGGAAACTGTCTCAAAATCAATCGTCCTGCCTGATATACCGGCATCGCTGAGCAAAGCCCATAGATTCCCTAGACTCACAAACGAAGTGCAACACCAAGTTAAGGTGTTGTCATGGGAATCAGATATGAGCATATCACCATTGAAGAACGGTGTGAGATTTCCCGTCTACGTTCCTCGGGACAGTCGATCCGGCAAGTTGCTGCAACTCTCGATCGCTCGCCGTCGACGATTTCGAGAGAGTTGAAGCGCAATGTTTCACAGAGCCAAGGCTACTGGCCGAAGTATGCGGACCAGCAGGCCCAGGAGCGCCGATGGTGCGGGTCTCGCTTGGAGCGAGATGAGGGGTTGCGCCGTAGGGTTCTCGCCCGGCTGCAACAGGGCTGGTCGCCTCAGCAGGTTGCCGGACGCTTTGCTCTGGAGCAGGGAAGGAAGGTGGTCTCCCACGAGAGCATCTACCGGTTTATCTACGGCCAACTGGCCCGGACGAAGGATTACTCGTGGCGCCACTACCTGCCCAGGGCCAAGTCGAAACGGGGCTGGCGGGGACGCAAAGGGGGCAGTCCGGCTTCCTTCATGGCTCACCGGCGGCCTGTGGCGGAACGTCCTCAAGAGGCTGCTGACCGGCAGACGGCTGGCCACTGGGAGGCTGACCTGATGCTGTTTCGAACCTATGGACAGGCGGTTCTCATCCTCCACGAGCGGCACTCCCGCCTCCTCATTGCCCTGAGACTGGCTGGCAAGGCGGCAGACCCCATCGCCAGGGCCATGGCCGAAGTCCTGGCTCCATTGCCGCCCCAGCTGCGTCAGACGGTCACCTTCGACAACGGGACGGAGTTCGCCCGCCATTACCAACTCCATACCCTGGGCATACAGACCTTCTTCTGCGATACCCATTCACCGTGGCAGAAAGGGGGGATCGAGAACGCCATCGGTCGCTTGCGGCGCACTCTGCCACGGAAGACCGACCTGGCGGAATTGCCGGACGACCGGTTCACTCTACTCATACAGGCCTACAACAATACTCCGCGCAAATGCCTCGGCTACTACACTCCAGCCGAGACCCTATGGAATCAGGTGTTGCACTTGAAATGTGAATCCACCTTCCCGTCTTCGCGGGAATGACGGGTGCCTTCGCGGGAATGACGGGTTGGGTGCCGCGCCACGATTTGAGATAGTCTCCTAATCACCTTTTCTCTTGAGACATATTTTTCAGGGGCACACAAGCGCGGCGCTACTCTTTGTATACCCAATCCGCCACCCGCTCGCCGATCATGATGGCGGTTGCGTTGGTGTTGGCGCGGGTGACCTGGGGCATGATGGAGGAATCGGCCACCCACAGGCCAGCAACGCCCCGGACGCGGCACTGCTGATCGGTGACCGCCATCCCGTCCCCGTCCGGCCCGATGCGGCAGGTGCCGGAGACGTGGCGCGAGCTGCCGAGGGTCTGGCGGATCCAGCTATCCAGCTCATCGTCGCTGGCCAGCACATCGTCGGTGGGGGCGATGCGGCCCTCGGATATGTCCTGGTAGGCGTCGGACTCCAGCAGGCTGCAGGCCAGCCGCACGGCGTCGCGCATCCGGCGCATATCGTTTTCGTTGTGCAGGTAGCGGTAATTGATCGAGGGCTGAACCGCGGGATCGGAGGACTGCAAGCGCACCCAGCCGGAACCGTCAGGCAGTTCCAGGGCGCAGGCGATGCGGGCCGTTCCCGACGGCACCATCTCGCCGGTCATCACGTTCCAGATGGACAGAGTATGCAGCATCACGTCGTTGGGATGGGACGGCGGCTCCGAAGTGACCCGCAGGCCGAAGCGCAGGGCCTCGGCGTTGGCGGTCAGCCGCACGTCGTCCTTTACACGGAATGACACCGACCCCATGGGATGGTTGAACAGATTTTGTCCCACGCCGGGCGACTCCACCAGAACCGGGACGCCGTGCTCATCAAGCTGCTCGCGCGGACCGATGCCCGAAAGCATGAGGATGTGGGGAGATTTGAGGGCGCCAGCGCACAACACGGCCCGGTCGCATTCCAGGGTGAACACCTCGCCGCCGCTGTCCGCCTCAACGCCGGTTACCTTCCCTTCCTCAATCACCACGCGGCGGACGAATACGTTGCCACGCACGGTGAGGTTCAGGCGGTGGCGCACCGGGTTCAGGTGAGTGATGGCGGTGCTCATCCGCACGCCGCTGCGGTTGTTCATCGGGATGGCGCCGATGCCGCTGGAGTTGGGGCCGTTCAGGTCGTCGTTGGGCGGATAGCCCCGCTCAAGGCAGGCATCGTAGAACGCCTTTTGCACAACAGGCCATTCTTCGTTCTCCCTCCGTATTATCGGGAGGGGGCCGTCGGTGCCGTGGAAGTCGTCTTGGATGTCCATGTCGGTCTCTGCCTTGCGGTAGTAAGGTAGCACCTTGAGGTAGCCCCACTCATCGTTGCCGAAAGACTCCCACCGCTCGAAGTCCTCGGGCAGGCCGCGCAGGAATACCTGGCCGTTGATGGAGCCGGAGCCGCCAATGACCTTGCCTTGGGCGATGTTTATCTCGCCCTGCTGGTCATTGATGATGCCGCGCAAAGACCACGACACCGGCGAGCCGATGGCCTCGCCCTCGGACGAGTGGCCGTTGCGCACCGCCTCCGGCAGATACTCAGGGTCTGGGTAGTCCTGTCCAGCCTCCAGCAGCAGCACCGAACGATTCGGGTCCTCCGAAAGCCTGCTGGCTACCACCGAACCGGCGGAGCCCGCGCCGATTACAATCACGTCGTACTTCATATCGTCCTGCTCAATAACTCCCTCTCCTTCAGGGAGAGGGTTGGGGTGAGGGTGATACGTCGCGGCGACTCTACACCCTGCCGCAGTCCGGGGCCAAATGGTCGAACGTGCCGGTTTTGAATGCCGTTGACGCTGCCGGTTCGGGTAACTATGATTCCCGGCAACCGGACCGACTGAAGATGGGGAATGAGCCCCCTTATAGGAAAAGAAATGATTACAGACCTGCCGACGCTGCTACGCTACTTCGACCGCTTCCACCAACGCACCGTGCGGGACATTGAGGCGCTACCCGCCGCCGCAGAGTTCTGGAGGCCTCCCCGGGGCGAGGGCGAGAAGGCTTGGAGCATAGCCGAAATCGTGCATCACATCGCCGAGTCCAGGCTGTATTTCGCTAGCGCATACTGCAATCGGGGCTGGCTCTATGACTGGCCCGTTCCCAGCACCGAGCGGCAGTCGGGCTGGATTCCGGCCATCGAAGCCTCTTTTGAGGAGTTCCACCGGCGGCTGGACGACAGCCCCCCGGAGTGGCTGCAACGCCGCGTCAAGATGATCGACACCGACGGGATGCTGAGTGGCTGGCGCATTATGATGATGCTGTTCGAACACGAGGTGCATCACCGCAGCCAGTTAGACACCTACGCGGGACTGGAGGGCTGGGACGTGCCGCACATCTACGGCCGTTCCCGGGAGAGCATTGACGACCTGCAGGAGGAGCAGCGGAGGAGGAGCGGGGAGTAGCTTACAAGGGGGAATTGGTCATCGGTACCAGTCGTTCATTGGCTGAATCGTTCTTTCCGCGCCATCGGGTAGCTGGAAGGATCGAATCATATAAGGCAAGATTCCCAATTCACTCAGCACCAAACCCGGTACGAAGGATATGGACTGCGAGGCGGCAACTACCGCTGAGAGTTGCCGCTACTGTCTGCGCTCCGCAGCGCCTACGGAGAATTCGACGCTAAATATGCCCATTGTGATATGTGACCATGCGGGTATTCTCAGGCTGCGTTGACTTGCTCCAGTCAATGGAAATACAGCACACCCCGAGAATACCCAACGTCCGGCTAGGCCTCGATGATGCCCGCGCTAATGGCCTGGCCGCGCAGGTCGCCCTGCTGCTCCAGGTGGCTGCGGATCAGGCCGATGGCGGACTGGAGCATCTCGGCGTCCAGCGACTCGGCGGCCTCGCCGTGTTCGGCCTCGGTGAGCAGTTCGGCGGTGCGCTGGCTCAGTTGGGCCAGAGACCAGTCCACCTGGTCGGCCACGGCGATGATGTCCTTGGGGAAGTCGCGGTGGGATGCGCCGGGGGAGCCGGCGCGGTCGTAGCCGCCGCCGTGCCAGTGGCCGGGTTGGTCGTGGCAGTCGAAGCGGATGATCTCCTCGTTCCCCACATCCACGCCGATGGTCGGGCCGCCGCACCACGAGCCGCGCACGTTGAGCACCCGCACCGGCCAGACGTAGGCAGAAACCTGCCCGTCCTCCGACAGCGGCACATGGAGTTCATGCCCCAGATACTTCTCGCCATTCCTCTTGGTAGCCATAAATACACTCCGCAATTTAGTTTGACGTGAGATTGAACCGAAACTACCACAGGGTCACGTTGAATACAATTGTAGCCCCGCTATTCGGACGTTTTTACGGATTTATGAGGCCGCTGCGGTTCTCGACAATGAAAGTCTCGCGCCGCTCAATGAAGTCCATCACCACGTTGACCAGGGCCTCGGGCCGCTCAACGGCAATGGCGTGGCCTGCGTCATAGACATAGCAGACGTTGCAGTTGGGCACCTGCTCTTTCCACGCCCCGCCGGCGGCACGGGAAGCCAGCCTGTCCTCCTGACCGAATATCACGAGGGTGGCGCAGGCCAGATCCGGCATCAGCTTGGCGGCGTCGCTGTCCGTCGAGGCCCATTTTGCTGCAAGCGCGGTCAACACCGCCGTCCGCTCGGAATCCGGCGGCGGCAACGCAGCGTCTTCCGGGTGCGCCAGCATCGCTTCCGGGATGTACGAGCGCAGCGGCTCGACGGGGGCGATGCAGGTTGGCGACGCCAGCGCCAACGCGGAAACGGCGCCGGGCCGCAACAACGCCAGCCGGAAGGCGACGTCAGCCCCCAGCGATACACCTGCGAGCGCATACGCTTCCAGCCCGGCGGCATTGGCAATTTCGGCGACGGCCTCTGCCGCATCCCGCGCTGACCCGGCCGTATTGGGCGGTTGTACGCTGAAGACGCGGTATCGGGTGGCCAGCGCGCAGTCCAGGGCCGTTGTGTTCCACGGCGTCCAGTCCAGCAGTATCAGCGGGTCACCGCTGCCCGACTCGTTATAGACCAGTCCGCTATCCGCTGAAACCATATTCTTAAAACTCTTTGATTCGGGGCAGGACTTCCTTCCCGAACAGCTCGATTTCGGCCATGATGTCGCGGTGGTCGAGGCTGGGTTGCTGGAAGAACAGGTCTATGACGCCTGCACCGCAACGATCGTGGTAGGCTCGTATCTGCTCCGTGATGGAGTCCGGGCCGCCGACGAAGGTCAGCCCCGGTGCGCCTCCGACGATGTCGCCCGCCGCGCTGCCCGCGAAGACGTGGCCGTAGTCCACCTCCTGACCCGTCCGCTGCGCCTGGATTACCTGGGCTACCGACGACCTCATCCCCATCCCCCGGGCGCGGCCCTGGTCCTCTTGACGGTGGAACCATTCCCACGCCTTTTCGTCGGTCTCCGCCAGGTAAATGCTGCCTCGGAATACCACCTCGTCGCGTTGGGGCGTCCAGCCTGCCTCCTCGCACCACTTGAAGTACTTGTCGGTGATGGTTGCCACATCCTCCACTGGCAGGAACGACACGCCTAGCCCCAGCCGGTGGGTGGCGGCGAAATGGACCGCGTCGTCGCTGCGGGTGGCCACGATGGCCGACGGGAACGGCTGCTGCACCGGGCGGGGCCATACGGACACCGTGCGGAACTGGTAGTAACGTCCCTCCCAGGCGAAGGGATGCGGCTCAGTGAGGGCGCGCAGGATGAGGTCCATGCTTTCCAGCATCCGCCCGCGCCCCTCGGCGGGGTTGACGTTGTAGGTCTGGTCCTCGTTGGGGGTGCCGCGCAGGAAGCCCATCACCACCCGGCCGTTGGTCAGGTTGTCCAGCAGGGCCAGTTCCTCGGCAATCTGCACGGGGTTGTTCAGCGGCAGCAGGTGTCCCAGCAGGGCGATGCGGGCCTTCTTGCATCGCTCGGCGACAGCGGCAGCCATCACCGACGGCGTGCCGGTGGATATGCGCCCCGAGTAGTGATGCTCCGAGAAGCTGATCCACTCGAAGCCCATTTCCTCGGCGAACTCGCATTCTTCGATGCCGTCCTGGTAGCTCTGCACCGACAGCTCGGGGTCATTGTAGGCCGGCGGCGTCGGCCAGGTGGGCGGAAAGTCCCGTCTCAGCGCATAGCCCATTGCCCCCAGGTAGGATGCCTTCATTTCAGCTCCCGCGTGTGTGACTTGCCGGTCTGCTCGGCCTGTGAACTACAATTCAACAAGTTCGTAAGACAGGGTGTTGAAGTTCTGGTGCCCGTTTTCGGTTATGAGGATCATATCCTCGATCTGGTAGGAGCCGAGGCTGGCGGAATAGTAGGGCACTTCGAGGCATAGCAGCATCCCCGGCTGCAACTCGCTGTGCTCGTTGGAGCTGATGAAGGGCGGCTCTTCCACGAAAGTGTCGAGGCCGATGGAGTGCCCGTAATGGCCCCGGCTGTATCCGGGGAATCCGAGGGCCTGCATCCGCTCGTCGGCTGCCCTGTAGACCGCCGAGATGGGCGTTCCGGGGCGCATCACCTCGCGGGCGGCGGCGTGGGCCTCGGCCAGCGCATCATGAACGCGGCGCTGCTCGGCGGAGGGGTGGCCAAAGGCGAATGTTCGCCCGCAGTCGCTGTAGAACCCGCCAAAGGCAACGCCGCAGTCGAACTTGATCAGGTCGCCGGAGTGCAGCCCGGTCCGGCCGCCGAAGCTGCTGCCGGTGCCAGCGCTGATGAACCCATACGCCGACTGGAATTCGCCCAGCGACGGGTCGGCCATTGCCGCCTCCAGCGCCCCGGCCTGGTAGCGGTACTTGATGTCCTGGGCGCTCTGGCCTTCCCGGGCTTCACTGATGGCCCGGCGCAGTCCGGCCTCGAACAGCCGGGCGGCGCTGCGGTGCATCTCGATTTCCTGGGGATGCTTGATGGCCCGCAGGCCGTAGAGCATCCCGGTTACGTCTACGAACTGGCATTCGGAGTTGTTCTGTTGCAGCCGGAACAGCGAGTCGGCGTAGACATAACGCAGGTCAATGCCGATGGTGGCAGCGGACAGTCCGCGCTCCTCCAGTATCTCGGTCAGGGTTTCGTCCAACTCGTCCGGGTTCCACTGTGGTGGACGGGAGATGCGGGCGTCCCCGCCGGACGGCCCGGCGATCACGTCCAGGTCGCGGTTCTCCACCCACATCCGGTAGGAGCGGATGTCCTCGATGGATGTCGCGGCCCGTGCCGCCGGAGCCGCGAAATCGCTGGTCATCAGCGCGGGTGGCAGAGACGGGTCGGCGGGTATCAGGGCCATGTCGGTCCCCATCAGCCGGAAGGACAGGTTCACCACCGGGCTGAAGAAACCTGTCGTGTAGAAGATGTTGGCGGGGGTAGTGACCAGACAGGCGTCTATTCCCAGACGCTGCAACTCTTCCCTGACCCGGCGGCGAACACCCTCGAACATCTGCGCAACCTCCAATAGTACCGGCTCAATTCTACACCGCGGGCGACATTGGCGCATCGCTGGCTGGCTTGCCGCCAGGGTCTTTCAGTTCTCCCGCCTCAAGGAGGAGGGGATTCTTGTTGAAGACCAAAAGACCCTGTGACGGCCCGAGGGCGTCGTGGACAAAGCCAGCAAGCGGGATTAGTATTCGCCTGTCACCAATCGGGAAACAGCGGAGACTTTCATGAGGCTGCTGGGGAAGGAGATTTTCTACGGTTGGTTAGTGACCATCGGTTGCGCTTTCGTCGTATTTGGCGTTGCTGGCGGTCAGTTTTCGTTCGGCGTTTTTCTGAAGCCGATGACCGAGGAATTCGACTGGAGCCGGGCCACGCTGTCGCTGGCCTTCGGCGTTACTTTCATGATTTCCGGCCTGCTGCGTCCGCTGGCCGGCTATCTGGCCGACCGCTACAGCCCCAAGTGGGTGGCGCTGTCGGGCGTTCTGATTATGGGCTGTATGCTTGCGTTGATCCCCGCCGTGGACAGCCTGTTGCAACTCTATATCATCTTCGCCTTTATGAGCATCGGCGTCACGCTGGGAACCGGCCCCATCCTGATCAAAATAGTCAGCCAGTGGTTCGTGGCCAGCCGTGGACTGACTCTCGGAATCGTCAGTGGGGCAGGCTCCTTTGGCGCAATGTTCCTGGTGCCGGCAACCACGGCAGTTCTGGTGGTGTGGTCCTGGCAGCAGGCATATCTGGCTCTTGGATTGTTACTGGTAGTTATCATCCTGCCCGTCGGGATTCTGCTTATCCGAAACCGCCCGGAGGACAAGGGTCTCAGGCCCTTCGGAGCTGGTGAAAACCTGCCCGCGTCCCGCGGAAGGCGGCAGTCTGGAGAGGGGGATTTCAAGTTAGCCGAGGCTATACGGACGCCGGTCTTTCAGAGGTTGACCTTCGGTTATTTCGTTTGAGGGTACTCAATGAGCTTCGTGAATGCTCATTTTGTAACCTACGCCCAGGACCTCGGTTACCACGCTCTGGTGGCAGCCAGCGGATTCAGCCTAATCGGCGCCACGGCCATCATTGGGGCCTTGGGGCTGGGGCATCTCTCCGACAGGTATGGCCGACGCCGTCTGCTCGCCTTTTCCTACCAGCTCAGGGCGATGGGTTTCGTTGTGGTTCTTCTTTCCATGGGAATACCGTTCCTGGGCATTCCGTCGTTGGGGATCGTTGCCCTAGTGGTGGGAGTCCTGCTGGTGGGATTCTCCTGGAACGCCGTGGTGGGCATCACTGCCGCCTACGCCTCCGACGCATTTGGCACCGCCAATCTGGGCAAGATTTACGGCACCATGTTCGCCGTGATGCCGTTGGGATCCGGGTTGGGGGCCTACTTGGGCGGCCTGCTGTTCGACATTCGCGGCACCTACGACGTGGCGGTCTGGTCCAACATAGCGCTCCTTATCGCCTCGGCCCTGCTGGTCTGGTCCATCGGAGGCGAAAGGCCGCAGCCGCTGGGCGGCCCCGCACCGGTCGCCGGGGACGACTGACCTCCCATACGCTCCAAAAGCGAAAGCCCCGGCAGGATCGAACGCCGGGGCTTTGCTGTTACCTGAACAGTCGGCTGCTGCGCCTACTCAATCCTCTCCGCGCTGCCGTCGGGCAGTACCCGCAGGCCCACAATGGGACCGATCTTCTCATTGAACAACTCAATCATGTTGGCCCTGTTGTCCTCGTCCTGGCGAGCGATGAAGCCAGGTATGACGTATTCAGTGGCCACGACGTTGCTCTGGTGGTCCAGCATATCTTGTGAGAACTCCTGGAATATCATGCCAGCCTCAATGTTGCGCGGGATCCAGACCTCGTTCCACCCCGGGGTTACGCGCAAGCCCTCAAGCTCGTGCTGCGCGCCCTCTTCGATAAGAATCTGCTGGAGGTCGGGCGGCAGCTCGTTCCAGACCTGGGGACTGATTATGACGGTATTCACCGTCTGGGTGGCAAGCGGGCCGACCATATAGGTGGTCACCTCGTACCATCGCTGGGCGACCGACGCGAATGCCACGGTCACGCCGCAGTCCAGAACGCCGCGCTCCAGGGCTGTGTAGACCTCCGCGAAGGCCACGAACTGGGCGCTGGCGCCGAACCCTTCGATCCAGTCGGAAAGGGCCGAGCCATGGCTGCGCACCTTGCGTCCCTCAAAGTCAGCCAGCGTTTCTATGGGTTCCTGGCAGAAGAAGAACTGGTCTGCGCCGGATATCCACATGTGTGAGATAACCTTGCCCCCCTCACTGTTCTCCTCGAACAGGCTGTCGACTAACGGTCCTATTGCTTCCTGGACCCCGAGATAGTGTTCATGGGTTTCGTACACGCCGAACAGGATTTGCAACTCAGCCTCAGGCATGGCTCCGGATACGTAGCTGCTGGAGATCTCCGCAAATGACAGGCTGCCGTTGCTTATCAGATTCAGAGAATCCGGTCCGGCAATGCCCAGCTCCGGGAACGAAGTGATGGGCACCTGAATCTTCCCGTTGGTGCGCTCCTCCACCTGCTTCTTGAAGAAGTGGTCCCACAGCTCGCACGGAGCAACGGTGCGGTTGATGCATGCGAACTGGATTTTTATGGGATCACCGTCGTAGATCATCTCGGTGGGGTTGGTGAAGTTGGCCTTCTCCACCAGATCCCTGTAGTACTGGGAGTCGAAGATATAACGCTCGCGTTCCAGGCCGGCCAGGGTGACCATATCGGTTGCGTCGCCCAAGCCTTCTGCGGGCGCTGGGCCCACCAACTGGTTGAGGTCTCCGATGTAGAACGCGCCGGGCCCACCGGCCCGCTCAGTGGCGGCGGCGGCTAAGGCCGGGTCAACGTCGCCCGTCACCGCCGAGTCATCCTCGTCCTCCGTCGGCGCCGCGGTGGCCGTTGGTACCGAGGCTGGCGTATTTGTTGGGGCAGTCGCGGGTGCCTCGGCTGGCGTATTTGTTGGGGCAGTCGCGGGCGCCTCGGTCGGTGGGGCCGTGGTAGGTTCGGCTGCACCTCCGCAGGCCAGCACAAAGGCCATCAGCAGGATCAGGGTTCCAACCAGCAGGAAGGGCTTAATCATTGGGCAACCCCCAGAGAGTCAAAATATCTTCTGGCTAATGTGCCGCGGCCGCAGGCGAATTCACTCTCCGTAGCGCGTCTCTTTCCGCAGTCGCTTACATCGCCGCGCGGAATATAGCAAATTGGGAATCCGCACGCAATAAACAACCACAAAAAGTTATTAAGAAATATCAATAAGCAATAATACAGCGGCGAAATAGAGTAATATTCTGACGAAATACATTAGAGATGTATGCTGTTGTGTCTGTAAATAGACCTCGGTATTTTCTGCGTTGCCGGCCAAGCAAAAGGCCCCGATCGGTAGATCGGGGCCTGAATTGATGATGGTAAAGCTGGGTGGCTTCACTGAAGGGGTTACTGGGTTACTGGAACCCTCTCAGTAGAGCCGTCAGGCAGAACCTTGAGCCCCACGATGGGCGAGATTTTCTCGTTGAACAGGGCTATGATATTGTCCCTGTTGTCTTCGTCCTGGCGAGAGATGAAGCCAGGCACCACGTGTTCGGTGGCGACCACGTTTCTCATGTGGTCCATCAATGCCGGCGAAAATTCCTGGTATTCCAGGCCCTCGTCTATGTTGCGTTGGATCCAGACTTCGTTCCACGCCGGGGTCACGCGGATGGCTTCCAACTCGTGGCGCGCGCCTTCTTCCAGCAAGATCTGCTGGATGTCCTCGGGCAGGCCGTCCCAGACGGTCCGGTTGACGATTACGGTGTTGAGCAGCTGGCTGGACAGCGGGCCGACCATATAGTCGGTCACTTCGTACCAGCGCTGGGCGTGGGCGGCGAAGGCCACGGTAACGCCGCAGTCCAGGATGCCGCGCTCCAGGGCGGTGTAGACCTCGGCGAAGGCCACGAACTGGGCGTCGGCCCCGAACCCATTGATCCAGTCGGAGAGCGCCGAGCCGTGGCTGCGCACTTTCCTTCCCTCGAATTCGGCCAGTTCGGTTATGCCTTCCTTGCAGAAGAAGAACTGGTCGCCGCCGGAGACCCACATATGGGAGAGGACTATGCCTCCATCGGTGTTCTCCTCGAACAGGCGGTCCAGCTCTGGCCCGATGGCCTGGGTCACCTTGAACTCGACCTCGTGGTTGGGGTAGACGCCGTACATGATGGCCAGCTCTGCCTCGGGCATGTGGCCGGAGACATAACCGCTGGTGATTTCGGCCCAGGACAGGGTGCCGTTGGTCACCTGCTCCAGGGAGTCCGGCCCGGCGATGCCCAACTCTGGGAACGACGTGATGGGTACCAACACCTTGCCGTTGGTGCGGGCCTCGACCTGCAGCTTGAAGAAGTTGTCCCAGAGCTCGCAAGGCGCCACCGTGCGGTTGATGCAGGCGAACTGGATTTCGATGGGGTCGCCATCGTAGGTCATTTCCGTGGGGTTGGTAAAGTTAGCCTTTTCTACCAGGTTCTGGTAGTACTGGGAGTCGAAGAGGTAGCCTTCCCGCTCCACGCCAGCGAGATTTACCATGTCGTCGGCGTCGCCCAAGCCCTTGGCTGGGGCAGGGCCGACCAAGAGGCTGAAGTCGCCGTCGCCCAGGTAGAAGGAGCCGGGGCCACCGGCGCGCTCTAGGGCCGCGGCCCTCAGGGCCGGGTCGACGTCGGTTATGGACGTGTCCTCTTCCGTTGCCGCCTCAGTGGCCGTGGGAGCCACCGGGGCCGTGGTTGACGTCGGGGCAGCCGTGGGAGCCTCGGTGGGCGGAACCGCCGTGGGCTCAGCGGCTCCTCCGCAGGCCAGAACTAGAGTCATCAACAGAATCAGGGAACCAACTAGCAGGAATGCCTTAGTCATTAAATGAAATCTCCTGAACCGCTTGTGTAATTTCCGGCCATTGCGCCTTGCCTACCGGGCCGCACCGCATCGCCATCAGCTTCGGGCTGCTTCAGCACTCCGGCTAACCGGCGGCAATATAACAAATTGGATTCACAGGCGCAACACGCTACTTGTCATTCAAAGTTCCGTAATACGCCGATTAATAACTGGATTTCGTCTAAACTTAAACTAAATGCCTTGCCAAAATGCATAGTCACCACTTAAATATATCGAAGCCCCCTTTCGCTGCACTCGAAGTAGGCCCCGGCAATGACCGGGGCCTACTTGCTAGAAATCTGCCGGTCTGCCGGCCGACACCGGCGGTGGTTCCGGCGTCGGCAGTGCCTTCCATACCGGGACCATCTTTCTTAGACACAATGGCAAATGGTAACGCAGAGCTGACTGGCAGCCAGCCCTAATCGCCAGCAGATGTGCGATTATTCCAGTTTGGTAATTGACCCGTCGTCCTCGATCTGGACATTGGTCCAAGGCTTGACGACTTCGTTCCAGAGGGCGATTTCTTCCGGTCCCACGCGCTTGATCCAGTTGGGTAGCACGCGGCCCAGAGCGACGTTTTCGTACACATGTACCTTCATCTCGTCGGACCAGGGAAGGAAGGTCATGCCCTCAGCGACGTTGACCTCGACGCCAGTCTCATTCCAGACAGCGGCCAAGCGAAGGTTTTCCAACTCCATCTTGGCGCCTTCTTCGATGACAATGGCTTGGAGGTCGGCCGGGATGCGCCCCCAGGTGACCCTGTTCATGGTCTCAAATCCCATGGGCATCGAGATGAATGGACCGACGATGTTATCGGTCACCTCGTACCAGCGCTGACCGTGGCCTGCGTGGGCGCCGGTAACGCCCGCGTCCAGGATGCCGCGCTCAAGGGCGGTGTAGACCTCGGCGAAGGCCATGAACTGCCCCTCCCCGCCCAGGCCGTTAATGGCGTCGGTCATGGTCGTGCCATGGCTCCGGGTCTTGAGGCCGTCAAAGTCCTCTAACCCCGCACCGCGGTTTGAGAAGAAATACTGGTCGTTTCCACCGTACCAGATGTGGTAGATCAGCTGGCCGCCGTTGGTTTCTTCCTGCACTCCGGCATCCAGGGCCGACAGGAGGCCGGTGTTGGCCTCGTGCTCGGACTTGAAGTCCTTCCAAATGCCCCACACGTAGATGATGTCGATCAGCGGCCAGGTACCGCCGACGTAAGCTGGCTGGATCTGGGCGAACTCAATGGTCCCCGCGGCCACCAGCTCCAGCATGTCAGAACCGGCCAGTCCCAGCTCCGGGTAGCTGGAAACCTCGAAGTCCACCTGTCCGTTGGTGCGCTTCCGGACGTTCTCGGCGAAGTAGACGGTTTGCAGCTTGCAGGGCAACAGCGAGCGGTTGATGCAGGCGTACTGGATGTTGAATTCTTCTCCGCTGGAGGTCAGCGGCGTCGGGTCGGTCAGTTTGGCCTTCTCCAGCAGCGATCGATAGTAGTCGGTCTCGAAGATGTGGATGTTCTTTTCCAGGTGTTCAAGAGGCACGTTGCCGGTGCCGTCGCCCAAGGGGTCATCAAGGCGAAGTTCTCCGGTCTCCTCGTCTTCCACTTCGGATAACCCCGGGGGAGGGCCGACTAACTGCGAGACGTCGCCGACGTAGATGGAGCCCGGGCCACCGGCCAGTTCATCGGCCACGGCCTTGAGGGCCGGGTCGACGTCCATCATCGTGTCGCCCTCGTCTTCTTCTTCCATTGTGGCTGCGGTCGGAGTGGGGGCGGCGGTGGGAGGCTCGGTTGTCGGCGCCGTGGTCGCTATCGGCGGAACTGCCGTAGCCGCCTCGCCGCAGGCCACGACGAAGGCCATCAGTAAGATCAGAGCTGCTCCCATCAGTAAGGGTTTGACCATGTTATGCACTCTCCTGGATAAATTCCCCTTTTCATGCGCCCAAGGCGTAAGCGAATTGAACGAGGCGCCGGGACTTGCCAGACAGATCCAATTTCCCTAACGGCTCTGCGCACGGTTCGGCGGACTATACCAAATCGGATATTGGCGTGCAAGGCATTTTGCGGCAGTTGAATTTTGCTTCCGGTCGCGTAACTGACGAAATACAACAGGACAATAGAGGTATTTGGCCATATTCAACGAAACATACTTAGGATTCAGTCAACTCATGGTTGAGGCCGCACTGGCAACCACGCAAAGAAAGGGCCCCGGTACGCACCGGGGCCCTGCGCGAATCACCCTGGGTCGCTGGACAGCTAGTTGTCGATCAGCGTTGCGGTGCCGTCGGCGTTGATTTGGATACCGGCCACTGGACCGACGTTCTTGTTGAACAGCTCAACGGCCTCCGTGTCGGGGCCTCCGACGCGCTTCACCCACTGAGGAACCACGTACTTCAACGCCACTTCTTCAAACATGAAGTCGCGTATCTCCTGATTGAAGGGAATGTACGTCATTCCCTCGTCCAGGAGTTTGGGAATTCCCAGGGCCGACAGGACCGGGGTGACACGGAAGAACTCCAGCTCGTACCTCGCGCCCTCCTCGATTAGAATCTGCCGGAAATCTTCTGGAATCCCCTCCCAAACAGCAGGGTTGAAGGTGGCGTTTTCCACTGTGAAGAGCGGCAAGGGACCGGCCATGTAGTCGGCCACTTCGTACCACCGCTGGCCGTAGCCGGCGTTTGCGCCGGTAACTCCGCCGTCAAGGATGCCCCTTTCCAAAGCCGTGTAGACCTCGGTGAAGGCCACCCATTGGGCCTCCGAACCCATGCCGTCAATCAGGTCCGACAGCGCGCCGCCGAAACTGCGGACTTTCAGCCCTTTGAAGTCTTCCAGTTCCTCAATGGGTTCCTTGCTGAAGAAGAAAATCTCATTCTCCGGAACCCGCCACATCTGGTAGATGGTCACGCCGCCCCCGGTGCGGTCTTCAATCAGCTTGTCCAAGTCGGGAATGGCGGCCACCGTTGCTTTATAGAAAGTCTCGTTGTCCTTGTAGATTCCCCACAGATATTTCATGTCCATTGCCGGCAGGTCGCCGGCAGTGTAGGCCGAAGGCAGTTCGGCGAAGGACAGTGTGCCGTTTTCCAGCAGATTCAGTACATCATCTCCGGCGATGCCCAATTCCGGGTAGCCGATAATTTCAATCCTCAACTGGCCGTTGGTGCGCTCGAACACCCGGTCGGAGAACCACTCCGAAATTTTGCAGTGGGTCAGGGCGCGGTTGATGCAGGCCAACTGGTACGTAATTTGCTGCCCGGTCGTGGTGGGCTCCGTAGGATTGAGATAGTTGGCGCGCTCAACCAGAGTCCGGTAGTAATCGGAGTCGAAGACGTACATATAGTCTTCCAAGCCCTCATACGGGACCCCGTCATAGTCTCCTATGTCGTCCTCGATGGGTTCGGGCACCGGGCCGACCAACTGGTTCAGGTTGCCGACGTAGATTGCGCCGGGCCCGCCAGCCAAACGGGCGGCGGCGGCCATGAGGTCAGCGTCGTCTTCCATCGCCTTGGGCGCTTCGGTTGGCTCTTCCGTTGCGGCCTCGGTGGGCGATTCGGTAGCCGCCGGTGCGGTTGTGGCCGTGGGTTCCGCCGTTGCGGCCGGGGCCTCCGTAGGCTCCGCTGCTCCTCCGCAGGCCAAAATCATCACCATCAAGAGGGCCAACACCCCGGGAATCGCCAGTTTTCTTAGCATACAGACACTCCTTGGTAGTTTTTCCCCAACCGGCGGCGAATTCCTACGGCTCCGCCGATTGCGCGGCAATATACCAAAGGCATTTTCGTCTTGCAACCCTGATTCACTATAAAATGATTGTGAAAATAAACACGAATAACTGCTATTCGTACAATTAACATCGTAAAGCGTAATATGACGCCTCAACTTTCGCCGCGGTGCCCGCTAGAGAGCTACGGTCAAGAAAAACCCGCTCGCCTCGAGCCGGGCGAGCGGGTAAACGAAGGGGTGGAGCCGGGCAAATAACCTGGCGGCGCAATCCGCGCGGCGCGAGCCCGTCCTATTCAATCACAGAGGCGGTGCCGTCGGGGTTGATTCTGACGCCAACTACGGGTGACGCTTTTTCGTTGAACAGGGCTACGGCGTCGGAATCAGGCCCGCCGGTCCGTTCCACCCATTTGGGAACGATCCGGTTTAGGACCACCTCGTTGAAGATGTAATCCCATAGCTCCGGCGAGAACTCGCTGTACTCCAGGCCGGTCTCTACGGCCTTTGGAATGCCGGTTTCGCCGAGAATCGGCGCAACCCTGAGAATCTCCAGCTCGAACTTTGCTCCT
Organism: Dehalococcoidia bacterium; assembly: GCA_965226875.1. Lineage (GTDB taxonomy): Bacteria > Chloroflexota > Dehalococcoidia > Lucifugimonadales > UBA3495 > VXOI01. The sequence continues at coordinate 2,772,180 of OZ245439.1, read as the reverse complement.
TCTTCCAAGAGTATCTGCTGGAAGTCGGGCGGGAGGCGGTCGAACTGGTCCTTGTTCATGTACATGAACAGCGGAGTAAATATGGGAAAGGAGCCGGTCATGTGGTCAACCACCTCATACCACCTGCCACCCCGGGCCCCGGTGGTGCTGGTCAACCCTCCGTCCAGGATACCCCGCTCCATCGCCACGTATACCTCGGAGAAGGCCACGAACTGGCCGTCGGCTCCCATTCCGGCAATCATGTCCGATATTGCGCCCCCGAAGCTGCGGAACTTCTTTCCATCGAAGTCCTCCAGGGTGCGCATGGGAGTCTTGGTGAAGAAGAAAATGCTCTCGTCCGGCACCGCCCAGAACTGCGCGATGGGGACGGCGCCGCCGGTCTGGTCCTGGATCAGCCGGTTGAGTTCCGGGAGGACAGCGGTGGAAACTTCGTAATTGCTCTTAAAGTCCGGGTAGAGTCCCCAGAGCCAGGGAACCTCCAGGGCTGGCAACTCCCCTGACACGTACGGCGTGGCTATCTCGGCGAGCGGCAGCGTGCCGTTGCCGACGAGATTCATGACGTCCGGTCCGGCTATTCCCAGTTCCGCGTAGCTCACCAGCGAGATATTCATTTGCCCATTGGTGCGCTTAGCTACGTTGGGAGCAAAGACGTGCTCCATCACCTTGCACCGGGGCGTGAACCGGACGATGCAGACCATCTGGAAATTGAACTCCTCGCCCTCGGTAACCAGTGGCGTGGGATCGGTCAGCTTGGCCTTTTCCAGGAGCTCCTGGTAATAGTCCGAGGCGAATATCCAGTCCCACTTTTCCAGGGCGCTGAGGGGAACGTTGCCGTCATCGTCCCCGTGTTCCGGGTCGTAGGACGGGCCGACAAGCTGGTTAAGGTCGCCAACGTAGATTGCTCCCGGCCCGCCGGCCAGATCGGCCGCCACGGCTTTCAGGGCTGCATCTTCAGTGTCCTCCTCTTCCTCCATCGCCGCTTCCGAGGCGGTGGGCGCTGCGGTCGGGGCAACCGTTGGGGCCGTGGTGGGCGGAGCCGCTGTGGGCCCGGGCTCTGCGGCGCTCCCGCAGGCCAGGACGAATGAAAACAGCGCCACCTAAATTACCGGTATCACCCATGTCCTCATAACAGCCGTGCCTCCCGTTTCGGATGGGAAATTGACAACGTCCGGAGGATGAGTTCGCCCTATTGCGGTGTTGCAGAGTCTCCGAGCGTTTGAGGTCTGCTGCCTCCTGACCCCGTGATGAAAGAAAGACTTGGCTGGGGCCTCTCTAATTCTGTACCTCGGTCTTGGTCACCGAGCCGTCCGCGTTGATGTGCAGGCCCACCAGGGGTCCGACGTGTTCGTTGAACACGCCGATGATCTCGTGGTCGGTGCTACCGACGCGGTTGATCCAGGCGGGGATGACGTGCTGGATCACCGAGGAGTTCAGGCTCCGGTCTTGAACCTCGTCGTCGAACTCGTAGAGCGTCATGCCCTTGTCAATGTTCTTGGCCAGGCCCATTTCGTTCTGGATAGAGGCGAGTCGCAGCGCTTCCAGCTCGGACTTGGCGCCTTCTTCGACAAAAATTTGCTGCAGGTCGGGCGGTATCTTAGCCCACTTTTCACCGTTAATGATGTTGTTGGTGGAAGGGAAACTGGTCAGCGGCCCGGCCAGATAGTCGGTGACCTCGTACCAGCGTTGGCCGTGGCCGGCGTCGGCGCCTGCTACGGCGGCCTCAAGGATGCCGCGTTCCAAGGCGGTGTATACCTCGGCGAAGGCCAGGAACTGGGCGTCGCCGCCAATGCCCTGGATCCAGTCCGACAGGGCCGCGCTGTGGCTGCGCGTCTTCACCCCGTCAAAGTCCTCCAGCGTAGCCAGCGGCTCCTTGCTGAAGAAATACAGGTCGTTGCCGGAGAACCAGTTGTGGTTGAGCACGAACCCGCCGGTGGCGTCGCGCACCAACGCTTCCAGGTCGGGTGTGATGGCGATGGTAGCCCGGAATTCCGTTTCGCGGTCGGGGTAGATTCCCCAAAGGTTCTGAATCTCGATAGGGGGCATTTCCCCGCCCACGTAGCCGCCGTAGATGTTGGCCATCTCCAGCGTTCCGTCGGTGACCAGCGTCAGCGTGTCCGGCCCGGCCAGGCCCAGCTCAGGATAGGAGCTGACGTTCATGATCAGCTTGCCGTTGGTGCGCTTTTCCAGGTTGGGCGCAAAGTAGGTCTCGATCAGAGCGCACGGCAGCAACGCCCGGTTGATGCAGGCGTGTTGAATCGTGACGGGGTCTCCGTCGTATACCATTTCGGCGGGGTTGGTGAGCCTGGCCTTTTCCAGGAGGCTGCTGTAAAAGTCCGAATCGTAGATCCAATGGTGGCGCTCCAGGGCGTCCAGCGGCACGTTGCCGTCGAAATCCCCCTGTTCGATGCTGGGGGCCGGCCCCACCAGTGGATTCAGGTCTCCCAAATAGATCGCACCTGGGCCGCCGGCGAACATTGCGCCATATTCCTCCAGCGTCATGCCGCCCTGCGCCGCCGGCTGCTGGGTTGCCGTGGCTGCCGGGGCGCTGGTCGCCGGCGCGGCGGTTGGCGCGGGCGCATCCGACGGCCCGCAGGCCGCGATTGCCAGAATGAGCAGTAATGCCAAAGCTGGCAAAAGCCATTTTTGCATCGAAGCACCTCCTAATTACGAATTACGTTCATTAACTTGGATAGTAAATTGTATTTTCTCTATTATGAGAAGTCAATAGGAAGTATTGATGCGAACTTACGCACAAATATACCGTCAAATCGTGTAAATTTGGATGTATGCTGCGAAACGGTAGGATGTGCCCATGCAGCGGCAAGAGGAAAAACCGCTCTACCGGGAGAACCACGAAGCGTTCCGTCGCCTGCTTATAGTGGGCAGCATCTCCGTGGTGATCGGAGTCTTTTTCGGCGACAAGGTGGCGTCCGGCGAACTACCCCAAGCAGTATTCCATCTGCCCAGACAGCTTGCTGGTTGAGTGGTGGTACTTCCATCGGAAGGCCATGCCTTTCGACGAAATGACCGAACTCAAGGCCTGGACCAATATGGGCAAACGCCAAATCATAGTGATAAGCCGGGGGCCAGACTATGATTTCGGATGGAATCTAATCGCGCCACGGAAGATAGAGGCTTTTGCCCAGCGCCTTGAAGAGGCCGTAAACTGCCGTCGGTTCTATGCTGGCCGCGGCCCGATACAAATCCGGCCGGAGCGCTCACGCAAAGGCAAGAAGAAGGAAGAGGGCTAAGAGCACAGGCAAGTCGCAACCTATTGGATGACGGTTGGACCCTGCTCATGTGCCTGGAGGAATTGGGCGTCTCCGGGGGCGGTGAAGATTTCCGGTGCGGAGCTAGAGCGAGGGGAAAATCAGCGGGCGGCGAGGGGAGAAGGGCCGGAAAGCCCGCCACCGGCAACCGCCCGGTGCAGGGCCATGACTGAGCGGGCCAGCGATTGCAGGTCGGCGACTGCCTGCGGATCGGCCAGTTGGCCGTCCTGAAAGTGGCGGGATTGCAAATAGACCATGCCCGGCGCAACGAGGGCGCCGAACCAGGCCAGCACCGGGCGCAGTTGCGCGTCGATGCTCAGATAGTGGTGGTCGGTGGCGCCCATGCCGATAAGTCCGCAGGCCTTGCCCTGCAACCCCTCCACTGGCACATGGTCCAGCAGATTCTTCAGCGCCCCGGTGAAGGACGCGCGGAAGACCGGCGTGGAGATGAGGTACATATCCGCCGCAATCACTCGCTCTACCACCGCCTGAGTGTCGTCGTCGTAGGCGGACAGGGGACGCCCTCACCCTAACCCTCTCCCAGAGGGAGAGGGGATTTTGATTCGGGGGCGACGTCGCCCGCTGGACTGATAGGGAATTTAGCGCCCCACGCCCGCCTTTCGGGCCGCGGTGTAGCGGTTCTCCGGTATGGGGAGGCCGAGGTTGCCGCGCAGGGTGTCGGCTTCGTACTCGGTGCGGAAGAGGCCGCGTTCCTTCAGGATGGGCAGGACGTAGTCCACGAAGTCGTCAAAGCCCTGGGGCAGCACTGCGCCGCTGAGCATGAAGCCGTCGGCGGCTCCAGACTCGAACCAGTCCTGCATCGTGTCGGCCACCTGCTCCGCCGTGCCGATGAACTCGTGGCGCGGCGTGGTTGCCTGCAACGCCATCTCCCTTAGGGACAGCTCCTTCTCGCGGGCGGTTTTCTTGATGCTGTCGGTGGAGCTTTCCCAGCCGTTGCGCCCGAAATCGCCCAGCTCCGGGAAGGGCGCGTCCAGCTCGTATTGCGTAAAATCCAGGTCGTTGAAGTAACGGCCCAAGTAGTTCAGGGCCTGGTTGATTTCGACGAGGCCAGCAATCTCAAGATACTTCTCCTCGGCTTCCTGGGGAGTGCGGCCCACGATGGGCGAGCAGCCGGGCATTATCAGGACTTCCGCGGGGTTGCGTCCGGCGGCGGCGGCGCGAGCCTTGACATCGCTGCTGAACTCCTCGGCACTGACCCTGTTGGCCTGGCCGGTGAACACCGCGTCGGCGATGGTAGCCGCGAAGCCCCGCCCGGCTTCCGAGGAACCGGCCTGGATCAGCACCGGCCGCCCTTGGGCCGACCGGGAGATGTTCAGCGGCCCTTGCACCGAGAAGAACTCGCCGACATGATTGAGCCGGTGTATCTTGTCCGGGTCTATGAACTCACCGCTGGCTTGGTCGCGAATGAAGGCTTCGTCCTCCCACGAGTCCCACAGTCCCTTGGCGATCTCGATATACTCGGCGGCCATGCGGTAACGTAGGTCGTGGGCCGGATGCTCCGGCTTGTTGTAGTTAAGCGCCGAACCTTCCAGAGGCGAAGTAACCACGTTCCACCCGGCCCTCCCGTTGGAGATGTGGTCGATGGACATGAATTGCCGGGCCACGGTGTACGGATCGCTATAGGTGGTGGACAGCGTGGCCGCCAGCCCGATGTGAGTGGTATCCATCGCCAGGGCGGCCAGCAGGGTCAAAGGCTCGAAGCGGTTGAGGAAGTTGGGATGGGACTTTTCGCTGATGTACAGCCCGTCGCCGAAAAAGGCGAAGTCCAGCTTGGCCTCTTCGGCCTTGCGGGTGAGCCGCCGGTAGTATTCGAGGTTGATGGCTGCGTCTGGAACCGCGGCCGGATGCCGCCACGACGCCATGTTGGAGCCGGTGCCGGCCAGGAATGTCCCGATGCGCATCATCCGCCGTTCAGCCATAACTCTGTTCCGCCTTTCTCCCTCTGGGAGACCTTTGCATAATCCTCTATCCCTCAGGGGGAGGGCTAGGGTGGGGGCGTTCCCTCGTCTATCAACCCGCCCAGCAACTCGAAAGAGCGCAGCCGCTTCTCGAAACTGTCTATGGCGGTCACCGCGATAATCTCCTCGGCGTCGTACTTGCGCCTCACTTCCAGCAGTTGCCGCCTCACCGATTCCGTGACGCCGTGGACTACCCCAGCCTGCCGCACGGTAATCTTGTATCCCTCTCCCGACTGCCGTCCGAACTCCTCACCGGCCTCGACGCTGCCGATGGTCAGGGTGCGCCCGCTGTCCAGCGTTATGCGGACGACCTGGATTTTCGCGGCGTGTTCGGTGGCCTCTTCCTCTGTGTCCGCTACGATGATAGGCAATGCCAGCATCGTGCGCGGCTGGATTCCGCTGCCGTGGTCAAAGCCGGATTGGTAGCGCCGCACCGCCTCGGCCATCTCCGCCTCGTCGTTGTTCAGGAACAGCGCGAAGACGTAGGGCATCGCCAGTTCCGCCGCCATGTCGCCGCTGGTTCGGGTGGTTCCCAGCAGGAACAGGTCTGGAGGTTGCGGCGGCAGCGGGCTGGCCTGAAGGCCGAATAGCGGATGCTCCGGTTCCAGTTCGTCGTTGAGAAATCGCCGAAGTTCAGTCAGCTTCTCGGCCAGCGTCATCGCCGGTTCGCCGTCGCCGCGCCGCAGGGCAGCCGTGGAACGGGGCAGGCCGCCCGGCCCGCGCCCGATGCCCAAGTCCACCCGGCCCGGCGCCAGCGATGACAGCACGTTGAAGTTCTCGGCAACCTTGTAGGGGCTGTAATGCTGGAGCATCACCCCGCCGGACCCGACGCGAATGCGCGATGTGTGGGCCAGCAGATGCGAGACCAGAATCTCCGGCGACGACCCCATGACCCGGCCGGAGCCGTGATGCTCGGCCACCCAGAATCGATGATAGCCCCACTCCTCGGCCTTCTGCGCCAATTGGATGGTATGGCGCAAGGCGTCAGTCGAGGTTTCCGATTCGTGGACCGGGCTCTGGTCTAGGATGCTCAGCTTGAAGTCCAGGGCGGTCACCAATGAGGGTCAAATTAGTTCCACGGATTATCTCTGATTTTACCCTACGGGATGGCCTGCGTCATTCCCGGAATTCGCGGTAGTTGCTGCCGCACAAGGGGATGACGGTAATGGGCGATTGCTTGTGCTATTATTCGCGGAAACACCGCAGGAGTATTGAATTATGGCTCCGAGTGGCAACGAATGGCTCGCCCTGACCACCGAGGATACGCTGGAACCCGGCATACCCATCTGCGACCCGCATCATCACTTCTGGGTGCAGAGGCCCGAGCCGGTGGACTATCAACGCTATGTGCTGGAAGACCTGGCCGCCGACATCAATAGTGGCCACAACGTCCGCTCGACGGTATTCGTGGAGGCCCGCTCCAGCTACCGCACCGATGGCCCCGAGGAGATGCGCTCGGTGGGCGAGGTGGAGTTCGTGCAGGCCATCGCCGACGCTGGCGCCACGGGACAGTACGGCCCTGGCCGCCCGGCCCATGGCATCATTGGCCGCGCCGACCTGAAGCTGGGCGACGCCGTGCGCCCGGTGCTGGAAGCCTTGCAGGAAGCCAGTCCCAACCGCTTTCGCGGCATCCGACACTCCGTCGGCTGGGACCCCAGCCCGGAGCTGGACAACCGCGAGGTCGAGGGCTGCCTTCTTCGTGACGACTACCAGGCCGGGGCCCGCGTGCTGGCCGACATGGGTCACGTACTGGAGAACTCCCTTTACTTCCCGCAACTGGACGACCTGGCCTCCTTCGCCAATGCCGTGCCGGAGGTCACCATCGTTCTGAATCATTTGGGTGGGTTCTGCCGCATGGGGCCTTATGCCGGGCGAGACCCGTCTCCCACTTCCGGGGACGAAGTGATGGCCGAGTGGCGGCGGGGCATCGCCGCCGTGGCCGACTGCCCCAATATCGTAATGAAGCTGGGTGGCATCGGTATGCCCCGCATCGGCTTCGACTGGCACGAGCGCCAGATGCCAGTCGGCTCCGAGGAAGTCGCCGGCTCCATAGCGCCAATCATGCACTACTTGATCGAGCAGTTCAGCCCGGCCCGCTGTATGTTCGAGAGTAACTTCCCGGTGGACAAGGTGTCCTTCTCCTATCACGTACTGTTCAACGCCTTCAAGCGCGTCTCGGCGGGCTATTCGCCGTCCGAGCGGGCCGACCTGTTCCACGACACCGCCGCCCGCGTATACCGCCTGGATTAGTCATCCCCTCCCCCTTGGGGGAGAGCCAGGGTGGGGGTGAATTCCCCGCAAACAAGCAACAGCAAGGAGCAAGAGCAATGGAAGTCAGGCCCTTCGAGATAGCAGTAGACGACGCCACGCTGGACGACCTGCGCCAACGCTTGGCCGATACCCGCTGGCCCGACGAGATTCCCGGCGCAGGATGGGACTACGGCAGCAACCTGGACTACATAAAGGAACTGTGCGAATACTGGCGCACCGATTTCGACTGGCGCGCGCAGGAAAAGAAGCTCAACGCCTTTAATAACTGCAAATCCGAGGTGGACGGGCTGGACATCCATTTCATCCACGAAAAGGGTAAAGGCCCCAATCCCATCCCGCTGGTCATCACTCACGGCTGGCCCAGCACCTTCTTCGAGATGACCAAGATCATCCCCCTGCTGGCCGACCCGGCCGCCCACGGGGGCGACCCGGTGGATGCCTTCGACGTGGTGGCGCCGTCGCTGCCCGGCTTCGGCTTTTCGCAGGCTTCCAGCGAGCGGGGGATGGAGATCGGCCGGGTGGCCGACCTGTGGGCCAAGCTGATGACCGAGAACCTGGGCTACCCCAAGTTCGTAGCCGTGGGCGGCGACATCGGCGCGGGCGTTACCTCTCGGCTGGGCTACTCCCATGCCGACAAGTTGCACGGTATCCACCTGACTTCGGTGACCCGCCCGACGCCCTACCTGGGGCGGGACTCGCGCCCCTTGACCGCCGCCGAGGAAGCCCACAGCGCTCAGCGGGAGCGCTGGTTCCAGGACGAGGGCGGCTACAACCACATCCAGGGCACCAAGCCCCAGACCCTGTCCTACGGCCTCAACGACTCACCCGCCGGTGTGTGCGCCTGGATCGTCGAGAAGTGGCGCACTTGGAGCGACTGCAACGGCGACGTCGAGAGCATCTATACCAAAGACGAACTGCTCACCATCGTCACCATTTACTGGGTCACTCAAACCATCGGTTCCTCGGTGCGGATGTACAGGGAGAACCAGACCCACGTCTGGGAGATGGGAAAGGATGAGAAAGTGCCTGCCCCCGCGGGCATGGCCCTCTTCCCCCAGGAGATCGCCCGCCCGCCCCGCGAGTGGGCCGAGCGCTCCTACAACGTGGGCCGCTGGCAGGAGATGCCCAGCGGCGGCCACTTCGCCGCCTTCGAAGAGCCGGATTTGCTGGCCAACGAGGTCCGCGAGTTCTTCCGCCAATTCCGGTAAGCCGATTAAACGCAGAGAACGCAGAGGCCACAGAGAAATAGTGAAGAAATCTCTGTGTGCTCTGTGGTTGAATATTCAGGTTTAGAAAGGGAGTGAACCATGCCAGTAACCAGGCTTGAAATCACTTCACAGCGCCCCTTTGCCGATGGGCAGTCATTCGGCGAGGTTGGCTCGTACACCCAGATTGACGGGACGGCCCACTTCGCCGTTGACCCGCTGCACCCGGCCAACGAGACCGTCGCCGACATCACGCTCGCCCCGCGCAACGAGCAGGGGCAGGTGGAGTTCTCGGCGGACTTCCGCATTCTCCGCCCCGACGACCCCGCCAAGGGCAACCGCCGGTTGCTGTTGGACGTGCTGAACCGGGGCAAGGCACTGGCCCTGCGCAACATCAACAGCGCTCCTGACATCGCCCCGGACGCGCCGCTGCATCCCGGCAACGGTTTCCTGATGCGCGAGGGCTACACCGTAGTCTGGTGCGGCTGGCAGCACGACGTTCCTGACACGCCGGGGCTGCTGCGAATCAACGTACCGGAAGCGCTGGAAGACGGAACACCCGTGTCGGGCAAGATTGTCGTAGCCTTCCAGCCCAACGCCGTAGTTGAATCGCAATACCTGTCCGACCGGATGCACCGCGCCTACCCGTCCGACCACTTGGAGGACTGGGGATCGGTGATGACCGTTCAGGACGACGAGAACGCCCCGGAGCAGGTCATTCCCCGCGATCAGTGGTGGTTCGCTCGGCTGGAGGAAGGCCGCCGAATCCCCGATCCGCGCTATGTGCATCTGGCCGGAGGGTTCCAGCCGGGGAAGGTGTACCAAGTAATCTACACCACCACCGGCGCTCCGGTGGTGGGCCTGGGCTTGGCGGCCACGCGCGACATTGCATCGCACCTGCGGTTCGAGGGCGCGTCCGGCTTCGCGGGGGCCGGTGAGCTGGAATACGCCTACACCTTCGGCGTTTCCCAGAGCGGGCGGTTCCTGCGTTCCTTCCTGTACCACGGCCTGAACCACGACGAGGCCGGCCGGGCGGTGTTCGACGGCTTCATGCCCCACGTCGCAGGCGGAAAGCGCGGCGAGTTCAACCAGCGATTCGCCCAGCCGTCCAGCCAGGCCACCCGCAGCGTTAACAGCCTGTTCCCTTTCGCCGACTATTCGCAGACCGACCCCGACACCGGGCTGACCGATGGTTTGCTGTCGCGGCTGGCGTCGCAGGGCGATCTGCCCAAGGTGATGTACACTTACACTTCGTCGGAATACTGGGCGGGCCACGGCGCTCTAGTCCATGCGGACGTTGAGGGAAAGCAGGACGTGGAGCCGCCCGACGCGGTGCGTGTCTACACATTCGCCGGGACGCAGCACGCCCTCGGCGGTCTGCCCCTGACCGACACCGACCCGGTGGACGGCTACCGGGGAGCGCACACCTTCAACTGCCTGGATTATCGCACCTTGATTCGCGCGGCGCTGGCCAACCTCGACCGCTGGGTGTCCGAGGGTGATGCGCCGCCGCCCAGCCAATATCCACGCATCGCCGACGGCACCGCTGTCCCTCCTTCCGGAGCCGCGCAGGGCCTTGAGGCTGTTCCGAGCGTCAAGCTGCCCCGGCCGTTGCGCAAGTTCACTCGGCTGGACTTCGGCCCAGACCCCGGGGTTCCCACCATCGTCCCGGCCTCCGTGGGCCGCGACTACCCGTGCCTGGTCTCGCAGGTGGACGCCGACGGCAACGAGGTTGCGGGTATCCGGCTGCCGCTGGTGTCGGTGCCTCTGGCGACGCACCTGGGCTGGAACCGCCGTCACGCCGACATCGGCGGCGAAGGACAGACGCTCTCCACCGGCGGCGCATCGGGTGGCACCCTGCGTGGGTCGTCCATCCCCTTTGCCGCCACCCGCGGGGACCGCGAGGCGTCGGGAGACCCGCGCTCGTCCATCGAAGAGCGCTACCCCTCCCGGCAGAGCTTCATCGAGCAGATTGTATACGCCGCCCGACAACTGGCCGCCGACGGTTACCTCTTGGAAGAGGATGTGGAGCCGTTGGCAGTCCAGGCCGGCGAGCACTACGCGGCAATGGCCGGCAGCCTCGTAGAAGCCCAGCCAGTAGCCGATTAGTTCACGCCACAAATCACCAAAAAATCCCTCTCCCCCTGGGAGAGGGTTAGGGTGAGAGCGTACCCATATCTCAAAATCAGGAATGCCAAATACAACCGGAGGACGCGATGAAATACGACGTAATTGTAATCGGCGCCGGCTCAGGCGGGGGCGCTCTCGCCACCCGGCTGGCCGAAGACCCCAACCGCTCGGTGCTGTTGCTGGAGGCTGGCCCGGACTACACCGACCTGGAGCAGACGCCCGACGACCTGAAGTTCGGGTACGCGCCGCGGGCGTCGGAGATGGGCGCGCCGCACAACTGGTCGTTTACCGGCAAGGGCAGCGCGACCCGCTCCGAGGACGTGGTGGTGCCGCGCGGCAAAGTTGTGGGTGGCACCAGCGCCATCAACGGCCAGGTGTTCCTGCGCGGGGTTCCCGAGGACTACGACAGTTGGGCCGAGCGGGGCAACGATGAATGGTCTTTCGTGAAGTGCCTGCCCTTCTTCCGCAAGCTGGAGACCGACACCGACATCGTTGACGACTTTCATGGCTTCGACGGCCCGGTGCCGGTTCGCCGACACAAGCGGGAGGCCTGGCTGCCGTTGCAGGAGGCCTTCCACGTTTCAGCCAGCTCCTCGGGCTATGCCGAGGTCTATGACCATAACAACCCCGATTCCACCGGCGTCGGCCCGCTGCCGATGAACAACCCCAACGGGGTGCGGATGAGCACCGCCCTGACTTACATCACCAACAACCGCCACCGGCTCAACTTCACCATCCGGGCCAACGTGCTGGTGAACCGCATCCTGTTCGATGGATTGCGGGCCTGCGGTGTCGAGGTCGAGAGCGGCGGAGAGGTGTTCACCGTCGAAAGTGAGCAAGTGGTCCTCTGCGGCGGGGCCGTGGCGTCGCCCCAGATCCTGATGCTCTCCGGGGTGGGCCCGGCAGCCCACTTGCAGGAGATGGGCGTGCCGGTGGTCAAGGACCTGCCCGGCGTGGGCCAGAACCTCCGCGACCATCCCCTGTGCGCGGTCCGGGTCAAGACCAAGCCCGGGTTCCCGCTGGACCCCGAGGCGCCGCGCATTCAGACGGTGCTGCGCTACACTGCCACGGGTTCCGAGCTGCGCAACGATATGCAGATTCTGCCGTCGTCTTTCTCCACGCCCTTGGGCGGCGATCCATTCGCCGAAGAAGGTATCCGCTTCACCTGCATCCTGGAGCTGGCCAAGAGTTCCGGGGAGATCAGGCTGCGCTCTACCACTCCCGGCGATAATCCCGACATCAACTGCCGCCACCTTGAAGAGGAATTCGACCGCGAGCGGATGCGCGAGGCGATTCGGATGTCCTTCCGGTTTATGGAGCACGGGTCTTTCAGCGATATCGTGGAAGAGGCCATCTCTCCAACCCGCGAGGAGATAGAGTCCGACGACGCGCTGGACGCCTGGATGCTGGAGACCGTGGACATCGGCCAGCATCTCTCAGGCACCTGCAAGATGGGCCCCGCCAGCGATTCAATGGCCGTCGTCGACCAGTATGGCCGGGTGCATGGCGTTGATGGTCTGAGAGTGGCCGACGCATCCGTAATGCCCGACGTCATCCGCGCCAACACCAACCTAACCACCATCATGATCGGCGAGCGGGTGGCCGACTGGGTCATTCAGCAGACGAGGTAAGAACGGATGCCCTTTCCCGTTCAATTCCCTCTCCCTCTTGGTAGAGGGTAAGGGTTTTGGCGTCCTCTGGGATCAGAATGGCAACAGGGGCGGGTAGCAAACCCGCCCCTGTCCGTTTGTTCTGGCGTTCCTGATTTCCTTTGAGGACCGTTATTCCCGCGTAAAGTAGGAATCTTCCCGGTTCGGCAGGGACGCCCTCACCCCAACTCTCTCCGGGAGAGGGAGATTCGGGGATAGCTTTTAGTAGTGCCGTAGCTCGACGACGTTGTTGTCGGGATCGTAGATGTAGAGGGAGATGCCGTCGCCGTGGGAACCCCAGCGCTTGCCCGGCCCGGCTTGGATCTCGACGCCGATGCCCTCGAAGTGGGCCTTCAGCTCTTCCATGTCAGTGTAGTCGATGACCATGCAGAAGTGGTCCTGGTTCCGGGCGTCGTCCCTGCTCTCCGGGATGTTTTCGGAGGCGAAGAAGTCGATGATGGTGTCGGCGTTCAACCGCGCCGAGGGGAAGCGCACCTCGCCGGCCCGCCACTGCTCCACCCGCTCCGCCTGCAATCCCAGCACCTCGGTGTAGAAGCGCAGCGATTCCTCCACGTCCTTCGTGCGCAGGACGATGTGGTCCATCTCGGTAATCTTTACCAGCGGCTGGGTCACTCTCTCGAACTTGGTTTCGGTAGCCATGCTCGGCCTCCTGAAAGGTTGCATCTCGCGGGCTGCTTCTGTCTGATCGCATTATATTGCCCGCTACGCCGGTTGTCATCCGCAACGGCGGTGCGCCGGTTGCCTTAAAATGCCGCTTGACAGGGGCGGAAGGGCCGTGTTAACTATGGCGTGAACCTTGGCCCTTACCCCCGGCCTCACGCCGGATAGGGTATACCACGGGCGCCAGATAAGGGGAGGAGTGAGCCATCGCTTCTAACTTTGGCGATACGGTTCTTGAGGTCCGCGACCTTCATACGTACTTCTTCAACCGGTGGGGCACCACCAAGGCGGTAGACGGGGTCAGCTTCTCGTTGCGCGAGGGAGAGACCCTGGGCATCGTTGGCGAGTCGGGTTGTGGCAAGACCATGACCGCCCTTTCGCTACTCCGCCTCATCCCCAAGCCTGCGGCGCAGATCGTGTCCGGTGAGATTATCCTGGACGGCGAGAACCTGGTCGAGAAGACCGAAAGGGAAATGCGCCAGGTACGGGGCCGCAAGATCTCCATGATTTTGCAGGACCCGCAGACTTCCTTGAACCCGGTGTTCACCATCGGCAACCAGTTGCTGGAGGCGCTGAGAATCCACCAGTCGGGCGGTCGAAAGGAACTGCTGGGGCGTGCCGTGGATGCCTTGCGCGGCGTGCGCGTGGCGGCCCCGGAGCGCCGGATGGATGACTTTCCTCACCAGATGAGCGGCGGGATGAAGCAGCGGGTTATCGGCGCCATCGCCATATCCTGCGCCCCCAAGGTCATCATTGCCGACGAGCCCACCACCGCCTTGGACGTCACCATCCAGCTCCAGTATTTGCGCCTGTTAAAGGACATCCAGGCCGAGACGGGGCTGGCCATAATCTTCATCACCCACGACTTCGGCATCGTTGCCCGGATGTGCGACCGGGTGGCGGTGATGTATGCCGGGCGCGTGGTGGAAGACGCCAGTGTCAGAGACTTGTTCAACCGGCCCCAGCACCCGTATACTCAGACCCTGATGGCGTCAGTGCCCCAGATGGAGAAAACCGACCGGCTCTTCGCCATTGATGGCCAGCCGCCGGCGCTGTATGACCTGCCGGAGGGATGCCGGTTCGCCGAACGTTGCCAGCACGCCCAGGATATTTGCCGGCGGGAGTACCCCGAAACCACCCAGGTACAGGTGGGGCATACCGCCAACTGCTGGATGTTGGACCCGTCATGGTCGGAAGCTGCCCCTGCCGGACAGAGGGAGTAACCAAATGCCCACGGAATTGCTGCGGGCGGAAAATCTTACCAAGTATTTCCCCGTCACCAAGGGGCTGATAATGATGAAGACCGTCGGCCATGTGCAGGCGGTGGATGGCATCAGTTTCGGCGTCAACGAGGGTGAGACGCTGGGGCTGGTGGGCGAGTCCGGATGCGGCAAGACCACCACGTCCAAGCTGGTGCTGCGGCTGGAAGAACCCACCGCCGGCAGTATCTACCTCGACGGAAAGGACATCAAGGATTTTCGCGGCGCGGAACTCAAGGAGTACCGAACCCAGGTGCAGGCGGTCTTCCAGGACCCGTGGTCTTCCCTCAGCCCCCGGATGCGGGTACGCGACATAGTCTCCGAGGCCTTGGTGGTGAACCGAAATGTCACCAACAAGGAACGGGACGACCGGGTGGAAGAGGTGATGAATCAGGTGGGGCTGCGCAAGGCTCAAGCCGACCTCTACCCTCACGAGTTCAGTGGCGGCCAGCGTCAGCGCGTTGCCGTGGCCAGCGCCCTAGCGTCCTACCCCAAGCTGATAATCCTTGATGAGCCGGTGTCGGCTCTCGACGTGTCCATACGCGCCCAGGTTATGAACCTGCTGGTCGACCTCCAGCAGGAGACCGGCGTGGCCTACCTGCTGGTAGCCCACAACCTCGCCACTGTGCGATATATGGCGCGCCAGACGGCAGTAATGTATTTGGGCCAGATTGTCGAGTACAGTCCCACCGAAGACTTGTACCAGAACCCGCTGCACCCATACACGAAGGCACTCTTTTCCGCGGCCCTGCCCTCCCACCCGGACGACGCGCGGGAGGAGATTGTGCTGCAAGGCGAAGTGCCGTCGCCCATCAATCCGCCGGAGGGGTGCCGATTCCACCCAAGATGCCCGTTTGCCATGGACCGCTGCTCTGTGGAGGAGCCTGTCCAAAAAGATGTAGGCAGCGGACATCTGGTCAGTTGCCACCTCTATTAGGGAGTTGACGACGTTGCTTCCAGTCCTCAGAAAAAAGCCTCTACGATATAGAGGCTTTCTTTTTATCCCGGGTTTGGCACCACTATTTCTTCCCTCTCGATTTCCCCTTCAAGCCCCGATTTTTTCGGGGCTTCTTTTTTTGCTCGCGATGGCGGCCAGAATTATCTGAAAATGCCGCTTTTGAGGCTTCACAAGCCTGTCGAAACTTGATACAATAACGACGAAATACACTTATATATTATAGTGATTACGCCTAGAGAGGCCCCATGTATAGAGTATATTAGATGTAATCTACCGAATAAGCGCAGAATTACGGTATATGCGCTGGATTCTTCGGCATCGACAAAATGCTCAATTTCCTCTCTGGGCTAGGTCCGGCGGCACCAAAATAGTTTCATCGGAGGATGGAGGATAGATGCGCTTCAACCTGAACAAGGTTCCCGCAAACTTTGTGGCTCGCGCTGTACTGTTGCTGGCCGGTGTGCTGGCGCTGGCCGTCGTGGGGTGCGGCGGCGATGCTACGGAAGTCCCCACGGCCCCCGAGCGGGCGACCCAACTGACTGGGGACATCAGCATCGATGGTTCCAGCACGGTGTTCCCGATTACCGAGGCGATGGCCGAGGAATTCGGCAACGCCACCGACGGCAAAGTAAGGATCACCGTGGGCGTGTCGGGCACCGGCGGCGGGTTCAAGAAGTTCTGCGCTGGCGAGACCATCATTTCCGACGCCTCGCGGCCCATCAAGCAGTCTGAGGTCGATCTGTGTGCGGAGGCCGGCATCGAGTACATCGAGCTGCCCGTCGCAATCGACGGTCTCAGCATCATGGTCAATCCGGAGAACGACTTCGTCGAGTGCATGACCATCGACGAACTGAACACCATTTGGAAGCCGGAAGCGGAAGAAGGGGAAGCGGAAGAAGTGACGAAGTGGAGCCAGGTGAGAGATGGCTGGCCAGACGAAGATATTCGTCTGTACGGCCCTGGCACCGACTCCGGCACTTTTGACTACTTTACCGAGGTTGTCAGTGGGGAAGGCGGGGCTTCTCGCGGCGACTTCCTGCCCAGCGAGGACGACAACGTCCTGGTGACCGGCATCGCCGGAGACCGGGGATCCCTGGGCTACTTCGGGTATGCCTATTACGCCGAAAATGCCGACCGCCTGAAGCTGGTGGGGGTTGACGGCGGCGCCGGCTGCGTGTTCCCGGCAGAGGAAACCATCAACAACGGATCGTACTCGCCGCTGTCGCGGCCACTGTTCATCTACGTGTCGTCCGACGCGCTGAACCAGCCGCACGTCAAGGCGTTCGTGGAGTTCTACCTGGACCAGGGCAATCAGCAGTTGGTCAGCGAGACGGGATACATTCCCTTCCCGGAGACCATCTACGACCTGACCCTGGCCAAGTTCCAGAACGGCACGAGCGGCGCTGCCTTCGGTGGCGATGCCCGACTCTCGGGCACCGTCGAGGAAGTGCTCCAGGCCTCACAGTAATCCAACTGCCCTCAAGGCAAGGCGGCCACGGTTTTAGCGGGGACCGTGGCCGCCTACTTTTTTCGCAGCTCAACTGTCCCGTAGAGGAATTGGCGATAGTCAGCCTCCGGATGAGGCACAAGAATGATTCCGGGGCAGAGTCTTTCGATGGTTCCCTCTCCCTCAAGGGAGAGGGAGAATCAAGGGACACTGATTCCGGGCAGGGTCTTTCGATTCTTGAACCGAGAGAATAACATGAGGAAATGGAGGAAAGAATTGAAAATCTAGGGTCCAGGTTGGTGAAGGCCTTCGAACAAGTGCCGGACCCCCGCAGTCCTTTGGGAAGACGCCATAGCTTGCCCGCGATTCTAACCCTGGCGGTCTGTGCCATGCTGGCCAACTGCCACAGCCTCTACGCCATTCACCAATGGGGCCGGGAGCATGGCGATTTGGCTCCCAGGCTGGGTTTCAAAGGGAGCAAGACCCCGGCGGTATCCACTTTGCATCTGGTCTTCAAACGGTTGGACCGGGAGGCTTTCGAGACGGCGCTCCAGGAGTGGGCCCAGGAGGAATTGGGCGACCGGGCGCAGGCGGTGGCCATTGACGGGAAAAGTCTGCGGGGCATTCATGGCGAGGAACTGCCTGGGGTGCATCTGGTGGCGCTATATGGGCAGCAACTGGGCCTGACCCTGGCTCAAAAGGGGGGTAGGGGAGAAGGAAGCGGAGTTGAGCGTGGCGCCGGAACTGTTGGGCCAGGTTGATCTGGCCGGTCGGGTGGTAACTGGGGACGCCCTGTATGCCCAGAAGAACCTGAGTCGGCAGGTGGTGGAGCAAGGCGGTGACTATTTCTGGGTGGTGAAGGATAACCAGCCTACCCTGCGGGCCGATATTGCCCTGCTGTTTGCCGAACCACCCTGGGGGGAAGAGTTGGCCACGGCTGGGGAGTGCGGGCGGCACGGCGACCGTTGGGAAGAGCGTACCCTGTGGACCTCCACCGCCCTCAATGAGTATCTGGACTGGCCCCAGGTACGGCAGGTGTGCTGTGTGGAGCGCAAGGTGACCCGTAAGGGAGCGACCAGAAAGGAGTTGGCCTAGAAGTCTGGCCGGAAACCCCGATTCTCCCCAAGCCAGCGTTTTCTTAACGTCGATTATTGATGGAATAGTGGGTGTTGCAACGTATTACATGCACCACCATGCCATATAAGTCTTGAATACGTCTGCTTCGCGTAGCGCAAAACCCGGCCAATGGCTTTCCGGCCAGACTTCTAGGCCATCACCAGTTTGAGTCCAGCTCAGGCTGGGCCCCAAGAGTTGCTGTGCCTGTGGCGGAGCCATTGGGAGATCGAGAACCGGCTGCATTACGTGCGGGACGTGACGATGAAAGAGGACGCATCCCAGGTGAGGAGCGGGTCGGTGCCCCAGGTGATGGCGGCCTTGCGCAACACGACACTGGGGCTGTTGCGACAAACCGGGGCAACCAATATCGCGGCGGCGCTGCGACACTACAGCTACAAGCCTCTGGAGGCTCTGGCCCTCCTCGGAATTTCTGCTCCTTGAGAATCGAAAGACCCTGGATTCCGGGGTCGCCGCTTTGACGCACGGCCCCGGCGCGGCTAAACTGGCAAAAATTGTACAAAATTGTGCTGGAGGGAAAATGAGCATAGCCCGACTTTACACCGGCGACGACGGACAGTCACATATCGAGGAAATGAACCCGGACTCCCACCCGGAGCTGGCAGCCTTGCAGTCCACCACTGGCATCGTCTTCCGCACCTTTGAACCCGGCTACTTCAGCGACTGGCACATCGCTCCGCGCCGCCAGTTCGTAATCACGCTGGAGGGCGAGGTGGAAATCGGCCTCGGCGACGGGACTTTGCACCGCTTCGGCCCCGGCCACGCCATGTTGGCCGAAGACCTCACTGGCCACGGCCACACCACCCGCGCCGTGGGAGACCGGCCCAGGGTCACGGCCACGGTTCCGCTGTCCGACTAGCGGGAGAGTGCCCTTACCCTGTGGGAGAAGGCTACGGTGAGCAGGTCCAATCGGGAAAGGAGCCGGAGGTAATTATGCCTATCGTGGCGCACGACCCCGCGCTGGAGCGGATTATCTCGACATCGCAGCCTATCAACGAACTGGCTGGCGGATTCGGCGGTGAACAGGGGCCGGCGGAAGGCCCGGTATGGTGGCAGGAGGGCAACTACCTGCTCTTTAGCGACATTCACAACAACCGGCGAATGAAGTGGGCCGAGGGTGAAGGGGTATCGTTGTTCAGCGAGCCCACCAACCGCGCTAACGGCCTGACCCGCGACCCCCAGGGCCGCCTCGTTGCCGCGGAGCACGACGGCCGCCGCGTCTCGCGGCAGGAGCCCGACGGCTCCATCACCGTCGTGGCCAACAGCTTCCAGGGCCGCCCGCTGAACCGTCCCAACGACGTGGTGGTGAAGTCCGACGGAGCAATCTACTT
Organism: Dehalococcoidia bacterium; assembly: GCA_965226875.1. Lineage (GTDB taxonomy): Bacteria > Chloroflexota > Dehalococcoidia > Lucifugimonadales > UBA3495 > VXOI01. The sequence goes on along the minus strand of OZ245439.1, from coordinate 2,752,867 downwards.
CACCGACCCCAACGCGGGGATGCCGGTGCAGACGCAGTTCGACCTCAACTTCCCCGGCGTCTACCGCGTCTCACCCGACCTGGGGACGATTACGCTGTTGGTGCGCGATTACGTCGGTCCCAACGGGCTGGCCTTCTCGCACGACGAGAGCGTGCTGTATGTCATAGACTCCCGGCGCGGCCACCTGCGGGCCTTCGACGTGCAGCCCAACGGAACGCTGGCGCTGGCGACCAGCCGCGTCTTCAGCTACAACCTGGGCGGCCGTCCCGGCATCCCCGACGGTATGAAGGTGGACATAGAAGGCAACGTCTACGTCGGCGGCTCCGGCGGAGTCTGGATCATGGACCCGTCTGGCAAGCACCTGGGCACCATCGAGACCGGTGCGCCGCTGCACACCAATATGTGCTTCGGCGGCGGCGACTGGAAAACGCTGTTCTTCACCAGTTGGGACAAGCTCTGGTCTGTGCAAATCAATGTCCCAGGCATCCCTGTCCCTACGCCCAAACCATAATCGGGCGAGGGGAACGCATCGATACCTGAGGGACGGAACACACTAACGGAAAAACTGGAGGAACCACAATGGAGTTCGGACTGTTTATGATGCCGCTGCACCCGCCGCGGCGATCACCCTCTGATTCCTACGACCGCGACATCGAGTTGATCGTCCAAGCCGACAGGCTGGGCGTACGCGAGGCGTGGATTGGCGAGCACATCACCGAGACGTGGGAGAACGCCCCGGTGCCGGAATTGATCATAGCCCAGGCCCTCGCTCTCACCAAGAACATCATCCTCGGCACCGGCGTCACCATGCTGCCCCTGCATCACCCTGTGGATACCGCCCACCGCATCGCCATGCTGGACCACATGGCGCGCGGTCGCCTCTACTGGGGCATCGGCCTGCGCTCCCTGCCCACCGACTTGCAACTGTACGGCGTGGAATATGATTCCATGGACGACGTGCGCGAGCGAGGACGGGAGGCGCTGGAGATCATCCTGGGACTGTGGGAGGCCGCCGACAGCGGAAAGTTCGGCTATGAGGGCAAGCACTACCAGATCCACGCGCCGGAAGAGATGGCCGAGTTGGGCCGCCGTCTCTATTTCAAGCCCTATCAGGACCCGCATCCGCCCATCGGCGTGGCCGCGTCCTCACCCAACACCGAGACCATCCGCATGGCCGGGCAGCGGGGCTGGATTCCTATGACCAACCTGCCCAACCGCTACGTCCCCGACCTGTGGCACACCTGCGAGCAGGGAGCCGAAAGTGCGGGCCGGGTTGCCAACCGCAGCGAACTCCGCTTGGGCCGCGACATCTACGTCGGTGAGACCCCGGAATCGGCCCGCGAAGAGGCCCGAATCGTCCTGGGTATGCCTTTCGAGGACCACCAGTGGAAGAACCGCAAGGCTGGCGGCATCCTGGGTCACCTCAAGAACGACCCAGGCATGGCCGACGAAGATGTCACCGTTGACTACATGATGGAGAACATCTGGATTGTTGGTGATCCTGCGGAGGTGGTCGAAAAAATCGAGCAAACCTACGAGGAAACCGGCGGCTTCGGGACCCTGCTGGGTATCACCCAGGACCCGGACGACCATTCCCTCGTCCAACGCTCGCAGCGGCTCCTGATGGAGCAGGTGGCCCCCAAAGTCACCCACCTCAGCTAACAAAATAGTCCGCAAAGTCCCCTCTCCCTCAGGGAGAGGGTTAGGGTGAGGGTGAATACTTTGACGCGCTACGATTCCCCCTCGCCCCAACTTTTTCCTTCGGAGTGAGGGAGAAAAAGGAATTGAAATGACAACCCTGAACGAACGATTCCAGAAAGGTCTGGAGATCCGCTCCAAGTTTGTCGGCGGCGGCCCCATCGGCTCCGGCTCGGTTCCAGCCTCCCAGGAGATGGCCCCGGACCTGCACCGCATCGCTGGAGAGGCGCTCTTCGGCACCATCTGGCAGCGTCCCGGACTGGCCATCCAACGGCGGGAGATGATTACCCTCTCGGCCTTGACCGTGCTGCAACGGGAAAACCAGTTGACCCGCCATGTTGGCAACGCTCTCAATCTCGGCCTGACCCCGCAGCAGGTTATCGAGGTGATGATCCACGCCTCCTGGTACGGCGGGGTTCCCACCGCCTTCAACGCCATGGGCGTGGCCAAGGAAGTGTTCGACGGACTCGGCATAGACTTCCAGCCGCAACTGGTCTTCGACTCTGAAGAGACACCCGACGACCTGTATCAGCGCGGCACGGCCCGCCGCGAGGAGCTGATGGGCCCGCCTGCGGAAGGCCGCCCCGGCCCGGTGACCCAGGCCGAGCGGGACTTCAACCGCCTCAGCACCGAATACTACTGGGGTTCGGTCTGGAACCGCCCCGGTCTGGAACTGGCCGACCGCTCCATCTGCACTCTGGCCTGTCTGACCGTGCTGGGCCGCGAGGGGCCGCTGCGCAGCCACATCAACGGCGCGCTCCACATCGGGCTGACCCCGGAGGAGATCGTGGAAGTGTTCATCCACTCCAGCTTCTACGGCGGCATCCCGTTCACCCGCGCCGCCATAGACGCCGCCAACGAAATCTTTCGCGCCAAGGGGCTGGGCTGACTTCCATATGGGTTGCCGGAGCCGATGAAGTGGGGGTGGGCTTCGGGTCCGCCCCTGCGCAGTTATAAGCATGACTTACCAACGTGACTCACGGGTGATTGCGTCGTCCGTAGAATTGGACGAATTCCGGTTCGACTGGGATTCGTTGCCCGCCATCAGCGAGGGAATTCCCGGTACATGGGGGCTAACCAGGGTCTGCCTCGAAGATTTCGTGGTTTCCGAGATTCCTCGCATCCCTCCCGAAGGCGAGGGCGAGTACGCCTATGCTTACGTCGAAAAGCGCGGCCTGAACACCCACGATCTGGTGGCTGCGCTGCGGGAGAGGGGCGTCCCTTACGACGCCGTTGGTGTGGCGGGACTCAAGGACAAGCACGCCGTGACCCGCCAGTGGCTCAGCGTCCCTGTGAGCCAGGCCGACAGGCTGGAGGCGCTGGACGAACTGGAGGGCGTGCGTGTGCTGGAAACCTCGCGTCATGGCAGCAGGCTGCGGAGAGGCCACCTGCGGGGCAATCGGTTCGAGGTGCGTGTCAGACACCCGGAGCCCGAGTGGGAGGAACGCGCCCGAGCCATCGTGCACCGGATAGAGTCGGCAGGGCTGCCCAACTACTTTGGCCCGCAGCGATTCGGGCGTTTCAACAGCAACGCCATTGACGCAGTGCGGCTGCTCAGGGGCGAGAAGGTACCCGGAGGGCGCAGGCTCAACGGCTTCTTCATTTCCGCCCTCCAGTCGCACCTGTTCAACTGGAACCTCAAGAGGCGCATCGAAGCGGGCGTATACGACCGGACGCTGCCCGGGGACCGCGCCCGCAGGCACGACACCGGCGGAATGTTCATCGTTGGCGACGCCGACGTTGAATCCGAGCGGTCAAGGCGGCTGGAGATAAGCGCCGTGTTGCCGCTCTACGGACGCAAGGTGTCCGGGGGGCTGGAAGCGGCGGCTACGTTGGAGTCTGAAATTCTGGATCGGTTCGGCCTGCGGCGCAGCGACTTCCGCCCACACACCCGCGGCGATTGGCGCATCAGCCGCGTCCGCCCCGAGGCGGTGGAGATACACCCCGAAGACGATGGCTATACTGCGGCCTTCACTCTCCCCAACGGCTCTTATGCGACAACTTTCCTGCGAGAGATTACTAAGTCGCGCGAGGATTCTGAAAATCCACCGCCGCCAACGTCGCAGGTGACGTGCGGCCCTGCTGACTGACGACTTGGCGTTGCCCGGAAAGACCGGCTGTGATACCGTTCCGCTCAGCTAAAACCCCGGAGGACGTATGCCAGAAGAATCAGCCAGTCCGCAACTCAACTATGACCCCTTCCCCCCCGGCCAGTCCAGGAGGTCAACGGTGATCGAACTGGACGTAGAAGACATGGGAAACATGCTCCGGCGGGCCTTCGTCAATACCCATGGAAAGTTCACCATCTACTGCGATGAGCCACCTACAATCGGCGGTAATAGCACGGCCCCCGCGCCGCTGCATTACTTCGCGGCCTCCATACTATTTTGAGAGATGACCCAGATTGAGAGGTACTCTCAATTGATGAAGGTCGAGATCAGCAGCGTGAAGGCTCACGTGGCGGTGCATTTTGGGCTGGAAGGCTCGGTGCTGGCTGGCACCATCCAAGCCAGCGCCCCGAAGGTGGAGACCAACTACGAGATAGAGTCTCCCGACGACCGCGAGCGTGTGGCGGCAGTGCTGCGCAACGCCCGCAACGGCTGCTGGGTGCGCGCCGCCGTTGCTAACCCCACGCCCTTCGAGGACAAGTCAACCCTCAACGGCGAACCCATCTACTTCGACTGACCTTGACAATCGCTGGCCGTGATCGTAGGGGCGCACGGCTGTGCGCCCCTACTTATTCGCAAACATCCCTACCAGCCGAGCCTCTCTGGGACCAGGACCATCGAGATGCGCCCCACCACCGGCTCGTGCTCCATCACCATGTACTTGCCAATGGGCGTGGGAGCGACGCCCCGGTCTTCCAGCCAGCGGTCGTGGCGCTCCAGCGTCCAGCCGCGGGTGCGGGCCTCGGCCTCGGCCAGCGTGGGGCAGATCTTCTGCGTTCCGGCCACCAGGATGAGGCAGCGGGCGCCGTAGGAGTAGGCCCCTATCTGGCTGCCGGAGCTGCTGGCGATGACGATTTCGCCGGTCTCGGCGACGGCCTGTACGCTGCCCACGAAGTAGTCGGCGGTGGTGGTCTTGCGCCGGAACTCCCGTTGCGCCGCCGGGTCTGGCTGGGCCATCATCCGGTCGTGCAGGTTTACATAGCGGTCGTTGCCGTGCATATATTCGGTGTAGCCGATGGTGGCCAGCGTCTCCGAAGTATTCACAAAAACCTCGGAACCCTCCGGCACCAGCTCCAGCAGCTTGGCCAGGGCTGCCTCCCGGCCTTCCACTAGGAACGCCTCCACATTGCGCGAAGCCAGGCCCTCGATGGTCCTTTGGATTGCTTCGGTGGATGCCGGAGCAATGGGGTTGCCGGTTGACATTGTTGAGTCTCCTCTTTGTTCTCGAAAATCGCCCTGCCAGAGAAACCGTCGTTGTAATACTTGGGAGAGGGTTAGGGTGAGGGCGTACTTTCTCCTGTCTATGACGAGCAGGGCCGCAGAGCTGGCATCACCTCGTCCACGAACAGGCCCATGGAGCGCATGACCTGGTCCGGGGTCAGGTCGCCCCACGCAAGAATCGGACAGAAGTAGTTGACGCCCGTCTCGTCAATGGCTCGCTGCACCCGCTCTCGGACGGTTGACGGCGAGCCGGTGATGACGATATCCCGGGATTCCAGGTCGTCGAAATCTCGGATGAAGTTCAGGAAGTCGTACCCGGCCTTGTCCCACAGGTAGTTAATATTGTGGAACCAGGTCTGGAAGGCGGGCTTGGCCTCGGTCCTGGCCTGTTCGTCGCTGGAAGAGACGTAAACGTGGCGGACAAGCCCCAGCTTGGGAACGGCCACATGGCTGTTCAGTCCGTCGGACATTCGCTCGGCGTTCCAGACCTGCTTGTAGAGGTCGTAGTGTGCCTTGGTGACAGCGTTGTCGGCAAAGACGTGGCAGGTGTTGAAGCCGTGCTGGGCCATCCATGGCACAGTCTCGATATTGTTGCTGGCATACCAGAGTGGGGGATAGGGCTTCTGGTAAGGCTTGATCCAGAGTTCTATGTTCTCGTAGTTGTAGTGCTGGCTCTTGTGGTTGAGTATGCCGGTGGTGAAGCCGTTGGTGAACATACCCATCTGCTCATTGAACACTTCCCAGCTAATGTCCAGGTCAACGTCGAACTTCTCCGCCTCAATCGGCGAGACCCCCCGGCCCACGCCCAGGTCCAGGCGTCCGTTGCTGAGATTGTCCAGCATACAGATCTCGTGGTACAGGCGGATGGGGTTGTAGAAAGGCAGCAGGTAGACCAAGGGCCCCAGCCGCAATTTTGAAGTCCGCTGCGCCGCCGCCGCCAGGAACACCGACGGGGAGGGTGAGACGCTCAGAGGCGTGATGTGGTGCTCGGCCAGGTGGTAGCTGTAGAAGCCGCTGCGGTCGGCGTACTCCAGCATCTTGAGGCGGTTTTCGAAGATTTCGTGTGGAGCCGACTTGTCCCACTCGATCCAGTCGAACAGCCCGAACTCCAGCGTATCGTTGAGCGTGGCGGTCTGTGTCATGGGTCACCTCCTGTCCTGCGGTGAACGGCTACAGTGATGGGTGGGATGATACGCCCGCGAGAGTGGGGGCGCAAACAGGACCAGGGCAATCGCGTCTTGATTTCAGTAGCTCAGCAGGTTGGGTCGGAGGAGCCACATTGCCTGTTTGCAGGGGCGGATTTTTCGTTTTTCCGCTCATTTCCGCTCATATCCTGCCATTCCGGTAATTCCGGTAATTCCGGTAATTCCGGGCTGGTCGCTGGTTCAAAGCAGACCCACCGGGATGTCAGTTGGGTTCTGTTTGCAATCCGTTATAGACATAGAACTTATGCTAGAGAGGGTGCGCCAGGCTTGGCAAGGGGCGAATGACAGCAAAATGAGATTCCAGCCTTGAAGACGCGATTGCCCTGCAAACAGGACGGTTTTAGTTTTGCCGCGCCGAGATTTGTGCAAAGGGAAATGTAAGTAGATAGATAACCGATTAAAATAAAGATTGGGAGTTTATAAAGTGGACAAGGACACTTTACGCAAAGGGAGACTGTCAGTATGAATCGTGAGGTGTTTGGTAATTACACGTGCAGAACCTGTAAGAAGGGTCCGGCTCAAGTTCAATGTCCTATCTGCGGCGTTGAGATTTGTGGCGACTGCCTGGATCGACGGCATGGGCCGGGGAAATGTGAAAGACTTTAATCGGACGGTCATTTTCGCCGCAAAGGTTCAAGGGGCGGCTGCAAAGGCCGCCCCAGAACCGGCAACAGAGCATGGAGCAGCTGTAGTTCGCTACCCCCGCCGTCCGCTGGCGATGATCATGGCGGCGAACTCCGAGTCTATGCCGCGCGGCCACTCGCGTCCTGACGGGTCTGAGACGTTGATAATCAGGGGCGGGCCGAGGCCTTCGATCTCCATCCGCAGCACGTCGCCGTTCTGGATCGCGCCGATATGCTGGTGATTGACGCCCGTGGCGATGACGTCGCCCGGCTCCAGAGTAGTGATCTTGGACATCTCCGAAATCAGCTCGGGAATCTTGTGGGCCATGTCGCTGGTGGGGAAATCATGGCGCGGCTCGTCGTTATTCCACAGGCGGACCTGCAAATTCTGCGGGTCGGCTATCTCGTCGGCGGTGACCAGCGCCGGGCCCATTGGCGCGAAAGTATCCCAGCACTTGCCGAGGAAGAAGCTGTTCCCCACGGCGCCCTGAAGTCCCCGGGCCGACATATCCAGGAAGTTGGTGTAGCCGAAGATATAGGACAGCGCGTCTTCCTGCTCCACCTTGCTGGCCGTCCGTCCGATTACTAAGGCCAACTCAGGCTCGTGATGGAACACCGACGCCAGGGCCGGGGGCAACTCGCAGGTGTCGCCACTGCCGATGACCGCGGTGGGGGACTTCAGGAAGGCGTCGAGCACCGCCGGCTCCCGCTGCCCGAACTCGAGGTAGTTGACGGCGGCGCAGATGAGCTTGGGTGGGCGCGGCACCGGCGGGCGCAGGCGCACGCTGCCCAGCGAAACGCCTTCCTGCCCCGCCATGGCAGCCTCGATGCGGGGGCGCATCTCATCCCAGTTGATGATTACCTCTTCCATCAGGTCCTGGGGACGCCGGAAGCTCATACCCTCGACTGCGGACATGGCGTTGATAATCCGGTCTCCCTCAATCACTCCCAGCCGGAAATCGTCGAAAAGCGCAAGTTTCATCGCCAAACCTCCCGTTTCAGTGGCGTACCGGGGGGTAGTGTCGCACGGGCGGCGGGTCTGGGCAAGCGGCGGCTGACTTGGGCTGTCTTGACGGAATGAGTGGCTGATTCTAGGATTGAGCTACTCTCAAGCAGGGGAATCTCTGAATGTTGGCAAAGATGTATGTAATGCCAATTCCACCGGGGAACACCGAATCCCTGAGGGCGGCTTTCGCCGAGATGGAGGGGGCGCGGGAACGGCAGTGCGTGGACAACCGCCACGTGATGGGCGCTACCCGCGAGTTCGTTAGCCTTCAGCAGATGCCGGAGGGCGACCTGCTGGTAGCGTACCTGGAGGGCGATGACCCAGACCAGGCAGCAGAGCGCATGACGGCCTCCGGCTCGGAATATGCCCGCTGGATTGCTGGCACCGTTTATCCGCTGCTGGGCGCCGAGCACCTTACATCCGCGCAAGCCCTAGCCGACTGGCGGGACGGATAATATGCCCGACGCAAGTTACGAACTGAGAAATCACACTGCCTACATAACCATCAGGCGGCCGCAGGCTATGAACGCCTTGGGGCCAGAGCAGCAGGCTGAAATCATAAAGATCTGGGAGACTTTCCGCGACGACCCGGAGGCTTGGGTGGCGATTGTCACCGGCGAGGGCGACCGCGCCTTCTGCGCCGGAGCCGACCTCAAGACCTACACCCCCGCCCTCGGAGAGCGTGACATCTACGACCTGCGGCAAGATGCCGACCGTCCCGGCTTCGGCGGCATCACGCGGGGTCTGAATATCTGGAAGCCCATCATCGCCGCGGTGAACGGCTACGCCCTGGCCGGAGGGCTGGAGCTGGCCCTAGCCTGCGACATTCGCATCGCGTCGGACAACGCCGTGTTCGGCTGCTCTGAGGTGCGGCGGGGCTTCCACCACTGCGACGGCGGCACGGTGCGCCTGCCTCTCATCGTCGGCTTGGGCAACGCCCTGCGGATGCAGCTTACCGGCGAGCATATCGGCGCGGAAGAGGCCCTCCGCATCGGACTGGTCAGCGAGGTGGTGCCACCGGAGCGGCTGATGCCCGTCGCAGAGCGATACGCCGACGCCATCTGCGCCAACGGTCCGCTGGGGGTCCGCTCGGCGAAGGAGTCCATGATACGCAGCCTGGGGCGCGTACTGGAGGATGCCCTGCGGTTCGAGAACATACTCTTTTCCACCTTGACACGCACCGAGGACTTTGTGGAGGGGCCGCGCGCCTTCGCGGAAAAGCGCCCGCCGGAGTGGAAGGGCCGTTAACGTAGTCTATACTGACAGGACGAAAGTAAACGCCTTCACTTTGACCCCCTCCCGGAGGGCGAGGGGATTCTGCACAAATATGGAGGTCTGGCGCATGGTTGAAGCTGACACTCGTGTTCCCCTCGATTGGGACGCCCTGGAAGTGGGCGAGACTTTTGAGAAGTTCGAATACACCCTGACGCAGGAAATGATTGACGAATACCGCCGGGGTGTGATGGACTCGGAGGCCGCCTTCCCCACCATCTCCCACAAGGTGGACGTGCGGCAGTTCAACGCCAAGTACTCCGACAACGGCTCGGTAAACGCTCGGTGCGCCTTCCACTGCTACAACTCTCCTGTCCCTGGAAAGAAGCTGACAGTCATCGGCTGGGTCGCTGACAAGTATCTGCGCCGGGGTAAGAACTACATCGTCACCGAGGCAGTGTCGGTGGACGAGGATGGGCGGCTCATTGATCGCGTCATCACCCACGAGCTGAAACAGCCGTCGGAGGTGGGAAAGAAATGGGGCGGCTAGAGCGTGGCTACACCGAACGTGACCCGGTGGGGCCGCTGGTCAAAGAGATCACCCAGGAAGCCATCAATCTCTTCGAGGGCAGCGCTGGCCACTCCGAACCGTCGCAATTCACCGATGAGGAAGCCGCCCGCGAGACCCTGGGCACCAGCGGGACGGTGGCCTCCGGCCGGATGTCCATCAGCTTTGCCCTGGAATTGCTGCGTCGGCACTTCGGCAGCGATGTCTTCAACCACACCGGCACAGTTGACCTTCGTTTCATCCGTCCGGTGCGACCCGGCGACACCATCACCTTCACCGGGGAGGTGACCGATACTTCCCGGGAGGCCAACGGCCTCAAGGTCAACGTCAAGATAGAAGCGCAAAACCAGCGCGGTGATACCACGGGTGTGGGCGGCGGCAGCGCCATCGTTCCCAATGCGTACCTTCCGCCAGAGGAATAGCGCCGGAGCCGAAACCAATCTGGAATTTGTGGTGCGCTATCCGTATTGCAGTTGTCAGTTGATGGTATAATGAAGGTGGCGCAAGTTAGGGTGTCCTGCTGTTGGTTACAGAATCCGTTACCGCTGCCTCGGATGACCTGGACTGAGCCCGGCGTTACACGATAAATCTGGAGGTTATCCGAATGGCATTGGCAGACAAAGAATTGACCTGTGTGGAGTGTGGGGGGCCTTTCATCTTCACCGTAGGAGAACAGGAGTTCTTCTCGTCCAGGGGCTACACCAACGACCCCAAGCGGTGCTCCCCGTGCCGCAGCGCCCGCAAGAGCCAGCAGCGTGTTGGTGGCGGCATGGGCGGCGGCGGAACCCGCGAGATGCACCCGGTGGTCTGCGACCAGTGCGGCGTGGACACCATGGTTCCCTTCGTACCCCGGGGGGACCGGCCGGTGTATTGCAGCGACTGCTTTAGCTCCATCCGGCGATAGCCGACCCCCAAGGCTAACAGGTGAGGGCCGCTCCTCTGATGGGAGCGGCTCTGTTTTATTTTGTGGTAGAGTTGCGCCGGAGGTGGTCCGATGACTCTCGCCATAGGAATCGTTGGTTGCGGCGCCATCGGCCGCGCCCTCCTGCGAGCGGGCGATGCTGGCGATTTGGGCGTGGCCGTGGCGGGCGTGACCAGCCGCTCCGCCGGGCCGGCGCGTGAGTTCCTTGACACGCTGGCATTGCCGCCCCCGTACTTGGAACTGGCGGAGTTGGTGGAGCGGTCTTCGCTGCTCATCGAGACCGCAGGCGGACACGCCGTGCCGTCTCTGGCCGAGGCGGCCTTCGGCGCAGGCAAGGACCTGATGGTCATCAGTATCGGCGCGCTGCTGGAACACCCGGAGGTCATTGAACGGGCCCGAGAGACGGGTTGCCGCCTCTACGCTCCCTCGGGGGCCATCGCCGGGCTAGATGGTATCAAGTCTGCCAGCCAGGGCCGGGTAGACCGGGTGGAGATGGTCTCCCGCAAGCCCATCGCGGCGCTGGAGGGTGCCCCGTATTTGGTTGAGAATGAAATCTCCGTTGCCGGATTGGCGCATGAGCAGGAAGTGTTCTTTGGCCCTGCCCGCGAAGCCTGCCGGGGCTTTCCTTCCAACCTCAACGTATCGGCGGCGGTAAGCCTGGCTGGCATCGGCCCCGACCGTACCTTGGTGCGCATCATCGCCGACCCGGAGCTCAGCCGAAACTGCCACGACATTACCGTTGAGGGCGAGTTCGGCCTGCTGAAAGTCCACATTGAAAACATACCGTCCGAGAACCCCAAGACCGGCAGGCTTACCGCGCTGTCCATCATACGCTCGGTGCGCGACGTTGCCGATCCGGTGCGTATCGGAACCTGATGCAGTCTCATTGTTGCGCCGTGGCCCGGCCAGGTTAGTCATGGAACATACCGAGACGGCTGGCGGCAAGGATCAATGGTCAATTCCTGGAGCGCGATATATGCTCTCCGGCCTGGCCGTCGGTCACGCCACGTTCCACTGGATTATCCAAAGTTTCGCCGTGGCACTCCCTGAAATTCAGGTCGCCTTCGGTCTTAACAGCGTTGGGGCTGCCGGGATAATGTCGGCCAGAGACCTTGCGTCGGGGCTGATTGCACTGCCGGGCGGTGTGGTGGTGGACATTGTGCGGCGCTATTGGGGGTTGCTGCTGGCCGGGTGCTTGGGAATAGCCGCCCTCGGATCACTGGTTATGGGGGTGTCGCCGGTATACCCCTTGCTGCTGATTGGAATAGGGGTGGTGGCTATCTCCCATTCCGTCTGGCACCTCCCGGCCTCGGCTTCCTTGTCCCATCATTTCGCGGAACGCAGGGGGATGGCCCTGTCCTTCCACGGCGTCGGCGGCAGCATTGGAGACGTGATGGGGCCGCTGGTTACCGGAGGGTTGTTGGCCTTTCTGCAATGGCGGGACCTGCTCAGTATCTATGCCATCGCGCCGTTTTTCCTGGCATTCATGGTGGCGTGGTCTTTCCGGCACATCGGCAGGGTGAACACCGAATCGGGCGCGCCAGCCGATGCCCCGACCATGGCCCGCCGCGTAGAGTTGACCCGCCGCCTGCTGCGCAGCCCTGTGTTGTGGGGGCTGACCTTCGTTCGGGGGCTACGGGGTATGTGCCTGATTTCCCTGGTGACGGTGCTGCCCCTGTATCTGGGCAACGAGCTTGAGATGAACCCCGTGCTGCGCGGAATTCACATCGCATTGCTCATTGTGATCGGGCTGTTGGCCAAGCCGGTGGCCGGGCACATTTCCGACCGCTGGGGACGCAAGCAGGTGCTGGTGCCGGGCCTGCTGTGGTCCTGCCTGGCGACGCTGGCATTGATTCCCTTTAACGACGGCATAGCGTTGATGGTCGCGATTGCGCTGTTGGGCCTTTTCCTCTACCCCGACCAGCCCATCCTGACCGCGGCGGTGTTCGACGTAGTGGGGCGGGAAGTGGCCTCCACGGGCTTGGGCGTGGTGGCCTGTGTCGCCTTCCTGATGTCGGCGGCCTCGGCCCTGGTTGCAGGGGTCATTTATGAAACAATGGGATTCAGGGAAACAATGATTTACATAGCCGCGTTGTTCGCATTGGCCGCCGTGGTCTTTGCCCTGCTGCCCTTGGCCCGGAGGCCGGCGGACTAGGGAGCAGACGCGGCTGCGAATGGGGCTTGGGCGCCAAGAGAGGAGCCTTCAAGGGGCAGTAGCAACCGGGGACGTTATCGCCGAGGCGGAGTTTGACAGGAAAATAACGTCCTGGGCACGGTTAGCCATTGCTGGCATCCTATTCATTACGGTCGTAGGCATACTGCTCATACCGTTCTGGTGGGTGTTTAGTTTCTGGTACGGGCCGCAATACCTGCGCCGGGTCTCAGCCAGGCTGACGACCAATGCCCTAGAAATAAGAATGGGTGTGTTCTTTCGCAAGGAATCCACCATTCCGCTGAACCGCATCACCGACCTGAAACTGCACGACGGCCCGGTGATGCGTTACTACGGCCTGCGTGGACTGAAGGTGGAAACGGCGGGGATGGCTGGCCAGTACGCTAGTTCCGAAGGCAATCTGATCGGCGGGATTGACGCCCAGGGGTTCCGCGACGCCGTACTCGTGGAAATCCGCGACATCCTCGCGCGTATAGAAACCCGCCTGGCACGAGAAGAAAACAATTAGGGGCGCACAGAGCCGTGCGCCCCTGTCGGCTTGGGAACCATTCCCGCGCCCTAAAGCAGCCTGGCGCACTCGTCGAGGATGGGAGTTACGGTATCGGCGCCCTCTGAGGGCAGGCTGAAGAGAACCCGATTCACGCCGTACTCTTCCATTCGGGCCAGGTTCTCAGGGTCGGGCCGGGCGCCGAAGATGGTGATGTTGATGGAGTCGGGGTCACGGCCGATGTCCTCGGCGCGATTCTTCAGGATCTGGATCTTCTCGGGCAGGCTGGGGCCTTCGCCGGCCCTACCGCTGATGGGCATCCAGCCGTCGCAGTACTCCAGCACGCGGTCGAAGGTGGTGGGGCCATCGCCGCCCATGAGGATGGGTGGATGAGGCTTCTGGGCTGGCTTGGGCCAGGCCCACATCTTTTCGAAGTTCACGTAGCGGCCGTGAAACTCCGGCTCATCCTCCGTCCAGATCGCCTTCATGGCCAGGATGTTCTCCCGCAGGATGCGCCAGCGCCGCTGGTAGTTGGTGCCGTGGTCTGACATTTCCTCGGCGTTCCAGCCGCCGCCGATGCCGAAGATGAAGCGGCCGTTGGAGATGAGGTCGAGGCTGGCGACTTCCTTGGCGGTGGTGATGGGGTCGCGCTCGATCATCAGGCAGATGCCGGTGCCTAACTTTAAGTTCGTGGTCACTGCCGCCGCCGCGGTGAGGGCCACGAAGGGGTCGTAGGTGTGCCAGTACATCTGCGGAAGGTCCGGGCCGCCGGGCCAGGGCGAGACGCGGCTGGCCGGGATGTGGGTATGCTCCGGCACCCACATGGATTCGAAGCCCCGCTCCTCCAGCATCCGTGCCAGCTCATCCGGGCGGACGGAATAGTCGGTTACGAACATCATTGCGCCAAGATCCATTTTCTTCTCCTGTTGGCATCCCTTTGCTCATAAGGTTGGGGTCTGACTCCCTGTTTGTCTCTACTTGGGCGGAAGGGATCCCGCATAGGCGATGCCCCGCCCCGCCCACCTCTCCAGCCCTTCGTCGTCGGCGAGGCCCTCGGCGGCTACGTATACGAAGCTGCGCATGGGCCGGCCCGTCATATCAAAGGGATGGGAGTGGGGCAGCGACAGCGCTTCGTCCAGGTTCTCTTTGCCCACGCGGACCACGAGCTTGCTGCCGAGGATGCCGCAGGCCATGTTGCCGTCCAGCATGAACGACAGCCCGCCAAACATCTTCTGTTCGCGCACGCCCGGCCTTCCGGAGAACAGCGCCCGGACGCGGTCGGCGAGGTCATCGTCGTAGGCCACTAGAACACCACCACCGAGCGCAGCACTTCGCCTTGTTCCATCTTGTGGAAGGCTTCCTCCACGTCGCCAATACCGATGGTTTCCGACACGAAGCGGTCCAGGTCAAGGCGGCCCTGCATGTAGAGCTCAATGAACATGGGGAAGTCGCGGGTGGGCAGGCAGTCGCCGTACCACGACGACTTGACCGAGCCGCCTCGTCCGAAGACCTCGATCAGGGGTAATTCGATCTTCATGTCGGGGCTGGGAACGCCGACCAGCACCACCGTTCCGGCGTGGTCGCGGGCGTAGAATGCCTGCTCGAACGTGACGGGGTTGCCCACGGCCTCGATGGCCACGTTTACGCCGTTGCCGCCAGTCAGGTTTCGCACCGCCTCCACCGGGTCGGTGTTGCGGGCGTTGATGGTGTGGGTGGCGCCGAATTCCCGCGCCCATTCCAGCTTGCGGTCGTCAATATCTATGGCGATTATGGTGTGCGCCCCGGCCAGCTTCGACCCGGCGATGGCGGCGTCGCCCACCCCGCCGCAGCCAAACACGGCCACCGAGTCGCCACGGGATACACCCCCGGTGTTCACCGCCGCGCCCAACCCGGCCATGATGCCGCAGCCAATGAGTCCGGCAGCGGCGGGACTGGCCTCGGCGGGCACCTTAACCGCCTGCCCGGCGGCCACCAGTGTCAGCTCGGTGAAGGCGCCGATGCCCAGGGCGGGCGAGAGGGGCTTGCCGTTGGCCAGCGTCATGGGTTGGGCCGCGTTGCGGCTGTCAAAGCAGTACCAGGGACGGCCCCGGACGCAGGAGCGGCAAGTGCCGCAGGGCGCGCGCCAGGCGAGGACTACGAAGTCGCCGGGGGCCACGTTGTCCACGTCCGGGCCGACGCTTTCGACAACCCCGGCGGCCTCATGCCCCAGCAGGAAGGGGAAGTCGTCGTTGATTGCTCCCTCGCGATAGTGCAGGTCGGTGTGGCAGACACCGCAGGCCTGCACCCGCACCAGCGCCTCGCCGGGGCCGGGGTCCGGCACGTTGATGGTCGTAAGTTTGACCGGCGCTCCTCTGGATTCCGCTACTACACCCTGAACCTGATGGGCCATTGCGCTTCTCCCACTGTATCAATTGCGTAATGCCATTGGCATGGTAATTTGAGCCACCGCCTTTGTCTACACGCCGATACGTCCTCCTCTACTCCGCCAGCGCTCGCTCAACCTCCAGCGCGAAGCCGATAAGGGCCTGATCGTCGCCCCGGTTGCCCATTAGCGACAGACCGACAGGCAGGCCCTCGGCCTCTCCCAACGGGAGGGTCAGTTGGGGTCTGCCCGTTGTGCCGCCCATGCAGGTCAGGCGGATAATGCGGCCCTGCGAAGCCCGCTTGCCCGACAAGGGTTGATCCCGAAGCGGGGCGACCACCGGCGACGTGGGGAAGCAGAGGAAGCTGTCGGCGGGCAGAACTTCGTCCAAGCGGCACCGCACCGCGTCGCGGGTCGCCCGCGATTCGTCGATCTGGGCTTGGGTGAAGGATGTGCCGAGCGTGTACCGCTCGGTAACCATGAAGCTGAACCGGGGGTTCACGGCGTCAATCCAGTCAGCCACGGACTCCCAAGCCTCGATTGACTGTAGCGTGTTCTGCTGTGCGGCCCATGCTTGCACTCCATCAGCGGCCAGGCGTACCTTCTCAGATGCAATCGCCATTCCGGCCACTCTTTCAGCAACGGGTCGCAGCGCGGCGGCCACGGCGGGATCGCATTCGTCGAACAGGTCTTCGGCGATGACAATGCGCCCCGGCGTCCCCGGCGAGATGGGCGAACCGAAGACCGCCTGCGCCACCCGCGCGAAGGTGGCGGCGTCGCGGGCGAACCAGCCGATGGTGTCGTAGCTGGGGGCCTGCAACAGTATGCCGTCGAGCGGGATGCGGCCGTGGGTGGGCCGCAGGCCGTAGAGGCCACAGAAGCTGGCCGGAATGCGCACCGAGCCGCCAGTGTCGGAGCCGAGGGCAAAGTCCACAAGCCCGCCGGCCACCGCCGCCGCCGACCCGCTGGACGAGCCGCCGGGCACCCGGCCCGGAGCGCGTGGGTTGACCGGGGTGCCGTAGTGGGCGTTCTCGCCCAGGATGCCCCGGGTCAGCTCGTCGGTGTGCGTCTTGCCCACCATCGCGGCCCCGGCGTCCACCAGCGTCTGGATTATCCACGCGGTGTGCTCTGCCGGGGGATGTGTGGCCTTCCAGTCCGGGTTGCCGCCGCCGGTCACGTGGCCCGCCACGTCGAAAATGTCCTTGGCGGCAAAGGTCAGCCCCGACAGCGTCCCCCCGGATGCTCCTTCCAGGTAGGCGTCGGTATCGGTGCAGAAGGCGTCCAGCGTATCGTTTAGCGGCGGCCTGTTGGTGGTCATAGCCTGTCATCTCCAATGTATTCCATTCCCTCTCCCCTTGGGGTTCCGCCGTATCCCCTCTCCCTTTGGGAGAGGGTTAGGGTGAGGGCGCGGATTTTACGCCAGTATAGTCCAATCAAGGCTGCCGGGTGCGGTATACTGTCCATGCAACCCGTGCAACACACACCCGCCGAGACGACCTATGACCGCCAAAACGCAGAAGACGTATCTTCCTTACCGTCCTGATAAATCAGGCATATTTTACCCGGAGAAGCCGGACGAGCTTCCGGACGCCATGTATCAATTTGCCAAGTTGACTCACACCATGGACATTCTGTTGTGGCGGTACGAGGACCGACCAGATGTCCTGGTGAGCGGAGACAACGCAATCTACTACGAGCAGGGCAACCCTAGAGTGCATCGCTCTCCCGATGGCTTCATCGCCTTTGGCGTTGACCGCGATGCAATCTTGCAGGAAAACGGCTACAAGGTCTGGGAGGCTGGCAAGCCGCCGGACTGGGTGCTGGAAATCGCTTCACCTTCCACCGCAAGGGTGGATTTGGGAATAAAGAGGGGAATCTATGCGAGCATAGGCGTCGGGGAGTACTGGCGCTTCGACGCATCAGGCGGGCAGTACTATGGAGAGCCACTGGTGGGTGAGTATCTGCAAGACGGTCAGTACCGGCGTTTCGAGGTACACACTTCCGCCGACGGTGTGGCCTGGGCCCACAGCCCGCTGCTCAACCTGGATATCTACTGGGGAGACATACGGCTGCACTATTTCGATCCGGTGGAAGGCGAGTGGCTGCTCGGCCTGAAGGAAGCGCAGGCCGAACTGCTGGGAACGCAGGCCGAACTGCGAGAGGAACGCGCCGCTCGTTTGGCGGCCCATCGCCGTCTGCGAGAGCTGGAAGAAGAGTTGCGCCGCCGGGGTTAGGCTTGACTACCAAGCCTCTGTTGTACCGAAATGTTGTACCGAAAACGTACCGGCGAGAAGTCCCTCTCGCCGATGATGCGAATGACATTCCAACTGGAGGACTGCGCAAAATGCTGACCGCCGAAGCCAATGAACGAATTACCCGCGTAAGCCCCGGAACGCCGATGGGCGAGCTGATGCGCCGCTACTGGCTGCCCGTCCGCCCCACGGCGCAATTGATGGAAGAGGAGGTCATGGCCGTCCGCCTGTTGGGCGAAGACCTGGTGCTCTTCCGCTCCGGCGACGGGCAGGTGGGGCTGGTGGGCGACCGCTGTCCTCACCGGATGACCGAGCTGAGATACGGCATCCCCGACGTGGGCGGCCTGCGCTGCTGCTATCATGGCTGGATGTTCGACCCCGCCGGCCGGTGCCTGGAGACGCCGCTGGAGTCGGCCAACGATTCGTTCAAGGAACGCATCCGCATCAAGGGCTACCCGGTGCAGGAGATGGGCGGGCTAGTGTGGGCTTACATGGGGCCGGAACCCGCTCCGCTGCTGCCGCCGTGGGACCTGTTCGTGATGCCCAACTCCCTGAGGCAGATAGGCATCATGAACCTGAATTGCAACTGGCTCCAGTGCCACGAGAACACAGGCGACCCCGCTCACAGTGTTTACCTGCACGGGAACCTGTTCGAGTACGTGCTGCGGAAGCAGGGCAAGCTGGAAGAGCGGGCCGCCGACGGGCAGATACACACCCTATTCTCCCGAATGGACATGGGGCGAGGTATCGAGTCCCTGTACGTCAACCCCACCCGTTACGGAATGGAGAAGGGGATCAAGTACTCCAAGTCCCTGGGCGCTGATCGCGACCACACTTCCCGCCACGCCACAGTGATATTCCCCATCTACACCCAGACGGGCGGGCTGGGGATGGTGCGGCAGGAGTTCCAGATACGGGTGCCAGTGGACGACACCAACACCTACCACATCAACTACGGCTGCTACATGGCGCCCGAAGAAGTGCCCGCGCCGGTGCAGGAGAACATCCCCTACTACGATGTGCCGTTGTTCGACGACGACGGCAAGCCCATCCTGGACTTCGTGCTGGCCCAGGACGCCCACGCCTGGATTTCGCAAGGGCCTATCACCGACCGCACACAGGAACACCTGGGCCGCACCGACCTGCCCATAGTGTTCATGCGCCGTCAGTTCGAGGAGCAGATGCGAATCGTCGAGGACGGCGGCGACCCGATGAACGTGTTCCGCGACGCTGACACCTTGCCCCCGCTGATCCACGGCGGCCACTGGGACGAGAAAGAGGAAGAAGGCAAGTCGGCGCTCACCGGGGCGGGCAGTCCGCTATCATCCTTCCGCTCCGCCTACCACAAAGGTTACGCCATAGACGACGCCGACCGGTACGGCCCGGCCATGCCGCTGGTCATCGACATGATGCAGCGCATCGAGGAGGCGCAACAAGCGGCAGGCGCATAAATTTATTGACCGCCCCTGCCGTGATACATATAATCCTGCGCAGGCATAAATGACTGCCAGCGGTTGGTCTGCCCGCAGGCGAGTAGAGACAGGAGGAAAACATGGCAACTACCCGCGCTCCGTTTCTTTCCACCAAATACGGCGGCTACTATCATTCGCAGGTGGTCAAGGAAGATGAAGAACTGACCCACGTCGGTTCCGGCGCCCCCGCCGGCGAGTACCTGCGCCGCTTCTGGCAGCCGGTCTGCTACGCCGATGAGCTGGGAGACGTTCCGGTCGCCGTCAAGATACTGGGCGAAGAGCTGGTGGCCTTCCGCGACTTCAGCGGTCGGGTCGGCTTGGTCGAGGCCCACTGCCCCCACCGTGGAACGTCGCTGGAGTTCGGCCTGGTTTCGGAGCGGGGCATCCGCTGCTGCTACCACGGCTGGCTCTTCGATGTGGACGGCACCATCCTGGAGACGCCGGGCGAGCCGGCTGGCTCCACTTTCAAGGACCGGCTGTGCCACGGAGCCTACCCGGTGCATGAATACTGCGGCACCATCTTCGCCTACATGGGGCCGCCGGACAAAATGCCGGAATTTCCCATAGCCGACAGTTGGGAACGGGAGGGCTACAAGCTGATTCCCGGCAAGCGGTACGACTACCCCTGCAACTGGCTGCAAATCCTGGAAAATGCCATGGACCCGGTTCACACGTCCTTCCTGCACACCATCGTCAGCGGCTCGCAGTTCACCGACGAATTTGGCGTTGTGCCGGAACTGGACTTCGTGGAGACGCCCATCGGCATCATCTACATTGCCACCCGCCGCGTCGGAGACAACATCTGGGCCCGCATGGTGGAGAACGTGCTGCCCAATATGCAGCAGGTAGCGCCCATCTGGGAGGACGGGAAGGAGGTCCACGCCTTCGACGGCCCGATGATGACCCGCTGGATCGTGCCGCGGGACGACAACAGCACCATGCTGCTGGAGTTCCGGCACATCAGCGAGGCCGAGGAGAAGGAGCCAGCCTGGTGGATCGACCGCGAGCAGATGCTGCCAGCCCAGTTGCCGATTTCTGACGACCGGCGGGAGCAGCAGCTCCAGCCCGGCGACTACGAGGCCCAGATTTCGCAGCGGCCCATAGCCGTCCACGGCATGGAGCACCTGGGCGCCACTGACCGGGGCATCACCATGTTCCGCCGCCAGATACGCCGGGGCATTCGGTCGGTGCAGGCAGCGGATGACCCCACACAGGCCCTGACACCGGACGATACCGGCCACGTCCCCACCTTCTGCAACGACACGGTGGTCTACGGCCCCGCCGCCGCCACGCCCGAGGAGGACGTGAAGCTGATGCGCGAGACCGGCCGCCGCCTGGCCGAGGAGTACATCGCCGCCCGCAGCAACGGCAACGGGAAGTAGCCAATCGCACTACATTGATCGTGCGGCCCCGATGCAACTCGGGGCCGTTTCATTTTGCCAGTGTTAGACTGGTTGCCGAAATTCCAATCGAAGGTGATGGTCTTATATGCGCGCTGTGGTGATAACCGAACCGGGCGGCCCGGACGTTCTCAAGATTCAGGAAGTTCCCGATCCCACTCCAGGACCGGACGATGTGCTGGTGGAAGTCAAGGCATCAGCCCTTAACCGGGCCGACACGTTGCAGCGGCAGGGCGGCTATCCCGCGCCGCCGGGCAGCCCCGACGACATCCTGGGGCTGGAGTTCTCCGGCCTGGTGCTGCAAACCGGGGCGCACGTAACAGACCTGTCGGAAGGGGACCGGGTCTTCGGACTGCTGGGCGGCGGCGGGTACGCATCGCGGGTGGTCACGCACTCGCGCATGGCCATGCGCATCCCCGACAATCTCGACTTCGTGCAGGCGGCGGCTGTGCCCGAGGTGTTCTTCACCGCCTACGATGCACTGTTCAACCACTGCGAGCTGTCAATGGGCGAATCGGTTCTGATTCACGCGGCTGGCAGCGGCGTCGGGACGGCGGCGGTGCAGCTTGCGCACAACACGGGAGCCTTCGTGTTTGGGACCGCCGGCAGCGAGGACAAGCTGCACCGGGCCACCGAGCTGGGTATGGACGTGGGCATCAACTACCGCGAGCAGGACTTCGGCCAAGTCGTCCGGGAGCATACCGGCGGCGCGGGTGTAGACGTGCTACTGGACGTCATCGGGGCCGAATACTGGGACCGTAACCTGGCATCGATGGCCCTGCGCGGACGGCTGGTGCTCGTGGGCACCATGAGCGGCGGCACCATGGAGGCCGACCTGCGCCCGATAATGTTCAAGCGCCTGCGGGTTCACGGCACCGTGCTGCGGTCGCGGCCCATCGAAGAGAAAATCGCAGTCACCAACCAGATAAAGCGCCATGTTCTTCCGCTCATAGCATCGCGCGCAATCAAGCCGGTGGTGGATACCGTCTATCCCCTGGCCGAAGCCGCCGAGGCGCACCGGTACATGGAGAGCAACGCCAACTTCGGCAAGATAATCCTGTCGGTGGACTAGGCCCCCCGGTCATCTCCAGCGCGGGGCTGATGAGTTGCCCGCCCGTCTGCTATCATTAGCCAACTTCCCCCTTGGTCATTCAGCCAGGCATATCGGAGGTGCGCTATGGCAGAAATCATTGGAGTCGGCTGCACCCACTACCCGCCGCTGATTACCCCCGACGAGGACCGCGGCTTTCCCATCAACGTTACCCTGAACCGGGACGAGCGGTTGCCCGAAGAATTGAAGAACCCGCTAAACTGGCCCGCGCCGATGCAGGCGGAGTACGGCGACGATCAGGGCATGGCCTCGGCTGCTGTCCACCGGGCGCGGCTGGTGGAGGGTTTCCGGCGCGTCCGCAAGGAGATTCTCGACTTCAACCCGGACTTCGTCGTCATCTTCGGCGATGACCAGTACGAGAACTTCCGGGAGGACATAATCCCGCCCTTCTGCCTACTGGCCTACGAGGGCTTCCAGTGCACGCCGTTCATGCGGCACGGCACGCCCCGCCGCAACGTATGGGAGGAGCCGGCCGACAAGGTGTTCAGCTATCGGGGACACCCGCAGGCGGCGAGGTACCTGGCCGGCGGGCTGTTGGACTCGGACATCGACATGGCCTACGCTTACCGCCCGCTGCACGAGCCGGGGCTGGCCCATGCCTTCATCAACACCCTGCTATACCTGGATTATGACCGCGAAGGATTCGGGTTCCCGGTCATCCCCTTCGCGGTCAACTGCTACGGACGGGCCGTCATCAGCAACCGGGGCGGCATCCTGCCCCACAAGGTTGACGGGCAGACGTTGGAGCCAGATCCACCCGGCCCGTCGCCCAAGCGCTGCATGGAGGTCGGGGCGGCCGTGGCCCGTGTGCTCAAGGACAGCCCCTACCGGGTGGCGCTGGTGGCGTCGTCAAGCTGGTCCCACGCCTTCCTTACTGCCAAGAACAACTACCTCTGGCCCGACGTGCCCGCCGATCGCGCCCTGTATGAAGAGTTGAAGCAGGGCAACTACGATGCCTGGCGTACCCGCACCACGGCAGAGATGGAAGCCTCCGGCCAGCACGAGCTGCTCAACTGGGCCTGTATGCTGGGCGCCATGGCCGAGCTGGACGCCAAGCCCGCCAGCATCGAGTTTGTGGAGTCCCGCGTCTTCACCTCCAACAAGGTCTTTGCTACGTTCAAGGCGTAGTAAGCCAGATGAAAAATCCCCTCTCCCTCAGGGAGAGGGTTAGGGTGAGGGAATACCCCACCTGAAGGAGGAACGGCAATGGCCAAAGACATTTCGATTCTGATAGGAACCATTGGCGCGGGCCTTTGGGTCAGCCACGACGGCGGGCGGAACTATGGACGCGCCGGCGGCATCTGGGGCGACATGAAGGTATTTGGCCTCAAGGTTGACCCCACCGATCCTGCGGTGGTCTACGCGGGCACAGACGAGGGCATCTTCCGCAGCACCAATCGCGGCAAGGCCTTCGAGCGCCTGGACTCGCCGATGAACTCCATGCAGGTCTGGAACATCGCCGTCAGCCCGTCGGATCCCTCGTTCATTTTCGCCGGCACCAGCCCGTCAGCCCTCTTCCGATCCACCGACGGCGGCTCGAGCTGGGAGCAGTTGGCCGTGGACATGGCCGAGGAATGCCCCAACGTTCGCGTTCCCCGCGTCACCGCGCTGGAGGTCGATCCCAGCAATCCCAAAGTCGTTTGGGCTGGGGTGGAGGTAGACGGAGTACGCCGAAGCCTGGACGGCGGCGATACCTGGACGCGCATCAACGGCGGCCTGAACGACCCAGACATCCACGGCATGACAGTTAGCTCCGGAGCAGGCGTAACGGTCTTCACCAGCACGCCCGGTGAGGTCTTCGCCAGCGCCGATACCGGCGAGAGCTGGCAGGGCCTGGGCGTGGGGGCATCCTTCCCCCTGCGCTACTGCCGGGGCATCACCGTGAAGCAGGATGACCCTGAGACGCTGCTGGTGGCAACCGGGGATTCGCCCTTCGGCGTAACAGGCGCAATCCAGCGCTCCACCGACAGGGGCAAGAGCTGGGAGAGGCTGGCCCTGCCCCAGGAACCCAACACCCCCATGTGGGCCTTTGCCACGCATTCGTCGGACGCCGACTTCATCCTCTGTTGCAGCCACTACGGCCAGATCTACGCCACCGCCGACGGGGGCGACTGGTGGGTCAAGCTGCCCCGCGAGTTCAGCGAGGTTCGGGGCTTGGCCTGGACGCCCAATTAGGCAAGTTTCTCTGCTGAAAGAAAATTAACAAATTCGGAGGTACATCATGCCGCTGGACCCGCAAGCGCAAGCAGTCATAGACGCAGTAAACGCCCTCGGCCTTCCTGCCGTGTGGGAAGTCACGCCCGAACAGGCCCGCACTAACGCCGCCGCTCGTCCTCGTCCCGCCGGTCCCGAAGTGGCCGCGGTCGAGAATCGCAGCATCCCCGGCCCCGACGGCGACGTTCCTGTCCGCATCTACACGCCGGAGGGTGACGGCCCCTTTCCCATACTGGTCTGGTATCACGGCGGCGGCTGGGTTGTGGGAGACCTCGAGTCCGCCGATTCCACGTCCCGCCATCTCTGCAAGGGCGCTGGCTGCGTAGTCGTGTCCGTTGACTACCGCCTGTCTCCCGAAACCAAATTCCCTGGCCCCGCCGAGGACTGCTACGCGGCTACCGTTTGGGCCGCAGACAACGCTGCCAGCATCGGCGGAGATGCCTCCCGCCTCGCCGTGGGCGGCGACAGCGCCGGGGGCAACTTGGCCGCTGGGGTATCGCTGATGGCCGCCGACCGCAATGGCCCGGCTATCGTCCACCAGTTGCTGGTCTACCCGGTTACCGACCGCAACTACCAGACAGCGTCCTACGTGAACAATGCCACGGGATATATGCTGGCCCGCGACGCCATGCAGTTCTATTGGGACGCCTACCTGGACAACGAGGCCGATGCCGACAATCCCTATGCCGCCCCGATGCAGGCGGATTCCCTGGCCGGACAACCGTCGGCGCTGGTCATCACCGCCGAGTACGACCCGCTCCGCGACGAGGGCGAAGCCTACGGTCGCCGCCTTCAGGAGGCCGGGGTTGACACCAAGATTAGCCGCTACGACGGCATGATTCACGGTTTCTTCGGCATGGTGGGCATCATGGACAAGAGTGGTCAGGTGATGGAAGAGGCCACCGCTGCCCTCCGGGTCGCCTTCGTCGGCTCCACTGTTCCGGCCCCCGCAGACGACTAGGCAATCCTTGGGAGCGCGGAGAGGGCTTACGGCTTACCCTCTCCACTCTCCCTGCTCCCGCTGCGTTAAAATTCATTTTCAGGAAGAGAGAAATGACTACTGCCAACCCCGTCGAGGTCACTATCTGGCACGACTACACTTGACCCTTCTGCTACGTGGGCCTGGGCAGGCTCGACATTATCGCCAAGGAACTGAACATCACCATTGACCGCAGGCCGTTTCTGTTGCGGCCGGACTGTCCACCGGAGGGCCAACCCCGGCGGTTATTCGACGGGGAGACCGAAACCGAACTCAACCCGGGGATGCAGGAGCGCGCCCGCGGGGCTGGCCTCGTCATGCGCCGCCCGCAATTGTCGCCCAACACGCTGTACGTCCACGAGGCCACCCTGTACGCCAAGGAGCAGGGCGGCGATGTCGATGACCGATTCCACCATGTTGCCGCCGCATCCTACTGGGAGACCAGCACCGACCTGGGGAGCCTGGAGGTGGTCAAGGGTCTGGCCGAAACCGCCGGGCTTGACTGGTCCGAGCTGGGGCCGCGCCTGGAGTCGGGCCACTACCGGGAGGCAGTGATGGAGTCCAACGAGACGGCCCGCGCCAGCGGCGTCGGCGGCACGCCCACTTACCTCATCGGCGGATGGCGCAAGTTCGGCGACCTCAGCGTCGAAGAACTCAAAACGATAATAGAGGCGGTGGGCCACTAGGCCCGCTGTGGCTGTCGAATGTCTACTCAACAATCCGTCGTCGTCGCGGGCGCAGGAATCTTCGGGCTGACTGCCGCCCTCGAACTGCGAAGCCGGGGCTACGCTGTCACTGTCGTTGACCCCGGCCCGGTGCCTCACCCGTTGGCCGCGTCCAACGACGTGAGCCGAATGATTCGGATGGACTATGGCGACGACAAGCTGTACAGCGACCTCGGCGCTGAGGCCATCGAGGGCTGGCACGCCTGGAACGAGAAGCGGGGACGTCCGCTTTATCACGAAGACGGCTTCCTGGTCCTGACCAGCCAGCCGTTGCAACCGGGCGCCGTCGAGCGGCAGTCCTACGACCTCCTCACCGCCGCCGGGTGGCCGCTGGAGCGGCTCAATTCCGAGACCGTGGCGGAGCGCTACCCTCTATGGAACTCCCAGCACTACACCGACGGGTATTTCAATCCCCGAGGCGGGTGGGGTGAAGCTGGGGAAACGGTTTCATTCTTGGCGGCGGAGGCTGCGGCTGCTGGCATCGAAGTGCGCTCCGGGTTTCAAGCCGAGTCGGGCCTGGTTGAATCGGGTCGAGCGGTCGGGCTGCGCTCCAAGGATGGCGGCGAGGTTCGCGCTGACGTCGTGGTGGTGGCCGCGGGGGTGTGGACGCCCCGGTTGATACCGGAGATGGAGGAAATGATGACCCCGGTGGCGCAGACGCTGGTATACCTGCGCCCGAATCTGCCCGACCGGTTCAGGCCGCCGCATTTCCCGCCCTGGGGCGCTGACATTCCCCGGACTGGCTGGTACGGTTTCCCGGCCAACTCGGAAGGAGTGGTCAAGCTGGCGAACCACGGCCCCGGCCGCATAGTTGATGCCGACGCGCCCAGGGACGCAGACCCCGCCGTCGTTGAGTACAGCCGACGATTCCTGTCGCACTCGGTGCCGGAGCTGGCCGACGCGCCCCTGGCGGGCAGCCGGGCCTGCTTCTACAACGACACCTGGGACGGCGACTTCTACATCACGCGCCACCCGGACATCGAGGGCCTCGTGGTGTCCACCGGCGGCAGCGGACACGCCTTCAAGTTCACACCGGCGCTGGGCCGGATTACCGCCGACGTTGTGGAGGGCAAGCCGAACCGCTACGCCGAAAGGTTCGCCTGGCGATCCCGCGGGGAGGTTACCAAGGAGGCCACCCGGTATCACGGGGAGTAGCCTTCGCGCTCTTTTCGAGGGTTGAAGGCAAGACAGACGAGGGGCGGATTAAACTCCGCCCCTCTCCGTTTTCGAGAGTTGGCTGTTCGCAGAGCCAAGACTGTCTATCCCCATTGTCTAGCCCCATGAGGGCGTCGGCTCGAACTTCTTTAGCTCCGGCATCACTTCCGAGGCGAACAGCCGCATACTGGCCTCGGCGTCCTCGTATGGCATTCCGCCATAGCTGAAGGCTGCCACCAGCGAGTCGGTGCCGGTGTAGCCATAGATGTCCATCACCTTCTGGTAGCACTGCTCCGGCGTACCCGTCACCTGTAGGTTTACGAAGAAGTCGACCACGTCGCGGTCGCCGTAGGTGTTTATTTTATCGGTGAAGTTGCCGTAGTATTCATAGCCCCGCGTGGTCTTCAGGTGGTCGCTGCGGAACTCGTAGTGTTTCATCACAGAGTCCCAGTAGCCGCCGACATATTTGCGGGACATCTCGGCGGCGCGCTCTTCGTCCCTGTCGCAGTAGGCGAAGGTGACCACCACCGGGGCGGGCGGCTCGCCCTCGTTGACCTCCTGGTAGGTGGCCCGGTATGACGCCAGTTCCGACTGCACGTCGTGCCAGGGCTTCTGCGGGATGATGAGAACGCCGATGCCCAGCTTGGCCAGGACGATGCTGGACTCTGGCGAGATGGCGGCGGCATAGGTCCGGCCCTCGAAGCTCTTGAAGGGGCTGGGGCGGATTTCCACCCTCGGCTGCTGTACGTGCTCCCCGTCAAACTCGGCGTAGCCCTCCTCAAGGGCGCGAACCAGCATCTCGGCGGACTCGTTGAAGCGGCCCCGTGAGTTGCCCATATCCAGCCCGAAGCCCGCGTATTCCACCCTCGCCAGCCCGCGACCCACGCCTACGACGACGCGCCCGTCGCTGAGGTTGTCCAGCATTATGAACTCTTCGGCGACGCGCACCGGGTCATGCCAGGGCAGCACCACCACCATGGATCCCAACTTGGCCCTCTCCGTCCGTCCCGCCATGTAGGACAGGAATTGCAGCACATCTGGGCACATGGTGTAGTCGGTGAAGTGATGCTCCACGCCCCAGATGGATTCGTACCCCAGCGGCTCAGCCAGATCCGCCAGCCGCAACTCGTTGCGGTATACCTCGTAGTCGGAAAGGAGCCTGCTTGGGTTCTGGAACACCGTGGACATTCCTACGTGCATGGGGGACCGTCCTAATAGGGTTGTCGGGCGTCGTGTATCTCGTGCCCGGATAAAATTCGCTAAAGAAGGCTATGCAAGAACTCGAATGGAGCGACAATCTTAATGCCGCGAAAGGGGTTGTGAACGAGCAGGTCGCTGTCTCCGGTAAAAACGTATGTGGCTTCCCCGTTGACTGCTACTTCGAGGATGCTATTGTCTTTGGAACAACGGCATACTTGGTAAGCGTCAGCTACCTCCTGATCCACCAAAATGGTAATTTGCCCGCTCAAAACCGATTCTCTCTAATCATCCCCCGGCAGGTTGCCGGCCACGTCGACGCGCAACTCGTTCTCGAGGCGCCCGCGGACACCCTCGCTCAGGACGCCGCATTTGAAGAGGTTGTTGACCAGCGTGTTGTGCATCTCGCGCTTGAAGTGCTGGCGAAACAGCACGAAGTCGCTGTTCTGCGCCTTGTCGCGGCGCATTTGGCGGATTTCGTCAATCTGGTGGTTGTTGAAGCCCATGTCCAGGTAGGCCTCCCTTGGAAAGCCGCCGGTCAGGGTGTTGCGGAGGAAGTGGATGGTGAAGTCCTCCATCTCCTCCCGTTCCTTGGGCGACAATTGCTGTACCAACTCAGGCAGAGAGAGCATCCCGAAGCCCATGTGACGCGACTCGTCCCGCAGGATTAGCTTGCAGCCCTCTCGCAGCAGGTCGTCCTTCGCCGTCTCCGCCAGCATCTTGAACAGCGCCACGGCGAAAGTCTCGCCCACCAGTTGCAGGCCGATAACCTTGATGTACCAGCGCGGGTCGCCCAGGATGTAGTCGAAGAGTTCCCGCCCCACTTCCGACTGCTCGTAGACAGTGCCGACCCGCCCGTGCAGGTAGCGCTGGAAAAACTCAGTGTGCCGGGCTTCGTCCATCACCTGCGTGGACATAAAGAACTTGGTATCGGCGTCGGGCAGCACGTTGGCCAACTGCGAACAGACCAGCACCGCCGCGTGCTCGCCGTGGAGGAGCTGACTCAGCCGCCAGGCGGAGAAGAGGCGGTTCATCTCCTGCCGTTCCGCGGCGTTCATCTTGTGCCAGAAGGGAGAATCGTAGATGTCGATCAACTCATCGGCGACGAAGCCCTGCTCCAGGTCCACCGGCTTGTCCCACGCGATGTAGGTGCGCCGCGTTCCACTGGTCACGCTTGGCGTTCTCGTACAGACGGCGCATATCCTCTTTCTGAACCTCGTGGTCGTGCAGATAGACGACATCGTATTCAGAGTGGACAACATGGGATGAATCGTGCAAAGTTACCATAGGACATACCTCCCATGATTGTGGGGAATTTTCTTTATCATAATATCGGTATTAGGCTGCCATTGTAAACCGGATATGTCCTCAAGCAACCATCTTGTTCAGTCGAAGATACCAGGAATGCAACCGGGAGGAGAGGATCTGCGATGAACTGGCGAGGGATGGTATCAGGCAAGCTGATGAGCCCGGCTGAGGCTGTGCAAGTGGTCAAGTCGGGGGACCAGGTGGCTGTCGCGGCTATCAACTGCACCCCGTTCACCCTGTGTCAGGCCCTGTATGACCGGCGCGCCGAATTGAGCGGAGTTCGCATAGACCACCCTGCCCCCCTCTTCCCCTGGGTGCAGCCGGGTGATGAAGGAGCCTTTACGCTGCACGATCTGTACGCCACTCCGGCCGACCGGCAGATGGTCAATGCCGGCAGAGTGGAATACCATCCGGTGGCTCGCTGGAAGACCGGCCTCCCCCCCGATGGCTTCGTGGAACGGCCGGACGTGTATATGCTGCCAGTCTCGCCACCTGACCGGCATGGCTATTGCAGCTTCGGGCCGGGCGTCTTTTTCTCCCCATCCTTCTGCCGGAACGCCGTTGCGGTCGTGGGTGAGGTGCATGAGAACTTCATACGCACCGGGGGAGATAACTACGTCCACGTCTCGCAGTTGGACCGGCTCTGTGAAGCCGCTGCTCCCACCGGAGTCCTGCCCGTGGCACCCCGGTCCGAGGAAGAAGACCTGGTCACCGAAGTGGTAGGGACCCTGGTGGCGGCGGAGTTGATTAACGACCGGGACACAATCCAGATTGGCATCGGCACCGTCGCTTCGGCCATGGGGTCCCTCGGAGAAAAGCATGACCTGGGA
Organism: Dehalococcoidia bacterium; assembly: GCA_965226875.1. Lineage (GTDB taxonomy): Bacteria > Chloroflexota > Dehalococcoidia > Lucifugimonadales > UBA3495 > VXOI01. Next base: position 2,722,579 of record OZ245439.1, on the reverse strand, counting down.
ATCCAGACCGAGATAATCACTGGCGGCGTGGCGGAACTGGTGCGCCAGGGAGTCGTCACCGGCAAGTACAAGACCCGTCATCAAGGTAAAGTGGTTGCCAGCATCGCCTTGGTGCCGGAAGACGAATTGGCCATCATCGACCGGAATCCGGCATTCGAGTTGTACGAGTTCAACTACATTGACGACGTCCGTTACCTGATGCAGCAGGACAACCTGGTCGCGATCAACAACGCCCTGCAAACAGACCTCACCGGCCAGGTAGCGGCCGAGACCATAGGCAGCATGATCTGGAGCGGTGTTGGAGGGCAGACCGCCTTTTCCATCGCTGCCAACTATTCCAACGGGGGGCGCTCCATCACCGTACTGCCTTCGACCAGCCTGGTCGAGGGAGAGCGGGTGTCGCGCATTGTGCCTACCCTGCCCGGTGGCGCGGCGGTGACCGTCCCCCGCACCCTGGTGGACTATGTAGTCACCGAGCACGGCATCGCCCACCTGCGCGGCAAGTCGCTGCGGGAGCGCGCCCAGGAGCTGATCGCCATCGCCCACCCCGACTTCCATTCCGAGCTGCGGCGTGAAGCCAATCGAGCCTATAACATGGGTGCGTGAGCGCTGGTCCGCCGAGGAGAACGCTCATTCGATTGCGCCCTCCGCAGGGTATGTGCGCTTGCCCGATCAGGCCGTGCATAGTAAATTTAAGGTAATCCGACAGATTCCACGAGGATTCAGCAAATGACGAGCATCAAGCGCGAAAAGGGACTGATTGTGATACAGCTCTCCGGCGGGAACGACGGCCTCAATACTGTCGTGCCTTATGGGAGGGGCGAATACTACGACTCCCGCTCCACGGTGCATATACCGCAGGACAAAATAATCCCCCTGAACGACGAGATTGGCTTCAACCCCAGCATGGCCCCTGTGAAGGCGCTGTGGGACGAAGGGAAGGTGGCGGTGATCCAGGGCGTCGGCTACGAGAACCCCAACCGCTCCCACTTCCGCTCCATGGACATCTGGCACACCGCCGAGCCAGACGCCATCGGCACCGAGGGCTGGCTGGGACGGGCCGTCCGCGACATCGACCCCCAGGGCGAGAACGTGCTGACCGCCGTCAACTTCGGGCGCGGCCTGCCCCGGGCGCTGGGCTGCCCCGGCGTGTCGGTTGCCTCGGTCGGCGACCTGGAGACCTACGGTCTCTTCCCGGACATTGAAGACGAAGAACTGCGAATGTTCACCATCGAGGCTTTCTCGCGAATGTATGGCAACGTCGCGGGCCGCGACCCGGTGATGTCGCTCCTGAGCAAGACCGGGCAGGATGCCTACGTCGGCGCCGACATCCTGCGCACAGCCCCCGCCCAGTATTCCTCCACCGTGGAGTACCGGAGCGATTCGCTGTCCAAGAACGTGAAGAGCATCGCGCAGGTGTTCCTGGCCGACCTGGGCACCAAGGTCTACTACACCCAGCACGGGAGCTTCGACACCCACTCCGGCGAGCTGCTGACCCATGCGTCCCTTTGGCAAGACGTGGCCGGCGCTGTGGGTAGCCTGATGGACGATCTGAAGGAGCACGGGCGCGAAGACGACGCGGCGGTGCTGATATTCTCTGAGTTCGGTCGCCGCATCAAGGACAACGGAACCGGCAGCGACCACGGCTCCGGCGGCGTGGCCTTCCTCATCGGCGGCGCGGTCAACGGTGGGTTGTACGGCCAGTACCCGTCGCTGGCGGAGGCCGAGCAACTGAACGGCGATCTGCGGCCTAACAACGATTTCCGCTCCACCTACTCTGCCATCCTGGACAAGTGGATGGGGCTGGATCCTGACCCGATAGTCAACGGCCAGTTCGAGCAATTCGACCTGTTCCGCGCCTAACCTCGCCGGGCACTGATGTCAGGGGGTGAACCGGAACGGCGAAGTTCGATATGGAGTGTGCCGGAGAGATGGCTGAAACTGTTTTTCGCCATTTTTTCCCTTCAGATGGCTGGCATAATGGGCTTGGCCTTCTGGTACGAGATTTTCGTTGTAACCAGCGACTCTTGGCCTGAATCCATATTCGCCATTGGTAGCGACGCCGGGCCGGCCATAGGGGTAATTGCGGCGGAAAGCATCATTCTCACGGAGGCTTACTACGTGGTCATATTCGGCGGAATAGTGGAAAAGTATCAGAACCGCCTGAAGCGGCGAGAGGCCGAAGGCGAAGCCCGGGGTGAAGCCCGTGGTGTGGCTAAAAATCAGCGAAAATGGGAATCTTGGAATCAGCGGCGGTTGGAAGCGGAAGCCAAAGGACAGCCGTTTGACGAGCCGCCTCCCTCTTCGCCGCCGATTGAAGAAAAAGAGGGCGGGTAAATTCAGACAGAATTCAACCCGTTTACCTGATTAGGACGAGAAAACCTTGAAAGCGAGGCCTGTAATGAGCGATAGCAACATCGCCCTGATGTCCCACTTGATGCGCCGGGCCGGATTCGGCGCCAACCGCGACGAGCTGGAGCGCTGCGTGTCGCAGGGCTACGAGGCGACAGTCGAGGAACTGCTGGACACCACCAACCCCAACAATATGCCCGACGACCTGATTCGCCGCTACCACGTTGAGCAGTCTGAGCTGCGCGACCTGGCTGGCTCCGCCGCCTACTGGATGTACCGGATGATTTCCACCGAAAGCCCTCTGGAAGAGAAGATGGCCCTCTTCTGGCACGGGCTGTTCGCCACCGGCTACACCAAGTTGAACCAGGCGCGCTCCCAGCTGAACCAGGTGGAGATGTTCCGCCTTAATGGCTTGGGCGCCTTCGACGAGATGCTGCTGGAGGTCTCCAAGGATCCGGCGATGCTGGTCTGGCTCGACAACCAGGACAACCACGGCGACGCCATCAACGAGAACTATGGCCGGGAGTTGCTGGAGCTCTTCTCCATGGGTATCGGAAACTACACCGAGGACGACATCAAGGAGTGCGCCCGCGCCTTCACCGGCTGGACGCTGGGCAACGCCGAGTACATGGCCGTCCGGGCCTACAAAGACTCCATCTGGCCCTACGGCCGCATCGCCTGGCACTTTGACTACCGCGAGGAAGACCACGACGACGGCGAAAAGACCTTCCTGGGCGAAACGGGCAACTTCAACGGCGAGGACATCATCAAGATCATCGCCAAGCAGGACGCCACCGCCGAGTTCATCTGCACTCGCTTGTTCCAGTTCTTCGCCGCCGACGACGTGACTGAACAGTGCAGCCGGACAATCGCCGCCATGAAGGAGACCTACTTCGAGTCCGGCTACCAGGTTAGGGACGTGTTGCGCACGCTGTTCAACTCCGAATACTTCAAGTCCAACGAGGCCCGTTTCGCCCGCGTCAAGGGGCCGGTGGAAATGGTGGTCGGCGCCATCCGCATGGCCGGCAGCCACCAGACCCCCGAACTGGGCATCGAGCGTGTGTCCAACAACATGCTCTACATGGGCCAGGGCCTGTTGCAGCCGCCCACAGTCGAAGGCTGGCACGAGGGCGTCGAATGGATCGACAGCGGCTCCCTGGTCGAGCGGGTCAACTTTGCCGCCAAGGAACTGTCCGACACCAGCAGCCCCGGCGTCCGCGCCATCATCGACCGGCTGGCCGCCACCGGCGACGGCGTTCTAACGCCCGCCGAGTTCGCCGACGGCTGCGTGGACTTGCTCGGCCCCATCGATGTCGGTGAGGACACCCGCGAGGTGCTGGTGGACTACGCCTCCCGGCAGGGTGCCCTGGACCTGCGAATCCATCAGCCCGGCGACGAATCGGAGCAGCGGGTCGGCAATATGCTCCGTCTCATCGCTTCCACCCGCGAGTATCAACTGGCATAACAATCCGGTGAAAGTCCTCTCCCTCCCACAGGAAGGGGGCTGGAGTGAAGGCGAGTGACCACCCAGACACAATCAGCCAGCATCACGCTGGACTACGTGAAGACCATCGGCATCGTCAACAACGGCTTGAACGGCCGCGGCTACGCCAACCCCTTCGACTTGGCCGTCAGCCGCGACGGGCGCATCTTCGTGCTGAACCGCTGCGACCCGGCCCGCGCCGCTGCCATTCGTGTGGGCGTGTGCGATCTGGACGAAGACTACCTGTTTGAGTTCGGCGATGGCTCAGGCAATGGCGATACTCAGTTCCGATGGCCGGTGTGCATGGGCTTTGACAGCCAGGAGCATCTCTACGTCACCGACGAGCAGAACCACCGCGTGACCGTCTTCGACAGTAAGGGCCAATTCCTCCGCAAGTGGGGAGCGCGCGGCAGCGGCGACGGGGAATTCAACGGCCCTGCCGGTATCGCTGCTGGCCTCGACGACTCGATCTATGTCGTGGAACAGCACAACGCCCGGGTGCAGAAGTTCGCCTCCGACGGCACCTTTATTGCTAAGTGGGGTTCGCACGGCAGCGGCCCCGGCCAGTTCAACCTGCCCTGGGGCGCGGCCACCGACGCAGCGGGTAACGTCTACGTCGCCGACTGGCGCAACGACCGCATCCAGAAATTCACCGCCGACGGCGAGTTCCTCGCAGCCTTCGGCTCATCCGGCGACGGCGAGGGGCAGTTCCAGCGGCCAACCAGCGTTGCCGTGGACGGTGAGGGGTTCATCTATATTGCTGACTGGGGCAATGAGCGAGTGCAGGTCCTCGACCCTGAGGGCGGCTTTCAGCTTCTGCTGAGGGGCCAGGCCACGGTCTCCAAGTGGGCGCAGGACTATTTCGACGCCAATCCCGAGGAAAAGGTAGAGCGCGACCGCTCCGACCTCTTGCCGGAGCTGCCCCCGCACCTGAATACACCCTACCACATCTCTTCGCAGACCGAGCCGTACTTCTGGGGGCCGGTGTCAGTGTCGCTGGACCGGGAGGGCCGTCTCTACGTGGTGGAAACCAACCGCCACCGTTTCCAGGTATATCAGAAGCGATAGGTGTTGATCAACGACAATTAGTCTTGCCGGTGGCGACGACTATTTTTGCCGGTCACATGTGGTAATCATCCGGTACAGGAGGTGCCGGATTGGTTACGGATCAGCAAGTCGCATTACTGAGGCAAAGACAGATGGAAGGAAAGAAACAACAGACGGCGGCGGCCATGGCGGGGATGAGCGAGCGGTCGGCGCGGAAGTGGCAGTGTGGCCCGTTGCCCTCGGAGACCAAGCAGGAGCGCCGGTGGCGCACCCGGCCCGATCCCTTTGACGGCGTCTGGGAGGAAGAAATCCTGCCCCTGCTCCAAGGCGAGGCCGCCGGCAGGCTCAGGGCAACGACAATTATCGAGTGGCTGGAGGAGAAATCCCCCGGCCGGTTCAGCGCCTCCCAGCTCCGCACCCTGCAACGCCGATTACAGGACTGGCGGGCACTCAACGGTCCGGATCAGGAGGTCTACTTCCCCCAGGAGCATCCACCTGGCCGGGAGGCGCAGCTCGACTTCACCCACTGCAACTCCCTGGGAGTAACCATCGGCGGCCGGCGCTACCGCCACCTGCTGTTCCAGCTGGTGCTGAGCCATTCAGGGTGGCGCTACGCCGAGGTGGTTGCCGGCGAGACCTTTGTGGCCCTGAAGCAGGGACTCCAGAACGCGCTCTGGGAACTGGGCGGCGCGCCCCAGGTCATACGCTCCGACAACAGCTCGGCCCTCACCCATGAAATAAAGCGCAGCCGTGGCCGGGCCCTCAACGACAACTACGCCGAGCTCCTGGAGCACTACGGGATCGAGGCCACGCTGATCAATTCCGGGGAATCCCACGAGAATGGCGTGGCCGAGCAGGCTCATTACCGGTTGAAGGACGCTTTGGACCAGGCCCTGATGCTGCGGGGCAGCCGGGACTTCGATTCCGCCGAGTCCTACACCGGCTTCGTCAGGAAGGTGGTTGAGCGTCGCAACCGCCTGGTGCAAGGGAAGCTGGAGGAGGAACGCCCACTTCTCCAGTGCCTGCCCCCAGCTCCGGTGCCGGAGTACGTCAACCACCAGGCCCGGGTGCGCAAGTGGAGCACCATCCAGGCAGCCGGACGGACCTACACCGTCCCCTCTCGGCTCATCGGGAAGGAGGTGCAGATACGCCTGTACGCCGAGCGTCTGGAAGTGTACTACAAGGGCCACTTGGTGGAACGCATGGAGCGGGTGCGCGGTGAAAGGGAGGCCAACGTCAATTACCGCCACGTCATCGGCTCCCTGGTGCGCAAGCCCGGGGCCTTCGCTCGCTACCGGTTCCGGGAGCAGATGTTTCCCACCATGACCTTCCGCTTGGCCTACGACGCCCTCAAGAGGTGGCGAGGCGAACGCGCCGACGTGGAGTACGTGCGGATCCTGCACCTTGCGGCGACAACTATGGAGTCGACGGTGGACAGCGCCCTGGCCCTGCTGCTGGAGGCCGGTGAGCCCTTCGACTACGCCACGGTCAAGGAACTGGCGAACCCGGCTCCGCCGCGGGCGCCGGTGCTGACCCTGTCCGGGATGCCGGACCTGAGGGTCTATGACAGCCTGCTGGCGGGGGTGGCCTGATGATGGAGGCCAACGCCATTCAGGTCCGGATCGGGGAGCTGTGCCACCAATTCCGGCTGCCCACCATGGGGGCGCAGTCGGTGTCCCGATTCACCGCCGCCGGGCACGGCGACGCCCTGGAGACCCTCTTGGAAGTGCTGGAGCAGGAGGCCGAGGACCGGAGGCAGCGCCGCATCGGCCGGCTGCGCACCGCATCCAGGCTGCCCGCCGGCAAGACCTGGGAGACCTTCGAGCACGACCGTGTGCCCCTGGCTCTGCGGCAGCAACTGGGCGAGCTGTCTGACGGCAGCTTCGTCGACCGAGGCGTCAACGTGCTGGCCTTCGGACTGCCCGGCACCGGCAAGACCCATGCACTGTGCGCCGTGGGCCACCGGCTGGTGGAAGCCGGACGCTCGGTGCTCTTCGCCCCGGCCTACCGGCTGGTGCAGGACCTGCTCGCCGCCAAGCGGGACCTGGCGCTACCGCGACAACTACGAAAGCTCGACAACTACGACTTCCTGCTGCTGGACGACCTGGGGTACCTGCCCCAAGGGGCCGAAGAGTCCGAGGTGCTCTTCACACTCATCGCCGAACGCTACGAACGCCGGTCCCTGGGCATCACGTCCAACCTGGTCTTCTCCCAGTGGGAGCACATCTTCGCCAACCCAATGGCCACGGCTGCGGCCATCGACCGGGTGGTCCACCACTCGGTCATCCTGGAATTCGACGTCCCCAGCTACCGCACCGGAGTGGCCCAGCAGCGCAGTCAGAAACAGGGGGTGAACCGGCAAGAATAATTGACGGAACCGGCAAAAGTAGTTGACGCTGAACAGGTGTATCAGAAGCGATAGCATGGGCCTTCCGGCCCTTGCCGGAAGGTGGGACGAAAATGTAGGGGCGCACAACAGTGCGCCCCTATGATATTCGGCGGCGGCGTTTGACTCCCTACGCTGTGGCCGACAGGCCTGCTGCCTGGATTCCGGCGAGGGAGGCGTCCTCGTCCTCCTGGGCGGTGCCACCGCTGCCGCCGACGGCGCCCACCAGCGCGCCGTCCTTGAACACGGGCAGCGCGCCCTGGCCGGGGATCATGTGGCCGCCTTCCATCGCCATCAGGCCTCGGAAGACCGGGGCCATGGCGTTCTCCGTCAGTTCGCCGCTGGCGCGCCCGAAGCAGGACGCCGCCACCGCCTTGGCCCGTGAAATGGCCGGGGTGCGCCACGATGCTCCGTCGGTGCGCATCATGGTAATCAGGTCGCCGCGCGGGTCAACCACCGAGATGCTCATGTTGACTCCCATCTCAAGCACCTTGGCCTTGGCCGCCGCCAGGATAACTTCCGCTTCCGCCAGAGTCAGGCTGGGCATAGTTTACCTCCGAATTCGTAACCGGATTTGGCCACTCATATTGTAGGCCAGAAACGGTCCGAGAGGAATGCGGAATCAAGAGAGAGGTTGGGAGTGGTGCTGATGCTTGCGTGGCATTTCACCGTAGGAGCTCCCGGCTGTGCGCCCATAGGATAGACCGTTGGGAGAAACGGCGGCACACTCTGAGAGCATCGGAAGCGAACGGGCTAAGGCTCGTGTAGCTCCGTATCAGGGTAGAAGGCGTGCCACCCGAACCAGTAAGCATCGCGTGACGGCAGCCGGGGCAGGCGCAGGGCCGGGTCTTCGACGTTGCCCAAGGCGTCTTCAAAGACTCGCCACTCCCCGCCATCCTCGTCCTGCAACTGCCCTTCGGGGCCGGTTTGGAATGTTATTCCGTCCCGGTCATAGGCGCGGACACCACCGCCGGCCACCGTGACAATGACCACGTCCTGCCCGCCTAAGGTGTCGTTCAGCACCGGCATCGTGGCAAGAGCAGGGCGGGAATAGGCGCGCGCCGTGCCTCCGAACACCAGGCCAAACACCTGCTCCTTGATGGGCAGACCGTCGTGAATGTCGGCCACCGGGAACATGGTCCGGGGGTCGGCCCGGTAGGAAAAATATAAGGAACCCATATCAGATTCGGAGCTGTAATACTCGGCGGGGAATACGCCGGTGTCGTTGCTGATGACCGTCGTGTCGGGATGCTGGGCCAGCCATTCGCCCCAGGTGGTCAGGACGTTGGGGAGTATATCCAGCCGGATTCCGCTGCCCGCCAGCGGGCCGACCACCGGCTCGCCCCGGAACTGGTGCCATAGCGTCTCGGTGGCGCGGTCGTACATCAGCTTGTTGCTGCGATAGAGCATTCCCGAAGTTCCGAATTCAGTCGCCTCGCCGTTGATCTCTGTGGAATACACGATTCCAGAACCGCACAGCGTTCAATATGCCAGGGCGAACTGTACCCCTCCAATGATGTCGTTGGCCATTTCGTGAGCGTTGAGGACGCGCAGCGGATAGGCGCGGTGCTCCCCGTTGATGGACACGCCGAACACCCTGTCGCCCGACTCCAGGTATGAGGCTTCTTCCGGGGAAACGTGTGGTGGAAATCTCAGGTCGGGGATGCCGTCGCGCCGCACGCCGCCCCAGACGATCTCTTCCAAGCGGATGGTTGCAGGCACTCCGGTATACATGAACTCTCCCATGGGAGGGTCAATGATGCCGAAGAGTTGTCCCTTCCAGCCGTCATAGTCGTCCGGCGGCGAAACCTCCGGGTGAGTCGCCAGCCACTCTACCCACCAGCCCCACCCGCCTTGTCCCTGCGGCACAATAGTGAACTCGCCCTCGGGGATCCTGTCCCGGATGCGAACCAGGAACGATGCCAGCGTCAGTAGCGACTCCTCGTCGGTCTGAAAACGCATTAGCTCCAGAATTACAGGTATGAATGAGTCGTTATGAGAGTAGGCCATCTTGCGGCCCACTTGGGCCGGAGACTGGTCAAAGAGCGCAAACATCAACTCGGTAGGGTCGTCAGGCAGATGACCTAGGTCATCTGCATTCAAAGGCGACGGGGCAACCGGATAGCCGGGAGCTTCGGTAGGAGGGACCGGAGTTTCCTGGTCCGGTGCCTCGGTCCCCGCAGGCGTAGCGGTGGGCGGCGGCATGATTGTTACCGCAGGCGTTGCTGTCGGCTCAGGCCCGCAGGCCACGGCTGTAACGGCCAGAAGCGCCGCGATTAGCAGGGCGGCCCGGAGGTCGAGGAGTCTCATGCCGTCTCCTGGAACAACTCACGGCCTATGAGCATTCGACGAATTTCACTGGTGCCCGCGCCGATTTCGTAGAGCTTCGCATCGCGGAGCAGGCGGCCAACAGGGAATTCGTTGGTATAGCCATTGCCCCCCAAGGTTTGGATAGCCTGGAGGGTCATCTCGGTGGCCCGCTCGGCGGAGAACAGCAGGCAGCCGGCGGCGTCCTTGCGGGAAATCCGCCCCTGGTCGGCGGCGCGGGCCACGGCGTAGGTGTATGACTGGCAGGCCGACAGCGACGTGTACATATCGGCCAACTTGGCCTGGATCAATTGGAACTCGCCAATCGGCTGGCCGAACTGCTCTCGCTGGTGGACATAAGGCACCACGGCCTCGAGACAAGACTGCATGATGCCCAGCGGCCCGCCGGTAAGCACCAGCCGCTCGAAGTTCAGCCCGCTCATCAGCACCGCCACGCCCCGGCCTTCTTCGCCCAGCACGTTTTCTTCGGGAACCTCGCAGTCCTCAAAGACAAGTTCGCTGGTGTTGGAGCCGCGCATTCCCAGCTTGTCCAGCTTGGGCGACGGAGTGTAGCCGGGGAAGCCCCGCTCCACCAGGAACGCGGTGATGCCCCGGGAACCGGCGTCGGGGTCGGTCTTCGCGTAGACCACCAGCGTGTCGGCGTCGGGGCCGTTGGTAATCCACATCTTGCTGCCGTTCAGCACGTAGCGGTCGCCCCTCTTATCCGCCCGCAACCGCATACTCACCACGTCGGAGCCGGCCTCCGGCTCGCTCATGGCCAGGGCGCCCACGTGTTCGCCGGTGATGAGCGATGGCAGGTAGCGCCGCTTCTGTTCCTCGTTGCCGTTGCGGAAAATCTGATTGACGCACAGATTGGAGTGCGCTCCATACGAGAGGCCGACGCTGGCCGACCCGCGCGATATTTCCTCCATGACTACGGTATGGGCCAGGTAGCCCAACCCTGCGCCGCCGTATTCCTCGGACGCTGTGACCCCCAGCAGTCCCAGGTCGCCCAGCCGGGGCCACAGGTCGCGGGGGAACTCGTTGGTCTGGTCAATCTCATCGGCGCGGGGGGCGATTTCGGCGGACGTAAACTGCCGCACCGTCTCTCTGACGATGTCAACTGTCTCGCCCAAGTCGTGATTCAGCGTGGCCCAGGAAGGGCGCCGGGAGGTCATTGCTTGATTCTACTACCGTCAAGTATCCGTCAGATGGTGCGTCGGTCGATAATTCGCCTGGCTTTGAACTGTGTACGCTCGAACTCGCCCTCCGGTTTCAGCTCCACTGCGACGCCGACGCCGAGAGCACGGCGCAGGGCGGACGCGACTTCCTCGCGGATTGGCTCCAGGGCCAGTGGGTCGAACTCGCGCCCGGCGAAGGTCTCGGCCAGCACCTCGGTCTGCACGGTCAGGCGGTCCAGCTCTCCCCGTTCCCGTTCCAGCAACAGCCGGAACTCGCCGCCGAACACATTCATGCCCCGCAGTATGTCCTCGATGCGCGAAGGAAAGACGTTCTGGCCGCGCACAATGATCATGTCGTCGGCCCGCCCGTAGATGCCTTTGGTCAGCGTGGGATAGGTGCGCCCACAGGGGCAGTCTATCATTTCCCATTGCGCGATGTCGCCCGACCAGTAACGAATCATAGGCTGCGAAGTGCGCTCGGTGTGCGAGTATACCGGAACGCCCTCTGCGCCCATGGGCAGGTTCCGGCGGGTGTCAGGGTCCACCAGCTCGGTATACACGATGTCCTGCCACAGGTGCATCCCGCCGGACAGGTGGCGGCAACCGGAGTTGCTCATCCAGGGCGTCATCTCGGCCATACTGCCTTGGTCAACGACGTAGCAGCCGAAGGTGTCCTCGATCAGCTTGCGGGTGGCCGGCACGCTGGCTCCCGGCTCGCCGGAGAAGAACATAAACCGGAAACTGAAGTCCTCCAGCGGGTCGAGGCCCATCTGGCGTGCGGTTTCGGCAAGGTAGAGGGCATAGGACGGCGTGCCGTAGAGGGCCGTGGGTTTGACCATGGCGGCCCACTCGGCGGCCCGCTCCGTCTGGCCCGGCGCGCCGCTGCCGAAAGGGAAGCACGTCGCGCCCAGCCGCTCGGCCCCGACCAGCGCGCCCCAACTGCCCACGTACAGGCTGAACACGGCCGCCACCATCACCAAGTCGTCGGGCCGCAGACCGGCGCCCCATAGGATGCGGGCGTGAGCCTCGGCGATTCGGTCCCAGTCGTCGCGCCCGATTCCGAATACTGTGGGCCGGCCCGTGGTGCCGGAGGTCCCATGCACTCGGAACACGTCGGTGGGAGGCACGCAGAGGAACCGCCCGTAGGGAGGATGCTCCTCCTGCTCCCGGCGGATGTCATCCTTCGTCAGAATCGGGAGTTCGGCGAACTCTTGTAGGCTGTGCAGGTTTTCCGGGTCCACTGGCGCGCCGCTATAAAACTCGCGGTAGAAGCCGGAATTGCGGTAAGCGTAGCGGACCTGCTCACGGAGCTTGGCGAGGATAGCCGCGTGGCGCTCTTCGGGCGGCATGGTCTCCAGTTCCGGCGACCAGTGTTCCTGTAGCGCGGGCGGAATGTAGCTGGGAGGATATTGAGGAGGCCAGTTGAGTTCGGTCATGCGTCCCCTCTGGGTCTACTGCGCCCGGCTGACGTTGGCGAAGATGAAGTTGATCATATCGGTGGTGAAGCTGCCCACGGGGAAGACGCCGTGAATTCCCATATCCTGCAAGGGGGCCACATCGTCCTCCGGGATGGTGCCGCCCACCAGCAGCAGCACATCGCCGGACAACCCCCGCTGTTCCAGCGCGGCGGTCAGCCGGGGCATCAGACGCATGTGCGCGCCGGACAGAATGCTGATGCCCACCACGTCGGCGTCCTCCTGTAGCGCGGTCTGCGCGATTTGGTCGGCAGTGACTCGCATTCCCATGTAGACCACTTCGAGGCCGGAGTCGCGCATGGCGCGGGCGATGACCTTGACGCCCCGGTCATGCCCATCCAGCCCCATCTTGGCGAGGAGGACCTTGGGGGGCGTGGGATTCCCATGGTTGGTCAAAACTCACTCCTAGACCGGACGCACCCGGATAGGGGGCATTTGGATTAGCCGTTCATTGACCGAGTCTGCTATTAGCCCGAAAATTTGCAGGGATACTGCGCCAAGCAGAGGGCTGACACCTGCCGGGCCGAACACCACCGGCGTGACCATTGCGGCCCCTCCCAGTCGCAGCCGCGCTTCCCCCATGTCATACTCCACCATTCTGTCGTCTCCCAACTGGAACTGGCGTTTTTCAAACGGATAGATTCCCAGGCCGGTCAGCAAATCCTCGCCCAGTACTGTGTAGGAAGAGCCGGTATCCACCGTGGCCTCGACGGCCACGAATTCGTGGCCGTCGAGGTTGCTCACTTCAATCAGTACGTTGAATACTCCCTTTCTCTCTCCCCTTCTCAAATCAAAAACCCAGTGCCTTCAGCCCTTCCGGAACTCCCAATCCCCGTTTTCGGTTTCCACCAGCGTCCTGCCATGGGCCCTGGCAATGGCGTGGTGGCTGGATGACAGTGTGGTTGGAGGATGGGCGAAAATTACCGTCGCATTGCGCTGCCCAGAATCGCTGATGCACTCCTCGGCCACCCTCAATGCTTCATCAACGAAAGATGGGGAGACTCCATGAGTGCCAGAGAAATCCAGGCACAGAGACTTTCCATCGAAATGTCGCTTCTGCGAAAGCATAGGCTTAATTCGCCTGGCAGATTGGCGGGATGTCAAGATAGGTTTGCCCAAAATGTCGAACACTTTGACTGGACTTTACGCAAAAGTTAGGAGAAATATAAAGACAGGGTAAGCTGGCCTAAACCCACTTCTCACGGAAGGTCCAGCCATGCTCACCCTGCCCGATGCCATTTTACCCGTACTCCATCCCTTCGCCATGCTGTTTCGCAACCCGACCTGGCTGAAAGCCCAAATCCTGCTGGTCGGCGCGATACTGGCCCCGGGCCAACGCACCGTGGCCGCGGCGCTGCGCGTCATGGGCCGCAGCGACCACCTCGACTACGCCCGCTATCATGAGGTGCTCAATCGGGCGGTGTGGTCGCCCCGCCAAGCGGCTCGCATCCTGCTCATGCTGCTGCTCCAACACCTGGATCAGGGCGATGGTCCCTTGGTGTTCGGCATCGACGAAACCCTGGAACGGCGCCGTGGTCCTAAAATCAAATCCCTGGGCATCTACCGCGATGCGGTGCGTTCCAGCCGGAGCCACCTGGTCAAGGCCAGTGGCCTGCGCTGGATCTCCCTGATGTGGCTGGGCCAGATCCCCTGGGCGGGACGCTATTGGGCCTTGCCCTTTCTCACCGTGCTGGCGCCCTCGGAACGCTACCACCGGCAGCGCGGACGCCGCCACAAGAAGCTCACCGACTGGGCTCGGCAGATGATCTTGCAACTGCGCCGCTGGCTGCCCCACCGCCCCCTGGTGCTGGTGGGCGACAGCAGCTACGCCGTCCTGGACCTGCTCCACTGCTGCCAATCGTTGGCTCAACCCGTTACCCTCATCGCCCGCTTGCGCCTGGACGCCGCCCTTTATGAACCAGCGCCACCCCGTCAGATGGGCCAGAACGGTCGGCCTCCGCTGAAAGGCCGACGGCTGCCCGCGCTGAAGACACTCCTGGACTTGCCCACCGTGTCATGGATCGAGGTGTCGGCAGCCTGGTACGACGGCACTACCCGCACGCTGGGACTCACCTCGCAAACGGCGGTCTGGTACCGCTCGGGCAAGCCGCCTGTGCCCCTGCGCTGGGTCTTGGTTCGGGACCCACAGGGCGAATTCACTCCCCAGGCCTTGCTCTGCACCGATCCGTCGGCGGACCCGACGCAGATCCTGGAATGGTTTGTGCTGCGCTGGCAACTGGAGGTCACCTTTCAGGAGGTGCGGGCTCACCTGGGCGTGGAGACCCAACGCCAGTGGTCGGACTTGGCCATTGCCCGTACTACGCCAATCCTGATGGGACTCTTCTCCTGGACCACCCTGGCAGCCCATCTTCTGCGGCAACAACGACCCTCGGCCCATCGCACAGCGGCTTGGTACGCCAAGCCGTCGCCGACCTTCGTGGATGCCATCGCTCTGGTGCGCCGCCACCTGTGGCTGGCGTCTGAGGGTTTTTCACTGTCCGCCGCCGACCCTGATATACGGAAAGTCCCGGCCGCTCTGTACCACCGACTTGTCGATTCCCTTGCCTACGCCGCTTGAATTGCGCAAAGTCCAGTTTGACGCCTTTCATTTTCCGCCCGCTTAAGTTGGAATCGAAATATATACCATTGTACCGGGATACAATCTCGTGCTGGTAATGCGCGTCGTGAGTTTTTCTCCCTTGCTGATAATTCCAGTGCCAGAATGGATGATGAGTTCCCTTCCGGGGATACGAATTTTCTCGACTGTTTCAAAGAGGCCGATGCCGCGATAGGAGTCCAGGGTTCCACTGACCAACTCCTCAGTGGCCCGCTCCATTGCCGCCCACTCGTAGTGGCCATACTCTTCGTGCAATGGATTGCGCAAAAGCGAAGTCTGAATGCCGATGCCGCCGTCTGCTACCCCGCAGATAAGCCGGCTGCTACCCTCCGAGGTGTCAAACAGGACCAAGCCATAGGCCCCTATCTCGGACGTGGAGTGCTCTGCTGCGTTGTTGGCCAGTTCTGAAAACGTCTCGTAGATTACATGGTATATGTTCGGAGACCCTTGCCTGGACTCAATCAAGGAATAATGAATCTGGTTGGTTAAATCCTCAGCTTCGGTCGTGCTGCTAAACCGGGTCAACGGTAACAAAACATCCGAAGTGGTCATAATAATGCTGGGCCGTTCCACAGATGCGCCCTCTTCTTGTAGGGTGCGGAACAACCCTATATCCATCAAATACGTAGAGACGCTAGTGTCATTGGGAGCAATAAGCAGGCATTCGCTGCCGCGCCGCTTCGCCAGCAACAGGTATACCACACGCCAAAGCACGGCGGGCGGGTGGACGCGGTTACAGTCCTTCAGGTTGACGACCACCTCCCGCTCGTTGAACTTGTCTGACCGGGGGTCGTATCGGCTGAACTTGGCCGGGACGCTGCGGGCGTCCCTGAAGTCAGGGCGGGGGACGATTTCCATATCTATCCCAAGTTGGCGTAACAGCCGCTAGAAAAAGCAGGCACGGATAGCGCCTCAACGGCGACGAATTCTTGCCGGGACGGGTTGCGGACCTCGAGCGCTACGCTGAATGTTCCCACTGGCTGCGTTCCTGCATTGATTTCTGCCTGCCCTAGAACACCCCCGGATCCACGTACTCGCCGTATACGTCGCGGAGGGTGTCCAGGATTTCGCCCTCGGTGGCCGTGGCCTGTACGGCCTCCAGCGTGGCAGGCATCAGGTTGGCGTCGTCTTTTGCGGCTTGCTTCAGGGCGGAAAGGGCATTGCGAACGTCGGTGGGACTGCGTCCGCTGCGGGCTTTTGCGAGGCGGCCCTTCTGCCACTCCTCCTCTTCCGGGTCGAACTGGAACAGCTCCAGCTTTTGTTGGGTCTCCGACTGGTATTGGTTCAAGCCGACGACGACGTGCCTGCCCGACTCGATGCCTTGCTGGTATTCGTAGGCGGAGCGGGCGATTTCCCGCTCGATATAGCCGCTGGTGATGGCTCGCAGGATGCCGTCGCGCATCGAGCCTGCGCCCATTTCGTCGATGCGATTGATGTAATCCAGGGCCGCGTTTTCGATGTCGTTGGTCAGCGTCTCAACGAACAGTGATCCGCCCAGGGGGTCGGCGGTGGCGGCTACGCCCGACTCGTGGGCGATAATCAACTGCGTTGCCAGCGACATGCGCATGGCGTCTTCCGAAGGTATGTCGTAGGCCTCGTCGTAGCCGCTGACGTGCAGCGATTGAGTGCCTCCCAGCACGGCGGCCAAGGCTTGGAGCGTTCCTCGCGCGATGTTGTTCTGGGCATCCTGCCGCATCAGCGTGGAACCCAACGTCTGGGTGTGGAAACGCATCCGCATGGACTCGGGCCGGGTGGCGCCGTAGCGCTCCTTCATGATTCGCGCCCACATACGGCGGGCGGCGCGGAACTTGGCGATTTCCTCGAACAGGTCGTTGTGGACGCCGAAGAAGAAGGACAGGCGGGGCGCGAAGCTGTCCACCGGCATCCCCCGGGCCAGGGCCGACTCCACGTAGGCCATGCCTTGCGCGATGGTGAAGGCCAGTTCCTGCACCGCGTCGGAGCCGCTTTCCCGCGTGTGGTAGCCGGAGATGGAGATGGTGTACCAGTTGGGAGCGTGGGCCGTGCAGAACTCCACAATGTCGGTGGTCAGCTTTAATGACGGCTCCGGGCTGAGGGCAAATGTTTTCTGCCCGTGAAACTCTTTCAGAGAGTCGTTCTGTACCGTGCCACGCAGGGCCGCCCAGTTGACGCCGCGCCCCTGCGCCACGGCCAGAAACATACTGAGCAGGACGATGGAAGGGTGGTTTATCGTGAGCGATACGCTGACCTGGTCCAACGGAATCTCGTGAAACAGGTCGTCCATGTCGCGCATGGTGTCGATGGCGACGCCCAGGCGACCGACCTCGCCCTCGGCCAGCTCGTGGTCAGAGTCGTATCCGGTCAGCGTCGGGTGGTCGAAATCGGTGCTGATGCCGGTCTGCCCGTGCTCCAGCAGGAACCGGTAGCGTTCGTTGGTGGCCTGCGCCGTGCCGAAGCCGGCAATCTGGCGCCGGGTCCAGAGCCGCCCGCGGTACATATCGGCATACGGGCCGCGGGTGAAGGGAAACTCGCCCGGGCGGCCAAGGTCGCGGTCGAAGTCGATTCCGGCGGTGGATTCCGGGCCATAGACCGGCTTGACCTCTAGCCCTGAAAGCGTCTTGTATTCCGGTTGGCGAAACTCTGCGCCCTGGCTCATTTCCCTTCCCCTTATTTTCTTGGAATATGCCGTCGGGATGGGCTACGCCCCCACCCTAGCCCTCCCCCGGAGGGAGAGGGGATTTGTCTCTCTTACCCAACCCTCACGTACTTGTCGATGCTCTTCTCGGCAGTCAAGGCTAGGTAGAGATCGCCGTGGGCGTCAACCCAGGAGCCGTGGGCGGAGCGACCGGGGAACCGTTCCAACACCTTGCCCTCGCCGTCCAAGACGCTTACCTGGGGTGGCTTGCCGTCCTCGGGCCGCTCGCTGGTGTAGAAAATGCCCTCGCTGTCCTGCGAGATATCCAGCGGGCGCTGCATATCGGTCCACATGGTGATGTACTCGCCCTCGGGCGAGAAGACCTGAACCCGGCTGTTCTCGCGGTCGCACAGGTAGATGCGCCCGTCCTGGCCCACGATGAGGCTATGGGGCAGGTGGAACTGGTTGGGGCCGCCCTTGCCCGGCTCGCCCCACGAGGAAATCAGGTCGCCGGCGGCGCTGAAGCGATGCACCCGGGCGTTGCGGTAGCCGTCGGAAACGTACAGGTCTCCGCTGGGCGACGGCACCAGTTCGGTCACGTAGTTGAACGGCCCTGCCGCGCGGGGACAGACCTCGCCTGCCACCTCGCAGCCGGTGTCGGAGTATTCGCCCGGTGTGCCGATAGTCAGAAGGGGTGTGCCGTCGAGGGTGCATTTCTGCGCGATGCTGCCCTCGCGGTCGGTCAGATACACGATGTCGTCGGCGATGAAGATGCCGTGGGGGTTCTCGAAACGCCCCTCGCCCCAAGCGCCGACGTAGTTGCCGTCGCGGTCGAAAATCACAACGGGCGGTTCGGCCCGCTGGAAGGCATAGACCCGGTCCTGCGAATCCGCGGCCACGGCGCTGACCGTTCCGAAGGCCATGCCGTCGGGGAGTCGGGCCCAGTCCTCGATAACCTCATAGGTGTATTTTCCGCTTCCTACAGTAGCCAAAGCAACTGCCTCCTTGCATTCAGGTTCCGGCAGGCGGTTCACCGCCGCCACCATACTATCATAGCGGCGGTGAATCGAAACGAAGAAGCAAAACGTGGACGTCAGCCCCGCCCGTTGTACAGATAATGAGGGCCGTCAGCGGGGATGCTCCAGTCGTCGTAGAACCGGTGAATATAGGGCAGCAGCCGCGCCGCCATCTGCCGAATCGCCAGCGTTTCCGGTTCGATGGGGCGGGCGAGTTGCTGGCGGAGTTCGGCGGTTATTTCCTCTTCGTCGGCCTTGACGAACTTGCCGCTTCTCAGCACCACCTCGCCGTTGATGAGCACCGTGTCCACGTGAGCGGACTTGCCCCGATAAACCACGGCGTTCACTGCGTCCGCCGCGGCGTCGCCGGAACCCTCGAAGTAGGGCGCGGTCATGGCGTCCCAGTCCAGCAGCACCATGTCGGCGTAGCGGCCCGGCTCCAGTACGCCTATGCGGCCCTCGAACCCGGTGGGTCTGGCGGCGTTGGCGGTGGCCAGCCGCAGCGCTTGGTGAGTGTCCAGCGCGGGACGCTCAAGGCCAGGCTGGCGGTGCAGCTTGGATGCCAGCCGTATTTCCTGGAGCATGTCGTCGTCGTCGTTGAGGGCGGTGCTGTCGGTGCCCAACGCTACGTTGACGCCACCGGCCAGCATGGCGTTGACCGGCGCTATTCCGTTCTTCAGGCGCAGGTTGGAGCTGGGGTTGTGGCACACCGAGGCCCCGGTGTCTGCCAGCAGTTCGATGTCGCCCTCGGTCAGCCAAACCGAGTGAGCGCAGGAGAGCTCCGGCCCGAGAAAGCCGAGGTCGGCCAAGTGGGCCACCGGCGTCTTGCCCCAAGTGCGGATTCCGAACTCCTTCTGATACCAGCTCTCCACCAAGTGCATGTGAACCGCGGCGGCGTACCGGGCGGCGTATTCCTTGGTGCGTAAGAAAAACTCGTCGGAGGCCCACTGCGCGTTGCTGGGGCTGAGCAGCACGGAGACCAGGCCGCCGGAGGCCTCCGCCCCATGGCTTTCGCGGAACGACTCGAAGAATGAGAAATAGTCGTCCTCAGACATATCTGTGGCCCCGAGGTACCGGCGCGCCGCTTCGCCCAAGTCTATAGGCAGACTGGCAAGGAACGCATCGTCGTCGTGGTATACGACCCGGTTCTGTCCCCGGTAGTAGACGGAAAATGCGGTTCGCATCCCGGCGCCGCCGAACCCGCGGAGAACTTCGTCCGATTCCTCCGTCAGCCCTTCTGTCGGGGTACGAGGATGGTTGTACATAACCGTGGTGGTGCCCGACTTGATCATCTGGATGGCGGTGTACAGGGTAATCAGCCGCCAGTCCACGGTGCGCCGTCCCCAGCCTTCCACGATCCAGGGTTCCAGGCAACCATCGGTGGTCCCCATCTGGAGGGTGGAAACGCCCCGCCCGTGGTGGTGCGCGTTAGTCAGGCCCGGCATGACCAGGAAACGCGGACCGCCAATTATCTCGTCGGCTTGGCGTTCCCGCAGTTCATCATAGGTTCCCACCGCTTCAATAACGCCGTCGCGCTGTAAAACCGCGCCGTCGCTGATGACGCGGCTCCCGGCGTCATCGGCGCCCGCTTCACAGATGACGTATCTTCCCCGAATTAGCGACGTTGCCATGCCATCCTCCTGCCGGGCTGGTTGCGCCTATGATAGGGCTGCCCGTTGGCGTGTCAAGGCAATTGGTGGAGTATAATGCTCATATTTCGGGGCAAGCCGAGTCTGTGAGGGTTGAAATGGCAGGATTGGACGGCAAAGTGGCGCTGATTACCGGCGCGGGCGGGATGCGCGGCGTGGGACGGGCCACGGTGATGAAGCTGGCCGGGCTGGGCGCCGACATCGCCCTGAGCGACGTGCACCGGGAAACGGAAGACCTGCCGCCCGCCGAAGTCCGAAACAGTTGGCGCGGCATCGACGCGGTTTCCGAAGAAGTGCAGACGGCGGGCCGGAAAGCCTTTCCGGTCTATTGCGACCTGGGCGACAGCGGCCAGATCGAGCGCATGGTCGAGCAGGTGATGGACCACTACGGGCGCATAGACATCCTGGTCAACAACGCCCGCGCCATCATCGGCAGGGACAAGGTGCCGGTCACCGAGCTGGAGCAGGACGTTTGGGAGCACTTTCTGAGTATCAACACCACCGCTCCTTTCCTGCTGACCAAGGAAGTTGGTCGCCGGATGATCGAAGCAGGCAATGGTGGACGCATCATCAACATCGCATCCAACGCTTCCAAGCAGGCCAGCGCGACGGGCGCGGCATACAGCGCCTCCAAGTTCGCGGTGCTGGGGCTGACACAAGCGTCGGCCCTGGACTTGGCTCCCTACGGCATTACCGTGAATGCCGTCTGTCCCGGCCCTATCAACACCGACCGCATGAGCTACTGGGAGCGCGACCAAGCCGCTGATCGCGGCATCACGCAGGAAGAGTTCCGCAGCCAGATAGTTCAGACCGGAGCCCAAGTCAGCCCGTTGGGCCGCATCGCCGAACCGCAGGACGTGGCCAACGTCGTGTCTTTCCTCGCCAGCGACGAGGCATCATTCGTGACCGGGCAGGCCTATAACGTCAACGGCGGCCTGCTGTTCCACTAGAGGCTTTCGGAGCCGAATATCGCTTTGCGCAGAGTGTCGTAGTTTGTGAATGGGCTCAAATGTGGCAGTTTCCTACCTGAAGTCATCTGCGGTCGTAAGCCAATACCGTGTTTTTCCAAATTGGAATGGCACTTCGCTTCATCCCATTCGTAATCCACGCTTCCATCTTATCGGCCTTATCGGCAGAACGCTCCCTCAACGACTTCCCCTTGTTGTCCCCCAATAAACAAGGATCAGCACGCTGTCGCCCCCAGAGGTATCCTGTGCCGCCTGAGGGGCTCCCGCACCGCCAGCGTCAGCACGGTGGCGGCCAGCGACAGCGACAACATCAGTATGAAAGCCGCGTTGTAGCTTCCGGTCTGGTCGAAAATCCACCCTCCGGTCAAGGCCCCGAGGCCGCCCATAATCTGGTGGATCATCGAGACCGTGCCGGTCAGTGTTCCCAGCCGGTTCGGGCCGTAGATGTTGCCCAGGAACACCACTGTCAGCGGCGCCGTTATCAGGAAGGTAAAGCCGTAAAGCAGCCCAAAGGCCAGGATCGCCGGGGTGCTTTGCAGCGGAATAATTAGCGCGAAAATCCCGATACGCATCAGGA
The DNA here is from genome assembly GCA_965226875.1 of Dehalococcoidia bacterium. Classification (GTDB taxonomy): domain Bacteria; phylum Chloroflexota; class Dehalococcoidia; order Lucifugimonadales; family UBA3495; genus VXOI01. The sequence goes on along the minus strand of OZ245439.1, from coordinate 2,700,907 downwards.
AGCATAACGCCGTTGGGCGCGAGGCGCCTACGGCATCGGCCATCACTCCGGCGAGCAGTACGCCTAACAGCCCCATCACGCCCATCCAGGCCAGCAGATTCCCGGCCAGCACATCGCCAACGCCCTGGTCTTGGGCAAAGGCTACGATGTGGGTAGCCACGAAAAAATCCTGGAAGCCGCATATCGTATAGATGGCCAGCAGCAGAAGGAACGGGCGAGAGGCCAGCGCCTGCCGCAGCGTTAACGGCTGCGGAGCCGCTTCGCTGCCGGAGGTGGCCGACGCGGCTGCGTTTTCAAGCGGCGGGCCGGGGCGCACCACCAGCAGGATGAGGGGTAACAGAATTGCGGCGTTGACCACTGCGAGGACAGTGTAGGACGCTTGCCATCCGATGGCGGCCAAGGCGGAGGCCAGCGCGGCCACAATGACGAGTTGGCCGATGGCATTCCCGGACACTGCGACGCTGGTGGCAAAACCCCGCCGCTCGACGAACCACTGGCTTACCATTACCACGACGGGCGCAATGGACGTGCCGGAATTGCCTAGGGCGTAGACCACGCCGTAGACGAGGAAGACCTGCCACGACGATTGCACCTGCCCCATCAGCGCTAGGCCCGCCGCGCCGATGACCGCGCCGATTGCGATGGTTCCCCGCAGGCTCCAGCGGTCCACCAGCCGCCCCACGAAAGGCATGGCCAGCGCCGAGACCACCATGAACATGGTGACAGCCAGCGAAAGCGTGGAGCGACTGACATCCAGCTCTTCCGACATCGGCTTCAGCATCAGCCCGAAGGCGAACCGCGAGCCACCGCTGAAAAACAGGATGCTGAAGCCCACCGCCAGTATTGCCCAACTGTAGTTGGGTCGTCTCATCGGAATTTGTCTCTGGCTCCGGACTGAGTCGGTGGGAACGGACAAGGGCAAAGAGCGGTCAAGTGCGGCATTTACGCAAAGGGGCAGGTCGAGAACCTGCCCCTGCGGGTGCAACAATTTTTGGTAGAGGATGGCAAGAGCTTACCGGAACAGCCCCCGCACCGTGTTGATGACCCGCTCCTCGTTGGGCAGGTAGATGTTCTCGAGGGCGCGGCTGTATGGCACCGGGGTGTGGGGAGCGGTCACGCGGGACGGCGGGGCGTCCAGGTAATCGAAACCCTCTTCAGCTATGCGGGCGCAGATTTCGGAAGCCAGACTGCAAACCGGCGTGTCCTCGTCTACCACCACCAAGCGGTGAGTCTTGCGCACCGACTCCAGCACATGGTCGTAGTCGATGGGGGAGATGCTGAGCAGGTCCACCACCTCGGCGTTGATGCCCTCTTTCGCCAGTTCCTCGGCGGCGTTGTTGGCGATCCAGGTCATCTTGGATATGCCCACCAGTGTGACGTCGGTTCCCTGGCGGATTGTGCGGGCCTTGCCGATGGGGAAGGTATACGGCTCTTCCGGCACCGGCCCCCGGTTGGTGTACAGCCCCTTATGCTCGAAGAACACCACCGGGTCGTCGTCTCGGATGGCCGCAGTGAGCAGCCCCTTGGCGGTGTAGGGGTCGGAGGGCGCCACGCCTTTCAGCCCGGGTATGTGGCTGAAGATGGAGTAGTAGGACTCGGAATGCTGGGCGGCGCTGCCGAACCCGGCCCCGATGCGGGTCAGCATCACGAAGGGGACCTTGACCTGCCCGCCGAACATATAGCGCATCTTGGCAGCGTTGTTCAGCATCTGGTCCATGCAGACGCCGATGAAGTCCACGAACATCAGCTCGGCGATGGCCCGCATCCCGGTGGAGGACGCGCCGATGGCGGTGCCGACGAAGGCGGCTTCCGACAGCGGCGTGTCCAGCACCCGCTGGTTGCCGAACTGCTGGATCAGGCCGACGGTGGTGCGGAATGGCCCGCCCCAGGCATCAACGATGCCCAAGTGCTCCCGGCCTGCGCCGCCGGCGATTTCCTCGCCCATGATGATGACCGATTCGTCGCGCTCCATCTCCTGCCTGATGGCCTCGTTGATGGCCTCGCGTACCTGCAATTCCCTGGTGGCGGTGGCTGTCGTCATCGCTCGCTCCTGCTGGTTCCTAAAGTCCCCTCTCACGGAAGCAGAGGGGCAACAATAATCCCCTCTCTCTGGGAGAGGGTTTGGGTGAGGGCGTCCCTACGCGGGCATATTTGTGCCGCGGCGCATCATGTCCAACGGGTAGTCGACATAAACGTCCTCGTAGAGCTCGTGGGGTTCGGGCAGTGGCGAGGCGTCGGCGAAGGCAACCGCTTCCTCCATCAAGGCGGCGGTTTCCGTGTCAATTTGGTCCAGCTCTTCGGCGGTAATCTCGCCCTGCGGGATGACGGACTCGCGGAAGAGCTTGAGGGGGTCACGTCCCCGCCAGTAGTCTTCCTCTTCCTTGGTGCGGTAGGACAGAGGGTTGTCGAATACGGTATGGCCGTAGAAGCGGTAGGTGCGGCACTCGAGCAGCGAGGGGCCGTCTCCGGCGCGGGCGCGGGCCACGGCCTCGCGGGCTGCGTCGAAGACCGCGAAGACGTCCATCCCGTCCACATGGATGCCGGGCATATCGTATCCGGGGGCCCGGTCGGAGACGCGGCTGGTGGACAGCGCGTATTCGACGGGCGTGGACTCGGCGTAGCCGTTGTTCTCGCAGCAGAAGATGACCGGCAGCTTCCAGACCGAGGCCAGGTTCATGCACTCATGGAGCACGCCCTGATTGGCCCCGCCATCGCCGAAGAAGGCCACGGCCACCCGCTGGTTTTTGTACTTGAGCTTGGAGGTCAGGGCGGCGCCCACGGCCAGCGGAACGCTGCCGGCGACGATGCCGTTGGTGCCCAGCATCCCCTTGCTCATGTCGGCGATGTGCATCGAGCCGCCCTTGCCCTTGTTGGGGCCTGTGGAGCGTCCGAACAATTCGGCCATCATGCCCTTTGGGTCAACTCCCTTGGCGATGCAGTGGCCGTGGCCCCTATGGGTGCTGCCGATGTAGTCGTCATCGCTCAGGTTGGCGCAGACGCCGGTGGGTACGGCTTCCTGTCCGGCGGACGAATGCACTGAGGCCGACATTCCACGCTGTCCGGTTTCCGGGATGCCCCGCTCTTCAAAGTCTCGGATGGTCTTCATGGTGCGGTATAGCTTTAACAGAGTGTCGCGGTCGAAGTCCATATTCCCCCCGATTTGCGGTTTTGAATGTGGGAATCAGCCCCGGTTAGTGCAGGGCCGAATTTTCCTCATACTAGCATGAGGGCAAATGATGTCAATAGAAAGACTGGTTGCGATAGCGTTCCGAATCAGGTGGTCGAGACTGGTACCCGACATAAACACCCACTACCCTTGGAATCCCGCTTTCGCGGGAATAACGGATCGTAAGCTGCCATATGGGGTGGCGCGATGCCACAGTCGGCCGAGAGCCCTAATGACTTGGCGAGGGCTATCCTGGGGAGGGCGGCCTGTTGGCGGAAGGTGAGTTCGGAAATTTCGATTTCCCGGCCATTTCCGGTCATTTCGGGCCGTTGTATCTGACCGTCGGAGGCGGGTGTAGGGTCCGAGTTGGGTTTGGAATCGGGGTTGCGCTTGGTGAGCTTGGAGCGGGGAGTCTTCTTTTGGTTTTCAGGCATCAAACATCGCGTGGCCTCAGTGGCTTTGTGGATTTGGTCGGAGTGACATGGTGAGCGGTGGGTCATGTGTATATAATAGTACACGTGTTCTATTAACTTGGCAAGTGGGAGGAGGCGATAGCGTTCCGAATCAGGTGGTCGAGACGCGTACCCGACATTAACACCCACTACCCTTGGATTCCCGCTGTCGCGGGAATGACGGACCGTAAGCTGCCATACCATCTAAATTGGAACGCTATCAAGCTATCAACTAGTTGCGACCCAGCGCCTTTTGATTGTTCTCTCTCCCTCCGAGGGAGGGTTAGGGTCTGGGGCGTTCCCGGTGATGGGCGACAATTGTACGCACCGTGCACTTCTGGATTTCACCCTCACACCAGCCCTCTCCTTCAAAGGAGAGGGAGAATTAAAAAACGTGGGCTGCGTCCTGCGGCTCGGCAAACGTGACGGCCACAGGTTCGCCGGGGCCTGCGGACAGGGAATCAGCAGCGCTTCCGTTGGGTACGGCGACTTCCAGGTAGCCGTGGCTTCCGAAGAGAGCGATCAGGTCCGGGGGCGAGGAGTCGCTGGAGATGTCGAGGAAGGTGCGGCTGAGGCGGCGAATTACGCGGCCCCGGATGCGTATTTCGCTTATCTTCCGGCCTTCCAGCAGGTTTGCCGGGATGCTGCTGATCAGGTTGCCGTAGGTGTCGCGGTAGATGACCTCCCCGCTGACGGCCTCATGGGTAACGCGCGGTTGCGGCATCGGCAGCCAGGCCAGTTCGCCTATCGGCTCGCCCAATGACTCCGGCAGAACCCCAAGGGAGAGGTGGGCCGCCGTCGGCGTGAAAATATCCCTTCCGTGGAAGGTGCTGCTGACCGGGTGTAGCCAGTAGTCCGGGTTGGTGAGGTGGAAGGCCCGCACGGTCGAAGGCAGTTCCACCGTTCCGGGTCGTGTCGGCGGGTCGGGCAGATACTCGGAAAGGACACGGGTCAGAAGACCGTTGTCGGGGGCGACAAATGAGCTGTGGGGCGTCTCCAGCAGGATGGGGCGGCGTCCCGTGCCTACACCGGGGTCAACCACGGCGACATGGATGGCGTTGGCAGGGAAGTAACGGTAGCTGACGCCCAGGACGAATGCGCCCTGCGCGACGTTCTGGGGCGCAATCTGGTGGGTCAGGTCAACCAGGCGCAGGTCTGGGTTGATGGACAAGGCCACGCCCTTCATGACGCCGGCATAGGCGTCGGTCAGACCGAAATCGGTGGTGAATACCAGCAACGGGCTGCCCATCACATAACGCGATGCTTGCGTTCGTAACCGCAAATTCCCCCTCCCATCGGGAGAGGGCTAGGGCATTCCCTCGTGCTCACAGCCGCACGATTACAACAGCTGCACGACTACAATGGAGATAACCAGGAAGACCACGGCCAGAATGATGGTTAGCTGGAAAAGCGCCTTTTCCGCTCCGCGCCGGGTTCGCACGGTGGACTGCGCCGCGCCGAACAGCCCGCCGCTGCCCTCTTTCACCTGTGCCAGGATTATAAGTACCAGTAACAAGGAAACCAGTAGCTGCGCCATCAGAATTGCTGTATCCATCTGTCAGTCCCTTTTCCGCCGGGTACGTGCCAAATCATAACCCTCTCTTCCTTGGGAGAGAGAACAGGAGCGGATTACACTGCCTCGCTCTTCACGCGCTCCAACGCCTCGGAAACCAATTTGTTGACCACATCGGGCTTGGCCTGCCCCCGTGTCAGCTTCATGACCTGCCCGACCAGGAACTTGGCTGCCGATTCCTTGCCGCTCAGGTAGTCGGTGACGGCGCGGGGATTGGCGTCCAGCGCCTCGCGCACCGACGGCTCGACCGCCGATGTGTCGCTGATCTGGGTGTAGCCGCGCTCTTCGACAATGCTCCGGGGCGAGCTGCCGGAACGGTAGGCTTCTTCCAGAACCGTCTTGCCCATTGTGACGCTGATGGCCCCTTCGCTCACCAACGCTATCAACTCTACCAGATGGTCGGGAGAAACCGGTGATTCTGAAATGTCGCGGTTTTCCAGGTTCAGCAGGCCGGCGAGGTCGCCGAGCATCCAGTTGCTCACCTGCTTGGCGTGGCGTTCCAGTTCCGGGCCCTCAGCAGGGCGCAGACCAGCCGCCTTTTCGAAATAGTCGGCCATAGCCTTGCTGTCCGTGAGCAGCAGCGCGTCATATTCCGACAGGCCGTAATCGTGTTGGAAGCGGGCGCACCGTTCCGGGGCCAGCTCGGGCAGCCGCGCCCGGATTTCTGATACCCACTCCGGAGCGATGTCCAGCGGTGGCAGGTCCGGTTCCGGGAAGTAGCGGTAATCGTGGGCTTCTTCCTTGCTGCGCTGGGACACGGTTACCGCCCGGCCTTCAATCCAGCCGCGCGTTTCCTGCACCACTCGCCCGCCGTCCTCCAGCACCCGGCGTTGCCGCTCTGCCTCGAAATTCAGAGCCTGGAAGACCGACCGGAAGCTGTTCATGTTCTTGATTTCAGTGCGCGTGCCTAACTCGTCGCTGCCCGCCGGGCGTATGCTGATGTTGGCGTCGCACCGGAAGCTGCCGTCCTGCATATTGGCGGTGGATACTCCCAGGTATTGCAGCATGGAGTGCATCTTTACCAGGTAGGCGCGGGCTTCCTCCGCCGAGCGCAAATCGGGTTCGCTGACCACTTCCATCAGCGGCACGCCGGAGCGGTTGACGTCGACCAGGGTATAGCCGCCGTCATCGGCGGGGAAGTGCTGCATCTTGGCTACGTCTTCCTCCAGGTGGACGCGGCGCACGCCGATGGTTCGGGTGATTCCCTCGGCTTCGATGTCAAGGCGCCCGCCAACTGCGATGGGCAGGTCGAACTGGGAAATCTGGTAGCCCTTCATCAGGTCGGGATAGGGATAATTCTTGCGGTCGAACTTGGTGAGCCGGGGGATGTCGCAGTTCAACGCCAGCCCGGTTACGATGGTGTACTCGACGGCGCGTCTGTTAATGACCGGCAAGGCCCCCGGCAGGCCCAGGCAAACGGGGCACACCCGGCTGTTGACCGGGGCGCTTTGGTAGTCGGCGCGGCAGGAGCAGAACATCTTGCTCTGCGTCTGCAACTGCACGTGGACTTCCAGGCCGATTACGGTTTCGTATTGCATTCCCTTTCAATCCGCGTAGTGTGGCGACCGGTGGCCGCGAACTAATCATGGCCGGTGCTGAATAAAGTCCGGCGGCTTGATAGTCTATCTCTTGGGGGAATATACGAACGAGTCCCTGAAAAAGAAACCGTCCGTTAAATCCGAAGGATAGTCTGGTTTCAGACGCGCGTCGCGGCTGCCATCGCATACTCTGCCAAATAGTATGCGCCGGAATAGTAGCCGTTGTCGAGGAGAAGTCGCGCCTCACCAACCCGAAGGCCGGAGAGGCGCTGCAAGTCTGGTGGGTTCAATAAATGCCCTCGCCGTCAGAGCGCGCCGACGGCGGCGTTGGACTCAATGAACTCGATTATCCACTGGCGGACGGCGTCGGGGGTCTGCTGCTCCACCGGGACGTCGTGGTAGACCGCTCCCTCCAAGCATTCCTGGAGGTAGCGGGCGGCGCTGGTGGCGTGGGAGGCGTCGGCGCCCGGGATGATGACCGAGGGGGTTCGCAGCGCCATCAATTCTACTGGTTCCGGGCCGGTGGCGGTATCCCGGTCGAAGAGCGACTGGCCCATCAGGGTGACGATTGCCAGGTAGCGGGCCTGATCCTGCCCGGCGAATTTCGCGGCGAAAGCCTCGTCGGACACGATGGTAGAAGCCCAGGGGCCGGCCTTGGGTTCGGCCCAGAAGCTGCCGCGTTTGCGGGCCAGCTCAACCACGGCGGACAGCCCCTTCTGCTTAACGAAGTCAACGTGGGCCTGGAAGCGCTCCAAGCCGTTCTGCCGCCAGCGGACGCCCCCCACCGGCCAGTGCAGCATCAGCCCCAGGGTCGCCTCCGGGTAGGTTACGCCGAAGGCGGTGGCAGAGGAGCAGCCCATGCAGCCCCCCATCACGAAGGCCCGCGAGATTCCCAGCACGTCCAGCAGGCCCTTGGCCTCGTGCGCGTAGGTGGTCCAGGAGACCCGCTCGACCTTCCCGCCGGAGAGTCCCGCCTCGCGCCGATCGTAAGCGATGCAGGTGTAGCGGCTGGTCAGGGTCTCCAAGGGCTTCATACTGGCCCAGATGCCCGAGGTGGTCCACTTCTCGATGGTCGAGTCGAACCCCCCCGGGGCCATCATCAGTAGGGGAGCGCCGGAGCCGCGAACTTCGAAATGGATGTTTATCCCGTTAATCTCGGTATAGGGCATACTCTCTCCTAGCTATGATGACTGAGTTGGTAAAGTTGCTATTCCGATCCTTACTGATCCTCCCCTCCGTGGTATCCTGACGCGGCCCCACGAAAATAGGAGCAACTGCGCTACGCAGACAGTCCGGCTGAGCGCAACATACTCAGTGCTGTGGAGCCGATGTCGGCAGGGGTGGGGATGATGGTCGCGCCGGCCTCCCGGAAGGCGCGCATCTTCGCCTCGGCGGTGGCGCTCTCGCCGGTGATGATGGCCCCGGCGTGCCCCATGCGTTTGCCCGGCGGAGCCGAAGCTCCCACCACCAAGGCGGCTATTGGTTTGTTGAACTCCTCGCCGATGTAGGCGGCGGCGTCCTGCTCCATGTTGCCGCCGATTTCTCCTATCAGCACCACGGCGTCGGTGTCCGCGTCTTCCTGGAACAGCCGAAGCACCTCCACGAAGCTGGTTCCGATGATGGGGTCGCCCCCGATGCCGACGCAGGTGGACTGACCGATATCCAGGCCGGTGAGCTGCCCCACCGCCTCGTAGGTCAGGGTCCCGCTGCGGGAGACGATGCCAACCCGGCCTGGGAGGTGAATCGCCCCGGGCATGATGCCGACCTTGCAGCGCGCACCCGGATTGATGATGCCGGGGCAGTTGGGGCCAATGAGCCGCACGTTGCGATGTTCCAGGTAACGGGCGACCCGCACCATGTCCAGCGTCGGCACTCCCTCGGTGATGCAGGCAATCAGCGGAACGCCCGCGTCTGCGGACTCCACAATGGCGTCTGCGGCAAAGGGTGGCGGCACAAAAATCAGCGCCATGTTGGTGGCGGTCTCGGCGACGGCCTCCTCCACCGAGTTGAACACCGGCACGGCGTTTTCAAACAGCGATCCTCCGCGCCCCGGCGTGACGCCGGCCACCACGTTGGCGCCGTAGGCCATGCAGTTGCGGGCGTGGAAGCTGCCCTCCCGCCCGGTTATACCTTGCACCATTACACGAGTGTTTTCGTCAACCAGAATACCCATTCAGGGATGCTCCATTTCTCCGGGATTTCTTGACGTTTACTCCGCGATCGGCCAGTAAACCTTACTGAGAGGAACCAGCGCACGGGTTTCTGAATCCAGAGATTCGTAGTAATTCACTAGGTTCTGTTGACATTTGCATTTGTAACCGATGTGCAGGCCCATTTCATGTCATTCCAAGTGCAGGAAAGCACTAATGGCCTTGAATCGGAGTGATAAGTCCAGGATTCTTCGTCGCTATTTCCCCGGAATGACCCGCAACAGCGAAATGTCAACAGAACCTAGTATTTCGCGCAAATCCGGCATAGTGAGCAGAGTCAAGGGAACCGTCGAGCGGTCTGCTTCGTATCGCGCATCCGCAGAGAATCCGCCGGTGCTAACATAAAGACAACGTTCTCCTGTGTGCCTCCCCCAAGGAAAGAGCGTATATCTTGGGCTCCGTAGATTTCGAACGATGCTTGACCTCTACAAAGATGCGTGGCCCGGTCAGGCCCAAATCGTCGGTTCCAGTCAGCGCGGTGAACATACCCGGGATATTCTGCACCATGAGCCAAGGGGCCACGCTCGGCGCGGACCGTCCACATATCGGAGTCCGGTACGATGGGATCGTTGGGCATGTCTACCCGGCCCGCTTGATGGCGTCGGCGGCTTCGGACAGCGTTTCTGTGAACACCACCGGCAGGCCCGACTCTTCGAGGATGCGTTTGCCGTCGTCCACGTTGGTGCCCAGCATCCGCACCACCACCGGCAGGGTGGAGTTGGCGTTGCGGTAGGCCAGTACGATGCCTTCGGCGGCGATGTCGCAGCGGAGGATGCCGCCGAAGATGTTGACCAACACCCGCCGCACCTTCTCATCGGAAAGGATGATGCCGACGGCGCTGGCGACCTTTTCCACGGTGGCCCCGCCGCCCACGTCCAGGAAGTTGGCCGGCGCCGCGCCCGCCGCGGAGGTGACGTCCAGGGTCGCCATGGCCAGGCCGGCGCCGTTGACCAGGCAGCCCACGTCGCCGTCCAGGTTGACGTAGGCAATGTCCAACTCGGCGGCCTGGGCTTCTAGTTCGTCCTCTTGCGCCCTGTCCCTCAACTCTCGCAGTGCGGGACGGCGGAACATGGCATCGTCGTCCACAGTGATCTTGGCGTCCAGGGCTACCAGCCCGCCCTCGGCGGTGACGATGAGCGGGTTGACCTCGACCAGGGTGCAGTCGTTATCCAAGAAGACCTGGTAGATCGAACTGAGTAGCCCGGGAGCGGCGGAGGCAGCGGCACCCTCGAGTCCCAGCATTCGGGCGATGCGGCGCGACTGGTAGGGCATCAGCCCCAGCACCGGGTCGATAGGTTCGGTGTGAATGCTGTCAGGATTGGTTTCGGCCACTTCCTCGATGTCCATTCCGCCGGAGGCGCAGACCAACATAACGGGACGGCGTTCCACCCGGTCCACAGTGAGGGCCAGGTACATCTCCCTGGCGATGCTGGCCAACTCTTCCACCAGCACACGGTTGACCGGCACGCCCTCCGGCCCGGTCTGGTTGGTGACCAGGCTGGTAGAGAGCATAGCCCGGGCCGTTGCTTCTGCATCACCGGGAGACTGCGCCACCTTGACGCCGCCCGCCTTGCCCCGGCCGCCCGCGTGTACCTGGGCCTTTATGACCGCCCGGCCCCCGAATCCCTCGGTGGCAGTCTGCGCCTCTGCGGGGGTAGACACGACCACTCCCCGCGGCACTGGGATGCCGTACCGAGCGAATATCTCCTTGGCCTGATATTCGTGTATCTTCATTCTGAATCCAGGCGGGTCGGTTCCTGCCGTCTGTGGTGGCGGGAATGCGCCTTGCCATGCTACAGGGCGTACTGAAACCGGCATCGCGCCGTTGATTTCGTTGGCCTTTAAGACTGTAGGCGATTTTTCCCCGGCAGTCAACGACGCAATCCCGCAACCACAGGATGATTGCAAAGTTATTGTCTGAATCGGGCTTAGAGGATGCACAGGATTGAAGAGGATCCCGAGAATCTCGTCCTGATACATACAAGAATGAGACCGAAAAGACTCTGCAATCGTGCTGCCCGCAGCCGGGGCCCTTTAGTTGTCCCTTCTCCCTTTAGGGGAGGGCTAGGGTGGGGGCATCCCAGTTGATGAATGAACGTGGTGTCATACCAGGATTTCACCCTCACCCCAGCCCTCTGCTTCAAAGGACAGGGAACAATCCAAGGCCCTGCGCCCTCACCGGCAGCGGTGGACAATTCTCCCGGCCCGAAGCATAATCCCGACGCATCCCAAACCGAACGGCCTTTCGGCCCATCGCGCAGGAGGGGGTATGGTTCGTTACAACAAAGTCATCGAACTGCTGGAACAAGGCAAGCCGGTGTTCTGCTCGGGGCTGGTCTGGAACGGCAACCTGGACGACCTGACGTTTATCGCTGATTCCGATTACGACATGACCATCATCGAGATGGAGCACCAGGACTTCAGCTTCGACAAGCTGAGGATGTCCCTGCAATTTTTGATGTCCCGTAAGAAGATTGCGGAAGGTGGGTCGTTGCAAGCCGACCCCGCGCCCTTTGTGCGGGTGCCGCCCAACTTCCGGGAACGCAACCAGTGGGTGCTGAAGCAGGCGCTGGACACCGGGGTCTACGGCTTGGTGCTGCCCCACCTAAACACGGTGGAGGACGCGCAGGCGGCTGTGATTGCCGCCCGCTACCCGCAGGTTCCCGGCTCGGCGGACTTCGAGCCGGAGGGCGAGCGGGGCTGGTGGTATCGCATCGCCCCGCGATACTGGGGTCTGACTCCGGCGGAGTATTACGATGCCGCCGACCTGTGGCCCCTGGACCCCGATGGCAATATGCTGCTCATCGGCATCGTGGAGGAGCCGCACGGTGTGGAGAACCTCAAAGACATCCTGCGGGAGGTCAAGGGCATCGGGGCCGTCTGGGCCGGGCCGGGCGATATGTCGGTGTCCATGGGCCATAAGGGAAACGCCAGCCACCCCGAGGTCCAGGCCAACCTGCTGCGGATTCTCGAAACATGCAAGGATGCGGGCGTCCCCTGTGCCACTGGCGCCACCGCCGCCGAGGTGCCCATGCGCCTGGAGCAGGGCTTCAGCATCATCATCACCTCCCCGGAGAAGACCACTCACGGGCTGGAGGAGGGCCGCCGCCTGGCCGGACGATAGGCAAGTTCCCTCTTTCTTGACTTGCATAACCCCTCTCCTCTATGGAAGGAGAGGGGTGGGGGCATCCCGGCACAAGGATTGTTTGATAACAGCAACAGGGGCAGGCTCTCAGCCTGCCCCTGAACGTGTCTCCTGGACTTGGCGATAGCTGCTATCTGCTCCCTGCGCCCACTCCGTCAACTTCACCGGAACCTTGCAGGAATCGGAACAGGTCCGACTCCGCCGAAAGGATCATCGTGGACTGGGTGCTGAGGAACTGCCGGTAGGCTTCCAGGCTGCGGCGGAACGCGAAGAACTCCGGGTCCTGGTTGAGGGCGTCAGCCAAGATGGCGATGGCCTGGGCCTCGCCTTCACCGCGCAGGCGGTTGGAGTCGCGGTCGGCCTCCGCCAGGATGACCTCCACCTCGCGGTCGGCGGCGGCGCGACGGGTGCGGGCTTCCTCTTCACCCTCGGCGCGCAGGCGGCGGGCAATCTTCTCGCGGTCGGAACGCATACGCTCGAAGATGCGTCCGGCCACTTCGGCAGGGAAGTCGGCGCGCTTGATGCGGATGTCTATCATTTCCACGCCGAACCCGGGCTGCTCATTGGACAAGTCAAGCTGTACCGACGCCAACACCTCGTCCAAAATCTCGGTCCGCGTGTTGGTCGGAACGACCCGGGAGTTGCCTTCGTCGTCGGTGATGGGGTTGCCGTCGTCATCCAACTCCACGTCGCCGCCGATGATTTCTTCACGGCTCCGCTCGGCGACTTCTGCGCGCAAGGCCGCGTTTATGCGCTGCCCCAGAATCGACGCCCCGTTTTCCTGGGTCCTCAGACTTATCAGGAAGTCCCGCGGACTGGTGATGACATACCTGGCATATACGTCGATTTCAAGTATGTTGATGTCCTTATCCAGGAAGCGGTCCGGCGGCGCATCAATGCGCAGGACGCGGCGGTCGAATGTCACTACCCGGTCAACGCCGAAGGGAGCCTTAAGGTATAGACCGGGCGTGGTTTGAACGGCGCGCACATCACCGAAACGGGTGACGACTGCCTGCTCGGTCTCGTCTACTACGTAGAGCGTGGTGAACAGCGTAATCACTATTGCCAGGATTATTACGCCCGCGATAACCAGGTTTCTCATTGGTACCCCTTATGCCTACCTGTGTTGCCGTATTGCCGTTCATGGCTCGACAAGCTCACCACGAACCGGGTAGCTCCAACGGCTCATCCCGGACTTGTCGAGGGACGAGCGGTCGGGGAGAATTGGCCGACTCTTATGGGCTGGGACTCGGGCCGACGGGAACCGGCACCAAGCCATCCTGACCGCCGAGGATCAGGACGGTTTCGGCCCCCGCCGCAACGATAATCTTGTTGACCCCCGGGAGAATATCCTCCATGGCTTCCAGGTACAGTCGCTGCTGGGTGACCTGGCTGGTGGCCGGAACCGTGAAAGTCTCGCGGTTCAGATATTGCACCGTGAAGGTTGCGCCCGGCTCCAGCGTTTCACCGCGCTGCACTGCGAGGGTCAGTATGTTGCTCGACGGAGTGAAGTTTGAGACCGACAGGTCGATGCCTGCTGCTTGTCCGCCGTCCGGCCCGTTGACAATGGTGAAGTCGTCCGGTGTGACGCCGGTGCTCAGGTTGTCGTCGCCATCCTGATTGTCCCGGTCCAGGGGGGCGTTGCGCAGCCGGATGCTCAAGGAGCCGGATGTGGCGAACTGAGGAACGCTGTGGTCCTCGTTGCCGAGGTAGGCGGCGACGAATTCCGTGCCGACCTCCGGATCGCTGTGCTGCCCGTCCAACGACATCGTGAAGACGCAGAGCTGTGTGTCCGTGGTGGACTCCACCTCCCCTGCCGTGAAGACGCAGTTTGTGGCGCCCAGCGTCAGGAGGTTGGAGACAACCAGGTCCGGCCCGTCCCCCTCGGCATCGGGAGAGTCAATAATGGTGACGTCTTCAATGCCGATTCCAGTGGCGGGATTCCCGTCGTCGTCTGAGTTATCGGTGTCCTGCAGGGTGCTGGACAGCCTCACCGACCGGTCCGAATACTCCTTGAGAACGGAAAGGAACTGGTCGGCTTCACCCTGGGCCCTCTCGATACGGGCGCGCTTGAAGGCTTCCGCCGGCTGGATTATCTGCTCCGAGCGGCCCCGTGCTTCGGGGATGACCTGGTTTTCGTAGGCTTGGGCCAGGTTGGTGGCGGTTACTTTGTCCTGCCGGGCCTGGAGCACATCGTTGAAGGCAGCGCGCACGTCTTCGGGCGCTTCCACCTTCTGCAACTCCACGCTGACTACGTTGATGCCGGTCTCATAGCTGTCGATGATTTCCTGCAACTTGCTCTTGGTGGAAGCCTGCAAATCGACGCGCTGTTCCGCCAGAACTTCAGCGATGGAGCGCTGCCCCACGACGAGGCGGAGAGCCGCCTCGGTGGCGTCTTTCAGAGTGCGGCCGTCGGGTCGGCCTGCGGGAATGTTTCTCTGCAGCCCGGCGTCTTCGCCCGGGTCGTCTACCTTGAAGAGATAGTGGTTCAGGTCTTTGATGTTGTACTGGACGACCATCTGCACATCGATGATGTTCAGGTCGCCGCTGATCATCTGAGCTTCGACCGCAATCGGAGTGATGATACCGGCCTCGCTGCTGCGGAATCCCAGTTCGATGCGGCGCACCAGGTCGGTCTGCACCACGTCGCTTCTGCCCACAGGCGTGGGCCACCACCAGTGCAGGCCCGTTTCCGTTACCGTGCTCGCCTGCGCCGCGCCGAAGAGCCGCAGCGCGGCCTGTTCACCGGGGCTGATGGTGTAGATGCCGGTGGCGGCCCAGATAATGACGATAAGCCCGCCAATCAATACGACGGCCAAGCCGACACCGCCGCCGCCTAGCCGGTTGGCTATGCGGCCCAGCGTGGCGCTGACCCCGCCCAGTAGCTGGTCGAAATTCATTTCAGGTTGCCTGGGTGGCTGTCCTCCGGGCTGGTACATGCTCCACAATTCCTCGCCGCACCGGTTCCATCGGCGCGTGGCCTACCTATGATAATAACACCGCTAACGAAATTCGACTATAACGGCAGAGCGGATTCGGCGGTATAATAATATCCGCCTCGCGCGTTACCCCCGTTACGCCGGGGGACGCGCGGCTGCCGGAAGACTCGGAAACGTGAATAGGACGTGAAAGAGAATGACCACACCGGCCGGCCTGGAAGTTAAACCAAGCGAGGACATGACCCGCATTCAGGTGGTATGCGAACACCAGAGAGGAATCATTTACGTGGTTCCTGCGGAGCGCAGCTGGGTTTGCTCCACCGAGCTTATGCCGGCTCACGCACTGGCAGGCTTCTTCCGTGAACTGGTTGCCCTGAAGAACCCCGCTGTGGAAGACCTCATGAAGCAGTGGGGCCTCTATTTCCGCCAGCTTCCTGCGTCGGTGGAAAGCGAAGCAGAGAGCGAGTAACGGGCGGGGGAGTAAAAGAACAGGGGTGGGATTCAATCCCGCCCCTGTTCTTTTTTCAGCCCATCTGCGGTTGCCGCCGTATTCCTGGCGTCCTATGCCTCCGGGTCGCTGGTGGAGGGCAGGGTGGGCGCCGGCCGCGGCTGGATGGTTGGCTGGGGCCGGGGTGCGGTGTAGGGTGGGGGTTCCGACGGAGCGGCCGGGACTCCTTCTTTCGCGGTGCCGGGCAGCTCATCGTCGTTGAACAGGTGATTCAGCGCCTCTCCCGACACCGTTTCGTGTTCGATGAGGTACTCGGCCAGCCGCACCAGCTTAGCCTTGTGGGAGATCAGGATTTCATTGGCCCGGGAATAGGCCTTGTTGATGAGGGCCTTGACCTCTTCGTCAATTTCCTCGGCCACCTTGTCGCCGTAATCCCGCTCCTCGCTGATTTCCCTGCCGAGAAACACCATCTCTTCCCGTTTGCCGAATGTGCGGGGACCCAGGGAAATGCTCATGCCGTAGCGCTTGATCATGCCCAGGGCTATCTTGGTGGCCCGCTCGAGGTCGTTGCTGGCTCCGGTGGTGACCTCGTCGAAAATCTGCTCTTCTGCGACACGCCCGCCCATGGTCACGGCCAGCATGTCGCTGAACTGGTTCTTGGTCCAGAGGTAGCGGTCTTCTTCGGGAAGGAGCGAGGTATGCCCGCCCATGGACCCGCGTGAGACGATGGAAATTTTGTGGACCCGGTCGGCATGGGGCAGGGCCCAGGCTACCAAGGCGTGGCCCGCCTCGTGGTAGGCCGTCATTTCCTTCTCGCGGCGGTTGATGAGGCGGCTCTTGCGTTCCGGGCCGGCGATGATGCGGTCAACGGCTTCCTCGAATTCTTCCATGAATATGGACTTCTTGTTCCCGCGCGCTGCCAGGATGGCCGCCTCGTTGACGAGGTTGGACAGGTCTGCGCCGCTGAATCCGGGGGTTTCCTTGGCTACGGTTTCCAGCGTGACCTCCGGGGCCAGCGGCTTGCCCGAGGCGTGAACCCTCAGGATGGCCTTGCGACCTTCCAGGTCGGGCAGGTCGAGGGTTACGCGCCGGTCAAACCGCCCCGGACGCAACAGGGCCGGGTCAAGGATGTCGGGCCGGTTGGTGGCGGCGACGACGATGATGTTGGTGTTGGTCTCGAAGCCGTCCATCTCCACCAGAATCTGGTTGAGGGTCTGCTCACGCTCATCGTGCCCACCGCCCAGACCGGCGCCCCGATGCCGTCCCACGGCGTCGATTTCGTCTACGAACACGATACAGGGGGCGTTGCGCTTGGCCTGCTCGAAAAGGTCGCGCACCCGGGCCGCGCCGACGCCGACGAACATTTCAACGAACTCGGAACCGCTGATGTGGAAGAAGGGAACCCCAGCCTCGCCTGCCACGGCGCGGGCCAGCAATGTCTTGCCGGTGCCCGGCGGGCCCACCAGCAGCACGCCCTTGGGAATGCGCGCCCCCAGCGACAGGAACCGCTCCGGGAACTTGAGAAACTCGACAATTTCCTGGAGTTCGGTTTTGGCCTCTTCCACCCCCGCCACGTCGGCGAAAGTGACGGCGGGGCGGTTGACGGTCATCATCCGCGCCCGGCTGCGGCCAAAGCTCATGGTCTGGTTGTTGCTGCCCTGCGCTTGGCGCATCATGAAGAGAATCAGCCCGCCAAAGAAGATCAGTGGCAGGAAGTTCAGCAGCAGTCCGAAGAAACTGGACAGCCCGCTGGAGCCCTTGGAGATAATCTCCACTCCCGGATCGCCGATCTCCACCCCGCTCTCCAGCAGCAACGAGGTGATGCTGTCGCCCTTTTCCAGCTTGCTGTCGAATGTTTCGCCGTTCTTGGGAATGACGGTCAGGTTATCGCCGTTGACCTCAATCCTTTCGAGTTGGTCATGCTTGGCCATGGATATGACACTGCTGACCGGCTTCTCATTGCTACTGCCGAAGGGCATCAACGTGTATAGAATGACAATCACGCCTATGATAATCATCAAGTACACGAAGCTGTTGCGAAGCCATCGGTTATTGCCCATAAAGCCCTCTCGCCGGCGGCCCTTTCACGCCGCGAACCAGCGTTACTTCTCTCCTTATATTATCCAAGCATCTCCCAAATTGCAAAAGCTCGAATTACAGCCCACCCCATTTCCGCGCACCAAGCCCATCGCGCCGTGCATGGGGCTGTGGCAAGCGCCGCTATTGCGATACAATTCAACCGCAAATTGAATTGCAATTGGGGCATGGGCCATTGGCGCTACCGCGCTTTCCGGCTAACCATTCTATTCATCTGATCTATCCATCTGAAACGAGAGGGGTAATACCATGGCGGATTACGCTCATCCCGAATCCCTGGTAAGCACCGATTGGGTTGCCGAACATGGGAGCGACGCCGGCGTCCGGCTGGTGGAGGTGGACGTTGACACCTCAGCCTATGAGCAGGGACACATCGCCGGGGCCGTGGGCTGGAACTGGCAGTCGCAGTTGCAGCAGCCGGTGCGCCGCGACCTCGCCTCCAAAGAGGAAATCGAGCGACTCCTCGGCGGTTCCGGCATAGGCAATGACACTACTGTCGTTCTCTACGGCGACAACAACAACTGGTTTGCTGCCTGGGCTTTCTGGCAGCTTAAATATTACGGCCACGGCGATGTGCGGATAATGAACGGGGGCCGGGTCAAATGGGGAGCCGAGGGCCGCCCGACGACCACGGAAGTGCCTTCGTATCCCGCCGTCTCCTACACTGCCTCTGAGGGCGACCAGAGCATCCGCGCCTACCGGGACCAGGTGCTGTCCCTGGTCAACGCAGGAAGCATCGCCCTGGTGGACGTTCGCTCACCCGCCGAATTCAGCGGCGAACTGCTGGCCCCGGCCAACGTGCCGCAGGAGGGGTCTCAGCGCGGCGGCCACATCCCCGGCGCCTCCAACATCCCCTGGGGTCAGGCGGTTGCCGAGGACGGCTCCTTCAAGTCTGCCGGTGCTCTTCGCGAACTCTACGGCGGCCAGGGAATCGACGGAAGCCGGGAAACCATCGCCTACTGCCGTATCGGGGAGCGCTCCTCGCATTCTTGGTTCGTCCTGACTCAGCTCCTCGGGTTTGAGAATGTCCGCAACTACGACGGCTCATGGACCGAGTGGGGCAGCATCGTCGGAGCGCCCATAGAGAAATAGGGTTGCCCCGACGCTGCAAATCAAACTCGGACAGGGCGACCTCGTAGAGAAAATGAGCAGGCCATCCACCTGCTCTTTTTCGTTGGAAACTACGCATAAATTGGTGGACATAGCGGAAAATCTTAATATAGTATGTTGCTGTTGCCAATAAAGAGTGAGCTTGTAACTCATAGTTAACAATCTGGAAATATATGCGTAACAACTCGGAAATCTGCCTGTAACACCCTCGGCATATATTGACAACCGGAATAATCCCATGCGCCCATTATTGGGTAGAAAGGAGAAAGGCGATGCTGGCTGAGATGGTTCCCTATTCCCGAAGCGCAGCGGTGTTGCGGCGAGTTCTGCCCTACACCATCGCCGGGCTATTTGCCGCGGCGGTGATGGCGGGCTACAACTTCGCCTTCGCTCAGGACGCCGACCCGTCGGAAGTAAACTCGACCGACATCGGCAACCTGACCACCATGATTGCGGCCTTCCTGGTCTTCTTCATGCAGGCCGGGTTCGCCTTCCTAGGCGCGGGGCTCATCCGCTCAAAGAACGTCACCAACTACATGACCAAGAGCTTCATGGACTTCGCCATTGCGTCGTTGTCCTTCTGGGCATTTGGTTTCGCCATCATGACTGGGGCTACGATAGTGGGTATCGCCGGTTCCGGGAATGTCTTGGATGATGATGGTAACGTCCTCGGCACGCTTTTCTTCCTAGCCCGTGGATCCGACGATCCGAGCATATACGTTAGCTGGATGTTCCAGATGGTGTTCGCCGGCACCGCCGCCACCATCGTGGCCGGGGCTGTTGCAGAGCGCACAAAGACGCAAGCCTACCTGGCTTACAGCTTTATGATTGGCGCAATCATCTACCCGCTCTATGGTCACTGGGTCTGGGGCGGCGGCTGGCTGGGTGGAGCTGATGCGTTAGGAGTCGCATATCTGGACAAGGTAGGCCTGCCGGCGGCAATTGACTATGCCGGTTCCGGTGTGGTCCATGCGATGGGAGGCTTCATCGCTCTCGCCGGAGCGGTCGTGGTCGGGGCGCGTATCGGTAAATTCAACGCCGATGGCTCTGCCAATCAGTTGCCGATACACAATGTGCCTTACGTGATTATCGGCACCTTCATCCTGTTCTTCGGATGGTTTGGCTTCAACATCAGTGGTGGCGGCTCCATCGGCCTGAACGCCGTCAACACCCTGCTGGCCGGCGCCACCGGCGCAGTCGTGGCCCTCTACATCCAACTGGTTCGCACGGGCCAGACCGACATTCTGATGGCCTGTAACGGAGCGTTGGCTGGCTTGGTGGGTATCACCGCCCCGGTAGCCTACGTCGACCCGTGGTGGGCTGTCGTCATCGGCGCGATAGCTGCTCCTTTAATGATGGGTTCGGTATGGTTCATCGAAAACGTGCTGAAAATTGACGACCCGGTGAGCGCCATCTCGGTTCACGGCACTTGCGGCTTGTGGGGTATTCTGGCGGTCGGCATCTTTGCCAGCGAAAGCCCCGTAAACAGCGACGTAATCGGTTTGGTAGGCGGCAACGGCTTGCAAATCGTCTCGCAGCTCATCAGCATGGGCGTGGTGCTGTCTTGGGCGCTGGTGACCGGCTTCGGCATGTTCCTGCTGCTGAAGTTCACGATGGGGGTTAGGGCCTCCCGCCAGGAAGAGGAGCAGGGCATGGATTTGTCTGAGCACAACCTGCCCGCCTACGACCTCTAATCCATACCAGCATCTGGTGATGCGGCAAGCGGGCCGGGGTTGCTCCCCGGCCCGTTCCTATTCCCCGGCGTAACAAACAATTTACGTCGACGAAAACCCAGCGTAACAACCTGCCGCAATACTGTCTGCATAAAGTTCAGTAGTAAATCGGGAGGCAGGAAAGATGATTGCTCTGGCTGCTGCGGGCGCTTTTCTGGGACTGTTCACGCTGTGGGTGATAATACCGAGGAAGGTCATTCGCAATAAGTAAGTAAGTAACGCTCCTGTGCTCCGCCCGCCTGCCCTGGCGGGCCGACCGACGCCTTCTCCTGCATCGCCCTGTGCCGGTATGACGCTCCCGGCGCGGGGCGATTCTCGTCTGTGTGTGCTGGCCAGGGAACGGATCTACCCCAAAAGTAGTTTTTAGCCGCAGCGGAGCCAAGCGCGGACCGCTTGGCGAGTGAAGCTATAATCCCGAAAAGCTGGCGAACGCACCGGAGCACGGTGCGGCGTTTGGGAGTCTCATTGGGGCGATTGGCGGGTCTTCGGAAGTGTCCTGCGGCGTTCTGGCTCAATATCTTAGTTAAGGCGGCGCTTATTTGCCTGCTGGTATTTGGAGCTTTCTCAGGATTACAATAGTTCGAAGGCAAAGCGTTCCTCTGGCGTCTGGCCACTTACCCGATTGCCACCCTGGTCATTCCTGTAATTTGGGCAGTGAGGTATCGCCGGGCGTCGTACCCTTTTGCCAGCGATATTCTGCTGACCTTGCCCTTCCTCATCGACACCACCGGCAACGCCCTGGACCTTTACGACGCAGTTGAGTGGTGGGACGATGCCAACCATCTGGTCAACTGGGCGCTGCTCTCCGGCGCTATCGGAATGCTGGCTCGACGGAGCCGCATCCGGTCTTGGGAAACATTGGCGTTCGTGGTGGGATTCGGAGCGGTCACTGCCATCCTGTGGGAGGTCGCCGAGTATTTTGCCTTCATACGGCGCTCGCCGGAGCTTGCAACCGCCTACACCGATACGCTTGGCGACTTGGCGCTGGGCCTTACCGGGTCGGTTTTGGCTGGCCTGGTAGCTGCTCTGTCGCCGCGCCTGGCTTTCGTAGAGGGACTTGTAACGTAACAAACATTTAACATTCATGTAAAAAGAGCGTAACAACCTGGGGCGATACTATGACCATAACGAATTCGGAGGAACGCCCAGATGATAGCCATAGTTGCCGCCGGAGCCTTTATCGGACTGTTCGCCGCCTGGGTGGTTCTCCCCCGTAAGTTCCTCCGCAACAAGTAAATCACCCTGCTCGCATCGGCGGGCAGCAAGACCGAAACTCACCATTCACTCCACGCCGGCCCTGCGCCGAAGCGTGGAGTGAATGTTTTTCAGAGTCATGGCCCTTCGTTCCCGGTTGCCGCCGCGGCCTTTAGGCATGTAACAAACATTTAACATCAATGTAAACGGCATGTAACAACCTGAACGGATACTAAGACCATAACGAATTCGGAGGAATGCCCAGATGATAGCCATAGTTGCCGCCGGAGCCTTTGTCGGACTGTTCGCCCTCTGGGTGGTTCTCCCCAAGAAGTTGCTTCGCAACAAGTAGTTTACGCCTAAGCCCGTGGCAGAGCGGGCATCCGTGAGAAAGAACAAGTCGCTCCGCGTCGATTGAAAGCGCGGAGCGAACCATTTCCCCTAGAAGTCTGGCCGGAAAGCCATTTGCCGGGTTTTGCGCTACGCAAAACAGACGTATTCCAGTCTGATATGACATGATAGTGCACGTAATACGTTGCAATACTCACTAATTCATCGATAATCGACGTTAAGAAAACGACGGCTTGGGGAGAATCGGGGTTTCCGGCCAGACTTCTAGGCGAGGCCTATGAGAGCCGAGGCTGGGAATTGCAGGGTCGCCACTCAGTATGGCCGAAGGGCACCCACTTTCTTTCTGCTCCCTAGCCGGTCTTCTTGGCTACCAATAATCATTCGGCGCGTCAAGACTCCAAAACAGCAGCCAACTTCAGTTATAATTTGAAGGAAAATCTTGTAGGCGAGGATTGACCTATGAGTTACAAGGCGGAATACATCTGGATTGACGGGCAAGAGCCCACGGCCAAACTGCGGTCCAAAGGCAAGATTGTTCCGGACGGGGAAGCCCCCCCGATTTGGGGCTTTGACGGCTCCAGTACCAACCAGGCCCCTGGCGAAAATTCGGACTGCGTACTTAACCCGGTTTTGATGGTCCCGGACCCGGTGCGGGGCGGCAACAACAAGCTGGTGATGTGCGAAGTGCTGCTCACAGACATGACGCCGCACCCATCCAACACCCGGGCCGCCTGCGCCACTGCGGCGCAACAGTACGCGGACCTGGACTGGTGGTTCGGAATCGAGCAGGAGTACACTTTCTTTGACGGCATCAAGCCATTGGGCTGGCCGGCCAACGGTTTCCCTGCGCCCCAGGGCGGCTACTACTGCGGCGTCGGTTCCGACGAGGTTTTCGGCAGGCCCGTGGTGGAAAAGCACATGGACGCCTGCCTGCATGCCGGCCTGGCATTTTCCGGCATCAACGGTGAGGTTATGCCGGCGCAGTGGGAGTTTCAGATTGGCCCGATCGGCGCCCCTGCCGTTGGCGACCACCTGTGGCTGGCCCGCTGGCTGCTCTACCGCATCGGAGAGGACGTCGAGACCGTCGACGGACGCAAGGGCATCAGCGCCACCCTTGACCCCAAGCCAGTGAAGGGCGACTGGAACGGCGCCGGGGCCCACACCAACTTCTCCACCAACAAAATGCGGGAGGACTATGACGCCTGCGTCGCGGCTGCGGAGGCCCTGGAGGGACGCCACGACTTGCACATCGCCAACTACGGACACCGGATTGAAGAGCGGTTGACCGGCCAGCATGAAACCTGCTCCTACCGTGAGTTCCGCTATGGCGTATCCGACCGGGGAGCTTCGGTTCGGATTCCCTGGCAGGTGGCCCGGGACAGAAAAGGCTACATTGAGGACCGTCGGCCCAACGCCAATTGCGACCCCTACACCGTAACCAGGCTGATTATCGAAACCGTGGGGGCGGCGGCCACTGCCTAGGGAGTGTCGTCAATTTAAGAATATCGGTCTCCAAGCGTCTGTTTCCGTCATTCCCGCGAAAGCGGGAACCCAGAATCCGGTAGCTGGCAAATACGGGATTGCTGCCAATGGCCTTTGGATTCCCGCTTTCGCGGGAATGACGGTGAATATGACGACACTCCCTAGCAGCCCGTCCGCGCGCTGTGCAATTGGTTCGGATTGGGACTGGACCAATCGTCGGCAACACAAAGGCAACAGTGAGAGCGCCGCATCGCCCGATGTGGCGCTTTCGTTTGTTCCGCGTCCCGCAGAATTCTGAGGGGAGTCTTACGGGAAACTGACGGGGGCGCCACTGCGCATCGAATCGTAGCAGGCCTGCACCAGCGCCACGTCCCGCGCTCCTTCCTCTCCGCTCATGGCTGGCTGGCGGCCCTCCTGTACACTCTGCCGGAACTCCCTCACCATCCCGACGAGGCCGGCGCGGTCGTTTCCCAGCGTTTGCCTTCGGCGTCCTGAAGCGCCTATGGTGTCGATCCAACTGCCCCCCAGGTCAAAGACAACGCTGGCCCTGGAACCCGACACCGTTACCCACGGCCGTTCTGCGTGAGGCCCGGCGCTCCACGAATGGTTGATCACGCCAACGAGGCCGCTGGAGTATCGCAGCATCGCTACAACCCCGTCCTCCGCGGCGAGGCCAGGTTGCGCCGACGGCACCTCGACCGCATACACCTCTGAGGGATTGCCCGCAAGATAGGCCATCAGACTGGCTTTGTGTATGCCCCCGTCTATCAGTACGCCGCCGCCGTTCAGCTCCGCGTCGTTGCGCCATTCGGTGGGCTGAAACGGGAAGTCCTCCTGCAACTGGATTAACCGGAGCGCTCCCAACTCGCCGCGTTCGACCATCTCCTTGGCAGCCCGCACCGGCGGCATGAAGCGGTAGTTTTCTGCCACCATCAGGGTTACGCCTGCATCGGCGGCGACGGCTACGATGGCCTGCGCTTCCCCGGCGGTGCGGGCCAGCGGTTTCTCCATAAGGATGTGCTTGCCGGAACCGGCGGCCAGTCGTGCGTGTTCCAGGTGCAGGTGATGCGGGGTGCAGATGTAGACACCAGCTACGCGCTCGTCGGCTACGGCGGTTTCGTAGGAGCCGAAGCTGCCCGCTCCGTGGAACTCGGCGGCGAAGGATGCGGCCCGTCCCGCGTCGCGGCTGGCGAAGTACAGGTCAAAGTCGTCCAGCTCACCCTGTATCGCGGCGGCGAAGGTTCGCGCGAAAGTGCCGCAGCCGATAACGCACAGCCCAAACTTCATGTTTCGCTCCCGTCTTTCCGTATTGGGTTCGCCTACTGTGCCGGTTCCAGCCGCATCGCATAGCCGGCAGGCATTCGGGTGGACGGAGCCACGGACTGCACCACCGCCACTATGCGGCGGGCGTCGGCGTGGGGTTCCAGCGTTAACTCACCCCGGTTGTTGCCGTCGAGGGTCATCGGCAGGACGCGATTGGGCGAATCCCCCTGGCCTTCGTAGACAACCTGAACTATGAAAACCTGGCGCACCAAGTTGTTGGTCCATACAAAGCCGCTGGGTGTCCACTCCGCCTGCAACGCCGGTTCCGTCCCATGCTCATGCACCCGCAGATGGCGCAGGCAGAGGCCGTGGTCGTGGATGGCCGCGTCGGTGATGTACTGGAAACGCACCATGATTTCCTGCCCGGCCCACTTTGCAAGAGACAGCGACTCGTTCTGCCACCCATCGGTGGCGCCGGTGTAGCCAGGGCCGAAGGACACGTCCAGCGAGTCGTCGCTGCTGGTCAGCGGCGTTTCAAGGATTGTCCAAGTCTCACCGCTGTCCTCAGATAATTCCACATAAGCATAGTCCCAGTCCTCCTCTATGGAAAACCACACTTGATAGTCCAGATTGGCGTTTTCCATCTGCCGCAGGTCGAGCTCGGCGGTCAGGGTGGAGTTTATGACATCGCCCTTGTTGCTCCACCAGCAGCCTTCCCTGGCGTCTACCGGAAGCAGGGGCGTGGCGGCGTCGCCGTTGAACGACAGGACGGCTGGGCCGGGCAGTTGCCCCAGGCGGACGTATTCGTTGGCGAATTGCGGAATGGTTGACGCCAGTTCATTCCTGCTCCCCAGGTTGCGGTATACCGGAAGGGGTGCCGGCAAGTCGGCGTAACCGTAAGGGCCGCTGTCCTCGTCCAGCAGGTTGGCCACCGCCCAATCGCGGAATACATCAATGAAACGGGCTTCATATCCGCTGTCTTCAAGATAGGCGTCTATGCCCTCGATACCGTCGTCGGGCTGCTCCAGAAGGGGACGCAGGTTGTCGCGCCCTCCGAAGTGTTCACTGAGGTAGTGCATGAACAGCGAGGCGGCACCGTAGTTTTTGCCTGTCCCAACACCGTTCGCAGGCCACAGTAGGAGCGAAGTCGGGCCTGCGGTCCTGAATGCCAGCATACTGGTTTCCGGGAATCCCGCTACAGTTACGGCTAGTTCCGACAGCCCCTCGTTGACCCAGGTTTCCTCCGAAACGTCGGCATTCCAGTGGGCGGCGTGCTGCAACTCGTGGGCCAGCACCTGAGAGTAAACTGTGGAGCCGGGGGACAGGTATCGGACGTTGATGTAGATGGCCTCGATTTCGTTGCTTACAGGACGAAGCGCCCGGGGGTATTCGTCGGCGGCGGAGAAGTATCCGCCCACGCCCCTCAGGTTGGCGTTGATGACATACAGGTGCGGGTCGCCGTCCACGCCGGGGGTCCACTCGCTGCCGAAAACACCAGTGACTTTCGGATAAATTGTGCTCTCAAACTCGCTGGCCGACCGCTCAAGGGCCTCCTGTTCAACCTCGATCCCATCCTCTACGAACCAGTAGGCGCTTGGTGTGACCAGGCGCAGCACGAAGTCGCTCTCATACTGCTCCGGAGCTTCCAGATCCACCAGCTTGAACGTTTCCCTGTGGCCCTCTTGCAAGGTTGGTGCGTTATTCCTGACTACGGGTTCAATTTCGCCCACGCCGGGCATCAGTTCACGAGCCAAGCGGTAGTAATCCCGCTCCGGCGGTGTGGGAAAGCTCTCCGTCGGCACCGGCGTCGCTGCGTACTCCGTCGCCGGTGGCTGCATTGAGACGGCGACGGCAGGCCGGACCGTGGGCGTGGGCACTGGCGTCGGCGTAACCGTTGGGGGGGTCTTCATAGGGGTGCCGGTCGGAGAGGGAGAAGGTTCGTTGGGAGTTGACTCCGGCGCGGCATTGTCGCCACATCCGGCCAGCACTGCCAGCAACAGCAGCCCCCCAACCATCAGTTTCAGCACGGTCATTCTCCGCCAGCCCCGCGACCAATGTCTTCGTCCTTGCGGTGTGTCGGGAGCGACAAGCCCTTGCGCCTCTGGCATTATAATCTGTGATACGGTTGCGGCCTTTAACCGGATGGATGCGAGTCTGTGGTATGTCTTATGACGTGAACCGATTGCGGGGAACTCACCCCCCGGCTTGCACCTGCGTCGAATGCACTCAAAGGCGACGCGGTCGGCGGCGCGGCGGAAGAGGCGGCGGCAACGGTGGAAGACGCCCGGGTGGGCGGCGATTCGGCTGCCTGCCGATGCTGATGGCGCTGCCGGTCGTGGCGGCGGTTGCTGTGCTGGCGGTAGTCCTCGCCTGAAGCTGTGCGCCGCGATCGTTGATTGCCTTTTCCCCTGGGAGATGGTCAGGGTGAGGGCGTCTCCTGCTGACCTGACGGCGCGGGGTTGGCTCCCGGGTCCTGGTTAAAGCGGTTCATGGCGGCCTCGATGTTTTCTTCCAGCACGCAGCGGACGGCGGCGGCGGCCCGCTCCACGGCCCCGGCTATGGCCTCGGCTTCACTTTCGGCGAACTTGCCCAGAACGTAGTCGCGGGGTTCGACGCCAGCCGGCGGCCCGCCGATGCCGATGCGCAGACGGGGAAAGCCCACTCCGCCGACGTACTGGATGATGGAGCGAATGCCGTTGTGTCCCGCGTCGCTCCCTGCGGCGCGCAATCGGATGCGGCCCACGGGCAGCGCCATTTCATCATAGATTATCAGCAGGCTGGTTGCGCCGCCTCCGAAACGGGCCAGCAGGTACTCCACCGCCTCGCCGCTATTGTTCATGAAGGTGCGCGGCTTGGCCAGCACCACCCGGCGGCCTGCGAAGAAACCCGTCCCCAGCACCGCCTTTGGGCGCCTCTCGTTCACTGGAACGCTAATCTGTCTGGCCAGCAAGTCCAGCGCCCGCCAGCCGATGTTGTGCCGCGTGTCGGCGAAGCGCGGGCCGGGATTGCCCAGGCCGACAATGATGGCGGTGTCAGCCAAGGCTGTCCGACCCCGATTCTGCCACTCCGCCGGCTGCCGAGCCCGGGGATTCCAACAGGCGCAGGAAGGCGTCTTCGTCCAGCACCGGCGTGCCCAGCTTTTCCGCCGTTGCCACCTTCGACCCAGGCGACTCCCCGACCACGACGTAGCTGGTCTTCTTGGTAACAGACGACGTTACCTTGCCGCCCAGCCCCTTGATTCGCCCCTCGGCCTCGCTGCGGGATAAGGCCGACAGTGTGCCGGTGACCACGAAAGTCAGCCCGCCGAAGGGAGAATCATCGGACGGTGCGGCAGCGGGAATTATCGGCAGCGAGTCCTGCTGTAGTCGGACGCCGGCGTCGAGCAGCTTCTCGACGACATCTTGATTGTCCGGGTCCCGGAACCACTCGACGATGCTGGCGGCGATCTTGGGGCCGATGCCTTCTATCAGGGTCAGGTCTTCCTCGGGGGCCTTGGACAGGTCTTCGACGCTGAGGTAGTTTTGGGCCAACAGGTCGGCTACCTCCGCGCCGACGTGGGTTATGCCGAGGGCGAACAGCATCCGGGGCAGAGGCCGGTTCTTGCTGGCTTCGATGTTGGTCATAATCTTGGTTGCCAGCTTGTCGCCCATCCGCTCCAGTTCCAGCAGCTTGTCCTTTTCCAGCCGGTACAGGCCCGCCACGTCCGACACCATGCCCTGTTCGATGAGTATCCCGCACCAGCGTTCACCCAGCCCGTCAATGTTGGCCGCGTTCTTGCCGACGAAGTGCTTGAGCAGCTCGAAGAACTGCGCCGGACAGGAAGAATTGGGGCAACGGTGCATGGCGTCGTCGTCAGCCTTCACCACCGGCGTTTCGCACTCCGGGCAGCGCTCCGGCATATGGAATACCTGCGCAGCATCGGTGCGGTCGGCGAGCACAGGCCCGACTACCTGCGGAATCACGTCGCCAGCCCGCTCGATGATGACCGTGTCGCCTACCCGGATGTCCTTGCGATGGATGTCCTCCTCGTTGTGCAACGAGGCGTGCTGCACCGTCGCGCCGCTGACCACCACGGGCTCCAGCACCGCGTAGGGATTCAGGCTGCCGGTGCGGCCCACGTTGATGCCGATGCGTATCAGCTTGGTCGTGGCCCGCTCCGCCGGGAACTTGTAGGCGATGGCCCAACGCGGCTCGCGGCCCACGACGCCCAGCCGATCCTGCATCTCCAGCGGCGACACCTTAACCACCACACCGTCGGCCTCGTATTTCAGGTCGTGGCGCTGCTCCAGCCATGTCTGGTAGTAATCCTGCACTTCCTCAATGGAATGGCATAAGCGGTTGTTGGGGTTGATGCGGAACCCTAGGCTTCCCAACCATTTCAGTGCTTCCCAGTGGCCTTGCAGGAACTCTACTCCTTCGGTGCTGTTCAGTGAGTAGACCCAGATTTCCATATTTCGGGCGGCGGTGACTTTCGGGTCAAGCTGCCTGATTGTCCCGGCCCCGGTGTTGCGTGGGTTGGCGTATAGTTGCTCGCCGCGTTCTTCCCGCTCCCTGTTCAGGCGTTGGAACTCCTCGACGGGCAGATACACCTCGCCGCGCACTTCCAGGCGTGGGGGGAAGTTCCCTTCCAGCGTCAGCGGAATAGTGCGGATGGTGCGCAGGTTGGGAGTCACGTCCTCGCCGGTGGTGCCGTTGCCCCTGGTAGCTCCCTGCACTAGCACGCCGTCTTCGTAGGTGAGGTTGACCGCCAGCCCGTCGATTTTCAGTTCGCACACCATATCGAAGGCCGCGCCGTCCAGCAGCCCGGTTACGCGCTTGTGCCACTCGGCCAGCTTGTCGAAGTCGAAGGCGTTGCCTAGGCTGAGCATCGGGCGCGAATGCTCCACTTCTGCGAAGGCCGCCGACGGCTCGCCGCCGACTCGCTGGGTTGGGGAGTCCGGGGTGAGCAACTCCGGGTGTTGCGCCTCTATTCCCCGCAGTTCCTTGATGAGCGCGTCGTACTGCCAATCCAGTATCTCTGGATCGTCCAGCGTGTAGTAACGATGATTGTGATAGTTTAGTTCGCGCCGCAACTTGGCGGCCCGTTCTGCGGGTGTGCCCTGGGACATCTCTGCCATATCTCCCAGCAAGCGTATTAGCAATTATATTATTGCATTCCCTGCCCCCGCTGGAATCGCCCTGCGGACGGGAGCATGCGATTTTGGTGAGTACGGGGGTGTCTGCGGTCGTCCCTAGCGTCCGGTAGAGGCTTCCTCGGCAGGGATGCGCACGGGCTGTGGCCGGGCCGGTTGGAGAGCGGCGCGGCGCCACGGCAGGCGGCGTCTCTTACCCCGGTTGCGCCGATAGGTGGCGGCTATAATGGCGGCCAGTTTCGTCGAATCGTGACGGGCAGTGGCTGTTTCGTCTATAACGTCCGCTTCGACCAGCATGGCAGGGTCGTCCCAGGGGCTGATGGCGCGGATGAAATCCAGCCCGGCAGGGGTGGGGCCGTCTGGGATGGTGCCGTTGGCAACCACCGCGTGAATCGACTCCTCTCCGGCGTACCGGCGCACCACGTCAAGATGGTCCTGCACCGAGTAGCCCTCGGTCTGTTGCGGTTCCTCGGCGACGTTGCAGACATAGACCTTCAGCGCCCTTGAATCCGCCACCGCCTGCGCGATCCCGGGAATCAACAGGTTGGGGACAATGCTGGTGTAGAGGCTGCCCGGCCCTATAATTATCAGATCGGCCTCCTCCAGGGCCGCCACCGCTTCGGGGTGCGCCGGCGGGTTGGGAGGAGAGAGGGTGAGCGACTGCAATCTCGCTGAAGCCAAGGCGACGTTGGTTTCCCCGGTGAGGGTCTCGCCGGTCTCGGTCCTGGCAATCAGGGTTACGTCGGTGATGGTGGACGGTATCACCCGCCCGCGGATGGCCAGCAACTCACCCGCGATTTCCACGGCCCGGTAGAAGTCGCCCCCGATGCCCGCCAAGGCCGCGATGAGCATATTCCCGAAGCTGTGGCCGTCCAACTGCCCGTCGGAAGAGAAGCGGTAGTCCATCAACTGCTGCATCACCGCTTCGGAGTCGGCCAAGGCCACCAGGCAGTTGCGGATGTCGCCGGGCGGCTGGATGCCCAATTCGCTGCGCAGTCGCCCGGAGCTTCCGCCGTCATCGGCCATGGTCACGATGGCGGAGATGTTGTGGGAGTAGTGCTTGATGCCGCGAATCAGGCTGGGCAACCCCGTACCCCCGCCGACGACGGTGATGCGCGGCCCGGACTCCAGCCCCCGCCGGGCCTTCAGCGAATGAAAGATGTTACTGCCACCGGGCAGGCCGCCTGGCAGCCGGAGCAACGACATAAGGGGGTTAGGACGGAAATTCATATCCAGCCAATGGGGAATGCGGGAGAGACGGAGCGGTTAGGAGTCGTTCTTGGCGAAATCTTCGAACATCGCTGAACTTACTTCCGGGGGCAGCGTTAGGCTGTTCTGCTCTAATAGCGCCCAGAATAGTCGTGCCAGCGAACAAAACAGCGATAAATCCGGCTGCCTGAAATCCGATACCTCAGTCCGCTAGCCCATCGGTCAAATCCCGCGTCCCTATTGTACCACCTTGCCCACTTCCGGTTCAGCCGGATTTCTCGCCTCCCCTGCATCCCGGCTTTTAGGTGTGTAAGGAGATTACGGGTTGCCCTTTCGTGCCTTCAACGGACGAATGTCGGGAAATCCCGCCGTCTAATTCCTCGCCCCGACCTTCCGCCCCTCGTCGGATGACTGTTGCAGCAGGTCGAGGAATCGATGCCGTTCAACGGCGGTGTCGAAATCTGGCTGCGCCTCGCCCCCGTCGCGGATGGCGTCGCCGATGATGCGGTATAGCTGGGCCACGTTGTACGGCTCCCCCGATGGCACGCCTTCCGGGGCCAAGGACAGGTGCGACGGAATCTCCAGCGGTTGCAGGGGCTGCCCGGCTCCCTGCGCCCCTGAGAGATGTACGTTGCCGTATTGCACCATCTCTTCGGAGCGAGCTGACAGGGTTCCCTCCGTGCCGTAGACCTCCATGCGCCAGCCGCTGCCGTTCCACGGGATGGTGGCGATGTGGGCCGATGCAGCCGCGCCGTTTTCCAGCGTTCCGCTAACCACCACGTTGTCTGGCGCGTCCACGTCCACGGTTTTGCCATCGCCAGCGCCCCACTGTCCGAGCTGGACGCTGACTTGGGCGGACAGTTCCCGGAACTCTCCGACGCAGTGGCAGAAGATGTCGAGGGCGTGGCCGGAAGCGATGCTCAGGCTGTTGGCGCCCTTGCTCCGGTCGGCCATCCAGGCGCGGTCGGCGCCTCGCTGCAACAGGCCGGGCAGGAACATGGTCATGTTGCAGGCCAGCATCTCGCCGACGTAGCCCTCGGCCACCAGCTCCTTGAGTCGCAGAAGCGCCGGCCCGCCGCGAGCCTGCAAGCCGATGAGGGTGCGGACGCCCTTGTTGCGGGCCAGCGCGGCCAGTTCCACGGCCTCGCTGGTGTTGGCCCCCAGCGGCCACTCGCAGAAGACGTGCTTCCCGGCCTGCAACCCCGCCGTCACCATGCCGTAGTGGGCCGGCACGCTGACCGAAACCACCACCAAGTCAACGTCGGGGTGGTTCGCCATTTCGGTGTAGTCGTGGAAGGCCAGCCTTGCTCCATAGAAGGCCCTGGATTCCTCGGCGGTTCCGGGCCTGGATGTGCAGACCGCCGCCAGCTCGAAGTCCGGCATCTCCAGCAAGGCCGGGAGGTGGGCCCGCTTGCTCCAGCCGTAGTTGGCGTTGGCCCCGATGATCCCTACGCGAATTTTATCGGTCATGGCTGCGTCTCCTGTCAATTTATGCTTGGGCCGCCGGAGCGACGCGGGTGTGCCAGTCGGTGGCCTGCTCGTAGGCGTGGGCGGCGCGGAACAGCGTTTCCTCGGCGAATGGCCGCGCCCCCAATTGCAGACCGATGGGCAGTCCGTCGCTGGTAAAGCCGCCAGGGATTGAGATGGCGGGCAGCGCGGTCAGCGAGTAGCAGCCGGTGTAGGCGCGGCGGAAGAAGAAGCGCGACCGCACGTCCTCGGCGCTCTCGAACCGCGCCGTCAGCGCCGTATGCAGCGGCGCGGGGTAGGGCGACGTGGGCGATACCAGCACGTCCACGTCGCTCAGGGCTTCCATGAACTGCCGTCTCAGCAGCACCCTCGCCTTGGCGGCGCGGTTGTAGACCTTGAACGGCACCAGGGATGCGGACAGCAGGCGAGTGCGGCTGGCCTGGTCCAGTTCATTGGCGCGGGTACGCAGAATCTCGTCTCTGGCCCCGGCGCCCTCGGTGTCGGCGACGCCGACGAATATGGCCCCGGCCAGCTCCACCAGCGGGATTGATACCTCTCGTACTTCCGCCCCCAGCCCGCGGAGCGTGTCCAGTGATGACTCCACCGCCGCCCGCACTTCCGGGTGCATATCAGGGCTTTGATGCAGCTCGCGGATCAGGCCCACCCGCAACCCCTCAATGCCTGCGCCAAGGGATGCGGCATAGTTGGGGACCGGGCGACGGCTGGTATAGGGGTCGCGCTCGTCGTATCCGGCTATGGCACCCAACACGATGGCGCAGTCCTCCACCGTCTTGGTCATCGGCGCGGCGGCGTCCATAAACCAACACATGTGCGTCATGCCGTAGCGGCTGACCCGCGTAAAGGTGGGGCGCAGGCCAACCACGCCGCAGTAGGCCGCCGGGCCGCGCCCGGAGCCTCCGGTGTCCTCGCCGATGGAGGCGGCGCAGAGGTGGGCCGACAGCGCCACGCCGGAGCCGCTGCTGGACTCGCCGGGCGTGCGCTCCAGGTCCCACGGGTTGGCCGGGATGCCCCACGGCGGTTCCTGGGTGCCTCCCATCGCCAACTCGCTGAGGTTCAGCTTGCCCAGCAGCGTCGCGCCCGCGTCCTTCAGACGCCGCACGATGGTGGCGTCCTCGGTGGGGACAAAATCGCGGTAGACCCTTGAGCCGTTGCTGGTCAGTATGCCGTCGGTCCAGAACTGGTCTTTTATCGCCATTGGAACGCCCGCCAGCGGCCCCGCGTCCTCGCCCCGCGCCAGCCGCTCCTCCACCAGCCGGGCGGCGTCCAGGGCTTCCTCGCGGGTAACGGTGATAAAGGCGGCCAGGCGGGAGTCCAGCCGGTCGATGCGTTCGAGGTAGGCTTGCACCGCATCGGTCGGCGAGAGTTCGCCAGCCCGCACCGCCCCGGCGGTAGCGGCAGCGGACATAAATGCAATTTCGTTGCTGTCCATTAAGTTGCCCTCGCGGTCATGTTTCGAGATTCCGGGCCTAGCCCTCGTCCGGGAAGATGCTGACCGGCTGGACGTCGGCAAGGTCCAGATCGCTGATCCTGTCCAGCTCCAGCATGAGGCTGCCGAAACGGTTGGCGACCTCGGCCACTTCGTCCTCCGGTATGGAGATGCCCGAGAGGCGGGCCAGTTCCCGCACCCGAGCTTCGTCGGTAAGCTGTTGCTCTGACATTGGGGTCTCCTTGTTTCGCAGCAAGTCCAGTGAAAGAGGCTGTTTTGATGAACCCGCGCGGCAATCGTAGAGTGGGGTGGGGACGGCGTCAACGCCCGTGAAATAGTGATGGGTGCTATACTGGCCTAAATTATCCCACAAATTTGGGAGGTGGCCTGATGAAATGGGCATCGGCCATATCTGAACAATCCGACCTGGACGGCGCCCTGGCCGAGTGCGCCGAATCCATACGCGGGCAATTGGGCGAAGCTCCGCATTTGGTGGTGGCCTTCGTCTCGCCCCACTACCAGCCTGACTATGGCCGCGCCGGCCCGATGTTGAGCGAACTGCTGGGCGCGGAACATACCTTCGGCTGCTCCGGCGGCGGCATCATTGGAGCGGGGTTGGAGGTGGAGCAGCGGCCGGCGCTGTCCATCACCGCCGCCGCCCTGCCTGGCGTGAACATCGAAGCGTTTCATCTGGACGGGGACAAGTTGCCCGACCTGGACGCCGGCCCCGACAAGTGGCGGGAACTGGTGGGCGTTGCCGAGGGGCAGGAGCCCCAGTTCGTGCTGCTGGCCGACCCCTTCTCCTTCCCGGTACAGAACCTGATTATGGGTCTGGATTTCGCCTTTCCCAAAGCCGCCAAGATCGGAGGGCTGGCCAGCGGCGCCCAGCGCGCCGGAGACAACGCCTTGTTCCTCGACGGTCAGGTGCATGGCTCAGGAGCGATTGGCCTGGCCCTGCACGGCAACATCACAGTGGATACCGTGGTGGCGCAAGGCTGCCGTCCCATCGGTGATGCCATGCGCATCACTTCCAGCAACCGCAACGTCCTGGTGGAGCTGGACGGCAAGACGCCGATGGCCGTGCTTCAGGACCTCTTTCGTTCACTGTCCGAGCGCGACCGGCAGTTGATGGGACACTCGCTCTTCCTGGGCGT
Organism: Dehalococcoidia bacterium; assembly: GCA_965226875.1. Classification (GTDB taxonomy): domain Bacteria; phylum Chloroflexota; class Dehalococcoidia; order Lucifugimonadales; family UBA3495; genus VXOI01. The sequence goes on along the minus strand of OZ245439.1, from coordinate 2,665,797 downwards.
TGTAATGGACGAGTTGGTGGATAACCCGGTGCAGGGTGACTTCTTGATTCGCAACGTGGTCGGGATGGACCAGCGGACCGGCTCACTGGCCATCGGCGAAATGCTGAAGGAGGGCCAACTGGTCCAGTTCCACCTCCGCGACGCCGAGACCTCGGCCCAGGACCTGACCTTTGTGCTGGAAAGGTACGCCGCAGAAAACCGGGAGAACGAGGTGCCCGGCGCCCTGCTCTTTTCATGCCTGGGACGCGGCGAGTATCTCTACGGCCGTCCCAACCATGACACCGACATCTTCCGCGAGAAGCTGGGGCAGGTGCCTTTGGGCGGCTTCTTCTGCAACGGCGAAATCGGCCCGGTGGGCGGCACCACCTTCCTGCACGGCTACACCAGCTCCTTCGGCCTGTTCCGCTCGCGGGAGTAAAGTTCCCCTATTGATGCCGGATCATCACCCGTTTTTCCCTCTCACTCCTGGAGAGGGGGCTTTGCATCAACAGTCCTGATTTCTAGCGACTTTTGATGCAAAGCCTGGGAGAGGGCTAGGGTGAGGGTGTTCTCTCAGGGCCGTAATTGACTGTCAAAGTCGGCATTCCGGTGTCCCTTTCCGGCCAGTTCAGCTTGCAGGGCGCACAGACGCTGGCCGGCATCCGCGCTTGGGCCGGGGACGTTAATCGCGCCGGAGGGATGGCAGTCGCCGGGCGCAAAGTTCCGGTCGAAATCGTGTGGCACGACGACGCCAGCCGCCGCGACAACGTGCGGGCCATCACCCAACGGCTGATTGTGGATGACCGCGTGGACCTGCTCATCGGCCCCTACTCCGCCGTGTTGACCAACGCCGCCGCCGAAATCGCCCAAGCCCACGGCAAGCTGCTCTGGAACCAGGGCGGTGCGTCGCCGCTGGTCTACCGGCGCGGCAACCCGTGGGTCGTCGGCATTTTGACCCCCGCCGACGAATACTTGGCCGGGCTGCTGCCGGCGGTTCGGGAAGTCTGCCCTTCAGTCGCAACTGTCACCATTGTCCGGGCGGCGACGGGCGCGTTCCCGCGCGATGTGTCTGAGGGAGTGGAGCAGGCCGCCGATGCGCTGGGATTCCGCTCCGTATTGTCCTTGCAGTTCGATGCTGAGGCGGATGATTTTTGCGAGCCTGTTGCGGAAGTCTGCCGGGCGTCGCCCGACGTGCTGGTAGTGGCCGGGCGGTTTCAGAACGATCTGAAACTGGCCGCACTGTTGGCCGGGGCCGCCCCGTCCATCGGCGCGGTGGCGGTGGTGGCCGCCGGGGTTGACGCCTTCCGGGATCGGCTGGGTGACGAGGCCGAGAACTTTATCGGTCCCAGCCAGTGGGAGCCGGATGCAGGGTATGTGGTGGATTCCGGCCCTACTGTGGCCGAGGTGCAGGCGTCCTTGCAACTGGCCGGGCACCCGGTTATTGACTATCCGATAGCCCAAGCCTACGCTGTCGGCGTGGTGATACAGCGCTGTATTGAGGAGTGCGGCAGTCTGGACGACTCTTTGCTTCGCCAAACAACGGCGGCGTTGGATTTCAGAACCTTCTACGGCAGATTCCGCATTGATGCGGATACGGGGAGGCCCATGGGAAAGCCCGCGCTGCTGGTGCAGTGGCGTCGAGGGCGCAAGGCGATAGTCTGGCCCCCGGAGCATCGGCGGGAAAGTCTGGCCTTCCCGTGGCGGCGACAGTCCCCGAAAATCACCTGAACGAGCGAGGAAACGGCATGAAACTGGACGGTAGGGTCGCGGTTATCACGGGAGCGGGGCGCGGCATCGGGCAGGCCATCGCCCTGGCCTACGCCCGCGAGGGAGCGCGGCTGGCGCTGGCGGCCCGCAGCGAGTCCGAGCTTGAACAGGCGGTCGTTGCGGTGTCGGAACTGGGCGCGGAGGCCATTGCCGTACCTACCGACGTAACCAGTCAGGCGGATACGGAACGGCTGTCGCAGGCCACCGTGGAGCGCTTCGGGCGTATTGACGTGTTGGTCAATAACGCGGGCATCTCCGGCCCTATCGGCCCGTTGCAGGACAATGACATCGCCGAATGGGTGGACACCATTAACGTCAACTTGACCGGCACTTTTCTGGTCTGCCGGGCTGTCATCCCCTTTATGCTGGAGCAGGGAGGCGGTAGGATCATCAACCTGTCCGGCGCAGGCGTGGCCAACGCCTGGAGCAACATGTCGGCCTACTGTTCGAGCAAGGCCGCGGCGGTGCGCCTGACCGAGGTGCTGGCGCAGGAACTCGAGGGTCAAGGCATCTTCGTCAATGCCCTTGGCCCTGGGTCGGTGCACACCACTATGTGGGAGAAAATGACGGAGCAGGCGGCGGAGGCAGGAGCGGACTTCATCCACGGGCTAGGTCAGAGGGTGCTGTCTGGTGGTGGAGCGTCAATAGACGACTGCGCGGAATTGGCCGTTTGGCTGGCGTCGGGCGAGAGCGGAACGCTGACGGGGAGAATAATTTCAGCAGCGGCCGACGATTTTCGCAGCCTGTCGCCAAGGATTGACGAGATAATGGCAGGGGACGCTTATACGCTACGTGTGGTCAAGTCGTGAAAAACGCAGCATCGGCGTCCTGCTTGGAAAAGGGTGGGGGCTGAAATGCCCCCACCCTTTTTGCGAATTGTGTTGCAAATTGCGGTGTGCCCTCATTTGTATCTCTCTGAGGGCTTAAAGAGAACCAGAAGCTAGATCTCCAGCTTCACCGGGTTGCGGAGGACGCCGATGCCGCTGATGTCGATTTCGCAGACGGCGCCTTCGCCCATGTCCTGGGTGGTGCCGGGGGTGCCAGTGTAGATGCAATCGCCAGCGTTCAGGGTAACGTACTTGGTAATGAACTCAATCATCGTCGGCACGTCGAAAATCAGGTCCTTGGTGCTCTGGTCCTGCTCCACGCTCCCGTTGACCCGAGTCTGGAGCCACTGGTCCGACGGGTCGGCGTCGGTCTCGATCCAGGGTCCCATGGGCGAGAAGGTGTCGGCGGACTTGGCGCGCCACCAGTCAGAGTTGTTCTCGTTGCGGTCCTTGCGCTGCCAGTCGCGGGCCGAAACATCGTTGCCGCAGGTGTAGCCGAAGACATGGTTCAGGGCGTCTTCCTTGCTGACGTAACGGCAGGTGTCCTTGATTACCACCACCATCTCGCCCTCGGCGTCGAAGCGCTGGATTTCCTTGGGACGGATGATGGTGTCTTCGGGGCCGATGACGCTGGTCGGGGTCTTGTGGAAGATCATAGGATATTCGGGCGGGGGCCGCTCGCCGATGTGGCTGGTGTAGTTCAGGCCCATGGCCAGTATCTTGCCCGGCACCACCGGCGCCAGCAGCTTTACGTCGGACAGCTTGTGGACGTGGTCGGTCAGGGAGTGCTCCCCGAATATGTCGCCGTCGATGGCGGTCACGTTGTCGCCGTCGACGACCCCGTAGTGAACATCCCCGTGTGCTTCATACCTGGCGATTTTCATCGGTTTCTCCTAGCTTTTCTGGGCAGGATTTTGTGGGCCGGAACGCTCCGTTGCGGCGTCGTTATTGCCCCATAATTCTAACGCCTGCCGCCCCGGTTGGCTACCAAAGGCAGAGGGACGCCCTCACCCTAACCCTCTCCCAGAGGGGGAGGGGACAAACGTGAACACGCCCATGCGGGCCTTCCCTGAAGCGAGAGGGAACTTTGTGGGTCAGCTCTCGATCACGATCTTGCCGTAGAAGTCCCGGTCGTGCATCGCCTGATGGGCGGATCCAACGTCGTCCAGTGGGAACACCCGGCCGGGAATGCCGCGCAGGGAGCCGTTGCGCACCACCTTCATGAAGTCGGCGAAGGTGCGGTTGCTGCGTCCGCCGCTGCCCATCAGGTGCAGGGGCTTGCCCTGGAGCAGCGACAGGTTCAGGTCGGCCCGCGCCCCGGAGGTTACGCCGGTGATTACCAGGCGCCCGCCGCTCTTGAGGGACAGCAGATTCTGCTCCCAAACGTCGGCGCCCACGCAGTCGAAGACCAGGTCAACCCCCTGTCCATCGGTGAGTTCCTTCACCCGATCGCTGAAGTTGGGGGTTTCGCGGTAGTTGATAACCTCGTCGGCGCCCCACTCCCGCGCCGTGTCCAGCTTCCACTGGCTGCCGGCGGTGGTGATGACGCGGGCGCCCATCATCTTGGCAATCTGGATGCCCATGCTTCCCACGCCGCTGCCTGCCGCCTGCACCAGAACATCGTCCCAGGGCTTGATCTGCGCCTGCGTCACCAGGCAGTGCCAGGCCGTATGCGCCGCGATGGGCAGGGTGGCGGCCTCGGTGAAGTCCATCGAGTCGGGGATGACGTGGGCGTTGACCGCCGGGGCGGTGATGTACTCAGCATGGCCGCCGTCCAGGTCAACGCCGAGGCGCTTCTGGTTGCCGCACCACTGGTCGTTGCCCATTCGGCAGTGCTCGCAGTTGCCGCAGGTGACGCGGTTGTTCAGTATGACCCGGTCACCGACTTGCAGCGAGGTATGGGCCGCGGGGCTGATGGCCGCCACTTCCCCGGCAATGTCGCAGCCCATGATCCGGGGCAGCGGGCCGTTGTAGGTGCGTCCTTCCCGCAGGTTGAGGTCCAGGTGGTTCAGGGCGCTGCCCCTGACCCGGAGCATTACTTCGCCGGGGCCGACCTCCGGCTCGGGCCGGTCTCCGTATACCAGCTTGTCCGTGCCGCCGTGTTCGTTGATAAAGACCGCTTTCATAGGTCACCCTCCGTCAAATAGTCAGGGCAAAGGCGAGGTCTAATGCCGCTCTGCTTCACAGCAATAGTAAAATGGCGTAAAGCCTGCCGAAATGATACCTACGCCGTAGAGCAGCGTCAAAGCGGAGCAGAAGCATGACCGACCTCCCGGCAAACCGGATACTGTGGCTCTTGACAGAATTGAAGGACGCCTATCAGGGCTTCACTTGGGAGTCATTCCTGTGGGCGGAGTGCGGGCAGCACCGCAGTCCCTACCGGGCGCTGGTGCTGTTCGGTCGAAGCGCCCGCACCCGGGACGCGCGGCTGGTTGAGATGTGCCGCAGATTCTTCCGCCGGTTTCCCGATGCCGCTGCTCTGGCCGAGTGTCGGGAGACCGCGGCGGAGGGCGCCAGTGGCATCGTGCGCCTTGGGCAGTTGCCAATAGTTGCTTCCATGGCCCAGGAGCTGGCGGACGGGATTCCTAGAGACCGGGAGGAACTGCTGCGAATAAAGGGCGTGGGGGACAAGATCGCCGAGTGCGTCCTGGCATACGGCTGGGGCGATGAGGGCCTGCCTCTGGACGCCAACTGCGTCCGGGTGCTGGAGCGGGTGTTCGGCCTCGGGAAACCCGGCGGACCGCCCCCCGTGCCCGCGCCATTGCGCGAGGGTCTAAAATGCGTCTATCTTATGCACTCACAGCAATTTTCTGAATTGGCAATCAGTATGGTGGACATCCGCGAGATTCTCCGGCTGCACGGGCAAGTCTGTTGCGCCAGAACGCCGGAGTGCTCCCGCTGTCCGGTGACCGGCTGCCTTTCGCGCCGTGAGTCTTGGGACGAATCCAAGGCCATCCACGTATCGCCTACCATCTGGAACGACTGGAGGGAATTGATCAATGAGCCTGCCTGAATTCGACATAAGCGGCCAGAAAGTCTTGGTGGTAGGCGCCGGACGGGGTATCGGCAAGGGCATCGCCCTGGCCTTTGCCGAGGCCGGGGCCGACGTGGCTATCACCAGCCTCTCTGCCGCCACTGTGGGACAGGTCGCCGAGGAAGTCCGCGCCCTAGGCCGCGCCGCCCTGCCGCTGACCGGCGACGCCACCAAGGCAGCCGACATGGAGCGCATCGCCGCCGATGTTCTGCGCGAGTTCGGGCGGGTGGACACGCTGGTCAACTGTGTCGGCGACGCCATCCGAAAGCCAGTGGCCGCCCTGCCCGACGGCTCGGAAGGCATGAGCGAGGAAGAATGGCATTTCGTGGTTGACGTAAACCTGACCGAGGCGTTTCAGGGTTGCCGCGCCCTCGGCCCGCACCTGCTGGAGCGGGGCAGCGGCTCCGCCATCAACATATCAGGCTTCGCGTCATTCCGGGGGCGGGCCGGGTCCGCCGCCTACGACGCCGCCAAGGCCGGGGTGATGCGCTTCACCGAGAGCCTGGCCCAGGAATGGGCACCCTACGGGGTGCGCGTCAACTGCGTCGCCCCTGGCTACTTCCCGGACCCCGGCCAGATGTCGGTGGAAGCCTACCAGGTCCGGCAGGAGCAGGCGAAGGGCCAGGTGCCGCTGGGCCGTTTGGGCGGTCTGAAAGAACCCGGCTACCTCTGCGTGTTCCTGGCGTCCCCGGCGGCGGCCTACATTACCGGCCAGACTTGGGCTGTAGACGGCGGCGTCAGCATAATGTCACCGTAGAAAGCGTCTGAATCCCCACTATTTCCAGCGACGGAGGCAACGCGCCATGATGAACGACCAGTTGCTGGTTCCGGGTTTGTTGGACCGGGCCAACACTTACTTCCCCAACAAGCAGATCGTTACGCGCGAGGGCGACGGCGTTCACCGATACACCTACCGGGACCTGAAGGGACGCGTGAACCGATTGTGCAATGCGCTTTCCGGCCTGGGAGTGGGCAAAGGCGATCGTGTCGGCACCTTCGGATGGAACACGTACAGGCACCTTGAGGCGTATTTTGCGCCCCCGACCATGGGGGCTGTCACTCACACCACCAACATACGCCTCTCCCCCGACGACCTGACGTACATCGTCAACCATGCTGGCGACAAGGTGATGCTGGTTGATCCCGACCTCGTTCCCATACTGGAACCTCTGGCGCCGCAACTGGAGACGGTGGAGCATTTCGTCATTATGACCGGCGATGCCGGTTTCAAGACCTCCCTGCCGTCAGCCTACATCTATGAGGAACTGCTGGCCGATGCGCCGGACGAATATACTTCGCCGTCGCTGGACGAGAATGACCCGGCGGGACTGTGCTACACGTCTGCCACCACCGGACGGCCCAAGGGAGTGACCTACACCCATCGCGCCCAGATACTGCACGCCATGATGGAATGCAGCGCCGACGCCGCCGGAGTGCGGGAGCGCGACGTGGTCATGGCCGTGGTGCCGATGTTCCATGCCAACAGTTGGGGTGTGCCGTACTCGGCCACCATGACCGGAGCGACCCAGGTTCTGACCGGCGTTCGTCCCGATCCCGCCGCCGTCTGCCGCCTCATCAGCGAACAGCGGGTTACTATCAGCCTCGGCGTTCCGACCATTTGGGTGGGTATGCTGGACTTCCTGGCCCGAACCGAGGAAGAATTCGATCTTTCCAGTCTGCGGGCCGTAGTCAGCGGCGGTTCGGCGGTGCCTGTCAGCATGATTCAGGCCTTCAAGGAACGGCTGGGCGTTGACCTGGTTCAGGCCTACGGAATGACCGAAGCCTCACCCTTGGTTTCCTACAACCGCTTGCCCAGCCAAATGGACGGAGTGGAGGGCGACGCGCGATTCGCGGAACAGGGCAAGCAGGGTACGCCGGTGTACGGCGTGGAGATGCGGCTGGTTGACGAGAACGGTGTCGATCTGGATTGGGATGGCGTGCAGCGCGGCGAGCTGCTGTTCCGCGGCCCGTGGATTGCCTCAGAGTATTTTAACGACCCGCGCAGCGAGGAAACCTTCATAGACGGTTGGTATCACAGCGGCGACATTGCTTCCGTGGACGAGCTGGGCAACATCCAGATTGGTGACCGCGTCAAAGACATGGTGAAGAGCGGCGGCGAGTGGATTTCGTCGGTGGACCTCGAGACCGCTATCATCGCCCACCCCGGAGTGCTGGAGGCGGCGGTCATCGCCGTGCCGCACCCCACTTGGCAGGAGCGCCCCCTAGCCTGCGTCGTCCCCAACGCCGACTACCGGGATAGCCTGCAAAAGGACGAGGTGCTGGACTTCATCCGTCCCCGCTTCGCATCCTGGTGGATGCCGGACGACGTGGTGTTCATCGACGAAATCCCCAAGACTAGCGTGGGCAAGTTCGACAAGAAGGTGCTCCGCGACCGCTACCAGGACCACCCCATGGGCAGGTAGTCGGAAAACGCACCTCACCAAAGCAGTCCCCTCTCCCTTGAGGGGAGAGGGCTAGGGTGAGGGTGAATCCCAAAGGGAGACGGCTGACGCTTTATACACAAGCCTGGAAGCGCCGGGTCAGGGGAGTTCCCTCCCGGTGCTTTCTTTTTCTTCAGCCGCGCTGAGCAGCCGGTCAATCTCGCTCCGCATTTCCTGTCGGCGGCGGAAGATGAAGAATATGTAGCCGAGAAAAACCACCCCGGTCACTATGAAAGCGGCCAGGAGGTAGGACAGGTTGGACGGGGGCAGGCCGGTCTGAAGCAACGGAATCATCTATACAACTCAATTCGGCGGCGCCCGCCAGTAAGCTGGTGCTGCTGAGCTTGGTTTAGGCGTCGGCAGAGTGGCCGGCCCGCCGCAACTCGAGACGGATCCGGCCCAGTTCATCCTCGGCGTCCCGCGCCGCCATGCGCTCCAGGATGAGCCACGCGGTGAAGAACAGGAAGGCGATGGACGACACCAGCAGCACAACGGACATCGTACTGCTCAGAGAACCGCTCTCTGCCAGGGGCCCCACCACCTGCTGCGGGTGGATAGAGCGCCACCACTGCACCGAGTAGTAGACGATGGGAACGTCCACGAACCCGATGATGCCCACCACCGCCGAGTACACCGCCGCCTTTGACTGGTTGGGCGCGTAGGCGCGCACCATCAGGTAGCCGACGTAAATGAGCCACAGCACCAGCGTCGTGGTGAGGCGCGGCTCCCAGGTCCACCACACGTTCCACACGGGCTTGGCCCAGATGACGCCGGTTATCAGGGCCAATGTGACGAAAACCACGCCCACTTCGCCGGCAGCCAGAGCCATGCTGTCCCACCGGCTGCTCCGCTTTACCAGGTACATCACGCTGCCCACGAATACGATGAAGAAAGCCAGGAAGGACATGAGGGCGATGGGAACGTGGAGATAGAAAACGCGCTGCACGTTGCCCAGGTTGGCGTCGGTGGGCGCCACTATGAAAATCAAGTAAAGGTCAACCAGCAGCAGAATGCCCGCGATGATGCCCACGGCCGTTCTCGGGGTCAGCCGCCAGCCGGGTTTCGTTGCGTAGGCGCCGGTGCGCCGCACGGCCCTTTCGGTATCTTCCAAGATTTTTCAGTCCTCAACCACGAATGAAAAAACCCATGGACATATTACCAGAAACAGCGCATCGAAGATCCCAATCAACGGCAGCCATCTGCCCAGGCCGACGAATGTCTCCCCGCCCACGGCGCGTGTGGACGCCTCCACCGCGGCCAGGATGACCGGCAGCACTATGGGGAAGAAAAGCACCGGCAGCATTATTTCCCGCGAGCGGGTCTGCGCCGCCAACGCAGAGAACAACGTGCCAATCAGCGAAAATCCCAGCGTCGCCAGCACGATGGTCGCCCCCAATGCCCACGAAAAGGCGGAGAAGTCCAGCATCACCGCATAGGCCGGGAGCAGGGCCGCCTCCACGAGCAGCATGAATATGAAGCTAGTTGCCGCCTTGGCCAGAAAGATGGCATCGCGGCTCACCGGTGACAGCAGCAGACCTTCCAGGGCCCCGGCCTCCTGCTCCCGTACGAAGGCCCGGTTCATCGCCAGGGTGGCGGCAAAAGCGAAGGCGACCCACAGTATGCCGGGCGCCAGCCTCGCTGAGCGCCCGGGTTCGGGGTCCAGGGCAAAGCTGAATACTATTACCACCAGCAGGCCGAATACGATGACCGAGACCACCAGTTCCCGCGACCGCACTTCCAGCACGATGTCCTTCCAGATCATCGTGGTCATCGGCCCCAGTAGCCCCTTCATGGCCTGCTCTGCTGTGATTCTGATTGGGACAGAGCGTGCTGGATATTCGTCGCGCCGCCCTCGGGAAAGGCCAGCCGCCCCCCTGCCAAAACCGCGGCGCGATGGCCCCAGGCCAGGCCCAGATCAATATCATGAGTGGTCAGGACTGCTGAGCGCCCTTCCGTAGTCCAGTCGGCCAGCAATTCCCCCAGCATACCGCGCGAATTGCGGTCCAGACCCGCCTCCGGCTCGTCCAGCAGAAGCACGTCGGGCTGGTGCAGTATGGCGCGGGCGATGGCGGCGCGCTTCTGCATCCCATTGGACAGTGTGCGTACTCGGTGGTGGGCGCGACTGTTCAATCCGACACGCTCCAGTGCCTCGGATACCCGGGCCTCACGGTCTTTGATGCCATACAACCGGGCGTAATAGTTGAGGTTTTCCCAGGGCGTGAGGTCTTCGTAGAGGAAACTGCGGTGTCCTACCACACCAATGCGCCGCCGCGCCTCGGCGGTGTGGCGGCGCAGGTCGCGGCCCGCAATTCGCACCAATCCGGCGTCGGGCCGCACGCTGGTGGAAAGGATACGCAGCAGGGTGGTCTTGCCCGCGCCATTGGCCCCGAAGAGCGCCAGCGATTCTCCCCACGGTACCGTCAGGTCCAGACTCCAGAGAACCGGCCATTCCCGGTAGCTCTTTTCCAGTCCCTCAACGGTGATGGCTACACCGGACCTTTCGAGGCTCAAGGCGCCGCAACCTCGTTGGCATCATGTGTGCGATTTGTTATCATTATCATAATATCCAAATGGCGGGACCGCCCCGCCGGAGATAGAATTGGACGCTAGGGCCGCAGACCCGCAAGACGATGGCGCTGCTGAATCTCGTTCCAACGGCACCCGCTTTATCATCGTGGCCGGGGTTGTGGTGCTGGCGCTGGCGTTTATGATATGGGCGGCTTTTGGCGAGAACACGCGCTTCTTCCTGACGGTTAGCGAGTTTAACAGCAAGACCGAGATTCACGACGGCCAGATGGTGCGGGTTTCAGGCATGCTGGTGGAAGGCACCTTCGACCGGGGCGAGAAGTCAACCATATCCCACTTCCAGTTGACCGACAAGGACGGCGAAAGCTCCGGGTCTGCCCTGTTGGTGGCTAGTTACGATGGGATCCTTCCCGACCTGTTCTTCAACCCGCATTCGGAAATCATATTGGAAGGAAGCTACAACGCCGACGGCGTCTTCCATGCCGACGAAATCCTGGTGAAATGCCCCTCCAAGTATCGCGACCTTGAAGACCAGTTGGACGAACAGCCCGGATATGGCACAGCGACCTAGCGTCCCAAATGGACTGGGGGCGCAGCGGCGGAAAACGCCGGCCTGAAAGCGTCTTTTTCGCCATACCTCTCGTAAAGGGTTGGCAGGGGGGGAATACAGCCATAATTTCAGATCACTTTGAACATCTTGAACATCGAGATGGGGTGGCCCTCCGGCGTCGATATGTTCAGAGAATATGACCTCCGGTATCTGATCCCGTATGTCCTTTTGCTCTTGGCCCTGACCGGGTTGGACATCTGGTACGAAGTATCTTACATAACGGAAGATTCATGGCCGGAGACCGTAATGTCAATCGGCCAGGGAATAAGTTCGGCGGTTGCAGTCACATTCACCGTCTTTGCTGCCGTGGAGGGTACGGTATATATGGTAATAGCGATGGCGCGTCTCAGGAAGCTAAAGGAAGAACACGAAGAGAGGCAGGAAGAGGCTCGTAAGAAGGGGTTGGAGGAAGGCCGCGAGGCGGGTCGCAAAGAAGGCCGAGAGGAAGGCCGAGAGGAAGGCCGAGAAGCAGGCCGAGAAGCAGGCTTGGAGGAAGGCTTGGAAGAAGGCCGAAAAGCAGAGCGCCAGAGATGGGAAGCTTGGGCCAAGCGGGCCGAGGATGCGAGGGCTGCCGGCCTACCCTTCGATGAGCCTCCGCCTCCGCCCCAGGAACAGCCTTCCTCCAACCATTCTGCCTGAACTTTGCGGGGCCTGTAGATGGGGTGTCATTGAAAGACGCCACACTCTTGACCGGGAACTTGAAAACCCCCGCCAGTCCGGCGGGGGTTTAAGCGTTTGCCTGCCTTATACCCTGCCCTAGAACTCGAAGGCGGACATGAGATCCTCGGCGGAGCGGGCGCGGGCGGTGTCCCACATATGCTCAACGCGCTGCTCCAGCGAAGGGCGAGACTCGTCGTTGTAGACCACGCCCACCGGAAAGCCGCCGCGCTGCAAAAGGTCGTAGGCCGCGCCCTTGCTGCTCGCGTCGTGGTCTTCCGGTACCTCCCACAGGGTTGGCTCGATGCCCTTTCGAGGGTTGCCCTTCAGTTCCTCGAAGGTGTCGTTGTAGGTGGTGCAGGGTGACTGCACGTGGACGATGGAGAACCCGGGATGCTCCATGCCCTGCTTGATCAACTGAGACAGTGGCCTCGGCTGGCCGGAGAAGCCGGACGCCACAAAGGACACACCGAGAGTCAGGTACAGCTCCAGCGGGTTGAGCTGGTTCTCGATCTTGCCGTAAGGGGTTGAGCTGGTGATGACGCCCAGCTTGGTGGTCGGTGAACTCTGGCCCTTGGTCAGGCCGTAGACGCCGTTGTCCATGATGACGGCGGTGATGTTCAGGTTGCGGGATGCCTGCGGTCCTATGTGCTCTCCGCCGATGCTGAGGAAGTCGCCATCCCCGGCCACCACCACCACGTTCAACTCAGGGCGGGCCATCTTGACGCCCAGCGCGATGGGCAGGGAGCGGCCATGTATGCCGTGCATTCCGTAGGGCTGGTCGCCCTCCAGCAGGTGGACCAAGTTGCCGGAACAGCCGATGCCTGCCACCACCACGTTGTTTTCCATGGGCAGGCCGGTTTCTTCCAGCCGGTTAATCATGGCGATTTCCAGTGCCCGGCGCACTCCGAAGTCGCCGCATCCGGGACACCATTTGAAATCGTATTCAGGGTTCTTCTTGCTCATACCCCTACAGCCTCCGTCAACCGGAAGTTCGTCATTTCGGAAATCCGCTCCACCAGCATACGCGCCTTGAATGGCAGGCCGGTGTACTGTGTGATGGACTCGGCCTTGATTCTCTGGCCTCTGAGAATTTGCGAGAACTGACCCTGGTAGTTGAGCTCAGGCACGATCACCAGGTCCTTTTGTTTAAGTTCCTCGAGGAGCTTGGGCGGCAGGGGGTTCAGGAACATGGTGTAGTACCAACTCACCGGAGCGCCCTGTCGCTTGAGGATTTCATAGGCTTCCCGCGCAGGGCCCTTGCTTCCGCCCCACGGCAAGATGGCCACGGAGTGTTCCGCGCCCTCGCGCTCGTAGTCGTCTTCTTCCAGCAGCTTTATCTTGCTGAACCGGCGCTGCGTCATCTGGATGTGGCGTTCCGGCAGGTGCGTCGTGTCGCCGATGTCGTCGTGCTCGCTGCCGTTGGCCACGTAGGCGCCGGGGCCGCCGGGCAGCGGCATGGGCGACAGTTCGTGGCCCGCATAGCGCTTGTACCCGTTGTTGCCTTCGTAGACCAGACGCTTGGCCGGCTTGATCTTGCTCAGGTCGGGCTTGGGGATGTTCTGGGCCCGCTCGGCCAAGGCCATCTCCGACATCAGGATCACTGGCCCCTGGTACTTCTCGGCCCACTCGATAGCCTTGATCGCGCCGTAGAAGCACTCTTCCACTGTTCCCACGGCGATGACCGGCATCCGCACGTCGCCATGGGCCGGGAACATACAGCTCATCAGGTCGGACTGCTCGGTCTTTGTGGGCAGGCCGGTGGCCGGGCCGCCGCGCTGCACGTCAACTACCACCAGCGGAATCTCGGCAACCCAACCCAGTCCCAGCCCTTCGCTCATCAGGGATACGCCCGGACCGGCGGTGGCGGTCATCGCCCGCTTACCGGCGAACCCGGCACCCAGAAGCGCGGTGATGGATTCGATTTCCGAACTCACCTGGTAGGCGAAACGGTCCTTGCCCACCAGGTTGCGCTCCATGTACAGGAGGATGGGCGTGGCCGGGGAGATGGGGTAACCGACGTAGAAGTCCAGCCCGCCTGCGATGGCGCCCAGCGACAGCGCTTCGTTGCCCTTCAACATCAACTGCTGGTACTCGGGCATCTGCGCCGGGGCCAGGTCTCCGAGGTTGAGGCCGCTGAGGGCGATGTGCTCCCGGCCCAGGCGCAGAGCCTGGATGTTGGAGCGGATAATCTCATCGTCGCCTTCGCGGCCCCGCTTAAAGCGCTTTTCCACGAACTCTTCCAGGAATTCGTGGGGCATATTCACCAAATGGGCCAGGGCCCCCATGATGACCATGTTGGCGGCTCGGTTATTGCCCGTAGAGCGGGCCAGTTCGTCGACCGGGAGGCCGAAGGCCCGTGAGTCGCCCTGCAACTCGAACTCGGTGGAGTTGAAGATGACGACTCCGTCTTCCCGCACGTCAGCGACATGGCTGTCGTAGGCGTCTTGATTGAAGGCCACCAGGACGTCAACGTCGTCTCCGGGAGCCAGGACCGGGTCTACCGAGATTCGGGCCTGTGTCCAAGTTGGGCCGCCCAAAATCTGTGAAGGGAAAGTGGCGAAAGTCAGGGCATGATAGCCCACTTGGGTTGACGACTGCGCCAAGCCCTCAGCGGAAGTCACGACACCCTGACCGCCTTCACCAGCGAACCGAACGACGAAATCTCGCATTTGCATAAGGGGAGTCCTCCCAGCTCACTGTGAGGAGCGGAAAAGATTGGCAGACAACCGCAAGCCCAGAGGGTTCAAAGGAAAAAGAAAAAAGGCTGCCGAAGGGGGGGATGAGGAATCCCGACTTGAATCGGGATGTTTAACTGCGGCGGTCATGACAGCTTCGGGTTGCTTCCCCATGGACGGCCCGGCCGGCGCCGCTGAGCGCTTCGCACGGCCCAACTCTCCAACCGAGTACATTGCGGAGGTCTAAGTTAATGGACTATACACCGCCCGATTTGCGTTGTCAACGAAATACGGAACGAGGTCACAGTCGTTGCCCGGCCTTTGGGAATCAAGTGCTACAAAGGGGCTCGCATTGTGGCCCAGGGCTTGCATTTAATCAGGGAAGTTACCCCTCCCAAGGAGAGATGGAGAACCTAAAGGCCCCTGAGAGTGACGCTGGGCGCATTGTTGGGCATTTTTGCCTTGTGCTAGAATCGGCGGCATGGATGAACTGAAATACTGGGTGGCGCTGAGCGCGATTCCCCAACTGGGCGCTGCCCGCTTCCGTCGCTTGGAGTCCTACTTCGGTAACCTGGAGCACGCGTGGCGGGCTGGCGCGTCCCAGTTGCGGGATGCGGGACTGGACTCCCGGACGGCCCAGGGAGTCGTCGCGGCCCGGCAACAGGCGGACCCCGACGACAGTATGGAGTCGCTGGCGCTGGCCGGGGTTAGCGCGACCAACTGGAACTGCGACGACTATCCGCCCCGCCTCAAGCAGATTGCCGACCCGCCGCCAGTGCTGTATTACTTGGGAACCATAGTGCCGAAAGACGAGTGCTCCGTCGCCATAGTGGGAACCCGCAACCCCACCTCCTACGGGCGGGAGGCCGCCGCAGTACTCGGGCGCGACCTGGCGTCGGCGGGCATCACGGTGGTCAGCGGGCTGGCCCTGGGAATCGATGGCGCGGCCCACCGGGCCGCACTGGAATGCGGAGGGAGGACCATCGCCGTGGTCGCCGGAGGGCTGGACTCCGTTTATCCCAAGGAACACTCCGGTCTTTTCCGGCAAATTCAGAGCCGGGGCGCGGTGGTCAGCGAGCACCGTCTGGGCGTCCGTCCCGACGCCCGCAACTTCCCCCGCCGCAACCGCTTGATCAGCGGCATGACGCTGGGTACGGTGGTGGTGGAGGCAGCCGAGGGCAGCGGGACTCGCTGGACGGTGCAACAGGCCCTCGAGCAGAACCGCGAAGTATTCTGCGTCCCCGGCAGCATCTTCTCCCCCGCCAGCCGGTTCACCAACCGGATGATCAAAGAGGGAGCCAAACTGGTTGCCGACTATACCGATGTTCTGGAAGAATTGAACCTGCCGGATGTGGGCCAGCTTTCTGTTAGTGTCCGGCAGCGGCAGGACACCCTGGAATTGGACGACACCACGGAGAGCATAGATACGATACCGGAAGAGGCCCAGGAAGATCTGGACGACGGAGAGATTGCGCTGCTGGCGCATCTGACCGGCGCACCGGCGCACGTTGACAACCTGTGCCGGCAATCCGGGATTCCCATAGCGTCCATTACGAGTATGTTGACGTTGCTGGAACTGAAAGGGAAGGTTACGCAGGTAGGCAGTATGCATTATATCCGGGCCTCCGCTGTGGAGGTGACACATGGCAGCTAAGTCCGACTCAACAACAGGCAAGGCCTCTGCTGGCAAGAAGTCCACGGCTTCCACCGCCGCCGGCAAGAAGTCCGCAGCTTCCACCACCAGTGGAAAGAAAACCGCGGCAACCAGGAAGCCCGGGGCTGCCGCCGGGACCAAGAGCGGCAAGACCACCGCCCGCGCTTCGGGGAAAGGCAAAAAGCCGTCGGTTCGCGTTGCGCCCATAAGGGCCAAAGGTAAGGACCTGGTCATCGTCGAGTCACCGGCCAAGGCCCGCACCGTCGGCCAGATTCTGGGCGACAAGTACGTGGTCACCGCTTCCCAGGGGCACGTGCGCGACCTGCCCCAGTGGCGTTTTGGCGTCAACATCGAGCAGGACTTTGAGCCTTCCTACGAGGTGGTGAAGGACAAACGGGATCTGATTGATCAACTCAAGGCCGCCGGGGCCTCTGCCAATGACATCTACCTCGCCACCGACCCCGACCGCGAGGGCGAGGCTATCTCCTGGCATCTGCAGGAGGCGGCCGACTGGGACGGCCGTAAAGCGCCCCCCAAGCGGGTGGTCTTCCACGAAATCACCAAGGACGCTGTGGAAGAAGCCTTCAGCCATCCTCGCGAAATCGATATGCAACTGGTCAACGCCCAGCAGGCCCGGCGCATCCTCGACCGGCTGGTCGGCTACCAGATAAGCCCGCTGCTCCGCAAGCGGGTGCAGCGGGGCGTGTCCGCCGGGCGGGTGCAGTCGGTGGCCCTTCGCATGGTGGTTGACCGGGAGCGGGAAATCGAAGCCTTCGTTCCGGTGGAATCCTGGACCATTGATGCCCGCCTTCGCAAGGAGGGGGAGACCGCCGAGTTCTCCGCACATCTTCATTCGGTGAAGGGACAGAGGGGACGCCTCAACATCGGAAAGGAAGAGGATGCCCGCCGCTATGAAGCGGAGTTGGAGGGGGCCAAGTACGCCGTCGCCGAGGTCAGGAAGCGTGACGTGCGTCAGCGCCCGGCGGCCCCATTCACCACCAGCACCATGCAACAGGATGCGGGGCGCAAGCTGCGCTTCACTGCCCAGCGCACCATGTCGGTGGCACAACAGCTTTACGAGGGGCTGGACGTTGGCGCCGGCGGCTCGGTCGGTCTGATCACCTATATGCGCACCGACTCCACGCAGGTTGCGGCTTCGGCCGTCTCGGAGGCTCGGGAGTACATCGCCGGCCGCTACGGCAAGGAATACCATCCCGACAAGCCGCGAGTCTATTCGCGACGCTCCAAGGCGGCGCAGGAGGCCCACGAAGCCATCCGCCCCACTTCCATCCTGCGCGACCCTGCTTCTCTGAAGCCCTTTCTCAATTCGGAGCAACTCCGGCTGTACACGCTGGTTTGGGAGCGGATGCTGGCCAGCCAGATGTCCGACGCCGTGTCGGAAGCGACCACCGTGGACATTGACGCGGCCTGCCGGGAATCGGGCAACATCTACAACTTCCGGGCCACCGGCTCGGTGATGAAGTTCACCGGGTTCCGCACGGCATACCTGGAAGGGCGGGATGAGAACGCCAACGCCGACGACGCCAAGATGCTGCCCCGGCTGGACGCCGGCGACCCGCTGGCCTGCGAGGGGCTGACGGCCAATCAGCACTTCACCGAGCCGCCTCCCCGCTTCACCGAGGCGACGCTCATCAAGGCGATGGAGGAGAGGGGCATCGGCCGCCCCAGCACCTACGCGCCGACCATCGGGACGCTGCTGTTCCGCTATTACGTGGAGCGCAAGCAGGGCCGGCTGTTCCCCACCAAACTGGGGATAACGCTGACCGACCTGCTGACCGAATTCTTCCCCGATGTTATGAACCTGGACTTCACCGCCGGGATGGAGGAGGAACTGGATGCCGTGTCCCGGGGAGAGCGGGGCTGGGTGCCCATGCTGGGGGAGTTTTATGGGCCCTTCCATCAGGCCTTGGAAAACGCCACCGAGTCCATGCCCCGTGTGCGGCTGGAAGAGGCCACCGATGAGGTGTGCGACGACTGCGGTATGCCGATGGTCATAAGAATCGGGCGGTTTGGCCGGTTCATGTCCTGCACCGGCTACCCTGAATGCAAGGGAACCAAGCCTATCCTCAACAAGATAGGCGTGGCCTGCCCCGACTGCGGCGGCGACCTGGTGGAGCGCCGGGCACGGGGGCGGGGCGGACGGCCCTTCTGGGGCTGCTCCCGCTATCCGGCCTGCGAGTTCATCCTCAACCGGCGGCCGGTGCCCAAGCCCTGCCCGGAATGCGGCAAGATGATGGCGCAGCAAAACCGCGACACCGTTGCCTGCACCTCCTGCAGTTGGCAGGAGGCCACGGGGCAGGAAGCCGCCGGCGATACGGCGGACGGGAGCCAGCCCGGGGAGTTGGTGGGCGTTGGCGACTAACCGCATACTTGGCAAAGTTCCCTCTCCCTCCGGGGAGGAGGCAGGGTGGGGGAGCTTTCCTACCCAAGAAGCCGAGGCCGGCATCCCGGATAAAGTCGCCGAGTTTGACGCATTCCGGGACCGCTTCCCCTTGTACATCCGGGGGCAGCGCGGACTTTCGGAAAATACGGAGCGCGTTTATCTGAGCGACCTTCAAGCCTTCCGGGAATACCTGCTGAAGGAAAACCTGTCCTTGAGGGACATGGACCGGGCCACCCTGCGGGGTTACCTGGCTTGGCTGGCCACCCCGGCCCGCGAGGGCGGCAGGGGCTACGAGCGGGTCAGCGTATCCCGCAAGCTCACCGTGCTGCGCTCCTTCTACCTCTTCCTGGTGCAGGAGGGGATGTTCCGCTCCACCCCGGTCCCGTCGGGGCGAAGTTTCCGCATGAAGGTCGCCAAGCCGTTGCCCACCTTCCTGGGCCACCGCGAGGCCGACCGGCTGCTGGACGCCCCCGACGATTCTACTCCGCTGGGTATGCGCGATAAGGCCATCCTGGAACTGCTCTACGGGTGCGGCGTGCGGTTGGCGGAGATTCACGGCATGAACCTCTCCGACATCAATTTCGGCCAGCGTTCCATCCTCGTGCGGGGCAAGGGCGACAAGGAACGAGAGACACTCTACGGCCAGCCCGCCCAGGACGCGCTCACGCGCTATCTGAACGAGGCCCGTCCGCTGCTGGCCGAAGAGGCCTCCGCAGCCGATAAGACCGATGCCGTGTTCCTGAACCGCTACGGCCAGCGTCTGTCCCGTCGCAGCATCGAGAGCCTGGTTCGCAAGCACGGCTCGGCGGCGGGAACGCGGGACGACGTGCATCCCCACACGCTGCGGCACACCTTCGCGACGCACATGCTGGAGGGAGGCGCCGACCTGCGGGTGATTCAGGAGCTTCTCGGTCATTCCAGCCCCCAGACCACCCAGATTTATACCCATATAACCAAGGCCGAGGCCCTCGGGGCGTACCTGACCCATCACCCCCGCGCCAATGAGCCGACGGCCCCCGCCGCCGTCACGCCGGAAGACCCGGCGGACACCTTGTCCCCTCGCCCCCCGGCAGAATCTGAGTTCCCTCTCCCCCCGGGAGAGGGTTAGGGCGAGGACTGAGGGAAAGGACGATGGCTCGATTCCTCATACTTAACGGCCCTAACCTGAATATGCTGGGACGCCGGGACGCCGGTTTCTACGGCGTCAAGACTCTCGAGGAGATCAACGGGGAGATCGTTGCCGTTGCCGCCCGACTGGGGGTGGAGGTCGAGTTTTTCCAGTCCAACCACGAGGGCGCGCTGGTAGACTGCATTCAGGAAGCGCGGGACCGGATTGACGGACTGATAGTCAACGGGGGCGCTCTCACCCATTACGGGCTGACGCTGAAGGACGCCCTCATAGACTGCCGCCTGCCCTTCGTCGAGGTGCATTTGAGCAACCCGCTGGCCCGCGACGCTTGGCGGCGGCACTCGGTGCTGTCCGACATCGCCCGGGGCCAAATTGCAGGCTTCGGATGGAGAAGCTATACTGCGGCTTTGGAAATACTCGCCGCTCTGGTGGAGGAAGAGTCCCAATGATGCAATCTCGACTGGCTACTTTTGTCGCCAAGCTGCCCGAACGGGAAGTGGATGCAATCCTGGTTTCCGGGGCCGAGAACCGGCGCTACCTGTCCGGCTTTTCCGGCTCGGCGGGTTACCTGTTCATTTCCGGTGAACGGGCCCATCTGGCCACCGACTTCCGGTATGCCGAGCAGGCCACCGCTCAGGCCGTTCATTTCAACGTTGAGCAGGTTCGGGTTGGTTGGGACTGGCTCATCACCCAGCTCAAGGAGTCCGGGGCGAAGCGGCTGGGGTTCGAGAGCCAGGCCATGACCGTGGCAACCTACAACAGCCTGATGAACGCTATCAACGAGAATCCCGAGCTTTCCAGGATAGAATTGGTCCCGGTTGCCGATATGACCGACGGCCAGCGCAGCATCAAGGACTCCGACGAGCTGGCCCTGCTTCAGCGGGCCATTGACGCCTCCGACCTGGCGATGGAGCGGGTCTGCCCCGCCATCACCGAGGGCATGACCGAACGGGAAGTGGGCTGGCGGATGGAGATGGCGATGCGCGACGCCGGCGCCGACGGCATCAGCTTCGACACCATCGTGGCCGCAGGTCCCAACGGGGCCATGGCCCACCATATGCCCACCGACTACGTTATCAAGCGCGGCGAGCCCATCGTTATCGACATGGGCGCCAAGGTGGGCGGCTACTGCTCCGACATTACCCGCACGGTGGTGGTGGGCGAGCCGGACGAGATGTTCCACAAGATTTACAACATCGTCCTGGACGCGCAGCTAACCGCCATCCGGGACGTCAAGACCGGCATGAACGGTGAGGAAGCCGACAAACTGGCCCGCGACGTCATCGCCGACGCCGGGTACGGCGACAATTTCGGCCACAGCCTCGGGCATGGCGTGGGCTTGGCCGTCCACGAAAACCCCCGGGTCAGCCCTCGCTCCACCGACCCGCTGGACGTCAACTCCGTGTTCACTGTGGAGCCGGGCATCTACCTCTCCGGCTGGGGCGGCGTCCGCATCGAAGACATCGTGATTCTCGGAGAGGGTGGGGCAACCCCCCTGAGCAAGGCATCTAAATAGACGTCACATGAAATAGACATTACATAAAATTCCCTCCCCCGGAGGGGGAGGGTTAGGGTGGGTGTGACTCGCTGCGGCGGAAAACGCCACTCAAACCCCAGCTCTTCCAGTGAGAGGGAGATACCGGAAGCCAGTCCAACACTAACAGGCGGTCGGAATGAGCATTAACTTCAGCGATCTCAACCGCGGCCTAGTCATCGAACTCGATGGGGCGCCGTGGATGGTGATGGATTACGAGCGCCACAAGATGCAGCAGCGGGCCCCGGTCACCCGTATCAAGATGAAGAACTTGCTCAGCGGAGCCGTGGTCGAGCGCACCTTCCAGCGATACGACACCGGCTTCACCGTCGCCGACATCGACAACCGCCCGACTCAATATCTCTACACCGATGGCGAGTTCTACTACTTCCTCGATCAGGAAACCTTCGACCAGTACGAGTTGACTGCCGAAGTTCTGGGCGAATCTCTGGGCTATCTCAAGGAGAACGCAAACGTCGAGGTGGTGTTCTACAATGGCGCGGCCATCAGCGTCAACCTGCCGACGCACGTCGAGTTGCAAGTCACCGAGACCGCGCCCTCGTTCCGGGGAGACACGGCTCAGGGGGGCAACAAGCCCGCCACGCTGGAGACCGGCCTGCGCGTCAACGTGCCCATGTTCATCACGCCGGGGACGGTGGTTCGGGTGGACACTCGCACGGGATCCTACTCCGAGCGCGTGAGCTAACGGAGTGCCAACCTACACGGTCAGCCAGGTTGCCAACTACATTCGGACCGAGCTGGAAGCCGACCCGCACCTGGCCGACTTGTGGATCGAAGGCGAGGTCTCCAACCTCAGCATAGCCTCGTCCGGCCACGCCTACTTCAACCTCAAAGACCGCCAGGCCGTGCTCCAGGCGGTCATGTTCCGTAGCCAGCGGGGCATCCACCTGCTGGCCAACGGCGGGTCAGTAACGGCCCACGGGCGAGTTTCCTTCTACGAGCCGCGCGGCACCCTCAACATAATGGTGGACGTGGTCGCGCCCCAGGGCCTCGGCGAGCTGGCCCTGGAGCTGGAGCGGCTCAAGCAGAAGCTGGCTTTCGAGGGCCTTTTCGACCCTTCTCGCAAGCGTCCCCTGCCTACCTTTCCGAAAGTGGTGGGCGTTGTGACCTCGCCTACCGGGGCCGTCTTCCACGACATTCAGAATGTGCTGGGCCGCCGCTATCCGCTGGCGAAGCTGGTACTTTCTCCGACCCAGGTGCAGGGCGAAGGGGCTGCGGAGAGCATCGCCGCGGCGCTGGAACTGCTGGACCGGGACGGCGGATGCGACGTGATAATCGTCGCACGCGGCGGCGGGTCGCTGGAAGACCTGTGGGCCTTCAACGAGGAATCCGTCGCCCGGGCCATCTACGCCTGCCGGACACCGGTGGTCAGCGGCGTGGGCCACGAGACCGACGAGACCATCGCCGATTACGTGGCCGACGTTCGCGCCCCCACCCCCTCAGCGGCGGCGGAACTGATTGTCCCCGACGCCCGCGACCTGAGGGCAACCACCTCCCATCTGCTCCAGCGGATGAGCCGCAACCTGTCCGGCCGGGTGCAGCAGGAACGGACTGGAATCGAACGATTGCGGCGTCAAATGGAGGCGGGACTGCCCGACATCGGTACCTGGCGGCGGCGCATAGACGACCTTTCTCGCATCGCCGGTTCCTCGGTTGCGTCTTTGTCTATGCAAAAACGCTTGGAAGTTGACGGCTTGAACCAACGGTTGCGGGGCCTCGACCCCCAGGCCACGCTGCGGCGCGGTTTTTCCGTGGTGGAACTGGTTGCCACCGGGCGGGCGCTGACGAGCACCTCGCAGGCGTCTTCCGGCGACGAACTGCGGATTACCGTTTCCGACGGCGAGATCCCGGCGGTGGTCGGCGAGCCGGGGCAGCCAGAGCCCGCAGTTTCCGTCCCCGCTGAAACTCCCGCCGTCCCTGCGAAACGGAAACGCAAGTCCGGCACCACTCAGCCGCCCGCGTCGGCGTTGCTGTTTTAGACTTTCCCTTCTGGAGCCTGATTTGGCTGCCGCGATAGCCGCCTCCATCCCGCATCTGCACCGGAGACACTGGATATGACATCCCGAAACGGCCAATCCTCAGACTTTGACCCCGCCCAACTCGGCTTCGAGGACGCCTTTCGCCAGTTGTCCGAAATAGCGGAGCATCTGGAGGCGGGAGGGCTGACTCTGGCCGAGGCAACGGCGAGGTATGAACAGGGTATGAAGCTGGTGCAGCATTGCAATCACCTGCTGGACTCTGCGGAACTGGAAATCACCACCCTCCGCGAGAATTACCAGCGCCCGCCCTCGGCCGCCGTCCCACAGGACGATGCGGAGCCGCCGTACCACAACGATGCCCCGTACGATGAAGTGACGGACGAGGAAGTGGCGGACCAGGAAGACGAACTGCCCTTTTAGCTCCTCAGGATGCCAGACCGAAAGTCAAGGGCCGGGTATTTTCGTTCTCCCTCTCCCCTGAGGGAGAAGGCTGGGGTGAGGGTGAAATGCCCGGGCAGGATGAGGCCCCTTGCGAACAGGGACGCCCCGACCCTGATCCTCTCCCGGAGAGAAGGGGAAAATTAAAGAACCCTGGAGCGAAAGGCCAACATCCATGACGGGGATGACCGGCACGGTCAGGATTGACCTGCACGTCCACACCCGGCACTCCCACGACTCGGCGGCTCCGGTGTCGTCGGTGTTGCAGCGGTGCCGCGACCGTGGCTTGGGCATGGTGGCCGTCACCGACCACAACAGCATACGCGGCGGCCTCGAAGCCCGGGAAAGGGCCGCCGGATTTCCTGTAATCGTCGGCGAGGAAATCAAGTCGTCGCAAGGCGACATAATCGGCCTGTTTCTGGAACAACCAGTGCCGCCCCGCCTGTCGCCCTTGGAAACGGTGAAGCGGGTCAAAGCCCAGGGCGGGCTGGTTGGTGTGCCCCACCCCTTCGACCGTATACGCCCCACCGCGATGGGTCGGCGGGCGCTGCTGGAAATTCTGCCTTGGGTGGACTTCCTGGAGGGTTACAACGCTCATACCATGTTGTCTGTGGACAACCGTAGAGGCGTTGACTTCGCCGAGGAACATTCCCTGCCGGTGGTGGCGTGCAGTGATTCCCATTCTGCCCTGGAGCTGGGCCGCACTTATACCGAAGTGCCGGGCGAAGAGCTGGACGGAACGCCGGAGGGACTTATGCGGGGTATTCGCGCCGGGATGTGCGTGGGGCGCCGTCCTAATCCGCTGCTATTGATGACGCCGGGATACGCCAAACTGAGGAAGTTGCTGGGCTGACCATGCTGAATATCGGATGGTTTTCCACCGGACGGGGGGAAGGGTCGCGGGGGCTGCTCCGGTTTGTTCAGGAGCGACTGGAATCAGAGTGCATTGACGCTCGCATAGATTTTGTGTTCAGCAATCGCGCCCCCGGCGAGGCCGAGGGCTCCGACGACTATTTTCGCCTGGTGCGGGAGTACGGGCTGCCTCTCGTCACCCACTCGTCGGCGGAATTCCGGCAGCGCAGGGGCGGACGGTTCGCCGACCGTCGGGCCGAATACGACGCCGAAGTCCTGGAGCTTCTGGCAGAGCGCCGCCCCGACATCTGTGTGCTGGCCGGCTATATGCTCATCGCCAGTTCCGGAATGTGCCGCGCCTTTCCGCTTCTCAATCTACACCCCGCGCTGCCGGACGGCCCCATCGGGACGTGGCAGGAAGTGGTGTGGCAACTCATCGAACAGCGCGCCGCCCGCACTGGGGCCATGACGCACCTGGCCACCGAAGAAGTTGACCGGGGCCCGCTGGTGTCCTACGTAACCGTTCCCCTGAACGCGCCGCAGATGGAACCGCTCTGGCGGGAACTGGGAGATCGCGAGGCGGCAACCGTAAGGGCGGAGCAAGGGGAAGAATACCAGCTCTTCCGCCTGATCCGAGCCGAGCAATACGCCCGCGAGCCGTACCTTTTGCTGGAGACGCTGCGGGCCCTGGGCCGGGGTGGAATCAGCCTGGACGTTATGGTCCCCGGCAGAGAAGTGACGGTGGCGCAAAGCGCGGAGTGCGACCCGGAGTCCTACGGCGGATTGTGCCTGAATCGCCGGATTGAAGAGGCGATGCTGCGGCGCTAGACCGTTCAGGCCGGGTCTTGAGGGTTGGTGACAAGTTTCCTCTTCCACTGGGAGAGGGTTGGGGTGAGGGCGTCCCGTTAGTTTTGCAGGAGCAACGAGGGCAATCCGCGTCGGCTTGACGGGTTGGGAAGAGGTTTGTCGCACACCCTTTCAGGAAAGGCTATGCGGCCAGCGATACTTCGTCTCCGCCGGGGCCCAACAGCCTGGGGGCCGTCAGGCCCTCGATGTTGTCTCCATCCACCACGCAGCGCACGGCCCCCGTCAGCGAAGGCAGTTCGTACATGACGTCCAGCAGCGTGTCCTCGATAACGTAGCGCAGGCATCTTGCGCCAGTGTTATGCTCCAGGGCCCGGTCGGCGGCGGCCTCCAGTGCCCTGGGAGTGAATTCCAGCTCCACGCCGTCCATTCGGAACAGGTGCTGGTACTGCTTCACGATGGCGTTCTTGGGCTCGGTGAGCACCCGCACCAATGAATTCTTATCCAGGGGTTCCAGCGCCACGATTACCGGTAGCCGTCCAACCATCTCCGGTATGAAGCCGAATTCCAGCAGGTCGCCGGGCGTCACTCCGCTGGACATGGCGCCGGCGGCCGGCGATTGGTCGTTGCGGCTCCCTGCCAGGAACCCCAGTCGCGCGTTGCCGGCGTTGCACCGTTTTTCCACCACCTCATCCAGGCCGTCAAAGGCGCCGCCGCAGATGAACAGTATGTTTCTGGTGTCGATTTGCAGGAATTCCTGGTGGGGATGCTTGCGCCCGCCCTGGGGGGGGACGTTGGCGACGCAACCCTCGATTATCTTGAGCAACTCCTGCTGCACGCCCTCGCCGGACACGTCGCGGGTGATGGAGCGGTTCACGCCCTCTTTGCGGGCAATTTTGTCCATCTCGTCGATGTAGATGATGCCGCGCTCGGCTCTCTTAATGTCCCAGTCCGCAGCTTGGATCAGCCTCAACAGTATGTTTTCCACGTCTTCGCCGACATAGCCGGACTCGGTGAGGGAGGTGGCGTCGCAGACGGCGAAGGGGATGTCGAGGGTGTGGGCCAGGGTTTCAGCGAGAAGGGTCTTGCCGCAGCCGGTGGGGCCGATGAGGAGGATATTGGCCTTCTGGATTTCTACGGAGGAAGAATGGAAGCCGCTGCGTATCCGTTTGTAGTGATTATATACGGCGACGCTCAGTATCTTTTTGGCCCGTTCCTGGCCCACTACGTAGGCGTCCAGGTTGGAGTAGATTTCCCTGGGGGTCATTTGCTTGAGGACTGGGGGAGGCGACAGCAGTTCTCCTTCTTCCTCAGCCACCACTTCAGCCAGGGAGCGTATGCACTCAAAGCAGACAGCGGCGTGCCCTTGGCTGGAGAATAGGATATCCGTCCGCGAATGCGGTTTATCGCAGAAGGAACATTGGGACAGTCGTGTGCTGTTACGGCCTGTAGTCAACGTTCATCTCCCCACACTCAGCATTGCATCCTGGTTGCCCCACCACTACGGAGCCGTTCCCTAAGTTCCTAACTGCCCTCCGCCTGTTTCGCCTCTTCTTTCTTTGCGCCCAGGATTTCGTCGATCAGCCCGTACTCCACGGACTGTTCGGCGGTCAGATAGTAGTCCCGGTCGGTGTCCACGGCGATCTTGTCGTAGGGCTGCCCGGTGTTCTCCGCCAGCATAGCGCGCAGCTTTTCCTGCAGCCGGATGATTTCCCGCGCCGCGATTTCTATGTCCGACGCCTGGCCTTGGGCGCCGCCCAAGGGTTGGTGCATGTGTATGGTGGAGTTGGGCAGGGAGTAGCGCTTGCCCTTTTTACCGCCCGACAGCAGCAGAGTGGCCATGCTGGCGGCCATGCCCAGGCAGATGGTCGAGACGTCGGGAGAAATCAGTTGCATCGTGTCGTAGATGGCCAAGCCGGCGCTGACCACCCCGCCGGGGCTGGTGATGTAGAGGTTGATGTCCCGGTCGGGATCCTCCCGCTCCAGGAACAGAAGCTGGGCGATGATGATGTTGGCGATCTGGTCGTTGATGGACGTATTCAGGAAGACAATCCGTTCCTTGAGAAGCAGCGAATAGATGTCGAAGGCCCGCTCACCCCGGGGGCTGGTCTCGATGACCATGGGGATAATGCTCTGGGGGACAAAAAGTCCGTTGTTGCGGGGTGTATCAGGCATTTGGACAGTCTCCTTTCTGATTCCTAGATTCGCCGCTATTTCAGATTGAACTTCGGGACACGGGAGCGCGCGTCAGTCGCTCTGCTCTTTCTGCTTCTTGGGTGCCAGAATCTCGTCAATCCAACCGTATTCCAGGGCTTGTTCCGCCGTGAGGTAAAAGTCGCGGTTGGAGTCCTGAGCGACCTTTTCGTAGGGCTGGCCGGTGTTTTCAGCCAGAATTGTGTTCAACTGCCGTTCCAGGCGGATGATCTCCCTGGCAGCAATCTCGATGTCGGACGCTTGGCCCTGAGCGCCGCCCATGGCCTGGTGGGTGTGGATGGTGGAGTTGGGCAGGGCGTAGCGCTTGCCCTTGGCTCCCCCTGCCACTAGGAACGAGGCCATGCTGGCGGCCATGCCCAGGCAGATGGTGGACACGTCCGGGTTGATCAGCTGCATCGTGTCATATATCGCCAGCCCGGAGCGAATAACGCCGCCTGGGCTGGTGATATAGAGACTGATGTCGCGGTCCGGGTCTTCCCGCTCCAGGAACAGGAGCTGGGCGATGATGGTGTTGGATACCCGGTCATTGATGGGGGTGTTCAGGAACACAATCCGTTCCCGCAAAAGCAGGGAATAGATATCGAAAGCCCGGTCGCCCCTGGGACTGCTCTCGATGACCGTGGGGATAATCGCTTGGGGAACGTAAAGCCCGCCAGAAGTGGAGTAGTTATCCATTGGACGGCTCTCCCTCGGCGGGTGTCTCGCCGGCATCGTCTTCAGGTTCGGCTTCCGGGGCGGATTCGGCTGATGGCTCTTCCGCCGCTTCTTCTACTTCTCCGGCGTCCCCGGCTTCTTCTCCGGCCTCTCCCGTAGCGATTTCCACCAGAAAGGCCATCACCTTGCGGTTCAGCAGGCTTGAACGGAGGGACTCGCGGGAGTCCTCCTGGTTCAGCATCCCTCGCAGACTGGCTGCGGACTCGTCCGCCGAATTCTCCATGAGGCGGTCGATTTCGGCGTCTATCTCATCCGGGCCCACCTCCAGCTCCTCCTGTTCCGCCAGCTTGCGCAGGACCAGGACGGTAGCCAGCCGGTCCTCGGCTTGGGGCCGGAGTTGCTCCTCCCATTGCTGCGCGGTCTGGCCCATGAAGTACAGGTAGGTCTCCATGTCCAGCCGCTGGTTGCGCAGGCTTCGCTCGTGGTCTTCACGGAGGGTGTCCATATCGCGCTGGTAGATGATTTCCGAGGCATGGATGGTGGCCAGTTTCTTGACTTCTTCGAGAGCATTGCGCTCCAACTCTCGCTGGGCGGCGGCCTCCCCAGTCTCGGTAAGCTGCTGGCGGATGTGCACGGACAGGGCCTCCATGCTCTCAAATCCGTCGCGGACGCCCTTGGCGAACTCGTCGTCCAACTCCGGCAGGCGCTTTTCCTTGATGGCAAGGACTTCCACATGGAAGTGGCACTCCTTGCCGGCGAAGGATTCCTGGTAATGCTCTTCGGGAACCGTCAGGGTGAATTCCTTTTCCTGGCCCTCCGTCATGCCTTCCAGATAGACCGAGAAACCAGGCACGGGGAGGTTGTTTTCCATCTGAGGGATGTAGTCCACGCCTTCGTCGCTGATGGCGTCTTCCCCGCCGATAGTGCCGCGCACGTTGAGGGTTGCCAGATCGCCAAAGGCGACCGGGCGCTCGGAGGGTTCCCAGGGCGCGCTCTCATACCGCAGGCTTTCCAAGACTTGGTTTACGTCTTCGTCGCCTATTTCCACGGGGGCCGGGGTCAGGCGTATGGAGCGGAACTCGCCCAGGTCCACTTCCGGCTCCAGCGGAACAACGGCCTTGAAGGATACCGGCTCCAGGTCCAGCACCTCCAGTTCAGGCTCCGCGAAAGCCCGGATTTCGTGTTCCCGCAACACCTGGTCCAGGGATTCGGGAATCATGAACTCCAAAGCCTCCTGCAACAGAGCGGAGCGACCCAAGTGACTCTCCACCACGGAACGGGGCGCCTTGCCGGGACGAAATCCGGGGATTCTGACGCGGCCGGCCAGCCGGCGGTAGGAGCGATTGAGAAACGGCTCCTCGTCCTCTGAATCCATGGAGATGCTGAGAGTGACCTCCGTCGAACTGTCCGATTCCCGTGTAACTTGCACCGGTTACCCTCTACCTTATAACTAAACGATCGTCTTTCCGCTGTCCGCCATGTCACAGGCACATGGGTCGCCCATGACGTTGGGGGGGACGCGCCAAGTATAGCATAGTCGTGGCCTGCGCAAAAGCGGGTGAGAGCCGGGGGCGTCGTTCCGCGCAGGGCGGCTCGCCGTCTATCCATTGCCAGTCCTGTTTTCGGGCAATTGGCGAGCGGACTTTGGAGGCCAGCGATGCGCCGCCCGGCGACCTGCGGCGAATCTGAGGGAGAGACATTCCGCCGGAATTTTGTAAAATAACTTAAAATTTTCTTAAAATTTGATTGACATTTGTATGTAGGAATTGGTAATTTCAATCATGCTTTATCCGGGGAAGGCCAGTGATGGCTCCCCGATACCCTAATATCTAGGCGGCTCTGCCAGGCGAGGCGGAGGTTTGGTGGGGAAGTGGTCCTGTCAGCGGACATTGGAACAATCAGAACTCCTGGCGGTCTTCGGGGGGCGGTCTTGACATCCTCGGCAGGCGACGCGGGTGAATTTCCGTCGGCATACCATCTGCCGGTGATGGCCGAAGAGGTGGTTCGCGGCCTCACGGTGGCCAATGGTGGAGTGTACCTCGACGGCACCCTCGGCGAGGGGGGGCATTCCCAAGCTATTTTGGAATCCGGCCCTCAGGACTCCAGCCTACAGGAATGTAAGCAGGAACGGGAACCGGATTCAAGGCAATCCGACCCCGATGTTCAGGGAAGTGCGAGCCTGGTCATCGGCATTGACGTTGACGGGCGCTCGGTTGCCGCGGCTGCCCGGCGGCTTTCCCGGTTCGGGCCGCGCTTTCTGCCGCTGCACGGGAGCTACACCGACATGGTGTCCCTGGCGGCAGAACACGGAATCAACCAGGTGGACGGGGTGCTGCTGGACCTGGGGTTCTCCTCCCGCCAGGTCGACCGGCCCGGTTACGGCCTGAGCTTCTTGTCCGATGAACCGCTGGATATGCGATATGACGCCAGTCAGGAGCTTGACGCTGCGGCTCTGGTCAACTCCGCCGCCGAGTCAGAGCTGGCAGACCTGTTGCGCCGATACGGAGAAGAGCGGCGCGCCCGGGCCATTGCCCGCGCCATAGTGCGGGAGCGGACGAGGCGCCCCATATCCACCACCGCGGAACTGGCAGGCTTGGTGGAGCGGACGGTAGGCAGACGGCCCGGCCACCGGCTGCATCCTGCCACGCGAGTCTTTCAGGCACTGCGCATCGCGGTCAACGGGGAGTTGGAAAACCTACAGGCCGGACTCGAGGCCGCCGTGGCGATGTTGCGGCCCGAGGGGCGGCTGGCGGTCATCGGCTATCACAGCTTGGAAGACCGCATCGTCAAGAACTTTATAGTGCACCAGTCCGCCGTTTGCGTCTGCCCGCCCGGACTCCCGGTGTGCGTCTGCGGACAGGAGCCGGCCCTAGCAATCGTCAACCGCCGGATTATCCGGCCTTCCGGTGAAGAAGTCGCGTTCAATCCCCGCAGCCGGAGCGCCCGGCTGCGCCTGGCCCGGCGAATCCAGGCCCGCCATGAGCTGGAATGACCTACGTTCTGGGAAGGTGATGACACAATGAGAGACAAGTTTTATACGGCGATAGATATAGGCACGTCGAAAGTAACCGTTCTGGTTTCGCGGGTGGGAACCGAGGGCGACTTGAAGGTCTTTGGCACTGGGATCGTTCCTTCCGAAGGAATTCAGAGGGGGCGTGTTGAAAACATTGAAGACGCCAAGGCTTCGGTTCATGCGGCAATGACCCAGGCTCAGCGCTACATGGGCGAAACGGACCCCAGCGGGGTTTACGTCAGCGTCAGCGGTTCCCACATCTCCAGCGTCAACCGCAGGGAGGTCCTCGATAACCAGGCGGAAGCCGAGGACATCTCGGCAAAAATGCTCCATAGCATGTTGCAGGGTTCGTTCCCCAATGTCGAAAAAGACCAGCAGGTGCTGCATGTTATCCCCATGGGTTACACCGTCGACGGGCTGTCCGGTGTGCGCAACCCGCTGGGGCTGGCCGGCAAGATTATCGAGGTCGAGACCCATGTGGTGATGGGCGAGTCCGTGGTATTGCAGAACACCGCCAAGGCGGTGGAATCCAAAGACACTTTCGTTAAGAGCATGGTGCTCCAGGGCATAGCCTCGGCCGAGGCCACCCTGACCGGAGACGAGCGAGAGATGGGCGTGGTGCTGCTGGACATCGGCGCAGGCACCACCGACTTGGTCATCTACCGCCAGGGGAACCCTTGGTACTCCACGGTGCTTCCGGTGGGCGCTCACTCCCTCACCCGGGACTTGGCGGCGGCGTTGCAAACGTCGCTGCACGTGGCTGAGGACATCAAGGTCAAGTGGGGCAGCGTCCATGCCGATAGCATCCCGGGGGGCGAAACAGTGGAAATCCCGGGAATGCAGAAGCACTGGCAGCGTCCGATACCGAGGCGCGCCCTGGCCGAGCCGCTGGGCGAGCGCATGACCGAGATCCTGAAGATGGCCCTAACCAAGGTGCGACAGGCCGGTCTGAAGGACTGGCCCATCGGCGGGATGGTTATCACCGGCGGCGGGGCCCAGATGGAGGGCCTGCCACAACTGGTGGCCGAAATCGTCGGCGAGCCCGTTCGCATCGGCTACCCCTACGGCATCTTCGGCCTGCCTTCAGAGTTGCGGAAGCCGACCTTCTCTGCGGCGGTGGGTCTGCTGCTATGGGGTATCAAGCACCAGGGCAACGCCCAGGAATTCAGCGACAACGGCGCCAGAGAAGCCAAGTCAAGGCGCTGGCGGCTACGGGCCCCCAGCCGGCGCAGAGCCGGGGCACAGGCCGGTTAAGCACAGCCGTCAAGCGAGGCAATTCCGTCCGGTTCATTTAGAAGGTGAGATACGGACGCATCAAAATATTACACAGGCGGGGAGGAATCGTAATGGCATCAGGCAATTCGGCGGCATGGGAATCCCTGGAAGAACCGGAAAACACTTTCGAGATGGTACAGGAAGTCAACGCAGGCGCGCCGTCCATCAAGGTCTTCGGCGTAGGCGGCGGTGGCTCCAACGCGGTCAGCCGTATGTACAAGGACAAGCTCCCGGTGGTGGAGTATTGGGCCACCAACACTGACGCGCAGCACCTGTTCCGCTGCGATGTCCCCAATCGCATAGCCATCGGCAGCAACCTGACGAGGGGGCTGGGCGCGGGCGCCAACCCCGATCTGGGCCGGCAGGCGGCGGAAGAGAGCCGCAGCGAGATCGCGCAGGCCGTTGAGGGCGCGGACTTGGTGTTCATCGCCGTGGGCATGGGCGGCGGCACCGGCACCGGCGCTTCCCCCGTGGTGGCCCAGATCGCCAAGGAAGCCGGCGCGCTCACCGTTGGCGTCGTCAGCCGTCCCTTCCAGTTTGAGGCCAACACCCGGCGAAAGAACGCCGAGGAGGGCATCGCCAAGCTGAAGGATCACGTTGACACTCTGATCGTCATTCCCAACGACCGGCTGTTGCATATGCAGGACACCGAGGACCAGAACTACACTTGGGAGGACGCGCTGAAGATAGCCGACTCGGTCCTTCAGCAGGGCATTCAGTCGATCGCCGAAGTCATCACCGTGCCCGGCGAGATCAACGTGGACTTCGCCGACGTGCGCACCATCCTGAGCAACGCCGGTGCGGCCTGGCTGGCCATCGGCCGGGGCAGGGGCGAAAACCGGGCGGCGGACGCGGCCCGCATGGCCACCAAGAGCCCGTTGCTGGACATCACCATGGACGGCGCCCGGCGCATCCTGTTCGTCATCACTGGCGGCGCCAGCCTCACCCTGCAGGAAGTGCAGGACGCCGCCCAAGTCATTCAGGATCTGTCGGACCCCGACGCCAACATCATCTTCGGCACCTGCCGCGACCCGCGCCTGGAAGACGAGGTCAAGATCACCATGGTGGCCGCGGCCTTCCCGGTGCTGGCCGAGACCCGTCATATGCGGGAACAAGAACTGGAGCGCCTGCTCTCCGACGTCGCCCCTCTGTCCGAGGACGACCTGGACGTTCCCAGCTTCCTGCGGCGCAACTCCGGCCGCTCCCGGGGCAACTTCCGCTAGGCTCTGAACTCGGGGGCGGGCCCTCTACGCCAACGGCAGGGCGGGCCCGCCCCGCGACAACCCCGAGTAATGTTCTCGGCAGCCTGAAGGACTTATCCAACATATTCCGGCAACAAGGGCAACCAACAAGGGCGCCGGGAATCATCATCAGGCCGCTCCGCTTAAGGGGCGGCCTTCTTCTTTGCCCCAGAATGCCGGGGGGCCGTTCGGAGAGGAATTGTGAGCGGGTTGACGGCCCCGCCTTCATCGAATAAAATCCAGATACAACTTGCGGTACCATTAGTTGACAATAACCACCAAATCGTGTATGGCACGCCGCCGGGCCGACCGGAAAGGGTGCGATTGATGCACTGCCCGTACTGCTCTCACGGGGATTCACGGGTCACCGACTCCAGGGAGACCGAGTCTGCCATCCGCCGCCGCCGCGAGTGCCTGGAATGCCAGCGCCGCTTTACCACCTACGAGCGGGTGCAGACGGCGCCGCTGATGGTGCGGAAAAGGGACGGCAGACGGGAACAGTTCAACCGGGAAAAGATGATTTCCGGGTTGCGTCTCGCCTGCGCCAAGCGCCCTGTCTCCCCCCGGGACATAGAGCGAATAGTGGACGAGATTGAGGCTGAGTTCCAGCAGAGCGGCAGCGGAGAGGTGACGTCGGACGGACTGGGCACCGCCGTCATGGACCGGCTTCGTGACCTGGACCGGGTGGCCTACATCCGCTTTGCCAGCGTGCACCGTGACTTTCAAGAGATAGAGAGTTTCGAGAAGGCAGTCCGCGACCTGCGGGACGGCACCCAGCAGTTGCCGCTGCTGGATATGCCGCCCCCGGACCGTCCGAGGGCCAGGGGCCGCCGCAGGGCCGGCCAGACTCTCCCGCCGCGTAACGGAGCGGCCGACGGGGCCGACCCAACCGAAGGAAATTCCCCGGAAGAACCGGTAAGAGAAATAGTCAGTGAGGTTGTAGGGACGTTGGGAGATGACAAGGAGTAGCTCCCCATGGATGGCAACTTGCCTCTCCACCCGTTGGTCAGAATACTCGTGCTCAACACCGAAATCCACGAGATGCGGACGGAACTGATGCGTCAACCTCTCGCCTCGACTCGAATCGCGGAATTGCAGGAGAGCATGGACCGCTGCCACCGGGCCAGCCTGACCACCTGCTGGCTGACCGAGGGCTACGAGCTGGAAGACGAGGGAGAGGAAGATGACGAAGGGTGTTCGACTTCCAGTTAACCTCCGGCATTCCTTTCGGCAACCTGGATTTCCGGATTTTGATTGACAAATCCTGCGGCAGTTGACTAGAATCACACACCATAACTTGTAGAGAGCCGCCCGCATAATACATTATGTTGTGTCAGATATACGTTTCAGAGATCTCAGGCCGATTGACTGCTGACACTAGCTACTAGCGGGCCTTCGCAAGGAAGTGCTTAATTATCCGTGTGGCGTGGCCGAGGTGGGTGGAAGCTTCTCCTCGCCCACGCTATCGTTTTTGATGAAGAGAGAAGGATTATGACGGCCATCAGAGACATCTCCGAAGAATCGGCCTTAAGCAACCCCAACCCGCAGAGCCGCCGCGGTATGGCCTCCGCGATGGAGGCCGCCGGTTTCGCCGGGCAGATAAATCGCCGCTCCGGCGAACTCAGCCCCAATGCGGAGGTGGTGCTGCTCCGCCGCTACCTTTCCAAGGACCGCGAGGGGAACGTGCTGGAGGACGCCGACGGTATGTTCCGCCGCGTGGCCTGTAACCTGTCGCAGGCCGATTTCAACTATGGGGCCGACGAAGCACAGCGGCAGGACACCGAGGAGCGCTTCTACCAAGCCATGCGACGGTTGGAGTTGTTGCCCAACTCTCCGACGCTGATGAACGCTGGCCGCGAACTTCAGCAGCTTTCGGCCTGCTTCGTTCTTCCCGTGGAGGACTCGCTGGACGGCATATTCAACAAGGTGAAGCAGACGGCGCTGATTCACAAGAGCGGCGGCGGTACGGGCTTCGCCTTCAGCCGCCTGCGCCCTGAGGGCGACGTTGTCGGCTCCACCGGCGGCGTGGCCAGCGGCCCGGTCAGCTTTATCCGCGCCTTCGACACCGCCACCGATGTGGTGAAGCAGGGCGGCACCCGGCGCGGCGCCAATATGGGAATCCTCGATGTGACCCATCCCGACATTATCAAGTTCATCCGCTCCAAGGAAGACGGGCAATCACTGGTCAATTTCAATATCTCCGTGGGCGTCGACGCCGAATTCATGGAAAAGGTGAAGCGCGGCGAGACCTATGACTTGGTGAACCCGCGCACAAGCCAGGCCACAGGCCAGCTAAACGCCCGCGATGTCTTCGACCTGCTGGCGGAGATGGCTTGGAAGACCGGCGATCCGGGCCTGGTTTTCCTCGATGTCATCAACCGCGACAACCCCAACCCCCAGTTGGGCCGTATCGAAAGCACAAATCCCTGCGGCGAACAACCGCTTCTGCCTCACGAGTCCTGCAACCTGGCCTCCATCAACCTGACCCGCATGGTGTGGTACGCCGATGGCGACGTGTCTATCGACTGGGAACGGCTGTCGGAGACGGTGCAGGTGGCTGTTCACCTGCTGGACAACGTCATCGACATGAACGAGTACCCCATCCCTGAAATTGCGGAGATGAGCAGGAAGACCCGGCGCATCGGCCTGGGCGTGATGGGCTTTGCCGACCTGCTGGTGCAACTGGCCGTTCCCTATGATTCCGTTGACGCACTGGACATCGCCGAGCGGGTG
Source organism: Dehalococcoidia bacterium (assembly GCA_965226875.1). GTDB lineage: Bacteria > Chloroflexota > Dehalococcoidia > Lucifugimonadales > UBA3495 > VXOI01. Next base: position 2,629,333 of record OZ245439.1, on the reverse strand, counting down.
ATGGGCTTTATCCGAGATGAGACTCATCAGGCCTCGATGGAGCTGGCCCTGAAGCGTGGCCCCTTCGACGCCTGGGAGGGCAGCATCTACAACGACCCCAGCCGGGGCGAAACGCGCCTGATGCGGAACTCCGCGCCCACCACCATCGCGCCCACCGGCACCATCAGCATCATCGCCGGCGCCTCCAGCGGAATCGAGCCCCTGTTCGCGCTGGGGTACGTCCGCAACGTGATGGACAACACGCGGCTCGTCGAGGGCAATCCCTTCTTCGAGGCCGTGGCGCGGCACGAGGGTTTCTACTCCGAGCAACTCATTGAGGACATCGCCCGCACCGGCACTCTAGAGGGGCTGAACGTTCCGCAGTGGGTGAAGGAGGTTTTCCGCACCTCCCATGACATCTCGCCGGAATGGCACGTCAGGATGCAGGGCGCAGCGCAGGCCCACACCGACAACGCCGTGTCCAAGACCATCAACTTTCGCCACACCGCCACGGTGGAGGACGTGGCCAGGGCCTATATGCTGGCCTACGAGCTGGGATGCAAGGGCATCACCGTCTACCGTGATGGCAGCAAGGACGGGCAGGTGCTCAGCACCGGAGACACCGGACAGGCTGTACAGACACAGGAAGAGGAAGTCGCTGCACCCATGACGGTACAGGCCGTCCCGCGCAGCCGCCCGCAAACCATCCACGGCGTGACCGAGCGAGTGCGCACCGGCCACGGAAATATGTATGTCACCATCAACTTCGATGAAAATGACCGGCCCTTCGAGGTGTTCGGTAACCTGGGCAAGGCCGGCGGATGCGACTCGGCGCAATTGGAGGCCATCTCCCGCCTGGTGTCCCTTGCCCTTCGCTCCGGTATTGACCCCGGTGTGGTGCTGGAACAGTTGCGCGGCATCACCTGCTGCCCCGCTTGGGACGACGGGACGCTGGTGCGCTCCGGCCCCGACGCGGTGGCGCTGGCCTTGGAGCGCCAGACCTACGGGAGCGACGGGCGCGCTGCGCCTCCGGGCCAGGCGGTGCAGATGGCCTTTGCCCCCGAGGTGGTGCACAACGGCAACGGCCACAGCCACGAAAACGGCGCCCGGCAGGGAAATGGCAACGTCCCGTTGACCGGACGGCGCTGCCCCGACTGTAACACGCCGGTTATCTACCAAGAGGGCTGCCTGATGTGCGTATCCTGCGGCTGGAACAAGTGTGAATAAGGCCGGGACCAACCGGAATGATTTCACGCAAGCGGTTCAGGGGCGGGCTCCATCCCGCCCCTGTTTTGCTTTCTTTTCCCTTCCGGTAAAGGAGGGCTGTCAGCCCGTGCGTGTTATAATTCGGCAACTCGACAGAAAAGGTAAAGGGCGATGAACAGCGGCTACAAACCCGGAATCGCTATAACCATGGGAGACCCCTGCGGAATTGGCCCGGAGGTGGTCGCCAAGGCCTTGGCTGACCCTCGCGTGTACGCCTCCTGTCGCCCGCTGGTCGTGGGAAGCAGCTATGCTATGGAACAGGCCGTGGCCCTGACCGGGGTGACCCTGCGGGTGGGCCAAGCCGGCGACCCTGCCGCCGCCGGGCAGGACAGCGCAGTTATCGACGTGCTGGACATCGGCAACCTGAACCCCGAAGACATCACCGTCGGCGAAATCAACCCCACTTGCGGCAGGGCGGCCATGGAGTGGGTGACCCGCGCCGGAGAGCTGGCCATGGCTGGCGCAGTCGAGGGGCTGGCCACCGCGCCGCTGAACAAGGAAGCTGCCAGCCTTGCCGGGTACAAGGCCATCGGCCACATGGAGCTTTTGCAGGAGCTTTCCGGCTCCCGAACCGTGGCCACGATGCTCATGGCCCGCAACCTGCGAGTGGTTCATCTGACCACTCACCGATCCCTGCGGGTGGCCTGCGACTACGTGAAGAAAGACCGTATTCTGGACTACCTTCGCCTGACCCACGAGGCCTTTGTGAAGTACGGCTTCCGGGAGCCGCGCATCGCCGCCGCCGCCCTCAATCCCCACGGCAGCGACGGCGGGCTGCTGGGCAACGAAGAAGCCGAGGAGATCTCCCCGGCGGTGGAGGCAGCCTGCGCCGAGGGCATCAACGCCTACGGCCCCATCCCCGCCGACATCGTTTTCCATCACGCCGCTGAAGACCGTTACGACGCCGTGCTGGCCATGTATCACGACCAAGGCCACATCCCGGTCAAGGTCTACGGGTTCGAGGAGAGCATCACCGCCAACCTGGGCCTGCCCTTCGTCAGAACATCGGTGGACCACGGCACCGCTTTCGACATCGCGGGCCGAGGGGTGGCCACCCACACCAGTATGCTGGAGTCCATCCGCCTGGCCGTGGCGCTGGCCAAGGGCGACGGTTTGGCTAACTTCTAGCCAATCATCAGAGTCTTCCGATTCCCGAAAGCCTCCATTCGAGCGGCGATAACCTTGCGGAGATGCCAGGGATAGACCCCTTGGCCGGGAAACCAAAGTCATCATTTCGGAAAGGGCGTCGAGCTTATGAAGCTATCGTTTATCGGCGGCGGCAAGATGGCCGAGTCCATCGTCCACGGTGTGCTGGCGGGCAATCTGGCGGATCCGGGCGACATCTCCATTGGTGAGCCGGTGGCCGAGCGCCGGGCGTTCCTGGCATCGGAATTCGGCGTGTCGCCGGTGGCCGACAACTTGCAGGCCGTCTCCGGGACCGACCTGGTGGTTCTGGCCGTTAAGCCCCAGGACTTGCCATCGGTGATGGGCGAGTTGAATGCGCAATTCAGAATTGACCAGCCCGCGCTGTCCATTGTCGCCGGCGCCAAGATGGACACGCTGAGGCGGGGATTGGGGCACGGTGCCGTCGTCCGTGTGATGCCCAACACTCCGGCGCAGGTGGGCAGCGGCATGACGCTGTGGACCTGTTCGCCTGCCGTTAACGACGCCCAACGCGAGATGATCCGTGCGGTCCTGGCCAGCGTGGGCGAAGAAATATACGTTTCCGACGAGAAGTACATGGACATGGCCACGGCTCTCAGTGCCAGCGGGCCGGCCTATGTGTTCCTGTTCATCGAGGCGTTGATTGACGCCGGGGTGTATGTGGGTATGCCCCGGGATATGGCCCGCACGCTGGCCCTGCAAACGGTATACGGCAGCACCAAACTGGTCATGGAAACCGGACGGCATCCCGCGGAACTGAAGGACATGGTGGTCTCGCCTGCCGGAACCACCGCCGAGGCCCTCCGGGTGCTGGAGGAGCGGGGCGTTCCCGCCGCTATCGTCGCCGCCGTGGACGCCGCCTTCAGAAAATCCGTACAGCTCGGACAAAGTTGAGCTGATTTTTCTCTTTCGGTACTGATTTGGACTTCATCAAGCAAATAATCAATTACCTCATTATCCTGTTTATCCTGGCTATCTTCGTCAGGGTAATCCTGTCGTTTGTCATCTATTTCGTGAAGCCCCCCTATCCTCCCCTGCTGGTATCCATTGACCGGGTGACGAGCCAGATTACCGAGCCGGTGTTGTCCCCTATCAGGCGAATGCTGCCCAGCTTCGGGGGGCTCGATTTCAGCCCGATGGTGGTGATTATCGTCCTCCTGCTCATCCAATCGCTGTTGCGCAGACTGTAAGGCCGGGTTGACCAGCGGGGCCGGGGCACATAAACTTGCAACACGATCCAGAATACCGTTAATCGGTTGATTAAATGCAACGGCAAGAACTTCTCAAGGGAAACACCGATACGCTGCTGCTGGCGCTCCTCCAGAACGAGGCGATGTACGGGTACCAGATTGTGAAGGAAGTCAATCAGCGCAGCAACGGTTACTTTGCTTTCAAGGAAGGCACGCTCTACCCTGCACTGCACCGGCTGGAGCGGGCCATGCTCATTGAGGGCCGCTGGGAGGACACTCCCACCAGTGTCCGCCGGCGCTACTACTTCATCACCGTCCGGGGACGGCAGGAACTCACCGACCGCCTGAGCGAATGGCAGCGGTTCAGCCGCGCCATGGACTCGGTCATGCTGGCTGGAACCTAATCGCCAAACGTCAGGGCGTTGCCAAAATGCCGGGCGCAATCAACAACTACCTTAATTTCCTGGCCCGACGGCTCCACCTAGACCCGCTGCGTGAGCGGGAGATACTGGAGGAGTTGCAGACTCATATTGAAGACAAGGCCGCCGAGCTGGAAGCCGATGGCGTTGACCGCGAGACCGCTCTCGCCAGCGCCGTCGAGGAAATGGGCGCTCCGCGCAGTCTTGCCAGCCGGATGTACGCGGTTCACAGCACCACCGGACTGTGGCGGGACGTCATCCTGGCCATGTTGCCCCACTTCCTGCTGGCTGCCCTCTTTGCCCTCCACCTCTGGAGCCACTACTTTCTTGTTTCCGTGGTTCTGGTGGGCATCGCCTTTGTTACCTGGCGCAACTGGAGAGCAGGCAGGCCCAGCCAGTGGTCCTACTCCTGGATGGGCTACACTCTGGCGGCCCCCGCCATCTCGTGGCTGCTTGCCCTGATAACTCTGGGCTACGGCGGCTGGACGCTTCTGACTACGGGGGCGTTGCCCTTCAACACGGTGCTTTTCTTCCTGCTGGTCGGCTACGTGCCCTTCTCCATGTGGATCGTGTTCAACGTGGTGTCGAAAATTGTGCGGCGCGACTGGCTGCTGGTGTCCCTGACCGCACTGCCCTTCCCGTTCCTCACCTCCTGGGTGCTCTTCTTGAACTGGTCGGGCGGGCTGTGGAGCGACCACGCCGAGCGTATGCAGCAGTCCGACACGGCGCGCGCCTTCATTTTCCTGGCCCTGGCGGTGACCACGGCGGTCTTCCTGAGGGTCGGCCCCCGCCTCTTGCGAATCGGATTGCTTGCCCTTATTACTTCCATCCTCATCGTAATCAGCGCGCTGTCGCTGCCGGTTGACTTGGGATTCGTTGCAGTGGGACTGATGATTCTGGCGTCGGTGGCCTTCCTGCTGTCCCCGGCTATGCTGGAGGCGAAGGTCAACCGCCGCGCCGGGCTGGGCATGGCCAGCCATGGCGACGACGGCGGCCACCGGTTCTCAGACACTACTTAGCTGCCGCCGCAGTGGACGACCGCTCTCGCCCGCCCCGGCTCGAAGCCGACGTTTCCCTGCTGCGGTCAGTGCTACTGCCCGGCGCTCACGACTTCAATCTGCCCCCCCGGAATCCCAGGCTGCTGATGCTTGCCGGGTTGCCGGGCTGTGGAAAGTCCAGCTTCGCCCGCGAAGTGACCTTGCGCTGCCCGTTCCTGGTCCTGGAATCCGACCGGCTCCGCAAGGCTCTGGTGGGCGCGCCGGAATACACCCCGGGCGAGAATGGCCGCGTTTTCCGGGCCTGCCACCGGCTCATAGACGAGTTCCTTGGTTTGGGATATCCGGTGCTCTTCGACGCCACCAACCTCACCGTGCGCAACCGCCGCCCGGTTTGTGCCATCGCCAGGAAACGCGGAGTCCCGCTGGCCGTCGCCGTGGCCACCGCGCCGCCCGAAGTCGCCCGCGAGCGTCTGCGGGCGCGAGAGGCGGGCCAGGATCCTGCCACCTGGTCGGATGCAGGGTGGGACATCTATTGCCGCATGGCCCCGGCCTGGGAGCCGGTGAAACGCCCCCACATCATCGTTGACACTTCCCGGGACATAAATCCCGCGCTTCGGCGGGTGTTGGATTGGGCGGGGGAGTCCCCAGGTAAGAAAGAGTTGCCAACGAGATGAATTTCACCCTCCCCCAGCCCTCTCCTTCAAGCGAGAGGGAGCAGGAAACACCCTGGGTGAGGAAATTATCCTCCTGCTGGCGCCGCGAGGGCGAATCGGTTAATCTTCGGTCAATCTCTACGGAGTGTCGTCATATTCGCCGTCATTCCCGCGAAAGCGGGAACCCAGAGGCCATTGGCAACAAATGCGTACTTGCCAGCCACCGGATTCTGGATTCCCGCTTTCTCCGGAATGACGGAAAAAGAGGCTTGGAGACCGATATTCTTAAATTGACGACACTCTCTAGGTAATAGATGCGCACATGGAAGGGTTTTACAGTTGAAAATCAATGTTGAGATAACCGACATAACCACGGTTGACACGCCCGCGCTGGTGGTCAACCTGTTCAAAGGGGTCAAGAGTCCCGGCGGTGCAACTGGCGCGGTGGACAAGGCCCTGGACGGCGTCATCAGGCGCCTGATTGAAGATGGCGAAATCACGGGCAAGCAGGGCGAACTGACCCTGCTGCACACTATGGGCAAGATTGGCCCGGCCCGCGTCGTGGTCGCCGGGCTGGGAGCACAAGAAGACTTCGATACCGACGTTGCTCGCCGGGTGTCGTCCGAGGCCATGCGCTACCTGCGGGGTCGTGGCGTGTGCGAGGCGGTGACCATCGCTCACGGCGCGGGCATCGGCGGGCTATCCCCCGAGGAGGCCGGGCGGGCCATCGCCGAGGGGGCGATGCTGGGACTCTACCGCTTCGACCGCTATCACACCAACGGCGACGGAGCTGACGGCGAACTCGCCGGACTGACCATCGCAGAGCGGGACCCTGACCGTGCCGACGCCATTCGCTCCGGGGTGGCCCAGGGTTGCGCGATGGCCGAGGCCACCCTCATCGCCCGCGACATGGTCAACGAGCCGGCCAACGTGATGACTCCCACCTCTATGGCAGAAACCGCCCGGCAGGTGGCCGAGGAGAATGGACTCGGCTTCGAGGTGCTGGACAATGCCGATATGAAAGAGATGGGAATGGGAGCCTTCATGGGCGTGGCCCAGGGATCCGACGAACCGGCGAAACTCATTACCCTGACCTACGAGGGCGACCCGGATAACCCCGGCAACAATCTGGGACTCATCGGCAAGGGCATCACCTTCGACACCGGCGGAATCTCCATCAAGCCGGCCGCTGGCATGGAGGCCATGAAGGGCGACATGGCGGGCGGGGCCTCGGTCATCGCCGCCATGCAGATAATCGCACAACTGAAGCCCCGCATTAACGTGACGGGCATGGTGGCCGCCACTGAAAATATGCCCGGTGGTTCGGCCCAGCGGCCCGGCGACGTGGTGCGGGCCATGAACGGCAAGACCATCGAGGTTATCAACACCGACGCCGAGGGCCGCCTGGTGCTGGCCGACGCCCTGTGCCTGGCCCGCGAGCGGGGCACCACCCGTCTGGTGGACGTGGCAACTCTTACCGGCGCGATGGTCACCACCCTGGGCAAGGCCTGCACCGGCGTGATGGGCAACGACGACGACCTGATCGGCGATGTCATCAACGCTGGCAAGCAGACAGGCGAGAAGTTCTGGCAATTGCCCATGTTCGATGAATACAAGGAACTGATTCGCAGCGACGTGGCCGACATGAAGAACAGCGGCGGACGCCAGGCCGGCTCCATCAGCGCCGCCTTCCTGCTAAAGGAGTTCGTGGACGGCGCGGCCTGGGCGCACCTGGACATCGCCGGAACGTCCACCTCGGAAAGGGCGTCGGGGTACCTGGTCAAAGGGGCGACCTGTGCCCCTGCCCGCACCCTGGCCCAGTTGGCGGTTAACCTCGCCAACGGCGCGGCGCAGTTATGACGGGACTTTCGATTGTTCCCTCTCCCTCAAGGAAGAGGGAGAATCAGATGACCCTGGCGCAGGTCTTCCCCTCTCAAAGCGGGAGAATTTTGGTGTTATAATCCCCGGAAACCAGAACCGCCGGGTGGCAGAACAACAATCAGGCGAGGAGAGAATCATGGCTAAAGTGGAAGGATTGGGTCACGTCGGCATCTATGCCGAGGACATTATGAAACAGCGGGATTTCTACACCCGGGTGCTCGGCCTGCAAATAGCCGACGAGGACCTGGAGGGGCGGGGCATGACCTTCCTCAGTTCCGACCCGGAACGCGAGCACCATGAGTTCGTGCTGATGAAGGGCCGCGTCACCTCCGGCGACGCCAAGGTTATCCAGCAGATTTCCTTCATCGTGCCCGGCCTGGACGATCTGAAAGAGTACCATCAGAGAATCAAGGCCGAGGGCGTGCAGATCGACCGCATTGTCAGCCACGGCAACGCTTTCGGGATGTACTTCTTCGACCCGGAAGGGAACCGGGTTGAGCTGTACTGCAAGACTGGCTTCGATGTCCCTCAGCCCCATGGCGACCTCATCGACCTGGAGGCGTCCAACGAAGAGCTGATCGGCATCGCCCGCGCTGCCATCCCGGCCAGCTAGCGTCTCCCGGCGTTTCTCGCATCAGGCGCACCCTTCCATGCCGGAATAGCCGGAAACAGGAATAGCCGAAAGGCCCGGGCCCGCATCCTGCCGCGCGGTCTCCCGGGCCTGCGCCTTTTGACCGGTCTGGCAGTGCTCGCCCCACTCTGAGCGGTGGATTTGGAATAGACTTCGATGACCAGCGCCGACGCAGTTAGATACGCCGACCTGCCCAGCGCCTATCACACCTTCAAGTGGCGGGTGCTGTTGTCGTTTTGCGGCTTCTACCTGTTCATCTACCTGGGCCGATTCAACCTCTCTCCCGTGGCCCATCTGGTCAAGGAAGACCTGATGTTGACCAACGTGGAGATGGGGATAGTCGGGGCGTTGCTGTTCTGGGGTTTCGGGCTGGGCGACCTGGTACACGGGCGGCTCTCCGAGACCTTTGGCCTGCGCCTGTGGGTTTTGATCGGGGCGGTGCTGACCACGGTATTTAACTGGGTGACCAGTTTCTCCACTTCGGCCCTGACCATGGCCATCCCCTGGGGAGTGGCCGGGTTCGTCAACGCCGCCTGCTGGTGCCCCGCCATCAGCATGATTTCCCAGTGGTGGCCCCGGCGTGACCGGGGCATGGCCATGGGCATCGTCGGCACGGCGTCGGGGGGCGCGATGCTGGTGATGTGGGGGCTGTCTGGCTGGGTGGGCACGGAATGGGGATGGCGGGCCGCCTTCCGTTACCCCCCGCTGATTATTGCCGTGCTGGGCGTTGCCTTCTACTTCCTGGTGCGCGACCGCCCCGCCGACAAAGGCCTCCCAGAGTACGTGGAGGAAGACGAAGTTTCCGCCGCGCCCGAGGCCATAGACCCGGAGCGACTGCGGGGCCTGGGGCCGTACAGGGAACTGCTGAGCAATCCCCGCTTCCTGCTGGCCAGCCATGTCAAGGGACTGGAGAACGTTGTCCGCTATGGGCTAACCACCTGGGTAGCCATTTACTACTTCGAAGAAGGCGGGATGTCCATCGAGTCCACGGTCTTCCTGACGGTGCTGCTGCCTGTGGGCTACCTGATTGCTCCTCCCATAGCGGGTATCATTTCCGACCGCTTCCTGAATAGTCAGCGACGGCCGCTGGTGATATTCTCCTGCTTGGTCAGCGCCGTCATCCTCGTCGCCATTGCGCTGGCGCCGCCGGTCAACGCGACGTTGGGCGCGGTGCTGCTGCTGGCCGGAGGGCTGGCCATGGGTATGTCGCCCATGTCCACCGTGGCGGTGGACATGGGCGGACGCCGGATGTCCGCCACGTCCTCGGGGCTGATGGACGCCCATGGCTACCTTTACGCTGGCGCCCAGGCCATCGTGTTCGGGGTGGTGCTGGACATGGCGGGCAGCCCGTGGCCCATAGTTTTTCTGGCCATGGCGGTGACCCGAATCGTTTCGACGTTTATGATATGGGCAGTGCGGGTCTAGCAGATTTCCGATGTCGCTGGGTCGGTTGATGGTGAACGGCCTCATTCAGGTGGTGGTGTCTTGAAGCGGGTACTCTGCAAGGCCGCTTCCTGGCTGTTTCAGGCGCTGGTGGTTGTCGGCGCGCTGCTTACCCTTTTCATTGCCCTTACTCCCCAGGGCCGCGCCGGATTCCACACCGCGCTTTTCGTCACCCAGGTGCTGGACATTCCCTTCAAGCCCCAGTCCTGGTTCACCGCTGCGCCGCTGCGCCACGAGGTGCATTACCAGTCCTCCGGCGGGACCACGGTGGCCGATGTGTACCGCCTTCCCGACGGCCGGCCCCGCGCGGCGGTGCTGCTGTTCTTGGGGGCCAACGCTGCGGGGCGGGACGACGCGGACGTGGTCAACCTGGGCAATGCGCTGGCGCGGGCTGGCTACGTGACCATGTTTCACTGGTCGCCCACCATGGCCCTCCGGGCCAACATCGACATCGCCGAGCTGGACAACCTGGTATGGGCCTTCCAGTATCTGGCCGAGCGGGACTACGTTGACCGGGCACGGGTGGGCCTGGGCGGATTCTGCGTGGGGGCGTCCTTCGCGCTGGTGGCGTCCGCCGATTCCAGGATCAGCGACCAGGTGCATTTCGTGAATGCCTTCGGGCCGTACTACGACGCCGGAGAACTGCTGCGGCAGGCGGCATCCCGCTCCGTGGTCTACGATGGACAGCGGACCCCTTGGGAGCCTGACTCACTGACGCTGCGAGTTCTGGCCAACGAGCTGATTGAGACCCTGGACGACCCCGGCGACGTGGATACGCTTGCCCGCCATTACCTCGAAGGCCAGCCCGTAACGCCAGATGAGATGGGGGCCCTGTCCCCGGCAGGGCGCACGGTGGCGCGGCTACTGGATGGCGTGGATGCGCAGGAGGCCGAGGCGCTCTATAACACCCTGCCGCCCGGATTCCGCAAAGACCTGGTTGCCATCTCCCCGTCCGCCCATGTCGGCGGCATACGGGCCAGGCTCATGGTGATGCACGACCGCAACGACCGCCTGGTTCCGGCCGCCGAGTCCCGGCGTCTGTTTGCGGCGACAGCAGACCGGGGCAACGTCCGCTACACCGAGGTGCTGGCCTTCGAGCACGTGCGGCCCAGCGGCGGCGGCGTGGGCGCGCTGTTGAGCGAGGCAGGCCGCTTGTACCGGCATATGTACGACATAATTCGCATCGCCTCGTGACCGGCTCTCGTCGGCAAAAAATCGGCCACCCGCGATATTGACTTTCCTGCCTTGTCGGCTATCATTTGTTCCAGCAACTAATTGCAACAACACAGGGTTGCGTCTTGCACCACGAACAGTCGCTGGAAATGCTTCGCCTACAGGGGCACAGGATCACGCCTCAGCGGATTCTGGTGCTTTCCGTCGTAGCGGACGGCGGGGAACACATGGGCGTCGACGAGGTGTTCCGGCGGGCCCGCGAAGTCTACCAGTACATGGACATCGCCACCGTATATCGTACCTTGCGCCTGTTCAAGGACGCCGGGGTAGTTACCGAAGTCGAAATAGACGACCGTCTGCATTACGAGCTGACGTTGCCCGGCGACCTTCACCACCACATGGTCTGTCGGGTGTGCACCGGCGCCTTCAACCTCAGCCCCCACTACCTGTCCGAGTTCCGCGATACGCTGGTCCAGGAGTTCGGCTTCGTGCCGGACCTGGAGCACTTCTCGGTTACGGGAGTGTGTGCCCGATGCCAGGGGAAGGATGGGGGAAAAGGACAGCAATCCTGAGTCCCAGCCGCTCAGCAGGATGGAATGATTCAAGGGATACCCGGACAGGCCAAGCGATTCCCTAGTCACATACTTTCCGCCTCTACTCTGTTAGTGGTTGTTGTCCTGGCAGCCTGCGGCGGGGCTGGCGGGGACAGCGGGAAGCTAAGGGTGGTGACCACCGTGTCGCCGATTACCAGCATCGTGGAAAACATCGGCGGCGACCGGATTCAATTGGAGGGTGTGGTCCCGGAGGGGGTCAACTCTCACATCTTTGAACCCCAGCCGTCGTTAGCCAGGGTGATATCCGAAGCCGACCTCATTATCGCCAACGGACTTTTCCTGGAGGAGCCGACACTGCAATTGGCCGAAGCCAACAAGAAAGACGACACGCCGATTCTGCGTCTGGGAGACCTGGCCATCTCCCCCGGGCAGTGGCAGTTCGACTTCAGCTTCCCGGAATCCGAAGGCCATCCTAACCCGCATCTGTGGGCCGACCCAACCCTGGGTCTGAAATATGCCGAGCTGGCGCAGGAACACTTGGCGACCCTGGACCCAAACAACGCGGAATTCTACAAGGAGAACCTGGAGGCCTTCCGAGAGCGGATCCACGGGATGGATGCTGCCATCCGGGAGTCCGTGGCCACCATACCGCCGGAGAACCGGCGGCTGGTCACTTACCACGACTCATGGGCCTACTTCGCCCTGACCTATGGGATGGAAGTCATCGGGGCGGTGCAGCCCTCCGACTTTGCGGAGCCGTCGGCGCGGGAGATGGCGGAGCTCATCGACCAGATCAGGGAGTTGGGGTTGCCCGCGATTTTCGGTTCTGAAGAGTTTCCCAGCAGAGTGCTGCAAACCATTGCCAACGAAGGTAACACCAACTACATCGACCAGCTCGCCGATGACGACCTGCCCGGCGCGCCGGGAGACACCGAACATTCCTACTTGGGTTTAATGCGGCGCAATATGCAGATTATGATTCCCGCATTGGGCGGAAACGCCGATGCCTTTGCCGACGTGGACGTAAGCCTAGTGTTCGAGGGTGAAAGCGGTGCTGTCTATCCTCAGTAATACCTGCGGCAGCCACCGAGAAGATCTAACGAGGAAGATCTAACGAGGAAGATCTAACGAGCCTTCCCTAAATGGAGGGGATGTAGCCATGTACCTGCATCCGAGACTGCTGTCACTGGCCATGGACGTGCGCTGGCGCATTATTATATCCGCCGTGGTGGGTATGCTGGCGGTGTCCGCCGGCGTGGCCCGCCTGGCAGTGGCGGCGCTGATTATCGTCGAGGTGGTGCGCGGCAACGCTACCTTTGAGTCGTTGACCTGGCCCCTGGTGGTCATGGCGGCGCTCATCGTGGCCCGGACCTGCCTGCAATACCTGCAAGAGGTGATGAGTCACCACACCGCCAGCAGGGTCAAGGTGAAGCTCCGCGAACGGCTCTACGAGCATTCGCTGGCGCTGGGGCCGGGACACTTTGATGCGTCGCGCACCGGCGACGCGCTGATGTCGCTGGCCGAGGGCGTGGAGCGCCTCGAGGCCTTCTTTGGCCGCTACCTGCCTCAGATGATTGTGGCGGCGCTGGCCCCCTTAGTGATATTCGCCTTCATGGCTCTGATCGACTTTCGCACGGGCTTGGTCTTCCTGGCCTTCGCGCTGCTGACGCTGGTCATTCCCAACCTCTTCCACCGATGGACCCGTGAGCGGAGCACGGCACGCCGCGACGCCTATGGGGCGTTGGGAGCCGAATTCCTGGACGCCGTGCAGGGTCTGGCGACGCTCAAGGCTTTCGGGCAGAGCCGCTCACGCGGCGAACTGCTGGCGGTGCGCGCCCGCAACCTGTTCCGCGCGACAATGGGCGTCCTGGCGGCAAACGCCGCCACCGGCGCGCTGACCATCCTCGGAATCACCGGCGGCGCGGCGGTGGCCCTCGGCTGGGGCGCCGTGCGGGTGAGCGACGGCGAGCTGGAACTCCGGGCGCTGATGATCGTCCTGATGCTGGGCGTCGAGGTCTTTCGCCCCCTGCGGGAACTGGTGCAGCTTTACCATGACGGCATGATTGCCATGTCCTCGGCAGAGGGCATATTCGCCATAATGGACTCGCCGGTGGCTGTCCGCGACCCGGAGGGTGCTCCGTCTGGCGAGGCGGCGGCTGATTCCACCGGAGACATCAAGCCGGAAGTCACCTTTGAGAACGTAAGCCACTCATACAGCGAGGGGCGCCGCCCGGCGTTGCATGACCTGTCCTTTACCCTGCGAGAGGGCGAGACTCTGGGCCTTGTCGGCCCAAGCGGAGCGGGAAAGTCCACCATAGTCTGGCTCATCCTTCGCTTCTTCGACCCGCAGCAGGGGGTCATACGGCTGGGCGGGCGCGATGTGCGAGACATACCCCTTGGCGAGCTGCGGGAGCAGGTGTCGGTGGTAACCCAAGACACCTACCTGTTCCACGGCACGGTGGCCGACAATCTCCGGTTCGGCAATCCCGGCGCCACTCAAGCGCAACTGGAAGAGGCCGCCCGCGCCGCCAACTCCCACGAATTCATCAGCCACCTGTCCGGCGGCTATGACACGGTGGTCGGCGAAAGGGCCGTGCGGCTTTCCGGCGGGCAGAAGCAGCGCATTGCCATCGCCCGCGCCCTGCTCAAGGACGCCCCAATCCTGATCCTCGATGAGGCCCTTTCCAGCGTTGACGCCGAGAACGAGGCGCTGATACAGCAGGCCCTCGACCGGCTGATGGAAGGCCGCACGACTCTGATAATCGCCCATCGCCTGTCCAGCGTGGTCAACGCCGACCGTATTCTGGTGCTGGACGATGGCCGACTGCTGGAAACGGGCAGCCACGGAGAGCTGGTCACGATGGGCGGACTCTACGCCAGCCTGATGGCCCAGCAGCAGGAGCGATCTGACTTTGTAATTCAGCCCGCAGAGGGCGCGCCAGTCGAGAACCAGCCGGCATCCGCGCCAGTGGATATCAGCGCCTTCGTCCCCCAACCGGCGCACCAGGGTCATGGAGACCATCACCACGCGGCGCCGCAGGTCCATCGCCGCGACCATGAAGGCGAGCATCAGCATACGGCCCACGACCCCACTCCTGAACGTCATGAGCCTGAACATCATGGACCTGAGCATCCTCATCATGCTGAGCCGCAGCCGCATCGCCGGGAACATCATGGCGCCCAGCGCCATGCCTCCCATGCCCCCGACGCGGAAAGCCACGGCTCGCAGCCGGATGCGTCGGCCTTCATGCCCCAGCCCGCGCACGGCGAGCATGGCGATCACCACCATGCCGCTCCGGCTGCCCGGCATCACGACGAACACGCGCACGGCGACGGCCCTCGCACTCTTGGCATCATTGCGGTTTGGGCCCGGCTTCTGGGCATGGTCAAGCCGTGGCGCAACGAACTGGTCCTGACCTTCCTGCTGGGCGTGGCCCATCACGGCACGGCCATCGGGGTCGGCGTGGTAGGCGCCCTGCTGGTTGGACAGGTAATTACCGGCGGAGAGTTGACGCTGCTGCTGATACTGCTGGCCGTTTTGACGCCGCTGGCCGCGTTCTTCATCTGGACAGAATCATGGGTGGCCCACGACCTGGCCTACCGGCTGCTGGCGGAAATGAGAGTTGACGTTTACCGCAAGCTCGACCCCCTCGCCCCCGCCTACATGACCCGGCGGCGCTCCGGCGATTTGGTCAGCGTGGTCGGGGGGGACGTGGAGACGGTGGAGTTCTTCTTTGCCCACACCATTACACCCGCCTTCACTGCCGTGGTGGTGCCAGGTGTGGTTGTCGCGGTGCTGGCGGTCATCGCGTGGCCCATGGCCCTGGCCGTGGCGCCCTTCCTGGTGGCCGTGGCCCTCAGCCCCTTCTTCGCCCAGAGGCGCTCCGAGCGGTTGGGCGAGGAGTTGAGGCAGCAGTTGGGCGACGTACACGCTCACATGGTCGACAGCATCCAGGGGATGCGGGAAATATCTGCCTTCGGACGCGGCCCGTCCCGCACCGCCGAGATGGTAGCCAACAGTTGGCGCTTCGCCCACATCCAGCTCCGATTCCTCAAGGAGCGGGCCTTCCAGATTGGGTTCATAGAGGCCATGACCGCGCTGGGCGGGCTGGTGGTGCTGACCGTGGGCGTCTGGCTGCTGACCGACAATGTGATATCGCGCCCCGAACTCATCCTGGCGGTGGTTCTCTCGGTGGCGGCCTTCGCCCCGGTGTCGGACCTCGCCCGCACTATGAAACAGTTGATGGAAACGCTGGCGGCATCCCGGAGGCTGTTCGCCATCCACGATGAGCCGGTGCCGGTTACAGACGGTCCCGGCGTAGACGGAATTCCTTCTTCTTCCTCCTCCGGCGGCAGGCTGCAAGCAGACCATCATACCCTCGCGCCGTCTGTGGTCTTCAAGGCCGTTGGTTTCGACTACGGCCCCGGGGAGCCGCAGGCGCTTCACGAGGTTACCTTCGAGGTCGAGCCGGGCCACACTGTCGCACTGGTGGGCCGGTCCGGCGCCGGCAAGACCACCTGCGCCAACCTCGCCATGAGATTCTGGGACCCGGCCACCGGCTCGGTACAACTGGACGGGCACGACATCCGGGAATTCAAGCTGGATGATCTGCGGCAGCAGATTGCGCTGGTGTCGCAGGACACCTACCTGTTCAACGCCAGTGTCCGCGACAATATTATGCTGGGCCGTCCCGATGCTTCCGCCGCCGAACTGGAGGAGGCGGCACGGCAGGCCAATTGTCACGACTTCATAGCCGCCTTCCCCGACGGCTACGACACCATCGTCGGCGAGCGTGGGATGCAGCTATCCGGCGGCCAGAGACAGCGCATCGCCATCGCCCGCGCCCTGCTCAAGAACGCGCCGGTACTTATCCTGGACGAGGCCACCTCCCACCTCGACGCGGTGAGTGAAAGCCAGCTCAGGCAGGCGCTGGAGAATCTGATGCAGGGGCGCACCACCCTGGTCATCGCCCACCGGCTGTCGACAATTCGCAACGCCGATCGCATCGTGGTGCTGGACCACGGCGAGGCGGTCGAACAGGGCAGCCATCAGGAATTGCTGGAGCGCCAAGGCCTGTACGCCCAGTTGGTCGCCACCCAGCTTGTGAGCGCCACCAACGGCAGCGCCTCGCACCAGGAAGAGGACGCCCACCACGACGCCCACAACGCGCCGCTGCCCGCCGAGTGGACCGGCGCTCCCGGTGATCATCATCACCAGCATTAGCCAATTCCATTCCGTCATAATCCGGCGGTGCCCCAGACAGTCAAGGCGCGTTAGACACAGGCATTTTCAGGCGAAGGCAAAGCAGAGCGATGTTACACCCCCTTCCGCACGAACACCGTTCCGGCACTCCACTGGTGGAAATCAACCGTTTATCCTGTGGCTACGAGAAGCAGAGGGTACTCCAGGGAGTCAACCTGCAAATCATGCGGGGTGACTTTGTCGGGCTGCTGGGCCCCAGCGGATCCGGTAAGACCACGCTGCTGCGCGCCATGCTGGGCGCCGTGGACGTGTACGAGGGCGAGGTGTTAATCGAGGGCGCAAGGGCGTCCGAGGGCCGGCCGCGTATCGGCTATGTTCCCCAACTGGAGACCATCGACTGGAACTTTCCAGTAACTGTCCGGGAAGTGGTGATGATGGGCCGGACCATGTCGAACCGCTTCTTCCCCTGGTTTCGCCGAGAGGAAAAAGAGCTTGCCGACCACATGATGGGGCAGTTAGGCATCCTCCACCTGGCCGGACGACACATCCGCGAGTTGTCCGGCGGGCAGCAGCAGCGGGCATTCCTGGCCCGTGCGCTGGTGAGCAACCCATCCATCCTGCTGCTGGACGAGCCGACCTCCGGCGTCGACGTGAAGACCCGCGACGACGTGATGCATCTGCTCCATGACCTGAATCACGAGGGCGTAACCATCGTCATAACCACCCACGAGATTAACGCTGTGGCGGTCCACCTGCCGCGCCTGGTCTGCCTGTCCGGGCGCGTGCTGGCGGAGGGGACGCCCTATGAAGTCATAACCACCGAGGTGCTGCGCCAGACCTACGGTGCGGAAATGCCCGTAATCCACTATGAAGGAATGCCGATAGTGGCCGAAAGCCCCCACCGCTATGGCCGCAACGGCGGCAACGGCGACGGTGAGGAGCCAGTCGGCCACAGCCACAGTCATGCTTGATGTAATACTTGAACCCTTCGGTTACCCATTCATTGTTCGTGGGATGGTAGCCGCAATACTGGCCGGCGCTCTGTGCGGAGGCATAGGCGTCTACGTTGTCCTGAAGCGCATGGCCTATATCGGCCATGGGCTGGCCCATGCCGTTCTCGGCGGCGCCGTGGTGTCCTTTGTGATGTCGGTCAACTTTCTGATCGGATCAACGGTTTGGGGATTTCTCTGCGCCCAGCTCATCACTCTCACTACGAAAAAGCGGAAAATCGCCTACGACGCCGCCATCGGCGTGATTACCACCGCCAGCTTCGCCGTCGGTATCGTCCTGATAAGCCGCTACAAGAGCTTCACCCGCGACTTCGAGACAGCCCTGTTCGGCAACATCGTCGGGGTTACCGGGGGAGACCTGGTGGCCTTGGCGGCAGTTACCGGCGCGACGGCCCTGGTGCTGTTCGTGGCCTACAAGCACTTCCTCTTCACCACCTTTGACGGCGACGTTGCCCAGTTTTACGGCGTCCCGACCGGGTGGGTGGAGGCGGTGTTCTCGCTGGTGTTGGCGGGCACCATCGTCGTCTCCCTCCAGGTGCTGGGCGTCCTGCTCATAGCCGGGGCCACGGTTATACCTCCGGTCTCGGCGCGGATGCTGACCGACAGCTTCCCCCGGATGCTGATGCTTTCCGCCGGAATAGGGGCGGTCTGCGGCTTCCTTGGCATATACCTGAGCTACTTCGCGGACGTGTCATCGGGAGCAACCATCGTGCTGGTCGAAGCGGCGGTGTTCGCTACGGTGATGGCCTACTCCAACCTGCGTTCCCGCTTGGTCACCGCCCGCAGACGGGAGCCTGTAATGTCCGCGGAGGCTTCCCTCCCCCCTGAGCCGACGCCGGTCAAGACGGAAGGGGACTGAGAGAGAGACGCCTTCACCCCAACCTTCTCCCGGAGGGAGAAAGGATATATCAGAAACGAAACGGCCCCGGCAAAATCGCCGGGGCTGTCTTTTTGGCCTAGCTGGAATAATCCTGCGGGCGGTCGCTTATGCCTCGGTCTGCTCGGTTTGGCTGCCCTTGACGGTGATGGTGATGTGAGCCATCGCGGTGGCGTCGGGAGCGCCGTGCCAGTGGTTCTCGCCGGCGGGGATGACCACCATGTCGCCCTGGCTGACCTCGAGAACCTCGTCATCGGTGGCAACTTTGCCCGTGCCCTCGGTGATGACCAGGATCTGGTCGCCGGAATGTATGTGGAACTTGTTCCGGGAACCGGCGTCAAAGGCCACGATGGCAAAGTTGAAGTTGTTGGAATCCGCCGGGTCCAAGATCGGCTGCCGCCATACCTGCGTTCCGGTCATCAGTCCGCCGCTACCCAGTGGGGCCATGTCGGCGTGGGTCCTGGGGATGTCGCTCATGGTTACTTTCTTCATTGTCTATTCTCCTGCGATGCGCTGATCGCCGCCGGTTGGCCTGGCGATTCAGGGCGGTTCACGCCACCGGCAATCATACAATCGGCCGGCGGCGTAGTCCAGCAGCGAGCGCCCCATCGCAGGGCGATCGCTGCTGGACGAAAAAGAGGTGTCATTCGCCCCTTGCCAAGCCTGGTGCCACCTCTCTAACATTAGTGCTATGTCTATAACGGATGGCATACACAACCCGCCTGAGATCCCGGCGGGTCTGCCTTGAACCAGCGGCCACCCCGGAATTGCCGGAATGGTGGGAAATGAGCGGAAATGAGAGGGAAAACGAAAAATCAGCCCCTGCAAACCGGCAATGTCCGCTCCTCCGACCCAACCTGCTGAAATCAAGACGCGATTGCCCTGCACCGCATCGCAGTTTTTTAATCTCGCTCCCTTGGGGGAGAGGGACGGTGGGAGAGTGAAATGCCGGGGGTGGAAAGTGGTAGCCTGCCGAAGGGGAAGCCCCACCCGGACCCTCCCCCGGAGGGAGAGGGAACAATCGAAAGGTGCTGCCGTCACCTGCTGCTGCGCATCTCCTCCAGTGTTTCGGCGATGGTGCGCGCCAGGGCGCCGGGGCGCTCGGCGTACTCCGGCGTGGGATACCACTCGTAGTCAAAGCTGTTCAGTGTGGTTCCCTCGATGCTGCAACGCAGGTCAGACACCACCACCTTGAAACCGAGCTTCGTGGTTGCCTGCTCCGCCAGCATATCCAGCACCACGTCCGGGCAGCCGAAGACCACTAGAAACCCGCCCTGTCTGCCGTCGCTGGAGGCGTCGGATACGCGGGCGCGAAACACCGGCCCGAAGTGGTCGAACTCCACGATAGTATAGGGACGCTCCGGCACGTTGTAATCCGGCCACCCGATATTGATGCTGCCGCCAACTTCCCAATGGTGCATACGTTTTTACCCGGTCTCGTCGAAAGGTCAGTCCATAGCTATGGCCGGGCGGGCCGCCTCCACCCTTCGGCCCTGCTTGAACACCGCCCGCACCTGGCGCAGCGCGTGAATGTCGGCTGCCGGGTCGCCGTCCACCAGCAGCAGGTCGGCCGCCTTGCCGGGTTCGATGGTGCCGGTCTGAGACAGCATCCCAAGGGCATCGGCCGGGTTGCGGGTGCCGGCCTGAATGGCCTGCATCGGCGTAAGCCCGGCGTCGTGCATGGCGATGACCTCTCCCTGGAAGTCGCCGAAGGGATAGCTGCCCCAGCCGCAGTCCGAGCCGCCTGCCAGTCTGATCCCGGCGCGAACCAGTTGGCTAAACTGCTCCAGCGCCGTGCCGCCCATCCGGTTGGAGCGTTCCCATCGCTCTTGCTCTGCGGGAGTGAAGGGACGCTGCTGCCTGATTCGCTCCAGGTTTGCCCGGGAAACCCGGCCAAGGTGCATCGTCGGGTTCAGGAAAACCTGCGACTCCGCCAGCCGGTCGGCGGTGGGTTCGTCATAGCGGTAGGAACCATCGGCGTCGGTGAAAAAGCAGTGCAGGATGGCGTCCACCCCGGCGTCGAGGGCGAAGTTGATGGACTCGGTGCAGCGGCAATGGGCCAGCACAGGCCGGTTGCGGTTGTGAGCCTCGTCCACCAAGGTCCGCAGTTCCTCAAGGTTGAAGGACGCGCGGTAAGGATCGCTGGTCAGCGTGCTGCCCCCCGAGGCAGCGACCTTGATGAAGTCGGCGCCCTGCTTGACCCGCTCTCGCACGGCGGCGCGAATGCCGTCGGCGCCATCCACCTGGCCGCCCATGAACCACAGGTGCCCGCCAGTGATGGTCAGCGGCGGGCCCGACACCAGCGTTCGCGGCCCCGGCATCAATCCCTGCCGCAAGCCCTCTTTGAGGGAATAGGCGGTGCGGTTCCACGAGCCACAATCGCACAGGGTGGTGACGCCGGTGGAAAGGGCCTCGCCCACGTTGCGGGCCGACCGCATCAGGCGTACGTCGTCGGAATCGTCGCCGTCCACTTCCTCGCCGGTGCGCCCGTCGCCTGGCATATTGGTGTGGGTGTGGCAGTCGAACAGGCCGGGCAGGAGGGTCGCGTCAGGGAACTCCAGGACATCGTGGGGAGCATCGCTTTGCGCTCCGTCCAGCTCGCCTCGCCGCCCAACCCACAGGATCCCGCCGTCGTCGAAGGCGACGGCCATGCCCTCCTGCGGCGCGTCTCCCGCACCGTCAATCAGCTTGCCGGGTAAGATGACTGTATATGAGTCGCGAAATTCGCTCAAAACGGAAACTCCTGCCTCTGCGGAGGGACAATGCCGGGCATTGCCGGTCGGTTGACGCTGATTATAGCCGCGATTATGACCGCCCGCTATTCGGGGAGTGGCGGGCCTACCGCCGCTCCCGCAGCATCAGCAGTGCCAGCGGCACACCGGACAGGATGATGAGCAGCAGCGAGGGCATAGCGGCGCGGGCGAAGAACGCCTCTGAGGTGAACGACCACACGGAGGTCGCCAGCGTGGTGAAACCCGTGGGGCTGAGGATGAGGGTGGCGGGTAGTTCCTTCATCGTGAGGAGAAACACGAGGGAGGCCCCGGCGATGATGCCCGGGCGGGCCGCAGGCAGCGTGACGGACGTGAAGGCCCCCAGGGGGGAGCGCCCCAGCCCGCGGGCCGCTTCCTCAACGCGGGGGTTCATTTGCAGCAGGGTCGCCCGCACCGCCCCCAAGGCCGGGGACAGGAACAATGCCACGTATCCCAGCAGCAACAGCCCGATAGTATGGTAGAGAAACCCGGCGTAGTTGGCCCCGAAGAACACCAGCGCCAGGGCGATGGCGATTCCCGGCAAGGCGAAACTGACGTAGCCAAGCCGCTCCAGGGTTCCGCTCAACACCCCTGGATGCCGAACCGACAGCAGGCCCACCGGCAGCGCCGCCGCCGTGGCCGCCAGCGCCGCCAGCGCGGATATGTAAACGGAGTTGCGGGCCGCCGCCCAGAGCGGGTCCAGTGGCTCTCCGGCCAGAACGCCGCGCACCACCCAGTAGACCAGGATGGCCACGGGCAGCCCCAAGGCCAGCCCGGTGACCGAGGCGCACAGCCCCACCGCAGGCCAGCGCCACCGTCCCAGCGGGACCGTCGGCGCGGGCCGGGTGGCGCCCGACGACGTGGAGTAGTAGCGGCTGCGCCCGCGGCTGACAAACTCCAGAGCCACCCACGCCAGGGCCAGCGCGACCAGGGCCAGCGACATCCCCGCGCCCAAGGTGCGGTCGAGGGATGATTCGTACTGCGTAAATATGGCCCAGGTGAAAGTCTCGTAGCGCAGCAGGGATACCGCCCCGAAGTCGCTGAGGGTGTAGAGGCCCACGAGCAGCGCGCCCGCGCCTACGGCTGGTCGCAACAGCGGAGCGACCACTCTGAAGAAGGTGGCTATCGGCCCCAGACCCAGGCCTCGCGCCGATTCCTCCAGCGCAGGGTCCATCCGCTGCAATCCGGCCCGGACGGTGAGCAGCACGTAAGGATAACTGAGTAGAGTAAGAGTCAGCATCGCGCCGGAGAAGCCGTAAATGCTGGGCAGCCGGTCAACGCCGAAGGGGCCTTCCAGCGCGCCCTGCAACATCCCTCGGGGACCCAAGGCAACCACTACGATGAATCCGGCCACGTAGCTGGGAATCACCAGAGGCAGGGAGGTCAAAACGGCCCATGTACGGCGCAGAGGCAGGTCGGTACGCGCCGTCAGCCAGGCCAGCGGCACCGCGATCGCCACCGATGCGGCGGTCACCGCCAGCACCAGCAGCATGGTGCGCCCGAGGATTTCGGCCACTCTCACCCGGAAAAGCAGGTCCCAAAGCTCGCTGCCTCCTCCCAGAGACCGCACCAGCAGATATACAGGCGGCAGCAGCAGCGCAGCCCCGACAATCAGCGCAGGAAGCAATATCACCGCCGGTGCGTTAAACGCCGCCGGACTGATTCTGCCGATGATGGTCACGGAATTTCTCACCGCTTGGACTTCCAATGAAACTGACGTATGGGCTTATATTCGCCTGAACATTTGCGTCGGATAAGTATACCTCGACTTTACGCAAAATCCAGGAAAAGTAATGGATGACATCACCTTTGTGCGTAGCCACTGGTGGTTGGTGTCGGAGGGTTTTTCACTATCGACCGCCAACTCCGATGTACAGAAACTCCCCGCCACTCTGTACCATCGTATTGCAGATTCCCTCGCTTATGCCGCTTAAAATGCGTAAAGTCCAGGTATACACGTTCATTCAGTATGCAACAGATGCCCCGGAATTCGTGCCAATCGCCCTCCCTTCAGTGCGTGAATACCCACCGGGAAATGCTTGCCTTTGCCGATTGACATGGTTCCGCTCAATGCCTACACTAGGCAACACTTGCTCCTACTGATAGTCCACATATACGTTGCCTGTACCTGCCAATCGCACCCCGCGCAAGCCTGAACAGGACAGCATTGACAGAATGGTAAACGCACCAGCAGTAGAGAGGGCTCGGCCCGCGACCGATATGCCAGACGCTTCCGGCGGAACGGCTCTGGAATGCGCCGGACTGGTAAAGCGATTTGGCGATGTCGAGGCTGTAACGGGGTTGGATCTTGCCGTGAAGTCCGGCAAGACTCTGGCTCTGCTCGGCCCCAGCGGATGCGGTAAGACAACCGCCCTACGGCTGATTGCCGGTTTCGAGAAGCCCGATGCAGGCGAAATCTCCGTCGGCGGATGCGCCGTTGCTTCTCCATCGGTTTTCCTGCCCCCGGAGAGGCGCCGCGTTGGCATGGTTTTTCAGGAAGGCGCGCTCTTTCCCCATCTGACCGTCGAACAGAACATCGGCTACGGACTACGCAAGGACGATGACCGTTCCGCCCGGATAGACGAGGCGCTGAAGTTGGTCGGGCTTGCTGATATGCGCCACCGGATGCCCCACGAACTGTCCGGCGGGCAGCAGCAGCGGGTGGCCTTGGGCCGCGCTCTCGCTCCTCGCCCCGACGTGCTGCTCTTGGACGAGCCGTTTTCCAACTTGGACGCCAAGCTGCGCGAGCAGTTACAGCGGGACGTTTCCGACATCCTGCACGCCAACCAAGTTACGGCCGTATTCGTCACCCACGACCAGCAGGCTGCCCTCAGCGTCGGCGACGAGGTGGCAGTGATGAACGGAGGGCGTCTGGAGCAGACCGGCTCCCCCGCCACTATCTTCCACTCCCCCGAGTCCAGGTTCGTCGCCCAATTCATCGGGGCCGTGGACTTCATCCCCGCTTACTTTGAGAATGGCCGGTTGATCAGTGAACTGGGGTCTCTGGACTGGAACACCGGAAACTGTTGTCCGGCTGACGCGCCGGTGTCGGTTGAACCCTCCGCCAATAGCCTCGGCGATAGCCGTCTGGAATTGATGTTCCGCCCTGACTGCATAGAGTGTTACCCGGATGGCGACGGCCAGGGCGTGATAGTAGGACGGGAATTTCAGGGCGCCTTCTACCTCTACCGGGTGCGGCTGCCTTCAGGCCGGGAAGTGCGCTGCCTGCTGTCCCACGTCACCGAATACTCCGTTGGTGTAACCGTCTCTCTGCGGTTGCGCGAAGGCCATCAGGCGCGCATCTTTGCCGATGGCAGACCGGCAAACGCCGCCGCCCGCTCCGGCTGATTCCGCGCTCCTCGTTTCGGACCCGCCCCTCTTGTCTGTTATAATTTTCGGGCCGCCCAGAAATGGACGGAGCTTATAGCAGTAACGAGAGGTTCGATGCCGCGACCCAGAAAGGCCACCGCCGCTCATGGCGAACATACTAGCGGCGACGGCCAGAATGACCGGCTGTCTCCTGGGACTGAGAATTACTTGCTGTGCCTGTACCGGCTGTGGGAAGACGACGAGGTTCCCACCATCACACAACTGACCGACGCTCTGCGCCGACTGCCGCCCACGGAGGGCTTGGGAACGTCGGTGCCGTCGGTGGCCGGCATGATACGGCGGATGGCCCGTCAGCAGTTGGTGGACATAGGCCCGGACAAGCGCATCCGGCTGACCCGGCTGGGCATGGAGGGCGGCGAGGACATCGCCAGGCGGCACCGGCTAGCCGAGTGGATGGTGGTCAAGCTGTTGGGTATGGACCTGCACCAAGCCCATAGCGAGGCGCACCGCCTTGAGCATGGAATGTCGCCGCAACTGATGGAGAAGCTGGTGGAGAAACTGGACAATCCCCGGCGCTCTCCTTACGGCCGGCCAATTCCGGGCACCGGCGAACCCAAGATTCCGCCCAACTCCCTCACTCTGGACGCAGCCGAACCGGGACGCTCCTACGTCATTGACCGGGTGCCGGAAGAGGATCCGCAACTGCTGAAATTCCTGTCCGACTCCGAAATCGTCCCGGAGCAGGCCGTAACGGTGGTCGGCGCCACGCCGTTTCTTGGAGTGATGGAGGTTGCCGCCGGGCAGGGCCAGGTCTCGATGGGCTTCAATGTCGCCCATCAGATAGTGGTTCGCCCCGCATAGGCGACGAGTCATCAGGCATCCAAAACACGATTCCCTCTCCCGGAGGGAGAGGGTTAGGGTGAGAGCGTTCGCTACCCTTGGCCGGCCAAATGCTCTCGCACCTGCGCCCAGCCCTCGGCCATCTTGCGGTCGGGGAATGCTGGGGCGTCTCCTTCCTGAAAGACGCTGACCAGCACGAAGATGGGGCCTTCCTGCTCGCCGTGTGTCGGTTGAAGGACCTCTTCCAGCCCAATCAGCAGCTCCTCCAGCCGGTCGAAGTGATAGGCGCGGGCGTAGCCTGAGCTTTCGGCCATCCTTACCAAGTCCAAGTGGTCCAGTTCCTTGATAGGCAGGCCGTCGGTGGAAGTTCGGGAGGCGTCGTCGAATACGAAATGCACCAGATTGGCCGGACGAGACTCGCCGATGGTGGCCAGCCCGCCCAGGTTGGTGCGCAGCGTGGCGTCGCAGTCCAGCACCAGCACCTTGCCCGATGGCTGGGCCAGCGCCAGCCCCAGACCAACGGCCGGCGCCCGGTCCATGCAGTCCATCAGATCCAGGTCCAACTCCGGCCGCTCCGACACCCGGCTCCACTCCCGCAGCGCTGACGACGTCGAGACCACCAGCGCGTCGCCCCGGTGGTAGTTCACCGCCCGCGCCGCCTCGGCGTAGGGTATGCCGGGCGACTGCTGTACATTGGAGTGCGGTGCGCTCATGGTGTTGAATTGTCCTCTGACTCGGTTTTGCCGTCGTCCTCCGGCGATTTCGGCTTGAGGACAGGAGAGCGGCGGAATCCCACCATCGCCCACATGGCCACGAGGACGGCAACGCCTCCCCCAACGCCAATGGCGATGTTGGACCTCTCGAACGCTTGGAACAGCAACCAGAAGCCCCACACGAAAAGCGCGTAGGCTCCCAGCCGCAACAACAGTCCCTTGCCCAGCCCGGCAAGCATCAATCACCACCTCTCCGGGTTGCTAATGGTTGGCAGAGTGGCGGACAAATTACCACCGTCCATTACCGCCGCCCATATGACAATACGGGGCAGGCCATTGACCTGCCCCGAAAGTGGGTTTCGAAATTTCCGGTTCGGACGCTGAAAACGACGGTTAGTCGCTGGCCAGAACGGCCGGCATATCGCGCATAGCAATCTGCATGGTACGCGGCGCCCGCTGGCGGAATTGGACTGGAGTGTTCTCTATCTCCGGCTTGATGGCCAGGTGGAGGAAGACCGGCCCCTTGGCGGCCATCACCTCGCCTATGCCGGTGGTCAGGTCTTCCAGGTTGTCGAAAGAAAAGGTAGCGGCATAGCCTGCGGCCTTGGCCAAGCCCTCCCAGTCGGCCCTGCCGGAGCCTGGCACGGGCTGCCCGCCAGTAACAGCGTAGACGCCGTTGTCGAACAGCACATGGTAAAGGTTTTCCGGCGTCTGATTGGCCAGGGTCACCATCGCGCCCAGGTTCATCAGCAGGCTGCCGTCGCCGTCCAGCACCATTACCTTGCGGTCCGGCTGGGCCAATGCCAGCCCCAACGCCACGTTGGAGGCCTTGCCCATGGCGCCCGACAGCGGCATATCCAGGTTTTGCTTGGTGGTTACCGACGGCAGGCCGAAGCGGACGTTGTTGGCGTTCATGGTGGCGACGATTACGGCGTCGCCCCGGTTGGCGTCGATCAGCTTGACTGCTTCCTGATTGTCAATCATAAGGCTGCGTCCTTTATTCCCCTCTCACTATGGGGGAGGGTCAGGGTGGGGGCGTTCCCGATTTCGGATTGGGGAACTAAGAGCCGAACTCGGTGCCTACCAGCACTGCCACCGGCCTGCTGGTGCGCTCGGCTTCCGCGATGGCGACGCTGATTCGGTCGGCATCCTCGTCGGTTTCTATCAGGTAGTAGTTGATGCCCCAAGCGTGGAGGATGTGCTCGATGAACCGGGCCGCTGAGTCGTTGGTTATCCCGTGACGGCTCCAGCCCCGGTAGCCCACCAGCATCACCAGCGGCTGGTTCAAGTCCAGCGTCAGCCCGCGGATGGAGTCCCCGGACTCGAAGATGCCGGTGTTCTGGATCAGTACGATGGGGCGCTTGCCGCCGACCCACAGCCCGGCGGCGATGGCCATGGTCTCGCCCTCGCGGCAGACCGGCACCAGCGACAGCGAAGGTTCGCCGGTAAGCAACTGGTACATGAAATTGGTCTCGCTGTCGGGTAGCCAGACCACATGGCTGATATTGTTCTTCTTGAGTTCCTCGACCACCGAGGCGGGATGCAGTACAACCTCGTGAGTAGTCATTCCGGCTCCTTCCTACTGGCCCTTCGGCAAGCTCAGGACTTGAGCCCGCCGTCTTCCTGAGCCTGTCGGTCATCCTGAGGGTGTCGAAGGACAGGCGGCGGGATGCACCTAATTATATTCACCGCCTTGAATCAGCGTCAAATGCTCCCGTGGAAGCTGCAGGGCAATCGCGTCTTAATTTCAGCAGCTCAGTAGGTTGGGTCTGAGGAGCCGGCATTGCGGTTTGCAGGGGCTGAATTTTCGTTTTCCCTCTCATTTCCCACCATTCCGGCAATTCCGGGCTGGCCGCTGGTTCAAGGTAGACCCGCCGGGATGTCAGGCGAGTTCTGTTTGCTATCCGTTATAGACATAGAACTTATGTTAGAGAGGGGGGCGCAGGCTTGGCAAGGGGCGAATGACAGCAAAATGAGATTCCAGCCTTGAAGACGCGATTGCCCTGGTGGAAGCTGCTCTTTGCGTATTTGGCCCCAAGATGGGTGAGGCAAAACCGACGCCCTTTTCCTGCGGTTAAAATTCTATACTTTCTCATGTGACATAAGAGTGAAATTTGCGGCAATTGCATTTAGGGATTATCTCAAAACATGGCGCGGCTCCCAACCCGTCATTACCGCGAAGGTGGGAATATATCGTTAGCCGGTCACAGAGTGCATAGACTTTGACAGAGTAGCGAGGAGGAGTCTTAAACCGTGAGGTCGAACTCGCGACGGGAGGCGAACAGCGGGGCCGGGGCATTGCGGACGAGGTGCAGCGGCCCCGGCCCGGAGCCGTGGATGTATTCCACGATGAGCCGGCGCCCGGCCTCGACCATTACGTCGGCGGCCTTGGGGGACAGTGGTGTCGGGATGGGTGTGCGGACCTTGGGCGAGGTCAAGTAGTTGTACCAGGCGTTCAACACTTCCTGCACCGCCACGTCCTCCGGCTGGGCCCGCAGGCGCAGGGCCGCGCCGCGCTGGTAGTTGGGTAGCCGCCCGAACAGCCAGTCAAGATACAGCGGATCGGCGGCCACCTGCTCGGGCAACGTCACGCCGCCCGCCGCTTCGATAACGTAGCTCCTCTCTCCGTCCGCATCCAGCCGTTCCGTGGGAATCTGGGCGGCGTCGGCCAGGTAGATGGGAACCAGGATGGGCGGATGCGGCTCGGTAACCTCCTCTCCCAAAGCCAGGAGGAAGGCCAGGCTGGCCACCGTGGCGGCCAAAGGATCCGAGGTCATGCCGAGGAACTGGCCGGAGAATTCCAACAGCCCGTCGGCCGGGAAGTGTCCCGATGCCAGCCGCGCCGATAGGGCGAAGCCGACGGCGTGAGCCAGGGCGGAGCCGTCGCCGCAGTAGGGGGCGATGCACGACGCCAGCGGATTATTTTCCAGCTCCGCAAGGGCCGTCTCCGCGGCAACTTTGCTTGCCTCGACCCCTGCCCGGCAATCAAAGTCATGGTACAGGACCGATAGCAGGCCGGGCGGCGGCTGGTCTAAGCCCAGGGATTCGAGGACGGCCATCAGCGCCCGCGCCGTGTCCATCGAGGGGGCGTCGTCGCCGATGCCCATGGACAGGCGGAAGTAGGGCCAGGAAAAGAAGTCCTCGCCCAGGAAGTTGCCCAGGTCAGCGGCGGCGAAGTAGTCGCCGCTGATTACGTGCCACAGGTCCCGATCCGAAGGGCGCGGCTCCAGGAAGCGGTAAGCCATTAGGCGGCACATCAGCGACAGGCAGGTGTGCCGGACGAATGCCCCTGGGCCACTCTCGCCGTCGAAGGGGCGGCAGGCGGCCCAGGCCCGGTAGCTTCTGTCCACTGGGGCCAGATTCTCCGTCTCAGCGTAAATCGTTTCCAGCCTGCGGATGACCCGCAGGATGGCCGGGTTGCCCGGGCCGAGGGCCGCCGCCAGCGAACTTGAGTGGGGGGTTGCCGTCACTTAAATCGCCCCTAGAAATCGGCGTTCTTGGGAGTCCTGGGGAAGGGTATGACGTCGCGGATGTTGGACATCCCGGTGATGAATTGCACGGTGCGCTCGAAGCCCAGCCCAAAACCGGCGTGGGGAACGGTGCCGTAGCTGCGCAGGTCAAGATACCAGTAGTAGTCGTCCTCGTTCAGCCCGGCTTCTACCAGCCGGCGGCGCAGAACGTCGCTGCGCTCCTCGCGCTGGCTGCCGCCGATGATCTCGCCGATGCCGGGGGCTAGCACGTCCATGGCCCGGACCGTCCTGTCGTCGTCATTCAGGCGCATATAGAATGCCTTGATCTCCTTGGGGTAGTCGGTGACGATGACAGGCCGCCCGATGCGCTTCTCCGTCAGATAGCGTTCATGCTCGGATTGCAGGTCCACGCCCCAGCTTACGGGGAACTCGAAGGACTCCCCCGATTGCAGGAGCATATCCACCGCCTCGGTGTAGGTGACGCGCTCGAATTGAGAGTTGATTATGCCCTCTAGGGTGTCGATGGTTTCCTCGTTGTACCAGCGGTTGAAGAACTCCATGTCCTCGCCGCATTTGTCGAGGACGTGCCGGAAGATGTATTTCAGGAAGTCCTCTGCCAGGTCTGCCAGCCCTTCCAGCTCGCAGAAGGCCACCTCCGGCTCCACCATCCAGAACTCGGCCAAGTGGCGCGAGGTGTTGGAGTTCTCGGCCCGGAAGGTCGGCCCGAAGGTGTAGACGTTGGAGAGGGCCAAGGCGAATATCTCAGCCTCCAACTGCCCGCTGACGGTCAGGTAGGTGGGACGCCCGAAGAAGTCCTCCGCCACGTCCAGCGCGCCATCGCGCCGCGGTGGGTTGTCGAGGTCGAGGGTGGTAACCCGGAACATGGACCCGGCGCCCTCGGCGTCGCTGGCGGTGATGATGGGCGTCTGGATGTACTGGAACCCGCGCTCCTGGAAGAAGGAATGAATGGCGAAGGCGACGGCGCTGCGGACGCGGGCCATGGCGCCGAAGGTGTTGGTTCGGGGTCGCAGGTGGGCGATCTCGCGCAGAAATTCCGGTGTATGGCGCTTCTTCTGGAGGGGGTAGGTCTCCGGGTCGGCGCCGCCCAATACTTGCAGGTCTTGGGCCTGCACCTCGAAACGCTGCCCCCTCCCTTGGGATTCCACCACGTTGCCGACGATGCTGACGCTGCATCCGGTGGTCAGCGCGTTGGCGGCCGCGTAATACGGGCTGGTCTCGTCAACCACCACCTGCAGGTCCCGCAGTGTCGAACCGTCGTTGACCTGTACGAAGGTCACCGACTTGGAAGAGCGCCGTGTCTTGACCCATCCCTGCACCAGGGCCTCGCCCATGGGAGAGTCCTGGGACAGTATGTCCTTGATTGTGGTGCGCTGCATGGGACACCTCGTAGCTATGCTGAACGGTAGCTATGGCGACGGTAGCTGTGTTGAACGCGACTGCCCCGGCGCGGATGTCCGGGGCCTGTTCCGGGATTCCTCTCGCTCGGTTCTGCCCGGTTAGAGCGCCTGTATCCTGCCGTCTGCATTCTGCCGATGGTCAGAGATACTTACGGGACACTGCCTCTTCAAGAGGGTTGGCTTCCCACTGATCGGCCCAAAACTGGATGGCTTCAACGACGTGGCGAAAGGCAGAGCCTTTTTCCGTCAGGGTGTATTCCACCAGCACTGGCTTGGTGTCGTAGACCCGCCGCGCGACTATCCCGGATTCCTCCAGTTCCTGGAGGCGTTGGGACAGCAGCCGGTCGCTCAGTCCCTCCACGTAGTTGGAGATGTCGCTGAAACGGCGGGGCTCCGACAACATACAGCGGATGATCATGCAGTTCCATTTTTTCCCGAGGATGCTTATGGCCCGATCGTAACGCGGGCAAGGCTCCAGGTTATGCATCGCAGCCTCCGGTTACGTTGATTCTTGAGTTTCGTGGATACTAGCACGCTAACCTAAAATTAGCCACTATTGACCCTTGACAAGGCCGAAGTGATAAGCTAATCTATTATTAGTTACTTTCTAATGAGCTTGTCAAGCTCAAAAGTAAGTAAATAAACCAAAGTGGTCGCCCGACCACGAAAGGAGACCCAAATGGCCACGTTCACCCCCGATAAGGTTTCCCAGGGCTCCAACACTTCCGAAGCCCCCGCTGCGGAGCGGGACACCAAGCTGCACACGGGCCCCGTCGCCCGCCTGCTGGCCGGGTTGGCCAAGTGGTCCAACGACTACGCCGACTACCAGATGGAGAATGGCGTCTGGCGGAAGCTGGCCATCTAGGGCCGCAGCGCCGAGGCGGACGCAAAGCCCGCCCCGGCACAGAATCCCTTGCCCGGTCGAAGACAACTCTGATGTAGCAAGGTGGCAGATCCGCCACGAAGGAGGCTCCAATGGCAACGCTTACTCTCGACAAGATTTCCCAGGGCTCCAACACTCCCGAAGCCCCCGCTGCGGAGCGGGACACCAGGCTGCACACGGGCCCCGTCGCCCGCCTGCTGGCCGGGTTGACCAAGTGGTCCAACGACTACGCCCACTACCAGATGGACAGCGGCAACTGGCGGAACCTCGCCCTGTAACCGGGTGGTCAGGCGAAACCGGAGGCCGAGGGGCGGGACTCAATCCCGCCCCTTTCCTATTGCCGGGCGCACACGGCAAAGTCTACAAAGCTGGCCGTTGCTTATGCCACTCGGTGGCCTGCTCGTAGGCGTGACCGATGCGAAGCAGGGTCGGCTCCGACAGGTGCGGGCCGATTAGCTGCATCCCCACGGGCAGGCTGTCCGAGAAGCCGCAGGGTACGGACAGGCCGGGCAGTCCGGCGATGTTTACCGGCAGGGTGCAGACATCTATCAGATACATCTGCAACGGGTCGCCGGTCTTCTCGCCCAACGGGAAGGCCACCACCGGCGATGTGGGCGTCACTAGGGCGTCCACCGTCTCGAATACCTCGGCGAAATCCCGGCGAATCAGCGTCCGCGCCTGCTGGGCCTTGAGATAGTAGGCATCGTAGTATCCCGCCGACAGCGCGAAGGTTCCCAGCATGATGCGGCGGGTCACTTCGGGGCCGAACCCCTTCTGCCGGGTTTGCTCCATCGCGCCCCACATATCGTCGGCCTGCTGGTCGGAGTAGCCGTACTTCACACCGTCATAGCGGGCCAGGTTGGCCGAGCATTCCGAGGGCGCGATGATGTAGTAGCAGGCCAGGGCGTACTTGGTTGACGGCAGCGAAACCTCACGGACCGATGCGCCCAGCTCCTCAAGCGTGGCGATGCCCTGCTGCACAGCCCGGCGCACTCCGTCCTCTATGCCCTCGGCGAAATACTCCCCCGGCACTCCCAGGCGCAGGCCGCTCAGGTCGTCGTTGTCCGCCCCCACCCCGTCCCTCCCCCGGAGGGAGAGGGCGAAGTCTGCCGCCTCGCCGGGCAGCGAGGTGGCGTCGCGGGGGTCGTGGCCCGCGATGGCCGACAGGGCCAGGGCGCAGTCGGCGACGCTGCGTCCGATGGGGCCGATCTGGTCAAGGGAGGAGGCGTAGGCCACCAACCCGTAACGGCTCACCAGCCCGTAGGAGGGCTTGAGTCCGGCGACGCCGCAGAGCGAGGCGGGCTGCCGCACGCTGCCGCCGGTGTCCGATCCGAGGGCGTATACCGCCTGTCCGGCCGCCACTGAGGCCGCCGCGCCGCCGCTGCTTCCGCCGGGAACGCGGGCGGTGTTCCACGGATTGAGGGTGGGATGGAACGCCGAGTTTTCGCAGGACGAACCCATGGCAAATTCGTCCATGTTGCCCTTGCCCAACATCACGGCGCCCTGCCGGAACAGTCGCTCTACCGCCGTGGCATTGTAGACCGGCACGTAGTCTTCCAGCATCCGCGAGGCGCAGGTAGTGCGGACGCCCTCGGTGCACATAATGTCCTTGACCTGCATGGGAATGCCGGTCATGGGGAAGGCATCGCCGTCGGCCAGCATCCGGTCGGCGGCCTCGGCCTGCGCCATCGCCACTTCGGGCGTCAGCGTGATGAAGGAACGCACTGAATCCTCGACGGCTTCGATGCGCTCCAGGCAGGCACGGGTCAGCTCAACGGAACTGATGTCTCGGCGGGCCAGAAGGTCGCGGGCTTCGGTGGCGGTCAGCCAGTTAAGTTCGGGCAACGGCTCTACTCACGACGATATTAAAGGTTGCGAATTATTTGGTATTAGCTGCGCTTTCTTGCAAGGGTACGCCCTCACCCTAACCCTCCACCAGAGGGATAGGGGACTTTACCTCTGGAAGGGTTCACCATCGACTTAGCTCTCTCCTAAAAATGAAGAGGGACTGTCCAGCGGCGCCGCTACTCGTCCAGCACCGCCCTGACTCGAAAGAACTCGCCTTCGCGCCGGGGGGCGTTGCTGAGTGCCTGTTCAGCCGTGAGGGAGTCCGCCGGGCTGTCATCGCGCATCACTGCCCGCAGGTCACCGGCGTGGCCGGTCG
This sequence comes from Dehalococcoidia bacterium, assembly GCA_965226875.1. Lineage (GTDB taxonomy): Bacteria > Chloroflexota > Dehalococcoidia > Lucifugimonadales > UBA3495 > VXOI01. The sequence continues at coordinate 2,595,324 of OZ245439.1, read as the reverse complement.
GTTCGACTCCGGTGGTGTCCAGTTCGTTCAGTGCCTCAAACTGGTCGATGATGTCGGAAAGCTGCCCGGCATAGACGTCTATCTCGTCCCCGGATATTCCGATGCGGGCCAGCGCTGCTATGTGGCGAACCTGGGCGCGGTCTAGGGGCATGAGAGTCCTCGATGCGAAAGCTTCCCACAATTTAGCGCATCCGGCGGCGCACGGAAAGGGTGGCGTTGCTGTATGATGCTTGCAATAAACCTGCCGACGGACGGAGAGGGACGCTCCGCGGGGCGTCCTCTCCCTTACCCTCTCCCGCAGGGAGAGGGAACTATTGATGGCTTTCGCGCGAAAAGGAATGCTCGACCCCCTGCTCAACTGGCGCCTGAAGACGCCTTTCTACTACGGCTGGCTGATTCTCGGCATTACTTCCTTCGCCACCTTCTGCGCCACAGGCGTTTCTCAAGTGGTGCTGGGTGGGATTCAGGTATACATAAGCGAAGATACCGGCTGGAGCGCCGATACCCTGTCCTACGCGGCGACCGCCGGGACTTGGGGATCCGGGTTGATTGCGCCATTCATCGGGCGGCTGGCCGACCGGAACGGCCCCCGCTGGCTGATGCCTGCCGGGCTGATAGTGGCCGGCGTGTGCTTCCTGCTGCTGTCCGGGGTCAATTCAGTGTGGCAGTTCTATGCCGCCTACGTGGTGTCTCGGGCTGTCTCCAACACGTTGCTGATTGGACTGGTGCCGCGCACTGTGGCGGTCAACTTCTTCCGCCGCCGCCGAAACATCGTTCTGGCCCTGCTTTCGACTTTCCGGCCTATCGCCGGCGCTATAAACATCCAGATATTTGTGCTGATTGCCAACTGGCGCGACACCTATCGCTATCTGGGCATCGCCAGCCTGGCCGTGGTCATCCCGGTGGTGCTGTTGATGCGGCGGCGGCCCGAGGACATCGGGCTGCTACCCGACGGGGCTAGTGGAACACCCCCATCCCAATCCTCCCCCGGAGAGGGAGGGAGCCAGGCGGTTGCTCCGCCTCCCGAAATAAGCTGGAAGGTGGGAGAGGCGATACGCACCCGGTCCTATTGGCTCATCGTCGCAACAGCCTGCGTCGGAACGCTGGCGTCCAGCAGCGTCGGGTTCAGCATGGTGCCTTACCTGGTGGAAGGGGCCGGGTTGAGCGTCGGTGCAGCAGCCGGAGTGCTGAGCTTCGGGACGGTGTTGTCCATCGCCAACGTGGGATGGGGCTACTTGTCGGACCGTTTCACGCCTCGCCGCTGCCTGATGGTGACAATGGTAGGCTCCGGCGCGCTGCTGGCCTACCTGACGATGGTGGACTCGCTGGCCGAGGCGTTGGCGTTCGCGCTGGCGTGGGGCGTCTTTTCCGGTGCGGTAGGCAGCATGGAGAATATGATGCTGGCCCAGTATTACGGACGCGATTCCTACGGCTCCCTGCTGGGAATATTCGCGCCCTTCCAGACGGCGGCGCTGGGCCTCGGACCGTCGCTGTCGTCGCTGATGCGGAGCGTCTCGGGCACCTACACCCTGCTGTTCACGGTGATGGTGTGCGCCTACCTGGCGGCCGCGGCGTTGCTCTTCCTAGTCCGGCAGCCGGTGAGGCGGGAGAGCGCGGAAGTGGTGGTGGAATAGGGCATATGTATCAGCAAACGAAGGGAGGGACGCAGGCTGTTCCCCGCGTCCCCCAACAATGGCGCCTTGAGCCTTTAACGGTTGTAGCCTGATCCCGTGCCGCTCGGGGCTTGCGTTGTAATCTCCGAAACGTCGGCGGCAATGTGCTCCAACAGGAAGTAGAAGTCGTTGTAGGCTTGCAACCGGCCCAGAGACCGGTTCAGTCCACTGAGCCGGTCCAGCAAGGCGTACATGTCGGTGCTGAGGTAGGAGAATTCCTGCCGGGTGAAGTCAGGGACGCCGCTGTACAAGTCCGATGACAGGGCCACTATTGCTCCTAACTGGACCAAAGCGTCGCTCACAAGATCAAAATCGGTGTCCGGGTGGCCCGACACCGTCGTGTGCTGGCGCCACGGACGGCCGGTTATCGGGTCGGTCCAGCGCACCTCAACCGTGCCCAGGTCTGCCGTCCTGGCCTGTCCGGCTTCACCCCAAAGCTCCAGTTCGTAGAACACCGTCGTCGATGCCCCGGAATATATCTCCGCAAACTCCTTTCGTTCCTCGGTGAAGCTCTCATCGGAAGTCACGCGATTTTCGTACCCGACGATTCGCCAAGTTCGGACCACACCTGGGTCCCAGGTCACTTGGGCGCGGGTCTGGTCTGCGAACGGGGTGGAGAGCGCCAGCCAGTTGTCGCGGCTGAACGTGGCCTCCGCCTGTTCCGGGTTGTCCAGGTACCGATACCAGCCATTGCCGTACTGGGCAATCTGTTCCAGCAAAACGTCGTTGTAGTTTTGGATGCCAACCCCGATGGTGATGATCCGCAACGGATTCCGGGCGTCACGGTCAGGAGACGACCCCAGGATGGCGAATGGGTCAGTTGCGTCCACGTTGGCCACGCCGTCGGACATCAGGATGATGTAATTGTAGGCATCCGGCCGGTCGCGGCGGGCTTGGTCGGCCAGCCAGACCGCTTCGTTCAACCCCGCCTGCACATTGGTCGAGCCGCCTGGCTGCAAGCGGTCAATTGACTGTTCGACGCTGCGATCGTCGGGTTGCCGGTGCTCAACAGTCAAATCATGTTTGACGTCAGTATTGAAATGCACGACGGCAATTCGGTCCCGTCCGCTCAGGGAATTCCGAATGCTTTCCGCTGCCGCTCGCGCAATGTCCACCCTATTGCCATCTTTCATTGACCCGGAGGCGTCCAGAACCAGCGTCACGTTGAGCGGCGTAGCGTCAAGCAATTCGGGGGCCTGGAAACCGATGCGGGCCATGTGCCTCCGGTCGTCCAATGGATGCCGGAAGACGTCAGTGGTGATGGAAAAGCTGCCGCCGTCCTCCGGTGGGTCATATTGATAGTTGAAGGCGTTAATCCACTCTTCGGCCCGCACCGAAGACGGATCCACTTCATAGCCATCTCGCGCCCAACTGAGAGCCAGATGGTAAGAAGAGCGGTCAGCATCGAGGCTGAAGGTGGAAACGCTGTCCACTTCCGTTTCGGTGAATTCCAGCCTTCCGTAGTCCCGGAAAGTCGTGGCCGATGGCTGACCCTGCCCACCACTCTCGTCTCTGGGCGGCGGCGCCGCGCTTCGGCGCCCCTGAGAAGACGCAGGCGGGGCATACGTTGGGGCTGGGGCAGAGGTTGGGGCCCGGTCACTCTGAGGCGCCGCAGGCGCACGGGTGGCCTCGGCCGGCTGGCTGCGCGATGCTGGAGCCGCGGTGGCGGCAGGAGCGCTCGTCGGGACCCGCTCGCTGCGAGAGGGCGCCTGACCTCCTTCGCGCGCCGGAGTGGGTTCCTCGGAACTGCCGCAAGCTATCGTTAATAGAAATATGGCGGTCAATGCCGCGAAAATCATCGCTCTCTTCATTGAACCTTCCCTCTTGATGGGCACATGGGTGAAAAAAGTGAATTCCGACTGCCATAGTAGCAGACGGGGCGGTCTCGGCTGTCAGCCGAGACCGCCCCGTGGGTTTACCGGCTGTAGCCCGACGGGGTGGAGGGCGGCATCTTGTCCTCCACGTCGCCGGTGATGTGCTCCAGCAGAAAGAGGAAGTCGGTATAGGCGTCGAGGGATCCAAGGTCCTTTCGGAGAGACTGAAACTCGAGCAGCAGGGTGGACAGTCCCGCGTGGACTTGCGAGTAGGCGCCCTCGGGGTAGTTGGGCAGCCCACCGTACAGGTCGGCGGCCAGGGCCACGATGGCGCCGAATTGGGCCAGCGGCCCGTTCTCCCCGTCGAAGCCTGCGGCGGGGTTGCCGGACAGCGTGGCGGTCTGGCTGCGGGAGTCGCCGGCGTCCGGGTCCACCCAGCGGAGTTCGACGCTGCCCAGCCGGACAGCGGACAGCGATTCGGCGGCGTCCGTCAGTTCGAGTTCGTACAGGACAGTGGTTGCGGCGCCGGAGTATATCTCCGCGAACTCCTTGCGGTTCTGGGTGAAGCTCTCGTCGGCGGTCACCCGGTTCTCGTAGCCGATAATGCGCCATCGCTTCACCGTTCCGGTGTTCCAGGTCACCTGCGCCCGGGTCTGGTCGGCGAAGGGGATGGACAAGGCCAGCCAGTTCTCACGGGTGAAGGCGGCCCGAGCCTGATCCACGCTGTCCAGGTAGCGATACCAGCCGTTGCCGTGTTGGGCCAGTTGCTCCAGCAACACGTCGTTGTAGTTATTGATGCCGACGCCAACGGTGATAAGCCGCAAGGGATTGCCGGCGTCGGGGTCGTAAGCCGTTTCCAGGATGGCGAAGGGGTCGGTGGCGTCCACGTTGGCCACGCCGTCAGACATCAAGATGACGTAGTTGTGGGCGTCTGGATGGTCGGTGCGGGCCTCGCCGGCCAGCCTGACCCCGAGGTTCAGCCCAGCCTGCACGTTGGTGCTGCCGTGAGGAGCGAGCCGGTTGATGGAGTCCCTCACCTGCCGGTCATCCGGCAGGCGGTGTTCCACGGTGTACTGGTCAATTACGTCATCGGTGAAGTGGACGACAGCGATGCGGTCCCCGGCGCGGAGGCTCTGGCGGATGCTCTCGGCGGCCTGCCGGGCGATGTCCACGCGGTTGCCGTCGGCCATGGAGCCGGAGGCGTCCAGCACCAGCGTGACGTTGAGGGGCTTGTCGTCCACCAACTCCGGCGCCTGGAAGCCGATGCGGGCCAGTCGCTTGCTCTCGTCCAGCGGGTGGGGATACAGGTCGCCCCTGATGGCGAACCCGTCGCTGCCGGAAGGCGGGTCGTACTCGTAGTTGAAGGCGTTGAGCCACTCCTCGGCCCGCACCGAGTCGGGATTGACCTCGTACCCTGCACGAGCCCAGCTCAGGGCCAGTTGGAACGACGTGCGGTCAGTATCCAGGCTGAAGGTCGAGATGTTGTCCTCCGACGCCGCCACGAAGGGCTGGCGCTGGTAGTCGCGGAAGTTGGTGTTCGGCGGCGTCCCGCGGGCGGCCCTGGCCTCCTCCGTCGAAGGCCCAGCAGGTCGCTTTGCTCCATCTGCCCCATTTTCCCTATAGTACCCCAGTGCGCCTGCTGGCCCTCTCAATGCTGCTGAATTCTGAGCCGTGGTTTGTGGCTGAACGGGCATGGCTTCCCGAGCAGGAGTTGCCATGGCTTGCGGTGCAGGAGTTCCCGTCGCCGCTGGCGCCTCCTCTGGCTCGGCAACCTCCGCTTCGAGTACAACCCCTTCTCCGTTATCGGCCACTCTGGTTACCTCCACCCGGCTCAACACGGTTGTTGGAGCAGGCGCGGCAGTGGGGGCAGATTGGGCAACCCTGTCTGAGGCACCCTGGGCTCCCTGCTCCCCCACTGGCCGGGCAGGATCCTGAGCGACCAATGGCTGTCTGTCGCTTCGTGCCGTTGCGGATGAGGGAACCGTGGTCGCGGCGGGTTCAGCCGAAGGATAGACTGTGCTGGCGGGCGCTTCCGTGGCCGGAACTACCGCTAGGTCACCCGGGCCATCTGGCCCGCCATCGCCGGAGGCGGCCCAGACTACGACGGCCGCGGCCACTGCGACGACGGCCACTCCGGCGACCGCGAATGCGGGGGAGAGGCGGCCGTTGCGCATCGGGTTCAGGTATCCCAAGAGGCGTGAAAAAAAAGACGGCATTGTAAGTTCCTCCATGTGGCTTTCCAGCCACGGCCACGGATCGTTGGGCGCGCGCAGATTGGAGTCCTCGACGTCGAAATGCTCCCGGAGGATGCGCTCCATTTCCGGGTCGAATTCACTGTCCGGCGAATCGTTGTGGGCCATGGCGCTAACCTCCCTCTGAGCCTGTCGTAGAGCGGCCGGGCACCCCTGGGGTTTCGAGACCGGGGTCGTCCAACTGTGGACGCAGCAACGCCAAGGCCCGGTGCAGGCGCGATTTGACTGTGCCTTCCCGAATTCCCAGCGAACGAGCCACCTCAGGCACGGTCAGCCCGGCGAAGTACCTGAGCGTCACCACCTGCCGGTGGTCGGGGCTGAGACCGGCAATAGCCCTGCGTAATACCAAGCGGTTTTCCAGAGCATCAAGCGTTTCCGCCGGGTCGGGGTATGTGTTGTCGGGTTCTCTCGGTTCGTTGCCGTCGAGCTGGACGGTCGGAACTCTGAGCCTGCGTTGCTGAGCAAGGACGGCATTGACGAGGATGCGAACCAGCCAAGGCTTGACCGGGCTTCCCCGGCGGAACCCTCGGATTCCGCGCCAGGCCGAGAGCAAGGCTTCCTGCACCTGTTCCTCGGCCACGGCCCGGTTGCCGGTCATGAGCACCGCCGTTCCGAACAGCACGTTTTTGTACTGGTCGACCAGGTGGCGAAAGGCTTCCCGGTCGCCGTCCTGGCAGCGCACGATGGCTTCGTTGTCAGTCATGGTTTGCCCTCATGGTCCGCTTCGCGTGGGGGCCTTTGATTGATAATATGCGCCGAATGCCCAAATCGTTCCGTCTCATACGACAAAAAAGCGACAAAAAAAGAAAATCGCCCGTGGCGTCTATATGGCCACAGGCGATTCGTGGGGTACGCCCTCACCCTGACTCTCTCCGGGAGGGAGAGGGAGTGCTTATCCCGGATTGCCGGTTAGTTCATTTCCGAGCCGCCGGAAACGCTGATTGAGAGGCCGGTCACATAATCGGACTCAGCAGAGGACAGGAAGGCGGCCATGCGGGCGATGTCGTTGCCCTCGGCGACGCGGCCCATGGGCACCCGCACGGCGCGGTCGGCGATCATGCCAGCGCGGTATTCCTCGCTGGACTCCCCGGCAGGGGCAAGAGCGGCGGCAATGAAGTCCACCCGCCTCGGTGTCCACCAGGCCGGGGCAGATGGCGTTGACGTTGACCCGGTGCTCGGCCATCTCCTGCGCCATGGGCCTGCGTGAAGCCGACGATGGCGAACTTGGAGGCGCAGTACGCAGCGTAGCGGGCGATGCCCCGCTTGCCGGCGCCCGACGAGATGTTGATTATCTTGCCACCGCCGCCCCGGGCAGTCATGTGGCCGGGCCACGGCCCGCGAGACCAGGTAGGTGCCCCGAACGTTGACGCGCATCACCTCGTCAAAGGCCTCCTCCTCCCAGCTCGACAACCAAGACACGGTCTTTCCCCGGGCGGGAGCCGGCGTTGTTGACCAGGATGTCGATGCGCCCGAACCTGGCGAGCGCGCTGTCCCACCATGTCGTCGACCTGGGCGCTGTCCGACACGTCGGAGAACAGGGCCAGCGACTCGCGGCCCATGGCCTCGATCTCGGCGGCCACGCTGTTCAGGCCCTCCCAGCCCTGCTGGCGGTCCTCGGCGCGGATGGCGTTCAGGCTCTGGGGAACGTCGGTGACCACGACGTTGGCGCCCTCGGAGGCTCAGGCGCGTGGCGATGGCGCGGCCGATGCCGTGCCGCCCGCCGGCTCCGGTCACTATGGCAATTTTTCCGTTCAGATCATACATATCAGGCCCTCTGGCGTTGCAGAATGCCCCGCCGCCATTTGCTTCCGGCCGATGGACAGAATTGAAGAATGTGAAAGCTACCAGCGCCATGACCGGGCCAGACGGCAGGTTGAAGTGGTAGGAAAGATACAGTCCCGCAAACGCCGGACGCAACTCCGATGAGGGCGGCGACCAGCATGGCCCCTGTGAAGCTGCGCGTGAGCTGCAAGGCCGCGGCCGCCGGGGTGATGAGCATGGAGATGACCAGGATGATTCCCACCGCTTGCAGCGCAACCACTACCACCATCGCCAGCAACGCCAGCAGCAGGTATTCCAGCTTTTCCGTTGGCAGCCCGGCCACTGCCGCCCCCGTCGGGTCGAAGTTGGAGAAGACCAGTTCCTTGTGCAGGCCGTACAGCATGAGCATCACCGTTGCGGCCACGCCCAGGGTAATGTACATCTCAATCCTGGACACGCCCAGCACGTTTCCGAGCAGCATATCTTCCAGTCTTACCTGTATCGAGATCCCCTGCGACGAGGCCACGCTTATCATTATCACGCCGATGGCGAACAGGGCAGCGAACAGTATGCCAACCGAAGCGTCCTCTCCAACACCAGCCCGCTTTATCAGGTAGCCGCTGAGCAGAGCCATGATGATGGCCATAGGGATGCCGCCGGCGAAAACGCTGCCCGCCGCCGTTCCGAAGATGGCGGCGGCCACTATCCCCGGCAGAACCGAGTGGGCCAGGCCATCGCTCATGAACCCCAAGCCGCGGGTGACCACGTAGACGCCGGCCACCGGGCACATCACGCCCACGATGACGGCCACAATCAGCGCCCGAACCATGAAGCCGTACTGGAACGGTCCGGCAAGAGCCTCAGTGATGATGTCCATCTTCGTCTCCCGCCAGCCCGTGTCCGTGGAACGGGACCATTCCGAAGGGTCCGTAGAGTTGGGTCATCACTTCCTCGTTCAGCACCTGTCCGGGCGGTCCGCAGGCGCAGACGTTGCAGTTCAGGCAGAGGCATTCGTCGCAGTAGTGGGCCATGTGGTTGATGTCGTGGGAAGACATCATGATGGTGCGGCCATCTTCCCGCAGCTCCAGCAGCACGTCCATGAGGGCCGATTGAGAGGCAATGTCCACGCCGCTGAACGCTTCGTCGAGCAGCAGGATGTCGGCGCCTTGGGCCAGGGCGCGGGCGACGAAGACCCGCTGGCGCTGACCGCCCGACAATTCGTAGATCAGAGACTTGCGGCGGTCCCACATTCCCACGCGGACGAGTGCGGCCTCTGCGGCGGCGCGGTCGGCGTGGCCCGGACGCCGGAACCAGCCGGCATGGCGCACACGTCCCTGCATCACCACGTCCCAGGCGCTCGCCGGAATGCGCGAGTTCACCCGCTCGTACTGGGGGACGTAGGCCACCACTCCCCGCGATTCGGCCATCGTCTTGCCATGAATGAGCACCCGGCCCGACGTGGGCGGCAGCAGGGCGGCGATGACGTTGAAAAGGGTGCTCTTGCCCGCCCCGTTGGGCCCGACTACGCCCATCAGGCAGCCGGGACCGGCTTTGAAGCTCACCTTGTCGAGAACTTTGACACCCGCGAACTCCACGGTCACATCCTCCGCTGACAGCGGGGGAATGGCGGTTGTCGTCGTCATAGCTATCGCAAAGCCTCCACGATCGTTGTTGTGTTGTGCCGCATCAGGTCGATGTATGTTCCGGCCTCGCCTACCCGGTCTCCCAGGGACCCGGTGTACAGCCCGCCGATGAGGGTCGCCCCGGTCTCCTCAGTGACACGGCGGGCCAGCCGTTCGCTGTGGGACCTCTCGGTGAACACGGCGAGTACGCCCTCGCGCTCGATGGTCTCAATAATCTCGCCCAACTCCTGGGCCGTGGGCTCGGCGTCGGTGTTGACGGGGAATATCGCGCCAGCCACCTCAAAGCCATAACGCAAGGCGAAATACTGGAAGCTATCGTGGGACGTCACCAGCACCCGGCGTTCTTGTGGCAGCGATCCCACCTGCTCGTCAATCCAGGCGTGTAGGCCGTCCAGTTCCCGGTTGTAGGCGGTGGCGTTGCCGCGGTAGAAGGTCTGGCCGGCGGGGTCCGCCGTCGAGAGCCAGGATGCGATGCTGTTGACCGCCTGCTTCACCCGCAGGGGGTCGAACCAGAAGTGGGGGTCGAGTTCCTCGTGGCCGCGGCCCTCGGCTTCTTCCTCGCCGTGTTCCTCGACGATTTCCACGAAATCGATGGGGTCAACTACATCTCCCAGCGCCACTACCGCACTCTGGTCCCGGGCGGCGTTCTCGATCAGCTCTTCGAGCCACCCGCCTTCCAGGGACAGCCCCACGCTGAACACCAGGTCCGCATCGGCTATGCGGGTTATGTCCTGCGCTCCCGGCTGGTAGGTGTGCGGGTCGGCGTTGGCCGGGAGGAGGGGGAAGACGTCAACACGGTCCTGCCCGACAATTCGCACCCAGTCGGCCACAATGTTGCTGGTGGTGGCGACAGCTACTTTTCCGTCGGGTTCCGCCCTCGAGTCGGCACGGCCTCCGGCTTGTGTGGCAGTTGGCCCCTCCGTCGTCGCCGTACCGGCGGGCGGAGTCCCTGCCCTGGTGTCCGAGGAGGCAGATGCGCCGGCAGCGAGTGATGGGACTGTAGACTCCGGCGCGCCAGTCGTTGAATTACCGCCGCAGGCTACTGTAACCAGCAGTGCCACTGCTGAAATTGCTGAAATCAAAATTCCAAACAGACTTGCTCGTTTCCGAACCATGTCCCGACCGTCATCTCCTTGGCTCCTTGCTTTGGCGACCCCGGTAAATCCAGTTATCAAGACCATGTATCAACAATTGGATGATTATGATATATAGTCTCAATTCTGCCTAATAATTGATAGTAAGTCTCACTAATGGGGCACAAATGATAATTGGTATCAAATATAGAGGTTAAAAGATACTAGACCGCGATCTGCCCGTTTTCGATGCACTTGCGGCAGCGGCCGTAGACCTCCAGCCAATGGCCGCTCAGTTCGAAACCGTGGCGGGCGGAAGTGGTGGTCAGCACGTCTTCAATATCGCAGCCGGTCAGGTCCTGGGAGGAGCCGCAAAGGACGCAGAGAAGGTGATGATGGTGGCCGTGGTGGCTCAACTGGTAGTGCAGGTCCCCGTCTTCCAGCAGCACTCGACACAGAACGCCGGCGTCGACGAGAATCTTCAGAGTGCGGTACACGGTGGCCCGGCCCAGCTGGGGCGGCAGCTTCTGCCGCAGGTCCTCCGCGGTGAAGTGGTGCTCCTGCTCCCCGATGGCGGCGGCCAGCGCACGCCTGGGCGCAGTCGAACGGTATCCCTGATCCTGCAACGCTTCCAGAATCTGCTCGGTTACCGTAGCGCTTCGTTTCGTCAACACCATGACCATGCCGCCCGGGTCTTATTGAGACATAGTATCTAACACGCCCCATCCTACACTCCAGGTCAGGGACTGTCAACGGCGTTTTCCCGGCGTTAATGGCGTGAGCCGGCTACCGGAATCCGTCGAGCGTAATTTTTTCGTATGAGTGTAAAAGGCGCTTATCTCATTTTCCCGGCCCTCAATTGACGATGCTATAATTTTTGAGCAAACTGCCGAAATACCCCGCAGCGGTTGACGAACATGCGAGGCTGCCGAAACCGGAGGAACTGGCCTTGAACACGATGAAGACTTTTGTCCTGATGATGGTCCTGTCCATGCTGCTTGTCCTGGTAGGCGGCGTCTTTGGCGGACAGGGAGGCATTGTAGTTGCTCTCATTCTTGCTCTGGTTCTGAATATCGGCGCTTACTGGTTCAGCGACCGTATCGCCCTGAGCATGACCAAGTCCCATCCCGTCACCGAGCAGGACGACGCGGAGCTGTACGGTATTGTCCGGGAGCAGGCGCGGCTGGCCGGGCTTCCCATGCCCAGGGTGTATGAGATTTACACCGAGTCGCCCAACGCCTTCGCCACCGGACGCAGCCCCAAGAACGCGGCGGTTGCGGTCACTACCGGCATCCGGCGCACCCTGAACCGCGAGGAACTGGCGGCAGTGCTGGCCCACGAGATGGCCCATGTGGGCAATCGCGACACGCTGATATTGTCGGTGGTCGCCACCATCGCCGGGGCCATTTCAATGCTGGCGATGCTGGCCCAATTTTCGCTCCTCTTCGGCGGTATGGTCGGGGGACGGGAAGGCCGCAACAACATCTTCGGGTTGCTAGTTGTCGCCTTCGTTATGCCCATCGCCGCGGCGCTGGTTCGCGCCGCCGTATCCCGCACCCGCGAGTTCCAGGCCGACGCCACCGGAGCCCACAATTGCGGCAACCCCCTGGCCTTGGCAAGCGCGTTGCAGAAGCTGGAAAACGGCTCGCAGGCCCGCCCGATGCAGGTCGTAGAGGGAGCGTCTCACCTGTTCATCGTTCACCCGTTGCGCATGGGCGGTCTCAGCAAGATGTTCTCCACGCACCCCCCCACAGAAGAACGGGTGCGGCGGCTTACCTCCATGAGCGTCATCCCCAGTTTCTAGGGACGCCTGCTCACGGCGCGGGCCGTGGGGCGTGCCCGGTTGCGGGAGCTTCCCGTCAGGGTGGTGGCAGGTAGGGAAAGGCAGGACTTATGGTTACACTCCTTCGCGCTTTGGCAGGGCTGGTCTTGGGGATGGTGGTTTTTGCCGGCCTTCTCTATTCCCTGGTCGTGGTCAATTTCTCCCAGCGCCTCGAAGACCCAGAGGTCTACAACGTCGCCATCAGCGACACCGACGCCTACAACCGCGTCTACGACGATGTGCTGGTGGACGAGGCTTTGGCGGGCCAGACCGCCAAACTGATGGGAGACTTGGACATCGAGGCCAATGAAGAGGCGGTTGAAGTCCTCCGGGACGTTCTGCCACCCGCTTATCTCCAGGAGCAAACCGAGAAGAATGTTGAACGCTTCACGGGATTCCTGCGCCACGACCGGGAGAACCTGGAGATTTACCTCGCGCTGAAGGAACCCTTGGAACGAATCGAGCCGGCGGTTCTGGACAAAGTTCATCAGATCATCGATGAACTGGTAATCGAGGAGCCAACGACGTCGGGTTGTTCGCTGGGAACCTTGCAGAGACTGGCTGCCGAGTCCGCGAAACCCTTTGCCCAGCTTTCGGACGGAGAGTTGCCTGAGTCCTCGCCCTCGCTGAGAATTCTGAGTACTGAGTGCCGGCAGCAAGAGTTTGATAGCTGGTTCGACTTGGTCCTGGACGATCCGGCCATGAATTCCCAAGCGGCGCTGATTCTGGACAGCAGGCGGGAAGAGATCCGGGGCCCCTTTATTGCAGGCGACACCCGGGCATTTCTGAAGGCGGTGGCCGACCCTTTGGTCGAGCCGCTGATTGAAGATGCCATCGCCGACATCCGGCGCAATCTTCAGGGCAATGACCGTTTTGACGCACTGCAATGGATGGCAGACGAGTCTGATGACCTGACTAGGGAAGATATAGAGGAGCAGGCCGATACCCTGCGCGATGTGGTCAGCGGCGCCAACGGCTCCGGCAGGATCATCGCGCTGCTGATGGTGGCGTTGGGCTGCTTGCTGATGGCGCTGGTGCACCTTCCCAAGCCGGGGGAGATGCTGCGGTGGCCGGGAATCACGCTGCTGATGGGCAGCGGCGTCTGCCTGGGAGTGGGGTTCGTGCTCAATTCGGCCATCCCAGGGCAGATCAGGAAGGCGATTACCAACGCCGCATCCTATTCCGCCGACGTGCCCATTTCGGCAATTGACCTCTCCGGGGATTTGATGGAATCCTTCGCTCGGCAGGTGACGGCCGGGTTCATGCCTGCTGCGGTGACTGTGATGGTTCTGGGGGTAGTCCTGATAGTCGCGTCGCTTTTCGCGGGGGCGCTCATGGCGGTTGCGCGGAGGCTTCTGCCCAGCTCCGGCAGCAATGGCCGAAGCCGGTAGGGAGAGGGACGGGGTGGAGCCGGAATGCCGGAATTGGACGACGCTCGTTCGCTAACAGGCACGCCCCCGCCCCGACCCTCCCCGCAGGAAGAAGGAACAACTAAGGAACCGTGCTAGAACAGGGCGATGGGGTTGACCGGGGAGCCGGTCACGTTGCGAAGGCGCAGCGGCGCCAAGGTCAGCATAAATTCGTAGCGGCCCCTTTCGGCGCAGGCGGCGGCCAGCTCTTCCAGGTTCGCGTTGTCTATGAACCACAGCCCCAGGCTCACCAGGCAGATGGTGTGCAGCGGGTTTCCGATGGTCTTGTAGGGGTTGGGACGGGCGTCGTTGGAGGTGTCGCTGCCCATCATGGCGATGCCGCGCTCCTTGAACCACGGCGCGCAGGCGGCCTGATGGGCCGTCATCGGGTCTGACTGCGACGACGGCCCCCGCTCCAGCCGCATCCGGTAGTTGCCGGTGCGGGTCAGCAGGATGTCGCCTTCGCCAACCTTGACGCCCTGGGTCTGTTCCGCCGCCTCCAGGTCTTCGGGCATCACAGGTTCCGTGGGATCAATCCAGTCCACGCCCCGGAGCCGGGGCAGGTCCAGCAGCACACCCCGAGTGATGATGCCCTCGTATGCCGCTTCGATGTTATGGGACTGGGCGCCCTCGCGGGACGTTATGCGGCTGGACGGTACGCCGTTGTACATCAGCCCGTTCCACGAATAATGCGACATGGCGTCAATGTGGGTGATGGTCTGGCCGTGGAACACCATGCCGATGAACTCGCCGGCCCCGCGCCGGGTGTAGCGGCGTTCCGGCGGGTCGGTGTCGCGTCCCTCCCCGCTGTCCACCATGAACCGCTGCACCTGGTAGGTGACATCGGGGGCCATCTCCGTGGTTATGGGCCGGGCGCAACTGACGGATACGCCGTCGGTTACCAGCCCCACAGCCCGCTTGCGCTGCTCCGTGCCGATGAGGTTGAGACAGCCAAGCTGGTCGTCGGGTCCCCAGCGGCCCCAGTTACTCTGCGAATCCAGCCATTCCAACACTTGTGATTCATCCGGGATTGCTCTCGCCATTTTGACGTTCTCCTGCGTTACATATTCTTCTATGAACTGCCCAGGAAGGCCCCGAGAATCTCGGGGTAGCCTCTCAGGAATTCTTCGCCGCTGACGGCCCGCCGCCCTTCCAGTTGCACTCGTTCCAAGGCCAGCATTTCATTGCTGGTAGCGACGCACAGCCCCCTTTGCGTACCGGCCGCCATCACTAGACCTGGCGCAGCCGGCCCGGCCCGGTGGTCGGGCAGCGGCATAACCTTAAGCAACTTCAGCGTCTTGCCCTGCCAATCGGTGTAAAGGCCGGGCCATGGGTCGTAGGCCCTGCATTGGCGCGCCAAGGTGTCCGCGGACAGGCTCCAGTTCGCCAGTCCGTCGGCCCGTTCCAGCTTGCGTGTTACCGTCGCCAGGCTCTCATCCTGCGGCTGCGCTTTCAGTTGATCGTTCACCCACGGGCCGAGGCTGTCCGCCAACAGCTCCCCGCCCAGCTCAAACAGCCGGTTGGTGAGTTCCGCAGCAGTCTCGCGTCCTTCCAGCCTCACGTCTGCTCGGGCGATGACCGGTCCTGTGTCCATGCCTTCGTCCAGCAGCATCAGCGAGACGCCGGTGACCGCATCCCCCTCCAGTATGGCCGTTGCCACCGGCGAGGGGCCGCGATGACGGGGCAGCAGCGAGGGATGCAGATTCAGGCAGCCGTGGGGCACCAACTCCAGAACAGGCGACGGCAACAGCCTCCCATAGGCGGCAACCACGATAACGTCAGGGTTGAGGGCTGCAAGCTCCGCCTGCACCGCCTCGCCGCGAAGGCCCTGCGGCTGTAGGACAGGGACGCCCAGTCGCAGGGCCTCTTGCTTCACCGGCGGCGGTTCGGGCTGGCGCCCCCTGCCCCGGGGTCGGTCGGGGGGAGTTACTGCCGCAATTACATCTACGTCCGGCATATCGTGGATGCGGCGGAGCGCGGGAACAACGGAAGAAGGAGTGCCCATGAATATGGCTTTTATCAAGCTAATTTTTCCAGTTAAACCTGCCGGTTGGATCGATTTACGAAAGAGGGTAGAATTGCGGTTGACATGAGCCAATTTGCAGGGTTAGAATGCCTTAACCGCTTGGCGGAATCTTGACGAAGGAGGTGATATGAATGGATGACAGTTTAACACGCAGGGGCGATGGTAGGCATCAGTCTGGACGCGACGAGGTGATCGTTTCGTAGCAATTCGCCACGAAATCAGAGAACCCGAACGTCGGGCCCAGGCCAATGTCTACCATCGCCCCTAGGACCCCGGATGGATTTTTGGGCGAGTCTAAGCCAGAGTTGGCCGGGCCCGATTTCTTTGTCCAAACCCCGAATCGAGGGCCGACGGCAGGCCCGGATAATTGACAGCGCCCTACGCAATTCGTACAATCGCACCGTGAATCTAGGATAGAAATTGCACCTCCCTCAAGGCGCACCGGAGAGTTAATGCTAAGGATTCGGCTCAGCAGGGTTGGCAAGAAAGGCAAGCCCGCCTACAGGATTGTGGTCGCGGAAGCCAGATCGCCGCGCGACGGCTCCTATCTGGAATGGATTGGTACTTACGACCCGATGCAGGACCCCCCGGCCATAACGCTCAAACAGGACCGCGCCCTGCATTGGCTGCGGGTCGGCGCCCAGGCGTCTGACCCGGTGCAGCGCATCCTCGATAAGAATGGGGTTCTTGCGATGGTTGGCAACCCGGCCGCGGCCGATGAGGAACCCGCCCCCGCAGAGGAATCCGAGGAATGAAGGAACTCATCGAATACATTGCCGGGTCTCTGGTCAGCGATCCCGAGGCCGTCCAGGTGACCGAGTCGGTCGAGGGCGGCCGGACGGTATTTCGCCTCCAAGTGGCCCCAGAGGACAAAGGCAAGGTCATAGGCCGGGGTGGCCGCGTGGCCCAGGCGATGCGGGTTCTCCTCCGTGTTGCTGCCGTTAAGGACGGCGCCCAGGCCGTCTTGGAAATCGAGTAGCCCCTCCTTGATCGCCGTCAATTTTGGGTAACCCTCCTCCAGAAGCCGACGACTCTGTAATCGTAGCGCGGGTTACCGGCCCCCACGGGCGCGACGGAGCCCTCAACGTACAGCTCCTCAGCGGCCTGCCCGGACGCTTTGACCCGGGGCGTGTAATGCTCCTCGACGGGCATCCTCACCCCATCGTTGAGTCGCGGCTGACCGGGCCAGGTTCCGCCCTCATCTCGCTGGAAGGTATTGCCACCCGCCGCCAGGCTGCCCCCCTCACCGGCAAGTTCCTCGCCGCCCTCCCCGATGATGAAGCTGCCCTGGAAGAGGGCGAATACTTCCACTACCAGCTCATTGGTATGCGGGTGCGTACCGAAGATGGCGAGGAACTGGGCGAGTTGCAGGAAATCCTGGAGACCGGCAGCAACGACGTGTATATCGTCCGGAATGACGGCGGCGAACTGCTGATACCCGCCACGGCGCAGGTGGTGCTGGAAGTGAACGTGGCAGGCGGCTCCATGATGGTGCGGCTTCCGGACGGACTGCGCTGACGTTGCCGCTTTGACCCGGTTTTGGCCCGATGCTACAATCGGGTCTACCTAGTTCTTAGGCCGGGAGGTAGCGCAATGTCCGGTCATTCTAAATGGTCAACCATCAAGCATCAGAAGGGTGCCGCCGACGCCAAGCGTGGTGCGCTGTTTACCAAGCTCAGCCGCGACATCGCCCTGGCTGTTCGAGAGGGCGGCGGTGCTGACCCTGATATGAACTTCAAGCTGCGGCTGGCTCTCGACCGGGCCAAGAGCAGCAATATGCCGCAGGACAGCATCAGCCGGGCCGTCAAGCGGGGCAGTGGTGAGGGGAACGACGGCGAGACGCTGGAGCAGGTGACCTATGAGGGCTATGGCCCCGGCGGTGGCGCAATCCTGTTGCAGGCCGTTACTACCAACCGTAACCGCACGGCGGCCGATGTGCGCGCCGCGTTCAACCGGGGCGGCGGCAACCTCGGCGAGAGCGGCTGCGTGGCCTGGAACTTCGAGCTGCGCGGCGTGGTCACCATCGACATAGAGGATGAAGAGCGAGCAGAGGAACTGGGCCTAATCGCCATAGACGCCGGAGCTGAGGACATCCAGATTGACGAGGGCGTGCTGGAAGTCTACGCTCTCGTCGAGAGTTTGCAGGATGTCCAGAAGTCCATCGAGGCTGAGAGCGTGCCAGTCCGCTCCGCCGAAATGTCCATGGTTCCCAAGGCCACCATCGCTCTGGGTGATAAGGAAGCGGAGCAGACCCTCCGCCTGCTGGACGCCCTAGAAGACTTGGACGACGTGCAGAAGGCCTTCACCAACGCCGACTTCCCGCCCGAAGTGCTGGAACGCTACCAGACCACATAAGCCCGACTAATCCCCTTCGACGCCGATATACTCTAGGAGATTACCGTCGTCCATGTCTATGGAACAACGGGTAACCACCTTGGAAGAAGTATCGCAAACGGTGATTGCGGCGCTCCGAAGCTTCAACCAATCAATGCGCCGGTATGAAGCTGCGTTGGCGAGGCGCGATCAGGCAATGCTTCAAGCGGCCGGAGCGATAGAGCAATTGTGGGCCGCGTTGGAACTCTCAGAAGAGTCAGCGAAAGAAGCGGCCGCAGCGCTGGAACAGCAAGATGAGGCCGTTCAGGCCCTGTTGACATTTGTCCCGGTGACTCAAGCCGAGATAGTTCGCCTGGACAGCCGAATAGACAGAATCGAAGGTGGATAACCGCGTCCGGGTCGGTCTTGCAATTACCAAATACATACCATCCGTCAAGAGCTTGTCAGGGAGCCGAGAATGACCATCTTGGGAATTGACCCCGGCACCCTGCGCATGGGGTATGGCGTAGTTGTGGAGCGGCCTGCGCTGGAAGCGGCGGACTATGGCGTAATATCCCTTCCATCGTCAATGCCCATTGAAAGCCGCCTCTATCAGATGTACACCCATATCCACAACCTCATCGCCATTTTCCAGCCCGATGTGGTGGCGATTGAGGACCCCTTCGTGGGACGCGGCGAGCGGAGCTTTCCCGGCTCCTCGCTGGCCATTGGGCAGGCTCAGGCAGTGGTGCTCATTGGCGCCGCCGGCTTGGGAATACCCATCCACAAGTACGCTCCGGCGCAGGTCAAGCGGGCTGTGGCCGACTACGGCGCCGCCACGAAAGAGCAGATGCGCGGCATCGTCACGGCCACCCTCGGCCTTCCCGCAGGGCTGGAAATTGACGCCGCCGACGCCCTGGCGGTGGGAATGTGCCATATCTCGCATCAGCAGGCGTCGGGTGCGCTGCTCAACGAGATTCCCCCGGGCCATGAACGGTAGCACGCGGTACCGCGCTGCGACGGGCTGCCGGTTAACGCCATGATTGTGGGAGTGCGGGGAACGCTGGCGGCCACCGGTCCCGACTGGGTTCACGTCACCGTCGGCGGTGTCACGTTGCAGGTGTTCGTGCCGTCCAGCTCCATTTCCGCGTTGGGGCAGGTGGGGGCCACGGTTTCCCTGAACACACTGCTTCGCATCCGGGACGAACAGCCGACCCTCTACGGATTCCCAGACGACGCTTCGTTGCAACTGTTTACCCTGCTGACCGGTGTCTCCGGGGTGGGGCCGCGCCTCGGGCTGGCCCTGCTGTCGGCGCTGGATGCCGCGTCGTTGCAGTTGGCGGTGGCTTCGGGAGACGCCGGCGCGCTGTCCGCCGCGCCGGGCGTGGGACGCCGCACCGCCAACCGCATCATCCTGGAACTGCGAGGCAAGGTGGACGCCATCGAAAGCGACGGCAGGATAGCGGGAACCGGCGCCGACAGCGAGGTCCTGGCTGCTCTGGCTGCCCTCGGTTACTCGGCAGCGGAAGCTAGGGCAGCCGTGGACGCGATACCGGACTCCGACGGCCTTACCGTCGAAGACCGCATCCGGCTGGCCCTGCAGCAGTTTGCCCGTCGCTAGGCCCAACGTACCGCGCCCGCGCGGCGAGCGGGGGATATAATGGGGCCATCGCAATTTTGTGAGGCGGATGGTGAACGAGTATGACCACCTACGCGCGCGGCAAGAAGTGGGCTGAGGCCAGCAAGGAAGTCAACGAGCGACGAAACGCCAAGCCTGAAGACCGACCCTTCCGGCTGGAAGCCGACTTCGGCATGACCGGCGACCAGCCCGCCGCGGTGGCCCGCCTGGCCGAGGCCGTCGAGCAGGGGATGTCCCGCCAGGCCCTCATGGGCGTCACCGGCAGCGGCAAGACATTCACCATGGCCAACATCGTGCAGCAGGTGCAGCGGCCCACGCTGGTCATGGCCCACAACAAGACTCTCGCCGCCCAGCTTGCCTCCGAGTTCAAGGAATTCTTCCCCCACAACGCCGTCGAATACTTCGTCTCCTACTACGACTACTACCAGCCCGAAGCCTACGTTCCCCAGTCCGACACCTACATCGAGAAGGACTCCAGCGTAAACGAAGAGCTGGACAAGCTGCGCCTTTCGGCCACGACTTCGCTGCTCACGCGGCGCGACGTGCTGATAGTTGCCTCGGTGTCCTGCATCTACGGCCTGGGCGACCCCGAAGACTACTTCAACCTTGTGGCGCAGGTGAAGGTGGGCGAGATTCGCAACCGCAGCCAGTTGGTGCGTCAACTGGTGGATATGCAATACGACCGCAACGATCTGGAGCTTTCGCGGGCCAAGTTCCGCGTCCGGGGCGACGTGCTGGAGCTAGTGCCGGCCTACGAAGAAGCGGCGGTGCGGATACAGTTCTTCGGCGATGAGGTGGAGCGCATCGTCCAAGTTGACCCGCTGACGGGCGAGGTGCTGGCCGAATTGCCCCAGGTGGCCGTTTATCCCGCCAATCACTTCGTGACCACCAAGGACAAGCTGGAACTGGCCGTGGTCGGAATACGTGAAGAGCTGGAATGGCGGCTGCGGGAATTGCGGGACGCAGGCAAGATCCTGGAGGCGGCGCGACTGGAGAGCCGCACCAACTACGACCTGGAAATGTTGCAGGAAACCGGCTTCTGCTCCGGCGTGGAGAACTACGCCCGCCACCTGTCGCAGAGACCCGCCGGCAGCGCCCCCTGGACCCTGCTGGACTATTTCCCGGACGACTATCTGCTGTTTGTGGACGAGTCGCACATGACGCTGCCCCAAGTGCGGGGAATGTATGCTGGCGACCTCTCCCGCAAGAAGACCCTGGTGGAGTTCGGCTTCCGACTGCCGTCGGCCCTCGACAACCGGCCCTTGAATTTCGACGAGTACGAGGACCGCATCAACCAGGTCGTGTACGTCTCAGCCACTCCGGGGCCCTTCGAGTTGCAGCATAACAGCCAGGTCGTGGAGCAGGTCATCCGCCCCACCGGTCTGTTGGACCCCACCGTAGAAGTGCTGCCCACGAAAGGACAGATTGACGACCTGTTGTGGAGAATCAGGGAACGGGTGCAGCGAGCCGAGCGGGTATTGGTGACCACTCTGACCAAGCGAATGGCGGAGGAACTGGCTGACTACCTCTCGGAGATGGGCATACGCAACACCTACCTGCACTCGGACATTGAGACCCTCGACCGCATCGAGATTCTGCGTGACCTGCGCCTGGGCGTCTTCGACGTCATAGTAGGCATCAACCTGCTGCGGGAAGGGTTGGACCTGCCGGAGGTGAGCTTCGTCGCCATCATGGATGCCGACAAAGAGGGCTACCTGCGCTCCGAGACATCAATGATCCAGACCATTGGCCGCGCCGCCCGGCACTCCAACGGCCATGTGGTGATGTACGCCGACCGCGTCACCGATTCGATGCAGCGGGCCATCGACGAGACTGCCCGCCGCCGCCAACTGCAAGGCGAGCACAACCAGCGCCACGGCATAGAGCCGCAGAGCATCCAGAAGGAAGTCCACGACATCACCGAGGGCATCAAGGCCATTGCCGAGAACCGCGCCCGCTACAACACCGTTCGGAAGGAAATGTCCCGCGCCGATATGTTCAAAGTGGTCAAGGACTTGGAAGTGCAGATGAAGGACGCGGCCAAGTCGCTCCAGTTCGAGAAGGCAGCCCAGTTCCGCGACGAGATTTTCGAGCTGCGCCGCCTGCTGGCCGTGGAGGAAAAGATTCTAGCCCCGGAGGGCGATTAGGGACCGTTACTCCTCCAGCGTCCTGATGTAGTTCACCACATGCCAGATCTGCTCCTCGCCAAGGGCGTTTCCCTGCGGGGCCATGGCGGTGCCGGGGATGCCGTCGCGGATGAAGCGGAAGAGGTCAGCCTCCCCGTGCAGTGGTACATGAACCACCAGGTCGGCGGGTGGCGGCAGAAGGCCCACGGCGGCCGGGCCGTCGCCTCGCCCTTCGGCGCCGTGGCAGGTCTGGCATACTTGACCGAAGGTCGCGGCCCCTGCCTCCAGCGATTCCGGTGTCGGCGGATAGGGGTTGCGAAGGACTTCACCGCCCCCCAGCCCCAACTGCGCGTTGAACAGCAACAGCAGGCCAGCCGTCACTCCGGCCACTCCGGGGGTCATCACGCCCGCACCGGAGCGTGAGAACCAGCCACCCAGCGGCAGCCCGGCCGCCAGGAACAGAAGGCCCAGAACCAGCAGCCCGGCCCCCAGCAGCAGGTACGCGGTCGCCGGTGTCGGCGAGATGGCCGCGCTGCCCGCGCTTCCGGCGGCGAGCACCTCGAACCGGAAGGCAGTGCGGGCGTCGAAGGCATCGGGCCGGCGCACAAGCAGTTCCGCCTGCCACACTCCGGCGATGCTGAACCGGGCATCCTCGCGCCGGTATGTCCCGTCTCCCCGGGAAGTTGCGGCCACAGTGTCGTCGCCCAGGTCAGACTCCAGGAAGACGAGCCGCACAATCACCTCGCTGGCCTGGACTATGGGCGCGCCCAGCCGGTCGGTCAGAGTCACGGTCAGGTCGTTGGAGCCAATCCGCGCCGGGGAGACCTCCAGGGCAATGGTGTCTCCCGCCACCGTGTCGCTGAAAGTCAGGGACTGCCTCTCCTCGGCCAGTTCCCGGGAGGCCACCTGCCGGGCTGGCTCCAGGCTGGTCAGCACACCAACGGAAACCAGAATCAGGACGCCGAGCACGGCCTCGCCAAACAGCAAACGCCTGAGCCAGTCAGCCGACGCGGGGTCACGGCGCAGCCGGGGCCGCACCCACACCAGGTTCAGCCCTCCCAGGAACAGCAGGGGCAGAACCAGAGCTATCTTTGCGATGAGGGTTATGCCGTAGGGAGTGTTCACCGCCTCCCAAACAGTGACCTGCGCCCATGCGTTGAAAACCCCGGTGGCGACGATGGTGGCGACGCTCATCGCGGCTACCACCGAGAATCGCGGCACCATCAGCGCGAGGCACTCGCGCCGGTCGGCGTCCGGCAGGGCGCCGAGCAGCGGCACGCCGAGAGCGAAATGAAATATCGCCCCGACCCAGAATGCCGAGGCCACTAGATGCAGAAAATCGGCGGCCAGGGCCAGGTTCCTGATGTCTATGGTCGCCGCGCCGTGGCTGGTCAGCGCCAAGGCCCACAGCGCCGCGCTGCCCAGGGCCAGCGCCAGCAACCGGACCGCTGGCTGCCACAGGTCCGGCGCGAAACGCAGCCCCGCCAGTACGACGCCAAAGGCCGCCGCCGCCGCCATCCGCCAGGCCCACAGCCCGCCCCAGTCGGTGGCGGTCACTGTGTCCTTCAGCGGGCCGGTGAAGGCGTCCCACAGCGGGACTTCGTGGGTGATGGTGGTCAGGAGCAGCAGTTGTCCCACCGACGCAACAAGAAACACCGCAAGAGCTAGCCAGATGACTCGCAGCAACCGCGACGACAGCGCAACCCCGGCGGCCCGCACCTCTGCTGAGGCTCGACCGCCCAGCAGCGCGGGACGCACCACCAGCAACTCCAGCGCCAGCCCGCCCACCATGGTCAACACGCCCAGGAACGTCAGCCATCGCAGGAGTGGGGCAAAGGGCGACTGCAAGAGAGGCTGCTCTACTTCCTCCACCGGCGCGCCGGAGAGGGGCTGTCCCACCGCGAATACGAAGGAGCCGCGGACCCGGTGGCCGTCAATGGTGGAGACGTTGGACCAGGCTACGGTGTAGGTGCCGTCGGGCACGTCACTCAAGCCGACGGACATCACCAGCGGGTTGAGGTCGTCGACAACGCTGTTGCCTTCGTCCACCCGCTTCCCTGTCGTGTCCAGCACCCCGATTTTGCTCAGGGCGGGTTCTATGGGTTCGGTAAACCAGATGATTACGCGGTCCGGCGCCGTGTCCAGTTCCGAGTTCGGCTCTGGGTTCGCCGACGCCAGGTTGGCGTGGGCTGCAACCCCTTCGGGGGCAGCCCACCACCAGAAGGCGGCCAGCAACGCCAGGAGGGAGGCCAGCGCCATCGCCAAGCGATGGCGCCAACGGTCTCCCGTCAGCCGGTCAGTTTGGAAGTTTAAGCTCGACAGAGCGGCCAATTGATGCCCAGCCTGCTATGGTTGCCTTGCCCGGAAGCCCAAGTAAATGCCGCCCGCGCCGAGGATGGCGCCGACAATGCCCACTATCAGGGCCACGATGGCCAGGGCGTTCCCGGGCCTGCTTTCCTGCGAGGCCAGGGCGGCGTCCTGAGCCTGCTGCGCCGTTTGCAGCGCGCCGCGCACGCCGCTCTCGATTTCGCGGATTTCCGGCAACTGCACCGGGAACTGCAACTCCGCGGAAGTCCGAATGTCGTCGAAACCGCCGCCTGCTCCTATGGAAACGAAAGTCTCGTCCACATTGGTGCCTTTTAAGGTTCCGAAGACCCGGAACTCATATACGCCGGCCGCGGTGGGAATCAGGGACGCGATGTAATGGCCCGGTTCGCCGGTAACCGGGTAGAGGTCCAGAGTCTTGGACGCATCGCTGGCGACGTGAGTAATCTCGACCCGCAGGGTTTCCTCCAGGCCTTCCACCGGTACCGCTTGACTCTCGTGCTGGCCCGCCATGCTTGCCAGCGGTTTCACCGCGCCCTGTGGAACCACCCGGCGGCTGGAATCCTTTTCCACCATGCCATTGCTACCATCGGTCGTTCCGTTATCGCCGTGCTCCCCCTCCATTTGGTCGCCGTCGCTGTCTTCCGTGCTGTGGTGATCTTCGTCTTCCCCTGACTCCGCGCCATTTGGGGACACGGCTGGTGTGGCTTCAGGTTCGTCAGAGTGTTGGTCGGCACTGGTGTCGTGTTCGCCTTCTTCGGATTCGCCCTCCACTATCTTGTTCACCCGGATGGACACGGCGTTCCGTGAGCCTTCATAGGCTGGCTCTTCAAGCCAGCCCACGATGAAGCTATAGTCGCCAACCGGGCGTCCCTCGTGGGCCAGAACGACCCCGATGGTCAGGCTCAGAACGACCACTGATGCCGTTGCGAGCCATACGAATTTGCGGATATGCCGTTGCATAAACACTCCTCTCCCAGACTGTCATTTTTGATAAATGAGCGTCCGTGTCTCCCCCAACCCGCGACATCGACATTGCGGCAAGGTAGGGGGCGGCAAAGGAGTTACGCCCGGGGAGGGCGCATGGAAGGAGCAACGACGATGCCGGTCAGCACGCCGCCGCCGCTTGAGGACGTGCGGAGAATCGGCCCGCCTTCCCCGCCGCCGAAGCGCAGCGGCTGGACGGTCGCCGGCACGGCCATGTCGGCGGCGCTGTGGCCTGCCCCGTTGTTGGGCATCAGAAAAACGATGTCGCCGGACGGCTCCGCGTCTGTTGCGGGGGCCAACGGGCCGTACAGCCACACTCCGTCATGGGCGTGGGAATGCTGGTAGGTGTGGGAGTGTTCTGGGGATGCCTGCCCGAGATACAGGTGCTGATGGCCCGCGTGCCGCTCTGCGAAATGGTGGTCCAGCATCGGCCCCAAGGACATGAGCGCCAGGCCCATGACCATCAGCAGGGCCAGCGACTGCATCGCCGCTTGGCGAAGAACGCGAGTCAGCGTGGGACTATCCACTCTGCCGAGCCGGACAAATGCAATCATGGGGCGTGAGCGCAAAACCGAAGGCGGAACATCACTGGGGTTCCACTCTAACCCGCTTCCACCAACCGATGGAGACGGGCCAGCAGCGCTCCGTTTTCTGCCATGCTGAAGTTGTCCACGGTGGGCACGGAGTCGCCGGTGGTGCCGTCCACCGCGCCCGCTTCCACCATGCCCTGCACCATTCGGGCCTCATCGTCGGCGCTGGGCAGCAGGTTTTCGCCAGCCAGTTGCGACAGGGCGGCGGCCAGCCCGTAGCCGCCCCAGTTGGAGACGCTGGCGATGACCAGCCGGTCAACGCGGCTCACCGCCGGTTCGTCGGGCAGGCTGTCCACGCTGGGGATGACGTCTATCAGGTTGCCCATGCCAATCTCGTTGCCGCCGTCGCCGATGCCCACCGACGGTACTCCGCCGTCGAACAGGTAGTCAACCCTGGCAGTCTGCGGCGTGATGTCCCGAGCCCTCATGTTCAGGTAGGCGTCGTTACGGTTGCGTCCGCACCTCTCGATGGAGATGAGCAGCGACGGCAGGAGCTGGTCCAGCAGCGCGGCGGCATGTTGCCTGCTCTCCTCAACGCCGGTGATGGGGAACTCGATAACAGCGGACTCTCCGGCCCACTGCCGCAGCACGGGAGCAGTGCAATCGTCGGTAACATACGTTACCTGTCGTCCCATAGCCCGCAGGGCGCGTCCGATGGCGATGGCCCCCGGCGGGCCGTCGGTCTCCGGTTTGCCCGCCATCAACACGTAGAAGCCGGTCACAATCAGCGTGTGCCCCGGATGGTCGAAGACGAACCGGGCCGCCTGGCGACAGAAATCGGTGGGCAGGTGGGGCTGCAGCGCCAGCATCCCCCGCTTGTCGTGGTCCAGGATGATGTCTTCGATGGATTCAGACAATGGGCCCCTCCTAGACGTGTTGGGAGAATGCAGGGGATATGCCTCACCCTCTCCCGGAGGGAGAGCGCTTGTTTACAACACCGCGTAATCGGCGTCGCGGTGGTCGGTGATGAACATCTTGCCGGGGGCGTGGGTGATCATCAGTGGCGGCTTACAGTTGAGGGCCACCGCCTGCGGGGTCACACCGCAGGCCCAGAACACCGGCTCTTCGTCGGGCTTGACTTCGACAGCCTCGCCGAAGTCCGGCAGGTCCAGGTCTCGGATGCCGATGTCGCGGGGGCTGCCGATGTGAATCGGCGCCCCGTGGGTCGCCGGGAAGCGCGACGTTACCTGCACGGCCCGCACCACCTGCTCCCGCTTGACGGGGCGCATACTCACCACCATCGGGCCGGAGAACGCGCCCGCCGGGGTGGTGGGAATGCTGGTGATGTACATTGCCACGTTGGTGCCCTGCTCCTGGTGCCGCAGCGGGATTCCAGCGTCCAACATCGCCTGCTCAAAGGAGAAGCTGCAACCCAGCAGGAAGCTGACCAGGTCGTCGCGCCAGTGGTCCTCGATGGTGTCGACCTCGGCGGTTAACTCCCCGTTGCGGTACACTCGATAACCGGCGGCGTCGGTGCGAATGTCCGCGCCCGGAGCGGTCAGCACCGGCTCCACGCTGCCGGCCTCGATGACCTCCAGCAGTGGGCAGGGCTTGGGATTGCGCTGGCAGAACAGCAGGAAGTCGAAGGCCAAGTCCCTGGGCAGGATGGCCAGGTTGGCCTGTACGTGACCGGGGGCCACGCCCGACGTGACGCCACGCCACTGGTTGGAGCGGATACGTTGGCGGGCCTCTTCAGCGGCGGATGCAATTGCCTGCGTGCTCATTCCAGTCCCTCCGGTGATTGGCAGTAAGCGGGCGCCAAGCCCAGAGCGGCGGGGCGCCTTGCCAATTTTGACTCCATGATAGATTGCGGTCACTGGAGCGTCAAATTTTGCCCTTGGCCCTTTGAACCCGGGGCCGCGCTGTTCGAGTCTTTGATATACTACTTTGCGGATTGCAGTGACGCTGAGAATAGAGAACGGCGGAGTTCCGGCGGCCCTTGGCCTTGGGGCGCCGACGCCGAGGGTTGGGCCGGATAGTTGTACAATGTTGTAGTAGTGAATAGCAACGGCAGCTCCAGCCTGGCCGATACCGCCGGGCGCGCTGGAATGACCTGCCGGGTCGAAGGCAACGGCGACCTGTTGTGGCAAACTGACGGTTACGAAACTCCCGACGCGGTGATCCTTGACCTGGCGTCGCTGGGAGACTCCGAAGCGCGGCGCGCGGTAGGCCAGTGCCGTGAGCGGAAGGTGCCGGTGGTGGTGGCGGTTCCCAGGGACCAGGTCGCCCACTACGACCCGGCTCTGAACCCCGATGAATTGCTGATTTGCCCGGTATCCGACGATGAATTTACGTTGCGGGTCAAGCAGGCGGTCTTCCGGGTCAATGGCCCATCCGGATCCCACTCGCTGACCATCGGCGAACTCAGCATTGACCTGGAGCGCTACGAAGTGTCGGTGGCGGGACGGCGGGTCACGCTGACCTACAAGGAATTCCAGCTTCTCGCGCTCCTGGCGTCCAATCCCGGGCGCGTCTATACTCGCGAGGCCCTGCTCAGCCAGATCTGGGGCTACGACTACCTCGGCGGCACCCGCACGGTGGACGTACACGTAAGGCGGCTGCGCTCCAAGGTTGAGTCGCCGGGGCGCTCCTTCGTAGAAACCATCTGGAATGTGGGCTACCGCTTCAAGGCGACGGGCTAACGGGCTCGCGCTCCCTGATTCCGCCGCCCCTTCAGTCGGCAACGGCGGCGGTCCGGCTGATGAAGCGGGCGACCTGCGCGGCCAGCGCAGAGTGCTCGGGAGCCTTCAGCTCCGGGTCGTCGGCGGCTATTCGGGCTGCCAACTCCCGGGCGGACTCCAGCAATCCCCGGTCGGAGAACTGCGCCATCCGCAGGGCGGGCAGGCCGCTCTGGCGGGTTCCGAAAAAGTCGCCCGGCCCCCTCAGCTCCAGGTCCACCTCGGCGAGCTCGAATCCGTCGTGGGTGCGCGTAAGGGCCGACAGCCGCTCCCTGGCCGCCGCGCTCTGCGTGTCGGACGATAGCAAGAAGCAGTAACTCCTGTGCTCGCCGCGTCCCACTCGTCCCCGAAACTGGTGCAGTTGGGCCAGCCCGAAGCGCTCCGCGCCTTCGATGAGCATGATGGTGGCGTTGGGCACGTCGATGCCAACCTCGACGACGGCGGTGGTGACCAGCACGTCCAGACCGCCGTCGCTGAACCGCCGCAGGATGGTGTCCTTGTCCCGCGCGTTCATGCGCCCGTGGAGCAGGCCGACCCGCAGGTCGGGGAAGACCTCCCCCGACAGTCGCTCGTACTCCTCGGTGGCGGCCTTGGTCTCAATACTGGCAGATTCCTTGATGAGCGGGCAGACGACGAATGCTTGCCGTCCCTCTGCGACCTGACCGCGGACGAATTCGTAGGCGTCGGCGCGCCGCTCCTGCGGCACCAGGCGAGTCTGTACCTGTTGCCTTCCGGCGGGCAGTTCATCGATGGTAGAGATGTCCAGGTCGCCGTACAGGGTCATGGACAGGGTGCGGGGTATGGGCGTAGCCGACATAATCAGCGTGTGTGGATTCTCCCCGCCTCGCTGCCGCAGGGCCGACCGCTGCATCACGCCGAATCTGTGTTGCTCGTCGGCTACAGCCAGGGCCAGATTCGGGATGGCCACGCTCTCCTGAATCAGCGCCTGCGTCCCGAAAATCAGGTCCAGGGTGCCGTCGGCGGCCATTGCCGTGAGCATTCGCTTCACTGGCGCACGGACGCTTCCGGTCAGCAGGCCCACGGACACGGGGCGGTCCAGGCCCTCCAGGTAGACCGACAGCAGGTTCTCCTCTTGCACAGGCCGGGGCAGCCCGTCCAGCAGGCGCGAAGTGGAGCGGAAGTGTTGCTCGGCCAGCACTTCCGTGGGGGCCATCAGCGCGCCCTGATGCCCGGCCGCCGCCGCCGAGAGCAGCCCGGCCAGAGCCACCACGGTTTTCCCGCTGCCCACCTCGCCCTGCAACAGCCGGTTCATGGGCGGGGCGCCCCGACTCATGTCCCCGGAGATTTCGGTGATGCAGCGGGCCTGCGCCCCAGTCAACTCGAAAGGCAGCGAGCGCAGGAAATTCTCAACCACCCCCGCCGGCGGGTTGACGGAAACGCCCCGCACCTCCGCCTGGGATTCCCGGCGGCGGGAAAGCACCGCCAGTTGCAGTACGAGCAACTCGTCGAAGGCAAGGCGCGAGCGGGCGGCCTGCCATGCCTCATCATCGTTGGGGAAATGGGCCTGGAATATCGCTTCCCGCAGGGGCAGGAATCCGGCCAGCGAGTCGGCGCCTGACATTCCCGGGGGCAGAGTTTCTTCCACGCCGCCCAGCCAGTTTTGCAGCGCATCCCATGTGAACCCGCGCATGGACCGGGCGTTGATGCCCTTGGTGAGCGGGTACACTGGGACCATGCGCCCCGTATGGACCCCGGCCTGATCGTATTCTGCCGGCTCTACCGCCGGAGACTCGAATGTTAACTGTCCACGAAAGAGCTGTGGCTTCCCGCTGATGGCGACGCGACGGCCCGGCGGTAATGTGCGGGCCAAATAACGCTGATTGAACCAGATGGCGCGAAGAGTGCCTGTCTCATCTTCCAACACCGCTTCGGTGTCCTGCCGACGCCCCCTGGCTCCCTGCGTCACCACCCGGGACTCCCGGACGGTTGCAATCACCGTGCATTCCCGGTCCGGGACGACATCGGAGATTCTGACCACGCTGGAATAGTCCTCATGCCGGCGCGGGAACAGGTAGAGCAGATCCCGCACTGTGACGACGTCCAGCGCCTCCAGCAGCGTGGCCGTCTTGGCATTCACGCCTCTCACCCGGTCAACGGGGTCATCGACGGTTTGTCCTCCTGGTGGAAGGCGGTAGGCCGGGGCGGGTTTCGTTAGGGCGCGCGGAGGCTCCGGGCTGTGGAGGAGCGCTACGCTTGCCTGTATCGAGGCAGTCGGTCCTGGGTCTGTCGGAGGTCGGTCAGGCGGGGCCGGATGGCTAAATGACCTGGGAGCGTTGTGTCCTTCGACAGGTTCAGGACTAACGGACCGTGATGAGGCGATGCTGTCTTGCCTGATTAGCCGGAGCCATTGTGCGGCCCATGCCTCCCTGCGGTCGGCAGGCATTTCGCCGTACTTCTGTCGCAGCAGGAAGGGAGCGTCAGTGTCTCCTCCGGCCAGGGCTTCCATCTCCGACTGCCAGCGATGGCGGAAGCGGTCAAAGCCGCCAATTACCGCCCGGTCGTTGAAGCCTTGCGCTGCTTCCAGTTCGACAATCTTGCGGAAACTCTCGGCCCATTCCGTCAGGTTCTGTCTTGGCCGGGTCATCGGACAACAATCATACGGCAGTTATGAGGAGCAATCGCCCCGAGCAGTCGCCGAAAACCGGGCTACCTTTCATCCGGGCTACCCTGGGTTACCGCCACGCCCAAGGCGTTGGGGCCGAGATAGGTGCCCAGCGTGGGGCCGAACCGGGACTCGATGAGATGCTCCGGGTCCACCAGCTCGGCCAATTCGGCGCGCAGGGCAAGGGCCTGGACCCGGTCGGTGCTGTAACTGACGTTCACCTGCCGGACAGGGGCCAGTTCCCGGGCTATTTCGATGATGCGGCTCTTGGCCCTCTCCATGCTGCGGGGGCGTTCCACAGGATGAACCTCACCATCTCGGATGGTCAGGATGGGCTTCACCTTGAGCATTCCGCCGACGAAGGCCTGGGCCTTGCCGATGCGGCCGCCCTTTTGCAGGTATTCCAGGGTGTCCACCAATACGAACCCATGATTTCTCACCAGGGACTGGCGCACTCGCCGCGCCACCTCGCGGTAATCCGGCATCTCCCTGGCCCACTGGGCCGCGCTCAAGACGGCCAGGGCCATGGGGGCCGAGGCAAGCTGGGAGTCCACGATTTCGATTTGCGACGAATCGCCCAGCGCCGCCTTGGCCTGGGTGGCGGAGTTGACTGTGCCGCTCAACTTGGAACTGACGTGGACGGACACTATCTGGTGCCCCTGGTCCAGCATCCGCTGGTAGACCTCCTGGAAGTCGCCTATGGTTGGCTGCGACGTGGTGGGCAGGCGGGAGAGGCTTCCCAAGCGGGAGTAGAAGCGGTCAGCGGTGATTTCCACGCCGTCCTTGTAGGTCTCGTTGCCGATGATAACGTAGCAGGGCACCACCGTAATGTCGTTGGCGCTGGCCAGCGCCGAGGGCAAGTCCGACACGCTGTCGGTAACTATTCGTATCGCCATGGGGCCTCCAATCAGTGCCCAACTCGTCTTCGGGCGCGTCGCCCGGCCCAAGTGGTCGCGTTCCTACTCGATGGACGCCAGGTAGTGGTAATGGGGCTGGCCGCCGTAGATGCTCTCTACCTCCAGGCCCGGCGTTCTGGCTTCCAGCGCCTCGACGCAGGCTTCGGCAGCGCCGGATTCCGCGTCCGCGCCGCGATAGATGGTCAGGATGGAGCCGGACTCCGCTCCCGCCATTCCGAAGGCCTGCTCCAGCGCCTCTTCCGCCGACTGCGCCGTGATCACCAGCTTATCGTCCAGTAGGGCGATGTAGTCGCCGAGGCCGACCGCCACCCCGTCAACGCTGGTGTCGCGCACTGCCTGGGTAATCTCGATGGTGGTAACCGTGGGCAGCGTTCCCTCCATCGCGGCCAGGTTTTCCTCCAGCGACGACGTAGGATTGTAGGCTAGAAGCGCCGCCACGCCCTGCGGTATGCTGCGGGTCGGGACGACATGCACCGTGGGGTCATTGGCGGCGACCTGCTGCGCGGTCAGGACGATGTTCTTGTCATTGGGCAGGAATATGGTGTATTCAGCGCCGGCGCGTTCCACTCCCTGCATAATCTGTTGCACACTGGGATTCATGGTCTGGCCGCCTTCAATGACGTGGCCGCATCCCGACTGGGAGAAAAGGGCGGCAAGCCCCTGGCCGGCGGCGACTGCCACCACGGTCAGCGGTGCGCCGACGCTGGGGGCGGGCGCGCCGCCGTGCCCGGCGACCCACTCCACGTTTTGCTCGTCCATGTTCTCTATCTTGACGTTTGACACGCTGCCCAGGGCAACTCCGTAGCTGATGGCGGCGCCGGGGTCTTCTATGTGGACGTGCACGCGGACGTGCTGCGAATCGCCGACGACCACGGTGGAGCGGCCCATCTGCTCGCAGTCCCGCCGGACCTGCTCTAGGATGAGACCGTCGCCGTTGATGATGAACTCGGTGCAGTAGCCCCAGTCGGCTTCCAGGGAGGAATGCAGGAAGCTCTGGTCTTGGGATTGGGCGGAGTTACCCAGCGAGGCCATGCTGCTGTCTATGATGCCTTCCAGCCCGGCCTGCTCGCTCACGGCGAGGGAACGCTCCGGGGCCAGCGCCTCCAGCGCCCCGCCCAGGATTACGACCACGCCCAGCCCGCCGGAGTCCACGACGCCCGCCTCTTTCAGTACCGGCAGCTGCTCGGGCGTGTTCTTCAGGGCCACACAGGAAGCCTCGAAAGCGACCTCCATGACACCGGCAAAGCCGGAGCCGTCGGCCACCTCCAGGGCAGCCTCGGCGGCACGGCGAATCACGGTGAGCATGGTGCCTTCCTTGGGGACTCCCACCGCGCCATAGGCCGCCACCCGCGCCCTGTCCAGCGCTTGGGCCAGATCCGCCGCAGAGCAGGAGTCGCGTCCCTGAAGAGCGTCGCTGAATCCCTTGAAAAACTGGGAAAGGATGACGCCGCTGTTGCCCCTGGCGCCGAAGAAGGTGCCTTGCGCCAATTGTTCCGCGACTTCGCCTGCTGTGGGGCCGTCGGCATCCTGGCACCGCTCTATGCCGGAGCGCAGGGTCAGCGACATATTGGTCCCGGTGTCTCCGTCGGGAACGGGAAACACGTTGAGAGCATTTACCGTCTCTCGGTACTCTTCCAGCCGGTCGAAGGCGGTACGGAACGCCCGGCGAAGTTCGGCTCCCGACACCTGGGTTCCCGGCATCGACGTCAAATCCCCACCTCCCGAAGCGTGTCTTGGCTGTGTTGTGGACGCCGATATTATATTACTATTCTTAACAGGCTTCTATCACAGGCTTCTATCGCGGTTCACGAGGACTTCTCAGCCGGATTTCGCCACCGAAGACTCCGGTATGGTTCACTGCGGTATCCGAAGCTCAACAATTTATATTGACAGGCCGGACGGTCTGCCCTAGTATAGATGACCGAGGTTCGCATGGATTACGCAGTTTTTAAGATAGGCGGAAAGCAGTACCGGGTTCAGCCCGGAGATACGCTGGACATCGAATTGCTCCCCAACGAGGTTGACTCGCTGGCGGAGTTTGGCGAAGTCCTGGCGGTTTCGCGAGATGGAGAGTTGACTGTCGGCGCGCCCAACGTGGCCGGGGCCAAGGTCATCGCCCAAGTGAAGTCGCACTACAAAGACCGGAAGCTCATCGTCTACAAGTACAAGGCCAAGACCCGGTATCGCCGCAAGCGCGGACACCGGCAAAACTACACCCGCGTTTTGATTCAGGACATTCTCACCGCCTAGAGCCGGTTCAGCCCGGTTCATGGCGCACAGCGAAAGGCGGAAGGCATGGCACACAAGAAAGCTGGCGGAAGCACCAACAATGGGCGCGACAGCAACTCGAAGCGCTTGGGCGTGAAATGCTACGGCGGTCAGCGAGTGACCAGCGGCTCCATCCTGGTGCGGCAGCGGGGCACCCGCATCCGCGCCGGCAACAACGTGGGGCTGGGCCGCGACTTCACCCTCTTCGCCATGACCGATGGCGAAGTCAAGTACGAATGGGCCGCCAAGGGCCGCCGCCGGGTCAGCGTGTACCCGTTGGTCCAAGCCTAGCCAGGTCGCCCCGCCCCTGCCCTCCCCGGAGGGAGAGGGAGTTACGTCAAGGAAGCTACGGCATGAAGACGGACATTCACCCCCGGTTCTTTAACGCCACGGTCACCTGCTCCTGCGGTCATACTTTCCAGACCGGGGCCACCAAGCCGCAACTCCGGGTGGAGATTTGCAGCAATTGCCACCCCTTCTACACCGGCGAGCAGCGCATCGTGGACACCCAGGGACGCATAGAGAGATTCAACCGGCGCTTCAACCGCCGGTAGGGACGGCGCAGATTTAATCGAGGGCCGACGCCCTCGATTTTAGTTTTACCCCTTTCCCCGTTCGCTAAATCCTCAACAACACACTCATGCGCCTTGCCGGGGCGTATTTAGAGGCGACTTCTTGGCAAATCAACCCGCCCACCTGTATGGCGGCCAAGCCGTAATCGAAGGCGTGATGATCCGGGGCCGCGATTACTTCAGCCTTGCCGTGCGCCGCGAGGACGGGAGTATCGAGGATCTCCAGGAACGCCTCAACCCCGTGTACAACGGCCGCCTGCGCCGGTGGCCCCTGGTGCGCGGCGTTCTTGCCTTGCTGGAGACGCTGATACTCGGCATCAAGTGTCTGCAAATCTCCGCCGACCTGGCTTCCACCAGCCCCAGCCGGCGCAAAGATCAGGGCGGGGGCATACCCGGCTGGATGATGGCGTTCACGCTGGCCGTTTCGCTGGCCTTCGGCATCGGGCTGTTCTTCTTGCTGCCCATCGGCGTCGCTCGGCTGCTGGAGCCTGCGCTGGGCAGCGGCCTGCTCAGCGAGGCGGTTGAGGGCGCGCTGCGGCTGTTGATCCTGGTGGCCTATATCACGGCCATCGGAATGATGTCCGAGATTCGCCGGGTCTACGCCTATCATGGCGCGGAGCACATGACGGTCCACGCCTACGAGGCCGGGCTGCCGCTGAACGTGGACAACGTGCGGAAGTTCGGCACACCCCATCCCCGTTGTGGCACCGCCTTCCTGCTGACTGTGGTTGTGGTGTCGGTGGGGGTGTTTATCGCCTTCTCGCTGTTGGAGTTGTCCTGGTGGTGGCGAATCGCGTCCCGTATCCTGCTGCTGCCGGTAATTGCCGCCGTAAGCTACGAGGTCATTCGTTTCAGCGGACGTCACCAGGCAGCGCTCATTGGCAAGGCCATAGCTGCCCCCGGCCTTTGGCTGCAACGCCTGACCACCCGCCAACCCGACGATTCACAGATCGAGGTGGCCATCCGGG
Source organism: Dehalococcoidia bacterium (assembly GCA_965226875.1). Taxonomy (GTDB): domain Bacteria; phylum Chloroflexota; class Dehalococcoidia; order Lucifugimonadales; family UBA3495; genus VXOI01. Next base: position 2,559,845 of record OZ245439.1, on the reverse strand, counting down.
CAATGGAGACTGCTGTCGCTGCCGACGGCTAGCTTCTTCGTCCGCCGTACAAAGTGCGTCCCGCATCCCCTTTCCCCAAGAGTGGGCTAGGGTGAGGCGCACCTCATTTACGCCCCCCGCTTCCGCGAATCCTGCCAATTTTGACAGACATGATAGGGTCCGCTAAGATCGCACATAGATGCAACAAATAACCAACATAGACAGGTTCTCCCCCAACTCCCCTCACCCCGTCCATTAGCGAGCTAACTAACAGTTCGCTTAGGCGCAACTGGGCCCCTCTCCCCAACTAAACTAAAACCAAGGTGGGATGTACATTTAAGTAGCTATGATGATCAGCTGGGTTGCGCCGGTGAATCCCTCTCATCCGTACTTGGAGAATGACCCAGCTCCGCCGTTTGACCCCCACCATCTGCGCATTTCACCTTGGCTTTGGTTTAGGTTCTTCCCTTTCCGTTCGTCGTCCTCTACGCATTGGTTGCCGCAGTTCGCCTTTTGACCCTTTTCCCTATTCCCTTTCGCCCTTTCGCCTTTTCCCTTTTGCCGAGAAGCATGCTAAGGAGGTGCCAAATGGCAAACTTGTTCGAGGGAAACTATCAAGGAAGCTTGTATTCCCAGGAAACGGCGTACTCAATCTACTCTGGCGCCATGACCCGGCTCTACGGCTGGGTGGCCCTGGGGCTGGCAACCACAGGGGCCGTGGGCTGGATTTGCGCTGCGGCCGGGTTTCTGGAAGGCTTGGGGTTTTTGGGGCTGATTGTCCTGTTCGTACTGTGGATTGGCTCCCTGTTTGTTCTGCGGTTCGCCGCCAGTCGCGTCCCGCCGACGGTGCTGGGCGTGCTTTACCTGGCCTTCACAGCAATCGGAGGCGTGCTGACTTCCTTCATCTGGTCGGAATACACCGGCGCGACTATCGTGGCGGCTTTCCTGCTCACCGGCGGCGTCTTTGCCGCAATGAGCGTCATCGGCCTTACCACCAAGCGAGACCTGACCGGGTTGGGGACCATCTGCATCATCGGACTCGTCGGCGTTGTCATTCTTGGTGTAGTGAACATCTTCATCGGGTCCGGATTCCTGTCGTGGGTTGTCACCATCGTGGCCTTGCCCATCTTCCTGGGACTGACCGTCTACGAGACCAAGCAGGTCAAGGAACTGGCCCAGGAAGCGGCGGACAAAGGGGACACTCGCGCGGCCGGCACCATCGCCATTGTTGGCGCGGTGGGGCTCTACCTGAACTTCCTCAACATCTTCCTGATCCTGCTGCGCATTATGGACTTCTTCAGTGGCGACGATTAACTAGGCGCACCGCGGCGCCCGGCTAATCATTAACCCAAGGAGGAAATTCATGATTCGAGCAGTAATTTTTGTCGCTACCCTAACCGTGCTGCTCACAGCCTTCGCTGGGTGTATCTTCTCCCCCCAGCGTGGAGGAAACCAAGGAAAAGGAGACCGAGGTCCTGGCCAAATTCGACGAGTTTTCAGTAATCGACTGCCCCAAGGCCGACGCGGAGCACTGGGACGAAATCTTCCAGGCAAGCATTGAATACGACGAGCTTCCGAGGTACGTTGAGACCGGAGATTTGATGAGCGTTCTTAACGACTTCGAAGACGCCCTGGACGACTGGGAAGAAACCGCCAAGGAAGAAGGGTGCCTGTAATCGGAGCAACGTACCCTGCGCCGCTAGGTCGGCGCAGGGTACGGACTCGCCAAAGTGTACGATGGGCGGGCCGCCCCCTCCGCTACCAGAGGTTCCAGCGGGGGTTCTGGGCGGCCTGCTCCTGGAGGTAGGGAACAATCCAGTCGCGTACTTCCTCGGCGATGTAGAAGGTTGGCTCGATTAACTCGCTTTCGTCGGCGATCAGCCCTTCCTCCAGAGCCAGCGAAGCCACGTCGGTGCCAGGCATGACGCTGACTCCAACGCGCAGGTTGGCGAGGGCCGGGTTGATGCGGCGCAGGAAGTCCAGCTTGTTCTCCACCGTCTCGCGGGTCTCGCCCGGCTCACCAAAGGTGCGGGCGACAGTGTAGTGCAGGCCGCCTTCCTCGCACAGGCGAGGGACTTCAAGCTGCGCCTCCATCTGCTCTTCCAGCGACCCGGTGCCGTCGTGGGGGTCGCCGCCCCGGTTGCCCATCAGCACCAGCGCGCAGCCTGCGTCCTTCATCAGGCGAACCAGTTCTGTGTCAACATTGAAAGATGCCAGGCAGGTGTTCCAGCGCACTCCCAGGTCGGCCTCGATAAGCGCGCTGCACAGCGACTTGGCGTGATCCAGAGGGAAGTTGAAGCCGTTGTCCACGAAGAATACCTTGCGGAGCTGGTAGCGTTCCCAAAGGTCCTTGACCTCGGCCACCACGTCGTCAATGGGGCGAATGACCCGGAAATCCGCATCGGTCATGCCAGCCGTAGACGATGGCGTTGGGTAGGAGAAGCTGCCCAGCTTGGTCAACACGCCGATGCCAAACCCGGCGCTGCGGTACTTGTCCATCTCCAAATCGTCGAGACGTGGGCGGCTGGCGAAGGCGGACACGCACAGCCCCTCGTTCAGCACCACGCCGCCGTCCTTGGCATGGACCACGCCGGGAAGGTCGTAGACCGTACGCTCTCCTACCTCGATGCGGTTGCAGACCTCAGCAAAGGTCTCTCCGGCATCCCCGGCCACGCCCAGGTCGGGCTTCAGGAACTCGTAGCACTGTTTGGGAAGCAGGCTGAAGGCCGGGCCGCCGACGATAATGGTGGCGTCGCTGTTCTCCCGGATGCGGTCAATCACATCCTTGGTTATGGGAAGCGCCCATTGAGTGTTCAGATAGCTGTGGTTGCTCAGGTTACGCAGCGAGACGCCGACGATTTGGGGTTGAAATTCCCGCACGGTTTTCTCGATTTCGGCCAGGTAATCGTCAGCGAACATCAGGTCAATAACCTTGACTTGGTGACGGTCGTGGTCGAGGTGGCCCGCGATATAGGCCATGCCGATGGGCATGGGCTGGGCGTTCATGCGGCTGTTCAGCCGGTCCTGCCGGTTGGTGGCAACGAGAAGGATACGCATTGCAATCTCCAGCGGCGCCCGGCTAGGAGCCGGACAGGTTGGCTCATTATGGATTATGGGGGCGGTTTTGACAAAGTACGAACGAAGATGCTAACCAGCCGCTTGACAACTCCTTGTGCTTACCATAGAGTTTGCGAAATTCAAGTCGCGTTGGTGAGGTTATGGTAACGACCTTCAACGAAAATATGTTCGCCCCGGAAATCATGCACGACCCCTACTCCTACTATGGGCAGCTCCGGAACGAGGACCCGGTTCACTGGAACGAGCTTTACGAGTTGTGGGTCGTAACGAGGCACGACGACCTAGTCTGGCTGACTCGCAACCACGAACTGTTCTCCAGCACCGTGTGGCTCAACGACCCGCGCGGCCCGTATCCCGCCATCAACGAGTCGGACAATGAGTTGTACGAGTTCGTCCGCAACTATCAGGGCAAGCAGTTCATCCAGTACGACCGCCCTGACCACCTGGAGATGAGGAAGGTCGTACACGCCTACTTCACCCCCAAGTCCATGGAAGAATGGCGCCCGCTGGTCCAGAACGCCATCAACGAGTTGCTGGACGAGGCCGATCAGAAGGACGATTTCGACTTGATGCGCGACCTGGCGACCCCCCTTCCGGTGCTGGTCATCGCCGAGATGATGGGCGTGCCGAAGGAAGAGCGCCCGTACATTCGTATGCTGGCCGAGAAACTGCTCAACATCGCCCGCGGCGAGGCCGACCGCCTGCCCAAGCTGGTGGAAGGCATGGAGGGGATGCTCGAATACGTCAACCCCATGGTGGACGAGCGTCTCGTCAACCCCACCGATGACTTCATATCCGTGTTGGCGGGCGGCGAGAAGGCCGGCGTGTTCACCCGAGAGCAGGTGCTGGTCAACACCTCCCTGTTGCTGCTGGCCGGGCACGAGACCACCATCAACCTGATCTGCAACGGCACCCTGTCGTTCATGCGCAACCGCGACCAGTGGGACTTGCTGAGGGCTGACCCGCAGGGCATGATGGTGCGGGCCACCGAGGAAGCGCTGCGCTACGACCCGCCGGTGAAGTCCATCCAGCGTCTCGCTTCCCAAGACATCGAAATGCGTGGCAAGACCATCCGCGAGAAGGACCGCATCCGCTGGTTCATCACGTCGGCCAACCGCGACCCCAACAAGTTCGAGCGGGCCGACGAAATGGACATCACCCGCTGGCCGAACCCCCATGTGGCCTTCGGCGCGGGCATCCATCACTGCCTGGGCGCCACCATCGCCCGCGTGGAGGGGCAGGAAGTCTTCCGCGAACTGTCCGAGCGCTACCCCGACATGGAGTTGGGCCAGAACGAGATGGACTACGAATCCAGCATCACCTTCCGCTCCATCAAGCAGATGCCCATCACCACCAACACGTAACGCGCTTTCCATCCGTCTGACAGGCAAAGCAGGCCCCCGGCAATTGAAGCCGGGGGCCTGTTGTTTGTGCTGTCGGACTGGTAGGTTGGAACCCTCAGATCCCCTCTCCCCCTGGGAGATGGTTAGGCTGAGGGCGTCCCGGTGTGCGTTAGCTGTAGCCGAAGCGGTTGAAGGAACTGACCTCCTCAGCCGGAGTTCGCTGGGTGGGACCGAAGCTGCCGCGAGGATAGCCCAGGGGCGTCAGGCACACCGTTTCGACGTGCTCCGGGATGCCCAACCATTCCTTGATTTGCTCTTCGCCCCTGATGTGGACGGTGGTGATGCGGGTGCCCAGGCCCAGGGCGCGAGCCGCCAGGAACAAGTTCTGAATTGCCAGCCAGATGGACGAAGCGTAGCGGCCCCGTTCAATGGGCTCCCCCGGCGTGTAGGGGGCCGATCCCTTGGAGTGGTCCACGCAAACCAGAATCATCGCTGGAACTTCGGGCATACGGTGGGCCAGGTGCCGGGCCTGGCTGTACGCCGGAGGCTCGTCGGGCCCGGGTTCCGCGCCTTGCGCGCCTAGCCAGATGTCGCGGTACAGCCCGCCAATCTTCTCTATCAGGTCTCGGTCGGTGATGGCGATGAAGTGCCAGGGCTGGGTGTTGCCTCCGCTGGGGGCGCGGATGGCGGCGTCAATTATCTTCTCAATGTCCTCACGCGATACGGGGTCGCGCCGGTAGCGCGTAATCTGACGCTGGCTGTAGATTGCTTCCAGCAGTCCAATGTCTTCGGCCATGATGCACCTCCGGGTGGGCTTGTTTTGGAAGAGCCGGGGTACGCCCTCACCCTGACCCTCTCCCGAGGGGAGAGGGAACTGCGCCTACAATCCTAGATCGGCGGGCGGCGGGTGTGCCAGTCGGTGGCCTGCTCGTAGGCGTGGGCCACGCGGAACAGAGTCTCCTCGGCGAAGGGTTTGCCTACGATTTGCAGTCCCAGGGGCAGGCCGGATTCGGTGAAGCCGCAGGGAACGGAAATAGCAGGCACATTGGCGAGATTGAATGGTCCCGTAAAGCTGATGCGGGCGTTCAGCCCGGCCAGTGCGTGCTCCTTGCTCTGGATGCCCGGTATGCTCTCCACCGGCGGCGCGGGGCCGATGCCAGAGGGCAGGGCCAGCACGTCCACATCTTCCAGCGCGGAGAGTACCTGTTCTCGCAGCAACGCCCGCAGCTTCTGTGCCTTGTTGTAGGCTTGGGCCGGGATAACGAGGCCAGTCAGGAACCTGATTTGGTTGTTCCGGTCCAACTGCTCGAAGTTAGGCTCGAAGGTCTGGCGGTGCAGGTTGGCCCATTCCACGCCGATGATCGTCATGCTCAACGCCCCGGCAGAGGGGGCCAGCGGAATCGAGACCTCACTGGCGTCGGCTCCCAGTTCGCCCAGGGTGCCTATAGCGGCAGTGACCGCGTCCCGCATCTCAGGGTCCAGGTTGGGCGCGTCCATCCGCTCCGAGATGACGCCGACCCGCAGGCCGCTGATGTTGCCGGTGAGGGCCGCGCGGTAGTCGGGAACCGGCACGTCCCAGGTGTAGGGGTCCTTTGGGTCGTATCCCGCGATGGCCTGGAAGGTGATGGCCGCGTCTTCCACGGTGCGGGAGATGGGGCCGACGGTATCCATCGACCAGGAGCCGCCCATCACCCCGTAGCGGCTGACCCGCCCGTAAGTGGGGCGCAGGCCGACCAATCCGCTGAAGTTGGCCGGGCTCCTGATGGAGCCGCCGGTGTCCTCTCCCAGCGACGTGGCGCAGAGGAAGGCGGCGGTGGCCGCCCCGGAGCCGCTGCTGGAAGTGCCGGGGTTGCGGGTAGTGTCCCACGGATTGCGCGGCGTGCCGTAGGGATGGTTGTATATGTCGGCCATGGCAAACTCACTCATGTTGAGCTTGCCCAGCAGCACCGCCCCTGCCTTCTTCAGCTTGGCCATCACCGTGGCGTCCTCATTCGGCACGAAGTCGCGTAGGATGGACGAACCTCCGGTAGTGCGTAAACCGGCGGTGTTGAACTGGTCCTTCACCGCCACCGGCAGGCCGTGGAGCGGCCCCCGGTAGTTGCCGGCGGCTATCTCGGCCTCGGCCTGCCGGGCCGCCTCAAGCGCATAATCGCGGGTGACGGCAATATAGGCGTTCAGCTTGCCGTCAACCTCGTCGATGCGCCGGAAATAGGCCTCCGCAGCCTGCACCGGCGACACCTCCCGCGACTCAATGAGCCGGGCAAGTTCCGACGCGCTGAGGAAAGGAATCTCGCTTTGCTGCATGGCTCACTCCTCACGGCTCGCGGTTCCGCTTCCACTGAGGATTCAACTTGGCTCCCTATCCCTTTGGGAGGGAGTGAGGGCGTCCCGCCTTGGATCCCTAGTCATTCGGCACGGTGGCGACGAGCCGCCCGCTTTCGACCGAGACGGGAAACGTGCTCATGCGCGAGTTGGGGCCGTTGATACAGACGCCCTCGGTCTTCTCGAATCTCCAGCCGTGGTCGGGGCACATGAACACGCCGCCCCAGTCCACCACCTCGCCCATCTGGTGCGGGCAGACGTTGGAAAGCAACTGGTAGACTCCCTTGCGGTTCTTTGCCAGGAAGTAAGACCAGTTCCCGATGTCCACCGGAGCCGGCAGCTCGGTAAATGACGATTCGGGCCCAAGGTCAACCTTGATTTCCTTGTGATCGGCCATAGCCGCCCCATCCTGACCTGTCGATGGCATCGGCCGGAACGATTCAGCCGAGGCGTTGCCAGTATACCCCAAATGCGTCCGCAATGACTGAGCGTTGAGCGCCTTGGATAGCGTTCCAATTTAGGTGGTTTGCCGGATTACGATCCGTCATTCCCGCGAAAGCGGGAATCCAGGGGTAGTGGGTGTTAATGTCGGCTACCCGTCTCGACCACCTAATTCGGAACGCTATCGCCTCCTCCCCCTTGCCAAAGCAACAGAACACCTGTACTATTATAAACACATGGCCCACCGTTCCCCATGTCACTCCGACCAAAACCACATTGCCACTGAGGCCGCGCGATGTTTGATGCCTGAAAACCAAAAGAACACTCCCTGCGCCAGGCTCCCCAAGCACAACCAGGATTCCAAACCCAACCTGGACACTACACCCACCTCCGACGGTCAAATACAACGGCCCGAAATGACCGGAAATGGCCGGGAAATCGAAATTTCCGAACTCACCTTCCGCCAGCAGGCCGCCCTCCCCAGGATAGCCGCTCGCCCAGTCCCTGGCCCAGGCCGCCCGGGACACCGGCGTAGCCGAGCGCACCCTTGCTGGGACGCCCCCGCCAAGTCATGAAAGCTCTCGGCTGACCGTGGCATCGCGCCACCCCATATGGCAGCTTACGGTCCGTCATAACCGCGAAAGCAGGAATCCAAGGGTAGTGGATGTTAATGTCGGCTCCGCGTCTCAACCACCTAATTCGGAACGCTATCGAACGCCTTGACGTGAGTGGCGATATCCCGCAGTATGTCGCCATTCCAATATCGCATCATCGGAGGCAGACATGGCCGACTTGTCGAAAGAGGATATTCAGGCTCTGGGCCGCGCCGTGGGTCTGGACATCCAGGACCCGGAACTCACCGAGGTCATGTACAGTCTGAACGCCCTTCTGGAGTCGCTCGACGCCATCAACCCGCCGGGTCTGGAGGAAGTGGAGCCGCTGCCTATCATCCTGCCCCCGGCATAGGTGACGCATCACCCCGGCCTTCTTCTAACCGTTAACTCGGAGGATCTTATGGACAAGTCCGGGCTGCCCTTACTATCGGCGTCCGAGCTTTCGAGGCTGATCGCGTCGCGGGAGGTTTCGCCTGTTGAGGCGACTGAGGCTTACCTGGAGCGCATCGACTCCCTTGACTTCAAATTCAACGCATACCTAACAGTCACTCGCGAATTGGCGATGGACGCAGCCCGGGATGCCGAGCGAGAGATTGCGGCCGGGAACCACCGCGGGCCGATGCACGGAGTACCCGTCGCCGTAAAGGACCAGTTCCTCAGCGCCGGAGTCCGCACCACCGGCGGCTCCCGGATCCTGGCCGACTATGTGCCGGACGAGGACGCCACTGTCATCGCCAACCTCAAGCGGGCCGGGGCGATACTGCTGGGCAAGACGAATCTTACCGAGTTCGCCATTACAGGCTTTTCACACCGCTTCAGCACTCCTCGAAACCCTTGGGACCTGAACGCCTACGCGGGCGGCTCCAGTAGCGGCTCCGGGGCCGCCACCGGCGCCTACCTCTGCGCCACGTCCCTGGGAGAAGACACCGGCGGCTCCATCCGCTTTCCCGCCACGTGGTGCGGCTTGGTCGGCCTGCGCCCTACCTGGGGTCTGGTCAGCCGCTACGGGGTAATGCGAGGCGTCTGGTCAATGGACACTGTCGGGCCCATCTCCCGCACGGTGGAGGACGCCGCCATAACCCTGGGCGCCATCGCGGGCCACGACCCCAAGGACTCCCACACGAGCGCGGCGACCGTGCCGGACTACCGGGCTGCCCTGGGTAACAGCATCGAGGGACTACGGATAGGCGTCGTAACTGAGCAGATGGAGTCGGAGCTGGTGGAACCCGACGTGCGCCGGGTCGTCGGGCAGGCAGTGTCGGTGCTGGGTGAGCTGGGGGCTACGGTGGAGGAAGTTTCGCTGCCCCTGTCGGGCCTGGCCGGTCCAGTGTCAGGGGCGCTGCTGGCGGTGGAGCCGGCCAACAACCACGCGAAATGGGTGCGCGAGAATATCAACGACTACGGCCACGACGACCGGATACTGTTGCTTACCGGAAGCGTCATTCCAGCACACTACTACAACAAAGCCCAAAAGCTGCGCGAACTGATCCGACGACAAGTCCTCGATGCGCTGGGCAGCTATGACGCGCTGGTCTTCCCAACATCCGGCAAAACTGCTCAGCCGGTGGAAGACGACCCCTCGGTAACCAGCAAGGCTGCCTCCTCGCGGCTGCCTTTCCTCTTCACCCGCCTGTTCAACCTCGCAAGCTGCCCCGCCATGTCTGTTCCCTGCGGTTTCGACGACGGCGGTATGCCGGTGGGGCTGCAAATCGGAGGCAGACCTTTCTCCGAGGAAACGCTTTTCCGAATTGGCTACGCCTACGAGCAAGCCACCGAATGGCACACCATGCGCCCGGGGGCGGTCGCGTGACCTTGCCGCTCCCTGCCTATCCTTAACCGGCGCAACGGAATAAGGCTGGCAATCGATCAGTAGGGGCGACAACGACAAAGCGTGTCGCCCCTTTAGCTTAAGGTTGAGCCGCCCGGTAGTTATGCGGGATACATCTGGTCGGCCAGCGCCTCCTGCCACACGTCCTCTGCCGGGAGGATGCTGTCTATGGCCCGCAGGCGGTAATAGCTTTCGGAGACGCCGGGCGGGTCGCCGCCGTCTGCGACAATCTCTGCCGCCCCCAGCAACATTCGGCGGGCCACCACAATGGCAATGTCACTGGCGGCCAGGTTCTCCGTGCTGCGGTCCACGATGGCCCCCATGCTTTCCTGAACCGCCTGGTCCTGGGTGTTGATGCCCTCAATGCCGGTGAAGGTCTCGTACTTCTGCACTTGGCGGTCAATCATCCAGTCATTGTCACGATTGCGGTATGCCCGGAAATTGGAGTCCAGGTCGTCTGGGCCGCGGCCCAGTTGCCGTTCCAAGTCGCGGTCGGCTTCCGACAGCGGCTCCTCGCCGAAGCTGTACATCCAGTTGAAGACCATGGAGTTCTCGTCGTCGCTGGGAACCCAGCAGTGCCCGGCGATGAGGGTGCGCGGCGCCTGCCCTTGGAGTCCAAACTGGGACGGGCGCATCTGGTGGAAGGGCAGCACGTAGTGGTAGGCGCGGACGAAGTTCTTGCCCGGGCCGTCCAGTTCGCGGATTCCGGCATAGCGGTAGCCGTAGTCCGTGCGGTCCACCTCCACCTTGGGAGCCTTGCCGGTCACAAATGCCGTGTCCACTCCGAAGCCGGGGCGGGTCGTGTTCTTGGTGATGCGCCGGTGCAGGATGGGGGCGTGAGCCGTGTCGATACCGCCCTCCACCCCCTGCAACCAGTTGCATTCTTGGCGATTCTTGGTGATCAGCCGGTGGCTGTCGGGCACCTGCGTCCACTCGAAACGGGGCAGGGGCGGTTGCCGCTCTGCCGGGCCCATATAGGCCCAGACCACTCCGCCCATCTCCACCACGGGGTAGGACTGTGCCTTGACCTTGGTGTGATAGTCGCTGTCTTCCGGCTCGTTCATCATGTTCAGGCAGTTGCCGCCGATGTCGAACTTCCAGCCGTGGTAGACGCAACGCAGTCCGCCTTCTTCGTTGCGGCCCAGAAAGAGCGACGTGCGCCGGTGGGGACAGAACTCTTCCAGCAGCCCCACCTGCCCGGAAGTGTCGCGGAAAGCCAAAAGGTCTTCTCCCAGCAGCCTGACCCGCACCGGAGGGCAGTCGGGCTCCGGCAGTTCCTCGCACAGCAGGGCCGGCAGCCAGTAGCGGCGCATCGTCTCCCCCATTGGCGTGCCTGCCCCCACGCGGGTCAGTTTTTCGTTGTCGAGTTTGGAAAACGTCATGGTCAGCCTCCTTGCGAAATCACACCGAACAATGCCGCTACAGATACGGCGACCGTCTCCCCGCGCTGAAAGCGGTGGTGGTCATTCGGTTGTCTTGAGCGAATTTTACCGGCAGGCGGTGAAAATGTCATCCCGCAGGGCCGATTGACAACGGCAGGCGGCGTTCCTAGAATCGAATGGCTATCGAATGAATTTAGTATCGAAAACTTGGCAGGGCAGCAGCCTATGACGACCGCTAAGCAGTTGTACGCATTGCAGGAAGTTGACCTCGACCTCGACCGGGTATATCGTGCCCTGGAACAGGCTGAGGGAGATCTCAACATAGGGATTTCCATAGAAAATCTGGAGGCCGCTCTCCGCGATGAAGAGGAGCGCTTGCAGGAAGTGGAGTTGCTCCGGCGAGACAACCAGATGGAAACCGAATCGCGCCGCGAGCGGACGGAGGTGTTGGAAACACAACTGTACGATGGCTCGATGACCAATGCCCGTGACTTGGAGGCCATGCAACAGGAGGCGGTCAACGTCCGCCACCTGCTGGAACAGGGCGAGGCGCTGTCGCTGGAACTTTCCATACAGGCTGAAGAGTCGCAGATGCGGTGCGCCAGCTTGGGCCAGGAACTGACCGAAACCAAATCCCACTGGGAAGCGCAGCAGGTGGAACTCAACCGAAGGGTCGCCGGCCTTCGCGCTGAGCAGAACGAATACGAAAAGCAACGGGAAACCCTGGCCTCCGGGGTGGACCCGGCAACTCTGCAACGCTACGAGACGTTGCGAAAATCCAAAGGAGGCCGCGCCGTGGCCAAAGTGGAGCGCGACCTCTGCCAGGGTTGCCGGATGTCCCTGCCCACCCAACTGCGCCAGAGGGTCAAGAGCGGCCGCCAGACGGTCACTTGCAGCAGTTGCGGACGGATGTTGTTCGTGGAGTAGAGGGATCCCCGGACCGGATCATACGGGTGAGAGGCGCCGGAAGTCCGGCGCCTCTTCTGTGATGCAGACGAAGAATTTGGCCCAAATGCCGGATACACCCTGCCTAAAGGGGCGCTGCGCGCTCTCAGCGTTTCGTGGTTGCCCCTGTCCCGCTGGGATTCTCTGAGCCGGGAAGATTAGACGAAATTCGGACATATCTTCCCGGACTTCGCCATTGAACTCCGCTCGCAGTCGGACAGATTGACCGGCGTGCATTGACCGGCGTGCAAGAAAAAATGGCGGAGTACATGGAGAACAGGGTGCGTCTGGGCTGGATCATAGACCCCCAGAATAAGCGGGTGCACGTCTACCGTCCCGACCCGGCCAGGTCGTCGAGATTCCGGAGGAACCCTGCGCCATGTCCGGCGAGCCGGTGCTGCTGGGCTTTGTTCTTGATCTGACGGTTATGATCTGACGGTTATCCGGAAGGCCCTGCCTCGGTCGGATAGCGTTCCAATTTAGGTGGTTTGCCAGATTACGATCCGTCATCCCCGCGAAAGCGGGAATCCAGGGGTAGTGGGTGTTAATGTCGGGTACCCGTCTCGACCACCTAATTCGGAACGCTATCGCCTCCTCCCACTTGCCAAGTTAACAGAACATCTGTACTATTATAAGCACATAGTCACCGCTCCCCATGTCACTCCGGCCAAAACCACAAAGCCACTGAGGCCACGCGATGTTTGATGCCTGAAAACCAAAAGAAGACTCCCTGCGCCAGGCTCCCCAAGCGCAACCCCGATTCCAAACCCAACTCGGACACTACACCCACCTCCGACGGTCAGATACAACGGCCCGAAATGACCGGAAATGGCCGGGAAATCGAAATTTCCGAACTCACCTTCCGCCAGCAGGCCGCCCTCCCCACGATAGCCCTCGCCCAGTCCCTGGCCCAGGCCGCCAGAGACACTGGCGTAGCCGGGCGTACCCTCGCTGGGACGCCCCCGCCAAGGCATGAGAGTCTCGGTCGACTGTGGTATCGCGCCACCCCACATGGGAGCTTACGATCCGTCATCCCCGCGAAAGCGGGAATCCAAGAGTAGTGGATGTTAATGTCGGCTCCGCGTCTCGACCACCTAATTCGGAACGCTTTCCCGCGGTCGGGCCGCGTTGACCGCCCCGGACGCCTATGCTAGATTGATGACGGAGGGCCAGCGGACCGGGTGGCCGCCCCGGTTGCCCCGCAAGGGAATGATCGGGGAGGAAAGTCCGGGCTCCTTCGGGCAGGGTGCTGGGTAACGCCCAGGCTTCCGCAAGGGATCAGTCCGGCGCGGGAGACGGAAAGTGGCGCAGAAACATACCGCCTCGGGGACCATTAGGAAGCCGGGGTAAGGGTGAAATCGGGCGGTAAGAGCGCCCGGCCGTCTGCGGTGACGCAGCGGCGGCCAAACCCCACCTGGAGCAAGGCCGAATAGAGGGACTATGAGCGCCCGGCTCGTCCCCGGGTTGGCTGCTTGACCACGGCGGCAACGCCGTCCCGCTCTCGCGGGTCCCGATGCAAATCGGGAGGCTAGATAGATGGCCACCGTCCCGAGTCAATCGGGATACAGAACCCGGCTTATAGGTCCGTTGGACCTCCCGCCCTTTCAACCGGACCTTTATCATTTCTCCGATAAAGCTAATTGCTGCTCCGGAATTGGTGATTCAGTTGCCGGATCGGGTATCGTTGTTTATGATAGTCGGCGTGGCCGCTTATCATTCCGGCGGCATGAAAAGGAGTTCCCGCAACGTGTATTTGGACCTGCATTGCCACTCCGTTTCCTCCGACGACTCGCGCGCTACTGTGGAACAGTACGTCAAATGGGTGCAGGTGTTGCGCAGAAAAGGTTACGTGGTTGACGGCATCGTACTCACTGAGCATCGCAAGTTCGACTTCGACAAAGACTATTCGGCGCTGGCCGAGCAATACGGAGTGCTTATCCTGAAAGGGTCTGAGCTGGACACCCGGTTCGGACACTTCTTGGTTTACGGCGTCAGCGAGGGGCTGACCAGCGACATCAACTTTGGCGACGTGCGCATGGACGCCCGCGAGTTGATGCAGGCGGCGCGACAACACGACGCTGTGGCTCTCCCGGCGCATCCGGGGCGGTTCGGAATTGGGCTGACCGAGTATATTCAGCAGGGCGAGGCATTCCCGGATGTGGACGTGGTGGAGTTACTCAACGGCGGAGGCAGGGCCGGGGAGAACGAGCGGGCCGACGAGCTTTGCCGGAATTTCGGCTACCTAGGCATTGGGGGCAGCGACGCCCACTTCACCAGCCATATAGCTACCTGTATGACCGAGTTCCCGGCAATCATCACCAGCGAGAGCCAGTTGGTTGATGCCCTGCTCGGCAAGCAGTTCCAGCCGGTTCGCCTCGAGGCAACCGCTGGAGTCTCGTCTGGAGTCCCGTCGGCCTGATCCCCGCCTTTCGCGTCCCGTTCCCAGGAATCAACAAGGTAAAGCCGGAGATTGCCCCATGACTATGCAGTTGAACTACGACCGCTCGCTGCACGAGAAAGAGCACCGGGCCGGGCCGTTCGAAATTACTGCCAAAATGATAGCCTCCGTGAACGCCAGTCTCGGCGAGCGGGGAGCGGCCTATTCTTCCGATGCCGGAGCCAAAGAGCACGGCTTCCGGGGCATGATTGCCCCGCCGACCCTGTGTTCAATATTCGTGCGCGAGGTCCAACTGCCCGACATAGGGCTTGAGTTCGGGCGCGTTCAGATGCACGCCGGCCAGCGGGTTCAGCCCATCGCGCCGATTTTCGCCGGAGACAGCATCTCTGCTTCGTCCCACCTCAAGGACGTTTATGCCAAGACCGGACGCTCCGGCACTATGGTGTTCGTTGTCTGGGAGACCACCTTCCGCAACCAGGATGGCGAAGTAGTGGCCGAGGTACAGGAATCCTTCGCGCGCCGTGAGTGATTCTCCTCGGCGGCATTTTACTGGCAGCCTTTTGAAACGCGAACAACGAGGGAAGAATTGCCTTACTTCGAGGACGTAGAGTTGGGCGACCAGGTTGGCCCGGTCGAGACGGTGGCCACTGATGAGGGCGTGGCCAACTTTTGCGACGTGTGGACTCCACCCACCCCCAACCGCTTCACCGACGCACAGACCGCCCGTGATTCGGGAATGGAGGGCCCCATCGTCCCCGGCATCATGGCGATGGCGATGATGGCGCAACTGCTCACCGACTGGGCCGGGCCCGACGCCATCCGGGACCTGGACGTGGTGTTCCGACAGCCCGTGCCCCACAACCGGCCCTTGACACTCGAGGCCACCATCACTGACCTGCGTCAGGAAGATGGTCAGAACATTGCCGAGTGCGACATCCTGATGATTGGCGCTCAAGGCGAGCGGCACGTCGGCGGGCGGGCCATCGTTTCCCTCCCTTCCCGTGAGTCCTAAAGTCCACTCTCTGCGCGGCAGCATTAAGGCGAGCGTAACGCCCTGGCTTCAGGAATTGAGGGAGCGGTAAGGCCATGTTGCAACGCTTGCGGCAGGTTAACTTCCTTGTCGGCGACCTCGAACCGGCGGCTGGTCTTTACGAGAGCTACTTGGGACTGACCAGCGTCCACAGTTACCGGACGATGGACGGCAGGCGCTCGGTCCTGTCCGCAGGGGACGGCACCTTTGTCGAACTTTGGCATCCTGAGTTGGGCGATGCAGAATCTGCATCCTACCGGGAGAACCGGGGCCAGGGGCCTTACGAGCTGGTGTTCGAGACCGGGGATATTGACTCCCTGTTTTCCCATCTGCACCGTCTGGGTATCAGGACCAGCAGCATTTCCCAGCGGCACGTCTGGCGGAGTGTTGCGGTAGACCCCGTTTCGGCCAATGGGGCCCGTCTGCGAATCGTCGAGGTGGAGCCGGGCGGAAATCCCTGGCCTCTCGCCGAGGACGGGTGGGCCGACGCGCCGCAGCCTGGCACCCTGCGTCTGCGCCAGATGGCGGTGCTGGTGCGGGACCTAGACCGGGCAGTGGCCCATTGGGAAGAGATGTTTGGCTTGCGGGCCACCAAGCGTTTCCAGGTCAGTTTCACCGATTTGGAGATTGCCGTCCTGCCGTTGGCGGGCAAGGACACGTTTATCGAGTTGGCCCAGCCGACCGGCCCGGACGCGCCGTCGCAGCGATTCCTCGACCGGTACGGCGAGGGTATATACCTGACCATCTACGAAATCGCGGATTCGCTGGCCATGGACGCCCGCCTGGTAGAGCAGGGTGCGAGGTTTACCTCGTCGCGGCAGACTGCCAACTACACCAACTTGGGATTCAACAGCATCTGGCTGCATCCGGCGGGCTTTATGGGCGCGTTCACGCAGCTTTCCCAGGTGCTTTCACCCGACAACCCCTGGCCCCCGGCCGGCGAAGACTGGCACTTGGAATAGGGTCCGCTGTCTGTCGAATCGCGCATCTCTTTTCCATTGGTGCGGCTGGCATGGCGTATCAGTGTTCCCTCTCCCTTGATTTAGAGGGCTGAGGCGAGAGTGAAATCCCGGGATGACACAATGATTCCTTACTAGCGGGACGCCTCACTCTAACCCTCCCCCGGAGGGAGAGGGAATGATGAGAGGGCCCCGCACCGGCTCCTTGCCGAATTGACACCGCCGATTCATTCGTGATATGTTTCACATAGTCCGGCGACCTACTCGCGCGGGGTTTTGGTATGGCTCTGAGAATTGCAGTTTTGGCCAAGCAGGTTCTTGATCCCGAAATGCCGATGGCGGCTTTTCGTATTGATGGAGACGCAAAGCGTGTAGTTCCGCCCACCAATATTCCGCCGGTCGTCAATGGCTTTGACGAAAACGCCGTGGAAGCCGCACTGCGAATTAAGGACACCCAAGAGGCAACGGTAACGGTCATTTCCACTGGCCGTGAGTTTGCTCTGGACGTTATGAAGAAGCCCCTGTCTATGGGCGCCGACGAGTTGGTGCTGTTGCAGGACGACGCTTTCGACAACACTATTGACAGCTTCGTTACCGCGCAACTCCTGGCGGCGGCGATCCGCAAGCTGGAAGGCTTTGACCTCATCATCTGCGGAAGGCAGGCCTCCGACTGGGACAACGCTCAAGTGCCCTTGGGCGTGGCGGAGATTCTTGGCCTGTCCTGCGTTTCGCTGGGCAAAAAGGTAGACGTGGCCGACGGCAAGGCTATCGTCGAGCGCATCGTCCCCGACGGGTATCAGGTGGTCGAAGCGTCCTTGCCAGCCCTGGTCACGGTCAGCAACGAGTTGGGGCAGCCGCGCTATCCCACCCTGCGCGGCATCATGGCCGCCACCCGCAAGCGCCCCACTGTCTGGAGCAAAGCCGATCTGGGCCTGGACGATTCACAGTCGGAAGCGCGCGTAACTCTGCGGCAACTCTTCATTCCCGTCAGCGACCAGGAATGCGAGATTATCGAGGGCGACGACGACGCCGACTCGGGCCGCCTGCTGGCCCTAAAGCTGCGGGAAGCCAAGATAATCTAGGGACCTACCAGCCATTCCTGTCTCCATCCGGGAGAGGGTTGGGCTGAGCGCAGTTTCGCTCTAACTTTTCACGTCTTTCCGGGAGGCCGCAATGGCTGACGCCGCCGGGGTTCTGGTAATCGGACAAACGTCTGGGGACGGACTGGACTCCACCGCCGCTGAGTTGCTCGCCGCAGGGCAATCAGTTGCCGGAGCGTTGGGCGAAGAGCTATCCATCGCGTTGCTTGGCGATGCGGTGGTCGCCCCGGCGCAACAGGCCATCGCCCACGGCGCGGACCGGGTCTACGCGGTAACCAGCCCGCTGCTGGCCGAATACCATGCCGACCTGTACTTGGCTGCTCTGGATGCCGTCTGCCGCGAGGCCAACCCGCGCGTTGTCCTGGTGGCCCGCACCGCCGAAGGGCGCGAATTGGCCCCTCGCTTGGCCTTCCGCTTGGGGGTGGGTCTAGCGCAGGACTGCCTGGAAGTTTCGGTGGACGAGGCCAGCAAGACCCTGCTGGCCAATCGCCCGGTATACGGCGGCAACGCCATCGCCGTGGTCAGTTGCGAGCAGACACCCCAGATTGCCGCCATTAGGCCCAAGGCCTACGAGCCGACGGAGATAGACGGTTCGCGTCAGGGTCAAGTAGTGTCCTTCCCGGTGGAGCTGGACGCATCACAGGCCCGGACCCGCGTCGTGGATACGGTGCGGGAAGAGTCGGTAGGGGTGAAGCTGGAAGACGCCCGCGTGGTGGTATCCGGCGGGCGCGGCTTGGGCGGCCCCGAGCCTTTCTCCGGGCTGGAAGACCTGGCGAAACTGTTGGGTGGCGCCGTCGGCGCTTCGCGGGCGGCGGTGGATTCGGGCTGGGTGCCTTCGTCCTACCAAGTAGGGCTGACCGGCAAGGCCATCACCCCCGATCTTTACATAACCGTGGCGATTTCCGGCGCCAGCCAGCACATGGCCGGCTGTTCCGGGGCCAAGTGCATCGTCGCCATCAACAAGGACGCCGACGCCAACATATTCAAGGATGCCCGCTACGGCGTCGTTGGCGACTGGGAGAGGGTACTGCCCGCCCTAACCGAGGCCGTCCGGGAGCTGGTGGATAGTTAATCCGTCGCTCAGGTGAAACGGGCGATGTTCAGAGAAACCGAAACGTAGGGGCGCACTGCTGTGCGCCCCTACTGCAATATCATGTTGTCTATGAGACGCACTGTTCCCAAGTGGGCCGCGGTTGACAGCATGGCTCCCGGCACCGCCATCTCCAGTTCCTCAATAGTATCCGGGGCGGCAACGCTGACGTAATCAACGGTGCCCAGCAGCGGCTCCGCTTCCAGCACAGTCCTGACTGCGCCGCGTATCGAGTTGGCGTCCGTTTCTCCCTGATTCCATAGCGTCTGCCCGGCAGACAGGGCGCGATAGACCGCCGAGGCCGCCTGCCGCTGCTCCGGATTCAGGCGGACGTTGCGGCTGCTCATTGCCAGCCCGTCGGCCTCCCGCACCGTGGGCAGCACCACGACCTCGACGCCAAGGTCCAGGTCTCTTGCCATCTTGCGGACGACCACCGTTTGCTGCCCGTCTTTCTGGCCGAAATAGGCGCGTTCAGGCTGAACGATGCCGAATAGCTTGGCAACAACGGTCGCCACGCCCCGAAAGTGGCTTGGCCTGGCCGCGCCCTCCAACCTGTCGGCCAATGGACCCACATCTACCCAGGTGTCGAATCCCGGTGGATAGACTTCGGCCACGTCGGGAACGAAGACCAAGTCGACGCCATGCTGCCGCAGCATTTCCAAGTCGCCGTCCAAGTCGCGGGGATACTCGGCGAAGTCCTCTCCCTCGGCGAACTGAGTGGGATTGACGAAGATGCTGACGGCGACAGTAGCGCAGTCGGCGCGGGCATGGTCAACCAGCGACAGATGACCGTCGTGCAGCGCACCCATTGTCGGCACCAGCCCCAGCGGGCGACTCGCTTCGCGGCACACTGTCCGCATCTCTTCCTTAGACGTGACAATCCGCATCTAAAATCGGCCTTGTGCAACTATATGCTGGCGAGTTCCGACACCGCCGGGATGCCGCCCAGCCCCGTGGCGCGGCGCACGGCCCGCAGCACGGCTTGAGCCGTGGCCTCGACCGCCGCTGCCCCCAGGGCCGTCAGGTCGGCTGTGGCGTCCGACTCCCCGGTGGCCATGGCAAACATCGTGTCGCCATCGCGGATGGTGTGGCAGGGGCGGATGGTTATCGCCAGCCCGTCGTGGCTCACCCGGGCCAGGTAGTTGCTTTCCTCTCGGTTGAGTCTGGCGTTGGTGGCGACAACGCCGATGGTTGTGTTCACCGGCCCGGTGGGAGATGCGGGAGGCGAGCCGTCCAGCAACACCCCCACTGGATCGTCGAACCCGCCGCTGTCCCGTCGAGGCCCGGCCACTAACTGCCCGTTGGTATAGTCCCAGATTCCGCCGATGGAGTTGACCGCGACCACGGCGGCCACCGTTATGCCGCTGGGGAGTTTCATGGCGGCGGAGCCAAGCCCGCCCTTGACCGCCCTGGGCGTCCCGCCGGTCTTGGCGACGGTGGCCCCGGTGCCTGCACCGACAGTGCCCTCCGCCAGCGTATCCTTCGATGCCGCAGCACACGCGGCCCGGCCTTCCTCCGGGCCGGGCCGCACCTTCGAGTTCACCAGCCCCAAGTCGTAGATGATGGCCGAAGACACTATCGGCACGATGACCTCCGGCGACACGCGGAAGCCGACGCCTTGCTCCTCCAGCCAGGCCATCACCCCGGAGGCCGCGTCCAGTCCGAAGGCGCTTCCGCCGCTGAGCGTGACGGCGAACAGCTGGTCCACGCGCCGAGCCGGTTGCAGCAGGTCGGTCTCCCGCGTTCCCGGCGAGCCGCCGCGCACATCCACGCCGCCGACGGCCCCCTTGCGGCACAGCACGACGGTGCAGCCGGTGGCGTTGACCAGATCGGTGTAGTGGCCGGCTTCAATGCCGGGTACTGATGTAATGGTCCGGTTCAATGGACGCCCCGCACCCTAACCCTCCCCCGGAGGAGAGGGAATTTGGGGATGACAGGTCAGGCCGGTTCCGTCTTATAGTTGGGGAACGGCGTAAATAAGACGATCACCCCGGCAATCGCCGTGAGCACGGCCACGTAGATGTACATTGAGCCGTAGCCGCCGAAATTTTCAATGATATAGGACACCAGGAGAGTGGATGCGAAGCCCACCGCTCCGTTTATGCCAAACACCGCACCCGCCACCGTGGCCTCAGTGCCGCGCTCCGCTCCGTCCAGAATCCCCGCCAGCATCACTTGGTGTAGCGCGAAGCTGAACAGCCCCATTGCCGCCATCACCAGCGACACCAGGATTCCGTCGCCGGCCGGTATGACCAGGAAGGGCAGAATCGCTGCCAGCGCCAGCCCGGGCACCAGTATCTGCTTGCGGCCCAGCTTATCCGACAACTGCCCCAGAATCGGCGAAGAAATCGCCCCCGTTCCAGTGAGCAGTGCCATCTGGAGGCCGGTCCAGAAGTACGAGAAACCCAAGCCGCCGTCTTCCGACGAGTTTTCCAGGTAAAAGGGAGTCCAGTCGAACATTGCGGTAATTGCAATGCTGCGAAAGGTAGCGGCCACCAACAAGGCAAGCATCGCCGGGTTTCGGAAGAATTTCACTCCCGCCCCGGCCAGGGACCGCAGCGTGCGGGTCTCGGCGTCCCCTGGTTGTAAGTTCTCTTCCCGCCCTAGATCCCGCAACGACCACCATACGAACAACGCAACCACTGCCGCCGGGATTGCGTACAGGAACAATACGTTCTGCCATATCAGGTACGACAGCAGCAGCCCGGCCGCCAATGGCCCCAGGGCATTGCCCACGGTGGAGCCGAAGCTGTGTATGGATATGGAGAAGGCGCGGCGGTCGGTAAACCGGCGAGACAGGGAGGCGATGGCGGGCAGATGCCACAGCGAACCGGGTATGGAAATCAGGATGACCCCGATAATCAGTATGCTCCAATTGGGCGACAGGCCAATGACCACGAAGGCTATGACGTTCAGCACCATGCAGGCGGTGAGCATCATGCCCCACTGGTCTCGGAATCGGTCAACCAGCACACCCGATCCCATGCTGACCAGCCCGCTGCCGCTGGTGCGGATGCCCAGCAGGAACCCCGTCTGGCGTGTGCTGAGGTTGAAGAAGCTGGCGATGGCGGTCAGAAAGACCGGGAAGCCCAGGTCGTACAGGTGGGCCACGCCGTGCCCAAAGGTCAGCGAGCCGAGGATAAACGTCCGATTCTGCCTGTGCCCGCCCGATGCCCGTACCGCTTCCGCCATCGTCGCCTGCCCGAGTGTAGTTGAGCCTCTTGCCCGCCTTTGGCGCGAACATTCCGGCTGATTCTATTCCTGCATAGGAAACGGCGCAACCCGCTTGTGGATTGTTCCCTCCCCCTCCGGGGGAGGGCTAGGGTGGGGGCGTCCCTGCCAGAGAGGAGAATCAGGGTGGATACCGGATGCTCCTGTGCTATGCTACGGCAACGCTTGAGCGCGCAGCGGAGCTATGGAGGAGATGATGGCGTATTCGGGGTTCAGTCTGGAAGGAAAAGTTGCCCTGGTGACCGGCGCGGCTCGCGGCATCGGGGCGACGCTGGCTGTGGGGCTGGCAGAAGCAGGAGCCGACGTCGCCGTTTCCGACATGAGTTCGCGGCTGGAACTAGCCCGCGACACGCAGGCGCGGGTGGAGGCGCAGGGAGTCAGCAGTCGCACCTACGAACTGGACGTGCTGGACATCGCAGGCATTCGCTCTGCCATTGACTGCATCGTGAACCACTTTGGGAGGCTGGACATACTTATCAACAACGCCGGCATCCGTATTCCCAAGCCAGCCCTCGAGGTTACTGAGGAGGACTGGGACGCCACTGTGGACACCAACCTCAAGGGCCTGTTCTTCTGCGCCCAAGCCGCCGCGCGCCCCATGATCAAGCAGGGCTGGGGCCGCATCGTCAACATTGGCTCGCAGTTTTCGGCGGTGGGTTCCGCAGACCGTGCCCCCTATGTCGCCAGCAAGCACGGAGTCGCCGGCCTGACCCGCGCCCTGGCAGCCGAATGGACGCAGTACGGCGTTACGGTGAATGCCATCGGACCCGGCCCTACCGAGACGCCGGGTGTGCTTGCTGCCTATAACCGCACTCCGGAGCAATTACAGGCCGAATATCAACATCGGATGCCCCTGGGCCGCAGGATGCAGCCCGAAGAACTCATAGGCGCAGCCGTCTACTTGTCCAGCCCGGCCTCCGGGGCCACCACCGGCCACCTGCTGCTGGTGGACGGCGGCTGGACCGCCTTGTAGGACAATCTCACAGTACACTTCAGGAGGAAACGAATGCCGTCAGAAGACCTGGAACGAAGAATCCAAGTCCTCGAAGACATCGAAGCGATCAAGAAGCTGAAGCACAGCTATTGCGGCTACTGCGACGACCATTATGACGCCGACGCGCTGGCCGATCTCTTCGTCGAGGATGCGGTGTGGGACGGCAGGGAGCGGGGCCGCAACGAGGGCCGGGAGGCCATTCGCGCCTTCTTCAAGAATGCGCCCAATCGCCTGCCCTTTGCCATCCACATGGTTCTGAACCCGATAATCGAGGTGGACGGCGACCGGGCCACCGGAATCTGGTACCTGTTCCAGCCCTGCACCTACGCCGACGGAGACCGGGCGGTCTGGGGTTCGGCCCGCTACGACGAGGAGTACGTCCGGGTGAATGGCCAGTGGAAGTTCCAAAACCTAACCTTGACCTCCCACTTCTGGACGCCCTTCGACGGCAAGGGTTGGGTGGAGACGAAGTTCGCCTAGCAGTCAGCTCAACTGTTGCAGTTGGGCGATGATTTCGTCGTTGTCGGCGCGGTCGGACGCCGAGGTTTTCCCGATGTACTCCCACTGAACGACGCCCTGCTTGTCGATTATGAACGTCGCCGGCGCGGGAAGTTCGTTGTTGAAGAGGTTGAACACCCCGTAGGCGCTGACCACTTGGGCGTCAGGGTCCGACAGTACCTGGAATTCCAGCCCGATGGACTCAATCGCCCTCTGCGCCCCCGACAGCTTGTCAACGCTGACGGCGAGAATCTCGGCGTCCAAGCCGGAGATGGTCTCGTAGTCCTTTTGCAGCTCCACGAGCTGCCCCCGGCAGTAGGTTCACCAGAACCCCCGGTAGAAGACCAGGACGACGTTCTTGTCGCCGGCATAGGAGGCTAGACTGACCGTCTCACCTGCGGCGTTGGGCAGCTCAAAAGTGGGAGCGAGCTTGGCAGAAGGCGCTGGCGCTTCGGTCCTGGCTGTTGTTGCCCCGGTCGCCGTCGTTGCGGAGGCTTGCGGCTCATCAGCCGTCGGTTCCGCAGCCGTTCCGCAGGCCGCCATCCCCACGATTGCCAACGCCAGTATAACGGCCATTCCCAACCGTTCGAATCGGACAATGAGTTTTGCGCGCACTGAAGAATTCATAGCTGTAACTTCCGTGAACGGCCTCAACCCGTCAGCTCAACTTTTCCAACTGGGCGATAATTTCGCTATTGGGGGTCCGGTGACTGGCGGAGCCGACGTGCTGCCACCTGATGGCTCCGTCTGTATCAATGATAAATGTTGACGGCACGGCATAGCTGGCGTATGGGTTGAGTACGCCGTAGGCTTCGACCACATCGGCGGCTGGATCATAGAGAACGGGAAAGTCCAGCCCCAGTCGTTGCACTGCGTAACTCGCTTGAGACAGGTCGTCAACGCTGATGGCCAAGATTTCCGCATTCAGACCGGAGATGGTGCCGTATTCCTTTTGCAGCTCGACGAGCTGCCCTCGGCAGTAGGTTCACCAGAATCCCCGGTAGAAAATCAGCACAACGCTCTTCTGCCCGCGAAAGGACTTCAGACTGACAGGGTTCTCATCGAGGGCGTTGGGCAGCGTAAACAAGTGGGCTAAGTTCTGGGGCGCCTCTGGCTCCGGCGTCGGTGTGGGTTCAAGGGTTGGAGGGGAGGTGGCCGCCGGTTCGGTAGCGATTGGTTCCTCTGCCTTCTCCGCGGTCTCCTCTGGTTCGAGGGAGGGTTCAGACGTCATTGCAGCCGTTGGAGGCGGCTGTGGCGTGTCGGTGGGCGGTGCGGTGGGAGTGGCTGCGTCGTTGCGTTCCGGCTCGCTGGTTCCTGGTGGGGCGGACGTAGCCGTGGGCGGCTGAGCGCCGCCGGTCTGGCCGCCGGATGCAAGAGGTTGCGTTGTCGTCGGCTGGCTCTCCGGCGCGGTCGTCGCTTGCTCCCCGCCGCAAGCCGCCAGCGCGGTGGACGCCACAAGGAGTACTGCGGTCAGCGCAAGCCACCTGAATCCCGCTAACAAATTGCACCCCTCTCAGACCAGACATCGTCCAATCCGTCATTTGCCCCAGAGTATACGCACCAGGGCACAACGCGGATGTTGCCGTACCCCTATGCCAGGCAGCGCACTGGCTGTCCGCCGTTGAGAGCCACCATGTCGTTGGCGATGGGGCCGAGGTCAAGAACGGTTCCCGCCGGTTCGCCCCGCAGCTCAGAATAGGCGCGGTGCAGGTTGCCTGCGATGCGCTCCGAGTCGTGCCAATGGGCGAAGCGGCCCAAGTCCGTCTGCCGTGCCGCTTCCAGCGGCGACAGGCCGGACGCGAAGGCCGCTTTCGCCGTGTCCTGCACGAACCGCAGGTAGGCTTCTAAATCGTCCATGACTTCTGGCCCGCACACCGGGCCATGTCCTGGCACGACCGTCCCGGCGTCGAGTTCCCGCAGCCGGTCCAGCGCGACCAGCGAGCCCGCTATGGAACCCATGGCGACGAAGGGTGTGCCGCCGTTGAACACCAGGTCGCCGGTAAAGAGCAGGCGTCGCTCCGGCAGCCACACCACCACGTCGTTGGTGGTGTGGGCCGGCCCCATGTAGTGCAGTTCCAGCTTCAGGTCGTCAACGAACAGGTCGAGCCGGTCCTGGAAGGTAATGAAGGGCGGGGCCAGTTCCAGGTTGCCCCATACTACGTTGGGGAACAGCGGGTGCAGGGTGTGAAGGCCGGTTTCGATGACCGTCTGTCGGCAAAGCTCGTGGCCCACGATGGATGCGCCTGGCAGCAGGTAGTTGCCGTGGGTGTGGTCGCCATGATGGTGGGTGTTGACCAGGGTGCGAATGGGCTGGTCGGTAACCTCGCCGATGGTTTGCAGGAAGGCGCGGGTGCGGCTCTCGGTGAAACAGGTGTCCACCACCGAGACCGCGTCGTTGCCAGCGATGAAGCCGGTATTGTTCAGCCCCCAACTGCCGTCCAACTGGATGTAGGCATACACGCCGGGGCTGACCTCTTCCACCGAGGGGGGCGGCAACTCGTCGGCGCTGTGGGCATGGCCCGTGCTGGCGTTCCCCGGCATGGAAGACCTCCCGGCGGCTCTTGGGATACGGAACAGAATTCAGCATACGGCCCGGCCGGTATGCGGTCAACAGCGATACGGTCCAACGGCTTCTTTGGTCGATGTGCCGGTATGGAAAAGGAGCCGGGAGGGTTGTAAGATTTCCGGTGGACTGTTTCCCAATTTCGTGCCGGAGTTGCCGCTATGCCCGTACTCGCGCCTTATGGCTCTTGGAAGTCCCCGATCACCACCTCCCTGATTGTATCCGGCGCCGTCGGATTGGGGCAGATTGCCCTCGATGGGGACGATGTGTATTGGGTCGAGATGCGGCCCTCAGAGGGCGGACGAATGGTAATCGTCCGTCGGCGCGGCGACGGCGCCGCCGAGGACGTGACCCCGTCGCCGTACAGCGTCCGCACTCGCGTCCACGAATACGGCGGCGGCGCGTTTCTGGCGACCGGCGGCGTGATTTACTTCGCCAACTTCGCCGACCAGCGACTCTACCGGCAGGCGTCCGGTGGCGAGCCAACAGCCATTACGCCGGAGGCGCCGCTGCGATACGCCGACGGCGTATTTGACGCCGGACTCGGGCGCATAATCTGCGTACGGGAAGACCACACCGGCGAGGGCGAGCCGGTCAACGCCATCGTAGCCGTGGACGCTGAGGGCGCAACCCCGCAAGGAACGCTGTTCGACGGCTCCGACTTCTGCGCCGCCCCACGCCTCAGCCCGGACGGAAAGTCGTTGGCCTGGTTGGCTTGGAATCACCCGAATATGCCATGGGACGGCACTATGCTGCTGGTCGCTAACGTCGGCGCAGACGGGCGGCTTTCGGAAGCGCAGACAGTGGCGGGCGGGCTGGAAGAGTCGGTCCTGCAACCCCTTTGGTCGCCGGACGGAGAGCTTCACTTTGTCTCCGACCGCAACGGCTGGTGGAACCTGTACCGCTGGCGCAACGGCGTGGTTCAGCCCGTGCTTGAAATGGAAGCGGAACTCGCCCGCCCGCAGTGGGTGTTCGACCCGGCGGCCTACGGCTTCCTCGACGACGGGCGCATTGCTTGCAGCTATGTCGAGCGCGGCGTCTGGCATATCGGAATCGTTGACCCTGAGTCCGGGACTCTGACGCCTCTCGACTTGCCGTATTCCGAAATGGGCCGCGGCGAACTTCGGACGCAGGGTCAGCGCCTCGTCTTCTCCGCAGGTGCGCCCGACAGGGCGATGTCCCTCGTTTCGATGGACGTGGCGACCGGAGCGACGGAAACATTGCGACAGGCCCACGACCTTGAGGTTGATTCGGCCTACCTGTCAGCCCCCGAGCCAGTGGAGTTTGAGACAACTGACGGCAGGACGGCTCACGCTTTCTTCTACCCGCCGCGCAACCCGGACTTTGCCGCGCCGGAGGGCGAGAAGCCGCCGTTGCTGGTTAAAAGCCACGGCGGGCCCACGGCAGCGGCGCAGATCGCGCTGGACTTGGGCATACAGTTCTGGACCAGCCGGGGTTTCGGCGTGGTTGACGTAAACTACGGCGGCAGCACGGGCTACGGTACGGAATACCGGCGGCGGCTCAACGGAGCATGGGGTATTGTGGACGTTGACGACTGCGTGAACGCGGCGTGGTTCCTGGTGGCTCGCGGCGATGCCGACCCGGAGCGGCTGGCCATAGACGGCGGCAGCGCCGGAGGCTACACCACGCTGGCGGCGCTGACCTTCCACGATGTATTCAAGGCCGGGGCCAGCTACTACGGCGTGAGTGATCTGGAGGCGCTGGCCAAAGAAACGCACAAGTTCGAGTCGCGCTACCTCGATAGCCTGGTAGGTCCGTATCCGGAGCGGCAAGACCTGTACGCGGAGCGCTCGCCCATTCACCACACGCACCTGCTGTCGTGCCCGCTGCTGTTGCTGCAAGGCCTGGAGGACGAAATAGTGCCGCCTAATCAAGCGGAGATGATGTTCGAGGCGGTCAAGTCCAAGGGTCTGCCCACAGCCTACGTGCCTTTCGAGGGAGAGCAACACGGCTTCCGCCGGTCAGAAAACATTGAGCGGGCGCTGGAGGCGGAGCTGTACTTCTACTCGCGCATCTTCAGCTTCGATCTGGCCGACTCGGTGGAGCCGGTGGAGATTGAGAATCTCCCGGGTTAACCGCAGGTGTCTGCGGGGCCTCAGCGTTTCAATTTCCCGGTGGGCCGGTGTAGAAAGATTGGCGAAACAGCCCTATATTACCCCAGTGCTCGCCTTGTGGTTGCGGCGGTCGGCGCAGTTGCGGCACCAGCCGTAGAAGTCGATGCGCTGGCCGGTGAACTCGAAGTCGCTGGTGGTCTCCAGTTGCCCAGTCAGTTGGGCCACTATCTCCTGGCCCGCGCTGGAGTCCACCACTCCGCCGCAGCCCACGCACACCAGGTTGGCGTGGGGCGACAGGTTGGCGTCGTAGCGGGACTGCTTCTGAAAGGGCAGGGCGCGCACGATTCCAGCTTGCTCCAGCGTCTCGAGCGTGGAGTATACGGTGGCCAGGGTAACGTAGGGGAAGAATTCCTTGACCCGTTGGTAGATTTCCTTCACCGATGGGTGGTCACCGGAGTTGACCACCACCTCAGCGATGGCGAGACGCTGTGGCGTCTGTCGGATGCCCAGCGCTTTGAGTTTTGCGGCTAATTGTTCTGGCGTAGTCAATAGTCTTCAACCACCGGCAAGCTTCAAGGGCCCGGCTGCGGCAGGTTGCCAATACATAAAAATAAGGAAGGGAGACTCTTCCGTCCCCCTTCCGGTTGCGTGGTTTCACGCAGGGGACAGGCGGCGGCCTAGAGGCGGCCCCCAAAGAACATCGGCTGCTGCTTGCGGTAAATCTGGATGCGGTTGCGGCAGGACTCGACCACGAAGAGGCGGTCTTCGTCGTCCACCTCGACGGCGCAGGCGCCCCAGAACAGCTTTTCGCGCTCGATGCCTTGGGCGACATCCCGCTCCTGCCACATCTCGGCGTTAGCGTCCAGCTTGTCCTTGCCCCACTTGGAGATGGTGGCGTCGCCGGTGAGCGTTTCGATCAGCTCGCCCTCGGGGCTGTATATGCGCACTTTCTCGTTGCCCCAGTCGGCGACGTAGACCAAGCCCTGGCTGTCGGTGTCGACGCTGGTGGGGCGGCTCAGGTCGCCCTTGCCGAATTCCTGCAGGAACTGGCCGTCGGCGGTGAACTTCTGCACCCGGTCGTTGCGCCAGTCGGCGACGAAGGCGTTGCCGTCGTTGTCGATGGAGATGCCCCACGGCAGGCCCAGCTCGCCCTCGCCGGTGCCCTCGGTTCCCCACTTGGAAATGAACTGGCCGTCGGCGGTGAACTTCTGGACGCGGTGGTTCTTGCTGTCGACGATGAACAGGTTGTCATTGGCGTCGAAGGCCATGCCGGAGGGGCCGTCCAGCTCTCCGTCGCCGCTGCCCTTGGTGCCCCACTTACCCAGCCAGTCACCGTCGCGGTCGAACATGGAGATGCGGTTCAGCCATTCGTCGGCGATGTAGACGTTGCCCTTGCTGTTGATGGCGACGGCAGTGGGCCAGATGAGCGACCCGTCGTTCTCGTTCTCTTCCGTCTCGCCGGCGGTGTGGACGCCGCGGGCGAATTCGCCCACGTAGTCCTCGTCAACGGTGCAGATGGTGATGCGCTTGCCGTCGGGCCGGTACTCGTAGGAGCGGTTCACGACATACATCGTGTCGTCCTCTCCCCGGGCCACGGCGACGGGGTTGCGGAAACCGGGGCCGGAGAACTCCCCGCGCCCGATGGTGTGGCTGTATTGGAAGGTGATGCCGATAGTCTGTGTAGCCATCGTTACCTCGCTTGATTCGACTGTCGCCCAATAATCTCCCTCAGAGTAGGGTTGGAGTGAGTACGGCACTGATTCTTGCCTCACGCTTCACCCCCACCCTAAACCCTCCCCCTTAAGGGGGAGGGTTTAGGAGGAAATCCATTTAGGCTGTGATGAAGTCCATCTGCTCGAAGGTCCCACCGACGATCGGCTTGGCGTCCAGGCCCATCCA
Organism: Dehalococcoidia bacterium; assembly: GCA_965226875.1. Taxonomy (GTDB): domain Bacteria; phylum Chloroflexota; class Dehalococcoidia; order Lucifugimonadales; family UBA3495; genus VXOI01. Next base: position 2,530,076 of record OZ245439.1, on the reverse strand, counting down.
TTGCTCCAGCAGGGTGGAGTACAGGCCGCGGAAGTCGTTGTTGAAGTGGAGGTCGCCCTCCAGCAGCTTTTCGGGGGCCAGCGAGGGGTATTCGCCGTACAGTCCGCCCTTTACACGGTCACCGACGACGAAGGCCACGCCACCGGAACCGTGGTCGGTGCCGGAGCCGTTGTCGTGGACGCGGCGTCCGAACTCGGTGAATACCAGCAGCACCACGTTGTCGCTGGCCGACTTCTCGCTGATGTCATGGTAGAAGCTGGAGACGGCGCGGGAGGCGTCGCTCCACAGCTTGGCGTGGGCGCTGAGCTCCCCGGCGTGGGTGTCGAAGCTGTTGTAGGGCGCGGTGGTGTACAGGAAGCGAGTGCCCAGGTTGGCCAGGTGTACCATGGCGATGTTGCGCATATACTGCGCCACCGTGTCGTTGCCGTACTCCACCGAGGGATTGTACATTTCGGGGGCGGTAGCCAGGATGTCGGCTCCCTTGAGCGCATCCATGCCGGTGTGGGACAGGTAGTCAACCACAGCGCCCCGGCCCACGGCCGGAGAGTACATCCGGGAGAACAGGTCGAGGGCCTCGTCGCGCTCCTCTTCCTCGATGCCGGTCAGCACGCCGTAGGTCTCCAGGTTGCCCACCGAGGCCACCGGAACCTGCGGAGCCGCCATCGAGCGGGGCAGGCCGCGGCCGAAGTTCACGCCGGTCAGCACGTTCTCGGCGCTGGGGTCAATGTCGCGGATGGCGCGGCCAATCCAGCCCTCGGTCCCGACCTTGTCCGGCTCGCAGGTGTGCCAGATGTCCATGGAGCGGAAGTGCGAGCGGTTGGGGTTCGGGTAGCCTATGCCCTGCATGACCGCGACCTTGCCCTGGTCGTATAGGTCCTTCAGGGGCCCCATTGCGGGGTTGAAACCGACGTAGTCGTTGATGCGGAGAACCTGCTCGTCGGACACCCGCACCGTGGGGCGGTTGTCGGCGTACAGCGGGTCGCCGTAGGGTATCAGTGTGTTCAGGGCGTCATTGCCGCCCGAGAGCTGCAATACCACCAGCACGGGGTCTTTCTTGGTTGAAGTCATTGTGTGGCCACTCCTTGTTAGGTGTCTCTATGTAGCCGCGTTTGCTGTCTTGCGTTTACTGTCTTGTTCGAGTTGAGGCGGCTCTACTCTGCCGTTGTGCCGCCGTCTATGATCAGCTCGGAGCCGGTCACGAAGGATGATTCGTTGGATGCCAGGTAGATAACACCGTAGGCGATGTCCTCCGGGGTGCCTACCCGCTTCAGGGGCAGGCGGCGCATTCGCGCGTCCCAGCGTTCCGGGTCGGAGAAGGTGTCCCGGATCATCTCCGTGTCGATGGGGCCGGGATGCACCGAGTTGCAGCGTATGTTGTCGGAAGCGTACTGGATCGCGGTGGACTTGCTCAGCAGCCGGACCGCGCCCTTGGTGGCGGTGTAGCTGGAGGAGCCCTCGGGGCTTCCCACCAGCCCGGCGGTGGACGAGATGTTGACGATGGAGCCGCCGCCGGCCTGGCGTATGGCGGGAATGGCGGCCTTGGTGCCAAGGAAAACGCCCTTGGCGTTCACGTCCATTATCTGGTCCCAGTCCTCCACCGTCGTATCCTCGATGCCCTTGCGGATGAGGATGCCGGCGTTGTTGACCAGCGTGTCTAGGTGGCCGTAGGCGGAAACGGCGGCGGAAACCGCACCGCTCCAGTCTTCCTCGCTGGTGACGTCCAGGTGGACGTAGGTGACGTCCAACCCGGCCTCGGCCATCTCGGCCTCAACCTGACGGCCCAAGTCGTCGAGGATGTCGCCGATAACGACCTTGGCGCCTTCCTGGGCCATCATGCGGGCTTCCACGGCCCCCTGGCCTCGGGCGCCACCGCTGATCAAGACCACCTTGCCATCCAGTCTGCCCATGTTTCTCCCTGCGAATGAGAATCAGGAACCAGGAGTGAGCGGGAGTTCCCCACCGCTCACTCCACGATTTTGCTCGCTTACGCGAACTGGAACTCCTGAGTGGCGACGATCAGTTGCAGGGCCTGGCCGACGCGGCGAGCGTAGTCATCGGTGCCGGGTTCGAGTTGACCACCCTTCTCGATGTGGCCAACCAGGTAGTCGCGGGTCTCGTCGGGCAGTTGGTAGGAGCCGACCATGTCGAGGCAGCGGTCAACGAAGGCGCTGGGCTCAGTGATGCCCTCCGAGCTCAAGCGCTCGATGATGGCGCGAATGCCAGGCAGTTTAGTGTTGCCCATTTGGTCGGCGGTGAAGTTGATGCGCTCCACCAGCGTACCGCTGTCGATCCACTCAGCGCCGGTGTGCCAGCCTTCCACCGTGGGCGGGTTCATCAGGTCCTGGCCCATGTAGCGGATTTCCATGGCGATGGGGTGCAGGCCCGGCTTCGGGTGGGTGAAGTCCTGCACCAGCCGCATGGTTCCGGCCACGGTCTCCGCAGGGCTCTTCACCTTGGCGAAGCGGGCGTTCTTGAAGAACTCCGAATTGAACATCGTCCGAAGCATGGCGGTGAGGCTGTAGTTGGACTCGAAGTAGGCGTCTTCCAGCATCTTGATGGCTTCGGGGTCGCGCGGCGGTGTCTCCTGCCAGGCCGGCACCTGCGGCTCGTCTGCCACGAAGAAGTTGTACAGGTGGCGGGCGATGAAGCGGGCCGTCGCCGGCTGCCGGGCGATGATGTCGATGATCTCCTCACCGTTGAGGTTGCCGGTCTCGCCCAGGAAGGTCTTATCGTCCTCGTCGTGGTCGGCGGGGTTGAAGACGAACTGGGAGGAATAACGGCCATAGGGGTAACGCGGGATGGCGTTGGTGATGGTCCACCCGGTAAAGGCGCGGGAGCATTCCTTGACATCATCCTCGGAATAGTTTGCATGTCCGTCCATGCCGACGCCCATGGAGAACAGTTCAAGCAACTCGCGCCCGAAGTTCTCGTTGATGGCGTCCTTGTGGCTCATGCAGTTGTCCAGGTAAAACACCATGGCCGGGTCGCGGGACAACTCCAGCATCAGGTCCCGCAGGCTGCCCATGCCGAGGGCGCGGAACATATCAAACTGGTCCTGGATCTGGCGGCCATGCTCGCACTTGGAGTTTCCGGTGCAGAGGATGCCGTGCCAGAACAGGGTCATCTTTTCCTGGAGCGGGCGCTGGGTGTTGATCATCCGGTAGGTCAGATACGCCTGGTTGATTTCCAGGGCGTTCATCTCCTTCCAGTCGACGAAGTAGCGCTCCAAGAGATGGCGGTCGAGGTCGGGCTGTTCCATGGGTGAGAGGAGCTCTTCGACGGTGGCCTTGTAGCCGCTGGCCGCCCGCCGCTCGATTTCCTCGTAGGTGGCGCCGAACCCGGCGCGGCGCATGAGGTGAGCCATAAGCTCAATTTCTTGGTTGGCCATGAATGCCTCTCCTGCCTTGAAGTCTGGCCGGCAATTGAAATCCGGAATGCAGACCAATAGGGTGGGATTTCTCCCCTTTCGTGGGGTTGATTATATTGATTTCTAAATAAGATTGTCTATGCCTGCGGGCAAAACCGCCAGGCCGCTTCCGGCGCCCTTTCCAGATTGAGAATACTATACGGAAATAATATCGTCCGTTACGAAAATTTGGCAATGATATTTGCTCGGATATAATGACTTACCCGCTACTAATGTACGTTTTTCGTAAATCAGATATACTGCACTCAGGCAGATGGATAGGGAAAGGGATTCAACTTCCGGGAGGAGCGTTGCGATGCGTAAATTCCTGCTGATGGGTTTGACAATTCTGTTGCTCATAGCAATCGCCGGCTGCGGCGGAGCGGCGGAAGCCCCTACTGAAGCCCCCGCGCCAACCGTAGCCCCGACTGAAGCCCCCGCGCCAACCGTGGCCCCAACTGCTGTGCCGCCCACGCAGCCGCCGCCCACCGACACTCCGGCAGCGATGGAAGAGGAGTCGGCAGGGAGCGGGGTGTCCGCCAAGGTGCAGGCCTACGCTGATGAGCACGCTGGCGGACCGGGAGCGATATATTTGGGCGACATCAATCAGTTGGTGGGCCCGGCCGCCACGCCGGACCAGGGAGACTTCGACGGCAACGTGCCATTGGACGCGTTGCCTCGACTTTACGCAAAATCCAGGAAAAGTAATGGATGACATCACCTTTGTGCGTAGCCACTGGTGGTTGGTGTCGGAGGGTTTTTCACTATCGACCGCCAACTCCGATGTACAGAAACTCCCCGCCACTCTGTACCATCGTATTGCAGATTCCCTCGCTTATGCCGCTTAAAATGCGTAAAGTCCAGGTTGCAGAACCACTTGTACGTTTTCGAGTCCGACTACTACCGGGACCTCATTGAACAGATAAATATCGAAAACCCGACACCCTTGGTTGACAGGGATGAAGTCTTCACCATTCAGCATGCCTGCCTGAACCGCGCTTTATCGTTCTGTAAGGTGACCGAAACCTTCTACTTCCCCAAGGTGATTGAGCGAACCAAGGGGCAAGTGAATTTCGTGATGTCTTCCTTTCCCGAGCTGGGGCTGGCCGGGCCCGACATCCCGAACCTGCTGGGGAGCGGCACGTTGGACATGGGCAGCGTCGTCGGCCCGTACGTGGCCGGTGAGGTGCCTGCCCTCGAGATCCAATACCTTTTTGGCGCGTTCACCTCACGGGATGAACAATACCTGACAACGGCGGCAATTGCCCCAGAGGTAAAACAGTTGCTGGAGGACTCGACGGACGGCGGCAAGCTGATCCTGAAAGAGTGGGCCTCGGGGAACGATATTTTCTTCTTCAGCAAGGAGCCGCTGAATACGCTGGAGGCCTTCGAGGGAGTAAAGACCCGTGCCTTCGGCACCTCCATTTCCGACTGGATCAACGGTATGGGCGCTGACGCCCAGTTCGTGGCCTTCGCCGAGGTCTACACCGCCCTGGAGCGGGGCATCCTGGGCGCCGGTGTCACCGGTGGAGACGCTGGGTTCGGGCAGCGCTGGTATGAGGTAGCCGACTACATCACCGGCCCTCTGATCAGTTGGCCCGCCAATGATATGGTCATGAACAAGGATATCTGGGAGGGCCTGCCACCTGATCTGCAAGCGATCGTCATGGAAGAGGCCGCCAAAGCGGAGCTGGAAATGCTGCGGCTTGGGGCCATCCAAAACGAGGTGGGGCTTCTGAAGAATGTCGAGAAAGGCGGGATGGAGTATTCGGAGTTTTCCTCGGAGTTGAGGGCCCAGAGCGACAAGGCTGTTATTGAGGCCGTGATTCCGAACTGGGCACAGAGGGTGGGCCTGGACTCCCCTTGGATAAAAACATTCAACGAGAAGATGGGACCAGTGGTGGGGTATCGGATCGAGCCCGACGGCTCGGTAATCAAGACCCCCAAGGTGAAATGACGCGCGTTAAATACCGAACTCGCCGAGTCCGCAGAGCAACAGTCTCTGCGGACTCTGTCTTTCCCAAAGTTACCCTGTCTATCCCCGTCCGAACCGGCGGCGGTGCTGGCGCAGGGCGCAGACGTTGCAGGTGGCGCCAAAACCATCTTTATTAACTGCTATGGAGCCATTGCATCAAAAATATACCAGCATTTACGAAAAATCACTCGATAATATACTTGTATATAATGCCTGAATCACGTTAACTATACGATAATCGTAAGCAGAAACGGGGAGGTTCAGCTCAATTCGGGCAGAGGGAAAGAAAGAGGATTCAACCTCGGAGAGGACAGAGAATAGTTGTGATGCGAAAATTCCTGTTGATGAGTCTGATGTGTCTGTTGCTCATAGCAATCGCCGGCTGCGGCGGAGCGGCGCAAGCCCCTACTGAGGCCCCCGCGCCAACCGTGGCCCCGACTGACGTGCCGCCCACGCAGCCGCCGCCCACCGACACTCCGGCAGCGATGGAGGAAGAGTCGCCGACAATGGCGGGGGTGTCGGCCAAGCTGCAAGCCTACGCCGATGAGCACGCCAACGGACCCGGAGCCATCTTCGTGGGCGACTTTGGGCAGCTGGCTGGGCCGGCGCCCGATCCCTCCTTGGGCGACTTCGACGGTAACGTCACCCTGGAGGCGGTCGAAAAGCACGCATACATCTTCGAGTCCCAGTATTACCAGAGCGTCCTGGAGCGCGCCAACCTGGAAGATCCGACTCCACTGGTGAGCGAAGGCCTGGAGTTCGATATCCAGTACGCCTGCATCAACCGGGCCCTGCTGTGGTGCGCGCTTAAAGAGGAGTACATGTTCCCAAGGGTGCTGGAGCGCACCAACGGTCAGCTCAAGCTGGTCACGACGTCCTTCCCCGAGCTGGGTCTGGCTGGAGCTGACGTTCACAGCCTGGTCGCGGACGGGACGCTGGCGATGGCAGACATCGCTCAGTACATTGCCGGTGCCTTCCCGGCCATTGAAATCGGCAGCCTGTTCGGGATCTACCCCACCCTAGAGCACAATTACATTGCCATGGCCCACGTAACACCGGAACTGAGTGCCCTTGCCGTGGAGGCAACAGAGGGAGGCCAGTACATTTCCCTAAATTGGCATTCGGGCAACAATGTGTTCTTCTTCAGCAAGGACCCTCTGGATACGGTGGAGGCCTGGGAGAAAAAGAAGATCCGCACCCCCACTGCTGCCATGTCCAGCTGGCTGGCAGGAATGGAGGCTGATGCCCAGTTCATGGCCTTCACCGAGGTGTACACGGCCCTCGAGCGAGGCATCCTAGATGCTGCCATGACCGGTGGCGACGCCGGCTTCGGCCAGCGATGGTACGAGGTGACCGACTACATCAATGGTCCTGTTATCAGCTGGGACAACTCGGCAGTGGTGATGAACAAGAACGAGTGGGCCAAGCTGCCCGAGGACCTACAGAATATCCTGCTGGAGGAGGCTGCATTAAACGAGTTGGAAGAGTTGCGGACCGCTGCCATCCAGCATGAGCAGGGGCTGATCAAGAACACCAGTGCGGGCCTGACCTACAAGGAATTTTCGCCTGAACTGCAGGACTTCGCTTACCAGAATGCGGTCCTGGGCTCTCTCATGCCCGAATGGGTCAAGCGCGTCGGTGGCGCAGACCAACCAATAATCGACGTGTTCAACGAAAAGGTCGGCCCGATCGTGGGGATGAAGGTGAACCCGGACGGGACCGTGGTCGCGGTGCCGGTCACGCTGCCCCTCGACAACTTCAAGGCCCCGCAGTACGTGAAGTAGCGGCCTTGGACCCGCTGAAAACCCCTGAAACGAATCAGGGGCGGGATATGCTCCCGCCCCTGTTCCCTCGCAGCGTCGCTCTTGCGGCATTCCGCCGGTTAGCGGCCAAGAAACGATCCGGCTCTATGGGAAGATCAGGACCCATCCTAGGAATGGCTGGCCGCAATCGCCGGATTGACTACCCCCGCCCGAAGCGCCGCCGGTGTTGCCTCAGGGCGCAGTCGTTCATGATTACCGGGATGCCGGCAGCCTCCGCCTTGGCCTTGGCTTCCTCGTTAATCACTCCGTCCTGCATCCAGATGTAGCGCGCTCCCACCTCGATTGCCTCGTCCACCACCGGGGGCACCTGGTCTGAGCGGCGGAACACGTCCACCATGTCTATCGGCTCCGGCACCGACTTCAGGTCGGGGTAGCTTTTCTCTCCCAGCGCCTCTTCGATCACCGGGTTCACCGGGATGATTCGGTAGCCCTGGCTCTGCAGGTAGCTCGCTACCCGGTGGCTGTCCCGCTCTGGGTTGTTGGAGAGTCCCACCACCGCGATGGTCTTGCTGTTGCGCAGTTGCTCATCTACCAGGTCGATGTAGTCTCCGGCCATGGCGTTCTCCTTTTTGCGCTGCCATTTTTGAGGAACGGGGTACACCCCCGCGTTAAGAGGGAGAGGGGGTTCTAGTCCCACGACCTTCCGCTGATGTACCGGTGGGCGGCGATGGCCGCAGTAGCGCCGTCCCCCGCCGCAGACACAAGCTGCGACGACGAATGTTGCCGGATGTCGCCCACGGCGTACACCCCCGGCAGAGCAGTTTCCATCGAGACGTTCACCGGAATGTGGCCGCCGCCGTCGGTTTCCAGCAGGCCTTCGGCGACGCCGGAGTTGGGCGTTAGTCCAACGTAGACGAACAGGCCGGTGAGTTCCCGCGCCTCCTGGGCGCCGGTGGCGAGACTGGTGACCCGGACACCCGATACGGTGTTTTCTCCCAATACCTCGTCTAAAACCGTGTTCCAGACGACTTCGATTTTGGGTTCGGCCAGCACCCGGTTGACCAGTTCCTGCTGCGCCCTAAGTTCGCCGCGGCGGTGAAACAGCAGCACCCGCTCGGCGTACTGCGAAAGCACCAAGGCCTCGTCGGCGGCGGAATCGCCGCCGCCGGCCACGCCCACCACTTCTCCGCTGTACAGGGGGCCGTCGCAGGTGGCGCACTGGGATACACCCCGGCCCATGAACTCCTCTTCCCCGGGGATTCCCAGCAGCCGAAGCGTGGAGCCGGCGGCGATGATGACCGCCTTGGCTCGATAGTCGCCGGAGTCCGCGCTCACGACGCGGTAATCCCCCTGCTCCGCGATGCCCGACGCTTCTCCCATGACGAACTCGGCGCCAGCGTTCATAGCCTGTTCCTGGGTCATGGCGGCGAGATCGGCCCCCATGATTCCTTCCGGGAAGCCGGGGAAATTCTCGATTTTCTCCACGTTGATGATGGACGCGCCGCCCAACATCCTCTCCACGATTCCGGCGCGCAGCCCGTAGCGCGCCGCGTACAAGCCTGCGGTCATTCCCGCCAGGCCGCCGCCGATAACCAGAACGTCGTAGTCGCCTGCCATACCATCCACCCCAATTCCCGATTGCCCCAATTCCCGATTGGCTCTGCCGGCACGGGTAGAATTATACGCTGGGAATGGCTTGGGTTCCTTGTCAGTCCGTCAGATCATTTTCAGGCGTTCAAGAAATTCGAAGGTAAGGGCCGCGCACTGTTCCGGATTCTCAATTTGCAGGAAGTGAGTTGTTTCGGGGATGAAATCGTAGTCAATGCCTATGAGGTCGCTGAGGTTCATGCTGGGCATGAACGAAAAAGGCTCAGTCGGGTCGGCGCCGATGGCCTTAACGGGACAGGAAATTTTTTGCAGGTCTACCCTCATCGCCCACCCGAAAAAGTATTCATACATTTGGGCTTCATACTCCCTGGGGCAACATAGCTCATAACCCGACCCATCGGGAGACGGGCGGAGTGTGGTTTCCGCCATGAGTTCTGCCGCGCCGGGAACCAAATGCTGGTGAGTGCGGGATTGCCGCAGGCGGTCGGCAAATTCCTCCGTACTGTTGAAGCTTTCGCGGCGGCGGCGAGCGATGTAGCTCATTTGCTCGCCAACCTCCACCAAGTCCTCGGGCCTGTCGCCCGGGCGCTGAATGGGCGGGTCAAAAAGAACAAGGCTCGAAAACCCCTTCCACTGTTCTTCGTGTAGCAAGGCCATCAAGGCCGAAACGGAATGAAAGATCCCTATAACCGGCTGCTCTTCGTAGGTTTGTCCGATGGTCCTCAGAACAATCTCACGGTCACGGACTAAAGTGGGAATGTTCTGTGCATTCTGGGGGCCGGGCGGATTCCAGCCATGGCTGCGAAGATCCCAGGTGAAAAGGTCAAACTTGTCTAACAGGAGCGACCAGAAGGGGTAGTAGGCGTCTATGGCAAGCCCGCAGCCGTGGCTGATGAGCATTCGCGGTCCTTTCGAATTGCCATGCCGACGGACGTACACAGAAGCGCCGTCGGGCAGGGTGCACTCAAGCGTGGCGTTTGCCTTGGGCAGTTGCCAGATCCTGCTCATGGTCTTGGTTCGTCTCCCTGTCGGCGTAATATCTGCACGGCCATCCGGAAGTTCCGGCGAGCTAATATGGCTCAACAATGCAAGGTTAGATCACAGTAGACCGAAATGCGTTTGGTGCAAGCCTCTAACTGAATTGTATCAGTGCGTATTTATTCGTCAAGTTGGGTGGTACATTCGTACACTGCCAATAGTTGTAGTTGTTCCGAAACCCAGCCGAATCCATGTCTGGTAAGGTGTCTGTGGAAACGTCAGTGCAACGTTTTTCGTTGACATGTCCGGGGGGGCAATCGTAGACTGGGTTGAGATGCTGGTACCTCTGTTCCCTGACATTTAACTGCCTATTTCCGGGAGTTTTCCATGCCGTCATTAGCTGAACTGGACCCAGAAATTGCTGAAGCGCTGCGGGGCGAAGACCGCCGCCAGCGCGAATCCATCGTCCTCATCGCATCGGAGAATTATGCCAGCAAGGCTGTGCTGGCTTCCGGCTCCAGCGTAATCAGCAACAAGTACGCCGAAGGCTACCCCGGACGGCGCTACTACGGCGGCTGCGAACACGCGGATGTGGTCGAAAGCCTGGCCATCGAGCGGGCCAAGGAACTGTTCGGGGCGGAACACGCCAACGTGCAGCCCCACAGCGGCGCCCAGGCCAACATGGCGGTCTACTTCGCCCTGCTGGAGCCCGGCGACACCGTCATGGGGATGCAACTCGACCACGGCGGCCACCTGACCCACGGGGCCAAGGTCAACTTTTCCGGCAAGCTCTACAACTTCGTATCCTACGGCGTGGACCGGGAAACCGAGACCATTGACTTTGACGGCGTGGAAAAGCTCGCCCAGGAACACCGGCCCAAGATAATCGTCGCCGGATACAGCGCCTATCCCCGCCTCATAGACTTCGCCCGTTTCCGCGAGATTGCCGACAGCGTGGGCGCCTACCTGATGGTGGACATGGCGCACATTTCCGGCCTGATAGCGGGCGGTGCACACCCGTCGCCGCTGCCCCACGCCCAGATAGTGACTTCGACCACGCAGAAGAGCCTGCGCGGCCCCCGCGGCGGATTCATCTTGTGTACGGGGGAACTGGCCCGCGACATTGACTTCGCCGTCTTCCCCGTGATGCAGGGTGGGCCGATGATGCACACCATCGCCGGCAAGGCCGTCTGCTTCGGACAGGCCCTCAAGCCGGAGTTTGCCCAGTACGCTCATCAGGTCGTCGAGAACTGCCAAGTGCTGGCGACCGGGCTGTCGGAGGCGGGGATGCGGCTGGTGTCGGGTGGCACCGACAACCACCTGCTGCTGGTGGACGTGACGCCGCTGGGCCTAACCGGGCGCCAGGCGGAGCAGGCCCTCGACGCCGTGGGAATCATCGCCAACAAGAACGCCATACCCTTCGACCAGCGCCCGCCCCGCGTCACCAGTGGGCTGCGCCTCGGAACCCGGCCATCACCAGCCGAGGGATGGGCACGGCAGAGGCCGGCCAGGTGGCCTCCATGGTGGCCCGCGTGCTGTCTAACATGGAGGACCAGCTGGTCCACCGCCAGGTGTCAGACGAGGTGCGGGAGCTCACCGCCGGGTTCCCCGTGCCGGGGATTGATGACTAGCAGATTGCCTCTGCTGTCATTATGGTTCGTCCCTGATTTCGCTATAGCATGGTACCGTCGGGGCCGGGTGCAACACCGGCAAAAGAGATTCTCTGAGGCAGTCACTGAGTTCGACCGGGCGATAGCCCTTCAGGAAAACTTCCCAGAAGCATATTACTACATAGGATTGCGTCATTATCGGCTTGGTAATTATGACCAGGCTAGAAAAGACATAGACAAGGCATGGGTGGACGGCTTTGAGTCGTAGTTCCCGGTGTTGCAAGGTCACTCAGGGCAATCGCGTCTTGATTTCAGCAGGGTTGGGCCGGAGGAGCGGAGACTGCCAGTTTGCGGGGGCTGAGTTTTCGTTTTCCCGCTCATTTCCGCTCATTTCCCACCATTCCGGCAATTCCGAGCTGGCCGCTGGTTCAAGGCAGACCCGCCGGGATCTCAGGCGGGTTGTGTATGCCATCCGTTATAGACATAGCACTAATGTTAGAGAGGTGGCACCAGGCTTGGCAAGGGGCGAATGACACCTCTTTTTCGTCCAGCAGCGATCGCCCTGCCAGGTCGCTGTAACTGTTTAGACTTGAGGGGAAGTCAGCAGCTTGTGGCATTCCACGAGAGGATCGAGGCCCCGGACCCGCCAAGTCCCGAAGAGGGAAGCCAGGGTCATCTTGGTGTCGGTGCCCTGCTCCGAGCGGGTGCCGCCGCTGATTTTGCGGCTGACCACCAAGGGCCGCAGGCTGCGCTCCGCAGCGTTGTTGTCCGAGGGCACGCCGGGGGCAGCCACGAAGACAAACAGTTCCTTGATGTGCCTCTCGATTCGCCGGCACAGCTTGCCTTGGGCGGCTGCCGGGTCCTGGGCGTAGGGACGGCACTGGGCCAGCAGTTTCCGCTCCAATTGCTGCTGGACCCGCTGCCGTTGCTGTGCCTGGGGATGGGCGAAGCTCTTGGCCGCCGAGTAAATGTGATGGACTGCCGCCGCCCACCGGACCAATTGCCGGTCTTTGGGGTAGAGGATCTTCAGGTCGTGGATGTCCCGCAGCAGGTGCACCCAGCACCGCTGCTTCAGTCCCGGGTAGTGATGATAGGCGGCATAGAAGTCGCTGACCAACACCCCACTGAAGGACTCGTCCAGCACCTCGTCCAGCACCTCCTTGTGGCGGCCACGCCGCAGGAAATACCGCTCGGTGGGAGTGCTGAAAGTCCAAGCGTAGCCATTGGCGCCATCCTCCCGCCAGCCGGTCTCGTCGGCGTGGACCACCGGGCTGCCCCGGATGCGCTCCAGAATCCGGTCCACCGCCGGTTGGGCCTGCCGGGCCACTTGGTGGATGGCCCGGACGATGGCGCCGAGGCTCAGGCGCAACTGGTGGACGGTCCTCAGATACCACTGGACGGTGCGGAAGGGCAGCCTCCCCTCTTCCCGCAGGGCCGCCATCAGGCTGAGCAGGTTGATGCCCAACCGCTGTTTCCCCAGCGCCACCCCGCCCAAGTCCACCTTGGGCACCCGGCGTTTCTCACACACTGGGCAAGTCCTGGCGATGAAGACATGTTCGGTGACTTGGACCGGAACCACTGGCAGGTCGATGACCTCCCGGGTCCGCTGGGTCCATCCGCCGGACAGGCCGGCACCGCACTGGAGGCAGGCGTCCAAGACGTGCTCCACCCGGTGGGTGGGAGTCGTGCGCTGGCGGGCGAAACCGTGGGGCCGGGGCTTCCTGGGACCTTTCTCCCTGGGAGTCTGCTGGCGGCCGGACTTGGGCTTGATGCCGGGCATCCCTTTGGGGCCGCCCGGTTTGGCCTTTCCCTCCAGCGCCTCTATCCGCCGCTGCAACTGGGCGATAGTGTTCTGCTGTTGGGCAATGATTGCCAACAGGGTTTCTCGGGGGGCGGCCGTCAGGTCAAGGCTCGTATCCATGCTGTAGGTTTAACATAACCGCGAAACTGTCCCCCTTTGCTCTTTCGGCAACTTTCTGCCAATTCGCCTCATCAAGTCTGAACAGTTACAGGTCGCTGCATTAGCTTGAGATAGCCCTGCCACGGTGCTATAATCTCGGCCAGCATTTCAGTCAAGAAGGGGAACCTTTGCGTCATTACGAGCTAGTAGTCGTTCTCAGCCCGATGATTAGTCCCGACGAGGCCGGGCAGGCATGGGAGCGAATCAAGGGCTTCATCACCAACCGGGCAGCCGAAATCGTCCACGAGGAACGCTGGGGCACCCGGCGTCTGGCCTATCCGGTACGGAAGGGACAGTACCAGTTTCTCGAAGGTAACTATCACCTGACCCGGTTCACCACCGAACAGTCTTTCAACCGCGAGCTGGAGAACTATCTGAAGCTGGACGACCAAGTGCTGCGCTCGCTGGTAACGATCACCCTGACTGAGGAAGAGCTGGCGGCCCACGCAGCGCAGACCCGCGCTCCGCGGCCTCCGCGCCCGCCCGCCGGCGCCCCGCCCGCTGGAGCGGCCCCTGCCAGCGCCCCGCCCGTTGCGGCCGCTGCGGCAGCCACGGCACAAGCCGAGGGTGCAGCCGCTTCTGCCACCGAGGCGCCCGCCGCTGATGCGCCCGCCGCCGAGTCCGCGTCGCCCGCCGCTGAAGCGCCTGCGCCGGGGTCTGCTTCGCCCGCCGCTGAAGCGCCCGCTGCCGAGTCCGCGCCGCCCGCCGCTGAAGCGCCTGCTGCCGAGTCCGCGCCGCCCGCCGCTGAAGCGCCTGCGCCGGAGTCCGCGCCGCCCGCCGCTGAAGCGCCTGCTGCCGAGTCCGCGCCGCCGGTTGCTGAAGCGCCTGCGCCGGAGTCCGCTCCGCCGGTTGCTGAAGCGCCCGCTGAGCCGCCTGCGCCGGAGGCCGCGCCTCCCGAACCCCCCCAGCCGGAACAGCCGTAAGAGTAGCGGGGTTAGCAGTGAACAAGATTATCGTCATCGGCAACTTGGGACGAGACCCCGAGATGCGTTACACCCCCAGTGGCCAGGCGGTCACTTCATTTAGCGTCGCTTCCAGCCGCCGCTATCGGACCGCCGACGGAGAGCAGCGGGAAGAAACCGAGTGGTTTAATGTCAGCGCTTTTGGTCGGCTGTCTGAAATTTGCAACCAGTATTTGACTAGAGGGCAGCAGGTATACGTTGAAGGCCGTCTGAGGGGCAGAAGCTATACGGACCGTGACGGCCAGCCTCGCTATTCGCTGGAAGTTACAGCTACCGAGATGCAAATGCTGGGCCGCCGCGGTGAGAACGAATACGGCGGTGGCGGTGGCGGTGGTGGTGGCGGCTATGGGGACCGCGAAAGCGACGGCGGAGGCCGAGGCATGGCCGACGCCGGAGGGCCGCCGCCCTACGACGAAACCGACGATCTGCCCTTCTAACCGGGCTTATATCGATCCACACAGCAGTCCAAAGGGAAAGGAAAGGTATGACTACCGAAGCAACCAATAGGCCGCCGTATGGCGGCGGCCCGCAAGGTGGACGCCCCCCCGGAGGGCCGGGCGGACGCCCAGGAGGACCGGGAGGCGCCAGGCCGGGCGGACGGCCCGGGGGACGGCCCCGCGGGCGGTTCGTGCCGCGACGCCGGGTTTGCACCTTCTGCGTCGAACACATCAAGCTCATTGACTATAAGGACATCGACAAGATTCGGCGTTTTGTGTCCGACCGGGCCAAAATTGAACCCCGCCGCCGCACTGGCGTCTGCGCCAAGCACCAGCGGGCGTTGCGTATCGCTATTCAGCGCGCCCGGCACATTGCCCTCATTCCGTTCGTGGCCCATCACTCCTTTCCCAGTGTCCGTCGCTGACCCCCTGATGCTTCACTGGCGCCCGAGGTCGATTGCGGTTGCGGGCGCATGGGCCGCCCGCTCTCGCGGGATACTGCCTGTTTGTTTACTGACCTCCGCGCCGGGATTGAGTTATGGTTTTAGCCCGGCTTAGCGGCCGCTTCGGCAACCCCCCAGGACGGGCCGGACGCAGGCGCCGCGCCAGGGCCGGGGACGGGCCTGAACCCGACCCGCTTACTCCTGCGGAAAGGCGCGCCCGTGTCCTCCGCTACTGGTCCATCGGTCTCGGCGTGTCCTTGCTGGCGGTGGTTTTTGGTGTGGTTATCTTCGGATACTTCTGGGAGTTTTTCCGACCGCCGCGTGTCTGGGCAGGCAGGGTCAACAATGTCGAATTTACCATGGGCGACTTGGTGCAGCGCATCCGTGTGCTTCAAGGAGTGAACCGTTATGACGGCGGCCGTGTCGACCTCAGCACCGTGCCATTTGAGTACCTGCAGGATCTGGTGAACGCGGAGATTCTGCGCCAGGCAGCTCCGGGATTGAATATCAAGCCCGACGACCAAGCCATCGAAGATGAACTGCGCCGCCAGTTCCAGCCCACAGCACCGCCGGGCCAGGAAGTGGACCCCGGTCAGCTGGAGCGCGAATACCTGAACAACTATCAGACCTTCCTGACCGCCACTGGCCTCACCGATCCGGAGTACCGCGTTATAGTCGAGGAGGAAATTACTGAATTCGGCCTGTTCCTGCGGCTGGGCCAAGAAGTTGACAGCTCGCAAGAGCAAGTGGAAGTGAGCTGGATCCGGCTTCCCGTCGACCCCAGCGAAGCGGGAACAAGTGGACTCCAACCGGACCAGGTGGCGCAACGGCTGGAAGTTGAATCCTTTGATGTCGTGGCCCGCGAGGTTTCCCGCTCGGCGGGGTACGCCGACAGTTCCGGCTATGTCGGCTGGGTGCCCGAGGGCGCCTTCCCCAACCTCGACCCGCTTCTGTACGGCGACGAGGAACTGGGAATCGCCGCGTTGCAGCCAGGTGAAACCAGCAGCCCCTTCTACGCACGGGACGGTATCTTTATCGTGCAGAAACTCTCGGGGCCGGAGGAGAGAGAGCTTGAGGATCGCATGATAGTCAAGCTGACCCTAGAACTGTCCGAGGCTTGGAAGGACCAGGCCCTCCAAGAAGGCACATCCAACGGAACGGTCAAAATGCACTTCAACAGCAGGCTGTATGACTGGGTGGCCGACCAGGTGTTCGTCACCGCGCCGCGCGTACCGGTCACCGGCCCGGCGGGACAGTAGGCGGCTCGACTATGACTAGCGATTCCGGCATAAATGTGGGTCTGATGGGTCTTGGCGTGGTTGGAGGCGGCGTCGCCTCGGTTCTGCTGCAAGAGCCGTCGCTGGTGTCCGCGCGCGTCGGGCGTCCGGTGAACCTGCGTCGGGTGCTGGTGCGCGACCGCTCCCGTCTCCGTGATGTGGAAGTGCCGGCCGCTCTCCTGACTACCAACGCCGAGGATATCCTAGACGATCCTGAGATAGACATTCTGGTCGAGGTTATGGGCGGTTCCGACCCGGCGTCGGCCTACTTCCGTCGCGCCCTGGAGTCGGGGAAGCACGTGGTCACCGCCAACAAGGAAGTGATGGCGAAGGAAGGCGCCGAGTTGATGGCCTTGGCCCGCGCCCAACGGGTCAGCCTGCTCTTCGAGGCCAGTGTCGGCGGCGGCATCCCCATCGTGGGTTGCCTGATGAACGAACTGGCCGCCAACGATGTTTACTCCATTCGCACTATCATCAACGGCACCACCAACTACATCCTCACCCGCATGGCCTTCCAGCGCACCGCCTTCGCCGAGGCTCTGGCCGAAGCGCAGGGACTGGGCTATGCCGAGGCCGACCCCACCAACGACGTCGAAGGCATAGATGCCGCCTACAAGCTGACCGTTCTGGCCACCCTGGCGTACGGACGCCGCTTCCGCCCGGAGGACGTTTTCCGGCAGGGAATTTCGGCCTTGGAACCACAGGATTTCCGTTACGCTCAGGAGTTCGGCTACGCCATAAAGTCGCTGGCCATCGCAGACCTCGACGGCGGTGAAGTGCAATTGCGGGTGTATCCTGCCCTGGTTCCGGCGGAAAATATGCTCGCCAACGTCAATGGCGTGTACAATGCGGTGGAAGTGCATGGCAGCCTCTGCGGTCAGGTGCTGTTCCACGGGATGGGCGCGGGCCGTGGCCCCACCACCAGCGCAGTGCTGGGCGACTTGGTGGAGACCGCCCGCCTGGTGCGGGATGGCGCGGCGCCGGGTGGCCCTAGGGAACTGTCGCAGCATTTGGGCGTCCGGCCTATAGATGCCCTGCGGACCCGGTACTACATCCGGCTGATAGTGGCCGACCAGGCCGGTGTGCTGGCCCAGATCGCCCGGGCGCTGGGCGACGAGAACATTAGCATTGCCTCGGTGCTCCAGAAGGACGCCGACGCGGAGACGCAGAGCGCGGAAATTGTGATTATGACCCACCCGGCGCTGGAGTCGTCGGTGCAGCGGGCGCTGCTGACCATCGGCGGGCTGGACCCGGTGCGACGGGTCGGCAATATGCTCCGGATCGAGGAGTGAGGAGTAAGGTGTTTATCAGTCCCCTCTCCTTCCGGGAAGCCTGTGAGTACCCTCTCCCAGAGGGAGAAGGTTGGGGCGAGGGCGCCCCAGCGGCAGGAAGCACCTGGAACTTGGAAACCTATCTTAAACTCCGGGTATAATTCTGAGAGAAATGGGCGTTGGCGTACTGAAAACTTATAGGGACCTGCTGCCAGTCACCGAGGCAACGCCCATGATTACGATGGGCGAGGGTGACACGCCGCTGGTGAAGTCTAACCGTCTGGCCGCCGAATTAGGTTGCCCAGAACTGTACTTCAAGCTGGAAGGATGCAATCCCACCGGCTCCTTCAAGGACCGGGGCATGGTTGTCGCCATCGCCAAAGCGCTGGAAGAAGGCAGCCGGGCTATAATGTGCGCCTCCACCGGCAACACCAGCGCCTCCGCCGCCGCCTTCGGCGCTTACAGCGGGCTGCCCGCGCTGGTCATCATCCCCCGGGGCGAGGTGGCTATGGGCAAGCTGGCCCAGGCCATGGCCTACGGGGCAAAGATCATCATGGTCAACGGGAACTTCGACACCGCCTTTGAGCTGGTGCGAGCCTTCACCACCAAGCACGAGGTCACGCTGGTCAACTCGGTGAACCCCTACCGTCTTGAAGGACAGAAGACCGCCGCGTTCGAGATAGTTGACGCTCTGGGCGATGCCCCCGATTACCTGTTCATCCCGGTGGGCAACGCCGGCAATATCACCGCATACTGGCGGGGATTCCGGGAATATCACCAGCTGGGACGCAGCCGGACGCTGCCCAAAATGATGGGTTTCCAGGCAGAGGGCGCGGCCCCCATCGTGCGAGGCAAGCCCGTGGCCAACCCGCAGACCATTGCCTCCGCCATTCGCATCGGCAACCCGGCTAGCTGGAAGGGCGCCGAGGAGGCCCGCGACAGCTCCGGCGGAACCATCGACATGGTGTCGGACGACGAGATACTGGAAAGCTACCGGTTGCTGGCGTCCCACGAAGGGATTTTCTGCGAACCGGCCTCGGCGGCGTCCTTCGCCGGGCTGGTCAAGCTACACAAGCAGGGACTGGACCTGTCGAGCCGTCGGGTGGTGTGCATCTTCACCGGCACCGGACTCAAGGACCCCGACCTGGCAGTGTCCAGCGTCGCCCCGCAGACCATCGTGGTCGAGCCGACACTGGAAGCGGTGGAGGCGGTCGCCCTTTCATAGCGCCGCGCAAACACAGAGTCGCCCGCTCCCCCAAGGGAGAGGATTTTGGTGAGGGAAAATCACGGTCGAGCAGAGTCGGATACAGCAGGCGGTTGCCGACATTCTTGAAGCGGTCGGCGAGAACCCCCGCCGGGAAGGCCTGGAGCAGACGCCGGCCCGCGTGGCGCGGATGTATCAGTCCCTCTTCGCGGGCGTGGGTGCGCGCGCCGAAGACGCCATTGACGCTGTTTTCGAGGCCGAATCCAGGGATCCGGTGGCCTTGAGTCATCTGTACTTTCACTCCATGTGCGAACATCATTTGCTGCCCTTTTTCGGGGAAGCGCGGATCGGCTACGTGCCCAGGCAGAGGATTGCCGGTGTGAGCAAGCTGGGCCGGGCCCTGGAAGTCGCCGCCGCCCGCCCGCAGGTGCAGGAGCGCCTTACAGCGGAGGTGGCCGACGCCATATACAACGTCTTGCAGCCCGAAATCGTGGTTGTGGAACTGGAAGCCGAGCATCTGTGCATGTCCATGCGCGGCATCCGTAAGCCCGGCGCCAGGATGCTGACCACGGCGGTTCGGGACATGTCATCCGACAAGGAGATCAGGGAAACATTATTGAATCTGATGCGCAGCAATTAACCGTGACCATTGACCCCGTTATTTCCTTCCAGGACCTTCGGGAAGATTGGGTTTCCGTATTGCGTGACTCCCCTGTGGGCAGCATCTTCCTTTCTCCGCAGTGGCAGGAAGTCTGGTGGGAGAACTTCAGCGGGGGACGTGAGATGACCGGGTTCAGCGTGCCCGCCGCCGGTGGAGGCGTGGACGCGCTGGCTTCTCTGTCCCGCCTCGGCGACTCCATCGGCTTTGTCGGCTCCCCCGACACCTTCGACTATAACGACTTCCTGGTGCGGCCCGGCTTCGAAGAAACCTTCTACCCGACGTTGCTGGACGTTCTGGGTGACTGGGACTGGAGTGAGGTGCGCCTGGACTCGCTGATTGAACACTCGCCCACTCTGGCCCATCTTCCCGACCTGGCCCGCGAGCGGGGATTTGGGGTGGAGGTCGAGTACGAAGATGTCACCTCGGGCGTATCCCTGCCGGGCGACTGGGAAGAATACCTGACCCTGCTCAGCAAGAAGGACCGCCACGAACTCCGCCGCAAGCTCCGCCGCCTGGACTCGCAGACGGAATGGCGCTGGTATTGTATGACCACCCCCGGCGACGTGGAGGGCAACTTCGACGAGTTTCTGGCGCTGATGCGAATGAGCCGCGCCGATAAGGAAGAGTACATGACGCCGGAGCGGGAGAGCTTCTTCCGCGCCCTAGCCCGGCGGATGGCCGAGCTGGACCAGATTCGGCTGTTCTTCATGGAGATAGACGGGGCCAGGGCAGCGGCCAGCCTTTGCTTCGACTACGGGGGGACCCGCCTGTTGTACAATAGCGGTTACGATCCTGGCCTGTCGTATTACAGCGTCGGACTGTTGCTGCACGCCATGTGCGTCCGGGATGCCATCGAACAGGGCCTCGACTATTTCGATTTCCTGCGCGGGCCGGAACCCTACAAGGCCCACCTCGGCGGCCATCAAAAGAGTCTCTATAGAATGGTGGTGAAACGAAGTTGAGCCTCCAGCGAGCTGCGTTTATTGCATTCCACGCCTGCCCCCTGGCCGCCCCCGGACAGGGCAAGTCGGGGGGTATGAATGTATACGTCCGGGAGCTTTCCCGGGCAATGGGTGAATCAGGAATCCCGGTCGATATATTCACTCGTGAGCATGAAGGCGCTGCGGGTATCGAATGGATAGCGCCGAACGTCAGGGTCATCCACCTGCCGGGCGGGCCGCACGACGCGGGAGTCGGGGAACTCTACGCCCACCTGCCGGGCTTCCTTGAAGAACTGCAAGCCTTCCGGGAGCATGAGGGGTGCGACTATGACGTGGTGCATTCCCACTACTGGCTTTCCGCGTGGATCGGGCAGCGGTTTTCGCAGGGCTTGGGCATACCGCACGTCGTCACTTTCCACACCCTCGCCCTGATTAAGATGCAGTCGCGGGCCGGTGAAATGGAGCCCGAGGAGCGCGAGAGGGTTGAGCGGGAGGCCATGCTCAGCGCGGACCGCATCATCGCCTTCAGCGACCACGAGCGAGACGCTATGGCCCGGCTGTACGGCGCCGACCCTTTGCAGGTTATGCTGGCTCCCTGCGGCGTTGATCTCATCAAGTTCCGCCCACTGGACCAGAAGGAAGTTCGCAAGAGGCTGGGACTGAACGGCGAGAAGGTTCTGCTGTTCGTGGGCCGGATGGAGCCGCTGAAGGGCCTGGACTTGCTGGTGGAGACTGCGGCTCAGATGGAGGCCGGCGAGCAGAACGTCCGCATGATGGTCGTCGGGGGCGGCGGCCCAGGCGAGCCCGAAACCGACCGGGTGCGCCGTCTGGCTGAAGAGCGGCAGGTAGACGGGCTGATTGACTTCGTGGGCCGCGTGGACCACGACGAACTACCCCTTTACTACAACGCCGCAGACGTGTGCGTGGTGCCGTCGTACTACGAGAGCTTCGGCCTCGTGGCCTTGGAGTCCATGGCCTGCGGCACGCCGGTGGTGGCCTCGCGGGTGGGCGGCCTGCCTACCATTGTGCATCACGGACATACCGGATACCTGAAGTCTTGGCGCTGCCCCGAAGCCTTCGCCAACTCGGTCGAAATGATATTTTCCAGTTCCGGTCTCCAGGAAAGCATGGGCGCGGCGGCCCGGCGCCGGGCGGAGTTGATGGGCTGGAGCAACGTGGCCTCCATGATTTCCGAAGAATACCGCGTCCTGGCCGCCGGGGAGCGCTGAGTCCCCGGGAGCGGGATATGTTTGCGCTCCCGCCGCACGAACTTGTCGGCGGTTGGTTTTCGCAAGGATCAGCGGCAAGGCCCTCAAGAACTCGCGCCGCCTGTTTGGAAGACTCACGAACCGTTAATCATCGGTTGTTAGCTTGACGCCGCTAGTCATTCACCCGGGGCAATCCGGGTCCAATGGGACTGCCGCCCGTCGCTGCTGCTGCGGATTTTGAGGCGGCTGTTTGGCCATTTTCAGCGGACGCTGGCCGCGGGAATCCTGGTGATGTTGCCTATCGGCATCACCGCGCTGGTCCTGAGGTTCATCTTCGACCTGCTCACTCCCATTCTCCAGCCGGCGACCGACCTGCTGCCTGGTCCGGACGTTAAAGGCACCGGGCTTCTGGCGCTGCTGATTTTGATTTACCTGGTAGGGTTGGTTGCAGCCTTTGTCGTGGGTCGGCGCATTATTGGCTTGGCCCACCGGATTATGGAAGTAATACCCGTGGTCAAGGGTATCTATAGCACCACGAGAAACGCCGTCGAACTGCTTTCTAACAACAGCCATTCCAACGGAGCCAGCGACCCAGTCCGGTACAGCGGCGTGGTGCTTGTGGAATTTCCCCGCGCCGGAGTGCGCTCCATCGGCCTGGTGACCTCCCAGATGTATGACGCGGAGGGTCAGGAGGTCCTTTCGGTGTATGTCCCCACCACGCCGATACCCTCCTCGGGATTCTTGGTAATTGTCCCGGCCAGCCAGGTGGAGCGGCTGGATATGTCGGTGGAAGAGGCCATGAGCGTCGTCGTTTCCGGGGGTATACTCTCCGAGCGAATGTTCACGCGCTCCGGATTTGAGGCCCGTTTCGGAGAAGACCCGGAGCAATAGCCCCCAATGTCCGGAAAAAAGATAACAGGAGGCACAGCCTGATGGATGACACGCCGCAGCGCGTTCTGGTGGTGATTCCGCATCCCAACGACGCGGAGTTCTGGTGTGGAGGCAGCGTTGCCCAATGGATAAGGGAAGGAGCGACCGTGCGCTTCGTGGTCTGCACAGACGGCAGTAAGGGCACGACAGACCCGTCCGTCTCCGCTGCCGACCTGGCCGACACCCGCCGACAGGAGCAGACGGATGCCGCCGGGCAACTGGGAGTGCAGGAAGTGGTATCGCTGGGCCGTCCCGACGGAGGGCTGGAGGATGTGGACGATTTTCGCCGGGAGCTGGTGCGCCAGATTCGCCAAGTGCGGCCCGATGTCGTAGTCTGCCCCGAACCATATCGCAAGAACCTGGCTTGGCACCGCGACAGCCGCATCACCGGGCAGGTGACCCTGGATGCGGTGTTCCCCTGCGCCCGGGACCACCTGCACTTCGAGGAACTGTGGCGCGACGAGGGGCTGGAGCCGCATAAGACCGGCACGGTGCTATTCTGGGGAACGGAAACGCCGAATACATTCGTGGATATCGGCTCGTCCATCGACGCCAAGGCCCGCGCCGTCAAGGCCGGAAAATCCCGGACGGCTGGCCGCACAGGCGAAGAGATCGACTCCTTCGTCCGCCAGCAGGGCCAGGAAGGGACCGGAGACTCCGGCGCCAGCTATGGCGAGGCGTTCCGCAGGATCACCTTCCGAATCTAGGGGCCTCCCCTTCGCTAAAGCTCGTTAGAACTGTCAATCCCGCGAAAAGCGGGATTGACAGTTCTTTTGGAGCCATGGCGGGCGCTTTGGGAATACCGGGGTCAGAGCGGCGTGCCATCCTGCTCCAGCATGACCGGCCTCAGCAGCGGCAAAGGCGGGGCACCGTGGGAAAGCAGGCGGTCATGGAATGTCTTCAGTGAGTAGCCGCCGTTCTGTTCCCTGCGGAAATCTTCCCTGAGTTTGAGAATCATCAGTTTGCCGAGAGTGTAGTTCAGGTAGCCAGGGTCAAACGTGCCCCGCATCGCCTCCCGGCGCGATGGATACTCGGCCATGAAGGAGTTTTCCATGAAGAACCGGGTGGCCTGGTCCACCGTCATGTCGCCGGTGTGCATTGCGACAGAGCAGACGTAGCGGCAGTTCCGCACCAGCGCCTCCAGCAGTTGCGTCAGCAGCAGTTCGGGCCGGTTTGTCCCGTATTCGGTTTCCAGCATCATTTGCTCGGTGTAGTGCGCCCATCCCTCGGTGAAGGCATAGGAGGTGGCTGCCCGGTTGATCAGGGGCAGCGCCCTCCCGTAGCGGTTGTGCAGGTGATGGACGAAGTGGCCGGGATAGACTTCGTGAATCGAAATGATTTTCAGGGTGTTGTAGTCGAACTTGGACAGCCATTCTTCGGCCTGTTCCGCCGTCCAGTGCTCCTCCACCGGCGTGACATAATAGAAAGACTCCGTGGCCCGGTTTTCCAGCGCGCCCGCGCTGTCCATGGCGGCGAAGGCGTAGCGCATATAGGCCGGCGTCTCCGCCACTTGGCAGCGGTCCTCTGACGGTAGGGATATGATGTCGTAGTCCAATAGGGACTGCCGGATGTCCTCCAGCATCTCGCGGGTGTCGGGTATCAGCCGGGCGGCGTCGGGATGGTTACGGCTGATGTCCTCCACAATGGCCTGCACCGGCTTGCCGGGCGCAATCGACGCCGCCACTTCTTGCAGGCGGGCCAGGTTTTCCTCCAAGTTGGCCTGTCCCACGGCGGCGATGCGTTCCAGCGGAAGGTCCAGCCCCTCGCCGGTGGCCAGCATCCGGGAGTACAGGCCGCTGCCGATGGCGAAAGCGTTGTCTCCAGCTTTGGCTCTACCCTGCAGCCCTTCCACGAATCCGTCAATTGCTGACGCAGCCGTACCGATGGCCTCGGTGAAGTCGTCGGCAATTTGACGGTCGCCGACAGCGTTGGCGAAAGCCGCTAGGTCGGTTCGATAGAAGTGAGCCATCCCGCCGTAGCTTTCGACGCTCATGTCCACGATATGACGGGAGAGGTCGTCGCGCAGGGCGGCGTCCAGCGTTTGCAGGAACCCGGGTACTTGACGCAAGGTGGCGGTGGCGGAGCGGAGCCGGTCCTCCAGGGGCGCGTAATCGCGACGGACGTAGCCGCCCATGTTCAGGAAGCCGGCCTGTCGCATCGGGTTGTTTTCCAGGGGCCGCATCTCCTCGAAGGTGAACAACTCCCGTTGCAGGAACAACTCCAGCATCTGGCGGGATAGCTGCTCGTCGGCTCCCAGCGTTGTGGTGTCCAGCGCTTGCAGTTCCGCCATTCCCCGGCGGATCTCCTGCTGGCGGCGGCTGACCTGCGCCGGGGAGAGGTCGGGCAGCCGCCCGTCGTACTCATGGCGCCCGATGCGAGACCCGGTGGTGGGATAGAAACTCCAGTGCTCCCCGATGAGGCGCTCCGACAGCGACTCGAAGGCTGCCGCGACTTCCGAACTGCCGTTCCCGGTGTGCTGCGTCATAGTGCCTATGCCCCCAAGAAGGAATTAAACGAAGGCGAGCGATACGAATTGGAGGTGTCCACCAACACGGCAGCGGGCCGCCCCGGAGCCGGGCCGCCCGCTACGTTTTCGACCGGAAGAAGGCTACCGCTGCGCAGTTACAGGACTTCGCTTATCTGGAACCGCGGCGAGATGTCGGTGTAGTTCTTGATGTCCCCCAGGATCTCCCGTCCGTGGGTCTTGAAGCCCTCGTGCACTTCGTCTGTGGTGTTGAAATACATGGTGGCCATGGCGACGAAGGGTGCGGGGGCGTTGGGGTCGGCATCGGAAATGCCCTTCTCCAGCTCACTGCGCGTCAGGCCTACGGGGTCCAGCAGACGATGCACCGTTTCCATGTGCGTCCCGGCCCAGTAGTCGAAATTAAACGCCTTGCCCTCTTCGTTGGGGTAGAGTACGGTGACCTTAATCATCGGCGATTCTCCTCGTTTGTTAACCCGGCCTGACGGTTGCCGGAATGGCTTACAGGCAACCGGCGCCGGAAGTTCCTTTCAGGGCCAGTGTACATTCAGCCCGTCGGGCTGGCAACGCTTTCCGCGCTTTCCGCAGGGTCTCTTGGTTGTTCCCTCTTCCTCATCGGAGAGGGGAATTTCATGGTCCCGCGCTTTTCGGGCTCCGCAGTTTGCTACAATGGCGGGCGGCGCACTCTCACGATTTCAGGACATTGCTTTGTTTCTTGCAGACATCCCATTTTCACCATTCCGCTTCACTCTCGCCGCGGTTGCCGTAATTGCCCTGCTGTTGGCCACGGCCTGCTCTTCCGGGAACGGGGACTCAAGCTCCCCGGAGGATGCCGACGACCTGGCGTTGGTGTGGGAGGCATGGGATGCCCTGCTTGCCAACTACGCCGACCCCGACGCCCTGGACCGGAGCGCGGTGGCCGGCGGCGCAATCGGGCGCATCATGGAGTTGGGAGAAATTGAACCGTATCCCTTCCTGGCCGACCTGGGACGCACCAGGGGTCAGGTCCCCGCCGCGGTGCCGGCCGGGTTGGTTGATGTCTGGAGGGCTACGCAACTCTACCGGCAGGACAATCCGGAGGTCGCGACGGAGGAGGCGGTCCAGATGCTCATACGGGGCCTGATGGACGGCCTGCCCGACGCCAGCGCTTCCTACCTTACTGCCGTGCAGCTACCGGAGGCCCAGGAGCGGCTGGAGCAGAGCATTGAGGGTTCCTACCTTGGAATTGGCGCCCGTGTGGTGGCGCAGGAGAGCCGCATTCTCCTGTTCCCGTTTGAAGACTCCCCCGCCGAGAAGGCGGGCATTGAGCCGGGTGATGCCCTGCTGTCCGTGGAAGGCGTGCCAGTGGGAGATGCCACGCCTTCGGAAATCGGGGACCGCATCAAGGGTGAAGCGGGCACCAAGGTTCGCCTGACCTTGGAAAGAATCACCGAGGCGGCCCCCGTGGAGCTGGACGTATTCCGGGGCGACGTGCAACTGCCCACGGTGGCCAGGCAGCTCATTCCCGGCGGCATCGGCTACATCCGGGTCTTCCGCTTCCGCGATAATACCGGCCAGCAAGTTTTCGAGGCCCTGGAGCAGCTAAATCGGTTCGATATGTTGGCGCTCATACTGGACCTTCGCCTCAACGCCGGGGGGGCGTCGGATGCGGCCGCAGAAGTGGCTGCCCAGTTTCTGCCGCCCGGCGACCTGTTCCGGCAAGTGGAGGACCGCGCGGGTGTACGCAGTGAGCAACGCTTCCCGGTAGACGATGACCGGCTGTCCATAGATGACCTGCCGATAGTGGTGATGGTGGACGAACAGACCGTCGGCGAAGCGGAAGCGGTGGCCGCGGCATTGCAGGAAGCAGGCCGGGCCACAGTGGTCGGTGTTCCCACCTTTGGCGAGGGATCGGATTACAGCTTCGTTGCACTCAGCGACGGATCGGCCCTGTATCTTCCGACTTCCCGCTGGTACACGCCCGGCGGTGACTGGGTGGGAGAGAAGCCAGTACAACCGGACATTTTCGTTGAATACGAAGAAGTGCCGACTGGGGCAGGGGGGGAAAGGCAGTTCAACACCGCCTATGAGTTCCTGGACAGGCAACTGCCGCTTTTCCGGTAGCGGGGCTCTGTCAGTTTTCTTTATATCTCGAGGGAGAGGGTTGGGATGAAGGTGAAATTCCGGGATAATCAATAGTCCTCAGTCCTCCCCTGGTGAGAGAGGAAACAACAGATAGAACCTGAGTCCAGTGGTCTGGTGGCCTCAACTTCATCTCCGTCTGGGAGGAATTGGCGTAAGGAGGCTTCACACGGTTCGGGACGGAGCAGGGGCAGAGGGTAGAGTCGAGAAAAAATGAAACCGCGCCGCGATTGCATCGCGGCGCGGTCGTTCTCTTGGAAAGGGTGGCAGAGGCCCAGCCGCACCAGGCTAGGCGGGCTGTTGTTCCTCCTGGCAGCGCAGGCACACGTAGGCGCTGCGGTCTTCGGGCAGGCTGTCCACGTTAACGTTGCGCCGCCGGTTGCACACCGAGCAGGTTACGGACTCGGTTACCGGGGCAGGGGGTGGAGGAGGGGCAACAACGGTTGCCGCACCCCGGAACCCCTGATAGTCGGGATTGGACTCTTTCAGCATGAGGAATCGCTCCCGGTCTTTCCGGCCCATATTACGCCTCCAAGCGGGACGGGTGAGACTACTTTACCTCGACCACGGCCCCGGCCTCTTCCAGCTTGGCTTTGACCGAGTCCGCCTCGTCGCGCGGCACCGCGTCCTTGACGGCGGCAGGGGCCGACTCCACCAATTCCTTGGCCTCGCGCAGGCCGAGGGAGGTGACTTCGCGCACCGCCTTGATGACGTTAATCTTGTTGGGGCCGATCTCGCGGATGTGGACCTCGAACTCGGTTTGTTCTTCCTCTTCGACGGCAGCAGCGCCGTCGCCCCCGCCGGGGGCGACGGCCACGGCCATCGGCGCGGCGGCCGTAACGCCAAATTCATTCTCCAGCGACTTGACCAGATCGGCCAGGTCAACCACGTTCATTTCCTTGATGGCGCTGATGATTTCGTCCTGCGTGAGTGCCATTTCTCTATTCCTCTCTCAGATTTTGAATGACAAACGGAGAGCTAACCGTCTTCCAGTTGGCGCATCCGGGCGTGTAGCACGTTGTCCAGATTCTGTAGTGGGCCGCTCAGGGCGCTCACCAGGCGCACCATTGGCGCCTGCATTTGCGCCAGCAGTAACGCTAGCATCTGGGGCTTGGGCGGTAGCGTCGCCAAGCGGGTCACGCCTTCCGGCCCCAAGGCTGTTCCATCGCCCATGACCGCGCCCCGGAGGCTGAACGTGTTGGCGTTGGCCCGGGCGTAGTCGGCCATGGTCTTGGCGGCGGCCGCAGGGTCATCGTAGCTGAAAGCCACTGCCGTGGCCCCCTGCACTATCTCCTTGACCTGGGGCATCCCTGCCTGGTCAGCGGCCAGATACATGAGGGTATTCTTGACCACGGTGAACTCGATACCACCAGCCCGCATGGCGCGGCGCAGTGCGGTCATCTGGTTCACGGTGGTCCGGGTATAGTCGGCGCCGAAGGTGATGGTGCTGCGCTCCAACTGCTCCTTCAGCTCCTGAACTCGGTCGATTTTCTCCTGTGTGGGCAAACTTCACCTCCCTGGAAAGGGTATACAAAAAAGCCCTGCGCCGATCAGTAAGACGCGGCGCAGAGCAATATGGCCCTGTTGTTTATCGTCGCGCCTCGGCGGGTGGTCGTACCTTTATCCCGTGGGACCCGCTGTCTTTGGCGTCGGCTATTCGGTTGTGCCATCAATTTATCAGGTTAATCCTCGGGGCGCAAGGACTGGAGGGCCGCCAAATCCAGCGGGATGCTGGGACCCATACTGGAGGTAATGTAGGCCGAGCGGAAATACTGCCCCTTGAGGGCCGCCGGTCGGTCGCGGGCGATGGCGTCGTTCAGCGCGGCCAGGTTGCCCAGCAGCATCGGGATCTCGAAGCTGATCTTCCCGATGGCGCAGTGGATGATGGCGGTGCGGTCGGTGCGGTACTCGGTGCGCCCGCCCTTGGCCTCCTGGATGGCACGGGGCAGGTCCTGCGGCTGCACCATGGTGCCGGAGCGCGGGTTGGGCATCAGTCCCCGGCGCCCGAGGATGCGGCCCAGCTTGCCGATCTTGGGCATGACCTGGGGGGTGGCCAGTCCGACGTCGAATTCCACCCAGCCACCCTCGATGCGCTCTATCAAGTCATCCTCGCCCACGTAGTCCGCGCCGGCCTGGCGGGCGATCTCGCTGCCATCGGCGCTGGTGAACACCAGTACGCGGACTGTCTTGCCTATGCCGTGGGGCAGGCCGACGACGCCGCGCACCATCTGGTCGGCGTGTCGCGGGTCGACGTTGGTCCGAAGGTGGAGCTCCACCGATTCGTCGAACTTGGCGGTGGAGATTTCCTTGAGCAATTCGATGGCGTCGGCGGGGGTGTAGAGCCGGTCCGGCTCGACCCGCTCGGCGACGCTGCTGTAACGGCGGCTGCGGCTGGCCATTGCTTACTCTCCCGACACCTGTATTCCCATACTGCGGGCGGTGCCTTCGATTATCAACATTGCTTCTTCGACGCTGCCTGCGTTGAGGTCTGACAGCTTGGTCTGGGCGATTTCCCGCAGCGCATTGCGGCTGATGGTCCCCACGCGGTCTTGGCGCACGTCCGACGAACCGCGCTCCACCCCGGCGGCCTTGCGCAACAGTTCCGAGGCCGGTGGCGTACGGGTAACGAAGATGAACGAGCGGTCTTCGTAGACCGTCAGGTGAACCGGCACGATGGTTCCCGCGTCGTTGGCGGTGCGGGCGTTGTATTCTTTGACGAAGCCCATGATGTTGACGCCGTGCTGACCCAGGGCCGGGCCGACCGGCGGTGCGGGAGTTGCCTTCCCCGCTTCCAATTGCAGCTTGATGATTGCGCGAATTTTCTTCGCCACTTGGGACTCCTGAAGGCGCTGGCCGCCAGCCGTAGCGAACAGCCGGCGGCGCCGGATTTATAGGTCAGATTCTTGCCACTCAGATTCTTTCTACCTGGAGGAAGTCCAGTTCCACCGGGGTTTCCCGCCCGAAGAAGGACACCAAAACGCGGACCTTGCCCTTGCTCTCGTCCACGTCGTTGATGGCGCCGATGAAGTCGACGAAGGGGCCCTCGGTGATGCGGACGGTCTCGCCCCGCTCCAAGGCGATCTTGACGCGCGTGGAGTCGGACTCCACCTGCCGGAGAATGTCCTCGATTTGCTTGTCTTCCAGCGGAACCGGCTTGGGGCGGCTGTCTTTTTCGTCCTCGGTGGAGACGAAGCCGGTGACTCCGGGGGTGTTGCGGACGGCGTACCAGCTTTCGTCATCCATGCTCATGCGGACAAGGATGTAGCCGGGAAACAGCTTTTTGCGCTCGGAGCGGCGCTTGCCGTCCTTGAAGACCACCTCTTCCTCTGTGGGGACCAGCACCTGCTTGATTCGGTCTTCCATGTCGAGGCTGTTGATGCGCAGGTTGAGGTTTTTTTCCACCAGGTCTTCCTGGCCTGAGTAGGTATGCACGATGTACCAGCGCAGGTCTTCGGGCTGCGCTTCGGTTTCCGATATGTCGTTAGCATTCGTCATACGGGCCATCCGGGCTGATGAATAGCGCCCCCAGCCCTTGTGGCAGGCCGGGGGCGGCGTTGCAGGAATGGACGGGTGCCGGGGAACGGTTCGCTTAGAGGCCGAATATCACAGTATCACGCGGTTGAACAACTCGGCGAACACCCGGTCGAGGCCACCTAGGAAAAACCCGGCCGCCACCGCCAGCACCATGACCACCATGGTCAGGCGGGCGGTCTCCTCGCGGCTGGGCCACACGCACTTGCGCAGCTCCTCGAACGTTTCACGGATGAACTGTACGGGGGTGATGCGCCCGCCCCCAGTGGGGGCGAGTGCTCGCTGGGTGCGCGAGCCGGCCCTGGCCATGTTGCTACCTCACTTCTCGGTGGGTGCGGTGGCTGCGGCAGCGCGAGCAGTACTTGCGGAGCTCCATCCGCTGCGGGTCATTGCGCCGATTCTTCATCGACGTGTAGTTGCGTTCCCGGCATTCCCCGCACTGGAGGGTGATGATCTGCCGGATGTCTGCGGTTTTTCGGGCCATTCCTTCGTCTCCGCTAAGGAAAGGGTTAGTCCATCACATCGGTGATGACGCCGGAGCCAACAGTGCGGCCGCCTTCGCGGATGGCGAAGCGCATCCCGCTTTCCAAGGGCACCGGGGACATCAACTCGATGTCCATCTGGACGTTGTCGCCTGGCATCACCATTTCCACGCCTTCCGGCAGTCCGATGGAGCCGGTGATGTCGCTGGTGCGGATGTAGAACTGGGGCTTGTAACCGCTGAAGAACGGGGTGTGCCGCCCGCCTTCCTCGCGGCTCAGGATATACACCTCGGCCTTGGCCTTGGTGTAGGGCCTCATGGAGCCGGGCTTGACCAGCACCTGACCGCGCTCCACTTCGTCGCGGTCAACGCCGCGCAGCAGCACGCCCACGGCGTCGCCGGCCTGGCTCACGTCGAGCGACTTGTGGAACATTTCCAGCCCGGTGGCCACTGTGGCCCGGGTGTCGCCGAAGCGGATGATTTCCACCGGCTCGCCGACCTTGATGGTGCCTCGCTCGACCCGGCCGGTAACCACGGTGCCCCGTCCCTTGATGCCGAAAACGTCTTCAATGGGCATGAGGAAGGGCAGGTCGGTGGCCCGTGGCGGGATGGGGATCCAATCGTCCATGGCGTCAACCAAGTTGACGATGCTCTGCTCGTATTCCGGGTCGCCTTCCAGTGCCTTCAGGCCGCTGACCCTGATGATCGGTGTGTCGTCGCCGGGGAAGTCGTAGCGGTTGAGCAGGTCACGAATTTCCAGCTCCACCAACTCCAAGAGTTCCTCATCGTCCATCATGTCAACCTTGTTGAGCGCGACGAGGATGCGGGGAACCTCAACCTGGCGGGCCAGGAGGATGTGCTCACGGGTCTGGGGCATGGGGCCGTCGGGGGCGCTCACCACCAGCACCGCGCCGTCCATTTGGGCCGCGCCGGTAATCATGTTCTTAATGTAGTCGGCGTGGCCGGGGCAGTCCACGTGGGCGTAGTGGCGGTTGTCGGTCTCGTACTCCACGTGGGCGATGGCGATGGTTACGCCACGGGCTTTTTCCTCCGGGGCGTTGTCAATGGAGTCCATGTCCAGGTACTTAGCCTGGCCCCGGCCTGCAAGCACCTTGGTAATGGCGGAGGTCAAAGTGGTCTTGCCGTGGTCCACATGCCCGATGGTTCCCACGTTGACGTGTTCCTTCGACCGGTCGAACTGCTGTCTGGCCATGTTGCGCGGTGTCCTCCTTACAGCCCTGGGGCTTGTCTGGTCATATTTCTGGAGCCCAGAGGCGGGATTGAACCGCCGACCCCGTTCTTACCAAGAACGTGCTCTACCGCTGAGCTATCTGGGCCTGCTTTTTTTGTTGTGAATGCCGAGCCGTGAGCAGTGACCCCTTGCCGTTTGCGCCTTGTTAGCTCTCTGCTCACCATTCCGGAATTATGGTGGAGGGGGCAGGATTCGAACCTGCGAAGCCCTTCCGGACGCCAGATTTACAGTCTGGTGGCTTTAACCACTCACCCACCCCTCCAGAATGCGGGGTTCCGTTAGAGCCCTTCTATGTTCGCACAATCACCGCCGGGGACGCAATCCGTCCCGGCCGGGGCCGACTGGCCGCCGGCGTGTCAAAAGCGGTTGGAGCCCCAGAGGGGATTCGAACCCCTAACCTGTCGATTACAAATCGACTGCGCTTCCATTGCGCCACAGGGGCATCAACGAAGCCCGTTGGAGCCGAACCTCAGGTTAGTAAACAGGGACGACTTGCCGGCTCCCGAAATGGCATTGCCCGACACTAGAAAATAGCCCCACTACTGCGGGGCTATCGGGCAACCGACGATTCAGCAGGCCCAGCGGGGAAACTTTATCTATTATATTGACTGTGCCGCGCCAAGTCAAACGGACGCCTGTCTGATTTCCAGGGAATTGGGGAGTCCTTCCCGCCAGAGCACCAATCGGGTAACTGTTCAGACTTGAGGGGAAGTCAGCAGCTTGTGGCATTCCACGAGAGGATCGAGGCCCCGGACCCGCCAGGTCCCGAAGAGGGAAGCCAGGGTCATCTTGGTGTCGGTGCCCTGCTCCGAGCGGGTGCCGCCGCTGATTTTGCGGCTGACCACCAAGGGCCGCAGGCTGCGCTCCGCAGCGTTGTTGTCCGAGGGCACGCCGGGGGCAGCCACGAAGACAAACAGTTCCTTGATGTGCCTCTCGATTCGCCGGCACAGCTTGCCTTGGGCGGCTGCCGGGTCCTGGGCGTAGGGACGGCACTGGGCCAGCAGTTTCCGCTCCAATTGCTGCTGGACCCGCTGCCGTTGCTGTGCCTGGGGATGGGCGAAGCTCTTGGCCGCCGAGTAAATGTGATGGACTGCCGCCGCCCACCGGACCAATTGCCGGTCTTTGGGGTAGAGGATCTTCAGGTCGTGGATGTCCCGCAGCAGGTGCACCCAGCACCGCTGCTTCAGTCCCGGGTAGTGATGATAGGCGGCATAGAAGTCGCTGACCAACACCCCACTGAAGGACTCGTCCAGCACCTCGTCCACCACCTCCTTGTGGCGGCCACGCCGCAGGAAATACCGCTCGGTGGGAGTGCTGAAAGTCCAAGCGTAGCCATTGGCGCCATCCTCCCGCCAGCCGGTCTCGTCGGCGTGGACCACCGGGCTGCCCCGGATGCGCTCCAGAATCCGGTCCACCGCCGGTTGGGCCTGCCGGGCCACTTGGTGGATGGCCCGGACGATGGCGCCGAGGCTCAGGCGCAACTGGTGGACGGTCCTCAGATACCACTGGACGGTGCGGAAGGGCAGCCTCCCCTCTTCCCGCAGGGCCGCCATCAGGCTGAGCAGGTTGATGCCCAACCGCTGTTTCCCCAGCGCCACCCCGCCCAAGTCCACCTTGGGCACCCGGCGTTTCTCACACACTGGGCAAGTCCTGGCGATGAAGACATGTTCGGTGACTTGGACCGGAACCACTGGCAGGTCGATGACCTCCCGGGTCCGCTGGGTCCATCCGCCGGACAGGCCGGCACCGCACTGGAGGCAGGCGTCCAAGACGTGCTCCACCCGGTGGGTGGGAGTCGTGCGCTGGCGGGCGAAACCGTGGGGCCGGGGCTTCCTGGGACCTTTCTCCCTGGGAGTCTGCTGGCGGCCGGACTTGGGCTTGATGCCGGGCATCCCTTTGGGGCCGCCCGGTTTGGCCTTTCCCTCCAGCGCCTCTATCCGCCGCTGCAACTGGGCGATAGTGTTCTGCTGTTGGGCAATGATTGCCAACAGGGTTTCTCGGGGGGCGGCCGTCAGGTCAAGGCTCGTATCCATGCTGTAGGTTTAACATAACCGCGAAACTGTCCCCCTTTGCTCTTTCGGCAACTTTCTGCCAATTCGCCTCATCAAGTCTGAACAGTTACCCAATCGGATTCGGGTTGACTTGATTGAGGGCGTGACTTAAACTGCCTTCGCCGCCCGATCCCTATTTGGCAGCTCTATATATCCCCTTGCAGTGGCCAGTGAAGCCGGCTGGGGGGTACAGGTGTCGGATTGCACATGAACCTCAAGGACTACATCCGTGACATCCCCGATTTCCCTGAACCGGGCATACTGTTCCGCGACATTACCCCCTTGCTTTCCAACCCGGATGCCTTCGCGCGTGCCATCGAAAGGCTGGTCGAATGTTGCCGGGAGACCGAGTTCGACGTTGTGGTGGCCGTTGAGTCGAGGGGATTCATCTTCGGCGCCCCTTTGGCCCGGGACCTGGGCAAGCCATTTGTGCCTGTGAGGAAGGCGGGCAAGCTGCCGGCCGATACCTTCTCTGTCGAGTATGACCTGGAATACGGCTCCAACGTACTGGAAATTCACACCGACGGCATCGTCCCCGGCCAGCGGGCCCTAATTGTTGACGACCTTTTGGCCATCGGCGGCACGTTGTCGGCGGCGTGCCACTTGGTGGAAGCCTGCGGCGGATCGGTGGCGCGTATTGCCGTAGTCATCGAACTCGCTTTCCTTGACGGGCGCAGCCGGCTGACGGGGCGCGATGTGGTGTCCCTGATTCAGTATTAGGCGGAATATGTACCTGTATATCCGCCTCTGTATCGGCCCGACGCCAAATCTGACCTTGGATCACGCGGTTCAAAATTACCCGACTATGTGTTGAGGAGGCCCGGCATGGCAGGCCAAATTACGATAGGCAACGTGGAGATCGTGGCAGTGCTGGACATGGTGCCGCCGCCCCGCGACCCGTGGATGATGTTCCCGACCACCTCCGAGCCCGACTGGGCGGACCAACAGCACGCCCTGGAGTGCGGGCAACTCCAATTGTACTACCTGCACTTCTTCCTGCGTTCCGAAGGCAAGACCATTATGGTGGATACCGGCATGGGCCCCGGACCTCACCTGGACCGCGGGAATCGCACCGGTGACTTGGTGAACCAACTCCGGCTCAAGGGCGTCAACCCAGAGGACATTGATGTAGTGGCGCATACCCATCTGCACGGCGATCATGTGGGCTGGAACGTCGACTACACCGGCGAAAACGCCGCCCCGACATTCCCCAAGGCGCGCTACCTGGTGCCTCGCCTGGACTGGGAGCATTTCACCAAGCCCGACGTCATCGGCAGCGCCCCCCAGGTCACTAACAGCGTCGTGCCGCTTGAGGGCATGGGCGTGATGGACTTGGTGGATACCGAACACACCATTACCGGCGAGGTCAAGATGCTCACGGCCTCCGGCCATACGCCGGGCCACATGGTCATCGACATCACTTCGCAGGGCGCGCGCGCGATGGTGGTCGGAGACCTGCTCCACAGCAAGGTGCAGGTGGAGCGCCCCGAATGGACTGCCGGTGTGGACACGGATAAGGAAGACAGCCAACGCAACCGGGAGCGCGTTCTGGACCGGGCCGAGGCCGAAAACATCGTGATCGCGGCCGGCCATTTCCACCCCGACGACCATATCGGCCGCGTAATCAGGAAGGAAGGCCGCCGCTACTGGCAGATTTTGTAAGCCCCCCGGACTGTCCGGGTTGGAGAATGCATTGACCACCGACTTCGATGGCGAAGATCCGTACCTGCGTCCCTATCAGCCCAACCTCGAAGATGAGGAAGACAACCTTGAGGACGGGGGCGAGGAAGACCTTGTGGCGGACCTCGATGACGCTGCGGCCGAGTTTCGTATGCGTTACTACGGGCCCAACAACAACCCTCAGCCACCGGCGGCGATGGCGGAGCTGGCCCCGGATGTGATGCGGCTGGTGGATGCGGTAATCTACGGCGAGATATATAACCGGCCCGCCGTGGACCTGAAGACCCGCAGCCTCTGCACCATCGCCGCTCTGGTTGTGCTGGGCCACAGCCCGCAGATGATCAAGCGGCACATCACCGGCGCTCTGCACATCGGCGTGACCGAGGAGGAAATCTCGGAAATTATCGCGCAGATGGTCTTCTACGGCGGGATGCCTGCGGCAGTCAACGCCTTCCGCATCGCCAAGGAGACCTTCGACGAGCAAGGAGATCGCCCGGCCGGGGGAAGCCCACAAAACATGCACCCGGCCCGTCCGGCGGGCATAATCGCCAGCGGCTACGCCCCACCCTATCGCAGAGAGAGCATCCGCGACACGGGACCGGAGAGGATACCAGGCGGCCCGCCGGAATCGCGTCCCCGTGTCGGCCCCAGTCAGGAAGCCGGCGCCCCCCGGCCCGGTTACAACCGGCCTGACCGCGAAAGGGGGCCAGGCGACCGGGGCCAACGCGACGGCCAACGCGACGGCCAACGCGACGGCCAACGCGACAGGAGAGAAAGGGATGAAGATAGGGTTCATCGGAACCGGCAACATGGGCAATCCGATGGCCGCCAACCTGATACGGGCCGGCCACCAGCTAACCGTCCACGACCTGCGGCGGGAGGCCGCAACCAACCTCCTGGAGATGGGCGCCGAGTGGGCGGCCAGCCCCAGGAGGGCCGTCCCGGGCAACGACGCAGTGCTAACCAGCCTCCCCGTCCCCCGGGACGTCGAGGCGGTGGTCCTGGGCGAGGACGGAATCCTGGAGGGCGCCGGTAGCGGCTCGATTATTTTCGACCTCTCCACCAACTCGCCCACGGTTGTCCGGCGGCTTCACGAGACCTGCGCCGCGCGGGGCGTGACGCTTCTGGATTCCCCGGTCAGCGGCGGCACCTACGGCGCGGCGGCGGGAACGCTGGCCGTGATGGTCGGCGGCGACAAGGCCACCTTCGACCGCTTCGAGCCGATGCTGGGCGCCATCGGCAGCCATGTGGTCTACTGCGGCGACATCGGCGCGGGTTCCGTCTGCAAGATCTGCAACAACCTGATGAGCATGGGCATCGGCGTCCTGCTTTCCGAGGCCCTGACGCTGGGCGTCAAAGCCGGCGTGGACCTGGCCACTCTGGCCGATGTCATCGCTCACAGCTCCGGCAGCTCGCGCCGGCTGACCGAGAAGTTCTCGCGGTTCCTGTTCCAGGGCAATTTCGAGCCGGGCTTTGCCACCGCCCTGGCCGCCAAGGATGTACGCCTCGCCACCGACCTGGGCCGGGAATACGGAGTGCCTATGGACCTTTCCAACTTGGTGGACCAGCGCCATGTGGAGGCGATGTTCCGGGGCTATGGCCCCGAGGATTCCGACGCCGTGGCCCGGATACAGGAAGAAAAGGCGGGCGTGCAGCTTCGCCTCAACGTCTAGCACTGCTTGGGAATATCCGCTCTCCTATCCGCTCTCGATGGAGAGCAAATCTGGATGGATGCCGATATGAACCGTTCCGACATCGTCGAATTCAGCGACACCGTCGAAATCATCGAGGAATGCTACCGGCTGGGCTGGAGCGACGGCCTTCCTGTAGTGCCGCCGGTGGAATACAAGGTGCGGGAAATGCTGGAGCTTTCCGGCATGACCGGGGAAGAGGAGATAATCACCTTCGAAATGCGCCGCCGAGTGCTGACGTCGGAGAACGCCGCCGCCAACGCCGTGATGGCCGGCTGCCTGCCGGAGTATTTCCCGGTGTTGACCACCGCCCTGCGGACGTTGGACGAAGAGAAGAACTACGTCAACATGGCGGCCTCCTCCACCAGCTCCCCGGCCATCCTGATGATTGTCAACGGCCCCATCCGGCACACGCTGGAGATGAACTCCCGCGACGGCATCTTCGGTCCCGGCAACCGGGCCAACGCCTGCCTGGGCCGGGCGGTGCGTCTATGCTTCATGAACGGCTTTGAGGCCCGCCCCGGCATCCTCGACCGGGGAACGCTGGGCAACCCCAGCAAGTACACCCTGACCTTCGCCGAAAACGAAGAGGACTCGCCCTGGGAACCGTTGCATGTCAGCCGAGGCTTCCAGGCGGGGGACAGTTGCGTCACCATCGCAGTGGCCTACAACCCCATCACCGTCAACAATGCCTACGGTCAGACCGGCGAGGTCATCCTGGCCTCCGTCGCCGACACCCTGAAGAGCGCCAGCCTGGCGTGGCGCTTCCCGGCGCAGTGGGCGCTGGTCTTCGGGCCGGAGCACGCCATCACCCTGGGCAACGACGGCTGGACCCGGCGCGATATGCAGGAATATCTCATCGAAAACGCCGCCCGCCCGCAGGCCGAGTTGATACGCCTCGGCGTGGCGCAAGGCCCCGAGCGGGAGGGCGACGACCAGATTCTACGCCGCTGCTCCCGCGAGCCCGACGACATCCTGATTGTCATGGGCGGCGGCACCGGCGGTCGCAACAGCGCCATCATAGACACCACCAACTACCAGATTCGCACCCGGAGGATTGAGGTCTCCGGCTCGTAATCCGGGACTTGAAAAATCGGGCTGTATGTAGTTCACTGCCCTAGACAAACGAGAAATACAAACGGGAGGACGTTATGGCGGACACGGTTACGGTCAGAAACGTCAGGTTGGTCAACCCCGCAGGCTTGGAATTGCCCGTTGGGGACTTCCGGTTGAATGACCGGCCCAACACCCTGGAGGGTAAGACCCTGGGCCTGCTGGAGAACTCGAAGGCCAACTCCGACAAGGTGCTCAATGAGTTGGGCCGGATGCTTCAGGAAAAGTACGGGCTAAAGGAAGTCCGTATGTTCAACAAGCATTCTGCATCCTTGCCCACGAAGCCGGAAGTCATCGAGGATATGCTGAACGGTGTGGACGTGCTCATCACCGGGGTGGGCGATTGAGGCTCGTGCAGTTCGTGCAGTGTGCACGACGGCATCGAGATGGAGCGCCTGGGTCTCCCCACCGCCTCCATCATCACCCACGTCTTTAACAACACCGCCAAGGCCATGACGCGCATGATGGGCGTGCCGGAATACGAGTACGCCGTGGCCTCGCATCCTCTGTCCAGTCTGTCCGATGAGGAATGTCGTGAGCGCGCCGAGGCCCTGCTCCCGGACGTGGAGCGGATCCTGCTGGGCAGCGTGGCCCGCACCGCCTAGCACCCTCCCGGTCGGCTCCCTTACGTGGATGGGCCGGCCCCGGGTGACCTGGCCGCTGACTTGACATCTTCACACCGCTGTCGCCGCTTCCCATATTGAATCGGCGGCTGGCGGTGTGCTAGTATTTGCTGGATTGTTAATTCTTTCACGAATGGGCCGGAATAGCTGGCGCTGACCGGCGGAGCCCGGCCAAACCGCCACGAATTCCTGCTCAATAGTCATACCGTCAGGAGTCCGGCCAAATGGAAGGTCTGGAACAGCGCATTGACCGGGCCATCCGTGGTCAGACCCAGCCCACGGTTACGATACTTTCTTCATTGCTAGCCGTGGAAGACGAGTTGCATTACATCCCACGAGAGGCTGTGGAGCGGGTGGCCGAATTCAATGGCGCGACGGTAAATGACGTTTGGGCGGTCGCGTCCTTCTATCCCAATTTCCGCTTCCAGCCGCCCGCGATGCGTCAGGTCGAAGTGTGCTGGGGGGCTTCCTGCCACCTCATGGGCGCTATGGCCGTGGTGAAGTCGGTGCTGGAGGCCGCCGGTCTGGAAGACGAGGGCGAGCGGGCGGACCATCGGCTCTCGGTGCGCTTAAACACTTGCCTCGGAGCGTGCGCTCAGGCGCCGGTTATGTCCGTAGACCATCACCTCGCCGGCCGGGTCAGCCCGGACGTGGCGGCGCGACTCGTGTCTGGAATTCTGCGGCAAGACGCAACGGAGGTTCATGCCCGCTGATTTCGAGCAACTGGAAGCGGAGGCTTCTCGCCGCTGGGAGAAGGAAGCCCAACGCCCTTGGCTGCGGGTCGGAACTGCCCTGTGCGGCCAGGCTGCCGGCGCCAGCGCCGTGATTGGCGCCCTCCGCGAAGCCCTGGAAAGCCAGACAGTGGACGCCCGTCTCTCCGAGGTCGGCTGCATTGGTCTCTGCTACGCGGAGCCTCTGCTGGACGTACAACTGCCCGGCGGCCCGCGAATCTTCTACGGGAACTTTGATCCCAAGCGGGCGGCTGAGGTTGTAAGGGCTCACGTTGCGGAAGGGCAGCCTGTTGAGGAATTGGCCCTCGGCTACCTGGCCCCCGTTGATGCCGGGGATGACTTCGTCCCGCCGCCCGGCCTGCGAGACCTGTCGCTCCATCCGATGCGGGCTTGGGAGAATCGAATCGCCCTGCGCAACGCGGGAAACGTCGACCCTCTGGACATTTACCAATACATCGCCAGCGGCGGCTATCGAGCCCTGAACCGGGCGCTGCTGGAGATGACGCCCGAGGATGCGCTGCAGCAGGTCAACGAGTCCGGGCTGCGGGGACGGGGCGGCGCCGCCTTCCCCACCGCTACCAAGTGGCGATTCCTCGCTGGTAATCCCTCCCGCGACAAATACATATTGTGCAACTGCGAGGAGGGAGACCCGGGCGCCTTCAACGACAAGGCCATCCTGGAAAGCGACCCGCACACCCTGGTTGAGGGCGTCATCCTTGCCGGATACGCTACCGGCGCAGCCAAGGGGTACATCTTCATCCGCCACGGGCATGACGGCCCCATTGACCGCTGCCGCGCTGCGTTAGAGCAGGCGCAGGAGCTGGGACTGCTGGGCGATAACATTCTAGGGTCCGGCTTCGACTTCGATATTGAAGTGGCCCTTACCGGCGACTCATACGTTGCCGGTGAGGAAAGCGCGCTGATGGAAGCCATTGAGGGCAAGCGGGCTATGCCCCGTTTCCGTCCTCCCTTCCCGGCGCAGTTCGGGCTGTTCGGAAAGCCCACCAACATCAACAACGTCAAGACGCTCTCCTACGTGCCGGAAATAATGTCCAAGGGCGGCGAGTGGTTCGCCAGCATCGGCCACGAGCGCAGCACCGGCACCGCGATTCTCTGCCTGTCCGGCGCCCTCAACTACACCGGCATGATGGAAGTGCCGTTGGGCATCAACCTGAAGGACGTGCTGTACCAAGCGGCGGGCGGCATCCGGGGCGGCAAGAAGCTGAAGTTCCTGCAAACCGGCGGGCCGCTGGGCGGAGTGCTGGGCGCCGACAACGTGGACATCGTGCTGGACTTTGAGGTGCTGCGCAACGCGGGGGCCATTCTCGGCTCCGGGGGCATCATCGCCGCTGACGAGGACTCCTGCGTGGTTGACCTGACCAGGGCGCTGGTGGCTTTCTGCCAGTATGAGTCGTGCGGCAAGTGCTTCCCCTGCCGGATGGGTATGAGCCACCTGCTGGAAGTTCTGGAGCGCATCTGCGACCTGAAGGGCGAACCAGAGGACTTGGACCTGATGCGGCGCACCGGAGAGAATATGCAGGCCGGTTCCCTGTGCGGACACGGGCAGTTGGGCTTCAACCCCGTTTCGTCGGCCCTGCGCTACTTCCCTGGCGAGTTCGAGGCGCACATTCTGGAGCACACTTGCCCAACCGGCGTTTGCGAAGGCCCGAGATATTCACCGGCCCGCTCGCGGCGGTAGAGGCACGCCCTTACCCTTGCCCTCTCCCAAGGGAGAAGGAGCAATTCATCGACAGAGGCGGAAATGCCCGACGACATCACCATCAGTATAGACGGCGTAGAGGTAAGGACGCAGCCCGGGAAGATGGTCCTGGAGGCGGCCATTGACGCCGGGATATATGTGCCATATCTGTGCTATCACCCGGGCATGAAGCCCTACGCCGCCTGCCGGATGTGCGTCGTGGGGGTGGAGGGGCAGCGCGGATATCCCGCCGCCTGCACGCTGCCGGTGGCCGATGGCATGGCGGTCCACAACCAGATACCGGCGGTGGACCAACTGCGCCGGTCAGTGATGGAGATGCTCATCGCCGAGCATCCCGATGGTTGCCTGACCTGCCACCGCATCGACATCTGCGGCCCCAACGACGTGTGCCTGCGCCACGTTTCGGTCAACGACCGTTGCGTCACCTGCCCCAAGAATGAGCGGTGCGAGCTGAAAGACACGGTGCGCTACCTGGGCATGAACCTGGAATCCCCGCTGGGCTACAAGTACCGGAACATCCCCCTCGAAGTGTCCGACCCCTTCTACGACCGCGACTACAACCTGTGCATCGTCTGCGGGCGGTGCGTCCGGGCCTGCGAGGAGTTGCGTGGCGACGACGCAATCGGCTTCACCGAGCGCAGCGGTCAGGCGCTGGTGGGCACGTCCTTCGGCACTTCGCTGTTGGAGTCAGGCTGTGAGTTTTGCGGCGCCTGCATCGACGTTTGTCCTGTGGGTGCCTTGGTGGAACGGAACCACAAGTGGGAAAAGGCGCGACGGGTGGAGCGCTCCATCTGCCCCCATTGCCCCGTCGGTTGCCAGTTGAACCTGGAATTCAACGACAAAGACGAGCTGATTCGCGCCATCCCGGAAATCAACTCCCCCGCCAACCAGGGACAGGCCTGCTTCAAGGGCAAGTTTGGCTTAGAGTTTGTCAACGACGACGCCAGCCGCCTGACCGCCCCGCTCATCCGCCGCGGCGGAGTGCTGGAAGCCGCCACATGGAACGAGGCGCTGGACTACGTGGCGGAACAGTTGTCACGAGTCAGCGGGTCAGAGTTCGCGCTGCTCACCTCGCCCACCGGCACCAACGAAGAGCATTACCTGGCCCAGAAGTTCGCCCGCGTGGTGATGGGTTCCAACAATGTTGACCAGTCGTCCAACACCAACCCCGAGCTGGTGCTGGGACTGGAGTCGTCCCTGGGCGTTGCCGCCGCCACCAATTCCATCTGGGAACTGGAGCAGGCGGGCTGCATTCTGGTTTTCAATGCCAACCCTACCGAGGAGCAGAACGTCGCCGCCGTGCCCATCAAGCGGGCCGCGCGGAAGAACACCAAGCTGGTGGTCATAGACTCCCGCGAGGTCGAGCTGACCCGTTACGCCCACCTGTGGCTGCGCCCGGCTCCGGGTACGGAGTTGACGCTGCTGGCGGGACTGCTCCGCAGCATCGTTGACCAGGGACTGGAGC
This sequence comes from Dehalococcoidia bacterium, assembly GCA_965226875.1. Taxonomy (GTDB): domain Bacteria; phylum Chloroflexota; class Dehalococcoidia; order Lucifugimonadales; family UBA3495; genus VXOI01. The sequence continues at coordinate 2,486,501 of OZ245439.1, read as the reverse complement.
GAGAGGAATGGCTGGAGGAGAACTGCGAGAGCCCGGCCACTCTCCGCTACTCCCTGCGTTCGCTGGACATGGAAGAGATCGCTGAGACAACCCAGGTCTCCGCTGACGACATAGCCGAAGCGGCGAGACTATTCGCGCAGGCCGCTGCCGCCGCGGTGGTTTACGGGCTGGACAATGTGCCGCCGGATCACCAACGCGACTGCGTTCAGTCGCTGGTCAACCTGTCGTTGCTTACTGGCAACCTCGGCAGACCGGGAACCGGGCTGTATCCCATGCGCCGGGGCGCCAACGAGCAGGGCGCGTTTGACGTGGGCTGCCTGCCCGACCGTCTGCCGGGATACCGCCGGGTGGCCGCCGCCGACGACCGCGAGGCACTGGAAGCTGCATGGGGCGCGCCGGTGCCGGAAACGCCGGGGCTGGGACTGGCCCAGATGGTCGAAGCCGCCGGCGAAGGCCGCCTCAAGGCGGCCCTGATCATTGGCAACAGCCCCAATTTCACCAACGGCAGACTTGGCGACGCGGTGGGCGCCCTGGCGGGGCTGGACTTCCTGGTTGTGCATGACACTTCCCTCACGCCGCTGGCCCAGCGGGCCGACGCTGTGCTGCCGCGAGTGACTTTCGCCGAGAAGGATGGCACCTACACCAACCTGGAACGCAGGGTGCAGCGGATCAAGTCGGCGGTCAGCAAGAACGACGGCGCGGAGCCCGAGAGTTGGGTCTTGACCCAATTGGGACAGCGTTTGAAGGCCGATATATTCCCGGCCATGACACCCGCCGAGACGATGGACGAAATCGCGCAGGTCACGGGGATTTACGGCGGTATCTCTCACCGGCGGCTGGAAAGCGAAGGCTCGCTGGTTCTGCGTACCCAGTTGGAAAGCCCGCAGCCGACGCAGGTGCTTTACGCCAGCAGGCAGCACCGCGGTCTGCAATGGCCTTGTCCCGATGCCGGTCATCGGGGTACCCCGACACTGTTCGCCGACGGATTTGCCGAAGACAAGGCGGTGCCTTTCACCCCGTCCTTCCATGCGTCTCTCCCGGAGGCTCCGGCGGACTTTCCCCTGTGGTTCGCGCCGGGCCGGGTGCTGTTGCAACAGCACCGGGAGATGGAAGTGGTTAAAGGCAAGCGCAACCGCATCCAGCGCGAGGAATGGGTGGAGGTCAACCCCGCCGACGCAACTGCTATGGGCTTGGTGGAGGGAGACAAGGTGAATCTCGAAACTGCGGATGCCGTGCTTCCCGGAGTCGCCCGCTTCAATCCGCAGGTGCCGAAGGGCGTTGTGGCCTCCACTTCCCTGTTCGGGCAGTTGGCAATCGATATGCAGGCCAGCGAGGAATTCGACCCCGCCGCCATGCTCCAAGGGCTGGACGTGCGTCCCGCCCGCCTGGTCAAGGCACAAGTTGAACAATCGGCGTGAAAATGCCACGCCTCAGACATTGAAAAAAGTCCCATTGCCCATGGTGTTCCGAGTTCCCAGCGCAAAGCGATTTGGAGGCAGGAGACAGCTATGATAGAGTCAGCGGCCACCGAGAGAGTAAAGGACGCGGATCTCACTCCCAATCCTGCCTTCCCCAAGGCCACGGTCGTGGAACGAAACGACATCACCGACGACCTGATGGTCCTCAAGCTGGAGTTGAAAGAAGGCGAGGGCTTCGCCTTCAAGCCCGGTCAATACTGCACCCTGGGGCTTGGCAGCATCGAACGCGCCTACTCCATCGCTTCCGCCCCCCATGAAAATACGCTGGAGGTTTTCGTGGAACTGGTGCCGGACGGGGAGCTTACCCCGCTGATATGGCGGCTACAGCCGGGCGACGCCATGTCCGTCCGCCCTAGGGCCAAGGGTATCTTCACCATGGACCGCAAGGCTCATCACCACTTCATGCTGTCAACGGTCACCGGCGTTTCGCCGTCGGTGAGCATGGTGCGTGACTGCCTGCATAACAATGAAGAGGGTCATACTTTCTATATCCTGCTGGGCGCCAGCTATTGCGATGAGCTGACCTACGATGCCGAGTTCATGGAGCTGGCGGCAAAGCACCCCGACGTGGTCAAGTTCGTGCCGACGGTCAGCCGCCCCAGCGATCCCCGCAACCAGGGATGGGACGGACCGGCCGGCCGGGTCAACGCCATCGCCGAAGAATACTTGGAGAAATTCAACCTTCTCAAGGACGATACATTGGTCTACGCCTGCGGCCACCCCGGAATGATCGAAGAAATGAAGGCGAATTTGCCCCCCCAGGGCTGGCGATTCAAGGAAGAGCGCTTCTGGAAAGAATAACGGTTTTCGGTATCGCCCCCTGAACAGTGCCCTCTCCCGCAAGGGAGAGGGCATTTTTATTCAATGCCGCGACCTTTACTCTCCCGGATGTTGCCCCGTGTGGTATAGAATTAGTCCACTCACTCAACCCGGCATGTGGGCCCGTGACGCCGATTCGTCGACAGTACCTCAAAATCAAGGAAGCCTACCGCGATTCCATCGTCCTGTTTCGCATGGGCGACTTCTATGAGACCTTCGACGACGACGCCAAGCTCGTCGCCCGTGAACTGGACATAACCCTCACAGGCCGCAGTCTGGGCAAGAACCTGCGGGTGCCGATGGCCGGCGTTCCGGCTCACTCGGTGGACTCCTACCTGGCGCGCCTGGTGAGGAAGGGCCACCAGGTCGCCATCTGCGAACAGCTCAGCGACCCTGCGGCGTCCAAGGGGCTGGTGGACCGCGATGTGGTGCGGGTAGTGACACCCGGCACCGTCTTTGAAGACTCCCTGCTGGACCAGCGGACCAACAACTACCTGGCCGCCGTATTCGTGCGGGGTGGCCTGGCCGGCCTGGCCTACGCCGACATCACTACCGGCGAATTTGCCGCCACGCAACTTCCCCTGGAGCAATTGCCGCTGGAGTTGGGAAGGATAGCCCCCGCCGAAGTGCTGGCAACGGAGGCGGACGCGCTCACCATAGCCACCGCCGACGCTCAATGGAGGGCTTCGGCCATTAACGACGCCCCCTTTGAGTACAGGCAGGCCGAAGCCGCCCTGCTGTCCTGCTTTCGTATTCACACACTGGAGTCCTTTGGCTGCGAGGACCTGCCGTTGGCAGTGTCCGCCGCCGGCGCGATTGTGGACTATCTGGATCGCACCCGCCCTTCGACAAACTCGGCACAGGGTACGAAGGTTCAGTTGAATAACCTGGCGGTCTACTCGGCCCATCAGTACATGGCGCTGGATGCCCGCACCCGCCGGAACCTGGAGCTTTTCGAGGGCGGGCGGGGCGAGCAGAGGGAGCTATCGGTATTGGCGGCCATTGACCGCACCCGCACGGTGTTGGGGTCGCGGCTGCTCCGCCGCTGGCTGGGACAGCCCCTGCTTGACCTGGCCGCGCTGGAGCGACGCCTCGACGCGGTGGACAGTTTCTACCGCGACGGCCTGGCTCGCGGAGCTGTCTCGTCGGCGTTGGCCGGTGTCGCCGACCTGGAACGCATCATGCGCCGAGTGGTCGCCGGCACAGTGGCTCCCCGCGAATTGCTGGCGTTGAAGACCGGCCTGGATGCCCTGCCGGAGCTCCGGGAGCGGGTGGCCGGTCTAGGCGATGCCTTGCAGTGGTTGCACTCCGAATTGTTGCCTGCGCCCGAAGTGGCCGCCCTCATCGAGGCTACCATAGAATCGGAACCCTCCGGCAGCGTTGGAGAAGGCGGCGTCATCAGGCGAGGGTTTTCCGCCAGAATCGACGAACTCAAGGACGCCAGCGTAAACGCCCGCCAGTATATTGCCGGACTGGAACAGAAAGAGCGCGAGCGCACCGGGGTCCGTGCGCTCAAGGTGGGCTACAACCAGGTCTTCGGATACTACATCGAAATCCCCAAGTCCCAGATCGGCAGCCTGCCTGACGACTATCAACGGCGTCAGACCCTGACCAACGCCGAGCGGTACATCGTTCCCGACCTCAAGGAATACGAATCGCGGGTGCTGAACGCCCGCGAGGAGCTTGCCGGCGAAGAGGAAGAGACGTACCGTCGCATCTGCGCACAGGTGGCGGAGTCCGCCCGGCACATCGCCCGTGCCGCTGCTGCCATCGCGCAGGTGGACGTGTTCTGCGGGCTGGCGCAAACCGCCGTGGACAGCGGCTACGTGCGCCCCTTGGTGGACGCCGGCCCGGACATACGAATCAGGGAGGGCCGCCATCCCGTGGTGGAGCGGGTTCTGGCTTCCGGCGAGTATGTCCCCAACGATGTGGAGCTTTCCGGCGATGCGCGGGTGCTGGTGCTCACCGGTCCCAACATGGCCGGCAAGTCCACCTACATCCGGCAGGTGGCGCTGATTACGCTCCTGGCCCAGGTGGGCAGCTTTGTGCCGGCCGCCGAGGCCCGCATCGGCATCGTTGACCGCATCTTCACCCGCGTCGGCTTGCAGGACGACCTGGCCACCGGACAATCCACCTTCATGGTGGAGATGGTGGAGACCGCGGCCATTCTCAATCAGGCTACCCCCAGGTCGCTGTTGATTCTGGACGAAATAGGGCGCGGCACCAGCACCTACGACGGACTCTCCATCGCCCGGGCGGTCATAGAACACCTGCACAACGACCCCCGGCTGGGCTGCAAGACGCTGTTCGCCACCCACTACCACGAACTGACGCAACTGGCGTCGTCCCTTCCCGGAGTGCGAAACTTCAGCGTGGCCGTGGCCGAGGAGGGAAGCGAAGTGGTGTTTCTGCACCGCATCATTCCCGGCGGGGCCGACAAGAGCTACGGGGTCCATGTGGCCCGTCTGGCCGGACTTCCCCAGGGCGTCATCAACCGCGCCTGGGAAGTGCTCACAGACTTGGAATCGCAGGTCGGGAACAGCCGCAGGCGCGCTACTCGTGCCGCCCCGTCGCAACAGTTGGCGCTGTTCGCTCCCGGCTCTGAGCTGGCCGACACCGTGAGAGCCCTGGATGTCCCCAACATGACGCCTCTGGAGGCCCTCAACAAGCTCTACGAATTGCAGGAGCAGGCCAACTCCCAGCCTTGAAAATGGCCTGGAACCGGCAACGGCGATGGTTCAGCCGGGCGCGGCCCGCGGTATAGAATGGACGAATCCCCGTTGGATCCCGCGTTACTGAAGCCGGATACTCCAAATTGTCGAGGAAGCAATGAGTCAGCAGGCCCATTTCTACTGGTGGCCACGTTGATCCACCTGCCGGAAGGCGAGAGAGTTTCTCTCGCAAAACGAAATAGCCCTGGTGGAGAGGGACTACTTCAAGGAACCGCTCACCGAGGAAGAAATCAGAGAGATGGCCGCGTTGGTCGGCATCGACCAGATTTTTGCTCGCCGCAGTCCCAGCCTTAAGCAGATGGGACTGGCCGGGCAGGAGCTGTCCGAGGATGAAATGGTCCGGCTGATGTTGCAGGAGCCGAAGCTGGTGCGGCGTCCCATGATCCGGGTTGGCGACCAACTCTTTGTTGGCGGTGGCGCGGCTGTTTTGGATTCGGTGGTTGCCACGGCGAAGTGAAGGCGTGCAGGATGCTTCCGCGGTCGCATCTATCGCTGCGTTTGCTGCATTTCTTCCTTGCCCGTTGTGGGGCCTGTTGATTCTCCCTCTCCCTCAAGGGAGAAGGAACAGCTAAACGGCTCTCGCTTCAGTGGGCATTGGGCTGAACGATAGGCCAAAATGTAATATACTAATCGTATAGTCCTCCAGCCCGGCGTTCTTTCTTCCGTCGCCGGTCAGGGAGAGCCGGAATGGGAAGGGCCAAAGACTACCAATGAAAATTTTCTTTGACGTTGACTACACGATTCTTGGTCTGGACAACAGCCTGCGCCCTCAGACCAAGGAAATATTCCAGGTGCTGCTGGACGAGAACCACCAAATCTACATCTGGTCTGGGATGGGGGAGCGGTGGGAAGTTATCGAGAAACATCAGCTCAACCCCTATGTCAGCGGGGTGTTCGAGAAGCCTACCCACCACTTCCACGAAAGGCTGGAGGAACTGGGCGTTCCCTTCGAGCCGGACTTTGTCATCGACGACTACCCGGAAGTGGTGGCCGCTTTTGGCGGCGTGTGGGTGCCGCCCTACTTCTTCAAACGTTCTCCCGACCGGGAAATGGAGCGCGTCTACCGCATAGTGCAGGATTTCGCCGCCACGGGAACGTCGGAGGACAAGCAGTACCGCGCCAAGGGCACCATCGTACCCCTCTTCTAGCGGTGGCCCATGCCGATTAGGGTTCTGCCGCCCGATCTGGCCGCCCGCATTGCCGCCGGCGAGGTGGTGGAGCGTCCTGTGTCGGTGGTCAAGGAGTTGCTGGAGAACTCCATAGACGCAGGGGCGGGCCAGATTACGGTGGAGATACGGGGAGGCGGCGTCGAGCTCATCCGGGTCATCGACGACGGGTTCGGCATTCCCGCCGATGAAGTCCCCCTCGCCTTCCAACGCCATGCCACCAGCAAGCTGACGTCCACCGAGCAGCTTGACCGCGTGGCCACCTTGGGATTCCGCGGCGAGGCGCTGCCCAGCATTGCGGCCGTCTCCCGCATAGCCGTTCAGACCCGCCCCCACGATGAGACCGCCGGCTTCAGGCTGGCCCTGCAATGGGGCGAGGCCGTGGATTCCGGCAGCGAGGGCTGCGCCCCGGGAACGTCCATCGAGGTGTCCGAACTCTTCGGTAACCAGCCGGCGCGTCGCAAGTTCCTGCGTTCTGCCCAGTCGGAAACATCGCGGGTGCAGGAACTGGTCAGCCGCTACGCCTTAGCCTTCCCTGAGATCCGCTTCCGGCTGGTCAACGACGGACGGGTCTCCCTGCAATCCCCCGGCAACGGTCAGCCCCGCGAGGCATTGCTGGCGGTCTATGGTTCACAGGTAGCGGCCAATATGCTGGAAGTCCACGCCGAAGACCCCCCTCTCCAACTCCCCCCCTCAGGAGGGGAATCAATGGGGGCGTATGCAGTCGAGGGGTTCGTCGCCGCCCCCAGCATCAGCCGCGCTAACCGCACCTACTTGACCTTCTTCGTCAACCGCCGCCTGATTCAGAGCCGGATGCTGTCCTTTGCCGTCGAAGAAGCCTACGCCGGGCTGATGCAGGTCAAGCGCTACCCGGTGGCGGCGGTCAACCTTGTCCTGCCCTATGAAGATGTAGACGTGAATTCCCACCCGGCCAAGCGCGAGGTGCGGTTTCACAATGAGAATCGTGTTTTTTCACTGACGCAAAGGGCGGTGCGGGCCGCGCTGATGAAAGAAACGCCGGTGCCGGCTTTCTCCTCGCCCGGCGGCGGTCAGGGCGCGTTCAGCTCCTACGGAGGCGGTGGACGCAGCGACAGGCCGTCGGGCGCGGTATTCTCCGGCTACGGTGGTAGAGACGAACGCTCGCAGGAACCGCCGGTGGTGTCAGGTGGGGAGGCGCTGACGCTGCTGGGGCGGCCCGCCGTGCCTCTGAAGGTGGTGGGCCAACTCAAGTTGACCTACATAGTCGCCGAGGGACCGGAGGGGATGTACCTGGTGGACCAGCACGCCGCCCACGAGCGAACCATCTTCGACCGCATCATTAAACGGCGGGATGGCCGGGACGCCGTTTCGCAATCCCTGCTGGCACCCGTTAGCGTGGAGCTTACGCCTTCGCACGCCACGACGCTACAGGACAACCTGGATGCAGTAACTTCCTATGGGTTCCAGGTGGAGCCTTTCGGAGACCGCACCTACCTGTTGCGGGCGGTGCCATCAGTGCTCACTGCCGACGAACCGGCCAAGACGCTGATAGACATACTGGACATGGCGACGCTGGAGGGTCTCACCCGGCAGAAAGAGGACATAATGGCCGCGTCCATCGCCTGCCACGCCGCCGTCCGGGCCGGGCAGACGATGAGCGAGCCGGAGATGACGGCCTTGCTGGAGCAACTGGATGCCACGCCCAACCCCCACACTTGTCCCCACGGGCGCCCCACGATGATCCACTTCAGCTCCTACCATGTGGAGCGGGAGTTCGGGCGACGCTAGGACACCAATTGCCAGTAGCGGCGGCCCTCGGCGCGGGCCACACGGCCAAAGCCACCGTGGTGGCAAATGGCCAGGATGGCGTCTTCTGACTCGGCGCGGTCGATCATTGCGGTGCGGGTGGCGACGCCCTGGTCGGCGTCCATGTCGAAGCTGAACTTCCAGCTCGTCTCGGTAATCTGCGCCGGGCCGTGGAACACGTCGCCCAGGATGTAGGCCCGCTGCCCGCCGGAGACGACGGCCAAGCTCATCGAACCGGGCGTGTGGCCCGGCGTCGGGATGGCGGTAATCTCGCCGGTCAGCGCCCGCTCGCCGTCCAGCAGATCCAGAACACCCAGGTCTTGGAGTGGGCCGAGGGCGAGATCCCAGTGGGGCGGAAATAGCTCCATCACTTCGGGCTGCTGGAACACCTCCCAGTCGGCCCGGTGGGCGACGTATCGGGCGTTGGGGAAGGTGGCGCGGGGATTGCTTCCTGGTTCGTGGGTCACGTTCCAGCCCACGTGGTCGAAGTGCAGATGGCTGAAGAAGACAGTGTTGATGTCGTCCGGGCTGACCCCCGCGCTGCGCAGTTCCTCCAGCAGCCGCCCGTCAACGCCGCCGGCCATCGCCTCCACTGAGTGGGGGTTGCTGACTGCGCCGCCGATGCCGGTGTCCACCAGGATGGTCTGGCCCTCGGAGCGGATGAGGTAGCACTCGAAATGGGCCAGCAGGTGGTCGCCGCTGAAGCCGCTGGGATACTGCTCCTGGTAGGGCGCCCAAGCCTCGGCGGGGACTTCCGGGAACACGTCGCTGAGGGGAAGCGTGGCCTCGTTGTCGTTCAGAGAGAGGATTTCCACATTGCCTATGGTGAGTCGCGCTTCGGGCATGAGTCATCCTCCGGGTTGATTTGGGAACAACAATGGCCCGCCGGCAGGCAGGGCCATTGCAGGGGATCAAGTCCAGGCGTGGAGTTAGCCGCGATTGATGCGCCGGGGATCCTGCCGAGGGTCAACGGCGGGGTGGAAGATGGAATCCTCACCGGGAAAATCCTGGTTCCGGGCCGATGCTCCGCTGTTCGAGCCGTTGCCCCGCAACGCCGACAGGGGACCGGCCACCAAGGCCAGCGCCGCTGCGCCAATGCCGAGTTTGGCCAGGAAGCTGCGGCGGGACTCGCCGGACTTCGGATTGTCTTGTTCTGCTGGGTTAAGCTCGGACGCCACGTTATGCTCCTGCCCGGTGCCGGGCACTCGATTCAGACTACCGTAGATTGTACCCGACGAGCGAATAATTGCAACATTTCGGGTATCGTTGGTCTAGGGTCGTTCAATTGTTCCCTCTCCCTTCGGGGGTAAGGGCGGGGGCGTCCCGTTGCCGTAGGATATTTGACATCCCAGCTTAAGGGAAAGAGGTGCGCCCCAACCCTGACCCTCCCCCGGAGGGAGAGGGAGCAACCCAAATATGCTGCCGGCCGCTAGCCCGCGTCGTCTATAACCATCTGAGCGACTTGTCGGCCCATGCGGATGGAGTAGTTGGTGCCGCGGTCTTCGGGGAATATCTGGGTGGTGTTGGCCAGGTAGAGGCCGCCGACGGGCGTGCGGTGGGGCGGGATGCGCTGGCTGTAGTTGCGGCCAATGATGGGCTGGGCGCCGTCGACGCGGTGGTGGTGGTAGCCCTGTACCCAGGAGCGGTCGAAGTCGGGGTTGAGCTTGCGGAGGTGGGGTACGAAGAGGTCCAACAACGCCTCCGGCTCCATCTTGTAGAGGTCGCTGTTGCGGTCGGGATAGTTGCTGATATAGACGATGTGCTTGCCCCCGTATAGGGACTTGTCGATCATGTTGGTGTGTTCGATGATGCCTACGAAAGGCATATCCCCATCCGTGTCAGGGTCGGGGGCGATGTTGATCCAGTACTTGGCGGTCAGCGGGCGGTCAAGCTCCAGGATGAGCAGCACGGCGGATAGGTAGTTTACGCTGGTCAGCATCTCCTGGTAGTCGCCGGGCATGGGCGGGACTAGGCGGGTGAAGACGTAGGACGGCGTGGTGGCAATTACGAAGTCGTAATCGCGCTGCTCTGTGGCGGAGTCCCGGCCAAGCTGGACTTCGAGGCCGGTGGTCCGGTTGTCGTCTATCAGCACCTTGCTGACGAAGGCGGAGGTGTGGACGTCGCCGCCCTGCTCTACTATGCGCCCGGCCAGGGTGTCTATGACCTCGCCGAAGCTGCCCATGGGGTAGCCGAGGCGCTCCTTCTGCAACGTCTTGCCGCGGGAAGCGACGCGGAGGCGCACCTTGCCCCAGAGCCAGGTCATGCTGACCTGGTCGTAATGGTCGCCGAATTTGCCCCGCAGCAGTGGCTCGAACAGCACTTCGTAGGCCTTGCGTCCCATGTGCTGCGAGAGCCAGTCGCGGGCGGTGATGTCCTCGAACTTGGCGTAGTCGGAGGTGCGCTGGAGGCGGAGCGTCCACAGGCCCACGCGGAAGCGATCCCATAGGGAAAGTGGCTTGAAACGCAGCAGGTCCATGGGCGTTGAGAAGTCCCAGATTCGGCCGTTGTGGTACAGGCCGACTTTCGACTCCAGCCAAGCCAGCTTGTCGCCCAAGCCCAGCTCATGAATCAGCTCGCTGATGGCGGTGTCGCTGACGAACAGGTGGTGGTAGCCACGCTCCAACTGCCCGCCGCCCACGGGGAAGGTGGACGCCTGCCCGCCGAGGAATGGGGCGACCTCGAACACCTCGGCGTAGTGGCCCTGCGCGGTCAGGTCGTAGGCGGCAGCCAGCCCGGCCACGCCGCCGCCGATGATGCCGACTCTCATGAGCCGCCTCCCGCCGGGGTAGAGTTCGCGGCGGGGTTGGCAGGTGCAGGCTCCATGCGCTCCTCGGGATTCCGGGTGAGCTGCCGCAGGTTGAGGTTCTGCTTCCAGAGTATCGCCAGGCCCACGACGTTGACCGGCAGCCACAGGGCGACGAGGTGAACGACCAGGGCGTAGTCCACGGCCACACCCACGGCGACGCCGAGGGCCGCCAGCGTCTGCTGCGCCACGACTTCGAAGGGGCCGATGCCGCCTATGGCGCTGGGTATCCCGGTGGCCAGGTTGGACGTTGCCGTGAGCAGGGCGATGGCCAGCAGGTACACGCCCACCGAGCTGAAGTGAGAGCCAAGGTCGAAGGTGTAGGACACCAGGAAGTAGACCAAGAACTCACAGAACCAGATGGGCGCCGACAGGGCCACCAGCGCCAGGTGCTTGCGCGGCGAGTTGAGAATGCCCAGCGCGGAGACAAAGGAGGTAAAGAAGCGCAGGGCCAGATCGCTCAGCCTGCCCGGGAGCAGCGCCAGCAGTCTTTCTACCAGCTCAGTGAATCTTCGCCAGACGGCCAGCAGCGTGAATACGACCAGGAACCCGCCGAAAATCAGCACTACGGCTACGGCCAGGATGGTTGCCGTGGTCTGTGAGATGCCCGCTGTCCAGTCGAATTCCCCCAGCAGCAGCAGCCACGGGGCGGTCACGGCGACCAGGGCGATGAGCGTCAGCCCGTCGAACACCCGCTCGACTGCCACGCTGCCCAAGGCGGAGCTGGCGCTTATCGGGGTTGATCCTGGGGGGGCCTGGTCCTGCCTCGCAAGATAATACGACCGCACCAGCTCGCCCAAGCGCATAGGCAGCAGGTTGTTGGCGGCGTATCCGATGATTACCACTGGATAGAGCTGCTTCACCGGAAAACGACGCATGGGATTCAGCAGGAATTGCCAGCGCAGGGCGCGAAAGAATACGCCCACGAAGTAGACCGCCACCGCAGGGATCAGGTAGAGGTAGTTGGCCTCGGCCAATTCGTCTATCAGCCCCGACGGGTCGTCAATGCGGTATACCTGGTAGGCAAGGAATAGCAGCAGCACAACGCTGACCGCGATTCCGGCCCACAGGTGCCATCTCGCCGCTAGCGCTCTGAGCTTGTCCAAGTGTTACTCCACGCACCCTGTTTCGGGCGCTCCAATCCCGGCCTTGGGCGAGAATCGTCAGCCGCTGAGGGAAATTCGTTGGGCATCCAGTATAGTTGGGTGGATACTGCGGCTCAAGGCAAAAAGGCTCAAGGCAAATAGCTGTAGTATTGGGAATTTGCCCAATCGGCCTGCAGATTTCGGAAAAGGACATAATTCAGGACACCTGCCCAACCTTCGCGGCTGGAGGCCGTTTCGGCGAAGAAGCCGAAGTCCTTGGCAATCTGAGATAGCATGGATTCGTCGCGGCGGCCTTCACCGCCGATATTCTCATCCGGGCGGCGGTAGGTCTCGGGGAACCAGAGCAGTTCCTTGAACGGCCCCTGCCTGCGGTATCCTTCCCGCACGTCCCCGTCCTCGCCGATATGGCTGTCCTTGACCACCAGCCCCGCGAGATTCCCGAAGTCATAGGTGCCGTCGTCCTTCAGGCTCCCTTCCAGCACGATGCAGTCTGAGCCTTCCTCGCGGGCCGTTTCGAAGCATTTGAAGCCTAGTCGCCCCTCTCCTACGTCGTTGCGCACGTACCACTGGAGAGGATACCAGAGGTGGTAGTCCACCTTGACCGGCTGGAGACCCTCGGACACAGCGGGGTATACCTCCCGTTGCAGCGCTTGGTAGGTCTCTTTTACGTCAGCCGATCCCTGGGCGTACACCATCATCTCGACGCTGGAGTCGTCGTAGGTGTAGGCGGCCCGGAACGCTCCCCAGGTTCCGAACACCAGCAGCAGGAGGGCCAGCCCCAGCGCTGCCGCCGGAGCCGCCCGGTGCGCCCCCGATAGCCGGAAGATGAAGGCGGCCACGAAGGTGGCGGCAATGGTTGAGGCCAGCAGCAGCCAGTGTTCCAAAGTGAAGGGCATCGCTGGATCGATGTACTGGCGAAACAGGAAGACAGCGGCCACGGCGATGAGTGGCGCCAGCCCCAGCAGAGCGGCTGCCATGAGGCCGCCGCCGCGCTGGACGATGGCCCGCCAGTCCACCCGGCCCGAGACCTCCCCCAGGTACTTGGCGGTCAGGAGGATGAAGGGCGTGGTGATGTTCACCAGCAGCCAGGGCATCTTCTCGGCGGCCGCGGTGTAGGCGGCCAGGGAGAGAACAGCCCAGAGCGCCAAGGCCAGCCCCATAACGTCCTGACGGCGCAGGAAGTACACCAACCCGGCGATTCCGAAGGCCAGCGGCAGCAACTCGTACACCGACAGGCCGACGAAGTAGTAGTACCAGGGCTGATTGCCCCGGGCCACGTCCTGCTGGGCAATCCAGTACCCCATGCCCTGCCAGAAGCCGGTGAAAACCCCGGACAGGTTGGTGAACATGGTGGTGTACAGGGCCGTCCAGATGAGGTAGAAGACGCCGCTGCATATCAGCCACGCGCGGCCCAGCCACCAGATTCCGAGCGCCGCCGAAATCACCAGGGTGCCCACTAGCGTCAGAAGGGCAACTACATAGTTGGCCGGGACTCCGTCGCCGATCGCCCCGATGCTCATACTGCCCGGCAGCACCCCGTCTATGAGGCCCTGAACGTTCAGCACCGGCGTGAGGAGCACCGAATATAGAACAGCGGCTGCCGCCGGAGCCAGGGCCATAAGCGCGGCCCGTCCCAGCGAAAAGCGGCTCCAGAAGAGACACCCCGCAGTGGCCAGTAGCGCCGCCAGGAAAATCGCCCAGTCCGTCGCCCGCAATAGGCTGCTGGCCGGGTCCACGTCGGAGTAGGGGCGAAAGAGCAGCCAAGCGAAGGCGAAGGCGCTCATCATCGGCGCGCCAATCAGCCCGGCCACCCGCCCCGGGTTGAGCGGCCCGCGACTCAACAGCCAAAGCAGGAACGAGAAACCCGCGACGACCACAAGGCCGTGGACTATCCAGGGGACATTGGCCACCGGAAGCAGCAGCGCGCCGCCCTGCCATGCTGGGGCGCCTGTCATCCCGGCAGCGCCGCCAGCGTTGGCGACATTATTGCCGGTCAGAGGGTCGGGATTGGCCAGCGTCAGGCTCATCAATCCCTGAAACAGGGCAATGGCGGCGGACCATTGCGGCAGGGTCAGCGTTGTCAGCAACAGCAGCAGGGCCACCGGCGTTCCTTCCCGCGAAAGCGCTGCCCGCCCGCTGAGCCACGCTCGAAGCTCCGGTAGGGCGGCCAGAAAGACGATGAACCCAAAGATCGCCACCAGCAGGTAGGCGGTCTCCTTAGTGGCGAACATCAGGGCCAGTAACGCCGAGGCGACGTACAGGTTGAGCCGCCGCCCGCTGTGCAGGTATCGCCACAGCAGAATGAGGAGGGCCACGGCCCAGAACATCATTATGATGTCGTTGCGCCCGAACCGGCTGAAGTACAGCAGGGCCGGCGAGAGCGTCAGCATCACGGCGGCGATGAGTGCGCCATGCCGGCCGATGTGCTCGCGCAAGAAGTAGGGCAGCCCCACCAGCGCCGTACCGAACAGGGCGTAACCCATACGGGATGTGAAGTCGGTGTCGCCGAAGATGGTGAAGATGACCGCGGTCATCTCTATCTGGAACGGCCCGTGCATCCAGGCGGAGTGAATGTAGTCGGTGCCGAAGATCCAGGGCCATCCCAGCAGTCCACCGGCGCTGTTGGCCAGCTTCCAGCCGTAGTGCAGGTGGATGGCCTCGTCATAGTGCATCGTCCGCCCGCTGAGCTCGAACAGCCGCAGGCAAAGGGCCGCCACCATGACAGCCAAGAACGCCATTTCCAGCCAACCCCAGCGCCGGGGGCTTTCCCCAATGCCTTCTTCAATGGCGGAACCATCTGTTCCCTCTCCCTCCGGGGGAGGGATAGGGTGGGGGGGCGCTTCGGCAGAACTACACTCTACCGTAGCGACCACTTCGTCCGTGTTTTCAGAAATTTCCGGTTCTGCTGTAGTCATAGGCCTGGGTCATCCCAAACTTCGTACACTAATACGTCGTTCCGTTGGAAAACGGTTCTCAGGAAGCTGTCGTATTCCGGCAGGGCGGAAACGCCGTAGGCCACGCGCTCCCGGCTCCCCAGGTAAACGTAACGCACTCCGTAGTCGTTCAGCAACCGCAGCGCCCGATCGGGGTCTCCGCCGGAGTATATGGCGGCTACGTCCTCTTCCCGTCCCGCGAAGGGTTCGGAGGAGCCTCGCCACTGGAGCTCGTGGCCCTTCCAGCCGAGCAGAGTGGGCAGTCCCGTGCTGGCCGATATGTTGCCGTACCGGGAGTAGTCGTCTCCCACGGCTTCGACGATTCGCCCCGGCGGCGCTTTATCCCGGAGCCAGGTGATGGCGTCGTATTCACCCGGTTCTTCGATTTTCAGATAAGCCAGGCCGTCCAGCGTGTGGCCCTCAACAGGGCTGCCGTAGGCCCCGCCGCGGTCCAGCGCTGCCCCAACCGTGTAGTAAAACGACGCAGCCACCAGAACAGCCAGCCCTGCCGCGCCCCCGTAGCGTCCGGCCTGGGCTAAGAAGGGTCGCCACCGCCAATAGTCCGGGAGGCGCGGGCGATTCGCCCACAGGGAGTACACAGCGAAAGAGGCCACGACGCCAAGGAGGAGCCACGCCTGATAGTAGACCTTGAACACCGTGTTCATCCGTCGCCAGGCTCCGCCGAAGGAGTCCACGATGTGAAACAACTCGGTAATCATAAGGAGGAAGAATCCCAGCGCGACCAGCATCAACACAAAGGATGAAGCCGGTTCCCTTCCCAGTCGCGCCAGTAACGCAGCGCAGTAGGCGGCGGCGCCCACGATGATGGCGCCTGGCGCCGCCAGGGTCAGACGCCGGCCCAGGTCGGCAAAGGCCGCTCCCACGCCGTCGGTTACCAGGGCGAACAAAAAGGCCGTCGCCATCCAGATGCCCAAGGGAATCACCGCCAAAAGCAGGGCCACCACGGCCACCGGCACGTCGGCGGGTTCCGGCTGCCGCGTTCGAAGAAGCTGCTGTGCCAGGAGCGCCAGGGACGGCAGGATGAACAGCCCCAGCACGATGAACAGCAGGAAGGGATGGGTAGCCACTTCCCGCAACGGCAACACCCCCGAAGTCTGGCCGCTGAAGGTGAAATAGATGGGTACAAAAAAGGCTACGGACAGAAGGAACATCGGCAGGAAGACCATTGCCGCCGAGTAAACCGCCTGAAGCAGGGAACCGGGGTAGTCGCGGCAGCCCTTTAACACCAACGCCGCCCCCAATATCGCCAGGAACATCGGGAAATCCCAAAAATTGATGAAAGCCAGCGCCCCACCCGACAGGGCCACCGCCACAGCCTGCGCCGGATGATAACGCAGCCAGGCCAGCCCCAGGGGCGCCCCGCTAGAGTAGAGGTTCAGAATTGCACCGACTGCCAGCAGCAGGAAGGGAATGGAAAGAACGTGGGCGTGCAGGTCGCCCAACAGGAAGCTGAAGGCCGGAAACTCAGTAATGGTGTAGTCAAGGGCCGCTCCATCGGACGTAGTGCCAATGACCCGCGTGCTGCGGAACCACCACCAGAACTCCCCGGGGAATGCGCCACCCGTAGCAGACCCGGAGTTCAGGCCGTCGATGGCCACCCAGTTCCAGAATCCGGCGCCGCCCCATCCCCGGAGGCGGACGAATTCCAGCGCCCCCATCAGATTGCCGGTCAGCAGTATAAGCGCCGGGGCCGCCGCGCCAACTCCCTTCGCCCATCGGAAGCTGCCCCCGGCCAGGCGGACCAGGTTGTACAGCAGTCCGAAGCACGCCGCTCCCGCCAGCGCAGGGAGCGTGGCTATGCTCAGGTTGTAGCCGACGGAAGTCGCTACTCCGCTCATCTTGGACAGCGTCGCCATGATGATGTGGCCGAAGTAGTAGTAGCTGATGGAGTGGCCCGACAGCCACGGGTCTTCCGGTGGAAAAAACCGGGACTGAGCAGCGGCGTTGAGCAGCATGAAGTCCATCGGCTTTTCCGTGTGGGTGATGCCTGGTGAGCCTGAGACCACCACCGCCCACACCAGGAACATCCCGACGAAGACCAACTCTGCGATTATCAGAGCGGTCCAGTTGCGCCGCAGGAAGTCCCGCATTTCTTCCCATCGGCGCCCGGCAAGCCATGCCGAGCCCACTGCGAGGCATAGGAAAACGGCCCAGATGGTCAGTTGAGTATTGGGCAGCAGGTGAGTAAGCCCGAACAACCAGACCGCATAGGAGATAAACAGCAAGGCGGCGGGCTTGGCCAGAGAAAGGCCGCGGTCGGGCAGGAAGCGGAAGAGACAGTAGGCCCACGGAAGAGCCGCCATCCCCAGCGCCTCGACGGTAAGAAACCATACAAGGGCGTCGGCCATGGCTCACCCCGCTGGACAGTGCAGCGGCGGCAGGGGAGACCGGCTAGGACACTGGCTCAAGCAGTGCGTCCACAAAGTCGTTGGCGTCGAAGGGGGCCATGTCGGCCATTCCCTCGCCGGTGCCTATGAACATGATGGGCACCGGCAACTCCTGTCGGATGGCAAGTACTATGCCGCCCCGGGCTGTGCCGTCCAGCTTGGCCAGGAAGATTCCTGTGCAGTCCACCGCCTCGCTGAAGGACTTGGCCTGCGCCAGACCGTTGTGTCCCGTGGTGGCGTCCAGTGTCAAAATCACTTCGTGGGGCGCAGTCGGGTCCTGGCGATTCAGCACCCGGTGAATCTTGCGCAGCTCTTCCATCAGGTTCGACTTGGTATGCAGCCGTCCGGCGGTATCTATTATCAGAACATCGGCGCCCCGGGCCTTGCTGGCCTGGTAGGCGTCGTAGGCCACAGCCCCGGGGTCCGCCCCTGACGCGTGTCTGATGACGTCTACGCCCACACGGTCGCCGAGGATTTCCAACTGCTCTGCGGCGGCGGCGCGGAAAGTGTCGGCGGCACCCAGTATTACCCGCCGCCCCGACTGGGTGAAGTGGTGCGCCAGCTTGCCGATGCTGGTGGTCTTGCCCACGCCGTTGACGCCGACCATCAAGATAACATAAGGGCGTGCTGAACCGTCTCCGCCGGAAGCGGGGGCATCCCGATCCGCCGCCAGGTCCTGGGTTAACTCCTGCTTCAGCGCTGTCGTAACCGCTTCAGGAGACTCCAGTTCTCCCGATTTCACCCTCCCCTTCAATCCTTCGATGACGCGGAGGGAAGTGGCGACGCCGACATCCGAAGAAATCAGAATTTCTTCGATCTCGTCCCACACCGAGTCGTCCAGGTGGCGGGAGCGAAGCAGTCCGGCTATTCGGCCGAACCAGCGATCCCTGCTGGGCTTGACGGCCTGCTCGGTTGCCTTTTTTTCTTCCTGGCGATTACGTCGAAACAGTCGAAGCATGACTCACCGGGGTTAACTTTTTCGGTACAAGCGGAGCCGCCGCAGTAGCGAGGCGGTGACTGGGGCCGGCCGCCGGAGTTCCCACCGATTTCCGTGGACGTGCCGTATTCGTCGCCACTTTAACTATGAGCTAAGTTTAACTATGAGCTAAGGTAAGTTGGCTGTCGAAGACCCTGAATCCGCATTGCTGGCGTCCTGATTCTGGGCCGACAGCAACAAAGCGAGCGCGGCAGCGGCGGCGGCCCGTTCCGCCTCAGCCTTCTTGCCGCCCCTTCCAGTGCCGATTATCTTGCCGCCGACGACTGCCTCGACGCTGAAAACCGGGCTGTGGTCAGGTCCCTCACGACCGGCCTGGTGGTAGGTGGGTGCAGGCAGTCCCCGTCCCTGGAGCAGTTCTTGGAGGAGGGATTTGGGATTCTCTGCCGGATTAAGTCTTCCGCCGCCCCCGTCGCGGGCCATATCCGCCAGTTCCGGGGCCATGTGCTGGCCAATGAACTCGCGGGCGCCCTCCAGTCCCTGGTCGAGATAGACCGCGGCTGTAACCGCTTCCATGGCTGCTGCCAGAACCGAATCCTGATCGCGACCGCCGGAGTCTTCTACGCCGTGCCCTACCAGCAGGAGCTCACCCAAGCCCAGCCTGCGGGCCACCTGCGCGAGCACTTCCCCGCGCACCAGCGACGACCGTGCCTTGGTAAGCTGACCTTCGTCAGCCTCCGGGAACTGGCGGTACAGGTGGGCCGAAATGATCAGTTCCAGAACCGCGTCCCCCAGAAACTCTAGGCGCTCGTAGGACTCGGTGGCGTCGAGGTCGTGTTCGTTGCAAAAGGAACGATGCACCAGGGCGAGTTGAAAAAGGCTGGGGTCCCGAAATTGGAACCCCAGCATCGACGCGGAAATGTTGCCGCGATAGCCCTGCGACCGGTCCAGGGGGAGCTTAGATGACTCCATGAGGCCACGGCGGCTGCGGGCGCTTGAATTCGCCGACGTGCACAAACTCGCTCATCGACTTCATCAGGTTGTCGTAGATTTCCACTGACTGTTCTTCCGGCGGGATGAACATCTTGAGGAAGGCGAAATTGCCGTTGTCGAAGATGAAGGTGGGCACTCCGAAAGCGCCGTACTCATCCACCGCCTTGGTGTGGCTCTCCGCCAACTCACGCAGCAGGTCGGGGTCGGAGATGTCTTCCCGGAAACGGGCCATGTCGATCCCGGCAGCGGTACCGGCCGCGTCGATAACGACCTGGTCGTTCAGGTCGGCCTTGTCCTCGTGGCGGGCCTTGAGCAGGGCCATGAAGTAGGCCTCGAAGACCTCCTTGCCCTGGCGCTTGACGGCCAGCCCGGCCTTGTGAGCCAGGAGGATGGGATCGTTGCCGGCGATGACTTCGGGCCTTTCCCAGACATTGTCGCCATCCTTGTTATTGACCTGCGACAGGGAGAAGGGCTGCCAGTCAACCTCAATGGGCTGTCCGGTCAGTTCCCGTACCTTTGCCAACCACATGTTGGCATTGTAGACAAAGGGTCAACGGAAATCGTAGTAAGTGGTGAACTCAGCCTCGGCCATGTCCTGCCTCCCGCTGGTTTTGGAATCTCCATGCCATCCGTAGAAGATGAGGAACCATCTTGCCTGAATTGTAGCCACGCCAACATCCGTTGTCAAAGCGCTATTAGCGGCATTGACGATGGAGTCTGAAGCAATTGGCTCACGGCCTAATAGCCGTTCCCTCTCCCTCCGGGGGAGTGTTAGGGCGGGGGCGTCCCCTTTCGTGAGCGGACATTGCGCCGTCGTCAAGATTTCACGCTCACACCGACACTCTCCCTTGAGGGAGTGAGAATGAGGGAGTAAGAATGAGGGAGTGAGAATGAGATGACCCTGGCAGTTGGTTGGCGACGCACCGAGGCGAAACGTCTTGCTGTGCTATAATTCTGCCCCCAGCCTGCTTGACCTCGTCTATCCCTCGCTCCGGCCCTGCCGCCGTGCCGTATGGAGGCCCTCCCACGTCGCTTCTCGCCGGTCGCTCCCTGTCCCTCGCCTCGTTGGCCGCCAGCCTTGAAGGCGGGCGGCGAAGGGCATTGGAAGCGGTGCTCCAACTGTCGCGGGATACAGGTTTGCCCGTCTACCTTGTCGGGGGACCGGTGCGAGATGCTCTCCTGGGTGCGGCAGTGCTGGACCTGGACTTCTCCGTTGAGGGTGACGCGGTGGAGTTGGCCCGGCGGATCGTGGAGCGCATGGGCGGGCGGCTCACCACTCACTCGCGTTTTGGTACGGCAACGGTGGTTTCCGACGGGACGCGCATTGACTTGGTGACCGCCCGACGGGAAACCTACTCGAAGCCCGGTCAGCTCCCCCGGATTACGCCGGGAAGCATCGCGGACGACTTGGCCCGCCGAGACTTTTCCATCAATGCCATGGCCCTGCCGCTTTCACCGGAGGACGGCAGGCTGATTGACCCCCTGGGCGGTCTCGACGACTTGAACGCCGGAATAGTCCGTACGCTGCATCCCCGGAGCTTCGCCGACGACCCGACGCGGATGCTGCGCGCCGTGCGCTACGAGCAGCGATTCGGCTTCCATATGGAGGGAAGCACGCTGACGCAGATGACCGTAGCCGTAGCCGACGGACACATGGACGCAGTGAGCGGCGACCGCTGGCGGCATGAACTGGAGCGGATTCTGGATGAAGCCTACCCCGGCCATCCCCTGCTGCGGGCGGCGGAGTTGGGGTTGCTGGCGGGTATCCACCCGTCCCTTGGCAAGGCGAGCGCCAGGGAAGCGGCGGCCCTGCGGAAAATGGCCGTCCCGCCCGGCGAATCCCCGCAGGCCGACGATTGGTTGGCCGCGCTGTTCGCTCCGCTAACGGCTTCGGAAGCGGAAAACGTGATCCAACGTCTTCGCCTGTCGGGACGCAAGGCGACCCTGGTGCGTGATACCATTGCTGTAAGGGAATCGGAGCCGAAAATCCGGGCGGCGTCCGGGCGCCCCTCGGAACTGGCCGGAATTCTGGCGGCACTGGAGCCGGCGGCGGTGTCGGCTTATGCGAAGCTCACCGGGGATCCCGTGGTGTCTGCCGCTCTGCGACGGTATGCTGACGAATGGCGGTACGTGCGTCCCAGACTCTCGGGGGAGACACTACTGGAGATGGGCGCCACGCAGGGGCCGGAAGTAGGGGAAATCATGTCCCGGCTGCTGACCGCCCGGCTGGACGGCGAAGCCGCCACCGAGGAAGATGAAATGGCCCTGGCCCGGGAGTTGCTGGCCCGGAGCAAGGCTAACTTGACGAAGTAGCTCCCAGTAGCTCCCACTGATTGAGTTGAGCCCTTCGACAAGCTCAGGATGAACTATGGCCGAACAACCTGAAGATCAAGGCGACCTGGAATCCTGCGTCATCTGCGGAGACGCGCTGGACGGCTTCAACGAGACTTCCTGCCAGATGTGCGGCGGCAAGTTCCATCAGCCGTGGAGCCAGGACTCGCTGGTGCCCCAGTGCGGGCGCATCGGAAGCCACGAGGACGCTCTCGCCATCGTGTTTCTCTGCGATGACTGTTTCTACGGAAGGCGTCCCTGAACTCCTCACCCCCTCGGAGAGAGTAACCGAGCAACCGTTTTCTAACCGACAGGAGGCGACCACTGATGCAAGCGGTGTATATCGAGGCCCACGGTGGCCCCGAGGTTCTGACTTTCGGCGAGCTCCCGGAACCGGAGGTTGCGCCCGGACAGGTGAAGGTGCGGGTGTGGGCCACGGCCCTGAACCGCCTGGACCTCTACACCAGGGCGGGAGACCGGGGACTGGAGCGGCAGTTTCCGCCGCCTTTGATCCTGGGTGGCGACTGCGCCGGTGAAGTGGCAGCCGTCGGTTCCGGTGTGGCGGGCCTGAAGGAAGGCGACCGGGTGGTGATTAACCCCCGGCTGTCCTGCCAGCAGTGCGCTGCCTGCCTTTCCGGGCAGGATGACCTGTGCCGGCGCTCCCAGTTCCTCGGCAGCGCCCTCGACGGCAGCTACGCCGAGTATCTGAGCGTTCCGGCGGCCAATGCTCATGTTATTGGGGGCGGGGTGAGCTACGAGCAGGGCGCCGCCATCCCCACGACCTACCTGCCGGTGTGGAATATGCTGGCGCGCCGCTTGCAGCTCAAGCCCTGGCAGACCGTTTTGGTATTGTCGGCGTCGGCGGGTGTGGGCACTGCCGCCATCCAGATGGCGAAGGACGTTATTGGGGCAAGGGTCATCGCCACCACCAGCACCGCCGAGAAGGCGGCCAAGGCCCGGGAACTGGGGGCCGACGAGGTAATCAACTACACCGAGGAAGACGTCCGCCAGCGCGTCCGCGAGATAACCGGCGGGGCCGGGGTTGACTGCGTAGTTGACCATGTGGGCGCAGACTTCTTCGGACCGGCCTTCGCCTCGCTGCGGCCCGGCGGACGCTATGGAATCTGCGGCGCGACCACGGGACTGCGCGCCGAGCTTCACCTCGGCCTGCTTTTCAGCCAGCAGAAAGAGGTCTATGGCGTCTACATGGGAACGAAAGAGGATATGCGGCAGATTGTGGAGATGCTCAATCGCGGCGCAGTCCGTCCTGTGATTGACCGCGCCTTCCCGCTCTCGGATGCCGCCGCTGCCCACCAGGCAATGGAGGCGACCAGCTTCTTCGGCAAGCTGCTGTTGACCCAGGCTTAATCACAGCCGAGCAAGGGGGTGGGCGTGTCGAGATGGCGGCGGCGTATAGTCCGGCTGTTGAACGCGGGTTCTCCTCGTGTTGCCAGGGCGGCTTCCGAAATGCCGACCAGCCGCCCGTTTCCGGTGCGGGTCGTTTCGGTGCAGGACGGCGATTCCCTCGTCGTTCGGCCAGCCCAATCCGGCAGGGACGAACAGTTCCGGCTCCGGCTGTACGCCATAGACGCCCCGGAGGGCGACCAACGATACGGACATGAAGCGCGGGACTACCTCCGGCGGCTGGTCTGGAATCGGACCGACCTCATGCTGGAATCCATGGATACCGACCAGTACGGACGCCTGGTTGGTGTCCTATATTACCGAGGAACGGACCGCCGCCGCTCGATAAACCGGCTGATGGTCCAGCAAGGGCTGGCCCGCTGGTACAGCCGGTACGGCGGGCATGGTCTTGGGCTGGAGCAGGCCGAGCGGGACGCCCGGCGCAGGCGGCGCGGAGTGTGGGCCACCCGCAACTCCGTCGCGCCGTGGGAGCGCCGAAGGGCGCAGCGCAGGGAGGCGAAACAGACGGGCCGCCTCAAGTGGCTGCTTTTGGGGCTGCTTGTGGGAGCGGTAGTCCTGGTTGGCCTTGCTTTGTTGACGAGGATGACTTAGCCCGTACCCTGCTTTGTTGAATTCTTGTCTCGCAGCCTTCGCCCGTGGAAGAGGTACTGGTTGGCGTAGCCCGCATAGCGTCCGAAGTATCCCTGTGCCCACTCCAGCAGGACGCGGTTGGTGGGCGTCTTCTGGCCGGGGAAGTACCAGTCGGCCAGGGCGCGGCGCACCCACACGTCTATGGGAAAGGCTTCCATTTTTTCCAGCGACATCAGCGCGATGCAGTCGGCTATCTTGTCGCCGATGCCTTTGAGGGCCGTCAGCTCGGCTTTCGCTTCGGGATATGGGGCCGCTACCAGATAGTCGAGGTCGAGGCGTCTCTCGGCGACGGCAATGGCGGCCTGGTGGACGTAGGGGGCACGGAATCCCAGCTTCAACCGCCGCAACTCCATCTCCCCCGCCTCGGCGAGGTCTATGGGCTTTGGGAAGGCGTGCCGCCGGACAAACCCGTCGCCTTGGTGTGCAGAATCTGGGTGAGGCAAGGTAAGCAGCTCGCCGAACTCGTTGGACAGCCGTTCCATGTTGAGGTGGATGGTCTCGATGTTGGAGTTGGCGGAACAGATGTAGGCTACCAGGCACTCCCATGGTTCCTGCCTCAGCACCCGCAGGCCGGGGAAGCGGCGGACTTGGGCCGCCACATTGGCGTCGCCGGTGATTTCGGCCTGAATCGCCTCCAGGTCGTCGTCCAGCCGCAGGTGAGAGCGGACCAGGGAATCCAGCGCCTCGCGTCCCGCCGGGCTGCCGTAAAATTCAACGGTCTGCCCCGACTGGCGGAGAAGCACCAGGTTGCCCCGGAGAACGCCGCTGTACCATTCGCCGTCTCGCTTCCAGCGGTGAGCCTGGCCGCCCAGCAGGCTTGCTTCCAGGTCCAGTGGCTGCCTCGCCTCAAAACTAGCGGAGGCGGGTGCCACGGCGTCCCCTTTCCAGCCAGCGCTCCGCCAGGGTGCCGACGTTGGCCGACAGGCACGGGACCAGGGTACACGGGGGCATGGATTTGCGGAAAGCCCGCCCGTATCCGTGGGTGGAGATTCTGGAGTCCAACACCACGATGGTTCCCTGGTCTTCCTTGTTGCGAATCAGGCGACCTATGCCCTGCCGGAAGCGCAGCACTGCGTTGGGGATGGAGTATTCGTTGAAGGGATCGTCATACAGGCCGGAACGGGACTGGACGATGGGGTCGGAAGGCACCTGGAAAGGCAGGCGTGTGATGACCAGTGCCTTGAGCAGGCCGGAGGGCAGGTCTATACCCTCCCAGAAGCTGGCGGTTCCCAGCAGCACACTGCCCGGCTCATCGGCGAAGGCGGACATGAGGTAGGGAGCCGAGCCGTCAACGCCCTGGGCCAGTACCGGGATGCCGTGGGGTTCCAGCAACGGACGCAGCCGCTGCGCCACGGCCCGCAACGACGAGTGGGAGGTGAACAGGGCGAGGGTTCGCCCTTGCAGCCGCTGCCCCAACTGGGCCAGCACATCGGCCACGGCGCCCACGTATCCGTTGGCGTTGGGCTGGGGCATATCGTCGGGGATCAGGGCCTGCGCCGCCCTTTCGTAGTCGAAGGGCGAGCCAACCAAGAGTTCGCCAGTCCCATCCATGACGCCGACGCGCCGCTTCAGGTACTCGAAATCGCCGCCGGAGCTGAGAGTGGCGCTGGTCAGCACCACGCAGTCTTTTTCCGAAAACAGCTTGTCCGACAGATAGGGGCTGACGTCCAGCGGCGCGGAATGCAGGGAAATGCTGGCCTGATTGGGATTTACGTTAATCCAGTGGATTTCGTGCTCGCGGGCCTCGTCGAGTACGGCGCTGAGGCGGGAGGCCAATACTTCTATACCGTCTTCCAGCGATGCGGCTTCCACTGCCAGGGCCTGCTGCTCCGGTTCGGCCGGGAGTCGCGTTGACTCCAGGAAGCTGCGAAGGTTCCTAACCGAAGTCCTGGCCTGATTGAGTCGCGCGTCCAGATTTTCCCAAGCCAGGTGCAGTTCAGACCATGCCGAAGTGTTGCGAATGTCTGGAGTGAAGAGAAGCTGGTTTTGGTCTCCTTGATTTCGGCCCTTGCGTTGGCCGGAATGCAGCATTTCCAGCGCGGTGAACAGAAGATTCCACGACTCGCGCAGACGAGGGCCCTCGAGTTCCAGCGCCGCAATCGTGGCGTGGCCCTTGTCCGCCTCCGCCGTGTCCGGGGGCGATGCTGTGAGGTCCATCCGCACGGTGTTGGAGAGGCGAGCGGCTGGTTCCCAAGCCTGCTCCAGGTCGCCCTGCGTCAGCTCGAATCCGAACTGACTGGTCGCCGCGTCCTCCAGGTGATGCGCTTCGTCGATGATTACGTTCTGGTACTCGGGAATCAGGCCGCCGCCAAAGGCAAGGTCGGTCATCAGCAGCGCGTGGTTGACGATGATGATGTGGGCCTGCTCGGCCCGCTGCCGGGCGGCGCGAAGGAAGCACGGCGAACCGTCGCGCATATCCAGGCAGAAGCCCTTTTCGCCCGCCGATATGTGATTCCAGGTCACGGCATCGCGGCCCAGCAGATTCACCTCACCGCGGTCTCCCGACGTCGTGTCTTGTAGCCATACCGACGTTTTGGCCAGCAGCTTGGCATCCTCGACGGACAACGAGTCGCTGCGGGACAACTGGCGCCAGCGACGCAGACAGAGGTAGTTGGCCCGCCCCTTGAGCAGGGCCACCTTCAGGGCGCCTGGTTCCAGCAGCCCCGCCTCTTCCAGCACGTCTTGCAGGGCCGGAATGTCCTTACCGATGAGTTGCTCCTGGAGGTTGATGGTGTTGGTGGATATCACCACCCGCTGGCCCTTGGATACGGCGAAGAGGGCCGCAGGCAACAGGTAGGCCAGGGACTTGCCCACCCCCGTGCCGCCTTCGATGATTAGGTGCCGCTGGTTGTAGATGGCCGCAGTAACCGCATCGAGCATCTCCTCCTGCTCCCGGCGATGCTCAAAGCCGTTGAAGGCATTTGCAAAGGGACCCTCCAGTCCCAGCATCCCTTGAATCCGGTCTTCTCCGAAGTCCTCAAGGGTGTCGTCAGGGCTGTGCTTGTCGGGCGGGGCCAGCCGCTGCGCCAGATGCTCCAGATTCAGCCCTGTCGGCCCCACCAACGACGGGGACGTTATCGCGGCCTGTCCGCCGCGCTGCTGCCGGGCCGTGGCCAGCCCGGACAGGACGGGGTAGAGCGGCCAGTTGCTCCGCCGCGCCAGTTCCGACATATAGGCCAGCAGTCCGCTGTCCTGCTGTTCGGCCAGGCGGAGCAGCCTGATATACAGCTCCTTGTGGGCGAGGGCGTCGTACACCGCGCGATGGCTGCGCTGATCACGCGCCGCCTGCTCGGGCCTGATGCCCAGTTCGTCTATCAGCCAGGCGAGGGAATAGCGGCGCTGGAAAGGCATGAAGACGGTGGCAAGGTCGAGGGTATCGAAGGCGGGGTTGGCCAGCGGCAAACCGTGGGATTCCAGGAACCCCAAGTCAAAATTCACGCTGTGCGCGACAATCGGGTCGCTCCCGATGAACTCGCCCAACTCGTCCCGTATCTGCGAGAAGGACGGGGCGCGGAGGATGTCCTGCGGTGTGATGCCGGTGTATCGCCGAACGAAGTCGGGGATTTCGCGGCCTGGATTTATGAATGTCTGGAACGTGTCAAAGACTGCGTCGCCCCGGAATCGCACCGCCCCGACTTCGAGGATGGCGTCGGATTCGGCTCTCAGGCCGGTGGTTTCCAAGTCAATGGAAACGCAAGTCTGTTCCAAGGGAGAAATTAGTTCATCCCGCGATTGTCTGGCGCTCTGCACCTTCTCTGTCTCCCGGCCCGCCCCGGCCATTACACTCCCGTTCCGCTCCGCCACATCCCCTCTCTCTGGAAGAGGGCTAGGGTAAGGAGGCTCGAAGGGAGTTTAGCACGGACGCAACTGAGGTTCGAGGGCGGCGTGTCAGCAGATAGCGTTCCAAATTAGGTGGTTGAGACGCGGAGCCGACATTAACGTCCACTACCCTTGGTTTCCCGCCTTCGCGGGAATGAGGGACCGTAAGCTGCCATATGGAGTGGCGCGATGCCGCGGTCAGCCGAGAGCTTTCATGACTTGGCGGGGGGTCCCAGCGAGGGTGCTCTCGGCTACGCCGGTGTCCCGGGCGGTTTGCTGGCGGAAGGTGAGTTCGGAAAATTCGATTTCCCGGCCATTTCCGGTCATTTCGGGCCGTTGTATCTGACCGTCGGAGGTGGGCGTGTTGTCCGAGTTGGGTTTGCGGCGCTTCGGAGCGGGCTTGTTGCGGTTATCACGCATCTTGCACGTAGTGGCCTCAGTGGCGGGCTGGATTTGGTCGGAGTGACATGGGGAACGGTGGGCCATGTGCTTATAATAGTACACGTGTTCTGATACTTTGGCAAGTGGGGGGAGGTGATAGCGTTCCCAATTAGGTGGTCGAGACGGGTACCCGACATTAACACCCACTACCCTTAGATTCCCGCGAAAGCGGGAATGACGGACTGTAAGCTGCCATACCACCTATATTGGAACGCTATCGTTTCAGCAACAAGGACAGGAATTCAGGCAGAATAGCGCTTGATGGCGCCGTTGCGCAGGCCAACCACGGGGTGGTACTGCCCGGAGTGCAGCGCCTTGAGGAACTCGGCCTCGGTGGTTATCTCGTCTTGGAACTCGGTGACGAACTTACCGAGACCGTGGAGCGAGTGGGCGTCGCTGCCTCCGGTCACCGGCAGGTTCAGCAGTCCGGCCACCTTCAGGGCGAATTCGTTTTCGCGGTCTACGGTGCCACCGTTGGCAACCTCCACGGCGTCGGCCAGCTTGAACACCGGGTGGTCCAGGGCGTCCTCGGGTGCCTGGGGCAGATCGTCTGGGACTGACTGGTAGATCAGCGCGCGGGAGCGGTTGCCGTTGCTGCTCAACACTCCCCGGAAGGGATGAGCGGTGATAACGAAGCCCCCGGCGGCGGTGGCGGCCTTGCGCAGCTCTGCGGCCTTGTTGAAACCTGCCTGGTACTTGTCCAATCCAAAGGCCAGCATATGGCCCATATCGGTCTCAACCTCCATGGCGCGTATCAGGACGACGCTGTGGAGGGCGGCGAACTTCTGAAACTCGTGGCGGTCCCACGGCCCGGCGTGCTCGGTGATGCAAAGGCCGCGCAGACCCAGCCTGTCGGCTTCCAGCACCATGTCTTCCGGGGTAAGGCTGCTGTCGCTGCTGCCTTTGGTGGTGTGTATGTGCAGGTCGAAAAGTCGGGCCATACGCTTTAACTGCAACCGGCGCTCCGCTGCTGCCGGGCTACCTCCGCTTCGCCAAATCCCCTCTCCCCTGAGGGAGCAGGGTTAGGTTGAGGGCGTTCCCCTGAAGGAAGAAACTGCCCCAAGTCTATGCCCTGCGACGATTTCCGTCAACGCTTGTCCGGCTCTCCCAGATCCCTCTCTGCATGGGAGTCCGTTATGGAAAAGGATGCCGCGCCCCGGCGCCCGGCGGGGTGTGCGCCAATGCCCCGGCCAGCGCCGGGAATTGGGAGAGGGGCAGGACTTGGCCGGTCTGCTCGTAGTGGTCTATCAGCTCGCGCAGGTCGTCGGGGACTCGGCGGGTGGCTTCGGTGGAGGCGTCATAGCCGACGTACACCGCCTCGACTGTGGTCAGCAGCAACTCCGGGTTGGGGCGGTGCAGTTCCAATTCCATAACCAGGCTGGTGTTGCCGATGCGGGACACGCGAACATAGGCTTCGACTATCTCATCGACCCTGGCCGGGGCCTTGAACTCCAGCGTGGTCTTGACCACGGCGAAGTCGAAGTAGCCGGACTGGGGCAGGTGATAGATGCCGATGCCCAGGTTGCGGTAATACTCCGCCTGGGCTACTTCGAGGTAGCCCAGATAGGCGCCGTTGAACACGATGCCCTGAGCGTCGCATTCCATCCAGCGGACTCGAAACTCGGTGCGGAATTTGAAATCGGATTTGGGCATATTGCTCAGACTTCGGGTTGAATTTCCGGGTTAAAACCCCGGGCTAGGCTCATATCCCAAAGTTGCCAGATAGCGCAGGTCGTCGGGGGTCAGTGGGGCGGTTGCGAGCAGGTCGGGACGATGGGCCAGGGTGCGCTCCAAGGACTTGCGCCGCCGCCAGCGGTCTATTTCCGCATGGTGGCCTGAAAGCAGCACGTCGGGAGCCGGCATCCCGCGATACTCGGCGGGCCGGGTGTAGAGGGGATGCTGCAACAGCCCGGTGGTGATGGAGTCTCCGGCGTGGGACGGGCCGGCCACGCCGGGAAGCAGGCGGGTTACGGCGTCGATGATTATCATGGCGGGAAGTTCGCCGCCGGTGAGAACGTAATCCCCGATGCTGACCCGCCGGGTCGCCAACTCTTCGGCGATGCGCTCGTCCACACCGGCGTAGTGGCCGCAGATGAGGGCGATGGCGGGGGCGGTTGCCAGTTCTTCGGCCAGCCTCTGAGTGAGCAGCTCTCCTTGCGGAGTGAGCAGGATAACCGGGATTTGGGCGCGTTCCTGCGCCGTATAGCCGGACAGGGCGGCTTCGGTGGCTTCAAAGACCGGCTCCGGCTTCATCACCATGCCGTGCCCGCCGCCGAACTGGTAGTCGTCGGCGGTGCCGTGGGCGTCGTGGGTGTAGTCGCGGATGTCGTTGACTTCGATGGCGACTTGCCCGCGCTGCACCGCACGGCCCACTATGCTGAACGCTACGCGCGACGCTGGCTCCGCTCCGCTTCGACTGGAGGTCTGCCCGAAGGCCTCGGGAAAGAGCGTCAGGACGTGGAATATCATGGGAGTATGATACAAGAACTTTAAAGGACTTGGCTGGTAGCGACCTGCTCAGGAATTGACCATTCCGAAGAAAACCCTGGCATTGGATTTGGCCGCCATTGAAGTGGGGGTCGCATGATTGAAAAATATGCCCTCTCGGAAGCTGGCGAGAATCTGCACAGCATCGTCGAAAACGTAGGCAACGGGGCCACGGTGCACTTGACTGGGGAGGACGGGCATACTGTGGCGGTGATGATGTCGTTGAGAGAGCACCGGCGACTCGCTCCCGAATGGTAGCCTGGTCCGAAGGACTGGGAGTTCGACTTCTAGGAGATAATTCAGGGATTCCAAGAGGCATTTGAGATAGACAGATGCGATCTTGATGACGTCTTCTACGGCATTCGAGACCCGTGCCTGGGCGGGACGTAGAACTATGACAAACCAGATGTTATTTCTGTACCTGCGAAGGAGTATAGGCGGCTTGCGGCTTGCCCTCACAATCCTGTGGATTCAGTTGCTGGCATTGCCTTACACGCTCAATCCAGGGACTCTCATGGTTCCCGGTGCTCCGGCCAGCTCGAATCTGGCAATCGTAGTCAAGTTCTTATGCCTAGAAGTCTGGCCGGAAACCTCGACTCCCCCCAAGTCGGCGTTTTCTTAACGTCGATTATCGATGGCATAGTGGGTGTTGCAACGTATTACGTGCACCACCATGCCATATCAGTCTTGAATACGTCTGTTTCGCGTAGCGCAAAACCCGGCCAATGGCTTTCCGGCCAGACTTCTAGGGATGTTGTTGCTTCTGGGAGTAACGTCCAGCGGTACGGTGCTGGTTGGAGTTCTCATGGGCACGGAATGTGCGGTTGAACTAGTGGGCGGGTTGTCGTGCTGCGCAGGCGGGATCGCTTTGGCGGCGCTCCTGCTAAAGAAGCTGCGCGGAAGAATAGGGCCTCTCTGGATTCCGGCGCCGGCAGGCGCCATAACAGGAGGCTTGGCAGTCGCAGCCGCCTATCCGTTCTCCGAGCCCGAGCACTACTGCTGGCTTGGTGGTGTGTATTGCATCGTATTTGCCATCCTCTGCTATGCCGGAGGCGCAGGACTGGCAGCGCTGACTAGGGAGTGTCGTCATATTCACCGTCATTCCCGCTTTCGCGGGAATCCAAAGGCCATTGGCAGCAATCCCGTATTTGCCAGCTACCGGATTCTGGGTTCCCGCTTTCGCGGGAATGACGGAAACAGACGCTTGGAGACCGATATTCTTAAATTGACGACACTCCCTAGAAGCAGGCGGCAACTTATGAACCGGTATTCCCCCACCCAAGCTCCTGCGCCTTAATCAGCGGCCACCGGCACGGGCGCGGGCAGCTTGTCGACGTAGGCGACGCCGCTCCGCATCACCAGCTTGATGGCCTCCTTGTCCCGCAACACGCTTACGCTCTTCAGCGGGTCGCCTGCCACTGCCAGCAGGTCGGCCTGCTGGCCCTTCTCGACGGTTCCGATTTCCTTGGCCAGCCCGATGCACTCGGCGGCCCAGCCGGTGGCGGTCTGGATGGCCTGCATCGGCGTCAGGCCGCGCTCCACCATCAGCTCGATTTCGCGGGCGTTGTCGCCGTGAACGAAGCCTCCGGCGTCGGTGCCGGCGGTGATCTTGGCCCCGGCTTCCACGGCTCGGTGCAGGCTCTCTTGGTGGGTGTGGAACAGCGTCTCGGCGCGGGCCTTGACGTGGGGCGCGCTGATGGTCGAGTGGAACTCGTAGACCTCGAAGGTCGGCGTGAAGAAGGTGTTGTTATCGGCCATCATCTTCAGCAGGTCTGGGTCGTCGGCCAGGTAGCAGCCATGCTCTACGGAACCGACGCCGGCCTCGATGCACATCCGCAGGCCAGGGCCGCCCAGAGCGTGGCACATGGTCAGCTTGCCTTGGGCCGCGGCCTCGTCCACCAGCGCCTTGACCTCGTCGGGGCCGAAGGCAATGTCCATCGGGCCGTGGCCCTGTCGGGAACTGGCCCCGCCGGTGGTGGCGAATTTGATGACGTCGGCGCCCACCCGCACCATCTCGCGCACGATGGAGCGCACCGCCTCCGGGCCGTTGGCGACGCCGATGGGGCGCATCGGGTCGGTGGCATAGGCGGTGCGGTGGCCGGAGGGGGCAACCCGGTCGCCGATGCCACCGGTGGGCGAGATGATGGACACGGCGGTAAGCAGGCGCGGCCCCTGGATCAGCCCCTCGGCGATGGCCTGCTTGAACCCGGCGTCCAGCCCGCCCGCGTCGCGGATGGTGGTGTAGCCCGCCGCCAGCGAGTCCTCGATGGCCCTGGCTGTCTTGAGGTGGGCCAGCGATGCCGGCTCCTCGATTTCCCAGCGCGAGAGTAGGCTGTAATTCTTGTCGGCCAGGTGGTCGTGGGTGTCGATGAGACCGGGCAGGAGGGTCATGCCAGACAGGTCTATTGTTTCTGCGCCGGGCGGTATGGCCACCGCGCCGCGAGCGCCTGCGGCCTGGATACGGTCGGCCTCCACCAGCACCACGGAATCCTCCAGAGCCGGGGCCCCCGTGCCGTCAATCAAGGTCGCGCCAACTAACGCTTTCATGGCAGTGCCTCCCACCCGAAGTTGTTCTCATTGAGAGTCCGAGGAATTGGCCCAATGCTTTCCGGGTTAGTTTCCCGCCCGCCTGCGCTTCCTGTCAAGGCGGCGCAAATCCGTTAATCCAAGCCACCCCCACGAATGTAACCGTGAATCCCCACGGCTATAATTCCCCTGAACCAGTCGAAGAACCAGGTGTAAAGGCGAGGGGTCGTGAATGTTGGCAGTTTGCCGGAAGACCAGGCTTATCTATCTGCTTTGTCTGGCGTTAACGGTGGTCGTTGCCCTCAATGCCTGCGGCACTCTGGGTTCCTCGCAACGGCTGGTGGTGTATGTTTCAGAAGTGGACGGAAACGCTGACATATACACTGTCGACGCAGACTCCGGCGAGACAAATGCGGTGAAGCGCGGCCCGAATTTCGACTTCGGCCCAGTTTGGTCGCCCGACGGGGAGCGCATCGCCTTCGTGACGGACGGCTCCGGGAACCGCGACGTGAATGTTATCCTGATCGAAGGACAAGGTGGGACGCTTTCGGTTTCGCCCGAGGGCAACGGTGCAGGGAGCAACGAAGGGGCGCCCCTCTGGAATCTCGAGGGTGACAAAATTGCCTATGTCTCAGACTTCAACGGGGAGGCCGATATATACGTCTCCGGGTTGGAGGGCGGCGGCGCGACCCGCATAACTTCCGGCGAAGGCAGGGAGCGCTTGGGCGACTGGTCTCCCGACGGGCAATGGGTGGTTTTCTCCCGGCACGGGGGAGACGACAAGCAGGGACTCTGGCTGCGCAATCCCGGCGGGGTCAACCTGCTGCAACTGACCGACGGCGCCGACAGCGACCCGGCATGGTCGTCCGACGGCGATGTCATCGCCTTCGTCCGGGACGATTTCGGCAACAGGGACATCTACCTGGTCCGGCCGGAGGATGGCGACGACTGGCGCGGCAAGGTGGTGGAGGAACGCTGGTTGAACTCCCCAGAGGAGGACCACTCCCCGGCCTGGGCACCCAACGGTGACACCCTGGTCTTTGTCACCACCCGCGACGGCAATGCGGAGATTTACGTCGCCAATGACGGGGAGGACGCTCCCCCGCAGAGGCTCACCATCAACGAGGCGGAGGACACCGACCCGGTGTGGTCACCCGACGGCAATCGCATCGCCTTCGTTACCGACCTTTTCGGCGAAGGCGAGATACTGGTAATGGAAGCCGACGGGACCAAGCAGCAGCGGTTGACCCACAACGACACTAGAGACCATTCACCCGACTGGTAGCCGGCTGGCGAGCTGGTAGCCGGCTGGCGAGGTCTTTTTGCTGTTCCCTCTCCCTCCAGGGGAGGGTCAGGGTGGGGGCGTCCTCGTTCTCGATCGGCCGTGGTCTGGCCCCTGGAATTCCCCTTCTCTCCAGCCATTCCACTCAAGGGAGAGGGAAAATCAAGTAAACCCCGCTGCTTCCTGCCCGAGGTTCGACAAGCCAGCTACCGGCGGGGTATGCTTCTCGACAAAAATACGCTCCTCTCGAACGACCACGCCGAGGTTGTCGGGGACGGGCGGAGGCGCCGGATTTCGTGATGGACTACAGCAAAATCGCGCCCATGATGGGCATCTTATGGTCTCCCATCGCCGCCGTTTCCAGCCAGTGGCAAGGGCAGGACAACGCGCAGATTTGCGTCTCCATCAGCGGGGCCAGCATCGTTGCAGAGCGCCCCAGGGTCGTTACGCAAATCTACAAAACCAACCACAGCCACGAGATGATTCTGCGGAGCGGCGCCTTCGCCCTGAACTTCCCCAGGGCCGGGCAACTGGAGTGGATTCGAGACTTCGGGCTGCGCTCCGGCCGGGACTGCCAAAAGCTCAAGGGCATG
Organism: Dehalococcoidia bacterium; assembly: GCA_965226875.1. GTDB lineage: Bacteria > Chloroflexota > Dehalococcoidia > Lucifugimonadales > UBA3495 > VXOI01. Next base: position 2,451,810 of record OZ245439.1, on the reverse strand, counting down.
GAGTACTCGACTGGCGAGACGGGCAGCCCGTTGCTGGACGACTGCTGGGGCTGGCTGGATTGCCAGGTGGTCAACGCCATGGACGGCGGTGATATGACCTGCTTCCTGGCCGAGGTGGTGGACGGGCGGATTGTCAGCCCCGGCCAGCCCATGTGGTGGCGCGACGTGCGGCAGCGCATCCCCGAGGACTGGATGCGGGCCTGGAATGAGAAGCAGGCCGACGAAATTGCAGCCTCCCGCGCCACAATGTCCGAAATCAAGAGGACGCCGACATTTCCGGCTTGGGGCGGACAGGGGACGCCCTCACTTTAGCCCTCCCCCATAGGGAGAGGGGACCGTTCAGGAGCGTCAGCACGATGCTTGAACCCATGCGCCCTCAGATAGAGCAGCTTCACGCCACCCCGCACAAGACCGTGCTGGCAGTGTCCGGCGCGGGAACCCAGGCGGTGGCCTGGCTGCTGGGAGTGAGCGGGGCGTCACGGACGATTCTGGAAGTCATCGTTCCCTACGGGCGGCTGGCAATGCAGGACTTTCTTGGCTTCGAGCCAACCCAGTCGGCGGCGGCGGAGACCGCCCGCCAGATGGCGCACCGGGCCTTCCGGCGAGCCACGGCGCAGCTTGAGGACGACTCCCCAGCCGTCGGCCTGGCCTGCGCTGCCGCCATTGCAACCGACCGCTACCGGCGGGGCGACCATCGCGCCTTCGTGTCGGCATGGGACAATACGGCTACCGTCACCTGGTCCCTTACCTTCCACAAGGGGCTGCGCGACCGGGCTGGCGAAGAGGATGTGGTGAGCCGCCTCATAGTGCAGGCCCTTTCGGAATTTTCAGGGTTAAATCCTGAGATCGACCTGGGCTTAACCGCTGGAGATTCCCTGGAAGTAGAGCGTACCGCGCGGCCCGATCCGCTGGAGCAACTGCTGGCCGGAGATGCCCGCTGGGTGGTGCGCCGACCGGGGGGCGGGCTGGACGTCGAGGGAGATGTTCCGCCGGTGCTGTTGCCAGGCTCTTTCAACCCTCTGCATGAGGGCCACCGGGAGATGATGGCCGCCGCCGCCAGGATGACCGGCAATCCTGCCACTTACGAATTGTCGGTTACAAACGTGGACAAGCCGCCATTGGAAGAGGTCGAGATTGTGCGGCGGCTGGCCCATTTCGGCCCGGACGATTCCGTGGTGCTGACCCGGGCCGAGACCTTCCAGAAAAAGGCGGCGCTCTTTCCCGGCAGCGTCTTCCTGCTGGGCTGGGATACGGCGGTGCGGCTGGTGGCCCCCCGCTACTACGGAGGGGAGCCGGAGATGATGATGGCATTGGCCGAAATGATGGCCGGTGGCGCCAGATTCCTCGTCGCCGGGCGAGCCGACGGCGGCGCCTTCCGAACCCTGGCCGACGTGGACGTTCCCGCCGGTTTCGCGCCCATGTTCACCGCAATCCCGGAAGACGAGTTCCGGCGAGATATTTCGTCGACTGAGCTTCGGGGCGGTGGTGGGGAATAGAAAGGCGTGGCGAGAGACAGCTTCCCAGCCGGAGTTGCGGAGCAACTGAAACCGTCGGCTGGGAAGCCGCGCTCCGGTGCGGTACTGTGACCCCGACGCTGCATAGTGCCCTAAACCGCAAGGCGGTCTCAATTGACACCCCCGTAGCCTGATGCTATAGTCCCGTCCGCTGACAGAACCGATTTTTGGAGCGAAACGCGGCGTTTTCGGGACTGCGTTTCGAGTGCGGATAAGTCTTCTTGCCTATGTTGCTCCAAGTCTTTAATCCAGAAGTTTTTACCGAAAACTGGACGGCGGTGGCCGTTTCGGCCCTTGTCGCTGGCGTGGCCATTATTGGTATGTTCACGGCTTCGCGGGTGCTGTCGGCGCGGCGGGCATCCGATGTCAAGCTGACCACCTACGAGTGCGGGATTCCGGCTACTCCCTATATCTGGTCCAACATCAACGTCCGCTTCTACATCTTTGCCATCCTGTTTTTGATTTTCGACGTGGAAGCGGTGTTCCTGTTCCCTTGGGCGGTGATATTCTTGCAGGATCAGGTTACGTCGCTGCCTTTCTACGCGATGATGCTGTTCCTGGCGGTGCTGGGCTTCGCCATCGTCTACGCTTGGCGGAAAGGGGTTCTTGAATGGCAGAAATAGTCCCCGTCCCATTTAAACCCGGAACAGGCTCAGGGCTGGTCCCGGTTCAAATCGAACTGGGAACCGGCAACCGGCCCGGCCCCAGCCTCTTCGATCAGACGGTGGGGACCCTGGCGCCCGGCGTTATCACCGCCACCACTGACCAGCTCTTCGCCATGGCTCGCAAGTCGTCGTTGTGGACCCTCAGCTTCGGACTGGCCTGCTGCGCCATTGAGATGATTTCCACCTTCATGGCCCACCACGACTTCGACCGCTTCGGGGTGGTCACCTGGCCCTCGCCGCGCCAGTCCGACGTGATGATTGTGGCCGGAACGGTGGTCAAAAAGATGGCTGAACCCATCCGCCTGCTCTACGAACAGATGCCGGAACCCAAGTGGGTTATCGCCATGGGCAGTTGCGCCACCAACGGCGGGCCGTATTACCGTTCGTATTCGGTGGTGATGGGCGTTGACCATATCATCCCGGTGGATGTGTACGTTCCGGGATGCCCGCCCCGCCCCGAGGCGCTGCTGTACGGCATCCTGAAGCTCCAGGAAAAAATCATGCAGGACGCCGGTTCTCCGGCGAGCTCAGGATAGTGGCGGAATCCCCCGCGCAAGACAGGGCCCGGTTGCCTGAAGAATCGGGCGCAGAGGAACTGGAGCCAGGTTCAAGCCCTTCGGGAGAAGAGCTGGAGCCAGAAGGGCCGGACCTCAGTTCCCTAGACCCTGCTGGGCGCGCGTTGCTGAATTCCGCCTTAGAAGTCTTTGAGCCTTACGGCCCGCAACCGGGAACCCTCGGTGACCTCCCTCAACTCACCGTTGACCGCAGTCACATCGTGGACGTTTGCCGCGCCGCGAAGGAGGATGAGCGAATCGGGGCCAAGATGCTGCTGTGCCTGGCCGCCGTCGATTACCCTCCCGCAGGCTCTGCCTCCCAAGGCGGGCGTCATGCCGCTCACGCCGCCCCTGAGGAGGATGCCGAATCAGGCGGCCGAATGCAGGTGGTCTATTTCCTACAGTCGCTGGAGCCGGAGCGTACCCTGGTTCTCAAGACCGAGGCCCCCTACGACGACTTGGTGGTACCGTCGGTCACTTCGGTATGGCGGGCCGCCGACTGGCACGAGCGCGAGGCCCACGATCTGTTCGGCGTGTCCTTCGAGGGCCACCCCGATCTCGCGCCCCTGTTGCTGTATGACGATTTCGAGGGATACCCTGGCCGCAAGGAATTCCCATTTAACGAGTACCGCGAGTTCTAGAATTGTTCCCTCTTCCTTCGATTATTCCCTCTCCCTACGGGGAAGGGCCAAGGTGAGGGTGCAGGTGACGGCGAAGTGGAACGCCTGACACTGACGGCACGAGTGGAGCAGGATGACACCGGGTCCTTAAAGGCCTGGTATGTGGCTCGAATCGACGGTCCCGAGTCCGTATGGGGGCAGGTGCGGGGCGAGGGGGATTCGCCCGGCGCGGCCCAGGAAGAGTTGATTCAGGCAATGATATCCTGGATTTCCAGCCACGATAGCTCGGACAGCATGGCCGGAGCTCTGGCAGAGGCCGGGTTCCCGGAAATTGACGACGATACTGAACTGGAACTGGAATTCGCCGACTTTGCGGCAGACGTGTCCGATGAGGGACCGGAGCAGGATGGTTGAAGATCCAGGTCAGTATCATGGCCAGTACATGGAGGATGCCGGGGACGGAGGTTCCGAAAGGGACAGGATCGTTTACCGGATTGAGGAATTGAGGGTGGAAAGCTCCTTCCAGGCGATTTGCCCGGAACTGCTGATTACGGCCTTCGGCGACACTCCTCAGGAAGCCCGCAATGCGTTGCGCCAACAGGTAGCCGAATATCTGGAAGACTGCGATAATCTGGGTGCGTTGGACGAGGCGCTGATAGAGGCCGGCTTCTACTTCGATGGTGATGTCTGGATGAGCAGCGAAGTCAAGCAGGTGGAAGGGCCGGACATAGTGATACTCTAGGGAAGGGAACGCCCTCACCCAAACCCTCTCCCCCGGAGAGGGGATTTGTGGGATTGACGCGAAAAATGGCAGAAATAACCGGCAACACGACTGCCAACGCCGAACCAATCGAAATGCTGCTCAACATGGGCCCGCAGCATCCCTCGACACACGGCGTTTTTCGTATGGTGCTGTGGGTGGACGGGGAGAAGGTGGTGGATATCGTTCCCCACATCGGCTACCTGCATCGCGGGTCCGAGAAGCTGTGCGAGGGCGAGCAGTACCACCAGGTGATTACACTTTTCGACCGGCTGGACTACATCGCTAACTTCAACAACGAGCACGTCTACGTCCGGGCTGTCGAGAAGCTGATGGGGCTGGAGGTGCCGGAACGGGCCGAGTACATCCGGGTTATCCTGTGCGAATTGAACCGCATAGCCAGCCACATGCTGTTCATCGCCACCATGGGCCTCGATGCCGGGGCAATGACTCCCTCCATGTTTTGCTTCCGGGGAAGGGAGCGGATTCAGGCGCTGTTCGAGGCGGTGTCCGGCGCCCGCATGATGCACAACTACTTCCGGGTCGGCGGCCTCAAGGAGGACGTGCCGGAAGACTTCCTGCTGCGCCTTAGAGAGCTGATGCCCCTGATTCGTGAAGACCTGGAAGAGTCGGACAAGCTGCTCAGCTTCAATGAGATATTTCTGGTGCGTTTGAAGGACATCTCCCCGGTTACAGCGGAGGACGCCGTAGATTTCGGCCTGACAGGCCCCTGCCTGCGAGCCTCGGGCGTGGACTACGACGTGCGCAAGGCCGCGCCGTATTCGATTTACGACCGCTTTGACTTCGATGTGCCCGTCGGCCTCGACGGGGACTGCTGGGACCGCTACTACCTGCGGGTACAGGAATGCTACGAATCCATACGTATCGTCGAGCAGGCTATGGAGCAGATGCCTACCGAGGGCAACGTGGCGTCCTCTCTGGGCCGTCGCCTGATTCGCCCGCCCGCGGGCGAGGTCTACGTGCGGGCCGAGAATCCCCGGGGAGAAATTGGAGTGTATCTGGTCAGCGACGGCGCCGACCGGCCATACCGTCTCAAGGTGCGCCCGCCGTCCTTCTGCAATCTCTCCGCCATTCGCCAAATGCTGATTAATACTTGGGTGGCCGATTCGGTGGTAATACTGGGGTCTCTGGACATTGTCATGGGCGAGGTTGACCGCTGATGCCGGGCCTGCTGTTCATAAGCTGGGCCGACTTTGGCTGGATTGTGCTGGGCCTGTTCCTGATGTTCAATGCGCTGTCCATAATCGTGCTGTCGCTGACTTGGCTGGAGCGCAAGACTCTGGGGCGTCTGCAACGCAGGCTGGGGCCGACCCGCACCGGCCCCATGGGACTGATGCAGCCCGTCGCCGATGCCATCAAGCTGATAATCAAGGAAGACATAATCCCGGCATCGTCGGAGAAGGCCATCTTCTGGGGCGCTCCGCTCATAGTGATGCTGTCGGCTTTCATGATCTGGGTGACCATTCCCGGCGCCCAGAACGCAGTGATAAAGAACCTGGATTTGGGACTGTTCTACATTATTGCCTTCTCTGTGGTGGGCATCCTGGGGCTGGTGCTGGCAGGCTGGGGGTCGGCCAACAAGTACGGCACCCTGGGAGGACTGCGCGCCGCTGCGCAACTGGTGAGCTACGAAATTCCCATTATTATGGTGGCGGTGGCGGTGGCCATGCTGGCGCAGTCGCTGGACCTGCGGGTAATCGTGGCGCAGCAGAGCAGCTATCCCTTCGCGCTGGTGCAGCCGCTGGGGTTGGTGGTCTTTTTTATCGCCGGGCTGGCCGAGGTGGGCCGGACGCCCTTCGACATCTACTTCGCCGAGTCGGAAATTGTTGGCGGACCCTTCGTCGAGTACAGCGGCGCCCACTGGTCGCTGTTCTTCCTTGCCGAATACATCAACACCTTCGCCATCGCTGCGCTGACGGTCATCCTGTTCTTCGGCGGCTGGCTGGGGCCGGGGCTGTCGGGCTACTGGGCGATAATCTGGTTTCTGCTCAAGGTATACATCGTGTTATTGGTGATATTCTGGATACGGGGAACCTTCCCGCGCCTGCGCATCGACCAGTTGATGACCTTCGCGTGGAAGGTGATCGTCCCCCTGTCGTTCCTGACCGTCGTGATGACCGCCGTCTACCAGTTCTACGGGTGGCCGGCTTGGTCGCTGACGCTGATGTCGCTGGCCGGTCTGCTGAGTGTGGGCTACGCGATCTACCGCCGGATGGCCGGCCCCGCCAGCCGGGTGGGCCAGGTCAAGGCGCGCCAGGAGGCGCTGATGGCCTCACGAAGGAGCCGAGCGGAGCCCGCCCGGGAACGGAGGAGCTAGAATCATGCTGAACAGTATCAAGGGAATGTTCATAACCCTGATCTCGTCGGCCAAGGGCCTGCGCGAGCCGGTGACCCGGCAGTATCCCTCCACCGGCAACCTGTTGCAGCGGGAGGAGGCTCCCACGCCGGTGCAGGATCGGTTCATGGGCTTTCCGGCCCTGACTTGGGACGAGGAAGTGGACGAGCCTTACTGCACCAGTTGCATGGTGTGCATCCGGCACTGTCCCACCCAGTGTATGTCGTCCACCATGAAGGACAATCCTGCCTTCCTGCTGGACGAGGGGGCCGAGGGGAAAAGCAGCCGACGCAAGATTGTTGACAGCTTTGAGATAAACCTCAACCGATGTATACTCTGCGGGATTTGCGTGGAGTGGTGCAACTTCGACGCCATCGTAATGTCCCACGAGCATGAGATGAGCACCTACATCCGCAACGGGGACCGCGTTGACCTCCCGTCGCTGCTGGAAATAGGCTACAAACACCAGAAGGAAACCGACTGGATTCCGCCGACGAAACGCGCCAAGCCCGAGACCGCCTCCACCGGCGGCGGGAGTTAAGCGGCGGCGAATTGCCCGGAAAAGACATTGATATACAGGATATACAGGACGATGGTTCTGTATCCTGTGCATCTATGTGAAAAGGGAATGCGGATGTCTTTGGCTCTGTTCATCGTGCTGGCTGTGTTCACCCTGGGTGGCGGGCTGGCCGTGGTGGTCACCCGCAACGTGGTGCACGCCGCGCTGGCCCTGCTGATGTCGTTGGTGGCCGTCGCTGGCGTCTACCTTATGCTGTATGCCGAGTTCCTGGCGCTGGTGCAGGTGCTGATTTATGGCGGCGCCATCGTCATCGTGCTTGTCTTCGCCATCATGCTGACTAGAAGCGCCGAGTACCCCCGCACTTCCGACAACCGGCAATGGCCGCTGGCGGCCGTGGCGGCCCTGGGGCTGCTGGGTTTGCTGGTTCCGGCGTTCCTGATTAACGCAGTGCGGGATACCGAGCCGGAGAACGCGCCGTTCACCAGTATCGCTGAGTCGCTGTTCACCACTTGGGCCGTCCCTTTTGAAATTGCCTCGCTGGTGCTGCTGGTGGCCCTCATCGGGGCTATAATCATCGCCCGCTCCGGGCCGGGAGAGAACTAGGCCGTGGTTGATCTGGTCTGGTTCCAGCTCCTCAGCGCCGCGCTGTTCGTCATCGGGCTGTACGGAGTGCTGGCCCGCCGCAGCGCGGTGCTAATCCTGATGTCCATCGAGCTGATGCTGAACGCTGTCAACATCAACCTGATTGCCGCCGCCTCGCATATGGAGGGAACCAGCCCGTTCAGCAATTTCGACGGCCAGCTCATCGCAATCTTCATTATCACCGTCGCCGCCGCCGAGGTCGGCTTGGCCCTAGCCATAATCCTGCGTATGTACCGCAACCGCTCCACGGTCAACGTGGACGAGATCAACTTGATGAAATGGTAGGAGAACCCCTGCGTATCCGATTCCCGGGCCGGCGTAAAAGTTGGAGGGCTATGGCAACGGGAGCCGCCGCCTGATGCAGTGGGCTTGGCTCATCCCCGTATTCAGCTTTGCCGCCGCTCCGGTCATCGTGCTTATCGGTGACCGCTTGCCGGGAAAGGGCGCGGTGCTTTCCATCGCCGCCATTGCCGCGGGATTCGTATTCTTCTGGATTGCGCTGTTCGGGTGGATGGACGCTTCGGCTTCCACCGAGCATTGTTACGTCGCCATCGGCACCGAGGCCCTGACCTGCAACTACGAACGCACCTGGTTCAACGCCGGCCTCCCCGGCCTGGAGGGAAGCGTTACGCTCACCTGGGGCATCTTCGTAGACCCAGTGACCATCGCCATGCTGGGGCTGGTCACCTTCGTTGCTCTGATGGTGCAGATTTACTCCTTGGGCTATATGCGCGGCGACCCGCGCATCAACTGGTACTTCGCCGTCCACGCGCTTTTCGCCGCCTCGATGCTGACCATCATCCTGTCCGACAGCTTCCTGTTGCTGTACGTGGCGTGGGAGTTGGTGGGCGTCTGCTCCTACCTGCTAATTGGCTTCTGGCACGAGCGGCCCGCCGCGCGGGAGGCGGCCAAGAAGGCTTTTATCGTCACCCGTATCGGCGACGTTGGACTCCTTATCGGCATTCTTCTGCTGTGGCGGGAGGTCGGCACCTTCAGCATGACCGACGCCTTCGAGGCGGTGCACACCGGGACTCTGAGCGAGGGAGTAACCATAGCCGCCGCCCTTCTGCTGTTCCTGGGGGCGATGGGCAAGTCGGCGCAGATTCCCTTCCACGTCTGGCTGCCCGATGCAATGGAAGGCCCGACGCCGGTGAGCGCCCTTATTCACGCCGCAACGATGGTGGTCGCCGGGGTGTTCCTGGTGGCCCGGACCTTTCCGTTGTTCGAGGCTTACAGCGGTGTTCCCCTTATGGTGGTGGCCATCGTGGGGCTGGTCACGGCGCTGGTGACTTCGACCATCGCACTGGTGGCGACCGACATAAAGCGCATCCTGGCCTACTCCACGATCAGCCACTTGGGGCTGATGATGCTGTCGCTGGGGGCCTTCGGCTACACGGCGGCGATATTCCACTTGCTGGCCCATGGGTTCGCCAAGGCGCTGCTGTTCCTGGGTGCGGGAAGCGTCATCCACAGTACAGAGGAACAGGAAATCGCCAAGCTGGGCGGGCTGCGCCGGGTGATGCCGATAACTACCATCGTGTTCGCCATCGGGGCGATGTCGCTGGGTGGCATACCTATCCTGGCTGGCTTCTGGAGCAAGGACGAGATATTGCAGGCGGTGAGTCACGGGCGCAGCCCGGTGTTCATTGTGTTCGCCCTGATAACGGCGCTGTTGAGCGCGCTGTATATGGGCCGGGCATTATTTGCGACCTTTTTTGGGCGACTGCCCCACGAACTGGAACATACTCACGAGTCGCCGCCGGTTATGACAGTGCCGCTGGCGCTGCTGGCGATTCTGGCGGTGGGCTTCGGGCTGATTAGCTGGAACTGGCCGGGGGCCTTCGGCGGGTTCGGGCACTTCGTGTTCAACCATGAGGGACACGGGTTCGAGTTCACTTGGTGGATCGGCATCCTGTCGGGGGTGATGGCCGTAGGGTCATTCGTGCTGACATATCTGATTTACGAACGGCGGAGTATCTCCCTTGACTCCACCCGGCGGAGAATTGCTCCAATTCTGCGGGTGGTGGAGAACAAGTATTATTTCGACGAAATCTACCAGTGGACTGTTGACCGGATAATTCTTGTCCTCGCCAATTTCGTGGGCTTCTTCGACCGGGCCATTGTCAACGACGTTGGCATCAACGGCCCGGCGAACGCGGTTCGTCGCTTCGGCATCGTGTTGCGGCTTCATGTGACCGGGCATGTGTACAGCTACGCCCTGGCCATGACACTGGGAACGGTGGCGCTGGGAATCTTCTGGTGGCTGGTAACTTCGTGAGCGAATTGCGCCGCAACCGGCAGGCCGCGGACAGCGCTACGGTACAGGAGCAATGAGCAACTTCGACCAGGTAGCGCTGTTATTGCTGATTCTGGTGCCGCTGGCCGGCGCCGGCCTGACCATGTTCATGCCGGGCGACCGCCCGCGGGATAGTTGGTACTTTGCTCTGTTCGTCGGGGCAATCTCGCTGGTTCTCTCGGTGGTCACCTTCGCCCGCTACGACTACCAGGCGGGCGGATTCCAGTTCGCCCGGGTCTACGAGTGGCTGCCCGGCCCGCTGGACATCAACCTCTCGCTGGGCATTGACGGAATCTCCGCCCCGTTGCTGCTGCTCAACGGCATCGTGCTGATGGGCGGGGTAATCATTTCGCAAAACATCACCTACCGAACCCGCGAGTTCTTCGTACTGCTCCTGGCTCTGGCTGCCGGCGTGTCCGGCGTGTTCGTGGTGCGCGACCTGTTCTTCCTTTTCTTCTTCTACGAACTGGCCGTGCTGCCGATGTACCTGCTCATCGGAGTCTGGGGCAGCAGCACCAATTTCGCCACCTTCCTTCGCACCAAAGAATATGGCGCCATGAAGCTGATCCTTTTCCTCGTCGCCGGAAGCGTACTCATCTGGATCGGCATTCTCGCGATCTACGTCGAGGCATCGGGACAGGGCGACGGCACGTTTTCGCTGGAACGGCTGACCGACATGGCGGCCAGAGGACAGTTCGACACTACGTTCCAGATGCTGGTGTTCCCCCTATTCATGGTTGGCTTCGGCTCCCTTGCCGGTCTGTGGCCCTTCCACACCTGGTCGCCGGATGGACACGTAGCTGCCCCCACTGCCGTGTCGATGCTTCATGCCGGGGTGCTGATGAAGCTGGGTGCCTATGGCATCATTCGGGTCGGTATTTTCCTCCTGCCGGAAGCAGCGGATTCATGGTGGATGACAGTGTTAATTTCGCTGGGCACCGTAAACGTGCTCTATGGCGCGATGTCGGCAATGTCACAGACAGACCTGAAGTACATCATCGGCTATTCCAGCGTGAGTCACATGGGATACGTGCTGATGGGCATTGCTACGCTGGACAGAATAGGCATGGGCGGCGCGGTGTTGCAGATGTTCTCCCATGGAATCATGACGGCCCTGATGTTCACACTGGTAGGCGCGATTTACGACCGGACCCACACCCGTGACATCTATGTGCTAAACGGGCTGTTCGGTCGGATGGGCGTCACCTGCTTCTTTTTCGCCATTGCTGGGCTGTGCTCCCTGGGCCTGCCCGGGATGAGCGGGTTCATCGCCGAGTTCATGGTCTTCAGCGGGGCCTTCCGCACCTACCTGCCGCTGGCGGTTTTGGCGGTGGTCGGGGCCGCAATCACCGCGGTATACATCCTGCGGCTGCTGGCCCGCACCTTCTTCGGCGAGCCGGATGCCCGGTTTCTTGAAGAATACGGGGGGGCCGGGCTGTCCGACGCCGGGGTGCTGGAAAAGTCGGTTGCCGGGGCTTTTGTGCTGATATTGATTTTCGTGGGCGTGTGGCCGGACCTGCTGATGCGGGTGATAAACGTCAGCGTCTCCACCATTCCGGGTATCTAGGCCTGTCCTGAGCGAGGCCGAAGGGGAGCCGTGTCGCTAACCACCAACCTCGACCTGCTGACGCCGGAGTTCGCGCTGGCCGGGCTGGCGTTCCTGGTGTTTGTGGCAGACCTGTTACTGCCGGAGGGCAGCCTGGATAAAGCCCTGCGGGGCAGGCTGCTGGGCTGGCTGTCCATCGCCGGACTGCTGGCGATAATTGCCGTGTCAGTGGTCATGTTGTGGGGCGTGGAAGAGACGCTGTACAACGGCCTGCTGGCGGTGGACGACTTCTCCCTCTGGTTCAAGGTCTTGTTCATGGGCATCGGGGTGTTCATCATCCTGAGTTCCATGGACTTCGTGAACGACCACCTGGAGCACAAGGGCGAGTTCTACGGCATCGTGCTGTTCTCGATACTGGGCATGAACTTGATGGCCCAGTCCAGGGAGTTGCTGACCGCCTACATCGCCCTGGAGCTGCTGAGCTTCAGCCTCTACGTGCTGGCCGCCTACGCCCGCAATAGCGCCAAGTCCAACGAGGGCGGCCTGAAATACATCATTGTCGGCGCCTTCAGTTCCGCCGTGCTGTTGTACGGCGTCAGCATGGTTTACGGCGTGCTGGGTGTGACCAAGTTCGAGGCCATCGCCGTCGGGCTTGCCGCTGCTTCGGAAGTCAGCCCGTCTCTGTGGGTCGGCCTCGCGCTGATCCTGGTCGGTCTGGGCTTCAAAGTTGCGGCGGTGCCCTTCCATATGTGGGCGCCGGATGTTTACGAGGGCGCGCCCTACCCCATTACCGCCTATCTGTCCATCGGCTCAAAGGCGGCGGGCTTCGCGCTGGTGCTGCGGCTGGTGGCGGAGGGATTTGTGCCGGTGGGGGACCGTTGGGAGCAGTGGCAGTTGATCCTGGCGGTACTGGCGGCGCTGACCATGCTGGTGGGCAACCTGGTGGCCTTGGCCCAGCGCAACCTGAAGCGGCTGATGGCCTACTCCAGCATCGGTCACAGCGGGTTTATCCTGGCCGGAGTGGCCGCGCTGTCTCTGGACTCCAACCTGCCCTCCAATGCCGTGATGCTGTACCTGGTGGGCTACTCTGTCACCAACTTTGTGGTGTTCGGCGGGCTGATTTCCTTCTTCAACATGACCGGCAAGGAGATGATGACCGACCTGGCGGGGCTGGGCGGCACACAGCCGTTCTTGGCCGCGTCCATGGCCATCGGTTTGTTCTCGTTGGCCGGGCTGCCCATATTCGCCGGGTTCGCCATCAAGTTCTACCTGTTCACCGCCGTGGCAGACGAGGGCTTCCTGTGGCTGTCCGGCCTGGCCGTATTCGCCAGCCTGGTGTCGCTCTACTACTACCTTCAGATAATCCGGCAGATATATATCGCGCCTGCCGAAGGCGAACCGGCCTACGGACACGGATACGGCTACGAACACGTTGACGCCGCCCACGACGATGAAAGCCACGGGCATGAAGAAGCTGAGCAGCCGGCCCGCAGGTATGGCGAGGCCCTGTTCGAGACCTATCCCGCGCTGGGACGCCGCCCCTCGGTTACCATCCTGGCTGTGCTCGGAGCGGGCTTGGTGGCCGTTTTCTGGATAGGCATTTATCCTTCTCCGCTGATGGACACTATAGATGCCGCGAGCAGGGCCCTACTGAACTAGAGTCGAAGGGTAGCCATGATTATCGCAGTAATAGGCAGCAGCAGACCTCCGCACCAGGAACTGATAGATTTGGGCGAAGGCGTCGGCAAGGAACTCGCCAAGCGCGGCGTGACCGTGGTCTGTGGCGGGCTGAGCGGCGTTATGGAAGCCGTGTGCCGTGGCGCCAAGTCCGAGGGCGGCCAGACCATCGGCATACTGCCGGGGCGGGCACCCACCGAAGCAAACCAGTACGTGGACATCCCCATTGTCACCACCATGGGCTACTCGCGGAACATCATCGTGGTGCATACCGGGGCTGCGTGTATCGCAGTGGGCGGAGCCTTCGGTACGCTGTGCGAGATCGCCTACGCACTGGACGCCCGGATTCCCGTGGTGGGGCTGAACACCTGGCCCCTGACCGCCACCGGCGAGGGAACGCCCATACACGACCGCATAATCGCCGCCGAAAACCCGGTGGACGCTGTCGAGAAGGCTATCGCTGCGGCGGAGTCACGGGCCCAGTCAACCTCGATCTAACCGAGGACGTCAGTCTCCATGAGCAGCGAAGCAGCAAGCATCACCATCGCATCTGTTGAGGGGCGCGAAGTCTTTGACTCCCGGGGCAACCCGACGGTCGAGGCAGAGGTGCGCCTGTCCAACGGCGTGTCCGCCCATGCGCTCGTACCCTCCGGCGCCAGCACCGGCAGCCACGAGGCGGTGGAACTCCGGGATGGCGACGCCGCCAGATTCGGCGGACGCGGGGTGCAGCAGGCTGTGGCCAACCTGAACGATGTCATCCGCCCGTGGCTGGCTGGACGGTCGCCTTTGGACCAGGGAGCCATAGACGAAGGGCTTTGCGCCCTGGACGGCACTATCAACAAGGGCAGGCTGGGAGCCAACGCCATATTGGCCGTGTCGCTGGCCGTATCCCATGCCGCTGCCGCGTCGCAGGGCGTTAGCCTGTGGCGTTACCTGGCCAATGGCGGGCCAGACGGTTCTCTTCAAGTAAGTTTGCCGGTGCCGATGTTCAACATCTTAAACGGTGGCCGCCACGCCTCCAACTCCGCCGACATCCAGGAATTCATGGTCTTGCCGGTGGGCGCGTCCACTTTCTCCGACGCGCTGCGGGCCGGAGCCGAGATTTACCAGTCGCTTCGCTCGCTGCTCCGTGCCGGCGGCCACAACCTGAACGTCGGCGACGAAGGCGGATTCGCGCCGTCCCTGCCGTCCAATCGCGACGCCCTGGAACTGGTGCTGCGAGCGGTGGAGGCGGCCGGTTACACGCCGGGTGGAGATGTGTACCTGGGATTGGACGTGGCCGCAACTGAACTGTATGACGACAGTTCGGGCAGGTACGTCCTGGAGCGGGAAGGCACTTCGCTTTCCTCGGCGGAGCTGATCGGCTTGTATGAGGAATGGTCCCAGCAATATCCCATTATCAGCATCGAAGATGGCCTGTCAGAGGACGATTGGGAGGGTTGGAGCACCATGCGGGAGCGGCTGGGCTCCACGGTGCAGTTGGTGGGCGACGATCTGCTGGTCACCAACATCGCCCGCATCAGCCGCAGCATCGAAGAACGGGCCAGCAACGCCGTGCTGCTCAAGCCCAACCAGATAGGCACCCTCACCGAAACGAGGGCGGCGCTGGACACCGCCCGCGCCGCCGGCTGGGGCGCGGTGATGAGCCACCGATCCGGCGAGACGGAGGACACCACCATCGCCGACCTGTCGGTGGGCTGGGACGTGCGGCAGATCAAGACGGGTGCGCCTGCCCGCTCCGAGCGGGTCGCCAAGTACAACCGCCTGCTGCGCATCGAGGCCGAACTGGGCGGCCCGGCGGTGTACGCCGGTCGGTCGGCGTTTGATTACCTGGGGCGGTCGCTGTGACAGGACAGCAGGAAGGTTGGAATAATCAGAACAGCCAGCGGTAATCGCTGGCGGAAGGTTTTACCCGGTTATAGACCATTTTCAGGCACGGCGTACCGAGCCGACGCACACTAGGGCGACGGATACTCGTACTGAGCAAATTCCGGAAAGATCTGATTTCTCGGAACTCCGGCAGGGAGACCGCCAGGTATTTTGGAGATTCTTTCCCAACTGGAATGGGCCGAGGAGATGTTACTGCCGCTGTTGCCGATGTGGTGCGCGTCTATAGCAGAGGAACTAACCACCATCCGGGAGCGTATGGCAGCGGATTCATAGTGTAGAATACTCGCAGTTTGGAACTCAGAGGTTGCTTATGGTCACGCGAATCGGAATCAACGGCTTTGGCAGAATCGGCAGGTTGGTGCTTCGAGCCAACCAGGAGCGTAACGAGGGCAAGGTGGAGGTGGCGGCGGTCAACGACCTCACCGACGCCGAGACCAACGCCCATCTGCTCAAGTACGACACCAGCTACGGCGGCTATCCGGGCAAGGTGGAAGCCAACAACGGCGATCTGGTTGTTGACGGCCGCGCCATCAAGGTGTTCTCGGAGCGCGACCCGGCGGCAATCCCGTGGGGAGAAATGGGCGTTGACCTAGTGGTCGAGTCCACCGGCATCTTCACCGACGCCGAGAAGGCCGCCGGTCACTTGACTGGCGGAGCCAAGAAGGTCATCATCTCCGCGCCAGCCCGGGGCGAAGACCTGACGCTGGTCTTGGGCGTGAACGACCACCTGTACGATCCCGAGAAGCACACCATTGTCTCCAATGCCTCCTGTACCACCAACTGCTTCGCGCCGATGGTCAAGGTGCTGCACGACCAGTTCGTCGTTGAGCACGGACTGATGTCCACCATCCATTCCTACACCAACGACCAGGCCATCCTGGACCAGCGGCACAGCGACCTGCGGCGAGCGAGGGCGGCGGCCCTGAACATCATCCCCACCAGCACCGGCGCGGCCCGGGCCGTGGGACTGGTGTTGCCGGAACTCAACGGCAAGTTGCACGGCATGGCTTTCCGGGTGCCCACCGCCACTGGCTCCATCACCGACTTCACCGCCCAGGTTGCCCACGACGTGTCGGTGGCCGACGTCAACGCCGCCTTCCAGAAGGCAGCCGAGAACGAACTCAAGGGCATCCTGGAATACTGCGATGAGCCGCTGGTAAGCTCCGACTTCCGGGGCAACCCGCACAGTTGCATCTTCGACGCCCTCTCCACCATCGTGATGGCGGGCCGCATGGTGAAGATCATGGGCTGGTACGACAACGAATGGGGCTACTCGTGCCGAACCGCCGATCTGGCGGCCCTGATGAGCGAGAAGGGCATCTAGTCCGGCGCGGCGGACGTATGTCGAGCAGGTTGGAGGTAAGGCAGAGACTTTCTGAGTGACCCCTTATGCGCCCCTTTTCTAACCCTCGTCAGTATTTGACCTTGAACGGCCGGGTTTCCTGGCCGTTCTTCGTGTTGGCGGCCATCGTCGCGGTGGCGCTGGCTCTGCGGCTTCACGGCATCGACTGGGATGGAGGCTATGGCTTCCACCCCGACGAGCGGGACATCTACTTCCGCTCCGATTGTATGTACCGCCTGCTCACCGGCGACCCCAATGCCTTCACCTGCGGCTACGTTGCAGACAACCCTGAAGCGGAGCCGGGCCTTGGCGGGCTCCGTTACTTCTTCGATGCCGAGCGCAGCCCTCTTAACCCCCACTGGTTCCCGCTGGGCAGCATACTGATATACGTCCTGGTTTTTGTCCGGTCGGTGGTGGAGCTTTTCACCGACGTGGGCGGGCTGGATATGCGCTTCGCCGGTCGCACCCTGTCCGCGCTGGCCGACGTGGGATCGGTGCTGATGGTTTTTGTGCTGGGCCGAAGGCTGTACGGGCGCAATGTGGGCCTGCTGGCCGCCGGGCTGACGGCACTGGCGGTGATCCACGTCCAGCACAGCCACTTCTACCGCCCTGAGACGTTCACCGTCCTGCTCACCGTAGCCAGCATCTGGGCCACGCTGCGGATGGTGGAGAAGAGGAGGCTGCGCGACTCGGTGCTGCTGGGGGTGATTCTGGGGCTGGCCCTGGCCCCCAAAGTGAACGTGCTGCCGCTGCTGGCTCCGCTGGCTTTGGGCTACGGATACTGCGTGCTGGATGAGGCGAAGGGTCGCTGGGACGAGATTACTCCCAGGATGCTGCAAAGGGTCGCGGGCCATGCGGCTTTGGCAGCGGCGGTGGCAATCGGCGTCTTTTTCATCACCACGCCTTACGCCTTCATTGACATTGAGGCCTTTGTCAGCGATGTGATGTTGCAGACGCGGATGGCCCGCAATGCCGGCCTGTTTCCTTTCACGGTGCAGTATGTGGACACTCCGGCCTTCCTGTACCAGATCCGGCAGACGGTGGTCTGGGGGCTGGGTGTGCCGCTGGGGATGGTGGCCTGGCTGGCCATCCCGTTTACCGCCCTGCTGGCGGTTCTGGAACGCCGCCATTTTCGCGCCGACCTGATGCTGCTGGCGTGGGTGGTTCCCAGCCTGCTGTTCCTGGAGAGCTTCGAGGTGCGCTTCCTGCGTTACCTCTTCCCTTTAATGCCGGTGATGATTCTGCTGGCGTCGCGGATGATGCTCCGGAATCTCGACCGCATGGACTTTTCGCTGCGTCGCCTGCCGGATTCGATGCGCGAGGTCTTCGCGGGGCTTCGCCGGCGGCAGTTTGCCCTGCGACCGAGCGCTACATTGGCGCTGCTCCTGATGGCCGTCGGGTTGCCGGTGTTCGTCGTCGCCAGCACCGTCTTCTACTCTCTGGCCTTCCAGAATATGTACGCCAGCGAGCATCCGGCCACCCGGGCGTCCCGGTGGATTCTGACGGAAGTTCCGCGAGGAACCCCCATAGTCTTTGACAATCACTGGGATGAATTTCTACCTGGAATCTACGGATATGACACCTGGCAGTTCCCGCTTTACGAACCAGACACGCGGACGAAAATGCAAACGCTGGCGGGACGGCTTTCCCGATCCGATTATCTGATTTTCTACAGTCACCGGCCCTACGCCAGCGCGGCCCGGGACCCGCAGCGGTTCCCGTACAGCAACAACTACTACCGCCTGCTGTTCTCCGGCGAGCTGGGGTACCGGCTGCACCGGGAGTTCACCAACTACCCCTCCCTCGGCGGCGTCGTCTTCCGCGATGATGCGCTGCTACAGTCGGGGCTGCACAACCCAGCGCCGGAGATGCCGTCGCAGGACGGCAACTTCACGCTGAACTTTGGCTACGCCGACGACAACGTATCGGGCTATGACCATCCGCGTGTCCTGGTGTTTCGCAACGCAGACCGGCGGAGCGAGCCAGCATTGCGCCAGATGCTCGCGCCCACCGTAAGGTCCAGGCTTGCGGAAACGTCCACCGCCCTGATGCTGACGCCGGAGGCGCTGGAGAAGCAGCGCTCCGGCGGGACGTTCAGCGAGATTGTTGACCGCGACGGGTGGACCAACAGCGTCCCCGTTCTGGCCTGGCTGCTGGTGGTGGAAGTGATATACCTGCTGGCCTTGCCGCTGGCCATGTTCGTCTTTCGCCCCCTGTCCGATCGCGGCATCCTGCTGGCGCGGATTCTAGGGCTGCTGGCGGTCTGCTGGGTGGCCTGGCTGTTTGTATCGCTGGGGTGGGTGGATTTCTCGCGGGGCGCGGTCTACATCGGAATGGCGGTGGTGGCCGCGGCTTCCGGGGTTGTCCTCTGGTTCGCCCGGCGGGAGCTATGGGAGTTCGTGCGGGCGCGATGGAGGTTGCTGGTCTTCACGGAGGCGCTGTTTCTGGCTGCATTTCTGGCCTTCCTGGCGGTTCGTTACTTCAACCCCGACCTGTGGCACCCGTACCGGGGCGGCGAGAAGCCGATGGAGCTGGCGTATTTCACCGCGGTCTTCCGCTCGACCACGCTGCCCCCCTATGATCCGTGGTTCGCCGGTGGGTATCTGAACTACTACTATTGGGGCTACTTTGTCATTGCCTGCGTGAACCGGGTTGCCGCCATCATCCCCACGACGGCCTTCAACTTAGCCGTGCCGCTGTTTTTCGCGCTGACCGTGACCGGGGCATTCTCGCTGGGCTACAACCTCGCGGCAGGGGTGCGGAGCGCGGGTGTCCGGCGGCGTGCCGGCGAGGGATCCATAGCCAACGGAGCGGCCGACGGGAGAAAGCTGCTCCCGCCGGTATTCTGCGGTATTGCCGCCGCGCTGTTCACTGCCGTTATAGGCAACATCGACGGTATAGTTCAGATCATTCAGGGCCTGTGGACCTTCGCCGTCAGAAGCGAGACCTGGCCCGGCTTCGACTTCTGGCGCAGCAGCCGGATGATTCCGCCGCTGGACAGCTTTGAGCCGCCGTCGCTGGCATTCTGGCTGCCGGATTTCATTCCCGGCGATGCGGGGTCGTCCTGGCATATCACCGAGTTTCCCTACTTTACTTTTCTCTTTGCCGACCTGCACGCTCACATGATGGTCATCCCCTTCACGTTGCTTGCCCTCGGGCTGGGGCTCGCACTGGTGGCCGGGCTGCGAAACGGCGGCGCCGCTTGGACGGCGACTATTGGCGCCGCCCTGGCAGTCACGCTGGGCGCCCTGTGGGCCGTCAATAGCTGGGACTATCCGTCATACGTGATTCTGATCCTGGGACTCATTGGCTTGGCCACTTTGTTTACGCGCAGATCTCCGCGCAATAAGCTGCTGCTGTTTGTCGGACTGGGAGCGAGCATCCTGGCAATGAGCCTGCTGACGTTCTGGCCGTTTCACCAATTCTATGAGACCTTCAACAACGGGCTGGATGCCTCAAGGTGGCGGACGCCCGTTGACCGCTTCCTGGCCATTCACGGCCTGTTCCTTTTCATCATAGTTACTTTTCTGATTGCCCGAACCCGCCGCGACCTGGCTAAACTGGCGCGAAGCTCCCGGGGGGGCGAGGAGCTGCCGCAGGGCATGGGTTGGCTGCGGCTGACGGTCGTAGTCATGGTGGTCGCGGGCGTAATCTTCGCAGTCCTCGGCTACTGGAACGCCGTACTGATGTCGGCGCTGCTCCTTCTGACGCTGGCTGCCGGGTGGCGGGTGTTGCAGTCTCCCGAGCCGTCCCGCCCCTACGACGCCATGGCGCTGGCTATGCTGGCGATGGCGGTGCTCATAGCCATCGGCGTTGACTTGGTTACCGTGGAGGGCGACATTGGCCGGATGAACACTCTGTTCAAGTATTACCTGGAAGTTTGGGTGTTCATGGCGATTGCCGCGGCGTATATGCTGTGGCGCTTGTCACCGGCTGGGTTGCGGGGTGTTAACTTGCGTGGGCCCGTCGTTGTTTGGATAGTTGTGCTCGCGATTCTGGTCGGATCGTCCCTCATCTACACAGCCCTTGGGACTCGTGACCGGCTCGCCGACCGGTTCGTTGAGCTTCCGCCGACCCTTGAGGGAACGGCGTATATGGCGCAGGCGGAGCATTGGGAGCGCGGCGAGGCCTTCCCGCTAAGTTGGGACTACCAGGCTATCCGATGGCTTCAGGACAACGTGGAAGGTTCCCCGGTGGTGCTGGAGGCTCACATGGAGCAATACCGCTGGGGAGGGCGATTCGCTAACTATACCGGCCTGCCCACGATAATCGGCTGGCCGTGGCACCAGGTCCAGCAGCGCTTTGACTACCGGGAGCAGGTGGAAGAGCGCGCCGGCCACGTTCAACTGGCCTATGAGACCACCGACGTGGATACTGCGGTCGAGTTGATGCGCCGTTACGGGGTGTCTTACGTGGTTGTTGGAGAGCTGGAGAGGCTGAACTATGGGGAGGCAGGACTTGCCAAGTTCGAGGAGATGGAGGCGGCGGGACTGCTCAGCAAGGCCTACGCCAACGAAAAAACGTCAATTTTCCGTACTGAATTTCCATAAAGAAAAACCTTGACATAATTTTGAGATTTATATAAAATCAGTGTCAAGGTTTAACGATCTTGCTGCTGCGGGGTCCCGGCAGGGTAACCGTACCAGCGTTTCCGGTGACGGTCGGGGGTTTCAGTGCCCAGGGCATCTGCTTCCGCCGGTGGGAGCGTTCCATCGGCGGCTGGACACGGAACCCGGCCTATCGGCCCTCCTTTAGCGGTCCTGCTGTTGTGTTAGTGTGGCGGTTCGGGCGCGCGGGATATGCGATGGGGGGGCCGATTCTCTTTTCCCTAACCATTGCCCTCGCCGTCCGGCTCGCAGCCGGCGGCCTTCACACCCCCGGGGAACCTTCCGGCGCCCACTTGGGATAGGAACCCATCACCCTCAACGAACTCACCTTGCCTCTTACTGCCTCAATGGCCTCGCTTAGCAGCGGGTCCTCCCGGTGCCCGTCGCAATCCACGAAGAACACGTACTGCCCCAAGGAACGCTTGGTTGGGCGAGATTCTATTTTCGCCAGGTTGATTTCCCTCTTGGCGAATTCTCCCATCACCGCATACAACTGGCCCGGCGCGTCCTGTTCAAAGGTGAAGAAGAGGGAAGTCTTGTCGTTGCCGGTGCGCGAGTGGTCCTCCTTGGACAGCACCACGAACCGGGTCACGTTGGCCGCCACATCCTGAATCCCGGAGTCCAGGATCTCGGCACCGTACAACTCCGCTGAGCGGCGCGGCGCGATGGCGGCGGCAGGCATGTCGCTGCCCATGGCGTCTCCCACTGCGAGGGCGGTGCTGAGAGAGGCGGAACGGGCGGCGTTGGCGAAATTCCGCTCCAGATAATCCCGGCATTGGGCCAGCGCCTGCGGGTGGGAAAAAACGACCTCAACGTCTGCTAGTCTAGTGCCGGGCTTGCCCATGAGAAAGTGGTCTATGGGCAGCACAATTTCGTTGCGTATGTAAATTGACGCCTGGCTGACCAACAGGTCGAGGGTGAAATTCACCGAACCCTCTATGCTGTTTTCGATGGGAACCACGCCGTGCCCGGTATCGCCGGAGGCCACGGCCAAGCCGACGGCGGTGATGCTGGGGCAAGGCCGCAGTTCTACGCCGGGGTCATAGAGCAGGGCCGCTTCCTCCGTATAAGTTCCGGCCGGCCCCAGAAATGCCAATGTCCGGGCCACGTTCAGACTCCGGTTAAAATATCGTAGAGCAACTGCTCATCTCCGGTGGTAGTGACCGCAATTAGCTCGTCGTCCGCTTCCAACAAGAGCTGACCGGAAGGGAGGGTTGCCTGTCCTCTCTTTACGACCAGCGAAATAAAATTGTCGGGCGGCAGTTGGACCTCATCAAGGCGCCTGCCAACGATGTCGGCTTCGGGGGGCACCGAGACGCATACCAGTTCCTTGCCCGGCTGCCGCAGTGTCATCAGATGACGCAGCGGCTGCCCGGGAACGCCCGCTTCCAGCGCCGCCAAGGCCAGATGAATCCAGTTGACGACCACATCAATGCCCAGTTCCTCGAAAATCGGCTCGTTCTTGGGGTCTTTGACCAGAGTCACGGTGCGCGGCTTTTTGAAAATGTACTGAACAATCTGGCAGATTACCAAGTTCGTGGCGTCCACGCCGGTCAGGGCGACCACGGCGTCGGCTCGCGCCACACCGGCCCGCTCCAGGACATCGGCGTCGGCTCCGTCGCCCAGCAGCGCGATGATGCCGAGATTTTCGGTTAGCAACTGATAACGCTGGGGTTCGCGTTCGATGACCGCCACTTCATGGCCGGTGGCGGCCAGCGCCCGGGACAGGTAGAAGCCGACCTCGCTGCACCCGACGATAACGATGTACATAATCCTGTCTGTTGGCCCGGAACCGGCGAAGAATTCGCCGGGCCCCAATCACTGCGCGTTAATGGAGTAGCGAATGTCTTGAAGAATTCCCATGGCGTAGCTTACCACGTTCAAGCCCTGAGATGCGTAAAGAACTTGCAGCCGGGGATTCTCTACGTGGCAGACCACGCGGGAAATACCGAACATCCGGTCTGCAATTTGTGCTGCCAGAAGGTTCTCGTGATCGTCTGAGGACAGAGCGAGAAAGGCTTGGGCCTGGCTGATTCCGGCTTCCATCAGGTAGTCGCACATCACCGGCTCTGCCAGCAGGACCGCAGATACCTTGGAGTCATGACTCAACCGCTCCAGCTGGCTGCGTTCATGGCCCAGCACGGTGATCTGCGTGGCATCGGCGAGCAACTCCCGGACAGCGCCGGAAGCAAGTTCACCGCAGCCGTAAACCAGGATGCGCACCGGCTATCAGCTTCCGGCCAGCGTTGGAACGGGGATCGGCTCCCTCCAGACCAACACCTGACACGATGCGTGCTGAAAGATGTACGAGCCAGTGCTGCCCAAGTCGGACTGGCCCAGAGTCTTGTGGTATGAAATTCCGACGATCACCAGGTCTGCCTGTTCTATCTCCGCCTCGCGAGTCACTGCCGCCCCGGCCTGCCTGGAGCGGATACAGCGGGCATCCACTCCTTTGTATCCTTCGTCATGGGCGATGCCCTCATATTTTGTAAGCAGCTTCTCGGCCTGGTCGATGTCCTCAACCACTTCGGCGTCCAGCGATAGCGCCAAGGGCACTTCGATAACGTGGATCGCACAAAGTTTGGCCTTGGCGTCCCGAGCCATGTGGCAAGCCCAGCGAAAAGCTCGCTCGCTGTGAGAAGAATCATTAATCGGAATGAGTATCCGCTTCGCGTCGAGGGACATTAGCTACAGTCTCCGGCGGCCGGCGAAGAATTTCACATGCTTAACTACGCTAAGTGAAAACTTCTCTTTCTGACTAGCGCGTCATTATAAGTGCTGGCGCTCAGCATAGCCAGTCCCGCAAGCTGGACTTTACGCATTTTAAGCGGCATAAGCGAGGGAATCTGCAATACGATGGTACAGAGTGGCGGGGAGTTTCTGTACATCGGAGTTGGCGGTCGATAGTGAAAAACCCTCCGACACCAACCACCAGTGGCTACGCACAAAGGTGATGTCATCCATTACTTTTCCTGGATTTTGCGTAAAGTCGAGGCAAGGCAAAGAACCTCCGGATTGTCCCATAAGCCCCAACTTACCCGCTGGCTCACGCAATCGTTATGGCACACCGTCGGTTGCGCCGTTCTAAAAAGGGAACAAGTTTCAGTGGGGTTGCAATGGGACAGGATAGTGCCGAACATGGTCACTTCCGCGGCCATAGCGGGATCAGTTCCCGGCGGTGCCGGTGCGGCCGCCCCTGTTTGCTGCGTCCGACTCGGCCAGCCTGCGGGCTATATCGGGCAGCCTGCCCGTCTGCTCGCTAGTTGCGGCCAGGATCAGCACGTCGCCGGCAAGAATCATTTCGTCCCTGGCCGGATGCAGGATGGTGGTCCTGCCGCGCCGGATGGCCAGAACGGAAACGCCGTGCCTTTCTCCGGCACCGGCCAGCTCAGCTTCTTCCAGCGTGTGATTGAGCATCCCGTCCGGGGGCCGAATTTTGCTGATGCCATAATCCGCCTGAATTGGCATATAGTCCAGCAGTTCCCGGGTGAACTCCAGCCGGGCGACGCGCCGCGCATTTTCGGCTTCCGGAAAGAGAATACGGTCGGCGCCGATGAGTTCCAGGGTCTCGCCGTGGAGGTCGTTTGCAGCGCGTGCCATCACCATGGGGATGTTCAAGGTCTTGAGCAGTACGGTTATTCCCACGCTGGCCTGAATGTTGTCGCTGCCCAGGGCCACGATTGCCACATCGTAGTCGGGAATGTCCAACTCCTTCAATACGGACTCGTTGGTGGCGTCGGCTCGCACGGCGTAGGTTACCCGACCTAGTTGTTCCTGAATCTTGGCCTCGTCAATGTCAATGGCAAGCACGTCGTGCCCGCTCTGGTACAGCTCATGCGCCATGATGGAGCCGTAGCGCCCCATTCCTATGACGCAAACCTGTTTCTTCACCTTCAGCCTCCGCTAGGCAGCTTATCCTATTCTAACCCGTTCCTGGGCGAAGCGGTACACCTCTACCTCATCCTCACGGGGGGCCAGGGCCAGGGCTAAGGCCAGCGGCCCCAGCCTTCCAACGAACATCGCCAACATGAATATGGACTGGGCCGCCAGGCCAAGAGAAGGGACTATGCCAGTGGTCGCTCCCACTGTGCCCAAGGCGGAAACCACTTCGAAAAGCAGTTGGAGGAAGGGTGCTTCTGGCTCGATCTCGATCAGTGTCATGATTATCACGAAGATGAGGGCCAGCCCCAGCACCGCCACGGCCAGGGCCCGGTGCAGTTGGGGCTGTGGGATCTCGCGCCCGAAGGCCTCGGCGTGGGAGCGGCTGCGCAGGGAGGAAATCACGGCGGCAACTATAAGCGCGAAGGTGACCACCTTTATGCCCCCGGCCACGGAGCCGGGTGCGCCGCCGATGTACATCAGCGCCGTGAAGGTCATGCGGGTGACTTCGGCCACTTGGCCGAAGTCAATGGTGCTGAACCCTGCCGTTCGACCGCTAACGGAAATGAACACCGAGTTCACGCCGCGGTCCAGCCAGCCCAGCGATCCCAAAGTGTCCGGGTTGTTGATCTCGGTTAGCGCCAGCATCCCGGCCCCCAGCAGCCAGAGGCCCAGGCTGGTCACCACCACCAGCTTGGTGTCCAGCGAGAAACGGGTGAACCTGCGCTGCCGCCACACGTCCACCATGGTCACCCAGCCCAGACTGCCCAGGGCGATCATCAGCGTCATGGTTACCAGCACCGTATGATTGGAGACGAATCTGGCGGCGTTCCCTTGGGCCGCTTCGGGAATGATGTTGAACCCGGCATTGTTGAAAGAAGACACTGAGAGGAACAGCGAATACCAATAGGCGCGCCCCTGTCCGACACCGTCCATTCCCGAGATTTGGGTGAAATAAATCAGCGACCCCAGCAGGTAAATCAGAAGCACGATGATGATGACGCGGTTGCCGAAGGTGCGGATGGCCCGCATCTGCTTTACGCCGGCGGCGTCGCTCATCATCCCCCGGGTGAGCGCCCTCTGCTGTATGGTGGTGCGGTCGCCCAGCAATAGCAGAAGGAAGGTGCTGATGACCATGAATCCCAGGCCGCCCACGAGCATGAGCAGGAATATGACGGCCTGGCCGAAGGCGCTCCAGTACTCCGGTGTGCTGACCACCGTGTGCCCGGTAACCGTCACGGCGGAGATTGCGGTGAAGTAGGCGACTTGAAGGGGAGCGGATTCACCGGACACAGAGGCAAAGGGGAGCGTCAGCAGCCCGGCGCCGGCGGACATCAAGAGGACAAACGCACTGATGAGGACGGTAGTAGCGCCCAGCAGGCGCCGGGGGCGGCGCACGGTTTCGGTCAGCCGGATGGTCGGCGGTACGTCGCGGTTGCGGCGGAGCCGGATTATCTCTTCAATGGGCCGCCAGGGCCGGTTAGTCGCCAAGCTCTGTGGCTCCGCCTTCAGGCCGCCGCGCCGGTCTTCTCAGGGTAAGGCTTGATCGGGCCGTTGGTTCATTCCGGTGTTCAATTGAGGAGTCTGGAATCGAAAACCCGCAGGGGTTTCTGTTCCGCGCGACAAGATTTTAGGATTGCCCGTTGCCGGTGTCAATTGCCGCGCTTCGCTCTTGGCGTGGCGGCGTGGCAGGGTTTTCCTCCAGCAGGGTCATTTGATTTTCCTTCTCCCTCGAGGGAGAAGGTTGGGATGAGGGTGAAATCTTGGTATGACACAATTTGCGCTCACGAACGGGGACGCCCCAACCCCAAGCCTCCCCCGGAGGGAGAGGGAACAACTGAAAGACCCGGTTTCTTCCAGGGCCGGGATACCGGAACTGCTATCCTGTATAATCTACTGGCGCAGCCGATTCGAGGTGACAGTTAGATGACGACCAATCCCAGACGGGTTGAGTTGGGGTTCGACCCCGTAACGATAGACCGCAAGTGGCAGGAACGCTGGGAACAGGACGGACTGCACAAGGTGCCGGACTACGACTCACGGCCCAAGTGGTTCGAGATGACCATGTATCCCTATCCCTCCGGCGACCTGCACATCGGCCACTGGTATGCCATGGCCCCGGCCGACGCCCACGCCCGCTTCCGCCGGATGCAGGGCTACAACGTGCTGCACCCCATCGGGTTCGACGCCTTCGGGCTGCCCGCCGAAAATGCCGCCATCAGCAGGGGCATCCATCCCTACGAATGGACGATGGACAACATCGAGAATATGCGGCGGCAACTCCGTTCCATTGGCGCGATCTATGACTGGGACCGGGAGGTAGTCTGCTGCCTTCCCGAATACTACCGCTGGAACCAGTGGTTCTTCCTGAAGCTCTACGACAAGGGTCTGGCCTACCGAGCCAGCGCCCCGGTGGTCTGGTGTCCCTCATGCGTTACTGTGCTGGCCAACGAGCAGGTGCTGAACGGCGCCTGCGAGCGTTGCGGCACGGTGGTCACCCGGCGTGATCTGGAGCAGTGGTTTTTCCGCATTACCGACTATGCCGACCGGTTGCTGGACTTCGGCGGGCTGGAAGACTGGCCCGACAAGATTCTGACCATGCAGAACAACTGGATCGGCAAGAGCACTGGAGTCGAAATCAGCTTCGACATCTCGTCTCTCGGCTTGGAGGAGCGGGAAATCCGCACCTTCACCACCCGCATAGACACCATCTTCGGCGTGACCTTCATCGTGCTGGCGCCAGAGCATCCGCTGGTGGAGCGGCTGACCACCCCGGAGCGAGTTGCCGAAGTGCAGGACTACATCGCCCAAGCCCGCAGCACCTCGGAAATCGAGCGTCTTTCCGCCGACAAGGAGAAGACGGGTGTCTTTACCGGCGCCTACGCCGTCAACCGGCTCAACTACGAGCGTGTCCCCATTTTCATCAGCGACTATGTGCTGATGACCTATGGCACCGGCGCGGTGATGGGCGTTCCGGCCCACGATGCCCGCGACCTCGAGTTTGCCCGCAAATACCGCCTTCCCATCCGGCAGGTCATCGCCCCCATCACCTGGGACGGCAGGGAACTGAAGGAAGCCTACCTTGGCGATGGATTTATGACTGCCTCCGGCCCTTACGACGGCATGACCAACGAAGAGGGCGTCGAGGCAATTTCCGACGACGTGGAAAAGAACGGCTGGGGCAAGCGCGCGGTGTCCTACCGCATCCGCGACTGGCTCATATCCCGGCAACGGTACTGGGGAACGCCCATACCAATGATCTACTGCGACAACTGCGGCGTGCTGCCGGTGCGGGAAGAGGACCTGCCGGTGCTGCTGCCCCAGGACGCCGAGTTCAAGCCCAGCGGCGAGTCTCCGCTGGCGGCCAGCGCCGAATTTGTCAACACGACCTGCCACGCTTGCGGCGGCGCGGCCCGGCGAGAGACAGACACCATGGACACCTTCATGGATTCGTCCTGGTACATGATGCGCTATCTCAGCCCGCACTTCTCCGAGGGCCCTGTTGATCCAGGCCTGGCAAAGGCCTGGCTGCCCGTGGACCAGTACACCGGCGGGGCGGAACACGCCGTGATGCACCTGCTTTATTCCCGCTTCTTCATCAAGGCCCTGTACGACATGGGGATGGTGGACTTCGAGGAACCTTTCCTCCGGCTGTTCAACCAGGGCGTGATACTGGGGCAGGACCACGAGAAGATGAGCAAGAGCCGTGGCAACGTGGTCAACCCTGACGATGTGGTGGATGTGGTGGGGGCCGACGCCGTGCGCTGCTTCCTCATGTTCATCGGCCCTTGGGACCACGGTGGCCCGTGGAGCGCCGAGGGCATCAACGGCATAGCCCGTTGGCTGAACCGGGTATGGGACATCGCCAGCCGCGACGCGGCGGCGCTGGACGTCTCAGGCGGCGCGGCCTCCCGCGACACCGAGCGGCTGGTGCATCAGACGGTGCGCAAGTGCTACAACGATCTCGACCGTTTCAAGTTCAACACAGCCATCGCCTCGATGATGGAGCTGACCAACCACTTGAACAAGGTATGGGCGGAGAGCAGCTTGGACTCCGACACCTGGAGCGACTGCGTCGAAAAGCTGCTCCTCATGCTGGCCCCCATGGCTCCCCACCTGACCGAGGAGCTTTGGGAACGTAGCGGGCGCGAATACAGCATCCATCAGCAGGGATTCCCGGGTTGGGACGAGGATCTGGCCGCAGACGAGGTGTTCACGCTGGTGGTGCAGGTAAACGGCAAGGTGCGCGACAAGCTGGAAGTGCCGGTGGGCATCCCCGAGGCCGAGGCGCAAGAGCTTGCCCTCGCCAGCCCGCGGGTGCAGGAGTTCCTGGACGGCAAGTCGGTTAACAAGACGGTCTACGTTCCCGGTCGCCTGGTCAATGTTGTGGTGCAGTAGGTGGGATAGTGTCGAATATCGGACGTTTCTACGGAGTGGGCGTTGGCCCCGGCGACCCGGAACTGTTGACTGTCAAGGCCCAACGTTTGCTGGGGGAAGTCGGCGTTATTTGCTACACGCAATTGGATAACGGCGCTCCCAGCTATGCCCTGGAGGTCGTGAAACATCTCGTGAAGGGCCAAGCGGAGATGCTGCCCATCACCATCCCTTCAGACGATTCGCCAGTCAGCCATGAAACTTGGCACGAGGCGGCCTCGCGCATCTGCGCCAGACTGCGGGAGGGGCAGGATGTTGCCTTCATCACCGAGGGCGACCCCATGCTCTATAGCGAATTCCCGCATCTCATCGAGCACGTGCAGGACGAACAGAAAGAGGGCCTGGCGGTTGAGGTCGTTCCCGGGGTGCCGTCGGTTATGGCGGCCGCCGCCAGCTCCGGCGTGCCACTGGTCAGCCAAGGGCAGCGGCTTGCCATCCTGCCGGCGGTCTACGGCATCGACGACCTCCGCGAAGCAATAACCAACTATGACACCATCGTCCTGATGGAGATCGACCGCAACCTGATTCAGGCCCTCGCGAACTTGGAAAGCCTGGGACTGGCAGGACACGCTATCTACGTCCGACAGGCCAGCACCGCCAGCGAGCGGGTAATCCACGACATCAGCAAGCTCTCGGGGGAGGACTTGGACTACTTCTCCCTGTTGATAATCAAGCGGTAGATTGGGATTGATAGAGCGCCGGTGAGGTTTTCGATTCACTACACACGGGACCGCCCTGAGCGGCCGGTTTCCCTTGACCAAGCTATTACGGTGGTGCAGAATCCGGTACGAGTCCAAGTCCAGGACGATGGACGGACCAGATAGACGGCTTCGAGATTATGGATGCGAGCAAGTTCACAGACTTTTCTCGAGTGAACGTGTTCATGTCTTGATGGGGCGATGAAGAGAGATCCTTGGACGCCGATGGCAGCTACTCGGTGCTGCCTAGGACTGTCAAATCTATACCCGCAGGAGACTGAGCCATGACGACAACGGTGAAACCCACGGACGTGATGATTACCGCCAACGGCATGAATTTTCACTACCTTGACTGGGGTAACGAGGGCAGCCCGGTGATGGTGCTGCTCCACGGGCTGCGGGGCCACTGCCATTCGTGGGACGACGTTTCGGCCCGCTTCTGTGGCGACTACCGCGTCCTGGCCCTAGACCAGCGGGGCCGTGGCGAGACCGACTGGGCGCCGCGCGGCGACTACTCTACCGACGCTTTCGTGGCTGATCTTGAAGAGTTCTGCTACACGGTGGGAATCGAGAAGTTCACGCTGGTCGGGCACTCCATGGGCGGGCGCAGCAGCATGGCCTTCGCCGGACGCAACGCCGATATGCTGGAAAAACTGGTCATCGTGGACATCGGCCCGGAAATTGACCCCGTGGGGTCGGCCCGCATCACCCGTGAGCTGGTGGATGTCCCCGAAGAGTTCCACTCCTTTGAGGATGCCTTCCTGCACGTTAACGCGCAGAACCGCTTCTGCTCCGAGCCGGTGCTGCGCCGCAGGCTGACCTACGCTACCAAGGAACTGCCCAACGGCAAGACCGGCTGGCGCTACGACCCGGAGATCCGCGAACAGCGTCGCAACGGGACCGGCGCGCCGCCCCCCGACCTTTGGACGCCGCTTGGCAAGATTACCTGCCCCACCCTCATCATTCGCGGCGCCGAGACCGACACGCTCAGCTTGGGCGTGGCGGAGCGCATGGTGGAGACGCTGGCCGACGGCCGCCTGGTGCAAGTGGAAAGCGCCGCCCACATGGTCTTCGAGGATAACCCCGAAAGCTTCAACGCTGCCCTGGCAGATTTCTTGGGGTAAGTGCCCTCTCTCCCTGGACAACAGTCCCCTTTCTCACTGGGAGAGGGTGAGAGCGTATTTCCTTATAAGTTTGCAGCCTTCCGTCAGGAGAGACGATGAGCACGAAACCCGGACAGAAGCCCGAATCCGTCGCCGACCTAATCAAGCTGCTTCGGGTGACCGATACGCCGCTGCCCGATGGCGATACCGGCGGGGGGCTGAAGTTCCACACCAATCGAGGCGAGTTCAGTGGCATCGTTCACAAGGCCGAGAACAGCGACCGCGCCGTCATCTGGGTATGCGGCGCGCGGGGCGGTTTCGGCGGGCCGGGGCCGGGCACTTATGCCCGCCTGTCGGAACAATTGACTAGGCAGGGCATAACCTCGCTGCGGTTGGACTACCGCTTCCCCAACGATCTGCTGGAATGCGTCATGGACTTGTTGGCGGCCGTCACGCATCTCCGGGATAACGGTTACGGGCCGGTGGTCGTCGTCGGCCATTCCTTCGGTGGCGCCGTGGTCATCGCCGCCGGCGCAGCCAGTGACCATATCAAGGGCGTGGTGTCGCTGTCCCCCCAGACCTACGGGGCGGGCATGGCGAGGCAGGTTGCCCCGCGCAAGCTGCTGGTGGCCCACGGCAAGGCCGACACTCGCCTGCCCTTCTCCTGCGCGCTCCAGATATACGAATGGGCGCAGGAACCCAAGGAACTGGTGCTGTTCGAAGGCGCCGAGCACCGCCTGGAGGAATGCCGCGACGAGCTGGAAACCTTGCTGTCGGCCTGGATTCCGGCGACGCTGGACGAGGAGATAGAAGTTCCTGCCGCCGGATAGTCCCCTGGGAGTAGCTCCAACGGCGATAATCTGACTCATACGTCAATCGGGAGGCGATCATGCTGGACTTGATCATCAAAGGCGGGACCGTGGTTGCGCCCGAAGGCGCGGCTCTCATGGACGTGGGCATTCAGGGGGAGCAGATTGCGGCGGTCGCCTCTCCAGGCGCGCTGGACGACGTGGGCGCGACTGGGACCATCGACGCCACCGGGATGATCGTGTTGCCCGGTGGCATCGAACCCCACGCCCACATCAATGTGCCGGTGCCCGACTACTGGGCCGGTGGAGATACCGGCATCTTCACCCAGCCGCCCGAAGCCGCCAGCCGCGCCGCCGCCTTTGGTGGCGTTACGACCTACGTCGATTTCGCCGGTGCGCTGCCGCTGACACCGGGCGCGGTTCCGCCCGCCGACCCTATCATGAGGCAAATTGAGGCCCGGCGAGACATCTTCCGGGGCCACTCCTTCATCGACTACACCTTCCACTACATCCTCGCCGGGGCGATCCCGCCCAGCACCCTGGGGGAGATTGGCGAGGCGATCCAGTCGGGAGTCGCCAGCTTCAAGATTTTCACCACCTTCCATGCCCGTGTGCCCATGGGCCACCTGTGGGAGATTTTCCAGGAGGTCGGGAAGCACGGCGGAATCATGGCCGTCCACGCCGAAGAGGACGACATCGTCACTTACATGGAGGACAAGCTGGAGCGGGAGGGCCGCGACCACGGC
Organism: Dehalococcoidia bacterium; assembly: GCA_965226875.1. GTDB lineage: Bacteria > Chloroflexota > Dehalococcoidia > Lucifugimonadales > UBA3495 > VXOI01. The sequence continues at coordinate 2,419,152 of OZ245439.1, read as the reverse complement.
TCCAACCTGCACCTGGCCCACAACAACATCTCTGAAGACATTTCCTTCCGCAAGGTGACGAGGTTGGCCCAGAGCACCGAGACAGGCATCTACTTCGTTCACGCCACTGCCAAGGAGGGCGTTGCCGCCATTGCCGAGGCCAGGGCCCTGCAACTGCCGGTCTACGGAGAGGCCCTGCACAACTACTTGGAGTTCACCTGCGACGACTACCTTCAGCCCGACGGCCTGGCGATCCACACCTACCCGGCCATCAAGTTCTCCGATGACCGCGCCGCGCTGCAACAGGGATTGGTGGATGGCCCCATCTGCACCACCGCCACCGACGAGTGGACCACCTACAAGAACGTCAAGCTGGCCGGCGACACTATCCGCACTCTCTGCGGCGGCCACAACGGCATCGAGACCCGAATGCCGGTAACTTACACCAAGTTGGTGTCCACCGGACGCATCGGCCTAGAGCGTTTCGCCGCCATCACCTCCACCAACGCCGCCAAGATTCTGGGGATGTACCCGCAGAAGGGAGCCATCGCCGTGGGCAGCGACGCAGACATCGTAATTTTTGACCCTAACCTCAAGAAGACGATAACGGTGGACGAACTGCACGCCGAGTCGGACTACTCCATCTGGGACGGCTTCCAGTGCGAGGGCTATCCGGTGATGACCATGCTCCGGGGCAAGGTCATAATCCGGGACGGACAACTGCTGGGCGACAGCGGCGAAGGGCGCTGGCTCTCCCGTAAGGTCGCGCCGAGGGTGATAACGCAGACATCGGTGTAGTCAGAGAATCCTTTTCTTTTGGAGGGGTATCTGAAATTCTCTGAAATCGGACGATCATTTTGCCATGCGAGCTAAGCCTCAGTAATTCCCATGCCCACCGCCTCAGAAGCTTCGGGCTGCTCTTAGTCTCATTGGCGGCGGCACTGAGCATCGTGGCTTGTGGGGGGAACAGTGAAGCAGAATCCCACTTCAACCAGGGTAGGGCTGATCTCGAGGATGGGTCTTTAGAGCAGGCCATTGATGAGTTCGATACCGCTATCCGCCTTGACCCCGAATTCGTGGAGGCCTATGAATATCGGGCCTGGGTGTATATCCATTTAGCGGAATACGGCCGGGCCATTGCCGATTCCGACGCCGCCTTGCACATCGACCCTGAGTACAGCCCAGCCTACGGTAGCCGAGCCGCCGCTTACGCCTATTTGAGGGAATACGACCAATCCGTTGCCGACCTCGACTCCGCCCTGCGGATAAATCCCAACTACGCGGGAGCATACTTGGGCCGGGCCGTCGCTTACATTGCATTAGAGGAATTCGACCGAGCCATTGCCGACTACGACGCCTACCTGCGCATAAACCCTGATGACGCGATACATTACGCAGGCCGGGGCGTCGTCAAGCAACTCGCGGGTGATGCGCAAGGGGCCGAGCAGGATTTTCGCAAGGCCAGGGAATTGGGTTACGAACCTTGAGGACTGATTTTCTCCCTCTACCGCAGCAGCGGCGCAACCTCGGTTTGGATGCGTTCTATCTGCGCCGGGTCGGGCCAGGTGGGGCCGACCATCACCGTCTGGGCTCCGGCGTCGATGTAGGCCTGGAGTTTGGCGGCGCAGTCTTCGGGACGACCAAAGGCGCAGGCATTTTCCACGTCGTACTGCGGGCCGTAGTAGGCGTGGGTAAAGGCTTCGAGTTCCCGCTTGGCGCGGTCCCGGTCGGCGTCTACGTAGGTGTAAATCAGCTTGGCCGATTGCATCGTGTCGGGGTCCTTGCCTGCGGCGGCGGCGTAGTCGCGCACCTTGCCCCAGGCTTGGGCGAAGACCTCCGGGCTGGCCGCGCCGCCGGCCACCCAACCGTCGGTATGCTCGGCGGCCCGTTGCAGGGCGGTGTCGGCGGAGCCGCCGATGATGATGGGGATAGAAGGCTGTTGCACCGGCTTGGGGTCGATGTTTACATTGTCCATCGAGAAGTAGCGGCCGTGATGCGTAACGTCGCGCTCAGTCCAGAGACGGCGCATCACTTCCAGCCCCTCGTTGAATCTTCCCACCCGGCGGCGCACGTCCACGCCCAGGGGCCCGAACTCGTTGTCGCGTCCGCCCAGGGAGATGCCCAGCGTGAGCCGTCCGCCCGAGAGATAGTCGAGCGTCGAGGTGGTCTTGGCCGCCAGTATCGGGTTGCGCAGGACGAACAGCAGCACCGCAGTGCCCAGGCGCACACGCTCGGTGACGGTGGCCGCGGTGGTCAGTAGGGCCATCGGGTCGATGATGCTGTTGGGGTGAAAAATGCGGTCAATGACCCACAGAGAATCGTAGCCAAGCTCCTCGGCCCGCCGGAAGAACGCCGAGAACTCAGACAGCGTCGGTGGCGTTCCGCCGAAGCCGCCGGGCACCAGGATTCCCAGTTTCGCGTCGGTTGCCATGAGCAGACCTCCTGGGTACTATGGCTCCGTATCGTAGACTATCTCACCATCCCGAAAGGTTACTACCCGGCCGGTCAGGGCGATGGCTTGCTTCCGCGCCTTGATGGTGGCCCGCCGCATCGCCGCATCAATGCCGGGGATAGTGGTTTCCGGGTTGCTGTAAGTCCAGCGCTCCTTCTCGCCTGTTCGCTTTTTCTCATCTAAATTGGTGTCAACCATTAAATCCCCCGACACATCGTATATCACGGCCTCATGTACCAAGTGCCGGTAAATTTGTTCGAGGTTGCGCCAACTGGCATGAAACCGTCGACGAATCACATCTTCCGGCACATCGTGGCCACCTTGTTCCACTCTTTGCCGAACCCGAGATATCGCCGCTTCCGGGGATGACAGACGTAGGAAAACCAGTGTAACCCAATGGCCCTGTTCCTGCCAGCGCGGAATCATACGAGCATAGCCCCGCCCGCTGAGTGTGGTCTCGAAAGCGAAATTTTCGCCTCGGCGGACGCAGGCGTCAATCATTTCCAGCATCAACCGCCCTGCCTGAATCGCCGCCCTTTCCGGCTGTAGCGGATTAAGGCCGGCGGCGAGAAGGTCGGCGTTGATCAAAGTGGGGCATTCCGCCTCGTTGGGCAGAAACTCCCTGGCAAGCGTGGTCTTGCCCGCGCCGTTGGGCCCGGCAATTATGATGATTCTTTTCGCAGGCTTGATCATCGCACCGTCTTGGGGCCCCGCTAAATTGCCCCAGCTTCCCGCAATCCTGCTACCTCCGCGTTGCTGTAGCCGAGCAATCCGGTCAGTACGCCGTCGGTATCCTGTCCCAGAGTGGGTGGGGGACTGAAGGCATCGGCTGCTCCGTTCTTGATTGGATTGCCCGCGGTGCGGTAAGTGCCGGCGACCGGATGTTCAATCTCGACCACCATGTCGCGGAGCTGCACCTGTGGGTCGGCCAGGGCCTCGGCGATATTGTTTACGGGGCCGCCTGGCACGTCGTACTTGAGCAGCAATTGCTCCCACTCCGGGCGGGGCTTGGTGCTAAAGCCAGCAGTCAGCGCCTCTTCCAGCGCGGCGCGGTTCTCGATACGGGCGGGGGCGGTCGTGAATCGGAGGTCCTCGTCTATACCTTGCAATCCATCTACCTCTCCCGACATCATGCGCAGCGTCTTCATGGCGAATTCCTGGCTGGCACAGTGTACCTGCACGTACCTGCCGTCGGCGCACTGGTAGGCTCCGACTGGCAGATTGGACGGGTGACCGGAGCCGATGGGCTGGGGCACCTCGCCGGACACCAGGTAGAACTGGCCCAGGTGGGCTTGCAGGGCAATCTGAACGTCCAGCAGGGAGATGTCCAGGCGGCGCCCCTCGCCGGTGACCCGCCGCCCGTACAGCGCAGAGGCGATGCTTAGGGCGGCCACGTAACCGCCGACCATGTCGCCCACCGGAAAGCCCATGAACACCGGCGGCTGGCCGGGGTTGCCGGTGACGCTCATCCCGCCGCCCATGGCCTGCACGATGCCGTCAAAACCGGGCCGCTCACGGTACGGCCCCTCCTGCCCGAAGGCCGACAGCGAGCAGGCGATGATGGACGGGTTGATTGCCTTCAACGATTCGTAGTTCAGGCCCAGGCGCTCCAGCACCGAAGGCCGGAATGCATCGAACACCACGTCGGACACGGCTACGAGCCGGTGGCAGACTTCCCGGCCTTCCGGCGCTCGCAGGTCTATGGTTACGCTCTTCTTGTTGCGGTTGAAGTTCAGGTAATAGGCGCTCTCGCCGCCGAGGAAGTGGGGGCCGATGCGCCGCGACATATCACCCACGCCGGGCTGCTCGATCTTGATTATCTCAGCACCCAGGTCGCCCAGCGTGCGCGCCGCCACCGGCCCGGCGATAGCCTGCGACATTTCGAGGATGCGGACACCCTGCAACGGAGGAGTCATATTCTCTTGCCCATCTTCCCTGCTCGGTGGCCTATTCGGTGGACAGGAGGGCTGCCAGCTCCCGCACGTCCTCCATTTCGTCCAGCGATTCTATGGCGGCGATGATTTGCTGCTGGCGTTCCGGGCTGATGACCGTTGCGGTAAGGACGTTGAACTTCTCTTTCATTTCGGCCCACGACAGGGCGTTCTCCGGGTCGCCCTTGGGGTATCGGATGTCGCTGCGCAGGCGGCGTCCGTCGGCGGTGGAGACCTCAGCCCAAGCGCGAAACTCGCGGGGGAAGTGGGCGTCCAACTCCGGGTCGGTCACACACTTCACCCGCGGCAGGATGCGGCTTATCTCCGGGCGATCAGGCACCCCGTCGGCGTATTCCTCCAGCGACGCGCGGCCATAGGCCAAGGCCACCGCCGCGCCGAAGGGCATGGAGAACTGCATATCCACGACTGTCTTGGGATTGGCCTTGGCCTCTTCTGGAGACGCTACCAGCTTGAAACCGCCGCTGAGTACTCCGACGGTCACTTCCTCGACGTCATCGGCCTCCAGACCATGGGTGTTGCGGATGTCTATCAGGCAGTCTATGGGTCCCTGCTTGTAACGGCAGCAAGCATGGGGCTTGATTCCCGTGCGGGTAATCAGATATTCGTCCCCCAGGTCTTGCAGCACCAGCGACGGGTCGGGATTGCCGGAATAGGCTTTCAGGAAGCCGTCGCGCCCCTCGAGGATGGTGGTGGGGCCGGTGTAGCCGGAGCGGGCCAGCAGGGCCGCCCAGGAACCGCTGTGCGACGCCCAGCCGGGATGGAATCGCTTGGTCCAGGCTCCCTGCGCCAGGTATTCCATGCTGCCAGCGGTCTGGCTGCCCGCGATGCCCAGGGCGTGGATGAAGTCGTCGCCCTGCAGTCCCAGCAGCCGCCCGGCCACCACCGCAGCGCCGAAAGCCCCGCAGGTGCCGGTGGGATGGAAGCCTCGCCCGTAATGCTCGGCAGGCTGCAATGCGCGGCCCAGCCGTACGATGACGTCGTAGCCCGCAACCACTGCGGCGATGAAGTCCTTGCCCGACACATGGGCCAGGTCGGCCATCGAAAGGGCGGTGGGAAAGGCCACCACGCCCGGATGCAGCGACGCCTCGTTGTTCACGTCGTCCAACTCTATGCTGTGAAAGGCGACGCCGTTGGCCATCGAAGCGTACTCCGGCAACACTCGATAGGGCGTACCCACGACCACCGACGGCCCGGAGCGGTCCAGCCGCTGCAGCGCATCAACGACAGCGCGCGCCGAGCCGGTGGTGGAGCCGTTGAGCGTAACTGCGGCAAAGTCCAGGCACAGGTACTTGGCCCAGTCGATCACTTCCGGCGACAGGTCCTCGTACTCGAGCGCCTGCGCGAAGCTGCCTAGGGCGCGGGTGATGCCGGTTTCGTTGTTGTTCTGAACCATGGCTGAGGACCTCCATCTAGTATTACGACGACGGTTCGCAAATTACTCTCCGTCGTGCCCAAGCAGTTCAAGATAGGGTAACATACCCGCCATTTCCAGCCCGACTACAACCCCGACTCGTACAGGAAGTCGCCGGTGGTATAGTTGTTGAGCAGATGGCGGGCGATGACCAGGCGCTGGATCTCGTTGGTTCCTTCGCCGATCATCATCAGCGGGGCGTCGCGGAAGTGGCGCTCCACCGTCAGGTCCTGGGTGTAGCCATAGCCGCCGTGGATGCGCATGGCGTCGATGGCGACCTGCATACACATCTCGCTGGCGAACAGCTTGGCCATTCCCGCCTCCATGTCGGCGCGCTCGCCCCGGTCCTTCTTCTCGGCGGCGTGGAGCACCATCAGGTGGGCCGCCTGTATCTGGGTCGCCATGTTGGCCAGCATTATCTGCACGCTCTGGTGTTCTCCGATGGGCTTGCCGAAGGTTTGGCGCTGCTTGGCGTATCGCGTGGATTCTTCCAGCGCGGCCCGCGCTACACCGAGGCAGCGAGCGGCAACATTGATGCGGCCCAGCTCCAGCCCGCTCATTATCTGATAGAACCCCTTGCCTTCCTCGCCGCTGACCAGATTACCGCCGGACACGCGGTAGTCTTCGAAGGACAGCTCGCAGGTGTCCACCCCCTTGTAGCCCAGCTTCGGTATGTCCCGTACTACGTTGAAGCCCGGCCCTTTCTCGGCGATGAAGATGCTGATGCCGCGCCGGGGCGGGTCGGCTTTCGGGTCGGTCTTGGTGACCAGGGCGAAGGTATTGCCGTGGCGCCCGTTGGTAATCAGGCTTTTGGCCCCGTTGACCACGTATTCGTCGCCTTCGCGGACGGCGCGAGTCTCGATGGCCTGCACGTCGCTGCCCGCGTTGGGCTCGGTGATGCAGATGCCGCCTCGCTTCTCGCCGGTCGCCATCAGGGGCAGGAATCGCTCCTTCTGCTCCAGTGTCCCGTGGGTCGTGACCATGTAGGCCATGATGAGGTGGGAGTTCAGTATCCCGCTCAGGCTCATCCATCCCCGGCAGATTTCCTCGATGACCAGGGCGTAGGAGGAGACATCCAGCTCCAGCCCGCCGTACTCTTCGGGGATCACCGCGCCGAACAGGCCCAGCTCCTTCATCCGCTCCACCAGCTCGAAGGGGTACTCGTCGGCGTGTTCCATTTCCTGGGCGACAGGCTGGACTTCCCTGCGGACAAACTCTCTGATTGTGGCGACCATGCCGCGTTGTGCTTCGGTCAATTGAGGCAAAACCGCTCCTGAAACCGGGCTGATTTCGTGGCGACATTTTATCACGCGCTGGGCGCAGCCAAGTTTGACACCCCAAGGGCGGCGCACTAAACTCGCTTGTAACCGCGCTGCCTGACTATCATCGGCGAGTGTTTTCTTATGAAATGATGGCAGCCGCGTCCGTTTCCGCCTTCCAAATACTCAATATTGTGAGGTATCGCAATGCCGGAAAAGCCAGAATACATAGACCTGCTCAACGACATTCGCCTGCAGGAGCACCGGGCTGGAGTCTTCCTCAAGGCGTGGGCCGATAAGACCGAGCATCCAGGGCTGAAGGGCTGCCTTTCTCTGGTAGCCGAGCGCGAGACCAGCCACGGGGACATCTTCGACCGGCGCATTCGCGAGTTGGGCGGCGCCCCCGAGGACAAGGACGACGCCATGTTTGCCGAGCGGCTGCGCGTGGCCGGTTCGGACATGACCGACAAGGAAAAGATCGTCTGGATGCGCGAAGCCCAGACTCGTGTAACCCTGCCCACTGTGCGCCAGCGCTATGAGGCGGCCTCAGAGGATGATTCTGTCGACCAGCTGACACGTTCTCTGATCAAGTGGTTCACCGAGGTGGAGGACGACTCCGGTGGCTCCATGCGGGCGGTGTACGCCGAGATCGAGCAGGAGGACTAACCGGATGAAATTCGGAGCCTTCTTCGTGGGCCAGCGCCCGCTGCTGCACGAGCAATACGCCGACGAGAGCAAGATCAATCCCAACCCGGTTAGCCGCACCGACGTCGAGGTCTACGAGGACATTCTGCGCGGCGCGGAGCTGGCGGAGGAACTGGGCTTCGACTCGGTGTGGATTGCCGAGCACGCTTTCAGCGAACACAGCATCATCAGCTCGCCCCACAGCCTGCTGGCCGCCATCGCCGCCAAGACCAAGCGGGTCAAGGTGGGCGTGGCCTGCACCATAGTGCCGTGGCACGCTCCACTGCGGATGGCGCAGGACTTGGCCACGCTGGACATTATCAGCCATGGACGCCTGATTGTCGGGGCTGGCCGCGGCTACCAGAAGCGGGAGTTCGACATCTACGGCCTGGACATCGCCGAATCCCGTGGCCGTTTCATCGAGGGCATGGACATTGCCATCAGGTCGTGGACGGAGGACACTTTCGCCTACGACGGCGACTATTTCAGCTTCCCGGAAGTGCGGGTTATCCCCAAGCCGGTGCAGCAGCCGCATCCTCCCATATTTATGGCGGTCACTCACAGCCCGGAATCGGTAGAGATTGCCGTCCGCAACCGTTGGGGGTTGTTCACCGTGGGCAGCAGTTTCTTCCCTGCTTCGCCGGACTCTGACCAGAACCTGATTAACCTCTACCGCCGCCGGATGCTGGAAGAGGGGACGGCGCCCGATGAAATCGAGGTCGCCGCCGTCCGCAACGTCTATGTGGCCACCACCGACGAGGAAGCCATCGAACTGCTCGTGCCGCGACTGCAATGGGCTGGCGACATGGGGGACTTTCTGCGCCGTCCGCTCTCCGACGTTGTGCGGGCCTCAGGGGTGAGTGGCTATGAGCACTACGTCCAAGACCCCTTTATCGAGCCGGATCTGGTGGCCGAGCGGGGCAAGGAAGGCATGGCAGCCATCGGCAGCCCCGAGAAGGTCACAGCAGCCATCAAGGAACTGGAAGATAACCACGTTACCCACTTCATCAGCTATCTGGACGCCGGGGGCCTGTCCTACGACCAGGTGTCCAGCTCGCTGCAACTGTTCGCAGAAAAAGTGATGCCCAACTTCCGCTAAGGAGCGCATTTCATGGCAACTCTGGACGTTCTCACCTATGGGTTCGCCCTCAACACTGACCAAGGTTCTTTCGGCTACTCCACCAACTCGCTGCTGCGGGTGGGCAGCCACAACATCCTGATCGATACTGGCCCGTCTTCGCGCCGACCCTTCCTCTACCGGGCGCTCACCAACATGGGCCTTACCACGGATGACATAGACATCGTCATCCTGACCCATATGCACTGGGATCACTGCCAGAACACCGACCTGTTCCGCAACGCGCGGGTGCTGGTCAACCCGGTGGAGATTGACTATGCCCGCAACCCCAATAGCTGGGACCTCGCGGTGGCGGCGGGCATGGCCGACATGATGCGCAATATGAAGGTCGAGGTTGTATCCGAGGGCGACACCATCGTTGACGGCGTCACTATCCTGGAAACGCCGGGGCACACCAAGGGCCACATGAGCGTGCTGGCTAACATTGATGGCGAGAATGTTCTGATTGCCGGCGATGCTATGCCCGAGAGCGGCACGGTGGCGCGAGGCATCCCCTACAACATATTTTGGGACACCGAAGACGCTCACGCCAGCGTGGAGAAGATGGTGGCGTCGTCCAATGTATTCTACCCCGGCCACGACCGCCCATTCCGCGTTGAGGGCGACGAGATTGCCTACCTCCACGGCCCGGCCAACATCGAAGTGATGAACAGCACCGAAGGCGGCGGCACAGCTTCGCTGACTTTCACCGTCAGCGCGACCCGCGCTGTGAACGTGGACTTGGTGCAGAAGCCCAGGGAGTCGTAGGAAGAATGGTCAACGGCAGCAGCGAGAGGGACATCCGGGAAGCGCTGGACACGTTGGCGCAGGCCCGGCCGGGATTTTGGAGCCGCACGGCCTGCGGCGTCACCCGCTCGCTGACGCCGATTCCTGCGCTTCTGGATCGAAACGCCTACTCTGCCGAGACCAACCGCATCAGAATCCTGCTGGTGGGCGGGCTGTCTGGCCGGGCCGCCGACGTGGATATGGCGCTACACGCTCTGGAGCTTTACGCGGGCGGGGGCGACGGCCTGGCCCTTCGCGTCGGCCTCAGCGCCATTCCCTGTGGCAATCCAGATGGGCTGCGCCTGGGCCGGGGGCCGGAAAACGGCGCAGGCGGCATTCCCTCCCAAGGCTACCCGCCCGAAGGCAACTTTTACTTCGACGAACAGAATCCGGAGAAGCGCTATCTCTGGCGCTGGATTTGTTTCCAGGCGCCCGACCTAGTCGTTGCGGTGCGGTCTGGTACCGGCTCCGTTCGATGGGAATACAACGCCGCGGCCCGCCGCTTTGCGCCGGCTCTGGCGGCCCGGGAAATCAAAGAAAATACGTTGCTAAGTGCGCTGGGCGACGGCTACCCGGAGGGGTTGGGAGTCATGCCCGGCCTGCGCCTGACGGCATCCGATGACCAGTTGCCCCGCGAGATAAGCCGTCTTTTCGGCGTGGTGCAGCAGGCGGGACTTTCCGGGCAGTCGGCAGCCCGCCAGACCCTGGATCTGCGCCGCCAGCGGAGCAACGTCGAGATTGCCAGAATCCTAGCTGCCGCGTATGGCCACTCCTTCGACCCTATCGTCTACACCCAGGGAGTCCCCATCAGCGGGCGGCTCCGCTTGGCCGAACTAGACCCCGATGGCAGCGATCCATCTGCTGATATTGTCGGCTTGCTTGGGCAATTCATTGACGGTGCTGCAGGCGGGTTCGGCGAAGGCTTGGCCCCTTCGGCCTTGACATCGGTGGTTTGGGGAGACGAACTCAGCGAGGCTACCGGAGATGACCGATATGCCAACCTGATTGTGGAGGCCGCCAACCACTTTCAACCCGCTGATGCCGGTAAGGCTCCGCCCCCTAGCGACCCGGACTTTCGCACCGAGGATATGTTCATGGCCGGGGCCCTGCTGGGCCGCGCTTTCCGGCTCACCGGCGAATCCCGCTACCTCGACCTGCTGACCGCCTTCTTGCTGGATGGGAACATTCAGCAGGGCAATGGCCTGTTCTGGCACTGTCGGTCTGCGCCGTTCTACTGGGGCCGGGGCAACGGCTTCGCTGCCTTGGGCTTGACCGAGACGCTGACCTACCTGCCCGAAGACCACGCCGCTCGCCCTGAAGTCATGGCGATGTATCTGCGGCTATTGGATTCCCTGCTTGGCCTGCAACGTCAGTCGGGGCTGCTCCCTCAAGTTCTGGACTTCCCCGGGTCCTATGATGAATTCACCGCCACCTGCATGATGGGCTATGCTCTTGCGCGCGGTCTCCGCCGCGGCTGGCTGTCCGCCGATTACCGCGAGCCGCTGGATCTTGCCTGGCAGGGCATCGCCGAACGCATCGACGACGTGGGCAACGTGCTGGACGCCTGCGCCAGCACCGGCGTCCAGCAGAACGTCCGCGACTACCTCGACCGACCCGCCATCTACGGCTTCGATGACCGCAGCGGTGGCATGGCCCTCTGGTTTGCGGTGGAGATGGAGCGGTTGTCGAGTGGGGTGCAGGTAGCAGAGTTGACGCATCGCCCGTAATTTGGGCTAGAATCGAGTTGGTTCTTCTGTCTATCCGGATTAGAGGACATTTCTAAGTGTCGCTGCCTGACCTCTCCGAACCTATTGGCCCTGAAGCTGCCGATGACTACCGGCAGCAAGCGTACACCTTCCTCAGCAGTGACCAGGAATATTTGGCTGACGACGACCTGCATCAGGCCTCGGGAAAAGGCCGGGGCGCCGCTGCGGGGATGGCCAAGGCCGTGTCCGTGATTCACGGCTGGTACTATGAGAGTCATGCCGAATTTGGAGTAGCGCTGCGCAACGCCGGTGACTTGACCGGAAATGACTGTCTGAATGAGCTGGCAAATATCACCTACGCTCTGCACAGGAGCTATTACACCCGCAGGCGGTTTCTGTCTTCCCGCACCATATCCCAAAGCCTTGATCGCATGGCTGAACTACTTGGCGCCCTCGAACCCCTCGCCGTCCCTGCCGATAGGCAGGCAAGCTACTGACCTCTATCTTAAATTCAGGAGGGACATGACTATGGCCACCATTACCGGCTCCAATGTTGTGCTTTCCAACCAGGAATTCAACGTCGTAGGAACTCGCCCCATCCGGCAGGACGGCGCGGAGAAGGTTACGGGCCGCGCCCGCTACGGCGCCGACATCAACCTGCCGGGGTTGCTCCACGCGCGGGTGCTGCGCAGCCCCCACGCCCACGCCCGCATCAAGTCCATCAATACCGGCAAGGCCGAAGCGATGGAGGGTGTGCGCGGCGTGGTAACCTCGGCAGACCTGCCCCAGCCTCAGGGCCGTATCAGCGACCAGACAGAGGCATCCATGGTCAACCCCAAGTTTCTCAGCAACAACTGTCTTGCGGAGGGCAAGGTACTGTACAAGGGTCACGCTGTGGCAGCCGTGGCGGCAGTCAGCCCGCACATAGCAGAGAAGGCACTGGAACTTATCGAAGTCGAGTACGAGGTGCTGGACTCGGTCACCGATGTGTTGGACGCGATGAAGCCGGACGCCCCGATATTGCACGAGCGGCTGGCCAGCGTTGCCAACCCCAATATGCGTACCGGCGGCCTGCGCGACGAGGACGATTCGCCGGACAGCACCAACGTCGCCAATCATTTCTTCTTCGAGATGGGCGACACTGATCAGGGTTTCAAGGACGCCGATATCGTTGTGGAGCGCGAGTTCCGTACCCAGTCGGTTCATCAGGGCTACATCGAGCCGCACAGTGCCACCGTCAACTGGGGCCCCGACGGCGACATCACCGTTTGGAGCAGCAGCCAGGGACATTTCAACGTGCGCGACCAGGTGGCCCTCGTCTGCGACGTGCCCATTTCCCGAATCAAGGCCATCCCAATGGAAATCGGAGGAGGCTTCGGCGGCAAGACGCTGGTTTACCTGGAGCCGGTGGCCGCCATCCTGTCTCTCAAAACCGGGCATCCGGTCAAGTTGAGCATGAGCCGCTCTGAGGTGTTCCAGGGTTCCGGCCCCACCTCGGGATCCTGGATGCGCTGCAAGGTGGGGGCGACCAACGACGGCCGCATAACCTCCGTTGACGCCTCCATGGCCTACGAGGCTGGCGCTTACCCCGGCTCCCCCATAAACCCCGGCGTGCAGTGCATGACCGGTCCTTACGACATCGCCAACGGGCGGCTGGAAGGCTTCGACGTGGTTCTTAACAAGCCCAAGACGGCGGCCTACCGCGCTCCCGGCGCTCCGGCGGCGGCCTTCGCCATCGAGACCGTGCTGGACGAGATTTGCGAGAAGATCGGCATGGATCCCCTGGAATTTCGCCTGCTCAACGGATCCAAGGAAGGCACCCGGCGGCTTACCGGCCCGTTGTTCGGCAAGATTGGCAACATCGAGACACTCCAGGCCGCCAAGGACCACGAGCACTGGGACGCGCCACTGGAAAAGGCCACAGGCAAAGGCACGTACCGGGGCCGGGGCGTCGCTGCCGGCTATTGGTTCAACGCCGCCGGCCCGGCCAGCGCCGTGGCCAGCGTCAACGCCGACGGCACGGTTGCGCTCATCGAGGGCTCGCCGGACATCGGCGGCTCCCGCGCCGCCGTCTCGATGCAGCTTGCCGAGGTTCTGGGCATCGCCGCCGAGGACGTGCGCCCACTGGTGGGCGACACCGACTCAGTGGGCTACACCTCCATGACCGGCGGCAGCGGCGTTGCCTTCAAGACCGGTTGGGCCGCTTACGAGGCCGCGCTGGACATTCGCAATCAGTTGATCCAGCGCGCCGCCCGCATCTGGGACGTTGACCCCAGCCTGGTGGAATACAAGGACGGTGGCGCGTCCCACACCTCCGACCCTGAGCTGCGCCTCACCTTCAAGGAACTGGCGGCTCGGCTCAATGGCACAGGAGGCCCGGTGTCCGGGCGCGGCAACGTGGCTCCCACCGGCGTCGGCGGCGCTTTCGCCGTCCACATCGCAGACGTTGAGGTTGACCCCGACACCGGCAAGGTTGACGTTCTCCGCTACACGGCGCTCCAGGATGCCGGCAAGGCGGTTCATCCCAGTTACGTCGAGGGCCAGATTCAGGGCGGTGCGGTGCAGGGCATCGGCTGGGCGCTGAACGAGGAATACGTGTACGATGGGAACGGCAGTATGCAGAACCCCACGTTCCTCGACTACCGGATGCCCACCAGCCTCGATTTGCCGATGATCGACACGGTGGTGGTCGAGGTCGCCAACCCCGGCCATCCCTATGGCGTGCGCGGCGTGGGCGAGGTGCCGATAGTGCCTCCCATGGCCGCCATCGCCAACGCCATCCACGACGCCGTGGGCGTCCGCATGGACCGCCTCCCCATGTCCCCCGGCGCGGTGCTGGAAGCATTGTGGGAGAAAAACGGCTCATAGCACCGTTCGGCAGAATATCGATGCCAGTAGGGGCGCACGGCTGTGCGCCCCTACTTGTAGAGGGGACTACCTTCATCGGAGAGACAGCAAATGGTGTCGCGGGACGTGCCGGAGTTCCTGTCGCTGGGCTATCTGGAATATGTTAATCCAAGCCTGATCTATCTCGCTTCACCTTACGCCCACGAATCCGTCAAAGTCCGGGATGCCCGGCTGGAGGCCGTGCGGTTTGTCTGCGGCAGGCTGGTGAATGAGGGCAAGATTGTCCTGTCTCCGATGGTATATCTGGGAGAACTAGCGTTGTTTCGGGGCGTTCACCCCCCTCAGGGCTGGTACGCCTTTGACCTGCAACTGCTGGCCCGCTCTGATGAATTGCTGGTGCTGCAACTGCCCGGGTGGGAAGACAGCAAGGGCGTGATGGTGGAGATAGCGGGAGCCCAGACGAAAGGCATTCCCGTGCGGCTCTTGTCCCTGGAAGAAGCGGCGCTGCCGACGGAGATATTGGAGCTATTGTGTCGGAGTGATTAGTTGGCGGCAGCAGGCCATTACGGCATCGCAAGACAACCCTCTCCCACCGGGTAAGGAGAGGGTTGCGCAGGTTACCGGACTGGCCACAGGTTAAATGTTCAGCATGATGAACCGGCCGGTGTCGGCCTGGTAGTAGTAGGTCTTGCCGTCGTCGATTTTGACCCCCACCAAGGAGTAGGCGATGTGCGACTCCTGGTAGTGATCCAGGATGCGGACGTTCTGCCACTCGCTTTCGGCCATTGTTGCCATGACCTCTTCCAGTTCCAGCTTCGCCTTTTCCGTTGCCATACGTGTCTCCGTTCATGGTGATTTCACCTTCCGAACTTCGACAGGCTTAGGACAGGCTGAGGACGAACGGACGGCGCGCAGTGAGTGTCACCGCCCGTCCCGCGACTGGCTAGGATCCTGCGACAGGCTCAGGACGAGAAGTGTGCTGGTGCGTGAGTTAGCCCTCCCGCACGTACTTGTCAATTGCGTCGGGGACGCCCGCGAGGTAGATGTCGCCGCGGGAGTCGATCCAGCTGCCGTGGCCGGAGCCCCGGCAGTCGAAGCGGGCCAGCACCCCGCCCGACGGGTCGAGGACGCTGATGCGGGCGGCGCTGCCGTTGACCTGTCCCTCGCTGACCAGGAAGTTGCCCTCAGGGTCGCGGGAGATGTCCATAGGGCGCTGGATGTCGTTCCAGAACTCGATAAACTCGCCGTTGAGGGTGAAGAGTTGGATGCGGTGGTTCTCCCGGTCGCATACGATAATCCGGTCGCCGTCGATAATCAGGCTGTGGGGCAGGTGGAAGTGGTTGGCCTCCGACTTGCCTGGCTCGCCCCAGGACTGGATCAGGTCGCCCTCGGAGGTGAAGCGGTGCACACGCGAGTTGCGGTAGCCGTCGGCCACGTACAGCTCGCCCGACGGCGAGGGCACCAGTTCGGCGGGGTAGTTGAACGGCCCGGCCGCGCGGGGCACCAGGTCTCCGGGGTTCTCGCAGCCGGTGTCGGAGTGGCGACCGTGGCGGCCCAGCATCTGGACCGGCTTGCCGTCCAGGGTGTACACGAGGCAGGTGGAGGCGTCGCGGTCGGTGACGTAGACCACGTCGTCCTCAATGTAGAAGCCATGGGCGAAAAGGAAGGAGCCGTTGCCCCAGGAATCCTGCAGGTTGCCGTCGCGGTCGAAGATGAGGACAGGCGGCTCCTTGCGCTGGAAGGCATAAACGCGGTCCTGGGAGTCGGTGGCAATGGCGCTGACCATGGCGAAGGTCTCGCCCTCGGGCAGCTTGGCCCAGTTTTCCTGGACAGTGTAGGTGTAATGCCCGGAGCCAAGGGTGGTCATGTCTGGCCTCCTGTGGGGGGTTGGTTGGCGAGTAGTGGGGGTATTGTACACTTTCACCCTAACAGATGGCCCTAACGCTCAGGCGAGGCCGAGTGGGACTGGCCGAGCAAAACCTTAGTTAGTCCATCTCCGTCCCATATTCGCTATTCCATGTTGAGGACTGGCCAACCGATGTAATCAGTATCAGGTTGCTGTATTTGAAAATACAGCAACCTGATTTGATCATCGGAGGTGGGTGAAATTAGTTGTAAGAGAAATTCTGCCTTACGAATCTTTGCGGAAACTTTAGGCGTAGTGCGCAACGTGACCAATACTCGGATCACCCCCGCCCCTGCGGGAGCTACTTGTCCTTTGTTTTAAGTTTTCTTGATAGGGGGAATTGCAGTTTGACCTCCTGCTCACCCAAGACGAGAATTTGCCCGTTCTATAGGAATGCCCCTTCTTCACAAAATACCCTTTCGAGGCATCGACAACGGCCCTTAAGGATATTTGGTTCTTGCGTCAACTCTTCGCCCACAAAGTGCCGGTAGAGTCTTTGAGGTTAACCCCCCTCAGTACCTAACGGTGTCCCACGACTGCGGGAACATACCCATCAGCGGCGAGACTGTGCCGATGATGCCGCGGTCTATGTCGGCGATGGTGGGGCGGCCGCACATGCCCATGGTGGCGTCGAGCTCGTCGCGGAGCATTTCGAGGACCGACGTCAGGCCCTCTTCGCCGTTTACGGCCAAGCCCCAGAACAGCGGGCGGCCGATGAGCACGGCGCGGGCGCCTAAGGCGAGGGCCTTCACGATGTCGGTGCCGCGGCGTATGCCGCCGTCCATGTAGACCTCGATCTCGCCGTTGGAGGCCTCCACGATCTCGGGCAGGACCTCGATGGTGGTGAAGGTGGTGTCGAGGTAGCGGGTGCCGTGGTTGGAGACGATGACCGCCTTTGCGCCGTTGTCGGCGGCGTGCCTGCCGTCCTCGCCGACCATGATGCCCTTGATGACCACCGGCAGGCTCTGCGCGGCGGCCAGCCAGTCGATGTCGGCCCAGGTGGCGCCGGGGTCGCGGATGTCCATCACGCCCGCCGGGGCGTCGGCGGCGAAGCGCCACGAATGCTCGGACAGGTCAATCTTGTCGTAGTTGGGCGAGGGCGCGCCGACGTAGTCGTTGCGGATGTTGCGCTCGCGCTTGGGCTTTATCTTGGCGTCGACGGTGATGCAGAGGGCGGAGTAGCCAGCCTCGGCGGCGCGGGCCGCCATCTCGAGGGTTAGGCCGCGGTCTTTGAACAGGTACTGCTGGAACCAAAGCGGTCCGGTGGCGACGTTGGCGACGTCCTCCATGGTGCGGGCGGCGTGGGAGCTGACGACCATGACGGTGCCGGCGGCTCCGGCGGCGCGGGCGGTGGCCAGCTCGGCGTCGGGGTGGGCCGCCTCGTGGTTGCCCGCCGGGTCGAGCATCACCGGGAAGCTGATACGCTGCCCCAGCACGGTGGTGCTGAGGTCGCGCTGGCTGATGTCGGTCAGCATCTTCGGGCGCAGGTTGATGCTGTCGAGGATGGCCCGGGTGCGCCGCAGGGTGATCTCGTCGGTGGCCGCGCCTGCGATGAAATCGTAGTGTCCCTTCTCCAGCTTCTCGCGGGCGATGGCTTCATACTCAAAGATGTTAACCGGCTCGTTGGCCATGGCCATACCTCCTGCGCTCGGGGCGCAAGGGCAGTCTACGGTGGGGTGGGAGAGTAGTCAAATTGCGCCCAGTCAAGACAAGAAATATTAACCGCCAAGGGTAACCATGTAAGCAGAGATAAAACTGGAAAAGGGGCTGTCTGGCAACATGAACTCTCGAATAATCAAAGCTACCAAGCTGTCGTCCTCCTGCCCGTTTACTGCAATTCTCAGGAGGTCAAGTTGAAATTGGCGCAGTCGCCACAGATGGTTGGGGTCGTTTTCGCCCAACTTGGTGTACTTGCTGTCGTTCAGGTCGATGCCCAGGATGGTCCGGCGGGCCATGGACCATTCGATGGACGGGAGTTGGCCGGAGGGCATCATCTCGCCTGTATCAACGTCGTAGGAGAAGAATTCTGAGGCTGAATGCTGTTCAGCTGATGCGTTTAGACTTACATGCTCGGAAACCGGCGTATACCTGGCATCCTCAGCGAGGAGCAATTGGTTGGTTAGGCCGTCGTTGAAACCCGGCCAACTTTCACCCTTGGCCTGGTTGCACCTGTGGCAGGCATAAACGAGATTGAGCCACTCAAATTGCAAATCCGGGAACCGGCTGCGGGGGCGGAAGTGTTCGTTTTCTTCCCGTTTCACGTCTTTGCTGCCAGAGGATTGAGGCTCACAATGTCTCTCGCAGTAGGCGCAAATGTTCCTAAAGTCCTGCGCTAAGGCTTCGCGGATTCGTCGGCGAGTTTTCCAGCACAGATCGCTCCACTGCAATTGGGAGCGGCCGAGGTGGTCGATGAAGTCGGGTACCGGGGAGCGGTGTACAGAGTGAATGACTAACTGTCCTCTTGATTGAGATCCTGCGATTCGCGATATCTCTCTAACACCCTGGCGAATCGCTCCTCAAAAACCTCCCTTTGCCTGGCCATCGGCCCCCCGGCCAGCAGGTCTCGGTCCACCTTCTGGCGCAGTTCCAGGATGCGCTGCTGGCGTTGCTCCTCCTCTTCGGGCGTGGCCCGCAGAGGTTCCTCGCGCAGTCGGCGGAGTTCGCGGGCGGAGGCGGCAGTGGCGTCGTCGGTGGGGTCATCCACCCCCATCATCGTACGCAGGATTTCGTCAGCGGTCCAGCCGATGATGTCCTCGGTGTTGGTGGTGGCCGTCACACGCCCCTCTGCGTCGCGGTTCAGCAGGTGTACCTGCCCGGCGTTCAGCCCAGCGACGACGAAGGGCGAGTGGGTGGTGGCGAATATCTGCAACCCCGGGAAGTGCTCCAGCAGCGCCGGAATGACCCGCCGCTGCCAGGTTGGGTGCAGATGGTTCTCGATTTCGTCGATGAGGAGGATGGCGGGCTGCTTATCCCAGCCCTCCTGCCAGTTGCGATGAGACGCCATTCGCAGGGACAGAGCCAAGATCCATAGAAGGGTTCCTTGTGTCCCAGAGCTCATATTTGCAGCTGGTAAGGTCCGGTGGTACGGTTCTAGAATCATCAAATTCGACTCGACTTCTATATCATTCATTAACTCTTTGCGGTAGAAGTCTCGTTGGGAGTAATATATTCCTGCGATTTCCACAGCATCACTGTAATAGACTCTCCCATAATGCCTATCCCAAAACCCAGGTTCTTCGTCATTGATTTGGATGAAAACTTCAGTTTCACCATCAACCAATATTGGCTCATCGGTTTCCTTAGCAATTACCGTGACGTAATCGTTCATAATTTTGAATGGATAGGAATATCTCAAGGGGAAGTTGCCATGAGCAAGCTCTTCATAGGAAGGCTTACCATGTTCAAATACATTCGTATCATTACAACTAACCCAGTTTACTACTTCAGAATTGGAAAGATCGCGTACCAGATACGCAGACGGCAATATTTTGGGATAATCCGCAGAATGCTCCAAAGTGTTGCCAAACATAATTTCCGAGCATATCCTTTTTGAGCAAGAATACCCCAATTCAACAGCTGTCCTGAGTTGGTATATTTGACTTTGCGTGATATTTTTGTCTTCCCCCATTGTCTCGCGAAGCCATTGAATCACAAATTCTACATATTGACCGCAAAAGACTTCTGAATTTACGTCAAAAAGAGTCTCCATGGGATTTTTAAACACTGAAGCTAGAGAGGATATGCCCGGCAAGTGCTTGAAGGTGTTTGCAGCATCTCTGACTCTTGTCCAGTCCGACGCCTTTAAACCAGAGAGATTTAGCCTCACGGCAGGCACATACAAGAAGGGAACGGAGTCTGATAAGCGGTACTCCTTGATGACAAGCACTACCTCCGTAGGCTCTTGTTCCGGTTCTCCTGAATGAAGTTTCTCTAGTTCTATCCATTCTGAGGTTTCTTCACGTATATCATGACCTTCAAAGTAACTCTCACGAAAGTAACGTTCCAAATACAGGTCCCAATCAGAGCTTGGCGTGATTGTGAAATACAATCTTTCGCTTAGCCAACTGTCTGCAAATGGATCGCGAGAATTCTTAAAATTAGGTGGGTCAAATACAGGGAAGATATTTTGTCTAACAAGAGGATTGTCCCTCTTAGACGGGTCTAAGCCATTTATAGCAAACAGGTTTACGGCTTCACCATTACTGCCTGTAATTTCGCTGGAAATGAAGGAATTGAAATCCTTCAGTGTGCCTATTAGGCTACTTTTTCCAGTGGAATTTGGGCCGATGAATAAATTCACCTGCCTATCAAAGCTGATGTCAAGCAAGGTATCTGCCATATCTATCTGGCTTGCTAGTGCCAATCGTATATTTTCGATGTGCACACTGAAAACTCCTGTGATATGGTAGACACGCCAATTTTACCATTGTTGTGAATGATAGTCCACCTATAGAATGTCAGCTATGATCCTTCTTCTAATATGCAGATGCAGGCATCTGCACAAGGAAATTCATAGAGGAGCTTCCTTCATGACCGACTATCAGATTTTCGACCTCGGCAACCTGCGGCTCCAGTCCGGCGCGACGCTGCGCGGCGCACGGCTGGCGTACAAGACCTACGGGACGCTGAACGCTTCGAAGGACAATGCCATCGTGTTTCCCACCTTCTTCGGGGGGCAGCACTACCAGAACGAAAACATCATCGGGCCGGGACAGGCGCTGAACCCGGAGAGGTACTTCATCATCGTGCCCAACATGATGGGGAACGGGCTGTCGTCGTCGCCGTCGAACACCCCGATGCCCTACGATCGGGCGCGGTTTCCGTTGGTTTCGCTGTACGACAACGTGACCAGCCAGCACCGGCTGGTTACCGAGCTGTTCGGCATCGAGCGCATCCCCCTGGTGGTGGGCTGGTCCATGGGGGCGCAGCAGACCTACCAGTGGGGCGCGCTGTACCCGGGCATCGTGGAGCGCATCGCGCCCATCTGCGGCTCGGCCCGGACATCGCGGCACAACTTCGTGTTCCTCGAGGGCGTCAAAGCCGCGCTGACCGCCGACGACGCCTGGGCCAACGGGTGGTACGAAAAGCCGCCGACCAAGGGCCTGCGGGCTATGGGCCGGGTCTACGCCGGATGGGCCGTATCGCAGGCCTTCTACCGTGAAGAGGTCTACCTGGACATCGGCTATTCGTCCTTGGAGGATTACCTGGTGGAGTTCTGGGAGGGCCGGCGCCTGGCGGCTGACGCCAACGACCTGCTGGCCATGCTCAGGACGTGGCAGAACGCGGACATCAGCGCCAACGAGGTCCACAATGGCGACTTCGCAGCAGCCCTGGGAGCCATCACTGCCCGCGCCATCGTGATGCCGGGCCGCACCGACCTGTACTTCCCGCCGGAGGACAACGAGATCGAGGTGTCGATGATGCCCAACGCCGAGTTTCGGCCCATCGAGTCCATCTGGGGGCACCTGGCCGGCGGCCCCGGCTTCAACCCGCCCGACGCGGCGTTCGTGGACGCGGCCCTGCGGGAACTGCTGGCGAGTTGAGGGGAGGTGAACAATGCCGGACTTGAGATACGAAAGGTTCCCCGATAGCCACTTCGCCGTCTTCACCATGGACCGCCAGGACCGTCTGAACGCCCAGGGTGGGCAGATGCGCGAGGAACTGCGGCTGGCGCTGGCGGAATTCTCCCATGACCCTGAAATGCGGGTGGGTATCGTCACCGGCGCGGGCCGCGCCTTCTCTGCTGGCGCCGACTTGCGGGAGATGGCCGAGGGGTCTGGAACATTGCGGGCCAATCAGACTGAAGAGGAACGCATAGAAACCTACCGCGGCAATCAGCCTTTCGGCCGCAACCCCAAACCGTTCATTGCCGCCGTCAACGGACTGGCCATCGGCGCGGGCATGGAGCGGGCCGCCGACTGCGACATACGGATCGCGTCCACCGAGGCCTATTTCGGGCTGTTCGAGGTGAAACGGGGAATTCTCGCCAACTACGCCATCAACCATCTGGCTCGGCTGATGCCCTTCGGAGAGGCCATGTATCTGATGCTTACCGGCGACACGTTGAGCGCCGAGGACGCTCATCGTCTCGGCTTCGTTCACGAAGTGCTGGAGCCGGACGCGCTTATGCCTCGAGCCGCCGAGATCGCGGAGATGATCGGGGCCAACGCGCCGCTGGCGGTGCAGGGAACGAAAACGGTGGCCCAGTTCTGGCGGCGTTACGCGCTGGAAGAATCCTATCGCCTGAACGCCGTTGTGGGCCACCGTGTTCTGAACTCCGAGGACGCCCGGGAAGGCCCGAGGGCCTTTGCCGAGAAACGCCCGCCAAAGTGGCAGGGCCGCTAGTCGGCGGCGGGGGCGGCCGCTGGCTCGCGGGGCGGGGCTTCAACCAGCTCGTAAAGGGTGCTGCGGGCGCGGATCTGTTCGTCCCAGCCACGCACGCGGAGGTCGATCATCAGTCCGTCGGGTCCCTTGTACTTGCGGTTGGCTCGGCTACTGCCGGGGCACTCGGTGGCTCCGTGCTCCTCCACCGTGGAGACGGCATCTTCCATGTCGTCCACATAGAAGCCGATATGATGCACGCCCTTGACCGTGGAGGGGCCTTCGCCTAGGTTGGGGGCGTCTTCAGAGCCAATCTTCAGTATGGCGAAGTAAATGTAGCCGTCGGTGAGCCAGACGCCCTCCGCGCCGCCGTCGGGGGAGCGGCGCAGTTCGTCCAGCCCGAACACGGTCTTGTACCACTCGGCGGTGGCCGCCGGGTCCTCGGTGTGCAGCGCGATATGCTTGATTCGTGGGGCCATGATTCTCCTCCATCTGGGTGTATTCGAGTGGAGTTCACCCCCACCCTGGCCCTCCCCTCAGGGGGAGGGAAGCAAGGAGTATGCCCTCACCCTAACCATCTCCCAGAGGGAGAGGAGACTGTCCATGAGGGCAGAAGGCTAAACTTTGCCGACCAGCGATTTCAGGGCGTCGTAGGCGCGCTGGGCGGATTCCGGCTCGCCGGGAATGTCGAAGATGTTGGCGACGAAGTCGGTGGCTCCGCCTTCTGCGAAGGTCTCAAGCTGCCGTTGCAGCGACGCTTCGTTGCCTATCACCGCCACCTCTGCGGGGCTTTCGACGCCCTCGATGTCCAGCACCCGGCGGTAGTTGACCAGCTCGCCGTAGCGCTGATAGGACTCGGCGGCCTTCTGGCGTCCGGCGTTCTCGTCATCGGTTACCGCGGCGGGGAGGCCGACGCAGACGCGCGGCTCGCCGCGCCCGCTGTTCTCCGCCGCCCGGCGAATGCGGGGAGTGATGTGTTGCTCGATGGTGCGTGGCCCGGCCATCCAGGTAATCGTGCCGTCGGCGACTTCACCGGCCAAGCGCAGCATCTGTGGGGCCAGGGCCGAAATCAGCACGGGACAGGCTGGACGCTCCAGTGCGGCCAGTTCCATGTTGACCCGGAAGAACTCGCCCTCGAACTGAACCGCGCCCTGCTCCAGGAGCGGACGCATCACCGAGAGGTACTCGCGGGTGTGGAGCGCCGGACTGTCGTAGGAGAGGCCGAATCCCTCCTCGATGCCAGGCCGGTGCGACGGGCCGATGCCCAGCAGGAACCTCCCACTTGTTGCCGTTGCCGTAGTCAGGGCCTGCTGCGCCAGCGCCGCCGGGTGGCGTGGGTAGGTCGGCACGACGCCGACTCCCAGCTCGATGCGGCTGGTCTGCATCCCGGCCAGCGCCAGCGCGGTCAACGCATCGAAGCCGCGTGCGGAGATGTGAGGGATCCAGAAGCTGTCGAACCCGTCATCCTCGGCCTGCTTGATGCGGGCCAGCAGCCCGTCCAGGGTCATCAGGTCGGCAACCGACGCGCCGACAAAAACTCCAATTCGCATAGGCGGTCTCCAAAGACAGTCCCCTCAAGCAATTAAAGAGAGGGTATCCAGTAAATTTCCTCTCCCTCCGGGAGAGGGTTAGGGTGAGGGCGTCCCGGCTACACCCCCATCGCTTCGAGGCCGACGCGGGACAGGTCTTCGTCGGCTTGGCCGCTGGGGTAGCCGCCGACGCCGATGCCGCCCAGAATCACGCCGTCTTTCATTATGACTAGCCCGCCCTGGCCGTGGGTCATCATGGGGTCGCCCTGCTCGGCGATGCTGCGCCCCTGGCTGTGCAGCCGCTGGGCGTTCTCGCCGGAGTTCAGCCCCATCATGGCCGAAGTGTAGGCCTTGCGGATGGCGTGGCGGCGGCTGAAGATGCGCAGGTTGTCCATGGTCAGGTAGGCCAGCAGATTGCCGGCGCTGTCAACTACGGCCATGGCCACTGGCTCGTTGGGGGTTTCCATCCCCTTTTTGACCATCGCTGACATAGCGGCTTGAATTTGCGCCATTGTGGGGGCTGACATAATGCCTCCTTTAATAATTCAGTGTCTGAAATTCCGCCTTGCGCGGCAGGGCGATTATACATAGTTCCGAAGCCCGGCGTTTGAGCATCGGAGGAATTTCCGGTAGCCTTATGCGAGATAGACGTCCTCACCCTAATCCTCTCCCAGAGGGAGAGGGGATTAAATGAGGGAGATGGAACAAGATTCTCGGGCGAGCAGGAGATTGAAAATGACGACCCCGCTTGAATCCTGGCTGGCACTGACCGAGGAAGAGGCCATCGAGCCTGAAATGCCGATCCTGGACCCGCATCACCACTTTTGGGAGCGCCCCGGGGATACCTACCTGCTGGAGAATCTGCTGGGCGACACCGGCTCGGGGCACCGGGTGAACCAGACGGTATTCGTCGAATGCCACTCCATGTACCGCACCGACGGGCCTGAAGAACTTCGGTCTGTGGGAGAGGTTGAGTTCATCGAGGGCATCGCCGCCGCCAACGTCGCGGCGGGCGGCGAGACTGGAGTGGCCGCCGGGATCGTGGGCAACGCCGACCTGATGCTGGGCGACGCGGCAGAGCCGGTGCTGGAAGCCCTCGCCGAGGCTGGGAAGGGCCGCTTCCGGGGCATACGCTGCACCGCCGCCTGGGACGCCAGCCCTGAGATTAACGTGGCCCGCGCCAACTCCGCCGGTATGCTGGCCGACGCCAACTTCCGCCGGGGCCTGGCTTGCCTGGAGCGTATGGGCCTGTCCTTCGACTGCATCGTTTACCACCCGCAGTTGCCGGAAGTGGCGGAAATGGCGCGGGCTTTCCCCAACCTGACCATCATCCTGAACCATGTCGGAAGGCCGTTGGGAATTGGACCTTATGCCGGGCGGCGCGAAGAGCTGATGCCGGAATGGCGACAGGGAATAGATGCCATCGCCGAATGCCCCAACGTGGTGGTCAAGGTAGGCGGACTGGGCAACCCCATCAGCGGCTTCGACTGGCACCAGCGGCCGTTCCCGCCAGGGTCGCGGGAGATAGCCGCATCTGGCGCGCCATACTACCTGTACTGCATCGAGAAGTTCGGCGCTGACCGCTGTATGTTCGAGAGCAACTTCCCGGTGGACAAGCAGTCCTGCTCCTACACCGTCTGCTGGAACGCCTTCAAGAGGCTGGCGCGGGACTTCTCGCCGACCGAGCAGGCCGACCTGTTCCACAACACGGCGGCGCGGGCATACCGGCTGCCGGAGGTTTAGAGGGATTTCTGAAGGCAAAGAAAATGGTGGCAACGACTGGGCTCGAACCAGTGACCTAGCGCTTATGAAGCGCCCGCTCTGCCGCTGAGCTACGTTGCCACCGAGGGGTCATCCGGCCAGCCGCCAGGATGCAACCCGGAACATTTATGTTAGTCGTGGCCCGCCGCCGCTGTCAATTGCTTTATTTCGCAGGTTGCCTTGCGTTTGGGGCGGCTGATTCGCTCGCTTGGTCGAACCGGAGACGCCATCGCTCCGGGGCTTCGGCGGAGAGCACCGAGGCGGCGCCCACTACCGGAGCGGCGATGCTGAAGAGGATGGCGATGGTGTAACTTTCCCATAGATCGAAGACCACCCCCGCCAGTACGGGGCCTACCAGCGCGCCCAGTCCCACCCCGGCGTACAGCACACCGATGATGCCGCTGACCGCCCGTGTGCCGAAATAGTCGGCCATCACCGAGGGAGCCAGCGCCACCGACCCGCCCCAGAACGTGCCCACAAGAACGGCGAAAATGCCCAGGCCGATCATTTCATCACCCGTGAGCCACAGGATGCAGCTAACCCCGACGCCTCCGAAGGAGAGGCCCAGGCCGCGCCAACGTCCGATGCGGTCTGCCGCAGCGCCGATGGCGAAGCGTCCGAAGGCGCTGCCGATGCCCAGCAGGCTCAGCAACATTGCGGCGGTCTGTGGGGGAATTCCCCGGTCCTCAGCATAGGGTACGAGGTGGGCAATCGGGGTGAACTGCCCGAAGGAAGCAAGAAGGAATCCGATAAACAACAAGAGGAAAGGACGGGAGCGAACGGCGGCGGAGAGCTGAATCCCGCCCTCGGCGGCCACCTCATTTCGGTCCGGTCGAGGACTTCGGGCCGGGCTGGTCACCAGTAGCCCCGACGCTCCACCCGCGGCCAATACGACGGCGCCGACGATCAGGAACGCGGGCCGCCAGTCCAACTCGGCAATCATCACGGCGGCGAAGGGCGGCACGACCAAGGTGCCGGCGCCGATCCCAGAGACGGCGATGCCTGACGCAAGCCCGCGACGACGGTCAAACCACTTCTGAACAGCGCCCACCGCTGGCACATAGGCCAGCCCGACGCCTCCGCCAATGCCCACGGCAAAGGCGACTTGGACGTGCCACAAGGCTTGAGCCAGGCTGGCGGCAATCAGGCCAAGGCCGACCAGCGCCGTGCCACCGGAAACGAGTGTTCTGGGCCCCAGGCGGTCGGCGACCGTCCCGCTGGCAGGCCCGACGCTAAACAGGACCAGTATCGATACGGAAAAGGCAGCGGACACGGCGGCGCGAGAGGCTCCGAATTCCTCCTGCAACGGCGCGAAGAACGTCCCGAAGGAATAGGTGCTACCGAACCCCATGAGGAGAATGAAGAAGGTGCCGGCAACCGCGTACCAGCCCTGCCTTGACTCTGCCGCCGGGACTTCAGTCATTCTGCATCGGCGTCCGTGAACTGCGAGGCGAGGATATTCCCATCAGTCCGGTGATTATGCGGCGAATCGTTGGCTGTTGGCGACGGCAGCATCTAAAATAGCTGCGATGCCTGACACAAACCGAACTCCCGCGGAACTATTGGAACAGACCGCCACGCAGATGGGCGCGGCGGTGGTGGAGTTGGCCGCGCAACTGAGTCCCTTCCCGTCTTTTATGGGCATGACTTCGCTGCAGGCCATCGAACTGGAACCGCCGCCGGATTCCAGAACCGATTGGGGTTGCATCGTAGTGCTGCCGGATGGGGAAATCTGCGAACTGGAACTGGAGGTCATTCCCGGCCCTGTCGGGCCAACCGACGTTGATCAGGTGGACAGGTTCAAGCTGCTGGCCTTTTCGTCCGGGGATTTCATTCACTTCGCCGCCGCCGCCCTGCGTCTGATGGGCCAGGAGTTGGAGCGGCGGGCGTAGCCATCAACGCGGGGGAGCGCCTCACGCCTTCCAGCCTATGGTCGGGACCAGACGTTGCTCCACGGGGTCGACGGCGAGCAGCGCGGTCTCCAGCGCCACTACTCCCAGCAGATTCGGCTCGCCTTCGCGCCCAAACGTAACAGGCGTCATAAACGTCTTGCCTTCCACTCGCACTAGCGCGTCGCAGATTTCGTCGTCAATGATGCTCCCATCGCCGAGCCGGACCGTCCCCCTCCGTTGAGGAGATAGGCCCAAGTTCCTGAGGAGACTGGTTCCTGAGGAGACTGGCTGGAACCGTGGAAAAAGTAGCGCCAGTGCCGACCATTACCTCTACTGACTGGAACCGCTCCCCGTGTGCAATTCCCACTTCAATTGTCACATAGGTTGCGCCCATATTGGCCTCTTGCCTTAATCTCCCAAGTCAATATCGCCACTTCTTCCCCCGCGCTTGCGGACCAGGCGGACACCCTCGATGCTGATGCCTCGGTCAACGGCCTTGCACATATCGTAGAGGGTGAGGGCGGCCACTGAGACGGCGGTCAGGGCTTCCATCTCGACGCCGGTGCGGGCGGAGGTGCTGGCGGTGGCGGTGACGTTGATGCGGCTTCGTTCCTCGTCTAACTCTAGGTCAACGGACACCTTGTCCAGTGGCAGGGGATGGCAGAGGGGAATCAGTTCCGAGGTCTTCTTGGCTCCCATGATGCCGGCTATCTGGGCCACGGTCAGCACGTCGCCCTTCTTCATCAGTCCTTCACGAATGAGGCGCGCAGTTTCCGGCTGGATGGAGACGTAGCCATGGGCCACGGCTTCGCGGCTGGTGATGTCTTTTGCGCCAACATCGACCATCCGCGCCCGGCCCTGTTCGTCCAGGTGGGTCAACGACTGTTGTTCGGGTGTTCCCTCGCCCTCCGGGGGAGGGGTAGGTTGGTTGCGTTCCCTCTGAGTGGTCATAGCAGTCCCTTTCGAGGATTCTCGAAGCCTTCGTCTGTGCCCAGGTTCGTGCCGTTGGCGGCGGCCACGGCCAGCTTGTCGGCCCGCACGTTGCCCGCGTTGCCTGCGTGGCCCCGAACCCACTTGAACTCAACGTCGTGTTTTTCTAGAGCCTTTAGCAGGCGCTCCCAGAGGTCGGGGTTGACGGCCCGCTCCCGCTTGTTGCGCATCCAGCCGTTGGCTTGCCACCGCTTCACCCAGTCTTTCTCGATAGCGTCAACGACGTACCTTGAGTCGCTGTACACGGTTACAGCACAACGCTCCGTCAATGCTTCCAGCCCTGCGATAACAGCCAGTATTTCCATGCGGTTGTTGGTTGTCCGCCGGAAGCCGCCCGACAATTCCCTTTCCTGCCCCCGGTACTCCAGTATCGCGGCGTAACCGCCCGGGCCCGGGTTGCCGAGGCAGGAGCCGTCGGTGTGGATGGTTATGTGTCTGAACGGGGATGCCACGCTTTCTTCCGCCGGCCTACCCGCCAATTTGGTACATCTCGACCTTGGCCGGGCGGGGCAAATCCGGCGTGGCGGCGGCGCGTTCCTCCGAATAGCGGTCGGTGCGGCGGGTCCAGATGCCGGCGATCAGTTGGCGCAGGTCGTCGTCGGTGGCTCCGTCGCGCATGGGGTCGCGCAGGCTGATGCCGCGGGTGGCGAACAGGCAGGTGAAAATCTGGCCGTCAGTGGAGAGGCGCAGGCGGGTGCAGGCCCCGCAGAAAGGGCGGGTAACGGAGGCGATGACGCCGATTTCTCCGTTGCCGTCGCGGTACTGGTATCGTTCCGCCACCTCGCCGTGGTAGTTGCCCGGCACAGGCTCCAGCGGCATCTCGGCGTCGATGCGGGCGATGATCTCGTCGGCGGACACGACTTCGTCCAGCTTCCAGCCGTTCCGGTTGCCCACGTCCATGTACTCGATGAACCGGACGATGTGGCCGGTGCCCTTAAAGTGGCGGGCCAGGTCAACTACGGTGTGGTCGTTGACGCCCCGCTGCACCACGGCGTTTATCTTGATAGGAGTCAAGCCCACGTCGGCGGCGCCTTGGATGGCGTGCAGCACACGGCGGGTGCCGAATCCCCTGCCGTTCATCTGCTTGAAGACCTCGTCATCCACGCTGTCGAGGCTGACGGTCACGCGGTGCAGGCCGGCTTCCTTCAGCTCCTGGGCCTGTTGGGACAGCAGGTAGCCGTTGGTGGTGAGGGTAACGTCGCTGATGCCCTCGATAGCGGCAATCTGTGCTATCAGCCGCGGCAGGTCGGTACGCAGCAGCGGCTCGCCGCCGGTGATGCGGGCCTTGGTTACGCCAAACTCCGCGAACAGCCCGGTCAGCCGCGCGATTTCCTCGAAGGTCAGGATTTCCTCGCGCGGCAGGAACTGGTAGGCCTCGCCGTAGATTTCGGCGGGCATACAGTAAGGGCAGCGGAAGTTGCAGCGGTCGGTGACCGAGATTCGCAGGTCTCGCATGGACCTGCCCATTGTGTCAACTACATTCAAGGGCATAAGCGCTTCGATCAATACCCCGAGAGATCAGAAATTCAGGGAGGGAATCTTTGACAGGGCGTTCAACGTCCGGGCGGCGGCGCACCCCCGATGGCTGATCCGGTTCTTTTCGCCCAGCGATAGCTGGGCGACGGTACGCTTGAAGGAGGGAAGATAGACCACGGGGTCGTAGCCGAAACCGTCGTCGCCTTCCGGGGTGTATTGTATCATCCCGGCCACAGAGCCAACTACTGCGGTCAATAGTTGCGCTTCTTCGACAGGCTCAGGATGAGGGTGAGTGGTCTCAGAGCGGCCGCGGGAAGTTTGCGGCGGGCGGACCACGTTGATCACGCACCGGAAGCGGGCGGTGCGCTTGGGCCAGGGCACACCCTCCATGTTTCGCAAGAGCAATGCCACGCGGTCGGCGTCGTTGTGGCAGGCGTCGCCGCCGTAGCGGGCCGAGCGCACTCCCGGCTCGCCGCCGAGGGCGTCCACCTCCAGCCCCGAATCGTCGGCCAGGGTCAGCATCCCGCTTAGGGCGGCATAGCCCGACGCCTTCAGCCAGGCGTTCTCGGCGAAGGCCTCGCCGGTTTCCTCAACCTCATCCGTGATTCCCACGTCCCGCAGCGATACCAGTCGGAAAGGGGCGTCGCGCAACAATCCGGCGTACTCCCGGAGCTTGCCGGGATTGCCGGTGGCGATGAGCAGGGTGGGGTTCCCGCTCATATTGTCCCCCGCTCGGTCAGCCCCTCCAGCTCCGCCTCTCCCAGCCCCAGCCATGCACCGTAGATTGCGGCGTTGTGCTGGCCGACGGTGGGGCCGGCGTGTTCCACCGCGCCGGGGGTGTCGCTGAACTTGGGTACGATTCCCAGCATCTTGGTGTGACCGAGTTCCGGGTCGTCTATTTCGATGATGTCCTCGCGGGCCTGAAAATGAGGGTCTTCGACGATTTGGGCGGCATTATAGACCGGCCCGACCACGCCGCCGGCGGGTATGAGCTGGCCCAGCGTCTCATCCAGCGTGCGGTCAGCGAGCCAGGCGTTCAACTCGTCGTTAAGTTCCTCGCGGTTTTCGATGCGAGCGGCGTTATCGGCGAATGATGGGCGGTCTATAAGTTCTGGCATACCCATGGCGCGGGCAAGGCCCTCGAAGGTGCTCTGCGAGGTGGCCGACAGCCCCAGCCAGCGCTCATCGCTGGTGCGGTATAGGCTGCGGGGCGAGGCGTCGGGAAAGTCGTTGCCCACGCGCTCCCGGTTGATGCCCAGCAGGTCGAACATGGTTACGTGGGGGATGCACAGGCGGAAGAGCGGCTCGAACAGCGACACGTCTACCACCTGCCCCTTACCGCCGCCAACGTCGCGGTGGTAGAGGGCCATCATGCCCGACATGGCGCCGAAGACGCCGGCGATCTCATCGGCCAGCGGCACCGGCGGCAGCATCGGCGGGGTGTCCTGGAATCCGGTCATGCCCACGTAACCGCTCATACACTCGGCGATGGTGCCAAAGCCTGGGCGCTCCCTGTAGGGCCCGGTCTGCCCAAAGCCGGAGTAGCGCAGCATGACCAGGCCGGGATTTACCTGGAGCAACTCATCCGGACCCAGGCCCCAGCGCTCCATCACGCCGGGGCGGAAGCCCTCGATAAGCACGTCGGCGCGGGCGGCCAGGTCCTTGAGGATGCCTTGGCCCTCGACGGTGCCGAGATTGAGGGTTACCGACTTCTTGTTCCTGGAATGCACCTTCCACCACAGCGAAACTCCGTTGGCGAAGGGTCCCCAGTTGCGCAGGGGGTCGCCTCCGCCTGGGCGTTCCACCTTCACCACTTCCGCGCCGAAGTCGGCCATAAGGCTGCTGGCGGTTCCGCCGGCCACGATCATCGACAAGTCCAGAATCCGCAGCCCCGCCAGAGGCCCCTTGCCCGTAACCTGATTCGCTTCCGTCAAAGTTTGCCCTCTCGCCGAATTGGATTCCAGGCGTTTATCTTACCAGCCGCTGCGTTGGGGTGCAGAGGGAGTACAACCGTGTATGCCCTCACCCTAGCCCTCTCCCAGGGAGAGAGGTAATTTTGGCCGTCCTTTCCACAAGGGAGCGGTTACTTTGGCCTGAATTTGGGGCGGATAAGCGGCGACTTTCTGATATAATCCCCCGGATGTTTCTGGACGACTACTTCAGGCAGTACGGGCTGATAGCCATCTTCTGCGTCGTGGCCGTGGCCGTGCCGGTAAGTATGCTGGTCATGTCGTGGGGCGCGTCGCGGGTTGGTATTCGCCCGCGGAAGCCGAGTGACGTCAAGGCCGAGACCTACGAATGCGGAATGGAGGCCATCGGCGGCAGGTGGGACCTGTTCAACTTCCGCTATTATATGTTCGCCATCCTGTTCGTCATATTCGACGTTGAAGTCATTTTCCTGTATCCCTGGGCCACCAAATTTCTCCGGCTGGAATTGTTCGCCCTCATTGAGATGATGGTATTTGTCGGCATCCTCTTGATTGGCTGGGCCTACGCTTGGCGCAAGCGCGATCTGGAATGGGGATAACCCCCGGCAGGCTCAGGAGGCGCAGATGATTCAACCATCGCAAAGCGGCGAGTCCCTCCAGTCCCGCACCTGGGACCTGGACCGAAACGAGGGCCGCATCGTCCAGGAGTTGAAGGACAATTCCCCCGAGCCTCTGGCGGAGCCGATTATCGAGGTTCCGGAAGACCTGAAGAGCAATCTGATGGTCACTTCCATCGATGCTCTGGTGAATTGGGGAC
Organism: Dehalococcoidia bacterium; assembly: GCA_965226875.1. Lineage (GTDB taxonomy): Bacteria > Chloroflexota > Dehalococcoidia > Lucifugimonadales > UBA3495 > VXOI01. The sequence goes on along the minus strand of OZ245439.1, from coordinate 2,386,339 downwards.
GCAAGTCCTCGGCCTGGCCGGTGACCTTTGGCCTCGCTTGTTGCGCCTTCGAGATGATTGCCAGCAGCATGGGGCGGTTCGACATCGCCCGCTTTGGGATGGAAGCGTTCCGCGCCTCTCCGCGACAGGCCGACCTGCTCATCATTGCGGGTACGGTTACCTGGAAGATGGCGCCGCCCATCCGTCGCATCTACGACCAGATGGCGGAGCCCAAGTGGGTCATTTCCATGGGTGTCTGCGCCACCAGCGGCGGCCCCTACTATGGCTCTTACAGCGTGGTGCCGGGCGTGGACCACATCATCCCGGTGGATGTTTACGTGCCTGGCTGCCCGCCCCGTCCCGACGCCCTGCTCTACGGTATCATGGAGCTGCACGAGAAGATCAAGCGCTACCGCAATCTGCCGTCCGGCTCCCTGCGTTCCATGCTGCGCGGCGGGCCTTCGGCCAACTCCGGGCAGTCGGAGGGGCAGTAGCGATGGCCCTGCTCCAACTCACCGGCCCCGAACTGGCGCAGCGAGTGGACGAGGCCGTGCCGGGATCGGTGGATGGCTGGAACGACGACACCCTATGGGTCAGGCCGCCCTTCATTGCCGACGTGGCCGGTTTTCTCCAGCGGGATGAGGAACTGGATTTCCAGTACCTCAACTCCGTCTCCGCCGTTGACTACATTGGGCACTTCGAGTTGGTGTATCATCTGACCTCCTTCCGCAAGGGCCACAAGGCAATGGTCAAGTCTCGGCTGCCGGGTCGAGAGGAACTGTCGGCGCCGTCGGTGTATCACATCTGGCGCGGGTCCGATTTCCAGGAGCGGGAAATCTGGGACTTGATGGGCATCCGGTTCGACGGGCATCCCAACATGAAGCGCATCATGCTCTGGGAAGGCTTCCAGGGGCATCCGCTGCGCAAGGACTTCCTGGGATGACCATCCGCACCGAGCCAATGACGGTCAACATCGGGCCGCAGCATCCCAGCACCCACGGGGTGTTCCGCCTGCGCGTCACCTTCGACGGCGAGGAAATCCAGCAAGTTGAGCCGATTTTCGGCTACCTGCATCGCGGCACTGAAAAGCTGGCCGAGGAGCGCAACTACACGCAGGTGGTGACTCTGACCGACCGCCTGGACTACGTTTCCTCAATGATTAACAACCAGGCCTACTGCCTGGCCGTCGAGAAGCTGTTGGGGGCCGAGGTCCCGCTGCGGGGCAAGTACCTTCGGACGCTGGCCGCCGAGTTGCAGCGCATCGCCTCCCACCTGATGGGCATAGGCTTCATCATCCAGGACCTCGGCGCCTTGGGCACGCCCCTGATGTACTGCTTCCGCTCCCGTGAGCGGATACTGGACCTTTTCGAGATGCTTTGCGGCGCGCGCATTACCGTCAGCTATATGCGTCCCGGCGGGGTCTACTTCGACGCGCCGCCCGAGTTCTGGCCAGCGCTGGACCAGTTTCTCGAGGACTTCGAGAAAGAGTACAGGGAACTGGAGCAGCTGCTCCTCGAAAACGAGATAATCATGATCCGCACCCGCGGCGTCAGCCACCTTCCGCTGGACATTGCGATCAACGGCTCGGTCAGCGGGCCGGTGCTGCGGGCCAGCGGGCTGGAATGGGACTGGCGCAAAATAGAGCCTTATGACGCCTATGACCTGGTGGAGTTCGATGTTCCAACCGGCAGCAGCGGCGACAACTATGACCGCTTCTGGGTGCGAATCCAGGAAATCAAGCAGAGTGTCCGCATAATCCGGCAGTGCATGGCCCAGATAGAGCCGGGGCCGGTGCGGGCCGAGGTGCCGCTGGTGCTGCGCCCCCAACCCGGGGCCGAAGCCTATGGCCGGGTGGAGGCTTCCAAGGGCGAGTTGGCCTTCTACCTCATAAGCGACGGTGGCATCAGTCCATATCGTTGCAAGATTCGCTCGCCTTCCCTCCTCAACCTGACGGTGACCGAACATCTTTTGGTGGGCTGGAAGCTGGCCGATATGATTGTTACTCTGGGAAGCATAGACATAAACATGGGTGAAGTCGACCGGTGAACTGCGTCCTGGGGCCCGACAACATTCTGTATCACACGCCGCTGTTTCGCGAGGTTTACAACTTCGTGGGGATGGCGCTTCCGTGCTGGCTGTCCTACTTCGTGGCCGGCTTCGTCATCATCCTGATACTGGTCAACGCGGTGCTGCTGGGCGCGGCGGGATTTTCCTGGTTGGAGCGGCGGCTCATCGGCAAGTTCCAGAACCGCCTGGGCCCCAACCGTTGGGGGCCTTTCGGCCTGTTGCAGCCTATCGCCGACCTGATAAAGCTACTGTTTAAGGAAGACCTGACGCCCGGCACTGCCGACAAGATCGTCTTCCTGATAGTGCCTGTCGCCATGGTGGCTCCCGTGATCCTGATGATGGCCGTGGTGCCTTTCGCCAAGGACACCGCGCTGGCCAACCTGAACGTAGGCGTCCTCTACATCCTGGCCGTTACGTCGGTGACATCCATCGCCATCTTCATGGCTGGCTGGTCGTCCAATAACCGCTTCGCGCTGTTTGGCGCGGCCCGGGGTGTGGCGGTGCTGATAAGCTACGAGGTGCCGGTGGTGGTGTCGCTGCTGGGCGTGGTTATGGTGGCAGGCTCAATGTCGCTGGCCGAAGTTGTCACGGCCCAGACGCTGCCCTTCATCATCGTGCAGCCGCTGGCCTTCTTCGTGTTCGTGGCGGGGACCACGGCGGAACTCAACCGGACGCCCTTCGACATGGCGGAGGCCGAGTCGGAACTGATCGCCGGGTATCACACCGAGTACAGCGGGATAAAATTCGCCCTGATCCAGGCGGCCGAGTTCGGCGGGGTGATGACGTCCTCGGCGGTCATAGCGACTCTGTTCCTCAGCGGCTGGGAAGGGCCAGTGGAAGAGTGGCTTGGGTGGTTGTGGTTCCTGCTAAAGGTCATTGCAGTGGCCTCGGTGTTCATCTGGGTACGAGCCACCTTCCCCCGTCTGCGCATAGACCAATTGCTGGCCTTTGCCTGGAAGTTCCTGTTGCCCGCCAGCCTGATCAATCTGCTGGCCACGTCGCTGGAGGTCTACTTCCTGCGCGACGCCGAGGGTGTGCTGACCCGGGCCGATCTGGGGATCATGACCGGCATCAACCTGGCGATGATGGTGGTCTGTATATTCATCTTCGGGAGCCTGGTGAAAGAAAAGGTTAGGCCGGTCGTTTCGGGCCGCGCTCCGACGCTCCCGCCGGGTGTAACCATCGTGGAGGGGGATTAGCCATGTATGGACTGGCGATGGTAAAAGGGCTGATGGTGACCCTGAAAAATCTGACCAAGAAACCCTTCACCGTGCAGTATCCCGAGGAGCGGCTCAAACAGCATCCGCGATTTCGGGGCGAGGAGTTCGTCTGGTACGAGGAGCGTTGCACCGGCTGCGCTTCCTGCGCCAAGTATTGCCCGCTGGGAATCATCAAAATCGTCACCAGCCCCAGCGAGACCGCCCCGGCCCAGGGCGACAAGTACCGGCTGGAGGTGTTTGATATTGCCATCAACCGCTGTATGTTCTGCGGGTTGTGCGTAGAGGCCTGTCCCTACGACGCGCTGTTCATGGGCAGCGGTTTCGAGCAGGGACGTTACTCGCGGAAGGACATGGTCATTACCATTGACGAGTTGCGCCAGGCCGACAAGCGTCCCAGTACCTTCTTCCGACCCCAACTGGAGGCGCAGGACTACGATCCCCGCGCCGGCCGTCCCCTGGACTGGCGGGAGGTAGGCCGCGAGTCATGGCAATGGCACCAGCGAGAGAAGGCCGGTATGCGCATCGGCTCGCGCCCGAGACCCGACACGCCCGGCGAAGACAGTCATTCAGCCCCTCCCCCTCCGGGGGAAGGTTAGGGCGAGGGCGTCCCCGTATGCTGTTCCAGGACGTTGTATTCTGGCTGCTTACCGTGGTGGCCGTGGGGTCGGCCTTGGGGGTCGTGCTGATTCGCGACCTGTTCCGAGCCGCCCTGTTGCTGGTGGCGGTGTTCATCGCCGTGGGGGGCTACTTCGTCCTGCTCAATGCCGAATTCCTGGCCGTGGTGCAGGTGCTGATTTACGCCGGGGCCATCGCGGTGCTGATAATCTTCGCCGTCATGCTGACGCGCGACGTGCAGCATGGCAACCCGCCCAATCGCCTGCAAGTGCCCGCGGCCATATTGGCCGTGCTGCTCTTTGCGGCGCTGGTGGTGGTGGCCGTGGATACTCAATGGAACTTCCTGCCCGAGGAAGACCGTCAGAGTGTAGAACTGGTGCAGACCTCCGCCGTCGTCACGATTTCCGCCCAGGCGCTGGAGGAAGCGGGCGTAACGGAAGCCTCAGAACAGGAAGCGGCGCAGAGCGCCGGCCTGGCTGATCTGCTCATCGGCAAGTTCGTGTTGCCCTTCGAGGCCGTGTCCGTGCTGTTGCTGGCGGCGCTCATCGGGGCGCTGGCCTTGGTGCGTCCCCGCGCCGGGCCGACGGCATCCGACCCCGGTGATTCTGGTTCGTCGTCATTTCCTCTCCCCCCGGGGGAGGGCTAGGGTGAGGGCGTACCATGTCTTTTGAAGCATTCCTCATCGTCGCGGCGGTGCTGTTCTGCATCGGTCTGTATGGGTCGCTGGCCAGGCGCAACGTGCTGGCCGTGCTGATGTCCATCGAGCTGATGTTCAACGCGGTAAACGTCACGCTGGTGGCGATGGCGAAGTACCTCGCTCCGGCCGGATTGCAGGAAAACATCGCCACGGCGCTGACCGGGCAGGTGTTCGCGGTGTTTATCATTACGGTGGCGGCGGCGGAGATAGCCCTGGGCTTGGGTATCGTGTTCGCCATGTACCGTACTAACGAATCGGTGGACCTCACCGAGGCCGCCCAGATGAGAAACTAGACAGGTATCCCTCTCCCTCGGGAGAGGGTAGGTTGGGACACCCCGAATGTGGGTAGAGTTCAGAAAAGCGTCGAACCTGATGCTGGCTGAGATGTGGAAGGAAGTCCTCGAAGGCGAGGGCCTGCCCGCGCGCATCCTGCCGGAAGGCGACATACTGGACTGGAGCGAGCGGGTCCCCTTCAACGTCTATGTTCCCAAGGGGCGCGAACATGTGGCTGAGGAGATTCTGAGGAAACTGTAGATGGTCACCGAAGCCGCCGTTTGGGCCATATTTCTGCTCCCCCTGGGCTCCTTTGTCCTGATTGCCCTGGTCATCCGGCCATTGCTGAACCGCTGGTCGGCGCTGGCCGCCGTCAGTACCATCGGCGCCCTGGCGGCTGCCACCGTTCTCGCCATCCTGACGCTGAGATCGGTCATTATCGGCCACACCGTCGTCTTTGAGACTTGGGACTGGCTGTCCTTCGGCGGCGCGACCATTCAAATGGGTCTGCTGGTGGACCCCCTCACTGCCGTGATGCTGGTGTTGGTGACGTCCATCAGCCTTCTCATCCAGATATACTCGGTGGGATATATGCAGGGCGATCCGGGTTTTGCCCGGTACTTCGCCTATATGTCCCTGTTCACCGCCTCGATGCTGGGATTGACCCTGTCCAGCAACATAGTGCAGTTGTACGCCTTCTGGGAGCTGGTGGGCGTGTCGTCCTACTTGCTCATCGGATTCTGGCACGAGCGGCCCGCGGCGGCCGCGGCGGCCAAGAAGGCGTTCATCGTCACCCGCATCGGAGACGTGGGTTTCCTGATAGCGATTCTGTACCTCTTCCTCAGGGCCGACGACTTCGCCGCGGCAGGTTTGAACGCCTTCCACATCCCCGACATCTGGCAGGCGGCGCAGCCCGTGGCTGCCGGCGCGGCAGTGCTGGGCGGAGCGGCCCTCACCTGGATGGCGCTGGGCATCTTCGCCGGAGCCGTTGGCAAGTCGGGGCAGTTCCCTCTCCACGCCTGGCTGCCCGACGCCATGGAAGGCCCGACGCCCGTGAGTGCGCTGATTCACGCCGCGACGATGGTGGCTGCCGGGGTTTTCCTGGTGGCGCGCTTCTTCCCCGTGTTCCAGCAGTCGGACAACGCCATGGCCGTTGTTGCCCTGGTAGGCGCGTTCACGGCGCTCATGGCCGCGACGATGGGCCTGGTGATGAACGACATAAAGCGGGTGATGGCCTACTCGACGGTGAGCCAGTTGGGTTACATGATGGCCGCGCTGGGTCTGGGGGCCTATGCGCCGGCCATCTTCCACCTAGTCACTCACGCGGTGTTCAAGGCGCTGCTGTTCCTGGGCGCAGGCAGCGTCAACCATGCCAGCGGCACCTTCGATATGCGCTATATGGGTGGGCTAGGGCGCTATATGCCAGCGACATACCTGCTGGTGTCCATTGCCGCGTTGAGTCTCATCGGCATCATCCCATTGGCGGGGTTCTGGAGCAAAGACGAGATTCTGCTGGCGGCGTTTGATGGAAATAGCCACTTCGCCGCGTGGATAAACACGGTCGTGTTCATTGGCCTTATTGTGGGGGTGGCGCTTACAGCCTTCTACACCGTCCGCATGGTCATGCTGACCTTCTACGGCGGATTCCGGGGCGGCGTGGACCAGGAAAACGCGGACTTGCATCCCGAAGCGCACAGCGATTCTTCCCATGCCGCCGCCCACGATGCGGATGGTGATGAGCACGGCGGACAGCACGGCGGCGTTCACCTGGCGGAGTCGCCGTGGGTCATGGTGGCTCCGATGGCGGTTCTGGGCGTGGGCGCGGTTGTAATCGGTTTCGTCATCAACCCGCAGTGGATCAGTTTCCTGGGCGTTCCGGTGCATTGGGTTACCGGCTTTGTGGCCGACGGGCTGGTGTCCGCCACCGGAGGCGAAGGCCACGCCGAACTGCCCGATTTCAGTTGGGCCATGGCCGGAATCTCCACCGCCGCCGCCGTGGGCGGAGCCGTCGCCGGACTTGCGGTCTACGGCTTGCGTCGCGACCAGACCCGCGAGCCGCTGCAACTCTTGGGGCCGGTTTATACGCTGCTCTCCCAGAAATACTATGTGGACGCGCTGTATGAGGGTCTGATAGTAAGACGAAGCTTCTACCAGGTTTTCGCCGCACTGGCCAACTGGATCGACCGCCGGATTGTAGACGGGATAGTCGACTTTGTCGGCTGGTTCTTCCGCAACATCGGCTCGGCGGTGGCCCGGATTCAGACCGGTCAGGTGCAAGTCTATGCAACCGCAGTGGCTCTGGGGTCGCTGCTCATCATCCTCGGCTTCCTGCTGGCATCCTGACGGGTGCTCAAGGCGCCGGACGATAGCATAGTTGATGGCAACTGAGTTCAACGGACTGCTTACCGCAACCGTGTTCCTGCCGGCGGCAGGGGCGCTGTTGCTATTGCTGCTGCGCGGAAACAAGGTCATTCGCGGCGTGGCGGTTGCCGTGGTCGTGGCCGATCTGGTGCTGGCGCTGCTGGTGTTTTCCCTGTTCGACCGAGGCGATGATGCTGCCAATTTCCAGTTCATTGACCAGTTTTCCTGGATACCGGACGTTGGACTGAAAGCCTCCTTCCTGCTGGCCGTGGACGGGCTCTCGGCCCCGTTGGTGGCTCTGACCGGGTTGCTGGGGCTGTGCGCCGTGCTGGCGTCATGGCACATCAATCTCCGGGTTAAGGAATACTTCTTCTGGCTGCTGTTGCTGCAATCTGCGGTCATGGGTGTATTCACCTCGCTGGACCTTCTGCTCTTCTTCTTGTTCTGGGAGCTCGAACTGGTGCCGATGTATATGCTCATCTCCATCTGGGGGACTGGGCGCAAAGAATACTCGGCCATGAAGTTCCTCATCTTCACCATTCTGGGCAGCGCGTTCATGCTGGTGGCCATCGTCGCGGTGTTCCTGACGCCCGACGTTGGCACCTTCAACATCATCGAACTTTCAGGCCCCGGAGCGGTGTTGACTTCTGCGGCCACACTCTTGCCTCTTGGCTGGCTGTTCTGGTTCTTTTTCGTCGCCTTCGCGGTGAAACTGCCCACCTGGCCGCTGCACACCTGGCTGCCCGACGCCCACACCGACGCGCCCACCGCCGCCAGCGTCATGCTTGCCGGTGTGCTGCTGAAAATGGGAGGCTACGGCCTGCTCCGCATCAACGTGGGGCTGTTCCCCGGCCAGTCGTGGGAATTCGCTTGGGTGCTGGTGGCCCTGGGCGTAATCAGCGTCCTCTACGGGGCAGTGGTTACCATGCGCCAGACCGACCTGAAGCGGCTCATCGCCTACTCCAGCGTCAGCCACATGGGGCTGGTGATGCTGGGCATTGGCTCGGTGGGCGTGGCCGGCGGCAGTCTGACCACAACCGGGCTGAGCGGCGCGGCGATGCAACTGTTCACCCACGGCACGATTACAGGGTTGCTGTTCCTGGCCGTCGGCTTGGTCTACGATAAAACCCACACACGCTACATCCCCGACCTTGGCGGTCTGGCGGGGCGGATGCCCTTCGTCGCCGCGGCCATGCTGATTGCCGGACTGGCCTCCCTGGGACTGCCGGGGCTGAGCGGCTTCGTCGCCGAATTGCTGGTGTTCCTCGGCGCATTCCGCGCCTACGACTGGCCGACGGTGCTGGCAGTTTTTGGCATCGTGCTGGCCGCAGGGTACATTCTCTGGATGATGGAGCGCACCTTCTTCGGCGCCCGCCGCGAGCGGTTCGCTGAGCTCACCGACGCCTCGCCGGTTGAAGCCGTGCCTCTGGCCCTGATGGTGGTCTGCATCATCGGCATCGGGGTGTACCCTGCGTTGCTCACCGATATGTTCGACTCGGCCTTGGAACCCATGGTCCGGGCCATAAATGGCGGTTAGTCGAGAATGAACACCCACGACCTGTACGTTGTTTCTCCCTACCTGGCCATGGCCGGGGCGGCAACGCTCGTCATCATTCTCGACCTGATTCTGCCCCGGCGGGCCGTTGGGATGCTGCCCTACCTGGCCTTCCTGTTCCTGGCTGGGCCGTTCGTTCTCAGCGTCTACCAGTTCTATGACCTGGAGCAGGCCGCCAACCTGGTGCGCGGAGCATCGGGCGGCGAGGCCAGCGTATTGCTGGGCAGCGTTTCGGTGGACAGATTCGCCCTGTTCTTCAACTTCCTGGTGACCGGAGCCTCGGCGCTGGTGGTACTGGCTTCTACCGAGTACGTCAAGCTGATGCCCCGGTTCCGGGGCGAGTACTTCGGGCTGCTGCTGTTCTCGGCCACCGGCATGATGCTGCTGGCCGCCGCCACCGAGTTGATTACTATATACGTCGCCGTGGAGCTGACGACCCTGCCGCTGGCGGCGCTGGCGGCCTTCCTGATGAATGGACGCTCCAGCGAAGCGGGAATGAAGTTCCTGATCATCGGAGCCATCAGCTCGGCCCTGATGCTCTATGGTATGGCGCTGGTATTCGGCTTCACCGGAAGCACCCAGCTTTCCGACATTTCCGCTTCCGTTGGTCACGCTGGCGGCGACATCGCCTTTGGCAACTATGCCCTCCTGGTGGGAATCGTGCTGCTGGTGGCCGGGTTCGGCTTCAAAATTTCCGCCGCGCCCTTCCAGATGTGGGTTCCCGACGTGTACGAAGGAGCGCCCACCCCGGTCGTGGCCTTCCTGTCGGTGGCCAGCAAGGCCGCCGGGTTCGCCGTCCTGTTCCGGGTGCTGTTCACCGGCTTCTTCGACGTGTCTCTGGATTGGGCAGTGCTGATGGCAGCATTGGCGGCGGCGTCCATGACCATTGGCAACGTTGTGGCCATTACCCAGAGCAACATCCGGCGACTGTTTGGGTACAGCACCATCGCCCACGCCGGGTACCTGCTGGTGGGCGTGGCCGCCGGAGTGCAGGCCGGGCAGAGCCTGCCGGACGTACCGGTGTTCGCCTCCATCGGCCCCGACAGCGTGCTGTTCTATCTAGTGGCCTACACCGCCGCCAATCTGACGGCGTTCTTCGCCATTGCCGCCATCGGCGAGCGGGTGGGCAGCGACCGCATCAGCGACTACGCCGGGCTGTTATCCCGCTCCCCGGCCCTGGCGATAACGCTGGCGCTGGCCCTGATAGCCCTCATCGGCGTGCCGCCGACGGGCATCTTCATCGCCAAGCTGTACGTGTTTACTGCAGCGGTTGACAGCGGGCTGGCGTGGCTGGCGATAGTCGGCGTGGTCAACAGCGCGGTGTCGGCCTATTACTACATACGCATCATCCGTGTGATGTTTCTGCAACAACCGTCGGCTTCGCCCGGGGCTCCACCCTCCCGCAATCCGGCGCCGTGGGCCGCCATGTCCCTCGCGGCGGCCGTGCTGGTGTTTCTAGGTATCGCCCCGGGTTTCGTGATGGAGGCCGCAGGCGGGGCAGTAAAGGCGCTGGGAGTCTAGGCGAATCTCAGTCCGTACAAGCGGGCGTGTTATCATCAGTGGGTGGCCGAGTGTTGCCGATTGACCGGGCGGCCGCACGTGCCTATGCGGAAATACGCACTCATCGAGAGAAAGTGGGACACCCAATCCAAGATAGAGATTGCACAATAGCCGCCATCGCCCGTGCCAACGGTGCCGCAGTGGCTACCAGAGACACAGGTGCTTCGCGAATCGCAGAATTGAAGTAATAGACCCTTGGGGAAACTGAGGGATTCTCCTCCGTAGCGCGCAATTAGGCATTAAAGTCGGGAACGATAGCCGGAGGCGAACTGGCATGGACCCCAATACAACGTCCGCTATCAGGGAGATCTTCGTCATGCTGGCTGCCGGCCTGTTTGCCGCGCTGTGTCTGACGATTATCGTGCTGGTCATCAAGCTGTACCGGCCGATACGCGACACTGTCTACAACTCCGCCAAGACAACGGATAACCTGAGAGTGATAACCGGCAACCTCGCAGGCGTCTCCGAGGAAACCGCCGGCAACATTGCCCAGGTTTCCCGTAACGCCGTGAGCATATCCGAGAACCTGAAGGAGGGCAGCGAAGAACTGCCCGACACTGCCCGAATTGTGGGCGAGGCTGCCAAGAGCGTCGCGGAGACTGCCAGCACTGCCTCAAAGGTGGCCGACAGCGTGAGCCGATTGGCCTCGCTGGGGCTGACCGGCGGAGCCTCGTCGGGGGTTGTGTCGTTGTTGCGCCTGGCAAGAACTATGCTCGGAGGAAGCCGCAGAAGCGATGACGGAGGGGCCCAGCACGGAGCTTAGTCGAAGACCTTCTACTGGATAGGAGGCGCATCAATGTCCGACCTGATAGAACTCCTGAAATCCAGGGCAGGGCGGTTGGAACAGATTTTTGGCGACGGCGAGAAGGGCTATCCTGGAGTGCAGACTTATTTCTGTCTGACTTCGCCACGCCGTCCGCGTCCACGGAATTTGAACACCAGCAGTTGGCCTAAATGGATGAAGAAAGATGACGGTTCATACATCTGGATGAAACTGCACTTTCCGAAAAACAGAAAGACGGTGACCCGTTGGGATGGGGATGCCGATGGCAGGCGTTCGGCGCAAGGGGAGAAATTCTGCATCATTGCCTATGCAGGGGGCCAATGAATAACGTCGGGATCATTTACAACAATCGCATCCCCGAGGCTCTCGACCTCAGTGTTGCCATTCTCCACCAGCTTGACCTGTCCGAGGGCAGTTGGTACTCGCCCGCGGAGAACCTGGAATCGTTGGAGCCCCGGGCCGAAAGCACCGACTTGGTGATTACCGTCGGCGGCGACGGCACGATTCTGCGGGCCGCCCGGTTCGCCGCGCCCGCCGGAATCCCGATGGTCGGCATCAACATGGGCCGGCTGGGGTTTATGACCGAGTTGACCGTTGACGAAGCGATGCCCAGGCTGCCCTCCTATCTCAAGGGCGGCTATCGCATCGACGAGCGCAATATGCTCCAGGCCACTGTTACACAGGGCGGCTCCACGATCAAGCAGGGGCCGTACCATGCCCTGAACGACTTCGTGGTGGCGCGAGGAGCCGCCTCCCGCGTGGTGACCCTGGCAGGGGCCATCGATGGGGCGCAAATTTCCACCTTCCGCGCCGACGGGCTGATACTGTCCACCGCCACCGGAAGCACCGGCTACAACCTGGCCGTCGGCGGTCCGATTCTCGACCCGGAGTCCGATGCGCTGGTGCTGAAAACAGTGGCGGCGCACATGGGGCTGACCGCCGCGCTGGTGCTCCGCTCCAACGCTGAAGTATCGCTACAGTTGGAAGGATACCAGCCCGCCGTACTGAGCGTGGATGGCTACGAGGACTACGATCTCCAGCCGGGCGACCGGGTGGACTTGTCCCAAAGCCCCCACAAGGCCACATTCCTGCGGGCCAATCCGCCGTCCTACTTCTTCGGAACACTCACCCGCCGCCTCGGATTCAGCATCCGGGGCCAGTAGGAGATGCCCATTTTGGCTGATTCCGATTCCAACGCCGCGCCCATCCAATTCGAGAACACGATCGAGTCGTCTCGCCCCTACGACGGGCGCATCTTCAGTGTGCGCGTGGACACCGTGGAGCTTCCCAGCGGCCGGCGCACAATCCGCGAGGTGGCGGAGCATTCCGACGCGGTCTGCATGATTCCGGTGGACGACGACGGCAACGTGCTGCTGGTACGCCAGTACCGCAAGCCCACCGAGTCGTCGCTGCTGGAGGCCCCTGCCGGCGGCGTTGAGGCGGGGGAAGTATCCGAGGAGACCGTGCTGCGCGAGCTTCAGGAGGAAGTGGGCTACACCGCCGCCCACGTGCGCCACCTGGCCAGCTTTTGGATTGCGCCCGGCTGGGCCACGGAACGGATGCACGCCTACCTGGCCACCGGGCTTACGCCCTCCAAGCTGGCTGCCGACGACGACGAGAACATCCAGGTGGTGCGCGTCCCCTTCGCCGACGCCGTTGCTATGATTCACACTGGCGAGATTCACGACGGAAAGACCATCGCCTCGCTCTTGCTGGCTCAGCCTCTGTTGGCGGGAGGATAGCTCGCCGCGACCAACCCGAAGATCGCCTGTGAACTATGCTTGACAACGCAATACCGAGCGCGGAGCAAACAAAGGGCCGGAACTTTGGCTCCGGCCCACAACTAAACCTCTGTCTCGCTTTGCGATTTACTGTGCCCCGGCGGGTTCGGGGTCCGCTGAAACCTTTGCCAGCACGTCGTCCAGCATCCTTTGCAGGGCCATGGTGTGGCTGCATACGGCTCTGGTGGCGAAGAAGTGGCAGTCACAGTCCCAAGCCCCGTCGTTGAAGGTCACGTCGTAGCTGTTGTGGTTGCCCTGAAAGGTCGCCGAAAAGCTGGTAATGCTGACCCGCTCTTTTTCCTCGGCGTATTTCCTCGCCTTGTCTATCTTGCCGATGATGCTGGAATCCATTGCACCTCCTAACCTGCCTCTGGTTGCCGGCATGATAACCGGGCCTGTTTGGTTCCCGATGGCTGGCGTTGCCGATAATACGCCCGCCTTGGACGACTGGATTTACTCTGATTTTATGCGCCATCGGCCCCGAATTCAAGTTGCTTGGGGGCCACCGCAGGGTCTTTCGATTCTCAAGGAGCAGAAATTCCGAGGAGGGCCAGAGCCTCCAGAGGCTTGTAGCTGTAGTGTCGCAGCGCCGCCGCGATATTGGTTGCCCCGGTTTGTCGCAACAGCCCCAGTGTCGTGTTGCGCAAGGCCGCCATCACCTGGGGCGCCGACCCGCTCCTCACCTGGGATGCGTCCTCTTTCATCGTCACGTCCCGCACGTAATGCAGCCGGTTCTCGATCTCCCAATGGCTCCGCCACAGGCACAGCAACTCTTGGGGCCCAGCCTGAGCTGGACTCAAACTGGTGATGGCGTAGGCCAACTCCTTTCTGGTCGCTCCCTTACGGGTCACCTTGCGCTCCACACAGCACACCTGCCGTACCTGGGGCCAGTCCAGATACTCATTGAGGGCGGTGGAGGTCCACAGGGTACGCTCTTCCCAACGGTCGCCGTGCCGCCCGCACTCCCCAGCCGTGGCCAACTCTTCCCCCCAGGGTGGTTCGGCAAACAGCAGGGCAATATCGGCCCGCAGGGTAGGCTGGTTATCCTTCACCACCCAGAAATAGTCACCGCCTTGCTCCACCACCTGCCGACTCAGGTTCTTCTGGGCATACAGGGCGTCCCCAGTTACCACCCGACCGGCCAGATCAACCTGGCCCAACAGTTCCGGCGCCACGCTCAACTCCGCTTCCTTCTCCCCTACCCCCCTTTTGAGCCAGGGTCAGGCCCAGTTGCTGCCCATATAGCGCCACCAGATGCACCCCAGGCAGTTCCTCGCCATGAATGCCCCGCAGACTTTTCCCGTCAATGGCCACCGCCTGCGCCCGGTCGCCCAATTCCTCCTGGGCCCACTCCTGGAGCGCCGTCTCGAAAGCCTCCCGGTCCAACCGTTTGAAGACCAGATGCAAAGTGGATACCGCCGGGGTCTTGCTCCCTTTGAAACCCAGCCTGGGAGCCAAATCGCCATGCTCCCGGCCCCATTGGTGAATGGCGTAGAGGCTGTGGCAGTTGGCCAGCATGGCACAGACCGCCAGGGTTAGAATCGCGGGCAAGCTATGGCGTCTTCCCAAAGGACTGCGGGGGTCCGGCACTTGTTCGAAGGCCTTCACCAACCTGGACCCTAGATTTTCAATTCTTTCCTCCATTTCCTCATGTTATTCTCTCGGTTCAAGAATCGAAAGACCCTGGGGGCCACCGGGACGGTCGAACCGCAGGCTCCTGTCGTTGACTGGCCCTGCTGCGTAAAATAGAATCCGAGTTATCCCGAACGGCGGCGATTGTCGTAGCTATGCGCAATGGGGCAGCCTGCCCGCCGAGCCGGGCGACGATGGCGTCGCTGGAATCCCCATCGATTTCCACGGCGGCCGTTTGCGCCCCGCGCAGTTGGTTCCCGGGATAGTCGAAGCGAGAGAGTCAAGGCTGATGAATGGCGACCAGATAAGGGACTCCTTCATACGGTATTTCGAGAGCAAGGGGCATCAGCACATGCCCTCGGCTTCTCTCATCCCCGCCGGCGACCCCACGTTGCTGTTTACCAGCGCGGGAATGGTGCCCTTCAAGCCCTTCTTCATGGGGGAGCAGACGCCGCCCTCTCGCCGCCTCACCAGCAGCCAGAAGAGCTTCCGCACCACCGACATCGACGAAGTGGGCGACCACAAGCACCTGACTTTCTTCGAGATGCTGGGGAATTTCAGCATCGGAGACTACTTCAAGGAAGGGGCCGTCGGATTCGCCTGGGAACTGGTGACCCAGCTTTTCAGCCTCTCGCCAGACCGCATATATGTGACCATACACCTAGATGACGACGAGGCCTTCGGCATCTGGCGGGACCAGATCGGCGTCCCTGTAGAGCGCATCTACCGATACGGCGACAAGGACAATTGGTGGGGGCCCGCCGGAACGGAAGGCCCCACCGGCCCCTGCTCCGAGATTCACTATGACGGCGGCATGGAAAGGGGTTGCAACGGCGGCCGGATGGTCGAAGTAGACGTCCTCACCGCCCAACTGCGCGAAGAACGCGACGGCGCCACCCCACGCGAGGTGCCGGGCTGCCATCCCAACTGCGACTGCGAGCGTTTCGTGGAACTGTGGAACTTGGTGTTTATGCAGTACTACCAGGACCCGGAGCGCAACCGCACGCCCCTGCCCGCCCCCAGCGTGGACACTGGCATGGGCCTGGAACGCGCCGCGGTCATACTGCAAGGCAAGAATAACATCTACGAGACCGACCTGTTCACCTCGATCATCGCCCGGGTATGCCAACTGACCGGGTGCGAATACGGAGCCGACGCCGACACCGACTTCGCCTTGCGCGTGGTCGCCGAACACGCCCGGGCCGCCGCCTTCCTCATCGGCGACGGAGTGGTGCCTGGCAACGAGGGCCGGGGCTACGTGCTGCGCCGGGTCATTCGCCGCGCCATCCGCTACGGCCGCCGCCTGGACCTGACTGGCCCCTTCCTCAGTGAGGTGGTTGAGGAAGTGATACCCCGCTTCCAGGAAATCTACAGGGAGCTTTCCCAGAACCGGGAATTCATCTTGCGCGTGATCAACTTGGAGGAGGAGCGGTTCGCCGAAGCCTTTGGCCGTGGCAACGAAATTCTCCTGGATATGATCAGCGCCCAGCGTTCCAACGGAAAGGAGTCGTCCCGGGCAGGCGTCATTTCCGGCAGGGATACTTTTGTCCTCTATGACACCTACGGCTTCCCACCGGAGTTGACCGACGAGATTGCCCGCGAGCATGGCCTGGGCGTGGATATGGACGGCTTCGAGCAGGAAATGGAGCGTCAACGCGAGCAGTCCCGCGCCGGCCAGCACTTCGAGGGCAACATGGGAATGCTGACCGCCTACGAGAACCTCGGCGCGGGCCGCACCGAGTTCACGGGCTACGGCCAGATCGAGCAGGAATCGGTGGTGGCGGCTCTGCTGGTTGACGGCGCTTCGTCGGGCCACGCAACTCAGGGACAACTGGCCGAGGTCGTGATCAGCCGCACCCCCTTCTATGCCGAGGGCGGGGGACAGTTGGGCGACCGAGGATACCTTAGCGGCCCCAATGGCCTGTTTCGGGTTGAAGATACTCAATCGCCCGTGGCGGGACTGACCGTGCAGAAGGGCGTGGTCGAGGAGGGACATATCGCCGTGGGCGACCCCGTGGCGTGTGCCGTAGACGCAGCCCGGCGGATGGACTCGTCGCGCAACCACAGCGGCACCCACATCCTCCACGCGGCTCTTCGGGCGACGCTGGGGCCGCACGTCAGGCAGGCAGGGTCGCTGGTGGCCCCGGAGCGGCTGCGGTTCGACTTCAGCCATGTCGGCCGCCTGAGCGGCGAAGAACTGCTGGCGGTTCAATCTCTTTCGAACGAGAATGTGCGGGCCAACCTGTTGGTGTCGGCCCACGAGACCAGCTATGCCGAGGCGGTGCGACAGGGCGCGCTGGCCTTTTTCGGTGACCGCTACGGCGACGTGGTCCGGGTGGTGACCATGGCCGATATTTCGGATGCCGGCCCGTTCAGCATGGAGGTCTGTGGCGGCACTCACGTTTCCGCCACCGGGCAGGTGGGGACGCTGCTGGTGCTGGGCGAATCGAGCATCGGCGGCGGGATGCGCCGCATCGAAGCACTCACCGGGCGGGCTGCCGAAGCGCTGTTCGTGGAGCAGTCGGCACAACTGGAAGGAATGTCGCGCCGGCTGCAAACGCCGGTGGCTGAATTGGAGTCGCGCCTCGACAGCTATATGCAGGAGACCGACGACCTGCGCCGCCGCCTGGCCTCCATGGAACGCTCGCTGCTACGCTCTGAGGCGGAAGCCCTGTTGCAACGTGTGGCCGACGTGGACGGCGTCCGGGTAGTGGCCGGGCGCACCTCAGCCAACAACGCTGACGGTATGCGCGAGATGGGCGACTTCCTGCGGGACAAGCTCTCCAGTTGCGTGATAACGCTGGGAGCATTATCCGAAGGCAGCCCCATACTGGTGGCGATGGTCACCCCGGACCTCGTGGAGCGGGGCCTGAACGCTGGCAACATCGCCCGCGACGCCGCCAAGCTGATGGGCGGCGGCGGCGGCGGACGTCCCGAGATGGCCCAGGCCGGCGGTCACCAGCCGGAGAAGCTGAACGAGGCCCTCGCAGCCGTCCCAAACCTGGTGCGCTCGGCCTTGTCCTAGATGCCGACCGCAGTCCGCGACACCAGTGATGGCGGGAATCCAGCCCCGACGGTCCCATGAAGCTGCTGGCGCTGGACGTCGGAGAACGCCGCATCGGGCTGGCGTCAGGGGTCGCCGAATTGGGCACGGCCCTTCCCGCAGGTGTGTTGCGGCGCACGAGGCTGGCCCCGGACATCCGTGCCGTGCTGGACGCGGCTGGGCAGCGCCAAACCGATGCCATAGTGGTCGGCGTACCCTACCGTCCCGGTGGCGTGGAGAGTCCGCAGACCATTCGGATACTCGGCTTCATCCGCGCCCTTCGGAAGGAAACGCCCCTTCCGGTTCACGCAGTGGATGAGGCTTTCACCAGCGCCGAGGCCGAGGGCCTGCTGCGAGATGCCGGGATGGAGCCTTCGCGGGACAAGGGCGCTGTGGACGAAGCTGCCGCAGTGTTGATACTGCGGCGCTTCATGGAATCGGGGACGTTGGAAGAGGGCAAGTAGGCGCTTAGCTACAGGTAAGTTCTCTGGAAGTCCTCCGACAGCAGGGACATCGTATTCATATCCCAGTCGAAAGTCAGCACCACCGAGCGCTCTGATGTGGCTTCCAACAGGCGGCGCCCATCCTGGGCCACCACGCTTTCGGCCCCTCGATAGTCCATTTCGTCCGGCTCAACGCCTGTGCGGTTGCAGACCATGATGGGCAGTCCGGTCTGGGCCGAGCGGGCCTCCCATTCGCCGTCCGGTCCGCAGCCTCCCGGCCCCCAGGACACCGGGGATACCAGTACCTGCGCCCCTTTGCTCACCAGCACTTCTGCCACGTCGTTCTTGTAGGCGTCGGCGCAAATCAGCACCCCTGTCTGCACGCCGTCGCAGTCCAAAGGGCTGATTTTCCAGCCAGCCGTTGACCATGCTTCGGCGCCGCCCAGCGTCTTTATCTTGCGATGGCGCCCGATTATCTGCCCCTCGGCGTTGATGACGAAAACCGTGTTGTACATCCGCCCCGACGCCGGGTCCAGTTCCGGGTGCGACAGAAATACCGTGACTTCAAGTTGCTTGACGAACTCGCAGAACCCGGTCATCCACTGGTCAGGTTGGGGCTGAATCCACCCGGTGCCGAGGGTCTTGAGGAACAGATAGCCGGGAACACACAGTTCGGGGGTCACGGCCCACTGAGCCCCCGCTTCGGCAGCAGCGGCTACGCCGCGTTTCACCAGCTCCCGGTTGTGCTCGATGTCGCCGGTGACCGGCGCAATGTGCAACAGAGCAATCCGCACACGACCCTCCCTTGACGAACCAACCCCGACAATTTGCAATTATGTGCCTGAATTATACCAAAGCCGCACCAGAAGCGCAGACGGCGCTTATGAATGATTGCCAGTCTTTTGATTCACCCTCTCCCTTGATGGTGATATCCCGGAAGTGGAGAATGGTCGCCCACTACCGGGGGCGCGCCCCCCCGGAGGGAGAGGTAGAACTGAAAGATCCTGACGCGCCCCATTCGCCCCTTGACGCCTGTTGCGGAGGCAAGCACAATGAATGCAGGCGGAACGAAAAAAAGCGGCGCGATGCCCGCCCCGCCGTTGCCCCGTGGTGTAGTGGTAGCACGTCAGCCTTTGGAGCTGAAACCCCTGGTTCGAGCCCAGGCGGGGCAGCCACCAACAACAGTTGCTACGTCAGCTTGACCCGTTGCAGCAATCCCTGAATTTCGTTTGGCGTCAAAGGGGCGTCGCCTGAAGAAGGCGGTCGCATTCGCACGGCGTTGGCCAGGGCGTCGAAACGCAAATCCTCCAGCCTGATGCAGGGTGCGCCCATTACTTTAGCTATGGGTTGCCAGTCCGAGGGACAGAAAGCCCGGCTCTTCGAGCGCCCGCTTCTATTTCTGGTTGACCTTCGGTGCCGGCCAACTCAGGAAGGCATCTTCGCTGCGGGTCTGCATGAAAAAGCGGCCCGGGCCTTCCAGCTTGCAGACCAGACCCTCGCCGCTCAACAGCGTCGTCTTCCAGCCGCCGGAGCGGCCCACGTCATACCTTACCGACTCGTCGAAGGCGACCATGTGGCCGTTGTCCACGGTGTAGCGTTCGCCTGCACCGAGGTCTATCCGGTGGATTGCGCCGTAGGGCGAAATGAACAGCAGCCCCCGTCCCGAGCAGCGCAACAGGAACAACCCCTCGCGGGAGAAGAAGGAACGGGCGTCGCCCCACTGCGAGTCCACTTCGATGTTCATGGTCGCGGCCAGGAAGGAACCAGACTGCACCATAAGCGTCTCGCCCCGAAGTTCCAGAACTTCGATGTCGCCGGGCAGCGGCGGGGCAATGGTCACTTCGCCCGGATGCTCGGCAGTAAAGGTATTGACTAAGAAGCTCTCCCCGCCCAGAACGGACCGCCGCAGGCCGCCGAATATGCCTCCCCGGGCGCTGGTCTCCATCTTGATGGTGTCCGACATACTGACCATCGCCCCGGATTCGGCCTGAAGCTGCTCCGACTGACCCATCCTGACTCTGGCCAGCGCGTAGGATGGTCTGTGAAGTATCTCTTAGTCCATGACTCCTCTCCCTGTATTCAGCTATTCACCCCGAACAAGCTCTTTGGTCTTGTCTTCATGGAGCGGAGTGTGGCTGACGGCACCCCGTCTTTGGTGATGAACACCGGCTCGCCGATTTCGTCCACCTTTTCGAGTGCCTCCAGGCAGTTGGCCTGGAACTCCGCGACGGTCATTGCGCCAATGACAAGATTCACTCTGCAATGTCCTGTTGAGCTATCATCATACACTCTCAATATCGTTGCGCGTTTGACCCTCGCCACCGTGCGCAGGTATATTAGGCGGCACAGCGACAGCCCCGCCGGGGGCAGCAAGGGGTAGTGTTCGGATGTATGCTTTGATTCTGGCCGGAGGAAAGGGGGAGCGGCTGCGGCCGCTGACCGACACACTGCCCAAGCCAATGGCTCCTGTTGCTGGCAAGCCAATCCTGGAACGCCAACTGGCGTGGCTCAAGGATGGCGGCGTCGAGGGCGCGGTATTCTTGGCGGGTTATCGCTGGGAGGCCATTCGCAGCTATTTCGGAGACGGGTCCCGTCACGGAATGCGCGTGTCCTACAGCGTCGAGAGTTCCCCCCTGGGACGGGGCGGGGCCATCAAGCAGGGTTACCCCCTGGCGCCCCACGACGATGAGCCAGTGGTCGTCACCAACGGCGACATCATCACCCGGCAGCCGTTGCAGGAGATTATCGACTTCCACAGGGAATCTCCCGCCCGGCGTCACGGACCGGCGGTCACCCTGCTGGCAGTGCCCATGGTCAGCCCCTACGGCCTGGTAGACATGGACGATGCGGGCGGTGTGGTGGGATTCCGGGAGAAAGTGGAACTGCCCCACTGGATTAACGGTGGGGTGTACGTTTTCGACCGCGAGGTGTTCTCGGAATTCCCGGACCTGGGTGACCATGAGGTCGAGACCTTCCCCCGGTTGGCCGAGGAGGGGCGCATCGCCGCTTTTCGCACCCGCTCCTTCTGGACTAGCATAGACTCTTTCAAAGACCTGCGGGAAGCCGAGGACTTCCTCAACCGCGAGGGCGCCGCTGGGGATACCGAAGCGGCGGTCTCCGGCGCCGGGCAGTCCTGAACCAGCGGGGCCGGGGTCAACCGGCGTTCAATCATCGTGGCGGCGTGTAGCGAATGGTGCAGGGCAGGGCTGCCAATCCTTCGTTGAGTTCTCGTGCGTCGGACTCCGGGCCGGCGGCTGCGGGCGTGGCTGCCATGGCGGCTGGCGTCAAGGCCAGCGTCGAGCAGGTGCTGGTGGGCAAGGGGGAGGTCATCGAACTGGCCCTCGCAGCGATGTTGAGCGGGGGGCACGTGCTCATCGAGGATGTGCCGGGCATCGGAAAGACGACTCTGGCCCGCAGCCTGGCCGAATCCCTTCGTTGCAGCTTTCGGCGCATCCAGTGCACCCCCGACCTGATGCCATCGGACATCACCGGCGTGCATTACTACAACCAGATGCTCGGCGAGTTCGAGTTCCGCCCCGGCCCCATTCTGGCTCAGGTCGTGCTGGCTGACGAAATCAACCGCGCCACCCCGCGCACCCAGTCGGCCCTGCTGGAGGCGATGGCGGAGGGGCAGTTGACTATTGACAACCGTACCATGCTTTTGCCCGCGCCCTTCCTGCTCATGGCTACTCAGAACCCCATCGAGCTGGAGGGCACCTTTCCGCTGCCCGAGGCGCAATTGGACCGTTTCATGCTGCGCCTTCGCATGGGCTATCCCGATGAAGCGGACGAGGAGCAGATGCTTTCCCGGTTCAACACCGCCAACCCCCTCGATAGCATGGTGCCCGTGGCTGGCGGGGAGGACATAGTTGAATCCCAGAAGCGGGTGCGGGAAGTTTACGTTGACCCCGTGCTCAGTAACTACATCGTCCGGCTGACCCAGGCCACCCGCAGCCACGAGGAGGTGGAACTTGGGGCCAGCCCGCGGGCCACGCTGGGGCTGTACCGCTGCTCCCAGGCTTTTGCTGCCATCCGGGGACGGGACTATATAACGCCCGACGACGTGAAGGTAATCGCTCCCTATGCCCTTTCCCATCGCACCATTCTGACCTCTCAGGCCAGGCTGCGGGGCCGCATAGCCGAGGACGTGGTGCTGGAGCTTTTGTCGCGGGTGGAGGTCCCCGTCTAGGCCGGGGCGAACGCCGTGCGTCACGAACTTTGGCCGGTGGTCAGCGGACTGTTGGTGTTTGTCGGCCTGCTGGCCAGCAACGGGTTACTTTTGGTCGTTGGCTCCCTGGTGGCCGTGGTGTGGATGGCCGCCCGCGTGTGGGAACGCTACTGTTTCCGCAAAGTCACATACGAGCGCGGGATGGGCCGCCACCGCGCCTTCATCGGCGACACGCTGGACTACACCATTGCGCTGAACAACGACAAGCCGCTGCCGCTCATCTGGGTGGAAGCTCAGGACTCCTTTCCCGAAGGACTGGAGCTGTCAGGGGCCGTGGTGCGGGGCGCGACGATGGAGACCAACCGCCACCACCGCATTACCACTTCCCTCCTGCCGTACCAGCGGGCTACTTGGAAATTCACCATGCGCTGCCTGCGCCGGGGCTATCACCGTATTGGGCCGGTGCGGATGCGCAGCAGCGACATCTTCGGCTTCGCCTCCATGGAAACCCGCTTTGCCCACGTGGATGAAATCCTTGTCTATCCGCGCGTCATTGACCTGGAGCAACTGCTGACCCCGCCCCAGCATCCCTTCGGCTCGGCGCGGGGACTCAGGCCCCTGTATCACGACACCAACCGGGTGAAGGGACAGCGCGACTACCGCCCCGACGACCCGTTGAAGCACATAGACTGGAAGGCCACGGCGCGGGCCAGGGAGTTGCAGACCAGGCTTTTTGAGCCGGCAGTGTCGCTCAATATGCTGGTGGTCCTGAACGGCTCGACCAGCGATTACGTGTGGCAAGGCACCAACCGAAGGCTGTTCGAGCGCGCCATAACCGTCGCCGCCTCGGCCGCTGCCCTGGCCGACCGGCGCGGTTACAGCTATGGCCTGCTTTCCAATGCCGTTGCCTCCTACTCCGGCAAGTGGCTCAGCGTTCCGGTTGGCGCGTCGCCCGCCCAGTTGACGCTTACACTGGAGGCGCTGGCGATGGCGGCGCCCTACGTGGTGTCTATGCTGCCCGAGGTGTTCCGCGCCGAGCGGGACAGGCTGCCCGCCGGGTCAACGGTGCTGTTCGTGACCGGGGCCATAACCGATTCCCTGTACACCCAGTTGTCCGCCATTGCTGAACGAGGCCACCGTCTCACCGTGCTTTACGCCGGCTACGGACAGCCGCCGGAGCGTATCGGCGAGTTTCCGGTAACCGGTATGGGCCATCTGCTGGACGTTTTGCCGGAGGCGGAGGAAGACTACGGCAGCGGATCCGAATTCGGCGGCGAGGCGATGAATGGGGCCGACGTGGAGAGCTAGGGCGATAACCGGGGTGGCCTTCTTCCTGGAAAGCTGCTCCCTCTACTTGGTTATCGCCGTCGTATCGAACCTGGCGAAGTCCGAGCAGTTACAGATGCCATTCTGGCTGGTGTTGCTGGCTCTCGCCTGGGGCTATGCCCTGTCGTCCTGGATATTGGCCCTGCGGGTCACACCGGTGTTGCGCGGGCTGATTGGATTGGCTTTGGGCGCCCCTTCGATGCTGGTGCTCACGAGCTGGAACGCGGGCCATGCCCTGCATCCCTTCGGCCTGCTGGTGGCGGGAGGATTAGGCGGGGTGGGGCTGTTCGTCGGCTCGGTGATATTTCTGCTGGTCATCTGGTGGCGGGGCGTGGAGCTTTCCCGGGAAGACGTGACCCTCGACACGGTGCGTTCCACCTTTCAGGTAGGCATGGCGGTGGTGCTGGCGGCGGCGCTGATAGACGCGGCTACGGATGGGGCCATCGTGAGCGGCTTCCTGGTGGTGGGGTTCTTCGCCGTTGGACTGCCGGGCATGGCGTTGGCCCGCTTCTCCGACGAAAGCGGTGAGGAGCGGAGGATGCCAACGCAGTGGATCTGGCCCATTGCCGCCTGCGTTGGCGGCGTGCTGGCTTTGGGGCTGCTCATAAGCGGCCTCGGCCTCGGCGGGCTGGACGATGTGACCCGCACCGTGGTACGCACGGTTGGAGCAATCGGTTACCGGATAATCGAGCCGGTGCTGATGCTCATAGGACTGCTGGCCGGGGCGCTGGTAAGTGTCGGCAATTGGATCTCCGGGATGCTGGGAGGAGGTGACCTGGATGGCCTGATAGAGGCCCAGCGCCGCCTCGACCAGTTCCACCAGAGCCTGCGAGAAGCCGAGAGGGATACCGGCGGCAACGTCCTGTTCACCGTGATGAAGTGGATTGCCGCCGTTCTTGGCATGGTAATTGCGACGGGGGTGGTATACAGCCTGTTCCGCGCCCGCAGACGCCGGGGCCGGGACACCGAGGTGGTGGAGAGCCGTGAGTCGCTGTTCAGCCTGAAGCGCGCCGGGGATGACTTGGGTGATGCCTTGGGAGGCTTGTTCTCCGGACTGCGAGGCGCGTCCCGGAGGCGCTCGCGCGTCTTTCGCACGCCCAGGGACTACTATCACTCGCTGCTGGACCTGGCGGAGCGCGCCGGACGCCGCAAGGAGGAGTGGGAAACTCCGAGGGAGCACCAGCGTGGCTTGCAGGGCGTACTGCCCGCCGACCCGGTGGCCCGTATCGTGGATGATTTTCAGGCGGCCCACTACGGGGCCGCCCCGGTTGATTCCGGGCAGCTAGAGCGCCTGGAGTCCGACCGCCTTGCGCTGGAGCAGTTTCTCCGGCAGCGCCCGCAGGAATCTTAACGGCCAGCCAAAAAATTCCCTCTCCCGGAGGGAGAGGGATCTCCTCATTGAGAGGGTTATTGTCAAGGCACAAGGAATCCAAGGTCCCTCAGGTCCACCAGTAGAGTCCAAAGCAGGCTGATATGGGTCTGACAGAGCATTGTGATGGTAGATCCGTATGTCCAACTCAGAGCATTTATGGAAATATCGCTGCACGCCTCATCGAGGGGCCGGTTCGGCCATCCTTCGATCAGAGCAGTACTCTCAGGGAAGCGCTGAGGGACTAAAGTCTGATAGTTTTCCACCCTGGCTTTAATTTCGTCGAGGTTCGAATCTGCTGCGTTGGGGTCATCGAAGCCTATGGTGAAAGCGAAGTATGGTTGTCCATCCTCTACGCCACTGCCGGCTGCAAGAATGTTCCATTGGTCCAAGGTGCCCCAGGCAGGAGGCTTTGCATACGTCAAGGGAATACTGCCGACGGGATTGAAAACACCGGTTCTTGTCAGTATTACGGCAGCAAATGTCTCTCCCAATGATTCAATAGCGGCGAGGGCCAAGCGGTTGTATCTTAAAGACTTGGCTTCTCCAACTAATACATCAAGGAACTCTTCAACGGAAGCTGTTTCTGGAGAAGCGACGACTACTTCCTTGCCTACGAAAACCCTGTTAGCCCGGTTGAGGGCTAGTGGAGAGTCGCTGAGGCTGGCCCGAAAGTCTTTTCTGATTGCATAGTATTCTTTGCCTTTGTAGGTTCGCGGCTCGTAACCTGAGTTCAGCAGTTTCCGAGTTATCTCGGATTCGCTGATTTCACCCAGTAGAACTGCTGGCTTCAAGGGAAATCCGCTTGTCGTGCCAACTCCAGCACTTGATTTGAGACTGAACAGGTCCAGCCCGAATTTCTCCTTCCATTCCCGTGGTGATTGTCGCATGGTAACTACAAATTCTGTGGGGAACGCTTTTGCGAAAGAATCGAAGAAACTGGCCCGTTCCTTTTCGCTCATATTGAGAAATTCTTCCAATGTTCTTGGATTCGGGCCGCCAGCCGATTGGATAGCTTTGTCCTCATTGCTAATCCATATTCCCTTATCCAGCCACATTGCCGGGATGAAAGTGAGAACATGAATTGTGTCTGATATGTCCGGATCGCTCAAGGTGTTCGAGCCTGAGTTTCCCAAAGATTCACCTTCTTCCGGGGTTGGGGGCGGCGCTTTGCGGGTCTGTGAAGGCGTGGTGGCTGTGTTTTGAGGTGTGCTCACCTTGGCTCGAACCGATTCCTTTGATTCTGGGCTTTTCTTGTCCGGTACGTCAGTTGGCTGGAAAGTGGCAGTCGGACTGCATCCGACTGCCACTACCGCGAGGATGATCGACAAAATGATCAACTTAAACATCGTTGTTTAGAACCCAGCACTAAGGCTTTGGGTCCCCTGCCACATTCATTGTTCCGGAGCGGTCAATTGTCGGGTACCAACTGAGTTGGAGATTTGTTCCTTCGCATCGCTGTCTAGGGCAGGTGTATCAGGGAGAGTTAACACTATCCCTTTGCCGTCCTAAGCCCAGTAGTATGAGTTCAAACCGAATTCTCGTTGGCCGTTTGAGGGGCTTGAGGAGTGCCGTACCTGCTTTGTCCCAAGAGTCGCGTCACTCGCCTCATCTTGATTTCACCGGAAGGCGGGCAGCACCTCTTCGGCGATTGTCGCCATCAGACGGCGTAGGGCTGGCACGTCGCCGGAGTTGAGGGCGAGAACCATGTGCTCCACCCCGGCCTCACGGTAGGCTTCGATCCCTGCCCGCATGGCCCCGGGGTCGCCGCCGGAAAGCCGGGCCCGGCTGGCCGCGCGCTGGCTGGAGGGGCCGCCGTGCACCTCTACCTCGATCCGGGCCGACATGGTGATGGAGGCCGGGTCGCGGCCTGCCGCCACAGCCATCTCGGTTACTTCCTGTTTGCCGATGGCAAAATCCTCGGGCGACAACCCTGTGGGGTGCCAGCCGTCGCCGACGCGGGCGGTGCGCCGCATGGCGCCGGGTGATGAGCCGCCAATCCACAGCGGGATGTGCGGCTGTTGTACCGGCTTGGGCGAGAAGCGGAGGTCGCTGAAGTCCCAGCGGCGGCTGTGGTATTCTGGGCTGTGGTTGGTCCACAGCTCTTTCATGATGGCAATGGACTCGTTGGTCAGCGAGCCCCGCTCCCGCATGGGAATGCCGAGGGCCTCGAACTCCTCGGTCATCGCGCCGGCTCCCACTCCCAGCGTTACTCTCCCGCCCGACATCTGGTCCAGCGTGGCGGCGTACTTGGCCAGCTCCACCGGATTGTGATAGGGCAGCACCAACACCGAGGTTGCCAGGGTCACCCGGCTGGTGGTGGCCGCCATGTAGGACAGCATCGCCATCGGGTGATAGTAGGGACGGTCCTCCAAGCGCTCGCGAATGTACCCTGCGTTGAACAGGTGGTCCATTACCCACAGGGAGTCATAGCCCATCTGCTCGGCCTCGGGTCCCAGCGCCAGCACCTCTTGCGGGTCGTCCACGCCCCAGTTGTTGGGAATAGTAACGCCGAATTGCGTCATGGTTCCCTCGACTTTTCGGAATATGTAATGGTGGTCCGCCCCGCCATCCTGTCTATGTGGTCCAGCGAGCAGGATTCATACGGCCAGCGGGGAACCCCATAGCTCCTATCCTCCCCCAGAGAGAGGGAGCAGATTGTCAGGCGGTGTTCAGCGCCGCGATTACCGATGCAGTCTCTACGGCGGCCAGGGCGGCGTTGGAGCCGATGTTGCCCGACTTGCCCCCGGCGCGGTTCAATGCCTGCTCAATGTTCTCGGTGGTCAGCACACCGAATATGGTCGGCACGCCCGTTTCGAGGCTGACCGACCCGGAGCCACCCGATGCCTGCCCCGCCACCATGTCGTAGTGCGAGGTCTCGCCGCGGATGACCGCGCCGAGGCAGATGACCGCGTCGCAGCGGCCGCTCTTGGCGAAGGCTTGAGCAACCACCGGCAACTCGAAGGAGCCGGGAACCCAAGCCACGGTAATGTCGGAGTCGCGCACGCCACAGCGGGCCAGCGTTTCCAACGCGCCCTCTAGCAGATGCTTGGTTATGACTTCGTTGAAGCGGGCAACGGCGATACCGACCCGCAGGCCCTGCCCGTTCATGTCGCCCCTTAGCTCGTTGGGCACAATCAGCTCTCCTGTTCTCCCTCTCCCTTGAGGGAGACGGCTGGGGTGAGGGGATCAATCGCATCAGCAACGGTTTCCTGTGCCGGAACGGACTCACCCTAACCCTCTCCCGGAGGGAGAGGGGACTATTAGTTTTCGCTTCCAGGGAAAACTCTTAATCCGCCTCCCGGCCGCCGGTCTGCATCACCCTTTCCAGCAGTTCCCCTTCACTCACCATGCCGTTGACCGTGGCGAACTCGTTGATGATGGTCAGCGGCACCTGCCGGACGCCATAGCGCCGCGCCAGGTCGGGGAACTCCTCCGCCTCGATAACGTCGGTGGTTATATGAGCGCTCTCCACTGCCATGGCGTTGGCCAGCAGGGCCATTCCGGCGGAAACCTCGCTTCCCGGAGTGACGAACACCTGCATATGCACTGGCCGGTTGACGCGACGCAACTGCTTGCGCGTGTTCACCGACAGACGGGTTGCGCCCTTGGAGACTGCCTTCATGCTTTCAATTAACGCCGGCAACTCGTAGCCCAGGGGGAGGCCGTAGAACCGCACCCTCCCGCCGTGCTCCGGGCCTAGAATAAGGGCCGGGATGCGGGTTATGCCTTCTTCCCGCGCCGTATCCGCCTCGGCGTAGAAGTCCACCATCTCCATCTTCAGCTTGGGCGACAGTTCGGCCAACTCCTCCAGCAGTTGCTGGGCCTGCGGGCAGTAGCGGCAATCCCGCCCCGGGATGGCGATGGGCGAAGGCCGTTGCGTGAACAGCCGCAAGCCTACCTCGCTCTTGAGGTGCTTGCGAAAGTCCCGTTTCAACCGGGCCTTTTCCTGTGCCGGAATCATAGCCTGGGCCTGCTGAGTCATAGGATGACTCCTTGCCTGAGCGCACGAATCCTAGTGCGATAACCAGCTTTCCGGGAGGTCCTTTCCCCTTGGGCAAAACGCCCTCACCCTAACCCTCTCCCACCGGCAAAGGGTATACGGGTGGGATCCGCAAAAGGAAAGGGAACTCTCGCCCAAGTGAGTTTACACGGGTGGGCGGGGGTTAGCTACCCTTGTCCAGCATACTGCGGATGGTGAACATTCGCTGGAACAAGGTGAAGCACGAAACTGCGGCAATGGCTATCAGCACTCCCGGCAGCACCCATGGAATCCAGCCCAGCAGCAGGCTGATGCCCAGCAGCGCAACCCGCTCCGTGCGGGTCATCACGCCGGCGCGGGTGAATACTCCCAGCCCCTCGCCTCGCGCTCGCAGGTAGCTCACTCCCTGCGAGAAAATGAGGGCCAGCAGCAACGCCGTTATGAATGTCGCGCGGTATTCGTCGCTGACATCGGCCCTCAGGGCATAGACGCCCAGGCCGACGAACAGGGCGGCCTCCCCCAGCCGGTCAAATACCGAATCCAGCAGGGCACCGAAGGGCGTTTCCTGTCCTGTGAGGCGGGCCAAGGCCCCATCCATCAGGTCGAGGATTCCCCCGGCCAGGAATACTACGCCGCCCCACAGCAGCCAGCCCGAGGCCACCAGGTAGGCGGAAACCACGCACACGGCGAATCCCAACAGGGTGATGGCATTGGGCGAAAAGCCCATTGCCTTGAACAGCCGGGCCCCCGGCTCCTCGAAATAGTTGCGGACGGCGCCCCTAAGTTGTTCTCTGCCTGGCAAGGCCATGAGCCACCTGTATGCACGACTCGTAGTATTGCTCTACCCGTCCGGCGACCACCTCCCAGCGGTGCTTTTCCGCTGTGGCGCGTCCGCGCTGCCCCATCTCCCGGCGCATCTCAGGGTCGCGAATCAGAGTTTCCAGCGCGCTGGCCAGTGACTCGACACTCTTGTTCTGGAAGAGCAGTCCCTCCTCGCCGTGCCGCATCACCCCACGGTATCCTTCGATGTCGGAAGCGACCACCGGCTTGCCTGCGGACATGGCTTCCAGCAGCACGATGCCGAAGCTCTCGGCCCCGGTGGCCGGCGAGCAGAATATGTCGGCGGTAGCGTAGTAGCGCGGCAGGTCTTCGTAGGGCACCCGGCCCAGAAATTCCACGTCCTGTAAATTCCGGGAACTGAGGACGTGGTAGGAGTCCTTGTCCGGGTTGCCCGGCCCCACCACCAGCAGTCGCAGGTTGGGCATATCCCACTTCAGCCGCCCGTAGGCTTCCAGCAGGTAGCGCAGGCCCTTCCGCTTTTCCAGCCGCCCCACGAAGATGATGTTTGTCTTGCCGTCCTGGTATTGAGGCCAGGGAACGGCCTTCTGGGAAAAGTGGTCCACGTCGATGCCGTTGGGAATGATTTCGTAGTTGCCGGGAAAGGTGCCATTGACATATTGCATGGCGGCGCGGGACACGGCGATGCTGCCGTGGAGCCTCTGATGCCAGCGCTTGATGACCGGATGGCTCATCTTGTAGAGATGTTGGCGGTTGTGGCAGGCATGGAAGGTCCCGACGTTCACCGTATTGGAGTATTCCAGGACGGTCAGGGGAAGAATCGGGGCCATCGGTTCATGCAGATGTATGATGTCGTACTTTTCCCGTTCCAGAAGCGCCCGAATCCGCCGGGCCAGCCACCAGGATAGCGACACCCTGGCGATGGAGCCGCCACTGGGCAGCGGCACCGAGCGCCCCAGGGGCACCAGCAGGTCGCTGTCCTGGCACTCGCGCGAAGGCGAGTGGGGAGCAAGTACCTGCACCTCATGTCCCGAGCGGCACAACTCCCTGGACAACTGGGACACATGAACGGTTACGCCACCGGGCCAAGTGAAGTCGTAGGGAGACACCATGGCGATCTTCAATGGCATACCTCGCGCCGGAGACTCCGCGGGGCGACCCTTCCGGTTACTCGTTGGCCACCTCCACAACCACCTCTGCGCCCCCGTCTCCCGCTATGAATGCGTCGGTCATATCCCGCGCCACGTCGTCGGTGTACTGCACCGGCGGCGACTTCATGAAGTAGGCGCTGGGGCCGGCGACGGCTCCGGCCAGGCCGCGGTCCATGGCCAGCTTGGCGCAACGGATGGCGTCAACCACCACGCCGGCGGAGTTGGGGCTGTCCCAAACCTCCAGCTTGGCTTCCAGGCTGATGGGCGCGCCGCCGAAGATGCGGCCCTCCATGCGGATGTAGCACCACTTCCGGTCCTTCAGCCAAGGTACATGGTCGCTGGGGCCGACGTGGATATTGTCCGGGTCGATTTCCTCGTCCAATTGCGAGGTCACCGCGTTGGTCTTGGAAATTTTCTTGGACGTGAGCCGCTCCCGCTCCAGCATATTCAGGAAGTCGGTGTTGCCGCCGAAATTCAACTGGTAGGTGTTCTCCAGCGTAACGCCCCGGTCTTCAAATAAACGGGTCAGCACCCGGTGGGTGATGGTAGCGCCCAACTGCGACTTGATGTCGTCGCCGATGATGGGAAGGCCGTGCTGCTCGAAGCGGTTGCGCCAGTAATCCTCGCGGGCCAGGAACACTGGAATGCAGTTGACCATGGCGCAGCGGGCGTTGAGGATGTGCTCCACATACCACTTGGTGGCCTGTTCGCTGCCCACCGGCAGGTAGTTGATGACCACGTCCACTTCGCGTTCGCGCAGGATGCCGGTGATGTCGGAAGTGGAGTGCGGGGACTTTTTGACCAGGTGAGAAACGTAACGGCCGATGCCGTCGTGGGTCATGCCCCGGTCAACCTTGACGCCGGAGTAGGGCACATCCGAGAACTTCAGAGTATTGTTCGGCTCGGTGAAGATGGCCTCGGAGATGTCCCTGCCGACCTTGTTCTCGTCAATATCAAAAGCGGCGACCACTTCGATGTCCTCGATGCGGTAGCCGCCGATGGTGTTGTGCATCAGGCCGGAAACCGGGCCGTTCTCCGGAATCTCCACGTACTTGTGAAGACCCTGGACCAGGGATGAGGCGCAGTTCCCCACGCCGATGATGGCTACGTTGATCTTGCCCACTGGGTGGCTCCTTTGCGACGGCGATTGTCCCGGCCTTGTATAGCTTGGTCCGGGTTTTACGGGCGGCGACAAGATATTATCGCCGCCTAAATTGGCGGATTGATTGTAACAACCGGCTGCCCTTGCTAACAAGTTTGGGGCCTACGGGCGGTTATCTGCCCATCAAAGCAGGTTGGTTGGGCTTGGCCGGCCCCCTGGGACGAGGTCCGGTTTTACCCGAAAAACCTTACTATGGCGGTGCGGTCGTCGTACCGGAAGCGCACTCCCAGCTTTTCCGGCACTCGGCCCTCGACCAAACGTCCGGCTATTATTTCCTCAATGCGGCCGGTGGCTTCTTCCGGAGTGGCCGAGCTGCGCACGATATCCGCCAGTTCGTCGACATCCATGTTGTCGGTGACTCCGTCGGTGGCCAGAACCAGCCTGACCCCCGGGTGAATGTCCACATCCCGCCGCACCATTTGCCCCAATTCTTCAGCCGCGCCGACGGCCCGGGCCACGCCCACATGGAGAAACCCGCCGAGCCGGCCGCATAGCCGCTCGTGGGAGTCGGGCGTAACCAGGATGATTGGACTGTCGCCGGCGGCGACGACATAGAGCCGTCCATCCCGGTACAGGGCGGCCGACACCGTGGTCAGCAGGAAGCGGCCGGCGCCCACCCCAAAGAATTCTTCGTTAACCTCGTTAACTGTTTTGGTGATGTCGTCGATGCTGTGGGCTCCGCTTTGCGCTAGGGCTTCGCTCAGCTCACGGCTGGCATCGGCGCCGCCGTGCCCGGTGACGCCATCCATCACCACGTCCAAAAAATCCCCGTTGCCCAGGTCGCGGGTCAGCAGACTGTCTTCGCCGTGAGCGGAATTATCTTGCAGCGTTGAAAATGTGCTGGCAACCATAGGAACTTTCCTCAACCGGCTCCTTAAAATCTTTGCCGCGGCATACTTTTGCCGTGGATTGATGCAATCCGAATTCTGGCTTGGTATTCGCAGCTTGTCTACGCGGTATAAACCGCGAGTTCTGTTTCGGCGTCGAACCGGAACCGGGTCCAGTAATCGGCTCGCAGCCAGCCGAGAGCCTCTCTCCAGACCGCGCGGGCATCCTCGAAATTCTCCATAGACCGGTTGCGGGATCCCACGGCTTCCAAGTATGCCGTCAGGTCGGCGCGAAACTGTCTATAATCAGTGTAGGCCCGCGCGCCGATTTTTTCCAGAATAACGTCGCCTGCCGCAACTACGGCCTCTCCCGCCCTGGTGAGGCCCCGGCGCATTTCATCCAGTTCCTGCGGGACGTTCACAATTGGCCTGACGCCGCGCGCGTCGCGATAGCCGGTGGCGTTCAGCGGCGGCTCCTCGGGCGTGGTGTAAAACTTGAGTATTTCCAAACAGGCGTCGTTCACGTCCAGGGGAGGCCGTCCCCGGGGCGCAGGGTCGTCAACCCCAGCCAGCGCGCCGGAGTCTATAACTTGGATCCGGCCCGAGCCGGGCTGGAAAAACACGTTCTGGGGCCGCATATCCATCAGGATGTATCCGGCCTCAAGGTAAGCCTGCTCTAGATCCAGCAACTGAAGGTGCACCGGGTACTGCGGCCGTTCCGCCGGCTGTTCCAACGGAAACATGGCGAACAGATTTTGCCCTGCCCCGATGGGAACGCCGGTAAAGCGGGACATCATGTCGCCCAGCAACGGAATCCCCGGCGCCCTTCCCTGGACGAATACCGTGTAGGGTTCACCCAGGTCGTCGCCAAAATAGTCGTCGTGGATGGCCGAGTCCGTATACCCCAGCAACGGGGCCAGCAGCCCGCCGGCATCGCCCGCCCGGTCGTAGGCCAGCAGCAGCCGCTCAGTACGGGCTTCAATGGCGAGATGCTGCCTTCGGCTGACGGCCTGGGGCACCGGGCGCTTCAGGGCGACCTCCGCGCCGGTCTCACGGTCAACGGCGGCGCGCACGTCGTAATCTGCGCCGGAGCCCAGGCGCCCGGTTATTTCGTAGCGTTGCAGGTCTACTTTTTCCACCAAACCGCGCTCTTTCCTCTGGCTGAGGCATTTGCCCGCCGCCGTCGGTGTTCGGCAGTGCCCGCCGACGGGACCCGCGCTACGAATTATGCTGCGGAACCCGCAAGGATGTTACGACGCAACCCGCCCATTTGCAACCGGAACGCTGGCAGGCTCAGGGTCTGTTAGTTACTCCCTCTCCCTCGAGGGGAGGGAGAATCAAAAGACACTTCTCACAGGCTGGTTTTTTATTCGCCGGGATTTCCCGTGCCTTCCGGTGCGCGATAACCCAGCGTCAGCCAGTCCTCCCGGGGCCACTCAAGCTCAGGCGTAAATCCCAGGGCCAGAACGGCGTCATCCACTTCGGGACGCTGGCTGCCCAGCATACCGGAGGCGACCAGCATCCCGCCGGGACGCAGGGCTTGCAGGAGGAAGGGAACGCGGTCCGCGACGCCTCTGGCCGAAATGTTGGCCACGGCCAAGTCCATGGTTCCTGCCGCCGCTGCGGGGTGAGGGACCGAGCCCTTGGCCAGGGTTACCCGGTCCTGGAGCCGCAGGCGCCGGAAATTCTGCCGGGCCGCCGATACCGCTTGCCCGTCGATGTCCAGCGCCACCGCCGACGCCGCGCCCAGCTTCAGGGCGGTGATGGTCAGGATGCCGGAGCCGGAGCCGAGATCAAGGACCCGCATACCGGGCAGCACCAGTTCCTCCAGTGCTTCCATGCAAGTGTAAGTGGTGGGATGGTAGCCCGTGCCGAAGGCGATGCCCGGATCCAGTTCAATCACCACCCGTCCGTCCGCCGCCCCGTCCTCCAGTTCCACCCAAGACGGTTTGATGATGAGACGGCTGCCGACCGGCAGTGCGCCGTAGTGTTCCTTCCAGCTATTTTGCCAGTCCTCACCGTCGTCCAGCTCCCGCACGACCAGTTCGCCCAGGTCCCCCACCGAAGCGACCAGCCGCACGCCCACGTCGATGCGGGCCAGCCGTTGCCGGGAGCCGGACTCCAGGTAAGTGCGGAGCATCACCCGTCCCGCGCCCTGCGGCTCGGTGCTCAGACTCTTCCCGTAGCGGCTGAACAAATAGGAAACCGGCTCCACAAACTCGTGAGGAACGGAAATGCTGAGTTCCTTCCAGGACATGAACACTCCAGGGCTGTCTGCTAGACAGACAATTTCGTGGCGGACTAGCCGGGATCCGGACGGCTGCCAGAACGTGAAAGGTCGCGGGTTAGAAGGCATCCTTAATCCGGTCGAACAGCCCCTTTTCCTGAGTATCCTCGGTGTCGTCGTCGCTCTTTCCGGCCATCTCCGGTTCTTTGTTCTTCGGCTTTGAGCGCTTGTTGCCATTTGAGGAGCGCGGCCTGGAAGGGCCTTCTCCGTTGAAGGACCGAGCCAACTCCTCCAGCAGCTCACGCTGGTGGCTATCCAGGGAGCCGGGCACCCGCACGTCTACCAGGACGCGCAGGTCGCCCCGGCGGTTGGAGTGAAGATGTGGCACACCCTTGTTGCGGATGCGAAACTCGGTGCCCGGCTGAGTGCCCTGTGGCAGCTTCAATTCCTCATCGAATCCGTCTATGGTCGGGATGGTCTTTTCTACTCCCAAGGTGGCCTCGGCCACGTTCAGAGGCAGGGTGTAGAGAATGTCTGTGCCATCGCGCCTGAATACGCTGTGCTCCTGCACGTCTACGGCGACGTACAGATTGCCTGAGCCCCCGCCGTCGCTGCCGGCGTCGCCCTCTCCGCTGAGACGCACCTGCATTCCGCTTTCCACACCGGCGGGTATCCTGACTTCGATCTTCCGTTGGCGCCGCTCTCTGCCTGCCCCCCGGCAGTTGTTGCAGGGGGTGGTGATAACGCTGCCGCGCCCCCGGCAAGAGGGACATCCGACGACCTGGGTGAATTGTCCGAATACGCTGCGTTGGGAGCGGCGCACCTGTCCCGCTCCCCGGCAGTCGTTGCAGGTGTCCACCGAGGTGCCCGGCTCGTTACCCGCGCCCGCGCAGTGGGGGCAAACTTCCATCCGGTTGATTTCCACCTCCCGGTGGGAGCCGAATATCGCTTCCTCGAATCCGAGGGTAACCTGCTGCTGAATGTCGCCGCCGCGCCTGGGCTGTCGCCCCGCCCTGGCGGAAGCATCGCCGAAGAAGGAATCAAAGATGTCGCCGAAGCCCCCGAATACGTCGAAGCCGTCAAAGGGGCTGCCCCCGGCCTGGGCGCCGTTGCCCACGCCAGCGCGGCCAAATCGGTCGTACTGACCCCGCTTCTTGGCGTCGGACAGCACCTGGTAGGCTTCGTTGATTTCCTTGAATTTTTCCTCGGCGTCTGCATTCTTGTTGCGGTCGGGATGGTACTCCATGGCCTTGCGGCGGAAGGCCCTGCGTATCTCCTCTTCGCTGGCGTTGCGGGCAACGCCCAATACGGAATAATAGTCCTGGTCGGCCATCAGCAATCACTCAAAATCGGCAGCAAAATTAGCGGGTGCACCCTCGCCTATTGTAGTGCAGGGGCGGCGGGCGCTCAAGGGCAGGGTCGGCAGGGTCTTTTGGTTGTTCCCTCTTCCTCCGGGTCAGGGTGGGGGCGTCCCTGTTCGTGAGCGGACATGGTGCCATTCCAAGATTTCACCCTCACCCAAACCCTCTCCCTTAAGGGAGAGGGAGAACTAAATGACCTTGGCGCCGCCCGTTTTCTCCTTGACGCTTTTGGGGCCGCTCGCTATGATTCAGAATAAGGAGCAAAGTCTACAACCCGTTGGGGTATTGCTCCGATTAGGGCAAAAGTGGCGGAAAGGGAAAGATGAAATGACTTCAGTTGTCATCGCAATTCTCGCCGTCCTTGCGGCCCTTGGGTTAGGGATTGCAACTTGGTTAGGACTCCGGCATCGCGCCCAGGCTTCCCGCATGGCGCGGGACAACGAGACCGCCGGAGGTCTGACTGCACAAGCCGAGGAAGCGAGCAAAAAGATCGTCCTGGAGGGCCAGGAAGAAGCCCGTAAGTTACGGAACGAGGCCGAAACGGAAATCAAAGAACAACGCCGGGAGCTCACCCGCCTGGAAGACAGACATATGCAGCGGGAAGAGCAACTGGAACGCAAGATTGAGGCACAGGACAGGCGGCAGACTGATCTGTCTGAAAAAGAGTCCCAAATCGTGGAGTCCCGCAAGGAGGTCGAGGAACTTAGGGCCGAGCAGACCAAGTCGCTGGAGCGCATTGCCGGTCTCTCCGTCGAGGAGGCACGCGAAGTGGTCGTGAAGAGGGGCGAGGATGACGCCCAGCACGACTTGGCGCGCCGTTACTATGAACTCGAGCGGGAATACAAGGAGCGGGCCGACGAAAACGCCCGCAAAATTATCGCTGTTGCCATCAACCGTCTCGCCTCTGACGTGGTCTCGGAAAGCACAACTTCCGTAGTATCCCTGCCCAACGATGAGATGAAAGGCCGTCTCATCGGCCGTGAAGGACGCAACATTCGTACCCTGGAATCCCTTACCGGAGTAGACGTCATTATTGACGACACTCCCGAAGCAGTGACTGTTTCCTGCTTCGACCCGGTGCGACGGGAAGTCGCCCGGCTGGCGCTGGAGAAGCTGGTCTCCGACGGGCGCATACAACCGGCCCGCATCGAGGACATGGTGAACCGCGCCCACAACGAAATTGACCAGACGATTATGAAGGCCGGCGAACAGGCCACCTTCGACGTTGGCGTCAGCGGTCTGGACCGGGAGCTGGTCCGGCTGCTGGGGCAGCTCAAATATCGTTACAGCTATGGCGAAAACGTGCTGCAACATTCCATTGAGGTCGGACTTTTGGCCGGGATGCTGGCTGCCGAGGCCGGGGCCAACGTCCAGGTGGCCAAGGTGGGGGGGCTGTTGCACGATATTGGCAAGGCCCTGACCCACGAGGTCTCCGGCCCCCACGCAGAGATCGGAGCCGAAATCGCCAAGCGCCACGGCATCAATCACAGCTCCTACCGGGGCATCCTGGAGCATCACTGGGACGAGCACGAGACCGTTGAGTCGTTCCTGGTGGCCGCCGCCGACGCCATCAGCGCCGCGCGACCCGGCGCCCGGAAGGAATCGCTGGAACTCTACGTGAAGCGCCTGCGGGAATTGGAAGAAGTGGCCGCCGGTTTCGAGGGCGTCGAGCGTACCTTCGCCATCCAGGCCGGGCGAGAGGTGCGGGTGATGGTGAAGCCGGAAGAAATGGACGACATAAAGTCCGCGTCCTTGGCCCGCGACATCG
This sequence comes from Dehalococcoidia bacterium, assembly GCA_965226875.1. Lineage (GTDB taxonomy): Bacteria > Chloroflexota > Dehalococcoidia > Lucifugimonadales > UBA3495 > VXOI01. The sequence continues at coordinate 2,348,190 of OZ245439.1, read as the reverse complement.
CTCGCAAGGTCGAGGAAGATCTGGTCTTCCCCGGCCAGATCAAGGTAACAGTCATCCGGGAGATCCGTAGCGTGGAATACGCCAGGTAACGGCCCCAAGAGATCGACGGCTTGGCAGGCCCCTCTGCCGCTCCGCCCGGCAGCAGGGGTCAGTCCTGCTAACCAACGGAAAGGGACTCAGGAGCGGGATGCCTCCGGCTGCTGAGCCCTTTTTTCGGTGAATCCGGTAACCAGCACCCTACAACAAGGAACGAATGCCCTTGCGAATTTTGATGATAGGCGACGTAATCGGCAGACCGGGCCGGGAGGCTCTGCGCCGGATCCTGCCCGGGTTGAAGGAAGAAAAAGGCATAGACCTGGTCATCGCCAACGGCGAAAACGCCGCAGGTGGCTTCGGCCTCACCGTCGAGACCGCTTCCGAAATGCTGGACTCGGGAGTGGATGTGCTTACCTCCGGCAATCATATCTGGGACAAAAGGGAATTCATCCCATATCTGGACGACGTTCACGGGGAGGGGTTGCCCGTGGTCCGGCCGGCCAACTATCCCGACGCTCCGGGGGTCGGCGTCATACGGCGCAGGGGAGTGGCAGTGATCAACCTCATGGGCCGCGTCTTTATGACGCAACTGGACTGCCCCTTCCGAACCGCCGACCGGTTGCTGCACGAGTTGCGAAGCGAGGAGGATACGCCGGTAATCATCGTGGACTTCCACGCTGAGGCCACCTCCGAAAAGCAGGCGATGGGGTGGTATCTGGACGGGCGGGTCAGCGGCGTGTTCGGAACCCACACCCACGTCGGCACTATCGACGCTCGCATCCTGCCAGGCGGCACCGCCTACCTCACCGACGTAGGGATGGCCGGCCCGGTGGACTCGGTTATCGGCAGCGACACCCGCGCGGTGCTGGACCGTTTCCTTACCTCCATGCCCCAGCGGCTGGAGGTGGCCAAAGGCCCCTGCGTCTTCAACTCGGCGCTGGTGGAAGTTGACGAGCAAACCGGGCGCTCCATTCATTTGGAGCGCGTCGACAGGATGGCCGGCTGAAATGAGTGCAACCGTAGACCTGCATCTCCACACTCTCGCCTCCGATGGACGCCTTACCCCCACTGAACTGGTTCGACTGGCGGCGGGTCAAGGGCTGACAACGATGGCAGTCACCGATCACGACACCACCGACGGCTTGGAGGAGGCCTTCGAGGCGGCGAAGAAATTTCCCGGACTGCGCATCATACCCGGTATAGAATTGAGCGCCGATGTTCCGGGCGATGAAGTGCACGTGCTGGGGTACTTCCTGGATCCCGGCAACCCGGAATTGCAGGCCGAACTGGTCGTATTCCGTGAGGGCCGGGTAGACCGAGCCAAGACGATGGTGGAAAAGCTGACCCAACTTGGGATTCATGTGGAATGGGAGCGAGTGCAGCACTTTGCTGGCGACGGCGCAGTGGGGCGCCCTCACATCGCCATGGCTCTGGTCGAGGCCGGTTACTGCAAGGAACCGAAGGACGCCTTCCCCGAGTATCTTGGCCGCAACGGTCTGGCCTATGTCGAGCGCGCCAAGCTGACCCCGGCGGAGGCCGTCGGCATCATCCGGCGGGCGGGTGGGGCGGCGGTCCTGGCCCATCCCGCTTACATGAACGATATGGAGGCAGGCATCGCCAACCTAGCCGGCATTGGGCTGGCCGGAATGGAAGTGCATTACGCAAAGTACCGCGACGACACCATCCGGCAGTTGGCCCGCTTGGCCCGCCAGTACGAACTCATCCCCTGCGGCGGCAGCGACTATCACGGCATGGGGAACAGCGACGAGGGCCTCCCCGGTGATAACGGCCCGCCGCCGGAATCCGTGGAGCTGCTGGAAGCAGTCGCCCGGGCGGGCAGGGAATCGGGGACGGGATAGGCCGAGTATGCCTGCGACGGCGACATTGTACGGCCGGAACCCTTGATGGAAATTGCCGCTTTGTACATGGCCGCGTACCTGCTGGGTTCCATTCCCACGGCTTTCATAATCGGCAGGCTGGTCAAGGGCATAGACATTCGCCGGTATGGTAGCGGCAACCTTGGCGGCGGAAATGTAATCCAGCACGTCGGCAAGAAGTGGTTTGTACCCCAGATGATTTCCGACGCCTTGGTAAAGGGAGCCGGCACCATCTGGTTCTCGGTCTACGTGGTGGGCATCGACTGGAACTCGCCGTGGCTGATCGGTCCGCCGATGCTGGTGCTGGCCGGCAACAACTGGTCGCCCTTCCTGAAAATGCAGGGAGGCAGAGGATTGGGCGTCGCCGTCGGAACCCTGCTGGCCTTCTCCCCGGCTATTCTCGGGATTGTCATGGCAATCTATTTCGGCGGCTACCTGCTTACCAGAGGGGCCGGCATTTGGGCTCTGGCGGCTTTGATGGCGCTGCCGGTATTGTTCTTTGTTTTTCCTTCAGGCCTGAAGATGGCCGACGGGCTTACAATGATATGGTACTCGCTGGGTGTCCTTGGGCTGGTGGTGCTCAAGCGGCTATCCTCTAACTGGACGCCGCTGCCCAGTGGTATGCCTCGCAGTAGGGTGTTTTTCAACCGTCTGGTGTGGGACCGGGATGTGGACGACCGGTCGCAGTGGGTTGAACGCATACCCGGCGCGGCCGGCTGACCGGACCGGCCCATAGGAGCAGGACATGGCGACGGAATCGCAACAGGCAGGACAGGACGCCAGTGCCAGCTTCTGCAACTGGCACCCCGAAACTGAGACGCGCCTACATTGCAGCCAATGCGGCAGGAGCATCTGTACGGTGTGCCTGGTGCAGGCGCCGGTGGGCATTCGCTGCCGGGAGTGCGGCCGCGCGGAAAGGCTGCCCACCTACGACGTTCAGCCGACCTATATGCTCCGCGCGCTTGGTGTAGCAGTTGCCGTCGCGCTGGTGGGCGGAGTCATCTGGGGCGTAGTGGAACTCGAATTGGGATGGATTCCCTTCGTATCCTGGCTGATTGCCATTGGCGTGGGCTATGGCGCGTCGGAACTTATCAGCCTGTCGGTGAACCGCAAGCGGGGAGCTCCGCTGACTTGGATAGCCGCAGGGGCCGTGGGCGGCGCCGGCATAATCCACCTGTTATTCTTCCTGGGGTCTCTCGGCGGATTTGGCCTTTTGGTTAATCTGGTGACCATTGGCGTGGCGATGTTTATTGCAGGTTCCAGGCTACGCTGACCGGGCCCGCTCAGTGGCCGGGACGGCCTTGGCTTCAGCGGCGAACCCCAGGGAATTCCGGTGGGTTATCCGTCAGTAAACTCTTGTTCCGGCGAGTTGAATTCGGCGATGCCTAGAGATCTGGCCGGAAACCCTGATTCTCCCCAAGCAGTCGTTTTCTTAACGTCGATTATCGATGAAACGGTGGGTATTGCAACGTCTTACATGCACTACTGGGCCATATAAGACTGGAATACGTCTGCTTGGCGTAGCGCAAAACCCGGCCGATGGCTTTCCGGCCAGACTTCTAGGTCCTCTCTGAGTTGATGCAAAGTTAGGCGGATCACCTCCGGCTCGAATCCCCTGCGGCTCAGGAAGGCGCCCACCCTGCGGTTAAAGGCGACGCGGTCGTTCCCCGCCTGCCGTGCGGCGTAACGAGCGGCGGCCCGATGGGCGGCGGCATGGGAGTCGAAGTCTTCCAGTGCTTCGCTGATTGTGTCCGTTGCCACGCCGCGCTGCTTCAGTTCCCGCTCAATCATGCCAAGGCTGCGGGGCTTTCGCCGTTCTCGGCTGTCCCGCCACTGCCGGGCGAACTCCGCGTCATTCAGCAATCCCTCGGTTTGCAGCCGGGCTACTGTCTGTTCTGCTGGTTCGTTGCCGAACCTTTGGCTCAGGTGCTGGCGCATCTCCGCCACCGTTCGCGGACGCAGGGCCAGCAAGCGCAGGGCCGCCCCTTGCGCCCTCTCGGCATCCGTGGGCTTCCGACTGGTATTGGGGCCTGGGGTTGGAATTTCAGGCATTGAGCAATTCCTCGAGGATTGTAAGAGAAAGCCTGCCCTGTCGGCGACGCGGCAGGGCAGGCCTAGGCGGGGGGTATGCTAGTCGAGGGACGCAGGTTCGGAGCCGTTGGCGGAGGGAGCGCCGTCGTAGGCCAGCGAATCATCTTCTTCCGGCTCCGACTCGGGAGCGGGGGTTACGATGTCGCTGTTGTCCCGGATGCGCTTCTCCACAGAGGCGGCGATTTCCAGGTGCTGTTGCAGGAATTCCTTGGCGTTTTCCCGGCCCTGTCCGAGGCGGGTTTCGCCGTAGGAGTAGAAGGCGCCCGACTTCTTGATGATGCCCCTGGCAGAGCCGATTTCCAGCAGGTCGCCCATCTTGCTGATGCCCTGATTGAACATGATGTCGAACTCGGCGACGCGGAAGGGAGCGGCCACCTTGTTCTTCACGATGCGGGCCCGCACCCGGTTGCCGGTTATTTCGGATCCCTGCTTGATGGACTCGATGCGGCGCAGGTCTATGCGTACTGAGCTGTAGAACTTGAGCGCCCGTCCGCCGGGCGTGACCTCCGGGCTGCCGTAGGTCACGCCGATCTTTTCCCGAAGCTGGTTGATGAATACCACTGCGGTCTTTGACTTGTGGATGGTGCTTGTGAGCTTGCGAAGGGCCTGGGACATCAGGCGGGCCTGGAGACCGACGTGGGTGTCTCCCATGTCGCCCTCGATTTCCGCCTGTGGCACTAGGGCGGCCACGCTGTCCACCACTATGGCGTCTATGGCCCCGCTGCGCACCAGTTGCTCGGTAATGTCCAGGGCCTGCTCTGCGCTGTCGGGCTGGGCGATCAGCAGCTCGTTCAGGTCCAGGCCGCAGCTGGCGGCATACGTCGGGTCGAGAGCGTGCTCGACGTCGATGTAGGCAGCAACGCCGCCGGCCTTCTGGGTCTCGGACATCAAGTGAATGGCCAAGGTGGACTTGCCCGCCGACTCCGCGCCGAAAATTTCGGTTACGCGCCCGCGCGGGATGCCCCCGGTGCCCAAGGCCAGATCAATGGCCAGCGACCCCGTGGAGATGGACTCGGTGACCAGGCTGTTGCCGAGTTCCCCCAGACGCATCACCGCGCCCTTGCCGTGGTCCTTCTCGATACTGCTGAGGGCAATATCCAGCGCCGCTTTCTTATCGGTTCCCATTTTGTCCTTTTTCATCACCCGGCACGTTCCTCCCTTTGGATTGGAACAAGACTAACATAAGTGCAAATGTTCTAACAACGGGCAAGTGTCAGTAATGTGAAAATTCTGTTTTGCCTGTTCCCACGGGAAGCAGGGGAAGAAAAAGGTGGAGGGGCTGGCGGGCCAACCGGCCCGCGGCTAGAATTCTCAAGTGCCGCCCTTGAAACCGATGGTGACCGTGCCGTTGTCCACGATTACCGGCGTCACGCGCTCCCCCTTGGTCAGGGCCAGCAGTTCGGGAATCCGGTCTTCCTGCTTGGATAGGTCCACCTCTTCGTAGGCGACCTTGCGCTTGCGGTAGTCCATCTTGGCCGCGGCCGAAAAGGCGCAGTCAGGATGGGTGTAAAGGATGGTCTCGCTGGCTTGTGTCACGTCGCACCCCTGCCGAAAGCCGCAGTAAGGGCAGTCCGGCCAGTTGATTTATTTGAGCGAATTGTACGCGCCGCCGTCCGTTTGTTCAACGCGCCCTGCGGGTGCCTCGGCCAAAACGGTGGGCGAAGAAATCGCGGCGGCGGTATGTGGATGTTATGCTAGAGTTTCAATCCTCCGAACAGGGCGTGCTTCCTATGGCTTCAACCAACGACCAACCCGTCATCAATACCGTTGCTGCTTTGCTGGAGGAATTTTCCGTGGGCGTGGGACGAATAACCCCCGGGCCGCGCGGCTCCCGACTGAGCGGCGAGCCCAGGGTTCTGCTGGAGGCCGCCGTCGAGTCCCTGACCGGAGAAGAAAGTGAAGGCGCGGCGTTGGTCTACGGCAACGCCTGCTATGCCCTGGGTCGCCACGACGACGCTTCGGCGGCGTATCGCATGGTGCTGGAGCGCGACCCGGCCAGCGTTGAGGCCCGGTTCAACCTGGGGCTGACCCAACTGCGGCTCAGGCAACCGGAGGAAGCGGTGCGGGAGTTCACCGAGACCCTGGTGCGCTCCCCGCAGCTTGCCGAGGCCTACTACCAGCGGGGCAACGCCAACGACGACCTGGGCAACGTGGAGCAGGCCCTGGCCGATTACTCGCGCGCCATAGACCTGGCCCCAGGGTACGTCCAGCCGATGTACAACCGGGGTATCGTGCTGGCGGGCGCCGGGCGGCATCAGGAGGCCGTGGCCCAGTTTGACCGGGTCATCGCGCTGCGCCCCGACATCGGCAACGCGCACCTGAACCGGGGAGCTTCTCTGGATGAACTGGGACTGCACGAGGAGGCCATCGGCAGTTATGGCCGCGCCGCAGCCTTGAACCCTGACGACCCGCGCCCCCTGTTCAACCGCGCCCGCACCTGCTACTACTTGGGCCGCCTGCAAGAGGCCCTCGACGGCTATACGGAAGTGCTGTTCCTGGATTCGGAGGATGCCGAAGCCTACAACAACCGTGGATTGGCCTACGATGCCTTGGGCGACTATGAGTCGGCCATCGCGGACTACGAGCGGGCGCTGGCGGTTCGAGAGGACTTTGCCGAGGCTCACAGTAACCGGGGCGCGGTTCTGGAAGCGCAGGGAGAGGTCGAGGCGGCCCTGGAAGCTTATCACGCCGCCCTAGCGGCCAACCCCAGTCTAGGGTCGGCCCATTACAACGCAGCGCGGGTGTATTCCCAACTCGGTGAGGTTGAAGCCTGCTTGCGGCACTTGGACAGTCTGCTTGCGCTTGCCCCGGAGTTGGCGGCGGACGCTGCCCAGGATGAGCACCTGGGCTGGGCCCTGCGGCTGCGGGAAATGCGAGAGTCGAGGACCAATGACGCGCCGCCGGACTCCTGAATTTAGCCGGTCCCGGACATTTCCTTTGGCAGTTCGGAGTCGGAATCCAGTTCATCCAGGGTCGCTTCAGGATCGGCGGCGCTGATTCGTCGGCGGACGACCAGGCTGCGCAGCAGGACCAGGGCCGCCAGAATCGACAACCCCGTAACCAGTTCCACCTCGTGGCGATAGGCCAGGCTGATTCCCAGCATTAGCATAAAGCCTGTGCAGAGGCCCCACGACGACCGCAAGTGGTGATTTCTCATCAATAGCACGGTGGTCACGCCCACCGCCGTCGCCAGCGCGGTCAATTCGGGGACAAGGGCGGCGCTCACGCCTATCAGCGGCGTCATGGCGTCGCCGCCCCGGAAGGACGAAAACACCGAGGCCCAATGGCCCACGATGGCGGCGGCGGCGGCAATCAGAGTCAACGGCGCTTCTATTCCCAAGGCCCAGGCCACCGCCACGGCCGCCGACCCCTTGCCCACGTCGCCGGCGAATACCAGCATCGCGCTGCGGCGGCCCACGTTCCAGTACACGTTGGCCGTGCCCGCCAGCGTGCTGCCTGTGCTGAAAATGTCCACACCCTTGATGTAGCGGCTGACCCACTGGGCAAAGGGCAGCGCCCCCAGCAGGTAGCCTATGACCCCTGAAGCGACGAGTTGCAGTATCTCCATCTGACTTTCCGGTATTCCCGTCCGTCCCTGCCGAAAATGCGTGGGGAGCTTGGTGGCGGCCCCGGCGCGTCGGCCAGTGCCGCATAGACAAATATAGCAGTCGGCGGCCCTCGTTAATAGCGGACACAGCCGGATTTGGTGTCGCATTGCCCGGTTTTCCGAGTCATGCGGCAGCTTGCGCGTCGAGTATACTGGGGAATGTTGCCGGAAATCGGCAGATCCCAGTTCCGGGCCGCGTTTCCGGCGCGAGTCCCGACGAGGTTTGAGGATATGACAACGTTTAACGCTGCCGGCCCCTTGTCCGGCATGGTTATCCTGGACCTGACGCAAATTCTGGCTGGCCCAATGTGTACCATGGTGCTGGCCGACATGGGCGCCGACGTTATCAAGATTGAGAAACCCAACGGCGGCGACGACAACCGCCGCATGGGGCCGCCGTTCATAAAGGACTGGTCGGCAGGCTTCCTGGCCGTCAACCGGAACAAGCGCAGTCTCTCTCTGGACCTGCGCGGCGAGGCCGGGCGCGGCGTGTTACGGCGGCTGGTGGAGGGGGCCGACGTGGTGGTGGAGAACTTCCGTCCCGGCGTGATGGAGCGATTGGGCTTGGGCTACGAGGAGTTGGCGGCCATCAAGCCCAGCCTGATCTACTGCACTATCTCGGGCTTCGGCAGCACAGGCCCGGCCCGTAACCGGGGAGGCTTCGATCTGGTGGCCCAGGGCGTGAGCGGCCTGATGAGCATCACCGGCCATCCCAACTCACCCCCGGCCAAGGTGGGCGTGCCTATCACCGACCTGACCGCTGGCCTGTTCGGTGCCAACGGCATCATGGCAGCTTACATCCACGCTCTGAAGACCGGACAGGGACAGATGGTGGATACGTCATTGATGGAAGCAGGGGTGGCCTACACGGTGTGGGAGTCGTCGGTCTACTTTGCCGAGGGAGAAATCCCCGGGCCGCTGGGTTCGGCGCATCGCGTTTCCGCTCCCTATCAGGCCCTGCGCACCAGGGACGGCTACCTGAACCTGGGGGCCGCGACCCAGCCGACTTGGGAGCAGCTTTGCCGCGCCATCGGACGAGAGGACCTGATGGAAGACGAGCGTTTCCGCGCTCCATGGGACCGCAAGGCGCGAGAGAAGGAACTGGCCGCGCTGCTGGAAGAGACGTTCTCAGCCCACGACACCGCCCACTGGCTGCAACTTCTGGACGACGCCGGAGTGGTGGCCGGGCCGATATACAACATGGAGCAGGTGTACCAAGACCCGCAGGTGCTGGCCCGCGAGATGCTGGTGGACACCCACGACCCGGTCCTGGGGACCATACATAATATCGGCGTGCCGGTGAAGCTGTCCGCGACTCCCGGCAGCATACGCCGCCGCGCCCCCGCCTTGGGCGAGCACTCCGCCGAAGTGCTGTTGGAGCGAGGCTTCACGCAGAGCGAGGTGGACGCCCTGTTGAGCCAGGGAGTCATCCTCGCCAACCAGGGCAGCGGCAGCCGGAGGTAGTGGGCGGCTTGTTGCTGGTAAGATTGGCGCGATGAGGGATGGTGGCACACGTTCTTAGACTTCCTTAGTCCTCGCCGAAGAAGCGGCGGCGGTCGGACTCGCCCAGCGGGCCGACGGGGCCGCTGAGGAAGGTGTCGGGGTTGCGGGTGCGGTCTTGACGTTGGTTTGTATCTGGATTAGACATTTCAGCGCCAAATACCGCCCGCGTGTACTAATCCTGACAGTCTATCCTATCTATTGACCCTGCCGGGCTAGACACTCAGGAGGCACAAAAGAATAGGCCACTGGCGGAAAGAGGGGAAAACCGCCATTGGCCTATGTCTTGCCGGACCCCTACATTATAGCAAACTGCCGCGCCAGTTCCCGGAGTTCGCGGTCAGCCTTGCGCTCTATCGGGATATGCTTACCGCCGCCGCGCTTGCCGCGCTCTACCGCCGTTGGTTCGCGCGTTATGCTGGAACGGCAACAGGAACGGCAGACTAAGCCTAAATCATCGTCCAGGAACGTCATTCCGCCGCAATGCTCACAGTCCATACCTACTCCATCATCAGCCCGGATACCGCGATGGCGTCCGGCAATGGCATACCGCCTTCAACCATCGCTTTCAGTGAACGCGCCCGGCCCTGAATGTCTGATGCTTTCATTTCAGAGAAGCCTAGCGTTACCTCGGTCGCCAGCTTCGAGGTCAACTCCGCCTCTACCTTCACGGCAAGCGGAGAGATAACCCCGAACAATGCCAGCCGCCAACTTTCGCGCAAGCTGGCGGAGTCGCCCGAAACGAACAATGACGGGTTGAATCCGCAAGCTGCATAGACTTCGGCGCTGCTGTGCTTGAACAGGTCTACAAGATGCTCTGTCGGTGCTGGCCCGTACCGCTTCGGCACAATGTCGGTGTAGCCAGCGCCCACATTTCCCCAATCGCCAGTTTGCAGGAACGCCATACGTCCCTTGCTGGCCTTCATGTCTGACTTGAGCGCCGCCACTGTCGGGTCGTTGCCATCCACCGGCAAACCCAAAAGCTGGCCGACGGGCGTGCTACTCTCATCGGCCAGGGCGTTGACCGTTTCTGATGATAGCCTGCCAGCCTGCCGCGCCACGTCCAGCGGCGCACAGCCCCGCCACGGTTCCACCGGGTCAACGGCATATCTGACGTGTATCACGGACTCCGCGCTAACCCTGCTGTGATGCCTAGTGCCGCTTGGCCCGGCCAGCATCAGGTCATACTCCCATGAGTCCGGGTTAGGGCCGCCCATGATGTTATACGAGGTAGCGGGCAGCAGCATGAGGCGGTCGCCGGCGGTGTCTATGTAAAACAGAATCTCGCCCCGGCGCATCAGAGCGCGGCCCGTCATTTCCAACACGTCCGGGGTGAGCGCCGCTGCAATCATTGGCCTGCCACCAACCTCAGCCGCCGCGAATCCACGGCCCACCACGCCGGCGCAGGCTTCCAGTGCGCCGGTGGCCGTTGGCGTAACCAGTGCCACCCCGTCCGCCTTCGAGGTCAACGCGGCAATCTGCGCATCCGTGAACGTGGTTCCGGCCCGTGATTCATAGTTGCGATTCCAAGGAAACTTCATTACCTCAAACCTCGTATGACCGCGTTACCTATGGCCGTCCGGTGCATCTCTATCAGGTCCATCAGTTCGTTGATTACCACCCGCTGGCCGTTCACGGTAACGTAGCTGGAATAGAAGATTCCCCACAGTTCGATGCGCTGCGCGTTCTGTCGAATCTGTAGCGAGTTAATCATATCGCCGGTGCGCCTCGGCATCCGCACCTTGAGCGCGGGCAGCACCAGCCGCCGCACAGCATCCGCCGCCAACCGCGCCACCAGTATCGGATTGTTGGCGTTGAATATGAACCTGCGCAGCTTGTCGCCGCCCCTGATGCGCACAGATACCGAGCCACCCGGCATTGCGTCGGCGCTCAGGCTGGCAAGGCGAATCGGCAATGGCATCAGGTAGTCCGCAGGCATTGGATATTGATAAACCGGCGGCGGGCATCATTCGGGGCGATGCTGTCCGCATCCCATGTCTGCCCAAATTCGTCCTCTATTGCCACCAACGCAATGTCGGCAAGTTCCAGTGCCTTGAACCAGCGCACACCGTAATTCTGCGCTGATACCGTAACGAAGCCACCGCCCGTTGCCTGGTCGCTACTGCCAGCGGCGCGGCGCTCCGCCCACACAGGATACTCAGTAACCGCCCCCGGAACGTATTGGCCGTTTTCGTCCCGCGTACCGAACGCCTCAATCTTGATTGTGATTCTGCGGTCGAGCGCCATTAGAATTTCACCAAGCCAAGATACCCACTGGTTAGGTCAAACAGGTTGGTTGCATTCTGCGATGTAAACCGCCCTTCAAGGTGTATCTGTATCATTGGCTTGCAACTCAAAAAATCCATCAACCGCGCTTGACATATATTGCGCCGCTGCGCCCAACTGGTTACGGGGTAGCCTGTCGTTCCCTCCGGTGCCATTGCCGTCTCGACACCGCCCCTAGTCCTGATTAGCCGCGTTGCCACCATCCCCGGTGAGTGCTGTTGCCAAGATCAATGTTGCCCGCTATGTTTCCCTTGACGACGTACACGCCATCTACCGGAGCCACCAACTTGTCGCGGCCCGCAGTGGTAACAACTGTGAACGCGCCATTTTTGAAAAGCTCGCCAGCTGATCAAGGCCGCTTGTGTAACTCACCCAATCACCCGCATGTCAGTCAGCAAGGCAAGCGAGGCGGCGTGACCGCGTAGCGTCGGGCTGGTGCGTGCTGCGCCCAACTGGTTACGGGCGTAGCCTGTCGTTCCCTCCGGTGCCATTGCCGTCTCGACACCGCCCCTAGTCCTGATTAGCCGCGTTGCCAACCATCCCCGGTGAGTGCTGTTGCCAAGATCAATGTTGCCCGCTATGTTTCCCTTGACGACGTACACGCCATCTACCGGAGCCACCAACTTGTCGCGGCCCGCAGTGGTAACAACTGTGAACGCGCCATTTTTGAAAAGCTCGCCAGCGTCAAGGCCGCTTGTGTAACTCACCCAATCACCCGCAGCAATGTCAGTCAGCAAGGCAAGCGAGGCGGCGTACCGCGTAGCGTCGGGCTGGTGGGTGTGCGCCGCTATCAAGGCGTTGGCGGCGTCGGCGTCTATCTTGCCGTCTGCGGCAGTCTGCGCGGCGTTGGCGGCTGCTCGTGCCGTGCCGTCCGTGTTGTGTGTGCTGGCCGCGTGGTCCTGAGCAAACGTCTGAGCGTTGGCCGCGCCTGTACGCGCCGCCGTGTCGGTGTTGTGCGTTGACGCCTCGTGGTTATCTATCTCGGTTTGCGTGGTTGCCGCCGCCGCCCTAGCGGTAGCGTCGGTGTTGTGCGTTGCTAGTTCGTGAGCGTCATGAGCAAACGTCTGAGCGTTGGCCGCGCCTGTACGCGCCGCCGTGTCGGTGTTGTGCGTTGACGCCTCGTGGTTATCTATCTCGGTTTGCGTGGTTGCCGCCGCCGCCCTAGCGGTAGCGTCGGTGTTGTGCGTTGCTAGTTCGTGAGCGTCAATTTCAGCCTGTGCAGTTGCCGCCGCGTTCCTTGCGGTTTGGTCCGTACCATCGCCGCCGCCAGACGGAGCCGGTGTTAGCGTGATAGTAACGCTGCCGTTGTTTAACGGCAGTTCAGCACTCCTGCCACGGTCCGCCGTTCCCATCACCAACACCCGCACACCTGCCAGCGTCGGCGTTGCCGTTAGCGTGATTGTCTGGTGTCGGCTGGCGTTGGCCCTGATTAGGATTGTGTCGCCGGAACGCAACGCCAACAGTGGCGCGCGCGCATCCTCAAACCCGCCAGACGCCCCAAAGCGCCAGTTATCCACTTGGGCAACGCCAGCCGCGCCTTCATAGGCAACTTGGCCAGCCGAAGGCGTTGTACCGTATCGGAACCTCCAACCCGTCAACGTGGTAGGCCCGGCGGGAACCATCGTATTGGTTATCCGCACACCCGCCCCATTGGTGGGATCGTCTATCACTTCAACGGCTATGCCGTCGCCCGCCTGTATGTCATTCGTTTGCAGTCGGGTTGTGCCTAGCCCGTCAACCTCAGTATTCAGCGCGGTAATCAGGCCGGTGTTGCCGTCCGCAGTGGATTGCGCCGCGCTTGCCGCATCCCGCGCCGTCTGGTCTACGCCGGTGAACATCGCGCCGCTGCCATCCGGCAGGGTTAGATCGTCGGTAGTGCCATCGGCAAACGTGACGGTCAGCACGTCGCCCGATATGGCAAGGCCAGTTACCGGGTTGGCGGTCGAACCAATGGCCGCGTTGGTGGCGTCTACCGTGTCGGCGTATCCGAGGCCGTGAACGCGATAGGGCAGCAGGATGTTGGTTGCGCCGCTGTTGCGCAGAGCGTTGGCGAACCCCGCGCCGCCCGACACTGTGGGCGAATCGTACTGATAGGCCGCTAACCGGCTGGCGGCCTCGTTCAGCACAGCATCCGGCGCGGTTGCGTAGCTTGTGCCGAGATATTGCGTGATTGCGGCCTCAGCATAGGCCAGCCGCCGCGTAGCTAGGTCTAGTTCGGCATCTGTGGCCCCAATGCGGGCGTCGGCAATGAATTGGCTACTGTTTACGCTTATAGGCACAGAAACACCCTTCTAGCGTCCGCTACGGCAGATTCCCGGACTTCCACCAAACTATCGTCATAGCTGGGTTTATCCACCAACGCGGCCCCACCAACAAATGCCCGCTCTATCCGGCGTATGCCAGCCTGCCGCTTCTCCAGTTCCGCTCGAAACTCGATTGATAGCCCGGTGTAGACACCAGCGCGGATATTCTCTGCCGCATCCCTGCCAGCCGTGGTGTTGGGCAACGCCGCATCAATCTTGACCGCTCCGCCGTCCAGGAAGGGAATCACCCGGACGATGGCCGCTTGCCGGTTGTGCTGTGCATTGATGTTGAATCCGTCGGCAGGCCAGCGGAGCGCACCAACGCCAAACAATTCAGGGCGGTCGCCCGCCCGTGTCTCATACGTCAACAGTGTGCCGGTCAAGCGCCCCGGCCCCTCGCGCGTTTCGTCTTGGCGTATCTCTACTGGAATCAGCAGCGTTTCCATTACTTCCTTCCATACCATCTGGATACTGCCTTGCCGCATTGGTCGCTAAGTGTGCCGTCTATGCTCAAACGCGCTTCCACCACTTCACGCCCTGGGTCTATCACCAGTTCGCCAGCACCAGCCGCCAAGCGGTTCAGCAGTTCGGCCCGGCGGAGTGCGCTACCGTCTGAATTGGTGAGCGCAACATCAATTTCCATGAGCGCCGCACCAGTGAGCGCCGCCCGGCGGACGTATTCAACCAATGGCAAAACGTACTCATGTCTGGTGAGTCTTTCGGGATAGCGCCCGTCCGGTGTGCGCTCAAGCAACAGCAGCGCGGCGTAGATGCTTTGGAAGTCTAGTGCTACTGTTGGCGCGGCGGCGTTGTCCATTATCCGCCGCGCCTCTTGAGTCTTACCTGCCCCGGCTGGCCCCGATAGCAGGATGCTTGCCACCGCTAGGCTACAAACTTCATTCGCTTGAAATTGGCCGTGCGCGGAAATGCCAATTGCCATAGGAAATTCAACGTCAATTGAACCTCTCCAGAAGTCGCCCCGGAATACGGGTCGGTTATCAGTTGCGCAGCTTCCCACACCGCAGCAACGGCGGCCCCGTCGATTCCACGCCCCAAGCCAACGTAAGCACCGAAGTCGCCTGCGGCGGTGTTGGTGTCAATACCGCCGCGCGTTCCCCAAGTCATGCCAGCTTCCATAAGGAATTGCGCGATGGTGCGCCCGGTCGTTACGGGCGATGCCATGACAGTACCGGCCCAAAGCACGTTAGCGCCAACGCTGGTAACAATCCGAATGTCGCCCATGCTGGAGGCGTACTGGCCGTCAATATAGGCTAGGAACGCCTTTAGGGTTTCGTCCTGTTTGACCTTGTTGGTCTGGGTCAAGGTAAATTCCGTGATGCCAGCCGTCCGCATCCCCACAATGTCGGCGGTGCTTTCGTTGGCCCCGGCATCGCCGTTGAATACGGCCAGGTCAACCGACTCCGCCATTGCCATTCTCATATCGCGCTCGATTGCGTCCGCCAGCCCCGGCAGTCGGTAATCGTCTTCAATCGAATAGATGCCATGAATGGCGCGACGGGCAGGCTTGATTTCCGTTACATCGACGGTGTAGGTGCTTTCGGTTACGGCCTCGGTACGCCCGCGCTGAACGGGTGCGCCGCCAGCCGTGGTAATGGGATACGCTTGAACGCCGGGCGACACTGGCCGGAACGATACGCCAACGCGCTCTGCGGCGGTTCCCTGAAATACCCGGTCTAGCCAAGTTCCGGCGGAGACACCCGCCTCAGCATCACGGGCGGCCCGTGTCTCATAGTCCGGCCCGGCCAACATCCTCAGCGAAAAATAATTTTCGGGAATTTCGAGGTACTGATTCAGTTCGGCTTCCGCACCGCCCGAAACAGCCTTGCCAGCCATCGCGGCAGCAACGTAGCGGGAAAAGCTGGCCGCGTTACGGAGTTCGCGGTACTCCTTCCCCTCGCCGCTGGTGGCGGTTTCAACAGGTTCCGGCGTGTCAGAGCTAATCATCAGCGCGGATTGGCGGCGCTCATTGTCGGCGTACTCGGTGCGCAGGGTGTCCATTTCGGCCCGGCTTTCGTCGGTCAGTTCGGCGGTAGCCAACTCCGCCAACCTAACCCGGACTTCCATTGCCCGGACTCGCAAAGTGTCGATAGGCTTCATTGCCAACCCCCAATCATAATAAGGTTGCAATGATTATAGCCTATGCCTTAACTATCCTACAAATTCGCGCCATTCCTTCGCGTCTATCCCTTCTGTTTCCTGCACGTTTTCACGGGCGGTTTTCTCGAAATGACAGGGTGCGCGGCAGAGTGTCTGTAGGTTGTCGAGGTCGTATACCGCACCGCCGAACCTCATGGCTACCTTGTGGTCAACTTCCAAGCGCCCCCGGCGTCCGCACTGAACGCATTTCCAGCCATCGCGGTCTAAGACTTCCCGGCGGAGTCTGGCCCAACGCTTGCGGTCGATTTTGCTTTTATCATCATCATGCCATCCCAAGGTAGACACCCCCAGTACGTGCAGGCTTGCGGGCCATCGCGCCAGCCGCCAGAGGTAGGCAAGCGGCCACATCATCCCGTGATTGGTTATTGCCGTCCCGCTTCTGTAGGCGCACATTGCCCGAAGTATCGTTAACCACCCGCGACACTGATAGCGAAGCAGCCACCAGCGCCCGCGCTTCCCGCGTTACCGATAGCGGGCCATCCTTCGCCGCCTTGCGTAGCGCCCGAATATCGTATGCAGCTTCACTCCATCGCGTTACCCTGTCCTGAATCCGCGCTCCATTCTTGACGGCATCCTGTAATTCAGACAACCGGAATCTATCAACAATCAGGTATTCCGGGCGGCCCCATTCTTCCCTGATTCCTTCCCATAGCTGGCGCGGGTGTGGAACGCGCAGGCCGTCCGCAATCCTCAGCAGGCCAGCGTCAACCAAACGCTGATACGTTCCTGCCGGCTGGCGGTCGCGCTTTTCTTGTTCCGCTACACTCGGTACTCCAGGACACACCGCGATGGCGTCAATTAGCCCGTTGGGATACCACGCTACCGCCGCGCTCCAGGCCCGCCCGCCGCCCAAATCGCAGGCCACAATGGGCCGCCCTTCACGTTCCGGTACTGGCCGCGCCTCGACACGTTTCCAATCGTCAACAGTGAGAAGTGTGGATGCTTCGTCTTGACTGGGGATGTTCAACCGATAGCTACAGAATCTCGCTTTCAACCGTGAATCGTTCCGCGCCTCGGTACGTTCCTCAAGAATGACTTTGCGGCTATGGGCGTCGATTCCGATTAGCGGATTCGCCCGGCGGATGGTAGGCCACTTGTCCCACGTTTCGAGGTCGCCCCGGAAGTGCTGAACGTAGGTGCGCCCCTTCGTTCCGGTGTCTATGAGGTCATACCACCAATGCCCGGCGTCCGTAGCCATCGGCGCAAGTGTGCCTATCATCACAACCTTGAGGCGCGAACCTACCTTGCCCTGTGCGGTAAATAGCGAGTCCGCCAGCATTTGCCCGCCGTTGATTTCGAGTGCGCCCGGTTCGTCTATCACCACCAGATTAACCCGCACCAGCCCAAAACTTCCCTTCGCGTTGCTGCTGATGGCCCGCAATTTCGTGTTGCTTTTGATATGCGTGATCCCAAGCCGCGTAACCGAGTCTATGAATCGGTACTCGCCCGAAGGTTCCAGCCATTCGCGTATGAAGCCGTAGCAAAGTCTGGCAGTCTCCAGGGTGGCGGCCCCAAGGATTACCTCGCGGCCCGGTGTGAATAGCGAATCGCCCGGCGTCAAGCACCGGGCCAGTAGCGTAGCCGCTATGAAGGTTTTACCGAGGCCGCGCGGTCCCGACAGGGCGATGGTGTCATACTCTGGATTCTCCACCGCCGCCAAGAATTGCCGTTGAAATGGCCTCAGCTTCACGGTCTACCCCCTTGCGGTCTTACACGTACCATACCAATCTGCGGTTTTCCTACTCGATTCGTTTTGCCGACAGGGTTCCCCAAGCGTTATACAAGCCCATTGCGCTGAAACAGCGGGATGATTGGCCCTATCACCCATCTCTCCTCATTGGGTATGTACCGCAGCGTTGCATTAGGCACTGTGCTGGCCTTGCCTCCCAAGCACTCTAGACGCCATACAGTGACAGTCATCTCATTGCCATTGATGGCGTCAATAACAAAGGCTTGCCCGGTCGTGTCCAGTTCCTGGCCGCAGCCACACCCACAGATGCCCAAGTTGTCGGGATGCTCTGCCATAGGAAATCGCACAATCATTCCTTCGTTCATCGGTCAACCTCCATCCTGTTTGTGTTACCCCTGTTAGTCGGTGGTGTCGTCCTCTGCTTCGTACAACGGATGCGTGGACATTAGCAAGCGCTCACAATCCCCGCACATCGGGGAAATAAACGGCCCGCCAATATACACCTCCCTTGCGTTCAGTCCGCACAAGGTCATTCCATTATCACCTTGGATATGAAAGGCATCACTTGGGCCGTGCTGTCCATTAGTTGGCATTACCCCATCCCTCATTTACCAAAAAATAATACACCCCCAAGGCGACGCGTTCCCGTTCCCTTTATTAGTATTGGGAACGGGGAACGGGAAACGCTCGACGCCCGCGCAACGTGAGTATTCTTTTTTTACGCGCTTTCGACTAACTCCATTTCGCCTTGCATTCCCTCCGCGTCCAGATGTTCCGCGCCTTGCTCAGTGATTGCGTAGCGGTAGCCTTTGCCCTCGCGTTCCTTGCTCACTAGGCCATCATCAACCAACGACTTGAGCGCCGCCACCAAATGCACACGCTTGCATTTCAGCAGGTCGGTAAACGCTGTATTGCCAAGCAAGCCGTCAGGTTCCGCCGCCAGCAACGCCAGAACCTTATTGCCAAGGATGCTAACCTGATTGCCGCCTACGGACTCGCCTACCGTGTACTGGAATGCGCCGTTGACGTAATCACCGGAGATCGTCGCCACCTTCTCGCCAATCACAACCGGCAACTGGCCTTGGCGGTCCTTTTCAACGGTCAAGGTAACGTATCCGCCCGCAACCTGATTCCAAGGCTTGCCAGACAACTTGATTCCCGCGCCGGTCAGACTCGCCATTTTGTACTGACTGCCTATCTGTCCAGCCGCCCGCCCTTCGGCATTTTTCGGGATATGGTCTAGCATCAAAACGCCTATGCCATTCTTCAGGAATGGGTCAACGAATTTGGTAAACCACGGGCGCACGTCCGTACCGTCAGACGGGCAACCGGCGCTCTCACAAGCGTCAATGATCACCAGTCCAGGAAACGCCGGTTGCCGTAGCCACCAGTTAATTTCGTGCATCGCCTTGCTGTCAGACACCATATCAACGCCGGTGTACCAAAAGGCGTCATCCGCAACGCCGGTGTAGCCTAGCAGGTCGGCGCGCCGCGCTACCGTGTCGGCGGTGTCCTCCGCATCAATCCACAGCACCCGCCCGCCTTGCGCTTGGCTTTGCTGTGCTACCATGAGCGCCACAAACGATTTGCCGACGTTAGGACGCCCGTACATCGCGTTAAGTCTGCCAGCGTAGATAATCGTTCCGCCGTCATTCCGCGTAAAGGCAGACGGCAACGCCTCGGTTGAGCCACGCAACGCTACCGCCTGGCGGTAGCTACTGGCGTTCGGTAGCACGCTATGCGCAATCGTTGGCTTTGCCGCTCTAGCGGCCTTGTATGCGCGTTCCCATACCTCAAACGGGCAATCATATTCGTGATCTTCCCAAGGCGAATCCATTTCACAAACACACTCGCCGCGCTGTCCGTTGCGCCATTCTATCCAAGCCTGATTGTTCGCCCGGTCCGGTTCCGTTGACAGCGTATCCGATGTTGGAATAGACTTAATTGGCATGAATTTCCTTTTTCTTGGGTGATTGGGGCGGCGCTGGCAACGCCGCCTTTTTCTTTTGGCTTGTTACTTCCTCTAGCCTACCATGCGCAGGTAATCCGCCCACTCCGCCATGACTGCCCGCCGTTCCTCAAATTTGGTAGTCCGCAGGTATGAGCGTTCCGTTGCGCTATCGCCTACCAAGTGGGCTAGTGCCGATTCCAGCGCATCGCGGGAATACTCGGTTACTTCGCTGCCCCAATCGCGGAAACTTGACCGCAGGCCGTGTACCGTCCAACCCTTGCCAGCAACGCGCCGGAGAATCTTGCGGAACGCCTCCGGCGTCATGGCGGCGGCGGACTTGCGAGGCGTAGGAAACACCAATTCGGAATCGCCCGCCAGTTCCCGCGCCTCGGTTAGAATCTCGATTGACCGCGCCGCTAACGGGATGCTGTGCGGGCGGTTGGCCTTCATACGTTCCGGCGGGATGTTCCACGTTCCCGCCTCAGTGTCCATTTCCGCCCAACGTGCGCCTAGCGTTTCCGTTGCCCGCGTTGCGTTCAGCACCAGAAATTCAAACGCCAACGCCGCCTGCCGGCTGCCGGTATCATACGCCAGCTTGCCCAGCATCGCGGGAATCTCGGTATAGGACAGTGCCGCATGATGCTGAACCTTGCCATTGACCGGAGGTAGCGCATCCGTGATTAGTTCGATGTTGGCAGGGTTGCTATCCCGCCATTCCTTGCCTATGGCGTACCGAAATACGCGGTCAATCCTGCCTAGCGTCCGCTCTGCCGTGGTATTCTTTTCCACCCACAAGTTATCCCGCTCAAAGACTGCCAGCACGTCGGCGCGTGTTATCCGGTCAATGCGCTTTTCACCTATCACGGGATTGGCGTACAGTCTGAAGGATTCGGCCCACTGTGCCGCGTTCCGGTTGCTTTTCCACGTTGGCGCACGGCTTGCCAGTACCATGCTTGCAACTTCGGCAAACGTAGGGATGTTCAGGTCTGGCGCGGGAAGTGCCGCTACTGGCGTCTGGACGGGCGTAGCGGAGGTTGCGGGCGTTTGGCTGATTGACGCCTTGCCCGTCCGGTTGGCGGCGTATGCGTCCAGGGCGATGCTACGGGCGTCCGCCAGCGATACGGCAGGATATGGCCCCAAGCCCCGGCTTACCTGTTTCCCGTCAATGGACAGGCGTTGAATCCAGCGTTGGTTGCCGTCATGGTCTACACGCAGCGCCAGTCCGTTGCCGTCCGCATAATCCCCGGCGCTTTTCAGTGTCTTGATTTTCCCGGCGGTCAAGGCGTGATGTACTCGCTTTGGCATGGCGTTTCTCCCCGCTGGCGTGTCTTATTCGTGTACTAAACCATGTCTATTAAAGCACGTCAACCGCCCTAAATGCAAGCGTTTTAGTACATGATTAGGGAATTCGCCGTATCTGACAAGCTAAGTTGACGTTAGCGGTCTTCCCGCCAACTCCGCATCGCCTGGGCGCGGATGGCATCTGCCTCGGGGCCTGTGTCCATAAGCAGTTGCGTTTGCCAGTTCTCCATCGCATGAACCGCGCCGAAATGCTGCTTCCGCGCCTCGGCGTAGGCCCATCCTGCCTCATCCCAATCGTCGTGGGCCAGCAACTGCTCCTTCAGGACGCGGGCGTCCCGGAAGGCCATCGAAAGGCCCTGGCCCCAGGTGGGGTCGGTGTTGGCGGCAGCGTCGCCCAGCAGCGCCACTCCGTTGCGGTAGGCCGGGTCCACCCATGTCGTTCTTCCCTCGAAGGTAGCCAGCGGTCCGGCGGGGCTGGCCTTGCCGTAGACCTCGGCAGGAACCCCGGATGCGATGCACTGGGCCAGCACCTCCGGCACGTCGCCGGGGCCTCCGTAGCGCCTGGCGCTGCCCGCGGGGTAGCACAGATAGACCCGCGCCCTTCCTTGTCCTTGGGGGAAGTTCAGTATGAAGTGCCCTTTGCTTGTGTCCAGCCAGGCGTGGGTGGCGTCGTTGGACAGGGCAACGCCGTCCATCAGGACGCCGGAGACCAGGTTCCGCTCCGGGTCTTGCAGCACCGGGAAGCCGGCCCAGGCGCGCGTTGGTGAACTGCGCCCATCGGCTCCGACGACCATCCGCGCGGAGAGTTGCCGCGCCGCCCCGTTTCGCTCCACCGACACGGTCGGCCCCGATGATTCGCTGCTCGGAGACAGGCCCCGCACTCGCGCGCCACGCCAGACCTCGGCGCCCGATTCCTCGGCGTGTTGCAGCAGGGCGGATTGCAGGACGGGATGGAAACAGGCCATCACTGGCTCTTTGGCCTGGGTGGTGCGGGTCAAATCCCGGTGACCGGAGCGGTCAGCGCCCTGATAAGAATCCCAGAAAGGCAGCGGGTTGGCTCCGGCCCGTTCCAGCGCGCCCTCCAGTCCCAGCAGGCGAGCTTCGGCCACGCCCCACGGCATGACGGCCTCGCCGCGCACCCGGTCTCTGAAGGACTCTTCGGCCTCCAGCACCAGGCTCCGCGCTCCGGCGGCGGCCATGCCGGCAGCCAGGGCAGACCCACCGACTCCGCCGCCGATGATTATCAGGTCGTATTCGTGGCTCAACGAAGTCTCCATTGACCGCGGGGTTGATACACCCTAATCAGGCCGCCGTGCGCCACGGGAGGCCGTCGGTGGCGGCCAGGAAGCCGTCGATGAGGGTGGTGCTGGAGCAGATGACGCTGGGGGTGAACAGCCCGGCCCTGTTGCCCTGCCGGTCTACGACGTCGCCGCCGGCCTCCCGCAGCAGCAGCAGGCCGGTGGCCAAGTCCCACGGCGAGAGAGAGTGGTGGAAGAACAGGTCTACCCGGCCCGAGGCGGCGTAGGCCAAGCCCAGGCCGGCGGTGCCCATCATGCGGATGCTGTACATGCCCGGCCAGAGGGAGCGCACCATGTCCAGCGCGAGTCCCGCCTTTTCGTCAACATATCCAAGGTCGAAGCTAAGCAGGGAGCGGGAGAGCTCGGTGGACTCGGAGACGCTGATGGGCTCGCCGTTCATGTGAGCGCCCTGGCCCACGGCGGTGCTGAACATCTCTTCGCGCACCGGGTCGTAGATGACCCCGGCGACGATCTCGTTGTCCTTGGCCAGGGCGATGATGCTGCAAAAGTGGGGGATGCCGTGGGCGTAGTTGCGGGTGCCGTCCAAGGGGTCCACCACCCATTTGTACGGCGACTCGCCGTCAACCGGCGGCGACTCCTCGGCCAGGATGCCGAAGTCGGGGAACTCCCCGGTGAGTATCTCCAAGACCGCCTTCTCGGCGGCGACGTCGATGTCGGTGACGATGTCGGCCCGGCCCTTGAAGGTAATTTGCTTGTCGGCGTTCCAGCCGTCCTGGATTATTTTCCCGGCGGCCCGGACGGCTTGATCGATGACCTCCATGGCAGGGCGGCCGGTGGCGGATACGGGTAAAGAGAGGTTGGAAGTTTCAGTCATAGCTTCCTTCGCCTGTGTTCGGGTCACGATGAGTTATTATAACCGCCGCTGGCTTCGGTGGGGCGGCGAACCCCCGGCGCTGCCGATAGCGCCGAGGGTGGCGGACCAGTGGCTGGGGTTATCTCGCTGCGCTTGTTGGCGGGGGTGGTGGGCTGCCCTGAGAGAGGGCGTCTTTCAGGACTTGGATATCCGATCTGAGCTTTTCGGCTTCGCAAATCTGGACGGCGAAAGACATGGAGTAGCGGGCGGCGCGCAGGCTGATGGCCATATCCGGGTGGTCCATGGCATTGGCGAGAACGGAGACGCTGCGCAGCATGAGTCCCTGGAGCTCTTGGCGGGCGAGGCTGGCGGACTCCTGGCGAAGGCGGGTGAGTTCGTCGCGGAACTTATCGTCTTCGAGCCAGCGGCGCAGGGTACTCTCGCCGATGCCGGAGGCGCCGGCGGCTTGAGCGATGGAAGGGGAGGCGGCGACGATGGGAAGGGCCGACTGCTGGCGAAAGGTTAGGTCGGATTTTTCTGGAATGCGCTCATTTCCGCTCATTTCCGCCCATTCGGGACCGTTTTCCTGGTCGGGGGCGGGTTTGTGGCCGGATCCCCGGGTCTGCCGGGCCGGTTTTGAGGAGTTGGAATTGGTGTGGTTTCTAGACATCAGATACCTTGCGGCCTCAGTGGCGGGTTAAATTGGCCGAGTTCCCGGTGGTCCGGCCCGGCAGATACTATGGTACAGAGGTGTATCCGGGCTTGGGAAGGGGGGCGTGTCAGTAAACCCGCGTTCGGGTAAATTGATAGTGGTGCGGTCGGAGATGGACAGCGAGGCGGCCGACCCCGGTTCTTAGCTTCCCTGCTACCTGACGGTCAGGGTTAAGAGGTGATTGAACGTCGGGCAAGGCCCATCTTCTCGTAGACTTCCTCGATGGTCCGGGTGGCTATGGCGCGGGCGCGCTTGCCGCCTTCGTCGAGAATCTCGCGCACGTAGGCGGGGCGGGCCTCGAACTCGCGGCGGCGTTCTCTTATCGGTTCCAGGGATTCGTTGATGCTGGCGGCCAGTTGGCGCTTGCAGTCCACGCAGCCCCGGGCGGCGGTGGTGCATTCTTCGTACACCGCAGCCACCGACGCCGATGGGCTGAACATTTTGTGCATGGAGTAGACGTTGCAGATCTCGGGCCGGCCGGGGATGTTGCGGGTGGTGCGTTGGGGGTCGGTGAAGGCCGTCATCACCCGCTTGGTCGTGTCCTCCGGGCTGGCTGCCAGGTCCAGGTGGTTGTCCAGGGTCTTGGACATCTTGGCCTGTCCGTCCAGCCCCACCAGCAGCGGGGATTCGGTCAGCTTGACCTGCGGCTCCGGGAAGGTGTCGCCGAAGAAGTTGTTGAACCGCCGGGCAATCTCCCGCGACAGCTCGATGTGGGGTATCTGGTCCCGCCCCACGGGTACGGTGTCGGCCTTGTACAGGATGATGTCGGCGGTTTGCAGGACGGGGTAACCGACCAGTCCGTAGTTGACCGACTCCTCGGTCTCATCCATCTGCCGCACCTTTTCCTTGAAGGTGGGCACGCGCGTCAGCCAGCCCAGCGGCGTGACCATGCTGAGCAGGGTATGCAGAGTCATCACCTCCGGCACATCGGACTGGACGAAAACGATGCTGCGCTCCGGGTCGATGCCGGCGGCCAGCCAGTCGAGCACCATGTCCTCGATGTTGGACTGTATGGTGTCGGTGTCGGCCCGCGACTCCACGGTGGTCAGCGCATGGATGTCCACGGCGCAATATATGCAGTCGTAGTCATCCTGCAACGCCACCCAGTTTTGCAGCGCGCCGATGTAGTTGCCCAGGTGCAACAGCCCGGTGGGCCGCATCCCGGAGAAAATCACGCCCTGTTTGCTGCCGTTGCTTGCAGAGGTCATAGTTGCAGTCCAAAGTCAGGTTCGGGATAGCTGGGAATTAGCATCAATCTATCACCGCATGGCGGCAGGCGCAATTCCGAAGGAGGAGCGATTGGGGAATTCCCAGCCAATCGTCTGTCCCTCGAACCGTCATACGTCGGTCCACTTGAAGTGCTTGGAAATCAGGCGGTAGAAGCCCCACCCAAAATTGCGAGCGTGGACGGCGCCATAAGCCTGCCAGCGGTCCAGTTCGGCGCGGGCTTCGGAGTGGATGCGGTCCCCGGGAACCAGAGTGGGCAGGACTTGCTCGCTGTCGCATTCGTACAGGGCCAGGTACTTGGGGCCGGTGTTGAAATCGGTGAGAGCCGGGTGGTCGAGGCGCCGGAAGCGGGCGCCGCAGGCGTAGCCGGGGACGTTCAGCACGCCGGGCAGGTGTGACTCGGTATACCAACGGTCCCATTCCGTCTCGTGGGCCGGGTCAACGTCGGCAGTGACGACGCTGAGGGGATGGTCGGATAGCAGCAGCGGGTCGCGCAAAGGAGCGCCGGCAACGTGTTCGTAGACGTTGGACACCGGGTCGCTGATGCCTTTCAGGGTGCTGAAGACCGAGAACTCGGACGCGGCGATGGGATGCAGGCCTGGGCCGCCAAACTGCAACAGCGACGGCAGGTCGTCGGCGCTGCGGATGCCATACAAGGCCGTAAATCGTGTGCCGCCGTCCAAGTTGACGTAACGCTGCGCCCACTGGTAGCCCGGTATCCGCAGCAGGTTGGGCAGATGGTTGTTGTACCATAGGGTGAAGGGTTCCAGATGCTCCCTGGCGCAGGTCATCTGCACCAGGAGCAGCAGTTCCTGCTCAGCCACTACGGGCCTCCCTGGCCGCCAGTCCCTCCAGCAGGCCGCCGCTGTACGATGAGTCTTCCAACCCCCTTTGCATTCCGCGCAGGTAGGCTATCTGCCCTCCGTGCTGGTTGAACTCCCAGAGCAGTTGCTGACACATATTGGCCAGCGTCATCGTTCCGCCGCGCGGGTTGGCCACGGGCATATCGTCGAAATCGGCGCCGCTCCTCGATGCCAGATAGACCTTGGCCGCGTTCATAGCCGCCGCCGCGTAGGCCACCAGGCTGGCCGCGTCTGGGGTGCGGAAGGCGGCCAGCTGTTCGGGGCCGAAGCCGTAGCCAGTCTCGTTGGGGTCGGTTATCGACTGTCCCAGCCGCTCGGCCCAGCCCTGCTCCCACAGCTGCGGGACGTTCTGCAACCGGGCGTGAACCCAGCGGTCTAGCGTCCGCCCGTAGTGCCATACCAGGAAACCGATGGACGAGCATTCCGGTGTCGGCATCCATCGCAGCTCATCGTCGGAAAGGCCGTCCACCGTGCGGAGCATGGCGTTGTAGTGCTGCTCCAGGCAGCCGGTTACGAAGTCGCGTAATTGCAATTCCAGCCTCCTTCAGGTCGTAGCTTCTCGTAGCTTCGAAAACCGCTCCCGTAATAAGGAACGGCCACGCTTATTTCAGCGTGGCCGGGTGTTGCCCATTTCACCGTTGTCCGGATGTGTTATTCGTCTTGGTCGGACTCGCCTTCCAGCCGGTCTCCCAACTCGCTAAGAAACGCCTCGATCTCCGGCGACAGCGCGGGGGACGAACTGCCCTGCTCCGAGGACGATGACGCGCTCTCCGCTGTCAACTGGGAGTCGTAATACTGCTCCATCTGCTGGATCAGCGTCTTCAACTCCGAGTTACGGTCCACGGTAGCGTTGAGTTCCCGGTACTGGCGCTGGCCGCGGCGGACCGGAGCTAGGTCGGGTGGAATGTTGTCGTAGACCGATGACAGCACTTCAATCATGCGGGAGGTGCCGGCGTAGTCCTCTTCCAACTGCACGTATTGCGGTAGATGCACCATGAAGTTGATGGTCTCAATCTGGTCCTGCTCTATTCCTTCAGAGAGCAGGTTCATTATGGTGGTCGGCCCTTGATAGGTGCTCTGCTGCAACTTGAAGTTTGGTACCGGACGCTTCTGCTCCACCGACCCCAGGGAGCCGGTTACCAGCAACGGGCGGGTGTGCGGCACCGCGTCGTACATTGCTCCGACGCGGCAGTAGCGCTTTACGCCGAAGTAGCGCACCACT
This sequence comes from Dehalococcoidia bacterium, assembly GCA_965226875.1. GTDB lineage: Bacteria > Chloroflexota > Dehalococcoidia > Lucifugimonadales > UBA3495 > VXOI01. The sequence continues at coordinate 2,321,233 of OZ245439.1, read as the reverse complement.
TCAAGGATGGAGTCGGTGTAGTCCTCACCGTTGGAGTGCGGCTCCAGAAGGTGGAGGAACAGGTAGTCCGGCCCGTTTTCGGTGGTGGCATAGCGGATGGTGCTGTTGGGAATCTTGACCTGACGGGCGCCGTCAACGAGGCGCATATTGGGGCGGTACCGGGTGAAGTCGAAGTATGTGCCGGGACGGTGCAGCCGCCCCAACTCCTTCGACCCCATGAACCGCTCCAGCCGGTTCAGGGTCAGGGTGCCCACGCTGCCCACGTCCACCCACGGGCGAATCATGGCGAAGGCGTGAGGATCCCTCAGCTCGGGAACGGGTTCGTTGATTTCAAAAGCCCCTACTCTCATGGCCTCATATTGCCAGAACGAATGGTGATTTTCAAGTCTTGGCTGTCTCACGCCAGGGTCTTTGTTGTTGTTCCCTCTCCCTCCGGTGCAGGGTCAGGGTGCTGGCGTCCCTGCTGGTGAGCGAACATTGTGTCATCCCTGGATTTCACGCTCGCCCCAGTCCTCCCTTAAGAGGGAGGAGGAGAATTAAGAGACCCTGCGTCTCACGCCGACTGGCGGCAGCTACGGCTGCTGCTGGTTGAGCAACGAATCGGCGGAGCCAAGGCCCTCTAGAGCCAGCCCGTAGCCCAGAAGGTCCTGCATGATGCGCTTAATGTATTGTGTGGTGGCGACGCGCGTGTAGCGCAACACCAAGTCCGACTTCTGCGCCACCTGTTCCGCTAGTTCCCAAGCCCGGGGCAGCAGGGCGTCGGGCGCGAGCACTTCGCTGACCAGCCCCAGCGTCAGGGCTTCCTGAGCACCGATGGACTGCCCGGTGAGCAGGAAGTAGCGCCCCCGGTTGGCCCCCAGCAGCATGGGATAGACCACATGGACCCCGTCGCCCGGCACCAGGTTGCTCATAAAGTGGCCGGAATCCTGGAAGGCGGCGGTTTCGGCGGCCAGTACGATGTCGCATAGCAAGGGGATTTCGGAGTGACGCAGCGCCGGGCCATTGACCGCGGCGATCATCGGCACTTCGATGTCCAGAAGGTTGGAAAGCAGCTTCTTGCCTTCCCAATAGGTGCGGTCCCACTCCCGTGGCGGTCGTTTGGGCGCTCCGGCGGCAGTCCCCTGCGGGCCGGAGAATGTGTCGCCGGTCCCGGTTACGATGATTACCCGGTTATCGCGGTCGCTGCCCACGTCTGCAAAGGCGCGGTGGAACTCTTCATGCGGCCCGCCGCCCCATTGCAGTGGCCCCCCGTTGGTGTGGAAGGTCATCTGAAGGATGCCGTCCCGGCGCTCGAACCGGATGTTGTTGTACTTGTCTGCGTACTGGTCCAGCGAAGCCACGCTTGCCTCCCGACCTTGAGGATGGCGGGAGTCTATACCCCTGCGCCGGAAGGGTCAACGCCCGAACAGCCTCCGGCCAAGGCCTTGAGGCTTGGCATACACCCGCTGGGCAGTCGCCCTGCTGGTCCCGAGAAAAGGAGCGGGGCATCCGAAAAGGACGCCCCGCTTTCATGCTCCTACCCCTGTGAGCGCTTACCCGGCAGTAGCCATTTCGGTTTCCGATTCTTCGGGCAGGGGCTGGGGTTTCCTGGAAACCACGGCACTCTTCAGCAAGGTGGCAGACTTCTGCCCGGCTGTGTCCTTGGCATTGATGTGCTCCATTACGAAGCTGGAAACGTCGCGGTAAAGGGAGTCCTTCAGGTTGCAGTTGCGGAGCAGATCGAACCCAGGATCCATTTCCTCCAGCATATCCTTGACCTTGGCGTCTCCGTGGCGGGCGGCAAGGGCGTAGGCTAGACCGCGCGGGTCTCGGTCGTATTGGCGCTGCTCTTCACCGACCTCTTCCAGTTCGATTTCGTAGTCAACCCGGTCGACTATGGCCAGCGCCTCGGCAGCCCGGCGGCGGCGGGTGTTGACGTCCTTCAAGGCGGCGAAGAGGGTGGCGACGGCTTGGGCCGCGTTATCCAGAAGGGCGGGGATTTCGATCTGACGGACGCTGGCCGTCTCTGCCTGCTGCTTTGCATCTACCAAGGACTGGTCCCGGCGGCGCAGGCTGTCCTCGAACTTGGCGGCGCGCTCCTGTTTGATCCGCAATTCTGCGGCCTCGGAAGCGAGGGGCTGCAGGCGCGCTAGTTCCCGCTCCGCCATCTCTGCCTGCTTGAGCCGCTGTTGCATGGATTCGTCGAATTCGATGGGCATGGCAAACACTCCTCAGACTAAGATGATCTACGGAAGGCGCACATTTCAGTCCAATGGCAATACAGAAATAATAGCGGCCAATGGGCTGTCGGGTACCGGTCCCGGTCTCTATGCGGCATATTGGTGGGCCGGGCTGTTGTTCCGCTGACAGACTGTTGGCCATCAAGCCTTCAGACTGATGCGACCCAATGCCGCGATTAGCGCAAACCCCCGTGTTATTTATTGAGGCCCCGGCCTGTGTCAGGCTCTGGGGCAAGTTGGGCCGAAATCCGGCGATTCGGCGCAATTTCTGCCCATCAGGGCAGGAAATAATGCGTAACGGTTTTCCCGTTGCGTCGTCTACTATAACCCGGCTGCCCTGAATTCTGCCGCTATCTTCGGTGCAAATTTCGCGGATTTTCGCGCGGGCAAGCCCTTTCCAGTCGGGTCATATCCCTAAAAGTTTGAAAGGCGCGAGCCGGCCAAGCTCCCCGAAGGAACGGGGTCGGGTGTATGCTTGAGGCGGCATTTTCTTGGCTTTTCCCCGGCTTTTCCCCGATTACACTGGCGCCGTCAGGTTTCTGGCGTCTCTTGGTCCGATCGCAGGCAATTCGTCCCGCCGGGCAGTTCATTCCAACCGCAAGTCACACAAGAGAGAATTCAGGAGGCACGTCATGCCCCGGGCCGCCTTTGTATACGACGACCTGATGTCGCGGCACGAACTGCGCAGCGACCACCCCATGCGGCCAGTGCGGTTGCGCTATACCTACGAACTGTTGCAGGGCTACGGCGCTTTCGACAGCGAAGACGCAATGTTGGTAAGCCCGCGCCCCGCAGCCGAGGATGAATTGCGCTGGCTGCACACGCCGGAGTACATCGCGGCCGTGCGGCGGCTGAGCGTAGGAGAGGGCGCGCACGAGGCCCAACGCTTCAACTTCAGCCTGCAGGGGGACAATCCGTACTACCCCGGAATGTTCGAGGCGGCGACTTTTAGCTCCGGGGCGACGCTGCTGGCCTCAGAAATGATCGCCGACGGAGCGGTAGACGCCGCCTTCAACATTTCCGGCGGGCTGCATCACGCGGCAGCGGGCCACGCTTCCGGGTTCTGTGTATTCAACGACCCGGCCCTGGCCGTCCACTACTTTCTCCGGCGCGGGATGCGGGTGGCATACATTGACGTGGACGCTCACCACGGCGACGGGGTGCAGGAGGCGTTTTTCGGTGACGACCGTGTGCTGACCATCTCGGTGCACGAGTCGGGCCGCTATCTGTTTCCTGGGACCGGATTCGTCGGCGAGCAGGGCGATGGACGGGGGAGGGGCTACTCGGTCAATCTGCCGCTGTTCCCCTACACCGGCGATGAAGTCTACCTCGACTCGTTCCGGCAGATAGTCCCCCCGCTGGTACGCGGCTTCGCCCCCGACGTGCTGGTTACGCAGCTGGGTATAGACAGCTACCATTCCGACCCGTTGACCCACCTGCAACTGACGACCATGGGGTTCATCGAGGTGGTGCGGGAGGTGGCGGCCCTGGGCCTGCCGTGGCTGGCGTTGGGCGGCGGCGGATACGACCTGATGGCCGTGGCCCGGGCTTGGACCCTCGCCTATGGGGTGATGCTGGGTGTGGAGTGGCCCGACACGCTTCCCCGGGGATTCGCCCTGGAGCACGGAATCGGCCATCTGAGGGATAGCGGCATTCCCGAGATTCCCGCCAACCTGCGTCTGGACATCCGCCGCCATGCCGGAGAAACGGTGGCCGCAGTTAAGGAACAGATCTTTCCGGTGCACGGACTGGCGGGTTAGGTATAGCGTCAGCGCCTCTGGCTTGCCGCGATAGGACACACGGAAGAAAGAAGAAACGAGACTCACGCTTTTGTGTCCTCTCCTCGGGAGAGGGCACGTTAACCGAATCCGGGTGGCACCGATACGGCGCGAGGGACCACAGCCCGCGATCTATTCGACGCGCTGCTGCGGGTTGAGCAGGTCCTTGGCCTCGTCACCCACGTTGGCCTCGATGCTGTCCCGCAGGGTGGAGAATATGGATTTGTTGATGGCCGCCATCAGCCAACTCTCGAAATCCGGGTCGATCTGATAGCTGTCTTTCAGGGCAATCAGGCGCTTCATCAGGGTCAGATAGTGATACTGGAGGGGGGTGAGGTCGCGTTCAATACCTTCTACCCGCCACTTACTGACTATAGGGTCGGTGATGGTAGGCGTGAAGTCACCTTCCGGGACTTCGTGGCCCAAGACTTCTCTGTCTGCTCGTTCTGGTTGCGCGTTCATGAATGCACCGTCCGCTTTCAACCACTTTCAACCTACAATGGGTTGCCAGATTTTTTGTCCACGTTATGTTTGTGGTCAAGACCGATTATAGCAGAAATTGACCTTCTTCGGAATCGTATTAGGAGCTGCCGTATTGGCAATCCCGTCCGTTTGCCCGATGGGAGGGTGGGGAGGCTTCATTTTGCCAGGCTCCCACCCTTTCCCGGAATTCGGGAATCCCGATGAAATTGGCACGTCCTAGACCTCGCGGAATTCGCCTTCAACGGTGCCGGCGTCGTCGGCCGGGCCGCTGTCGGATGCGCCTGGGCCGGCGGCGCCAGGTCCCGAAGCGCCCGGACCGGGGGCCGCGCTCTGGCTGTAGACCACCTCGCCCAAGCGTTGCAGGGCGGCGTTGAGCTCGTTGATGGCGTTCTGCATTTCGGGCACGCTGCCCGAGGCGGAGGCTGCCTTCAGCGCGTCGATCTTGCTCTGGACATCGGCCCGCAGGTCCTGGGGGACGAGTTCGGCGTTGTCGTTGAGCAGCTTCTCTGCCTGGTACACCATGGAGTCGGCCTGGTTGCGGGTGTCCACCTCGGCGCGGCGCTTTTGGTCGTCCGCCTCGTACTGCCGGGACTCCTCCACCATCCGCTCGATGTCGGACTTGTTCATGCCGGAGCCGGACTGGATGACGATGCGCTGCTCCTTGCCGGTGCCCTTGTCCTGGGCCGAAACGCTGAGGATGCCGTTGGCGTCTATGTCGAAAGTAACCTCGATCTGCGGAATCCCCCTGGGAGCCGGGATGATGCCGTCCAGCATGAAGCGTCCGATGGACTTGTTGTCGGGTGCCATGGCCCTTTCGCCCTGGAGCACATGGATGTCCACCGTAGTCTGGCTGTCGGCGGCGGTGGTGAAGGCCTCGTTCTTCTTGGTCGGGATGGTGGTGTTGCGCGGGATGAGGGTGGTCATCACGCTGCCCAGCGTCTCGAGCCCCAGGGTGAGGGGGGTGACGTCCAGCAGCACGATGTCTCCGACCTCTCCGGCCAGCACGCCGGCCTGGATCGCCGCGCCTAAGGCCACCGCCTCGTCGGGGTTGACGTTTCGGTTGGGTTCCTTGCCGAAAATCTCCTTGACCTTTTCCTGAACCGCGGGCATCCGGGACATACCACCCACCACGATAACTTCGTCAATCTCGCTGGTGGCCAGGCCGGAGTCGGCCAGCGCACGCTGGCAGGGCCCTGTGGTACGGTTGATGAGGTGGCTCACCAGTTGCTCGAAGCGGCCGCGGGTGAGCGACTTGACCAAGTGCTGCGGACCGCTGGCGTCGGCGGTGATGAAGGGCAGGTTGATCTCGGTCTCGAGCACGCTGGAGAGCTCCACCTTGGCCCGCTCGGCCGCGTCGCGCAGGCGTTGCAGGGCCATGCGGTCCGTGGACAGGTCGATGCCGGTCTCGCGGCGGAACTCGGTAATCAGCCATTCTAGGATGGCCTGGTCGAAGTCGTCGCCGCCCAAGAAGGTGTCGCCGTTGGTGGACTTGACCTCAAACACACCTTCGCCCATCTGGAGGATGGTGATGTCGAAGGTGCCGCCGCCCAGGTCGAACACCGCTATGTTGGCGTCGGATTGGGTCTTGTCCAGCCCGTAGGCCAGCGACGACGCCGTGGGTTCGTTGATGATGCGCAGCACTTCCAGCCCGGCGATGGTGCCGGCGTCCTTTGTGGCCTGCCGCTGGGAGTCGTTGAAGTAGGCGGGAACGGTGATTACCGCCTGGCTGATGCGCTCGCCCAGCTTGGCCTCGGCGTCCTGCTTGATCTTCGTCAGCACGAAAGACGAAATCTGCGGCGGGGCATAGGTCTCATCGCCCATCTTGACGTGGGCGTCGCCGTTTGCGCCCTGAACGACTAGGTAGGGCAGCTTGGCGGTGGCGCTCTGCACCTCCGGGTCGTCGTACCGGCGTCCCATCAGGCGTTTGACCGAGAAAAGCGTGTTTTCCGGGTTGGTCACGGCTTGACGCTTGGCGACTTGTCCCACGTACCGCTCGCCGGTGCGGGTGTTGAGGGCCACCACCGACGGAGTCAGCCGGGCGCCCTCGGCGTTTTCCACGACGCCCGGCTCCCCTGCTTCGATTACTGCGGCGACCGAGTTGGTAGTCCCAAGGTCTATGCCCAATACTTTAGGCATCGCTTTCTCCTTTTTCTCTGCGAAATAACTTTAGCTTTAATCCGATCTGGGTGTGCTCTGGGTGTGGGTGTTTGCCCCACTCACATCGGACGCCGGTTTACTGAGGTTCGCGGGCCACAATCACCTGGGCCGGGCGCAACAGGCGGTCATGCAGCCGGTAACCGGCCCGCACCATTTGGATTACGTGGTCCGGAGGCTGCCCGGTCGATTCCTGGTACGCCAGCGCCTCATGCTCGTTGGGATCGAAGGGCTGGCCGACGGCACCGTCAATTAAGCTGACGCCCCGCAATTCCAGGCGGCGCTTCATTTCCCGCACCGCCAGCTTGACGCCCTCGCCCCACTGTTCAGTGACATCGGCGTTTAGCGCCAGCTCCAGACCTTCGATGGCGGGGAGCAGGTCAAGGAGCAAGTCCTCGTCCCGGTACTTGGCGGCGGCGGCCCGCTGTTCTGCGAACCGGCGGCGCTCGGTCTGCAACTCGGCTTCCTTGTATTGCACCTCGTTGCGGAACCTGTTGGCTTCGGCTTCAGCGGCTTCAAGCCGTTCGGTCAAGGCTGCCACCTTCAACTCCGGCGTCGATTGCGCGAAATCAACCGCGTCTTCTGACTGCGGGCCGCAGCTGGCGGTGTTGCTGGTTTCCTCACGGTGGGATTCTTCCTTTGCGTCCATGTTTTGTTCGTCAGACATAAGGTTGATCCTGTGGAATTTTCCGGGTTCAAATCCGGGTCTCGTCAGAAGGGGTTTTGCCAGAAGGGGCTTCACTGGTCAACGGGGAGATTCAGGCTCTGGAAGAGCAGATCCAGCTCCTCCGCCACGGCCTCTCCCACTTCGGGGCCCAGTCGCGCCGCGAGCCGCTGCCGCATGGTGAGCAGGTTCTGCACGGTGGTCAGGGCAAACTCGACGCCAGCGAGGTTGAGGCCCATTTCGTCGGAAAGATGACGGATAAGGCGCAACTTGCGAATATCCTCCGTCGAGTATAGACGGAGCATACCCAGAGTTCTACCTGGCCGGACCAGCCCCAGGCGCTCGTACTTCCGCAGGGTCTGGGGGTGCATATCCAGTATTCGGGCGGCCACGCTGATGATGTAGACGCCCTCCATGGCGACTACGGCTTCGTCCTCACCCCCGGATGCTTCCTGAGCCCGGCCCGGCGAGCCGGCGGCCCCGGACGAAGATATGGACGTATCCGCCGGACGGGACGGCGTTTCCTTCCCCGGAACTGGTGTTGATTCCGTGTGTCGCCGGGGCTGGAATTGCCGTTGTTGGGTCATGCTGCGCCCCCAAAATCTATTGATCTGTATTGATTTGTATGATAGTGTATGACACAAGATGTGTCAAGTCTTGTGAATCAGAGCAAATAAGAATCCAATATTAATCCGTCGGCGTAATTATGGGAATGGACAGGGCGGAATATCAATTCCGGTCCTGCGAAAAGGTAGTGATATGAGGGCCGCAGCCCAGAATTCAAGCCAGAATTCAAGGTGGAAAGAAGGGAAAGGCCGCGGGGAGCGGCCGCGAAAACGGCCACGCTGCCCCGGTCAGGAGTGGCAGCGTGGCGCAGGGAGAGGAGGTGCCCCATGATTTACTTCGGCGCGTGCCCCAAGTGCCAGGGCGACGTAACATTGAGCCGCGACAGCTACGGGAACTTCCTGAGCTGCCTCCAGTGCGGGCTGATGTGCGACGTCGCGAGCAAGCCGACAGCGGTGGCCAAGCCCAAGCCGGTAGCCCCTGCCTTGTTCGAGGACAGGGAAGAACTGCCCATGGCCGCATAGCCATACCGGGAAAAACATCTGCCTGAACTGTAGGGGCGGCCGATTGGCCGCCCCTCTCTCTTTTCTCGGAAATTTGCAGGGTCTGGCGCTAGTGAGTCAGCTCCGGCCAGAAGCGCTCTTCCTTCCACGGATCGCCGTTGTTGTGATAGCCGCGCTGCTCCCAGAAACCGGGGGCGTCCTCGGCCATCAACTCGATGCCGCTGACCCACTTGGCGCTCTTCCATCCGTAGAGGCTGGGGACTATCAGGCGGAGGGGCCAGCCGTGGCTCTTGCCCAATGGCTGGCCGCCCTGCTTGTGGGCCAGGAATCCCTCGGCCAGCGCAAGGTCCAGCGGCACGTTGGTGGAGTAACCGCCGAAGCAGTGGGCCATGATGAAATTGCTTTTCGGCGAAGCGCCTGCCGGGGCCAGCAGGTCAGCCAGCGCAACACCCTCCCAGGACTGGTCCAGAGCGCTCCACTGGGTCACGCAATGGAAGTCGGCATCCAGCACGCGCCAGGGCAGGGAGGTGAATCCCTGCCAGTCGAGGGTGATTTCCCTTTCCACTAGCCCGAACACCCGGATCTGCCAGGCGTTGATGTCTACCTTCGGCTCCGGGCCATAGGTGAGCACGGGGAACTTGGCGGTAACGAACTGGCCGGGCGGCACCCGTTCTCCGTGGCCCTGGTCGGGCGCGATCTTCACTTGGTCAGGACGCTTCACGCGCCACCTCACATTTGGAAAAAGTTTGGACAGCATAAACTATGGAATCACGCTGGCGTGTCCCGGCTTTCCGCCTGTGATAGTTCCCAGCACGGCGCGAGTGGAGACTCCGCGTTCTTCCAGCGCGTCCAGCAGCGCGGGTAGCCGTTCCTCGGCCACCGAGATAAGCAGTCCGCCGGATGTCTGGGCGTCGCAGAGCAGCAGGCGGTCGTCGCCGCTAAGGGCGTCGTCCCAATCGACATAATCTTCAACGCCGGCCTGATTGCGGTAAGTGCCACCGGGGGCGACGCCCTGTGCCAGAAGTTCGTCCACACCGGGCAGGACTGGCACCTCGGACATACTGATCCGGGCGCCGACGCCGCTGGCCCTCAGCATTCCGGTAAGGTGGCCCATCAGCCCAAATCCGGTGATGTCGGTGCAGGAGTTGACGCCCACCTGCATCATCGCCTCCGACGCGGCGCGGTTCAGGGTCGCCATTATCTCCACCGCCGTCTCCACCGAACCGGGGGGCGCGACGCCCGCCTTGCAGCCGGTGGTGATGATGCCGGTGCCGATGGGCTTGGTTAGCACCAGGCAATCGCCGGGTTGGGCGCCGGCGTTGGTCACCTGCCTGCCGGGCTCCACCAGGCCGACCACCGACAGGCCGTACTTGGGTTCGTTGTCGTCCACCGTGTGGCCGCCGACGATGAGGCAGTTGGCTTCGGCGGCCTTGTCATGGCCGCCGCGCAGCACGTCGCCTAGCATCTCCACGGCGAGGGCGGCTGGGAATCCCACCACGTTCAGGGCCAACAAGGGCCGCCCGCCCATGGCGTACACGTCGCTCAGGGAATTGGCGGCCGCCACCAAGCCGAACTCGTAGGGGTCGTCGGTGATGGGCGTGAAGAAGTCCACCGTCACCACCAAGGCCGTCCTGTCGTCCAGCCGGTAAACGGCGGCGTCGTCCCCCGTGGCCGATCCCACCAGCAGGTCGGGATGGTCAACTATGGGCAGTTTGCTTAGGACCTGCACCAGGTCCTTCTGGCTCAGCTTGGCCGCTCAACCGGCGCAGTGGGATAGCTCGGTCAGGCGGACCGGAACGTTGACCATCGCCGTATTCCTCCTGTTTGGATATACCGTGCATTATAACGCAGAGGTGGCAGGGGCGCCGGATAATACAATAAGTAGCGCGATATTGGCTAAAGTGATAGAGTGATTTCTTTGATTCGGACTGGTCTTGAGGATTCGAATGGCCGGCTTTATTGCCAACTACAAGAGTGTGGCAAATTCGGTTGAGCGCCGGCAGGTGCTGATTGCGATGACCGGCGGGCAGTTGCTGGTGCAGCTCTCCAGCCTGCCGGTGACGCTGGCATTGCCCAGCATAGCCCGCGACTTCGGATACTCCTCCGTTGGCGATGTCTCCTGGATCGTCATCGCCAACCTGCTGGTGCTGGGCAGCACCGTGTTCTTGGGCGCACGGCTGGGCGACCGATTCGGCCACACCAAGGTGTTCTTTATCGGCACCATCATCATCACCCTGGGGGCCGTGGGAATCGTTGCCGCCCAGGACATCATGCAGGTGATAGTGCTGCGGGGCATCCAGGGATTCGGGGCCGGGCTGATTCATGGAAACGGAAACGCCATGCTGGCCTTCGCGTTCCCGCAGGAAGAGCGAGGGAGAGCCTACGCCTTTCCCATTACCGGCTCCCGTATCGGCACGTTCATCGGCGTAGGATTCTTCGGTATCCTGCTCCAGTTCGCCAACTGGGACGGCTTTGCCGGGTGGCGGCTGGTGTTCCTGACCATGCTGCCCATCGGCCTTATAGTCATCAAGTCGTGCCTCCCTGTAGTGCGCCGCAACGACGAGTCGATAATCGACAGGAACATCCCCATCGACTACACCGGCGCGATTCTGCTGGTGGCCGTGTCGGCGGTGTTCATACTCTCCGGGAGCCATCTGCATGGTGGCGAGGAGTCCTACACCTCCTCCGATGCCTTGACTTACCATCTGCCGATGCACGCGCTGACAATCGCGTTGCTGGCGGTGTTCATCTTTGTGGAGCGGCGAATTGCGCATCCTTTCGTGGAATTCCAGCATTTTCGTCACAAGTACTTCACGCTGGCGATCACCTCCAATGTGATGTTCCACCTCTCGATGATGGCGACCATGATCCTCGTGCCGATCATGATTGAGAATGGGCTGGGCATGTCTCCGATCTTTGTTACGGCGGTGTTGTTGCCGCACCAGTCCTTCGGCATCTGGCTGCCTGCCATAGCCGGTTTCGTCCACGACAAGTTCAACCCGCGCCTGCTGCGGACTGCGTGTATGCTGTCCATCGCATCGGGGTTCGTGCTGCTGGCCCTGTTTGCCGGATCGGTTAATTTCTGGCTGTTGCCGGCCCTCCTGTTCCCGATTTCCGTAGGCACCAACATCTTCAACACGGTGAACAACGCCACGGTGATGAGCACACTGCCGACGGAGAATCGCGGCTTCGCTTCTGGAGTGCTGGAGACCACCCGTGACATGGGCCACGCCACGGGAGCGACCATATCGTCGTTCATAATGGCGTTGATTGTACCGACGACTATCGGCCTGATGCTCCCCAGCGAGTCGCAGCGGCTGCACCTGGAGGGATTCCAGATTTCGGCGCTGGCCGTGGTGGGGATCATGACCGCCGGGGCCATCATCGCTGCCTTCCACCGTCCCTACAAGCCGCCGCAATCCCCGGCAGGCGGAGGACAGCAGGCGCGAGCGGGAGCCGCGGCTGACTGATTGGCGGTCCGATTGAGTGTGTGAACAGGGGCGCACGATTGTGCGCCCCTTTCTACGCGACAAACGTGACACGCCGATGAGTTATGGTATAACGCCGCAGGAAGAGGCCCAGAGATGCTGGGGGTTGTATGGAAAGGATTGGATACCCCGGTGCATTGGTCAGCGGTGGTTGACTGTGTGCGAAAATCACGACTTCACGTTTGACGTAGACAGGGCATACGAAGACCAACTGGCGGCGGTGCTGGAAGCCAGTCTGGCACATCCGATAAGCGTGCCGGATGCCCCGCAAACCTTCGGTGTCTACGCGCTCTATTGGATGGGTGTTTCGGTCTATGTGGGCCAGGCCCGAAATCTGAGGAACCGTTTGCGTGACCATCTGCGGAAAATTCAAGGCAGGCGTGGAATAGACACGGAAGATGTGGCCTGCAAGTATTTGACATTTGCGAGGCTATGGGAGGTTGCTCGCGCTGAAGAAGTCCTGATAACCCGGTTTGAGCCTGAATGGAATGGAATACCCGGGTTCAGTATGCACGCTCCTGGTCGGGGACGCCCTGGTATGCCCAACTACGTCAATCAATGGGACCAGCGGTTTCCGGTCCTGAACTAGCCGGTCGGCGCAGGGCAACCGCTGCGTCGTACAACGCAGATTTTTTTCTGCTTTGTAATCGCGCCCCGCTGTTTATGATGCTGGAGCCAACCCGTTCGCGAAGTTGGACGGCATTCAGGACTGACAGGCCATGCCGTTCTGCGATGTCGCACAGACACTCCTCCACCTTGAATTCCCGCCCTTGCACTATCGAGTTTCCCACCACTACGACCGCAGTGCCGCCCGGCTTGAGGACACCGTTCAGTAACCGGCAAAACTGGTCCATGTCATTCATATACGCCGCGACGTAGTTGGCCCAACCGTTGCCGCCGTAAACTCCCCGGTCTCTGTTTGTGTCGCGGATTTCCAAGATTTCCGCCTCCAGTTGCGGCAATTGCGGCGTGAGCGCAATCGGCTCGTCTCCTCTGACAGTCTGCCAGAACTTGCCGAAGTTGCCGGTTTCCAGGGGCTTCAGTTCTGATGAGGACTGAACCAGCCCGCTCCAGAACATTTGCGGACGGCTGTTACGGACGTAGTGATAGTTATTCATGTAAGGCGGTGAAGTGACAATCAGGTCAACCGAAGCATCCTCCATGCAGCTTTCGGCGTCAAAGAAGGAACATTCATGGAGACGGTATGTCGGGCTGTCGCTCTCTTGTGCGCCCTGAGATTGTCGCAGGGCAGCTTCCTCCTGAAACTCGGCGATGTCCTCCACCATATTGCGAAGTTTCGCGGCCAGAATCTGGGCCACCTCTGCGTCGCACACCAATGCTTTTCCGGCGGCGGTGCGGGTGCTCAGGGAAGGCTCGTAGGAATAGTTGGAAAAATCCACCATCACGGACGCAAAGGCGACTCTGAACAGGTCTTTGATCTGCGGCGGCAAATCGTTCATGTAGTCAAGCGTCAATAAGACCTTGTGCTCTACTGCGGGGGAGTAGAAGGGAATCCGACTCTTGAACCCGGCAGGCGGCGAGCTTTGGGGTTCGCGGCCCTGTATGTCTTTCATAACACCCACGTAGTTTCGCACGCTGTCTTGAAGTTCGCCCAGGCAAATATCCACTGCCCCCAGCTTTACACGGCAGACCAGCGCCGCGAAAGGGTTAATCTCGAAGCCGATGCAATCCAATCCAAGCCGGTTCGCTTCTATCAGCGTTGTGCCTACCCCGGCAAAAGGGTCCAGCACCACGTAACCCCCGTTCCCTGAGTTTGCCGAGAGCCGGGTGGCCGGCAGGTATTGAGCGATGGCGCTGCGGGCGAACTTGCCGGAAAACCCGGCTATCCAATTGGCCCATCGGTGCATCGACAACGATTTGTTGTGAGAAGAAGCGGCCTCGCCGTAGCTGCCGTCCGGCGGCCCGGCTTGCCAGCGGTGCGCTGGGACGTTCATACTGCCGTATGCCCCTTGCCATTTGGCCCGTATCTTTGTCTGTCCAATCATAAACCATCGTCTGCGGCTGGCAACGGGCAATTGTCAGCGCATATTTGTCTGTTGAGACAGGAGCGGAAGTACATGGAAGCCCCCAACGCATTGAGTTACACCTTCAACAGCGTACGCCACGAGGTCATCTGCGGCGTGGACGCTATTTCCGGGTTGCCCGGTGTGCTGGGCCGCGCCGGGGCTGCGAGGGCCATGGTGCTGTGCGGGCCGTCGATTCTGGCCCACTCGGACGTGGTGACGCGGGTGCAGGAAGCGTTGGGCGACAGCTTCGTCGGCTTGTATTCCGGCGTTGCGCCCCATTCGCCCGTGGCGACGCTTGACTCCGCCGTGGCCCTGGCCCGCGAGACCGGCGCGGACGCGCTCATCAGCGTTGGTGGCGGCAGCACCCACGACACCACCAAGGGCATCGCCACCCTGCTAGGCGAAGGGGGCAGAATTCACGACTACGAGGCGCATTTCGAGCCTCCAAACAAGGTTAGCTATCCCGCCCTGTCGCCTGAGCGTCTGCCCATTATCACCGTGCCGACCACCATGGGTGGGGCGGAACTGAGCCGGGGCGCGGGCTTTGCTGATCGCGATCTGGGCCGCAAAATTCTGGTCGCCGACCCCAACACCATCCCCGGTTATATCGTCATAGACGGCATGGCTCTGGCCACCACCCCCGTCGGTATTCTGACCTCCACAGCAATGGGCCAACTACGCATCGCCATAGAGACGGTCTACTCCACCAAGCACAACCCCATATCCGATTCCATGGCCCTGCACGCTATCCGACTGCTGGTGGAGCACCTGCCCCACTGCGCGGATCTGGAATTGGAATGCCTGTTGCAGACCAAGACCGCCGCCTCCCTGGCCTCGCTGGCCGGCGTCGGCGGGTTGGGGCTGAACACGGCGACCGCCCATCACGTTGGCGGCATCTTCGATGTACCGCACGGCGAGGCCAATGCCATTCTGCTGCCGCACACCATGCGTTACAACGCCGAAGCCTGCGCCGACCGCCTAGCCCTGATAGCCGAGGCGATGGGGATAGATACCTCCGGCATGAGCGACGAGGAAGCGGCCCAAGCCGCCGCCGACGCGGTGGAGGACCTGCGGCGCTCCCTGGGCCTGCCGGACCGGCTGCGCGACGTTGGCGTGCCGGAGGAAGGGCTGGAACTGATCGCCTCGGCTACGCTGCACGACCGCGCCCTGGCCACCAACCCCCGCCCGGTATCCGACGCCGGGCCGATAATGACCGTATTGCGTCAAGCCTGGTAGACGACAAAATTTCCTGCCACTCCCGGAAAGAGAAATGGTTCAACTCCTGAATCCCCTCTCCCCTGGAGGAGATTCAGGGTGAGGGCGCAAATGAAATTTGGCGTATGCCTTCCCCAATACGGGCGCGAAGTCTCTCTCGACGACCTGCGGGCCGTGGCCTCGGACGCCGAGGAGTTGGGATTCGACTCGGTGTGGGTCAGCGACCATGTGGTGACGCCGGAACACCTTCGGAAGAGCATAGGCCCCGTGTTTCTCGATGCCTTTGTGGTTCTGTCCCACGTTTCGGCGCTGACCGAGCGGGTCAGGCTAGGCACGACCGTTATGGTCACTCCCTACCGCAATCCACTGGTGGCCGCAAAAATGATTGCCACGCTGGACGCGCTATCAGGCGGAAGGGTGACTCTCGGCGTGGGAGCAGGGGGAGCGCCCGACGAATTCGCCGCTCTGGGGGTGCTGGAATCCCGGCGTGGCGCACTAACCGACGAATACCTGTCGGCGATGATTGAGCTCTGGAGCAACGACCCGTCCAGCTTTCATGGCCGGCACGTCAGCTTCGATGGTGTGCGGTTCGCGCCCAAGCCGACGCAGAAACCCCACCCGCCGATATGGGTCGGGGGGGGGCAGCGACGCCGCACTTCGCCGCGCCGCGCGATTCGGCCAGGCATGGCACCCGACGCAAATGCCCCTCGACGGGCTGAGGGAGAGAATGGCGCGGCTGGCCCAATTCTCTGCGGAAGCAGGCCGCGCCACGCCGCCGGAAACGACGATTCACCAATCCGTAGACTCTTCAGCAGACGAGACGAGATCTCCGGAGCGCCGTTTTGGGCGTGGCACCCCGGGGCAGGTGGCCGATGACCTGTCGGCCTACGTTGAGCTGGGGATTTCGTCGCTGGTCTGCAATTTCCGGGGCGAAGACACGTTTACGATTGGCCGGCAAATGGCAGTCTTCGCCCGTCAAGTCATGCCTCAATTGAAGGGCTAGGACGAAAGCCCCTGGAGAGACCCTGACCGCACTACCCGAAGAACTCGCGCAACTATCCGAAGAACTCGCGCAATAGGCCGGCCAGCTCATCGGTCTTTTCCACGTCGGAGCGGTGGCCGCAATTTTCGAGAGTGACCAGGCGCGACCCGGCGATGGCGTTGTTGTAGACTTCTCCGGCGCTGGTCGGGACCACCTCGTCGTTGCGTCCCCAGACGATGAGCGAGGGCAGATTCTTCAGGCGGCCTAGCCGGTGCGGCAGGCTGCGGTCGTGCATATAGGGCCGCCAGCTCAGGCGGCAGGCTTCTTCCCGCGCCGTCTCCCACGACTCAACCTGCTCCGGCGTGGGCTCGTCGGGGCATACGGTCTGGAACTCCGCGGCCGCAGAAGGGTTGTTGAACCCGGCGGTGATGAACTCCTTGGACACAATCAGGAACATATCCAGAATCTCGCCGGTGGGCGGCAGGATCCCGGCGGGGGCCGCCAGCGCCATCTTGCGGAACATCTGTGGATTCTGAGTGGCCATTTCCGCCGCCAGCCAGCCACCGAGGGAGAAGCCCAGCACGTTCAGATTGGACAGGCCGAGGTCCTCCAGCGCCCAGAGATACCACGTCGCGCTGTCCCTCATGTTCATAATCCAGTCGATGCGATCAGTGACGCCGAAACCGGGATGGGACGGCGCGTATACCGTGTAGTTCTTGGCCAGCTCTTCATGGAGCTGCAGCCAGCCGGGCTGGCCACTCTCGTCGTGCAGGACCAGCAGTGGGTCTCCGCTGCCGCCTTTCAGGATCTGCATTTCAGCGCCCGCTACCGCTACTCTCTCTTCGGTCCAGGTTGCCGTGGTCGTCATCAGGTCTCTCCTTCCTTGGGCCTCGCATTTGGGAAAGAGTTTGGCAGGGTGCGGGGCCGATTTGATTGTCCAAGCGCCCGCCGGGATTGTCAACCCGCTCGACGGATTCCGAAGGGGGCCTTCATCTTCCAAGTCCTTTGAGGGCGAGAGTCGAGGTGAGGGTAAGAACAGGGTGCAATTGGTTTGTCATTGGCACTACGGAATGGCACAATGGCGGCGGCGAATTTCCGACCCGGAGATCGGGCCGGAAGGGGGCCGAAAACGAAAATAGCGAAATAAGGGGGGACGTATCATGCCGCCGATTCGAGCAAACCGCGCCAAGGAGAAGCTGCAACGTGGGGAGGTGGTCACCACCATATCCGGGTTGCAGGACAGCGACATCATCGACTTTCTCGGGCCTCTGGGATTCGACGCCGCCTGGATCGAGTGTGAGCACGGCCCGGTGGACTGGGACGCGCTGGGCGACATGACCCGCGCCTGCGACCTGTGGGGAATGACCTCGATAACCAGGGTCAATGCCAACGATCCCGGCCTGATTACCCGCACCCTGGACCGGGGCAGCATGGGCATCGTGGTGCCTCACGTTAGCAGCCGCGAGGCCGCTGAGAAGGCGGCCCAGTCGGCCAAGTACGCTCCGGTGGGCTACCGCGGGATGTTCGGCGGGCGGCAGTCCTTCGGCGTGTCCGACTACTTCCATACGGCCAACAGCCAGACAATGGTGGTCGTGCTTCTGGAAGAGGCGGAAGCGCTGGAGAACATCGACGAAATCCTGAAGGTGGACAACATCGATGTGTTCTTCGTAGCTCCCTCAGACCTCGCCCAGACGATGGGTCATATTGGCAACGTCGAACACCCCGAGGTGCAGGCAGCAATCGAGGAGGCCATTGGCAAGATCGTGAATGCGGGCCGAATCCCCGGCACCCTCGCCAACGATGCCAACATCGCCAAGTTCAAGGGTATGGGCGTCAAGTTCCTGATGACGTCCTGGAATGCGTGGGTAGCCCGAGGAGCGGCGGAGTTCCTGCAAAAGGCCGCGGCCTAGAGGATCGTGCGGCAATTCCAATTCCCTCCCCCGGTGTGAGGGTATTGGCGAGGGCCTGCCCTACGACTCCGGCGGCGGGGCTGCCGTGTGTTCAGGCAGTTCTTCGCGGCCCGCTGCTTCCTCAAGAGTTGCTTCCCGGATGGTTGGGTTCACAGGGAGGAGGGTCAGCGCCCCGGCGACGAACAGAGCGGCGCAGCCGACTATGAGAGCCCGGTAGCCCAGGTCTTCGGTGGTATGATTCAGCAGGTCTATGCCAGGTCCGAATAGCCGGGGCAGCGCCGCCCCCCCGATGGTTGACAGGTTAACGATGCCTATGTGAGTCCCGGCCCGTTGCTCGTCGCCCAGTTCGTTGGCCAGGGCCCAGTTGGCGCTGAGCAGCGCGCCGGCAGAGGCGCCGATAACGCTGGCTGTTACCACCAGTCCGGTGGTGGTATCGGTCGTCAGCAACCATAAAGTGCTGACGGCCCCGGCTGCCGCCCCGGCGATGACCACCGGCTTGCGCCCGATGCGGTCTGAGACCCACCCGGCAACATACACCGCCACCGCCAGCGAGCTGCCGATGGTCGGTATCATTTGGCTGAGGGTTGCGGCCGGGTTGGCTGCTTCCACCACGTCCCGCAGGAAAAACAGTCC
Organism: Dehalococcoidia bacterium; assembly: GCA_965226875.1. GTDB lineage: Bacteria > Chloroflexota > Dehalococcoidia > Lucifugimonadales > UBA3495 > VXOI01. The sequence continues at coordinate 2,302,613 of OZ245439.1, read as the reverse complement.
ATAGGTGGGAAAGGAATAAATTGCCGTCATCAGCAATAGCCGGGAAACCAGGAACAGCACCAGTTGCAGGTTCAGCACCGGCGCAGCAGGCGCGCCGCTCCTCCGGGTCGGCCGAGCCCGGCGGCGGGGGTCCAGGGACAGCACTTTGGTGCAGGTAATCGTTACCGAGACGGCCAGCGCCACTCCCAAGAGCGCCAGGACCGCCCATTCCCAATTTACATAAGCGGGCACCGGGCCCAACCCTGAACCCGTCGCCTCACCGATTAGGGCAGCGCTGACGGTGATAAGAGCCAGGCCGCCGACTGCATCCATCAGTATCTTTAACGAGGACGCCGCTCCGATGCGGGCCCTCGGCACCAGGTCGCGTATCAGGGCCATTCCGGGGCCGTAGGCGATGTTCAGGTTGGCCTGAATGAACATCCACGCTGCGAAAAGGGCCGCAAAATTCGGGGCCAGCACCAACAGCACCAGGCTGGCGCAGACGGCCACCGTGCCGAAGATGATGTACGGAACCCGGCGCCCTAGCGGGGACCTGGTGTGGTCGCTCAGCCGCCCTACCAGCGGCTGCATCACCGCCGCTACCAGAAGACCGCCAATTCCAAGGGCCGCCAGATAGGTGTTCTTGAGGCTCTCTGGGGCCAGAGTGAGGACGATAATAGGCAATACTGCCGTGTCCATCGCCAAGAGGAACCCGGTTACGCCAAAGCTGAAGGCGTTGAGCCGGATTAGCGCCAGGCTGCTCCAGCTACTTTCTGCCAAAGGGCGGGACATTTCAGGGAGCTTGCCGGTCGGTTATGAAAGACATAGGAAGTACTGTGCAGCGGGTGGCATTGGGGAATGGCAGGCGCACCGGGCGCCGGAGGCAATCTTGCAGGGGATGTCGTGTTAAGGTGGGGCAGGAGACGTTAAGGGTAATCTTCCTCTATCATACAACAACGGGAGGGCTGAAAGTCCCTCAATCCCCATGTATTGCCTCGATATACTATGTCTATCCGGGAGAGAAGACCAGTTGAAGATTTGCTGCCTGCTGCCCAGCGGCGCCGAAATCCTCTATGCCCTGGGGCTGGCCGACAGTGTCATCGGCGTCAGCGACCTCTGCGACTACCCGCCCGAAATCCTGGAGATCAAGCCGGTGGTGAGCCGCAGCAGGGTTGACCCCTCGGTAATGTCCAGCGAGGAAGTGGAGGAGGCGCTGCGCGACATCCTCAGCAAAGGCGAAAGCCCCTATGAGCTGGACTATGAGTGGCTGGCCAGGGAGTTGCCGGACATAATCTTTACCCAAGACCTGTGCCATATCTGCGAGATAGACGCAGGGGAAGTCAATCTCGCGGTTCGAGGGATGTCAGTCCAGCCTCGGGTGGTGGTGCTGCAACCCCGCACCTTCGAGGATATTATGGACTCCATAGCCGAGGTGGGCGATGTCTGCGGCGTCTCCCAACGGGCGGCGGAGTTGACGGCGTCGTTACGGGCACGCGCGAAGGCGGTGCTCAGTAAGACACAATCCGCGTTATCGCGGCCCTCGGTGTTCTCGCTGGAGGGGGTCAACCCGCTGGTGGCCGGCGGGCACTGGATTCCAGACCTGCTGCTAATGGCAGGGGGGAGCATCACGGCCCTGGAGCCGGGCTGCAATGCCCGGCGCCTGGAATGGCGCGAGGTGGCGGAATCTGCGCCGGACAAGCTGTTCGTTGACCTGTGCTCGTCGGACGTGGCCCGTCACCTGCGCGAGGCTCCGTGGCTGGCGGCTCAGGATGGCTGGCGGGACCTTCCGGCCGTGGCCTCCGGCGAGGTTTACCTGATTGACCACACCTACTTCAGTTGCCCCGGCCCGCGAATTGTAGTGGGGCTGGAGATACTGGCCCAGTTGACCCACCCGCATCTATTCAGCGGGCTGATTCCGCCGGGTGCGGTGGCAAAGCTGGATGCCGAGGCGGCCGCGTCGGTTCCCGCCGAGGATATAGCCGCCTGCTTCCACCCTTTTCCCTGACCGCCGGACAGTCCGCCGCAAGGCCTGCGGAAACGGCGAAAGGTACAGCGCTGATGCCCCCAATGGTTTGAGCATGAGATAGTAGCGGAACCGAGTAATTGCGTATTATAATGGCGCAAATCAAGCGACCCGGTCTTTTGGCGTTACAATATTGATTTTCGCGGTAGTCGGTTCGCGGCGGGCGGCGCTTTCCGCGAGGGTCGTTACTTGGGGTGTTTATGACCTCGTTCGACAAGAATGAATTCAGATCTGCGCTTTCCGAATTCGCCACCGGCGTCACGGTCATTACCACGCTGGACGATGAAGGCAACCCCCACACGATGACGGCCAATTCCTTCACGTCGGTCTGTCTGGAGCCGCCGATTGTATTGGTCTGCGTCGCCCACGGCACCCACACCTACGGCTACCTGGAGGAGCGGAAGAAGTTTGGCGTCAACTTCCTGAAGGAAGAGCAGGAAGAGGTGGGCGCGTATTTCGCCAAGAAACCGCAGGACCGCACTGGCGGCGTGAATTACAGTTTCTCCCAATCGGAAAACGGTGTGCCGGTCCTCGATGGCTCGGCCATATTCTTTGACTGCGACGTTGTCGGTTCTCACGTATACGGGGACCACACCGTATACATGGGGGAGGTCAAGGAAATTCGCCGCGAAGATTACGACAATCCCCTCATGTTCTACCGGAGCCGCTGGTATCATCCCCAACGGGTGTAGTTTCCCCATTGCAGGCTATTGGCGCCACGAAGCAAGAGAGCGCAGGCCGTGTGAAGCCTGCGCTCTCTTGCTTGTTGCACTTTTTCGCGCTCAGCTTGCCCGCTTTCCCGGCGCCTTGAAGGTTGCCAGAAAATCCTCGATTTCCTCATTCACTTTCTGGAATTTCTCCATGTGCACGAAGTGGGTGCCGCCCGGGATGATGGATTTACTGGCGTTTGTGATGCTGTTGGTCAGGTAGTCGGAATACTTCACCGGGGTCATCACGTCGTCGCTGCCACAGATGACTCGGGTGGGCAGCTTGATTTCTCCCACACAGTCCATCATGTCAAAGCTGTCGCAGGCCATCAGGTCGTTAAGTTCCACCTCGGGCCCCACTTCGGCGGCCCGCTGCCGCAGCACCGGGAACACCTCCGGCTCCACGGCGCTGTAGTATTCCAAGTGTCCGTCCAGCCAAGGGCCGTTGTTCCCGCCAGGCTGTCGGCAACGGTCGAGATAGTGCGGATGCACCCGCAGGCGCGCACCGGTGCCCAGCAGAATCAGGCCGCGCAACTCATCCGGGTATTTCAGGGCGTATCGCATTGCGATTGCCCCGCCCATGGAGTGACCGCAGAGGATTACATTCTTGTAACGCCGGGCCCGGATGAATCCTCGCACCCACTCCAGGTAACCGTCAACTGACTCGCAAGGCTTGCCGTCGGGGTGGCCGGGAAGGTCGATGGCCTTGGCGCTTCGGAAGTGCCGCAGCTGGTAGTAGAAGGAAAGGCTAGAACACCCTGCCCCATGCAGAAAAACGAGCTTCATTCCCAATTTGTCGTCTCTCCTAATCGCTATTGGCAATAGTATGAGGCCAATAGTATCAATATACTATTGTACACAAGGCGATACTGTTTTTCAAGATAATGGGCGATATGCGGCGAAGAGCGAGGCGCGATACTGAGAGCGGTAGCGCTGGCGGGACGCCATTGCGTTCCGAAAATCTAAATTCCATGTGACGAAAGAGGGGCGGGCAACGCCCGCCCCCGCAACTACGGAAACCAGGTGATGAATGGTCGTCCTCTAGCAGGAATCTTCCGGGTTCCCGTTGCTGTGTACATCCGGGTCGTAGCCGTTTGATTCCTCCATCTGGTTGCGGCCATTGGCGCGGCGGTGCCCGTTGGACCCCGAGACCAGGTCGCCGCTGCGTTCCGTTTCCTGGAACACTGCTATCGAGGCCACGTAGTCGTCCGATTCCCTTTCCTTCCAGAGGATTACGCCCTGCGCGACCCGTCCGGTTTCGCGCACGTCATCCATGCTGATGCGAACCACTTGGGCTTTGGACGAAATAATCAGCATTTCCTGCTGTTCCGGGTCGGTTACTACCTTGGCCGCCGCCAGCGGTCCCGCTTTTTCCGTAACCTGGAAGGTGCGGACACCCTGGCCGCCGCGTCCCTTGCGGGTATAGCTGGACGTCGAGGTCATCTTGCCGTATCCGCCTTGGCTGACCACCAGCAGATGGCTGTTGGTGGTAACCACGCCCATAGCCACCACCCGGTCGTCTTCCAACAGGCGGATCCCGCGCACTCCCCCGGCAATTCTGCTGCGCGGTGTGAGATCGTCGATGGCGAACCGGATGGCCTGCCCCCGCTCGGTCACCATCATCGCGTCCTTGGCCTCACCTACCTGCGCCACGGAGACGAGTTCGTCGTCCTGCGTCAGATTCATCACTATCAGGCCCGACGGGCGGATATTAGTGAGCTCGCCGGTCTTGAGCGACTTAATTTGTCCCTTCTTGGTTGCCAGCAGCAGGGGGTACTCGTCCTTCGGATTATCGATGAGGAGCATGGTTTGCACCTGCTCGTTGCGCTGCAATGGCAGGAGGTTGGACAGCAGCACGCCCCGCGAGGTTCGGGAGGCGTCGCCGGGTATTTGGAATGACCGCAGCGGGTACACCCGGCCCCGGTTGGTGAAGAAGAACAGGGTGCTGTGGGTGTCCACTACCAGCAGGTCGAGGATGGCGTCACCCTCGCGGGTGGTCATGCCTCGCACGCCCTTGCCGCCCCGATTCTGCTGCCGGAAGGTGTTGGGTGGGACGCGCTTGATGTAACCGCGCTGGCTCAAGGTGACAATGACGTCTTCCTGGGGGATGAGAGACTCCGGCGTCTCCTCGCCGATTTCCTCGGCCTCTATGGTGGTGCGGCGTGGGTTGTTCCGGTTGAAAGTTGACTTGAGCTCGCGGGTTTCACGCTTGATTTCCGACCGAATCTTCTCCTGGTCGCCCAGGAGGGCTTCCAGTTCGGCAATTTTCTGGAGCAATTCTTCATGCTCGTTCTGCAGGCGCTCCCGCTCCAGTGCGGCCAGGCGGCGCAGTTGCATATCCAGGATGGCCTGACTCTGGACCTCGGAAAGGTCCAGTTGTTGCATCAGGTTGTTGCGAGATGCCTCGACATCAGCGGAGTTGCGGATAATCGCGATAACTTCGTCAATGCGGTCAAGGGCCAGCAGCAATCCCTGCACTATGTGATCGCGGTCGCGGGCCCGCTGCAACTGGTATTCAGACCGCCGGCGTATTACTTCCTCGCGGTGGCGGATGAACAGCTCCAGGCAGCGGCGCAGGGGCAGCACCTGCGGCTGCCCGTCCACCAGGGCCAGCATAATGGAGCTGAAGGACGACCGCAGGGCGGTCTGGCGCAGCAGGTTGTTTAGCACCACTCGCGGCTGGGCGTCTCGCCGCAGTTCTATGACGATGCGCATCCCGCGCCGGTCCGACTCATCGCGGATGTCGGAGATGCCATCCAACTTCCGGTCGCGCGACAGCCCCGCGATGCGCTCGATGAGATTGGCCTTGTTGACCTGGTAAGGCAGGGAGGTGACGATAATCTGCTCGCGGTTGTTGCGGGTCTCCTCGAATTCGGTCTCGGCCTCCATGATGATGCGGCCGCGGCCGGTGGTGTAGGTGTCCACGATTCCCTTGCGGCCCCGCACCCTGGCCCCGGTGGGAAAGTCCGGGCCGGTTACGTGGCGCATCAGACGCTCGGTGGTGGCGTCCGGGTTGTCGATCAGGTGGGCGAGGGCGTCGCAGACTTCGCCCAGATTGTGCGGCGGAATGTTGGTGGCCATCCCCACAGCAATGCCCGTTGCTCCGTTTATCAGCATGTTGGGAGCCCGCGCCGGTAGCACTGTGGGTTCGGTCTGCTGGTCGTCGAAGTTGGGGATGAAGTCCACGGTGTTCTGGTCAATGTCGGCCAGCAGTTCATCGGCGATTTGGGCCAATCGCGCCTCGGTGTAGCGCATGGCCGCCGGCGGGTCGCCGTCGATGCTGCCGAAATTGCCCTGCCCGGCAATCAGCGGATAGCGCATCGAGAAATCCTGCGCCAGCCGCACCAGGGCGTCGTATACCGAACCTTCGCCGTGAGGATGGAATTTGCCCAGCACCTCACCGGCGATACGCGCGCTCTTGCGGAATTGGGAGCCGGGGCGGATGCCCATGTCGTGCATGGCATAGAGGATTCGCCGCTGCACCGGCTTTAGGCCGTCCCGGACATCGGGGAGCGCCCGCGCCACGATGACGCTCATGGCGTAGGTTAGATATGAGGTGCGCATCTCCTCGGCGATGCGAATCGGCTGCTCTCCGCGTGGGACCGGGGCGGTTGTTACCATAGGTCAACACTCCTCAAGTCGTCGCTTCCGGCTGAAACCGGGGAACCAACGCGGAACCGGCCTGCCAACGGAAGTGGCAAGCGCCGCCGGTGGTTGCGGACAGGGCTGCCGCCAGTGGCAGGCGCTAGGCCGAAAGCGCTGCTGCGAACTGCTCTGCCCGGTCGTGCAGGCCGGCGAAAAGATTGGCGAAGAGCCTCGGCACCTCTTCCTGCCGTTCCGGGTGGCACTGTAGCCCGATGACCCAACTGTGCTCCGGGCTTTCCAACCCCTCCACCAACCCGTCATCGACACTGTATGCTGTGCTCATCAGGCGCGGCGCTCTGTGCGCCTCCCTAAGGCCCTGGTGGTGGTAGCTGTTGACCCTGAAGAATCCGGCGGAGCCGATAACGGCGGCCGCCTTGGCGCCGGGGGCGACGTAAATCTGATGGGTGGCCGGCTCGCCGTTGCCGGCGGGTTCGACGCTGCGGTGGCCGGGCAGATCCTGAATCAGCCTGCCGCCGAAGGCCACGTTCAGCAGTTGCATCCCGCGGCAGATGGCCAGCACAGGCATATCGCAGGATAGCGCGTATTCCAGAGCCCGAAGCTCTAGTTCATCCAGCCCGGGGGCGAGTTTCAGGCCGGCGGCAGGGTCGGGTTCCTGACCGTAACGCGACGGGTGCACGTCCGGCCCGCCGGAAAGTAGCAGGCCGCCCACACCCTGCATCAACTCGGCGGTCGGCAGATGGCCGTGAAATTCGGAGAGCAACACCCGAATCTCCGAGCCGGCCGATTCCATTGCGTCAACGTAGCGGCGGGCGTTCCGCTCATTGACCGAAGTGATTGCGACGATAGCCATACTGAGTATCATTATACTTGAATCCGGCCCGCATTGGCAGTGCCTGTCGGGCCGCTCACCGGGAATTTAGCCGCCAGAAGTTTGCGGGCAACGCTGTGCATTTGATAAGCTAGTAATTCTAATGACACCGGAACCTGCGGGGCCGGAGGAGCCATGAAAGAGGTTATCCAGGGAGCAGTCGAAACTCTGCGGGAAGGTAAGCCCTGCGTAGTGGCGACAGTGGTCCGAACCAAGGGGTCAACGCCGCAGAAGGCGGGCGCCATGCTGCTGGTGCGGGATGACGGCAGCGGACTGGGCACACTGGGCGGCGGCTGCGTCGAGGGCGACATCTGGTTCGCCGCCAAGGAGATGTTGCGCGAAGGCGGCGGTCCGGAATTCAAGGACTACTACCTGAACGAGGATATCGCCGCCCGCGACGGTCTGGTCTGCGGCGGCACGATGTACTTCTACCTGGAACCGCTGCGAAGCCTGGAGGAATTTCTGCCCTTGGGCGATGAGATACTCGAAGCCTACGATAGCGGCGAGCCAGTGGGCCTGGCTACGGTGGTCAACAGCCCCAGCCACCCCGAGCGCCTCGGCGCCAAGCTGCTGTTGCGGGCTGACGGCACCATCTCGGGCACCTTGGGAACCCCGCAACTGGACGAGCCCGCGCTGGAGACGGCGCTTCGCATCGCCCACATCGGCAACACCGAGTCCATCTCCACCGAAGACGGCACCGAGATTTTCGTCGAGGGCTTCACCACCCCGCCCACGTTGGTAATGGTCGGCGGCGGACACGTTGGCAAGGCGACGGCCGATCTGGCCCACTTCCTGGGCTATCGCGTCTACATCGTCGACGACCGCCCGGAATTCTCCAACGAGGGACGGTTCCCCTACGCCGAGCAAACCATCGTCACACCCTATGACCGGTGGTCCGACCACCTGAACGTCAACGTTAACAGCTACCTGGTCGTCGCCACCCGCGGCCACCGCTACGACGACATGGCTCTGGAGTCGGCCCTCAAGACGCGGGCGCGCTACATCGGACTGCTGGGCAGCCGCCGCAAGACGCTGATGATTTACCGTCGCCTGATAGAGCAGGGCATCACCAAGGAACGAATCAAAGAGGTCTACGCGCCGATAGGATTGAACATCGGCGCTCTCACCCCGGAAGAAATAGCCGTCAGCGTCATGTCTGAAGTCATCATGGTGCGGCGTGGCGGCGACGGCGGGCAGATGCAGATGGGCGACTGGTATATAGACCGCGCCGCCAGCATCGTGGAACGGACGGTAGAGGTCTAGCGGATGCCCGGAGCTTGGGCCATCCTGCTGGCCGCCGGGGAATCCAGCAGGATGGGGCAGCTAAAGGCCCTTTTGCCCTGGCGCGGACGGACCCTGCTGGAGCATCAGGTGTCCAGCCTGCTGGAGGGTGGAGCGGAGCGCGTGGTCGTGGTGCTGGGCCACCGGTCAGAGGAGCTGCGCCCTCTGCTGGAAGGCAAGGACGGCGTTCTCTGGACGCTGAACCCCGACTACCTAAAGGGCAAGACGACGTCAATCAAGGCCGGCCTTTCTGCTGTTGATGGCGACACGGCTGACGACATCCTGCTGCTCAACGTGGACCAGCCGCGCTCGGCAGACGACGTTGCCAGAATCCTGGAGACGCACCGTTCCGGGGATTACGCTGTCACCGTGCCGGAATACCGGGGCAAGGGCGGGCATCCCATCGTCCTCTCGGCATCCTTGCTGCCGGAACTGCTCAAAATCAACGAGGAAACGCAGGGGATCAAGGCCGTCGTGCGCCGCCGCCCGGAAGCGGTAAACCGCTTCCCGCTGGACAACCCGGAGATTCTGCTCGACCTGAACACCCCGGAGCAGTACAGGGCGGCGGTGGAGGCTACCGGAGTCCCCTGACGTCGTACTAAGAGACTATCTCAAAACGTGGCGCGGCACACAACCAGCCATTCCCGCGAAGGCGCCCGTCATTCCCGCGAAGGCGGGAAGCTATGGGCTTTGGTCGGCGATGCCGGTATATCAGGAGGGCCAGTTGATTTTGAGATAGTTTCTTAGTACACCCAGTAGGCTACTAACCCGATTGCCAACAGTAAACCAACCCGCTCTCCCAATTCCAGGAGTGAGTCAAAGCATTGGACTGCCGCGTCCAGCCACCCTGAGATTCTATGGAAGCTCTCGCTGGAAAGTAAAATCACCCCGCGCTACTCCGAATCCGGCCCGACGGCATCAGGGCGGAGATGAAGAAGCCGACGAAGTACAGCCCGGCGGCCAGGTAGAAGGCTGAGGACCACCCGGCGAAGTCGGCCAGCACCCCCGCCGCGATGGATGCCATCGCGCCGAAGAAGGCGTTGCTGCCCCACATCAGGCCGATGAACGTGCCTTCCAACCCCTTGCGCTGGGCCACGTCGATGGCGGCAGCCTGAGTCAGCGAGTTCACAGTGAATATGAACACCCCGAAGAGAAACACCATAGCAGTCATGCCCCAGCTATCGCCCAGCATGACAATACCCAGCGTTATCGCCCCTGTCGCGGCCATGATGAACATGGTTATCAGCTTGCGCCCGATGCGGTCGGACAATGCGCCGAACAGGGGGCCGGTAATGATGCCGGGCAATGCGAACAAGGCGACATGGAAGGAGACCGAAAAAGCGCTGAAGCCCAAGTCTTGAGACAGGTATAGAGGTATTACCCAAAGCAGCGACCGGTCACCCATTCCCCGCACCGCCGAGACTGTGAATATGCTCCACATACCCGTGCCGCGGAAGGAATTGGCCATATCTCGCAGTTGTGTCTTAATCTTCTGTTTATAGTCCACTCCTGGCAGGGGTGGGCCGTCAACGTTGCGCAACAAGAAATAAATGGCGCAGGCCAAGGTCAACATGATTGGGGCGCCGCCCCCCACAATCCAGCGCCAACTGACTGACCACTCCCACGGCCACCACTCGGAACCCCACCATTCTCCGGCCCCGGCTGCGCTTCCCAGCAGCACGCCGACAAGCAGCGGCCCAATCCAGTCGCCCACATTGCCGGTGGACCGGTGCATGGAGATAACCAGCCCGCGCCGCGCCGGGAAGCGCTGCGCCAGCAGTCCCAGTGCCGGGGGGTGCCACATCGCCGTTCCGGCCGATGCTATCGCCAGCGCCGCCAGAATCAGCCCGTAGGTCGGTGCGATGGATACCAGCAGATACCCCACCCCGATGAGCACCAGACTCAGGGTGAGGACCTGTGCCCGGCGGTGCTGGAAAATGTCCACGAAAAAGCCGCCGGTCATGCTGGTGGCCCCGCCGGCAAGCTGGCGCATTCCGTCGATGAGACCGGCCTGAATGGGGTTCAGCCCCAGAGCCACGTAGATGGCGGGGATGAGCACCAGGAACCCGCGCCCGTACATGTGCTCCAGCGTGTGAGCCCCGATGACGGTGGTCGCCATGATGGGGTCTTTGGTGCGGCGCGGCCCAAATTCTGCCGGGGATTCCCGGCCTGCTGTTTGTGCCACTGGTCGCTTTCCTCGCTCGAGTTGTCTGTCGCCGTTCCGGATCCGCCCGAATCCGCGAATTATACACGGCTATTCATGGCGCTAATACTCCATGAACGCCTGTTGCAGCCACTCACGTTCGTTGGTGACCGTCAGGGCGAGCATCAGCAGTATGCGGGCCTTCTGGGGCAGCAGGTTGTCGCAGACGAGGAAGCCCTGCTGCTCCTTGCGCGGCGTGTTGACCACCCGGCCCGCGGTGGAGCGGGAGGACAGCACCACCGGGATCCCGTCTTCCACCGCCCGCGCCGCCGCCGCCAGGAATGCCGGTGGGAAGGTGCCGCCGCCGAATCCCACCACCACCAGCCCGTCGGGGCGCATCTGCCGAACTGCGTCCAGAATCGCGCCGTCGGCGCCAGCGTAGGAATAGACGATTTCCACTCGCGGCAGGCTGTCGCGTCCCGCCACGTCGAAGGGCGTGGCCGTCGTGTGCTTGCGCAGCGGCGCGCGGTAGAACACCACCTGATGGTCGGAGTCGGCGTAGCCCAGGAATCCCAACTCGTTGGGCCGGAAGGTCTCGACCCGAAAGGTGCTGGCCTTGGAGACGTCGCGGGCGGAGTGAATCTCGTTGTTCAGAACGGTCAGCACCCCCATGCCTCCGGCGTGGGAAGTGGCGGCGATGCGCACTGCGTCCATAAGGTTCAGGTCGGCGTCGGTGCTGATGGCCGTCGGGGGCCGCATGGCGCCGGTCACCACCACCGGCTTGTCTGTTTTTACCGTGAGGTGCAGGAAGTAGGAAGTCTCCTCCAGGGTGGCCGTGCCGTGGGTGACCGCCACTCCCGACAGGTCGCTGCCGTCGCCCAGCAGGCTGTTGATTCTCTTGGTCAGGGCCAGCCACTCCGGCGCGCCGATGGCGGTGCTGCCGACGCTGACTAGGTCCTCCGAGGTTACGGAAGCGAAATCGCGGATTTCCGGCACCCGCTCCAGGGACTGCTCGATAGTGAGATGGTCACCGATTTCCGAGTAAAGCATATAATCCAGCCGGTCAGGGCCGATTCCGGCGATGCTGCCGCCTGTGCCGATTACGTGTACTCGCGGTTTGGCTGCGGTCATGTTAGCCGCCTCCGAGAATTCAAAAGTCCCCCATCCCTCCCATAGGGACAGGGTAAGGGCAACCTGGGGTCGGTTGATATAATACTCCATAGTTGGGCTGGCGGGCTGAAATGGACAGAGACGGTGCCGCTTGGGCGTAGGGGAGACAGATTGCGAACCCTGATCGTGTCCGACATACATTCCAACCTGGAAGCCCTGGACGCGGTGCTGGCCCACGCCGCCCGGCAAGGAGGGTTCGACCGGATTTGGTGCCTGGGGGATCTGGTGGGATACGGACCGGACCCTTCTGCCTGCCTGGGACTCCTGCGGGAGTTTGACCTGGTGGCGGTGGCGGGAAATCACGACTACGCTGCCGCTGGAGTCATCGACGCATCCGACTTCAACGGCGCGGCCTACGCCGCCATTCAGTGGACGGCGGAGCAACTGGCTGCGGACGATAAGAGCTTCCTGGCCGGGTTGCCGATGGTTAGCCAACAGCCGCCGTTCACCCTGGTTCACGGCAGCCTGCGAGACCCGATAGTCGAGTACCTCACGCATCCATCGCAGGCCCTAGCCACCCTGGAACTGCTGACAACACCCTACTGCTTGGTAGGGCATTCCCACTACCCGTTCATCTGCCGGGAAAACGCCGGTCGGCCGTTGTTCAAGGCTCTCCCCGATGGGCAGCCCGTTGCGCTGGACGGCGAGCGTTGCATCGTCAACCCCGGCAGCGTAGGGCAGCCCAGGGACAGCGACCCGCGTTCCGGCTACGCTGTGTTCGACAGCGACGGCCCCTCGGTTGAGCATTTCCGCATCGAGTACGACATCGCCACGACCCAGAACAAGATGCGCAGCGCCAGCCTCCCGCAGTACCTGATTGACCGGCTGGACTATGGCGCGTAGGTGAAATTGCCGCGGCACCAACCAATTGACAGTCAACAAAGGGATTGATAGATTAGAAGTAGTTGGCCTTGCGCCGACGCTCTTGGCCCGCTAGCTCAACTGGCAGAGCAACGGACTCTTAATCCGTAGGTTCTCGGTTCGACCCCGAGGCGGGTCACCATAAAGGCAACTCACTGCCGCCCCTCAGGAAAGGAGGGGCGGCTGCTTTTGGCTGCGGCCGGGCGGCGGGACTTGTGAACATCCGCCTGCCGGTCTAAATTAACCGTCGGCCCCTCCGGTAGAAACGAAAGACCGGGCCGCGCAAGCTCAAAAACAGGAGGAAAGCAATGGCCGTCTCAGACACGACCATTTTCGCGTTGCAACGGAACTGGGATATGGTCTCCAGTGCTGTCGCCGGGGTTGACAAGGACACGCTGTCCAGAATGCCCAACGACCAGTCCAACCCGATGAACTGGCTGGTGTGGCACATGGCCCGCGTCGTTGACCGACTCATCCACGTCCGATTGCAAAGTGCCGACCAACTCTGGACCGCCGGGGGCTGGCACGAAAAATTTGGAATGGGCGCGGAATCGGACGATATTGGCATGGGATGGAGCGAACAGCAGGTCGCCGAGTGGCCGGCTCCGCCACGCGAAGTTCTGATGGGATACTTTGATGCAGCAAACGAGGCGGCCCGTGATTACATCTCCGGCATGAACGCCGACGACCTGGAACGGCAGGTGCCCGCCGCCGGCCCGGCGGGTTCCACGATGTCGGCGGGCGAGGCACTGGGCATCCTGGTTTGGGACAACATCGTCCACGGCGGCCAGATTGCCTACGTGCGCGGCTACTTCGAAGGTCTGGGGTGGCACCGGTAGAATCGTCAGCGGGGAAGGGTTGGGACAGGGAACGCCCTCAGCCTAACCCTTTCCCAAGGGAAGAGGGAATGTTTATTGCGCCTTCCTTTCCTGACGCCGCGACCTGCGATTCTCCGCCATCTGCGCCCGTGATGCCTCGTAGGAGGAGATGTATTCTGCGACGGGAGTGCGGGCGATTGCATCGGCGATGAGGTTCAGCGGCAGGTCATCCAGCTTCCTGAAGCGGACGCAGGCCTTGCCCATGTCCAGCTTCTTCCCGGCCGCGACGAAGCCGTCGGCAAACCATTGCTGGGATTCCGCGTCGCCGTATACATTCATCAGGTATAGCGAAATATGCCGCTTCTGGGACGCCAGAGCGGAATACATCAACGGGTGGCCGTTGTAGGTGTTTGGGTAGGTTTCCATCGGTATGACATAGGCGATCATCCCGAAGTCCATCTGCTCTACATAACCTTCCGGCAGGTGTTGCAGAATCAACTCGCGCAGGTGGCTGACCTGCTCCGCCCGCTCCTCCGGCAGCGAGGCGATATACTCCTCCGGCGTGGCTGGAGAGGTTCCGTTTCCGGTGTGGTTCATGGCGGTAATGCTCCAATGCCAGGTTCGCGGCCCGTTGCAGTCCCTCGTCGCCTGCATTTGAGATGATAATAATGGTTGATCCGCCAGGCAAGGCCGTTTACGCCGGTGGGTTTTGGTGAAATTGCCAATATGCGCCCCGCCACTGCTGGAACATTTGCAGAGCCTTGATTACACTATTATGTCAAGAATGGTAACCATTGGAAGCCGGAACGCGCCGCGGCACACAATAGAAGCGGTTTGTGTCCATGTGAATTGTGGACTTTTTCATTATCCCGAAAGCCGCCGGTGGCTTTGTATGTCTATGCCAAATTCGGCGTAGAATCAGCAATGCGGTTCGGCTGGAAAATCTGTGGAGAGACGCCCATGAAGCGATTAGGAATTAAAGTCGTTCTGGCAATTGCGGTTTTCGCGCTGATGGTGAGCGTACCGGCCATCGTTTTGGCTCAGTCGCCGCCGCATGAGGTTTTTGGAAGGGCATCGCTAGATGGCCAGCCCGTCGCGGCAGGAATTACTGTCACTGCCCACATTGATAATCGTCAAGTAATGCAAGTGCAGACTACCGCTGGTGGTGTTTACAGGATTCAGCTCAATCCACCGGCGGGCCAGAGCTACGCTGGGAAAGAGGTTACCTTCCGGGTAAATGGTCGCAACGCCGCCGAGAAAATCACGTGGACATCGGGTGAGGCGGAGGTGCTGAATCTGAACGCTTCAACGACAGCCACACCCACTCCGAGGCCCACTACTCGCGTTGTTACCCGCGGCACGTCCACGCCGGTAGGTCGGCAGGGTCCGGCGGGGTCCACCGGGCCAGCTGGGCCCCGGGGTTCGGCAGGTCTGGAAGGGCCGGCAGGCCCCCAGGGCGAGCCGGGCCAGCAGGGAGCAACCGGCCCACAGGGACCCAAGGGCGACCCCGGCGATCGGGGCCCGCAGGGGCCGGCAGGTGAAACCGGTCTGCCTGGCCCCGAAGGGCCGCGCGGCGAATCCGGCCCACTGGGATACATCGGGCAAACCGGCCCGCAGGGCGTGGCTGGCCCCTCCGGTTCCGTCGGCGTGCAGGGTCCGACCGGTCCCGTCGGCAGTTCCGGTTCGTTCCTGATTGCCGGCATCGCCCTGGTGGTGGCCCTCCTGGCCCTCCTGGTGGCCATCGGCCGCTGGATCTGGGAGCTTCAGACCGGGTAGCGGTTATCGGCGGCTTTCGCCCCGCCGCCGTGGGTGTGAGGCGGAGTCTCCCACTTTTTGAGTTGGAATTCTCCCGGCGGCCAATCCCGTGTTATGATTCAAGGGACGCGGGGTTGGCCGCTTGTCATCGCTCCCCAATCGGGTGGATACGGCTCACGCAGAATTTGGGGAAGTGTCGAAACTGGTAGACGAGCATGATTTAGGATCATGTGCTGCAAAGCGTGGGAGTTCGAGTCTCCCCTTCCCCACCACCTTCAGACGTCACGCGCTTGGGGTATTGGCCGCGTGATAACGGCCGTACTCCCTCCATTCACCTCAAGGCGAAGCTGATTCGATTTGTGGCAAGCTACGGAAAATGTTCTCGACTCCATCGCCATCGGCGCCGGGATACTGGGCACCGGCGGCGGAGGCAACCCCTACATCGGCCAGTTGCGGGCGAGACAGGCGATTCAGCGGTGGGGGCCGGTGACCGTGCTTGCCCCCGAAGAGTTGCCGGAGGACGCCCGAGTCGTTTGCGTAGGTGGAATCGGCGCGCCCACCGTGGGCATCGAAAAGGTGCGCGACCTCCAGTCCTACCACGCCCTCCGCGCCATTGAAGACTACACCGGCGAGAAAGCCACCGCGCTTATCTCCAACGAAATCGGCGGCAGCAACTCGGTGGAACCGCTCATCCCGGCGGCCATGGCTGGCCTGCCGGTGGTGGACGCCGACGGCATGGGCCGAGCCTTCCCCGAGTTCCAGATGAAGACCTTTTTCGTCTACGGCGTGCCTTGGTGTCCCATGGCCATCGCCGATGAGAAGGGCAACTCCGTCGTCATCCGTGAAACCATCACCCCTGCGTGGGCCGAGCGGCTGGCCCGCTCCATCACCGTGCAGATGGGCTGCGTTGCCTGCTACGCCGTCGCTCCCATGACCGCAGAGGAAGTTCGCCGCACTGCCGTCCCCAACACGCTATCCCTGGCCCGTAACTTGGGCGACGCCGTAAAGCGGGCGCGGTCTGACGGCCATGATCCTCTGGACGCCATCCTAGACACGTGTCCCGGTAGGGTGCTCTTCGGCGGCAAGGTAGTTGACCTCGACCGGCGCACCACCGCCGGATTCGCCCGGGGAACCCTCACCATCGACGGGCTGGACTCCTTCGCCGGGGAGCGCATGGTGATAGAGTTCCAGAACGAAAACCTCATAGCGCGGCGAGACGGCGAGACTGTCTGCACTGTGCCCGACCTCATCTGCGCCGTGGCCACCGACTTGGGCGAACCGGTGACCACCGAGTTGATGCGCTACGGGCTGCGAGTCACCATCCTGGGGTTCCCTGCGCCGGAACTGTGGACCACCCCCGAAGGGCTTGCGGTAGCGGGGCCGCAGGCCTTTGGGTACGAAACCGATTACATCCCTCTCTTGTCCCCCCTCCCTCCGGGGGAGGGCTAGGGCGGGGGCGTTCCCCTATGTTTATCGGCGTTGACGTAGGAGGCACCAATACTGACGCTGTTCTGATGGACGGCGCGAGTCTGGTGGGGGCCGTCAAGGTGCCGACGACCGGCGACGTAATCTCCGGCATCGTTGCCTCCCTGACCGAACTGCTGACCCACCTTTCCCGGGACGGACGCGTCGACGCCGTGATGGTCGGCACCACCCACTTCACCAACGCCCTGTTGGAGCAGCGGAACCTCTCGCCCACCGCCGTTGTGCGGTTGTCGCTTCCGGCCACCCAGCTTCTTCCGCCGCTGGTGGACTGGCCTGCCGACCTCAAGAGGGCCGTCGGCGGCTTCACCTACATGGTGCCGGGAGGACACGAGTTCGACGGGCGGGAGATTTCGCCCCTGGGCCGGGACGAACTGAGGGAGGCGGCGCGGGATATGAGCCGGCAGGGTGTCCGGGCGGCGGCGGTTTCGGGCGTGTTCTCGCCGGTCAACAACTCCCACGAGACCGAGGCGGCGGCAATCATCCGGGAGGCGGCGCCGGAGATTCGCGTCTGCCTGTCCCACGAGAACGGGCGCATGGGACTGTTGGAGCGGGAAAATGCGGCGGCGCTCAACGCCTGCCTGGGAGACATGGCCGCGCTGACCATAGGGGCCATCGAACAGGCCCTGGAGTCTCTGGGCATTTCCGCTCCTCTGTTTATGAGCCAGAACGACGGGACGTTGATGGACTCCGAATTCGCCGCGCGCTTTCCCGTGCTGACCATATCCTCAGGCCCCACCAACAGTATGCGCGGCGCGGCCTGGCTCTCGGGCGTCAGCGACGGCATAGTGGTAGACGTGGGCGGCACTTCCACGGACGTTGGCGCGCTGGTTCGGGGCTTCCCCAGGGAAGCGGCGGTGGCGGTGCAGCTCGCCGGCGTCCGCACCAACTTCCGAATGCCGGACATGGTATCCATCCCGCTGGGCGGCGGCACCGTCGTTGAGCGTGCCCCCCTTCGCATCGGCCCCGAGAGCGTGGGCTACCGGCTGACCGAAGAGGCGCGGGTCTTCGGCGGCAACACCCTCACCACCACTGACCTTGCCGTGGCCGACGGGCGGGCCGATGTTGGCGACCGCCGCTTGGTTGAGAGGCTGGAACCGTCGCTAGTGGCCGATGCGATGGCCGAAATACAGGCCCGCGTCGAAACCGCCATCGACCGCGTGAAGCTAAGTTATGAAGATGTGCCGGTGGTGCTGGTAGGCGGGGGCAGCGTTCTGCTGGGAGATTCGCTGAGCGGGGCGGCCAGGGTGCTCAGGCCGGAACACGCCGGGGTGGCCAACGCCATCGGCGCGGCCATCGCCCAGGTCGGCGGACAGGTGGAGCGGGTCTATTCGCTGGAAGGCATTGGCCGGGAGCAGGCCATCGCCGATTGCTCCGCCGCCGCCGTCAGTAGGGCCGAGGCCGCTGGCGCCGACCCGGAGTCGATAGAAGTGGTCGAAATCGACGAAGTACCCCTGACCTATGTGCCCAGCAACGCCACCCTAGTCAGGGTCAAGGCCGTCGGCAACCTCGCCATACGGAGTTAGCCGAGTCTGAGCGGCAACTCGCCGGTAGGTTTGTTGACGCTGGCCTACCCGATTTCCGGCCGTCCCTCCTTCGCCTCCAGCCTATCGCGCCAGAGCCTTGTCGGACGAGGTTATCTCTTCGACCGACGTGTAGAACTAGGGCAGTGTCGTCAAAAAATCAACTTGATGGTAGATTACTGGGGAGCGTGTGAGTGTGTGAGGTGGAGGCATGGCGGCAGCGCATCGGCGTCACGACCACGTATCAAGTAGAGGGCGGGATCTTTCGGACCAGGTTTGGGAAGGCTTGCGTCCCCCTTTTGCCAGGCGGCGCAGGGAAAATTGCCAAATACGAGCACTGGCAATTTGGACTAGATTATCTTGACGACACCCCCCGGTACCCGAAACGGGACCGTGATGAACAAAGAATGCAGACCGTATCCTCTTGACAGCATTCTGGTCTTCGCCCTCTACCAATCTCTCCTAAAGGTTAATTGACCATGGCGGTCGGCTTGTCTCGAATACGGTTCCGGCTGTGGGCCGTGATGATCATGATTGGATTGACGGCGTCGGTTGTTGGATGCGGAAGCGAGATCGCCCGTTCGGTTACGGCTGAGCCGGTTCAGACACCAACCTCAGCTCCTGTTGAGCCGGTCCTGACACCAACCTCGGCTCCTGTTGCGGACTCCGACCAGAATAGTCTCGAAACAAACCAGGAGGAGCTGATCAACGACAATTAGTCTTGCCGGTGGCGACGACTATTTTTGCCGGTCACATGTGGTAATCATTCGGTACAGGAGGTGCCGGATTGGTTACGGATCAGCAAGTCGCATTACTGAGGCAAAGACAGATGGAAGGAAAGAAACAACAGACGGCGGCGGCCATGGCGGGGATGAGCGAGCGGTCGGCGCGGAAGTGGCAGTGTGGCCCGTTGCCCTCGGAGACCAAGCAGGAGCGCCGGTGGCGCACCCGGCCCGATCCCTTTGACGGCGTCTGGGAGGAAGAAATCCTGCCCCTGCTCAGGGGAGAGGCCGCCGGCAGGCTCAGGGCGACGACAATTATCGAGTGACTGGAGGAGAAATTTCCCGGCCGGTTCAGCGCCTCCCAGCTCCGCACCCTGCAACGCCGATTACAGGACTGGCGGGCGCTCAACGGTCCGGATCAGGAGGTCTACTTCCCCCAGGAGCATCCACCTGGCCGGGAGGCGCAGCTCGACTTCACCCACTGCAACTCCCTGGGAGTAACCATCGGCGGCCGGCGCTACCGCCACCTGCTGTTCCAGCTGGTGTTGAGCCATTCAGGCTGGCGCTACGCCGAGGTGGTTGCCGGCGAGACCTTTGTGGCCCTGAAGCAGGGACTCCAGAACGCGCTCTGGGAACTGGGCGGCGCGCCCCAGATCATACGCTCCGACAACAGCTCGGCCCTCACCCATGAGATAAAGCGCAGCCGCGGCCGGGCCCTGAACGACAACTACGCCGAGCTCCTGGAGCACTACGGGATCGAGGCCACGCTGATCAATTCCGGGGAATCCCACGAGAATGGCGTGGCCGAGCAGGCTCATTACCGGTTGAAGGACGCTTTGGACCAGGCCCTCATGCTGCGGGGCAGCCGCGACTTCGATTCCGCCGAGTCCTACACCGGCTTCGTCAGGAAGGTGGTTGAGCGGCGCAACCGCTTGGTGCAAGGGAAGCTGGAGCAGGAACGCCCACTTCTGCAGTGCCTGCCTCCAGCTCCCGTGCCGGAGTACGTCAACCACCAGGCCCGGGTGCGCAAGTGGAGCACCATCCAGGCAGCCGGACGGACCTACACCGTACCCTCCCGGCTCATCGGAAAGGAGGTGCAGATACGCTTGTACGCCGAGCGTCTGGAAGTGTACTACAAGGGCCACTTGGTGGAACGCATGGAGCGGGTGCGCGGTGAAAGGGAGGCCAACGTCAATTACCGCCACGTCATCGGCTCCCTGGTGCGCAAGCCCGGGGCCTTCGCTCGCTACCGGTTCCGGGAGCAGATGTTTCCCACCATGACCTTCCGCTTGGCCTACGACGCCCTCAAGAGGTGGCGAGGCGAACGGACTGACGTGGAGTACCTGCGGATCCTGCACCTTGCGGCGACAACTATGGAGTCGACGGTGGACAGCGCCCTAGCCCTGCTGCTGGAGGCCGGTGAGCCCTTCGACTACGCCACGGTCAAGGAACTGGCGAACCCGGCTCCGCCGCGGGCGCCGGTGCTGAGCCTGTCCGGGATGCCGGACCTGAGGGTCTACGACTCCCTGCTGGCGGGGGTGGCCTGATGATGGAGGCCAACGCCATTAAGGTCCGGATCGGGGAGCTGTGCCACCAATTCCGGCTGCCCACCATGGGGGCGCAGTCGGTGTCCCGATTCACCGCCGCCGGGCACGGCGACGCCCTGGAGACCCTCTTGGAAGTGCTGGAGCAGGAGGCCGAGGACCGGAGGCAGCGCCGCATCGGCCGGCTGCGCACCGCATCCAGGCTGCCCGCCGGCAAGACCTGGGAGACCTTCGAGCACGACCGTGTGCCCCTGGCTCTGCGGCAGCAACTGGGCGAGCTGTCTGACGGCAGCTTCGTCGACCGAGGCGTCAACGTGCTGGCCTTCGGACTGCCCGGCACCGGCAAGACCCATGCACTGTGCGCCGTGGGCCACCGGCTGGTGGAAGCCGGACGCTCGGTGCTCTTCGCCCCGGCCTACCGGCTGGTGCAGGACCTGCTCGCCGCCAAGCGGGACCTGGCGCTACCGCGACAACTACGAAAGCTCGACAACTACGACTTCCTGCTGCTGGACGACCTGGGGTACCTGCCCCAAGGGGCCGAAGAGTCCGAGGTGCTCTTCACACTCATCGCCGAACGCTACGAACGCCGGTCCCTGGGCATCACGTCCAACCTGGTCTTCTCCCAGTGGGAGCACATCTTCGCCAACCCAATGGCCACGGCTGCGGCCATCGACCGGGTGGTCCACCACTCGGTCATCCTGGAATTCGACGTCCCCAGCTACCGCACCGGAGTGGCCCAGCAGCGCAGTCAGAAACAGGGGGTGAACCGGCAAGAATAATTGACGGAACCGGCAAAAGTAGTTGACGCTGAACAGGAGCTGCCGACAATCGAAGCTCATGGAGACGGACCCCGGAAGTGCGCATTTCCGGGCTCGGATGGTGGATTAGGAAATGTCTTGCTCTGGTTACCAGACAGCTCCAGCATGGTCGTCGACGCGGGAGTTGGATTACGGACAGAGGGGAGGCGGCTGTATTCCCTCGATGCTAGAAGTCTGGCCGGAAACCCCGATTCTCCCCAAGCCAGCGTTTTCTTAACGTCGATTATTGATGGAATAGTGGGTGTTGCAACGTATTACATGCACCACCATGCCATATAAGTCTTGAATACGTCTGCTTCGCGTAGCGCAAAACCCGGCCAATGGCTTTCCGGCCAGACTTCTAGGGGCGCACAAATAAGGCTTTTCGCAAAGCTATCTGAAGAGATGCCGACTGACGAGCTGCCGATATTTGGCATTTCGGGACAATTCCTTCCCTTTGCCGATGTGTCGCCGCTGGCTGCCAGAGTGGTGTTCGTCACCTGCGCCTACAGCACTATTAACCGACCGACCGGAAAGCCGTTTTACCAAAGCGAGATTGTTACTGCGCAATTGGACGGCACGGACCAAAGGCGGTTGACAAGGAACCTGAAGGAGGAGGCCTATCCGGTCTGGTCCCCCGACGGAACCAGAATTGCGTTTCTGAGGGCTCAGGCCCCCTACACATCCCTGGTCATCATGAGCGCAGATGGGACCCGGGAGAAAACTGTCCTGAGCCCGCCTAGCCCTGGATTGGTGCCCATTCCTCCGGTTTGGTCGCCTCAGGGAGATCAATTGTTGGTTGCCCTGTGGGACGATCAGTATCGCGTTGTCTTGCACTTGGTCGATGCCAGCGATCCAGACCCTGAGGCAGACCCTGAGGCGCTTTCAGTTACGCAGGGCCGTGGGGCATGGTCTCTCGATGACCGGCGCATCGCCTTTCCGAAACCCCAGGACGATGGGGTAGGACTGTACGTTTTAGATTTGGAAGACTCCAGCGAACAATTTGTCACAAAGATCGCAGGAATGGACTTCGGGGGTTTTGTGAATACGATAGCTTGGTCCCCCGACGGGAAACGCCTACTCTTTGAGTGTGTACCAAGCATATGCACGGTAGATTTGGCCACCAAATCGGTCGTGCGATTTCCGATACTCAGAGCCTCTGATGAGGTAAATGCTTCCTGGTCCCCGGACGGCTCCAGAGTGGCTGTCTGATATAGCGATTCCGATGCTACTGCTGACACAACTATTTACACCGCCACCCCAGATGCGACGGACATCTTGTTATTGGCGGTGCCATCAATCGTTGACGGTGTGCCGGAATTGATTCCGGCCCAGTCGTCCTCCACCGACCCGGACTCAGAAGTGGCGGGATGTCTTTCGCAACAGGTCGCTGTTGGGAGCGGTCCGGACGCTGGCATAGTGAAGGACTGTCAAGTGCTTCTCAGCCTTCGGGACAGTCTTGCCGGAAGTACCGGACTCAATTGGAATTCCAATATTGCTATCGAAGAATGGGACGGGGTCACTATTAGTGGAACCCCGTCCAGAGTCACTGAGTTAAGTCTGTCCCAACGGGGGTTGCGCGGTTTCATCCCGAGCCAAGTAGGAGAGCTTGACAGGCTAACCGTGCTGGAATTAGAGCGAAACGCGCTAGGTGGACTGATCCCTTCCTCTATCGGGCAATTGACCGAATTAGTTCGCTTAAACGTCGGTTACAACTTGCTCAGCGGTAGCATACCCCGCGAACTGGGAAATCTAACCAACTTAAGATATGCTGACTTCCGTGGCCAATTCCTGACAGGATGTGTCCCGCCCGAGCTTGATCGTGCGACACTGCAATTCCGCCTAGCTATATATCCCGCTGATCCTCTACCCTTTTGCGCCAGCTTCGAAGCTGGACTTTACGCATTTTAAGCGGCATAAGCGAGGGAATCTGCAATACGATGGTACAGAGTGGCGGGGAGTTTCTGTACATCGGAGTTGGCGGTCGATAGTGAAAAACCCTCCGACACCAACCACCAGTGGCTACGCACAAAGGTGATGTCATCCATTACTTTTCCTGGATTTTGCGTAAAGTCGAGCGAAGAGTCAGCCTCAGAACGTGATGCCCAAGGAGCATCAAAATGAGGATCAGCAAAATGAAGTGGGCCGTTCGCACCTTAGCGATTTCTGCTGGGGCTTTGGGAGTGCCGTCAAAATAGCAACTTGATGGCAGGTTACTGGGCGGCGTGTGAGTGTGTGAGGTGGGGGCATGGCAGCAGCGCATCGACGTCTCAACCCCCGCCCAAAAACGGGTTTATCACCCGGAGTCCGTCATAGTCCTCCTGGTGGCTCATGTCTTCCGAGTACACCGCTTCGCAGCCCAGCATCTTTGCCGCCGCCAGGATCGCCGCGTCCCAGTATGACAGCCCGAACTTCTGCTTGATTTCGGTCGCCCTGTTGAACAGTTCGACCGTGATTTCCTGGGTCGGCAGTGTCCTCAGCGGGCGCAGGAACTCCATGGCCTGCTCGTGGGTCAATCCCGCCGGTCCCTGGGGCCTTGTGGCCTGAAAGTAGAACTCTTGGAGGACCTGGACGGACAGTGCCAGGTCCGTTTCCTTCAGAGTTGCTTCCGCCCTGGTCCGTTTGGCGGCGTCGGCTTCCCGGTTGCTCACGGCGTATATCAGCACGTTGGTGTCAGCGAGCCGCATCTCTGTCGTACATCTCTTCCCTGGAAAGGATCCTGCTGGTGTCCACGCCTATCCCTTCCCTCCTGAATCTTTCGAGCACATCATCCAGGAGCCGGGCGCGCCTTTGAGGTTCCGTCTCGGTCGGCTCCGTTTCTGCCGGACGTTGTAGCAGCTCCGTCAGAAGGTCTCGCATCATCGCCGACACCGTGGTCCCGGTCTGAGCCGCCCTGATCCGTGCCAGCCGGTGGGTTTCGTCGTCGACCGACACGCTGATGGTCTTCATTGCCCTCTCCACTAATTTATTGTCCTGTGTTCTTGTATTTCTCAGTCTAGTCCGTCGTCGGAGATCCTACAACCTTGATGTGTCTTCGTTCCTCCGAACAGAGATATGTCTGCTCTGCTGCTTTCTGTTCTCCGCGGCAACTGGACTTTTGGCGAAGAGGGGCCTCCTGCCCGGCGTCCTGGTTTTGCTCGGGCATGTCGGCTGGGCTTTGCACATTTCAAGCCGCGTAGGCAAGCGAATCTATCAGTCGGTGGTACAGGGCGGCCGGGACTTTCCGTATATCAGGGTCGGCGGCGGACAGTGAAAAACCCTCGGACGCCAGCCACAGGTGGCGGCGCACCAGGGCGATGGCATCCACGAAGGTCGGCGACGGCTTGGCGTACCAAGCCGCGGTGCGATGGGTTGCGGGTTGTTGTTGCCGCAGCAGATGGGCCGCCAGGGTGGTCCAGGAGAAGAGCCCCATCAGGATCGGCGTGGTGCGAGCGATGGCCTGATCCGACCACTGGCGCTGGGTCTCCACGCCCAGATGCGCCCGCACCTCCTGGAAGGTGACCTCCAGTTGCCAGCGCAGCACAAACCATTCCAGGATCTGCGTCGGGTCCGCCGACGGATCGGTGCAGAGCAAGGCCTGGGGAGTGAATTCGCCTTGGGGGTCCCGAACCAAGACCCAGCGCAGGGGCACCGGCGGCTTGCCCGAGCGGTACCAGACCGCCGTTTGCGACGTGAGTCCCAACGTGCGGGTAGTGCCGTCGTACCAGGCTGCCGACACGGTGGCCCAGGACACGGTGGGCAAGTCCAGGAGTGTCTTCAGCGCGGGCAGGCGTCGGCCTTTCAGCGGAGGCCGACCGTTCTGACCGGGCTGACGGGGTGGGGCCGGTTCATAAAGGGCGGCGTCCAGGCGCAAGCGGGCGATGAGGGTAACGGGTTGAGCCAACGATTGGCAGCAGTGGAGCAGGTCCAGGACGGCGTAGCTGCTGTCGCCCACCAGCACCAGGGGGCGGTGGGGCAGCCAGCGGCGCAGTTGCAGGATCATCTGCCGAGCCCAGTCGGTGAGCTTCTTGTGGCGGCGTCCGCGCTGCCGGTGGTAGCGTTCCGAGGGTGCCAGCACGGTGAGAAAGGGCAAGGCCCAATAGCGTCCCGCCCAGGGGATCTGGCCCAGCCACATCAGGGAAATCCAGCGCAGACCGCTGGCCTTGACCAGGTGGCTCCGGCTGGAACGCACCGCATCGCGGTAGATGCCCAGGGATTTGATTTTAGGACCACGGCGCCGTTCCAGGGTTTCGTCGATGCCGAAGACCAACGGACCATCGCCCCGATCCAAGTAGAGGATCAGCAATCCAAGCAGGATCCGGGACACCTTCAGGGGAGACCATGCCGCCCGGTTGAGCACGTGATGGTAGCGGGCGTAGTTGCGATCGTCGCTCAGTCCCATGACACGCAGCGCCGATGCCACGGTGCGCTGGCCAGGGGCCAGTACGGCACCAACCAACAGGATTTGGGCTTTCCGCCAAGTCGGGCTGCGGAAAAGTGTTGCGAAGGGGATGAGAACAGGTAGAATCGCCTCGGGCAGGGTAAGCATGGCGAGACCTTTTGTCAGAGAGGGGTCTTACCAGCCTACCCTGTCCTTTTCATTTGTCTATGTTTTGTACAAAGTCCAGGTCGGACGGTATTGAGGCCACTTGGCTAGATCTTGGGGCGGCGACTTGGGATGACCACTTTGTCCTGGAAGATGTGGCCTGTTGACACGCCCTAGTCGGGTGGAACCACGTTGACGACCGCGAAGATGGCGCCCGACTCATCTACGTCGCTGAAGTCCCGCTGATCGACGCGGTAAGCCTAGCCCCTTTCCGCGAAGTCGATCTGATTGTTGCGGGCGAAGGGCTCCCAGACTTCCAGGCCCAGCTCCTCCAGCGCCGCCACTATCGGAAGGCCCGGCAGCGCCCTCTGCTTGGTAGAAAATCCGTAGGGATTGGCAAGGTATACGGTCTTGGGCGTGGCAACCACCCTTTTTCGACGACGAGGGCTGGCCTTCTCCACCCCCACGGCATCCTGGTCCAACTGCTGAAAGGCCGGGGCCCGCAAGCGAGGCCAATGGCGGCGATTACATAAAATTGCGGGTGTGGAGGCCGGAGAGACCGGCGGCTTGGCCTTCTTTAAACCCCAGCCGGACCAGCTGTCGGCGGCGCCCGGCGTCCATATCTTGCAGCAGTTGCGCCACCGAGCGGCTGCCCTCGCGAAGGTCGTTGTGCTCCCAGGAACCGGCGGCCAGCAGCAGCAGAGCGTCGTGCACCTCCTGGTTCAGGCCGGCCGTGTGGCGCAAAGCGTCGTGACGGCTGTGAACCGATTGGGCCAGCCGGTCCAGGAGCCTGGGGTCGTGCCGGGCCGATTCCCGCAGGTGGGCTACGGCGAAGGCCACGTGCCTGGCTTCGTCGTTGGCGGCCAGGCGGGCAACGGCTCGCGTTACCGGGTCCGGGGCGTGGCGCTCCAGGAACCGCAGTAGCACAAGGAAGGTGCTTTCGCCCATTGCCGACAGCAGGAAAAAAGCCACGGCAAAGTCCGGTTCGTCAACCAGCGTCTTCAGGGACGCCTGACCGCCGATGGTTGACAACCCCAGGCGGTCGCGCTTGAGCAGGCCCCGGCGGGTGAACACTTCGACGTGACGCGCCTCATCGGCGGCTTGAATCGCCAGCAGTTGCATTACCTCCCGGAAGTGGGGATGCAACTGGGCGACGAAACGGCTGGGCACGACCAGCGCCGCCGTTTCGTTCTCAATCAGGTAGGTCATCAGTTGGACGACCGCGTCCTCTACTTCGTCCGGGAGGTCGAAGGGTTCGTCCCAGGCAACGGCGGTATTGGGGTCCCACTGGGAGGCCACGGCGCTGGCGTAGAGCCGCGCCGCCTCGTCTGCCCAAACCTCGCGCTTGTCCGCCAACGGGAAGCTGAAGTCCGGGGATCCCGCCTCAACGGTTGCGCCGCGGGCGGCGAGGCCCCAATGCTGCGGCGGGCGTTCCGCAACAGCGCCGGGGATGCGACGGTCGGCCATGCCGGCCTGCTCCGCTCCCTGCCAGCGGGCTGAGTGGGCCATGCCGGGCAGTAAATAAACTCCGGCACCGTCGCCGTTCTGTCGTGTCTGGTGGCCGACGGAACGGGCCCACACCTGGAGTTGCAACTCCAGGTCCCGGTCGGCCCCTCTCACCAGTACCCCCTCCTCCGAACCTGGGCCGCTAATGGCCCGCTTGACCAGCAGGTGGGCGCCCTCGTCGAATCTGAGTTCGCCCAAGTCGACTTCAATCACAGGGCCAGACCCTCCACGAAGGCGTCAACGACGCCGAACCTGTCTGTCGCCCCTGCCAGTTGGGCATAGCCACTGGTGCGTCCTGGCAGCCATTGGGTGAGTCCCTCGAGATCCAGAAGGGGACGCACCTGCGGGTCGGCATAAGACATAGCGAGGAGCAACTCCCGGAATCTCCCAATCAGGTCGGCGGGCGCGTCGTCGAAGACGGTGAAGTTGCAGTGGTCGTAGGGAGCGGTGCGGGAAACCACCCTGGCGGTGCCGGGCGGCAGCGTCCCCTCCTGCGTGAAGGCTAGGTAGTTGCCATCTATGATGCAGGCGGCGTCCACTTCGTTGCGGAGCAGCGCCCGTACTGCCTCCCGTTCCCCGCCGATGTGGTCGCCGTGTTTTCCGACCAGTAGATCGAAGGCCACGGTTTCGATTTCCGCTCCGGCGTGCAGCCCGGCGTTGGCCAGATGGTGCAGCGGAATCAGGTTGGCTTGAGGAGAGTCCTTCGCTCCGAGGCCGACGCGCTTGCCGGCGAGGGCGTCGAGGGAATCTATGGGAGCCGAGTCCTTTACGATAATCACCGAGGTGAGGTCCCGGTCAGTGTCACGCATACAGATGGCCTCGGCGCCGCGTTCCTGCCGTTGCGCCCCTGCCTTGGCTTGAAGCCAAGCCAGCGGTGAGTTCCAGGCCACGTCTACGTGTCCCGACAAATGGGACTCAACCTGCCGCTCGTAATTGGAATAGAGAACGAAGTCGAAGTCGAGTCCGTGCCGGCGGAAATACTCCCGGAACCCTTCCCAGATGGTAACCACCTTGGCATCGTAGCCCACGGCGCCCATTAGAAGCGTGTCGTTTCTGCTCATGCGAACAACTCCATGCCGCAGACGGCCTTGCCGATGAAGTCGAGAAGGGTGTCGGTGGTGGGCGCCATCACGCCGGCGGCGCGGGCATCCCGGAAGTAGCGCTCCACCCCGACTTCCTTGCGGAAAGCGGCGCCGCCGCAGACTCGCATACCCAAGTCCAGCACCTGCGTGGACATTTCTCCCGCTGCGGCTTTGCATTCCAGCACGCGGAGCACCGCGTCTTCTCTCCCGCTCTCCAGAGCATCGACGGTGTCGAACAGCAAGGTGTGCACGGAATCGGCCATAACTTTCATGCGCGCGATGTAGTTGCGGGTGGTGGGCGAGTCCGCCAAAGCGTCCCCGGTATGCTCGAACCTGGTGCCGGCGGCATGGGCTGCGGTGCGGCTGACGGCGGCCTGCATCAGGCCCAACGAGCAGGCGGCATTGCAGACGGAGAACATGGGCAGGACGATGCCTAGCATGGCGTCGAAGCCGCCGCCGTCGGCGCCCAGAATGGCGGAAGGTTCGACCGCGACTCCGTGGGCCACTACCGGCAGGGAATCGTTCCCGCGCAGGCCAAGGCCATTGAAAGTCCCCTGTATGGTCAGCCCGGCGGCGTCGGAGGGAACCAGCCAGAGGGTTGACAGGCCATCGGTTTGCATCGGCCTGGAAGACCAGACGTAGGCAGTAGCCCGGGTGGCCGAAGTGACCCAGCTCTTGTGGGCGTCCAGAATGACAGAACCGTTTTGACGGGAGGCGGTGCTGGTGGGGGCCCAGAACTGGCTTCGTGAAGTGGCTTCGCTGAACGCCAGGGTGCTCAGATGCTCGCCGCTGGCCGCCCCGCGCCGGACGTCTTCCGGGCCATGGGCTTCCAGGACGGCCGTGCCGGAGAAGTGCATGGTAACGACCATCGCTGTGGAGCCGCACTCCCGGGCCACTCGCTCCACTATCGTGGCGGCGCCTCTGTGTCCCAGTCCCAGCCCGCCGACCTCAGGGGCGCTCACCGCGCCCAGCAGTCCGGCCTCCTTGAGCGCGGCGATACTCTCGTCCGGGAATACACCGCTGCCGTCTACTTCCGCCGCTCGCTCAGCGACAATAGAATTGCAGAGTTCTTCTAGGATTTCCCTGTAATTGTCTGCTGTGGCCTTCATTTCTCCTCGCGCGTCAAGCTCGCGCCGATGACTGCGAGGAGACAGTGAGCTACCCCTCCAGGCGGCCGGCGTGGCTAGAATTCCCGGTCCCGCCGGGAGCGGTGTTTACTCAGCGATATTGCATCAGATTCCTACCTGACCTGCCGGCTCAAGTTCGGCGGCCTCGGCCCCTCCGGGAGGTTTAGCCCGCTATTACGTCGACCGGAGAATATGGTAGCACAAAGGCGCGCTTTTTCAACTTGAAGTGTCCACCCGCGGAGTATCATCCCGACGGTAGTCCAGTCCGTTTTTATGTTCCAGCGGATCGGCGCAATTTCGAAAAGGCGTTTCGGGCTGTCTTGAGGTTCGACCCCACGCGATTCGGCTGGATTCGAATACCGACATGCCCGGGGAACACCGGCACAAGCCCTCAACGCACTACAGGGCACACCGGGCTTTCACACCGGGCTATCACTCGGAACCGGGCCCGCTTCTATGCAGATTGTTGGGAGACGATTATTCGAGAACGCCGTCAGTCTCCAGCGAGTGGTACTCTTCCTCGCTCAGGCCGATTACTTCGCGTAGGAAGTGCTCGGTGTGCTGGCCCAACAGCGGCGCAGGGGTGTCGAGGCTGCCGGGGGTGAGGGACAGGTTGAACTCGCTGCGGTCAGTGGCGTAGGGGCCGATCTCGGGGTGGTCCAGCCAGCGGAAATGCTGGCGGTGTTGCAGTTGCGGATCCTCAAAAAGGTCACGCGGGTCATTGACCATCCCTGCCGGTACTCCCGCCTCCTGCAGTCTTCGCATCAGGTCACGCTGATCATGTTGGCTGGTCCATTGGGCTAACAGGCGGTCAAGTTCGTCCTCTTTGGCCTTGCGTCCCAACAAAGTGGCGAAGGCGTCGGCGTGGAGCGGACCACCCTCCGGCTCGGCGACGGCGAGAAGCGTTTGCCACTGGCCCTCGGTGCGGCAGGCCAGGGCCAGCCAGCGGTCTACGCCGGTGCAGGGATATACGCCGTGGGGCGCGTCTCCAGGGTCGCGGTTGCCCTGTCGCCCCTGCTCGCGACCGTTGGCGGTGTAGTCCAGCATTAACGGCGCGAGGAAGTGCATCGAAGTTTCGAGTTGCGACAGGTCCAGGTGACGTCCTTCGCTGGTTCGGCGGCTGTGGTCCAAGGCCGCGAGTATTGCAGCCACGGCGAATCTGGGGACGATGAAATCGGTGTAGGCACCATAGGGGTTGACCGGAGTGCGGTCGGGCCAGCCGGTCACGTTAGTCAGACCCACCAGCGACGACAGCACCGGGCCGAAGCCGGGCTGGCGCTCCATCGGCCCGCCGCGACCCATCATCGAGGCGCTGAACATCACCAGCGACGGGTTTACCACTCGCAGCTCCTCGAATCCCAAGCCCCAGCCCTCCATCGTTCCGGGGGTGAAGTTCTCGGTCACGATGTGGGCCCATCCCGCCAATCGCAGCATCAACTCGCGGGCGCGGGGGTGGCGCATATCCACGGTAATGCCCATCTTGTTGGCGTTGTAGCTGGCAAAGTAGCCGCTGCGGTTAATTCCGGCCACACCGTCGCGGAAAGGAGCCGCCGATCGCAGTGTGCCAGGGCGCTTGGCCGACTCCACCCGCACCACCGTGGCGCCGTACTCGCCCAAGTACTTGGTGGTCATCGGTCCCACTGCCACCCAGCAGAAGTCGAGGACGTTGACGCCGTACAGCGGTCTTTGAGTCGTCATATCACCCCGCCGCGCCGCAACGCTTCAATTTCCGACGCTGGCAGTCCCAGCTCGCCGCCGTACACTTCCACGTTGTGCTCGCCTACCAGTGGGGCGCGGCGGCGCAGTCCGGCCACCGCCGAGCCGTCGCCGTTCTTGATGAAGGCGCCGGGGTAGTCAATGGTCGTTCCCAGCTCCGGGTGTTCCAGCGCGGTGAAATAGCCGCGGGCCTCCAACTGCGGGTGCTGCCGCAGGTCCGAGGGCGTGGCAACGGGGAAGAGCAGGATGCGCCGACTCACGCTCTCGTGGGTAAGCTCCTCGCGTGTGTGCCGCATGAAGAAATCGGCCATCGGCCCGACCACGGTATCCATCACTTCAGGGGTGATGCGGCCGTAGCCCATGC
This sequence comes from Dehalococcoidia bacterium, assembly GCA_965226875.1. Classification (GTDB taxonomy): domain Bacteria; phylum Chloroflexota; class Dehalococcoidia; order Lucifugimonadales; family UBA3495; genus VXOI01. The sequence goes on along the minus strand of OZ245439.1, from coordinate 2,271,014 downwards.
TTTCCCACTCAATGGCCTGAAGCGAAGCCACATCGAAGCCATCCTCCTCCATCCAATGGAAGAGGGCGCGGGTGCTGGGAGCAACGCCGCCGCCCTGGAGCATATAGTTTACGTAACCGTCGGCGCAGGGCCAGTTGATTCGCACCCGGTTCTCGCCGGAGGTCTGGCGGTAGACGCCCATGCGCTGCAACACCGCGCCCTCTATGTCCCAAATCTGCGGGGCGTGGGCCAGCGTCCGCGCCACCGCCTGCTGGCAGGAAACGTCAACGTGCTGCCCCTCGCCGGTGAGGGCGCGGTGGGTGTGGGCCAGCATCGCCCCGGCTGCCGCCGCCGCCGAGCCGTGCAGGTAGAAGTGGGGGAAGCTCGGCCGCAACGGGGGTCGGTCAGGGTCGCCGGTCAGGTGCATGAAGCCGCCCAGCGCCATGCCGGTGATGTCTGCCGCCGGGAAGCTCGCATACGGCCCGTCCTGGCCGAAGGCGGTGATGGACACCATGACCACACGCGGGTTGACTTCAGAGAGCCGCGAGTAGCCCAAACCGAGACCGTCGAGGTATCCGGGGTCGAAGGACTCGATGACGAAATCTGCGGACTTTACCAGCCGCTCCAGCAGGGCGCGCCCGTCGGGATGCTCCAGGTCGAGGGTGACGCCCCGCTTGTTGGCGGAGTAGGCCCACCAGTACAGGCTCTTGTCCGGGGTCGGATCATCCCCGTAGAACGGGCCCACCTGCCGGGCCGGGCTGCCGCCGGGAGGCTCCACCTGCACCACGTCTGCACCAAGATCGCCCAGGATCTTGCCGCAGAGCAACCCCCGCTCGTCGGTCAGGTCCAGCACCCGGTAGGGACTCAGCAGCATTTCTTGTGATGAATCGGGCATAGCTCACGGAAATGTATGGAGAATCTGCGGATATTCTATGCCCCTGCCGGGTTTCGTCAAGGCTTGAACATATCTTGAATAGTTCAGGAGACAGCGTTAGAGCAAGGGCGTGATAAGATACGTGGCGTCCTAACCTGACAATCCCACCCGAAGCCGAGTCTGCATGACGACAAGAACCAACTGGCATAGCGCCCATCCTCCGGCCTGCACCTGCGCCAGGTGCGCCGAGAAGCGAACAGTGCGCGGTGAGCGCACCAAGATAGGCCGGAACGAAAAATGCCCTTGCGGCAGCGACAAAAAATATAAGCGATGCCACGGAACATAGGGATCGCGGGCCTGTAAACGGCTTCACCAGCGCGCAAATGGCGACCCCCGGGACAATCGACGGCCGCAGTTCTTCGTTATTCTCGGTCTTCTGCCGGAGCGATGGGCGGTGGAATGGGAAATAACGGCCTGAATCTGCCGCGAGTGTCGCCTCTGATGTCCCGGCACACGGAGATGCTGCCGCCGTGCTGCGCCGGCCGCCACGCCATCCACGCGGCGGCCCCTTGCGAATCTACCTTTGTGCCGGAACGAAGCGCATAGATAGGGAGTTGACGCAGTGGCGAGTGTTCTTTCGCGTCAGCCGCTCTCCCAGGAAGACGTGGCCCAAATGGCCGCCGCAGTTGGCGCACTCTAATTCGATGCGATGCCCGTCAGGGTCCGGCAGCCGCCGCACGGCGCCGGGAATCTCGTCGTCAAACGCCGGCCAGCCGCAACGGGCATTAAACTTGTCGGTCGAGGAATACAGTTCCGTATTGCAGCGGCGGCAGATATAGACCCCTTCCTCGTAGAAATCGTCGTATTCTCCGCTGAAGGGCCGTTCCGTGCCCTTCATCTCAATGACGTGTTTTTCCTGCGTGGTGAGAGGGTTGTAGGTAGACTTTTCCATCGGCCAAAAGCTCCCAGTAAGCGGATTTACGGTAATCGGCAGGTGACATTCAGAATACCGGTCGGATCCCCAGCCTCGCCATGATGGCCTCGGAGAAAGGCACACTCACGTTTATTGGTTCGGAGTCGTCATCGTCTCCCTTCATTTCCATATAGACCAGGGTCCCCTCGCGGATGATGGTGGCCGGGAATTCGATGGACTCGAAGTACTCGGGAATCATACGTTCCAGCATGATGGCGATGAGTTCTGGGTCGTGATCGGACATCGCCATTTTCCAGAGCGGCGATTCCCTGATGCGCGGCGCGAGCCAGTCGGCCATTGCCTCCAGTCCCAGTTCGTCCAGCGGACTGTTCATCTTGAACATAACGGTTCCTAACCGGCCCTGAGTTAAAACGCTTGGAGTTGCCAAAAGCTGGATCGTCTCCTGGACCGTTCAGACCGCGACTCAGCGCAAAAAAGCGTGGGCAGTATGGGGACAGTGGTACCGAAGGTTAGATTCGCGGGATTTCCCAATATGAGTGCTGTAGAGCGAGGTTTCGTATTTGAATTCCTTGCTTAGTAGGGTCCAATATGGCCCCTTGCTGGGATTTTGTCCAGCATTTGTCCAGCAATTTTAGCCTCGGAATCCATGGCTCGTGCGAATGCTTCGGCCGCTTCCCGTTGCCAGCCCGGAAGTACATGGGCGTAGATGTCTATGGTAGTGCTCACCTTTTTGTGTCCCAGCCGTTTCGAAACAACAACCAAATTCTGTCCGGTCTTCAGAGCAACCGAAGCGTGAAAATGTCGTAGGCTGCGAAAGGTGATTTTCCCGCATCCAGCCTTCTCGGACAAGCTGGCCAAAGCGTGGCTGAGGGTGTTGGGATGGCTCCATCCTTCCAGGCCGTTTCGAGGGAAAACAATTGTGGGTGCCGGCACTCCCAATTCTCTGGCGAATTGCTGTTGACGCTGGCGATGACCGCTCAAGACTGCAACAGTATGGGTATCCAGATCAACCACTCGGCGTCCGCTGGATGTTTTCGGACGTTCCAACGAAAGACCGTGAGCGGTCGCTACTAGAAGTCTGGCCGGAAACCCCGATTCTCCCCAAGCCGTCGTTTTCTTAACGTCGATTATCGATTAAATAGTGGGTGTTGCAACGTATTACGTGCACTATCATGCTATATCAGACTGGAATACGTCTGCTTTGCGTAGCGCAAAACCCGGCCAATGGCTTTCCGGCCAGACTTCTAGGTTGTGTTGACATTTCAGCGCAACCAGATGAGAGCGGCGGTGAAATGCAGAAAGCCCAGGTATCTGGTGTCCAGTTTCTCAAACCGGGAGAATATCCGGCGATAGTGTTTTATCTTGTTGATGAAGCATTCGACCAGATGGCGCTCCCGGTACAGATGCCGGTCATAGCCGGCGGGTTCCTTCCGGTTTGAGCGGGGCGGAATGACCGCAGTCATGCCCAGGGCCAGGATGTGCTCGCGAAACTCCTGGGAGTCATATCCTTTATCAGCCAGCACCTGCTCTCCAGCGTAACCGGCGATCAATTCCTCTGCCTGGGTGATGTCGTGCCGTTGCCCTCCGGTCAGGATGAATCGCAAGGGGTTGCCCAAGCCGTCCACGCTCACGTGGATCTTGGTGCTGAACCCGCCCCGGCTGCGGCCCAGGGCCTGGCAAGCCTGTCCCCCGTTTTTGGGGGCGCCCCCGCCGCGCATGGGTGCGCCCGAACCACCGTGCTGTCAATGATCAGGTATTCCAGGTCCGGGTCGCCGGAGAAGTGTTGAAGCATCTGTTCCCAGACGCCTTTGTCAGCCCAACGGGCGAATCGTTTATAGACACTGTTCCAATTCCCGTATTCGGCCGGAAGCAGCCGCCATTGGGCGCCGGAGCGGTTAATCCACAGCACGGCCTCGACAAATCGCTGGCAATCTTCTTCCTGAGCGACATACAGGCCGGCGCAGCCACGCAGGAAATCGAGAATCCTGTCCCATTGTTCTACTGGCAATTTAACATTTGACATACAAGCATCATAACCAAAATGTCAACACAACCTAGTGAGGCAGACACCAGTAACTGTCTTTTGTCCCATTCTATGCGTTCCCATTCCAGGCCCAGGGCTTCACCTCTTCGCATTCCAGTGTAGGCAATCAGGTGCAGACACGGCCAGAGGTAATGCTGTTGGGACTCGCCCGTTTCCAGGAGTCGCTTCACCGCCTCAATTTCCGGGGCTTCCGCCTCAGCTTTTGGGATGGGGGGTGGCGAGACAAGGGCCACGGGGTTCCTCGAGATGAGCTCCATTCTTACCGCGTGGCGCAGAGCACCTCTAAAGACGTTATGGACCATCTGTTCAGCGTCAACTACTTTTGCCGGTTCCGTCAATTATTCTTGCCGGTTCACCCCCTGTTTCTGACTGCGCTGCTGGGCCACTCCGGTGCGGTAGCTGGGGACGTCGAATTCCAGGATGACCGAGTGGTGGACCACCCGGTCGATGGCCGCCGCCGTGGCCATTGGGTTGGCGAAGATGTGCTCCCACTGGGAGAAGACCAGGTTGGACGTGATGCCCAGGGACCGGCGTTCGTAGCGTTCGGCGATGAGTGTGAAGAGCACCTCGGACTCTTCGGCCCCTTGGGGCAGGTACCCCAGGTCGTCCAGCAGCAGGAAGTCGTAGTTGTCGAGCTTTCGTAGTTGTCGCGGTAGCGCCAGGTCCCGCTTGGCGGCGAGCAGGTCCTGCACCAGCCGGTAGGCCGGGGCGAAGAGCACCGAGCGTCCGGCTTCCACCAGCCGGTGGCCCACGGCGCACAGTGCATGGGTCTTGCCGGTGCCGGGCAGTCCGAAGGCCAGCACGTTGACGCCTCGGTCGACGAAGCTGCCGTCAGACAGCTCGCCCAGTTGCTGCCGCAGAGCCAGGGGCACACGGTCGTGCTCGAAGGTCTCCCAGGTCTTGCCGGCGGGCAGCCTGGATGCGGTGCGCAGCCGGCCGATGCGGCGCTGCCTCCGGTCCTCGGCCTCCTGCTCCAGCACTTCCAAGAGGGTCTCCAGGGCGTCGCCGTGCCCGGCGGCGGTGAATCGGGACACCGACTGCGCCCCCATGGTGGGCAGCCGGAATTGGTGGCACAGCTCCCCGATCCGGACCTTAATGGCGTTGGCCTCCATCATCAGGCCACCCCCGCCAGCAGGGAGTCGTAGACCCTCAGGTCCGGCATCCCGGACAGGCTCAGCACCGGCGCCCGCGGCGGAGCCGGGTTCGCCAGTTCCTTGACCGTGGCGTAGTCGAAGGGATCACCGGCCTCCAGCAGCAGGGCTAGGGCGCTGTCCACCGTCGACTCCATAGTTGTCGCCGCAAGGTGCAGGATCCGCAGGTACTCCACGTCAGTCCGTTCGCCTCGCCACCTCTTGAGGGCGTCGTAGGCCAAGCGGAAGGTCATGGTGGGAAACATCTGCTCCCGGAACCGGTAGCGAGCGAAGGCCCCGGGCTTGCGCACCAGGGAGCCGATGACGTGGCGGTAATTGACGTTGGCCTCCCTTTCACCGCGCACCCGCTCCATGCGTTCCACCAAGTGGCCCTTGTAGTACACTTCCAGACGCTCGGCGTACAAGCGTATCTGCACCTCCTTTCCGATGAGCCGGGAGGGTACGGTGTAGGTCCGTCCGGCTGCCTGGATGGTGCTCCACTTGCGCACCCGGGCCTGGTGGTTGACGTACTCCGGCACGGGAGCTGGAGGCAGGCACTGCAGAAGTGGGCGTTCCTGCTCCAGCTTCCCTTGCACCAAGCGGTTGCGCCGCTCAACCACCTTCCTGACGAAGCCGGTGTAGGACTCGGCGGAATCGAAGTCGCGGCTGCCCCGCAGCATGAGGGCCTGGTCCAAAGCGTCCTTCAACCGGTAATGAGCCTGCTCGGCCACGCCATTCTCGTGGGATTCCCCGGAATTGATCAGCGTGGCCTCGATCCCGTAGTGCTCCAGGAGCTCGGCGTAGTTGTCGTTCAGGGCCCGGCCGCGGCTGCGCTTTATCTCATGGGTGAGGGCCGAGCTGTTGTCGGAGCGTATGATCTGGGGCGCGCCGCCCAGTTCCCAGAGCGCGTTCTGGAGTCCCTGCTTCAGGGCCACAAAGGTCTCGCCGGCAACCACCTCGGCGTAGCGCCAGCCTGAATGGCTCAACACCAGCTGGAACAGCAGGTGGCGGTAGCGCCGGCCGCCGATGGTTACTCCCAGGGAGTTGCAGTGGGTGAAGTCGAGCTGCGCCTCCCGGCCAGGTGGATGCTCCTGGGGGAAGTAGACCTCCTGATCCGGACCGTTGAGCGCCCGCCAGTCCTGTAATCGGCGTTGCAGGGTGCGGAGCTGGGAGGCGCTGAACCGGCCGGGAAATTTCTCCTCCAGTCACTCGATAATTGTCGTCGCCCTGAGCCTGCCGGCGGCCTCTCCCCTGAGCAGGGGCAGGATTTCTTCCTCCCAGACGCCGTCAAAGGGATCGGGCCGGGTGCGCCACCGGCGCTCCTGCTTGGTCTCCGAGGGCAACGGGCCACACTGCCACTTCCGCGCCGACCGCTCGCTCATCCCCGCCATGGCCGCCGCCGTCTGTTGTTTCTTTCCTTCCATCTGTCTTTGCCTCAGTAATGCGACTTGCTGATCCGTAACCAATCCGGCACCTCCTGTACCGAATGATTACCACATGTGACCGGCAAAAATAGTCGTCGCCACCGGCAAGACTAATTGTCGTTGATCACCATCTGCACGCCCTTCGGAGCCATCCCTTTTTCCTGTCGTAAAAGTGATTCCAATTTCTGGACCTGGACCGGGGTGAGTTTGAAAACTCTACGTTGCCCAGGTGCGGGATGATATGGAGGCGTATGATGCCCTCGTAGCGGTCCACGATCTTCTGTCGCCGGTTGGGAATGATCACCTCGGACATCCACAGCTCCAGCCATTCCCGCAGCTTGTAGCTTTTCTGCGGATGAGCGATGCCGTGATCCAGGTCTCCGAGGATTTCTCTGAGCCTTCGCTGCGCTTCCGATTTCTTGCCGTGGACTGTCTCGGTCTTTCGAAGCCGCTTCCCATTAGAGCCCCTGCCCAAGAACACCTGCAATTCCCACGAACCAGGATTTCGTTGCCGAATTGATCCCTTCATCCTGAAATTCCAGTGTATTTTCTCATCATCGCGGACGGACCTTCACATCAGGCGCAAGCGGCCGTCGAGTGTCCGATTCCATCGACGAGCCTACAGGAAGTGCTCGACCATTCCTAAAAGACACAATTGGCAGTGTTGAGTTATTAAATTAATGTTGTGATAATAATACCATGACACTGTTATCGGAAATAGCTTCATCTTTTCAGGGACTCGCGTTAGCCGGACGAGGGGCCGGAGTACGGTGGGGGGACTGGTGCGTGCGCCTCGTGGAGAGCGGCGACATCCAGGACGACGGCTGGCTGGGCCTCGATGATCTACGCCAAGTGGAACTGGTCCGGAGCAGGCGTACGGTGAGGCATCTGCTGCAGCCCTACGACATCCTGGTCACGGCAAGAGCCGGTTCGGTGGGGCTGGCTATGGTGCCGCAGGAGGTAGACGATACCGTAGCTGGGGTAACCACCCTGGTGGTGCGGGCCCATTCACCGGAAACGGGAATGGGCCACTACCTCTGGTATTACTTGACCTCAACCTTCGGCCGCCGGGAGCTGGTCAAGCGGCTGACGGTCAACGCCACCATCACCTCCCTGTCATCCCGTGCCATCAGTGAGGTGCCAGTTCCGCTGCCATCTCCCCACCAAGTCGGTCGGCTGGCGAGTCTTGTCGAGGCGTCAGAGGAGGCCTACACTGCCGCTGTCAGGGCTGCCACGTTGCGCCGGGAGACGGTGCGGGACTCGGTGATCAGAGAAATCCTCTCCGGGGCCTTTTAAGTGCAGCCTTCCGAGGGGAACCATGCCGCTGACCAGCCAGGAACTCCAGAGCAAGCTGTGGCAGGCCGCCGACATTCTGCGGGGGCAGATCGACTCGGCCGACTACAAGAACTACATCTTTTCCATCCTCTTCCTGAAGCGGCTCTCAGACCGCTTCGACGAGGAGGTGGAGAGCGCTGTGACCACCCGGGGAGTGCCCCTACAGACGGCCCTGGCCGACCGCGACGAGCATGAGTTCTTCGTGCCGGAGGACGCCCGCTGGTCAGTCATCACCAGCAAGGCCATGGGCCTGGGCGAGGCGCTGAACGTGGCCAGCTTCGCCGTCGAAGATGCCAACCGGGGCCGCCTTGACGGTGTGCTGACCGGCGTCAACTGGAATGATGAGCAAAAGCTGGGCAGCCCAGCCAACCGCGAGGGCATCATCCGCCAGCTCCTCAACCACTTCGCCGGGCTGGACCTCAGCGATACGAACCTGCGCGACGGACAGGTGGACGCCGGCAACGTGCTGGGCGATGCCTATGAATACCTGATCTACCAGTTCGCCGACTACGCGGGCAAGAAGGGCGGCGAGTTCTACACCCCCCGTGAGGTCGTCCGGCTCATCGTAGAACTGCTGGAGCCGCAGGAGCGGATGCGCATTTGCGACCCCACGGCCGGATCCTGCGGGATGCTGATCTATGCCGCCCAGTACGTTCAGGAGCAGGGCGGCGACATCCGCAACCTGGTGCTCCACGGGCAGGAGCGCAACCTGGGCACGCTGGCCATCGGCAAGCTGAATCTGCTGCTCCACGGCCTGCGGTCAGCGCGGCTGGAGGCCGGTGACGTCATCGCCGAGCCGGGGCTGGTGGACTCGGAGGGACGTCTGCTGTCCTATGACAGGGTTATCGCCAACCCGCCCTTCAGCCTGAAGAACTGGGGCCACGACAACGCCCCCGGAGACCAGCATCACCGCTTCGACTGCTTCGAGGCCATCCCGCCCAAGACCAGGGGCGACCTGGCCTTCCTGCTGCACATGCTGGGCGTGACCAACGCCGAGGGCATGGTAGGCGTGGTCATGCCTCACGGCATCCTGTTCCGGGGCGGCACCGAGGGCAAGATTCGCCGGGGCATCGTCGAGGCGGACCTTTTCGAGGCCATCATCGGATTGGCCCCCAACCTGTTCTTCGGGGCCAGTATCCCGGTGTCCATCTGCATCCTGAATAAGGCCAAGCCCGCGGAACGCCGGGGCAAAGTGCTGTTCGTGGACGCGGCCCAGGAGGGGTATTTCCGGCCCGGCAAGGCCCAGAACTTCATCGACCCGGAGCACATCGCCAAGATTGTGGACGCCTACCGCACCTTCGAGGACGTGGAACGTTTCGCCCATGTCGCCGACTTGGAGGAGATCGAAGCCAACGACTTCAACCTCAACATCAGCCGCTACGTGGATACCACGGTCATGGAAGAGGTGATGAGCGTGGAGGAAGCCCTGGCCCAGTTGCGGGAAGCAGAGCTGAAACGGGACGAAGCGGTGGCCAAGATGGACGCGGTGCTGGCGGAGATGGGTTACCGCCGTTAGCTGGATGACTGGTCATGACTATAGTCATGCACATGATACGATGAGGATGAAATTCTGCCAGGAGATTGGGCTATGACCACCAACGGAGAGCCGCCCCCCGGCACCCGGACCATGAAGGCATCGGAATTCAAGGCCAGATGCCTGAAGCTGATGGACGAGGTGGCGGAAAGCGGGGATGAAATAGTCATTACCAAGAACGGCAAGCCCGTGGCGAAGTTGGCGCCCTACCGGGAGCGGCCCAAGAGCCTTTTTGGCATCGACAAGGGCCGGATACAGATACTGGGAGACATCATCGAACCCATCGATGTTGAGTGGGAGGCGGACGTAGACCCGGACCGGGTGCTTAACCCGTGATGCTCCTGGATACCCAGACGATTCTGTGGCTTCGATTGGGGGACCGGCGGTTGGGGCGCCAGGCCCGGCATCTCATCGACGAGGCGTGGCAATCGGGTCAACTCTGTGTTTCAGCCATCTCGTTTTGGGAAGTGGCAATGCTTCGGAACAGGGGACGGATAGCGTTCCCCGAAGACGCCGGGCTGTGGCGACGGGAGCAGCTGGAACAGGGAGTGTTGGAAATCCCGGTGGACGGGGAAATCGGGATACGAGCCGTGGGACTAGAAGATTTCCACGCCGACCCCGCTGACCGCCTCATCGTCGCCACCGCCCTGGGCGGCCACCAGCTTATGACCGCCGACCGGCGCATCCTGGACTGGCCCGGCCCCTTAAACCGGCTGGACGCTAACGAATGACGTCGAAACAGCTCCGCAGCCAGGGGTTGAGCGCGGGCGCCGTGCCCAAGGACTGGCAGTTGGTCCGGCTCGGGGACCTAGCGTCTCTTCGGAGGGAGAAGCAAAAGCCCAGCGGCAACGACCGTCATCCGTATTTAGGCCTTGAAAACATCAATAATTGGGGGTTGATAAATAGTAAGCGCCAGTTCCAGGAAGCAATTAGTGACAAGACCGTTTTCCATACCGGAGACACTCTGTATGGAAAGTTACGGCCAAATCTCCGTAAAGTGGTGAGAGTTGATTTCGATGGGATCTGTTCCACTGATATTTTGGCGTTGTTTCCAAAACCGTTGGCAGATGGCGCTTTCTTGGGTCATATTCTTCAAAGTGACCGGCTCTATGTCCATGCGATGAAGGGAATCGCTGGCACAAAAATGCCCCGGACGTCGTGGGATCATCTAAGAGCCTGTCTACGATCTTTGCAATATGTTAAGTTGAGGCTGTTACCAGAGGGGGTAATCATGTCTCATTCCTATTCCAGCGACATCAGCCGGGAACAATTTGCCCGGATTCTTCCCTGTTTGGAGTCGGCCCGCCGCCGGACTAAGCCCCGCACCGTGGACCTGTACGACGTTTTCTGCGGGGTGCTCTATCTCCTGAAAAGCGGGTGCCAGTGGCGGATGCTGCCCGCGGACTTCCCGGATTGGCGCACCTGCTACAAGTATTTCCGGCAATGGAGCGAGCGACCCGACCCGGCGAAGTATTCCATTCTGGAGCAGGTCTTAAAAAAAATCGGTTGACGCGGCCCGGCGAAGCAATGGTCGGAAAGAACGGACCAGCTTCTGTATCGTGGACTCCCAGAGCGTCAAGAACACCGACAGCGCCGAGAACAAGGGCTATGACTCGGGCAAGAAGGTGTCTGGAATCAAGCGCCACATCGCCGTGGACACTCAGGGGTTGCCCCATGCGATTCACGTGACCACCGCCAACGTTACCGACCGTGCTGGGGCTTTGGCTATGTTTGACCGGCGCCGGGCCAACCTGAGCCAGGTGCAGAATGTGCTGGTGGATGGGGGATACACCGGGAAACCCTTTGCCACGGCGGTGCAGAGCCTGCTGGGAGCCTCGGTGGAAGTGGTGAAACGCAACGAACTGCACACTTTCGTGGTGCTGCCGAAACGATGGGTGGTGGAGCGGTCTTTCGGCTGGCTGGAGAAGTGCCGCCGCCTCTGGAAGAACTGCGAGAGAAAGCTCAATACCAGTCTGCAAATGGTGGTTCTCGCCTTCGCGGTGCTAATCCTGAAGAGATTGTAAACAGGCTCTAAGAGCCTGTCTACGATCTTTGCAATATGTTAAGTTGAGGCTGTTACCAGAGGGGGTAATCATGTCTCATTCCTATTCCAGCGACATCAGCCGGGAACAGTTTGCCCGGATTCTTCCCTATTTGGAGTCGGCCCGCCGCCGGACCAAGCCCCGCACCGTGGACCTGTACGACGTTTTCTGCGGGGTGCTCTATCTCCTGAAAAGCGGGTGCCAGTGGCGGATGCTGCCTGCGGACTTCCCAGATTGGCGCACCTGCTACAAGTATTTCCGGCAATGGAGCGAGCGACCCGACCCGGCGAAGTATTCCATTCTGGAGCAGGTCTTAAAAAAAATCGGTTGGCACAGCCCGGCGAAGCAATGGTCGGAAAAAACGGACCAGCTTCTGTATCGTGGACTCCCAGAGCGTCAAGAACACCGACAGCGCCGAGAACAAGGGCTATGACTCGGGCAAGAAGGTGTCTGGAATCAAGCGCCACATCGCCGTGGACACTCAGGGGTTGCCCCATGCGATTCACGTGACCACCGCCAACGTTACCGACCGTGCTGGGGCTTTGGCTATGTTTGACCGGCGCCGGGCCAACCTGAGGCAGGTGCAGAATGTGCTGGTGGATGGGGGATACACCGGGAAACCCTTTGCCACGGCGGTGCAGAGCCTGCTGGGAGCCTCGGTGGAAGTGGTGAAACGCAACGAACTGCACACTTTCGTGGTGCTGCCGAAACGATGGGTGGTGGAGCGGTCTTTCGGCTGGCTGGAGAAGTGCCGCCGCCTCTGGAAGAACTGCGAGAGAAAGCTCAATACCAGCCAGCAAATGGTGGTTCTCGCCTTCGCGGTGCTAATCCTGAAGAGATTGTAAACAGGCTCTTAGAGCGTTCGAGCTTGTGTGTCCACCCATACCCGAGCAGCGGGCCATCGCCGCCGTGCTGGACTCAATCGACGAGGCCATCGAGCGCACCGAAGCGGTAATCGCCGCCACCGAACAACTGCGCGACTCCCTGCTCCACGAACTGCTCACCCGCGGAGTCCCCGGCAGGCACACGAAATGGAAGGAGGTGCCGGGGCTGGGGACCATACCGGCGGACTGGGACGTGGTGCGTTTGGGGGATAGGCTGGAAGAAGGCCCTACTAACGGAATATACAAGCCAGATACGGAGTACGGCAGCGGAGTGTGTTTGATACGAATTGACGACTTCGGGTTTGGTGAATTCAATAGTTTCGGCAACTTCCAACGTATTCGAGTCACAGAGGGCGAAATATGCCGCTACGAGGTCAGGGAAGGAGACATTGTTGTCAACAGAGTTAACAGCCTTAGCCACATAGGGAAGTCCGTCCTGATCCCTAAGGTCAATGAACCTACACTGTTCGAGTCCAATATGATGAGGATCAGGTTTGACAGAAATCTGGATCCCAGATTTGGAGCTATGGTGTTGTTATCGGATAACACCCGACGGTATTTCAAGTCGAGGGCCAAGAAGGCGGTACAGCAAGCAAGTATCAACCAGCAGGACGTCAGTGAACTCCCTATTCCTCTGCCACCCCTCGCTGACCAGCGGACCATCTCAGGCGTACTAGTCGGAGTGGACTCGGTGATCGAGGTTGCGCGGGATGAAGCGGCGGGTCTACGATCTCTGAAGGAATCGACCGCCGACGCACTGCTGACGGGTCGGGTGCGGACTTAAGAAGAGGGAGGAGATACATGGGATATGTACCAGATGGGTCTTTCATTCTCCCTTCACTTGATGCTGTCTTGTGGAGGTACATGGATATCTGCAAATTCGAATCACTCTTGGCCGAGGGTTTGTTTTTTGCCAGGGCAGACAAACTCGGCGATCCATTTGAAGGGTCCATTCCAATGGCTAACGGACCTGAGCCGCCAATCGTTTACCGGATCGGGGACAAAACCAAAGTTTCTCCGCCGTTGATCCCACTCCTGAGACAGGACCTTGTCCGCTTTACTTTAATCAGTTGCTGGCATATGAGCGATGCGGAATCGGAAGTGATGTGGAGACGGTATTGTAGTGAAAACGAAGGGATTGCCATTAGAACAGATGTTGAGGCACTGAGGGATTGCTTCCTCTGTAGCGATGATATCTGGATAGGGGAGGTTCAATACAAAGACTATAAGACCGAACAGATCGACGCTAACGTTATGTATCTTCCTTTTGTGACAAAGAGACTCAGCTTCGCGGAAGAGCAAGAAGTTCGAGCGGTTATCGACGTCAAGCCTGAAGGAGAGAATGGTCACTTTCGATTAAAGGAAGACATCTGTGAAGTAGGGATGCCCTATGCAGTCGACCTGAAGAAGCTCATTAAAGAGGTCGTCGTTGGACCGCTAGCCCGCGATAACTTCGTCCAAAATGTACAGTCACTTGTTGATGAACATGGACTCGCAGTAGATGTCCGACGGTCAGACGTTTCCGCCGTTCTTACTTGGGGTGATCCGCGTGATTTCCCAGACCATTTGACCCAATTCGATGACCCCGGAGTGGTCTTCGTCGATTCCGATACACGCCAGGTTTACTCTAGGGATGGCACCCTATCGGATGAAGGTAGGGGTAGTCCGTGACCTCCTCCTACAAACTTAACGAATTCAATCACGCCGAAGACCCGGCCCGCCGACTGCTGGAGAAGCTGGGCTGGGCCTACGTGCCACGGGAGTCGCTGGTCGCGGAGCGGGGCGACGAGCGGGAGGTGCTGCTTAAGGGCCGGTTGACCCAGGCGTTGCTGCGGCTCAACGAGTGGCTGACCGAGGAGCAGGCGGAGCGGGTCATCTTCGAGCTGGAGCACGTCAACGAGGTCGGCATCGCCCGCAACCAGAAGATCCACGAGTACCTGACCTTCGGCCTGCCCCTGACCGTCAACGCCACCCACGGGCAGGACTCCCGCAACGTCCGCTTCTTCGACTTCGACCACCCAGAGGGCGGCCTCAACGAGTTTGTGGTCACCACCCAGTTCCGGGTGCGGCGAGGCAGTGAGAAGAGCGAGGGCGAGGACGACCAGCGGGTGATCAAGCCCGACCTGGTGCTGTTCGTCAACGGCATCCCGCTGGTGGTGATGGAGGCCAAATCGCCGTCGCTGCTGGACGTGTGGAAGTCCCAAGCGGTGCGCCAGCTTCGCCGCTACCAGGAGGCCGGGCCGGAGTGGCACGGCACCGGCGCCCCCGAGCTGTTCCACTACAACCTGCTCTGCGTCGCCCACTGCGGGGCCAGCGCGGCCTACGCCGCCACCGGCGCGCCTGAGAACGCCTACTTCCAGTGGAAGTCGGTCGGCCCGTACTCTGGGGACGAGGTGCGGGAGCGCTTGGGCGTGGAACCCCAGGGCCAGGCTCAACTCATCGTGGGGCTGCTGTCCCCGGCGACGCTGCTGGACATCCTGCGCGACTTCGTGGTCTACGAGCAGGACCAGGGGAGGCTGGTCAAGAAGTTGCCCCGCTACCAACAGTACCGGGCGGTGTCGTCGGCGATGCGGCGCATCCTATCGGAGAACAGGCCCGAGGAGCAGGGCGGCGTGGTCTGGCACACCCAAGGGTCGGGTAAGTCGCTGACCATGCTGTGGCTGGCGACCAAGATCCGCCGCGAGCCACGCCTGGCCAATGCCGACATCGTGGTGGTCACCGACCGCACGCAGCTGGACAAGCAGATATCCAACACCTTCAGGAGCTGCGGCTTCCCGGCGCCGGAACGCATGGATCGCTCCAGGCCAGCGCCGGAGGAACGCCGCGCCCGGAGACGGCGGGAACGCCCCGGCCGCGCCGAGCCCCTCGACCTGCAGACGGTCCTCAAGCAGGGCGGTGGCCGCACGGTGATGACCACCATCCAGAAGTTCGAGGAGGCGCTGACCATGCCCAACGGCAAGATGGACGTGCTCAACGGCTCCGGCAACGTCTTCATCATGGTCGACGAAGCCCACCGCACCCAGTACGGCGTGCTGGGCAGCCTGATGTCCTGGGCACTGCCCAACGCGGTGATGATCGGCTTCACCGGCACTCCCATCGACAAGGGGTTTGGCCGCAACACCATGAAGCGCTTCGGCCCGCTCATCGACTCCTACACCATCCCGCAGTCGGTGGAGGACGGGGCCACGGTGCCCATCTGGTACGAGGCCCGCCTGCCCGAGTTGGCCATCGAGGGGCCTACGACGCTGGACAACCTCTTCGACGCCATGTTCGGGGAACAGTCCGACGGCGTCCGGGAGGAGATACGCCGCAGGTACGCCAACAGGGAGACGGTGGCCGAGGCGGAGCGTCGTATCCAGATGATCGCCCTGGACATCGCCCAGCACTTCAAGGACAAGGTCCGCCCCAACGGGTTCAAGGCCCAGGTCGTCGCCCCCAGCCGGGCGGCGGCCCTGCGCTACACAGAGCAGCTGAAGAGCTTCGGCCTCAGCGCCTACCCCATCATCACCACTGGCCACAACGACGGCCCGGAGTTCCAGGTCGCGAGGGAACTGGACCACGAGCGGATCACCAACGCCTTCGTCGACCCGGAAGGTGAGCCGGAGGTTCTGGTCGTGGTGGACATGCTGCTCACCGGGTTCGACGCGCCCGTGGAGCAGGTGCTCTACCTGGATCGGCCCCTGCGGGAGCACGGGTTGCTGCAGGCCATCGCCCGAGTGAACCGCCGCTTCTCCCACCAGAAGAACGGCGCTGAAACAGAGAAAGGGCATGGCTTGGTAGTGGACTACTGCGGAATCTCCCACGACCTGGAACGGGCGCTGTCCAGCTTCGACTGGCCCGACGTGCAGGACACGATGCAGGTGATGGAGGAGGACCCGGCGACGGTCATAGAGGCCGCGACCGTCCGGGCCGAATCCCACTTCAGGGGTAAAGACCTGAACGAAACTTGGGACTGCGTCATGGTCTTCGCCCCGGACGCCAACACCGAGGGCAACTACAAGGCCGACCTGTTCGAGCGGTTCAACGCCGACTACCGCCAGTTCTCCCGCCTGATGGACCGGCTGCTGCCCGACCAGCGCGCTTTGCCTTACGTCGACCGGCTGGCCCGGCTCACATTGATCCGCTCCTACACTCGGGCGCACTTCCTGCGTGAGGACGCCGACGTAAACTGGACGGACATCGGCGCCAAGGTGAAGCAGCTCATCGACCAGCGCATCAGCGCCGAGGTCCGCCAGATGATGCAACCCGTCTCCATTCTCGACCAGGACTTCGAGGAGAAGGTAGCCCACCTGCCCCACGCCGAAGCGCGGGCCTCGGTCATGGAGCACGCCATCCGCGCCCAGATCCACGAGCGGCTGGATCAGAACCCGGTCTTCTACGAACGCCTCTCCCAGCGCCTGGCCCGCATCATCGAGCAGATGCGCTCTAATCTTATCGACACCGCCGAAGCCTACCGGCAGATGGCGGAAGTGCAGAAGGAAGTCCACGGAGAGGCCAACGTCGCCGCCCGGCATGGCCTTTCGCCAGTGTCCCTGGCGATTTACGAAATCCTGCGCGGGACGTCCGGAGAGGGCGAAGAGGAAAGGCACGCCCGGCAGGATACCGGCTCCTATGTCATCGACGTGGATGCCGGTATGCGGGATGTCGCGCTGAGGGTAGAGGGAGTGCTCGCCGGACACGCTGTCATCGAGTGGCAGTCCAACGAGGATGTCCAGCGGCAGATGCGCCGGGACGTGAAAGGCAGCCTCCGCGCCACAGAGCGATATGACGAGGGCCAGCTGGACGAACTCGCCAACCGGATTGTCCAAGTGGCCAAGAGCAGGGTGTATGGTAGCTGAGCTTGGCCGGGTCCAGTTCGGCGACGCTACCATCGAATACGATGTCCAGCGAAGCGAACGCCGCAAGAAGACCGTGCAGATAACGATGGACGGCGGGCGTGTCCTCGTAGCCGCACCCTCGGACACCCCAGACTCAAAACTGGAGGCCATCGTCCGCCGGAGAGCTCCCTGGATCCTCCGGCAGGCACCGGCCCCAGTCCTTCAAGCATCACGGAAACGCTTCGTCAGCGGAGAAACGCTGCCCTACCTGGGGCGCAACGTCCGTCTGATTGTCGAGCCCGCAGATGTGAGCAGGCCGGAGGTCCGGTTCGACCACTGGAGCTTTCGAATTGCCGTGCCCATTGGGTTGAACGAATCCAAGCGTTACGACGGGATCCGGAAGGCGGTTGTTCAATGGTACCGACAGCGGGCCGCGCAGCGTTTACCCCGGACGGTCGAGCTCTGGCGGAAACGCATGGGCTGGCCGGAGACGCCGGGAGTGCTGATCCGCGACCAGCGACAGCGCTGGGGCAGTTGCGCCCCCGATGGCACCCTGCGCTTCAACTGGCGTGTCATGATGGTCCAGCCGGAACTCGCTGAATATGTGGTCGTCCACGAGCTATTCCACCTGAAAGTCAGCAGTCATTCCGCGGAATACTGGGCACTGATCTCCAGCCTCCTTCCTGACGCGCAACAACGCCGCCGCCGGCTCCAGGAGGCAGGGAAAATGCTCCCTCTGTGGGTATAGGAAGAGCTTATGCTTACCGAATGCTCCTTCCAACGTAGACAAATCAGGGACAATGCTTTGCCCAGTTGTTCGGCACTGGTGCGGAACTGCTCTTCGATTTCTTCTGCCAGAGCCATGAGCGGTGCTCGATTCTTGCGACTACCATGCGGCCATTCGGTGAATGGACCGAGGTGTTTGGCTCGGAACGCCTGACCGGAGCCCTACTGGACCGGTTTACTCACCACGTCCACATCCTGGAGATGAACGGAGAGAGCTACCGCCTCAAGCGCAGCCGGGAGAGCGCCGCCTCGCAAGCTCCAGTGAAGTCCGGAAGAAGCATAACGCACCGTCAACGCCGTGTCTTCTTACTCCTGTAACCTCGCCTCCCTGACCGATTTACTACAGACAGTCATCACTCAGTGGTACACGATTCGGCCGCCCCAGTGGCCGAATTTCTTGGCCCCCTTGACACTCTTGCCTGTGCACACCGGTTTAAGTCCCGCCCGCTCTGGTCAGGGAGAAGAATTCCATCACCGGGCCAAAAGCCTCCGGTTCCATTAGGGTCGGCGCATGGCCCACCCCAGGGACTTCCACCATGCGACAGTCCTGCATCTCTGCCATCATGCGCTGGGCTATCTCCGTTGAGAGCAGGTCGCTGTCGCCGCCCCGCACCAGCAGCACCGGGCCGGAGATCCGCCGCGCCAGGTTCCAGGACGCTTCCGGGTCGGGACGGCGCGGATCGCTGCGAACTGCCGGGTCCATCTTCCAGGTGGAGCCGCCGTCGGGCCGGGCTTTGACCGCATATCCGGCGGAGACCTGCTGCTGGGCGTCGCTCAGGGCGCTGAAGCCGACCCGTTGCTCTCGGTGCCAGGCTATCACCTCATCCATGGTCTCGAAGGTGGAGACCGCATCCCGGGTGCTGGTGGCGATTCGGTTGCCGCCTCTAGGGTCAATTTCGGGGCCGATGTCGTTCAGGATGGTGCGCTCCACCTTCTCGGGGTAGGTGCCAGCGTAGGTCAAGGAAATGCGACTCCCCATGGAGGTTCCCACCAGCGAGAAGTGCTCGAAACCGAGGGCCTGTCGCAGCCCTTCCAGGTCAGCCACGTAGGCATCGTTGGAGTAATCGCCGTCGGCGGCCCATTCGCTGTCGACACGGCCGCGGACATCAACGGATATTACGTGGTAACGGGGCACAAAGTGGGGTGCAAGGCTGTCGAAGGCGTGGGCGTTCCCTGTCAGGCCATGGATCATGACGACCGGAGGCGCCCCGGAAACGCCCCACTCAAGGTAATGCAAGTTGAGGTCGCCAACCTTTACGAAACGGTCTACTGCCTCGGTGGTCCGTATGGTCATAGGGCCTCCGTATGAATATGGGAGTGGTACTCCTCTGCCACGAAGGAAAATCGGATCGGAGCCACTGAGAATTCCATCTTCTATATCTCCAGACCTGCCAGCCACTATATTACCCGTCATTCCGGCTTTTGCGGGAATCCAGAGAACTTACCAGGGGACAATCAGCATACTCATGGGATTCTGGATTCCTGCTTACGCCTGTGTGACCGGCAGCCTAGTCATCTCAATCCGATGACCCTGGTTCCCAAGCCCATGGGCTCTAGCCCAGGCATTCCCTTAGCCGCAGGCCGGAATGACCTCTTCCCCGAACAGCCCTATCGCCTCCATTATCTTCTCGTGGGGCGGGCCTCCCAAGTGAGCGTGACGCAGCCGCAGCAGGAAAGAAATTCCAGGCCCGCGGTCACTCTCCAGCGCTGGAACTCCGCATAATCACGCAGGATGTCCTGATTATCGCCAAGACGCCCACTCCTCCTGCCCTGCCAATCCAACTGTCGAGACCTGGGGGTAGGTCCCGTTTTCTCCTGTTCCCTCGACTCGCGAAGGAACTCGGCGAACCCAACCGACATGGGAGGCGCGAGCAACTCCTATCCCTGACCGTCTCCCCGGACGGCTTGGACCAGGTCACACGGAGCAATGTCCTTGGATATATAGTCAGCGGCTCCGGCGCGAACCGCGTCCGCTGCTTCATCGTCGCTCAGCGTCCAAGACATCATGATCACCCTGGCGGTTGGGAGTTGGGCCACTACCCTTGCACACGCTTGAAACCCGGACATTTCGCGCAGGTCCACACTCATCAGGACCACCTGAGGGTCGAGTTGCTCCAATTCCGCGGTAGCTGCCGCCACCTCGCCGAAATCCCCGACTACATCGATGTCCTTTTCAGATCTGAGGGTTTGCCCGATCCCTAGGGCCAATCGACAATTACTAACCCCAGATGACAGAGGCCGCCAAGACTAATTGTCGTTGATCACCTGGGGATACTGCGCGCCCCTGACGCCCCGGACGGCGAGCAATTTGACAGGGCGGACCAAGCCCTCTCCGTGGGAAGGAACAACGTGGTCAGGCGTGAACTGTCGGCTCTGCGCCGATGTTATGAGGCCGGAGGAATGAGTGTTGGAGACTGCGTCCGGCGTATCGTCGATATCGTCGCTCAGTTTGGGCTGCGCCCCGTTCCGGCTACGCGGGCGCCAGATCCCATCACTGAGGACGACCTGGGCGTCGTGTGCTACCAGGTCGTTTTACCAGAGTAACTTCGCTAGCCGAATCCGGTGACCACAGACGCAAGGTGATGCATCACCTATCGTGGCGGCCGATTGACTTTGTATAGAGAGAGGTGTTTCGTGGACGCCAACGCAGCAGCAGTGCTCGATCTTTTCGAAACAAAGATGCAGATCGAGGTGCCCCTGTTCCAGCGCCGCTATATATAGGAACGTGAAAGGCATTGGGAGCCGTTGTGGGAAGACATTTCTCGCAAGTTCACGGAATACCTAGAGGGCCGCCGAGACGCCCCTCTCCACTTCCTTGGTGCGATGGTCCTGGACCAGAAGCAAACACCAACGACACACGTCCCTCGACGTCAGGTAATCGATGGCCAGCAGCGCCTGACCACACTCCAGATTTTTCTTGCGGCGCTTCGAGACTTCTGCAGGGAACAGGACTGCGTGGATATCGCTGAAGAATGCGAGAGATTCACCTTCAATAGCGGCAGGATGGCGAATCCGGATGTCGACCGGTTTAAAGTGCAGCCGACTCAGGAGGATCGAGAGCAGTTTAGAGACGTAATCGAGGCGGGCTCACGCACCCAGGTCGAGAATCTCCACCCGCCGGTCAGGGAAAAATTTGCTCGCAAAATTGATCCACGTCCTCAGATGGTGGAGGCATATCTGTTTTTCCATGAGAGACTGACGGAATTCTTCCTCGGCAACGCCGAGGAGCCTCCCCTGGCGGCTGAGTGCTCTCTCTCGGAGCGACTCGATGAATGCTTCCAAGCGTTGAAGAACGCACTCCAAGTGGTCGTAATCGACCTCGGAGGCGACGATGATGCACAGATTATCTTCGAGACGCTCAACGCGCGCGGCGAGCCTTTGCTCCCGGCTGACCTCCTGCGCAACTTCATATTCCTCCGGGCGGCGCGGTCTTCCGAGCCGCAGGAGCAGTTGTATGAAGAGTATTGGAGGCCTTTCGATGATGATTTCTGGCGCGTTCCGATTCGTCAGGGCAGGCTGAGCCGCCCACGCAGCGATCTCTTCCTACAGCACTTCCTCGCAAGCCGCCAGGGACGGGACATTCCGATAGGCCACCTCTTCGTCGAGTATCGGCATTGGATCAATACACAGAGCCCCTTTGCCACTCTACGGGAAGAACTCGCCACCCTCGCCCGGCAGAGAGAAGACTTCCGCCGGATCATCGACCCGCACCGAAACGATCCTCTCTTTACGACCTTCTAGTTCCTTGATGCGTTTGATGTCCGCACAGCATACCCGCTGCTGCTCGCAATGCTGGATGCTAATCCATCGAGGGAAGAGGCAGTGGGCGTGGGTCGTGTAATAGAGTCGTACCTCATCAGGCGCGCCGTATTAGGCCTGACTACACAGAACTACAACCGGCTCTTCCTCCAAGTCACGAGGGCGCTCCAGCAATCAGGGTTTACGGCTCGGGCGCTCGCCCAGGAACTTGCGTCAGTAAGCGGTGGTACTGGTTGGCCCAGCGATGAGGCGTTCCAGGAAGCATGGATGACCCAGCACATCTACCATGTCATGAACAACCCGAGACTCGTCCACGTCCTGAAGCGTCTCAGCGATGCCTTTCAGGACAATAGGACAGGTCACGTGACGGTTGAGGGTCAGCTCACGGTGGAACACCTTCTCCCGCAGTCATGGTTAGAACACTGGCCTCTACCAGACGGGTCCCGAGGGCTGACTTACGAAGAGCTGATTTCAGCCGATAGGGACGATCTACGTGCGGCACAGACACGGGAACGAAATCAGGCGCTTCATACCATCGGGAACTTGACGATCCTGCCGCCGGGCGCGAACTCATGGGTGTCGAACGCGCCGTGGCAGGAAAAAAAACCAAAGATTCTATCGACGTCGTTGCTTCCCATCAATCCGAGTTCGCTATATGAGGCGGAAACATGGGACGAGGATGCGATTAGACAGCGTAGTATGCTCCTTTTCGAGAAGGCGCTTGGCATCTGG
The DNA here is from genome assembly GCA_965226875.1 of Dehalococcoidia bacterium. GTDB lineage: Bacteria > Chloroflexota > Dehalococcoidia > Lucifugimonadales > UBA3495 > VXOI01. Next base: position 2,248,740 of record OZ245439.1, on the reverse strand, counting down.
CCAAAACTGACTAGGTTGTGTTGACATTTGCATTTGTAACCGATGTGCAGGCCCATTTCATGTCATTCCAAGTGCAGGAAAGCACTAATGGCCTTGAATCAGAGTGATAAGTCCAGGATTCTTCGTCGCTATTTCCCCGGAATGACCCGCAACAGCGAAATGTCAACAGAACCTAGGCTGCCCAGCTCCCGAAGACAGCAACTACAAAAACTACTGGCAGAACCTGCGCTGCACATGGAATCCCGTCGAGGCGAGTACAGGAGTTCACATCGCACTCTCTAGTATTACAACGACGGCTTGGGGAGCAGAGCGGATTATCCCCTCTCGAAAGGTCAAGCGCCCGCTCATTTCAGCTTTAATGGAATTCTTTCCGGCGTCCAAGACCGCCAAAAAGATTGCCCCTTTTGGCAATCCGTCGTTGTAATATTATGGCTAGCCACCATGCAGAACTGCGCGCCACCATGTATAAAGGGGATCTCTATCACCGGGAACGTAGCTCGCACCTGACCGCATCTCAGCCATTGCCGCCCGTAACTCAATATCGGGGACTGTGGCTGCATCAGCCCATAGTTTCAGCAACTCCAGCGTGGGGACCAGGGGGACCCCAGGAGCGCGCTCTCCAAGCACCCGGCGAGCTTTGCGGTCGTCAGTTGCGATGGAACACCCATGATGAAGCGCAAGGGCGCCCGTCACCGCCTCTCCATCGTCGACCAGGGCAGCAAGATCCACAAAAGTGGACTCCTCTGATAGTTGTTCCAGACGCATGACCTGGATCAGGCCTTCATTCACGAGTGGGTCTAGGTCTACAGGGGCTCGCTCATCGTAGAGGCCCTCCGAACCCGGAATCCGCACGTAGATGGCTTCTTGCTCCAGCACATAATCGGCGACCACCAGCTGATAGAGCGGCGTCATGGCGATCTCTCGCAACCGGCCGGTTGCATAGAGATTGAGAAGGCAGCTGGCATCGAGAAGAATCGGGCCGAGAGGGTGAGTCACAATGGCGCGATCACCTCAGGAGTCTTGACCGCTAATGTTGATCGCGAGATCTACGGGGAGAGACGCGACCTCTCCTTCATCCAGCAGATGCAGGAGATGGGTCAACCTCTGAACCGTCTGTCTCGCCGACACCCGGTCGACCCGTAGGAGCCGGACCAGTTCTCCTTCGGTGAGATTCCCTTCCTCGTAAGCCCGGACAGCCAGGAATTGATAGCTGAGAGGTAGCAACCGGTCATTGGAAGAATAAGGGAGCAGGCCCAATTGCGCCTGAGCCTCCCGAACTTTGAAACCCCTATCACGCAGCCGGTCCCAGGTGCCGCCAGGGAGAAGCCGAAGCTCTTCCAAGCGCAGCATCATCGCCTCTACGGAGACGAAGTAGTAGTGGGCGACCCGGCATACTTCCGCTGCCGTCACTTTGCCATCGGCCGCACGGGATAGCTCATTGAACCTGCGCCGGAGACCAACAGCCGGCATGAGCATGCAACGAGCAAAGGCGTCGGCGAACCTCTCTGAAACGGGAACACGCCTGTAGGTGCCCAACATGGCTATCTCTGCCTGAAAGCGACTCGTTAGAAAATGACCATATTCATGGGCCATTGACCACCGCCTCCGCTCCTCAGGATGGCGGGCGTTCACAGCGATGCAGCCGCCCAATTCCTCCGTGTAGGAAAAGACGCCTGCCACCCTGGAGGGCAGTTCGGTGGAGAACACGCGAACGCCTACATCGTTCTCGAGAACTTCTCGGAGCCTCAGAAGGGGACCATCGCCAAGGCCCAGGCGATTGCGTTCGGACGAAGCCACGTCTTCGGCAGCATCCTCGGGAGCGGTTCTCCCTATCTGATACTGGGGTGGGTAATTCCGCCTGAGTGATGCTCCGTTCAGGTTTTCAAGGTACAGATAGTCCTCGCACAGGCGTTGAAACTCCTGGACTGCTTGTCCCAGCTCCTTCTGGTCTTGTGGAGAACCGGCACCTGCGACAGCCGTACGGAATTGCACGGCAAAGTCGGCCATTGGCTCCCTCGGGCCAACGAAATCTCCCACCGGCCGGCCGTAGAGCCGCGCCATCTGGATGAGTTCATCGGGTCGAGTCCGGCGTTCGCCTTTTTCTAGGGCGGTAATTGTCGTCCGAGCTACGGCCAAGGAGTCGGCAACGTCTTGCTGCGTAAAACCTCGGGCTTTCCTAGCCTCCTGGAGGCGCCGTCCCAACACCCTTGGGTCAATCGTTTCAATTACATGGTGCTGCATAGGACCTCCTATGCTGCCAGACCGAGGGGCGACATTAAGGGCTCCCACTCCCTCACGTAGGTCTGGTACAGCCGTATGAAACGGGCGCTAACTTCGCCGGCCTTCTGATCTCCGTGCGCTACAAGCTCTGAGTGAGTCCTCGCCAGTTCAGGAAATGAAGCAACCAACGAGACCCAAGGGTCATCAGATGCAAGGCATTGGACAAATTTGTCTACCTGACCGCGCATAATTTCAAGGTCTCTGCGCTGAGTCTCTTTCAGCGACTCTTGACTCATGAGGACATCGGTACGATACCTCTCCGGCGGGTCGTACCCAGTTAATCCGCCGGCGTAGAGGGCCTGTCGGCGGAGGATACAGGAAGTGCAGCAGCCGCATTGGCCTGGCTGGTTACGGATACGCAGGGGGAAGCTGTCGCAAGAGACGGTGTCTCGTATGGAATCGACCAGGTTGGCGGATAATAAAGCCCTGCACATTTCGGCTTTGGTGTGGAATAGGAAAGGATTCTTGATTTGAACTGGCCGCTCTAACACCATTGCAAAGAGATCTTCAACCATCATCAGAGAACGGGGATGAACGCCTCGATAGTTGTCGACCCCGAGTTGCGTCGCGTCCAAGGGGAGGTTAAGCGCCCCGACTCCGTTCTCGTAGACCCACAGAGTATCGGTGCCTGCCTGTAGAGCCGTCGCCACACCCAAGGTGAGGTAAACCAGTGCACGGGTGCGTTGGCTCTTTTCCTCTCGGTTGCCTTCTGGCTTGCAAAGGCCAAAGGGAACTGCCACATGGCATATCTCCGGTGGGGTTCCAAATACCCCCTCTCCCCATGATGACGACCTGATATGCTTGACCTGCAACTTCTGTTGATGTGCTAGGCGGTTATGGGTATATCCGGAGACCAAGACATATGAAGCACAGGATTTTTCCTGATCGCGCGCAGCCAGTCCGGCGATGGAATCAAGACCACCGCTGAACAGGGCGACAGTGGTCGGGCTTTGGGGCGGCAACCGGAAAAGAAATCGCTCTGATTCCGCGGGAGACGGATCAGTTTGCCGCTTGAGAAACTGGAACGACCACTCATCCTCGCTCAACCAGTACAGCAACCCTTGGAGCTTGTGCGCCACCTCGGATTCATTCCAAGATCCCGGCTCCCTCACTCCAATTCGAACATGGATGCGGCGTTGCCCGGTGCTGGTTCCACTGAAGTCTCGCGGCGACCGCCGGTCAGCGGCGTAGACCGCCATTACTATGTCCAGCAGGTCCGCGAGTCCGGCGGGAAGCTCTTGGCAGAACGACCGGGTTAAGCGTTCTCCGTTCATCCAGTAGGAGCCGTCAAGCTCTTCCGGATTGCTGCCAGCTATGAAGTCGTATTCGTAATGCCTCTGCTTCATTTCACCTGTCCGGACGGAATGCTGCTGCCCTCCCGAATTGCGCCCAGATCCTCCGCGAGGAGCTCGCTGGTAGACACCTTCTTGGTGACACGTTCTGGCGCCCTCAAGCTCGCGGCACTAGCGTCCTGAACGAGTTGACCGGCAAGCCTCTCAATGCGAGGCCGCATGGCTTGCTCTACCCGGCCCTGCCACTGGCGCGCCTCATTTTGGTCTGCGAACCGGCCTTTAGCAATCAAGCGCTGATTCACTCTGGCAAAAAAGTAATGCTCTATGAGGGCTTCGCATGTGCTCACGCTGAACTGGCGCACCATCTGGTCTGGAGAGGGAACACTTACGCCCTGCTGTACGAGGAAGGACTTCGCGATGTCTACAGCGATTTTGGTATGGCGGTGGCCTCCTTGGTCCCGCACGATGCCGTCTAAAGCTCTGAAACTCTCCATCAGTGAAGCCTCGTCTGCCCCCACGATAGTTCTGGCTATAGCATCATGACCCGGCACACCGCCGTTTTCTCGTAGGGTCTTGGCTAGAGAGTGTCGTCAATTTAAGAATATCGGTCTCCAAGCCTCTTTTTCCGTCATTCCGGAGAAAGCGGGAAACCAGAATCCGTTAGAATCCGGTAGCTGGCAAATACGCATTTGCTGCCAATGGCCTTTGGATTCCTGCTTTCGCGGGAATGACGGTGAATATGACGACACCCCCTAGAGAGCCCATCAGCTTGTCTTCAATCTCCTGCTCGGAGGCGACCTCCCCAGCAGCGTACCGGAAGGCGCTGCGCCACCCAGCGCCTAAACTTCTTTCAAAGCGGTCTCCTTCTGGCATATCAACCTCCGAGGACACTCTAGTCCAGGGTGCTGACAATGTCAACATATACCTATTTTATGATCATATATTTGTCAATTATGTGTGCTGGCTCAACACCTATCCCCATAGCTCAAAACCCAACCCAGTCGGGTCGGTTCCCCGTCCAGTATGGTGGCCAGCACCTTCTTCACCATCCGCCGTCACTACCCTACCTGTTCAGGTTGCAACGCTGGTGGACTTCCGGTCCGTTTCCTGTCGCCCGGTCCCGGTCCTTACCCAGCTTGATGATGCCTTTGGGTGTCGTTAGACCCCGTTTCACATTACGGAGCCGTTTGATAACATACGACACCCTGGAGCCAGCCTTGCGGCGGCGGTGAGAGACGGGCTCTTCGGGGGTGTCGTTAGACGCCCGGTTGCGACACCCCCGCCAACCCACGGGAGCAGACCTATGACGGTCTATGGTTACGCCCGGGTGGCCCGCGGCAGGGACGACGGAACCGACACCCTGCAGAATCAGCGGATGCGGCTCACCGGCGCCGGCTTCAACGCCGTTCGTATTCAGCAGGACATCATCACTGGGACCGTGATGCAGAGGCCGGGCCTGAACGGCCTGCTGAACGTTGTACAGGCCGGAGACGTCCTGATGGTGGCCGCACTGGACCGGCTGGGCCGCGACACGCTGGGTCTCCTGGAGCTTCGCCTGACCACCGGATAGCCCGGAGAGCGACGTCCCGGCAGGTCTCTCTTCGAGGTTGCTCCTGCGGACGCAGCCAGCTTTGGCCAAGCGCCCGTCAATCAGCAGGGCGTTGCGCTTCGCCGCATTGGGTTGCGCTCGATCATCAGGCCGCTCCGGTCAGTTGCCGCTCCAGGTCGCAGGGTAGCCCCGCCTCTCCGACGGTCAGGACCTCCACGGGGATGTCGAGCGCCTTGGCGGCGGCGGTCTCTATGATCACCCCCTGGCTCTCCCGCCAGCCGGGCAGGGCCAGCACCAGCAGCTTGACGCAGCCCCGCAGCATGGCCAGGTCGAAGAGGTACCAGCCCTGGGGCGGGACTATGCCCCGCTGCTGCATGGCTTCGGTGTATTCCAACGGCGAGAGTACCACCTGTCCCTGCCGGATCAGCCGGCCGGAGACGTGTTTGACCGCCTGCATGCGGGCCTGCTCAACCTCAGGGTCCTGGGCCATGTAGGGAGCAGCCAGGTATATGGCGCCGGGCAGCGGACGTGCCAACTGTTCCGGGTTTAGCATGGATTCCAGGTTGGGATTCATCGTCGCTTCCTCTTGGAGAGTGTAGCTGCCGCTTCGGAGCGTATCGCCGGACCGGCAGATCCAGGCTGGGGAGCGGAGTCCTGCATCCCCCGCTTGACCCCCAGTGCCACGGGTGTAGCAAAGGGCCCCTGGTCTGCCGGAGGCGGGCATTCCGGGATACGGACCGTCAGTCAATCCGCTCCCTGAAGAGCAGGCGTACGGCGAATGAGCGCCGCTGGTTCAGGTTGGCCGCCTCGAATGCGTGGTAGCTGTGAGGGGTTTGCAGGGGACTGCTGGCTGCCACTTCCTGATAAAACCCGACCTCGCGCCGGTCCTGTCCCAGCCTGTCGGAGACCATCCTCAATGCAGGGTCTGTCGAGGGGAGCTTGACTATGATGGTACGTGGCAGGTCCGGGGGATCATCGTCGTAGTGGAGCCTCAGGCGAAACACCTGGTTGAGAAACCCCTTCCCCTCGGCAATGGTCTCAGCAGAGTACCCGGTCACGGTAGCGCTGCCAGAGGCATCCCTGCTATGAAGCGCCCCGGTCAACCAGGAGGGGGTAATTTCCTGAAGGCTTTTGGGAACCGTCAAACCGGTCATCCCCGTCCCGATGGGCGGCGCATCCGGTCCTGAGACAACGGGCCTTCCCATTCAGTCGGCCTTGCGCGCGAACAGTACGCAGTGGTCCATTGGCTTGGGGTCCGTGAAGTACATGACTCCCCCCAGTTTCTCTCCCTCCGCCGGAATCACGCTCAAGCCGTGGTCTGCCAATACCCCCAGCACCTCACTTTCGCTGTAGAGCTGGAATGTCCTGTCCGCGCCGTAGTCCTTGTCGTAGACCGTTGCGATTCCCGTTCCGACCTTGAACATGAGCTGGAGCACGCCCCCGGCCTTGAGCAACCTGGCGAACCCCGGCAGGGTTACTCCCAGGACTGTGTCCGGGGCGATGTGCTGGATGACCGCATTGCACAGAACGAAGTCGAAGGAGGCGTCCGGGTGGACCAGGGGCAGGCGGAGGTCGGCGACGGACACCCGCTGTGCGATCTCCGGGTGAAGCCTGCGTGCCTCCCGGATGTTCTCCTCTATGGAGTCGACACCGTAGATGTCGTAGCCCTTCTGCCAGTAGAAGAAGACGTCGCGGGCACCGGCCCCACAGCCGGCATCCAGCCCCCGGGCCCCGGCGGGGAACAACTCCTGGAGCCGGTCCATCAGGTCCGTATCGCCTTTGAGTCCCGGATGCGAGGCCTTGAGATATATGGACTGAACGAAGCCGTGGCTCACCTCGGCGTAACGCTGGGCGTGGCTTCTGTAGAAGCCCTCGGAAAAATCGGCTTTCTGACTCATTGCTGTAACGTCACTCTCAATGGGCTGGAGGCCAAAGCCCCCAGGGTTCCGATGAACTGCCGGCACAAACTCAGGTGCCTGAGCCGCCGGATACAGGGCCGCCCCGGACCGGCTTAATCGTGTTATTCCGCACCCTGTCGGGGCTCAATGCCAGCGGATCTAGAAACGCAGTTCCAGCCGGGGTTGCAGCAGGCGTTCCGGGACTTTGGTTTCACGCATGAACTGCACCAGCAGCCGGTGAAGTTCCCTGGCCTCGCCGGTGTGTGTTCCCATCACGTTCTTGACTTGGTTAGGATCGGAATTCAGATTGTACAACTCCGATAGACCATCCTGAGGGCTGTAAAGCAAGCTCCATTCTGCCGCGGTCACAGTGGTGACCGGATGGTCCGAGAGGGTACGGAGCAGGCTGTCCACGGATTGGACCGGGTCGCCGGGGTTGGCGAAGGGTATGCTGCTGACCACATACTCCCGTCCCGGGAGGGAGTTGTCCCGCATCCCGGGCGCCAGAGACCTGCCCTGAACGAAGGCTGGAATCTCCAGCCCCAACAGGTCAAGCACGGTCGGCATGACATCCACCGCGGAGCTCAGGCCCTGGTATACCCCCGGTGCCACTCCGGGCGCCTGAATCAAAAGTGGCAGGTGGATCAGTTCCTCGAATAGCGGGGAGTAGGTCCACTTCGATCCCGGCTCTCCGTAGGGCCGGAGGCTTCCGTCCGGGAGCCTGTCGGAGTTCATCTTGCCGAAGAGGCCGCCGTGCTCCCCGAAGTGGAAACCGTGGTCCGTGGTGAAGATGATGGCGGTCTTCTCCATCAGGCCCATGTTCTCGACGGACTTCATCAGGAAACCCAGCCAGGTGTCGACCATGGTGATCTCGCCGCAGTAGGTGGCGTGACCCTTCCTGAGCCTCTCCTCGGTGTAGCCCGGCACGTCGTGCCAGTTCCCGTACACCGGCAGCACCACCTCGCCGTCGTATCCCGGCCAGTAAAGCTAGGTGTAGTAGGCCGGAGCGTCCCAGGGTTCATGGGGGTCCCAGGTGTCTATGTAAAGGAAGAAGTCCTCTTTGTAGTGATTTTCCAGCCACTGCATGGCGGTCTTGAAGGTTCGAGGGGCATTGCGGTCGCCTTCGTTTTGCCAGGCCGCCCGGACGTCCAGGGCCTCGTTGTGATAGCCGGGCTGGGGAATCAGCGACCACATGGTATCCTGGCCCGGGTTCATGAAGAAGGACTGGAACCCCCGGTCGTAGTTCATCCCGTTCCTCAGATAGTAGGGGGTGTCCACCGACGCCGCCGTGTGCAGGCCGTGGTCAGCCAACATCTCCGCCAGGGTGGTCACTCCCGCAGGCAGGGGCTCCCATCCCATGAAGGACATCGTCCAGCGGCCCGTGAGGTGGTCTGCCGGGGTGGGCATGGTCGGGAATCCGGCGGCATAGTGGCCGTCGAACCTGACCGACCTGGCTGCCAGCGCATCCAGGGAAGGGGTTCGAATCGTCGGATTGCCGTAGGCGCCTATGTGGTCCCTGCGGAAGGTGTCGGCAACCATCCAGATGACATTCATCTTCGTTGCTCCTATGACCCGTACGCGGAGGATAGACTGCCGGTTGATACGGCATCCCGGGTCTCAGTTCATCGCATAAAACTCGCGTGGCATTTGGGCCGGACTGCCCAGTGCCCGTGGCCGATGTGGCGGGAATCCCCAACGCCTCTGCGGGGAGGGGGATTGGACGTTCGGTTACGTGTGATTGGGTTTCGTTCACTTCCGGTCTTAGGACGTTACATTCCCAGCCCGAAATCATCTGAGCCAGGATGCCAGGAGTCTACGGAGGGGTTAACGGTAACTGGCCCGCTGACTTGGCTGCTGACCATTTGGGCCTGACAGGATCGCTGGACAATGAAAGCGAAAGAGGTCAAACATTCGTCGGTGTTGACGCAAATTTTAGCACGGAGTGATTTGGGAGTCCGGCGCTGAACAACCGGACATTCTCGGCTATCCCCCGCCTGCCTCCACCAATCTCAAAGACTGGCGCAATCAGGGTGCTTTGTCGTCCGGCACGGCGGTCAGCCCCTTCCACTGTAGGCGGCGGCGCTAAAGTGGACCGTGTTGGCGGAAGATCTCTGATATTTGGCGGTTGAATCCTGCCAGCCTGCCCCAGGGGTGACACCTGAGCAGGGCGGTCTTCGGGCTAGCTTCTGGCTAGCTACGGAGCGGTCCATGTGGGTGACTCGCCCTGGTTGGGTGGTTCACAAACGCGCGTTTGTGACACTGGGCCACAAGTCACTCCCTTCAGCTTGTTCAGGTGTGGGGCACAAAGGTATAGTGCAATCAGAGCCAGTTGGAGGGAGAGCAATGCCCGAGACCTACGGCTACGTCCGCACCAGCCGCCCCAGAGTCGGTTCCGTTTGCTTATGGTGTGTGGCCTTTCGTAGCATCTCCGCAAGGCTCTGTCACAAGGCCTATTCACCTTCCAGAAATTCCGGAAGTCACTGCCCAACAATGTGGACGTGCGCTGGAAGCGTTTGCCCACTCTCTTGCAGGGCCTCTTCGAGCCGTGAACGATCACGCACGTAGATTTCGGCTCGGTTCTCGAATACGTTGATGCCGGATGCCGCTCGAAACCCAAGTCCGCTGACTATCGAGCCAGCTTCTTGTTGGGCTCGTTTCAATTCCCGGAGGGTCGCATCGACGGTCCTGACCTCGATAATGTCCAACAGTGGCCCATCCTGGACATACTTGGCCATTGTCTTTTCCCCCTCATTCGTGAACGCTGCCACGACGCGGTACTCTGGTTCGTGCTGAATCCAGAAACCTCCGAGGGTGCCGGCCTCATTGGATTCGAGGGTTGCCCCCAACTTCCCGATTGGCTCTTGCAGTGTTAGCCGCCTGATTGCCTCCGACAATTCAACGCCATAATTTTCGGCGTAATATTGGGCATCCATCGCCAAAGCCGGTGAAACTCCTTCCGGTAACTCCTCCGGCGCAAGCGTGTTGAACGGGGTCGGCAAAGGTCGGGTAGGCGTGCTGCCTGCATTTCCCGCATCCTCCGAGACTTGGACCATCCCAACACCCTTGGATACGACCGTCTCCTCAGTCGCAGGCGTACAAGCTACGCACGCCGCCACGGTTCCAAGCAGTAGCAGTGATATCAGAACAAGAATCCTCATAGTCGGACAGCCTCGTGGGGTTTAGCTACGGGCATAGATTCGCGTTCGTATGCCGCCATTAGGCCATACACCATAAGCGAACGGAACCCCAAAATGTTCGCCTAAGCTGCCACCTGCATTACTGCTCATCACCACCATCCTTCCCATCACATGCTTGCTCACCACTTAAATCTTAGCAGTCACCTTCCTTTTCTGGAGAATGCGGTTGCCCTGCCCCGGCCTGCAGGACGATTGCAAAGTCCTTTGCATCCCGCTCATGGTGAGCTTGTCGAACCATCGGTGGCTTGAACGGGCATCCTTCGACAAGCTCAGGATGAGCAAATACCAATGGGCGGCGTTACTTTGCAATCGTCCTAGGTCTCCGCCGGGTAGGCCTTGACGAAGCAGCCGTCGCTGTGGGGCAGGTCGATGACGAAGCAGTGGGTCTTATGCTCCACGTCGCCGATGACCACCAGGGCCTCGCCGAAGTCGCACTGGGCGTGCCCAGGGGGGATGGGACAGGGGCACGAACATCTCCCTGGTCTGACGGCGATTCTCTCTGACGTAGTCCTTGACCGTGGTATATCCGCCGTCGAAACCCCGTACTCGTCCCTGAGGCGCTCGAAGATACGCTTGGCGGTGTGGCTCTGCTCCTGGGGCGCGCGAGATCGTCCTCCAGGATCCGGTCGATGACGCCGGTGAAGGGCTTCAACTTGGGCTTTCCAGGCGGAGACTGTCGGCGATAACCCGGCGGGACCGAATAGGCCAGCATTTTGCGCACCGTATCCCGGTGCAGGCCAAACGTCCGCGCAGTCTCCCGGATGCTCATCCCCTCCACCATCACCGCCCTTCGAACCCGCAAATATACGTCCACTCTGTACATCCGTCGCACCATCCATGGGGTCGGCTACAACCCTATGAATGATGGCGGGCGGTACACTATTTGGTCGCCGATACTCAGCAATCCTCCGCCCACGCGGCCCACTTTAACTCCGCCGTTTACAGCTTGCGATGGTGGCCGGTTATCGCAGTGAATTCGTTCAGAATCCTCCCTTTGTCCTTCTTGGATGCCTGTTGGTACCGGTCCCGGATCGTCGCCACAAGTTCCTGCTTCGCCATCTTGCTGATGCCTCCGCCCACGTGGCTACCTCCCGAGTTTTCGGTAGCATTTTTGCTGGGGCAACCACTTTCGTAGAGTAACGATTTGGGTGAGGCAATGCGAGCTGGTGGCTGCCCAGCGGTCGGGAGCGCTTGCCGCTACTGATCAACCGCTCAATCCCGGACCGTTTCTTGTACACATCTTCCACAAGCCGCTGAATCGTGGCACTATGCCCATGATTCGTTGCAGCTTGCCTTCTGCCTTCTCCGAGTGTTCCGAGTCGCAGTAGCGGGACCAGTCAATCCTTGTTGTTGAAGGTTTCGCTGATGATCGGATGGGGAGATGGAACAGGACGGATGGAGTTTGCCGGACACACTGCAGAGCTATTTGGACCTATTGCTAAGATGTTTCGATTGAAATGACGCTAATTCTTTCATATAGAGTCGTGCTATACTCTTGAAATCCACTTCTAGAGGGCGCTTGTACAGAATTCGTCGACTACGAGAACGGCAAGCTCTTCGACCCATTGCCCCTGCAAGCGATCATCCCGCCCAGCACCGGAGGTTCTAGCAGCGGTTTCGACCACTCGAGCTGACGCCATGATAGGCCAAGCCGTGGGAAGCGCGGACGGAGGCGAACGGTTCGAGTACGTTTTTCACCGGAAATAATTCCAGCCCTTCGCACAGCAAACGTCCCAGGAGGCAAAGAAATGGCGTACCCGTGGTTGTCAAATCCCAGAATCATCATGGCGTTCGCGTTGGCTACGCTTCTCGTGGTAGCGGTTTCCTGCGGTGACGCCGCCGAACCCACGGCGGAGCCCGGCGCTCCGGCCCCAACGGTCGCGGCCCCCACGCAGGCCCCTGCGGCTCAAGCGCCGTCGCCAACAGCGGCTCCCACCCCGGGAATCCAGGCCGCCCCTGCGGCGGCGACTCCGGTCCCGCAGGCCCGGGCGACTGCCACGCCCGCCCCGGCGATGTCTATGCCCGAGGGCACATTGAATATCGGCTACAAGGAATTGGGGACTTTCGGCGCTCATCCCAAGCTAACGAGCAGCTCAGTAATAGACTATGTCGGCTATATTAGTGGTGAAGGGCTGCTGACAGTTAACGCTGATGGAGACTTCTTGCCGAAGTTGGCCAAGGAGTGGAGCGTTTCCCCGGATAGCCTCGTTTGGACATTCAAGCTCGAAGAGGGGGTCCAATTCCACAAGGGCTATGGGGAGATGACCACCGAAGATGTTTTATGGTCGATTCTCCAAGCGGCAGAGGAAAACAGTGTATCGGCTTTTGTGTCCCACTACAGAAGGCTCTGGAAAAATGAAGCCGGCTATGTGGAAGCTATCGACGACCACACCATCGAGGTGCATACCGGGGTAACCCAATATGACATGTTGCTTACTTTAAGCCGCCCCTGGACAGGTATCGTAGTAAGCAAGAAGCAGTTCGGAGAGCAGGGAGACGACGAAGCAAGCCGCAATGCAGCCGGAACCGGACCCTGGGAGATACTGGAGCACAGAACAGGGGAGTTCTGGAAGTTCGGGGCGGTCGAGGAACACTGGCGCAAGACCCCTAACTTCGCCGAGTTGGTTCTTTGGGAGATACCCGAGGAGTCAACCCGGGTTGCTAATTACCAAGTGGGAAAGCTGGACACGATGTTCATGGCCATTGACTCAAGGCGTGCTATTGAGGCCGTGTCCGGCACCAGGTTCATGCGGGTTGAGGGAGGCGCTTCGGAACAACTCAACATAACCGGCAACTGGTATGTGGGAGTAGGCACCGAGGCGGAGCGGCCTGGTTACGATCCCGATCTGCCCTGGGTATCAAGCAACCCGGACCCCGCCTCCGCTGAGTGGGAAACGGCCAGGAAGGTACGCGAGGCGATGGCTATATCGATAGACCGTCAGCTCATCGTTGATACGCTCCTGAATGGCGAGGGAAAACCGTTGGTCATGTGGGGATGGGAGACCGAGAGCAACATACAAAAGCTAGACCCGGATATCCGGGAGTGGCCCTACGACCCGGAAAGAGCCAAGCAACTTCTGAATGAGGCGGGTTACGGGGATGGATTCGAGATAAACGTAACACCGCACATTCGCGATATACCGGCCGAGACGGAGGCGTGTGAGGCCGTGGCTACCATGTGGGAGCAGATCGGTATCCGCACCAAGATACAGAAAATTGCTTACGAGAGCATCGTCCCGAAGTTAAGGGCACGCACTCAAGTAGGAGCTACCTGTCACGGAGGACCAACCCGGTTCGACCCCCTCACCATATCCAGCATCATATACCCAAGCACCGCGGGGGTCAGCTTGGGTTTCGACCACCCCTTCGTGGACGAGAAATTGGCCAATGCCATCAACATAGTGGATCGAGATGCGCGCTTCGAGGTTATGAATGAAGTGCATCGTTTCACCTTTGAAAATGTTCTGGCGTCGGGGCTATACATCGTCAATCTAATATGGCCTTTGGGTCCCAGGATCGATGACTGGAAACCACACTTGGAGTACGGAGACAGAAGGGTCTTGAGCGGCATGGAATACACCCCACACAGAAAATAGGGCGTTGGGGCAGCCGCATATTCGACAACATCTGTGGAGGAATCCCGCTGATCGTCAGGTCGCTTCGCCCTTAGCTTGGGTTTGGCTATCGTGTTGAGCATGATGGCAGGACGATTGCAAAGTCAGTGAGCTCGACCGTAGAGGCGGGCGATGGTCTGCGTTGGGCGGAAGGCGCAAGTCTTGGCTCGCAGGGGCATGGATATCCGGGCTGGAAACCATCCTTCCAGGCGCAGGACGTTCAGACCGGTGTTGACCAGGGTGGCGAATATCTCGCCCAGCCCGGGACGGCGCAGCGTGTGGACGTCCTCATCCCAACTGCGGTCCTTCACGTGATGCAGGCTGTTCGCAACGCTCCAGTGGTTGCGGAACAACCTGAGCAGTTCCTTCGGCTGGCACTGCCGGGAACCCAGGCTGGTCAGCAGATACCAACGCTCCCGGCTCACCTCCCCGGTGGCTAGGTCCACGCTCTCCTGCTCCACCATCGCCCCCTGCCTCGCCCCGGGAAATCCCAACTCATCCCGGATGTAGTCGGCCAGCAGGGCATCGGTCCAGATGCGCCGTCTCTCGATCACGCCCGCTTTTTTCCCAGGGTCTCCGCCTGCGGCTCCCCAGATTCCTCCCCGGCAAACCCGTCGGTCAACGCCGCCAGCACCGTCGGCTGATTCCCTTTGACCCGCACCAAGTAGTCCCGTCCGTGGCCGACTATGGCCTGGCACAGGTCCCGCTCCGCATAGAGGGCGTCCATGGTCAGCAGCCGCAGGCCGGGATAACGCTCGAACAATGGCGCCAGTTGCTCCCGCAACACCCCGGGTTCGTACCGCTTATCCGATGCCGGCCACTGGGCCAGGCACAACCTCAGGTCATGGGCCAGCACGTTCACCATGACCAGGGGATTCCCGCTTACGTCCTCGGACTGCTTGGCCCACTTGCCGTCCACCGAGGCGTTCAGTTCCCGGTCCGCCACCATGTGGGCCACCCAGCCGGTCAGGGCCTGCTGCAACCGCTCATGCGAGACCCCCGCCAGGGTGCGCGAGATGGTGGTGGCGTGGGGTGGATGGTCCCTGAGGAACCCCAAGGGCTCCTTCAGAGCCGGCCAGTTCATCCTGGCGAAGAGGGCGATGTGGGCCATGGTGGTCTGACCGCAGACCAGGCCCAGCAGGGTCAGACGCAGAATGGCTTGAAAGGGATGTCTGACCCCTCTGGCCATCCTGGGGTCCGGCACCTGCTCCAAGCACTCGAACAGAGATTCCTTCGCCTCCATAATCCGCACACCTCCCATCTCTCTTCCCTACCTTGCCTTTGTAAACCTCCCTCGCTAACTTTGCAATCGTCCTGCCCTGGCCAGTAATCCGTTGATAATTGACACCGGAATTGGGCTACACTAGGCTGTCGATTAAGCGGCGCCGGTATCCGGTGTTAGTCCACTCGTGGTTTAATCGGCCCGAGTGGTTTAGTCAGCCCAAAAGGAATACAGGTCTGGAGGTAAATCATGCCTGGAACTCCGTTGCCGATAGGGTCATTCACCTCCCCTCAGGTGAAACGGGTCCACTACGGTGAAGGCTGTCTTTCCGGTCTTCCGGCGGCGGTGGATGAGCTGGGCGGCGACCGAGTGTTCATCATCACCGGGCACTCCCTGATGCAGCAGGGAACAATCTTGGGGCGAATTCAAGAGTTGCTTGGCGACCGCTGTGTTGGAGTTTTTGGTGAGACGCGGCAGCACGTTCCCAGAGCCACGGTGTTGGCGGCTACCCGAGCGGCCCAGAGTGCTGATGCAGACCTCCTGATCAGCTTTGGTGGGGGCACTCCCAACGACACCGCCAAGTTGGTAGCGTTGTGCTTGGCTGAAAACGTCACCAATGAGCGCCAACTTGACCGCTACCGTATCCGGTTCCAGTATCCGGATAAAGTAGAAATACCGGCGGTGCACAACCCGTGCTTACCCCACATTTCGGTCTCCACTACCCTATCAGCCGGCGAGTTCACCAACTTTGCCGGGGCCACCGACGAGGAACGCAAGGTAAAGGACCTGTATACCGGCGATGGGCTTTGGGTGTCGGCGGCGTTTCTGGACCCAGTGGTCACCACGGCGACACCGGGATGGCTCTGGGCCTCGACTGGTATTCGAGCGGTGGACCACGCCATTGAAACCATCTGCTCCAAAATCAGCTTTCCCTTTTCCGACGGACTGGCCTTGGAGGCGCTGCGGCTCTTGCAGCAACGCTTACCCCGGTCCACCAGCGACCGTGACGACCTGGAGTCGGCCGGTTACTGCCAAGTAGCCGCCTGGATGTCCATCTATGCCTTGACCAACGTCCAAGTGGGCCTGAGCCACGGCTTGGGCCATCAGCTTGGCGCTAGGAATGATGTTCCCCACGGGGTGACTTCCTGCATCATGCTGCCCCGAGTGATGGAATTCAACCGCTCGGTGACGGCTCCGCAACAACGGCGGATTGCTGAGGCCATGGGTGTCGATACCCGGAACGCCAACGACGACGAGGCCGCCGCAGCGGCGGTCTCGGCCTTGGAGAACCTGATCGACACACTCGGCATTCCCCGCCGGCTTAGCGATTGGGGTGTTTCAGAGGCTGACTTGGCCCTCATTGCTCAGGACGCCTTGGAAGACTTGGTGGTCGCAACCAATCCTCGCCCCATAGCCACTCAAGAAGAGGTCGTGGAGCTACTGCACCGGGCGCTTTAAGCGTTGCCATGGCCCCGGTGGACTGCAACGCTTGTGCAAAGTCCGTAAAACCACACGCCGTCTTTCCGGCGGAGGCCGGAATCCAGGATCTCTTACTGGAAAACGGTGCAGTTCTCTTAGCATTCCTGGGTCCCGGCTCTCGCCGGGAGGACGGTAGGGTCTACTGAAACCGGCCCTCGCAGACCGTCTTGATCTGACCTGGGACTTTGCACATGCCCTACGGCGGGCTGCTAGTATTCGGCCAATCTGGCATTGTCAGTTAGTACGTGAGACCAGACAGGATGCTACCTTGGGGATAGACGAAGGGTTGTGGGATGTGAGGTGGTCATGGTGCAGGAGAAGTACGGAGTCCGGCTGGCAACACAGGAAAAGGGACGGCTCAGGAAGATGATCAGGGCTGGGAGGAGTTCCGCACAGGCGATTACCCGGGCCCGCATCCTGATCAAGATAGATGAGGGCTGGACCGCCCCCCAGGTGGCCACCGCACTGGACGTGTCGGAGCGGACCGTGTTCCGCACCAAGCGGCGGTATGCCGAGGAAGGACTGGACGAGGTGCTGAGGCACCATAACCAGGTCAACCGGCCCAGAAAGGTGGATGAAAGGGTGGAGGCCCACCTGATAGCCTTGGCCTGCAGCCCGGTGCCCGACGGTCATGACCACTGGACCATGCGGGCCCTAGCGGGCAAGGTGGTGGAGTTGGGATTGGTGGAGTCTTTATCTCCCGAGACGGTCCGCCTGCGGCTAAAAAAAACACGCTCAAGCCGTGGCTCAAGAAACAATGGTGCATCCCCAAGGTAGGTGGAGAGTTCGTGGCGGCCATGGAGGACGTGCTGGATCTCTACGCCGAGCCCTACGATCCGCAGAGGCCGGTGGTCTGCTTTGACGAGACCTCCACCCAGTTGCTGGCCGACGTGAGGGAACCGCTGCCGGCAAAGCCTGGGAGGCCGAGGCGTGAGGACTACGAATACCAGCGGGGAGGGACGCGCAACCTGTTCCTCACCTGTGAGCCTCGCCGGGGCTGGCGCCACGTGGCGATAACCCGGCAACGCACCATGCAGGACTTCGCTCAGCAGATGCGGTGGCTGGTGGATGAGGCCTACCCCGATGTCCCGGTGATTCGGCTGGTTCTCGACAATCTGAACACGCATCGGATGGCCTCGCTTTACGAGACTTTCCCGGCGGCCGAGGCCCGGCGCATCGCCAAGCGGCTGGAGTTCCACCACACTCCCAAGCACGGAAGCTGGCTGAATATGGCGGAGATCGAGTTCAGCGTGCTGGCCCGGGCCTGCCTGCGCGGACGCAACGGAGATGAGGACAGCCTGGAAAGAGCCGTCAGCGCCTGCGTGTCAGAGCGGAACGCGATAGGAGCTACCATTAACTGGCGGTTCACTGCCCAAGACGCCAGACGCAAACTCCATCGCCTCTATCCCTGCCAATCCTGATTTGGTTCAGTACTAGGACGATTGCAAAGTCAGAGTGATTCTCCAGATAAGCGGGCGATAGTCTGTTCCGGGCGGAAGGCGCAAGCCTTAGCTCGCAGTGGCATGGACATGGCGGCAGGGAACCACTTTTCCAAGCGCAGGGCATTCAGGCCGACATTCACCAGAGTGGCGAAGACTTCACCTAGGCCAGGACGGGGCAGCGTGTGCCGGTCTTCGTCCCAACTCCGGTCTTTCACATGATGCAGGCTATTCTCAATACCCCAGTGATTGCGGAATAGTCGGAGCAGCTCATTAGGGCGGCACCGACCGGGAGGCAGACTGGTCAGCAGATACCAGCGCTCTTTGGATGCTGCACCAGTGGCTAGCCCCAAGCTCACTTTTTCCACCATGGCGGTCTGCTGCGCCCCGGGAAATCCCGGTTCCTTCCGGATATAGCCGCCTATCTCGGCACTGGCCCAAAGCCTCCGGGTCTCGATTTTGCCCCCTTTTTGTCTAGGGGGTGTCGTCAAAGTGAGAGTGTGATAATAAGCTGATATTGCAATTAGTGCAGCAGGATTGGGCAATGCCACCAGTAGCCGTAGCGCCGGCGCACCGGCGCCACGATATTTCAGACCGGGTATGGGAAATCTTGGAACCCCTTCTCCCTGGCGGCAAGGGCAAGACAGGCCGGCCGGCCCAAGATAACCGCCGTTTCATCAACGCTGTGTTCTGGATTTTGCGCACCGGCGCCCCCTGGCGGGATCTGCCCCCGGACTACGGGGACTGGAAGAACACCCACCGCCGCTTCTGCCGCTGGCGGGACCGGAACGTCTGGGCCGGGCTGCTGGAGGCGGTGATGGATGACCCTGATTATGAATGGGATCGTGGGAGAATTTTACCAACGTATCTGAGGCTGTGCAGAATTCGTTCCGCGTCGCTCTGGCGATCGAAGGAATTTTGCACAGTTGGGTTCTGGTCGGAGGGGGCGATACTTGGGTTTCACTGTTCCCTCTCTGGGGTTCACTATTACTGCATTTCCCAGGGTTCTGTCGCTGGGTCGCTGCTCTTATATAAGCATCATGTCAATGCCTGAGTCGCCGCCTATTGCGAGTGGTTCGCAGTCCCGTAGGTACGGCGTGCGGGTGGACTTAGCGTGGATGCCGTGGGGGGTGGAGGGTTCTCCGAGCCTGACACCCCATGGGGGGTGTCATCGTCTCGTGTGCTTGCAAAGCCAGACCGCATTGTAGCCCAGCCGCTCCGGAGACTTGTGTTCTTCAGACTCATCTATGAGTGCCTTTGGGACTCTGTGAGGAGCCGGGCTGTTACGTCTGGGATGTCCCAGGCGAAGCCTACAAGTCCTATTAGAATTGCCATGTCCGCCACGTTGAATATGAACCAAGGGAGAATGTCTATGAAGTCGATGACGTGGCCGAACGCGAGCCGGTCGATGAGGTTGCCCATGGCGCCGGCAAGCATCAGGCCGAAGGCGATTTGTGGCCGTAGGTCGGTTTTGGGGCGAGGCCAGTAGAGGGCCATTAGCAGGCCGATGCCGGTTGCGGAGGCGACGATGAGCGCGATGGTGTGGCCGCTGAAGAGGTCAAGCGTGGCGCCCAGGTTGGCCGCGTGGGTGAGGTGGAAGAACCCCGCAGACGGCCACGACTCTCCCACCGGTATCGTTCTGACGACTGTGAGCTTGGCCGCTTGGTCTAATCCCAGTATCAGTGTGGCAGTGATAATGCCGATTCGATGCCGCAGGACAAAGGCGGCGAGGTTTGACATGTTGCAAGTGTTCCTGCGCCAAGTTTGACCCGGTTCTAGTCGGTCTCCGGTATTTCTAGGAGCACGGTACCCACCCATCTCTCTCCGCGGCAGGGACTGGAGGAGTCACCGGGAAAGTGTGCGCCGCTGTCGAGTTTCATCGCCTGTCCTGTGACCGCTACAATCCGGCCCCCGCCGTTTCGCACCACTATCCGCTCATCCACCCTGTCGGGGTAAAATCCCGGTGACCACACGACAACCGGGCCGCCGCTTCCAGCGCGCAGGCAGTCCCTTTCCAGTGTCAGCGTCTGGTCCTTGGGGGGCGGGGCCAGCATCTGGCTTATGGGGTGGGCCCATGTCCTCGAGCGCGGGAAGTACAGCGTCGACCCCGGCAGTTGAACTACCGTCGGGTCGTCCGGCGTGATTACCGACACTTCGTCGCCAACCGTCCAGAAGGGGAGTCGGCAGGCTCTGGGGACAGACTCTCTGAGTTCTTCCCGGGCGCTTTTCGGCCAGAAGGACGGCCCGCTGAGCCTCACCGTGTCGCCGGTTTCGGCCACCACCTCCCCGCTGGGATCGAGCACTTGGCCCCGGTCGCCCGTCACTCTTAGTTGGAAGCCCCTTGGCCAGACGGGCAGCCAGATGTCGCGGAGCTGGTCGCTCACCGTGCGGTTGGGGGTGTCCCAACCCAGCCGGTACAGCTTCAGGCAGCCATCTTCCATTCTCAGATCTCCCGCTAGGTAGTCGATGCCGTGGCTGGTTGCCAGCGGTGCATCATGGACGAGAAGGATCGGGTGGCCGGGCGTGGAAGAAGCCGCCTGCCTGTCGGAGATGCCTTGGCAGGCTGAGATAGCCGCCGCAAGCAGAAAAACGACTGTTGGGAGAGTCACTGAAGCGTTCCTTATGGCGAGTCTGGGGACCATGGCAGGAATTGCCACTGTCTCATTGTATGGTAGACGCTGGCCGGGTGAGGCCAGCGTTATCGCCGAAATTGCAGAGTATCGGCGTTGGCCCGCCGACATTGCCAGGCTAGCGCCCCGTTGCTGGTTAGTCCGTGAGCACCTCTATGTCCAAGACTTCCAGGTAGTCAATGGGCATATAAACTGCGTCGTTTCTGACCCATTCTCCGTTTCCATCTTCAATCTCCAGCTTCGCCGCCATGGTACCCCAAGCCTGCGAGCCAGCAAAGAACGGGCCGCCGCTGTCCTCATTTTCCGACAGTTTCCGGCCGGTGGATGCATTCACTCTGACGAAGGTCGGTTCCCAAGTGCACCCTCCTGGGGGCTGTGAGTGGCTGGCCTTTCTGGGCTTGGTGAGTGGTCTTTCTTCTCCGGGTTTGGGCAGCATCGGGGTTGACGTGGGCCTGTTGCTCAAATCATATTCTGCGCCGAACTTGGTCGGCAGTGGCACACGTATTAGGGAGTGTCGTCAATTTAAGAATATCGGTCTCCAAGCGTCGGTTTCCGTCATCCCCGCGAAAGCGGGAACCCGGAATCCGGTAGCTGGCAAATACGCATTTGCTGCCAATGGCCTTTGGATTCCCGCTTTCGCGGGGATGACGGTGAATATGACGACACTCCCTAGGAAAGTTGCACCTATTGCCCGCTTACGCGGGTCTGCCCGTCTTGGTTTGTGGTCAGGGTTGTGGTCCATCCCCGTATGTCCGGGGTCTGCGGCCTGCGATGGCCCTTCGGCGACATAATGTACGGTTCATCCCCGTATCCCGGGGTCTGCACGGTGAACATCTTCGGGGGAATCTCCGGCCTTGGTCCATTCCCGTAGGTTCCGACTTTTCATCTGTCCGAATGAAAGACGAAGGGCGGGCCTTTGTAGGCCCGCCCCTGGTGGTTCCTTTTCTGAAAGCCTGGGGGCCGGCGGCGGCCAAGGCCCAGGCTTTTGCCCCTTTCCTGGGCCGTCAGCCACATGCCGGTCTGCTGGGCGCGGGAGGCCGGGGGAATGGTGGCGTCTGCGGCCATGATGGTCTGGTCGTTTCGGCGGATGTACTCCATCCCTTACGGCAGGTTCCGTTCGTAGGCCCCCCAGCAGACCGGGGTTCCGTCCTGCCTCAGTGCGCATGTGTGGTCTACGCCACTGCTGATGGCGACGAACGTCTCGTGCGTCGGTGGGTCTGACTTTCCGGGATACCATCCGTTTCTTTCGTCTCCCCAGCATACGGGTGAGCCGTCCTGTTTGAGGGCGCATGTGTGGTCGCCTCCGGCGCTTATGGCCATCAGGGGTTCTGTGGCTGATACTTGGGTTTGCCCTTGCTCATCATCTCCCCAGCAGACGGCGGTTCCGTCCTTCTTTAGTCCGCAGCTGTGGCTCCCTCCGGCGGTGATGGCTGTGAACCTTTCGCCTCTTGGCGGGTCTGCTTGGCCGTTGTTCGAACCGCGATGTTCTGGTCCTACTCCCCAGCATACGGGTGTACCGTCTTGTCTGAGAGCGCAGTTGTGGAGGCCGCCACTCTGGATTGTGGTGAAAGTCTCACTTGGTGGCGGCGATGATTGCCCGTGCTCGTTTTTCCCCCAGCATACTGGCGTTCCATCAGGCTTCAGGGCGCAGGTGTGACTCTGTGAACTGCTGATGTCCGTGAAGATTTCGCTTGGCGGTGGGGTAGATTCTCCGAATCTGTCGTGTCCCCAGCATAATGGACTCCCGTCCATTCGCAATGCGCAGGTATGGAAGAGGCCGCTGCTTATCTGGGTGAATTTTTGCCCCTCCGGGGGCTGGTGTTGTCCATATTGTGGGCCATACTTGTGGTATTTCACGCTGAAGCCCCAGCATACGGGGCTCCCGTCCTGTTTGAGGCCGCAGACGTGATTGTTGCCGCTGCTGATTTCCACCAGCTTGGCCTCTCTTCCGCAGAGGATGAACCAGAGGGTGCTGGCAATCAAAACGACCAGCAGGGCTGGGATGATTTTTCTGGTGATTGTTCTCCGGAGTTCGCTCGGATTGGGGCCTATCTTGTTGGGACTGGCAACATTGGAATCTTTTGCATGCCCTCTGTTCTGAATTAAGAGAGGGTCCGGGCCGTGCCGGTTGTCGCCCTTTGTTCCTGGGAGCGACAGCATAATCAACATGGCTATCTCGCCAGCGATGGGTAGCAGTAACTGGATGGGAACAAACCTAAATGAGAATGCGGGTCCGAGCCTGGGGATTAGGTGCGAGGTATTCGGTGGAGTGGCAATGTAGGTAATTACCATCCATCCCGTGAAGGTGACCATCAGAATGAGAGGCCACTTGGCGGACCGGTCAGTATCGTGTAACCGCCTTACTGTTGGTGCGAGCAGGAAGACTAAACCAATACCATGGTGGGATGTGCATTTCGGGGTCTTGAAAACGACCGAAGAGACTCAACGGCTTGTCATATCACCTTTGGTCGCCAACCGGGTCGGCACCGACAGTGCGATCCTGAGATCTGTACATTTCACCTTGGCTTTAGTTTAGTTGGCATGCGGACCTTTGGTTATTCGTGTCTTTACCACTCGGCCATCGGCTACGATGGCTAAGCCGACATACGGACCGACGTGTTCGTTGAACATCGCAACTGCCTCCTCGCCCCTTTCGGGGTAGCCCACACGGTTGAGCCAGCCGGGGATAACGTGCTGAATGACAGCCACATTCAAGCTGTGATCAGCCAGTTCCGGGGAGAACTCCACCGGCGTCATTCCGGCGTCAATGTTCTTCTGAACGCCTGTGACATTTTGGATGGAGGTCAGGCGCAACTGCTCCAGTTCCGACTTGGCGCCTTCCTCTATAAGTATCTGTTGCAGGTCAGCAGGGATGTCGTTCCAGACATCCGCGTTGATCACGTTATTGGTGGAGAGGAGGCTCTTCATCGGACCGTTGAGGTAGTCAGTCACTTCGTACCACCGTTGGCCGTGACCAGCAGTGGAACCAGTGACACCGGCGTCAAGGATGCCGCGCTCCAGGGCGGTGTAGACCTCGGAGAAGGCAACAAACATCGCCTCGGCGCCCATGCCCACGATCCAGTCGGAAAGAGTGGCGGCGTAACTGCGGGTCTTTAGTCCCTTGAAGTCGTCGAGGGTCCGCAGGGCCTTCTTGCTGAAGAAGAACTGGTCGTTGCCGGAGTACCAGTTGTGGTTGACGATGATGCCGCCGGTCTCCTCGGCAACCATTGCCTCCAGTTGTGGGTGCATATCAGTCAGCGAGTAGTAAATGGTCTCCCAGTCGGAATAGATGCCCCACAGGGATTGCACGTCGAAGGCGGGTAGCTCGCGGGCGACGTAACCAGGGTAGATGTTGGCCATGGCGATGGTGCCGCCGGACACCAGTTGCAGTGTGTCCCGCCCGGCAAGGCCCAGCTCGGGGAAGGAACTCACGGTGATGGTGAGCAGGCCGTTGGTGCGGGCTTCCAGGTTGGGAGCCCAGTACTGCTCGATGATCTTGCAGGGCAGCAGGGAGCGGTTGATGCATACGTGCTGGATGTCGTAGCTCTCCCCGCTTGAGGTAAGGGGTGTGGGGTCGGTGAGCCTAGCTCTGTCGATCAGCGATTTGTAGTAGTCGCTGTCATACAGCCAGAGATGGTTCTCCAGCGCGTCCAGGGGAACGTTACCCTCGATGTCGCCCAGATCGGTGTCCGGCGTTCCATCCGCTTTCATCGGGGCTGGGCCGGCCAGCTGGTTGATGTCACCGACGTAGATCGCACCTGGTCCGTTCGCGAATCTATTCGCGTATTGCCCCAGCGACAGCCTCTCTCCCCGCCGCAGCATCGGTCGGGGCGTGAGAGTAGGCCGTGGTGTGGGCGTAGGTCGCGGGGTTGATGTAGGGCGCGGCGTGGGAGTGGGCCTAGGGGTCAGCGTGGGGCGCGGCGTCGCTGTAGGGTAAGGAGTCGCAGTCGGATAGGGTGTCGCTGTGGGCCACGGTGTGGGTGTGGGATAAGGTGTCGCGGTGGGCCAAGGCGTGTTGGTTGGCCACGGTGTTGCCGTTGGAATTGGTGTAGGAGTTGGGGTGTAGGTGGTCAAGGTCGCTGCAACGCGGGCCTGTACGGTGGCATCGAGCCCTGCCTCCACTTCCTGCGTCCCGCGAACTCCCGCCTCCACCGTAGCCGGAACGTCAGGTGTGGGTCCGCTGGCCGTTGGCATGATTGAGGGTTTAGTTTCCCCACCGGTGCAAGCAACAACTGCCAGCGCGGATACAACTAGAACAGTCAGGGCGATAGTTCGCACAGGTTCCCCCCAATGGCGCAAATGTGTGCAACACACATTATCTGCTACGTCCAAGCTTCTGCAAGAAGGAGAAAATTGCAAAAACCCCGTGATTGAACAGGGCCTGGCAGTGCGAGGACGAAAAGCGGCGGAATCATCAACGATTCCGCCGCTTATGTTTTGGGAGTGTTGTTGTCTGTCAGAGGTCGTGAGGCGATGGGGCCGGGTTGTCAGTAAACCACCAGCTCACGATATGCGTTTAGGTTCTGTTGACATTTCGCTGTTGCGGGTCATTCCGGGGAAATAGCGACGAAGAATCCTGGACTTATCACTCCGATTCAAGGCCATTAGTGCTTTCCTGCACTTGGAATGACATGAAATGGGCCTGCATATCGGTTACAAATGCAAATGTCAACAGAACCTAGCCTTGTGGATCGCCGTGAGCGGCAGCCTGGTCGTCGGCCCGCCGGACGCCCCCGGCAACGTGCAGGCGTCGGGCAACGCCGAGCTGACCGTGACCTGGGACGCCCCCGACGACGGCGGCAGCGCCATCACCGGCTACACGGTGCAGTGGAAGTCGGGGAGCGAGAGCTACAGCATGTCGCGGCAGGCCACTGTCACGACCACCACCCACACCATCCCGTCTCTCACCAACGACACCACCTACACGCTGCGGGTGAAAGCGACCAACGCCAACGGCGACAGCGGCTGGACCGAGACCACGGGCACCCCGGTGTCCGGCCCCGGCGTGGCGTCGGTGACGGTGGACCAGGCCAGCATCACCAAGACCGGGGCGGACGTAACCGTGACGGTGGCCAACCCCCAAAACGAACTCCAAGTGGTGTTCCTGCGCTACCGGGTGGCGGGCGGCAGCTGGCCGTCGGCCGCGGACCAGACCATGTCGACCAGCGGGGATGCCATCACCTTCACCCTGACCGGGCTGACCGGGAACACGGAGTACGACGTGGCGGCGTTCTTGGACAGCACCTTCGCCTCGGGAGTCAAGACCGCCGCTTTCAAGACGTCACCCACGAAGCCGGGTAAGACCAGGAGTGTCAGCATCGGAAATGGGAACGGCCTGCTCCCCATAGTCTGGACCCCGCCCCTAAGCGACGGCGGGAGCGCAATCACCGGTTACAAGGTGCAGTGGAAGTCGGGCAGCCAGAGCTTCGGCGATTCGTCGCGGGAACACACCACCACCGGGGCTTCGGTCACGGCCTACATCATCACCGGGCTGGCCAACGGCACCGAGTACACGGTGCGGGTGAGGGCCACCAACGCCAGCGGCAACGGGCCGTGGTCCGCCCAGGCGAAGGGCACGCCGAGGGAAGGCCCCCACGTGTCGACGGTCAGGGTGAAGGAACCCATCTCCTGCACCGTCACCTTTGTCGCGCTGGAATTCGTCAACTTGGAACCGGACACCGAGTATCAGGCGCACCTGCGGTTCCGTGTCCAGGGCAGCTCGAGCTGGACCGTCCTTTCGCCGCAGGGTTTCTGGTCCTCCGGCGTCCCGAGCAGGGCGGCGCGCGGCGAGTTGAACGGGCCCTCGCCCGCCCTCACGCTGACCGACCTGGCCTACGACACCACCTATGAGGTGCAGGCCGCCCTGGACAGCGGCTTCGTGGACGGCCTGGGCACCACCACCTTCAGCATACCGGACCTCTCGGCGGTGGGCATGACGCCCCTGTCGCCGGGCGACGGCACGCTCGGGCTGCGAATGACCAGGCCCACCAGCGAAGGCCAGGTCGCCGGCTACCTGTTGCAGTGGAAGTCCGGTGACGAGGAGTACGACGACACGGACACCTCGGAACGGCAGGCGGACGTGCCCGGCTCCGGGGACCGGGAGTACACCATCACCGGGCTGGACAACGGCGTCGAGTACACCGTGCGGGCGATGGCCTACAACGACAACGGCGTCGGTGTGCCGTCCAGCGAGGTCAGGGGCACGCCGGAGGCCCCGCCCAACAGCCCGGCCAGGGGAGCGCCCACCATCAGCGGGACGGCCCAGGTGGGAGAGACGCTGACGGCGGACACCGACGGCATCGAGGACGACGACGGGCTGGCCGACGCGGTCTACAGCTACCAGTGGCTTGCCGACGGCGCCGACATATCCGGGGCAACGGGCGACACCTACACCCCGGTTGCCGACGACGTTGGCAAGGCCATCAAGGTGAAGGTGTCGTTCAGAGACGACAGGAACCACGAGGAATCCCTGACCAGCGCGGCGGCGGCGGATGAGTCCGCCGTGTGGTCGGCGACGCTGACGGTGGGCAGCATCGCCGGTTATCGCGGTTTCTGGAAGGATGTTGGGATGGGAGAGCTCACGTCGGAGGTCTTTACGCTGGACGGCGTTGACTACACGGTCAAGGCATTGGCTGACTCCAACGGGCTGCTGTTCAACCTGACATTGGACAAGGCCCTTCCGGTCGGCTTCACGTTGCAGGTGGGCGCGACCACTCTCAGCTCGCAAGACGCCAGCATCCGTGAATTCTCCTCCGGTGCCACCCAATACGGGTGGGCGAACCAGGGAGTGATCCTGGCGGATGTGGACACCGTGGAGGTCAGCCTCACCCTGGCCGAGTGACCTGCCGCCGGGCCGTCGGCGCGGACAACACGGTTGAGTTGGGACGAACCAGCCTGCGACCGCAGGGCCTGAAACGCAAAAAAGGCCGCATACATGGTTGCGCAGGGGGAGGCCATCGCTGAGGTAGCGACGACCTCCCTCCGTGTATTGCGGACTAACGTCCCGCGCCGACCGGTTCCTTCTCCCGTCCCCGCTCAAGGCTGAACGCCCACTCGAACAGAAACGTGGAGCGGGCTTCGGTTTCCGGCTGGGGCCCTTCGGCCAGCAGCACCCGTGATTGGCTGAGAGGCAGACCCCGTATCGAATGCCGGGCGGTCCGACACGGTGGAGACAGCCATTTTTGTGCAAAATTGAGCAAAACACCTCGACCCACACCCCGGCATTTTGCACAGTTTTAGCTACGTGGGTAAAATTCTCCCACCATCCCAATTAAATGACCCTGGGCTCAGGAGATCAAGGGGATGCATGGCCAAAGAGGGCGAAGATTCCACGTGTACAGAGTGGCCTTCGGTTGTCATTGAGGGCCTCCTTGCAGAGTTTTGCCCCGGAATAGCGGTCGGCGCCTGCTCGAGGCGTCATGTTGGACGCGGCTACTGGAAAATCTCCTCTCCGCGCTGC
Organism: Dehalococcoidia bacterium; assembly: GCA_965226875.1. Taxonomy (GTDB): domain Bacteria; phylum Chloroflexota; class Dehalococcoidia; order Lucifugimonadales; family UBA3495; genus VXOI01. Next base: position 2,220,681 of record OZ245439.1, on the reverse strand, counting down.
AGGCGCAGGGCGATCTGGTATGTCTGGCCCTCGGCCCTTGGCGTCGGGGAGTGGGCTGCCAGGAATCGCGCGAGGCCGATCATCACGTGGCGGCCCGATTCGGTGCCCTGGCGCAGCACAAACTGTCTGAAGGCGGCGTCGACGATCTGGAACGAGTGAAAGTCAGCATCCTCGCGCAGCATCATCCGCCCCATGGTGGCCAGCAGATCGCCGGCCGGCACCCCGGCCGCGAGGTACCCCGACACCGCCTGCGCCGACTCCTCCACCTGCTGGCGGACGTTGACCAGATCGAGCAGTCCGGCAAGCCGTTCGGGGCCACTGGCACCGCAGGGACTCGGGTCAGGGAGCCGCTGGGGCGGCATGTTCAGGAATCGGTCCAGGTAGATGCTCATGGCCACGTCGAACACACCCCGCAACAGTTCCGGGGTCGGCGCCCGCCGCAGGGCCTGGTGCAGGGCGTTGGCTGCGGTCAGGGTGTTGTGCACCGTGTCCCAGTCGCGAAACTCGTTCGACAGGTGGAAATGGGCCATGCGCAGGAAGGCAGCGTGGGCCAAGGCGGAGCCCAGTTGTTCGGCGGTGGCCCCGCTGGCGATGGTCTGTTTGATCGAATCGAGGATCTCGCCCGGCGAGTCGCCCAGCATCGCCGTCGAGAGGGAGCCGGCGTCGTCCCATGTGCCGTTGCGGCTGCGACCCTGCTCCATCAGCGCCGGAAAATCCGCTCGCGCCTGCCACACCATGGACGCCAGGTCGATGGGCTGGCGCCACTGGCTCAGCTCCTGGCTGCGGCGCGCCCGTGCCATGCCGTGCACCAGGCTAGGCAGCACCTGCCCGGCCAGCTCCCAGCCCAGGTGGTCCAGCAGCTCGAAGGCCTTGTTGGCGAAGTCCACCACGTGCCCGGCATCCAGGTAGATATGGTCGGTAGCGGCGGCAAAGATCATGTCTGCGATGTCCCGCTGGGAGATTCCCAACTCGATGGCGGTCACGAGACACCGCTCGGCTCCTTCGTCGTCGCGCACGTCGATGAAGTTCCGGAACCAGCGGGTGAAGACCTCGGGGCGGGTCTCCCCGGTGGGAAGCGGTTCGACCTGGAAACGCGGGGCTTTGCCCGCGCACTCCCGGGCCACGTGCAGGAGGCCTTGGTACATCGCTCGGGGCCGGTCGTCCTCGTGCAGGTGGGGCAGCATGTTGGCGGTGCAGGTCAGGATGCTCATGGCCGCACCCCAGCCGCTGGCCGAATAGGTCGTGCCGAACCGTGTGCCGATCCCCAGCGGCTCCCGGTAGTCCGCGCCGCTGGCCTGCAGCCCCAGCACGGACTTGGCGGTCACGAGGCGGATGTTGTGCTCCAGTCCCTCCTCCAGCCGCCGGCGCCAGTGCTGACTCTCATCGCGGGGCAGGGCTTCCGGGTCAATCCAGACCTCGCCGTCGACCACGTTTACCGGGAAGCTGCGCACGTCATCGGCGAAGGGATTGAAGGTTCCGCCGCTGGACAGGTCGAAGCGGGCGTGGTGCCAGTGGCAGGTCAGGATGCCGTCCTTGACGCTGCCGCGATCGAGGGGAAAGCCCATGTGGGGACAGCGGTTGTCGACGGCGTAGACCTCGCCGTCGTGGTGGAACACGGCGATGGCGTGTCCTCCACCCGTGACTACCATGCAGCCGCGTTCCTTGAGTTGCTGCAATGAGCCTGCCCTGATGTGCCCTTTCACCGTCGTTGTCATGAGACAACCTCCCGCCTGTTGGGCTACGGGTAAATCCGAAAACCAAAGTGCCGTAACAGAGCCCCCGGGCTTGCGGCCCTTAATGGGCGCGGTCATCCCGATAATTCATATCATACAACGCGTGGCTAGCCGGATGCAGGAAATCTTCGCAATAGCCGTCATACCTGCTAGTTGAAGGCCCCCAGATCATCCACTCCACCTGCCTGTCCTACAGGACGATTGCAAAGTCAGGGAGTTAGTCCGTAGCAGAGTTATGCCCGTATCCGGCCCGTGCAGAGGCGACTAACTGGGTGAGTCCGCCCCAGCGGTCACGGCGTGACAGATTAAGTTAGTGAGGAGGTCTCGCAGATCGTCGAATCAAGGTCGATGGTCAGGGGCCCGTCGCCGGGTCCGGCCCCGGCCGACCAGGCCCGGGCCAGCAACTCGCGGCCCACCCGGTCCAGTTGACGGACGTGGCCCCAACTGAAGCTGCGCAGGAAGGTGCCCAGGGTGGAGGGAGCCTTGGCCGTGAAACCGAGAACGCGGGCGGTCCCGCCGGCACGCAGCACATCGGCGTCGTCGATGCAATCTCCGCCGGCCAGCGCGGAGGCCACCAGCGTCATCATCTTGTCGCCGGTGTTCGCCCGCCCCGGCGCGCCGCCGAGGTCGAGGTGCTTCCGGAGGAGTTGGGGCAGGCCAAGGCGCAGGGCGAGGGTGGCCGGAAGGATCAGCCCGGCATTGGCCACCAGACGGTGGTCGTCGAAGGCGATGCGGATGCGGTCGGGGTGGTGGCGTGGTAGCATCTGTTGGGTGCTCCTTTTCTGGGGTCGGTTTTCTGTTTCAAAACCATTATCCCAGATTCAGAGGCGCACCCTCTTGCTTCTTCAGCAGACCTCCCACACGCCGTCGTTCGGTGGATTAGGGCTAAACTAAAGCCAAAGTGGGATGTACATTCGCGGGGCGAAAAGATTGGCTTGGTTCTGCCAGTGAAGCCATCTAATCCGCGCTTGGAGAATGATCCAGCAGGGCCGCTTGCCCCCCACCATCTGCGCATTTCACCTTGGCCTTGGTTTAGGTTCATAGCGACGCTCTACCATGAACTGGTTCACGTTCGTATCAATAGTTCTCGTGTGGTAAACGAAAGAGAAGACGAGACCGTGAGGGACCCATGGAGTCGAGAAGCTTGTCTCGACAGCTGCGCCGAAACGATCCTCGATGAATATGACGTGGATTGCGAAGTTGATGACTTTATGAGAAGCGTTTGCAAAAAACCTGACGGTAGCGACTGGTCTCTATGGGAACTTGAAGAAGCGTACCGGGTGGATTGGGTAGGCGGACTGGTTAACGGGTTGAATCGTATGCCGTCAGTCATCGAGTATGAGATACGTGCCTATCAAGCAGGTCGTATCACCATCGATGCCTTGGCGAATAGAATAATCCCTTACGTCAAGGACCTGCTCACACTGACGAGCCACACAGTTGCTATCTACCGTGGGTCTGACCGCTGGCCAGAAATTCTGGATCTCATTAGGAGTACTGAAGGCGGAGGACGTTTCCTGAGACAAAATCTCGACGTCATAATCAACCAACTTAGCAATCTTGAATGTTCAGTATCTGACGCCAGAATGGCGATAGCTGCTGCCGTCGAGGATATTTTTGCTAATTGTGGTCTGGGCTTTCAAACAGTTGACGAAGGCGTGTACATCAGTGTCCAAATGCCTGCCAAAACCCGTTGAGTCTCCCTGACCACAGTTGAAAAGACTTCCAAGAGTGGTTTCCATCAAAAGGCTAGTAGTCCAACAGTTTTGGAATGATGGCATGAAGAGAACGCATCTTGACGGGGAGCAGCTTTGCCCAAGTGTTGCCGGGCGATCACGCCAATCTCCGCTACTCCTCATATCAAAGATTTCGTTCTACTAGAGCACATAATGGGCCTTGTTCGAAGATGAGCCGCTTATCCCCGCCATTGCGAGGACCATGACAACCGGAGCTGAAATGGAGACCGTTCCCCGGGGAACGCCGGCGCTCCTTCCGACGCTTCCGGAGGGGGGCCACCTCACCGGTCGGCGTCAACGTCGCCGGCTGGAAGGACTTCACCAGCTGGTGTCTCGAGAACCGGTGCGCCGGCCTGCCTGCAGCCCCTGCCGACGTAAGCCGTTACCTGGAGTACCTGGTGGAGACGGAGGGCAAGACGATGGCCACCGCGCGCATGCTCTTGGCTGCGATCGCCGGGGCCCACCGCCTGGGCGGACACGAGGACCCGACCACGCGGCCGCTGGTGAAGGCCACCATGAAACGGCTGACCAGGGAATACGGGAAACCCAGGAAGCAGGCCAAGGGGCTGACCAGCGAGGCTCTGGCCGAGGATACGTACACGTTTATGGCGTGCACTCTGGGGGCGTCTATCCCCGAGCTGAGCAGCACGAACACGGCCCCGGCAAAGGGAGAAACAAGCTGGCCATCCTAGAGCTTTTCCGGAACACACCGGAATCCACCCCGGAGTTGCCAGCCGACGCGGGTGAACTAGATAACCCGGTCTCCCCGCCCTGGCGGGGGCTGGTTGTCCGGCTCACCCGCCGCCCCGGGCAGCGGGGTCAACATCACGCGCCAGCGGGGAGTTTCCTTGGACGCCTCGACCAGTAGTTCTTCGAGCGGAACATCAATGTCAATATCGTCGAATTCGAAGTTGAAGGCGGCCCTCACGTGGGCGGGGCATACGACGCCCGCTGTCGCGTTGTTCTCCCGTCCCACCCGCCTCAGTTCCTCGCGTTCGGCGAGGGTCATCCTCAGCCGGCGGTGGCAGCCCGCGATGGCGCATTTTGCCGGGACTTTTCTGGGCATTTCCCCAATATTACAACGGCAGATCAAGGAGGGGGTTTCGGGCATGCGCGCAGGGTGTTCAGCGTCAACTTTTATCTTGATTGCGGCGTGGGAAAATCCCTGCACCCAGGTCGTCCTGGGCATAGACTCGCACACCGGAAAGGGCCGTTGAAGGCTGAAGTTGCGGTTCGCACAACCGGTCTTCTGACCGCCGGACGTAACCGGGGGGACAGAACGGACACCGACTGCCGCACCGTGGCGATCCCAACTCCCCGCCGCATCAGGGCCGTGAAGTATTCGGTGACGTCGACCGGTGCAGCCAGCAGCCAGGGGACGCCTACATCGTCGGCCCTGGCGAAACGGGCTGAGCCATGCTCTGGGCCTCCAGTCATCCGGCTCGAAGATGTCTGTTATCGGACATTTTCAGCAGCTCCATTTTAGCCCGGTTTGACGGGCTGACACCCAGGGCAAAAGAGGTTGAAGCCAACGGTTACAGGATGTGAGGTTTCGTGGCTACGCCGACGTGGAACGCTCCCACCGGGCGGAGCCGCAGGGGACCCAGCGCTTGGCCAAGAGGAGCTGCGACCGTTGCGACCAGCGCGCCGCGGCGATGCTGCCTTGCGGTGGACAGCAGGTGGCGATTCGCACAACCGGTCTTCTGGTGAGCCGACCTAACCCGGGGGGCAGAACGGACCCGTCTGCCAACTGTTGACGACCGATGGCAAAAACGTTGCTTTCGAAGGGTAATTACCCCGTCTGATGAACTGTGGCTCAGGCCCTGTCCCCCGGGCGGGTGTTTTTGCCTGAATGGCCTCACGGCGTCATCCATCTGCCCGATTCAGCGCCCCCAGGTAACGCAGGCTAGCTCAGCTAAACCCAGCAACCCGGCCTGTAAGCGGCCGGTGGTGGGTCATTTGGCCTCCGGCACCGGCTGGGAGTCAACGCCCGCCACGGCCTCATCCAGCAGGCCGTTGCGCACGGCCCAGACCACGAGTTCCTGCTTCGTCCCGATGCCCAGCTTGTCCTGTATGCGGTAGAGGGTGTTCCGGACGGTCACGGTGCTGTTGCCCCTGTCCTGGGCGATCTCGACATAGGACCTGCCGCTGGCGAACAGCGTCAGTGTCTCCCGCTCCAGCGCCGTCAGCTTGTGCCGCTTCTGACGGGAGGCGAGCCCGCGCTCGCCGCGGATCATTGCGAAGACCTGCCTCACCGCCTCCTCGGGAATTCGCAGCCGGCCTTCGGCCACGTCCACAACGGCTCCCACCAACTCCTCCGGCCGCGAGTATTTCTGAAGGTAGCCCGTCGCGCCGGCGGCGATGGCCTCGATCACCGCATCCTCCTCGGTCGAGGCCGTCAGCATCATGACCCTGGTGTCCGGCAGGAGCTCCATGATCTCCCGGCAGGCATCGATGCCGTCCTTGCGCGGCATGATCACGTCCATGACGATGACCTCCGGCTTCAGCTCCCCGGCGGTAATGACCGCCTCCTCTCCATCGCCGGCCTGTCCCACCACCTCGAGGCGGCCCGATGCTCCCAGCACCTCGGTCAGGCCACTCCTCATTACGGGATGGTCATCCACCACCATCACCCTGATCCGGTCTGCTGCTGACATCCTGTGCTCCTCCTTCACTCACTTCCCGCTGCATCCGCTTCCCGGGGAACCACGCAGGTAATGGTCGTCCCTTCCCCCCTGACGCTCTCCACCAGGAGCGTTCCGCCCATCCGCTCAGCGTCCGCCGTCATCCCGTCGAAGCCCCGGCCGAGTGCGGCATAGCCGTTGGGAAGACCCACCCCGTCGTCCGAGACGGAGAGCGTGATCCGGCCGGCCTCGAAGCTCAAGGCGACCTCGACCCTGCCGGGTCGGGCGTGCAGGAGGGCGTTGGTCAACGCGTTGTGGGCGATGGAGAAGAGCCGGGTCCGGGTTTCCGTGGCCAGAGGGGGCTCGGTCCCCGACTGGGACATCCCGGCGGGGACGCCCGTGATCTTCTCAAATGTGACGCAGTGCGACCACAGGACTCGTCCCAGGTCCCGGCCCTCCAGGATGTGGCCCGCGTCGATGGGCCCCCTCACCTCCCACATGGCCGAGTTTGACAGCGCGTAGGTCGCGTCCAAGGCGGCCACCAGTTCCTCGTTCGAATCGCCGGCCAGTTCCCGGGCCCGGTGAATCCCCAGGCCGATCATGTAGGCGGTCTGGGCGGTGGTGTCGTGAATCGTCTGGGAGAGCTCGATGCGTTCCCGTCGCAGCTCCCGCTCCCTGGACACCGAGGTCCGCCACCTGATGCGTTCGAACCGGGTGATGAAGCTGATGCCCAGCACGATGCTGTACATCAACGCCAACCTGGCCAGCAACACCTTCTCGTTGCCCGCGCCCAGGTCGAGACCGGCGCCCACGCTCAGGCACACGACGGCGTAGGTGGCGGCCGCCACCGTGGTCCAGGCGAGACTGAGCCAAAAGGACGAGAAGACCACGGCAAAAACGGCGAGGGACGGATAGTAGGCCAGGAAGATGAAGCTCCTGAATCCGCCGCCGATGACGATGCCGAAGGTGATCAGGGCAATGTCCGTGGCGCAGAGGAAGAGCATCCAGCGCCAGGTCACGGTCCTGTTCGTCAGTAGCCGGTGGTGCACCAGGCCGTTGAGTACCCCCACCAGCACGGGCAGGGCCAAGTATTCGATGTCCCCGGGGTACCATAAGCCCGGCCGGTAGGCCAACAGGAAGGCACCGACCAGCCAGACGAACCAGCGGCTCCAGACGGAAACCCCTGCCGCATACAGCACCACGTCCGGGTCGGACAGGGCTCCCGGCGCAACCCAATGCCGTATGGCATCCACGACAGCCTTCAGCAAGCCAAGGTTCCCGGTCCCGAGTCACCTGCCAGGATGCGCTCTGACATTACAGATTCAGTGCCTCCCCAAGGCCGCGCATTCACGCGGCGTTCACCACAGACAACTTACATCTGTTGCCCAGGGACTGCCAGAGCACAATGAATCAATTGGACTAGGAAAAGTGCTCGCTCACAATTGAGCAAAAGACAAAGGCCAAATTTTCCCTTTTCACCTATCGAAACACCGTCGGGGCATGCGATCCTTTTGGGACGTGCCCAAAGAGGGACGGCCTATCGCTTGTCAAACAGCGGACGCCATGGTGATCCCAGTGAGCAAGGTCCCGGAGGGTCGCGCGACGGGAACTGGCGGCGTGGAGGCGGCCACCGCGTAGGCCAAGACAAACGAGGCATACATCAGAAAATGAACAATAGGAGATCCCAACCTACAACAGGAACATCTCAGAAACACAGGAGAGCAAACAATGCCTGCACACACTGCCACCGTTCACCGCGACCCGTCCGACGGTCGAGCAAGATTGCCCATCTTGATTGCGGCATTGCTGCTCGTAGCCTCCATGGCCTTCATCGGCTCCGGAATAGCCGGAACCGCCCAGGCACAGGCCGAACGTGGCGCAATCCCGTCCCTGAACCTCGCCAGCAGCGAGCCGGGGCAACTGGTCATCACCTGGGAGACCCCTGAACCGGCGCCCACCGACTACCGCCTCAGCTGGGCCTACTCCAGTCTGGACTTTCCTTCCTACCGGGATCCCAACGTAGCAGAAAAGGGCAACCTCTATCCAGCCGGTGACGCGACCACGCTTACGCTGGATGACCTGACGCCGGGCGAGAACTACAAGGTCCAACTACGAGCCCGTTACTACAACGCGGACCGCTCGGTTCACGAGTGGAGCGGGCCATGGACGGCCACCGCCACCAAGCGGGTCAAGAACCATCCGCCGGCGGCGCCCACCGGCCTCACGGCATCCCCAGTCGAACACGACAGCCTGACCCTGACCTGGGAGGACCCTCAGGACGCGAGGATAACCGGCTACCGCGTCATGCGAGGACCCGACGCCGGCAACCTATCCACCATCGAGGCGGACACGGGAAGTGACAACACGGAGTACACGGACGCCACCGTGGCGGCGGAGTCCACCTACTTCTACGCGGTCCTGGCCCTGAGCCCAGACGGCGACGGCCCACAGTCCAGCGCCATCAGCGCCACCACGCCGGCAGCGCCTCGGCCGGCGGAGCCCCCACCGGCGGAGCCCACCGGGCTCACGGCGGCCCGGGTCGACCACGACCGCCTGACCCTGACCTGGGACGACCCCCAGGACGCGAACATCACCGGTTACCGGGTCCTGCGGGGACCCGACGCCGGCAGTCTGTCCACCATCGAGGCAGACACGGGAAGCGCCAGCACGGAGTATACGGATGCCACCGTGGCACCAGAGACCACCTACTTCTACGCGGTCCTGGCCCTGAGCTTAGACGGCGACGGCCCACAGTCCAGCGCCATCAGCGCCACCACGCCGGCAGCGCCCGCCGCGCCGCCAGCCATCTCCATAGTAGTGCCGAGCGACGCGCTCACTGATCGTATGAATCAGTTGGAAGTGAACCTCACCAACCTACCGGCCGGCCGCTACAACGTGAGGGTTACCGTCACGACTGACGCCGCTGACTCCGCCGCCGAGGTGGCAGCGCACGACGCGGTTCTCGTCGTATCCGACCCGCCCCAGTCTTCGCAGCAGCAGGCAACTGAAAGCGACACCGTGCTGCCGATTAACCAGTGGGGCTACGTCTCGGTCTCTCCGGGCACACCGACCGTCACCCAGGACGGTGCCGAGGTTTTGATCAGTTGGACCCCCGGGGTCGGAAACGTGCGGAACTACCAGATAGAACGCTTTGCAACCCCTTGCCAAAGGATCTGCAGAAGCATGATACACACCGACGGCGCCGGCACCTCCTACCGGAACGTCAGCGTTAATTCGGGAAGGACCTACGTTTACCGGGTGCGAGCCATGTACGCCAACGGCCGGAGCGTATTTTCCGCCTTAGCCACCATCACGACCGCCGCAGTCGTTGAGGGTGTCCCAAAGCCGCCCAGCGGGTTGACAGCCCGGTACGACGCATACACAGCCGCAATCGTCCTCAGCTGGACAGCTCCAGACCCCGCTTCCGACGTGCGCAACTATCGGCTCCTCCGCTGTAGCTGGACCTCCCTGCAGGACAAATCCTGCGGACAATTTCTCACCGGCTCCACGGACACTGCCTATAGCGACACCAACGTGGAGCCCGGCCACTCCTACAGCTACAGCAATCTCCGAGCCGTAGGCGACGGCGGCGACAGTTACCCAACCGGTTGGGTTCAAATTTTCGTGCCGGCCGCGGCACGCTGACCGCTCCCACCGGCCTCACGGCTGTTCACGACGAAACCGCTGGAACCGTGGCCCTGAGCTGGACCGCTCCCGACCCATCCACCGGCCTCGTCAACTACCGGGTGTTGCGTTGCGGGGACTGGCCCAGTGAGGCCAACTGCACCGGTATATTGACTGGCTCCACGGCGACAACGTACACCGACACTGCCGTGTCCGGCACCCGATGGTACGGGGTGACGGCGGTCAACGCTGTCGGAGACAGCTATAGAGCTTGTCTCAGAAGTATTTGTCAGGACGAATATCGTTATCAAGACAGCGTTCCTTTGCGAAAGGTTACTGTCAAACAACATAATTCTGTTTGCGGGAGCACCCATAATCCGAATGTCGTTATTGTCTTGGACTTCTGAGACAGGCTCTATAGCTCTCACCTCGCGCACCTGAGGATTGAGTAGAAAATTGCGGCGACCACTGAAGGCGCTGCCGAGGCCAGGGATTGGCATCATGAACGCCGAAAGCTCCGCCGCCGGAAATTCACGCATCGCCGGAGTGCGCCGCGCCAGGTGAACCGACGTCTCGACGTTATGGACAGGCGATGAAACATTTGGGAGAAGGGCGACCTTGATCTGAGAGGCCTGAGGGGGATTCAGATGAAAACTGGGCACCTGTTAAGAAAGCGAGTTGTGTTGCCGGTTCTGGTGGTGATGGCGCTGCTGTTGGTGGGTTTGCCAACGGTCCGGCTGATGGCGCAGGAAGAGCAGGGCAGCATTCCCGGGCTGGTCCTCAACAGCAATGCCCCCGGGGAACTGGTGGTTTCCTGGGAGACGCCCGACCCTGAGCCCTCGGACTACCGGATTTCCTGGGCACCCGCGAGCCAGGGCTACCCGAGCTGGCGGGATGCAAACGAGGATGACCGGAGCAATGCCTACCCCGATGGCTCTGCCCGGTCCCACACGGTGACGGGTCTGCCGGCCGGGGCCGAGTACAAGGTACGGATGCGCGCGCGTTACTTCAACGATGGTGATACCAGTCCTCAGTGGAGTGGCCCATGGGAGGAGGCCACCGTAACGCTTGCCGGCGCGCCGGAGCCCACGCCGGAACTCACGCCCACGGCTACGCCGGAACCGACGCCGGAGTCCACGGCTACGCCGGAACCGGCCGCTGACGGCGCCATCCGAGGGCTTTCCCTGGCCAGCGACGCCGAGGGGGAATTGACGGTGTCCTGGGAAACGGCTGACCCGGCCCCCTCGGACTACCGGGTTTCCTGGGCGCCGGCGGACCAAGACTATCTGGGTTGGCAGGCTGAAAACGAGACGCAACGAGGCAACGCCTACCCGGGCGGCGGGGAAACTTCGCTCACCCTGACGGGTCTGCCGTCCGGGGCCGAGTACCAGGTACGGATGCGTGCTCGTTACAACACGGGTCAGTACGCCGATGACCACTGGGCCGGGCCCTGGGCCGAAGCCGCCATAACGCTGGCCGGTCCATCGGAGGAATCCCGGGTGCTTTTGTGGTCCCACACCATGACGGTGGAGGAACTGAACCCCGGCTGGCCCGTTACTGCCATGGGCTTCGGGGCCGGCGGCGAGAACTCATCCGCCGCCTGGGAGGTCAGCCTGCCCGACGAAACCACCCTGAGCGTGGTGATGTTGGCCTCCGCGGGTGCGGGTTCCCCCTGCTACTGGTCGGTGGTCAGCGGTGGCTCCGATGAGCCGACGGATGGGCCATCCTCGGAACGGGCCACCGCCGAGCCGACAACGGAAGGCGCCGAACCGTCCGCCCACGCCCGGGGCCACCGCTGAGCCCACACCTGCGGCGACAACCGCGCCGACGAGGCCAATGTTCTTGCTCGCAACCACCGCGCGGCCCGCACAGCCCGCCCCTCGGCGCAGACCTCGCCCGGAACGGACCGGGAAGCGCCGGTCGCCTTCTATAACGCCACCGACGGCCCGAATTGGGATGGCGACCACAACTGGCTGAGCGACGTGTCGATTGGCGAGTGGTCAGGCGTCACCACTGACGGTAACTGCCGCGTCACCAGACTGAATCTCAGCGAGAACCAGTTGAGCGGGTGAGCGCCAAGCAGTTTGTCGGGCCGGTTGAACATGGATATATCAGACCTGGGTGATTTCCGGTTCTGTCCTTGAGGCCCCGGCTCATCCGGCCTATCGCCTAGATGAATTCTCTGCGGGGCGCACAGGAGGCGAGGCCCCGTGTCCTCTGTGCACCCCGCAACATCCGCCGCCCACCGGGCGGACTCGCCCCGGGTGTACTTCGCCGCCATGGTGCTGCTGTACCATCGGCCCCGCCGCATGATCGCCGAGCCCGGCGCGCCAGTCCGGGTCAGACCCACCAAGTCGCCATGGCTGTAAATGCCTCCATCTCGTAGCTGATGGGGTGGCTGGAAAACCCACTTGCAGAACCCTTGGCAGAATCCTATACTTCAGGTATTCCAGCCAGGGGTGTAGTGGGATGACGCTGTACGGCTATGCTAGAAGCCTGGCCGGAAACCCCGATTCCGCCCAAGCCGTCGTTTTCTTAACGTCGATTATCGATGAAATAGTGGGTGTTGCAATGTATTATATGCACTACCACGCGGTATAAGACTGGAATGCGTCTGCTTGGCGTAGCGCAAAACCCGGCCAATGGCTTTCCGGCCAGACTTCTAGGGTCTCGGTGAGAGAGCCCGAGGACAAGAATCTCGACCTGCAGGTGGAGCGGCTAGTCCGCGCCGGCTGTGCCATGGGCAACATTCGGGCCGAGGAGGCCAGCGGGACCAAGAACGACCGCGGCGGCCTCCTGGAACTGCTGGACCTGGTCGTCGCGGGCGACACTTTGGTGGTAACCCACATCGACCGGCTGTCCAGAGGGCTCACCTACGGGCTGCAGGTGATCGAGGGCCTGCACCGGGCGGGAGTGGAGTTCCGGTCCCTGGCGGAAGACTTCGATACGGCCACGTCCACCGGCAAGCTCCAACTCTCGATGGTGCTCGCCTTCAGCGAGTGGTGGCGGAACTCGATCAGGGAGCGCTCTGTCGCGGGGCAGGCGAAGGCGCGGACCGAGGGGCGTTACCCCGGCCGGCGGCCCAGCCTAACCGAGCAGCAACGGGAGTACATCAGGGTGGAGCGTTCGAAGGGGGTGAGCCAACGGGAACTGGCCAAGCGACTGGAGGTCAGTCGCTGGACCATCCAACAGGTGGACGAGTAGCAGTAGCACGAAGGGGTCGGAGGAAATTGCAGGCTCTGAACGGAGACCGTCAGCTAGCACCTGACCCAGTCACGTTTCCAGTACCCTGCCGGCGATGGCTCGCAGAGTCGCCATGATCCCAATCCAGTCAAGTCCATCGGGCGATTTTGAACAGAGCCGGCGTCTTGCGCCAACCTGGCGGGTGGCCCCATATCGGCATAATGTCTCAAAACGCCCGTTTGATGGGCAGGAGGAACGGATGCCAATACGCAAAGAGATGCGGCAGCGATACCCGAAGGACTGGGCGCTGCGCTCGAGGTTCGTACGGTTCTACAGGGCCAGGAACCGTTGCGAGTGGTGCGGGGTCCACAACTACAGCCTACGCGAAGACACCGGGGCGGTCGTGGTTCTGACCGCCGCCCACGTGTACGACAAGCGGCCGGAGACTTGCGGGTTGCTCAACCTGGCGGCACTCTGCCAACGGTGTCACCTCCGCCACGACGCCAAGGACCGCGCCCAGGGCAGGCGGGAAAGGGCCCGCGGTCCGCAGCTGGCGCTGGCGATTTGAAACGCCCCTTTGGTGAGCAGCCTGCTGCCTTGACACCGAGTACGAATCAGAGGTCTGATCCAAGAGTTCCAGCGGGGAGAGTGCCCCAGTGCTGGTCAAAATTCGCAACACCCCCGAAGGCGATATGGCCGTCTGACAAATCTCGCGCAAAATCCACTGTATGGAATAGATCAGCTTCATTACATCGCCGATTCCCTGCCCCCGATGTCTTGAGCAGGCGATACCAAGAAGCTGTCGGGCCTGTTAAGGTTGACGCATGCCTTCCTCAATTGAATGGACCGATGAGAGCTGGAACCCAGTAACTGGCTGTACTCGCGTGTCGCCGGGCTGCGATCACTGCTATATGTTCGCTCTTTACCCACGGCTGCGGGGGATGGGCGTCCCAGGGTACGAGACCAGCCCGGATGATGTTCGTTTGCTCCCCGAACGGCTGCAGACTCCGCTGTCATGGAAAAAGCCTCGTCTAGTCTTCGTGAACAGCATGTCCGACGTGTTCCATCCCAAGGTACCTTTCGATTTCATCCTTCAGATGTTCTCAGTAATGGCAGAGGCCGCAGCACAGCGTGGGCATGTGTTTCAAGTTCTGACCAAGCGTCCCGGAAGAGCGGTTGCATGGTGGGAGCAAAACCATCAACACTTTCCAGATGGATGGCCACCGATGGTATGGATTGGCACATCGGTGGAAAGCCAAAAATACGCTCCGCGGCTCACGGTGCTGGAGCGCCTTCCAGCGTCTGTCCGTTTCGTGTCTGCAGAGCCGCTACTCGAACGCATTGATCTCCGGCCGTGGCTGGAGAAGGGTGTGCTGAACTGGGTGATCGCCGGTGGCGAGAGCGGGCCGGGAGCCCGGCCAATGGACCTTGACTGGGTGCGGGACCTGCGCGACCAATCCGTCGACTCCGGTGTTGCTTTCTTCCTGAAGCAGCTCGGAGGGGTTCGGAACAAACGCGGAGGAGCAGACGCACTCATGGACGACGGCGAGGAGAGCCGGCTTTGGCGACAAATGCCCATCCAAGGGTCAATAATCTGAACCCAGGTAACAGAAGGAGCGTAATTCCCAGTGACTATCAGGAACCGAGGGCAGGAACTAACGAAAGCCTCAGATGGGTTGCTCGCCTTGAGTGTTGCCGAGCACGCCAAAGAAAAGGAATTCGCCCTCAAGAACATAACAGGCATCTTTACTCAGGCGATGAAGAACAAGTGGCCCGGAAGGCTCTACTACGTGGACTTGTTCTGTGGGCCCGGCAGGTGCGTCATCAGGCACTCGGATGCCGAAACAGAAGGATCCCCGCTGATCGCCGTAGAAGCACCCTTCACCCATTATTACTTAGCGGACGCAGATGAGCCATCCATCGATGTCTTGAGAGAGCGAGTAGCCGGAATCGATTGTTCGGGGAAACGGCTTCATTTCTATGCTGGTAGAGCTGAAGAAACCGTAGACAAGGTCTTGCGGGATCTCCCACACGCAAACCGATCGCTTGGGCTCGCTTTCCTTGACCCCTGGGCTTGGGACTTCTCGTTTGAGGGCCTCAAGAGACTGACCAGGGGCCGCCGGCTGGACATACTGATAAATTTCAATATCGGGTACATGAAGAGAAATTGGCGGTATGAGTCTCCGGAACTGGACTCGTTTCTGAACCTGCCTGTGGATCACCGGGAGTTCTTCAAAACGAAAGCGCAGGGAATTCCAGATACCCGCACCCTGCTGGACCACTATGAGGACGAATTACGAAAGATCGGCTACGAGCACACCGCCGATAACAGACCCGTCACGAACTCAAACAACACGCCACTCTACCACCTTATCTTTGGCAGCAAGAACAAGCTTGGGAAAACGTTAAGAGATGCCGTATCCCAGAAAACTCTGAGCGGGCAGCTCACGATGCTCGGATAACAATTTGGGTGAGGCAATGCGCCGGCAAGAATAATCTGCGTAACCCGGCAGATCTAATTGTCGTTGATCACCACGGTCTCACCGACACGCAGCCCGGATCGCCACATGATGAGCGCCGCCACCCCGGCGCGGCGAATGCCCAGAGCCGCCAGGGCGTCCAGGAGCCGCTCGACCTGCTGGGGGGTTCCAGTAGTGAGGAATTACCGTATGGGAACTTTTACACCAAAAGTTCCCATATGATCAAATTCCGAGGCGGCCCGCAAGGTTGAACATGCTGTCCCGGCAGCGCGCCGAGGGCCGCCCGGCGGCCCGAAATCGGGTCAAGACGGTCTGCGAGGGCCGGTTTCAGTAGACCCTACCGTCCTCCCGGCGAAAGCCGGGACCCAGGAATACTAAGAGAACTGCACCGTTTTCCAGTAAGAGATCCTGGATTCCGGCCTCCGCCGGAAAGACGGCGTGTGGTTTTACGGACTTTGCACAAGCGTTGCAGTCCACCGGGGCCATGGCAGCGCTTAAAGCGCCCGGTGCAGTAGCTCCACGACCTCTTCTTGAGTGGCTATGGGGCGAGGATTGGTTGCGACCACCAAGTCTTCCAAGGCGTCCTGAGCAATGAGGGCCAAGTCAGCCTCTGAAACACCCCAATCGCTAAGCCGGCGGGGAATGCCGAGTGTGTCGATCAGGTTCTCCAAGGCCGAGACCGCCGCTGCGGCGGCCTCGTCGTCGTTGGCGTTCCGGGTATCGACACCCATGGCCTCAGCAATCCGCCGTTGTTGCGGAGCCGTCACCGAGCGGTTGAATTCCATCACTCGGGGCAGCATGATGCAGGAAGTCACCCCGTGGGGAACATCATTCCTAGCGCCAAGCTGATGGCCCAAGCCGTGGCTCAGGCCCACTTGGACGTTGGTCAAGGCATAGATGGACATCCAGGCGGCTACTTGGCAGTAACCGGCCGACTCCAGGTCGTCACGGTCGCTGGTGGACCGGGGTAAGCGTTGCTGCAAGAGCCGCAGCGCCTCCAAGGCCAGTCCGTCGGAAAAGGGAAAGCCGATTTTGGAGCAGATGGTTTCAATGGCGTGATCCACCGCTCGAATACCAGTCGAGGCCCAGAGCCATCCCGGCGTCGCCGTGGTGACCACTGGGTCCAGAAACGCCGCCGAGACCCAAAGCCCATCGCCGGTATACAGGTCCTTTACCTTGCGTTCCTCGTCGGTGGCCCCGGCAAAGTTGGTGAACTCGCCGGCTGATAGGGTAGTGGAGACCGAAATGTGGGGTAAGCACGGGTTGTGCACCGCCGGTATTTCTACTTTATCCGGATACTGGAACCGGATACGGTAGCGGTCAAGTTGGCGCTCATTGGTGACGTTTTCAGCCAAGCACAACGCTACCAACTTGGCGGTGTCGTTGGGAGTGCCCCCACCAAAGCTGATCAGGAGGTCTGCATCAGCACTCTGGGCCGCTCGGGTAGCCGCCAACACCGTGGCTCTGGGAACGTGCTGCCGCGTCTCACCAAAAACTCCAACACAGCGGTCGCCAAGCAACTCTTGAATTCGCCCCAAGATTGTTCCCTGCTGCATCAGGGAGTGCCCGGTGATGATGAACACTCGGTCGCCGCCCAGCTCATCCACCGCCGCCGGAAGACCGGAAAGACAGCCTTCACCGTAGTGGACCCGTTTCACCTGAGGGGAGGTGAATGACCCTATCGGCAACGGAGTTTCGGGCATGATTTACCTCCAGACCTGTATTCCTTTTGGGCTGACTAAACCACTCGGGCCGATTAAACCACGAGTGGACTAACACCGGATACCGGCGCCGCTTAATCGACAGCCTAGTACTGGTTCCAGATAGTTTTGTTGATGTTGGAAAGCTGCCTCTAACTCTGCATTCCTGATTGCGCGGGAATTACTACAGGTGAAGCGGATATCCGGTATAAGGCATATTCAAATGGAAACGGTACTAGTCGTGGCGGTCGGCGGCGGTGCGGACGGACTGGAGGATGCGGCCGTAGGCGTTGCAGCGGCAGAGGTTCCCGGACAGCGCCTCGCGGACTTCGTCGTCGCTGGGGTGGGGGTTGGCGTCCAGCAGGGCGCGGGCCGACATCAGGAAGCCGGGAGTGCAGTAGCCGCACTGCCCGCCGTCCTCGTCGAGGAACGCCTGCTGCACCTCGTCCAGCCGGCCGTCCTCCGACAGCCCCTCCACGGTCAGGACGCTGCGGCCTCTTACCTGGGCAACCAGTGTGATGCAGGCGTAGACCGGCTTGCCGTCCAGCAGCACGGTGCAGGAGCCGCACTCGCCACGGTCGCAGCCGCGCTTGGCCCCGGTTAAGTCCAGGTCCTCGCGCAGCACATCCAGCAGACTCCGGTGGCTGGGGACGGTCAGGTTATGCACTTGCCCGTTGATTTCAAGGCGACTTTGTGTTTCAGACATTAAAGATACCAGCGAAGCTGACTGACAAAGTTAAGCGCAGTGGCAGCCGGAGATTCGTCGCTCAGCCTCCCCTCCCTCGCACCCCCTCCCCAACACGGCTATTGCCGTTGCGAGGGAGGCGGCTCGTCGAATGGAAGTTGGTTGGCTTCGGCCTCGCTGCGCCTTTTCAGCCACGCCTCCCATTTCGCACGTTCCGCCTGCCGGCCTTCTTCGCGGCCTCGTTCCATAAGTTTCTTGACGGCTGCCGGAATCAATAGCACCAGACGCCCTCCTACTTCGATAATGATTGCGACTGCCGATGCCACTCCTACAGCCACGCCGAAGATGGCGGCCACCAGGTAGATCCGGTCGTCACCGTTTCTCAGTTCGTCCCGGTTGAGCCAGCCCAAAACGATTATGGCGACGACATAACCGGCAAAGTACAGGACCCAATAGGTGTCCAGGAAACGTTGCATTGACCCTAAATGTATGTTGCCGGCCAATCCCTGTCAAGGAACTGGAGCGATGCCAACAGAGCCTCTTCAGATCCCTCTGGGAACTTAGAAACTATCTCAAGATCAATTAGCCCTCCTGATATACATATACCGGCATCGCTGACCAAAGCCCATAGATTCCCGCCTTCGCGGGTATGACGGGGGCATTCGCGGGATTGGCGGCCGCCTCGCGGGAATGACGGGTTGGGTGCCGCGCCACGATTTGAGATAGTCTCTTACTGCATGGTTGCCTGCAACGACTCTTCCAGCTCGGCAAGGGTGGCGAAGCCCTCGAAGCGGCCCTGGATGCGGCCTTCGGCGTCCAGCACGAAAGTCCAGGACTCGTTGAACCAGTGGGGAAGCCGGGTCAGGCCCCACTCGTCCACCGTGGGGGCGATGTTGGCGCGGGTCAGATCGCCCTGGATTTCGTCGGGGTTGTCGTAGATTTCGACGTGGATGAAATTGGCCTGCCCTTCGTATTTGGCGCGCAACTCCGATACCGTGTCCACCTGCGGGCCGCAGGTGGCGGTGGTGCAGAAGGCAGGCGAGGCGAAGACCACCACGGCGGGCAACGGGCTTTCCACCGCCTCGCGGATGGTCACCTTGTACAGTGACTCGTCGGGGCTGTAGTCCGTGGTAATCAGGGCCAGGTCGCCCACGGCGCCCAGCGTTTTGTTCTCGCTGAGCGGGCCGACAGCGCCCAGGGACGGCACCGGCGAGTCTTCGGTGACTTCGAGTTCCTGGACGGCCCAGCCGGTGGCGTCGGGGCCGTCGGCGGTGATGTCCAGACGCCACCGGCCGGGGCGGTCGAAGTCCACCTCGGCAGCAAAGGTGCCGCGCGTCCCGTAGGGCCACTCGTTGAACCGGGTGGATATGGCGTCGCCGGCGGCGTTGGCCGGCAGGTAGACCGGGGTGAAGGATACTTCAGCGTCCTTGACCAGCCCGGTCTGCGTGGTGAGCAGGAAGGCGACCCGCTGCGGCCCCGCCTCCAGGATGGTGGTGGCGAGAATTACGGTCAGCTCCTCGCCGTCTCGCACTGGCGCATAGCCGCTGTCCGATGGCTGGGAGTCCGTTGCAGGCGCGGCAGCCGGCACGGTTGGTTGATGGCCTTCCGACGGCTCCTGTGTCGCCGGTTGCGGCGGGGCCGACGCGGCGGCGGGGGGCGTCGTGGCTGTCGGGGCCTGCGTGGGAGCCGACGTCGGCTCCGAGCCGCAGGCCCCGGCCAATGCCGCAATCAGACCGGCAATCAGTAGGGCGGTCAAGCTCTTCATAGGGGAGTCAGGCAGGCGCAGCATCAGTAACCGTCCTCGTACACTCCGAATGTGAAGGAGTACAGGCCGAAGTCGTCGGACATGGAGGCCATGCGCAGCACCTGACCTCCCTCCCAGGTGGGATGCTCGATTATCTTATAGAGCTTGGGGTCGGTCACTTGCAGGTAGGAGACCCCTTCCTCGTCTATGATAATGTCGTCGCCCCTGTTTTCATCGGTCAGGTATTCTCCGTTGACGGTGATCCTGACCTGGTACGGGTCGCCGGATTCGGAGGTCAGCACCGCGTTAACGGAGCGGGCGGAATACATGAGCGCCAGGTAGTCGTCGAAGTGCGCCGCTTCCTCGGCGTGACGGGCGCTTTCCGGGCCGATGGCCCAGGGGCCGTTGAAGTAGATGAGGTTGCGCTCCAGGGACTCCGGGGCGGTGAACTGCGCTGTCACGCCGGCCTCTCCCTCGCTGTCGAAGGATGCGCGGGCCGCTTCGAGATATTCTTCGTCCTGGCCGATGCCGCCGCGCCCCTGGCTGGCCGTAAATACCCATCCGGCGAACAGCTCGGGGGTGATGTCCCGGCCCTCGCGCATGAAGGTCTCGTCGCGTCCCTGGTCTTCGGGCAGGGGCAGATCGAGGGTGGTGGTCATGCCTGACTCCAGCAGCAGGTTGCGAATCCACCCCTCGGTCTCGGCGTACTTACCCTCTCCGAAGTGGGTGTACCGGACTTCGCCGCTCTGGTCTATCAGGTACTTGGCGGGCCAGAAGCGGTTGGAGTAGCTGCGCCAGACGCTGAACTCGTTGTCCTGCACCACCGGCCAGACCACCCCCTCGTCCATGGTGGCCTCGACGACGTTGCCGAAAATCTTCTCGAACTCGAACTCCGGCGTATGCACCCCGACGATGACCAGCCCCTCGTCCGAGTAGCGCTCATACCATTGTTGCAGGAAGGGCAGGGTGCGGATGCAGTTGACGCAGGTGTAGGTCCAGAAGTCGATCAGGACCACCTTGCCCCGCAGGCTCTCGATGGTCAGGGGTTCGCTGTTGATCCACTCCTGGGTTCCGGCGAACTCCGGGGCGCAGTTGCCGACGCTGCCGCCGGTGCTTCCCTCGCACGGGGTGACCATGGCAGGCGGAGATGTAGGCTCAGGCATGGCCTCGGTGGCCGGGGCCGTCTCGGTGGCCGTCGGGGGCGGCATCAGCGTGGGAGCCGTGGGCGGCGTCGGGTCGGAGCCGCAGGCGACCAGCAAGGCCAGGATTGCCCCTGTTACTACGAAAAGGAGCCGCATCATCAGAACCCGTCCTTATAGGTACCGAAAGTGAAGGAGAAAAGACCGAAGTCGTCCGACATGGAGAACAACTCCAATACCTGGTGCTGCATCCACTCGGTATGCTCAATGATCTTGTAGGCCCTGGGCGCGGTGACCATCAGGTAGCTTTCGCCGTCTTCCCCGATGATGATGTCGTCGCCCTTGTTTTCTTCGGTCAGGTATTGGCCCTGTACCCTGACCCGCACCTTGTATGGCTCGCCGGACTCGGACGTCAGAACCGCATTGACCGACCGGGCGGAGTAGGCCAGAACCACAGAGTCGCTGTAATCGTCTGTTTCCTGGGCGTGGCGGACGCTCTCGGGTCCGATGTACCAGGATCCCTTGAAGTAAATCCGGTCGGGGTGTATCTCGCGAGGTATTTCCAGTTCCACCACTTCGTCGCGGTTGTGGTTGTAAGGGTCAACCTGACCCACGTAGAGGCCGCGCCCTGACTGGAAGTGGGTGGTCACGAAATTCCACCCGGCGAACAGCTCGGGAGTGCGCTTTCTCTCGCCGTCGCTTGGATTGGTGGCCGTCTGCTGGTCTTCGGGCAGGGGCATGGCGAGCGCCTCGGATGCTGCGCCCACGTCCTCCAGCAGCCGGCGGATTTCCTGCTCGGTCTCTGCGTAACGTCCCTCTCCGAAGTGGCGGTACTGGATTACGCCGTCCTTGTCGATCAGGTACTTGGCGGGCCAGAAACGGTTGTTGTAGCTGCCCCAGACACTGCGCCCGTTATCCTGCACCACCGGCCAGGCCACGCCCATGTCCTTGGTGGCCTGCACCACGTTGTCGTACACCTTCTCGAACTCGAACTCCGGGGTATGCACGCCGACAATTACCAGCCCCTCATCGGCGTAGCGTTCATGCCAAGTCTGGAGGAAGGGCAGGGTGCGGATGCAGTTGATGCAGGAGTAGGTCCAGAAGTCGAGAAGCACCACCTTGCCGCGCAATTCCTGCAACAACAGGGGTTGGCTGTTGATCCATTCCTGCGTTCCGGCGAACTCCGGGGCGCAGTTGCCGGTCTCCCCGCCCCTGGTTCCCTCGCACGGGGCCACGGGAGCAGCCGGAGCGGCGGTGGGCTGGGGTGTCGCGATGGCTGCCGGGGCCGCCGTGGGCTGCGGGGTCGCGGGCGCGGCGATGGTTGCCGGGGCCGCCGTGGGCTCGGGGGTGGCCGGCGCGGCGGTGGCTGCCGGGGTCGCCGTGGGCTGCGGCGCGGCGGTGGCTGCCGGGGCCAGCGTGGGCTGCGGCGCGACTGCCGGCGCGGGCGTCACAGTTGCGGCCGGTGGGGTTGTGGGAGCGGGTGTTGCCGCCTCCTCGCCGCCACAGGCAACCAGCGCCAGCAACGGCAGCAGCGCGGTGGCGGCGGCCAATATCAGGAGTCTCCCACCCGGAAGGCGGATTGTGCGCAGCATCAACTCAGGCGCTCCCTATTGCTGTGGATATTACGCCTGGGCGGGCGCGGCGGATGCACCAGCTTCAGTGGCTCGCCGGGGGAGAGCAGGCGACTAAACTAAAGCCAAGGTGAAATGCGCAGATGGTGGGGGCAAACGACGGAGCCGGGTCGCTCTCCAAGTACAGATGAGAGGGATTCACACGCGCAACCCAGCTGATCATCATCGCCACTTAAATGTACATCCCACCTTGGCTTTAGTTTAGTACTGTTTCCAGATAGTTTTGTTGATGTTGGAAAGCTGCCTCTAACTCTGGATTCCTGATTGCGCGGGAATTACTACAGGTGAAGCGGATATCCGGTATAAGGCATATTCAAATGGAAACGGTACTAAACTAAAGCCAAGGTGAAATGCGCAGATGGTGGGGTCAAACGACGGAGCCGGGTCATTCTCCAAGTACGGATGAGAGGGATTCACCGGCATAACCCAGCTGATCATCATCGCCACTTAAATGTACATCCCACCTTGGCTTTAGTTTAGGTTCTGTTGACATTTCGCTGTTGCGGGTCATTCCGGGGAAATAGCGACGAAGAATCCTGGACTTATCACTCTGATTCAAGGCCATTAGTGCTTTCCTGCACTTGGAATGACATGAAATGGGCCTGCACATCGGTTACAAATGCAAATGTCAACAGAACCTAAACCAAGGCCAAGGTGGGATGTGCATTCGCCTGAGGCGGGGAATCGGCCTGGGAATTTGGCAGGAGTGCTTCGGCCCTTGACTGTAGGACCGTCCGGCAGCGGCGCCTCACCTCGTTTCCCCGGCTGGCCAGTCCGGCCAGGAAGTTGCCGACCCTCTCCTGCACCAAGGCCTTAGTCCCCAGACACAGATTTCCAGTGGCCTCCTCTCTCGCCCAGCCCCAGATGGCCTCATCGGCATTGAAGTCCGGGCTGTAGCCCGGCAGGTTCACCAGCCTCAGCTCCAGCTCAGGCGTCCTGAGGTACTCCCGCACCGCCTCCCCACGATGCGCTGGCGCGTTGTCCCAGATCACATTCAGCGGTCCAGCGTGCCCCTTCCTCAACTGGTCCAAGAAGGCCGCCGAGGTCCCGGAGTTGCTGTTGCCCTCCAGTTCCATCCACTCCACCTCACCGGTCTCCAGGCACACCGCCGAGTAGTAGCTGGCCTTCTCTCCATACCGCGGGCTGGTGGACTCCACCAGAGCCGGTTCACCCTTCAGCACCCACTTGCCCCGCAGTTCCGCGTCCGCCCGGAAGTGGGCCTCATCAGCAAAGAATATTCTGGCTTCAGTCCGTTGAGCCTCCTCCCACAGGGCGGCGTACTCCTCCACGAATGACTTCCGTTTAGACTGATCCGCCTTGAGCAGACGCTTCTTGGGCCGCTTGAAGGCAAATCCCAAGCGGTGCAGCCAGTTCAGGCAACTGCTACGGCTCAAACTGGTGCCGAATCGTTCCCAGACAAACTGCCGGACTCCTTTCCAGTACCAGTTGGCCAGTTGGATACCTGCCTGCTCCGGCAACTCCTGCACCGCCGCCTTCAACTCCTCCCGCTGCCTCTCGTCAAGCGCGGGGGGGAACCCCCGGACTGCTCGAATATCAGGGCCGCAGGCCCTCCCTCGCCGAAGGCCGACGCCCACCGGCCGATGGTGTGTGGGTCCCGCTCCAGCGCCTCCGCCGTCGCCGCTGCCGTCCAGCCCTGGGCCAGCAGCCAGACGGCGTACCACCGCTCCCGCTCCCGGGGCGTGGGCGCCAGGATCATCCGCCGACGCAAGGCCTTGGCATCCATCTCCCATTGTTCCAAATCCCGATGTATCTCTCTCGCACCCATCACCAACCCCTCTCTGACGCCTGGAAAAGCTAACTCTGCCCCTTCGCCAATTTACCCCATGTTTCTGCGCATTTCACCTTGGCTTTGGTTTAGATGCACGAAAGGCAAGAGAGTGACGAACTTGAACGGCGCCTTCAAGAATCCCAGAATCAGCAGTGGAGATTTCTCCTGTTGCCAGACAATAAAGAGTGCCTCTAGGAACAGGACAATAACGAAGAGCCACCAGAATTCAGAGCGGCTGGCTCTCCCTCTGAAATTGAAGTAGTTCCGGACCGCTTGGGCAATTGGCCGAATGGGATTCACAAAGGCTCCAACAGAGGTTTCGCCCTCTTGTTTTGATAACCTGTTTTCGCAATCTCAATAGCGCTGCGAAAGCGGTAGGACCTGTTCAGGCTACTACGGAGCCCCCTGTTCGGTGGACCCTGTCCAGGCACTTGGGAATCGGACCGCCGCTCGGAGTTGTGCACAGGGTCGTTCATTGCTCATCCCTCTCAGCACGCATTTCAACCAGGCCTGGACAGCCGGTAATGTAAGCCGTTTTATTCGGGAGTTGCGCGGTTCAATGCTCATTCTTCTGCGCATGCTGCGGGGCCGGTGTCCTGGTGGACTTTCAATCCTCCAGCCGTTGTTCTTCGTTATGGCAGGTTCCGCTCGTGGGCTCCCCAGCAGACCGGGGCTCCGTCTTCTCTCAACGCGCAGGTATGGTGCGTGCCGCTGCTTATGGCGAGGAACCTGATGTTCTCCGGGGTTTCGGCCTCTCTGTCCTTCCACCAACATTTGGCGAATCCCTCGGTCGTCAGGGCACATGTGTGAGACGTACCGCTGCTGACCTGCGAGATCCCCTTTGTCCCATTGCCGTCTGTCTGGCCATATTCATTGTTGCCCCAGCAGTGGAGGGTTTCCTCCAAGTCGACTGCGCAGGTGTGCAACGCGCCGGCGCTGATGCTCGTGAACGTTTCGCCAGTCGGGGGTGTGGCTTCTCCGTACAAGTCTGGTCCCCAGCAGACGGCCGATCCGTCGGCTTTGAGGGTGCAGGCGTGTACTCCACCGGCGGAGATTGTTTTGAATCTCTCCCCTGCGGGGGGGTTCTGTCGTCCGTCGAAATTCTGTCCCCAGCATAGAGGTGCTGCGTCCGTCGTAAGGCCGCATGTGTAGTAGTACCTAGCGCTGATCTCTGAGAACAGGACGCCCTCCGGCACCGTAGCTTGCCCCTCGTGGTTGTATCCCCAGCAGAGTGCAGTGGCGTCTGCCTTCAGGCCGCATGTGTACATCGTTCCTGCGGATATGGCGGTGAATTTTTCTCCGTTCGGTGGGATATCCTCTCCGTCCTGTGGATCTGGGGTGTAGTAGTTCTGTCCAACACCCCAGCATATGGGGGTACCGTCCTGCTTGAGCCCGCACGCTTGAGTCAGTCCACTGGTGATGCTGGTGAATACCGGCTGCCTGCAGGCGGCGAGTGCTACCGTGAGCCCTATTAAGATGAGGGCGACCGTCAGGAGTCTGAGCGTCCGCCTTCTGTGCTTTGCTGTAACGATCATGCGTCTTCCTCGTTCCTGCTTTGGGCCGGTCCACTCCGGAGTTTCAGTTCTCACCTTTCCCTCACGGAGTTGATGATCAGTGAGATGGTTGAGATTATGAGGGCTACCAGTGCTGAGAGTGTCAGGACAGCTCCGAATAGGGCGTAGTAGAAGTCGTCCGCTGCAAAGCTGATGATCCCCAAGGGAAGGGCGGCTATGGCGTGCAGATACCCTGTTGCTGCGAACGCTTTGAGGGGGGTGTTGGAGACTGCGGTGGCAGCTAGAGTGAGTGCCACCAGCGCTAGGAAGAGCGTGATGTAGAGGACGTTGGGGAGGATGGCCGTCACGGGGTCGCGGGCTGCCTCGGCCGTCGCTCCGGCCAGGAAGGCGGTCGGGAGGCTGAACAGAATGCTGATTGCGTATATTTCAATGGACTTGGCCCAGAGGCTTGCCAGTTGACGGAGTTTTAAGGACACCAGTTTCTCTCCAGCCGATATTCCTGCGGTCCCCTTGATGTCATGGACGGGTGGAAGAACTCGCCTTATTTTCGTCCTTCCAGCAGGGTCCTCAGGCCCGGCCATTCCTGAACCTTGAGCCGGACGTGGGTCTCCCACCTGTAGTCGTACTTGGGCGTCCACGTAGGCGGTTGCGACGCTGTCGACGGCCCCGGAGACCACCAGTACGTCTTCGTTCCAGCCAGACCTTCCACGCTAGCCCCAGCCGCTCGTTATGGTCTCGGTTCAGGACTGACTCCCGGGTCGTCTGGCGAGCTCAATTCAAAGTCGCAATCCGGCGAAGCGATTTGTAATGACGCCAAGGCACCAAAGTCTCCGGATCCCAATTTGAAGGCCGTGCCCTGTGGCCCGCCCAGAGCATCCATCATGCATTGCATGCGTTGGCGATCGCCGGGATCGTAGCCTTGGGACGGCAGGACCGCCTGCCATTCCTCATCGTTCAGGCAGGCAATGGCAACAATATGGAGCGCGACGAAAACGGTGAGCGGATGGTCGTAGATTTCACCCTCTGCCTGCATGACCGAGCGCAGGTCCTTACCTGTCACTCCAGATCGAATGCAGGCCGAACTCTCTTCGCTGAGGGTTCCGACCTTGCCTAACATCAGGCCCAGGAAAATGTTCATCATCGTTTCATCGCTCATGCAGCCGTACATTTGTGCTGCATCTTTTTGTCCAAGGGAGGCAAGAACTTCAAGCAGGTCGTCAGTTCCAGCCAACTCCGCTACGCAGTCCCGTTCTGCCACCGAAAACGCTGCCACCTGGGACGCTGGACCCTCCGGCACGATGGGAGTGATCAAAAAGGTCGTAAAGGTCACGTCTTGCACCTCCGACAAAAGACTGGGGTGCAGTCCCCTGACTTCGCACTGCAGCATCACATCCAAGAGGACAGAATTAACGTGGCCGGCCTGCCATTCCAAGCTTGCCAGAACCTCCGGCCCGCCCACTTCCTTCAACATGCACTGCATGGCTGCCCGGTCCTCAACGGTGATGTCAAGAGGGGAGGTGACGTCCTGAAATTCCTCCTCATTCAGGCAGGAATTGCTTATTAAGAGGGCGGTTGTGCTCCCCATGAAGCCCTCATCTTCGAACCATGCCTCGTAGTCGGCAAGCCGATGGGCGAAGCTGGAGCGAAGGTCAATTGCAGAGAGTCCGTCGCGGATGCAGGCAGAGCTGCCCTCGCTCAACCGCCCGATGTCGCTGATGGATTCCGTCACCAGGATCCTCACGATGGTTTCATTCCCCAGACACCGGATGACATCCTTGACCTCCCCGGGTGAGGCGAACTCGAGAGTGCCCGTCAATACCATGAGGCGCTGGGCATCAAGGCTCCGGATGAGGCAGTCCCGCTCTACGCCGGAAATCGCAGACAGGAATGCTTCCTGGTCGTCCCTACTGAGCGTGGTAATCACTCCCGAATCCGTGGTCTGCCTCGTGTCCTCCGTTGCCAGCGCTGCGCTGGCGGTCGCCTTGGCAGTTGGCTGTGGCGATGCCGTGGGGGTCGCAGCCGGTGCGGCAGTTGGCTGTGGCGTTGCTGTGGGGGTCGCAGCAGTTGGCTCGAGAGACGTGGTAGGGGCCGGGGTGGGGCTGGGCGCCGGATCCTGGGCGCAGGCCAGGATTACGACTGCCGACAGGGCCAGGATGGCGGTGAACACCCTAGGGGGTGTCGTCAAAATAATTTAGTCCAAATCGCCATGGCCTGAATCTGGCAGATGGCCAGGTAAGAAAGGGAGTTCTTGGCATACCGGGTCGCCACTCCCCGCCACTGCTTGAACTCCAGGAAACCGTTCTCCACCAAATGCCGCAACTTGTACAGCGCCCGGTCGTAGTCCCGCTTTTCCTTCCGGTTGCTCTTGGGCGGTATCACCGGATTCATCCCCCGGGCCGAGGCCCCGGCCACGATTTCATTGGTGTCATAGGCTTTGTCCGCCAGCAGGTGTTCCGCCTTGATGCCCTCAATCAGGGGCAGCGCTTGGGAGCAGTCAGCCACAGTGCCTGCGGTCACCGCCAGCCTTACCGGCATTCCGTGGGAGTCCACCGCTAGGTGCAGCTTGCTGTTGAGCCCCCTTTTGTGCGGGCAATGGCTTGGTTGCCGCCCCGGGCCCCGGCGCTGTGGGGATGGGCTTTGATGTAGCTGGCGTCAATCATCAGCCATTCATAATCAGGGTCATCCATCACCGCCTCCAGCAGCCCGGCCCAGACGTTCCGGTCCCGCCAGCGGCAGAAGCGGCGGTGGGTGTTCTTCCAGTCCCCGTAGTCCGGGGGCAGATCCCGCCAGGGGGCGCCGGTGCGCAAAATCCAGAACACAGCGTTGATGAAACGGCGGTTATCTTGGGCCGGCCGGCCTGTCTTGCCCTTGCCGCCGGGGAGAAGGGGTTCCAAGATTTCCCATACCCGGTCTGAAATATCGTGGCGCCGGTGCGCCGGGGCTACGGCTACTGCTGGCATTGCCCAATCCTGCTGCACTAATTGCAATATCAGCTTATTATCACACTCTCACTTTGACGACACCCCCTAAGGGCAGCCGGGGGAATCAGGCTCATAACGTCTCCAAGGTCGGTTGTTCGCCGGAACCTTCGGGGTCGGGGCTGCTCCTCAGCAGCCCTCCCGTGTCGATGGTGGACTGGATATGCGTCATTTGAAAGGGCTTGGAATTTCGCGGTGGGGCTTTGCAGGTCCATTTTATCCGGCGTCGAGCTGCCGGACTTTCCGTCCCACTGCGGGGGAAGTTACAGGGGCGGGCCGTAATAGGCCCGCCCCTGGTGGTCCTTATTCTGAAAGCCTGGGGGCCGACGTCTCGACCAAGGCCCCAAGCTTTTCCTGCCTCTACATCTGGGTTAGGTTCTCCGGTTGCTGGGACTTGCATGTTAGCCCGACCAGCACTGGGACAAGGTTCGTTGGCAGGAATGTTTCCGGCGCCGGTGGTCGAGTGGGCGTTGCTGAATTGCCTGCGGGGAGCCGGGCCCCCTGCTGTTTATCTCTCCTCTTGTCTCTGTGCCAGTTCCGCCTCCAAGTCCCTAACTCGGGCCTAGGCCGCCAGCCTGCCCTCCCGCTCCTGCTCGAAGGAGGGTATTTCCTGCCCCGTCTCGGGGTCGTGCCAGCGGAGGATCCACGTTCCCACCGGATGAAAAGGTTCAGCACTGTGCTGTAGCCTTGCACGATTCCGTCCTTG
This sequence comes from Dehalococcoidia bacterium, assembly GCA_965226875.1. Lineage (GTDB taxonomy): Bacteria > Chloroflexota > Dehalococcoidia > Lucifugimonadales > UBA3495 > VXOI01. Next base: position 2,191,415 of record OZ245439.1, on the reverse strand, counting down.
ACCTCTTCGATGGAGATTGGCTCGTATTGTCCGCCCGCTAGCCGGTGTCCCGCCAGCCTCGTCCCGTGGAAATCGTCCGTCTCGTCGAACCGCCAGTACTCGGAGATGCCCAGCGCGGCGTACCTTGCCGGTTTGTCTCGGGCGCCGATTTCGCCGGTCCTCCTTGAGGCTATTTCCATGACCAGGTCGGGTGGTTTGCCCTGCCGGGAGATGACGTAGCTGTTGTCCTGGCGGTAGAGGGCCGGGTTGGCGTTGAATGCGATGAGCATGTCGGGCGCGGTTCGCTGGTTGGCCGGTGTCCCCGGCGTGGGGATGATGAATCTTTCTCCCGACACGATGGTGGTGTTCGGGTTGCCGAGGTACTGCGCCAGGTGGTGCAGGTTGCCGTTCTCACCGAGGTGTTGAACGCTGGTCATATCGTCTGGCTCGCGCTCCGGCGGGTCCGGCAGTGGGAGGATCGTTTGAGGTTTGGTGGTCATGTCTGGCCTCGTGGGTCTGGCGTTTCGGGTGTCAGCCTCTGGTATGAGAATATAGAACATCGTTACCTTGGTGTAAAAGCCGCTCTCTGACGGCTTACATCTGGGCCAGGTTCGTCGCCAGGTTGTAGGAGAACCATACGTTGCCGGTCCGGAACGCCTGCGGCTTGGCCGTCTCGGGAGAAAATTGCAAAACTGACTGGAAGGTTTGCCATAGTAGCCAGTCTTTGGAGTGGAAGATGATAGGTGATATAGACTTGAGCGGTCTAGTTTATGCTCTTCTTGCACTTGTGGGGATTCTCTCGCTTATTCCCGTGCTTATTGCGGCAGCGGTTGGGGCATGGGATGGTGGGATGATCCTTACGATGAGCTTTTGGGGAGGGACTTTTGCAGGGGCATTGGTTGGAGCGGGATTTGGACTCTTGGGCGCTCTGATTAGTGCTGGCTTCGGGGCATTGCTGATATTGAGCGGTTTCTTCCCACAAAATTTGGTAGCGATGTTTGTGGCTTATCTTCTTTTTCCTATCTTGACGACGCTCTGCGCGTGCGCCTTCAGCAAGGCGGTAGTCAGACAAATATCCAAAGCGGGATAGCGCTCGTTGATTTTCATCGGGTGGTTTTGCAATTTTCTCTCTGGGTGGTCCGCATGGTGCCAAACTCCGGCATGGACTATGCTTCCTACCCGAACCCGGCCTTCCGGAGAGCATCTGAAAGTCGTTTCAGAAGGAGGTCGCCGTCTTCGACAGTGGCGGCGGCGGCTTGGGTCAGCCCCGTCAGCCTCTGCCTGGACGTGATGTTCAGTTGTTCCGTTGCAGAGGCGTGGGCGCTGCTCCGGTTCAGTCCCAGCCGGTCCCGGAGCCTCCGGAGTCTGAATTCCTCTTCGTGAGTGATGCTCCCGTCTGCGGCGGCGTGTCTCACTGCCCTTCTCCAGCCCTCTTCCAGCGCCCGGGTGATCAACGACAATTAGTCTTGCCGGTGGCGTCGGCCAAGAACGAGAGGACGCGTCGGCGGAACTGCTCGAAGTCTTGGGACTCATCGAGGATGGTGGTGATGCCTGCCAGGATGCGGAGTGTTTCGCGGCCGGGGTGGTCCGGGGCTTTGTTCGTTTCCGGCTCCTGCTGGGGTTGCCAGGATACCAGGAAGGTTTCTTCGTTCTCCCAGTGGCCTTGGAGCTGCTTTTGCTGGCTTGGGTAGGGCAGTGGCGGTTGGTGGGGGTAGAAGTGCCCGACTATGACGGCCTGGGCGGCGTGTCCGTCCTCGGTGGTGAAGTCGAACGACATGGTGTCGGCTTCCTGGACGTCGGTGGCTATGTAAGATATGGATTCGGACTGGACGGTGACCCGGATGGTTTCCATCGGAGGCGGCGCGTGGCCGGCGGCCTCGGCCTCGGGGGATGGAAGGTTTTCTGACTTGGGGAATCCGGCGGAGACCCAGTAGTTGGTCACCTGGTGGGCGGTGTTGGCTTGTTCGAGGGCTAGAAGTCTGGCCGGAAACCCCGATTCTCCCCAAGCCGTCGTTTTCTTAACGTCGATTATCGATTAAATAGTGGGTGCTGCAACGTATTACGTGCACTATCATGCCATATCAGACTGGAATACGTCTGCTTTGCGTAACGCAAAACCCGGCCAATGGCTTTCCGGCCAGACTTCTAGGCGGTCGCAGCGTTCGTTGAGCGGATCGCCGGCGTGTCCCTTGATCCAGGTCCAGGTGATGGTGCGGCCCGCGGTCTGCCTGAACAGTTCGATCCAGAGGTCGTGGTTCAGGATCAGTTCGTCCTTGGCGGTGCTCCAGTAGCGTTGCTGCCAGTCGTCTTTGAATGCCTTGGTGATGTATTGGGAGTCGGTGCGGATCTCGATGGGAGCGTCCTGGAGGGTCGGGACGATGTTGACGAGGAGGATGGCTTCTATGATGGCGGAGAGTTCCATCCTGTTGGTGGTGGTGCGGGGGTGTCCGCCGGTGAGGGTGATCTCGCCCAGGGGTTCGGTCTGGATGATGGCGGCGAACCCGCCCGGTCCGGGGTTGCCGGAGCATGAGCCGTCGGTGTTGATGGTTATTCTCTCGGTCATCTCGTCTACTCCTCGTCTAGTCCTGTTCCAGTGCCCGTTCCAGCCGGGTGGTGGTGGTCATGTTGCATTTCCCCTCGGGGGCGCCGTGAAATGTCTTCAGGCTGGCGATGACGGTAGCTTGGTAGGTTCGTCCGTCCTTGGCCTTCACCTTTAGTCCTGACCCCGGCTTGCGGTGTGGCATGGACGGGTCCAGCCCGGTCCTGGTGGTCTTGACGATCTCGCCGGCCCTGCATTGGGCCTCTTTTGTCCTTTCCTTGCTCATTCTGTGATCTCCTTCTCTCCGTGCAGGACGTTTCTGAGTCTGCTCCGGAATTCGTCCATCGTTCGGCCCTGCTTGTGCAAGAGGTCCAGGATCATTCTGTGTCCCGCCCTGGGGCCTCGGCGATGTGGGCGACTGTGGCGATTTATCCTCGTAAGGTCAGTCCGTGCTTGGAGTTGTCTGTGGTGTCCGGGTAGGCGCTGGCGGCCTCCGAGACGGCCTTGGCTGGGAGCTGTCTCTTCTTTAATGGGACGATGTCGCCCGGGTGTACTCCCTCCGGTAGATTCGGGCTTCTCGGTTTGCCGGGGTTGCCCTAAAAGGGCAGGCTGTCGTTGGGCTCCGGCCCGGCGGGTAGCGGGGTGTCTATGGGATCCAGCCGCCGTCCTAGGATCTTCAGGATCCGGTTCAGGTGGTCGGCGCTGTCTGCGGCCTCTCGCATGTAGCGATGGAAGTGGTAGCGGCTGTCGGCTGCGCTCACCGTCCGTTCCAGGGCTTTCAGGGTATTTGGGGCGTGCTTGATGGCGGCTTCAAGGCACATTGCGCTCCCGCCGATTCCGGAGATCTGTGGAATCTCGGTCTTAATTGTGGTCATATCCTGCCTCCCTTCCTGCTTGGGGTTGGAGATTTACGTGATGGTTGTAGTGGTCAACATTGCTCTCACTCACCTTTCCGCCCCTCTTTTTTGGGGATCAATGTTCTTTGAGGCATCTCCCCCTTCTCATCCCGCCGCCGGGCGAGCGAGCGAACCGAAAAGGCGGCGGGATGATTTTCGTGCTCTGCGCTCCCTGCTCCGGCCTCTTCTCACCGTGCCCTGTCCTATTGGGGATGGTACCGCTTGGGCAGCTCGGTGCCTTTTGCATCCAAGCGGATCATCAGCCCTTCTGGGCTCTGTCTTGGGCGGTCCGGAGGGCGTGTTCGGTCATGAGGTTGGTGTGGCGGATGTTGATGGGGCGGTGGTGGGGCGGGTTCAGCTCCTCGTGACACTTGAGGAACGTCTGGTGGCGGTGGTGGTGGAGCGTCAGCTCCCCGGGCCTTCTCGCCTGGTAAGGCGAGCATGGCGCTCACGGCGCCGTCTCCTGCGGGCATTCGGCATACGTCGCACCTTCTTTCGGGGTCTTCAGGCTTGGCCTTCTCTGCGGGGGCCGACGGTTTCCTTTAGGGTCTCGGCGCCTCCCCGTGCGCCGAGTCTTCCAAGTGCTCTATCAACCTGTCCAGGGTGCCTGGGCAGTTGGGCGTCGCCCTCATGCTGAATCTCCGGGTCTGTTTGGGAGGGAATTGCAGCGAATTTGCAATTTATTCCTTTTGGGCACCTGCGGGTATCGCAACATAATAAAAGACCCCTCCCGGCGAATGGTGTGCTGACCATCCCATTCCGTTTGGAGGGGTCTCTTTGGTGGCATATTCTGCGATGCGGTTTTTCTCTTCTTTGCTCCCTTTACTGAAATTCGGTGGGCTCATAGATTCTGCCCGTTGCAAATCTGCGGCTGTAGTACCAGCGTAGTTATTCTTGGGGTACTGCCTTATCTGTTTTCATCGGTGGAGGGTCGTTGCGTTTAAATTCTTCCACTTCGTCCCTGCTGGAGTAACCGTATTCGACTAGGTGCACGCATCTGATTCTGTCAGACCACACCGTACTCGACCAGAGCCCTCCTATGTTTTCTGGTCGTTCGTCCTTTCACTCCATGGGGATGCTGCTGCTTGCACATTCACAATCTCCGATTACTGACGGTGCAGACGCCGGGATTCCCCTAGCAACGCCGAGTCGAAACTGGGTCTAGTCTAACTTACGCAGCTCATTTAGGCGGGGGCGCCACTTCTATGATTATCGCATCGGGCGGGACCCTCAACGCTGATAAACGCTCCATGAGAACCTGCCTAACCCTAGATTCGTCCGCCTCAGGCGCAATCCGGGAAAAGAGCCTATTCAATGAAGGCGAAGTCCTGGCGGCACTGAGCGTTGTCGTCCCTCCCAGGTGGTGCCCCGCGATCCTCAGTTCCGGGTAATCTGAAGTCGTAACATCCTTGTAGAATCGCCCGATCCAATCCTCCAGTTGCCTGTAGGTGTACTGAGCTTGGATAGCCCGTACCTCTCTCCTCTCTTGTCCTAGGGCAGGACCAAGCTGGAAAACGGCCATTTCATCTGCAGCTTCTTGGGTAGGATCGAGGAGATAGATATAGATGGTATCATCAAACATCATGAAATACCCCCCGAAGCCTGCGGGATGACAGGACGATTGCAAAGTCACTGAGCTCGACCGTAGAGGCGGGCGATGGTCTGCGTTGGGCGGAAGGCGCAAGTCTTGGCTCGCAGGGGCATGGACATCCGGGCTGGAAACCATCCTTCCAGGCGCAGGACGTTCAGCCCGGTGTTGACCAGGGTGGCGAATATCTCGCCCAGCCCCGGACGGCGCAGCGTGTGGACGTCCTCATCCCAACTGCGGTCCTTCACGTGATGCAGGCTGTTCTCAACGCTCCAGTGGTTGCGGAACAACCTGAGCAGTTCCTTCGGCTGGCACTGCCGGGAACTCAGGCTGGTCAGCAGATACCAACGCTCCCGGCTCACCTCCCCGGTGGCTATGTCCACGCTCTCCTTCTCCACCATCGCCCCCTGCCTCGCCCCGGGAAATCCCAACTCATCCCGGATGTAGTCGGCCAGTACGGCATCGCTCCAGATGCGCCGTCTCTCGATCACGCCCGCTTTTTTTCCAGGGTCTCCGCCTGCGGCTCCCCAGGTTCCTCCCCGGCAAAACCGTCGGTCAACGCCGCCAGCACCGTCGGCTGATTCCCTTTGACCCGCACCAAGTAGTCCCGTCCGTGGCCGACTATGGCCTGGCACAGGTCCCGCTCCGCATAGAGGGCGTCCATGGTCAGCAGCCGCAGGCCGGGATAGCGCTCGAACAATGGCGCCAGTTGCTCCCGCAGCACCCCGGGTTCGTACCGCTTATCCGATGCCGGCCACTGGGCCAGGCACAACCTCAGGTCATGGGCCAGCACGTTCACCATGACCAGGGGATTCCCGCTTACGTCCTCGGACTGCTTGGCCCACTTGCCGTCCACCGAGGCGTTCAGTTCCCGGTCCGCCACCATGTGGGCCACCCAACCGGTCAGGGCCTTCTGCAACCGCTGATGCGAGACCCCCGCCAGGGTGCGGGAGATGGTGGTGGCGTGGGGTGGATGATCCCTGAGAAACCCCAGAGGCTCCTTCAGAGCCGGCCAGTTCATCCTGGCGAAGAGGGCGATGTGGGCCATGGTGGTCTGACCGCAGACCAAGCCCAGCAGGGTCAGACGCAGAATGGCTTGAAAGGGATGTCTGACCCCTCTGGCCATCCTGGGGTCCGGCACCTGCTCCAAGCACTCGAACAGAGATTCCTTCGCCTCCATAATCCGCACACCTCCCATCTCTCTTCCCTACCTTATCTTTGTAAACCTCCCTCGCCAACTTTGCAATCGTCCTGTGCGGGATGAGGCTCCCCACACTCTTCCAATCGATTGTGACCCATTACAGAGGGTCGTGCTCTTTCACCTACCACAAAATCAACCACGTCAAGAGGGACCTCAAGAGCAGTCAGCCGCTGCTGAATTACCATTTGGACGACGGACAAGTTCTCTTGGCAATTGACCCCTATCTCAATTTTGCCGACGGACTCTAAGATCTGGACATCGGTGACAGGTGAGTATCCTATGGCTGGGCCGTAGTCCTCTAATAACGTTGACCAAGTCTTGATGTCACCAAGAACCGTCTGTAGCCATTGGCGTAGTTGCGGTTTTGAAGCAAGTGCCTCGATCGCCGTCGGTGCGGCGACAGGACTCTGTACCCGCGCCGGCGTAGGAGCAGTCAAGGTGGCTTCCACCGCCGTCGCGGGGACCGCTACTGTAGTCCCCTGGGGAGTTGGTGTTGTTCCCAAGCAAGCCAGCAACGGCAGCATGGCAATCAGGACTGCCGGTACGGTGAACTTCCACACTGGGAGACTTCCTCTCCTCTGCTCCGTGATGCACCGTTGGGTCGGGGCCGGACGGTTCTCCTGTTTTGAACTGCCCTCATTCTCCGTGAAACTGAAACTCGAACTTCAACGTCCGGTTCTCTTCGGGGAGGGGTCCCTTTGACCAGCATTCCTTGCACATTGTCGCGGAACTGTCATCCTCGAGGATATGGAAGTGGACTTCCTCCGCTCGCATTCCGCTCTCGCACTGCCAGCATTCGAGTGGCCTGTCTGAACGGCCTGCTTCCAGCCGGTAGGGGCAGTCCCCGACTTCGGGCGGGCATTCCACCCACGGAACTCCCAGACCCTGCCACCGGTTGCCATCGAATTCTTCCCTGAACACGTTGGGATCGGAGTCCAGAAAGTCGATGAGTTCCTGCCCGGTCTTCCACTTGGAGTGTCCTTCGATTGTTGCCAAGGGGTCCACTTCTATCCTGGCCGCCATCGGCCCCTTGATGTCGCCGCCGGAAATTTCGCCGTCTAGGTCGATTTCCCGGAGTCCGATGTTGTCGTGGTGGGCTTCGGTCATCTCGAAGGTGACCGACCTCTCTACGATGGCGTCAATCTGCTCCATTTCAGATAGTGCCGGGTCGTCGGGTGAGTTCACCTTGTACCGGCGGTTTCCGTCGATGCTCGTTCCCAGCGGCATGAGCTCTGGGATTGCGCCTTGCGGGGACAGCGGAGGTGGATAGTCGAACGCGGGCGGGGCTCCGTCCCCTCCGAAGTTGCCCTCTGCCTTCGCTCTGTTCACCTTTCGGCTCTGCGCTTTCTTGCTCTTTCTCTTGTTCTTGCTGACTGGCATTCGTGTCTTCTTCACACTCCTTGAGGGTTGGCCCTGATTTTACTCTGGGTCCGGCGGTTCGTCTCTGGGGGAAAGTCAGTGGAAGTGTCCTTCCCAGTACTGTGGTATTCACGAGGACCGGCGTTTCCGCCGGAGCTGGGCCGGGTTGTAGGGTACCTGACCGAAGTGAAAGCCGGGCGCGGACCCTGGTTCGCCAGGATATGGGTTGGTGTAGTTCCGGGCTTCCCAGGTGTCACCTGTTTCGGTGTCGGGGTGGTCTGGGCCTCCGGGGCCTGGGGGTTGGCTGGTAATGGCGTGGTCGCGGCACCGGGTCCTGGGGTCGCTGTCGGGACCGCCTGTGGTGTCTTCGTCGGCTCTGCCTCTTGTGTCGTTGGACTGGGCGCCGATGTTGCGGTTTCCGCGGAGGCTGGGACCGTCGCCACCGCTCCTCCTGGGGCCGGGGTCTGTTCCCCACAGGCCAGCAGGGCCGCGAGAATCACCAAGGCTGTCCACAGAGACAACTTCAACATCCGTGAGATCATTTCCATCGCTATTTCAGAATTCCGAGTTCCTTATGGTTGAATGTACCCGCCGTGTCCCCTAGAGTTCAACAGGCCGCTGACAACGGCCTGTCCGGGAGGTCATGACTATGCGCATTAGGGATGTGGAGGAAGTCATCGTTCTCGGCGACGAACCTTCGGCTGCCGCCCACGTTCTGGATCATCGGCTGGGCCGGTTGGGCATCGGTTGATGTTCCCCCTCTGATGGGCGGTCATGCCTGGGATCCTGGACCCTGGTTCAGGTCCCATAAATCTTGAAGGAAGTGGGTTGGTATGTCTCCACAACGATGGACCAGGGAGCAGGAATTGGCGGTCCTGTACCTCAAGGTTGAATACCACGGTGAGTTGGCCCCGGGCCACACAGCCGTACTTGCTCTCGCTGGCGCCATGGACCGGACCGTGGCGTCCATCTGGATGCGGAAGGGCAATTTCGACTCTTTGGATACTACTGCACCTGGGGCCGGTCTTAACAGCGCTGCAAAACTCACTGTGGACATCTGGGCTGAGTACCAGCGGGACCCCGAACAGGTCCTTTCTGAAGCCCGGAGAGCCTACTTGAACTTGGTCTGAGTCATTTCCCCACATCGGCGGTTCGACTGGGAACTCCCCAGGCATTCCGTGGGACTGGATGGAAGTCGCTGTCGACTGTTCCTGGGTCGGTGACGGAGTGGGTTCCGTCGCCGCCCCGGTCGGGGTTGCCCTGGGTGTCGCAGGCGTCACGGCCGGCATGGGCACTGTCTTCGTCGGCGTCAACGCTGGCGTGGGCCCGGGTGGAAGGGGTCTCCGGGGCAAGTGTCGGGACGGGAGTGATTAACGCAATAGCCGGTGTCGGCTCGGACGTGGTATCCGGGGCCGGGGAGTTGGCTGGTAACGCTGTGGTCGCGGCACCGGGACCGGGCCCATTCCGGCCCTCTCTACTCCGTGTCCTTGATCTCTATCCCGCGGAGCCGTCCTGTGGTCATGATCACGGTCGCGGTCTTCCCTTGGGGCACCTCCTGGACGACGTGCTCCTAGAAGTCTGGCCGGAAACCCTGATTCTCCCCAAGCCGTCGTTTTTTTAACGTCGATTATCGATGAAATAGTGAGTATTGCAACGTATTACATGCACTATTATGTCATATCAGACTTGAATGCGTCTGTTTTGCGCTACGCAAAACCCGGCAAATGGCTTTCCGGCCAGACTTCTAGAGGGCTTTCTCCATGCTTTGGCGGGCCGCGTCCTCGCTGGACATGAGCACCCCGTTGGCGGTCTTTTCGTAGGCCAGCTCGGCGTGGTACTGCTGGGTCTCGTGGCTGTCGGCATCAGGGTCGTCCGAGGGGTCTAAGAAGGCTTGGAGCAGGATCTCCGCCAGCTCCGGCGGTTCCAGGGCGCTGTCCTTTGTGACCAGGGGGATGTTATCTTCCACGTACTCCTCATCCTGGTTCAGGAAGGCCAGGTCCGTGGGCAGGGTCAGCACCGCCTCGCCCTGCCGGTTCTTCTTCTCCCTCTCCAGGGTTATGACTATCCGGTCAGGGCGCTGGTTTTCCAGCCCCTGCTTTTTCTCCCGGATCTCGCTGATCTTGTGCTCTTCCCCTTGGTCGTGGACGGTTATCTCCAGGTGGTCGGCTTGGGTCAGCCGGTTGTACCACCCGTATCCCTCGAGTTCACGGTTTGGCCGCATCAGCCTGCCTTCGGCCCCGTTCAGCTTTGCCGCCCGGGCCAGTGCCTGTTGGTCGGGGGCAGGCAGCCACCGGGGAACGGTTACTGTGTCTGGTCCGGCCTCCTCTCTTTGGGGTCTGTTCCGGGAGAACCGGTCGGTTCTGGCATCCTCCGGCTCCCACGGCTCCAGCAGGGGCCTTGCGTCGGGGATCCGTATTCCCAGCCTTCCGGCCTCGTCCTGCACCCTCTTGGGCACGTCCACGGGGCTCTCGCTGTCGGCCATGGCCCGGAATATGGTCCTCAGGCAGGCGGTACGGAGCCGCTTCATGAACGGGGTCTCGACCACCTCCTTCCTGGCTGGGAGAGTCAGTTCCAGGTGAGGGCAGTCGACCACATCGGCCTGCGCGGTCCAGTGGTCGGTGATGGATCCGGATCTGGGGAGATTGGGGTGCTCGACTACGACGCCGTGGAAGTTCATCTCCGCCTTGGAATATCTGTTGTATGTCAATGGCGCCGAGAAGTTGGGCCACTGGGGCGGAGGAATCGTGTACCACCTGCCCGATGACCTGGCTGCCCGATGACCTGGGGCGGAAGGCAGATAGAGTAGCCACTGTTCTGGGAGCGAGAGGAGACAGCGTCAGTGTGAGCTAGAAGTCTGGCCGGAAAGCCATTTGCCGGGTTTTGTGCTACGCAAAACAGACGTATTCCAGTCTGATATGACATGATAGTGCACGTAATACGTTGCAATACTCACTAATTCATCGATAATCGACGTTAAGAAAACGACAGCTTGGGGAGAATCGGGGTTTCCGGCCAGACTTCTAGGCGTCGTCGGGTTCTTCTGAAGCCTGCGAGGCGGCGTTCTCCCGGCTGCGCTTTAGCCTGTAGCTGTCGCCGTTCATCTCCAGGATGTGGACGTGGTGGGTGAGCCGGTCCAGCAGCGCTCCGGTGAGGCGTTCCGAGCCGAAGACCTCGGTCCACTCGTCGAAGGGCAGGTTGGTGGTCACCATTGTGGATCCCCGTTCGTAGCGCTGGCTGAAGACCTCGAAGAGTAGTTCCGCCCCCGTGCGGGACAGTGGGACGAAGCCCAGTTCGTCGATGATCAGCAGGTTGAGGCGGGCCAGTTGTCTCTGTAAGTTCAGCAGGCGCCTTTCGTCTCGGGCCTCCATCAACTCGTGGACCAGGCCAGCGGCAGTGGTGAAACCCACAGAGAGTCCGCGCTGGCAGGCGGCCAAACCAAGTCCCAAGGCCACGTGGGTCTTGCCTGTGCCGCTGTTGCCGACGGCGATGACGTTCTCGCGGCCTTGGATGTATTCACAGCGGGCCAGTTCCATCACCAGGGCCTTGTTCAGCGACGGGATGGCCAGGAAGTCGAAGGTGTCCAGGCTTTTGACGGCAGGGAATCGGGCCGCCCGGATCCGCCGCTCCACCATGCGCTGGTGGCGGTCGATGAGTTCCAGTTCCGCGAGCCTGAGCAGGTACTGTGGATGATCCACACCCTCGGCGGCGCTCTGGGCCGCCATCCTCCCGTATTCCCTGAGAAAGCTGGGCAGCTTCAGTTCTTTCAGGTGATGTTCCAGCAGCAGCGTCGACCGGTCGTTCATGCCGCCCTCCCCGACAGCAAGGTCATGTAGTCCCCAGCGGACGTGGTGCTGACCCTGACCCGGGGCAGGTAGGGATACAGTTCCAGGTCCAGCCTGGGCGGCCGGCCCTCCAATCGGCACAGCACCAGGTGTTTCACGGCATCGAAGCTCAGTGCCCCCAGCCTGATGGAGTCTTTTACCGCTGCGTGCACCTCCTGCTGATTGAAGGTCTCCAGCAGCCTTAGCACCTGTACGAACTCCCGTTTGCCCTGCCGTCCCATGCGGGACTCCATCAGCCGGCGCAGCGTCCCGAACTCATCGGGTAGAGCCCAGCCCTGCAGGGGTGCGGCCTGGTCCAGGGCGCCCGGCTTACGCTCCAAGAGCGGCAGGTAGTGGATGGGGTCGTAAACGAAGTCGTCCCGATCGTATGATCGGGGGTGTCTGGCGATGACCTCGGACCCGCAGCTGATCACCACTGCATCGACGTAGCCCCGTACCAGCACGTCCCGGCATCCGTAGGCCACCGGCACCGAGTAGTCGTTGGTCCTGTACCTTACCAGCGACAGCGAACTCACCCGGCCCGCCTGCTTCTCGCAGGCGTCGTAGGCTACTGGCGGCAGCGGCAACAGGGCGTCCAGGTCCCGCTCCATGCGCTGACCGATAGTTTCTGTGTGGCCTCTGAGCTGGGCGTCCATCCGTTCCAGGCAACGCCGCTCCAGGTAGGCATTGAGCGCATCGAAGCTCTCGAAATACGGGATGGGCACCAAGAAATTGCGCCGCGAGTACCCCACCAGACCCTCCACCTTGCCTTTGTCGTTACCCTTGCCGGGACGCCCGAACCGGTCCTCGAACAGGTAGTGGGACTGCAGCTCGGTGAAGGACCGGGTGCGCTGGCGACGGCCGTCCCCCAGTATCTTCGCCACCGCCAGCCTGGTATTGTCGTAGAGGATGCTCCGGGGCACTCCGCCCAGAAAGGCGAAGGCCTCGGTGGTCTCCGCCGGGTAGGCCTTCACGAAGCAGCCGTCGCTGTGGGGCAGGTCCAGTACGAAGCAGTGGGCCTTGCGCTCCACGCCGCCGATGACCACCAGGGCCTCGCCGAAGTCGCACTGGGCGTGTCCCGACGCATGGGACAATGGGACGAACATCTCCCTGGTCTGACGGCGATTTTCCCGCACGTAGTCCTTGACTATGGTGTACTGACCGTCGAAACCGTACTCATCCCGCAGCCGCTCGAAGATGCGCTTGGCGGTGTGGCGCTGCTTCCTGGGGCGCCCCAGGTCGTCCTCCAGAATCCGGTCGATGACGCCGGTGTAGGGCTCCAGCTTGGGCCTCTTTGGCGGGGTCTGTCGCCGGTAGCCCGGCGGGACCGAATAGGCCAGCATCTTGCGCACCGTGTCCCGGTGCAGGCCAAACTCTCTGGAAACCTCCCGAATACTCTTACCCTCCACCATTACCGCCCGGCGAACCCGCAGATATACGTCCACGCTGTACATCCGTCGCACCATCCGTAGAGTCGACTATGACCCTATGAATGGCGGCGGGCGGTCCAATTTACAACCGCCGAATGTCAGCGATTACCCGCCAGCACGGCACACTTTAGCACCGCCCTTTACAGTTCGGCGAGCCGTGCGTAGAAGGCGGCGGCATTTGAGAGTTCGGTTGCCATGAGGGGGTGTGGGTACTGGGATGGGCACACTGACCTCTCCGGACTGGAGGTTCTGCATGTGTTCCAGGCGTAGCAGGCTCAGGCCTCGGACTCCGATTGGCGTGATGTGTAAGCGGCGGCGCTAAAATGGCGGGACAGACGGAACCCCAGGCAAGCGGACGACCCAGACAGGAGCCTCTCAAAACGGCGGTCAACAGGGCCTACTACGCCATGTTTCACGCCCTGTGTCAGAACAACGCCGACGCATTGGTGAGCAGAAGCAACGACAGGGCCACCAGCCTCGCTTGGACCAGGACCTACAGGTCCCTGAAACACCGTCAAGCGAAGAACAGGCTGACCCGGGGCCGGAGCGAAATTTCAGGCCCGGCACGGAGCTTCGCTGCCACATTCGCCGCCCTGCAGGAACAGAGACTCGCGGCGGACTACGTCCCCCACAGCAGGTTCGCGAAAAAGGCACGCTGTCTTCAAACACCGTTCGGAATATCACCCGCCGGGACGCCAACCCAGTTCGGCAGGGCCATGGAGGAACTGGGGATTCAGATGATATTCGCCCTGTCGCCCCTAGCCAAGGGCCGCGTGGAGCGAACGGCGGGCACCTTCCAGGACCGGCTTGTAACTGAACTCCAGCTGTCAGGGGCGAGCAACATCGGGGAAGCCAACAGGGTGCTGGAGCAGTTCCTGCCACGATTCAACCAGCGCTTCCGGGTTCCGGCGCAATACCCTGATCCCGCATTCCGGCCTGTGGACCCGTAACTGTGCCTGGAACAGATCTTGTGCTTCAAGCACTGTAGAAAAGTGGCCTAGGAAAACACGGTGAGATTCCAGCTGCATACCCTGCAGTTGCTGCCAGGGCCAGAACGTCCCAGCTATGCCGGGGCGGCTGTGGAGGTCCTGGAAGGACTGGACGGCCGGCTGTGGGTGCGGCACGAAGGGCGCATCATTGCTGCCCAGGAGGCGCCACCCAGTCCCGTATTCCTCCGGAACGGCCACGAGCGTTCCACACCTGTTCCTGCCCCGCCCTTCAGCGCCCACAGCTTGGGTGAAAGCTGGAAAGCACCTCTCGATCCGCTGGACTCAAGGGCAGAGGGCGAGAACGGTCGCGGTATGATCACTTACGGCGTGGTCACAGCCGCCAAGCCTGCAGCCACCTCTACGCGCAAGCTGACGTTCCTTCAGAAGGAGAGATGGAAGGCGATTCAGAAAGCCCGTCGCAAGGGGATGTCGCTTCGAGCAGTCGAAAGGGAGTTGGGAATCCACAGAGCCACCATCAAGAAATACATGGACCAAGAAATACATGGACGCTGCGGGTCCACCAACACGGCGACCCTGGGCGAGCCCCGCGACGCCATCACTGATACCATGGCATCCTAACCGAGTGACATTTATGCTGGCCACTCAAACGGACATTTTCCCTGAACAGCGACAGCCAAATGTCAGCAATCTTCCGCCCGCACGGCCCATTTTACCTCCGCCCTTTACACAGCCTTCTACCTGAATTAGCCGCCACCGCGGGGCTGTCGTGGACGAGTGATGACAAGCATCTCCCGGCAGCAGGCGCTCACCAAGCTGCTGACTGCCCCGATTTTCACCCTTTGCCCCAAAGGACCAGTGTCGGCGGCCCGAATGCTTCGAACTGATGCCGACTCCGGAGGTGCCCGTTCAGTCAGTGGGTATCTGGCCAGGCCTGTGGGACGACTCCCGTCTCCATCGCTGTGCCTCGCGCCTGACAATTACATCCGAGTCGGCAAGGGCGCTTTCCAGGTGGGCCTCCGCTTCGTCGCCGCCCATCACCGCCAGCGATCTGACGGCCTCTAAGCGGGCGTCGGAGTGCTCATCTCGCAAGGCCTCGATGAGGGCGCCAATCACGTGCTCTCCACCAAAGCTGCCCAGTGCCCGCGCCGCGGCGGCCCGCACGAAGTGCCACTCGTCCGACACGGCATCGATTAGGGCGTCGACTGCCGTCTCCTCACCGATTCTCCCCAATGCCTCCGCGGCCGCGGCGCGCACCGACCATTCGGAGTCCCGCAGGGCTTCCACCAGAACAGGCACGGCCTCGGGGCCGCCCAGGATCCCCAGGGCGGTGGCGGCCTTTCGACGCTTCCAGATGAACGGGTGCCGGAGGTCCTCCATCTGCTCCCCGGCAGCCAGCGTGTCTCCCAGGAGGCGCAGTGCGTCTGCTATGTATTTCGCCTCCCCATCTCCTGCCTCGCGCAACCTGTTCAGCAGGTGGGGCAGCGCAGCGGGCGACCCCAGCAGTCCCAGGGCTTCCGCGGCCACCCCCTTCACAATCAGACCATCTTCTCCCAAGGCATCTATCAGCGCGGGTACGGCATCCGGGCTCCCCAGACGCCCCAGGGCTCTGGCAGCCCGGTACCTCAGGTCCTCGTTGCGAGACCGCAGCGCCCGGATCAGTCCGGGCACGGCGTTTGCGTCCCCCAACCGTACCAGCGCATCGGCGGCGGCCCCGCTGGCGCTCTGGTCCCAATGGAAAAGGGCATCCACCAGTCCAGCCACGGCCTCAGGATCTCCGATTTCTCCCAGGGCCCGGGCGGCCTGCTCTATGACACGCGGCTCGAAGTCACTGAGTGCCTCGACCAAGGCTGGCACCGCCCGCCGGTCCATCAACTGTCCCAGGGACCGGGCAGCGATGGCCCGCACCTGACTGCCCCGTACCCGCAGGGTCCCAATCAGCGCAGGAACGGCCGCGGTATCGCCAAGTTTACCCAGGAACTCGGCAGCCATTTGCCGAAGGGAGTCGGGGCCGCCGGTAAGGGCCTCGATGAAGGCAGGAGACGCCTCGCGGGCGTCCATATTCACCAGTGCCCTGCCGGACTCGAGCCGCACCGTGTCGTCCTCGTCCTCTTGGGCCTCCGCCAGATGGGGAACGGCCCGCGGGTCCCTGATATGCCCGAGGGACCGGGCAGCCTCCAGCCGCACTGCGGCGCTGGCGTCGCTCATCAGCTCGATCAGCCGACCGGCGGCGGAGGCGGACTCCAACCTGCCCATGCCGCACTGGACCGGACGGTTTCTTCGTCGTCCCACAAGGCGGACACCAGGTCGGGGATGGAGCCGGAAACCTCCAAATGTCCCAGCGACCGGACGGCGGTGGCGCGGGTCCCGGCGTCAGGGTCCATCAGGGCCGCCGTCAGGAGCGGGACGGCGGTAGCATCCGCCAGTTCCCCCACGACCTTGGCGGCCGCCCGCCGCGCCGGCGGTGTGCCCGCCTCCAGCGTCCGGTTGAGGAAGGGGATTACCTCGCCGTCGCCGGAGATGCCCAGCAACCGCATCGCGTACGCCCGCACTGTCTCTTCGCCATGGGACAGCGCCGGAATGAAGTGCTCAATATCGTGGTTGACCATCCGTATCTGAACCTCCCGCATTTCTATGTCCAGGATAAATCAGGGAGCCTTCCTAAACAGATGACAAAGGTACGTCAGTGCAACCGTTCTACCATTTCAGGCTCATTCAGCAGCACATCCATAACGGGTTTCACCTGTACGCGGGATCTATACCATTTTTCTCTTCTCCGAATCCCTTCTCCCTCTCGTCCATCTCGAACAGCCACAGTCCCACCGCACCCCGCACCGCGCGCCTTTTGGGAGGAGTGCTGTCCTCATGCCCGGTATCTCCTGCCAGCCGACTATGTTCCTGATGTCTCTCAGCTGCTCCCGGTGAACACCGTCACTCCGGGCTGACCCACAGGGCCAGTCCCCTCTGGGGGGAACTCACCGGGGACATCCAAAATTCTAGAAGATGGACCAGCCGGACTGCTGGCCGGTGCATTCCGAGAACTCCGGCGCCTCCTCCGGCCGGTCCTTGAACTTTGGCCTGCGAAAATCCTCGCGGTACCTCCCGTACTCATCGTTCAGGGCTGCCAGCGGGACGTCGTCCGGGATTAGGCGCCCGGGCCTGAGGTTTTACTCATACCCGGCAGGTCCACCGCACGGCCCGGGGGCACGAATTCGAGCCAGTGGATGAAGGCGGCCGGTCCTGTTGTCGCCCGCCGCGGGTCAGTGCTCGGACCGCCCGCAGGGCTAGCTCCGGCAGCACCTCCCCACGTCTCACCCTGGCCTTACGCAGCAGTGAAATCGGCGATCAGCTGGGGCGCGGCCGCGTCGAACCCCACCACGTCCAGCATCCCGCCGTCCTCTGGGTCGGCGATGGAGAACCCGTTGGACACCATGGCGACCACCGCCAGCTTGGCCGGCAGGTCCATCTCCACGCGGTAATTCCTGAGCGCCTCCGCCGGGTGAACACTGCCTGCCCAGGTCTCGCTGTCGGTCAGCACGACGAAGCAGTCCACCGGGATGCGCCTCCGCAGCGCGTCGAGCATGGGTAGGGCGCAGTCGGTGCCGCCGAACGGTAGGGCCTGCGTCTTGCGCACCGCGTCGGCGATGCTGTCCCGGGCCGCGATGTCCAGGGGCACCATGTCCGCCTTACCGAAGCGCCCGGTATTGCTGCCGGTGGAACTGGAGAAAGCCGTCATGTAATGGTTGGGCTCCCTTCGGGCCACCGTCATGGCCATGGCCGCCGCCGCCATCCGTGGCGTAAGCCCCGGGACCCCGGCCACCTCGCCCCAGTTCATCGAGCCAGAGACGTCGATGCCCAGGTATAGCCGTTGCCCGGTCTGCGGGGCCTGGGCAAAGGACCGCTCGAAGGCGGCGTCCAGCGCGTCCACCACCTGCGGCACCGGCTCCCAGGTGTGCTGCCCCCGGACGCCCTTGCCGCTGCGGTAGGTCAAGAGCGCCGACAGGACACCGATGGGGTGAATCCGGCCCCGCTCCGTGCCGATGCGCCCCAGCACCTCGCAGGCACGCCTCGAGTCCATGGGGCTGATGACCCCGAGCCGGGTCATGGTGGCCAGGTTGCGCACGTAGGCAGTGAGCGGCATGTTCTCGGAGAGGGCCTGCCACACACTCTTCTGGTCCATCATTTCCGCAGGCATCATCTCCCAGGACATTCGGTGCTCCTGGATGAGAGCGGCCAGGGCGTCGGCATCGGCGGTCTTGGCCTGCTCGAAGGAATGCACCAGCCGCAGCACCGGGTCGCCGGACGGCAGCGTCTCCTGGGTGATCCAGGCGTATAGCTCGTTCAGCGGGCCTTCGGCCCTGGCGTGGACCTTGCGCAGCAGGTCCCGATGGGTCCAGCCGTAGCGGTTGCGGTACTTGACCGTTTGGTAGACGGCGTCAGCCACGGGGCGGGCGGAGTACCAGTTGGCGATGGCGCGGCGCAGGCCGCGGCCCCAGCCTCGCATGGCGTTCGCATATCCGGCAAACTCCTGCAGGTGGCTTCCGGTGCGGGCCACTTGCGGCAGCCCCTGGAAGGCCAGCTCCTTGGTCTCGCCGTCGCCGTAAGACGCGGCCATGGCCAGGGAGAACAGGGCCGGGCCGACCCTGGGAGCGCGGCGCTCCTCGCTTACAGCGACGATCTCACGGACGGCGGCGGCACCGTCGGTTTCGATGCAACGGCGGACGGCCCGGGCGTTTTCCAAGGTCAGCTTCCGCTCCGAGACGTAGTAGCTGCCCCCCTCGGCGCCCAGGATGAGGAACCGGCGCAGGCGGGTCAGGTCGTCCACCGGGAAGGCGTGACCGCCGCCGCTATTGGGTACCCTGCCCGGCAGCGGCTCGGACTGCGGCACCGGGGCTTCCATTACGCGGTTCAGGTAGGTCATGTCTGATTCGTCCTCCTGAAGGTAGGAATAAAAAAGACCCTGGCGGATAAGTTGGCGCCGGTGGCTATCCCTATTAACCCACCGGCATCGACCCGCCAGGGTCTCTGCTTTCAACGGATGTCCGTTGCGGTTATGCCGGTGAAGGCTCCATGATGAGGCGCGGGGAGCGCAAGCGTCGCGGGGAACTGGCAGGTCCGTACTTACAGCTATGCGTATATGACATGCGCGTAGCGCAATACACACCGCCGCGCCCGTAGGCGCCGCGCCCGTAGGCGCCGGCGAGCAGGCCATTTTCAGGTTTCTTCAGGATGTCGAAAACGGGCTTCATAGAGGCTTTCCCAGTCTGTTGGCTATAGCCCCAGGCAGATGAGTTGAGCCGGCGGGGTGGAGAAGATAACCCACCGGCAGCGACCCGCCCGGGACTTATTGCAATTACGGACAGCGACGCAGAGTGTGGTCTGCTGGGGCCGGACGGATAAGGGGTGCCAACGGATCTTCCCCGAAGGGTTGCGGGACTTTCACCCGCCAAGAGCAGCTGCCTGCTTACCTTGCCTGTAACCCGTCAACTTCGACCCGCCCGGTTCCGTTGCTTCGCTCAGTGCTGCGAGGGCAACTCTGGTTACGAATTATCATCCAGCGTATCACGGCCTTTCCAGCCCGGCAAGCACCCATTGGCCGATATGGTTCTGCAAGGCTTTGTGATATCGGATTCCCGGTAAGCCGCTTTCATCTCTTACCTGGCTGTCGTCCTCGTCGTCCGGTGTTGCGTCCCAAATTTCTGTCTCCTTCCTTTGC
This sequence comes from Dehalococcoidia bacterium, assembly GCA_965226875.1. GTDB lineage: Bacteria > Chloroflexota > Dehalococcoidia > Lucifugimonadales > UBA3495 > VXOI01. The sequence goes on along the minus strand of OZ245439.1, from coordinate 2,171,939 downwards.
TGGACTTTGCGCAATTCAAGCGGCGTAAGCAAGGGAATCGACAAGTCGGTGGTACAGAGCGGCCGGGACTTTCCGTATATCAGGGTCGGCGGCGGACAGTGAAAAACCCTCAGACGCCAGCCACAGGTGGCGGCGCACCAGAGCGATGGCATCCACGAAGGTCGGCGACGGCTTGGCGTACCAAGCCGCTGTGCGATGGGCCGAGGGTCGTTGTTGCCGCAGAAGATGGGCTGCCAGGGTGGCCCAAGAGAAGAGTCCCATCAGGATTGGCGTAGTACGGGCAATGGCCAGGTCCGACCACTGGCGTTGGGTCTCCACGCCCAGGTGAGCCCGCACCTCCTGAAAGGTGACCTCCAGTTGCCAGCGCAGCACAAACCATTCCAGTATTTGCGTCGGGTCCGCCGACGGATCGGTGCAGAGCAAGGCCTGGGGAGTGAATTCGCCCTGTGGGTCCCGAACCAAGACCCAGCGCAGGGGCACAGGCGGCTTGCCCGAGCGGTACCAGACCGCCGTTTGCGAGGTGAGTTCCAGCGTGCGGGTAGTGCCGTCGTACCAGGCTGCCGACACCTCGATCCATGACACGGTGGGCAAGTCCAGGAGTGTCTTCAGCGCGGGCAGCCGTTGGCCTTTCAGCGGAGGCCGACCGTTCTGGCCCATCTGACGGGGTGGCGCTGGTTCATAAAGGGCGGCGTCCAAGCGCAAGCGGGCGATGAGGGTAACGGGTTGAGCCAACGATTGGCAGCAGTGGAGCAGGTCCAGGACGGCGTAGCTGCTGTCGCCCACCAGCACCAGGGGGCGGTGGGGCAGCCAGCGGCGCAGTTGCAGGATCATCTGCCGCGCCCAGTCGGTGAGCTTCTTGTGGCGGCGTCCGCGCTGCCGGTGGTAGCGTTCCGAGGGCGCCAGCACAGTGAGAAAGGGCAAGGCCCAATAGCGTCCCGCCCAGGGGATCTGGCCCAGCCACATCAGGGAAATCCAGCGCAGGCCACTGGCCTTGACCAGGTGGCTCCGGCTGGAACGCACCGCATCGCGGTAGATGCCCAGGGATTTAATTTTAGGGCCACGGCGCCGTTCCAGGGTTTCGTCGATGCCGAAGACCAACGGACCATCGCCCTGATCCAGGTGTTGGAGCAGCAGCATGAGCAGGATGCGAGCCGCTTGGCGGGGCGACCACACCGCCCGGTTGAGCACCTCATGATAGCGGGCGTAGTCGAGGTGGTCGCTGCGGCCCATGACGCGCAGCGCCGCGGCCACAGTGCGTTGGCCCGGGGCCAGTATCGCGCCGACCAGCAGGATTTGGGCTTTCAGCCAGGCCTGCCCTCGGCCCCGACCGGGGGTCGGGTTGCGAAACAGCGTGGCGAAGGGATGGAGTACGGGTAAAATGGCATCGGGCAGGGTGAGCATGGCTGGACCTTCCGTGAGAAGTGGGTTTAGGCCAGCTTACCCTGTCTTTTTTACCTCTCCTAACTTTTGCGTAAAGTCCAGGCAACAAATCAGCGTCGTACTGGTCAAAGCCGAAAAGGGGCAACAAGCCACTCTTCAGAGGATCCCAACCCATCATGTCGAGACCGCCGGAGCCATAGTGTTCGAAAGTGTTGAAGTTGCTCCAGTGGCATTGGACCATGACGTCCCTGGCGATAGGATGCCTAGAGAGGTGGACGAACCACAGAGCTCTCCGCGACTGCCCCGGCCTGATGAAGAAGGGCGTGTCATAAGTCGCACCAGTTCTATGCCTGAGATGATTCCTGAGTGTCCTCTGGGCGACCGCTCTGCCACCGGCTCCTTGCTTTAAATCCAAGAGCTCCCGCACATCAGTCTCGCTTAGCTCAATTGACCTAACGGCAGTATACAGCTCCGGCCGCTCAGCCAGGTGGTTGAGTAGCGTCTCAGCAGCGAAGGTCAATATCACCTCAGCGTTAGCCAGTTCTGTGAAAATCCTTCGAACCAGATCGACCTCCACTTGTGAAAATCCCTTCTGGTCCAGAAGGAAAAGGGCGCGACCGGCCCGAGGCTGCCTTCGCTTGATGTCGGAAATGATTGGGCCGACCGCCTGACCAAATGCCTGGCTGTACAATTTGATGTCGTGCTCTGGGATTAAGAAGTCTCGCTCGGAGAGAACCCGACGCAGATACTGAATATGGTCCGAGGCAATATCTACGAAGTGAAATTTCAGGTCAAATCTGAGGGGTTTAACACGCGTGGCGTTGAGCCGGGTAAAAGCAGACTGAGCCTCTTCAAGCATTATGAGCGGGGTGCCCGAGACCTCGACTCCGCCATCAAGAAATAAACCACCTCCACAAAAGCTGTCGACCAAGTCCAGCTTGAATACCTCTCTCCGAGAACCCTGACACAGGCGATCTATGTAAGCGGATACGTAACTCCGTAGTACAGCCAGTTTCGCCAAGCTATGATCCTCTATCGGCGGAGGAGGACTACCAGGAACCCAGACAAAAGACAAGTCAGGACCTCGCAGGAGTTACAGGCATACCATTGTATTCCGACCCTTCCAGCATTCGTCCACCGGCCTTTGGCCTCACTTCGCCCCACTGTTTGAAAAAGAAGGGTATCTCATTATTTTCACACAGGTCCCTGAGCTCACACACCCATTCCTCCTCCATGCGGCGGGCACCAGGGCCACTCTCACCGCCAACTATTATCCAAGAAATGCCGGATACATCGAAGGAGCCCACGCGATCCAAAAGTGGTTCTATGGAAAGAAAACGGATGGAAGCAGGGGCCTCCTGAAGATGCCGTACCCTGACAAGGGCAGACGGATCCTCGACGGAGACGCCACACCAGATATGGCACGGAGCTGGCGAGTCTCCGTACCTACGTTTCAGGTAGTCGCGCATGAGGGTGCTGCGTTTGGTGAGAACCTGATACACATGCCGGTCAGCCTGTTCCATCACGTCGAACACTCGGTCAACGTAGCTCCAAGGTACAGCCTTGTGGAACAGGTCGCTCATGGAGTTAACGAATATCTGACGGGGGCGGCGCCAACGAAGAGGCTGTACCAGACGATCCTCGCGCAGCGTCAGGTCAAACCCCATTTCAAAGGGATGACCAGCAACCCCACGGAAACGTTCGGCAAACCGCTCCGCATAGCAGTTGTCGCATCCGCGGGAGACCTTGGTGCACCCAGTTACGGGATTCCAAGTAGAGTCGGTCCATTCGATGGCAGAAGTCTCGGCCATGAGGACTCAACAGGCAGAATTCAATTCTGAAGCTATTCGCATCCCCCCATCCGGGAAACAGTCTTTGTTTGCCCGGAGACAGGAGATGTCAACTTCATTGAAGACCATACAGGACTGAATCCCTCTGACGCTAGGCGCGAATGTCATAAGAAGATCTCAGAACCGCTTCGCGCCCCCAACCTCCTGATGAGCAACAAGTAACCAGCCCTCGAATTCGCCGTATCTGAACTCGACAGAGCTCGAAAACTCGGTGAGCCGACAAATCCTCAGGCTCAATCGATGTGGGTGTATTATAAAGCGGCCATGCCCGCATTCCCCAACATAGAGCGTTACCACGCATCCTTGGCCGAGCTCATCGAGGTTGGCGGCTCCGACAACGAACTGAACATACGACCGGCCTTCCAGAACTGCCTGGCGGCCTACTGTGCCGCCCACAGAGACAGGCTGGTGCTGGTGCCCGAGCTGCGGGCTCCGAGTGGCATCATCCCTGACGGCACCGTGCTTGATTCCTTGCGCATGACCCGCGGACTTTGGGAGGCCAAGGACAGCCACGACAACCTGCACGCCGAAATCCAGAGCAAATTCGAACGCGGGTATCCCCGCAGCAACATCATATTCGAAGACTCCCGCGTCGCGGTGCTGTTCCAGAACGGCGGAGAGGCGATGCGGGTCGACATGACCGACCCCGCCAGTCTGCACCGGATCATCGGACGGTTCCTCGACTACGAGCTGCCCGAGATCGGCGAGTTCCGGCAGGCGCGGCAGCAGTTCGCCGCAGACCCTGCCATCGGTGCTGGAAAACCTGCGGCAGGCGGTGGCGGATGCCGAGGTGGGCAACGCCGCCTACCAGGAGGGAGTCGCGAAATTCCTAGAACTGTGTCACCGCAGCATCGGCGCCGCGGTCTCCGAGGCCGACGTGCGGGAGATGCTGCTGCAGCATCTCCTGACCCAGGACATCTTTCAGCGGGTCTTCGCTGAGGTCCAGTACCATAGCGAGAACAACATCGCCCGGCAGCTTTCCGCGCTGGAGCGGACGTTCTTCACCGGCGACGTGCGCCGGCAGGCCATCGATCGGCTGCGGGCATACTACGGGGCCATCGGACGGGCCGCCGACGAGATTGCCGAGTACTCGGAACAGCAGAAGTTTCTCAAGGCCGTCTATGAGGATTTCTACAAGGCGTATAATCCCGCCGCAGCCGACCGACTGGGCGTGGTGTACACACCCAACGAGGTGGTGGATTTCATCATCCGCGGCGCGGACCACCTGCTGCAGAAGCACTTCGGCCGCAGTTTGGCCGACGAGAACGTGCAGATCCTCGACCCGGTAACGGGTACCGGCACCTTCGTCACCAGCCTGATCGACTACCTGCCCGCCGACCGGCTGCAATACAAGTACCTGAACGAGATCCACGCCAACGAAGTGGCGATCCTGCCCTACTACATCGCCAACCTGAACATCGAGTACAGCTATAAAGAGCGGACGGGCAAATACCTCGAGTTCCCCAACCTCTGCTTCGTCGACACGCTGGACAACATGGACTGGCAGCAGGCAGGGTCCACCGGGGGGCAGTCCAGCGGCAGGGTGCGCTATTTAACCTGGGCGGGATGTCGGAGGAGAACTGGATCCGAGTCCAAGAGCAGAACGAGAAGCCCATCAGCGTCATCATCGGCAACCCTCCTTACAACGCGAACCAGCAGAACGAGAACGACAACAACAAGAACCGCGAGTACCCGGCCATCGACCGCCGCATCAGCGAGACCTACGTCGCGGCCAGCACTGCCCAGAAGACCAAGCAGTACGACATGTACAAGCGGTTCATTCGCTGGGCGTCAGACCGGCTGGCCGACGACGGGATCGTCGCTTTTGTCAGTAACAGTGCCTTTCTGAATGCTCGGCAGGATGATGGCTTTCGCAAGGTTGTCGCTGAGGACTTTAGCGAGCTATGGGTTCTGGACCTAAAGGGCAACGCCCGCACTAGTGGCGAACGCCGCCGGCAGGAGGGCGGAAACGTCTTCGATGACAAGATCAGGGTTGGAGTCGCCATTTATTTCCTTGTTAGGCATTCAGGCAATAAAGGGTTCAAGGTTTATTACGACGCCGCGCCGGATTTCGCCCGGTCCTTTGAAAAGATTGGCTTCGTCCACAACAGAGAGCTCGCTAGCTTTGATTTTGCCGAGCTTTCGCCCGACGACAAGAATAACTGGCTCAATCAGTCTGACACCGACTTCGACACCCTGCTACCACTTGCAGATAGGCAAACCAAACTGGCAAAAACTGTCTCTGATGAGCAATCGGTGTTTGGATTGTATTCGCTAGGTTCTGTTGACATTTCGCTGTTGCGGGTCATTCCGGGGAAATAGCGACGAAGAATCCTGGACTTATCACTCCGATTCAAGGCCATTAGTGCTTTCCTGCACTTGGAATGACATGAAATGGGCCTGCACATCGGTTACAAATGCAAATGTCAACAGAACCTAGTATTACAACGTCAGTTCAGGGAGGGATGTGGGGTGATGCCCGCATGGCGGCGCGGCGCTTGGCATGGGAGCGTCGGGCCCGTTCGTTACTGTCCTGCGTATCCTGCAGCCACCGCAGCAACTCTTCAGGTCCGAACCGTTCCCGGGGCAGCATTTCCCGCACCACCCGGTAGACCTGCGGCCTCGTGATCCGGGGCATCTTTTTCCCCCCAAGCCTGTTGCAGGCTCAGCAGAAAAGCTCCGCCCAGCAGGCACAGGGCCACATGGTGATGCCAGCCAGCCCAGGTGCGGGTCTCGTACTCGTCCAGCCCCACGTCGCTTTTCTCCGTCTCGAACTCCGTTTCTATACGCCAACGGGATCCTCCCACGTATGCCAGGGTCTCCAACGGGGTATCCTCCGGTGCATTGGACAGATAGTAGCGGGGTTCGCTGCCGTCCAGATTCCGGCGGTAAATGGCCCAGTGGATTTCGCCGGGCTTACGCCTGCTGGTTGGACGCACCCTCTGGCTCTGGGCACTGAACAGGTAGCTGCGTGGTCCCTGGCTTCCCTCGGCCACCGTAATCTCACGCCAGGCCTCCTCCGTGATGGCATCGGCCCGCTCCGCCATCGTCCGACGCTGCCCGCTGCGGAGCCTCGGCTTGCGGGGACGCCCGAATCCCTGATACTCCACACTGGTCCAGGCAGGCTCCGGTGGCCACATCGTAAAGCCGGACGGAACGTCCAGCACGTACCACATCCCCAAGGCCGCCAGGCCGTCGCGGAATGACGGCGACATACCGAAGGCATCGTCCGCAGCGACCCATCCAGCCTTCAGGTGGCCCCGCTCCTGTGCCCGCCCCACCATCTCCAAGGCCAACTCCGTCTTCGACCGGTAGCCCCGCCTATCCTCCGGCACACCCGCCGCCTCACACCGGTCTTTGTCCGAGGTCCAACTCTCCGGCAGATACAGCCGTTTGTCCACCAGGGCCCGTCCCAACGGGCTGACATAGGCCAAGAACATTCCGCCTGGCAGTTGGCCACCTTCCCCAGCCTCCCGCAGTACTGCCGGGCCACTCCCGCCGACTTCCGTCCCTGCTTGGGAAAGTCGCTGCCGTCCAGCACCCACACCCCTTCCGGATGCTCCAGCCGGGTTCCCAGGTACTCCTGCAGCCGTCCTATAATCGCCTCATCGTCCCAGGGAGAATCAGTGAGAAACCGCTGCATCCCTCGGGCAGACCCCGGAACCGTCTCCGACAGGTTCTCAGCGTTGCGCCGCTCCCCGGACTGTACCAGCAGGGCCTGGAGATAATGACCGCTGTGCTCCCGCGTCTCCCGGCGGCCAAACAGCGAAGCGAAGTAAGCGTGAAAATCCCCAAAGGCCCCGTACACCTGTTCGAAAGCTGCCGCATCCACATCCCCACCTCACCTGCCTGTTCCCTCTCCAGCTACACAGTCATCCTATCAAACTAACTGACGTTGTAATACTAGCGGGCCGCTGTAAAGCAAACAGGGCCAGCCCACCGCCCCACCGAACCACCGAACCACCAGCGGTCGGGACGGAGAGCCAGCCCCCAATAACGAAAACGCTCGGCACACATCAACCCCAGATAAGCCCCAAACAGGCAAACTTAAAATTAAACTCAAACTCAAAATAGGAAGTGCGAAATATGTCCCACCAGTCCGCCTTCATGATCACCAGCATAACCACCCCGTTCCCGGCAGAACCCTCTCATCACCAGCTGAAATCGGCCGCAGCCGAAGCCGGCCAAACCGCCATGAACGCCGCTACCAGCATGGACCACCAATCGAGCAACAACCCCAACCCCGAAACCATCGCAATCGGCTCCAACCAGTACCGGTTCATCCAAGGCAACCTCATGACCAACTCCGAAACCTTCGCAGATACACCCGCAGGCCTTCACCCCCAGCAAACCTTCGAAATCTGGAGCGAGGCCCGCGGCCAAATGGCCAACCCCCGCGACACACCCCAGGAAATCCTGGAAGGCTGCTGGAACCACGCCGATAACCTCGTGAAAATCGCCATCGAGTCTCATCTCAAACCCCGGCCACTGTATCCGAAAATCCTCATCACCCCCAACGGAACAGTGCTCCACCAGCTGAAATACCACGACCAAGACGTGTTCGACGACCCCTCCCCAGGCGGCACCGCCAACCTCTTCGTCCCAGGAGACCCCATCATGGCCTGGCACCGCTCCAAGGCCCCACTCCAAGACCTCGAACAAGCCAGGTTCAGGATCGAGTACCTCCGTACCCTCGCCGCCTACCCGAACCACATCGTCGTGGCCCTCGACTGGAATACATAGCAGGAAGGCCAGGAAAATGCCCAAGGAGAGAGCATCATGACATTCAAAATACCGCCTCGACAGGTCCGGCTCACCTGCAAGGACTGCGGCCAGGAATACCGCGGCGCGCCCGACAGCGCCCAATGCCAACAGTGCAACCTCTACGAGTCTCACCCGGACCTCGCCCCCAAGTACTGGACCTGGACCCGCACCAGCAGCAGCACCGGCTGGAACGCCGTATGCACCTGGCCTGAACACGAGGACCTGCCACCCCCAGGCACCGAAATCACCGTACACCGGAAGAACCGCTCCAACTCCAACCACGTCGTAACCGAGGTGCTCAGCCACCACTACGACATGTCCGGAAATATGAAAATAACCTGCTCCGTCCAGCAAACACCCTGAGTCCAGAACCGGACCAGAGACCGGATCACGCCGGACCGCCAGCGCCAAACTCGGGCACGCCAAAAATCAGAAGCTTCAATGCACAAATGCAAAGAACCCGCAGAAGCAAACTCGGGAATCCGGAAACCCGCAATGAAAACGGCCCGCCCCTCTCTGGTTCGCAAGCTCACGGGGCCAGCCTCAGATTCATCAATTCGGAGACGCAACCATGACTACCATAACAGTGAATACAGACGGCTCATGCCTCGGTAACAACGCCCAGAAAGACTCACCAGGAGGGTTCGCCGCCATCATCGAATGGGCGCCCAACGGGCTCATCACAGTCTCCGGGGGAGACCCCGAAACCACCAACAACCGAATGGAACTGTCCGCTGTCATCGAGGCCCTCAAGGTCATCGCCACCGTGAAGGAACTGGATGGACACGACATCATCGTCCGGTCAGACTCCCAGTACATCACCAATGCTTTTAACGACCACTGGCTGAACCGGTGGCAACGCAACGGATGGAGAACCTCAAAGAAGACCCCAGTCGAAAATCAGGACCTATGGAAGGAACTCCTCCGGGAAACCGAAAACCGCAACATCCAGTGGGATTGGGTCAGAGGCCACTCTGGAGACCCAATGAATGAAAAGTGCGACCAACTGGCCGTCGAGCAGGCCGAACTCGCCAAACACGCGCTGTTCTACTGGGTATCACCCAGCAACCCAAAGAGCCAGACCAGCCAGCTCAATAGCAGCGCAACCCCCGCCGGAACACAGCCAGAGGCCCACGACCAAGAACACGGGCCGAGCAGCAAGGCCCCGACCAACAACGACGACATTCAGGAAGCCCTCAGACTGGGTGGGGAAGCACTACGGGCCCTGGAGGCCATCAGCACCCTCCTCAACGAATGCCCAACATACGAGCAGTTCCGGGACAGAACCAAGAGTCTCTTCGGAAAGGTTCAGTCGTAACCCGCCGGGTCCAACCAGGTCCTCGCCGGGCAACCGCCGGGTCTAACCGGGTCCAACCGGGCCCTCGCCAGGCAACCGCCGGGTCCAACCGGGTCCAACCGGGCCCTCGCCGGGCAACCGCCGGGCAACCGCCGGGCAACCGCCGGGTCCAACCGGGTCCAACCGGGCCCTCGCCGGGCAACCGCCGGGCAACCGCCGATCCACAGCAGAGAAAATGACACACCGGATGTCGGAACGAAGAACAACCACCCTTCACTGGAAGTCATCGAGAATCCGCGACGAAAGAACTCCGCAGACCCTCATCGGCGCCCAAAGGCACCACTCCCAAGTCCAGGCTAACCAGAACAAACCAGCCCGCCGGCTGCCGCCAATATGAGCCACCAGCATCGCCACACCCAACAGCAGAAATCCAGCCTGCTAAAATTAACCCACCCGCACGGAGAGAGAACAACACATGACCACTCCAGTCAACTCGTTCGAAGACATCCTCAACGCCCTCGAACAAAACCCAGACCTCCGAGACCGGCTCAGACGCCACATCCTGACCGAAGAACTCCTCCAGGTCCCCGTGCGCCTCGAACGCCTCGAAGACAGCATCAGCAAGGTGCAGTCCGACGTCCAGTCCCTTCAACACGGACAGGAACGCCTCGAAGAAGGACAGGAACGGCTCGAAAAAGGGCAGGCACGACTCGAAGAAGGCCTGCAGAGCACCAACCTCAGGCTCAACCAAGTCACCGGCGACCTGGGCAACCTCAGAGGCAGCGACTTCGAACGCAAAGTCCGCTACCGCGCCATGTACCTGGCCTCCGAACAGTTCGGCATCGAGAACCCGGACATCGCACTCAGCCAGAACGACCCCAGGTCCCCCGCACTCCACCAAGCCATCAGCAGAGCCCTCCGCGACGGCCGCATCACCCCAGCACAGTCCACCGACCTGAACGACGCCGACATCATCATCTCAGGCGACGACAACCGCTACGCCGTCATCGAAGTCTCCATCACCGCCGCCAACGGCGACATCACCCGCGCAAGAACCCGCGCCAACATCCTCAGAAACGCCACCCAAGGCGAAACCTTCGCCGCCATCGTCGCCGCTATCGTCCGACAACCCCAGATCATCCTCGCCGACGACCAGAACGTCGCCATCCTCCAAGTCCCGCTCCAGCGGGCGTAACCTAGCTCCAGACCGCCTGTGAACCCCTCCTCTAAGCCACCCAGAACGCCAAAAACGGGCTTCTCAGCGTGAAAAGGCACCCGTGTTGGCACCCGTGGGAGGCAAAAACGCCCAAAATGAGCGGAAAACGGCTTTCAGAAGGAAAGGGCCGGAGTCCCAGGAACAAGGGACTCCAGCCCTCATTTTTCAACCGGGTTCAACTCCAACCCGGTTCAACCAACTCCAAAGGAGAACCCGCGTCGGACCGACCGGCCCGCCCCTCTCTGTTTCGCGCGCTCACTGGGGCGGGCCGGGAATCCGAATAAATTAACATCCACTGTCCACTGTCCACTGTCCACTGTCCACCCGGAGAAGATGAACCAAAATGAAGACCGAATCCAAACGCATCAACATCGCAAACTCCATCAACTCCATCTACCAGGACGCCCACGCCGCAGGCTCCGCAATCCTCGAAGCCGCCGCCACCATGGAAGACATCACCGCCTATTACCATGACCTGAAAGGGTCGAAAATCTCCCGCATCTCCCTCGCCGCAGCCACAACCTCCTACAACATCTTCCACGCAGCCCTCTTCACCGCATGGCTCCCCATAAACCTCGCCCGCATCCTCGCTGATCAACGACAATTAGTCTTGCCGGTGGCGACGACTATTTTTGCCGGTCACATGTGGTAATCATTCGGTACAGGAGGTGCCGGATTGGTTACGGATCAGCAAGTCGCATTACTGAGGCAAAGACAGATGGAAGGAAAGAAACAACAGACGGCGGCGGCCATGGCGGGGATGAGCGAGCGGTCGGCGCGGAAGTGGCAGTGTGGCCCGTTGCCCTCGGAGACCAAGCAGGAGCGCCGGTGGCGCACCCGGCCCGATCCCTTTGACGGCGTCTGGGAGGAAGAAATCCTGCCCCTGCTCAGGGGAGAGGCCGCCGGCAGGCTCAGGGCGACGACAATTATCGAGTGACTGGAGGAGAAATTTCCCGGCCGGTTCAGCGCCTCCCAGCTCCGCACCCTGCAACGCCGATTACAGGACTGGCGGGCGCTCAACGGTCCGGATCAGGAGGTCTACTTCCCCCAGGAGCATCCACCTGGCCGGGAGGCGCAGCTCGACTTCACCCACTGCAACTCCCTGGGAGTAACCATCGGCGGCCGGCGCTACCGCCACCTGCTGTTCCAGCTGGTGTTGAGCCATTCAGGCTGGCGCTACGCCGAGGTGGTTGCCGGCGAGACCTTTGTGGCCCTGAAGCAGGGACTCCAGAACGCGCTCTGGGAACTGGGCGGCGCGCCCCAGATCATACGCTCCGACAACAGCTCGGCCCTCACCCATGAGATAAAGCGCAGCCGCGGCCGGGCCCTGAACGACAACTACGCCGAGCTCCTGGAGCACTACGGGATCGAGGCCACGCTGATCAATTCCGGGGAATCCCACGAGAATGGCGTGGCCGAGCAGGCTCATTACCGGTTGAAGGACGCTTTGGACCAGGCCCTCATGCTGCGGGGCAGCCGCGACTTCGATTCCGCCGAGTCCTACACCGGCTTCGTCAGGAAGGTGGTTGAGCGGCGCAACCGCTTGGTGCAAGGGAAGCTGGAGCAGGAACGCCCACTTCTGCAGTGCCTGCCTCCAGCTCCCGTGCCGGAGTACGTCAACCACCAGGCCCGGGTGCGCAAGTGGAGCACCATCCAGGCAGCCGGACGGACCTACACCGTACCCTCCCGGCTCATCGGAAAGGAGGTGCAGATACGCTTGTACGCCGAGCGTCTGGAAGTGTACTACAAGGGCCACTTGGTGGAACGCATGGAGCGGGTGCGCGGTGAAAGGGAGGCCAACGTCAATTACCGCCACGTCATCGGCTCCCTGGTGCGCAAGCCCGGGGCCTTCGCTCGCTACCGGTTCCGGGAGCAGATGTTTCCCACCATGACCTTCCGCTTGGCCTACGACGCCCTCAAGAGGTGGCGAGGCGAACGGACTGACGTGGAGTACCTGCGGATCCTGCACCTTGCGGCGACAACTATGGAGTCGACGGTGGACAGCGCCCTAGCCCTGCTGCTGGAGGCCGGTGAGCCCTTCGACTACGCCACGGTCAAGGAACTGGCGAACCCGGCTCCGCCGCGGGCGCCGGTGCTGAGCCTGTCCGGGATGCCGGACCTGAGGGTCTACGACTCCCTGCTGGCGGGGGTGGCCTGATGATGGAGGCCAACGCCATTAAGGTCCGGATCGGGGAGCTGTGCCACCAATTCCGGCTGCCCACCATGGGGGCGCAGTCGGTGTCCCGATTCACCGCCGCCGGGCACGGCGACGCCCTGGAGACCCTCTTGGAAGTGCTGGAGCAGGAGGCCGAGGACCGGAGGCAGCGCCGCATCGGCCGGCTGCGCACCGCATCCAGGCTGCCCGCCGGCAAGACCTGGGAGACCTTCGAGCACGACCGTGTGCCCCTGGCTCTGCGGCAGCAACTGGGCGAGCTGTCTGACGGCAGCTTCGTCGACCGAGGCGTCAACGTGCTGGCCTTCGGACTGCCCGGCACCGGCAAGACCCATGCACTGTGCGCCGTGGGCCACCGGCTGGTGGAAGCCGGACGCTCGGTGCTCTTCGCCCCGGCCTACCGGCTGGTGCAGGACCTGCTCGCCGCCAAGCGGGACCTGGCGCTACCGCGACAACTACGAAAGCTCGACAACTACGACTTCCTGCTGCTGGACGACCTGGGGTACCTGCCCCAAGGGGCCGAAGAGTCCGAGGTGCTCTTCACACTCATCGCCGAACGCTACGAACGCCGGTCCCTGGGCATCACGTCCAACCTGGTCTTCTCCCAGTGGGAGCACATCTTCGCCAACCCAATGGCCACGGCTGCGGCCATCGACCGGGTGGTCCACCACTCGGTCATCCTGGAATTCGACGTCCCCAGCTACCGCACCGGAGTGGCCCAGCAGCGCAGTCAGAAACAGGGGGTGAACCGGCAAGAATAATTGACGGAACCGGCAAAAGTAGTTGACGCTGAACACTCGCCCTCAAAGCCCTCGGACAGGACCAATCCCTACCCCTCAACACCAATTACCCCACCGATGTCCCACCCCTACCCCTCTCCGCCATCATCACCAACTCCCCCGAAATCTACGAAGACTACGGGTACAGCCAAGCACTCACCTTCTCCTTCACTGACGAAAACGGAACCCAATACTGCGGTGTCCACGACTTCACTGGACTTTACGCATTTTAAGCGGCATAAGCGAGGGAATCTGCAATACGATGGTACAGAGTGGCGGGGAGTTTCTGTACATCGGAGTTGGCGGTCGATAGTGAAAAACCCTCCGACACCAACCACCAGTGGCTACGCACAAAGGTGATGTCATCCATTACTTTTCCTGGATTTTGCGTAAAGTCGAGACTTCATGCCCGAAGAACAACCCGGTCTGTCCTTCCAGAAGGGAGACCGCGTGACCCTCCACGGCTACTTCAACTTCATCAACGTGAGCCCCGAACCCCCAGTCCTCCACCTCTCCCACTTCACCTACCAACAACCCAGCGAATCCATCAATCCCAACTTCGCCCCGTAGCAGGCAAGACGCCGAATACCAACCCCCCCGAATGTACGGCGCCCGAATGTACGGCGTGGGAACCACGAAAACCTCGAAAACCAACCCCACGCCGAACCAAAAGGTCCAGCGCCTTCCACCCCTCGCGCCAAAACCCCGCAGGGTACTATCCCCCATATCCCGCCTCCCGACCCCCAACCGCCCACCACCATGAACACGACTGGGAAACAAACACACCTGATGTACCAATTCAACCAGTACAAATTCGACCAGAAGCTCCCCAATAAGAATAAAAAAGGCGCACCCTGGAATGGACACCCACCGCCAATGAGTACGCCGTCTCCTTCAGGAACCACGTCCTCAAAGAGGCCTGCACCAACCAGGAATACCAGGAATACCTCCAACGCCTCAAACCATTTCTCAACACCCTCTCCTCCAATGAATCCGCACCAAAACCAGTCAGAGACAAAGCCGGAAACGAGGACGCAGCTCTCAGCGAATTGATCGCAGCCCAACCAAAATTCATCCTCGCCATGGAGCAATTCGAAGAATCAGCCATCCAGGAAAGACCCCCAGCCGAAAGGCTCATCAAGAGACGATTCAGAAGAAAATAACCCAGCACCCGAAACAAAAGCCCGCAACAGCCATAAACCCGGATACCCGAACCACGGGGATGAACCCCGTAAATCGCCCAGCAACCAGAAACCCCAGCCCGCCCACTTTCTGATACGGCACCCAGAGGGCCAAATGCCCTAAAACGCGATTTTCCGATCCGAACAGCCCCATGTCACATCAGAACACCACGAATGACAGCTAAATTAGCTATAAATCCTAGAACATACACCCCCCCTGCCACCCCCCCAAATCTCCAGGTCGAATCACAGTACCAAGCCGCAGTCATGCGCTGCGCTATGAACACAGACGCACGTACCAGATTTCGTCACCGGAAAACAGGGCCTGGAGGTCACATCAGAGCACCAATGTGCCCTTCTTATATAACGCATATAACGCACGCGCGCGATACACCCCCCCGGAGGGCACCTTTTCGGGCCACAGAGAGCCAAGGATCGCGGAACGGCGGACGCGACAACATTCGTTTTTGAGACTGGAAATTAGACACCATGAACAGGGAAAACCCCGGCCGTCTCTCCGGCCGGGGCTGCTGAAAATGCGGAACAGGCGGGCCAAGAGGCCGCGCAGGGTCACCCGTTAGGCAACACCGGCGGACCGCTCCCCAAGCCCACGAAACTCGCCACCTCCGAGATCACGTCGGCGTCCTGGCGGCCAGCCCGCATCGCCGTCACCATCCAGTCAGCCTCCTCCACCATCTTCTCGTACATCTCCTTGCCGCTCAGCTTGTGCCGCCCGAGAATCCGGTTGAATATGCCCTTGATGCCATTGAACTCCTTGGCCTCCTCGTCCGACACCCACCTCAGCCGCGCTATGCGGCGCTCCACCTCCCGCCACCTGGGGGAGGTGGGATAGGTGAAAGAAATCTGCAATAGGAAAGCGGTAAACCGCTCCCGGGATACATGCACCCCGGAACTTCCGGAAAACGCCTCAACGGACCGGCTTGGTCGGAGGCTATTTCTGCTCACGGATGACCTATTTCGATGGTCATCGGACCGCTGCACGGCCATCGGCATGTTCAATGCGAGGTTGCTGTCGCAAACGACGTGCCGGCAATGGTGTCCGTGCCGGTTCCATTCTGAAAATACGCGCTTGGCTCGGCGGACCGCTCGCGAAGGTTGGCCTGTCTCCCGGGCAAAACTTGGAGCGAAACCGCGGGGCGGCGATGAGGAGGCTCGCCGGTGGACGGGCCTCAAGCATCGGACTTATACAGCGCTACACTGGAGGTCTGAGGATGTGCCATCTCCGGCATACTCGGGCGTGAAGAGGAACCGGCGCCATATCGAGCTTCCATGCATCACGGCACTCGGAGCAGTGGCGCACGGTCGAGTTTGGACGATCGCCGCGATCCCCAACACACCTCATACATGGCCGACTGCGAAGTTACTCGAGGAGGAGAGGAAGGGGAGAACTCGGGCCAAGCTTACCAGCGAAGGGAGCAGGTTCGCCGCTTGTGTAGGCTCGAAGAAAACCCCGGACGTCCTCATACACGACCTGCTGGACAGCGGCGCGGGGAGATGGCGCAGGGGATAAATGAGGCCATGCTCGTTGGAGTACGGGTGCCGGTGAGCCAGTTGGATGACCCGAAGAAAACGCCAGACATGCTCATACACGATCGGCTGCCAACAGTGGTAGCAAATCGGAGTTGACCCACCCGTCTAGGGGGTGTCGTCAAAGTAATTTAGTATTCGGCCAATCTGGCATTGTCAGTTAGTACGTGAGACCAGACAGGATGCTACCTTGGGGATAGACGAAGGGTTGTGGGATGTGAGGTGGTCATGGTGCAGGAGAAGTACGGAGTCCGGCTGGCAACACAGGAAAAGGGACGGCTCAGGAAGATGATCAGGGCTGGGAGGAGTTCCGCACAGGCGATTACCCGGGCCCGCATCCTGATCAAGATAGATGAGGGCTGGACCGCCCCCCAGGTGGCCACCGCACTGGACGTGTCGGAGCGGACCGTGTTCCGCACCAAGCGGCGGTATGCCGAGGAAGGACTGGACGAGGTGCTGAGGCACCATAACCAGGTCAACCGGCCCAGAAAGGTGGATGAAAGGGTGGAGGCCCACCTGATAGCCTTGGCCTGCAGCCCGGTGCCCGACGGTCATGACCACTGGACCATGCGGGCCCTAGCGGGCAAGGTGGTGGAGTTGGGATTGGTGGAGTCTTTATCTCCCGAGACGGTCCGCCTGCGGCTAAAAAAAACACGCTCAAGCCGTGGCTCAAGAAACAATGGTGCATCCCCAAGGTAGGTGGAGAGTTCGTGGCGGCCATGGAGGACGTGCTGGATCTCTACGCCGAGCCCTACGATCCGCAGAGGCCGGTGGTCTGCTTTGACGAGACCTCCACCCAGTTGCTGGCCGACGTGAGGGAACCGCTGCCGGCAAAGCCTGGGAGGCCGAGGCGTGAGGACTACGAATACCAGCGGGGAGGGACGCGCAACCTGTTCCTCACCTGTGAGCCTCGCCGGGGCTGGCGCCACGTGGCGATAACCCGGCAACGCACCATGCAGGACTTCGCTCAGCAGATGCGGTGGCTGGTGGATGAGGCCTACCCCGATGTCCCGGTGATTCGGCTGGTTCTCGACAATCTGAACACGCATCGGATGGCCTCGCTTTACGAGACTTTCCCGGCGGCCGAGGCCCGGCGCATCGCCAAGCGGCTGGAGTTCCACCACACTCCCAAGCACGGAAGCTGGCTGAATATGGCGGAGATCGAGTTCAGCGTGCTGGCCCGGGCCTGCCTGCGCGGACGCAACGGAGATGAGGACAGCCTGGAAAGAGCCGTCAGCGCCTGCGTGTCAGAGCGGAACGCGATAGGAGCTACCATTAACTGGCGGTTCACTGCCCAAGACGCCAGACGCAAACTCCATCGCCTCTATCCCTGCCAATCCTGATTTGGTTCAGTATTAGTCCAAATCGCCATGGCCCGAATCTGGCAGATGGCCAGGTAAGAAAGGGAGTTCTTGGCATACCGGGTCGCCACTCCCCGCCACTGCTTGAACTCCAGGAAACCGTTCTCCACCAAATGCCGCAACTTGTACAGCGCCCGGTCGTAGTCCCGCTTTTCCTTCCGGTTGCTCTTGGGCGGTATCACCGGATTCATCCCCCGGGCCGAGGCCCCGGCCACGATTTCATTGGTGTCATAGGCTTTGTCCGCCAGCAGGTGTTCCGCCTTGATGCCCTCAATCAGGGGCAGCGCTTGGGAGCAGTCAGCCACAGTGCCTGCGGTCACCGCCAGCCTTACCGGCATTCCGTGGGAGTCCACCGCCAGGTGCAGCTTGCTGTTGAGCCCCCTTTTGTGCGGGCAATGGCTTGGTTGCCGCCCCGGGCCCCGGCGCTGTGGGGATGGGCCTTGATGTAGCTGGCGTCAATCATCAGCCATTCATAATCAGGGTCATCCATCACCGCCTCCAGCAGCCCGGCCCAGACGTTCCGGTCCCGCCAGCGGCAGAAGCGGCGGTGGGTGTTCTTCCAGTCCCCGTAGTCCGGGGGCAGATCCCGCCAGGGGGCGCCGGTGCGCAAAATCCAGAACACAGCGTTGATGAAACGGCGGTTATCTTGGGCCGGCCGGCCTGTCTTGCCCTTGCCGCCGGGGAGAAGGGGTTCCAAGATTTCCCATACCCGGTCTGAAATATCGTGGCGCCGGTGCGCCGGGGCTACGGCTACTGCTGGCATTGCCCAATCCTGCTGCACTAATTGCAATATCAGCTTATTATCACACTCTCACTTTGACGACACCCCCTAGTTCCTCGGGATCGCGGTTCAGGGCTGAGTCACACCCGCTCTCGTAACGCTTCTTGTAGCAACTTAAAATTCACCCACCTGGTTTTGGTCTGCGACTTTGTCAGTCCAAGTAGTTGTCGTCGGCCTCCTCCGGCGATTTCGCTGGTTTTCGCATCGGCGGTGGCGCTTGGAGCTTAAAACCTTGAAACCAAGGGCGCCATGCTCAGCAGGTGGGCTTGGAACGTCATCACGCCCAGGCACTGGTCCGGGGACAGCCCCAGGTTCTCTTCCAGCAGGGTATACGAGAGAAGATCAACCTCCCTGCCGGCCTCGGTGAGGAACTCCGCCTCTGACGGAAGCACGGTGGAGGTGCGCTCGATCCACTCGGGGAGATCCCTCTCCAGCGATTCAGAAGATGCCCCGAGGAGCAGGGCGTTCACCGCCAGGAGGCCGGGCACCAGCTGGGTCTCGACGTAGAACCGCAGGTTGATCTCAAGTTCGTTCCGCTCCGCCAAGCTCAGGCCTTCCGACAGCATGCCGGCGGCGTCCTCAATGAACCTGTCCACTACCCTCCGGTGCTCGCCGATCAGAAATTCGTCGCCGGTCATTGGACCTCCATTTCCTCTTCAAGATCCATACCACCGTATTCAAGCCCTACGGGCAGGGTCACCGGGCAACTGTCAGCAACTTGGAGGACTACTGACAGCCGCTCCTTGCTGAACGGCAGAGCGCCCCGATAGACTGGCTGCAGACGCTTCCACAACCAGGAACTACGGGAGCCGGTCGATGACCGGCTCGTCGAGAACCTCGGGAAGCTGATCCGCAGGCTCGCCACCCAAGAACTCCCCAGGGAGAGTCCCCAGTCCGCCGGGGTGCCGCCTCTGTGAGATTACCGCGGCGGACTGCCCCGGGCACACGGCGCAGGATTCCCCTCAGGTAGAAGGGGTGACCGGCGACTTCCAGGCAAGCCGGACAAGAAGGAGTTTGAAACGAATGGAAACCCTGACCCTGACCCTGCACAAGTCCAAGGAGACCAAGAACAAGGTGGTGTACGGCACCGGGGACGGCAGCGTCATCCAGAGCGTGTACATCGATAAGGACGCGCTGGGCGACGTTCCGCCGGCCACCATCCAGGTGGTCATATCACCGCAGTGAGCCCAGGGCCAGCCTCCTAAGCTGGAGAACCCTGCTGGGGCGTCGCGCGCGGGCCCGCGCGCGACGCCCTGGTGAAATCTAGAAGATAAAGCCTCTCCGCAGGAAAGGAGAAAGGGAACGCCGACGGCGGTGGCCGAGCTGTTTTCAGCTCGGCCATTTTGCGTCCGCAAGTCCGCAATCCAGATCGTCCTTTAGGAGACGAGAAATGCACGTATTACCCAAATTCTCTGAACGCTGGCTCATGGACCCCAAGCGCCAGGCGGAACTGACGGTCTACCGCGATCTGGAGGCCAGCGACGCTGTGGCCGTGGCACTCTTTGCCTTCTCAACCTTCGCCAAGATCGAGCCGGGGCCGCCTGCATCCCAGGGGCTTGCTGGCGGCCCCGGCTCGGGAATCCCTGGAGCTGTAGCCACTTCAATTCCCAGTCAAGGAGGTGACATTCATGTAACCAGGCACCCATGAGGCGCTCCTGCGCCCCATTCGCGAGGACTGCGGACTGATGTAACAGGCCGGGGACTGGGCACTCCAGTTCCGGTCCGTTTTTGTGTTGCAGCCCTCGCCCACGACATCCCATTCCCACGACATCAAGTACAAGCACGGAGAGAAAAATGAACGAAACCGAACAGAATCCCTCCCAAGAAATGGAAAAGTCGGACGACGGAAGCGGACCGTCGAAGGAACTGGAGTCCATCAGGAGCCGCTTCGCCGACGCGCTCTACTTCCTGATGCCCGGCGTCTACCACCACCTGCTGACCCTGTCCCACGGCCCATGGCCCCACTCCGCTGCCCTCGAGGTGAGCATACTCCAATGGCTGGAGGATATCCTCCTGTCGGGTGAACGGTGTGAGCCCAGGCACCAGCACCTGCTGGAGGACGACGGGCGGATGCTGCACGTCCTGGCCAGACACCTGATGGACGACTACTGGTGGGTGTCCGTTCTCGGCCTCCATGTCATCCTGACCCATGACGAAATCTCGGGAACCGGCCCGGGAGTGGCCATGGCTATAGCCCGCATCAAGGGCAGCGGACGCCGCTTGCCTTACACGGCTCACGACTCCGCCCGCTTCAACTGACCAGCCGGATCAGAATGGTCCATGTCCTCGCTGACTACATTTTGGACGATCACTTGAAGAACTCTGTCTTCAACATCGTCTTCCATGAGGCAGACGAGGAAATCTCGGAGTTCCCTCGCGGGGATGCTAGGCGGAACCCGGGGATGGCCGTGGCCCGCATCGTGGGGAGCGCTGACCGGCTTCCCTGGACCGTCGCCGGGTCCGCACGCTTCACGTAGAGCGGCGTATCGACAACCCAATCGCGACAGTCGGCCGCCGGGGTGCGCCCCTGGCGGCTGGCTGGTCCGGAACGGTCTCAAGAACCAACGGGCCGGATGAAGTGTCCGGCCTGACAACTTTTCGCAATTTGAGGATAGCGCAATGAACGCATCTGAAGGAAACCTTATGCCAGGCCCCGACCGGAGCCCCGATGCCCTCACGGAACTGCGGGGGCTGGCCCCCACTGTGCTGGACCTGCTTCTGCCCGGGAACGGAAACGAGCTCCTGCCCATAGGTACCACCGGCTGGCCCCACTACCCATACCTGAAGACCGGGATCTTCTCTTGGATGAAGGAGTGCGAGAGACCGAGCTACCATACCAGACAGACCAGGATCTTCGGGCCGGGAGTGATACTCGCCCAAGTGACCGTCCAACACATTGTGGACGATTACTGGCTGCTCCAAACCCAGCACGGCGGTGTAAACGAGCAGGGACGGATCGAGGTGGTCACCGGCCCGCCCATGGCCCAGGCCATCCTGCGCATCCGGGGAAGCGGGGACAACTTGCTTGACGATGGCGGCGGAGTGGCTCAGTTCTAACTCGTTATAAATGGCTCACTTCTAACCTGTCATTGACGGTGAGCAGTGCCGGAGCCGGGCCACGAGGGCCCCGGCTCCGGCGGCGTGGGACACTCGCTTGCTTACTTCGGCGAAACCTGTAGGCTCACGACGGGGCTCGACCTCAGCGTTTCATCTATCCTCACCGTGACGAATCACCGCTGGCCTCCCTGAAGGGTCAGCGGCCGCCACTGTATTGCGCCAGACTCGTCGCACTGTGTCAGCGGGAGCCAGAGATTGTGCACCAAGTCGGATTTGACGACGAGAGCATCCTCCTCGCCGGAGCTCACAATCCATGGGGACCGTACGTCACCGCCTCCGCCACCGAATCCATAAGGGATGGTTTGCCCTTTGGGTGATCGAGTACATAAACCCCAAAAAAGAGGGGCGCCCAATGACGCCCCTGAGGATTCCTGTTATCGGGGCCCGATAATCTCGTCAACCGAGCGAGTTCCCGATGGGTTAATGTGGTCTCATCTTATACGGAACATTTACCCAAAGTCAACTCACACGCCAAAGAGACCAGGGTCTTTCGATTCTCAAGGACCAGAAATTCCGAGGAGGGCCAGAGCCTCCAGAGGCTTGTAGTTGTAGTGTCGCAGCGCCGCCGCGATATTGGTTGCCCCGGTTTGTCGCAACAGCCCCAGTGTCGTGTTGCGCAAGGCCGCCATCACCTGGGGCACCGACCCGCTCCTCACCTGGGATGCGTCCTCTTTCATCGTCACGTCCCGCACGTAATGCAGCCGGTTCTCGATCTCCCAATGGCTCCGCCACAGGCACAGCAACTCTTGGGGCCCAGCCTGAGCCGGACTCAAACTGGTGATGGCCTAGGCCAACTCCTTTCTGGTCGCTCCCTTACGGGTCACCTTGCGCTCCACACAGCACACCTGCCGTACCTGGGGCCAGTCCAGATACTCATTGAGGGCGGTGGAGGTCCACAGGGTACGCTCTTCCCAACGGTCGCCGTGCCGCCCGCACTCCCCAGCCGTGGCCAACTCTTCCCCCCCAGGGTGGTTCGGCAAACAGCAGGGCAATATCGGCCCGCAGGGTAGGCTGGTTATCCTTCACCACCCAGAAATAGTCACCGCCTTGCTCCACCACCTGCCGACTCAGGTTCTTCTGGGCATACAGGGCGTCCCCAGTTACCACCCGACCGGCCAGATCAACCTGGCCCAACAGTTCCGGCGCCACGCTCAACTCCGCTTCCTTCTCCCCTACCCCCCTTTTGAGCCAGGGTCAGGCCCAGTTGCTGCCCATATAGCGCCACCAGATGCACCCCAGGCAGTTCCTCGCCATGAATGCCCCGCAGACTTTTCCCGTCAATGGCCACCGCCTGCGCCCGGTCGCCCAATTCCTCCTGGGCCCACTCCTGGAGCGCCGTCTCGAAAGCCTCCCGGTCCAACCGTTTGAAGACCAGATGCAAAGTGGATACCGCCGGGGTCTTGCTCCCTTTGAAACCCAGCCTGGGAGCCAAATCGCCATGCTCCCGGCCCCATTGGTGAATGGCGTAGAGGCTGTGGCAGTTGGCCAGCATGGCACAGACCGCCAGGGTTAGAATCGCGGGCAAGCTATGGCGTCTTCCCAAAGGACTGCGGGGGTCCGGCACTTGTTCGAAGGCTTTCACCAGCCTGGACCCTAGATTTTCAATTCTTTCCTCCATTTCCTCATGTTATTCTCTCGGTTCAAGAATCGAAAGACCCTGCCAAAGAGAAAGAACCTTGTTGGCGGCCCCGGCTCGGGAATCCCTGGAGCTGTAACCAATTCAATTCCCATTCAAGGAGGTGACATTCATGTAGCCAGGCACCCATGAGGCGCTCCTGTGCCCCATTCGCGAGGACTGCGGACTGATGTAACAGACCGGGGACTGGGCACTCCAGTTCCGGCCCGTTTTTGTGTTGCAACCCTCGCCCGCGACATACCATTCCCAGGGCGGAAGGGCACCCACCGTTTGGCACTCCGGCAGAACGCCGTGGCGCAGAACGGAGCGCGAACCAAACTCACATCACTCAAGACGACACAAGGAGGTCATGATGACCAAGATCACCACCATGGAGGACCGCGTCGAGCAGATTAACGGGATTCTCGACGAGATGGTCCGCTACACCGGAGAGAAGGAGGCCTTGACCAAGGATTTCGCCGATGTGTTCCACCTGATCATCCCCGACGACGGACACCATCACCTCACCCTGGGCGACTGGCGCTACTCTCCGGCCCTCGAGCCCGAGATCACCGAATGGCTGGCCGGCGACCCAGACAACAAAGAAGGGTTCCGGCCCGGCGACGCAAGGTGCTCATGGACGGCGACAGTATGGTCCATGTCCACGCCCAGCACATGCTGGACGGCCACTGGAAGATCTCTGTCCTCAACATCGTTTTCCATGAGGCGGACGAAGAAATCCCGGAATTCCCGGGCGGGGATGCTGGCCTGAACCCGGGGATGGCCGTGGCCCGCATCGTGGGGAGCGCTGACCGGCTGCCCCGGACCGTCGCCGGGTCCGCACGCTTCACGTAGAGCGGCGCAATCGACAACCCAATCGCGACAGTCGGCTTCTACTCTGTGACCAGACGGCCGGTGAGTCCTTAATGCTCCCTAATATCAACGGGCCGGATGATATATCCGGCCCATCAATTTCCAGCAACAAAATAGAACATAATGAACGCTGCCGAGAGGATATTCTCTCCGACCGGGCAGAGAGTACGATACCCTCAAGTAACCGCGGAGGCAGTTACGCACTGTGACTACCAAACTGTCGCCAGGAGACGGAATCAACCTGTGGCTCCCAAAGGAAAGCGTCAGGCCCACTGGCCGAGTGCCAAGTCTTCGCATAGATGGAGAAATCCCGGAATGAGGGCTACCAAACCTTAATAGGTCCAGTTGTTCCGTCCCGGGGTGATTTTGGCGAAAAACCCTTCTGCACCTCGTGGGCGATCACGGCACGCTCTAAACCCTGCACTCTGCTGTGAATGAGTAGGAAAGGGGCCTGGTTTTAATCGCCTCACTCTCTTCGCCGGAGACATGCCCCGCAGCGGAACCCGCAACCGCGCCTGTGAAGTGGACGCCGAGAATGTGCACGGACAAAGACAGCCTGGCTGAAGGGCTGTCGAGGTTCCTTCCTAGAAGTCTGGCCGGAAAGCCATTGGCCGGGTTTTGCGCTACGCAAAGCAGACGTATTCCAGTCTGATATAGCATGATAGTGCACGTAATACGTTGCAACACCCACTATTTAATCGATAATCGACGTTAAGAAAACGACGGCTTGGGGAGAATCGGGGTTTCCGGCCAGACTTCTAGAATCGATCGTCCGACAAAGGTGCTTACAGGCTTAAGGAACCCGGAGACCTCGCCGGTGAGGAGTCCCCGACAACTTCTTGTGCCTCGGTTCTCAATGACAGCGGCATACCAACGTACTCCTCTACCGCCCACACCGGGATAACGATCCTGTTCCCCATATATACGTGGATCAACCGTCCGCGTTTACATTCCTCCCGGATTAGCCATTCGCTCACGCCCAACGCCTCTGCTGCTTCTCGTACCGTCAGCGCGTATCGTCGTACTTCCACCGCTCAGTTCCTCTCCGACAAGAATAAGCACCAACCTAAGCACAGGGTTACTTGGTTGGAGTGGTTCATCAGTCGGGAAGGAGGATCACAAGGTCAGCGCCATGACCACATGGTAAGTCAATGCCTACCAAATTAGGCCGTTGCAATTGGCGCAGCGACGCCGGTCTTTGACACCCGGCTGCTTTCCTGCGGTGGAGGTACCCTGACAGGGACCTCCCAATTCTTGAGCGGAACTAGTCCTTCTTGAGCGGTGCCCAGTCCTATTCAGGCAGGCTAGTAGGAGAGGGTGATGGTCCGATCTTTCGTCTTATCTACAGACGCCCGGCCCATCATTCCCGGGTTCGGTTGATCTCTAGGTGGTCTAGCAACCCATACGACAGCGCCCAGTCCGGACGCATCGTTTCTTGAAATACTTTTCTCTAGCAGAACCGACGGTGATAAACCAGTTCCATCTGTCTCAATTATCTGCCCATCTATCCGCATTTGTCAAAGCGCTCATCATGGCAAACGTTCCAAGAACGGCACGCACATCCAGCCGAACAATATATTCTGCATATTCAGCAACGATCTTTTTCCTTTTGCAGCGATTCTGATTAATCAGCCGGCCAGTTGACCCTCCCGCTAGCTGCCCCAATTGTGGAGTCCTCTATCGGTGGCCAGAAGAACGGGTGTAGATCATCCACAATACTGGCCCGACAAAATTAGACCAAGAGGCAAAACGCCAAGGTCTAGCATGCCCCCGGAATTGCGGTTACGCGGTGGCTGATAGTGGCAATTGCTGTAGAGTGCTGTGAATTTGTCCAGCATTTGTCCAGCAAAGCGGCAGAAATATGGGCCTTAGGTGAACAAATGAGACTTAATCACAGCTATAAGAGGCAAGAAAAGATACAGTGGTACCGAAGGTCAGATTCGAACTGACACGGGGTCTCCCCCACCGGTTTTTGAGACCGGCGCGTCTACCATTTCGCCACTTCGGCATAGCTACGAATTGATCTACCTTTGGGATCGGAGGCCCTGTTATGCAAACATTCTGCGAACGGAGCAGCCAGCCGACTCTACATCGCCCTTCTCCCCCTCAACATCGGAACCGGCCAGAACATGCCCGTAGGTGCCCACCGTTGTCTGGATGCTTTCGTTCCCTATGCGAGCTTGAACCACCTGAATCGGAATGTTGGAGGTCAGCAATAGGCTGGCGTGAGTGAGTCTCAGATTGTAAAACCGCATTCCTGAAATGCCGCACCCTTCCGCCATCGCCTTGTACTCGTGAGAAAGGGCGCCAGATTTCATTATATCACCCTCGAGTCTGGTGCATACCTGCAAATCCTCGACGCTGCGCCTTGTGCCCACCGCGGGCCGAATGGCTGTCCGGCGAGGTGCCATGGACGGTCATCAACCTTGGCGGCGGCGCAACCATTTTGCTTTTCGCATTCACCGTCCATTAACTGCCGGGCATCGGCGACGCAGAGAAAAGGCAGCTCCACGACCGACGGGCAGGGTGCACATTACGATTAAAGGCTGTAACTCTGTCAGTACGCACCGATTGGCAATGCCGTACAGCCACTGGACTCAATTTGTGATGTGATTTACTATTTTGTCAATCTCAGTTCGCTGGAATTCGCTTGCGCCCACTTCTACGTGGAGGCGGGATTAGCTTGACGGGCGAAATTCGGAAAACATATAATCTGCGCGGTAGGTTATTGAAAAGTGCCAAAACGAACATATCAACCGAAAAAGCGCCGCCGCGCCCGTGTTCACGGTTTTCGCTCCCGTTCTGCAACGTCCGACGGGCGGGCCGTGTTGCGGCGACGGCGGTTCAAGGGCCGCCACAAGCTGAGCGTGTAATGTCCTGCGCCCGGTAAGGCCCGGCAATGCAACGCAGGCACCGCATCTCGGGCGCCAAACGGCATTCCCAGATTCACCAGGAAGGCGTCAGCGCCGCCAACCGGCTGCTGGTTATCCGGTACTTGGCCAACGGGCTTGACCATAGCAGGTTCGCCTTCGTGGTCAGCAAGCGAATTGGTAACGCCGTTGTCCGCAATCGGGTGAAGCGCAGGCTGAGGGAGGCGGTGCGAGAAAGGTCGGTGTCTTCGGGGTGGGACGCGGTGTTCATCGCCCGAATGGGTGTGCAGAATGCCAGCTACCACGAGTTGAGCCGCGCCACATGGAATTTGTTGCGGCGCAGCCGTATTGTAGCTGGCGAAGCGCGCGGGCCTGGTTCCGGCGTGCATGATACCAGCATTTCCAACCTTGGCGGGGAATCGTCCCAATGAAGTCGGCTGTCCTTTGGTGCATTCGCGCCTATCAGGTGAGTCTGTCCCCGCTATTGCCAACTTCTTGCAGGTATCTGCCCAGTTGTTCCCATTATTCCCACGACGCAGTGAACCGATACGGTGTGTTGAAAGGCGCCTGGCTCGGCGCCAAACGCCTGGCCCGCTGTCATCCCTTGGGGGGCAAGGGATACGACCCGGTGCCTTGAGTATTCGGACTCTACGTTTGAGCTGAATTTGCTCCGACGCTTTTTCCGTTCCGCAAATAATCCCAAGGCCGCTCCTGAAACCAGCCGGGCTAACGGGCCAGCCAACGCTGCGCTCACTTCGCCGGGCCGCGGTTTCGGGTCGCTGAGAGTTTTCACGACCCGCTCATTCCTGCTGGCCGTCGTTGCCGCGTTGCTATCGCTGACGTTGCTCGGCTGCACCCGGAACATAGGCGGCGTCAGTTCCGGCTGGAACGCGCTGGCGAGCGCCAATGGCGTGGTTTACGTCGGCACCAAGGACGGCCGCGTGCAGGCTCTCGTCGACAACGGCTTTGAGGGTGTGCGTCCCGGCTGGAGCTTCCCCCAGGCGGAAGGCACGGATAACCTCAGGGGTGTCTACTCCGCGCCGGTCGTGGTCGGTCAGCTTCTCTATGTCGCCGGAGAAAACGGTTATCTCTACGCGCTGGACGTGGAGAACGGAAGTATCTCCGACCGGGGCTGGCGGCGACCCCAAGGACAGCCGCAGAACCTGGGCCCCCTGGTAGCCGGCCCGGCATACGACCCGATAAACGAACTGCTTCTCGTTCCTTCCGAGGACGGAAGGGTTTACGGGTACATCGCCGACACTGGCGAGAGCCTTTGGGACAGCCCATTCGTCACCGGCGACAAGATCTGGTCTACGCCAGTGGTGAGCAACGGCGTAGGTTATTTCGGATCCCACGACCACCACGTATATGCCGTCAACCTGGCCACTGGCCAGGAAATATGGAGCTTCGAGACCGGCGGTGTAGTTGCCGGGAAGCCGGTCCTGTTTGATGGAATGGTAGTCGTCGGTTCCTTCGACAGAAATCTCTACGCGCTGGATGCCAATGACGGCGACGTGCGCTGGCAATTTGAGGGAGAGAACTGGTTCTGGGCCGGGGCGGTAACCAACGGTGAGACCGTATTCGCCCCCAACATGGACGGCCACATTTACGCTCTAGACCGCAACGGTATCCTGCAGTGGAAGTACGACGCCGGCGACTCGATTGTGTCGCCGCCCGTTCTCGTGCCGAGGGGGTTGGTGGTGGCTCCCAGAAACGGACGCCTGCTGCTGCTGGACGTAAGTAATTCCAGGGACCGCACTGTGGCCCAGCGCCTGCTTTCTTCCCAGAGTCTCGGAGACGCCCAGATAAAGGCGCCCCTGGTAGCGGTAGGAGAGTCGGTCTATGTCGGCTCGGAGGACGGAAGCGTCCGCCGGGTGGAGATCAAGGGCGGCCAGGTGGAGATGTGGTGCTGGCATCACGAGGACACTCAATGCAACTAACCGGTCGACCGAGTCAATCCGCTTGCCGGGCTGGGCAGGCGGCAAGGTAGGGCCCTTTGGGTATCGACGACCTCTGGCGAGAAATAATCATCCGGCCCTTGTTGAATCTGCTGGTGGTGCTGTATACCATCTGCTTCAACAACATGGGCATCGCCATCATCGTATTCACCGTCATCGTCCGACTGGTGACACTGCCCCTTACCATCAAGCAGTTGCGCCAGATGAAGGCGATGACGGATCTCCAGCCGCGAATGCGGGAAATTCAGGAGCGATACTCCCGCGACCGCCAGCGGGTCTCCCAGGAAACCATGAGGATGTACCGGGAGGCCGGGGTGAACCCAGTGGGCTGCCTTGGCCCGCTGGTAATCCAGATGCCCATCCTGTTCGGCCTGTTCCGGGTGCTGATCCAGACACTGTACTCCCGCCCCGACCACCTGGTGGCGCTGTCGGAAAAGTTCTACGCCTGGATTCCGTTCTTTCCCATTTATACCGCCGCGCCGCTGGGCGCTACCTTCTTTTGGATGGACCTGTCAGAGCCGGACCCCACCAAAATAGTCATGCCGGTGCTGGTCTTCGTTTCCACTTGGCTCCAGCAGAAAATGACCATGACCCCGTCCACGGACCCCCGTCAGTCCACCAATCAGATGATGATGCTGTGGCTGATGCCGCTGATGATAGCCTTCTTCTCCTTTAGCCTGCCCAGCGGACTCTCGCTTTACTGGGTGGCTTCCAACGTCATCGGTATCGGTATTCAGTATTTCATAACGGGATGGCAACCCATATTCCCACTGTTCCCTAGGGCGGAGCCGGCGCCTGTTGCTGCGCCGTCTTCGTCAGACCGCTACGACGAACCTGAGGAGGTTGATGGCAATGCAAGAACCTCTCGTGATGAGCGCACGAACCGTCGAAGAAGCAGTCGAGCTGGCTCTGAAAGAGCTAGACGTAGACCGCGACGAGGCCGAGGTAGAAGTACTAAGTAGAGGCAAGGCCGGCTTCCTGGGCATAGGCGCGGAACTGGCGCGGGTGCGCGTTACCCGGCTAGGCGCAGGCGGCCCTACCGACGCCGGAGAGACCGGAAAAGAGACCGCCGCCGCGCTGGCCACCGCCGCTGTGGGCCGCATCCTGGAGGCCGCTGGCGTCAACGTCACACGTACCCTGCGTTCCGCCCACGACCCCGAGGCCGGCGGCCCGGTAATCGACCTGGCTGGCGAGGACTCGGGACTGCTCATCGGCCGTCGCGGCCAGACCCTCCAGGCGCTGCAATTCCTGGTGACTCTCATAGTCCGCAGGAGGCTGGGCGAGGATGTCCGGGTGGTGCTTGACGTGGAGAACTACCGGCAGCGCCGGGAGACGTCGCTCCGGGATATGGCCGCCAAGGTGGCCTCGCGGGTGGCGCAGACCAACCGCAGCATCACCTTGGAACCCATGCCCCCGGCCGACCGCCGCATCATCCACACTTCTCTGGCGGAGAATCCAGAGGTGAGGACGGAAAGCGCAGGCGAGGGCGAGAACCGCAAGGTTACTATCATGCCGCGGAGGGACTAACCGCCAGTCCGCCAATCCAATCCTTTCTATGGGTATTGAGGTTCTATGAGCCTTCAAACGGTATTTGAACCGCGCGCTACCCATTGCGCCGCCCGTTTTGTTAACATTAGGCTAACGCCCGCGCAGGCCGGGCAAAGGTGATCGAAGATTGAGAGAGCCGGAGGAGGGCTTACTTTGATTGCAATTGAACCTACCCGAGAAGTTGTCTCCGAGGTCTATGAGCGGCTGGACCAGAACCTCAACACCGTACGTTCCGTACAGAACCGCCCGCTGACCCTGGCCGACAAAATTCTGCTCAGCCACTTGGACGACCCGACGGCTACTAGCATGGTGCGCGGCGAAACATACGTGCAGCTCCGGCCCGACCGCGTGATTCTACAGGATGTTTTGGGCCAGACAGCCATGCTGCAATTCATGCAGACCCGGCGCGCCACGACCGCTGTGCCTACGTCGGTACACTGCGACCACCTGATCCAGGCCCGCGTCGAAGGCTCCCGCGACCTTACTGAGTCGCTGTCCGAGAACGATGAGGTCTACAACTTCCTGCGGACCGCCTCGGCCAAGTTCGGCGTTGGCTTCTGGTCGCCGGGGGCTGGCATCATCCACCAGGTTGCCTTCGAGAACTACGCCTACCCCGGCGAGATGATGATCGGCACAGACTCCCACACTCCCATGGGCGGCGGGCTTGGCTCCATCTCCGTGGGCGTGGGCGGCGCCGACGCCGTGGAAGTGATGGCCGGACTGCCCTGGGAGGTGCTGTATCCCCGCTTCATCGGCGTGCGCCTGACCGGGGAATTGAGCGGCTGGACCGCCCCCAAGGACGTCATCCTGTACCTGGCCGGGCAGTTGACCGTCTCAGGCGGCACCAACGCTATCATCGAATACTTCGGGCCGGGAACCGCCTCCATCAGCGCCACCGGAAAAGCTACCATCACCAACATGGGCGCCGAGCTGGGGGCGACGACATCGGTCTTCCCTTACGACGAGCGCATGGCCCGATACCTACGGGCAACCCGGCGCGGCGACCTGGCCGACCTGGCCGACCGGTATAGCCACCTGCTGACCGCCGACGCCGAGTGCGAGGCCAACCCGGAGCAGTACTACGACCGCATCGTGGAGATCAACCTGTCGGATCTGGAGCCGCATCTGGTCGGCCCCCACTCGCCCGACCGCGCCCGCCCTATCTCGCAGATGGCGGCGGAATTGAAGGAAGACGCCGGGTTGGTGGAAGAGATTTCGGCCGCCCTGATAGGAAGCTGCACCAACTCCTCATACGAGGACATGAGCCGCTCCGCCGACGTGGCCGAGCAGGCCAAGGCCCGGGGCCTGCGGGCAGCCGTGCCCTTCATGGTAACGCCCGGTTCCGAGCAGGTGCGGGCCACCATAGAGCGCGACGGGCAGATGCAGTCGCTCCAGGACATCGACGCCACGGTGCTGGCCAACGCTTGCGGCCCCTGCATCGGCCAGTGGCGGCGCGCCGGGGAATCCGTCGGCACGCCCAACACCATCGTGACCTCCTACAACCGAAATTTCCCGGCCCGCAACGACGGCCAGGCGTCCACCATGAACCTCATCGGCAGCCCGGAGATCGTCACCGCCTTGGCCATCGGCGGTCGTCTGTCCTTCAACCCGCTGACCGACACGCTGACCGCCGCCGACGGTTCCGAGTTCCGGCTCGACCCGCCCAAGGAAGCGCCAGAGGTTCCCGCCGCCGACTTCGAAGAGGGCCGCTCCTTCTACCAGGCGCCCCCGGAAGACGGCAGCAGCATCGAACTCACCGTATCGCCGGACAGCGAGCGCATCCAGCTTCTGGAGCCGTGGCCGGCCTGGGACGGCAACGACTTCCTGGATATGCCGGCGCTGCTGAAAGCGCAGGGCAAGACTACCACCGACAGCATCTCGCCTGCCGGGGTGTGGTTGCGCTTCCGGGGCCACCTCGACCGCTTCAGCGACAATATGTTCATGGGCGCCATCAATGCCTACACCGGAGAGGCCGGCAAGGGGCTGAACGTCCTGACCGGAGAGAGAGACCAGGGTTTCTCCAGGATCGCCCGCGGCTACAAGGCTCAGGGAGTCAAATGGATAGCCATCGGGGACTTCAACTATGGTGAGGGCAGCAGCCGCGAACACGCCGCCCTGTCGCCCCGGCTGCTGGGCGGCGCCGCAGTCATCGCCCGCAGCTTTGCCCGCATCCACGAGAGCAACCTCAAGAAGCAGGGCCTTTTGGCGCTGACTTTCTCCGACCCCGCCGACTACGATCGCATCCGTGAGGACGACCGCATCAGCCTCACTGGTCTGAGTGACATAAAGCCGGGACAGCCAGTGCCATGCACCGTCAACCACGGTGATGGTTCCTCGGAGACCCTCCAGTTGCAGCACTCCTACAGCGAGTCGCAGTTGGAATGGTTCCGCCTCGGGTCGGCGCTCAATCTTTTCCACCAGTAGGCCAGCAGACCGCGTTCGGTAGTAAACGCAATCCGCTCGTTCTTGGACAAGCTAAGGGCGAGCGGGTTGCCTGTTGCTATCACCCTCTATCAGAGACGCCCCCCACCCTACTCCTCTCCCGAAGGGAGAAAGGGAACCACTGAATGCACCTGAGCGGTTGCCGGCACAGTTGACCGCTTGGGAGAGGGGCCGATACAATACACCCGTGAATAGCGAGCCGGAGTCCTCACAGGTCTATGGCCCGTTCGACAGCCCCCGCGAAGAGTGTGGGGTAATAGCTGTATACTCCCCTGAAGAGACCGCCAGCCGTCTCACCTTCTTCGGCCTCTTCGCCCTCCAGCATCGCGGACAGGAAAGCGCCGGTATTGCCTCCACCAGCGGCGAGACTGTCGAGGTGCACTCCGAAATGGGACTGGTTTCCCAAGTCTTCCGCGAGCCTGACTTCCTGCCCCTGGTGGGCGACATGGCCATCGGCCACACCCGCTACTCCACCACCGGAAGAAGCGAGCTCTGCAACGCCCAGCCGTTGCTGGTCAGCGGTCAGGCCGGAACGCTGGCATTGGCAAACAACGGCAACATAATCAACGCCGCGCAGTTGAAAGAGCAGCTCCAGGACGAATGGGGCTGCTCTTTCTCTTCCACCACCGACACCGAAGTCATCGCCCGGATGCTGGTTGAGTCCGCCGGCCCCTGTTGGGAGGAACGGGTATTTCACTGTATGCGCCGGCTGGAGGGAGCATACTCACTGGTCGGCCTGACCCCGGACTCGCTGATTGCCGCCCGCGACCCGCTGGGAATCCGCCCGCTGTGCTTGGGGCGAAGGGGAGAGGGCTGGGTCATAGCCTCGGAATCCTGCGCCCTCGACAACCTGGGCGCTGAGTTCGTCCGCGAAATAGATCCTGGCGAGGTGGTGGTAATAGACGGAAACGGGCTGCGCTCCTCTGTCTGGTCGGGCGTCAACGAGGCTAGGCCCCGTGCCCTCTGCGTTTTCGAGCTGATTTACTTCTCCCGCCCAGATAGCCAGATGGACGGGCACCTAGTCCACCTCAAGCGGCAGCAGATGGGGGCGGAACTAGCCCGCGAACACCCGGTGGACGCCGACCTGGTTATCGGCATCCCGGACTCGTCCACCGCGGCTGCCGTCGGCTACGCCCTGGAGTCGGGCATTCCCTTCAACGAAGGGCTGATCAAGAACCGCTACGTGGGCCGCACCTTCATAGAACCCGAGCAGCGGCTTCGCGAGCTTGGCGTGCGTCAGAAGTTCAACAGCCTCGGCGAAGTCATAAAGGGCAAGCGCATCGTCGTGGTGGACGACAGCATCGTCAGGGGAACCACGACGCCACATGTTGTGAACCTGCTGCGGCGGGGAGGTGCAGCGGAAGTCCACATGAGAGTCTGCGCACCGCCCATCCGCCATCCGTGCTTCATGGGCGTGGACATGGCTTCGCGCCGGGAGTTACTGGCCGCCAACAACACTGTGCCGGAAATCCGGGAAATCATCGGCGCCGACACCCTGGGATACCTGAGCGTCAAGGGACTGATGAAGGTGGTAAACGGCCAGAGCGGTGGATTCTGCGACGCCTGCTTCACCGGCAACTACCCGGTGCCGGTACAATTGGAACTGGACAAACTGATGCTGGAGAACTCCGGCAGCTAACCCAACTATTTGCCTGCCTTCTTATGATTCGCCTGCCTCTGCTTCCCCCCAATTTTCGTTGCTGTTGACTCCGCATTCGATGAACCTCTTATTCTTCACCGGAGATTGACTCGCTATGAGAAGGCAGCACATCAAGAGGGCCTTGAATTGAACCCCAGCCAGAACGCTGACGCTTACCGGCAGTCGGGGGTGGATCTGGGCCGCATGGACGAGCTTAAGGAGCGCATCCGCGGACTGGCGGCCAGCACCCACGGGCCGGAAGTCATAGACGGCGGCGGAAGTTTCGCCGGGCTGTTCCAACTTGGCGGCGAAGGCGGCCCGGTGCTTGTGGCGAGTACAGACGGGGTTGGCACCAAGCTCAAAATCGCCGCGCAATTGGGGCATTTCGAGTCAATCGGCCGCGACTTGGTGACCCTGAACGTCAACGACATCCTCACCAAGGGCGCCCGCCCTCTCTTCTTTCTGGACTATGTGGCCTTCGGCGACTTGGACGCCCAGGCCCTTGACTCGCTGATGCGCGGCATCGCCTGGGGCTGCCGCGAGGCGCAATGCGCCCTCATCAGCGGGGAGACGGCGCAGATGCCAGGGGTCTACGCTGATGGCGAAATGGACCTCGCCGGCTTCGTGGTGGGAGTGGTAGACCGGGAGCGGTTGCTGGAACCCAGCAGAGTTCAGGAGGGGGACAGGCTGCTGGGCATTCCGTCCAACGGCCTGCACACCAACGGATTCTCGCTGGTGCGCAAGGTGTTCAACACCGATGACGATCCCACGGCACTGTTCCGCCGCTACGAGGGCCTGAATCACCAATTGGGCGAGGAGTTGTTGCTATACCATCGCGCCTACTATCCGATGCTGGCGCCAGTGCTGGAGCTGCTCAGCGGCCTCTCCCACATCACGGGCGGCGGGCTGCCTGGCAAGCTGCCGCCGGTGCTGCCCGATAACCTGGCCGCCAGCATAAATACCGGCTCTTGGACGCCGCCGCCCATTTTCAAAGCGCTGCAACGGGAAGGCAACATAACCGACGCCGAGATGTTTCGGGTGTTCAACATGGGCCTCGGCATGGTTGCCGTCTGCCCGGAGTCCAATGTATCGGCCTTCTGCGATAAAATTCCGGAGGCCATACAAGTTGGCCGGGTGGTCCGCCGCGATTCCGAAGAGCAGGTTATATTTAGGTAGCCAAGTTTCGATTTCTGTTCCCTCTCCATAGAGGGAGAGGGCTAGGGTGAGGGTGGAATCATCACCCCCAGAAACGGAGAGAAGATTTGAGAGCGCTCATCAGTGTTTACGACAAGACCGGCGTGGTTGAATTCGGGCGCCGCATCGCCGCCGCCGGGTACGAGTTGGTCAGCACCGGCGGCACCCACCGGACGCTGACCGACGAGGGCGGCCTGAGCGTTCGGCAGGTGGCCGACGTCACAGGCTCGCCGGAGATACTGGACGGGCGGGTCAAGACGCTGCATCCGGTCGTACACGGTGGCCTGCTGGCCCGCCGCGAGTCGCCGGAACAGATGGCCGAGCTGGCGGCCCACGGCATCGAAACCATCGACTTGGTGGTGGTCAACCTCTATCCCTTCGTCGCTACCATCAGCAAGCCGGACGTAACGCTGGACGACGCGCTGGAGAACATCGACATCGGCGGCCCGACGATGCTAAGGGCAGCCGCCAAGAACTTCCCGTCAGTCGCGGTGATCGTAGACCCTGCGGACTACGAATGGGTGGCCGAAAAGCTGGCTGGGGACGGCCTGACCGCCAACGACCGGCGCGGCCTCGCTGCCAAGGCCTTCCGCCACGTCTCCGAATATGACGCCGCGGTCGCCGGCTACCTGACAGCCGAACCGGAAGAAACTCTACCTTCGCGCCTGACCATCTCACTGGACAAAGTGGCCGGGCTGCGTTACGGCGAGAACCCCCATCAGTACGGCGCGCTATATGCACCGGCGGGCGCGGCGCCTTCCGGT
The DNA here is from genome assembly GCA_965226875.1 of Dehalococcoidia bacterium. Lineage (GTDB taxonomy): Bacteria > Chloroflexota > Dehalococcoidia > Lucifugimonadales > UBA3495 > VXOI01. Next base: position 2,135,589 of record OZ245439.1, on the reverse strand, counting down.
ATGGCGGGGGCCGCCCAGTTGCACGGGCGGGAGCTGTCGTACAACAATCTCATGGACGCCGACGCCGCCTGGCGCACCGTATCGGACTTCGCCGAACCGACCGTTGCAGTGGTGAAGCACAATAACCCCTGCGGTCTCGCCAGCCGCAGCGCCATCGCAGAGGCGTATCATCTCGCCTATGAAGGCGACACGGTGAGCGCCTTCGGCGGTATTGTGGCGTTCAACCGCATCGTGGACTCAGCATCAGCCCAGGCTATGGATCCGGTATTCTACGAAGTGGTGATCGCGCCAGGATACGACGACGACGCGCTGGAAATCCTGCGACGAAAACGCAACCTCCGAATCCTGGCCATCGGAGCAGCCCCGCTAAAAGCAGCGCTGGACCTGCGCCCCATCTCCGGCGGGATGCTGGTGCAGGGAGCCGACGACATCACGGAAGACCCGGCGGCATGGCGGACGGTCACGGAACGCGAACCCAGCGAAGCAGAAAGGCAGGACCTGGCCTTTGCGTGGAAGGCCGCCAAGCATATAAAATCCAACGCCATTGTCTTCGCCAAGGATCGCGCACTGGTGGGCATGGGGGCCGGGCAGCCCAACCGGGTGGTCAGCGTGCACCTGTCCCAGCGCATCGCCGGCGAAAACGCGAAGGGTGCGGTGCTGGCTTCCGATGCCTTCTTCCCCTTCGCCGACAATATCGAGCTTGCCGCTGAGGCCGGGGTCACCGCCATCGTCCAGCCTGGAGGCTCGGTTCGAGACGAGGAAGTCATAGCCGCCGCCGACAAGACCGGATTGGCTATGGTGTTCACGGGGGTGCGCCATTTCCGCCACTAGGCGCCGCACGACAGGACGAAGACCATGAGCGCCAGCGTCGACGTTGTCATTCCCGTCTACAACGAAGAGGACGCGCTTCCGGTCAGCATTCCCAGGTTGTGCGCATTCCTGCGGAAAAACCTGCCCAACCCGTGGCGCGTGACCATCGCCGACAACGCCTCCATAGACGGAACCCGGGCCGCGTCGGATTCGCTTTGCCGCGAGATTGACGGCGTAAACTACCTGTACCTGCCCGAGAAGGGTCGAGGCCGGGCGCTGCGCGCCGCGTGGCTGGGCAGCGAATGCGACATCGTAAGCTACATGGACGTTGACCTCTCCACCGGGCTCTCCCACTTTCCGGCGCTGGTGAGCGAGTTGGAGTCGGGCTGCCATGTGGCCATCGGAAGTCGGCTCAGCCGCGGCTCGCAGGTGACGCAGCGCAGCTTCAAGCGCGAATTCACCTCCCGCAGCTACAACCTGCTGATATGGGCTATGTTCTTCGTAGGGTTCCCCGACGCCCAATGCGGCTTCAAGGCGATGACGCGGCAGGCGGCCCAAGCAATCATCCCCCATGTGCAGAACAATAACTGGTTCTTCGACACTGAGATGCTGATTATCGCGGAGAAGCGAGGCTACCGCATCGGGGTAGTTCCGGTGGCCTGGGAGGACGATCCCGCCAGCACCGTCAACGTGGTGAAGACAGCCACCGAGGACGTAAAGGGCCTGCTGCGCCTCCGATTCGGCGGCATACCCAGGGTAAAGCCGCCCAACACATAGCCATTGCGCCATCGCGTTAAAAGGATTGCCATGGAACTCGGACTCGCAGGAAAGACAGTCATCATAACCGGCGGCGGCTCCAACATCGGCCGCGGCATCGTTCACGCCTTCGCCGATGAGGGCTGCAACATCGTCATCGCCGAATTGGACCCGGCTCAAGGGCAGCGCGTGGCCGACGAGGTGACGGCACTGGGCAGCACTGGGAGGGTGATGGTGTTGGCTACCGACGTGACCAACCATGAATCGGTCAACGCGATGGTGGAAGCGGCCACCAACGAGTTCGGCGGCATTGACGTGCTGGTCAACAACGCGGGGTGGACCATCGACCGGCTGTTCCTGGAGAAGCCTCGCGAGGAGTGGGAGCGCGAGGTGCAGGTCAACCTGTGGGGCGCCATCAACTGCATCCATGCTGTGCTGCCCGGCATGGTGGAGCAAAAGGGCGGCAGCATCGTCTGCCTCAGCTCCGACGCCGGACGGATGGGCGAATACCGCGAGGCCGTCTACTCTGCCTGCAAGGCTGGAGTCATCGCACTCAGCAAGTCCATCGCCCGCGAGACCGGCCGCCACGGGCTGCGCCTGAACTGTGTCTGCCCCGGTTTGGTGGTCCCGCCAGACGAAGAAACAATCAGCGAGACCAGTATGTGGCACCAGATGCGCGAAGTCTTCACCCCCGAAGCCCGCGAGCGCGCCATCCGCGCCTACCCCCTCCGCCGCATGGCCGAGGCCCGCGAGATCGCCAACGCGGTGGTGTTCCTGTCGTCGGACGCTGCGGGCTTCATCACGGGGCAGACGTTAAGCGTCAGCGGCGGGTATACGATGGCTTAGCTCGCGGCCATGCTCGGCCGCCCCAGCCCAATGGCGAGAAATCTGTGGGCGACAAAGTCTGGTTTACCGGACCCGCGACCAATTTGATGCTACTACAAATTAATATGTACTCCCTCTTTGAACCGCTGCCCTGTCATGCCGGATGCTTCGCAACATATAACCTCAATCATCCGCCTCGCAAATCCCACAATCCCGATCCAATCATTTGGTTGCTACTAAAACTAAACGGCCCCGGCATTCGCCGGGGCCGTCCTGCGTTTCCGTGATTTCTTCGAGAGGTGCTACAGCGCGGCGACCTTCTCGCGGAGGGCCTCAATCTCGGCCATGATCTGGGCCTTGGGGTCGTCCTTGCCACCGTTGTTCATGGCAACCAGCTCCAAGGAGCGGCGCTCGATCTCCGGCAGCATGGACTGGAGCAGTTCCTCGTCCACGTCGTTGGCGATGGTGGGGTAGCCGGCGCGGCTGATCATGCTCCGGATCTTGCCCTGCTTGAACTGGTCCAGAGTCCAGGCCAGCGTCTCGCCGGAGGTGGTAACGTCCCAGTAGATCCGCACGTCCTGGTTGCGGGGGCCGTAGTGGTAGTGCGGGCCGTTCTGGAAGCAGTCGAAGGCCAGCAGCTCGACTTCCTGGCCGGCGATGTCGGACAGGACGTGGATGGCCATGCCCTCATCGTTGATCTGCGGCAGGTGCCGGTACTCCAAGCCGAACTTGATGTTGCCGACGGAAACCTTGTCGCCATCCAGCATCTCGGGCATCATGTGATGCACGGTGCGGCGCCCGCCGTTGGCCATCCCACGGGCGGTGGCCTCAGCCTCGTCCAGCTTTGCGGAGTCGACTGGGTGGGCTTCAAGCTGGTCGGCCAATTTGTCATACCCAGACCGGCGCACCATGTCCGGCAGGCTGCTGCGAATGTTGCCGATGGTCCAACCAAGGGGATTGCCGGCAGTGGTCTTGTCCATGAACAGGCGGATGTTGTGGTTCTCGGGGCCATAGTGGTAGTGGGGAGCCTGGTCGAAGCAGTCGAAGCGCAGGATTTCGGTGTCCTTGCCTTCGATCTCCGAGTAGACCTGCAGACACAGGCCCTGGTCGTCCATGATTTCCGAACGGTAGCTCATTGCGATGTCAATGGGACCCGCGTTAATGACGGTGTTGCCCTTTTCCACGTTTGTGCCTCCTCGCGTTCCTATGATTAGGGTCGGTGGTTGATACCGGTGGCTGGCGCGCGGGCGGAGTTACTCGCCCTCATTACGCATGAATTATATCACGCCGGGGTATAGTGGCAAGCGGGAAACGTCAAAGTCAAGGGAGCGGCCGCAACCTTACATAATGACCATGATCAAGCCCTGATTTTCGGATGACTATGACCTGACGCCAATACCTTCCTACTATGAGAAGGTATTGGAGGGATACCGATATCCTCATCCGCAAATGGATACTGATACTGTATACTCCCTAACTGGAAACCGGCGATGTGGAGAACTTCCTCTCGATGGGAAACGGGGAAGGTGGCTTTGCTGCCCTGTTGAGCGCGAGTCCTTGGGCCGGAAATTGCCTCGGGCCATGGACGGATAGATAACCAAGGAGTAAGAAGCATGGAAATCGGAGTTTCGATGCCCCGTATTCCCGACGGGCCGGGGCTGCGGGAGTTCGCGCAGGCGGCGGAGGCGCTGGGGTTCGAGTCGGTGCTCATCGGCGACCACATCGTGCTGCCCACGGGGGGGACGACACAGTATCCTTACACCGCAACGGGCGGCTTTTCCCGTCCCACAGATGAGCCGTTCCTGGAGACTATGACGCTGCTGGGCTACCTGGCCGCCTGCACCGAGCGCATCAAGCTGGGCAGTACGGTGCTGATTCTGCCCTATCGCAACCCCGTGGTGCAGGCCAAGATGTTTGCCTCGCTGGACTCGCTGACCGGCGGGCGCATGGTCTGCGGCGTGGGAGTCGGCTGGCTGGAGAAGGAGTTCGAGACTCTGGGAGTGAGCTACGCCGAGCGAGGGCCGCTGACCGACGAGTTCCTCCAGATTTTCCACACGCTGTGGTATGACGACCATCCTACTCATCACGGCAAGCAATACCAGTTCGACGGCATCGAGTTCTACCCCAAGCCGGTGCAGAACCCGCTGCCCATCTGGGTGGGCGGTCACACCCGCGCCGCCCTGCGCCGCACCGCGAAGTACGGCGACTGCTGGCACACGACGCGCCAGACTCCAGAGTTCGTCGCCGCCCACATCCCCTACCTGCGCCAGCGAATCGAGCAGGAGGGACGCAAGGTGGACGAGGTAACCGTCTCGCTGAAACGCAGCCTGCACTTCACTGACATCGGCCTGCCGGAGATGGGCAGCGAGCGCAGCGGAGGCGCACTGGTGTGCAGCACCCAGGAGGTCATAGACGACCTGCACGCCTGCCACGAAATCGGCATCGGCCAACTGACCTACGACTTCCGGGTTAGCGAGCTGACCGACTGCATTCGCGTCATGGAGCGGCTCGCCGACGCTGTGCTGCCCGTGGCCGGGCGGTTGGGGTAGACCGAGGCGAAAAGGGCGGCGGGGGCGGGACTAAAGCCCGCTGTCCTTGAACCACTTGGCGCGCTTTACTAACTCCTCGCTGGTGTGGCGCATGGCCGTCAGTTGCTTCTCCGTTACCGCCCGCTTGACCTGTGCGGGCGCTCCGGTCACGAAGGAGTTGGCCGGAATCTGCGCCCCGGCGAGTACCGCAGAGTTTGCCGCGACCAGGCAGTTCTCGCCCAGCGTCACCTTATTCAGCACAGTGCAGTTGTTGCCCAGCAGGGAGCCGCGCCCCACGACGTCGCAATGCACGACCACGCTGTGGCCGACCGACACATGGTCTTCCAGCGTCAGACCGTTGCCGTGAATCACCGACCCTTCTTGTATATTGACGTAATCGCCGATGACGATGGCATCGTCGCCGTCGCCCCGGACGGTCACTCCAGGCCAGATGCTGGCGTACTCGCCGATTTCCACGTTTCCGACCACGTAGGCAAACTCACTCACCCAAGCGGTATCGGCAACCTTGGGCGTGACTCCGTTGAGAGTGCGAATCAACTCTGATACTCCTCGATCGACCTTGAAGTCTTCTAGTATCTGGCCGCCCCGACGGCTCTCCGGGCCTCTCGGTCCATGTCGCGGCTGATGATTGCCTGGCGCTTGTCGTAGCGCCGCTTGCCTCTGGCCAGCCCCAGCTCCACCTTGGCGACATGGCGCTTGATGTAAAGGCGGAGCGCTACCAGCGTCAGCCCCTTCTCGGCGACTTCGCTTTCCAGCTTGCTGATTTCATCGCGGTGCAGCAGCAGCTTGCGGAGGCGACGCGGGTCGTGGTTGTACTGGCTTGCCGGGTCATAAGGGGCGATGTAGGTGTTGTGCAGCCACATTTCGCCGTCGTGGACCCGTCCGTAGCCGTCGCTGAGGTCAACCTTACCCGCCCGCACGGACTTAATTTCGGTGCCGGTCAGCACCAATCCGGCTTCAACCCGCTCCAGAATCTCGTAGTTGAAGAAGGCTCGCCGGTTGGTGGCCGCCGTGCGGATTCCGTCGGGGCTGCCGTTCTTCGCTGTATTGGCGGTTTTCTTCTTGGCCATGTCAAATCATCCCGGTCAATCCAGACTCAGTTGCTGGCGGTTGCCTGTGAGATTTCAATCAGTTTGTTCAGTTCTTCAATGGCGAGGTCCAGTTGCAGGTCTTCCGAATCGTCGTCTGACGCTTCCTGCACGATGCCCGGGTTTATTCCCTCGCCCTCAATCAGCCTTCCATCGGGAGTGTACCAACGTCCTATGCTAAAAATGACCGCCGAGCCGTCGCTGAGGGGCCACAGGTTATTCACGCTGCCCTTCCCGAAGGTGGTGACTCCTATGGTCGGGGCGCGCTCGTGAGACATTATGGCTCCGGCGAACACCTCACTGGCAGAGGCGCTGAACTCGTTCATCAGAACCACGACCGGAACATCCAGCGCCATGCCGCCCGGTTGGGCGTTCCAGTCGCGGCGGTTGCCCTGCCCGTCCAACTGGTAGAGGACCAGCCCCTCGTCTACGAATTGGCTGGTAACCTCGACTACTGACGATATCAGGCCACCGGGGTTGTTGCGAACGTCCACCACCAGCCCCAACCCCCTGGAACGCTCGAAACGCTCCAGGGCGCTTTCCAATTCGTCCTTGCTTGTGCCGCTGAAGGATGTGACCCTGAGATGCCCGATTCGGCCCACCAGCATGGTCAGCTGGACGCTTTCCAGTTGGATTACGCCGCGTATGATTTCCAATTCCTCAGTTTCGCCAGTGCGGTCCCTTCTTACCAGAAGCAGCACTGGAGTCCCCTTTTCACCCCTGATGCGATTGATGACCTCGAACAGTTCTAATCCGTCTACGCTTTCGCCGTCTATTTCCAGGATTACATCGTCGGGCAGGACTCCCGCATCCTCCGCTGGGGTGTCGGGAAAGGGCGCGACTATGGTGATAAACCCGTTGCGAACGGTGACTTCGGCGCCGATGCCCTCGAAATACCCCCGGATGTCCTGCCGCTGGAAAGAATACTGATCTGGGTCGAGGTAGGCAGCATAATCGTCCCCAGTGGACTCCAGCATCCCTCGGATGGCGCCTTCTGTCAGTACAGCAGGGTCCAGGGTTCCGGCGTCAACATGATCACCCTCCAGCAGTTCCCACACCTCCGCCAGTTTGGCGAACTCCGGCGGCAGGTCCTCGACGGTAAGCGTTTCGGGTGCCGCGGGCTCTTCGACGTTGCCACCGATGCAGGCGGCAGCCGTAAGGCTCACGCCCAGCGCGATTGCCAGAGCCGGAAACACTGAGAGCAAGAAGCGCCAGTGGACGACGCGGGCCAAGCCAATCTCCTGCCATACATTACGGACGGTTCAACACGGACCGGACAAAGCCATGCGGTCACCGTTCGATTTTATCACAGCGCGCCGCGCGCTCAGGGATGTTGCGGCTGCAACCGGATTCCCCTTACTTTGCGCGAATATGTTAAGATTGCGCGGTGAATTGTAGCGTCCAACAAATCATCGGGCCGCAGGGGAAGCCGGGAGCACATCTTCAGAACCATTATAAACCCTGCGCACCCTATGTCCTGCGTGGAAATTCAGAATTGGAAAGGGACCCAAACTAAGGAGGAAAGGTATGTCCACCCTTGCTGTGGAGGTCGTGTACCGGGGCATCTTCCAAAAGACCCTGGCCCGCAACATTGTCCGCTCCATAGTGTTTGCTGCCCGAAAGGACGGCAAGATTGGCACCGCCTTCGGCCGATACGGCGACTCACCGGAGCGCAACGGCATCCCCGCCAAGCAGTTCGCCATCGTAGCCGATGACGCGGAAGAGCTGGAAGAAAGCCTGGCGGTATACCAAGCCACCAACGTAGATGTCACCATCAATGTTGACGACACCATGTGCAAGGGCGTCGAATCGTGGGCTTGGTATGGCCTCCAGCCCATCAACGAGCTGACCAAGTCCGGCGGTACTCTGATAGTGACCTCCCGGCAGCAGGCCGACGCGCTGCTGGAGGACATCCATCCCAAGGAATCCCCCTACAACCTGTCCATCGTCACCGGCATCCCCAGCTTCTCCGGCCTGTGGGTCTACAAGGACGACCACACCGATGCCCGCGTGCTGGGCGCCCTCTGCAAGGTCTGCCCGGAATTGGTTAGCCTTGAGGCCATGTTGGAAACCATCGAAGAGCAAATGGGCGGCGGCACCAAGATCGCATCGGCGCAGCGTTCCTTCGACCGCACCGTCACCCGCCCGGTGGAGCCTGGCGAGGGCGGCAACCAGCGGGAGATGAAATTCACCTTGCCCGGCTGGAAGACTATGGAAGAGGGACTTGTTATCCGCGCCATCCCCGAGGGCGGCGAGTTCGCCGAGGGCGAGGGCGGATATGTCCCTGGCCGTAGCGAGGTGTTCAAGAAGTTCAGCACCCGTTCCATGCGCCCGGTGGTCAACTTCGAGACCTGCATCAAGTGCACGCTGTGCTGGTTGCAGTGCCCCGACACCTGCTTCGACGTGACCCCCGACGGCCTGTATGACGCCAACATGGAAGCCTGCTGCGGCTGCGGCGTCTGTGAGGCGGTCTGCCCGGTCCCCGACTGCGTGACCATGGTCAACGAGGCCGAGTTCAACGACCACGACAGCCAGTGGGAGTGGTGGCAGAAGGACAAAGACGGCTACAACAATTGGATGACCGAGCTGGTGGACAAGCAGAAGGCCGAGACCCGCACCCACGGCTTCCACCACGTCGGCGGCTACGCCGAAGAGATCGAGGCGGCGGAGGCAGACTAATGACCACCCTTGTGACTGAAATGTTCACCCAGTCCACCGAGGAGCTGATAAGCGGCTCCGAGGCCATCGCCATCGCCTGCGCCCTGGCCGACGTGGACGTCATCACCGCCTACCCCATCCGACCTTACGACACGGTGATGCAGTACGTGTCGAAGCTGAAGGCCGACGGGGTATTCGACTGCGATTTCATCGTCGCCGAGAGCGAGCACTCCCAGTTCGAGATCGTCAAGCACGCCTCGGCAGTGGGCGCGCGTACCTTCTGCGGCTCCAGCGGCGTGGGCTGGTTCTATGCCTTCGAGGCCATCACGGTGACCGCCGGCCTACGTATGCCCGTAGTGGCGATGGTCGGCAACCGCGCGCTGGATGACCCCGGCGCCTTCGGCGTGGAGCACAACGACGCCATGGCCGTCCGCGACTTGGGCTGGCACCTGTATTGGGTGGCCACGGCCCAGGAGGCGCTTGACACGGCGTTGCTGGCCTACCGGGTGGCCGAGGACCGAAACGTGCTGCTGCCCTTTGCCATCAGTTGCGACGGTTCCTTCCTGACTCATTCACAGGCCATCGTGCAGGTGCCGACCCGCGAGCAGGTGAACCGCTACCTGCCCGGATACAACCGGCACGAGCTGCAATTGCACCCCGACAACCCGATCACCATCGCGCCGCAGGTCAACGAGGACTGGCTGATGGAAATCCGCCGCCAGACCGACGAGGCCATGCGCCGGACCGTGGGCGTGATCTACGAAGCCTACGACGAGTTCAAGGAAGTCTTCGGCCGCGGCGATCCCAGCCCGTTCATCGAAGAGTACATGACGGAGGACGCCGAGATAATCCTCGTCGGCATGGGAACGCTGGCCATGCCCACCCGCGTGGCGGTTCGCCGGATGCGGGAGCAGGGCAAGAAGGTCGGCTTTGTGCGCATCAAGTTCTTCCGCCCCTTTGCGACGGAGGAAATCCAGAACGCTCTCAAGGGAGCCAAGGGCATCGCCGTTGTTGACCGCGACTACTCTTACGGTTCGCCATCCTTCGGCGGGGTGCTGTTCCACGAGCTGCGCTCGGCCCTCTACCCGCTACAGGAGCGCCCACTGATGCTCAACTTCATCGCAGGGCTGGGCGGACGCGAAGTCATGGTCAAAGACGTAAACGAGATGATCGAGACTACCGAAAGGGCCGTGGCAACTGGTAAAATCGAACAGGAAACTACCTGGATTGCGGTAAGGGAGTAAGAACTATGACCACCTTGATGACTGCGACCGACCTGCCCCAGGTCAGGGGCGTCAAGAACATCCCGGTGGAGGAGTTCTACTCCTCCGGTCACCGCACCTGCCAGGGCTGCGAGTCGGCGCTGGTGATGCGGCTGATGATCAAGGCCGCCGGCCCGCGCAGTATCGTGCTGGGCAGCACCGGCTGTATGTACGTGGCCAACACCACCTACTACAGCACACCGTGGGTGGTGCCCTGGATGCACACCCAGCTTGGTTCCTCCGGCAGCGCCGCCACCGGCACCGCCGCGGGCCTGGCCTCCATGATGCGCAAGGGCAAGATGCACAAGGAACCGATCAACGTGATCGCCTTCTGCGGCGACGGCGGCGGCGTGGACATGGGCCTGTCGGCCATCTCGGCGGCCCTGCAGCACGATGAGTACAACCTGCTCATCCTCTGCTACGACAACGAGTCCTACGCCAACACCGACATCCAGGTGTCGGGCAGTTCCCCGTGGGGCGCCAACAGCACCTTCAGCCCTCCGGGCAAGGTGCACCGCATTATGAACAAACGGTGGAAGAAGAACACCGCGCCGATGCTGGCCGTCGGGCACCCCGACGTTCGCTACATCGCCACGGCCTGCGGCTCCTACGGGCTGGACTTCAACAACAAGATTCGCCGCGCCCTGACCATCGGCGGGCCGACCTTCATCCACAGCATCGACCCCTGCCCCAAGGGCTGGGACTACGACCCCAAGTATTCCCACGAGTTGGGGATGCTGGCTATCGAGACGGGCCTGTGGGTGCAGTACGAGATAATCGACGGCGAACTGACGCTCAACGGGCCCAGCCGCTCTATCGCCAAGGGCATCCGGAAGCGCAAGCCCATCGAGGACTACCTATCCCGCCAGGGCCGCTTCGCTCACTTCACCCCCGAGGACATCGCCTACTTCCAGCAGCGGGTGGACGATAGCTGGGAAAAGTGGTGGATGCCTGGTGTAATTCCCTTCACCATGAGCGAAGACTAGCAACCGCACTCAAGCCCGATTGGGCTTTTATGTGCCAATTTCGCGGGGGCAGAACGAAAACCTGCCCCCTTTTCTTGCTTCCGGAAAACGACCAGTGAGCTATCGGAGCGGTGTGCTTCGTATTTAGTGAAAGTTAGAGAAGAAATGCACTATTACAACTAAAATAGGTCAACATATAGTCTGAAATAAACAAGATATGACCGCATTATCGCATGATTCCGATTAGAGCCTAACGTATTAGGGCAATTTGTGATATGATAGGGCGGCTGTTTCACGCCCCGCCTTGGGGGTCCCGCTTACCCATGTCCGGCGGCACGCGAAGTAAAGCCCCAATTTCCAAAAGGAGAGGTGTTCATGCGATCCACGGTAATCATGTCTTTCGCCATCGTGTTGATGGTAGCATTGCTGGTAGCGTGCGGGGAAGCGGCCACCCCCGTGCCGACCAATACTCCTGTTCCACCAACAGAAACCCCTGCGCCCACCGAGGCTATAGAAGAAGAACCCACGGCCATGATAGAAGATGGCGACTCGATGATGTGGGAAATCAGCGATGAACTGAAAGCCTTTGCCGCAGAGCACGCCGGCGGCCCCGGCGCCATCTACATAGGCGATGGAAACTTCGCGGCCCTGGTGGGCCCGTCCGTATACGACGAGTTCATGCCCACCTACGGCACCGACCTGGGCGACGACGACGGCAACGTGCCTTTGGACGCCATTATGGATGTCAGGTGGGTGTTTGAGTCTGACTACTACCGGCAGCTGCTGGAGACAGCCAAGCTGATCGACCCGACTCCACTGACCTCGTCGGGCGAAGACATCGAGCTGCAGCACACCTGCATCAACAGCACCCTGCTCTGGTGCAAGCACCAGAAGACATACTTTGTGCCCAACGTCCAGGAACGCACCGAGGAGCAGGTCACCATCAACATCACGTCATTCCCCGAGTTGGGTCTGGCTGGCACCGACACTGCGACCCTCCTGGCCTCCGGTACCCTGGGCATGACCGAAATCTACGGCGGTTACGTAGGCGGTGAGTTCCCCACGCTGGCCGTGCAATACATCTGGGGACTGTGGCCAGACCATCAGACCCACTTCGAAGTACTGACCAACATCGCTCCCGACCTGAACAAGGTGTATGAGCAAGAGCTGGGCGCCCAAGTACTGATGCGCAACTGGATCGCTGGCGACGACCAGTTTTTCTTCAGCAAGAAGCGGCTGGAAAACCCGGAGGACTTCGTCGGACTCAAAACCCGCAGCCACTCGGCCGAGCTGTCCGACTGGATTAACTACATGGGCGCGTCAGCCCAGTTCATGGCCTTCGCCGAGGTATACACCGCACTTGAGCGCGGCATTCTGGACGCCGGCGTAACCGGCGCCAACCCAGGCCTTAGCCAGCGCTGGTACGAAGTGGCCGACTACATGAACGGTCGCCTCTTCAGCTTCAACTCCACCACCAACGTGGTCAACGGCGAGATCTGGGCTGACATTCCAGCGGATATTCAGCAGATTCTTCTGGAAGAGGGCGCCAAACAGGAGCTGGAAGCCCTGCGCCTGACCGCCATCCACAATGTTACAGGCATCACCCGCAACATCGAGGAGGGTCTGGAACTGGTGGAGTTCGGCCCCGAGGCTCAGGCTCTCAGTAAGCGGGCCGCATCCGAAAGCGTACTGCCCAACTGGCTGCAGCGCTTGGGCTATCCTGACGAGGGCCAGAACGTAGTTGACGTGTTTAACAACAAGATTGGCCCATTTGTCGGTCTACAAGTCGAGTTGGATCCCGGCTCGGAACGGGGCTTCAAGGTAGTAGACGCCCCCATTACCCTGGGACCCCACGCCCAATAGCGTCACACCTCGCTGCGGCGCACAACTACCAACTCAACCGGCGGGGCGGCTATCTGGCCGCCCCTTTCGCTGTGTCCCGGCGTCGTAAGTGTTTATATGTTCTCAGAAAAAGACGCTCAGGTTCTTCGCCAGAATGACGTTGGAGTCCAGGACAATGGTGCGCCGGGCGATCTTCCAGTCCCCGTCCGACGGGCGCAGAATATCGTCTCGGTAGCCAGCGAAGACATTCTCCTCCGTCTCGTGGTGGGAGCGGTAGAGGATGAAAGCTGTCTTCGCCTTGACCTCGCCGTTGGGCTGCGGATCCACCACCAAATTGCCAACCAGGTGCCTGGTCCGCGACGGCGGGTCTTCCCCCCAGGCCATACCCGTTTCCAACCGCTCGACGCGCATCGTCAGATAGGTCTTGTCGTCCTCAAAAATCGCTATGTCGCCCACGGGAGTCAGCTCCCGCTCTGTCTCGTGGCGATGAACGTTCAGGCGGCGGGGCATGAAATAGAACACGTCGTCGGTGAACAGGTCCAGCCACTCCCGAAAGCGGCGATCGTCCAGCAGCCACGCCTCCCTGATGTAGAACTGCATCAGTTCATGCCACAGCTCAATCTTTAAGGATGTTATGGTCCGCGTCTCGGTAGCCATGTTTCTCGCGCTCCCGGTATCATCCCCTCTCCCTCTGGAAGAGGGTCAAGGTGAGGGCGGTCCTTGGTCAGCCTAGCCGTGCAGGGTAGCCGTACCCTCATAGTCCATGACCTTCTGCTCCAGCGGAATGTCCTCCCAGTTCCCGGCGTTCATGAACTGCTCCCAGCGTTGGTAGAAAAGTCGCTGGTTGCTCTCGGAAGTGTAGCGTTCCGCCACCACGCCTGGAAAGTCTGGATGTCGGCGGTCGTGGCCCACGCCCATAGAGAGGTCCTGTGTGAACCTGCGCCCCATTGGGCTGAGGCCGGAGTTGGTGACGCCGCGCCAGTTGTCCATGTCATCCTGCTCGAAGATGCCGTTGACGCCGTTATAGTTGGAGCTGCCCCGGCGCAGGGCGGTCTTCAGGTCTTCCGGCATATCCTTTTCCAGCAGCACGAAGTGCCAGAACTCGGTTTGCAAAGGGCCGCGGGGGTGGGCCAAGCGCAGGCCGAGGACGCCATTGGGAAACAGGCTGTGGTTGCCCAGTTGCAGCCGCCGGGCGCGCAGGCTGCCCAGGCGACGCTCCGACTCAGCCAGCGTCTGGCGATAATACTCCTCGAAAGCCTCGCGGTTCTCGGCGGTGATGCCGTGGGTCTGTCGCGCCTGATCGGCCCGCTCTAGGAACCGCATGGTCAGCGAATGGCCGTTGACGAACAGGTGTTTGCTCTCCGACTGGAACTGCGCCTCGTGGGTCAGCCGGGGGATGCCGCGGTGCCGCCCCTGCACGATGATGGCAGACAGGTGCGTTGTGGGGACGTGATAGTTGTCGGAGCAGTTGTCCACCGCCGTCTTCCAGTTCACCGGCTCCAGCCACTTGATGGGGCCCAGTGCCTCGGTGCCGTTATCTAGGCGGTTGAACGAAACGTCCAGCAGCCAGCGGGCGTCGCCCAGGTAGTCGTCCAGGCTGGGTGCACTGCGGTCCCAGGTGGCGAAGACGATGCCCGCGTAGGTATCCAGGCGGGCCTCCACCAGCCGCAGGCAATCGCGGTCCAGCGCGCCGTAATATGCCTCCTCCTCGCCTGGGAGATACTCCAGCTCGCCCTGATTGGAGTAGGTCCAGCCGTGATAGGCGCAGGCGAAGTTGCGGGCGTTGCCGGCGTCGGTGCGGACGATGCGGTTGCCCCGGTGGCGGCACATATTCAGGAAAGCCCGCAGGTGGCCCTGGCCGTCGCGGCAGAGGATGACTGGCTCTTCACCCATGTAGGTGTGGAAGAAGTCGTTGGGTTTCGGCACCAACGACTCGTGGCCGATCATCAGCCAGGCCCGCCCGAACACCTTCTCCTGCTCCTCGGCATAGATGTCCGGGTCAACGAAAATACGCCGGTCAAGCTGGCCTGTTTCGAGGTCTATAATCTGATGTTTTCGGCCAGTGGGAACCATTGCGGCACCCCCGCTAGGCATGGATAGGGCTCTATTCAACAGTATCAATCATCCGGTGCATTCTGTCCATCGGTGTAGTAGAGTAGGGACAATTCAACCACGTCAGTAGCGGGGGAGCCAGCATGAAGTTCGGAATATTTACCATCGTCCCTTACCACGAGGACTTCACCCAGCAGCAGGCGCTGAACGACGCGCTGGAGCAGATCGTTTACGCCGACGAAATGGGCATCGAGGAGGCTTGGCTGGGCGAGCACCGCTTCTCGCGGCATGGTCTGCTTTCGGGCATTTGGTCGTTCCTGGGGGCAGTCGCCGGGCGCACCAAGAACATCCGCATCGGAACGGCGGTCATCGTTCTGCCGCTGCACAACCCGGTGCTGGTGGCCGAGGAAGTGGCTATGCTGGACGTCATCAGCAACGGCCGCTTCAACTTCGGCATCGGCGCCGGCTACCAGCAGCAGGAGTTCAACGGCGTGGGGGTTGACATCGATACCAGCCGAGAACGCTTCCAGGAGGCGGTCGACGTCATCATCAAGGCATGGACCGAGGAGCGGCTGACGTTCCACGGCAAGTACACCAATGTTGACGACCTCTGGGTGCTGCCCAAGCCGGTCCAGAAGCCATATCCGCCTCTGTTCCAGGCCGTCAGCACCAGCCCGGCCAGTATTGACTTCGCCGCGAGCCGCAAGATTCAGGTCATTGCCGGCGGTCCCACTGACATCCTCGGCCAGGCCCCCCAGGTAATCAAGCTGTGGCGCGACAAGATGGATGAGTACGGGCATCCCCACGCTCACCTCGACCCGCCGATGTCCAAGTCCATTTACGTGGCCCCGACCATGGAAGAAGCCGAGCGCGACCCCGTCGGCCTTGAGGACTTCTCGTCGCGCATTCTGCGTTCCGCAGGCAGCAACGGCGCGCCCATCGGGATGCCCGTAGACAAGAACGGAAAAGTCGCCAAGGGCTACGAGCATTGGGCCAACCGCCAGAGCGACCGCGACCGCCGCGACGACGTGGGCCACGCTGGGCTGCCGCCCCTCCGCGGGACGCCGGAGGTAGTTGTCGAGCGCCTGAAGGAGACGCAAGAAGCGGGCATCAACCATGTGTTCGGCAACTTCGGCTTCGCCGGCCTGCCCCACTGGAAGGTGATGCGCTCCATAGAGCTGTTCGCCACCGAAGTCATGCCCCACTTCCAGGAAGCCCCTGTGGTGTAGCCATCAACCGATTCGGCGGCCGCATCTCACCGGCAATGTAGGGGCGCACGGCTGTGCGCCCCTACGCCAAATGATGGTCTCGGTCCCATTCGCCAAAAACTCCGCTGGAGCGAAGCAGCATGACTACCGCGAATTTCACTGAAGAATCCACCAGCAAGACCATCATGGTGGGCGATATGCCCGTGCATTATCATGACGTTGGCGAGGGCGACCCGGTGGTCATGCTGCATTCCTACGGCCCAGGCACTACCGGCTGGATAACCTTTCACAAGGTACTGCCCGCCTTCGCCCGGCACTACCGCTGCATCGTGTTGGACCTGCCCAACTTCGGGCGCACCGGGCCGGTGGTCTACAACGAGCCGCTGCACAACCTCCAGGCCCGCACCGCTCTTGGCCTGATGGACGCCCTGGGCATCGAAAAAGCGCACTTGGTCGGCAACTCGCAGGGTGGGCAGTCGGCGATGGTGCTGGCGATGAAGGAGCCGCAGCGGGTGGACAAGCTGGTATTCGGCGCCTGCCACATCAAGACCGGCGGCGACCTGTACCTGATGGGCAACCGCCCGTCAGAGGGCAGCCTGGTTACCCGCGAGGTGCGGGACAACCCCACCCGCGACAACGTGCGCCGCTACCTGCGGACGCACATCGACGACAACGCGCTGGTAACCGACGAGCTGGTGGACTACATCTTCGACAACTACACCGGCAACCCCGACCACATCAAGGCCGACGCCGAATCACTAAGCGTGCCCTACGATCACGGGGTTGACCTGCCCAACATAACGGCCCCCAGCCTGATCATCTGGGGGCGCTACGACCGGATGTGCGTTTTCGAAATCGGCATCGCCGCCCTGAACAACCTGGAAGACTCCCGCCTGGTACTGCTGAACAACTGCGGCCACTGGGTCCCCTTCGAGAAGCCCGAGGAGTACACCTCGCATGTGCTGACGTTCCTGCGGGGGTGATAGCCTTACGGCCCAGTAAGCTCGACTTTACGCAAAATCCAGGAAAAGTAATGGATGACATCACCTTTGTGCGTAGCCACTGGTGGTTGGTGTCGGAGGGTTTTTCACTATCGACCGCCAACTCCGATGTACAGAAACTCCCCGCCACTCTGTACCATCGTATTGCAGATTCCCTCGCTTATGCCGCTTAAAATGCGTAAAGTCCAGGTAAGAGAATATCTCAAAACGTGGCGCGGTTCCCAACCCGTCATTTTCGCATTCAGCAAAAGACTGGCATGAGATTACCTGCCACCGTCATACATAAGATAGTTTACAATGACGAACTGTTCCGAAATACCTTACTCCCGTGAATAACGTTCTTGCAGGTCGGTAAACTCGTCGGTGCGGTTGACTTGCCGCAGTAGCTCAGGCGGGGCCTGGCGATCAGCCAGGTCCTCCATCGCACCGCCTTCCTTCAGATGCTTGAGGCTGTCGTGGATTGCCTTGACCGCTACGGCGAAGGTGGGGTTGCCCAGCATCAGAATTCGCACGCCGTTGGCGTCGAGGAAGGCCTGATCGTTGCGGGCATCGGCGGGCGGGTTGAGGACGCAGAGGGGCAGGGATGTTACGCCGTGCACTGCCTCGAGCTGCTCGCGGCTGCGGCAGCCAGTTAGCATCAGGGCCTCGGCGCCGGTCTGGGAGTATGCCTGGATGCGTTCCAGGGCCTCATCCAGCGGGCACAGCCCCAGCGCGGCCGAGCGGGCCACGATGACGGTGGTGGGGTCGGTGCGGGCCGCCACCGCCGCCTCCAGCTTGCCCACCTGCTCTTCCGTCGAAACGAGGCCAGGGTCGGCCACATTGAACTGTCGCGGCACGAAGTTGTCTTCGATTTCGATGCCGGCCACGCCCGCGGCCTCCATCTCACGCACCGTGCGGACGACGTTCACGGCGTTGCCGAAACCGTCCTCGGCGTCCACCATTAGTGATACGTCAGCGATGCGGGTGATGCGTCGGCAGTGTTCCACCACGTCCGACATATTGGAAAGCACTATGTCGGGTACTCCCAGGTTGGCCACCTTGCCCACCGAGCCGGAAAGCACGCAGACCTCGTAGTCCAGCATATGGGCGATGCGGGCCGACAGCGGGTCAAAGATATTGGCCGCCAGCGTACAGTAGGGACGGGCCAGTACCTCTCGGAAAAGCTCACGGGCGCGCGACATTACGTCATCCTCCATGTCATGCATCGGGTCAGGCATTGGGCAGCCGCTCTTCGTCGTCGGGCGATGGGGCCTCCGCCCCGCAGGAGGGGCAGAACCTCGCAGGTCGCCCGCTGGCATCGATGCCTGGATATACTACTTCGCAGTTGGAACAGAGCAGAGTGGGTTGTTCTTCTTCCTCTGCAACAGCGGGCTCGCCCTCTGCAACTGGGGACGCTTGGGATCCAGGTTCAGGCGGCGGGACAGCCCCGACGGGTGTGGCTGGTACAGCATCGGACCGACGGGACTGCCAGGGAGCGGGCGGCACGGGAACCGACGTCACGCTGCTCAGGCTCCACCCGAAGCGGCGCATGATGCGAGGAACGAAAATCACGGCTGCGATAACGACCAGCCACATCGGACTGAATATGCCCACCCAAATCACGATGGTCAGCAGCACCTTGCCGACTACGGACAGAGCTCGCACCGCGGACTTGAAGGTTGCTCCAACATTCCAGCCCGCTACGACAAAGCCCTCGACCTCTGCGACCCTTACGTTGAAGGTGCTGGAGCCGCGTATTTCGCCGGCTTCGCTCTGGGCTATGACAGTCAGTACCACCGGGTATGGGTCGGGGCGGTAGTCGGGGAAGCTATGCTTCGCCACTGCCCTGGTCTCGCCTTCCTCCGGCACTTCAAACACTGTGGCCGAGCCATCGCCGAAGTCCCATCGGTACCTGAAGTCCGTCAGGCTCTCCGGGCGGGTGAAGGATCCGGTGTATTCCACCTCGTCGCCTTCGTCCGCCACCCGGTCCTCACCAGCGAAGACCTCTATCCCCGGAATCTGGGTCACAGTGGCTATCACCGTGTCCGTCCCTAGGAATATGCCGGCATCCCCGATGCCGCGAACGTCCAGTCGGACTATGTAGGGCGACTCCTGAACGTTGGTATAGGTGTGGGATACGGTGGCTGTCACCCTCTCGCCCGCGTTGGTGGTGGAAGCGGTGCGTGTCCCTTCCACCGGCTCCGACCCGTCGCCGAAATCCCAAGTAAAATTGAACGTATCTACGCCAGCTGGCGGACGGAACGTGGCCCGGAATTTTGCGCTCTCGCCAGCGCGGAAGGTGGCGTCGGAGCCGAATTCTACTGGCATCTCGCCGGGCGCGGTGGTAAGAACAACATTTACCAGCGAGTAGGCGGAGGTCTCGGCCATGAATCTGAGCCTGCCCTGGATTCCCTCGATTTCCAACTGAACTCTCGACAGTTCGGCCTCGAGGTTCACGGTTTCTTCGACGTTTACTGCTCGTGAGTGGAACTCCAGCAGTCGGGCCTCGGTGCGCCGCAATACGTTTAGCCGGGCCTCATTATCCACGAAATCGGCGGTCACGTCCTGGCTCGTGGAATTTTCGAATTCCACCTCGGCAGCCGTGTCCCTGAGACGTTGGAGAAATTGCCCCAGCAACTCCGCCGGAACTCGCACCGAGATACTGGCTTCATGCCTCTGGGTGCGCTCGGAGTTGACCTCCCATCCCCCAAAATCTTCGGCCAGCAAAGCAATTTCCTCTCTGGACCTAGGCACGTTGGGAACGATAATGCCGATGTCCACCGTCCGCACGATGACGCGGTTCTGCGGAACGATGCTTCTCAAGGCCTCGTCGTTCAGGGGGGTGTTCTGGTAGAAGCCTGTTGACCCCCCCTCGGAGGCTTCCTCTTCCGACGCCAGCATTGGGGCCTGCGTAGCCTGAGGCGCAGCTGTGGCGCCACGGGACGCCACCGGAGCTGCGGTCGTGGCTGCAGCGGAGTTCTCCCGCATTGTCTCTTCCTCAAGGGAGGCAGTCACCATCGATCCGCAGGCCACAAGTCCAACCGAGAGCAACAACGCCAGAAGCGCAGCGATCGCGGGAACTGCGCCCCAAATTCGTGCTGGCATATGCGCTCCTGTTGCCTGGACTTTGTACATTCGAGCCGCGTAGGTGGGCGTATCTGTGAGGCGGTCGTATAGCGCGGCTGGGACTTTTTCACTGTCGCTGTCGCGCCTAGACATTGAAAAACCCCCGGGCGACATCCACAGGTGGCGGCGCACCAATCTTGTCGTTACTGGTTTATGGTTACTGGCTTTTGTACAAAGTCCAGGTTGCGGACGGGATGAAAACTGGCAGTGCCGGACAAGAAATATCTATGGCGTCAGTATGACCTTGCCCCGGGTGCCGCGATTTGCCAGGTGCTGGTGAGCGGTGGCAACCTCGGACATGGACAGAACCTGGTCAACCACCAGCCGCGCCTTGCCGTCTGCCAGCAGCGGGAAGATTTCGGCCATGGCGGCCTGATGGTCCAGGCGTCCAACCGGGGAGCGCCCGATGCTGAACCCGGTGACCGTTCGGTTGGCCGCGAATATCTCGACTGCCGGCAGGTTGGCCGGGGTGCCGGAGGTGTTGCCGTAGGTGATCATCCGGCCGTAGGACGCCACACAGCGCAGGCTCTTCTCCAGCACCGGGCCGCCGACGCATTCCAGGATCAGCTCCACGCCGTTTCCGCCGGTCTGCTCGCCGATGACTTCCTCGAAGTCCTGCTCGGTGTAGTTGATGGTCTCGTCTGCGCCCAGAGAGCGGCACAGGTCCAGCTTCTCCCGGGTGGATGCGGTGACGATGACGTGGGCGCCCCACACTTTGGCCAACTGGATGGCAACGGTGCCGACGCCCGACGCTCCGGCCTGTATCAGCACAGTCTGCCCTGGCTCCAGTTGCCCGCGGGTCTTCAGTAGGTGATAGGCTGTCAGAGCCTGTCTACGATCTTTGCAATATGTTAAGTTGAGGCTGTTACCAGAGGGGGTAATCATGTCTCATTCCTATTCCAGCGACATCAGCCGGGAACAATTTGCCCGGATTCTTCCCTGTTTGGAGTCGGCCCGCCGCCGGACTAAGCCCCGCACCGTGGACCTGTACGACGTTTTCTGCGGGGTGCTCTATCTCCTGAAAAGCGGGTGCCAGTGGCGGATGCTGCCTGCGGACTTCCCGGATTGGCGCACCTGCTACAAGTATTTCCGGCAATGGAGCGAGCGACCCGACCCGGCGAAGTATTCCATTCTGGAGCAGGTCTTAAAAAAAATCGGTTGACGCGGCCCGGCGAAGCAATGGTCGGAAAAAACGGACCAGCTTCTGTATCGTGGACTCCCAGAGCGTCAAGAACACCGACAGCGCCGAGAACAAGGGCTATGACTCGGGCAAGAAGGTGTCTGGAATCAAGCGCCACATCGCCGTGGACACTCAGGGGTTGCCCCATGCGATTCACGTGACCACCGCCAACGTTACCGACCGTGCTGGGGCTTTGGCTATGTTTGACCGGCGCCGGGCCAACCTGAGGCAGGTGCAGAATGTGCTGGTGGATGGGGGATACACCGGGAAACCCTTTGCCACGGCGGTGCAGAGCCTGCTGGGAGCCTCGGTGGAAGTGGTGAAACGCAACGAACTGCACACTTTCGTGGTGCTGCCGAAACGATGGGTGGTGGAGCGGTCTTTCGGCTGGCTGGAGAAGTGCCGCCGCCTCTGGAAGAACTGCGAGAGAAAGCTCAATACCAGTCTGCAAATGGTGGTTCTCGCCTTCGCGGTGCTAATCCTGAAGAGATTGTAAACAGGCTCTCAGGAATACGATGGGCATTCCGCCGGCCTGCACCGGGTCAACGGTTTCGGGGTAGGGGAAGACGAAGTTGCCGTTGACCGCGACCAGCTCGGCCTGACCGCCCGGGCCCATCGCCATCACCCGCTGGCCCACGGACAGCCCGGTGACCTCGGAGCCGACCTGCGCCACCGTTCCCGCTGCCTCAAGGCCCAGCGACGACGGCAGGTCGGGGCCGGGGTAGTTGCCGCCCCGTCGCATCAGGTCGGCGTAGTTCACCCCGGCGGCGTCCACTTTGATAAGCACTTGGTGGGGCCGCGGCTCGGGGTCGGGGGCGTCTTCCCAGTTGAGCACGTCGAGGCCGCCGAATTCGTGGATGCGTACAGCTTTCATCTGCGCGTTTCTCCTGATGTTGTCGGGGTGGTGTAGGTGCATATTAAGGACTATTCAGCCCGGCGTTTTCACTCTCCCCCGGGCCCTCTCCCTCAAGAGAGGGGGGATCTTTTGCTAGGAGATCGGTAAATTTGCCAGGCTACTAATAACCCCGGAACTGCGGGGCGGTCAGCACATCCCCGTTGATCATCCGCACTGGCTCGCCGCTGGCGAAGGCGCGGATGTCCTCGATTACTCCCGCGTACATGGCGGTGTAGGAATCGTCCGTGACGTAGCCCAGGTGGGGGCAGATCAGTGTGTTGTCCAGTTGCAGCAACGGATGGTCTTCCGGCAGCGGTTCCACGTCGAAGGTGTCCAGCGCGGCGCCGGCGATGGCCCTGCGTTGCAGCGCGTCTACCAGCGCGGCCTCGTCCACGATGGGGCCGCGTGAGATGTTGACCAGATAGGCCGTCGATTTCATCAGGGCCAATTCGTGGGCCCCCACCAGTCCTCGGGTACGCTGTCCAAGCACCAAGTGGACCGACAGAATGTCCGAATCGCGGAACAGCGTGTCCTTGTCCACCAACGTGGCGCCGCACTCGCGGGCGCGTTCTGCGGTGAGGTTCTGGCTCCACGCGATGATGTTCATATCAAAGGCAGTGGCGACCCGCGCCACCAGCGAGCCGATATGACCCAGCCCCAGCAGTCCGATGGTCTTGCCCCTCAAGCCCATGCCGACAGTGGCGCCCCACTTGCCTTCCCGCGAAAGCCGGTCTTCCAAGGGAATCTGCCTCACGATGCCAAGAATCAGGCCCCAAGTCAGCTCTGTCGGCCCCTCCCCCGCGCCGTCGGTGCCGCAGACGGCGACGCCCAGGTCAGTTGCCGCCTGGATGTCGAACGAGGCGTTTCGCCGCCCGGTGGTCACCAGCAAGCGAAGGTCCGGCAGGCGCTCCAGCAGCGAGCGTTGGAAGGGAGTGCGCTCCCGCATACCCATTACGGCGTCGAAGCCGGACAGACGCTCAGCCAGGGCATCCTCGCTAGTCAGGTGGTCGCTGAAAAAAGTGACTTCGGTGCCGGGGGGCAACTGCGACCAATCGGCCAGGCTTTCGGCGACGCTTTGGTAGTCGTCAAGAACCGCGACTTTCATTTTGATTGTCCTCAATATGGGCTTGGGATTGGGGCGAGGGCGGATTCCATTACTTGAAGGCGGGCATGACCTGCTGCGTAATGATTTTCAGGCTGCGGGCCACCGCTTCCTCTGGAATCAGGCCGCCGGCGTTCAGCTCGGCCACCACGCCGTCGAGGCCAAGTTCCTCCTTCAGCTCGGCGAAGCGGCCAATGAGGCTCTCGCCGGTGCCGAAGGCAACCTTCGTTTGCAGCATCTCTTCGTAGGACATGGAGGCCAAGCGGTCGGCGCGGCCCTGCCGGAGGTCACCGTCGCCTCCTGCGCGGCCGGTGGCGGAATCCCGCAGCAGGGAACCCATGCGGTTGAAGTAGGCGTTGATGCTATCCTGCGGCTCTTCCAGCGCGGCCTCTTCGGTATCGGCCGCGTAGACGGGAATGCGCAGCGAAACATCGCCGTCACCCTCATGGCCGGCTTCGTGCCAGGTCTTGCGATATTCCTTCAGGTTGCCTTTCAGTTCCGGGATGTCCATTCCCCGCAGGCCGACGAAGATCGGGTGTCCCTCCCGGCCCAGGCGCGGGAAGGTTTCGGCGGTCGTGGCGGCTATACGGAGTGGCGGATGAGGCTGCTGGTAAGGCTTGGGGGATACCGTGGCTCCTTCGAAGCTGTAGAAGTCGCCGTCGTAGGAGAACGTATCGCCTTTCCACGCCTCAAGGATGATGTTCAGCGCCTCGCGGAATCGCTCCCGGCTCTCCACGTATGGAACGCCATAAAGGTCGTAGGAGCGGGCAAATCCGCTGCGGCCCACGCCGAACTCGAATCGTCCCTCGCTGATCTGGTCAACGGTGGCCACCTCTTCGGCGATGCGCAGGGGGTTGTTCAGTGGCAGCACGTGCACCGCCATGCCGATGCGCATCCGCTCCGTGCGTGTGGCAATCGAGCTGGCAACGACGATGGGGGACGACAGCACCGAGCGCACGGGATTGAAGTGCAGTTCGGCCAGCCACACGCCGTCCAGCCCCAGATTTTCGGCGGCGTCCACCAGCCGGAACCCCTCCCGGAATGACTCGGCCTCCGACACTGTGGGGCGGCTTCCGAACTCCATAAATATGCCGAAGTGCATGGTCTCCTCCCAAGCATTTTTGGTGCGTCGCGGCGGATGCCGCCGCCGCCGCAAAAGTATAGCACGGCGCGTAATTGACCGTTCCTTGACCCATCGCCCGCAGCCGACTAACCTTAACCGGCGCGCCGGCGAACACTAGCAATTCGAGGCCGGCGGCAGGGAGCGCTGTTATGGAAGGGCAACAATACGATGTCGCCATCATAGGCGGAGGAATCATCGGCCTGTCCACCGCCATGCACCTGACCCAGCGGAACCCTGATTTGCGTGTGGCGGTGCTGGAGAAAGAGGCGGAACTGGCGACGCACCAGACCGGCCACAACAGCGGCGTCATCCACTCTGGCATTTACTACCGCCCCGGCTCTCACAAGGCCAACTTCTGCGTGGCCGGGGTGCAGAAGCTCATACAATTCTGCGACGAGAATGAAATTGTGTATGAGCGCTGCGGAAAGGTTATCGTCGCCACCGACGAGTCGGAATTGGGCCGCCTAGTAAACCTGCACGAGCGGGGCGTGGCCAACGGAGTGGAGGGCCTGGAAATCATCGGGCCTGAGCGCCTGCGGGAAATCGAGCCTCACGCCGCGGGCATCAGGGCACTGTGGGCGCCTGGCACCGGCATCGCCGACTACCCCAAGGTCGCCCAGGTGTACGCCACCAAGTTCGCCCACGCCGGGGGCGACATATTCACCGAGGCACCGCTCCAGCGCATATCACGGAAGGGCGAAACCCTCGCGCTGGAAACCCCCAAGGGCACCGTGCAGGCCAGACACATCATCAACTGCGCCGGACTCTACGCCGATCGTGTGGCGGGCATGATCGAAGAGCGAGTGGACGTGCGCATCGTTCCCTTCAGGGGCGAGTATTTCACGTTGCGTCCCGAAAGCCATCACCTCGTTTCGGGCCTGATTTACCCGGTGCCGGACCCCCGCTTTCCCTTCCTGGGGGTTCACTTCACCCGCAACATCCAGGGCAGCGTGGAGGCCGGCCCCAACGCGGTACTGGCCCTGAGCCGCGAGGGCTACCGCAAGCGCGATTTCCGTCTGGACGAAACGCTGGGCACGCTAACCTATCCGGGATTCTGGAAGATGACGTCGAAGCACTGGCGAACCGGGCTTAGCGAGATGCGCCGCTCTTATAATAAGGGTATCTTTCTTCAAGACCTGAAACGCTTGCTCCCAGAAATCCGGGAGGAAGACCTGGCCCCCGGCGGCTCTGGCGTGCGCGCGCAGGCCGTGGACCGCAACGGAACCCTGCTGGACGACTTCAGCATCATCCGGGGAAGGGAGGCGGTTCACGTCCTTAACGCCCCTTCGCCCGGCGCCACTTCGTCCCTGGCCATCGGCGAGCACATCGTCGGGCTGGCCGCCGAAGCCTTTGGTCTGCCGGAACGGGCCGCATGATTTTCTGCCGGTAACTGTCCCGGGAGGAGGCGCCCGTACGGAATTTTCGCCACGCTCAGGTCCACGCTTTGTTGCCCGCCCTAGCCTCAGCTATGTATAATCCTGTTCCTATCGGGCTCGGAATAGAACGTATAGCGCAAGGTGATTGCCCATGCGCTTGTGCTGAACTCCTGCCCTCTGCCTTGAGCGGGGTGAAATTGGGAAAAGGAAACACTCTGCTGGACACCGATTCCTTCGGCACACCGGCCAGTCCCTTGGACTTGGGATGGGTCAGTGTCGCCGAAAGGCCGGTGCTGGCTTACCTCCGCGCCGTCGGCGACGAGTTGCCCGTCTACTCCGATGCAGCCATGGTTCCACCTCTGCTCGGTGTGGCTCTCGCTCTCGGGCAGATTTTGCAGAGTAAGGGGCTGCCTGCCGGCGCAATTCACAGCCTCCAGGAGTTCGACACCCTCCGGCCCATACCCATCGGTAGCAGCCTGCGGACGTGGGCCTGCCTGGAGCGGCAGCGGGAGTGTGCCGGACTGCGCTTTCTCACCTTTGGCATCAGCATGGACACGCCGGACGGGGAGACGGCCCTGGCCATCAAGACGACACTCCTGGTTCCCGGAGATACGGCTCCGGACGGAAGGACCCGGTCTGGCGAAGCCGCAAGCCGCAGCCCAAAGACCTCGGACCGCCAAGAGGGCGGCGAGATGACCCCGGTGCGGCGCGCCATCACCCAGCAGCAGTTGACCGAATATGCGGCGGTGTCGGGAGACGACAACCCGTTGCACCTTGACGCCGAGTTTGCCGCCGGGACGCAGTTCGGCGGCATCATCGCCCACGGTATGCTCACCCTGGCTTTCGTATCCGAGATGCTGACCGCATCGTTGGGGGAACCCTGGCTTACGGGCGGCTCTCTGCGAGCGCGTTTCAAGGGCGCGGCCTATCCTGGCGATTGTGTTGAGACCTGGGGACGGGCCGCCAAGAGCGACGGCGATTCACCGGGCTACTCCATCGGTCTCCGCAACCGGAACACCGGCGAGGACCTGATAACAGGAACCGCAATAGTAAAAATAAACTAATGACCGGCCCTGCCCAACCGGGCCGTCCGGCCGAAGAGGCGCACAATGTCACTCAATGGAACGGAAACCAGGCCCCCAGTGCGGGTCGCCGTGGACACGATGGGCGGAGACTTCGCCCCCGTGGAGACGGTCAAGGGCGCTATCCAGGCTTTGAGGTCGGTCAACGCTGAGTTGCTGCTGGTGGGAGATCCCGGCCCGGTTCAGGCCGAACTGGCGAAGTACGACGTGGCCGGGCTGCCCATAACCGTCGTTCCATCTGAGGGTAAAATCGGCGAAGACGAGCATCCCTTGCAGGCGATGCGCCAGAAGCCCCGCGCATCTGTGGTAGTGGCGACGCATTTGGTTAAGGAAGGCCAGGCTGACGTAATGGTATCCATGGGATCCACCGGGGCCTCAATGGCCAGCGCCGTGCTTACGCTGGGACTGATGGAAGGGCTGGAGCGCCCCTGCCTAGGTGGGCCGTTCCTCGGGCTGGCACCCAACACCGTGCTGGTGGACATCGGCAGCAACCTCGACTGCCGGCCCGGGCTCCTGCTCAGCTTTGCCGTGCTGGGGGCCGCTTTCGCCCACACCTATATGGGCATCGAGAACCCCCGCATCGGACTGCTTAGCGTCGGCGCAGAGGAGGCCAAGGGCAACCGGCAGGTACAGGAGAGCTATCAACTTTTCCAGGCCAGTCATCTGAACTTCGTCGGCAACGTCGAAGGGATGGACTTCTTCTCCGGTAAGGCCGACGTCATCATCTGCGACGGTTTTGTGGGAAACATACTGGTTAAATTCACTGAGGGAATGGGCACCGCCCTGGCGAACTTTGTCCGGGAGCAGCTTTCTGCATCGGTGGACGCAACGGTGGTGGAGCAACTGGCCGAGGACCTGTGGGAAACCACCAACCGACCGCGCACCGTGGGCGGCGGCCCGCTTTTCGGCGTCAATGCCCCGGTGATTCTGGGCCACGGTTCCTGTCGGGCTAACGGCATCGAAGGCGCGGTGCGCACCGCCGTCCGCTATGTCAACGTCGGATTGCTGGACATAATGCGCCAGCAATTGGCCATCATGAATAATTCGGGCGCTGGCTCCGCGGCAGGCTCCGAAGTGGGGAAGGCCACCGATGCCGCAAATTAGCTCCGGTATCAGCCTTGAGGGTCAGGTGGCCCTGGTCACCGGCTCGTCCCGCGGCATTGGAGCCGCCATCGCCCGCCGGTTGGCCCAGGCAGGAGCCAAAATTGCGCTGAACTACAACGCCAGCATTGCCGCCGCGACGGAAGTCATGGACTCCATCAATGCCGACGGCGGCGATGCCATGATGATTGCGGGCGACGTTGCCGACGAGTTTCAGGTCGAGCAGACCATAAAGGCGGTCATCACCCGGTTCGGGCGCGTAGACATTCTGATAAACAACGCCGGCATTCACCGTGACCGTCTGCTGCTGCGCATGACGCCCGCTGATTTCGACGAAGTTTTGCAGGTGAACCTGCGGGGCGCCTTTCTCTGCACTAAGTATGTCATGCCCCACCTAATCCGCCAGCACTACGGGCGGGTGGTCAATATGTCTTCCGTGGTGGGACTGACCGGCAATCCGGGACAGGCCAACTACGCGGCGGCCAAGGCCGGGCTGATCGGATTCACCAAGGCCGTTGCACGCGAGGTTGCCTCCCGCAATGTTACTGTCAACGCCGTCGCCCCCGGATACATCGCCACCGGCATGGTGGAGGACCTGACTGATGACCAGCGCAGCCAGATACTGGAGCGCATCCCGATGGGGCGGTTCGGCACCTCTGAGGACGTGGCGGAGGCCATCCTATTCCTCAGCAGCAAGGGCGCTGGCTACCTCACCGGGCAGGTGCTAACCGTGGACGGTGGCCTGATTGCATGACACCGCTGGTCTTGAGCCCGCAAATAGGCCAAAGTCGGAGGACGAAATGCGCGCCACCACGAAATTCCGCCAACTGCTTGAGCAGCCGGGAATCATTATGGCCCCCGGGGCTTACGACTGCCTCACCGCCAAGCTGATTGAATCCGCCGGGTTTCCTGCTGTCTACATGACCGGCGCCGGGACCTCTGTCGCAAGGCTAGGCTATCCCGACCTGGCCCTAGCCACCATGACGGAGATGCTGGACAACGCCTCGCAGATCGCATCCGTCGTCGACGTCCCGGTCATCGCCGACGCCGACACCGGCTATGGAGGCGTGCTGAACGTGCGGCGCACGGTCCGCCAGTACGAGCGCAGCGGCGTCGCGGCTCTGCACCTTGAAGACCAAGACTTCCCAAAGCGTTGCGGCCACCTGGACGACAAGCGGGTCATCCCGGTAGCAGATATGATCCAGAAGATTCACGCGGCGGTGGACGCCCGCACTGACGACGATTTCACTATCATCGTCCGCACCGACGCACTGGCGGTCACCGGCTGGGACGATTCCATGCGCCGCTGCGAGGAATACATCAAGGCCGGTGCCGACGTGCTGTTCGTCGAGGCGCTGCGGACGCCCGAAGAAGTGGAGCGCGCGGGGCGCGAGCTATCGGTTCCCCTGCTCTACAACTACGTCGAGACCGGCAAATCACCCCTGCTCCCGGCCCAGGAGCTGGAACGAATGGGCTTCAAGATAGTCATCTACCCGGCCAGCGGGCTGCTGTCGGCAATGCACGCCGTCCGGGAGACCCTCGCTATCCTGAAGCAGCAAGGAACCACGGCCCACCTGCTTGAGGGTATGGACAGCCTGCAAGACTGCTTCGAGGCCGTCGGACTGTCGGAGATGCTCGCGGACGACGCCCGCTTCGCCGTCGCCCAGCCGGCCGCCGCTGACTAGCGCGTCAGTTTGTACTCCCTGCCAATTCCTCGCCGAAGGAATCTGTTTGGCAGGGGTTTTGCGTATCCAACTAAGACATTGACAGGGCTTGGCAATTGGACGCAGCATTGCGCAGTATGAAGTAGCTGGGATGATGAATCCTTTTGAAAACCCCGACCGAAGATTCGTCTCCCGGCTGCGGCAGGAAATCGAGGGGTGGCAGCAGGACGGGACGATAACTGCGGAGCAGACGCAGGCGATCTTGGCCCGCTACCCAGCGGACTCCCCCGACTATGAAGCCGCCCGAAGACGGCAGTCCCTTGTCGTAGGGCTGTCCATCCTGGGGGCTGTGCTGGTAGGGCTGGGAGTCATCACGTTCTTCGCCGCCAATTGGGATGAGATTCCGCGCGGCGTCAAACTCGGTGCGCTGGTGGCTGGCGTCGCTCTCTCCTACGGCGCGGGCTACTACCTGTGGCAACGGGCCGGCTACACCGCAGTAGGCATCGCGTTGCTGCTGCTGGGCTGCATCATCTACGGGGCCGGGGTGCATCTCATCGGGCAGATTTACCACATCCCTGTGGACCACCCAAACCTTACGGCCTTTTGGTTCCTGGGGGTGGCGCCTCTCGCCTACGTCACGCGCTGTCGCCCGGTGATGTTCCTGGCCGTCATCCTTTTCCTGGTGGCAGTCGGGTTCCGGTTGGCGTCCTGGCTGGGGCAGAATGCTGACGCGGAGGCTGTGGTATTGACTTCCGTCGCCTATCTCACCATGGCAATGCTGGTCTATGCAATCGGGAGAGCCAAGAGCCTGTACGAAGACTGGGAACCGTCTGGAGGCCTGTTCCGCGCCGTCGGCCTAATTGTCGCCTTCGGAGCCCTCTACCTGCTCACCTTCCATGACATCCTTGAAGATGCTGACCGGTTCGTCGGCGTGGACTACCGGTACTGGAGCCTGACCTACGCCGCTTCGGTCATTGCCGTGGCGTTAATGGCGGGACTGGAGTGGCTGCGAATCCGTCGCGGCGTTGGCTCGGTTGTGGAATATATCGAGGTTGGAGCCATCGCTGTCCTGTTGGCGACCTCCCACCTGGTGGTCTGGGTTCCCGTTGACTGGGAGGCACTATACCCCATTGTGTTCAACGTGCTTTTCGCTCTGTCAGCGTTGGGCCTGATGATCTCCGGCTACCTGCAAGAGCGGGAGGGCCGGGTCAACCTGTCACTGGGCCTGATTGCCCTGTTCGTAATCACCCGCTATTTCGAATACTCGATCACCCTCTTCGACGCTTCGCTGGTCTTCGTTGGCGCTGGTGTGATACTGCTGGCGGGCGGTTTCCTCTTGGAACGTGGCCGCCGCAAGATGCTGGCCGGTATGCGGGCCGGGGAGGGTGAGCGATGAAGCCTTGGGCCCGTATCGCCTTCTGGATCGTGGTCGCCGGGCAACTGGTCTTTCTGATCGGCTTCATCGGCGTGAAGGAAACGGCCTTGCGCGTCGGGACGGAGGTGGTCTTGCAAACCGTTCCGGTAGACCCGCGTTCCCTGCTTCAGGGCGACTACGCCATTCTGGACTACGAAATAGCGTCTCTTCAAGGGTCCAGACGAGACTGGCCGGTCGGCCAGCGAGTTTACGCCGTGTTGGAGGAAGAAGGGGAAGTTTGGAACGCGGAGAGACACTTCGGAACGCGCCCCGTCGGCCCCGAGGTCTTTATAAAGGGGCAGATTGACCGCACCGGCCATGCGGACTTTGGAATCGGCACCTACTTCATCCCGGAAGGAACCGGCCACATCATTGAAGGCGCAAGAGACGTGAAGGTGGTGGTCAACCTCGACTCCGACGGCAACGCCATCATCAAGCGAGTGCTGGTGGACGGTCAGCCCTTCGACCTGAACGCCGGGGCGGAGTGAGCTCCAAGCTTGTCCTGTTTCTGCGGCTACGGCATACTTGGCCCACAATCCCACACCAACGCGGGAGGGCGTTATGAGCAATGTCGTTCTGGTGGTGGATATGCTCAAGGGTTTCCTGGAGCCGGGACACAACCTTTACCACGCCGATTCGCGCCGCATAATTCCCCACGCCCAGCAATTGATTGCGCAGGAAAAGGCTGCGGGATCGGAGATTCTATTCTTGGCCGACAACCACGACCCTGAAGACCTGGAGTTCCAGGTGTTCCCGGTCCACTGTGTCGTAGGCACCGAAGAAACCGAGGTAATACCGGAGCTGGCCGAGTTTGTCAGCGGCGGCAACATCATCCCCAAGAAGCGCTACAGTGGCTTTTTCAACACCGATCTGGCGGAAAGGCTGACGCGGCTCGCACCGGAGAAGCTGCTGGTATGCGGCGTCGCCACCAACGTCTGCGTGATGCACACTGTCTCTGATGCCCGCAACCGTGACTACGCGGTCGAAGTTTACTCCGACTGCGTTTCCGGCCCCGACCCGGAGGCCCACCGCTGGGCGCTGTCCCACTGCCGGCGGGTGCTGGGCGCGAAGGTAATCTAATGTTCCCTCTTCCCCTGGAGAGGGTTAGGGCGAGGGTGCCCCGGTTGCCATTGCCAGCGGGGGCGGGTATTATCGCCTTGCCGCCAGGCTTCGGCCGCTGCGATGGGGAGACGTGATGCTGTTTCGCAATTACCGCTACTCCCGGTGGGACGGATCCCAAAATATCTTCGACCTCGACGCCGACCAGTTGATGGATATGCTGTCAGACGATGTCCTCAACAACGGCGACATCATGCAGGCCCTGCGCGACCTGCTACGCCAGGGAATGCAGAACCGCGACGGCCAGCAGATGCCCGGTCTGCGCCAGCTAATGGAGCAGCTCAAGGACCGCCGCCGACAGCAGATGCAGCAGAACAACATGGACTCGGTGCTGGACGACCTCAAAGAACGGCTGGAAGACATCATCGACACCGAACAGCGCGGTATCCAGAGCCGCCTCGACGAAGCCCAACAGCAGGTGGAGGACGCCCCCGAGGACGAGCGGGCCCAGCAGGAGGCCCTCTACAATCTCCTGGAGCAGCGGGCAAACCGCAACCTAGACCGCCTTGATAACCTCCCGGAAGGCGTGGGCAGCCAACTGAAGGAATTGATGGAGTACGACTTCATCGACCCGGAGGCTCAGCAGAAGTTCCAGGAACTGCTGGATATGCTCAAGAGCCAGATGGCACAGAACATTTCCCAGCAGATGCAGCAGCAGATACAGAATATGTCCGCGGAGGACATGGCCGCCACCAGCGAGATGATGCGCGACCTCAACCAGATGATGCGCGACAAGCTCCAAGGCCGCGAGCCGGACTTCGACGGCTTCATGGACAAGTGGGGGCAGATGTTCGGCCCCAACCCTCCGCAGAGTTTCGAAGAGCTGATGGAGATGCTACAACAGCAGTTGGCGCAGATGCAGTCAATGCTGGAAAGTATGTCGCCGGAAGCCCGCCAGGAGATGGAGGACGCCCTCGCCCAGGCCCTCGACCCGGAAACCCAGCGCGAAATGGCACAATTCGCCAACCTCATGGAACAGCTCATGCCCATGGAGGACCTGCGCCGCCAGTACCCCTTCCTGGGTGACGACAGCCTGACTATGGAACAGGCGATGCAGATGATGCGCGACCTACAGCAGCTCGACCAGTTGGAGGCTGCGCTCCAGGAAGCCATCCGTACCGGCGACCTCAGCGACATCGACCCGGAGAAGCTGGCCGAACTGTTGGGCGAGGACGCCCGCCGCGTCTGGGACGAGCTGGATAACCTGCGCAAGCTGCTGGAGGATGCTGGCTACATCACCGGCGGTGAAAAGACTGAAATGACCGCCCGCGGCATCCGGCGCATCGGCCAGAAAGCCCTCAAGGAGGTCTTCGCTCATCTAAAAAAGGACCGCATCGGCGGCCACCTGATGGACACGCGAGGGGCCAACGGCGACCTGCTGGGCGAGACCAAGGCCTACGAATTCGGCGACCCCTTCCTGGTGGACTTGCAGGCTACGGTCAAGAACGCCGTGCTGCGGGGCGGGCCGCAGGTGCCAGTCCGTCTCAGCCCGCAGGACTTCGAGATTCACCGCACCGAGCACATGACCAAGTCCGCCACCATCGTCTTGCTGGACCAGAGCCGCTCCATGGGCCTGTTCAACAACTGGCAGGCCGCCAAGAAGGTGACGGTGGCGCTGATGGCCCTGATTCGCTCCCAGTTTCCGCGCGACACGCTCCATGTCGTCGGTTTCTCCGACTACGCGCGGGAAATTAAGGAAGAAGACCTGGCGTCGTGCAGTTGGAACGCCTGGGTTTCCGGCACCAACCTGCATCACGCCCTAATGCTCTCCCGCAAACTGCTGTCCAGGGAAAAGGGTGGCACCCGGCAGATTCTGGTCATTACCGACGGCGAGCCGACGGCCCATCTCGAGGGTGACCGCTCGTACTTCAGCTATCCACCCAGTTATCGCACGGAGATGGAAACCCTGCGGGAAGTGCGCCGCTGCACCCAGGAAGACATTCTGATAAACACCTTCATGCTGGAGAACAACTACCAACTGGTCAACTTCGTAGACCGCATGACCCGAATCAACCGGGGCCGTGCCTTCTACACCAGCGCCTCCAACTTGAGCGAATTTGTGCTGGTGGACTACCTCAACAACCGCCGCAAGCGCGTGACCGCCTGACATACAGGGAGCTAACGAAAACTAGGCAACGCCGGGTCTTTCAATGGCTCCCTCTCCCTCCGGGGGGCCGCGATGAGGGTGAATTGCCGGCGCACCCCACGGACAAGGCAGCTAGAATTTCACCCTCACCCTAACCCTCCCCCTCAAAGGGGAGGGGATTTTTTCTGGAAACTAAAAAAAGCTGAAACAGGCGGACTCCACGTCTTCAAATGACAAGGATTTTCTGATATAGTGATGGGACAATCGAATATTCCGAATTGGCTGCGGTAACCCCGCAGCCGGGCAGTCAGACTTTTAAGACAGTCCTGTGAGGCTGGCAAAGTAGGGCGTCCCGGATGCTTCCCCGGCGCGTATATTGAGCCGGGACAGTCCGTACCCCCCTTGCCCCTCGGGAGGCAAGGGGTTTTTGTTACCCTGCTGAACCTTGCCTGGGAATCACAGTAAATAAATCAAGCCGGGAGACAGTCATGCCGGAAGGCATCCCTGGGATGGTGGAAAGGCAAATAATGAACCAGGAGTCTATGGGCCGTGCGCTGTCCCGCATCGCCCATGAAATCCTGGAACGCAACCGGGGCGTAGGAGACCTGCTGCTGGTGGGCATCCAGCGTCGCGGCGTTCCCTTGGCCCATCGGCTCTCCGCCCTGCTGGCCGACTTCGAGGGATCGGCCGTCCCGGTGGGGTCTCTGGACATCAACCTGTACCGCGACGACCTTCGGGAACGCAAGAGGCCCAGGGTTCGGGTGCATCGAACCGACCTGCCGGTCAGCATCCAGGGCCAGCGCGTTGTGCTGGTGGACGATGTGCTGTACACCGGGCGCACCATCCGCGCCGCGCTCGACGCCCTGAATGACTACGGCAGGCCGACCCAGGTGCAACTTGCAGCGATTATTGATCGCGGACACCGGGAGTTGCCCATTCGCGCCGACTACGTGGGCCGCAACATACCCACCGCCCGCAACGAGATAGTCGCTGTGCGACTGGACGAAATCGACGGTACGGATGAGGTCGCCTTGTTGCGCCCCGAAGGCTCCATCGGAGAAGATTCTGGCGCAGTATCCGAAACCAGCGGACAGCCCGCTGAAGGAGTGGTCGCCAGTGGCGATTAGTCCCTTAAAGACTGACAGGCCAAGTTAGGAATCAGCTTGATGACGATACCGGAAGCCATAACCGATCAGGCAGAAGAGCAGGCCGTCCTCCCGGACAACCTGCCGCCGCGTCGCCATGTTCTCGACCTGGACGACTACTCCGGGCAGGAACTGGCGGCTACGCTGGATTCGGCTCATGGCATGGCGGAAGTGCTGAGCCGGGACATCAAGAAGGTGCCTGCTCTCCGGGGTAAGGTCATCGTGACGCTGTTTTATGAAGCCAGCACCCGAACCCGCGTCTCCTTCGAGGAGGCGGGAAAGGTGCTGAGCGCCGACGTCATCAACATGAGCGCCTCCGGCAGCAGCGCCGACAAGGGCGAGTCCCTACTCAACACTGGGCTGACACTGCAAGCGATGGGCGTGGATACTCTGGTGGTGCGCCATCCCCACTCCGGCGCTCCCAACTTCCTGGCCCGCAACCTGGAGCGGGTCAGCGTGATCAACGCCGGAGACGGCCTGCACGCCCACCCGACCCAGGCGCTCCTGGACCTGTACACTGTCCGGTCACGGCTGGGGGGCGTCGCCGGGCGCAAGATCGTAATCGTTGGCGACGTGCTGCACAGCCGGGTGGCCCGTTCCGACATCTGGGGCTTTGCCCACGCGGGCGCCCGCGTGGTGTTGTCCGGCCCTCCGACTCTGATGCCACTGGACTTTCTGAACCGGAACGATCGGAGCGAGGACGGCGAGCTGGCCTCACTGGTGGAAGTGGATACCAACCTCGACCGGGCCGTGGAGGATGCCGACGTGGTGATGGCCCTGCGTCTGCAATCGGAGCGGCAGCGTGGCGGGTTCCTTCCCAGCATCCGCGAGTACATCCGCCGCTGGCAGGTGAACGACGCCCGCCTCGCCCGCGCTAAACCAGATGTCCTCGTGATGCACCCCGGCCCCATGAATGAAGGCATCGAAATCAGTTCCGGACTGGCCCACGGCAGCCGCTCGGCCATCGAAGAGCAGGTGACAGCCGGCGTCGCCGTCCGCATGGCGGTGCTGTACCAATTGAACGCAGGGGCGCAGGAATGACGGCAAGCAACGAACTGCGTCCGATCCTGATTCGACAGGCGCGGCTGATTGACCCGGCCCGGCAGTTGGACCTTGTTGCCGACATACTGCTTGACGGCGGCCGGATCGCCGCCGCCGGTCCAGTAATCGAGGGCCCTCCCGACGGTTGCATAATAATAGACGCCGCCGGCCTGGTGGTTTGTCCGGGCTTCATCGACCTCCACGCTCACCTGCGGGAGCCGGGATACGAATACAAGGAGACCATCGCCACAGGCTCGCAGGCGGCGGCGAGGGGCGGGTTCACCACGGTCTGCTGTATGCCCAACACCGACCCGCCCATCGATTCTGAAGCGGTTGTCGAATTTGTCCTGCGCCGCGCCCGAGATGCCGGGCAGGTGCGTATATTGCCCATCGGCTGCGTCACCCGCGGCCGCCAAGGTCGGGAACTGGCCGACCTGGAGGAGATGGCGACGGCCGGAGCGGTGGCCTTTAGCGACGACGGCGACCCGGTGGAGGACGCCAATCTGATGCGAATGGCGCTCACCTACAGCGCCGACCTGGGCCGGCCCGTCAGCAACCACTGTCAAGACCTTCACCTCTGCGGCGAGGGCGTGATGGCAGAGGGCGCGGTGGCGACACGACTGGGGCTGGCCGGCATACCCCCAGCCGCCGAAGACGCCATGATCGCCCGCGACATCGCCCTGGCCCAGGCCACCGGCGGACGGCTCCACATCGCCCACCTCAGCACCGCAGGCAGCGTTCCCCTGGTGCGCCGCGCCAAGGATCTTGGGTTGAACGTAACCGCGGAAGTCTGCCCGCATCACCTTACCATCACCGACCAGTGGGCCTTGGGGGCAAAGGGGAACGGGGCAGGGCGCAGTGAGTGGGCCTACGACACAGCCACCAAAGTATACCCGCCCTTGCGCAGCCGGGCCGACACCGACGCGCTGGTGGAGGCACTGGCCGACGGGACAATCGACTGCATCGCCACCGACCACGCTCCCCACGACGTGGCCAGCAAGCAGGTGACCTATCAGGACGCCGCCTTTGGCATCAGCGTTCTGGAAACCGCCCTGGGTTCGGCATTGCAGCCGGTTCACGACGGCCGGATTTCACTGTCGACGCTGGTGGAGCGCCTGACCGTCGGGCCCGCCCGAGTGCTGGGGTCGGAATACGCGCCCCTGGCCTCGCTGGCCCCTGGTACGCCTGCCGACCTCGTTCTGTTCGATCCCGAACTAGAATGGACCGTTGACGTTGGGAAATTTGCCTCAAAAGGCAAGAATACTCCCCTCGACGGAACTCGGCTGCGGGGCTGCGTCCTGGCTGCCGTCTCCGGCGGCAAAGTTATCTACCATTCAAAAGACTTGCGTTTTCAGGAAGCCGATGTATCAGCATGATTCAGGCCCGCGCCCGTATATCTGGCGGGATGACGCGCCGGAGGTGAAGTAAATTGCCCTCCGCTTATCTCGTCTTGGAGGACGGCTCGGTTCACCATGGCCAAGGCTTCGGAGCGATATACGACGCCGTGGGCGAAGTGGTGTTCAACACCACCATGACTGGCTATCAGGAAGTGTTAACCGACCCATCCTACGCCGGGCAGTTAGTCACGCTCACCTATCCGCTGGTGGGCAACTATGGCATCAACGAGCGGGACTTCGAGTCCCGGCGGATCCAGGTAAGCGGCCTGATTGTGCGTGAGCATTGTGACTCGCCCAGCCACGGCGCCAGCGACCGCACCATCCATGAATTCCTGCACAGCCAGGGCATTCCCGGCATCAGTGGCGTGGACACCCGCGCCATCACCAGGCGGCTGCGCTCCAGCGGGGTGATGATGGGCGCCATAGCCGCAGATCCCGGCACGGCCCAAGCCAGTCTGAAGGCGGCCCCCGACTACGGCGAGCTCGACCACGTTCGCAGCGTCAGCACCGCCACAGCATACAGCTGGGGCGAGAGGCGCCAAAACGGTTCGGAAAGGCCCTACCGGGTGCTGGTAACGGACTGCGGCCTTAAGTACAATATCCTTCGTGAACTAACCCGGCGCGGCTGCCAGGTGCAGGTGGTGCCAGCCGACATACCGGCGGAAGACCTGCTTTCTCTGAAACCGTCGGGGGTGCTCCTCTCGCCAGGTCCCGGCGACCCGCAGTTGCTCGACTACGTGGTGGATAATGCCCGGCAGATTCTCGGCAGAGTTCCGGTCATGGGTATCTGCCTAGGTCATCAGGTCGTTGCTCGGGCGCTCGGTGCGGATACTTTCAAGCTGAAGTTCGGACATCGCGGCGGCAACCACCCGGTGCGCGACCTGTCCGACGGCAGGGTCTACATCACGGCACAGAACCACGGCTACGCAGTGCGCGCTGATTCCTTGCCGCCCGGACTGGAGGTCTCCCACATCAATCTCAACGACGACACAGTGGAAGGACTGACTCACCGCGAATTGCCTCTGTTCACGATTCAGTACCACTCGGAGGCCTCGCCGGGGCCGCGAGACAGCGAGTATCTCTTTGACCAGTTCCTGAAATTGATGGATGACTTCAACGGATAACCCGACAAAAGAAACAACGACAACACAAGGAGGTGTGGATAACGCGCATCCGGCAGTCAGAGCCTCTGAGTCCGGACCGGGCTCGGATGCTTCCCCCTAAGCAACGCAGACAGCAACCTTCCGGAGGAATTATTCTTATGTCTTCTTTTTCCATGGTTTTGCTGGAAGGGGGGGTGGATGTGGTGGTGGACGTGGACTTTGCGGAGATGACCTCGATACTGGATCAAGAGGTTCCCCGCTACACGTGCGGCGAATTCGGTTTCACAGTAAGGCCCGGGAGGGGGGAAATCGGGCGGCAATGGATTTTCGTGGTCAGCGCCTTTCCCCTGAGCAATCCGAGGCAGCAGCCTTTGACTTCCCTGGGCCGCATGGAAGTCGAAGTAACCAATGACGGCAACATAAGCATCAGCATTCCGCCAAGATTCGAGCAGGCGGTGCCCGGCGAGGATGCCGCCGACTGGGACGGAAAGCTGTTCGGAGCCTTCGTGTTTCAACTGCTGAACTCACTCTACAACCGGAAACTCATAGAGCTGCCCGGTATTCTGCCCAAAATCTAGCGGGTAGGCCTGTAAAACGGAGAAAAGGGAACAAGCCCGGTTCACAAAGAACCGGGCTTGAAATGTGGATACAAAATTCGGCGCAACCATTCCCGCCGGTCAGCGGAGCAGCGCCGACATTCGGGAGGCAACACCACGGAAAAGCCGAAGAAAGTTCTGGTCATTGGCTCCGGCCCCATCGTAATCGGACAGGCGGCGGAATTCGACTACGCGGGCACCCAGGCCTGCAAGGCCCTCCGCGAGGAGGGCGTCGAAACTGTCCTGGTGAACTCCAACCCGGCCACCATCATGACTGATCAGGGCATCGCGGACCATGTGTATATAGAGCCGCTCACCGTGGAGGTCCTTGAGAGAATAATCCAGCGGGAGCGGCCCGATGGGCTCCTGCCCACGCTGGGCGGTCAGACGGGGCTGAATCTGGCAGTCGACTTGGCCGATGCCGGTGTGCTGGAGCGTCATAACGTTCGCCTGCTGGGTACGTCACTGGAAACCATCCGCCGCTCCGAGGACCGGGAATTTTTCCGCAACTTCCTCCACGAAATTGGCGAGCCGGAACCGGAGAACGTCACTGTCAATTCCATGGAGGAGGCCCGCGAGGTCGCCTCCCTCATGGGGCTGCCTCTAGTCATCCGACCGGCCTACACCCTGGGCGGCAGCGGGGGCGGCATCGCCAACACCGAGGAAGAATTCGAGGCCATCACCCAGTCGGGCCTGTCGGCCAGCCCCATCTCTCAAATTCTGCTGGAGCGGTCCTTGGTGGGCTGGAAGGAGATAGAATACGAGGTGGTGCGCGACGGGGCCGACAATTGCATCACCGTCTGCAACATGGAAAACCTGGACCCCATGGGAGTCCACACCGGCGACAGCATCGTGGTGGCGCCCAGCCAGACGTTGACCGACAAAGAGTACCAGATGCTCCGCACCGCCTCCCTGAAGATTATTCGCGGGCTGGGAATCGAGGGAGGCTGCAACGTACAGTTTGCCCTCCAGCCCCATCCCAGCGTGGCCAAAGTAATCGGCCTGGATTGGCGGCAGGATTCCCCCTACTACGTTATCGAGGTCAACCCTAGGGTGAGCCGCAGTTCAGCCCTGGCCAGCAAGGCCACCGGATACCCCATTGCCCGTGTCGCCGCCAAGATTGCCGTGGGGCGCCGTCTCGACGAAATCGACAACGCGGTCACCGGGCGCACCAAGGCTGCCTTCGAGCCGGCCCTGGACTACTGCGTAGTGAAAATTCCCAGGTGGCCTTTCGATAAATTCCCGCATGGCGACCGCCGCATCACCACTCAGATGAAGGCCACCGGCGAAGTAATGGTGATAGACCGCTCCTTTGAGGCCGCCATGCAGAAGGGAGCGCGCTCGCTGGAACTGAGCGGCCGGTCCCTGCTGTGGGAGGATCCGGCATGGCGCTCCGCCCCTCCCTCTACAGCCCCCCTAGAAGGGGTGGATGTAGGAGGGGAACTGCCCCTGGGTCCCAACGACCAGCGTTTGTGGGCCATCATGGCTGCCCTGCGCCGGGGTTTTACCATAGACCAGTTGGTGGAGCGCACACTGTTCGATCCGTGGTTCCTCATCGCCTTGGAGCGCATCGTCAAGATGGAGCGGCGCCTGCTGTCTGAGGAACTGACCCCCAGGCTGCTCTACGAGTCCAAGCGCCTTGGTTTTTCTGACGCCCAGATCGGGACGCTGGCGGATATGCTTCCCGAGCAGGCACGCAACCTGCGCCAACAGTGGGGCCTGCGCCCGGTGTACAAGACAGTGGACACCTGCGCTGCCGAATTCGACGCAGTAACACCCTATTACTACAGCACCTACGATGAGGAAAATGAGGCCCCGCCTCTGGAAGGCAAGAAGGCGCTGGTCATAGGAAGCGGCCCAATCCGTATTGGGCAGGGCATTGAGTTCGACTATTGCAGCGTCCATGCGGCCATTGCCCTGTCGGAGGCTGGCGTCCGCAGCATCATGGTCAACTCCAACCCGGAAACGGTTTCCACCGACTTTGATTCTAGCGACCGCCTTTACTTCGAGCCGCTGGACGAAGAATCGGTGCGCGACATCATAGAAAACGAGACGGGGGACGGCGAAAACGGCGACATTCCGCCTCCAGCCTCCCTGGTGCAGTTCGGCGGGCAGACTGCCATTGACCTTTCCCAGGCCCTCTCCCTCGCCGGATTGCCCATTCTCGGATCCAGCGCCGAGGCCATTGACATAGCATCCGACCGGCAAAAATTCGAGGACTTTCTTTCGCGGCTGGGTATACCGCAGCCGCCTGGCGGGGCGGTTACGACGGTAAGCGAGGCCCTGCAAGTGGCCCAGACCATCGGCTACCCCGCGATTGTGCGCCCCAGCTACGTCCTGGGCGGGCGTGCCATGGAAATCGTCCAGAACGCCACCGAGCTCATCCATTACCTCACCGCCGCAACCGAAATGTCCCCCGACAAGCCAGTGCTCATCGACCGCTACATGGAGGGGAAGGAGTGTGAGGTTGACGCCATCTGCGATGGAGAGGGAGTGCTGATTCCGGGGGTAATGGAGCACGTTGAGCGGGCCGGTGTTCACAGCGGAGACTCCATGGCCATATACCCCGGCCTGAATCTAACCGAGTCGGAAGTGGATACCATCGTCGACTATACCATCCGCATCGGGCTGGCTTTGGGCGTGCGCGGACTGATGAACGTCCAGTTCGTAATTCACGGCGGCTTAGCCTACCGCAGCCCGAATACCCCCCATGCCGATGCTGAGGCCACGACGGTCTACGTCCTGGAGGTCAACCCCCGGGGCAGCCGCACCATCCCGTTCATCTCCAAGGTAACCGGGTTGCCAGTAGCGAGACTGGCGACGCGGGTGATGCTGGGTTATACCCTCGCAGAGGAAGGATACCCCACCGGGCTCTGGCCCCGTCAGGGACTGGTGGGGGTGAAAGCCCCGGTCTTTTCCATGGCCAAGCTGGTGGGCGTAGACTGGCACCTGGGGCCGGAAATGAAGTCCACCGGCGAGGTGATGGGCATAGACAGCAACTTTGCGGCGGCCCTGACCAAGGCGCTGCTTGCAGCACGGCTCAATCTCCGCGAGGGCATTGGTGTTCTGCTAAGCATCGCCGACCAGCATAAGGCCGAGGCTGTGTCCCTGATTCAGGGGCTGAACCGGGCTGGCTGCCGGCTATACGCCACCGAAGGTACAGCCGCCATGATTGCCGCCATGGGCCTGCCGGTGACCATGACTACCAAAAAGCTCCGCGAGGGCCACCCCAACGTGATCGACGTAATCAACGACGGCAGTGTCGAGGCGGTCATCAACACCATATCCGGAGTCAGCGAGGTGCTGCGCGACGGCTTCCACATTCGCCGCGCCGCCGTGGAGCGGCAAATCCCGTGCTTCACCTCCCTGGACACAGCCCGCGCGGCGGTGGAGAGCATGCTGACCGGCCACTCCGCCTACGCCATCGGCACCACCCGCGACTACCTGGGCAAGGGTTAGTCTGGGCTGGAGGTCAGTCTGCGGGGGGACGCCATCAAATACAAGGTGGTCCTGTACGGAACCGAAGAGGGGTTCGTGTGTTTTGTCCAGGACTTCAAGGTTGTGTTTCTCAGGGGAATACTGAGGAAGAGGCGCTGGAAAACATACAGTCCGCCATCCGCGAGTATCTGGAAGTGTCTTGGATTGTGTTCAAACGGAATATGGCGAAAGACCGTGAAGAAGACAGCGACCCTAGAGTGACCTTCAGTGATGTCGAAGTGGACCTTACAGGTGTGGAAGCGGCGGAACCCGAAGAAGTTGAGGCGGTAATCTAGCTTCGCCCCGCGTCCTTGACGTCAATCACCTGCGCGCCGTCCGAGCTCTCGAAAACGCTAAATTCCGAGTCGAACACCAAGGCAAGCATATATCCATATATCAATGAGCGACGGCGTCCGCCAAGTCTCGATACCCCGACACAATCCGAATAACGCTTACACCATGGGCGGCATCGTGCCGCAAGCAGGATTTACTGTCGAACAATTTCGCGAACTACTTTAACCAGCGAAACTCTTGACTCGCTGAAACCCTTGGCTAAGGTGGGCCAAGCCTCCCGGGGTACCTCCTACCAGTCCATCTCCGTCCCCAGACCCTGCTCGCGGGCGGTGTCGTAGGCCAGCTTGGCCGCGGCCACGTCAGCTACACCCGTTCCCATCAGCTTGGCGTACACTATCTGCGAGTCATTGTCCCGGCCGGATATGGCTCCGCAGACGGCGTGGCGCAGTTCCGAAAGCTGGCTCCAGTTCAGCAGCCCCTTGTCCACTGCGGCGGCTATGTCGCCCGCCTCAATCGGCGCCTGGTCCAACGAATCGACGAACAGCTTGTCGGCGCGGGCCAGGGTATTCTCGTCCACCTCGCTGGCGCGCCAGGTGGTCGGCCCTGCGCCGATAATGGTGACGCCCGGCTTCAGCCAGTCGCCCTGTATCACTGGCTCCATGGTGGCCGCGATACCGATCACGATGTCGCAGTCTCTCACTGCCTCCTCGTTGGAGTCAGTCGGCTTGACCGGCACTCCCATGGTGTCGGCCATGCGGGCGGCGAACTCGGTTCGGCGCTCGGGGTTGCGGCTGAAGGCTTTAACTTCGGACAGGTCGCGGACGCTGGCAACCGCCTGGAGCTGGGTGGGGGCCTGCCCGCCG
Source organism: Dehalococcoidia bacterium (assembly GCA_965226875.1). Taxonomy (GTDB): domain Bacteria; phylum Chloroflexota; class Dehalococcoidia; order Lucifugimonadales; family UBA3495; genus VXOI01. Next base: position 2,091,410 of record OZ245439.1, on the reverse strand, counting down.
GTGCCGATGATGCCTACCTTGAGGGCTCCACCATTGGAGAGATGCTTCACGGCGACGCCGGTGGTTGCGCCGGTTCTCAGTTGGCCCAGCCGGTTGGCCTGCGTGTAGCAGAGCAGCTTGCCGGTAGCAGCGTCGTACAGGCTGACCTGGAAGGAATAGGAGCCGCGCACCACTGTGTAGGTCTTGACGCCCAGCACGCCCTCGTAGAAGAGGCCGCCGCCCATGACCGAGAGCATCCCACTGTCGGCGATAATTTTGCGCCGGCCTAAGTTGTAGGCCTCCCCCTGACCGTAACGCATCTGCATATTCTCAATGCTCGCCAGCATCGCGTCCATGGTCACGCACTGGGCCACGTCTTTATCACGCAGGAACAGGGTCATGGCTGGGCACCTCCAAGTCTGTACACGGGGTCGGTAAGCGGGGTCTGTTCACGGGCGGAATGCAGTCCAAGAGATTCCGGGGAGTGTCCCGGCAAGGAAGCGGCCTGGAGGCAACCCGGAGAAGGGCATCATACAATTGGCACGGGCCGATGCTCCGAATTCCGGCCTATTCGCGTTTTAAAGGCCCAAGCTTGCCCGGATGGCGGCAATGTGAGGAAAACCACGGGCGCCTGAACGGAATAGATGGGCACACGCTGTTATTTCTTGTAGAAGTCGCGGTTTTTGGCGATGAACTGACGCTGGTTGGAGGGAACCCTGAACTCATCGAAAATGGCGTTCACCGGGCAGACCGACTCGCAGTAGGCGCAGTCGATGCAGGTGACGGGGTCGATGAAGTACTGCTCCTCATCGTCGGTGGTGTTGATGCAATCAACGGGGCAAACCTCGATGCAGGTCGCGTCTTTCACGCCAATGCAGGGCTCAGTTATTACAAAAGGCATACAGTCAACCTGTAGGCGCTGCCCGCCCTGGCAAGGAGAATAGTCTCGTCGCCGCCGCGTCAACGGGAAGTACCACCCGCTGCCGGGGAGCCTGCACCATTCTTGATTTTAGCATCATATTTTGTCAAGGGATACTATGTGATATATTGTATCGGGAGATACACGGGCGTTACCGGGAGCAAATACATGGAATTGCGAGAACTTATCAGCTTTTATCATGTGGCGCGCTTGCGCAGCGTTTCCAAGGCGGCCCGGACGCTGGAATTGGGCCAGCCTACCGTAACCACTCACTTGCGCAAGCTGGAGAGCGAATTCGGTATCACCCTCTTTGACCGAATCAAGCGCCCCATCCAACTGACTTCTGAAGGTATCACCCTGCTGGAACTGGTCACCCCCGTGGTGACCTCTATCGAAGTATTGAAGCGGCAGATGGACTATGCCGACAGGCGCGGTTCGTTTATCGTCGGGGCCTACCCTGACCTGATTGCCCACCACTTGCCCAAAGGTATTCAGGCCTTTCGGGATGAGTATCCCGACATCCGTATCCGCCTGCTGGCCCGGGCCTATGACCCCCTGATTCAGTTGGTGCGCTCCGGCGAATTAGACATGGCCTTCTGCTCGCCTCCGCCGGCTGACGACCTTTCGCTGGAATTCCTAGAGCTGTTTGAATACAACGCCGTCCTGATGACCCCGCTGGGCCACCCGCTGATCGGCCGCAGCAATGTCACGTTGGAGGACGTGGTTTCCTCGCCCCTGATTCTGCCGGGGCAGGAGAGTTTGTTGCGGCAGAAGGTGGACCAGGCGTTCAAGGCGCGAGGTCTGTCCGGGGACGTGGTGCTGTCACTGGACAACATCGAGTCCATCAAGCGATACGTGGAGATAGGGATGGGCTTGGCAGTGGCCGTAGACTTTGCCATGCGTCCCGAAGACCTCGACCATGTGGGGGTGGTGTCCCTGGATCACCTGTTCCCCGGTTCCATCATCGGCATCTGCACCCTCAAGGGAAAATTCGTCGGACAGGGAGTGCGCAACTTCACTCAACTGATGGCCAAGCACATGAGCGGCTACCATGCGGAGCTGTGGGAGCAGCCGCCAACCATTGTCAGCCGTGCCACTCTGCCCATCATAGACGATGCCTAAACGTCGGCTTCCGGGACGACCTCGCGTATGCGCCTCGCCAGTTGGGAACGGGGAATCATGACGTAGCGCCCGCACTTCCGGCAGACGAGGCCGATGTCGGCGCCGAGCCGCGTAACAGTCCAGAGGAACTCACCGCATGGGTGAGGCTTCTTCAGCCTCACCGCGTCTCCGATTCTCAGCTCGAAGGCCAATCCTGTCCGTCCTTCTTGAGCACTGCGTTGATGGCGTCTCGCAGGGTCCGGGAAGCTTGTCCCGCCGCTGCCGCAAAATCGGTTCCTCTTGAGGCGTAAATTATGCCTCGAGAGGAGTTGATAAGCGCCAGCCGCCCGTCGGCGTCAACCCCGGCGCGCACCGCAGCTTCCAGATCGCCACCCTGCGCGCCCACGCCCGGAACCAGCAGCGGCATCCCCGGGCACAGCCTGCGGACCGTCGCTAACTGCTCCGGCACGGTGGCCCCCACAACCAGGCCGACGTTGCCTCGCGTGTTCCAGCCCCGGCAGGCCAGTGCCATTCGCTCGTACACCGGCGTTGTTGTCCTGCCGTCAGCGGTGCCCAAATCCTGGAAGTCAGCCGAACCGGGGTTCGAGCCGCGACACCATACGAATACGCCCCGCGATTCGTCCTCAAGGAACGGCTCCGCTGAATCGCTCCCTCCCCAAGCGTTGACCGTAACGGCGTCGAAGCCCCAGACCTCGAACATCGCTCTGGCGTATGCTCTGGCTGAGGGGCCGATATCGCCCCGCTTGGCGTCCCCGACTATCAGCGCATCGGGCGCCGCGCTTCGGATATGGGTAACAGTCCGCTCCAACGCGGCCAGGCCATTCATCCCCAGCGCTTCGTAAAAGGCGAGATTCGGTTTATAGGCGCAGGCGACGCCGGCGGTAGCGTCAACGATGGCCCGGTTGAATTCGTACACGTCGGAGACTGGCATCAGCGCCGGGTCGGGGTCCAGCCCGACGCAGACCAGGCTCCGGGAGCTATGGCAGGCCCTCTGGACTTTTTCCACAAAGATGCTCATTGATTCGCCAATTCCATTCCATTTGCCCTGCTATGGCTCCATTGTTACCATTACCGGTGGCGGAAGCAAGCGCGCCAAGATGGAGTGTCGGTGTATTTGGGCGACGACCTGGTCGAGGCCAGGTTCCTGCGAAGGGTCAATCGCTTTTTGACCGTAGTGGAAATTGACGGTCGCGAGACGGACGTTCACGTCGCCAATTCCGGGCGGCTGCGCGAGCTCTTCCTGTCCGGTGCATTGGTGTGGCTCAAACCCGCCCAGCGTGAGGGACGCAAGACGGCCTACGACCTGGCGCTGGTGGAGACCGATGGTGTTCTGGTTTCGGCCGACGCCCGGCTCCCCAACGCGCTGGTGGCCGAGGCTGTTGTGGAGGGGCTATTGGAAGGAATCGAGAAGCCGTCGGCCATCGTCCGCGAATCCACCTTCGGCGACAGCCGGTTCGACCTGATGCTGGAGGATGGGCGCGGAAGGAGATACGTGGAAGTTAAGTCCGTAACGCTGGTGGAACAGGGCGTGGGGCTGTTTCCCGACTCTCCCACCCTTCGCGGCGCCAAGCACCTCAATACCCTGATCCAAGCCGTCGAAGCCGGGCACAGAGCCGCCGTGGCATTCGTGGTGCAGCGCCCCGACGCCGACGCCTTCGCCGCCAACGAGCCAGCGGATCCGGCGCTGGCGGAGTCCCTCCGCCGCGCCGTCGCCTGCGGGGTGGAGGCCTACGCCTATAACTGCCTGGTGTCCCGGGAGGAGGTTCGGCTCAACCGGCGACTGCCAATCATCCCGTTTGGCTCCATGGGCAGTATACAGGAGCCAGCGCCTTGACCCACCCGCCCGCTGCCCCTGTGTCGGGTCTCCTGATGGAAGTGTACCGGCGCCTCTACGCCGCCTACGGGCCGCAGGGCTGGTGGCCGGGAAACAGCCGGTTCGAGGTCATCGCGGGGGCCATCCTCACCCAGTCAACCGCTTGGAGTAACGTAGAGAAGGCGTTGGCCTCCATGCGAGGTGCCGGGTGCTGGTCATTCGAGGCGGTTGCTGCACTGACGGAGCCGGAACTGGCGTCCATAATACGCTCATCAGGCTACTACAACGCCAAGGCCCGCAAGCTGCAAGCCTTCGCCAACCACGTACTTGAGGTATATGGCGGCGAGTTGGATGGAATGTTCGAGCAGGGCGTGCAGGCGCTGCGAACCGAGCTGCTTTCCATCCACGGCATCGGCGAAGAGACGGCAGACGACGTAATCGTCTACGCCGCCGAGAAGCCGTCCTTCGTCATCGACAGCTATACCCGCCGCATCGTGGACCGCATGGGGCTTGCGCCGCCGGGACGGAATCCGGGGTACGGCAGTTACCAGGCCCTGTTCCATGGGAACTTGCCCGCAGAGACTCCCCTGTTCAACGAGTTTCACGCCCTGCTGGACCACCACACTAAAGTCACTTGCGTCAAGCGTGAGCCGAAGTGTGTGGGCTGTTGCCTTGCCGAAATTTGTCCGACGGGCGTAGAAATTACGCAGTTTAGGCAAAATTGACGCTGGCCGGGCGCGGACTTATGATTCCGGCGTCCGGCCAGGCTCAGACACAATCCAGACCGGACGGAGGTATTATGCAGGTAGTCAGGATTTACACCGGCGACGACGGAGAATCCCATTTTGAGGAGCTGGACTTGCCCTTCGAGGCGGTGGCCAACGCCGAGCGGACGGCAGCGCAGAATGCGGGCAGCATTAGCTTCAGCCGCACCCAGCCGGGCAACTTCGTCGACTGGCATCCGGCCCCGCGGAGGCAGTATGTAATCACGCTGGAGGGGCAGGCGGAAATCGGGCTTGGCGACGGCACCAAGCGCATCTTCAACCCCGGGGACGTGCTGCTGGCCGATGACCTGACCGGGCGCGGGCATACCACCGCCGTCCACGGCGACAAGCAGCGCGTCTCGGTAGCCATTCCAATCGTAGACTAGCGGATTGCCTTAAACACTACGGAACCATCGCTTACAGGAGACCCGCCATGCCCTTCGCCCACATAGACGACACGCTGGAAATGTACTACGAGGACGACGACTTCACCGATCCGTGGCGCCGCGCGGAAACGGTGGTGCTGCACCACGGCAACTCCAAGAATGCGCGTCTGTGGTACGCCTGGGTGCCGCTGCTGGCCCGGCAGTATCGCGTGGTGCGCCTGGAAGCACGGGGCTTCGGGCGTTCCACCGTGCCTCCCGAAGGCTACGACTGGTCGCTTAGCAACTTCGCCGCCGACCTGCAGGGGCTGCTGGACCACCTGGACCTGGAGCGGGTGCACCTCATCGGTGAGACCGTCGGAGGCACCATATCGCTGCAATTCGCCTCGGATTACCCGGAGCGGCTGCTGTCGGTAACCACCTGCACCTCGCCCTACAAGTTCGTCGGCAACCCGACCTATCTCGACTCCTACAACCTGGTGCGGGACGAAGGGGTGGAGGCTTGGGTGAGGCGCACCTCGGAGCGACGACTGGAATCGGGAGATTCCCACGCGGCGCACCAGGAATGGTACATCAACCAGATGGCGCAAACCGAAGCGCGGGTGGTGATGGAAACCCTGGCCTACCTGGCCCATCGGGACCTGACCGACGTGCTGCCCAGGATCCAGACGCCCGCGCTGGTGCTGGCCTCGGAGCAGAATTCCCGCGACAACCCCGACCGCACCACTGGAATGGCGGCCCTGTTGCCCAACGGCCGCCTGCGGGTGATTCCGGGCACCAGCGGGTACGTCCAGCACTCCGCGCCGGAGCGCTGCGTTCAGGCGTGGCGGGAGTTCGTGGGGTCTTTCTAGCGGTGCTTCTCCCTCTCAATGAGTGAAGGGCGTTACTCCTCTTGAACGCATCGCTCCCGGAAGGGACGCCCTCACCCTAATCCTCTCCCGGAGGGAAAGGGAACAGTGGAGTGGCCTGCTAAAACAGCGAGCGGGACTGGCCGCCGTCTACGTTGAGGCAGGTGCCGGTTATCAGGTCGGCGCGGTCGGAGGCCAGGAAGGCCACCGTCTCGCCGATGGGTTCGGGCCAGCCGAACTTGCCGGCGGGCAGGTTGCGGGCGATGAATTCGTCAACGACCTCCGGCGGGTTGTTCTGCTGGAAACGGTCCCAGGTGCTGCCGGGAAAGTCGATGGAGCCGGGAGCCACACAGTTGACCAGCACGTTCTCGGGGGCCAGGTTCAGCGCCAGGTGCTTTGAGAAGGCGATAAGTGCCGCCTTGCCCGTCATGTAGTCCACCGAGCCGCCATATTCCCGCCCGTAGATGGACGAGATGCTGATGATGCGGCCCCACCTCTGCTCCCTCATGTGGGGCAGCACCAGGGCCACCAGTTCTACGGCGCTGAACAGGTTGACCTCCAGGCCCTCGCGGAACCGTTCCATGCCGGTTTCGACGAAGTCCAGGGTGCCCCGGCGGCCTCCTACGTTGTTCACTAGAATGTCCACCTCTCCGAGGGCGGACACAGTTTCGTTGTGGAACCGCGCCAAATCATCGTTATTGGTCACATCCGCCTGAACCGCGATGACCTCAATTCCCGCCTCGGCCAACTCGGCGCGGGTCTCTTCCAACTGCTCCGGCCCCCGGGCGCAGATGGCGACCTTGCATCCCTCGCGTCCCAGTGCCCCTGACGCCTGCTTGCCCAGGCCGTGGCTGCCCCCGGTAATCATCGCTACTCTGCCTTGCAGCCCAAGATCCATCACTATCTCCTTTGCCGGTGAAATCGTCTGCCGGGATTATAGTGCGGCCTTACCTGTCTTGCACGAAGTTGCCCCAAGATTCGACTTCCCTGGGGAATAGGGTTAGGTTTCAATTGAATTCTGTCTATAATCACCCGCGTCGCCCACCTGAATGTAGGAGGAAACCCAATGCTGGCCCTGGAAGGAATCAAAGTGCTGGATTTCTGTCGCAACGCCCCGGGAATGTTTGCCACGATGATTTTGGCTGACCTAGGGGCCGACGTGCTGATGGTGGAGCGGCCTATGGACGAGACCCGCGCGGCCTACGAGCGCGTCGTGGCGGGCATTGAGACCCCGGAGGACGAGCGACGCCACGCCTCCTTCAACGCCCTCCAGCGCAACAAGCGCAGCATCGCCCTGAACCTCAAGGAGACGGAGGCCCTCGACATCTTCCGCCAGCTTGCCGCCGAAACCGACGTGGTGGTGGAGGGTTTCCGGCCCGGTGTCGTTGACCGCCTGGGAGTCGGCTACGAGCAGGTGAAGGACATCAACCCCCGCGCCGTCTACTGCTCGGTTTCCGGCTATGGGCAGACCGGCCCATACTCTCAGATGGCCGGACACGACATAAACTACATTTCATTCGCTGGAGCGCTGGGACTCATCGGCGATACGCCCGGCGGCAAGCCCGCCATCCCCCTCAACCTCATCGCCGACTACGCCGGCGGCGGGCTATGCGGCGCGGTGGGCATCCTCGCCGCCCTGATGGCCCGCGAGAGGACCGGCCGGGGCCAGTATGTGGACATCGCCATGACTGAGGGCGTCTTGTATATGCTCTGCGGCATGATCGCCGACGCTTTCTCCCAAGGCTTCAAGGCGACCCGCGGCGCCAACCGTCTCAACGGCGGCTCGCCTTTCTATAACGTCTACGGTACCGCCGACGGCAAGTACTTCTCCATCGCCGCGATAGAGCCCTGGTTCTGGGCAAATCTGTGCCGCGCCATCGGACGCGAAGACCTCATCCCCCACCAGAGCGCCGGGGACGACAAGCGGGCGGAAATCGCCCGCACCCTCGAAGCAACCTTCCTCACCAAGACCCGCGACGAGTGGTTCGAGACCCTCAAGGACGCCAACATCTCCGTAGGCAAGGTCTACGATCTCGACGAGGCCCTCGCAGACCCCCAGGCCCTCGCCCGCGGCATGGTCGCCGAGCTGGAAGCCCCAGGCGTGGACGGCGGAAGGGTGAAGCAGCCCGGTATCCCATTCCACCTGTCGGAGACGCCCGGCGAAGTGCGGCACCCAGGCAGCGTTACGGGCCAGCACACCGCCGAGGTCCTCGCCGCCCTCGGCTACCCCCCCGCCCAGATCTCGGAGCTGCGCGCGCGGGGCGTGGCGGTGTAGGACGCAGGCGCCAAGACTTTTCGGCGTATTCAGGATGGGTACTTTGGCCCTGCCTCTTGCTACGGCGAGTAATACTGTAGACGGCCAATCATAAAGTCTGAAAGGCTCCGATGGCCTCGAAAACTACTTCGGAAGCACCGGAGATTTTCGTTGGGTTCAAGCTCCAGATATTTCAGGCAAGGGAGGTTGCCCAACTCCGGCGGTATCTTCGGCAGTGCCTCCTCATCCTCGTCCCATTTCATTTGCATCCGGCAGTCCGTGCTATAATTCGTGCGGGTTGGTGGGAATTCGAGCGTCAAAACCCTTATATCCCAAATTGTTCGAGACAGGCAGATGATCAAGCGTTTCTCGGTTTTGTATGTCGGTCAGATTGACCTCGACGATGTCGGTGCCAACGGGCGCAACCCGGACGGACGCCGGTATTCCAACGAACAGTTAGTGCAGTCCCTCGACCACGCCATGGCTCTGGCCAAGCAGATGGATGAATCAGGCTACTATTGCCTCTGGGCCGCCGAGCATCACTTCCAGCGGGAGGGATACGAGTGCATCCCCAACCTGACCTTGCTGGGAGTCCACTTGGCCGCCCACACCAAGAACTTGAAGTTCGGCGCGGCGTTCAACATTGTTCCGATGTGGCACCCGCTGCGGCTGGCCGAGGACTTCGCCATGGGCGACGTGCTGACCGGTGGGCGGCTGGTCTTCGGCATCGGGCGCGGCTACCAGACCCGCGAAGTGGAAACCTTCGGCGCGCCCCTGCTGGACCAAGCGGCCAACCGCGAGTTGTTCGAGGAGCAGGTGGACATCATCCTCAAGGCGTTCAACGAGGAATCCTTCAGCCACCACGGGAAGCACTACCAGATCCCGCCCGACGTGCCCTATCGCGGCTACCAGTTGAAGGACATCACCTTGGTGCCCCGCCCCCTGAACCTCCCGGTGGAAGTCTGGCAGCCGGTTACCAGCGGCCGAACCATAGACTTCATAGCCAGAATGGGCATCAAAGGCATGACCGCCCTGACCGGCGAAAAAATCGTGGAGCAGTTCTTCGGCGCCTATCAGCAGGCAGCCGGAGAGGCTGGACGCGAGCTCAAGCTGGGGCAGGATATGGCCTTGGGCTTTGGCTTCTACATCGCCGACACCGTTGAGGAAGCCGTCGAGCGTGTCCGGCCCTTCCACGATGAGCGCTACAAGTGGTTCGCTCCCTTCGGCCTGGTGCGCTACGTGGACGAGGAGGGACGTATGTGGGGTTCCCCCGGAGCCCCGGCCCGGACGCCGATGGTGGAGGACGGGGTGCAACAGAAGGCCTGGATCTGCGGCCCGCCCGAAGTGTTTATAGAAACCCTTCGGGAGTTGGAGGAAAAGTACCCCGGCCTCGAGGACATCGTTCTGCAGTGGCCGGAGGGGATGCCTTGGAGCGAGTTGAGCAACCAGTTGGAAATCTTCTCCCGTGAAGTTCTGCCTTCCTTCGCCGGGAGGAAGTAATCTTCAATTCTCACAACGCAGAGGACGCAGAGGAGCCCGCAGAGTACGCAGAGACTGAGGTGTATCCCGAATTCTCTGCGCCGCCTGCTTTGTCCTCGGCCTGCTCTACGTCAAATTAGTGCCCAGAGGTGTAGCAGTTGGCCGACCCAGACCACGTTGGATTGGCTCGCGCCGGTGCCAACGCCATCGCCCGCTGGCGGGAACTGACTTTTCGCAGCATCAATACCCGGCTGCCCCGATTTGACTTGGGATACAGACTCGAAGATCGGGCCGCCAGCGAGACTTTTACCCCCGAGTTTGTCTACGGACGCCCCACCATGGACTTGTCGGGTTCTTTTCTCAGTGGAATCAAGCTGCCAGGCGCGGACCTGCGGCACGACAACCTCAGCGACGCCGACTTGACTGGCTGCGACTTTCGCATGGCCGACCTGTCGCGGGCCAATCTGAACGGGGCGCACCTTTTTCGGGCCAGTCTGCCCCGCGCCATCCTGATGGGAACACAGTTGATTGGCTGCTCGCTCACCCGCGCCAATCTATCCGGCGGGACACTGCGGCACGCTGTACTGAAAGGCGCGGATCTTTCCTATGCCGTGTTTTCCTACGCCGACCTGGAACGGGCCGACCTCAGCGGGGCCGACCTGACCGCCGCCGACTTCTCTTGGGCGAATTTGAGCTACGCTGACCTGCGCGGGGCAACTTTGACCAGCACGTCGCTGACGATGACCAACCTGACCGGCGCAGACTTGCGGGGCGCGAAGATCGTCAAGTCGGATTTCGAAAGCTCCGTCCTGCACCGGGCCATGGCAGGCGGGACGCTGTTCGCCAACTGCGACCTTCGGTCGGTCATAGGATTGGACTCCATGCTCCACGGGGCGCCCAGCACCATCGCGCTGGACACACTAGCCCGCTCCGGCGGCCGGATTCCTCGCTTGTTCCTTCAGGGCGCGGGTGTGGCCGAGCCGTTAATTGCGGCGCAGGACGTTCTCACGGCAGAACGAAGAACTTACCCGACGGTGTTGCTGATAGGCTCAATGGCGGATTCCGAGATGGCGGAGCGGCTTTGCCAAAATTTGTCAGAGGTCCACATTCCTGCCTGGGCCCTCTACCCAGACGACGAAGACGCGCTCAACTCCGGCGAGGCGTCGCTGGACCATACCGTCTACTATGACCGGCTGGCCCTGCTCTGCACCGACGCCGCCTTGGAAAATCCGCTCACCAGCCGCTATTTCGCTGAACTGGTGCGCGCCGGAAGCCAGACATCGGCAGCCCCGCTCATGGCCCTGGGCTTCGGCGATTTGTTCTACCAGAGGCAAGACCGCCTCTGCACCCGCCTGCGAAATGGCGATGCCCTGGACTTTCGCAACGGCGAAGACACCGGCCTGCAGTCGCTGGTAAGAGAGTTGACCGCGCCGGTGTTTTAGCCGCGCCCCACCGGCTGCGCTGCCCACAATCATCCCGCGTGACGTGTTGTTCCGGCAAAGTTCAACGCCCGAGGAAAATGTCGGTGAAATGCCCGGCGAATCCGGGTATTCCCGGTGTGTTGCTGCTATCCGGGCGCGCCGACCGGCCTGCGGATAAAAATGTCGGCCAGGGACGGCACCTGTTCAGATTGCCTTCAATGAGATACTGAATGCATATTAGGTTCTGTTGACATTTGCATTTGTAACCGATGTGCAGGCCCATTTCATGTCATTCCAAGTGCAGGAAAGCACTAATGGCCTTGAATCGGAGTGATAAGTCCAGGATTCTTCGTCGCTATTTCCCCGGAATGACCCGCAACAGCGAAATGTCAACAGAACCTAGTTCATTGCCCCCTGAGTTATTCCGGTTCCTATGCGCCCTGGCTCTGATAATTCCGGCCCTGTTCCTGGCCTGCGGCTCCGATGAGCCGCCGGCCGCTACCGCCACATCCGCCTCTGACCGGGCCACAGCCACGCCAGCGCCAGCGCCGGCTACAGCCACAGCCACGCCCGAAGCCAGTCTGCCGTTGGCGCAAACGTCGCCTGAAACGGACCGGGAAGCGCTGGTTGCCCTGTATAACGCCGCCGGCGGCCCGGAATGGTATTCTAACGAAAACTGGCTGAGCGATGCACCGATTGGCGAATGGCAGGGCGTCACCACCGGCCACAACGGCCGCGTCATCGAATTGAACCTCGGCGAGAACCGGTTGAGCGGTGAGATACCACCGGAGTTGGGCAATCTCGCCAACCTGGAACGCCTTCAACTCGGCGCGAACCAGTTGAGCGGTGAGATACCGCCGGAGTTGGGCAATCTCGCCAACCTGGAAGAGCTGAGCCTTGGCTTCAACGAGTTGAGAGGGTGCATACCGGGGGCTTTGCAGGACCGGTTGGCGATCGGCATTACCGATCTGGGTGGCCTGCCGTTCTGCCCGTGATGCCCCGGCGCGGCCCACGGCGCCGCAAGATTGGCCGTGGGCCGTTCCCTGCCTACGCTGTGGGAATATGTTCCAAACCCGCGCCTACGCCGTCGCCGTATCCTTACCCAGCATCAGGCAAGCCTCGCCCCACTGCCCGGAATCGGCAAGGTTCCACTCAGCCGGCGAGCCAACGGGACGCAGCCGCAACCCTTCGCCGCCGCCGTAGACCAGCAACACGACGCCCTCGCCGGAGTCTTCCGAGAGGGCGGCCATGGCTGGGCAGGGGCCGTCAGCCCCCCAGCCAGTAACATCGCACCATACGTCTGCTCCCAGCGGATTGGGGGCCATAACCCGAGACACCGGGCGCGGCTCGTCAAGCAAATCGAACATGCGGTGCAGGTCAAGGGGGCTATTCTCCCCGGCGGTCACTTCGACTTCGATTAGCATTCGGCTGAGCTCCCTGTGAAAAAGCGGTCGGCTCGTTGGCGGTCAACCTTTGTTGACACCCCCCCAACCTCGCTCCTATCATACCCTTCGAGTCATAAGGCGCAAGCGCGTAAAGCCCTGGCGCAGTCGGTCAGTGAGCACAAAATCAAGCCAACGGGGGTGTATTGTGGCCCTTGGAATCAGATCTCTCCGGCCCTTGGTGTCCGGCGTACAGCACATGATAGCAAGCGGCCACTACCTGGCCACCGCCGCAGGTTTCCGCATCCTGGAGCAGGGAGGCAACGCCACCGATGCCGGTGTGGCAGCGGGCATCGCCATCAATGTGACGCTGCCCCAGTGGACCGGGTTCGGCGGCGTGGCCCCGATAATCATCCACGACGCTGCCAAGGGCGAGACCGTATCCATCAGCGGCTTGGGGCGGTGGCCCCAAGAGGCCAGCATTGAATACTTTAAACAGCACCAGGGAGGCGACCTGCCGCCCGGAGTGCTGCGCACCGTTACGCCAGCCGCCGCCGACGCATGGCTGACCGCGCTGCGGCTCTACGGCACCATGACCTTCGAGCAGGTGGTGACTCCGGCCCTGGAGCTGGCGGAAGGGGGCTTCCCCATTCCGGCGACGCTGCAATCGGCTTTGGCGCGCACCGGCGACTCGCTCATCGGCGACTCCGACGGGGATGGCCGCTGGCCGTCCACCGCCGCCGTGTTCTTCCCCGGCGGGCGGCGTCCCGACGTGGGCGACATCCTGGTGCAGAGGGACCTGGCCCGCACCTTCCGCCGTCTCATCGATGTCGAGAGAGATCACGCCGGACAAGGGCGGGAAGCGGCATTGCAGGCGGCCCGCGATTTCTTCTACAAGGGCGAAATCGCAGAGGAGGTTGTCAGCTTCGTTCGAGAGCAGGGCGGTCTCCTGAGTATGGCGGACATGGCAGAGTTCAGCGTTGGAGTCGATACGCCCCCGTCCATTGACTACAAGGGTATCGAGGTCTACGCCTGCGGTCCGTGGTGCCAGGGGCCGGTGAATCTCCAGGCGCTGCAAATCCTGGAGGGGTTCGACCTGCGGGGCATGGGCCACAACACTGCCGCCTACGCTCACACGGTGCTGGAAGCCCTGAAACTGGCCTTCAGCGACCGCGAGGCATACATCGGAGACCCCGACTTCGTGGATGTTCCCATGGACGGCCTGCTGTCCAAGTCCTACGCCGCCGAGCGGCGGGCCGCCATAGACCCGCGCCACGCTGCCCCGGAGATGCCGCTGTCTGGCGACCCGTGGCCGCACCAGGGGATGCCCGCCCGCAACGGCCACCCGGCCCGGCCCGAGGCGGTGGCAGGTGGCCTGCCCGCCGACACCAGCTACGCCTGCGTGGTTGACCGCTGGGGCAACGCATTTTCGGCCACGCCCAGCGACAGCTTCGGCACTTCCCCGATAATTCCTGGGCTAGGATTCATCGCGTCCTCCCGTGGCTCTCAAATCTGGCTGGACCCGGAACATCCCAGCGCCCTGGCCCCCGGCAAGCGGCCCCGGCTGACCCCCAACCCGGCACTGGCGATGCGCAATGGCAAGCCGCTGATGCCCTTCGGCACCCCCGGTGGCGATGTGCAGCCGCAGTCCATGGTCCAGTTTTTCCTGAACGTGGTGGAGTTCGGCATGGACGTGCAGCAGGCGGTGGAGGCCCCCCGGTTCTCAACCTGGAGCTTCCCCAACTCCTTCTGGCCCCACGCCTATCATCCCGGTCTGGTCGGCGTGGAAGGCCGCCTCGATTCTCAGGTGGCAAGCGAGCTTTCCCGCCTCGGCCACAAGGTGGAGGTGTGGGACGACTTCACGCCCCGCATGGGCTGCCTCTGCGCCGTGCAGGTGGACCAGGAGCGCGGTGGACGCAGCGGCGGCGCCGACCCCCGCCGCGACGGCTACGCGATGGGACGTTAGCCAATAAGATGGGGCGCACAATTGTGCGCCCTTCCCCGTATCGCCTACTCCGCCGTGCGCCCGCCGTCGATGACCAGCTCGGACCCGGTCATAAACGACGCCTCGTCCGACGCCAGGAACAGCACGCCGAAGGCTACGTCCTCCGGCGTTCCCAGGCGACCAAGGGGGGTGCGGTTGATGCGGTCCTGACGGTAGTCGTCGTCGGACAGTATGGGAGCGGTCATCAGCGTCTCGATGGTGCCGGGGTGTACCGAGTTGCAGCGTATGCCGTCGCGGGCGTGCTGGATGGCCGTGGACTTGGTGAAGAGCCGTACCGCGCCCTTGGATGCAGTGTAGGCGGACGACATAAAGTTGCCGATCAGCCCGGCCACCGACGATATGTTGACGATGGAGCCGCCGCCGTTATCGCGCAGGGCAGGGATGGCGGCCTTGGTGCCAAGGAATACGCCCTTGGCGTTGATGGCCATCACTAGGTCCCATTCCTCTGAGGAGGTATCCAGCACATTGTGAGTGCGGTAGATGCCCGCGTTGTTGACCAAAATGTCCAGCTTGCCAAAGCGGTCAACTGCCTCGCCTACCGCCGCCTGCCATGACTCCTCGCTGGTAACGTCCAGCCGGACGAAGACGCACTCGCCGCCAGACTCGTTGATCTCGGCCTCGGTTCGCCGCCCCTCATCCTCCAGCACGTCGCCGATTACGACCTTGGCTCCTTCCTGAGCAAAAAGCTTGGCCTCCACCGCCCCCATGCCGCGAGCGCCGCCGCTGATTAGGGCAACCTTATTTTCCAAACGCATCGTCAATCCTCCGCAGGTATATGAGATTCCAACGCTGCAACGATTGTAGTTGCTTGGCCCGTCCAGTCAAGAACAGGCCAGGAAGATGGCGCTGACGCAGAGCATTTTGGTTGCTCCCTCTCCCTCCGGAGGAAGGTTAAGGTTGGAGCTTCCCTGTTCGTGAGCTAACATTGATTGAATGGGCGGAACCGCGGATATAGAATGCGATGTCACTGCCGCCCCTTTTGCAGTCAATAATGCAGCTTCAACTCAATGGCGTTTGCCTGCGATTCCTATTTCTCGCACTGCTGGCTCTAGCATCTGCCTGCGGTGGAGAGACCGCGCGCGACTTCGAGGTGGAGCTGTTCGACGGCGGTCGGTTTCAGCTGTCCGAGCAGTATGATGGGAACGTGGTGGTGATCAACTTCTGGTATCCCAGTTGCGCTCCCTGCCGCGATGAAATGCCGGAGTTTCAAAAAGCCTGGGAAGAATTGGACGGGGACTCGGTGCGTTTCCTGGGGCTGTTCGTGCCGCGAGGCTTTGACACCGAGCAGGGGGCCCGGGAATTCGTGGCGGACTTGGGGCTTACCTTCGATTTTGCAACCGATCGACGGGAGACCATCGCCACGGCCTACGGCATCGAATTATACCCGACAACCTGGTTCATAGACCGGAGAGGACGGGTGGCGGCCACCCACGTCAGCGCCCTCGACGCGGGCCGAATCACTGGTATCGTGCGTGAGCTGACTGGCCAATAGCGTGACGGATGGACCCGAACGGGAGCAAAGGCTTCGAGCCGGATGCCAATGGGCGTATTAGACTGGATCCTGGTTGTCATACGATGGGGGCACGCGCTGTCGGCCGTGGCCTGGGTCGGCGGCGGCGCATTCTACCTGCTGGTGCTGCGTCCAGCCATCCGGCGCTCGCAGGGGCTGCCGCCTGAAACCGGCGCGGCTATTCGAGACGAGTTCCGGGGGCTGGTGACAACCGCCATCGCCGTGCTGCTGTTGACCGGCGCAATCCTGTCGGTGGCGAGGTTGACCGGGGATGCCGCGACTGTGCCCTACGCAATCGTTCTCGGCGTGAAAATCACGCTGGCGTTGTATATGTTCTATGTGGTGCGCTTCGTGCGCCGGGGCGATTATGGAGACGGTGAATGTACGGGAGGAAGCTGGCCGAGGCGCGTCGTCCGGCGCCTGACCACCCCGATGGCCCTGCTGGTCATAGGAATGGTGGTCATCGGCCTGTCCGACGTGTTGGACGCGCTGATTGAGGAGGCGCTGGTAGCCTGACGGCGCCAAGAATCGACAGGAGTTGTGTAGCTTGAAAAAGGACCTGATGGAGATACTGGCCTGCCCGGTGTGCAAGGGCGAACTGGAACTGAGGGTGGAAGATGAAGAGGGCGACGAAGTGGTGGCGGGTGAACTGTTCTGTGGTGCCTGCTATGAGTCCTATCCCATTGAGGACACCATTCCCAACCTGTTGCCGCCGGAACTTCGCCGTCAACTGGCGTAGGCTCCCAACCGTTCTTCTCGGCTTGTCTGAGGAAGAACGGCTGGGAACCAGGTAGCTGACTGTTGGTTGGAGCCGGCGGATCGTTGAAGCTCCCTCTCCCCCCTAGAATTCGGTAGGGGGAGGGCGTTCCCTTAACCCTCGCCGGTGAGTACCTGCACGACCAGCGGGGCCAGTTGCTCGGCGCGGGCCCGCAGGGCCTCGCGGCTCAGGTTCTCGATAGGGTGCTCGGTGTAGATGGTCGGGTAATCCGGGGCGCCCCACATCCGCGCCATCCCGGTGGCCGTTGGAACGAACCTGTCGGTGCAGATGGTGGCCGAGGGGATGCCGGCGTTCTCAACGTGGATTCCGTCGTGCACACTGCACGCGCTGCAAGAGCCTCAATCGCCGATGGCGATGATCACCGAATCGCACTCCTCCGCCAGTTCCGCGATGGCCGAAGGGTCGGCGGGCCGCGAGGCGCTGGGCTTACGGTGCCACTTGACGCTGGTTATTTCGTATCGTGTCCGCAGCAGGTCTGCCAGCTCTTCCAGCAGCACATCGGCGTTGCGCTTGCTGTCGTCGATGAGGCCCAGCCGGGTACCGGCCAGGCTGGCCAGGCGCGGCGCGCCGTTGAATGGAGCGATCACCGGCTGCGTTACCGGATTGACCAGAACGTGCTCATTGGTCTGGACCATAGCGCTCTCCATACAATAAGTTCCCTCTCCCCCTGGGAGAGGGTCAGGGTAAGGGCGTTTTACTCAGGGTATCACCTTGGTCACCGCTGTGCTGCCCACTTTGGGGCCCCAACTGGGGATCACTGACGACATATTGGATTCCTCGCCGCCCGCGAAGACCAGGAGTATGTCGGAAGGGTCGGGAATCAGCGGAACTGTGGTGGATTCATCGCCCAGATGCAGGTCGCCCGCCAGTACCTGCGCCAGTTTCAGCTCCGCAGTCGTGCGCTTGGCCCGCTGGAAGATGAAATCGCGGATCTGCTCCTTGCTCCAATCCTTCCACAACCCCGAATTGCCAGCGATTGTAACCACTATCTGACCTTGCCGCACACCAGTCCCGGTCTCGCCTACTGAACCTGACGTGGACATACTGGTGCCCAGGGTCGAGGCAACATCGGAGATGGCAAGGAGTATCGCCTCCGGTCGGCCTACAGAACGCACCTGCCGGGGCGACTCGCCAGCGAAGACGGTCACGGCGCTCTGCGCGGCCTGGAGGCCGCGCTCGACGTGCAGGGGTGTCCAATGTGTCTCGGTTTCGGCCTCGGCGATGCAGTAGGTGTACTTGCCAGGATGCCCGATGACGCTGCGGTCGAAGACGCCTGGAATGGCGGCGCAGGCGTTCATCAGGATGAGGCGGATGGCCCGCCCGATGGTGGCGTTGGCCCGGTTGCCCGGCCCGAACAGGTTGTTGCGGGCGTTGATGTTCAGCTCCCGCACCATTGGACCGTTGACGATGGTCAGGATCGCCGCGCCGCCCATGCTGGAAGACGGGCCGACTAGGTTAAACACCGGATCAAGCATGGCCTCGGTGGCCGTAAGCACCACGGGCATGTATTCCGGCAGACACCCCGCCATCACCGCATTTGCCGCCACCTTGCCCACTGTAATCTCGCGGCGCCGTTCCGGCAGCTCGCCGACGACCTCGCCAGAGGAGCGCCCGCTGCGCTCGATGAACTCGCTTACCCGCGCCTCGGTGGGTGGCACGACGGGCAACCCGTCAGTCCAGCCAAGCTCGTAGCACCGCTCGATGGCTTCCAGTGCGCTGTCCCACTGGACGGTGGTGGTTTCGCCGATTTCACTCAATGGTTTGCTGCTCCTGTGCGGGGGATTGGCTCTATTTTCCCTAGGGAGTGTCGTCAATTTAAGAATATCGGTCTCCAAGCGTCTGTTTCCGTCATTCCCGCGAAAGCGGGAACCCAGAATCCGGTAGCTGGCAATTACGGGATTGCTGCCAATGGCCTTTGGATTCCCGCTTTCGCGGGAATGACGGTGAATATGACGACACTCCCTAAGGTCGGCGTGGTCATAACTCTACAATGCATTGGGAGAGGGTTGACCCTCTCCCAATCGGTTTGGCTTTCGCTTATGGCTACACCCGCCGGTACTTCGACAGCGACCGGAGCTCGCGGGGCGGGTTCATGTGCTGGCCGCGGATGGTGTAGGAGACCTCGGCCACGTAGATGTCGCCGTGAGAGTCTACGGCGATGCCGTGGGGGGCTATGAACTGGCCGCCGCCTTCACCTTCGTCCTTGGAACCGAACATGCTGACTCGGTTGCCCTCCAGGTCGTAGATGCTGACGCGGTGGCCGAGGCCGGGGGCATCGTCAACGCCGCCCATGCCGTTCAGCTCGCCCACGTAGATGTGTTCGCCCCAGAGCACCATGGAGTCGGGACGGTGGATGTTGCTCCACATGGTGATGAACTTGCCTTCAGCGTCGAAGATCTGGATGCGGTGGCACTCGCGGTCGACCACGTAGACGCGGTCCTGGCTGTCGAAGGCGATGTTGTGCGGGCGGATGAACTGGCCAGCGTCGATGCCGGGTTCGCCCCAGGAGAACTTGTACTCAAGCTGGCTGCTGTAGACGTGGACGCGGGAGTTGCCGTAGCCGTCGGAGACGTAGATGTCGCCGTTGCTGGGCCTGGTGGCGGCGGAAGTGGGGCGGTTGAAAGGCTCTCCGCTCCAGCGAGGGGCCGGGTTGTTGCGCTCACCAAGCTCCCAGACCTTTTCGCCGTTGGCACTGAACTTCTGGATGGTGTGAATCCCATCGTCGGCGGCCAGCACGGAATCGTCGTGGCCGATGTAGAGGCCGTGGGTGCGATTGTCGCTGAACAGCCCCTCACCGAAGGAGCGCATATAGTTGCCATCGCGATCGAACACCATGATCGGATTTTTGCCGCGGGTCAGCACGAATACATTGTCGCTGGAGTCGCAGGCCACGCCGGGGCATTCCTGGAAATTCACGCCGTCGGGCAGCTTGGCCCAGTCCTCGACGAATTCGTATCGAAAATCACCTATGCCGTAAACTTCTGGCATTTTCATCATCCTTTCTTGGCGGATTTGCCTGGCCGCACAAACAGGTCTCCGGCGGCGGGCAGGGGTAATCGTAAGCCCGCCCTATTGGAGTGTCAACGGGCGGGCTGAGGGGGCTTGGCGGTCAGTAGGACGCGCTTGGGTCTGACTGGTGGAAACCGATTGGGTTGCCTTCGGTATCCTGGCATATGGCGATGTAGCCAAGGATACTCTGAACAAGGGGCGGTTCGGCCGGTCTTTTGGTTCTTGGGCCGGGATTCTTGTATGTGAGGCATCTCTTGTCCGGGCTACTGATGGTTTTCGCCCTGGGATTTCGCCCCTGGCAGGGCTGTAGCGAATCCAGAGGCGCCCTACTGAAGGGGTTTGGGCCTGCTGGCCTCCACGTCAGCCCGCCAGTTGACCCTCCGCTGTCATCAGGTTCCCCAGTCCCAGCAGCAACGCCAGTCGCTGCGTGTTCTTCGCCAATCCCCGGTAGCGCACTTTCCCATAATCGAATATCCGCTTCACCTTCAGAAAGGGATGCTCCACCTTGGCCCTCACCGACGCCTTCTCCTTCTCAGCCACCGCCTCCTCGCTCCCAGGCTCCAGTTTCCGGCGTTTTCCGGGTCTCATCGCCACCCGCCATTCCACCTGACACCCCAGGTTCTCCGCCCGCTGGTGCACTCCCTGATACCCGGCGTCGCACCACACCATCGTCTCCCCGCCGTGCAACAGGTTGTGGGCCTCGGTCACGTCATGCACGTTGGCCGCCGTCGTGCTTATGCTGTGCACCAGACCCGTGTCCGCGTCCACCCCGATGTGAACTTTCATCCCGAAATGCCACTGGTTCCCCTTCTTCGTCTGATGCATCTCCGGATCCCGCTCCCCGGCTCGGTTCTTGGTGGACGATGGAGCCTCGATGATGCTGGCGTCCACGATGGTTCCCTCCCTGAGCCGCAGTCCCTGCGATTCCAGGTGGGCGTTGATCTCCTGCAACAGGCCCTCTCCCAGGCTGTGCCTTTCCAGAAGATGTCGGAAATTGAGAATGGTGGTCTCGTCGGGCAGGGCCCCGGACAGTTTCAGACCAACAAACCGGCGCACCGATTCAGCCTCATAGAGCAGGTCCTCCATGCCGGGGTCGCTGAGATTGTAGAAGAGTTGCACACAGTGAATTCGCAGCATCACGGCCAGTGGATAGGGCCGGCGGCCCTTTCCGGCCTTGGGGTACATGGGCTTGATTCGCTCCTCCAGACGCTGCCAAGGGATCAGACCGTCCATCCTTTCCAGGAACAGCTCCCGGCGGGTCTTGCGCTTCTTGCCCTGGAATTCCAATTCGGCAAATGTCGGCTGGTCCATCACAACCTACCCCCAACAGGCATCGGCTTACCCAGCAGTACTATGCCACATCGCCCCAGACTTGTTCAGAAGGTTCCCAACTCCGGGAATGGGTATCTTGGGCTGCAAGACCCGGCCGCCGGAGGCCTGTACCTTACCCAAGTACTCTTCGATGGACTCGACGTCCACGTAGTTCACGCCGGCCACGCCTTCGTGGGGGCGCCTGGTGATGCCGCCGTCAATGCCGGGGCCTTCGCTGCCCGTGGTCACCAGACGGTAGTCCATCTGGGGCGGCCCATCCCACTTGCTGATTTCCCATCCGAACAGGTCGGAGTAGAACTTGCTGGCCCGGTCAACATCATCGGCGTAGATTTCGAAATGCACGATTCTTGGCATGAGGTTTCTCGTGTTTCTCCTGCTTTAACGTATGGAGTCGCGGCCCTCGCCCTTGAGATAGTCGGCGGTGCGGAGAGCGAGCGCTTGAATGGTGGACGTGGGGTTGATGCAGGCGCTGGTGGTGAAGATACTGCCGTCGATGATGAACATATTGGGCACGTCGTGGCAGCGTCCCCAGCGGTCAACTACCGAGTTGCGGGGGGCCGCGCCCATGCGAGCCGTTCCCAGCAGGTGCCAGCCGGCGTTGCGGCGCATGCGGGATGTCATAATCTGCTTGGCGCCGGCGGCTTCCATCACTTCCTTGGCCCGCTCGACGCCGTGATCCAGCATCCTGTTGGTGTTTTCGCTGATGGTGTACTCCACTTTGACCGCCGGGATTCCGTTGCTGTCCGTATCGTTGGGGTCGAGGGTGACCAGGTTATGCTCTTCGGGCAGGTCTTCGGTCATTATGGTGATGCCGACTGTATGGCCGAAGCGCTCATCAAATGCCCGGTGGTGTCCCTCGCCCCACGGAATCCGCTCGCCCAGAAGCCCGCCGAGGGCCGTAGGCAGCGGGGAGCCGCCGAGGGCGAGGATCTGAAGGTCGTAGCCGCGCACGAAGCCCCGGCTGGTGTCGGTCTCGTAGAATTCCTGGCTGAGCATGGTGCTGCCGCGGGGGAAACCGTCCTCGGTGCCCAGCCACTCGTCGAACACACCTACCACCACGCCCGCCGGGTGGTGCATCAGGCACTTGCCCACCAGGCCGCTGCTGTTGGCCAGCCCATCCGGGAATAGCGGCGACGTGGAGTTCAGCAGCAGTCGCGGCGTGCCGATGCCGTTGCAGGCCATCACCACCGCCTTGGCCTTCTGCTCTATCAGGTTGCCGTCGGCGTCGTAATACAGCACGCTGGTGGCTTTCCCTGAGCTGTCAACCAGTATCTCGCGGACACGGGCGTTGGTTTTGAGTTGCGCGCCCAATTCAAGCGCTCTGGGCCAGTAGGTCAGGTCGGTGCTGGCCAGTGAGCGCAGGAATCCGCCGGAGTCCGGCTCGCGCCCGTCGTAAGCCACCGACGAGATAGCGGTGTCGGCGGCCCACCAGTGCCAGCCCAGCTTGTCAAAGCCCTTGGCTAGGACCTGGCCGCCGGGCCTGATGGACAGCGGAGGGCAGGGCCGCTCTGGCTTTGGCGGATAGGCCGGATCGCCACGTAGCCCCGACACGCCCATCATGCGGTCGTTCAGGTCGAAGTACGGCTCCAGTTCATCGTAGGTCAGCGGCCAATCGTCGGCCACGCCGTCCAGAGTCCGCACCCGGAAATCGGAGGGATGGAAGCGCGGGTAGTGCGAGCCGTAGTGCACCGTGCTGCCGCCAACCGCGTTGTACATATAAGGGGCAATGGGCGAGGCGTCGCTGTTGACCGGGTAGTCTTGCGGCAGCCGTCGCACGCTGGGGTCTGGATGGAAGTCGGTCTGCCAGTGCAGTTGGCTGTCGGGGTTGGTCGCCGGGAAGGCGTCGCGGGCCACCCAGTCGCCCTGCTCCAGGCAGAGGACATTGATCCCGGCCTCGGCCAGGCTCCACACCAAGGCCGCGCCGGAAGCTCCTGCCCCGATTACCAGAACGTCGGGTATGTCTTGGTTGCTCGCCATCTCGTTACTCCTTTCTCACCGCAGAGGGCATTGCACCATTGAGCACAGAAGCCCATTTGGAAATCCCAAACAAATCTCTATGAACTCTGTTGTTAAGCCCGGTTTACTTGCGCTCAAACACTGCGGCCACGCCCTGGCCGCCGCCGACACACATGGTCTCGAGGCCGAACTGCGCGTTGCGGCGTTCCATCTCGTGCAGCAGGGTGGTCAGGATGCGGGCGCCGGTGGCGGCGATGGGATGGCCCAGCGAGATGCCTGAGCCGTTGACGTTCAAGTTGTCTTCGTGGGGCAGCTTCCACTCGCGCAGAACCGCCAGCACTTGGGCGGCGAAGGCTTCATTCAGCTCGATCAGGTCCATGTCTTGCAGAGACAGGCCGATCTTGCCCATGACCTTGTTGACCGCCGGCACCGGGCCGATGCCCATGGTCGCCGGGTGGCAGCCGGTCACGGCCCAGCCGCGCAGGAAGGCCATTGGGGTAAGTCCCAGCTCCTCCAGCTTGTCCTCTGCGACCACCAGGCACACCGATGCCGCGTCGTTCTGGCTGCTGGCGTTGCCCGCCGAAACCGAACCGTCGCGCATCACAGGGCGGAGGCGGGTAAGGGCCTCCATAGTCGTGTCGGCGCGGGGACCCTCATCGCGCTCGAAGGGCACCGGGTCACCGCGTCGCTGCGGCACCGGGACGGCGACGATCTCGCCGTCGAACCTGCCCTCGTTCTGGGCGGCGACGGCTCGCTGGTGGCTTCGCAGGGCGTATTCGTCCTGCTCCTGGCGGGAGATTTCGTACTCGCGGGCCAGGTTCTCAGCGGTCTCCACCATGCCGCCGGGCATGGGGCCGAAACGCTCGTCGGGCGAGATGGTCACGCGGGCGCGGGCCAGCCGGTCGTGGAACGTGACGGAGCCGTAGCGGGCGCCCCAGCGGGACTCGTTACTGTAGAACTCGGCGCCGCTCATGCTCTCGACGCCGCCCGCAATGACCACATCGGCGTTGTCGGTCTGCACCAGCATACTGGCGTTCAGGATGGCCTGGAGGCCCGAGGAGCAGCGGCGGTCCAGCTGGTAGCCCGGCACCTCGATGGGTAAGCCGGCCTTGAGCGCGGCCAGCCTCCCGATGGCCGGGTTCTCGCCACTGGGGTAGCCGTGGCCGAGAATAACGTCGTCGACCTTGGCCGGGTCGAGTTGCGAACGGTCCAGGGCTTCCTTAATGACGGTGCTGGCTAACTCGGCGGCCGAGACATCCCGCAGGATGCCGCCGAAGTTTCCCACGGCTGTGCGGACAGGTGAGACAATGGCAACGCGACGCATGACACGCTCCTAAATCAGTAATAAAGCGAGCCGGAAATTCCAACCCGAAATTTCCGGCTATGATAACTCGCATCCGGCGGCTCTGTCGAATGATGAGAACAGACGCTCTTTAGCTTGCCACGCCCTCTATCAGTTGCAGGTATTTGTAGCCGGAGCCGGTGTTGAACAACACCGTGGTCTCGTCGCGGCGAAGGAAGCCCTCATTGATGAGGCGTTTGTAGGCGACCAACGTGGCCGCGCCCTCGGGACAGGCGAAAATGCCCTCGGCGGTGGCAAGCTCGTACATTGCCGCGACCATCTCGGCGTCGGATACGGCCAGCGCCGTTCCGCCGGTGTCGCGGATGGCGTGGAGCATCAGATAGTCGGCGAAGGGGCCGGGTACGCGCAGGCCATCGGCCACGGTGGAGGCGTTGGGCCACGGCTCGGCGGTGTCCTTCCCTTCATGGAACGCCTTGACGATGGGCTGGCAGCCCTCGGCCTGTACTGCGATGAACTTGGGAAGGTCACCTTCGATCCAGCCTAGTTCCAGCAGTTCCAGGAATCCCTTGTGCATCCCGATGATGCCCGTGCCGCCGCCGGCAGGGTAGATGATGGCCTCCGGCATCCGCCAGCCGAACTGCATCGCCAGTTCCAGGCCCATGGACTTTTTGCCCTCGGCCCGGTAGGGTTCCTTGAGCGTCGAGAGGTCGAATAGCCCATGCTCCTGGGCCACCGCCACCGCCTGCCGGCCAGCGTCGCCAATCAGCCCGTCAACAAGGTTCAACTCGGAGCCGGCGACGAGGCATTCCTTTTTGTTGGAATCAGGGGCGTCCTGGGGCATGAACACCTTGACCGACAGGCCCGCGCGGGCGCAGTAGGCTGCGGCGGCTCCCGCAGCGTTGCCCGCCGATGGCATGGTGAACCCGGCTGCGCCCAACTCCAGCCCTTTGGATATGGCGGCGGCAATGCCCCGGGCCTTGAAGGTTCCGGTGGGGTTCAACCCCTCTTCCTTTACATAAAGGTTGGACACGCCCAGGCTTTGTTCCAGATTTTTCACTCCGAGGAGTGGAGTGCCGCCCTCGCCCAAAGTTACGATGTTGGCAGGGTCTTCGACGGGCAACAACTCGGCGAACCGCCACATATTCGCTGTCCGCTCCGCCAGTCGGTCGCGGTCAACCTCGGCGCGGATGCGGGCAAGGTCGTAACGGGCGTACAGCACTTTCCCGCAGCATGGGCTGACGCCGGAGAGCCTCCCCGCCGGGTACGTCGCGCCGCAGACGGTGCATTCGAGGTGAGAGAGGTAGCTGGTCATAGCGGGGCGCCTCCCTGTATTTCAAGCTGGGTATTTCAAGCTGGGTATTTCAGGCTGGGAGTATGGGCCAGGTTAATTTAACCACAGAGGGCGGTGGCAGCACAAAGCGGCAACGCGGGTCAGAAACCAAAGCCAGGGGGTGATTGCCCTGATTGAAACATCGTCGTATTGTGCCGCCTGCCGGGGCGCGGCTATAATCCGGCTTTGAGCCTGGCAGTTGAGGACGCGCACGGCGCGGGCTGCGCTACTCCGAGGAATGGAATGGAATCTAGCTATGATCTGGTGGTAATCGGCTCCGGTCCCGGCGGTTATGTGGCCGCCATCCGGGCCGGTCAGCTCGGGATGAAAACGGCCATCGTCGAAAGGGAAGCCCTGGGAGGCACCTGCCTGAACTGGGGCTGCATCCCCACCAAGGCCCTGCTTAGGAACGCCGAGATAGTCTCCTATGTGCGGCGCGCCGACGAGTTCGGACTGAAATTCGACGGGTTCCACGCCGACTATTCGGTGGCGATGTCCCGCAGCCGCGGGGTGGTGGACCGCAACATACGGGGAGTTCGGTTCCTGCTCAGGAAGAACAACGTCCAGCACATAGAGGGGACGGGCCGTCTCGCCGGCCCCAACCGGGTTGTGGTCGAACCGGACGGCGCGGTTGTCGAGGCCAAGAACATAATCATCGCCACCGGCGCAAGGCCGCGAACCATTCCCTCTCTGCCCATCGACGGACAGCGCATCATTACCAGCCGGGAATCCGTGGTCCTGACCGACCTGCCGTCGTCCATGGTCATCGTCGGCGGTGGTGCCATCGGCGTTGAGTTCGCCTATATCTACGCCATGTACGGCGTGGAGGTCACCATCGTCGAACTCCTGCCCCGCCTGGTTCCCAATGAAGACGAGGACATCAGCGCCCAACTGGAGCGCTCGTTCCGCTCGCTGGGCATGAACATCCTCACTGGCGCGGGCGTAACCGGCGTGCAGCAACGGTCCGACGGCGTCACCGTTTCGGTGGACGCCAACGGGGCGACGCAATCCATTGACGCCGGCATGGTGCTGGTGGCCATCGGCGTCCAGCCCAACGTGGAAGAGTTGGGCCTAGAGGCGGCCGGTGTCGCCGTGGACCGCCCCGGCATCGTAACCGACGAGTTCATGGCGACCAATGTTCCGGGCGTATACGCCATCGGGGACGTTACCGGCAAGATGCCGCTGGCGCATGTGGCCTCGGCCCAGGCGGTCACCGCCGTGGAGCACATCATGGGGATGGAACCCCAGCCGATGGACTACGTGAATATGCCCCGAACCACCTACTGCAACCCGCAGATCGCCAGCTTCGGACTGACCGAGGCGCAGGCCAGGGAGCAGGGGTACGACGTAAGCGTGGGCGTTTTCAACGCTCTGGCCAACGGCAAGGCCCTGGCCATGGGCGAGACTGAGGGAATGGTCAAGCTGGTGGTCGATTCCCGCTACGGTGAGTTGCTGGGCGGCCATATGATCGGCCCGGAGGTAACCGAGTTGCTGGGCGAGCTTTCGATGACCCGAATGCTGGAAGGCACCACATTGGAGTTGGGCTGGACGGTCCACCCCCATCCGTCCCTTTCCGAGATGTTGAAGGAGGCGGCTCTGTCGGCCCAGGGAAAGGCGATACATATGTAGCCGAGCTGTCCGGGACGGGAGCTCTGAGGAGACATAACCGAATTCGTAAAGCGTTAGAGCTGTTTTGACGCAATCCGGCAAATAGTTTGTACAGGGCAGAGAGCGGCATTATACTGGGGCTTCAAGCCAATCCGAACTGGATGTTACCCGGTCCCGCCGCCGCCCGCAGGCGTTGGCGGGACCTGATTGCAGGAGCGTATCGATGGCATTGGGCACGTTTGACTTCGCAATGAGCATCGGTGGTGAAGCGGGGCAGGGCATCGCCACACCCGGCGACATTTTCGCCCGCATCGTCGTCCGGCGCGGGCTGCATCTCAGCACCTACAACGCCTACCAGTCCATCATCCGCGGCGGGCATATCTTCCTCACACTGCGTATATGCGATGAGGAGATATTCACCCACGGCGATAAGCTGGACCTCCTGCTCTGCCTCAACCAGGACACCATGGACCGCCACCAGCGGCTGATCGGGCCGGGCGGGCGCGTCCTATACAACAGCGACACGATAACTCCCGGCGAGTCCAACGGCGCCGATCTTTGCGCCATCCCTGTCGGCGAACTAACCCAGAGCCGCAACCGGCTCATACAGAACACCGTGGCCGTGGGCGTCGTAACGTCCCTGGTGAGGCTGGACTTCGAGGTTCTGGAAGAAAGCCTCCAGTTGCGTTTCGCGCGGCAAGGCCAGCAGGTGGTGGACCAGAACGTGGAGGTGGCCCGGGCCGGATTCGACTATGCCCAGACCAATTTCCAGCCCTTCGCCGCCTCGCTGCCCCAAAGCGGCAAGCCTCTGGCGGTGTGGTCGGGCAACGACGCCATTGCCATGGGTGGTGCGGCGGCCGGCGTAAAATTCTATGCCGCCTATCCCATGAGTCCCGCCTCCGGCATCCTGCACTGGATGGCGTCCAACGCCCGCAACCTGGGCATTATGGTGCGGCAGGTTGAGGACGAGATTAGCGTGTCCAACATGGTGATTGGGGCGGCCCACACCGGTGTCCGGGCTATGTGCGCCACGTCCGGCGGCGGATTCGCCCTGATGACCGAGGCCGTGGGCAGCGCGGGGATGATGGAAATTCCGGTGGTGTACATTGACGTGCAGCGGGCCGGGCCGTCCACCGGCGTTCCCACCAAGACGGAGCAGGGCGATTTGTGGCAGGTGCTGGGGGCCAGCCAAGGGGACTACGAGCGGCTCATCGTGGCTCCCCGCGACGCACTGGATGCCTTCAACGCCATGCCGGAGCTGTTCAACCTCGTCGACAAGTACCAATGTCCGGGAATCATGATTTCCGACCTCCTCATTTCCGAGGGCCGGTACAGCGTTGACCCGGACCTGATAAATATGCACCCGGTTATTGACCGCGGGCAGCTCATTTCCGACCCGGTGTCGCCCAATGGCTACAAGCGCTACGAGAACACCGATACCGGCATCTCCCCCCGCGCCGTTCCGGGCCTTGAGGGGTACGTCCACGTCGTAGCCACCGACGAGCATGACGAGGACTCGACGCTCATCAGCGACGAGTTCACGAACCCCCACAAACGCCGTATGATGGTGGAGAAGCGGGGGCGCAAGATGCAGGGGATTCTGGAGGTGATTGCTCCACCGGAGCTGGAAGGCCCCGAGGATGCGGAGGTCACTCTGGTGGGTTGGGGATCGACCTACGGAGCTATTGAGGAAGCCAGGCAACAACTGGCCGAGCGCGGAGTGACCGTCAACCAGTTGGGGATCAAGTGGATTATGCCCTTCCACGCCGACCTTGTGTCCCGGATTCTGAACGGCGCAAAGAAGGTCATCATAGTCGAAAACAGCTACTCCGGGCAGTTCGCGCGCTTCCTGCGCAGCGAGACCGGATTTGCCGCCCACGGCCATATCCGCAAGTACGACGGCGAACCTTTCATGCCCCACCATATCGCCGACGGCGTCATGGAACAGGTGGCAGAGAGGGTCAGTTCCTATGTCCCGTACCAAGAAGTGATGGTCTAGGCCGACGACGGCCAGAAACCTATGCCTTTCTGGAACCGGCGTAAGCCGAAAGTCTTGGCGAAAGAGGTGATTTGATGGCAACCGTAGGCGTGGCCAATGGCAAGACCGAGATTCAGCTAACCCCCAGAGATTTCAAGGGGCTGGTGGACCCCGACTGGTGTCCCGGCTGCGGCGACTTCGGGGTGCTGAACGCCCTGCAACGCGCCTGCTCCGAGCTTGGGTTGCAGCCCCACGAGATCCTGACCGTCAGCGGCATTGGCTGTTCCTCCAACCTGCCGGGCTACTTCAATTCCTACGGGATGCACACCCTTCACGGGCGCTCCCTGGCGGTGGCCACCGGCGCCAAGCTGGCCAACCACGACCTGACCGTGTTCGTCACCGGCGGCGACGGCGACGGTTACGGAATCGGCGGCAACCACTTCACCCACTCCGCCCGCCGCAACATCGACCTTACCTACATTGTGATGAACAACCAGATCTACGGTCTCACCACCGGTCAGATTTCGCCCACCAGCAGCCTGGGGATGAGCACCAAGAGCACTCCCTTCGGCAGCGTCGAGGCCCCGGTCAATCCCATAACCTCGGCCATAATGAACGGCGCGACCTTCGTCGCCCGCGGATACAGCGGCGATGTTCGCCACCTGACCGAACTGATAAAGATGGCTGTGCAGCACAAGGGCTTTTCCCTAATCGACGTATTCAGCCCCTGCGTCACCTTCAATTTGGACAACACCCACAATTTCTTCAAGGATCGGGTCAAGAAGCTCGAGGACCAAGGCCACGACCCCGCCGACTGGAAGACCGCCTGTGAAAAGGCCTTGCTGTGGGGCGACGACATATATACCGGCCTGTTCTTCCAGAAAGAGTCGGTTTCGTTGATTGATGCAGAGCCGGTGCTGGCCAAGGAAGGCCCGTTGGCCAGGCGCCCACTGGGCTTGTCCGATGAGCAGGCCCAGCGCATCATCCAGCGCATGATGTAGTTTCCGGAAATCAAAGACTCGGTTGAGGGAGCGTCGTTAAGGCGCTCCCTTTTCGTTGCCTCCCCTTTCGGGACGCGGCGCCTGTTGCCGGTTGCCCACGCCTGCCGCTTGCTTTAATATCTAGCCCAGTATCCCGTCTCCAGAGTCCGGGCATTGGCGCCCGGCCAGTCAGCGGGACAGGAGGCAGTGTTGGCCACGTCCATTGTGATGCCGCAGTTGGGCTACGATATGCGGGAAGGCACCGTCGTGCGCTGGATCAAACAGGAAGGCGACGAAGTGGTCGCCAACGAAGTCATAGCCGAAATCGAGACCGACAAGGCAATTGTCGAGTTCAAGCCCACCACTGGCGGCGTATTGCGCCGCATCGTCGCCGGCGAGGGCGAGGCCGTGCCGGTGGGCCAACTCATCGCCGTCATCGGGGATGCGGACGAAGCCCTGCCGGATGACCTGGCCCGCCCTGCCGCCGCCGGGGCCTCTGCGCCTACGCCTGCGCCCGAACCCGCTGCCGCTGTTGCCGCCACGCCCGCTGACCCCCACGTAGCTCCCACCGGGGAAGTGCGCGCTTCCCCCATCGCCCGGCGTCTGGCCCGCGAGCGCGGGGTTGACCTGGTTTCGATAACCGGCAGCGGCCCAGGCGGCCGTATCGTCGAGGCCGACGTATTGGCGGCCGCCGAGGCTGCTACCGCTGCCGCCATTGCCGGTCGGATTCTAGCCTCTCCCCTGGCCCGCCGCCTGGCCCGCGAGCAGGGACTGGACCTGGCAACGATTGCCGGCACTGGCCCCGGCGGCCGCATCGTGGAAGCCGACGTTACCGCCGCTGCTGCCGCCCTGGCCGCCGCGCCGCCTGCGCCCGGACCTGCGGCAGAGGCCCCGCCCGCGCCCGGACCTGCGGCAGAGGCCCCGCCCGCCCTTGCGGAAGGCGCCGAGCGCGCTGACCTTTCGCGGATGCGGCTGGCCATCGCCAGCGTCACCTCCGGCAGCAAGCGCGAGGCCCCGCACTTCTACGTGGCTGTCGACATTGACATGACCTCGGCAATGTCCCTGCGGCGTGACATCAATGACGAACTGCCTGCCTCCAGCCGCGTCAGCGTCAACGACCTCATCGTGAAGGCCTCGGCCCTGGCGATTGGAAATCATCCCAAGTTCAACTCCTTCTTCCGGGGCGACCACCTGCAAATGAACCCTTCCATCAACGTGGGCATCGCCATTGCGCTGGAGTCGGGGCTGATCGTTCCCGGCATACCCCAATGCGAGAGCAAGACCCTGGCGCAAATCGCCGCCGCCAGCCACGATCTGGTGGACCGGGCCAACAACGGGACGCTACAGGCCGAGGAATACACCGGCACGACCTACAGCGTCAGCAACCTGGGGATGTTCGACGTTGACAGCTTCACCGCCATCATCTTCCCGCCACATGCCGCCATCCTGGCCGTGGGCGCAGTCAAAGAGCAGCCGGTGGCCCGCGACGGCCAGCTCGCCATCGCCGAGATAATGAAGGCCACCCTCTCCGTGGACCACCGTGTCGCCGATGGAGCCGAGGCCGCCCAGTTCCTCATGGAGATCAAGCGCCTGCTGGAAAAGCCGGTGAGCCTGCTGCTCTAGCGGCACAATTCAGACAGGCGCTGTAACATCGCAAAAGGAGTGCAGCCGTGCCCTACTTGACCGGCGGCCAGGCCATCACCGAGTCCCTGAAAGCGCAGGGAGTGGATACGGTATTCGGCATAATCAGCATACATAACCTGGACCTGTTCGACGCCTTGTTCGACCAGCAGGACAGCCTGCGGTTCGTCGGCGGGCGGCTGGAGTTGGGCTGCGGCTTCATGGCCGACGGCTACGCCCGCGCCACCGGCAAGCCCGGCGTGCTCATCACCAGCACCGGCCCCGGCGCCGCCGACTCAATGGGAGCGATGGGCGAGGCTTACTTTTCCGGCTCTCCTCTGTTGCAGGTGACCACCAACGTGGAAAGCGACTTCATCGGCCAGGGCCGCAACACCACGCACGAAACCAAGGACCAACTGCGAATGTTCGAGGCAGTAACCGACTGGAATGCCATGATCGGTGAAGTCGAGTCCATTCCCGACCACCTCATGGAAGCATTCCAGCGCTTCGGCAACCGCCGGCCCCGCCCTATTGAGCTGGAGCTGCCCACCGACCTGCTGGGGAACCGCGCCGACGTGGAGATTCTCGGCCCCCGGGACGCTGGCATCCCCCAAGGGGACCCGGCGATGGTTGAGTTGGCGTTGCAGCTTTTGCTCAAGGCCAAGCGTCCTGCCATCGTTGTCGGCGAAGAGGTGCAGATGCTGGGCGGCACCGACGAGATTGTCCGGCTGGCCGAGGCGCTGGGCGCGCCGGTGGTGACTTCGGACGGCGCCAAGGGCGCGTTCCCCGAAGACCATCCCCTTTCCTTGGGGCAGATGCTTGGCGGCCGCATCTGGGGCGAAAACCCGGCGCAAAAATGGCTGTCCACCTGCGACGCGGTGGTCATACTCGGCTCCATAATGCCCTACCGCTCCACCGCCGGGGTACAGCTCAAGCTGCCGGAAACTGTTATACATGTGTTGCTCGACTGCGACTCCATCGGCAAGAACTACGCCGCCGCCGTGCCCATTGTGGCCAACTCGCAGGCCGTAGCGCGGCAGTGGCTTGATGCCATCGGCGACAGCGACGTAGGCAAGGGGCAGTCCTATCTGAACGAGGTGGCTTCGGTAAAGAACGACATTCACCGGACGTTGCAGGAGACCTGGGGCAATGAACTGCGGGTGTTCGAGGCCATACGCGAAGTTGCGCCGCGCGACACCATCTTCTCCCTGGATCCCACCGTGCCCGCCAGCCGTGCCGCCCGGTGCCTGACCATCTACGGGCCGCGCACCTATATGCACCCTCACGGCTGGGCCGGCCTGGGTTTCGCATTCCCGGCGGCCTTGGGAGCGAAGGTGGGCAAGCCCGACAGCCCGGTGGTCTGCATTACCGGAGACGGCGGCTTCCAGTACAACTTCCAGGAACTGGCCACTGCCGCCCAGTACGGCATCCACCCGGTCATCTTGATGTTCAACGACAACGCTTGGGGTGTCTTGAAGAAATACCAGCAAGACCGCTTCGGCGACCGTCTGTTTGCCACCGACCTGGTCAACCCCGACTTCGCAAAGCTGTTCGACTCCTACGGCTTCGGCGCTACCCGCGTCTCTACTGTGGCCGAACTCGGCCCGGCCCTCGACGCCGCCATATCTTCCGGCAAGACGCATCTGGTAGAGGTTGCCATCCCCGACGGCTTCGGGGAGCTGGTATAGGCGTAAGGAGCGCGACCAGGCCGATTTCCGCCAAAGTCCGGCGAGCGGCCTACTGGCGATAATCATGTATTTTTCTAAAATCTGCCTCAGTTATTTGTGGTCAATGAGTTGGTGGGGCGGATGACGGAGCTTGCTACCCCTGAAGTTGGGGCGATTAATCCCTTCCCGAGGCGTGTCTACCCGCTGGAAGCGCGGTTGCTTACCGAGGAGCAGATAGCCGTCGCTTTCGCCATGACCTCGCGGAGGCCGGAACCCTTCGACGAAATCGCGCGGCAGGTGAGCGAGGAGAAGGCCGCCGATTTCCACGAACGATGGGTGCTTGGTTACGGACACGCCTCCGTCGCAGAGCATGCCGTGGTCCACCTGGCCGCCGAGAACATCTCGCGGCTGGCCTGCGACGGCCTGGAGGACAACCGCCTCGCATCCTACACCGAGAAATCGTCGCGCTACCAGGTCATGGAACCCGGTTACTTCCACACCCCCACCGAACTGAGCGACCACCCGGCATTACGACAGGAATACGAAGCCACCTGCCGGCATCTCTTCGACGTATATCAGAAGCTCATTGACGCCTGTCTGGAATACTTGCGCGGCATCCACCGGCAGCGCAGCCGAGAGAGCGACTCCGCCCACCGGCTTCGCCTCCGCCGGATTGCCACCGACGGATGCCGCGCCGTGTTGCCGGCGTCCACGCTCACCAACGTGGGGGTAACGGCCAACGCCCGTACCTTGGAACACGCCATATCCAAACTCATGTCTTCCGAGTTGGAAGAAGAGCGACAGCTCGGCACGGCGATCAGGGAGCAGGGACGCGCCGTTACGCCGACCCTGATCAAGTACGCGGACGTGGTGGAATACTTGGCGCGCCGGCCGCAGGCGCAAAGGGAGCTTGCGGACTCGCTGGACTATTCCGCCGTACAACCGCAATCATCCGTGGAGGTGCGGCTGGTCCATTGGGACGCGCAGGCCGAGGAAAAGCTGGCGGCGGCGCTGCTGTACGGCGCTTCCGGTCTGGACTATTCGGCGGTGTGGCAGCAGGCGCAGGCGATGACTGCGGAGGAGCAGCAGCGGGTCATTGAACTTTCCCTGTCCGGCCTCGGCCCCCACGATGCGCCGCCAAGAGAGCTGGAGGTCGTGGACTACACCTTCGAGTTCCTGATGGACTACGGTGCCTTCCGGGAGTTCCGCAGACACCGTATGCAGACCTATTTGCCGCAGCCGCTTACCGTGGCCCACGGAGTGCGCACCCCGTCGGTGATTGCCGACGCCGGGCTGGAAGGGTTATTCGCCGATGCCACGGGCAGAGCGGAACGCGCTTTCCATAGGATTCACGACGGCGTTTCGCCTTCTGTGGCGCAATACGTGGTCACGCACGCCCACAACCGACGGTTGCTGTCGAAGCTGAATTTGCGGGAGTGCTACCACCTGTTCAAGCTGCGGACATCGGACATGGCCCACGAGTCCATCCGGGAACCCATGAAGGAAGCGCTGCGCTTGGTGACAGAAAAACACCCTCAGTTTTTCCGGCATCTGCAACTGAGGGACTAGCAGGGAACGCTCTCATCCTAGCCCTCTCCCACATGGAGAGGGCTAGGATGCTGGGTTACGGCTCTCTCAAGCGAGCGGCGAATCCGGCCAGCCTCGCTCCCAGCTCCCGCGCCTGTGCCAGGTCGTCGTCGGCGACACCTCCTGCGGCGGTGGCGCCGTAGTAGGAGCCGGAGGTCCGCATCCGCTCCGACCAGGGAAGCCCGACAATCATCATCCCGCAGGCCAGCATCCAGTGAATTAACTGCCGGAGAGTGGTTTCGAGATCGGAATGCCGCCCGGTGCCGGTGGTGAAGGCAGCGCCGGGGCGTCCTTCCAGCGCCAGTTCCTCCCACAGGTCGCCCTGATCGTCCAGCCACTGCTTGAAAGAGCCGGTGATACCGCTCCAGTTGGGGGAACCGAGGATCAGCCCATCGGCGGCCAGCAGGTCATCCCTGGAGGCGTCGTCAATGGTCTTGAGGATTGGGACTGCCCTTCGGGACTGCTCGACGCCATCTGCCGCGGCCCGCGCCATACTGCCGATGCTGCGGCCCTTGGCGTCGTAAAGGATAAGAACCGAGATGGACAATTCGGTGCTCAAGGCTACGGATCCGAGCAATCTCTGGTGTAGCCGTAGTTGGGGCAGCGGATCTTGCATTTCTGCTCAAGCATCACCGCTCTGTTCAGCGTCAACTACTTTTGCCGGTTCCGTCAATTATTCTTGCCGGTTCACCCCCTGTTTCTGACTGCGCTGCTGGGCCACTCCGGTGCGGTAGCTGGGGACGTCGAATTCCAGGATGACCGAGTGGTGGACCACCCGGTCGATGGCCGCAGCCGTGGCCATTGGGTTGGCGAAGATGTGCTCCCACTGGGAGAAGACCAGGTTGGACGTGATGCCCAGGGACCGGCGTTCGTAGCGTTCGGCGATGAGTGTGAAGAGCACCTCGGACTCTTCGGCCCCTTGGGGCAGGTACCCCAGGTCGTCCAGCAGCAGGAAGTCGTAGTTGTCGAGCTTTCGTAGTTGTCGCGGTAGCGCCAGGTCCCGCTTGGCGGCGAGCAGGTCCTGCACCAGCCGGTAGGCCGGGGCGAAGAGCACCGAGCGTCCGGCTTCCACCAGCCGGTGGCCCACGGCGCACAGTGCATGGGTCTTGCCGGTGCCGGGCAGTCCGAAGGCCAGCACGTTGACGCCTCGGTCGACGAAGCTGCCGTCAGACAGCTCGCCCAGTTGCTGCCGCAGAGCCAGGGGCACACGGTCGTGCTCGAAGGTCTCCCAGGTCTTGCCGGCGGGCAGCCTGGATGCGGTGCGCAGCCGGCCGATGCGGCGCTGCCTCCGGTCCTCGGCCTCCTGCTCCAGCACTTCCAAGAGGGTCTCCAGGGCGTCGCCGTGCCCGGCGGCGGTGAATCGGGACACCGACTGCGCCCCCATGGTGGGCAGCCGGAATTGGTGGCACAGCTCCCCGATCCGGACCTTAATGGCGTTGGCCTCCATCATCAGGCCACCCCCGCCAGCAGGGAGTCGTAGACCCTCAGGTCCGGCATCCCGGACAGGCTCAGCACCGGCGCCCGCGGCGGAGCCGGGTTCGCCAGTTCCTTGACCGTGGCGTAGTCGAAGGGCTCACCGGCCTCCAGCAGCAGGGCTAGGGCGCTGTCCACCGTCGACTCCATAGTTGTCGCCGCAAGGTGCAGGATCCGCAGGTACTCCACGTCAGTCCGTTCGCCTCGCCACCTCTTGAGGGCGTCGTAGGCCAAGCGGAAGGTCATGGTGGGAAACATCTGCTCCCGGAACCGGTAGCGAGCGAAGGCCCCGGGCTTGCGCACCAGGGAGCCGATGACGTGGCGGTAATTGACGTTGGCCTCCCTTTCACCGCGCACCCGCTCCATGCGTTCCACCAAGTGGCCCTTGTAGTACACTTCCAGACGCTCGGCGTACAAGCGTATCTGCACCTCCTTTCCGATGAGCCGGGAGGGTACGGTGTAGGTCCGTCCGGCTGCCTGGATGGTGCTCCACTTGCGCACCCGGGCCTGGTGGTTGACGTACTCCGGCACGGGAGCTGGAGGCAGGCACTGCAGAAGTGGGCGTTCCTGCTCCAGCTTCCCTTGCACCAAGCGGTTGCGCCGCTCAACCACCTTCCTGACGAAGCCGGTGTAGGACTCGGCGGAATCGAAGTCGCGGCTGCCCCGCAGCATGAGGGCCTGGTCCAAAGCGTCCTTCAACCGGTAATGAGCCTGCTCGGCCACGCCATTCTCGTGGGATTCCCCGGAATTGATCAGCGTGGCCTCGATCCCGTAGTGCTCCAGGAGCTCGGCGTAGTTGTCGTTCAGGGCCCGGCCGCGGCTGCGCTTTATCTCATGGGTGAGGGCCGAGCTGTTGTCGGAGCGTATGATCTGGGGCGCGCCGCCCAGTTCCCAGAGCGCGTTCTGGAGTCCCTGCTTCAGGGCCACAAAGGTCTCGCCGGCAACCACCTCGGCGTAGCGCCAGCCTGAATGGCTCAACACCAGCTGGAACAGCAGGTGGCGGTAGCGCCGGCCGCCGATGGTTACTCCCAGGGAGTTGCAGTGGGTGAAGTCGAGCTGCGCCTCCCGGCCAGGTGGATGCTCCTGGGGGAAGTAGACCTCCTGATCCGGACCGTTGAGTGCCCGCCAGTCCTGTAATCGGCGTTGCAGGGTGCGGAGCTGGGAGGCGCTGAACCGGCCGGGAAAACGCTCCTCCAGCCACTCGATAATTGTCGTTGCCCTGAGCCTGCCGGCGGCCTCTCCCCTGAGCAGGGGCAGGATTTCTTCCTCCCAGACGCCGTCAAAGGGATCGGGCCGGGTGCGCCACCGGCGCTCCTGCTTGGTCTCCGAGGGCAACGGGCCACACTGCCACTTCCGCGCCGACCGCTCGCTCATCCCCGCCATGGCCGCCGCCGTCTGTTGTTTCTTTCCTTCCATCTGTCTTTGCCTCAGTAATGCGACTTGCTGATCCGTAACCAATCCGGCACCTCCTGTACCGAATGATTACCACATGTGACCGGCAAAAATAGTCGTCGCCACCGGCAAGACTAATTGTCGTTGATCACCGCTCCGCTAATATCGCAAGTCTGGCCGTTGTTGGTTGCGCTGGAGCGCATCGGGAGCACCCCCTTGAAAGTGCCGGAAGTATACCAGCGCCGATGGAGCAGGCCAAGCGGCGACGGTCGGGCGGCGCCTTACTGCAGCGGAGCCGTCAACACCATGTCGCCCACCATGCCAGCGGTGGCCCTGGCGCGCTCTAGCGTTCCGGGGGAGGCAGCGAGGGCGGCGGCGACTCCCATTCCCTGGCTCACCTGCACTGAGTCATAGTGCGACAGCGGCTCTTGGGGCCTCAGTTGCATGGCGCCCCAGCCGCGCTCGTCCACATCCATCTCCCCAGCCCAATGCCTCTGCCCGCCATGGGTGAGCCAAACGTGATAGACGGAATTGGGCTGGGGTTGGGCTAGCCCGGATACCATCAGCACCCCTTCCGAGCCGTCCTCGGAAACGACCATGACTCCCTTTGATTCGACTCTTGGCCGGGCCGGACTCATCACCAGTGTCCGGTTGCCCGGCTGGGCCAGGGCGTAGCTGGTCTGCTGCCATTGTTGCAGGCTGCCCTGCATTTGACTGACGGTAGCCGATGAACGCGCCAGCGCCGTGGTTGTAGCCATGTTCTGGTCCAATTGCTGGCGCAGGTGGGTGTTGTCCGATTGCATATCGTCAAGATTGCCGGAAATCTGCACATTCAGTCCCACCGTGACCGCAATCAGGGCCACGGCCAGAACGGCGGCGGTGGGCGTCAGCAGTCTTGCCCACCGTCCGTAGAACGAGGATACCCTTGACCAGCTACGAGGCGGTATGCGATGGGGTACTGATACCGATAGTGATTGGGCCAGGATGAGAGGTGGGTCAATGGAATCAAGCAGCCTGGTTCGCAGTTGTTCGGGTGGCTCTTCCTGGGGCACAGCCTGCGCCAGTGCGTTGGCCGTCCACAGGTGGCCGTCGGCGATGTGGGCACACCCGTCGCACCCTTCGATATGCTCGATGACGGCCTGCTCCTCCTCCGCTTCCAACGCGTTAAGAGCGAAGGCCTCTAGCAGCCCATAGGGGTGCTGACTTGTAGCGCTACTTGTCATCATCTTCCTGCAATACTGACCTCAGTTTTTGCATGGCCAAGCGAACCCTGGTCTTGATGGTGCCCAGCGGCTGCCCCAATCGTTCTGCCATCTCCGATTGTGAAAATCCCTCATAGTAGGCCAGTAAAATTACTTCTCGCTGGCTGTCCGGAAGTGTTGCCAGGGCCCGCATGATGCGCTCGCGGTCCAGGTTCTGCTGCACCTGGCTTTCCACCGAAGCGCCCTCCGAGGGCAGGCGCTCCAGCGTTTCGTACCCCTCCGGGTCGGTCATGGTGGTAACCCTGCGGCGCGACCGGATGACGTCTATCACCCGGTGGTGGGCAACGCTCATAATCCAGGAGCGGGGCTGCCCGCGCTCCGAGTTGAAACTCGCAGCCTTCAGCCATATATTCAAGAAAACGTCCTGGGTGACCTCCTCCGCCAGTGGGGGCTGCTTCAGCATATGTAGGGCCATTGAGTAGACCGGAGTGGCATAGCGCCCATACAGGGAATCCAGCGCATTCTTGTCCCTTGCGACGATGCGCTGCAATAACTCCCGGTCATCCGGTTCGTCCGGCAATGAACCTAGGCCATCTCCCGAATTCTGGCCCGGCTGCTGACTGGAAAGCCGGGGTCTGCCCGCCAACTCTTCATCACTCACAATATACGATTGCCACGACAAACCGGATTCAGCACGGCGGGGTCAGTTCAGCCGGTTGAGGGTTTCCCGGATTGATTCAATCCAGGTCTTGACCTGCGGGGCGTCCGGGGCATCCGGCGTCTCTCGGAGGTATGCCTCCAGGCTGACAATGGCCGCCCGGTACTGTTGCAGTCGATGATGCAGGCCGGCCAAGTCCAAATGCAAGGCCGTCGTGCCCGGGTTTACCATAATCATGCGTTGGGTAACGCCCAGGGCCTTCTCCGGCTCATCGGTGCGTTCGTAGACCACCTTGAGGTTGTTGAGCATCCGAAAGAGAAACTCGTACTTGGTGCAAGGGGTCAGGTAGCCTTCGTTCCAAGTGAGCCTTTGGCCGAACAGCCCCTCAGCCAGCCGGCGGCAGTCGTCAGAGGAAAGGGCCGAGCCGCCGTTGAAAGGGTCAAAGTAGACGTCTTCGCCCTCCAGACCTACAAGAAAATGGCCGGGCATACCTACACCGCGACAGCGAAGCCCGATGCGGCGCGCCACCTCCAGGAACAGCAGCGACAGGGTTATCGGTATGCCGGTCTGGGTTTCCAGCACGCGGTTGAAGTAGCTGTTGTCGGGGTTGTAGTAATCATCGGAGTTGCCGCGAAATCCCAACTCACCGAAGAGATAAATCCCCACTTGACTGGCCCGTTCCATGGTGGACATATTCTCCGGCGCGCGTTCACGCACGATGCCGGCTAACCTGTCCAGGAGTCGCAGATGCTCTTCCACGTCCAGTTCCGGGTATTCTTCCCCGGCCACCAGCAGGGCCGCCCGGCCCAGGTCAAGGTCTTCTTCGGGACGCGAAATGAGCCGCGCGAACTCCTGTCGAAAGTCGCCCGTGCCGGGGATGTCGCTATCTGCTTGAGTCATGTGCCTGCCTGCCGGTGCGGCTGGGGAACACAGGACGGGGCGAAAGGCTCTTCATGGACTTGCAGTCAGGCTGTCGAAGAGAGACTCCAAATTCGGCAGCTTGTCCAGGCCCCGGATGGTCTCAAGGGCTTGGTTGCACAGCCCCGGAGTCAACTGAGACCCGGCAAAACTGCGGAACTTGCTCTCCACATCCGACTCGCTCATGGGGTTTCTGCCATGGCCCTTGGGCCAGGCGGTGTGAGCGGTATGGGTCTGCCCGTCGCGTCCCGTCAGCGTGATGCGGCAATTGTACTCGCCGGGGTAGCGGGCGGTGAACTCCGGTTCTTCCGCCAGCGTCATGCGAGACATAATCTCCCGCAAGGCCGGGTTAGCGATGCGGTCGACGGTGAAGCTGTCCGGTGTGACCGCCCCTTCCAGTAGTGCGGAAGACACCAGCCAGGGGATGCTGTGGTCGGCGGTTTCCCGCGTCTGGGGGTCCCACTTCTCCGGCTCGCTGGAGGCCGTGCTGGCTGCCACCTTGTAAGTCTCGACGTGTACGGACTGTATTTCGTCCAACGGCAGCTTCTCCCGCAGTTGCAGGGCTAAGCCAATGGGAGCCTGGGTATGAATCTGAGACGGGTATGACTTGAAGATGGTACGGGTGATGCGGAAGGGGTCGCCGTCGCTGCGCTGGCTGCCCAACGGGAAATCGGGAACGGAGACAGAACGGCCCACCGCTTGCTCCCAGAGCCCGCGCCGCCCCTCAAATGGTTCGCCGGGGCCGGTCATGCCCTTGGAGGCCAGCAGCGCCGCAAATACCGCGGACCGGGACGCGCTCGCCGTGGCGCAACCCTTCCACATGGAAAGTTCTCCGGTGCGGGTCACACCCAAGGGCAGGTGGGGCGAAATTGCCAGCGAAATGGCGTTGCCTGTCTGCTCCTGGTCCAGACCCATCACCCGCGCCGCGCCGCAGACCGCGCCGACGACGCTGAAGATGCCTTGGTCCCACCCCAGGTCGCCTGCCACAACCTCGTCGGACAGTCGGCAGAAGACCTCGTATGCCAGCGCTATGGCCATGATCACCGTCGGGCCGTCGCTCTTCAACGGGTCGGACACGGCCAGCACGGCGGGAATCATGTCGCTGGGGTGTCCGCCGCCGGGGGAGAAATAAGAATCGTTGCAATCGAGATAGCGCACCGCCACGCCGTTGGCAAAGGCTGCCATGTCCGGCGCGGCGCAAACCCGGGTGCCGATTATCCGC
Organism: Dehalococcoidia bacterium; assembly: GCA_965226875.1. Taxonomy (GTDB): domain Bacteria; phylum Chloroflexota; class Dehalococcoidia; order Lucifugimonadales; family UBA3495; genus VXOI01. The sequence goes on along the minus strand of OZ245439.1, from coordinate 2,049,518 downwards.
GAGGCCAGCCTGCCGGAGGATTCCTCCGCCAGGCTCCGGGCGATTTCCGCTGGCTCTGAATCGTAGCCCCCGATGGCGCAGCCCATGGTGTCTAGCAGTGTGCGCTTGACCTGCTCCACCACCGTCGGCCCAAGTTCTTCGTAGGTCAGGCCGCAGGTGTAGGCGCTCAGCATCTCGGTTGTGCCATCCATTGCATCCCCTCAATCAGTCGGTCCCGCCTACGCGGAAACGACGGGGTTTCCCCTTCCCTGAGTCTGTCGAAGGGCTGTTCATTCTCCCTTCGACAGCCTCAGCGCGGACGGGCGGCAGCGTCTAGCGCAACACCGCTTCAGCCATGCGCTCCAGTTGCTTGCCCATCTCGTAGTCGTTGGCGACGTGGTCGGGGCGCACCACCACGCGGTCGGCGCCGGCGTTGAGGTAGGACTTTACCAAGTCGCCGTCGGCGGGCTGGCCGTATACGCTGATGGTGATGGACTTGGGGTCGCGGCCCACTTCAGCAGCCATGGCGTCCAAGCGTCGGCGGCTGTCCTCCACCTCGGCGGGAGTGACCCGGTTGGGCAGCCAGCCGTCGGCGTGAGACACGACGCGGCGCAGCACATTGCGGGCCATACCGCCGATGATGATGGGCGGATGGGGCTGCTGAGCGGGCTTGGGGTAGGACTTTACCGGCGGGAAATTGAAATACTTTCCATGATACTCCGCCTCGTCCTTGGTCCACAGTTCCTTCATCACTTCGATGGCCTCGCGGGTCTGCGTCCAGCGGTGATCGAAGTCGCCGCCGAAAATCTCGGTCTCTTCGCGCAGCCAGCCGGTGCCGATGCCAAACAGGAAGCGGCCGCCGCTGAAGCGGTCGAGGCTGGCGATTTCCTTGGCCAGCAGCAACGGGTTGCGCTCGGGAACGAGGGTGATGCCGGTGCCCAGCTTGATGGTGCTGGTGGCTCCCGACGCGCGGGCCAGGGCGATGTAGGGGTCGGTGAAATGGGAGTAGGTCCAAGGTACCTCCCCGCCGGTGGCCGGGAAGGGGCTGTTGCTCTCCACGGGCACTGCCGGATGCTCGGCGTACCAGATGGACTCAAAGCCCAGTTCCTCCGCCTTATTCGCCATAAAGGCCGGGTCAACGGTATAGGCAGGTAGCGGTGTGGAAACTCCAACGCTCACGGGTTTACCTCCTGGTGGCGTATGCCATTACATCTTAGGGTACGGGAAGCAGATAGGGCAGCAACAACTCGGCGCCGTCCAGAAACTCGATTTCGACAATATGTAGACCCGTCCGTGGACGTGAATCTCATCGCTCCTGTCCTTCAGCCCGCTTTCCATTATCTAATTAAGGGGCCAGATTCCTCCTGCCAGCAGTTGCCCTGCTACAAAATCACTCCCTCCTCGGCGTCCAGGTCTGTGGGCGGTTCCCCGCCGGCGAAGTTGCGCCACCAGACGGCAAAGGCGTCGCCGCCCTGCTTGTCGCGCAGGCGGGCGAGGTGGACGCGGGCTTGAACCATGACGGGCAGGTTGTGGTCGGCGGCCAGTTGGTAGGTGCGTGCGGCCCATTCCAGGGCGACTTCCAAGTCCTCGCGCTCCTCGGCGGCCATTCCCAGCTGGCCGTAGGTGCGGGCGGTGCGGCTGAGATCCTGGATTTCCTCGAATATCTCGCGGGCGCGGTGGTACCAGCGTTCTGCTTCCTCCAGCTTCTTCTGCTCGTGGAACAGCACGCCCAGTTGACGGCACTCGTCGCCCGCGCTGCGCCAGTCGCCCAGCTTTTCGTATTTCTCCAGAGCCAGGGTGTACCAGTGTTCCGCATCCTCCGGGAACATCTGGCGGCCCTGCTCCAGCAAACCGAGGTAGTGGAACTCCACCGCCATCTGGGCCTCGTTGCCCATCCGGTCGCAGAGGGTTAGCGCCTGTTTGTACCAATTCTCGGCATCGTCAAGCTGGTATTGGGCATGGGCCACGGTGCCGAGGGCGTGATAGATGAGCACGGAGGTTTCCTCATCCCGCGCTTCTTCCAGAATCTCGCGGGCGCGGTGATACCAGCTCTCGGCCTCCTGATACTCGAAACGAAACTGGGCGCACAAGCCGAGGGAGCGATAGTCCTTGACCATCTCCTCGACGTCCTCCAGCCGCTGGTGAATGTCCAGAGACTTGGAGAACCACTCGCGGGCCTCGGTGTAGCGGCGCTGATACTGCCTCACCAGCCCCATGCCGTAGTAGTCATCGGCGACCGGGGCGCGGTCTTCGCCGCTCTCGATGATTGCAAGAGACTTTGTATACCACTCTTCGGCCTCGTCCAGCCGCCAGCGTCTCAGGGCCACTTCGCCCATCTGGTGATAGACGGCGGCGGCGCGCGGGTCGGTATCGGCGTCGAGCTGGGAGGCGAAGTAGTCCAGCAGCTGACGGTTCAGGGAGTCGGAGCGGTCCAGTTCGTTGGTCTCGAGGCACTCCGAGGCCTCGGTGCCCAACAGGTACATCCACAGCTCGGTCGCTCCGTTGGCCTCGGCCTCCGCGGCCGTGGCGCCGGTCACGTCCAGCAGTTGCCGGCGCAGGCGGCGCAGCTCGGGGTATCGCTTCTGCATCCGGTAGACCTGGGCCAGCGGCTGCGTCAGCAGTTGCGCGTTGTCCCACTGCCGGGATTCCAGCGCCAGCCCCAGCGCCTGGGTCAGGTTGCCTTCTTCCGCAAGGATGGCGTTGGTGCCGGAGTCCTGGTTTTCGTAGAGGGTTTCCATAAAGTAGTCGGCGGTGTCGGCGTAGACCCGGACGAACTCGGTCTCCAGCTCGGCGACGCGGGCCGGGGACAGTTGCCGGTATAGAGCGCGGCCATAGAACCAGCCCAGCGACGGGTGAATCTGGTAGACGCTGGGGGTGATGGGCTCCAGGAACCCGCCAATGCGGGCCGACCGCAGCAGTGTGCGGCAGGCGCCCCATCCCATTTGCTCGCCCATGACCGAGCGGTAGGCGTTTTCCTGGGTGATGTGGGTCAGAATGTCCATCATCACCCGGTTGCGGAACAGCGACAGGAAGGGTAGATGGGTCCTGCTGCGGCGTGGCATCCGCCCGAAGGCATGGTCCAGCAGCGCCGTCAAGTATACCGGGCGCCCCTCCTCGCCGGGACCGGGCTGATAACCTTCGATGGACCGGCGCAGTTCGGTCAGCAACACCGAAGCCGGAACATCTTTCAGCAGGGGGATCGCTACTTCCATGGCCAGAGGGTGACCTCCCACCAAATCCAGCAGCTCGATGAACTCTGCTCCCAGCCTCGCAGGGTCAACGCCGCTCTCCTCCATGAGGCGAGTTGCGAACTCTACCCTGTCCTGATCGGTCAGTCCGGCCAGCGCGTAGCTGCCGTGGGCGGCGGAAAGCCACGGCTCGGCATCCCGGCGGCTGACCAGCAGGACGCGGGTGTTGCCACCCTGGGCGGCAAGTTCGGTCAGGAACTCATCCAGTTCCGCCAGCTCGCCATCTTCCAGAAGCCCGGTGCCTGCCGCCGGGAAGCCGGCCAGGTTCTCCACCCCGTCCCAGACCAGCAGGGCCTGATGCTCTCGCAGGTAGTCCAGCAGCCAGCGGCGGCGGGCGGCGGCGGACAGGTCGCCGAACTCCAGCCCGGCCAGGCTCGAACCTGTTTCGTGGAGAGCCTTGTCCAGCCCGGCACCTACATCGAAGGTGGTATGGAAGACGCCGTCGGGCCTGCCTCCGCTCTTCTCCAGCCATGCCGCCAAGCCCAGGGCCACCTCCGACTTGCCGACGCCCGCCGCGCCGCTGAGAAGAACGACGGGATTGGACTCGATGGCGCGCTCCAGTTCCAGGATTTCGCGGCGGCGGCCAATCAGCCCGTAGGGTCCCCCCCGGGGAAGCTCGCGAGGCGGTAACTCCGGCGTGGCGGGCAACATTCCGGGGATGACCGGCTCCGGCTCTTCGGCTCTCACCGCGACCGGCGCATATCGAGCCGACTGGTAGACGACCGGGGTTATCCAGTCCCAAGACACCATCGGCCCGGCGGCTGACGGACGATGCGGATGCTCCATCATGGCGCGGCGGGCTGTCGAAACGGCGGCGGCTGCCTCGTCTCCCCGCGCTATTGCGGCGTAGAAGGCGTCGGCGAACAGCTTGCGTCCCGATCCGCCCAAGGGCATGGGCAACAGGGCCACCTCCGGCACTCCGGCCTGCGCCAGCGAGACCGCGGCAGCATGGGAGTACTCGGGCGCTGTGCATCCCAGCAGCGCGACGGGGATGCCGGCGTCGGAGACGGCCTGCGCCATCCGCTCCCATGAGCCGCCTTCGAGCAGGGAAGTGCCCTCGGAATCCATGCTGATTCCGTCCAGATGTATGAGGTGGTAGTGACCGGCCCGATCCGACAGATGCGCCTCCAACGCTTCTACGGACAACGGGCGCAGGCAGTTCAGAGACACTTCAACTGCCAGCGACTCCATCGCGCTCAACGCTTCCGTGGCGATGCCTTCGGCTGCGGGCGGACATAACATCAGTACGTTGAATTGAGTTTCGCTCAGGGCCGGGCCGGAAATCTCCGGCAATTCCGATGACGCGACCGGTTGGCGCGTAACGGCATCGGCGCGACTGGCTAGATAGCCTACCTCAGGGCCGTTGAGCAACTCCCAAGGAAGGGCGAGAAATTCCGGGCGGGCCGACACGATGGATAAACGAAATGAGCTGTCTTGCTCACTGCCTACGCGGGCCAGGATTTTCGACGCCTCTTCGCCGGAGCGGAAGACCGTTTCCAGCAACATACGGCCCAGATCGCGCAAGCCCGCTTCCGCCACTTCCGCTCGCCCACGAGCTTCGCCGAAGGGGTCATAGGCGTAACCGTCCAGCAGCCAGTAAATCTCGTGGATCTCCGCGTCCGTGAGAGGGAAGGAGAAGGGAGCGGGAGGGGCGCTTTCGCGCCTGTTGGAATCGTCGAGGATAGATAGCTGGACCTGCCCGCTAACGGCCAAATCCAGGATTTCCAGCGTGTCGGCCAATCGGTCCTCCGGGAGCGGGGCGAGCTTACAAAATTGGGAGCCTATTATAAAAGAGGAAGGGCCGATGCCCCGCGTGTGCGGTTCGGCCCCTATACTATCATTGCCCGCATACCTCGTCCAACGAACAAACGCCCATGGGTCGGCAACGTTAAATTACTGCGCAGTGAAACCACCGTCCACGGCCATAGCCAGGCCGGTTACCAGCGACGCTGCCTCGGAGCAGAGCCAGGTGACCGACTCGGCGATTTCCTCCGGCGTCCCCAGGCGACCGATGGGCTGGCGGACGGAAATGTTGGCTTCGTAGTCGGCCTCGCGGCCTCCGGCGAGGCGGCGCACCATAGGCGTGTCGATGATGCCGGGGCAGACGGCGTTGACCCGGATGCCGTCGCGGGCGTATTCCAGCGCGGCGGCTTTGGTCAGGCCCACCACGGCGTGCTTGCTGGCAACGTAAGCGGACAGGCGGCGCGACCCGACCAACCCCGCCGCAGAGGCAGTGTTGACGATGGCTCCGCCGCCCTGTTGCATCATCTGCGGTATCTCGTGCTTGAGGCAGAGCCACACACCCTTAACGTTAACGTCTATGAGCCGGTCCCAGTCTTCTTCCGGGTACTCGTGGAGTCGCCCGGCCATGAAGCCTTCGACGCCGGCGTTGTTGTAGGCGCAATCCAGCCTGCCGTAGGCTGCTACCACCTGTCCGATCAGGGCCGCCACGTCGTCGGGGCGGGAAACGTCGGCGTGGACGAACATACCGTCGCCCCCTGCCTCCTTGATGGCGCTTACGGTTTCTTCGCCGCCGTCGGCGTTGATGTCGGAGACCACGATGGTAGCTCCTTCCCGCGCCATGACCAAGGACGTTGCCCGGCCAATGCCGGACCCGGCGCCGGTCACCAGCGAAATCTTCCCTTCCAGCAGTCCTGCCATTGCCTGAACCCTCCTTATAGGTTAACCCAGACGGATGCTTCTGAGGTTTATGCGCCCTGGAAAATCGCGGAAACCGGCAGCTCCAGTCCCCGCAGGACTACGGTTTCTACATTCTCACCGGCACCGCGGATGGCAAGCCGTTACCACAACTCCCTCCTTCGCCTACGTCTCGCCTGAGCGGCGGGCGTCGGCGCGCCAGTCGTCGGGGCTGGGTTCGCGGTCGACGGCTACGTCCACCACCGCCGGCAGTCCCGATTCCCGCGCCTCACGCAGGGCGTCGGGCAGATCCCGGGAGTCCTCGACGTGGACGCCGAACGCCCCGAAGCCGCGGGCAATGGCGGCGTTGTCCGTCGGGTAGAACTCTGATGCAATCTCCTGGCCTCGCGGCTGGTGGTCCAGCACCATTCCCAAGGCGTTGTCGTTGAAGACCACGCAGGTTATCGGCAGGTCGTACTGCATGGCCGTCGAGAGAGCGTTGACGGTCATCATAAAGCCGCCGTCGCCGGTGACTGCGGTTACCGGGCGATCAGGGTAGACCAGCTTCAGACCCACGGCTGCGGGCAGCGCCCAGCCCATTCCCGCCGTTCCGCCGGGACAGAAGAAGGTGGCTGCCTCGCGGGCTTGGTACAGGTGGGCCATCCAGGTGCGGTTGTTGCCCGCGTCCAGCGCGAATACGGTCGACGGGTCGGAATTCGCGTTGAGCAGCGACACCAGCCTTTGCGGGGTGACCGGGGAACTGTCGCGGTGCATCTCCGGGTCGTCATAGAAGGACATAGCGGTCTTGCGGGTGGACATGGAGCCCGTCCACTCGCCACGCTGGGCGGCGCTGGCCTCGGCTGCCTCCTTTGAGGCCGCCACCAGTTGATTGAGGATGCTGCCGGCGTCACCCACCAGACCCAGCTCCACAGGAAAGCTCCAGCCTGCGTTGCGCTCGTCGATGTCGATCTGCACCACCCGCTGGCGACGAGGGTCGAAGATGTCGGGCCGCTCGCGGACGGTTTCCTGGGAGCGCAGCAGTGCTCCGACCACGATGACGGTGTCGGCCTCGCCCACCACGCGGTTGGCGACGGCCTGGCCGTAGGTGCCGACCATGCCCACTGACAGTGGATGCGTCTCGGCGATGGCGCTCTTTCCCTTATAAGAGGTTGCAACCGGCATCCCCCAAAGCTCCGCCAGTTCCTGCAACTGGGCGTGGGCGCCAGCGACGTGTACGCCATTGCCAGCCACCAGCACCGGGCGGCGCGACTGCGACAGTATTTCAATCACCCGCAGCACGTCCGATGGGGAACTCTCGGGCTTGGCGGTATTCAGGAATCCTGCGGCGTTGTGGATGAAGGGCGGCGCTTCCAGGTCCACCTCGCCAGAGATGGCCGCTGAGCGCATCACCACCGAGGCCGGGCCGGGCCGCCCGCTGATGGCGTGCTTGATGGCCACCTGGGTTGCCAGCACTGCCTCCTTGGGGCTCGCGGCCAGCGCGGTGTACTTGCTCATCGACTTGAAGATGTTGGGCAGGTCGATGCTGCCATACTCCCCGGTGCCCGACTGGTTGGCGGGACGCTGGGCCGAACCGCCGTCGGAGGTGTCGGTGAGCACCAGCATCGGGGAACTGCTGAGCATGGCCTCCATGATGCCGAAGGAGGCGTTGGAGCCGATGAACAGCCCCTGGCCCATCACCACTGCCGGCTTGCCGGTGGCCCTCCCGTAGGCGTCGGCCATGATGGCGGCGACCTGTTCGTGCCTCACCAGGATGGTCTTAATGCGGTCTTCCCGCCCGTAGAGCAATTGGAATATCTGCCCCGTGCCGCCGCCGGGTATGCCAAAGACATACTCAACCCCGGCCTCTTCAAGGGTCTGGACAATCAATTCGCTGGCTGTCGGCATACTAACTCCTGATGAGCCGCCTTTTTTCCGGTGCAGTTTACTTCCTTATTATATTGGGAAGATTATATTGGGCAGGCGCTATTAAATTCGTAAGGCGCCGAGTCCTGTTCCGGTCCCGCGATTCGGATAATACCCCTGCCCCATATAGGGGTCAAGGAACGCTGCGGGAGGCGGGCTACTCTGGGTGACAATCCCTTCTGGTTTGCGACTATGTCGCCATGCTAGAATCCGGCGGACTGGTTTGGGGGGCGCAGCCATGACGACAGCGGATACGACGGATACGACGCTTAGCGAGTGGCACTACAGTGTCGCCCGTGAATACCTGGGCAAGCTCTTGGAAAGGAATAAGCAGGGCGCGTCAGAAAACGACATTCGCAGCGCCTTCCGGGATTTCCTGGTCCGCACCGCCATCGCCGCCGATGAAGGCGAGATTGTAACCGAAACCCGCCCCGCTGCTGACAGCCGCAACAAGGTCGACCTCTATATCCGCAACACTTACGTGGAGTTCAAGCGCAGCATCATCAAGGGCGGGGTTATTGACCCGGAGGCCATAGTCCAACTGGACGGCTATATCCTGGAAAATGCAAAAGCGGGCAACGGCATCCAGAACGGGATTCTTACCGACGGCCTGAACTACCTGAAGCGGGCCGTGGGCGACAACCTCCGCGACATAGATGTCGAGAAAAACCGCAGGCAGTTCAGCGATTCGGACCAGGGCAGCCGCCTCTACGAGTACCTCTATGACATAATCGACACTCAAGCCGAAAACATCGCGCCCACCGCCGATATGCTGCTCCGCTACTTCGGGCCGGATAGCAATGTTTTCAAGACGGCCACCGCCCTGCTCACCGAGGCCCACCGGGACAACCGCGAGAATCCCACGGTGGCAGTCAAACGCAAACTGTGGCGCGAGCTTTTGCGGGTCGCCATCGGGCAGGACTCCGTGGACGATACGGAAATCCACGACTGGCTCTATGTCCGCCACACCTACCTGACCTCCCTGGTAAGCGTCATTGTGCAGGCCCTTTTCGACATCGACGCTGCCCGCTATGCCGACTCCCAGCCCGCCGACCTGCTCAACGGCGAAATCCTGCGCCAGCACACCGGGCTGAAAGGCATCACCGAATCCGACCTTTTCACTTGGCCCCTCGAAACCGGGAAACACTCCTATCTCGGCGTCATCGCCCGGCAGGTCGCTAAGTTCGATTGGGGGCAGAACCCCGACAACCTCGCCGCCACCCTGTACCAGAACACCATCACCGCCGACGAACGCAAGCGGATGGGTGAGTACTACACCCCTCCCTGGCTGGCCGAAGCCATCACCGGGGAACTGATAGCCGACCCACTCAACACCAGGGTCCTCGACCCCGCCTGTGGCTCCGGCACCTTCCTGGCCGCCGCCGTCCGCCACCTCATCGCCCACGGCGGAGACCTGACTCCCGGCGAGCAACTGGTGAAACTCCAGGAAAACATCGCTGGCATCGACCTGCATCCCGTGGCGGTGCAACTGGCCAAGGCCACCTGGGTCATCGCCTGCCACGACGTTATCATGGCCGCCCGCAACGCCGGACAGTCCGGCGAGACCATCACCGCTCCGGTGCATCTGGGCGACTCCCTGCAACTCCGCCACGACAACAGCGAGCTGGACGCGCAAGGTTACATAACCCTCGATACCGGCGAAACCCTCGCCGGACAGAGCGGCCCTGTCCGCTTTCAGGTGCCCCTGTCCCTCGCCCGCGACACTGAGCGCTTCGACAACCTGATGATTGACCTATCCGACGCCATCGAGCGCGGCGACGACACTGACCGCGTGCTGGACAACTACGGCGTCACCAACCCAGCCGAGCGGGCCCCGATGGCAACTACAGTTGCCAATATGCAGGCCCTCCACCGGGACAACCGCAACCACGTCTGGGCCTACTACCTCCGCAACATGGCCCGCCCCATGGTCATTGCTGAGGGGAAAGTTGACGCCATCATCGGCAACCCGCCCTGGCTCACCTACGACCAGAGCGCCGACATCATCCGCGAGGAACTGAAGTCCCTGAGCCAGTCCCTCTACCAGATTTGGGCCGGTGGGCCGAACTCGCCTCATCAGGACCTTGCCACGCTGTTCTACACTCGGTCTGCGGAACTTTATCTGAGAGATAATGGCAAAATTGGCATGGTGCTGCCCCACAGCGTCCTGCGCACGGGGCATCATCTCAAATTCCGCAGCGGCTACTACGAATCGAAGAGGCCAGCCCGGTCTCGGGCTCCGAAACAGGCCATGAGCCTCGATTTCACCGTCAAGGCACCGTGGGACTTGGCGAACCTGAATCCCAACGGCTTCTTCCCCATCACCAGTTGTGTAGTGTTCGCCCGGCTGCCCGGATACCGAGGGGATCCAGGTTTCCACCAGCAGGCCGCCCGGCCCCTCGCCCCAGGAATGGTGGAAATTTGGAGCGGTCCCACTGGTTCCCCGCAGGTCAGACGCTCCGTCGTCCCGCTAATTCACGATGATGGCACATTCCGGTCGCCCTATGAACTCTTCGCCAATCAGGGCCCTACGATTACCGACCGCCGCCTTTTTTTCGTGACGGCCCGTCCCAACGAAGGGCGCTTCGCCCTGCCCGATACCTTCGTGACCTACCCTCGCACAGGGTCACTGGATAAGAAGACATACAGCGTAGCCGAATTGGAAGGGCAGTTGGTGAGTGCCGACAACCTTTTCAGCGTGTATCTCGGCGAGTCCCTTGCCCCCTACGTCGCGCTGTCCCCTCTGACCGCCGCCCTGCCGGCTAGCAAAGCCACCATGGAAATGCCGTTGGACCACTCTGCCTGCGAGGAATTATCCGGCGGATTTATCCGCCACAATGCCTGCGAAGTTGACCGGCAGCGACTGGACGGCAGAATGCGCTCGCGCTGGGAGACAATGGAGCGGCTGTGGGAGGCCAACCGGGGCAAGACTGACACCAAATCCCTGACTCAAAACCTGAATTGGCTCAACAAGCTGACCAGCCAACTGGATTACCTACGCGACCCAGGAGACCGGCCGGTTCGCATCGCCTATACTCAGAGCGGACGGCCTACGGCGGCGTTGATAGTAGATTTTCAGGCGATATTGGACCGTAAACTGTATCAAGTAACTTGCCGAAGCCCGGAAGAGGCTTACTACCTGGTGGCAATTATCAACAGTCGTTCTTTAGAGCGATTGGTCGAGAATTTTATGCCCAAGGGTTTATTCGGGGCGCGTGATTTGGAAAAACACCTGTGGAAACTGTCCATCCCGGAGTACGACGCCAGCAACGAAAAGCACGTCCAACTCTCCCGGCTGGGCCGCAAGGCGGAGCAGGAGTGCAAGGCACTGCTGGACAAGCTGGTGGCGCTAAACGTCGAGGACTGGCTGACCAGCACTAAACGCCCGCTCCAACCTCCGCAACGGCTGGCAGCCGGGAAGCCCCACCGCACAGGCAATCGAGGAGGCCATTGGCGAGTTGCTGGCTGGCGGCCAAGCCTGACCCTCAATTTTCCCTCTAACATCCCACTCCCCTTGTGTCCCTGCGCCCTTGCGTCAAGCCCACCCTCGCGCCCACGAAATTGATGACTCTTGCCCCTTGCCAAGCCTCGTGACGCTTCTCTACCATCGTATTGTACTGACCGTCAGACAACCCCCGCCGCAGATATTCATGGGGAGCCTGCCGAACCATAAGCCAGTCCAACTGGGAAATTGCGAAAACGACCGGAGTTGACCGGAAATGGCCGGAGATTTGAAAAATTAGATACCCAGGAGTCAACCTTGCCTCCCTCCGTCTGAAAACCTGGAACGCTTTCCACAGGTACATTGAACAGTGCCAGCGCTACGGAGCCCTACCCGACATCGAGAAAATCATCAACACACTTCTCCCGCCCGGCAAACCCGTAGAACTGTTCGCCGTCCTCCCAGGCAGGTTCTGACCCACCCCGGCTACAGGACGAAATCTGATTCGGAACGCCGCCGGGCGTGGACCCGGTCCCGGAAACCCTCAAATCCTGATTCAGACAATAACCCCGCCGTAACCCGGCCCCGCCTCCGCCGTCCTTGACCCCTGCCAGGCGCGGGCGTATCATCGCCACCATCACACTGAACATAAACGTTACGGCGGGAGAGCAGCCATGAGAGGCGGCGACGCAGTAATCCATGCCTTGGAGAAAGAAGGCGTCCGATACATCTCCGGCTTCGCCGGCGGCGGCGAGGTTCCGCTTTGGCCCGCACTGCGGGCGTCCCAGCAGATTCAGGTATTTTCCGCCCGCCATGAACGCATGGGCGTGGAAATTGCCGATGGCTACGCCCGCGCCACCGGGCAGGTCGGCGTCGCGCTGACTGGCACCGGGCCGGGTGCCACCAACACCCTCACCGGCATCGCGGGGGCCTTCGCCGACAACATCCCCGTCCTGCTGCTGATGGGTCAGCACCCCTTGGGCAGCATGGGCCGGGAGATTCAGCAGGAAGTGCCTTCCAGCATCTTCGACAATTTCGTCAAGTGGAAGGGCACTATGTCGCGCATCGAGGACATACCGGCCATCATGCGCCGCGCCTTCACCAACCTGCGCTCCGCGTCGCCGGGGCCGGTGGTGCTGGAAATGCCGCAGGATGTGCTGCTGTCGGAAGCGCCGGACGAACTCCTGAACTACGAACCCGTCGGCCCAGGCCGGCGGGCAGCGCCCGACGCCGCCGACATCGAGCGCGCCGCCGAGATCCTGCTCAACGCCCGCCTTCCCATAATGAACGTGGGTGGCGGAGTGCTGGCGGCAGAGGCTTGGGACGAGGCGTTGGAACTGGCCGAACTGCTGGCTATGCCCGTCGCAAGTACGCTGGTCGGCAAGGGCGCGTTCCCGGAGAATCATCCTCTGTCGCTGGGAGGGGGCGTGTATCCCCGCAGCAAGTACGCTTCCGGCGCGGCTCTGGTGATGAACCGCAAGGCCGATGCCGTGCTGGCCGTCGGAAACTCCTTCCGCCTGCCCAACGCCACCGACGGGCGGCCGATCCCTCCCGGAGTCAGCTTGATTCACATAAACGCCGACCCCGGTGACCTCAACAAGATTTACCAGGCCGACGTGCCAATCCTGGCCGATGCCAAGCTGGCCCTGCGCAGCCTCATTGACGCAGTACGCGACCGGATGGGGCCGGGCGGCCCTCCCTCAGCAGCCAACCGGGAAGAGATAGTGGCCGAGATTCGGGAAGCCCACGCCAAATGGATCGGGGAATGGCAGGCCACCTTCAACGACGACTCCGTTCCGACCAACGGCTACCGGGTCGTGCAGGAACTCCTCAAGGTGGTGGACCCCGACCGTACCATCGCCCTGCATGACGCCGGTGGGAGCCGGGGCTACCTTTCGCCCTTCTGGCCGGCCAATAAGCCCCGCAACTACATCGGCATGGGCGGGATGGCGGCGATGGGGTGGTCAATGGCTGCCGCCATCGGGGTCAAGCTGGGCCGCCCCGACCACCTGGTGTTCAACGTGCTGGGCGACGCATCCTTCGGGATGGTGGGCATGGAGCTGGAGACCGCCGTCCGCATGGGACTGCCGACCCTAACCGTGGTGCTGAACAACGGTGGCACCGGCGGCGGGCTGATGGCGATGGCCCGCGACAACGCCGCGCCGCCTCCCATGGCTGAGCTTGGAGGCAACTTCTCCCAGGTCGCACAGGGTCTCGGCGCTTACTCTGAGCGGGTGGAGCATCCCTCTGAGTTGCCCGACGCATTCCGCCGCGCCATAGCCGCCACCGAGAACGGGCAGGCCGCGCTGGTCGAGGTTACCATCCGCCCCATGCCGACGCCCGAAACAAGAGAGGACTGGACGTTGTAGGGCGCAGTGCTCACACCAACCCCCTCTCCATCAAGAGAGGGGGTTGGTGTGTAGGCGACCTGCGAGCCAGGAGGAGCACCCAATGAAGAGCATCGAGATTGACCGCAGCAAGCGGCTCAAGGAAGAGCCGGAGAAGGGCCATAACCGATGGCATCCCGATATTCCGCCAATCCTGGAGGCTGCGCCCGGCGAAGAGGTCCTGCTGGAAACCCGGGACGCCTCCGACGGTCAGATGCACCCGGCGGTTGCGGTGGCCGACTTCGACCGCTTCGACGCCAAAGTGGCCCATCCGTTGACCGGGCCGGTCTACGTGACCGGCGCGGAGCCAGGGGATCTCCTGGAAATAGAGTACGTTGACATAATCCCGCAGTCATACGGATGGACTCGAAACCGGCCGGGCGCGGGATTCCTTCGCGACCTGTTCCAGGAACCCTACGCCGCCCACTGGCAGATCAGCGACGGCTGGGCCACCTCGGAGCAACTGCCCGGTGTGCGAATCCCCAACGGCTCGTTCATGGGCACCGCGGGCATCGCGCCCTCCCGAGAGCAGATGGAGGCGTGGACCCGGCGGGAGGCCGACCTGGTAAGGCGTGGGGGCACGGCGGCGCCGCCAGACCCGGAAGACGCCGTGCCCGGAGGCAGCATCGCCACCGAGGGCTTGCGGACGCTGCCACCCCGGGAGAACTGCGGCAATGTGGACGCCAAGCAGTTGACGACAGGCTCGCGGCTGCTGATCCCGGTCAATGTCCCCGGCGCACTCTACTCCTGTGGCGACGGGCACTTCGCCCAGGGCGACTCGGAATGCTGCATCACCGCCATCGAAATGGGCGCCAGCGCCGTGGTGCGTTTCCATTTGCACAAGGGGGAGGCCGCTCGACATAACATCCGCTGGCCCCGCTACGCCCATCCCGGCTACTTCTTGCCGCCGGAGTGGGCCGCGCCTCGCAATTTCATCGCCACCATGGGAATGCCCATTCGCGACGACGGCACCCAGGAGGGCGAGGACCTCACCCTGGCAGCCCGCAACGCCCTGATCAACATGATCGAGTTGTTGCAGGAACGAGGATGGAGCCGGGAGCAAGCCTACGTTATTTGCAGCGTGGCAGTTGACCTTAAGATAAGCAACGCCGTGGACCTGCCCAACGTGACGGTCTCTGCTTTTCTTCCGGAGGACATCTTCCAAGGATAGACCGAAAGCGCCTGAAAGCACTCCGCTATGAAGTCTAGCGAGAACGGCCTTAGCGGGCCGGAATAGGGAACAAGAAAGCCGCCCATACCTAAATGGGCGGCTTTCCCGTTTCTGAGTCCGGTGTATGAAGAGCGGGTCGAGAGGACCCGCACATCGGGTCCGATTCAGCTTATTCGCCGGATCTCAACAACTTCGTCGCGGGAGACGGCAATTCGCCTTACACTTATACCGAGCTTGAGGAGCCAGTAGCCCAGAGTGGCCTTGCTGACTCCCAGTTCATCGGCAGTCGCTGAGAGACCAAGCTCGTTGACCTTTTCAGGCAGTAGGCGCTCCAAGGGCTGCTGATATTCCTTTTCTACCCGCATCATCAACTTCGTTTTTCTCGCCACGGCTAGCCTCCTTAGATGGCCTGCACAGACTATTCTCTCGAAGTGTTAATACGGTATCACGAGCATGGTACCGTGTCAAGTATTTGCCAAACAATTTCCTAAACATGTTTAAGATTCATTTAGAGAAAACTTGACCATTTTCGCAATTAAGACTCACATAAGTCCCGATTTAGCGGTTTCCCAATTGGCGGCCATCCCCTTGATCTGTTTTTTCAACCCTCGGTTCGCTCTTTCTCAACCTCCAGCGATTCGGCCAACCAAGCCTCGACCGGCTTCTCCTTACCCGCAACAACCGACCGTCAATTGACACCTGCCCGACTGCCTCATAAGCTCCTCACCACTATCCGATTCAAACGAGGCGCACTATGCAAGCACCAACCATCCGCGACGTGTACCGGGCCCGGCGGACTATCGCACCCTATTTCCAGCGTACTCCCCTTCATTACTCAATTGGTCTCAGTGAGTTTCTTGACGCCGAGGTGTACATAAAACACGAGGAATATCTGCCGCTGGGAGCATTCAAGTCACGTGGAGGCATCAACCTCTTGTCCAACCTGAGTGCCGAGGAGCGGCAGAGGGGGTTGATAACCTCTTCCACCGGCAATCACGGTCAGTCCATTGCCAGCGCCGGGCGCGAATTCGGGGTTCGAGTGGTCATCGGGCTGCCGGAAAACGCCAACCCGGTCAAGGTGGCCGCCATGCGGGCCTTGGGCGCGGAGCTGATTTTTCACGGCAAGAACTTCGACGACGCCCGCGAGTACTGCGAGCGCCTGGCGCGCGAGGAAGGCTACCGCTACGTCCATGCCGTAAACGAGCCGGAACTGATAGCCGGGGTTGGCACGGCATCGCTGGAAATCATTGAAGACCTGCCGGAAGTTGACGTAATGCTGCTGCCACTGGGCGGAGGATCTGGCGTCTCCGGCGCCTGTATCGTCGCGAAGGCCGTAGACCCTTCCATACAGGTTGTTGCCGTACAGTCGGAAGCCGCTCCGGCCGCCTACCTTTCCTGGAAACAGGGGGAGTTAGTGGAGGCCCCCGTGGAAACATTTGCGGAGGGGGTGGCCACCAAATTGGGCTACGAACTGCCCCAGCGCATCATGGCGGAACTGCTGGACGATTTTCTGCTGGTCAGCGACGACGACATTCGTCGCGCAATCGGCCTGCTGGTGGAGAAAGCTCATACCTTGGCCGAACCGGCGGGAGCGACGGCACTGGCCGGGGCGGTCAGGCACGCCGAGCGGCTACGGGGCAAGAAGGTATCCGTCACAGTTACCGGAGCCAACATCACTGCGGATCGCCTGGCCGAGGCCCTTAAAGTGTACCAGGAGAATCCTGCGTAATTGGCGGGTAACAAACCAAGACAGATCCAGAACGAAAGTGCACTGACATGCAGTAGAGTACACGCCGGAAATTTCAAGAATGTGTAACAGGCCGCCAGTGCAGCCTGTTACATTTTACTGGCAGAGAGTTAGGTCAAGTACCGTTTACCTTTGCGCGAAATATCTTGCCAGCTCATCCCGGCGAAATCCCGGCAAAGGTACTTCCTCCCCCTGGCGGGTAAACAAAATGCGGCCCTCTTCCGCAGATATCATTTGCCCTATCTCCCAAGCGTCTATACCTGAGCGTTCCAGTGAGTGCAATAGCTTTGGTGCCATGGGGGCGGGCAGAGTCACTACCAGTGCACCGGAGGCCAGTAACCCCAGCGGGTGTAACTCCAGGGCATTACACACCTCGGCAGTTTCAGGAAGCACCGGTACACTATCCTCCTCGATGGCCAGCCCCAGTCCCGACGCTGACGCAACTTCGTGTAACGCGGTAATCAGCCCGCCCTCGGTGACGTCGTGCATCGAGTGTACTTGGTGTTGTGTACTGGCGATTCGGGCCTCGGGTACTACGCTGATTCCAGGCGAGTAGAGTAACCCTGCACTTCTTTGAATTACACTTTCGTCAACCCCCGCTGAGCGCAGGGCGGCGGCGGCGTCCCGGGCAAGCAGTGCCGTACCCTCGATGGCCAGCCCCTTGGTGACCATGATGCTGTCTCCCTCCTGGGCGCCGCCCGTGGTCACCAGCCGGTCGCGCTCGACTTCTCCCAGCATGGTCCCCATGACGATGGGCCGTTGGATCCCGTGGGTCACCTCGCTGTGGCCGCCAATCAGCGTGATTCCCAACTCCCGGCATCCGGCGACGACATCCTCAAACATCCGCGCGGCGTCGTCGGAGCTGAACGACTCCGGCGCCAGCAGGGTTGCCAAGAACCAAAGGGGCGTCGCCCCAGTGCAGGCCACGTCGTTGGCGCAGACCTGGACCGCATACCAGCCGGCGCGCTCCGTGGCGAAAGTCACTGGGTCGCTCTTTGCCACCAGCACCCGGTCGCCGAAGTCCAGCGCCGCCGCGTCCTCGCCCACCCGCGGGCCCAGCAGAACCCGGGGGTCGTCGAACACAGCCGAGTTGAGCAGTCGCTCCAGCAGTTCCGAGGGGAATTTTCCGACATCCATTAGTTTCTCCTGATTGGGGTATTTCGTAAAATTTAACTCTTCGTGTTCATCGGGCTTCCCTTGCCGGGAGAGGGAGACAAGGCCATGGTTTAGGTGAAGTGGCGGCGCTTACAGCGGATTCGCCCCACCCTGGCCCTCCCCCGGAGGGAGAGGGAGCCATTCAAGGGCCCTGATCGGCAATCCGCCGGGCTTTACAGGACAGTGGGCGTTTGCTATATTCATATTTGTCGAGTCCTAATGGGCCAGGGGTTCGGCCTTTGTTCTGGTGGGGCGTTCGTCTAGCGGCCCAGGACACCGCCCTCTCAAGGCGGAGATCAGGGGTTCAAATCCCCTACGCCCTACCAACTCCACCAGCAAGCTCCACTTCACTCAGCCTCTTCGCCATGCTCAGCGTCTCCGCCAGTTGCTCCATGGACAGCCTTCCCGTGTTAGTGTTGCGCGGGCTGGGGTGGTAGCAGCCGACCAGCAGCGGAAGTTCCGGTCCGAAGCGGTAGACCTCCCCATGACCGAATTTTGCCCTTATGCGCTCCGACGACATCTCCCTTAGTGCGCGCAGCGCCGCTTGGAAGGCGATTAGCCCCAGCGCCAGCACCACCCTCAGGTTGGGCAGCTGTCGCATCTCCTGCACCAGGTAGGGCAGACAGTTGCGCTGCTCTTCCGGCGTGGGACGGTCCTGCGGCGGCACGCAGCGAACTGCGGCGCAAACGTAGACCCCGCGGTATTCAAGTCCGTCGTCGCGGTGGTCCGAAACCGGCTGGTTGGCCAGTCCCGCCTCGTACATTGCCTTTATAAGGAAGGTGGCCGACGCATCGCCGGTGAACACCCGCCCGGTGCGGTTGCCGCCGTGGGCCGCCGGTGCCAGTCCCAGGGCCATCAGCGGGGCCATCGGGTCGCCGAAGCTGGGGACCGGCCTGGCCCAGTAGTCCCAATGAGCGTAGGACGCCCGCTTGACCTGGCCGATGTGCTCCCGGTGTTCCACCAGCCGAGGACAGCGGCGGCAGCTAACCATCTCCTTGGTGAGGTTTCCCAGGGCCACTTCTGTTTTCTGACGCAGGGCGTCTGCCTCGTCTACCCCTCTATCAACTGCCATCGCTCACTTCCTATTCCGAAGGATTGCTCTGATCATAATGTATAATACCCGCCAACTTGGGGCGGTCGTTGCGGCTTGGCCCACAGAGGAACCTGGCGGAGGTAGAAAATGATTGATGAGGAACGTCTGGTTAACTCCTTTTGCGAGTTGGTCAAGATTGACAGCCCATCGGACGAAGAAGAGGCAGTAGCCCAGCATCTCACCGGAAGGCTGGAGAGGCTCGGCTTCACTGTCGAGCGCGACGCTCATGGCAATCTGATTGCCTCCGAAGAAGGCGCAGACCCGCTGATGCTGTCGGCGCACATGGACACCGTGGAGCCGGGCCGGGGAATCAAGCCGGAAATCCAGGGCGACCGAATCGTTTCTGACGGCACGACGATTCTGGGCGGCGACTGTAAGGCTGGCGTTGCCGCCATCCTGGAGGGCCTCGAGAGCGTCGCCCAGGACGGCAGTCCCCGCCGCCCGGTGCAGGTGGTTATGACCCGGGGCGAGGAAATCGGGCTGGTCGGCGCGGCCAACCTGGACTACTCGATGATTCGCTGCCGCGACGCCGTGGTCTTCGACGGCAACGGGCCGGTCAACACCATCACCGGCGCCAGCCCCACCTACATGAAGTTTGACGTTAACATCACCGGGCGCGGTGCCCACGCGGGCGTTGAGCCGGAAAAGGGGCTGTCGGCCATACGCATTGCGAGCGAGATCATCAACGACCTGCCCAACGGAAGGCTGGACGAAGAGACTACCTTCAACGTGGGCCTGATTACCGGCGGAACGGTGCGCAACGCCGTGCCGGTGGAGGCCAGCTTCGGCGGCGAATTCCGCAGCCACAACACCGAGACTATCGACCTGCTGCGGATGCAGGTCGCAGCGTCGCTGCGCAAGGCGCGGGAGAAGTACCAGGACGCCACCATCCGGGAGGAGCTGGAGATGATGTTCCAGATGTACCTCCTGGACCCCAACGAGGCCATCGTCCAACTGGTAACCAACCAACTGCGAAGTATGTCGCTGGCGCCCGACATCCGCCCCTCCGGCGGCGGCACCGACGCCAACGCCATGCGGCTCAACGGCGTCGAGTGCGTGGTTGTCGGCATGGCCACCAACGAGATGCACACGGTCAACGAGTACGTCATCATACCCGACGTAATGGCAACCGCCCGTTTCTGCCATAACCTGCTGACCATTAACCAGCGGGCCCGGGCGTAGCCAGGACCTTCACCCTCACCCCAGCCCTCTCCCGTCAAGGGAGAGGCTATTTTTGTTTTAGAGGCGAAAATGAACGGCGCAGAGTTGAAGCAGACACTGAAGGAAGGCGGCCGGGTCTTCGGCACGATGATCACTATCGGACGCAGCCCCCGCTGGGTTCCGGTTCTGTCGGGCGTGGGGCTGGATTACGCTGTCATAGACACCGAGCATAACCCCCGCAGCCGGGCTGAGCTGGGTGATTACCTAGCGATGTTCAACACCAGCGGCGTGGTGCCAATTGTCCGTATCCCCATCCCCGATTCCCACTACGTTACGATGGCGATGGATGCAGGGGCGCAGGGCATTCTTGCCCCCTACTGCGAGACGGTGGAGCAGGTGCGGGAGGTGGTGGCCGCCGCCAAGTGGCGTCCCCTCAAGGGCGAGGCGGTTGACCGGATAGTGGAGTCCGGCGAGCACGTCAGCGACGCCACCCGCGCTTACCTGGAGGAGCGCAACCGCAACAGCATCGCCATCATCGGCATCGAGAGCGTGGCCGCGGTCAACAACCTCGATGCCATTCTCGACGTTCCCGGCATTGACGGCATCTTTGTCGGCCCCAACGACATGAGCATCTCCCTCGGCTTCCCCGATCAGTACGACCGCCCGGAATACCAGGAGACGGTCAAGCGCGTCATTGATACGTCGGAGGCCAGGGGCATTGCCACGCTGGTTCACCACCAGTCGCCGGAGCTTTCCACCTACTGGATTCAGCAGGGGGCCAGGTTCGTGCTTCACGGAACCGACCGCCGGGCGCTGACCGAGGGGTTCCGTTCCGATTTCAGCAAGCTGCGGGCGGAGGCGGGTTAGGCTCGCATAGAAACGCAAATTTGCCCTTGGGTTTTCAGCCCCGCTCCCACCGCTCCCGTAATGTCTCGACATAAACGCGGTCGTAGTCGCCGTAGTGGGCGTTATCGGGAATTTCTCTGAGCAATTCCGCCCAGAGATACTCCACATCCTGCCACTGGATGGGATAGGGCGGTTGGTCGAAGAAGGCCGCAACCGCGTCGAAGGGCGTTTCACCCTGCGGACGGGTGACGTATCCCATCATTTGAAAATTGTCGTAGGTGTTGCCGAAGTCCGAAACGAACCGGCCTTTCATCGCTGCCAGTATCACGTAAGTAGGCATGGTTCGACAGGCTCACCATCAACGGATGCCCGGAAGCCCTTCTCCAATCGGATGAAGGGCTTTTCTACTTCTTGAAGATGTGTACGGTGGTGACGTCGCCGGCCCCGGAGCATTGGGCCACGCCGACACGGGCCCGAGGCACCTGGCGCGGGCCGGCCTCTCCTCGCAGTTGGGTCACTGTCTCGTGAATCATGCGGATGCCCGATGCGCCAAAGGGGTGGCCCATAGCCAGCAGGCCGCCGTCGGTGTTGGTGGGGATGTCGCCGGACAAGGCGGTCCGGCCCTCCACCGTAGCCTGCCATGCCTCGCCGAAGGGCACCAGGTGCAGCGACTCGATCTGCTGCAACTCTCCGATGGTGGCGGCGTCGTGTACCTGGCAGAGGTCAACATCTTCTGGCGCCAGTCCGCTCATCTCGTAGGCTTGGAGCGCGGCAGGTTCGGTGCGGTAGGGGCTGAAGGCGGAGTGATCGGCGCCCCGCCCGTTGTACTCGCCGGAAGTCAGCACCGCCGCGGCGATGGACACCGCGCGGCTCTCGTCTATCCCGTATTGCCCTAGCGACTCCCGTGCGCAGAGAACGGCGGCGGCGGCGCCCTCGCTGGTGGGGCAGCACTGGTAGAGAGTAAGCGGGTCGGCGATCAGCCGCGATTGCAGCACTTCCTCCAGCGAGTAGGTGTCCTTGCGGTGGGCGTAGGGATTCAAGGTCGCGTTTTGCCGCGCCTTGACCGACACCTGCGCCAGTGCGGTCGCTGGAGCGCCGGTTTCTTCCATGTAGCGACGGGCCCGGAGGGCGTAGCCGGCCATCATGTGGTCGCCGCCGATGTACCTTTCCGGGGCATCCTCCGGGGTCACAGTCACCGGGCCGCGAGGCACCTTCTCGGCGCCAAAAGCCAGGGCCATGTCGTAAATGCCGGTGGTGATTCCCCAGTAGGCTTGCCAAAAGGCCGTGGAGCCGCTGGAGCAGGCGTTTTCCACATTGACGATGGGAACGCCGGTTAGCCCCAGCTTTGACAGTGTGGTCTCGCCCAGCGACATACCGTGATAGTAGACGTGCCCGAAGTAGGCGATGGGAATGTCACGCCACCGCACCCCGGCGTCTTTCAGCGATTCCACTACCGCATCCAATGCCAGGTCGCCGAGGTCCTTTCCGGGAAAGCGCCCGAAGGGGTGCAGGCCGACCCCGGCCACCACCACCTCGCGCCCGGAACGTAGCTGCGCCACTGCATTGACCTCCGCTGTGAGTTCCTTTCTTCTATAAGAACCGTGAGTTTCTTATTCCCAATGGGGAAGGGGATGAAAAACCCCTCTCCCTCTGGGAGAGGGTTAGGGTAAGGGCGTCCCCCCTGAAGGAGGCCGCCACTTATAGACCAGCTTGTCCGCGCCGCCCTCTTGGGCCGGAACCGCCTGAATCGCCAACTCCACCGGCATCCCGATGATGAGGTCGGACTGCTCGCAGTCAATCACCTCGGCCAGCACTTGAGGGCCGGAGGGCAGTTCCACCTGCCCCAGGATGTAGGGCACCGGCCCTGGCCATCCGGCGGGAGGGATTCGCACGATGGTATAGCTGTACAGCGTGCCTTCCCGTCCCAGGTCAACCGGCTCCACCTCAAATGAGGTGCAGGCCTGGCAGAATGTCGCCGGGCCGAATACGGATACGCCGCACTCCCGGCATCGAATGCCGATGAGCGTGCCACTGGATCCGGCCTCGTCGGTAATCTTCAACCGTCGTGGATCGACTGATTCAGACATGATGATTCAGGTTAATCTTGCGCCTATACCATGTCAACCGCCGTGTCGGAGAAGGATAGCGTTCCGAATTAGGTGGTCGAGACGCGGAGCCGACATTAACATCCACTACCCTTGGCTGGACTTTGTACAAAACATAGACAAATGAAAAGGACAGGGTAGGCTGGTAAGACCCCTCTCTGACAAAAGGTCTCGCCATGCTTACCCTGCCCGAGGCGATTCTACCTGTTCTCATCCCCTTCGCAACACTTTTCCGCAGCCCGACTTGGCGGAAAGCCCAAATCCTGTTGGTTGGTGCCGTACTGGCCCCTGGCCAGCGCACCGTGGCATCGGCGCTGCGTGTCATGGGACTGAGCGACGATCGCAACTACGCCCGCTACCATCACGTGCTCAACCGGGCGGCATGGTCTCCCCTGAAGGTGTCCCGGATCCTGCTTGGATTGCTGATCCTCTACTTGGATCGGGGCGATGGTCCGTTGGTCTTCGGCATCGACGAAACCCTGGAACGGCGCCGTGGTCCTAAAATCAAATCCCTGGGCATCTACCGCGATGCGGTGCGTTCCAGCCGGAGCCACCTGGTCAAGGCCAGCGGTCTGCGCTGGATTTCCCTGATGTGGCTGGGCCAGATCCCCTGGGCGGGACGCTATTGGGCCTTGCCCTTTCTCACCGTGCTGGCACCCTCGGAACGCTACCACCGGCAGCGCGGACGCCGCCACAAGAAGCTCACCGACTGGGCTCGGCAGATGATCCTGCAACTGCGCCGCTGGCTGCCCCACCGCCCCCTGGTGCTGGTGGGCGACAGCAGCTACGCCGTCTTGGACCTGCTCCACTGCTGCCAATCGTTGGCTCAACCCGTTACCCTCATCGCCCGCTTGCGCCTGGACGCCGCCCTTTATGAACCGGCCCCACCCCGTCAGCCCGGTCAGAACGGTCGGCCTCCGCTGAAAGGCCGACGCCTGCCCGCGCTGAAGACACTCCTGGACTTGCCCACCGTGTCCTGGGCCACCGTGTCGGCAGCCTGGTACGACGGCACTACCCGCACGTTGGGACTCACGTCGCAAACGGCGGTCTGGTACCGCTCGGGCAAGCCGCCGGTGCCCCTGCGCTGGGTCTTGGTTCGGGACCCCCAAGGCGAATTCACTCCCCAGGCCTTGCTCTGCACCGATCCGTCGGCGGACCCGACGCAGATCCTGGAATGGTTTGTGCTGCGCTGGCAACTGGAGGTCACCTTCCAGGAGGTGCGGGCGCATCTGGGCGTGGAGACCCAGCGCCAGTGGTCGGATCAGGCCATCGCTCGCACCACGCCGATCCTGATGGGGCTCTTCTCCTGGACCACCCTGGCGGCCCATCTGCTGCGGCAACAACAACCCGCAACCCATCGCACCGCGGCTTGGTACGCCAAGCCGTCGCCGACCTTCGTGGATGCCATCGCCCTGGTGCGCCGCCACCTGTGGCTGGCGTCCGAGGGTTTTTCACTGTCCGCCGCCGACCCTGATATACGGAAAGTCCCGGCCGCCCTGTACCACCGACTGATAGATTCGCTTGCCTACGCGGCTTGAAATGTGCAAAGCCCAGCTTGGATTCCCGCTTTCGCGGTAATGACGGACCGTAAGCTGCCATATGGGGTGGCGCGATGCCACAGTTGGCCGAGACCTCTTATGCCTTGGCGGGAGCGTCCCAGCGAGGGTGCGCCCGGCTACGCCGGTGTCTCGGGCGGCCTGGGCCAGGGACTGGGCGAGGGCTATCGCGGGGAGGGCGGCCTGCTGGCGGAAGGTGAGTTCGGAAACTTCGATTTCCCGGTCATTTCCGGTCATTTCGGGCCGTTGTATCTGACCGTCGGAGGTGGGTGTAGTGTCCGAGTTGGGTTTGGAATCGGGGTTGCGCTTGGGGAGCTTGGAGCAGGGAGTCTTCTTTTGGTTTTCAGGCATCAAACATCGCGTGGCCTCAGTGGCTTTGTGGTTTTGGTCGGAGTGACATGGGGAGCGGTGGGTCATGTGTATATAATAGTACACATGTTCTGTTAACTTGGCAAGGGGGAGGAGGCGACAGCGTTCCGAATTAGGTGGTCGAGACACGTAACCGACATTAACACCCACTACCCCTGGATTCCCGCTTTCGCGGGAATGACGGACCGTAATCTGGCAAACCACCTAAATTGCAACGCTACCGTTGGAGAAGAAGTGCCAGCGAAAATGTACCGGCGTAGAGGTCGGGCGCCCGTCATCTCCGCTGTGTCTGCTATACTCGGATGCGTCATCCTGAAATCTGAAAAACGGTGCCGGATTACCTTTGACTGCCGCCGAATTCAGGAATCTGTCCGCCACGACCGGCCAATGCCTTTCCGCCGCCGTCCGCTGCCTGCGTGAGGGAGGGGTCGTCGCCATCCCCACCGACACGCTCTACGGGCTGGCCGCCGATGCCTTCAACCCAGAAGCTATCGAGCGGGTGTTCGCCATTAAGGAACGCCCGGAGGGTCTGGCCCTTCCCGTGCTGCTTGCGGACTTGGTGCAACTACCCTCCGTTGTCAGTGACGTTCCGAAGTCCGTTGAGATTCTGGCGGAGGCATACTGGCCCGGCCCGCTGACGCTGGTGCTGTGCCGTGCCGACGCGCTGGCCCCGCGCCTGACCGCCGGAGGCCCTACGGTGGCGGTGCGAGTGCCGGCGCATCCCATCCCCCGCGAGTTGGCGCGGCTGTTGGGGCGGCCCATCACTGGCACTAGCGCCAATATCAGCGGCGATCCCGACCCCCGGACCATTGAGGAACTCCGCAGACAGGTCGGGGATCGAGTTGACTGCCTGATAGAGTCCGGCCCGGCGCCCGCTGGCACCGCTTCCACCATCGTTGACCTGTCTGCCGATGCTCCCCGGCTCATACGCGAAGGGGTTATCCCTTTCGAGCAGATTGCGGTGCTCCTGAACTCCCATTAAATTGTGGTTGCCATGATTGCCAGATACGCCGAATATCAGCAGGCAGTTGAGCAAGAACTGCGCGATGTCTTTGACGGGCGCGACGGCTTCCTCTATAACCTGCTGCGCTACCATCTGGGCTGGGTTGACCAGCATGGCCAACCGCAGGGAGGCGGGCCGCTGCTGCATTTCCAAGGAGCGGTGGCGCTGGTCTGCTGCGAGGGCTTGAACGCTGACTTTCGTCAGGCCCTGCCAGTCGCCGCCGGTGTGGAGCTGGTTCATAACTTCACCCTGGTTCACGGCGAAGTGCAGATTGGGCGTGCCGAGTCCGTGGACCGGCCCGGCATCTGGTGGGTCTGGGGACCGGCGCAAGCGATCAACGCCGGCGACGGCCTGCACGCCCTGGGGCGCACGACCATAATGCGCCTCTCCCAACGCGGGACTTCCCCGGAGCGCGTTCTGCGGGCCGTCCGCTCCCTTGACCAGGCCTGCCTGCTGCTTTGCGAGGGCCAGTATATGGACCTGGAGTTCCAGGACCAGATGATGGTGACCGAATCGGCGTATATGAACATGATTAATCGCAAGGCCGGAGGCCTCACCGGCTGCGCCGCCGAATCCGGAGCGCTGGCTGCCGGAGCCGACGATGCCCAATGCGCTGCCCTCCACGAGCTCGGCGTCAAGCTGGGCGCGGCCTGGCAGATTGCCCGCGACGTCAGCGGCCTCTGGGGCGAGCGAGGCGACGGCATCACCGCAAGCAACGTCATCGCCAAAAAGAAGAGCCTGCCCATCATCCACGCCCTTGAGCACGGGAATCTGGCCGCAAAGCGGGAACTGGGAACCTTCTACATGAAGCGGGTTATGGAGCCGGAGGACGCCTCAAGGCTTGTTGCCATTCTCGACGAGACCGGCGCCCGCGCCGCCGCAGAGGACCGGGCGCGGCATCTGGCCGAGGACGGCCTCTCCGCCGCTGCCGCTGTCGCGGTATCTCCCGATGGCATGAATCTGCTCCGAGAATTGGCTGAGTGGGCGCTGCAAGGCGGCCACTGATTGCGATAATTCCCCTCGGCAGAACGAGAACTAACAGGGAGGGATGGCACAGGTGGTTAAACGCAGTCTGTCTCAACTAGACGTAACCGGCAGCCGCGTATTGGTGCGGGTGGACTTCAACGTGCCTATCGAGCAGGGCATCGAGGCCATCGCCGGTTACGACCAGCGTCTCCGCGCCACCCTGCCCACCATCCGGCACCTCATTGACCAGGGCTGCCGGACGATTCTCTGCTCCCACTTGGGACGGCCCAGAGGGAAGGTTGATGATTCGTTGCGGCTAGCTCCCATAGCCGAACGGTTGGCCTTTCTGCTGGAGCATCCGGTGAAGAGCCTGCCGGAAATCGCCGGGCCAGACGTGGACGCCGCCATCGCCGCCATGTCCCCCGGCGACGTGGTGCTGCTGGAAAATCTGCGCTTCGACGCCGGAGAGGAAGCCAACGACCCCGCCTTCGCTCAATCCCTAGCGGCCCTGGCCGACTACTTCGTCATGGACGCCTTCGCAGTGGCCCACCGCGCCCACGCTTCCACCGTCGGCGTTACCGATTATCTGCCCTCGGCGATGGGGTTCTTGGTTGAGACGGAAGTAACGTCCATGGGTCGCGCCCTGGAAGCGCCGGAAAAGCCGCTGGCCGCTCTCATGGGCGGGGCCAAGGTCAGCGACAAGATTCTGCTGCTGGAAAATATACTGGACAAGCTGGACCACCTGTTCATCGGCGGCGGAATGTGCGTGACTTTCCTCAAGGCACAAGGACACGGCGTCGGCGCGTCTCAGGTCGAGGAGGACCGCCTAGAGTTCGCCCGCGAGATGCTGGACGCTGCCGCCCAGCGCGGAATCAAAGTGCACCTGCCCAGCGAGGTGGTGGTCGCCAGCGAGTTCGCCCCTGACCCAGCCGAAGTCCACGTGACGCCAGTCGATGAGGTGCCAGAAGGCGGCATCATCATGGACATAGCCCCTTCCGCCGCTCAGGAATTCGCCAGAGAGTTGCAACAGTGCCGCACCGTCATCTGGAACGGCCCGATGGGCGTGTTCGAAATGCCCAGATTCAGCGAAGGCACCCGCGTCGTGGCCGCGGCCATAGCAGATGCGCCCGGCATGACCAGCGTGGTCGGCGGCGGCTCCACCGCCGAGACCGTGGAAGCTCTGGGCTTGGTGGACAGCATGACCCATGTGTCCACCGGCGGCGGGGCATCGCTGGAGTTCCTGGGCGGCATAGAACTGCCCGGCATAGCCGCGCTGCCGGACGCGGACTGAGTATCCGCCGGACAAAAGGCCGATTCCTCTGACGCACTCCACCTTCAAGAAGGAGACACTATGATAGACATAGAAGAACTGCGTGATTGCTACATCAACACGCCATCGAAGATGGTGCTGTTGGTGGTGGATGGTCTAGGAGGACTGGCACATCCCGACACCGGCCTATCTGAGCTGGAAACGGCCAACATCCCCAACCTCGACGCCATGGCCCGCGAGAGCGCCTGCGGGATGACCACGCCGGTGCTTCCAGGTGTCGCTCCGGGCAGCGGCCCCGGCCACCTTGCCCTGTTCGGCTACGACCCGTTGAAGCACATGATCGGACGGGGCGCACTGGAGGCCCTCGGCATCGACGTGGAGCTTCGCCCTGGCGACGTGGCCGCCCGCGGCAATTTCTGCACCGTGGACTCCGCCGGGCTGCTGGTGGATCGCCGGGCCGGGCGCATCCCCACAGAGCTCAGCGCGCCCATCTGCGAGCGGCTGGACCGCATCGAGCTGGAGGGCGTGCAGGTGGACGTGTTTCCTGTCCAGGACTACCGCTTCGTGCTGCGGCTGCGCGGCGAGGGGCTATCGGAGGCCGTGACCGAGACCGACCCGCAACAGACCGGCGTACCCGTCCTTTCGGTTCGCGCCCTGAACGGGGGGGCGCAGAGGACTGCCGATCTGGTCAACCAGTTCGTCGAGAAGGCGGCGCAACTGATGTCGGAGGAGGACCGCGCCAATATGCTGCTGCTGCGCGGCTTCGCCCGGATGCCCAGCCTGCCGCCCATGGGCGAAGTCTACCGGATGAACCCAGCCGCCATTGCCGCCTATCCGATGTATCGCGGCCTGGCCACCGTCGCCGGAATGAAGGTCATTCCCACCGGGCGCCACTTCACCGATGAAGTGGAGACCATGCGGCGGAACTTCGACTCTCACGATTTCTTCTTCATCCACTACAAGCCCGCCGACGCCGCCGGAGAGGACGGCGACTTCGACGCCAAGGTGCAGCGGCTGGAAGAACTGGACCCGCTGATACCGGCCATCCGGGAACTGGAGCCCGATGTATTCATGGTGGCGGGCGACCATGCCACCCCGGCCATCATCGCCGGACATAGCTGGCATCCGGTGCCGTTCATGCTCCACTCGTGGTTGACCCGGGGCGAGGGAGTATCGGCCTTCAACGAGCGGACCTGCCGCCAAGGTTCCATCGGCAGCATTCCCGCTACCAACGTCATGTTGCTGGGAATGTCCCACGCGGGCAAGATGGCCAAATACGGCCCCTGATAGAACTGCCCCCGGACTGCCTCAATCCGCTATGGTAGGGGCAGATTTGTTATCCATAACAACTGACCCGTCAGGGAGGATATGCTATGCCCCGCTCCATAGTCGCCGGAAACTGGAAGATGAATACCACGCTGGAAGAAGCCGCCTCGCTGGCCTCCGATGTCGCAAGTGGAGCCGCCGCCGCCAGTGGGGTTGAGCTGGTTCTTTGCCCGCCATTCATTTCACTGGCGGCGGTGCGCCGGGCGGTTTCCGGCAGTTCGGTCCGGGTCGGGGCGCAGAATATGCACCACGAGGCCGCCGGCGCGTACACCGGCGAGGTGTCCGCCACCATGCTGCGTAGCCTGTGCCACTACGTCATCATCGGCCACTCCGAGCGTCGCCAGCTCTTCGGCGAGACAGACGAGACGGTCAACCGCAAGGTCCACGCCGCACTGGCCGCCGGATTGAGCCCCATCGTCTGCGTGGGAGAGACCCTGGAGCAACGGGAAGGCGGACAGGCCGCCGATGTCGTGGAGGGACAGGTGCTGGCTGGAGTGGCCGACGTGCATGACATAAACGACGTGGTGGTCGCCTATGAGCCGGTATGGGCCATCGGCACCGGCCGCGCCGCTACCCCGGAAATCGCCGAGGAAATCATGGGCGGCGCCATCCGCGACGCGCTGCGCGACCTGTTCGGCGACGATGCCGACTCCGTTCCCCTCCTCTACGGCGGAAGCGTCAACCCCTCCAACGCCGCCGCCTTCGCCACCATGCCCAGCATCAACGGCGCCCTCGTGGGCGGCGCCAGCCTTCAGGCCGACCAGTTCCTCCAGGTGGCCGCCGCCGTAGCTGGCGCGAAGGTGTAGACGGCCTGCCGGACGCCGGATGGCAATGACAAACTCTTTCGCCATCAACACTGCTTTTCTCGGCTCTATTTTGGTCGCCATTTCGTGCCTCCCTTTCTGGTGTACTAGGTTCTGTTGACATTTCGCTGTTGCGGGTCATTCCGGGGAAATAGCGACGAAGAATCCTGGACTTATCACTCCGATTCAAGGCCATTAGTGCTTTCCTGCACTTGGAATGACATGAAATGGGCCTGCACATCGGTTACAAATGCAAATGTCAACAGAACCTAATTCTGGCACCTGACTCTGGGATCAGGGATCGCCCGAATCCGGCTGGAAGGAGAAGAGCGGGGTAGCCTCGCCCGGTTGCTTGCCATGACCACTAACGAACCGACACCGAAAATCTCCCCTCTCATCTGCGTCGTCGGCCCGACGGGCGTCGGCAAGACGGCACTGGCGGTAGCGTTGGCCGGGCGGCTTGATGGCGAGGTGATCAACGCCGACAGTCGGCAGGTCTACCGGGGCATGACCATCGGCACCGCCAAGCCCACCGACGAGGAGCGGAACGCAGCCCCGCATCACCTTGTGGACATCCTCGATCCGTCCGAGAGCTTCGGGCTGGGCCGGTTTCTGGAATACGCCGGAGAAGCGTTGCGAGACATTCGCGGGCGAGGGCGGCTCCCCATCGTTTGCGGCGGCACGGGGCAATACTTCTGGGCGCTGGCGGAGGGACAGCGTATTCCCGTTGCACCTCCCGACCCGCAGTTCCGCGCCAGCCTGGAGGCGGAGGCGGAACGGCTGGGCGCCGACGCCCTTCACCAGCGGCTTGCAGAGATAGACCCGGCCCGCGCCGCCGCCCTGGACGCCCGCAACGTGCGCCGCGTCATCCGGGCCCTGGAGATTCATCACGTAACCGGGAGTCTGCCCTCCGAGATGCAGCCGGTCGCCGCGCGGATTGCGGACGTCTTGGTCTTGGGATTGACCATGCCCCGCGATGCCCTGTACCGTCGCATTGACGAGCGGGTTGACCGCATGATGGAGGACGGCTTTCTGCGGGAAGTCGAAAATCTGGCCGCGGACGGTTTCCCAATGGGGGAAGGGTCGCTGGACAGTCCCGGCTACCGTGAGTTGGGGCAATATCTGGACGGGGCCCTGACTTTGGAAGCGGCTGTCGAAAGGACCAAGACCCAGACACACCGCCTCGCCCGCCGCCAATATGCTTGGTTCAAGCTCTCTGACCCACGCATTAGGTGGCTGGGCGCAGACGGCCCGGCACTGGTGGAGCGGGCGGCCAAGGCAGTGTCGGAGTTCCTGAGTTCAACACCCCCTGTGATACAATGAGCCAGGATTTCTGTCGGTATTTCCAGCCGTCAATGGGGCATTACCAGGAGCCGAGGCGATGCAATTTACCAAGATGGAAGGCGCGGGCAACGAC
The DNA here is from genome assembly GCA_965226875.1 of Dehalococcoidia bacterium. GTDB lineage: Bacteria > Chloroflexota > Dehalococcoidia > Lucifugimonadales > UBA3495 > VXOI01. The sequence goes on along the minus strand of OZ245439.1, from coordinate 2,017,914 downwards.
TACGTATACGTTGACGCCCGCAACCGGGAGCATGACTGGCCCGAGCTTTCGCGCAAGATGAGCGACAGGCATTTCGGCGTCGGCAGCGATGGGCTGATTCTCATCGCCGACTCCGACGTGGCTGACCTCAAGATGGTGATGTTCAACGCCGACGGCTCGCAGGGCGAGATGTGCGGCAACGGCATCCGCTGCTTCGCCAAGTACGCCATCGAGCGCAACATCGCCGCCCCGTCTGACGACGGGCTGACCGTTGAGACGCTGGCCGGCATCCGCACGGTAACCCCCACCTACGACGGGAGGCGCATCACCGGCGCGCGAGTGGCCATGGGCGCTCCTATCCTGACGCCCTCCGAGGTTCCAGTGTCCCTGGCCGAGGAACTGCCCCCGCCGGTGCTGGCTTACCCATTCGCGATGGACGGCTACGACCTGCCCCTCAGCTTCGTATCCATGGGCAATCCCCACGCCGTAACCTTCATGGAGCAGCCGGTGTCTGACTTCCCGCTGCTCACGGTCGGTCCGAAAGTGGAGCATCACCCCATGTTCCCCCGCCGGGTTAACTTCGAGATAGTCAACGTGGACGCCCCCGGCAAGCTGACCGCCCGAGTCTGGGAGCGGGGCAGCGGCGAGACGCTGGCTTGCGGCACCGGCGCCTGCGCCATCGCAGTGGCGGCCCGGCTGTCCGGCCACTGTGGGGACGAAGTGGACATAACGCTGCCCGGCGGCACCCTGCGTATCCAGTGGCACGGCACGGGCGAGGTGATGATGGAGGGCCCCGCCACCGAAGTTTTCACCGGGGAATGGGCCGTCTGATGACCACCGCCCGCACCAAGCGGCTGACTTTCGAGGAGTGGTCGGCGCTGCCTGAAACAAAGCAGAAATGCGATGTTGTGGATGGGGTGCTGGTAATGCCGCCTGGCCCGCTTGGAGAACATATTTGGGAGTCGCGCGCAATTTTTACTGGGCTCGACTCATATCTGACAGTTAACGGTTTGGGAATAGTATTCACGGCGCCCTATGACATAGTCATTCGACGAGACCCCTTACGTGTGCGCCAGCCGGATCTGTTTGTAGTGAATTCGAGATTGACGGGCATAGCGAGCCCGTCCGACCTATTGGGCCGCCGTTTCCTGGATTCTCCCCCGTTGTTGGTGGTAGAAGTGCTTTCACCCAGCAACACCCCCCACGACATTGCACAAAGAATGGCCGATTACGGGAGCATCGGAGTGCCGGAGTGCTGGCTGGCCAGATTCCCCAGCCGAACGGTCGAAGTGGTGCGACTGACACCGGAATTCACCACTACGGTTGCAACCTACGGCATGGGCGATGTCCTGCGCTCGGAGGTGCTGCACGGCTTTGCTCTTCCGATCGACGATATTTTCGGGCCGTTGCTGCGGTAGGGGTGGATTGGATTATGAAGCTGTACAAGCTGCCGATAGTTCTCTACGAACCCTGCGACGATTATTCCGAATTGGTGGGCCACAGACCTGAAGCCCGGCACCATCGCTGCGATTCTGCGCGACCTGGGCATTTCTCGTAGGGATTTCGACCGGGCGTGAACGGTAGGACCAATTGCCGATAAATGTTGAACAGAGGCCGCAAAGATGAAATTTTCTGACCGCTTGGGCAAGCTGGCCCCCTATCCATTCGTGGAAATATCCCGCATCATTGCGGCCAAGCGGGCCGCCGGGGCCGATGTGGTGACCTTCGGCATCGGCGACCCCGACATTCCCACGCCGCAGCCCATCATAGACCGGCTGCTGACGGCCTCCCAGTATCCGCCCAACCACCGCTACCCGGAGACCGACGGGCTACCGGAGATGCGCCGGGCCATCGCCGAGTGGTACGACAACCGCTTCGGAGTCAAGCTCGACCCGGACACCGAGGTGCTGCCGCTGATTGGGGCCAAGGAAGGCATCGGCCACGCCGCCTTCTGCTTCCTGGATCCCGGCGACATAGCCCTGGTGCCGGACCCGGCCTATCCCGTGTACGGCGTCGGCACCATGTTCGCCGGGGCGGAGAGTTACATAATGCCGCTATACGAGCGCAACGGTTGGCTGCCGGAGCTGGACGCCATCCCCGCCGACGTGGCCCGCGCCGCCAAGGTGATGTGGCTCAACTACCCCAACAATCCCACCAGCGCCGTCGCCACCGAGGAAGACCTGGCCTCGGCCATGGCCTTCTGCCGGGAAAACGACATCGCCCTGCTTCACGACGCCGCCTACAGCGAGGTCGGCTACGACGGCTACCGGGCCGCCAGCTATATGCAACTGGGGGGCGCAAAGGACATCGGCATCGAGTTCCATTCCCTCTCCAAGACCTACAACATGACCGGCTGGCGCATCGGAATGGCGGTAGGCAATGCCGATATGATCAAGGCACTGTTCCAGATCAAAGCCAACCTGGATTCCGGCGTCCCTCAGGCGGTCCAGGAGATGGCGATGGAGGCCCTCACCGGCCCCCAGGACTGTGTGGACGATAATGTGGCCATCTACCAGCGCCGCCGCGACCGGGTGGTCCAGGCCTGCCGCAACGCGGGCATGGAAGTCGAGGTGCCGAGGGCCAGCCTCTACATCTGGGCCAAAGTGCCCGCAGGTTTCACCTCCGCCGAGCTTGCCCAGCGCCTGCTGGAAGATCTGGATGTGGTGGTCACCCCCGGCTCCAGCTACGGACGTTACGGCGAGGGGTACATCCGCCTGTCTCTCACCACCCCTGACGAGCAGGTGGAAAAGGGGTGCCAGCGTATCGAAGGGTGGACCATACCGGCACCGCAGGGAGGTTAGACCCATCGCTAAGTCGAGACTGCATCGGGGCCCGGCCAACGGGCAAAAGAAGGCGGCAAGGTCGTCGCGCCTGGTTGACGTAATGCCGGAGAGGGAGCGCGCCATTCTGGTGGCGGTCGAACTGAAGGGCCGCGACCAGCTATGGGCGCTGGAAGACACGCTGGGCGAACTGCGCCACCTCGCCGAGTCGGCGGGAGCGGATGTTGTCGGTATCGTCCATCAGCGGGCCGAGCGCCTCACATCCACCTACATCGGCAAGGGCAAGGTGGACGAACTCCGCGAGGTGATTGAGCAGCTATCTGCCAGCGTTGTAATTTTCGATGACGAACTCACACCGACCCAGCAGCGAAACCTGGAAACGGCCATTGCTCCCAAGTCCTTCACCCGGAACGGTGAACAGACCGAAGTCAAGGTCATAGACCGCACCGCTCTGATCCTGGACGTTTTTGGCCGCCACGCATCCACCTACGAGGGCAAGTTGCAGGTGGAACTGGCCCAGCACGAGTATCTGCTGCCGCGTCTCGCCGGCCAGTGGTCCCACCTGGAGCGCCTTGGTGGCGGCATCGGCACCCGCGGACCGGGCGAAACCCAGATCGAGACCGACCGCCGGTTGGTGCGCCGCCGCCTCCAGAAGATACGCTCGGAACTGGATGGTGTGCGCCGCCGCCGAACCCTGCACATGGACCGGCGCAAAAAGTCGGCCATCCCCATGGCCACCTTGGTGGGCTACACCAATGCCGGCAAGAGCACGTTGTTCAACGCGCTGGTGCCCTCCGGGTCTTCTTCCACGGAACACGCTTCACTGGCCGCCGACCAACTCTTCTCTACCCTCGACCCCGTGACCCGCCGCATACGCTTGCCGTCGGGAGCCCCGTTGCTGTTGAGCGACACCGTGGGCTTCATCCAGAAGCTCTCACCCAACGTCATCGCCGCCTTCCGCGCTACGCTCGACGAGTTGGATCGGGCAGACGTGCTGCTCCACGTCATCGACGTTTCGCACCCCAAGGCCCCGGAGCAGACGGAGGTGGTAGAGCAGACGCTGGAGGAGCTGGGCCTGGGCGACCGCCCACGCCTCCTGGTCATTAACAAAATGGACCTTCTGACCGACTCCGCGGCCTCTTCCGGGGAAGTGGCCCAAGGGCGGGCCTTCTCGGTTGGCGCAGATTGGGAGAAGGACGCTGCTTCAGGAGTGCTGGTGTCGGCGGAGAAGGGCTGGAACTTGGACCACCTGCTGGCCGAGATCGAAAACCAGTTGGTCAACATAGACGGCCCGCTGCTGATGACCGAGGAATACGCGGAAGGATGGCGCTGATCTCGGAGTGAGTCATATAACTGCCGCCAAGTCCGTAAAAATCCCGCGACAGGTTGGTTCGCACAAGATACGTTATGTTAGTTCTAGGGCGATTTTTCGGGTTTTTGACATAATATCGCCTATATAGCGAAGCAAATTTACAGACCCTTCCTCAGTTCCCCGAGCCGCAGAGCAGTCGCGTAGGAGCACCGGCGGCGATTTTCGGCGCTGTCAGGGTTGCGTCATCGGCGGCGAGTTCCGTATAATTACTAATTGTCCCCCACAAGGGCGGTTAGCTCAGTTGGTCAGAGCGCCTCGTTCACACCGAGGAGGTCGGAGGTTCAAGTCCTCCATCGCCCACCAGGTCGAAGGGACCGGAGAGAACCGGGTACAGTCCCGGACTCGACACGCCGAGGTGGCGGAATGGCAGACGCGCTGCGTTCAGGGCGCAGTGTCCTTACGGATGTGTGGGTTCAAATCCCTCCCTCGGCACCAATTAGCAACCAGGTTCAACGGCACCCATCGTGCGCTTGTAGCTCAGCGGATAGAGCGCTGCCCTGCGGAGGCAGAGGTCGTGAGTTCGAATCTCGCCAAGCGCACCATTTATATGCCCGAATGAATCCCCCTCGTTCCTCCCCATAGCATGGCGCCATCGACTTGACCATCGCCCAGAGGGAGAGGGAAGCTTCGGGACTTCTGCATTGAGGCTGTGCCCTCATCCCAAACCTCTCCCTCTGAGATAGGGAGTTGATTAGGTTGTGTTGACATTTTGGTTATGATGCTTGTATGTCAAATGTTAAATTGCCAGTAGAACAATGGGACAGGATTCTCGATTTCCTGCGTGGCTGCGCCGGCCTGTATGTCGCTCAGGAAGAAGATTGCCAGCGATTTGTCGAGGCCGTTCTGTGGATTAACCGCTCCGGCGCCCAATGGCGGCTGCTTCCGGCCGAATACGGGAATTGGAACAGTGTCTATAAACGATTCGCCCGTTGGGCTGACAAAGGCGTCTGGGAACAGATGCTTCAACACTTCTCCGGCGACCCGGACCTGGAATACCTGATCATTGACAGCACGGTGGTTCGGGCGCACCCATGCGCGGCGGGGGCGCCCCCAAAAACGGGGGACAGGCTTGCCAGGCCCTGGGCCGCAGCCGGGGCGGGTTCAGCACCAAGATCCACGTGAGCGTGGACGGCTTGGGCAACCCCTTGCGATTCATCCTGACCGGAGGGCAACGGCACGACATCACCCAGGCAGAGGAATTGATCGCCGGTTACGCTGGAGAGCAGGTGCTGGCTGATAAAGGATATGACTCCCAGGAGTTTCGCGAGCACATCCTGGCCCTGGGCATGACTCCGGTCATTCCGCCCCGCTCAAACCGGAAGGAACCCGCCGGCTATGACCGGCATCTGTACCGGGAGCGCCATCTGGTCGAATGCTTCATCAACAAGATAAAGCACTATCGCCGGATATTCTCCCGGTTTGAGAAACTGGACACCAGATACCTGGGCTTTCTGCATTTCACCGCCGCTCTCATCTGGTTACGCTGAAATGTCAACACAACCTAGAGCTTGGCGAACTTCTGCACCCTCTGGTTGGCAGTGTCTATGCCGTAAATGCTGCCCTCCGAGTCCGTGTAGACTTGGTGCGCTCCCTCAAACGTCCGTCCCCGTGCCAGCAGTTCCCCGTCTAGGGTGTAGAGGCTGATGCGCGGGATCTGGTCGGTGACGTAGACAACCTGGGCCGCGTCGATGTGAACGCCCATAGGACACTTGAAATCGGTCCACTCGGTCACGAATTGGCCCTCGGCCGTGAACACCTGCACCCGGTGGTTCTCCCGGTCGGCGACGTAGACCCTTCCGTCAGAGGAAACCCGCACGCTGTGGGGCACCCGGAACTGGCCTGGCCCGCTGCCCGGACTGCCAAAGCTGCTTATGTAATCTCCGGCGGCGCTGAATCGGTGGACGCTGGAGTTGCCGTAGCCGTCGGCCACGTACAGCTCTCCCGACGGCGCCACGCAGACGTCCGCCGGGTGGTTGAAGGGCGCCTGCATCGCTGCCTGGTCTCGCGTCCCCAGCGACCGGAGCAGCCGACCTTCGGTGTCGTAAAGTAACACTTGGTGGGCGTCGCGGTCGGTGAGATACACCGTGTCGTCTGGGCCGACGTGGATGTGGTGGGCGTCGGCGGGCACGCCATCCCGTCTCTGCCACACCCCCTGGATCTGGCCGCTGCGGTTGAAAATCAGCACCGCGGGGCCTTGCCGCTGAAACACATACACCTGGTCCGATGAGTCGACCGCCACGCCGCTGGGCCCCTGTAGCGACATTCCGCTGGGCAGGTTGGCCCAGTCCGGCTGATATTCATACCTGTATTCTCCCGCGCCTATGGTCGCTGCCATTGCTCCCTCCCTCCGAGATTATTCGCCCGTGCTATACTGCCGGTGCGGGCTTGCTGACCTGCTTATGTTATCTTACTTCATCTTTTCCGCCCGGATTTACGGTTGGGCATTGTCAAGGAGGCGCTGGTGAAACTGGATGGTTCGGTAATAATCGTAACCGGCTCAGCCACCGGGCTTGGAGCGGCTACGGCCCGCGTCGCGGCATCCAAGGGCGCCCGGGTGCTGATCAACTACACCAAGAGCGAATCCGAGGCCAAGGAGACGGCCCAAGCCTGCCGTGACCTGGGCGGCGACGCCGTGTTATGTCAAGGCAATGTCGCCGAAGACGCCGACTGCCGCCGGATGGCCTCGGTGGCCCTGGAGCAGTGGGGCCGCATCGACGGACTGGTCAACAACGCCGGGTCGTCGGTATTCGCCAGCGCCACTGACTTGGAGTCGCTGTCGGGCGAAGACTTCCTGAACATCTACGCGGTCAACGTGGTGGGCCCTTACCAGATGATACGGGCGGTCGCGCCCCACCTGAAGACCCAGGGGGACGGCTCCATCGTCAACGTCTCGTCCATCTCGGCCATCACCGGTGGCGGCAGCTCCATCGCCTACGCCGCTTCCAAGTCCGCCCTAAACACCATGACCCTAGCGCTGGCCCGGTCGCTGGCGCCCGAAATACGTGTGAACGCCGTCTGTCCCGGCCCCATACCAACCCGGTGGTGGAGCGGCGGACTCGGGGAAGAAGGGGCAAAGAGGCTGTTCGATAGTTTCGAGAGGCAGGTCCCGCTGCAGGAAGCCCCAACCCCCGAGAGCGTGGCCGAGACGGTGCTCTGGCTGCTGGAGGCCGCCGCACACGTTACCGGCGAGACCATCATGATTGACTCCGGGATGCACCTGATAGGGTTCAAACCGTAAGCCGATACCAATACGGAATGACAAGGAGAGTCGAGAGCGTGGCTAACGAAAGTCCTTTGGAGATGGGTGGCACGGGCAAGGGCCCGAAGCTGGTGGACTACCTGCTGTACGAGCCAGAGGAATCGGGCATCCTATGGATCAGATTCAACCGCCCGGAGCGCATGAACGCTCTGATCGGCAACTCGCAGGAGAACGGCACCGTCGCCAAGGTCGGTGAGTATATGCGCGCCGGCGACGACGACCCCAACATCCGCGTGATCGTGCTGACCGGTGTGGGGCGAGGCTTCTGTTCCGGGGCCGATATGCGCCGCGACACCGACCCGTCGCAGACCAGCGACAATTTCATCGGCAACCGCGGCACCGAGGAAGGGCCGGACGCCGCCCGGCAACACTTTTTCCATGGCTTCACCCACCTCCACCGCGACATTTCGCTTATTCGCAAGCCCACCGTTGCCATGATCAACGGCCCCGCCGTGGGTTCCGGCATGGACATGGCGCTCCACTGCGACATCCGGGTGGGCTGCGAGAACACCCGCTTCATCGGCTATCAGCAGTTGGGGCAGATAATTGAAAACGGCGGCAGTTACTACCTGCCCAAGATGGCCGGGCTGGGGCGGGCGCTGGAGTTCGCTTACACCGGCCACCTAGACGCGCAGAGGGCCTACGACTGGGGCCTGCTCAACTACCTGGTTCCCAGCGATGAACTGGAGCAGACCACCCGCGATCTATGCGACCGCATCATGCGCACCCCGCCGATGGTTCAGTGGATCAGCAAGCGAATCATGCGCTCCGCCATGGACACCAGCCTCGAGAACACGATGGTGTTAACGTCCAACGCCGGCGGCATCCTCAATGGCTCCGACGACGCCGAGGAGGCCCGTCGCGCCTTCCTGGAGAAGCGGGCTCCAGTGTTCAAAGGGCGTTAGAGGCTGAAGTTTCCATCTCCTGCTATGAGAGTTCAGAGTGAGGGCGTATGGGCGCAAGGCCGTGCGCCCATACTATGCTGCTCAGACCCGTAGATGAGCAGGACGAGACCTTACCCAGCTACCGCCAAGGCGCCCACAGCCACGGACGAGAGGCTGACCGGCAACTGCTCCCACGTCTCGCCCCGGTCCAGGCTGCGGTACAGCTTGCCGCCGTCGGTTCCGGCATAGACGTGTTCGGGGGAGTTGGGGTCCCAGTCGAAGGCGACCACCATGTCCTCGGCTTCCTCTCCCTCTCCAAGGCCCTCGACCAGCCGCCATGACTGGCCGCCGTTTGTGGAGCGGTAAAACTGCGGTGACTTCCGCCGGGCGTTCTCGGACACCGTGACCAGCACCAGGTCGGCGTCGTCAGGAGCGGCGGCGACGTGCAGAGTGTAGCGGCGAGCCAAACCGTCGTTGATCTTTTCCCAGTTGTCTCCGCCGTCGCTGCTGCAGTAAGGGGCGCTGGCGGTAGCGGCGTACACTCGCTGCGTACGGTCCGCGCCCAAGTGCAGGCAGTGGATGTCGTCGTCCAGACCCGGCAACTGTTGCCAGCTATTGCCGCCGTCGCGGGAGCGGACAACCCCTCCCACCTTGATGCCGGCGTACAAAAGGTTTTCGTCGCCGGGCGCCACGCGCAGGTCGCGGACGTGAGAGTCGCGGGTGGGCGCATGGAATCCCCATTGGGCGGACTCTGGAACGGCTCGGAAACCGGCACATTCACCCCAACTTGCCCCGCCGTCGTCCGACCGGAACAGGGTCGCCGGTTCGCTCCCGGCGTAGACCGCATCGGGCTGAGAAGGATGAGCCAGTACGCTGTGGGCGTAGTCCGAGGGATAAGACTCGATGTGCGTCCAGGTCGCCCCGGCGTCGTCGGTGCGATAGACGCCCGCTTCGTAGGCTGCCAGCCAGGCTCTTTCCGAGTTTACCGGGCTGGCCGTCAGCCGGGCCGCCGCGCGGGGCAGCGGCGTCACTGGTCCCTGTCGCCAGTTCTTCCCACCGTCCTCGCTGCTGACGGCGCACACCCCGTCGTGCATCCCCACGTAGATTATGCTCTGCTCCTGCGACATTTTATCCACCCCCTTGCTTATGCTCGGTTATGTTAAATCATCACCCTTCTGGATGGATTATAAGCCAATTGAAGCCGCCGCGGTTGGGCCGCGGTTGGGCGGTTGGGCTTTACGAGTCTCGCCGGCAATACTATGATAGATGCGCAAAGGGTGGTTAGCTCAGACGGTTAGAGCACCTGCTTTACACGCAGGGGGTCGCAGGTTCGAGTCCTGCACCGCCCACTTTCTCCCCGGCCTTGATGTACTGTAGACATAATCGGGACGCCGAAGCGATATCGTATCGGAATCCTTTCATTCGAGCGAGCCGTTATGTGTCATCGCGATCATGAAGCGTATTGTCGCCGTGCCAGGTGCTAGGGTGACCTCCTCAACAAACGTCCGGATGAACGCCTTCGACTCTGGAGACGTCGCTATCGTTGAGAATTGTGGCACCAGACCAGGCTGCCGGAGCCGAGGTCAACAGTATTGACGCCACCAGGTACGCGTAAGAAGGCCCGTATAGCCTAGCTGCGGATATTCAACTGGTCCTCTAACCTGTCGTAGACAAAAACCCGTGATTTTACGGAGGCGACTCAAATGCGATACCAATACCAGGGCTCCGGGTCTCCCCGTCATATAGATACGTGCGAGGTCGGGCGGCGGCGAAACAAGTTGGGCGACCTATTAATCATCAAAGAGAATCCAGAAATAGAAGGTAGCCCGCTCTCCTTAGAGATTGAGCGAATCATAGAAAATCTATGTAAAGGGCTTAATATTTCGCTACAGGGGTTGGCTGTGATCGCTCTTACACCTCAAAGGGACTATCAACCTTATCAACCACCGACTTGGCACGCGATACGCTTCGATTTCGATTGGGACCGATCAATTTTGACAAATCCCACTTGGCGGAAATTGGACGAAGGAGAAGTCCTGAATCTTCAGGAGACCTATCCAGATATTATCGACCTCCCAGACACCTTTCCATAGCGATTGGGCATTCGCAACATGATGGCCGGTCGGTATTCAGACGGGTAGGTTCGCGGAGTGTTCAGGCGTTCGAGCGGTGAGAGGAACCTGGTCATGCCAAGTGAAGAGACCTCAACATATATGGCCTCAATATATCAAGATCTCCATCGAGGCTTTCGTTCTTGGGAAGTCTGGAAAGAGATCTGGTTTCGGTTATCTCAGCAGCCCATTGGCTATTTAGAATTCATAGAGCCGGTGCAACCCGCCCTGCTAGACTCAGTGATTTTGGCCATCTCGCGAACGCTCGACAACGATAGTCGGACCATGAGTATCCCAAATCTTATGTCCACTGACTCCACATTGATCGGCAGCGGCCTAGAGAAAGAAATAGACCAACGGCTGACAACATTTGGGCCGACGCTACTCAAGATTAGGCAACGGCGGGATCAACACATAGCCCATCAAGATATGAATAAGTCTGATCCGACTGTTCCTCTCGATGTGATTGAAATAGACAGATTCATCACATCTCTAGTAGAGGATTTTAGAAAAATTGGCGTTTTCATTTACCATTCGGATTATGTCTTTGACCATGATATCGAACGGACGAAGGTCGAGACCGCAAGGGTTATGGAAATATTACAAGAAGAATGGCTGAGTTATTGAGCCAGAAATACGGGCACCGAAAAAACGGTGTTGGGGCATCACGTCGATACGCCACCACCGAATTTCCAAGCACGCTACAATTCAAGGGGCCAGAGAGTGGATTCAGGACGGAGGGTGAGGCCAATCTCAATATGGGGAGCAAGTATTCTGCTCCTCTCAACTCCCCCAAGAATCGAATCCCCCGAATTGGGAGGGGGCCCTAACTGGCATCCGTCTGCTGGTGACGGCCGATGTAGCCGACTATAACCTGCCGCAGGTCATCGTCCCAGTCGAAGGCGATTCGGATGGTGTACCTGGCATCAAAGTTGGTGCCCTTCCCGATATGCTGTTCCAGCCGGTAGGTCTTCCCGTAGGCATGGGCGGTGTAGGATTTCTTATAGCGCGACACGGTTGTTTCGCCCTGGTCGCTCTTGTACCACCAGCCACAGGCCTCCTTGATTGACTGGTCGAAATTGGTAACCCGCAACTGCCCCATCTTGGACTTATAGTAGGTGGTTGCCAGCCATTGCAGGGCTTCCCATACCTTCTCGGGCCGGATGAATGGATTTGACTCGATGCTAGACTCCGAGTTGGGGGCGAAAGTCAGTTCCTTCTTGAACCGCGCCTTGGCCATCTCGACGGCGGTGTTGACGTTCTCTACGTCTATGGCAGTGGTTTCGTCTGGTTTTTCCCTTCCCTCTTTAGAGGATAAGTACGCCAGACGCCATGATTCTTCCATTTCCTGGCTTTCGTAGAGTTCCGCCTTTAGGGCCTCCACTTCGTCGCGGAGGCTCTGGTTTTCCGCTCGTAGTGCGTCCCGGTCGTTCCGCAGGCCGAGGTTCTCCGACTGCAAGGCGGCGTGTTCGGACACGGCCATCGCCGACGGCTCGGCAATGGCGACGGAGCGGCCCAGTTTTGTGGACTCGGCCACTGGGAGCGCTTCCTGCAAGGGGTTAACTTGGGACGGCTCCCGTTCCGGCGCGGGCTGCTGTACAACCGGCGCGGCCTCTGGCCTGGGAGCTTCCCGCACAGTCTCGGGCAGCGGGCTGTCCTCGAGCGTGGCCGGCCCGTCCGGCTCCGGGTTCTCAGGGTTCTCCGGGGAGTCGCTGCCTTCGCTGTCGGAGTTTTCAACCATCAGGCCGTCGATTTCTCGAAGTGCGTCGATGATGCTAGGTTGCAACTCTTCCCGCCTCCGGCTGCGCTCCCGCTCCTCGCTGATTCCGAGGGCGCGGTCGTGGATAGGCAGATACTCGGCCAGCAGAGACTGCAATCTATCCGCCAGCTTTAGAGTTGCCGAAGTATCGACTTCGTGTGATACCCTTGAAGCCTTCCATCGTTGGGTATCCGTCTCGAAGAACTGCATCAGTTCCGCGAATTCCCTTCTGACGGCACCGACGATGGCGTCGAAGTCTGCCGACCAGCGGAGTTGCGCCGCCTTCTCTTCGATCAATTTTGATACCGATGCTGCGAAGTCGGGTATCTCCCGCTCCCACTCCGTCGCGGTGGGGGGCAACTCGCGCAGGTAGGTGAGGACGGCGGACAGTGCAGCCCCGCCGTCACCCTTGTCGGCATCCGGTTCGTGCACCAGGGGAAACTTGCCAGACACGTAACAGAGCATCAGCGAAACGTCTTGCTCCTGATAGCCTTCATGGGCTTGCGAGAAGGCTTCCTGCTCGGCTCGCCAATCCTCCTCCAGCCAAACACCGGGAAATTGCTTCTTGGCCGGGTCAAGGCCAGGCGACTCCATCCCGCGGGAGGCCAGGTGGCGTTCCACTTCCTCGCGCAGGGGCGCATGGGACTCGGCCCAGCATCGCAGGATTGCCGTGGACAGGACGTCGGATACAAGGACAGCCTGCTGCACGGGTTCCTGGAGCAGGAAGTTTAAATTGCCCAGTGCCCGCCCGGCCTGACCCCGCCGGAAACCTCCGGTGGTGGGTATAATCTCCTCGTTCACTGCCGAGCGCAGGGCGTTCTGATCCCCTCGCGGCAGGTTGGAAAACTCGTTCAGCACCCGGCTGACCACCGTGCTGCCATGCCCAGGATCGAGCAGTCCTTCCAGCGAAAATATGGCGCTGATTGGCATACCTTTCGGTCTGGATTGCCCGTCCACAACCTCTTCCGCCATATCTGAAACTCCTGTTGCTTCCCGGTGCGGCTCAGCAGGTTGTCGCCGCTGCCGGGCTTGTTTTCCCGTCAATAGAACAAGCTATTATCATACGCCCGCCGGTATTGGCAGGGCAAACTCAATTATCCTGCGCGTAAGGGCGAACCGGCGAATTGACAATACCCCGCCCGTATTGCAAAATCGCCCAAGCAGTCCCCTGTCGGACAGCCCCTTTGGAGGCTGTTTCGCAAACCCACCAAACGGTTTGAAATAGGAGGAGTCTCAATATGTTGAAAATCGGCCATGTCGTAGTGCGCCCAGGCCGTCGCCAAGGTGACGACCCGGTCGAGATTCCCGTCCCCGAAGAGCTGGAAACCGTGCCGGGCATCCCCATGAACAGTAAGGATGTTGACTTCTACAGCCGCGAGTACCCGCTCCAGCGCCAGCAGGTGGAACACGCCGCGGATACCGAGTGGGCCCCGACCGTCGGAACTCCGGCGATGCAGAAGTATCATCACGAACACCAGGAGGTGATGGAGCAGTTCTACCCTCTGATGAACCGCTCCGGCGACCTACCTCCCACCGGCACACCCACGGGCGAGGATGTCACCGACCTGATACGCAACAAGGCCCGCGAGATGGGTTATCTGGAAGTGGGTTTCACCGCCCACGACCCGCGCTTTATCTACCAGGACCGCAAGGACCACGTAAAGTACGGCAACGCGGTCTGCCTGGCCTTGGAGCAGGACTTTGCGGAGACGCAGACGGCCCCCAGCATGGCCGCCGAGCACGGCCACTACGGCACCTACGAGATTCAGGCTCCGATGGGCCTGGAAATGGCCGAGTTCGTCCGCTCGCTGGGCTATGGAGCGCAGGTGCACGGCCCCAGCAACCACAGCGCGGCCACGATACCCATGTTCGTCGCCGCCGGTCTGGGACAGTTGGGCGCCAATGGGCAGTTGCTCACTCCTCACGCCGGTGCCCGCTGCCGTCTCCAGATCATCACCACCGACGCCCCGGTCACCTACGACGAACCCGTTGACTACGGCTTCCACGCCTTCTGCCAGGTGTGCCAGGTGTGCGTTAACCGCTGCCCTGGCCGCGCCCTGATGCGCGAAAAGATCTGGTGGCGTGGGGTGGAAAAGAACAAGCTTATCTACAAGCGCTGCCGCCCGGTTATGTCGCGTTACGAGGGCTGTGCCATCTGCATGAAAGTCTGCCCCATCAACAAGTACGGGGCCAAGGCTGTCATGGAGTATTATGCCGAGACCGGCCAGGTGCTGGGCAAGGGCACCCACGACCTGGAAGGCTACACCCTGCACGAGGAAAGCACCGGCAAATTCACCACCGGCTACTTCGGCCCCGGCGAACTGCCCACCTTCAACGCCGAATTCTTCAAGATTCCCAACGGCACCCGCGAGAACGCCGCCCTTGAGGAACTCATAGAGTACATCAAGGACAAGCAGGGCGACCTCGACCGCCCGGAGGACGAGCAGGCGCTGTTCGACTTCCGCAACCGCCTGCGGACTATCGTCGGCGCCGAGAGCGTCAGCGACAGCACGATGTTCTAGCGGCCCGGCCGTACCGGAATGCCTGCATAGGGGCGCACAGCCGTGCGCCCCTACATATTGGCTGGAAGATTTGAAAGTTTGAGGAACTGGATCAAGTGATGCAATCTTGGTGGGCAGAAGGTGACCTGTTTGAGGGTTGCAACTGCAACTTGTTATGCCCGTGTCACATCACCTTTAGGCAGCCCCCAACCAACGGATACTGTGATGCCATCTGGGGCGTTTCCTTCGATGGGGGACGCTTCGGCGAGGTGGACCTAGCCGGGCTGGGCGCTGTGATTTTCGTTCACTCACCGGGGCCGACCATGGCCGATGGCGACTGGACATCGGTGCTGTACGTGGACGATGCGGCTAGTGACGATCAATCTGAGACGCTCCGGGCCATCTTCAGCGGCGAGGCCAGAGGCCCATGGGAGATCCTGGGACAGTTCTTTCGCAACGGCCAGTTGACGGCGGTGCGGAAAGTTCCGCTGGAGATTTCAATAGACGCCACCGCCCGCACTCTCCGCGCCTCAGACCGGGTGCTGCTGGAAGTGCAGGCCATCCGTGGCGCCGACCGTGATGGCCTGGCGACCATCACCAACCTGCGCAACGTGATCCACGGCCCCGTACACACCCTGGCCCGCTCTAACCAGAGCATAAAAGACGAAGCAATCTCCTGGGAGGAGCAGGGCAAGCACGGCCTGTACAGCCGCTTTCGCTGGGAGAGTTGAAGCGTACGGCCTGCGCCGACAGCTCCGGCAATTGGCGTCTTTTCCCGTCATTCCCGCGAAGGCGGAAATCCGTTTGCCTTTGTGGCAGACGCCCTCACCCTAACCCTCTCCCAGGGGGAGAGGGAATTTTTAATGGTCAATCAGGTCTCGGTGCACCCGCCCCTCTTTCATCACCAGCCGGATGCTCTCCCGCTCCTGCAAGACTGTTATGTCGTCCAGCGGGTTGCCGTCCACCACTATCAGGTCGGCCAGCTTGCCCGGTTCCAGCGTCCCCAGGTCCGGCCCCAACCCGCAGCAGGCGGCGGCTTCGCGGGTTCCGGCGACGATGGCCTGCATCGGGGTCATGCCCGCGTCAGCCAGCATACCCAGCTCCACGGCGTTGTTTCCGTGGAACCAGCCTCCGGCATCGGTTCCCGCCACCACCCGGACGCCGTATCGCATCGCCTGTTGCACTGTCTCGATGTGGTGCTCCCGGAACTCCCGCGCCTCCACCTGCGCCACCGGGTTGCCCTCGGCGGAATGATGGGCAAACACTGTCAGGGTCGGGACAAGGGTGATGTCCTTGTCGGCCATCATGCGCAGCAGGTCGTGGTCCAGGTCGAGATAGCAGCCGTGTTCGATAGAGTCCACGCCGGACTCAACCGCTGTCCGCAGGCCCGGCCCGCCGACGGCGTGGCAGGCTACCTGGCGGCCTTGGGCGTGGGACTCGTGCACCAGCGCTTTCAATTCTTCCAGGTCGTAGCAGGCATCGGTGCCCAGATGAGTTGCCCGCCCGAATCCAGTCTGGAACACCTTGATCAGGTCGGCACCGACGCGGGCGTTCTCCCGGACGACAGCCCGGATTTCGTCCGCGCCGTCGGCAACGCCGTAGGGGATGTTTGGGTCGGGCATGGAATAGCGCCGTTGGCCCGAGAACGTGGGCCGGTCCTGGACGCTGTGGGTCGGCCCCAACGGGCCGGCGGCCACCAGCAGACGCGGGCCGTCCACCAGGCCCTCGCTCACCGCCGCCTTGAACCCGGCGTCCAGCCAGCCGCAGTCGCGTATGGTGGTGTAGCCGGATTGCAGCGTATCCTCGATAACGCGGGCGATGCGCAACGTCCGGGTGCTGCGCGGCTCGGTCATGCCCCAGCGGCTCAGCAGATCATAGGTGAATGATGCCAAGTGGTCATGGCAGTCGATGAGGCCGGGCATCACCGTGCGGCCCCTTACGTTAACTCGCTGCGCTCCTTCCGGCACTTCCGTTACGGCGCTAGGGCCGACGGCGACGATGCGCCCGTCGTCGCCGACGAGAACCGTTGAATCAGCCAGCGGCTCACCGCCCAAGCCGTCTATCAGCCTTCCGCCAACTATCGCCTGCATAATCACCCTCGAACTTCGGTTGTGCTGCGTTACTTTGGACTGTCCCAACGGCAGGGCAATCGCGTTTTAAGGACTGGATCCCTCAAGTCTCGACATCCCCGCGAAAACTGGAATGACGGTGATTTTTCCGTTGGATTCGAACTGCCAGTTGTGCTGAAAGTTAAAACGCGATTGCCCTGGGCCCAACGGTTGCTATCATAGCGCAGGCAGTCAAGAATAGGGCGACTGAAATTCCCATTCAGGAGTTCCGAAATGGAACGCGAATATATCAATCCACCCGAACTGGCTCCCCCGCCCGTCGGCCTTTACAACCACGTGGTCAGGGTTGGGAGCACCGTCTATATAGCTGGGCAGGTGCCGCGCGGAATAGATGGCAAAGCGGAGCACGTCGGCGACCCCGCCGCTCAGATACGGCAGGTGTGGGCCAACCTGGAAATCGCGGTGAAAGCCGCCGGCGGCACATTGCAGGACATCGTAAAGACCACTACCTACGTCGTCGGCGCGGAAAACCTCGGCAAAATCCGAGAGGCGCGGATGTCCATACTACCGGAGCAGGGCCGCCCGACCAGCACCACCGTGGTAGTGGCTGGCCTGGCGGACCCTGACTTTCTCGTGGAAGTGGAGGCGGTGGCCGAGTTGGGCTAACGTGTATCCGCTACTGCGCCGGCGCTAGATAGCCTGCCAGTAGCGGCGGCCCTCGGTGCGGATGATGCGGCCAAATCCGGGAGCGGCCAAGTGTACGGCAGCCACCGGGATGCCCTGCTGCTCCAGCCGGTTCATCAGGTCGCGGCGGGTGATGCGGGTCTGGTCTGGGTCTATGTCGGCGCGGGACACCCAATCGGTGTTCTCAATCTGCACCGTGTTGTGCAGCACGTCGCCCAGCACCAGCCCCTGCTCGCCCTGGGAGGAAACCATGATGCTCATGTGGCCGGGCGTATGGCCCGGAGTGGGCAGCATGGTCAACTCGCTGGTCAACGAGTGCTCGCCCTCCATCAGCTCCAGCACGCCCAGGTCTTCCAGCGGCCAGACACACTCGGGGGCGTTGGGGAATCGGGCCTCGATCAGAGCCGGGTCGTGGCACGCCTCCCAGTCCTTCGCGCTGACGTAGTAGCGGGCGTTAGGGAACGTCGGCACATACTTTCCGTCCTGCGAAACAACGTTCCAGCCGATGTGGTCGCGGTGGGCGTGGGTCATCACCACCATGTCCACGTCCTCTGCCTTCATGCCGTGGGCGGCGAAGTCATTGAGCAGCTCGCCCCACGGAGTTTCCGGCGTCGGCTTGGGGCCAAGGCCAGTGTCCACGGCG
Organism: Dehalococcoidia bacterium; assembly: GCA_965226875.1. Classification (GTDB taxonomy): domain Bacteria; phylum Chloroflexota; class Dehalococcoidia; order Lucifugimonadales; family UBA3495; genus VXOI01. The sequence continues at coordinate 1,999,873 of OZ245439.1, read as the reverse complement.
ATGGTGCGGCCCTCGGAACGGATGACGAAGCAGGCCAGGTTGAAGCGGACGCCTCCGCTGGGGCTGAGGTGGGTTTCGTGCCCGTGCCAGTCCTCTTCGGGGATGGCGGGGAAGAAATTGCAGAGGTCGAACTCCAACAGCCCGTCGGAAAGGGATGTAATCTCGACGTTGCCAATGGTCAGCTTGTTGCCGGGCATTTCCAGCCTCCTCAAATTGGCTATTCCGGCCCACGCCGGTCACTGGCGCAAGTATAGAACGGCGATTTGAGGAGTGGCAAACCGAGGAGGCAAGTGAGACAGGCTAACGGCGGTGGTCAGCCACCAGCCTGCCGTCCTTGAATACCATCGAAAGGCGGCGGAGGTTTTGGATGTCGTCCAGGGGGTTGGAGGCGACGGCAATCATGTCGGCCCGCTTGCCCGGCTCGATGGTGCCGACTTCCGCTCCCACGCCACAGAGGTCGGCGGCGTTCTTCGTGGCGGCGGTCAGGGCCTGCCAGGGCGTCGCGCCGTCTTTGACCCACAGGCCCAGTTCCAGCAGCGCCGAATCCCGCAGGGGCAGCAGGTCGGAACCGAGGGCCATCTTGACGCCGGCACTCAGAGAGGTCTGGAACCAGCGGCGGTGCTGGTCGGATGCTGCATCGGCGCGGCGCACCAGGTCAGGAGGGAGGGCCCGCCGCTCCACGTATGCCCTTTCCCATTCGTCGTCCGCCTGGCTCGGGGTGAGGTGGGTGATGCCGAGGGTGGGGACGTACCAGGTCTCGCTTTCCAGGAAGCCGGTTACGCAGTCCTCATCCATCACGTAACCGTGCTCGACGCTGTGGGCGCCCAGGCGGATGGCGGCCTTCACCGCGTCGGGATTGGTGGCGTGAGCCATTACCGGCATGGAACGCTGATGGCACAGGGCAAAGGCCGCGTCGATCTCCTGCGGCAGAAGGAAGGAGTCAAGATGCCGATCCCAGTGGGGCCCCATGATGCCGCCGGACAGATTCAGCTTGATATGGTCGACGCCATTCTTAATCTGCTCGCGGATGGCCTCGACGAACCCGTAAGGGCCATCGCACTCCCGGGCGTGGCCGGAGGTGAGGAAATGACCGCCGGTGGTGGTGAGGAAGTTGCCGCAGGCGTACACCGTGGGCCCGGCAGGTCCCATCGGAGACTCAAATGCCCGCTTCCAGGCCACGTCCATGAAGTGTCCTGCCCCGGCGCAGCGCACCGAAGTCACTCCCGCCTCGGTCAGCCCTCTTCGCAAGTTCTGGCCGAACCATGCCGTGAGCTGCGCCACCGTGGTGCCCGGTGGATTGGGATATTCAGGATGAATGTGGACGTCCCACAATCCGGGCAGCAGATACGCCCCTTTCAGGTCTATGATCTCATCTAGGCTGCCGGAGGGGGCTTGCCCATCTCCGCCGGAAGACACCGATGTGATGCGGCCCCTGTCCACCGTAACGGTGGAGTTGGGCCGCACCCCTTCGGCGATGCAATCTATGAGGTTGCAATTGGTTAATACGGTGGACATGACTACAACCGGTCGGCTACGTGGAGCGGGCGGACATCAGGGTGCTGAGGTCCTTGACCTCGATGTTGGACACCAGCATGACCAACTCGTCAAGGCGGCGCACCTCGAACTCCTTGAAGTCGTCGTCCACCACCATGTAGCGGGAGACCACCTCCCAGATTTCCCGTTTCATCTGTTCCATTTTTTCGGGTGACAGGTCGATGCGGTCTTGGATGAGCACCAGTCGGAGGCGTTGCCGGGCCACTTCGCTGGAACCACTGCTGCCCTTGTCGGCCAGCCCGAACAGCCAGCGCAACAATTCACGCATGAGAGTACGCCCTCCCCTTGATGCCTACCATGTCCCTCAGCCGATTGAACATTCCGGAACGGGCCTCAATTTCTTGCAGTGGCACGTCTTCGCCGTCGATCCGTGCCCCGATGCGGAGGAACGCAGCCCCGGCGCTGGAGCGGCTGTCATGCACCGCAGGCACGCCGCGGTTGGCGGCGGACACGGTGCGCTCGTCGGCAGGCACTAGGCCGATGACTTCCACTGCCAGCAGCGACTCGACGTCCTTCTGCCCCATCATGTCCCCTCGCCGGACCATATCAGCGGATATGCGGTTGATGATGAGCCTGGGCCGGTGCAGGCCCGAGGCCTCCAGCAGTCCGATGACCCGGTCGGCGTCGCGGATGGCCGCAACCTCGGGGGTGGTCACAATGACGGCCTCACCAGCCGCGGCGACGGCGTTCCTGAAGCCCTGCTCGATGCCCGCAGGACAGTCGATGAGGATGTAATCGAATTCCTCCTCCAGCTCGGCGCACAGGGACTTCAGTTGAGACGGCTTGACGCTGTCTTTGTCGCGGGTCTGGGCCGCAGGAATCAGGAACAGCTCCAAGCGGTGCTTGTCCTGGATCATGGCCTGCCGCACCCGGCACTTGCCTTCGATCACGTTCACGAGGTCATAAACGATGCGATTTTCCAGCCCCATGATTACATCGAGATTGCGGAGGCCGATGTCGGTGTCAATTATCACCACACGATGACCCCGCATAGCGAGAGCCGAACCGATATTGGCGGTGGCGGTAGTTTTCCCGACACCGCCCTTGCCCGAGGTAATGACGATTGTCCTACCCTTCATAAGGTACCCCTTTTGTGTATCTGGCAAGGCGACTGGCAAAAGGCGAGATGTAGATTGAACTTCGCCGGACATATGCGATCCTGGGTTGCCCCGCTCCGGAATCCCGTTTGCGCTGCTTACTGGCAGCCCGTTCATCATGCGGCGGCGAGAATGCCTCGCAGCCTCCGATGCGGAGCCGGGGAGAGGTGATGTCCAATGCGATGATGGCTGCCTTGTCGTCGCCCGAAACGCCGGCGTGAGGCAGTCCCTTGAGGGTGCCCATCACCACGATGTCTCCATCGGCGAGGACTTCCGAGCCGGGGTTCACGTCACCAAGCACCACCACGTCCCCGGGATGGGTGACCGATTCCCCGGACCGGATCGTGCCCCGGACAATCATCGCCCGGTCACGGCTGCGCTGGCCCTGCGAAGAAAGGCCGCTAATGGCGCGGGCGAGGTCTGCCGAAGAGAATTGGGACAGGGGTGCTGGGCGTCTCCTTATTCGGAGTGCGGGAGGCTCTTCGAATTCAGGTATACGTTCTTCAACAACCTGCTCGCTGGAGGACACAAACCGGGCGATTTTCAGCCCCGACTTCTCCCGGAAGATGCGCCGGATCTCCTCCTCCTCCTCATCGCTAAGAGTGCGGCTTCCGGTGTTGACACTGATTCCGCCCTTGGAGAACAGTGCGCTCTGTCCGGCCAATTGGGTGTCCAACTCAAAAGCCACCTGCTCCAAAGGGGCATCCTCGTCGAGGTTGAAGGCTATGTCAGCGCCCCTTCCGGTAATCAGCACGGCGCGTCTCCTTTTGCCTGTGGTGGCAGGACGCCCGGCTTTGATGGCTGGAAATTCGGATACAACCACAACCCACCCCACTCCCGGTTATGTAATGTCGGTTATATCAGCCAAGCCCCTGGCAGGGCAATATGTAAAACGACCAATTTTGATTGAATTTTAAGATTATGCGAACCATGCCCTGCCGCTTGTCTCGGCTGCTCAGGCGCAAGCGTGGCTGCCGTGAATCGAGGGATACCAAATCTGGCCGTGCCCAACCAGGGGCACGGCCAGCATAGAGGCAGAGTTGAGCCTGGTTAGCCGGTCAGTCGCGGGTCCCGAAGAGAGCCACCGAACAGGTGAAGGAACCGGGGCGGCCACCCAGGTTGTGGGTGAGGCCCAAATCCGCCTTCTGGAGTTGGCGCGCGCCGGCCTTGCCCTGCAACTGCTTGTAGACCTCATAGATCATGCGAATTCCGCTGGCCCCAATGGGGTGTCCGAAGCACTTCAAGCCGCCGTCGGTGTTCACGGGCAGGTCGCCTTCGAGGGTGAATGTGCCCGCTGCCACGTCGGCGCTGGCCCGGCCGCGGGGGCTGAAACCCAGGTCTTCGTAGATGATCAACTCGGTGATCGTGAAGCAGTCGTGAACCATCGCCAAGTCTATTTCCCGGCGGGGGTCGGAAATCCCGGCTTCCTGGTAGGCCGACTGGCTGGCCCGCACCGACTCTGGGAAGTGGGTAAAGTCCCAGTCGTCGCGCAAGATGCCGAAAGCGCCCACGGATAGCCCTATTCCCTTTACCAAAATGTAGTCGTCGCGGAATGTCTTGGCGATTTCCGGCGTGGTGATGATCGCGGCAGCAGCGCCGTCGCTGACGCCGCAGCAGTCGAACAGGCCCAGCGGCCAGGCGACCATCGGCGCATTGACCACCTGTTCGGTGCTAACCTCCCGCTGGAAGTGGGCCTTTGGGCTCATGGTGCCATTGTGGTGGTTCTTGGAGGCGATCTGCGCCAGCGTCTGCTTCCCCTCCTCGAAGGAGATGCCGTACTCGTGGAAATAGCGGGTTGCCGCCAGCGCGAACTGTGACGGCGGCGGCACCGGCGGGTTCACGTCGGAGCCCGGAGCCTCCGGCACGGCCAGGCCGGAGAAGCCGGAATCCTTCAATTTTTCTACGCCCAGCGCCAGCACTATGTCATACACCCCGGCGGCCACGGCGTAGCAGGCGTTGCGGAAGGCGTCGGTGGCGGTGGCGCAGGCGTTCTCCACGCGGGTGATGGGGATGTAGTCCAGCTTCAGCGCGTCGGCCAAAGGCTGCCCGGTGCGGAAGGACGACACGGTGCCCAGCCAGGCCGCTTGAATGTCCTTGCCCTCAATGCCAGCGTCCTCGTATGCCTCGTATGCCGCCTCCACCATCAGGTCGGCGGAGCTTGCATCCCATCGCTCTCCGAACTTGGTGCAGCCCATGCCGATGATGGCCACTCGATCTTTAATTCCACTCATAACAACCTCTGCTTTCCTACATTAAAAGTTAGCGCAGGTTAGTCCGCCGCCATCCTCTGCGGCACTGCCTTCCAGTAGTAGTTGTGAATGCCGTTGACCACCCGCAGCTTGCGGAAGCTCATTTCCACCGGCATACCGACTTGGATTTCGTCCAGTTCCCGGTCGGTTACCATGCACAGGACGCGGCCACCGCCGTCAAAGTCCACTACCGCGATGACCAGCGGTGTGTCGGTGGTGCCGGCTATATAGTCCATGGAGTAGGTGAAAACCTTGCCGGGCTGGTCGCTCAGCCTCAAGGGCGTCGAGTCGTCGCGGGTCTGGCACTTCACGCAGACGCGCTGCGGCGGATATTGGACGAAGCCACACTGGTTGCAGGTGGCGCCGTAGAACCGGATGTTCCGGTCTTCCTCCCGCCAGAGCGCCGACACTGACGGTGACTGCGCTTGCGGTCGGCGCGAACCGGCGTCCGTGACCCAGACGTCGCGCCACTGGGCGTAGGTCTCGTAGGCACCCAAGGGCTTTCCAGAATTCAGATAGCCACTCACCCCGTTGCCGACCCGCCGGTTGCCCACTGCAGGCGTGGCCCGGAAGCCCAAAACGTCGCTGCCGTCGCCGTAGGAAGCGGCGACCACAAGTTGCCCTGTCTCGGCGTCTTCCAGCGCAGAGGCCAGCAGCATGGGAACGAAGGCCGCGCCAGTGTTGCCCAGGCGCCCGAACATTCCATCCTGCACTTGCTCCGGGGCGAAGCCCATCTGTCGCGCCAACTGCGCGTGACGGCGGCCATCCGGCGCGTAGAGGGCCAGCTTGCCCACGTCCCTCGCCGAAATCCCCTGCCGCTCCATGAACCCGGCTATGGCGTCGCCCAGGATGCGCTCCAAGCCTTCTTCAATGGCGAAGCGGTCCTCCCAGGAACGGACGAACTGGTCGCCAGCGCTGCGCCAGACATCCATCATGTTCTCGGATATGCTGTACGAGCCTTCATACTCGGCGATAACTCCGTCGTTGGAGACGATGAAGGCGGCGGCCCCGTCGCCGGAGTTGCGCTCTGTGTCGCCTTTTGGCGCGCCCTGGCGATTGTCGCTGGCGATAACCAGCACCTGCCTGGCGGAACCTGCAGATACGGAATCAAGGGCCTGCTTCAATGCCGTGGTGCCGGCACGAAGCACATCGGTGATGTCAGCGGTGAAGATGTCGCGGCGCAAGTCGAGGGCCGTGGCGATTATGGAGGCGCAGCCCTTCTCGGCGTAGGGAGTCGTTGTGGTGGCAAAAAGCAGCCCGTCTATATCCTGACGGTCACGCCCGGCAAGGCAGTCAAGGCCCGCGGCCACCGCCATGCTGACGCTGTCCTCATCGAAGTTGGCTACCGACCGCTCCGTCCGCGAGTTCCATCCCTCGGTGGATGCTCCCAGTCGGTAGCGGGGGACATAGGCCCCAAACGCCGCAATTCCTGCCACAGACGCCCTCCCAATCGGTGATGTGGCAATGCTATCAGTACCGGAATTTGGGTGTCAACGCAAAGGGCCTGCAAAGGGATATCAACGGTGAACGGGATCTGCGTTTCGCCACGCCTGAGTTGGGCGAGTTTTTCGTCCCTATCTTGATTTGATGGCGTGGTAGTGGAATACAGGTCGCAGTTTTTACCTAAAGCTCGAAATCTTTCACGTCGTTCGAGACTATTAGCCGGGCGCCGGTCAGGGCCTGGACTTCCTCGGGGGTCCAGCCGGGGGCTACTTCCTTCAGAAGCAGTCCCTCGGCGGTGCGCTCGATTACGGCTAGGTCGGTTACAATCAGATACACGCAGCCTTGGCCGGTTACGGGGAAGGTGCATTCCTCGACGATCTTGGGGTTGTTATCGCGGTCGGTGTGCTCCATTGCCACGATGACGCCACTGGCCCCGGCGGCCAGGTCCATGGCTCCGCCCACATTCCCCACGCCCCGGTGGGGGAGCATCCAGTTGGCGAGATCGCCCTTGGCGGAAACCTGGTGCGAACCCAGCACGGTGACGTCCACGTGGCCGCCCCGAATCATGGCGAAGGCCTGGGCCGAATCGAAGAAGGACATTCCCGGCACCGGTTCCAGGAACTGGCCGCCCGCGTTAATCAGGTCAATGTCCTCCTCGCCTTCCTCCGCCAGCGGGCCGCAGTTCAGGATGCCGCTCTCGCTGTGGTAGTACACCGTCCGGCCTTCCGGCAGGAAGCTGGACACCAGCGTGGGAATGCCGATGCCCAGGTTAACGTAGCCCCCGTCGGGCAGTTCTTTGGCTACCCGCATGGCGATGATTTCGCGAGGCAGCCTTTCCTTCTCGGCCAGTGATTCGATGTCTATGTCAGTCATTGTCCCCTCTGTCTGAGCCGGGGTTAAAGGTAGGGGGAGAATTCGGCGGGCCGCTTGACGATGCGGTTGACGAATACGCCGGGGGTAACGATTTCCTCCGGGTCAAGCTGGCCCGGCTCCACAATCTCGTCCACTTCAACAATGGTGACGCGGGCGGCGGTGGCCATGACCGGGTTGAAGTTGCGGGACGTTCCCTTGTAGACCATGTTGCCCAGGGTGTCGGCCTTGTGGCCCCGGATAATGCAGAAGTCAGCTAGGATGCGCTGCTCCAAAACATAGGAGCGGCCGTCAATCTCGCGGAGTTCCTTGCCCTCCCCCAGCAGGGTGCCGACCGCGGTAGGCGTGTAGAATCCGGCGACTCCGGCCCCGCCGGAGCGCAGCCGCTCGGCCAGCGTTCCCTGCGGGGAAACCTCCAGGTCGGACTCGCCCTCCTGGTAGGCCCGCTCGAAGGCGCTGGGTCGGTTGATGGATGGCGAGACAGGGTATGAAGCGATTGCCTTGGCTATCTGACCGTTCTCCACGAGGATGGTGTGGTCAATGGGCGTCACGCCTTCGGGGGCGCCGAACCGGGCCACGCGCGCAATGCCGGCGGTGTTGCTTATGATGGTGAGGCCTTTGGCCCCGTGGTCGCGCAGACCCGTCATCAGGTAGTGGGCCATCCCTCCCGGCCCGCCAAAGCCGTCCACGTTCACCACGGCCCCGTCTGGCACGTCGCGCAGGGCCTCGGCGGCGCTGGCATAAACCTTGTTTGGCCAGGGCAGCGCCGGCACATCAAAGGTCATTTCCCGTAGGCCAGACGACACCGAAAGGGACCCGCCGGTCAGGGCGGCTACGTCGTCGGCAGTCCAGCCGGGCGCGAGTTCCGCCAATTCCAGGCCGCCATCGGTAACCCGAATGGCCGACGTATCGGTAACAATCAAGGATACGCAGCGGGCGCCGTCAACGGGCAGGGTACAGCTTTCGAGTATATTGGGAGCGCCGTTGTCGCGGGAATGTTCCATCAGGGCTACGACACGTCTCGCCCCGGATGCCAGGTCCACTGCGAAGCCGGGCGCGGCCAGGCCGGGCGTTTCAGCAGTAGTCCAGTGGACGAAATCACCCGCGCAACTAACCTGGGCCGCCTCGATGAATGCCATGCCGACGTGTCCGCCGGCCAGCATCGCCGTCGTGTCCGCAACGCCAACGACGGCCCCGCCCGGGACAACGGCAACCGGGGACCCTGCGGAGTCCACCACCATACCCAAGCTGCCGGGACCCAAGCTGCCGGGACCCAAGCTGCCGGGACGATAGCCCACGGCGCCACTCTCGGCCAGGAACCACACTCCGCTGTTAGCGGGTAGAGCGTATGGTATGGTGGCAGGCAGGCCGGAACCGATGGCCACCGCCTCTCCGCCCTGAATCTCCTGCGCCGCCCGCCGGGCCATGCTTGTCGGGTCCAATCTTGCGCCTGGCATTCTCGAGCTCTCTGCGGTCAGATTGTCCTGGGTCGCGTTGTTGTCAGTTTCCGCGAATGACGAGACGTTGGACGAAGATGGCCGGGGTTATCACCATCTCGGGGTCGAGGCCGCCAGTTTCAACGACCTGATCCACCTCGGCGACTGAGATCCCGGCTGCCATTGCCATTATCGGGTTCCAGTTGCGTTGCGTTCCTGAGTAGACCAGATTGCCGAGGGCATCGGCGGCAGTGGCCCTGAGCAAGGCGAAATCGGCCTTCAACGCGGGCTGAAAGACGTGTTCGCGCCCGTTGATCTGACGCACTTCCCGGCCTTCTGCGAAGCGTGTTCCCGCGCCGGTGGGCAGGAACAGGCCACCGATGCCAGCTCCTCCGGCCCGGATCCGCTCGGTCAGGACCCCGGCAGGCTGGACTTCCAACTCCAGGTCGCCTGCCTCCCACCGCTCCCGCACCGGCCCACCGCTACGTGGGTCGAAGGGTAGAGGCGAGACGAGCTTCCGGACAGCCCCGGTCTCCACCAGCCGGTTCAGGTCGGAACGCCCCGAACCCGGCGCGCCCGCTCCGTGGCAGACGACGGTAAGGCCGCGGACGCCGCTGGTGATGACAGCTTCAATCAGCGTCTCCGGCTCCTCGTGGCCCGCGTAGCCTCCGACGAGCAACGACGCGCCGTTGCTCAGTCCGGTCAGGGCGTGTCGGGCGGAAGCGTAAACCTTGTTCATGCTTGTACCGGGTGCTGTACTCACGGACCGTTTCCTTACGTAGCCGAAGCCGTGGCCGGTTCAGTCGGCTCTCGCTCCGGTGGACTCACCGACTTCTTCTCTCCGCCCCGGATTCTGCCCCAGAGCGCAACTACACCTGCGGCCGTCCCTCCGGCCGCTGCAATTGCCAATCAAATCATTCGGTTTCTCCCGTTGGCCGATTATCGCCGTCCGAGCCGGTTTCCGTTGGCCCAGCCAAACGACCTCATTATACCAACCCATTGGCTATGTGCGCCGGGCATCCAATCATCGTTGCTCGCACAGCCACTGCGGTCGGGCAAAAGGAAGCCGCCCCGCCAGTTGACGGGACGGCTCTGTGGCTACCTGAATTTCTTGGCCGGATTTCCTGGCCGGACTAGAAGTCCATTCCGCCGCCGGGGGGCATGGCGGGCATGGCCGACGCCGGCTGGGGGATTTCGGAGATCATGGACTCGGTGGTCAGCACCATGGCCGCGACGCTGGCCGCATTCTGCAGGGCCGAGCGGGTGACCTTGGTCGGGTCAACGATGCCCTTCTCCAGCATCGGGCCGTATTCTCCGACCTCGGCGTCGTAGCCGTAGTCGTCGGCCTGCTGCTTGACCTGGTTAAGCACCACGGCGCCCTCAAAGCCGGCGTTCTCGACGATGAGCTTGAGGGGCTGTTCGAGGGCCCGGCGGATGATGTCCACGCCGACCTTCTCGTCCGAGGGCAGTTCGCCGATGCTGTCCAGGGCGCGCTGGGCGCGAACCAGAGCGACGCCGCCGCCTGGCACGATGCCCTCTTCCACGGCGGAGCGGGTGGCCGACAGGGCGTCCTCGACGCGGGCCTTGCGCTCCTTGAGCTCGATCTCGGTGGCTGCGCCGACCTTGATCACCGCGACGCCGCCGGAGAGCTTGGCCATCCGCTCCTGCAGCTTCTCGCGGTCGAACTCGGAGGTGGTGTCCTCGATCTGGGCCTTGATCTGGGTGATGCGGGCCTGGATGGCGTCCTCGGAGCCGCGACCCTCGACGACGGTGGTCTCGTCCTTGGTAGCGGTGACCCGGCGGGCCTGGCCGAAGTCCTCAATGGTGGCGGAGTCCAGCTTGCGGCCGGTCTCCTCGCTGACGACGGTGCCGCCGGTCAGGATGGCGATGTCTTCCAGCATAGCCTTGCGGCGGTCGCCGAAGCCGGGGGCCTTCACGGCCAGGGCGTTGAGAGTGCCGCGCAGCTTGTTGACCACGATGGTGGCCAGAGCCTCGCCGTCCACATCCTCAGCGACGATCACGACGTTCTTGCGGCCCACCTGCAAAAGCTTTTCTAGCGCCGGAAGCAGTTCGGCTACAGCGGAAATCTTCTTGTCGGTGATGATGATGGTGGGGTCTTCAAGCACCGACTCCATGCGGTCGGGGTTGGTGATGAAGTAGGGAGAGATGTAGCCGCGGTCGACCTGCATCCCTTCCACGTATTCGATCTCGTCGGACAGGCCCTTGGACTCTTCGACGGTGATGACGCCGTCCTTGCCGACCTTCTCCATGGCTTCGGCGATGGTCTCGCCGATGGCTTCCTCGTGGGCCGAGAGGCTGGCAACCTGGCCGATGCGCTCGCGGGTCTCCACCGACTGGGACATTCCCTGCAACTCGCCGACCACGGACTGCACGGCCCGCTCGATGCCGCGCTTGATGGCCATGGGGTTGGCGCCGGCGGTGACGTTCTTAAAGCCGTCGGTGATGATGGCTTGCGCCAGCACGACGGAGGTGGTGGTGCCGTCGCCGGCGGCGTCGTTAGTCTTGGTGGCGGCTTCCTTGAGAAGCTGGGCGCCCATGTTCTCGAAGGAGTCGGGAAGCTCAATTTCCTTGGCGATGGTTACGCCGTCACTGCAAACCTGGGGCGGCCCGAAGGACTTGTCGAGAACCACGTTGCGGCCCTTGGGGCCGAGGGTAATTTTGACCGCATCGGCGAGAATATCGATACCGGTCCGGAGAGACTTGCGCGCCTCTTCCGAGTAGGTAAGCTTCTTGGCTGGCATCCATTCCTCCTTAAATTTGACAGGTGTGAATTTAACGGCCGGCCGTGCGCTCCCGAGTAATTGTCGGGAGCTGCCGACCCAGCGCCAGAACTAGGATAGCTTTGCCAGAATGTCGCTCTCCCGCAGGATGAGATACTCGTCGTCGCCGTCCTTGTACTCGGTGCCGGCAAACTTGGAATAGATAACCCGGTCGCCCTTGGTAACGTCCATGGTGATGCGCGTTCCGTCATCGCTCATCCGGCCTGGGCCCACCGCGACCACTTCGCCTTCCTGGGGTTTTTCCTTGGCTGTATCAGGCAGGAAAATACCGCCCTTTGTGGTCTGCTCACCCTCAATGGGTTTCACTACCACGCGCTCGCCCAACGGCTTAAAATTCGCCACCTCGGCCTCCTTTGTTTCGCCGGGAATTTGGTCTTGGCCCGGCAATTTAGACTTGTGATTAGCACTCTGGACAGCAGAGTGCTAATCTATGGTAATCAAGCCATTTTGCCTTGTCAAGAATCGCCCGGCGGGGCCGCTTCTGCCTGCTGTCCCTCGCCAATGGCGCTTAGGCCGTCATAGATTCTAAAAAGGGAAAGGGAAAGCGCCATATCAGTCATTCTACTTTAAAACATCACCGCGACGGGGCTATCGTCATCGTCGCGCTGAACCGTCCCGGCGACGGCAACAGGGTGAACGAAGTTATGGCCGCCGAATTGTGGGAGTTATGCGCCGAACTCTCCACCAACGATGGCCTGCGGGTGGTAATATTGACCGGCAACGGCCCGGTGTTTTCCACCGGGCGGGACGTTCCGGCGGATGCCGATGGCCTCAAGCAGTTGCAGGCGGCCGGGGCTGTCGCGTCTCTGCCGGTGCCGGTCGTGGTCGCGCTGAACGGCAATGCCACCGACCACGGATTGGAACTGGCCCTGGCGGGTGACCTGCGAATAGCAACGCCGATGGCGAAGTTCGGTTTTTCTCCACCGTCAGCGGGCAGCTTCCCATTCGACGGAGGGACGCAGCGGCTGCCCCGACTGGTTGGGCCGGGCTGGGCCCGGGATATGCTGCTGACGGGTCGCCGCATCGCCGCCGCCGAAGCCCTGGCCATCGGCCTCGTCAACAGAGTGGCCGAGGAAGGAGAGGATGTAATGCTCCTCGCCCGTGAGTTGGCCGGGCAGGTAGCCGACGGCAGCCCGCTGGGAGCCAGATATGTAAAGGAAGCAATGACTCTTGGCGCAGACCTGACCCTGGAGCAGGGGCTGGGACTGGAAGCAGACTTGAACGTCATCCTGCAAAGTACCGCCGACCGCGCCGAGGGCATCGCCTCGTTCTTGGAGCGGCGCCCGCCTGAATTCACGGGAAAATAGGGGGAGTATCTCATTCAAACGCGGATTCTGGCATTGCCGTACGGTGACGGCTTGATTAACCGGATCAGGAGTCAAACTTGAAACTGAAACTGGACCTGCACACCCACGTCTGGGAAGCGTTCAATTTTCAGCCGCCGTCGCTGGAAATCGCCGAGAGGGTGGTGCGGCAAATCCAAACGGCCGGTATCGACGGAATCGGAATCACCGACCACCACAACAAGGACTGGTCTTTCGAGTTCCGTGAACTGGTGGAGCGGCACTTCCCAGGCGAGGTGGTGATCATCCCCGGCTGGGAGATTGAGGTGCGCCCGGACCAGAACCCTTTTGCTGAGTACCAGGTGGCGGAACTCTTCCTGCCGCCGATTGACGGGATGGAGGGCGGTGTTTTCCGCACCTACTGCCATCCGGGCTACTACTCTCCGGAAATTATTATCGAGCAAGGCATACACGCCATCGAAATCGATAACTACATCCACAACTGGCACATCCGTAAACCGCAGGTGGCGGAGAAGGCCAGCGCCCACGGTCTGATGCTGACGGAGGTCAGCGACGCCCACAACCTGGAGAACATTGGGCTACGATACACCGAAGTCGACTTGCAGGAGCTCTATGAGCGGGCGGTTTACCCTGCCGGAGTCGGAGCCCGTTAGCCGCCATGCGCCCGTTTGAAACGCTAATATATGAAAAGGTAGGCACCGTCGCCCATGTATCGCTGGACCGTCCTGCGGTGCTGAACGCCTACAACATTCAGATGCGCGACGATTTCGCCGAAACCCTGAGCGCGGTGGCCGATGACCCGGAGGTGCTGGCGTTGCTCATTACAGGCGAGGGCCGAGGCTTTTGCGCCGGGGCCGACCTGACCGAATTCGGCTCCGCCCCGTCTCAAGTCATCGCCCTCCGCGTGCGCTGGGAGCGGGACGTTTGGGGCCAGATAATAAACTTGGACAAGCCCATAGTCGTCGCGGTTCACGGATACTGCATCGGGTCGGGGCTGGAAATCGCGTTGCTGTGCGACCTGCGCCTGGCAGCCGACGATACGGTGTTTGCCATGCCTGAGGTGGGGCTGGGCATGATACCCGCCGCTGGGGGCACCCAGACTCTGCCGCGCAACGCGGGCACCTCGCAGGCCCTCGACCTCCTGCTTACCGGGCGGCGCTTCCCGGCGCAGGAGGCGCTGGAAATGGGCCTGGTCACCCGCCTCTCGCCGCCCGAACGGTTGCGAGACGACGCCTGGCGGGCAGCCAACGGGCTGGCGCAGGCCGAACATGGCATGGTCGCCGGGCTGAAGCGCGCGTTACGCGAAGGCTCGAACATGACGCTGGAGCAGGGACTGGAACTGGAAACGCGAGTAGCCATAGCACATACGGGCATTCAAACGGGGAAAATACATTAAACTGGCAATTCCATCCGTAACTGCATCGGAGGGCTTCGCCGGAACAGAGCAATGAATACAACTGAACTGCTTATCATAGCCGAGGCAATCGTCCCAGATCGCACCGCGATAATTTTCGACGGGCGCGAGTTTACCTACGCTCAGATTTCCCAGCGGGTCAACCGGCTGGCCAATGCGCTGGCGGAACTGGGCGTAACTCCCGGCGACCGCGTGGCTACGATGCAGGTGAACAGCCACTGCAGCATCGAACTATACTTTGCCGCCGCGCAGCTTGATGCCGTGTATGTTCCCATAAACTTCCGGGCCAAGACCGATGAGCTGCACCAGATGCTGCGAATAGCGGATCCCTCCTGCCTGTTCATCGGCGAGCGCTACCTGGAGCTACTGGGCGAAGAAGACCTGTTCGGTATGCCCAAGGACAGAGTCATAATTCTGGACGCGGGAACCACCACGGGCCTTACCAGTTACGAACACCTCCTTCGGACAGCTTCGCCGGAGCAACTGCACTTCCCCGAGGCCGAGGACGACGATACCACGGTTATTATGTTCACCTCTGGCACTACCAGCGCTCCCAAGGGCGTGATGCTGACCCACGACAGCTTTGCGTCCTACATTCTCGCCACGGTAATGCCCGCGGACCCGGAAATCCAGGAGACCAACCTGGTGACCGTCCCCTACTACCACATTGCCGGATTGCAGGCGGCGCTCACTGCGGTGTACGCCGGGCGCACCCAGGTCATCATGCGGCAGTTCGAGCCAGTGGAGTGGATGACGCTGGTGCAGGAATACCGGGCCAACCGGGCCATGCTGGTTCCGACGATGCTAAAGCAGCTCATGGACCATTCCCGGTTCGGGGAATTCGACCTGTCGTCACTGAACGTTATCACCTACGGCGCGGCCCCGATGCCCCTGGTAGTCATTCGGCAGGCCATCGAGAAGTTCCCCGGCGCCAGCTTTATCAACGCCTTCGGGCAGACCGAAACGGCCTCCACCATCACCATGCTCCCGCCGGAAGATCATGTGCTGGAAGGCTCTCCAAAGGAGATCGAAAAGAAACTGCTCCGCCTCACCTCCATCGGCAAGCCCCTGGAAGACGTGGAAGTGGAAATCGTGGACGATGATGGCCACGCCGCCCCGGTCGGCGAGACCGGGGAAATCGTCGCCCGCGGCCCCCGCATGATGTCGGGCTACTGGCAGGAGGAGGAGGCCACTCGGGAAACCCTGCGCTCCGGCTGGGTCTACACCGGCGATCTGGGCTTCAAGGACGGGGACGGCTATATCTACCTGGCCGGCCGTTCCAAGGATTTCATCAAGCGAGGCGGCGAAATGGTCTCTCCCGAGGAGGTCGAACAGGTGTTGCTGTCCCACCCGCAGGTTGACGACGCGGCGGTTATCGGAGTGAATGACGTCGAATGGGGAGAGGAAATACGCGCCCTGGTCGTCCGCACCCTGAGCGCCGCTCCTCCAGGAAGCGGCGAGGGCGAGCCGGCCACCGAGGAAGACATCATCGAATACTGCCGCGAGCGGCTGGCTGGCTTCAAGCGGCCCCGCTCGGTGGTTTTCGTGGACGAACTGCCCCGCAACGTCATGGGCAAGGTGCTGAAGCGTGACCTGCGCGAAGTCTACGGCTACCCTGTGGAATCCTCCTAAAATCTCCCCCGCTGCCAGAGAGGGCGACTTCGGATTTCTGCCAGTTCCCTCTCCATCTGGGGGAAGGTGAGGGTGGGGGCGAACCCAAACAACGGAGGCTATGCGGTGAAAGCAGCAGTTGTTGGCGCCGGCGGCGTCGGAGGCTATTTCGGCGGCCTGTTGGCCCGGGCCGGACACGACGTGACCTTTGTCGCCCGGGGCGAGCATCTCTCGGCCATCCAACGCAATGGGGGCCTGCGGTTGGAAAGCCAGAACGACGGCGACTTTCACGCCCCGGGTCGCGCTGTTTCCGACACTTCCGATGCCGGGGTGCAGGACTTGATACTGTTCACGGTCAAGATGCACCACAACACCGCCGCCATCGCCTCTTTGCCGCCGATGGTCGGCCCCGGCACTGTGGCCCTCACCCTGCAGAACGGCATCGACAACGGCGAGCAACTCGCTGGGGCCATCGGCCCGGATCCGGTGATGATTGGCTCGGCTTTCATGGAAGGCCGCATATCCGAGCCAGGTGTGGTCACTCAGGGCGGGCCGGGAACCGCCGGGTTCGGCGAGATCGCCGTCGGCATAACCGAGAGGGGCGAGCGTCTGTACCGTGAGTTCACCGATGCGGGATGGCGGATTGAACTGCACGAGAATATGACCGGGATGCTGTGGAAGAAGTTCGCCTACATCGCCGGTTCCGCCGCAGTATGCGCCGCCGCCAACTGCGTCTACGAGGAGATGCGTGCCATACCCGTCACCCGCTCCCTCATACAGCAGGCTATCGAGGAGGCGCTGGAGGTGGGCCGGGCCAGCGGAGCGCCCATCATGGTCGACTCGCTGGAATGGGCAATGAACTCCCTCGACCGATTCCCGGCGCAGGGTCGCGCCTCCATGGCAAAGGATTTCACCGAAGGCCGCCCCGTGGAGTTGGACGGACTGAACGGCGCCCTCATCCGCCTGGCCCGGCAGACCGGCACCCCAACCCCGGCCAACGACTTCCTCTATGCCGTCCTCAAGCCCGCCGCCGATCGCATTGCCGCCCAGTACGGAAGTAGCTGACGGTTGCCGGGATGACGCTAGGTCTGTCCAAGTCCAGATTCCAGTATGGCCTCCAGTGCCTGAAACGGCTTTACGATGTATGTCGTTCAAGCCTCCGGGGTTCCAAATAAGAGACTAACTCAAATCGTGGCGGGGCGCCCAACCCGTCATTTCATAGCCGCATCCGTCTTCTGCCAGCCGGTCTCCGGCTAGGGCCACATCGTGATAACAGCCCCCGGAGTGGTCGAAACGCCACTATTCCGGGACGCCGAAACCCGCCTAAATCTCCCTCTATTGGATGTAATCCCGGCGGCTCGTGGAGCGGGAGGCCTCTTCCAGGACCAAATCCGGCGGCTTACTTGCCTCCTCTTTCACGTAACCGTTGGTGGTGATTATGTCTGCTTGGTCTACGCTAAAGGCGATGAGTATATCCGGGTAGGGACAGCGGGGAAAGTCGGCGCGGGTGGGACACAGGTGTCCGTTGCCGCTGACGAAGGTAGTGGAGCCGGGAAGCAGGGCGCCCAGATGCTCGGCCACGGTTCTCTTCACGCCGGAAAGCACGAAGTGAGTGACTTGTTGCATGCCAACTTCGGCGGGTCGGGCAGAGGCGGAAGCCGCAGTCCGCCCGCCCGCGCGTTCACGGGCTTGGCGGCCATAGCGACCCTCGCGGGGCGGGCAAAGCCGAATCCGGTGTTATACTCTCCCTCAACACATCAGGCTTACAGCAAAGGAGGTCTCCGGTGAGAACTGTTGACGCCATTACCGAGATTCTGAAGCGGGAAGGGGTGGAGTTTCTACCCTGTTTCCCCACCACGCCGGTCATTGAGGCCTGCGCCGAGGGCGGTATCCGGCCCATCATCTGCCGACAGGAACGGGTGGGGCTGGGCATCGCCGACGGGTACAGCCGCACCACCAACGGCGATAAGATGGGCGTGTTCGCTATGCAGTACGGCCCCGGGGCCGAGAATGCCTACTCAGGCGCCGCCACTGCCTACTCGGATTCGACGCCGCTGCTGCTCCTGCCCCTTGGCCACCCTCGCGAGCGGCAGGGCATCTTGCCGCATTACAGCTCGTTGCAGAGCTACGCCCCCATCACCAAGAGCGTGGAGCAGGTGAACACCCCCAACCGCACGTCCGAGATCATGCGTCGCGCTTTCGCCGCGCTCCGGCAGGGCCGACCTGGGCCGGTGGCGGTCGAGATTCCCGCCGACGTGGCGCTGGAAGACGTTTCCGAAGAGTCCTTCTACTACGTTCCCAGCCGCCGGACCCCATCCCAGGGCGACCCGCGGGACGTTGAGGCCGCCGCCCGCGCCCTTTGTTCGGCCAGTAATCCGGTGATAATGGCAGGCCAGGGCGTGATGTACGCCAAGGCCACGGACGAATTGCAGGAACTGGCGGAACTGCTCCAGGTACCCGTGACCACCACCCTGTTGGGCAAGAGTGGCTTCTCGGAGACCCATCCATTGGCCTTGGGTTCCGCCGCCCTTACTTCATCGGCAACGGTAGTGAATTTTATGCGTCGGGCCGATGTCGTGTTTGGCGTCGGCACCAGCTTCACCCGGCACAACATGGTTATGACCATTCCGCCGGGCAAGACTATGATCCACTCCACCAACGACCCCGCCGACATCAACAAGGACTACAACATCGACTACCCCATCGTCGGCGATGCCAAGCTGGTGTTGCGCCAAATGATCGACGCCTGCCGGGAAATCGTGGGCGACAGCCGCAAGAACAGCAACACCGCCGAGGAAGTTGCAAAGGAGCGCGACGCCTTCATTGCCGCCTGGAACCACAAGCTGACCGACGACTCCCGGCCCATAAGCCCGTACCGGGTCATTTGGGATTTCATGCACACCGTTCCGCCCGAAGAGGCCATTGTGACCCATGACTCCGGTAGCCCCCGCGACCAGATTGTGCCCTTCTACCGCTCCAATGGCCCGCGCACCTACCTGGGCTGGGGCAAGTCTCACGGACTGGGCACCGGCCTGGGGCTGGTCATCGGGGCCAAGCTGGCCCAGCCCGACAAGGTATGTGTCAACTTCATGGGCGACGCCGCTTTCGGAATGGTGGGGCTGGACTTTGAGACCGCCGTGCGCTCCAACATCCCTATAATCACCGTGGTGCTGAACAACTCCACCATGGCAGCGGAAGTCAGCGCCATGGCCGACTCGCATCGGTTGTACGGCAGCCGCGACCTGGGCGGCAACTACGCCGAGATGGGCCGAGCCATGGGCGGCTACGCCGAGCGCATCGAGGACCCCAACGACGTGTCGGCCGCCTTCACCCGCGCCCGCCGCGTGACCGAGCAGGAGGGCCGCGCCGTGTTGCTGGAGTTCATCACCAGCATCGAAACCGAGGCTGCCCACCGCCGGCCCTTCTAGGCATACCGGATGAGGCATACCGTAGGGGCGCACAGCCGTGCGCCCCTATCGCACTGCAATCAATGGAGATGAATAAATGACGCAGCGATCGAAATACCTTTTCGTTGCCAGCATGGACGTTGACCCGGCAAAGGAAGCCCTATTTAACGAGGTTTACAACACCGAGCACTGCCCGGAGCTGAGCAAGGTCGCCGGCGTGGGGCAAATCGCGCGCTACGAAGCCGACTCCTTCAAGGTTCTGATAGGCGGCGAGACCCGCACGATGTCCCCCGACGGCCGTCCCCGCTTCCACGCCGTCTACGAAATCGAGTCGCCCGACGTCCTGACCTCCGAGGCTTGGGGCGAGGCGGTAGAGTTGGGCCGCTGGCCCGAGAAGGTTCGCCCCTACACCACCAACCGCCGCCACACGCTGCTGCGGCTGACCTTCCCAGGGGAGTAAGAGCGGGCTTCTCGGACTGGGTCCCCGCTGAAAGTTGGCACTGTCGTATAGGTACCAGCAAGGGATAATATGTTGGTAATCCTCTAGGTTGCTGTTCGAGAGACCAACGTGACGCCATCGAATGTCGACGCTTTAAGGTGGGGAGACGCCGCTAAGGGTAACCGCAAATTGGCGCCCTTGGCGCTTGACCCTGATCTTCGCCCAGACGATCGGCTGGAAGCCCAGGCCAATGGCATCGCCTTCGACGAGTCGCCGCCAGCGTTCTGGAATCCTCCCTAATTAGCTCGATAGACCGGAGATAGTAAACTTTGGCCGTTGACCGGAAATCACCCGATAGCGTGGAATTAGGGGACACCGACGGCTTGGTGTCCGTCGCCGGGCGTGTGGCCACCGAGTGCCTGGCACCGCGCGCCGCCCGATACGACGCCACAGCCACCCACCCAGTCGAGAGCTGGCGAGATGTCTGGCGGGAGGGAATGCTGGCAATGGGTATTCCCCGCCGTTTCGGTGGTCTTGAACTGGATATGCTGACCTACGTAAAGGTGATTGAGCGGCTGGCATCGGGATGTACCAACACAGGTATGACCGTCCATATGCACTCCACGGTGACTCGATTTATTGACGCCCTTGCCGGGGAGGTGCAGAAGGCTTTTTACTTCCGCGAAGTTGTGGAGGAAGGCAAGCTGTTCGGCAGTTGGGGCAGCGAGCCGGAGACGCGCGGCGGAACCGCCATGAGGCTGACCACCATCGTTCCCCAGAACGGCGGTTATGTAATCAACGGCGTCAAGCACTTCTGCACCATGTCCGGCGGCGCTCACCGCTACATGATTCATTGCAGCTCCGGGGCCGACGACCCGGTGGAGTCGCAATGGCTGGCCCTGTTGCCCCACGACTCGCCCGGCATTGAGCAGATTGGCGACTGGGACACGCTGGGGATGCGGGCCACGGTCAGCCCGGCAATGATGCTGGACAACTGCTTTGTCGGGCCGGACGCGCTACTGGGAAAGGCGGGAGAAGCGCCCCGCACCGGTGTTACGCAGGGGTTCGGGCTGGGGTTCGCAGCGGTGTACCTCGGCGCGGCCCGAGCGGCCTTGGATTTCACCCGTGAGTTCGCCAGGACCCAGACTTTCGCCCCCGACCCGGCGCCCATTGCCGAGAGTCTGACGGTCCAGCGCACTGTGGCCGAGATGTCGATTGCGCTGGAAGGCGCGCGCCAGGTCCTTCACTCTGCGGCGGAGGAATGGCACGGCTCCAACCCGGCCGAAAGGGCGGTGCTGGCGGCCCGCGTCAAATATCTGGCCACTGTGGCGTCCCTGGACGTTACCTCCAAGGCCATCCAGATTGCTGGAGGCCGAAGCGCCCACAAGCGTATGCCACTGGAGCGCCTCTATCGCGACGTGCGCACCTCCACGCTGATGCCTCCAAACCTGGACCGCTGCCTGGAACTGGTCGGTCGGTCGGAGTTGGGGCTGGACACGCCGTTATACAGAGACGCCTGAATTCCACGCAAAGACACATAACAAAAATAACCAGGAGCAACCCAATATATGTCCGCCGCCCTAGAAGGCGTCAGCGTCCTTGACCTCACTCACTGCATAGCAGGTCCCTACTGCACTCGTTTGCTGGCCGGGTTCGGGGCCGACGTGCTGAAAATCGAGCCGCCCGGCGGGGAACGAGGTCGGCGGATGGCTCCCTTCTTCCAGGATGAGCCGGGGCCGGATGCCAGTCTGCCCTTTGCTTACCTCAATACCGGCAAGCGCAGCATGACTCTAAACTTGAAGACCGAAGAGGGGCGCGACATCCTGCGCTCGCTGCTGCCGGAAACCGACGTGCTGGTGGAAAATTTCGCCCCGCGGGTGATGCCGTCGCTGGGTCTGGGCTATGATTCTCTTCGGGAGATTGCACCTCACCTGGTGATGGTGTCCATCTCCAACTTCGGGCAGACCGGCCCCTACCGCGACTTCAAGGCTGCCGACATCGTCGAGTACGCGCTGGGTGGACTCATGTACATCTTCGGGGCGTATGACCGCGAGCCCCTGAAGCACGCCTTCAATCAGGCGCAGTTCAAGGCCGGTACGGATGCGGCCTCGGCCACGCTGATGGCCCTCTATCATCAGCGCATGACGGGACGGGGGCAGCATATCGACGTCTCGATTCAAGAAGCGGTGGCCTCGGGGCTGCGCGACGTGGTGAATAACTACACCTACAGTGGGGCCATCCGCCGCCGCCAGCCAAACAACAGCGGCGACCTGCAACGTCTCCGGGCTACCGCCGACGGCTACCTGCTGCCCAACCCGGGGCTGGGCAGCGGCCTGAACTGGGATTCCTACGTGCAATTCCTGGACCTGCCGGAACTGGATGACGACCGCTTTCGTACACCGTCGGCCCGGCTGGTCAACGCCGAAGAGCTGGGGCGCATCCTGGATGAGTATTTCCTTCGGCAGAATAAGTACGAGATGTTTTACGGCTCCCATGAACGCCGATTTATTTTCGGCGTTATCCAGTCGCCGGAAGAAGCTCTGAAGGACCCGCAGTTTGCCCATCGCGGCTACTTCGTGGAACAGGAGCACCCGGTGATGGGGAAAGTAATCTTTCCCGGCGCTCCCTTTATCCTGGCATCCACTCCCTGGCAGGCCGCAGGACCGGCGCCATCCGCCGGCCAGCACAACGGGGAAATCCTGGGCCAACGGCTTGGCTTGGACGGCTCCCAACGGGCGCAACTCCGGTCTCAAGGGGTTATCTAGGCGATGGGAGGCGAGATGAATTCCCGGTTTCGTCATGCAGGCGACGGCGGGCCGCTGCGGGGCGTTCGAGTGTTGGAGATGGGGCAACTCATCGCCATTCCCTTCGCCATGAAGCTGCTGGCCGACATGGGGGCGCAGGTCATCCGGCTGGAGTCGACGCGGCGGCTGGAAAGCTACCGCAGCGACTCGGTGTACCAGAACGAGATTCATGGCGAGTTCTGGAATCGTGGGGCTAACTTCTACGAGCAAAACCGTAACAAGCTGGGCATCACGCTGGATTTGGGCCGCCCGGAGGGGCTGGAAATCCTGCGGCGGCTAATCGCTGTCAGCGACGTATTCGCGGAAAACTTCACGCCTCGAGTAATTAGGAACTTCGGCCTGGAATACAAGGAACTGTGCCGCATCAAACCCGACATCATCATGGTGTCGTCCACCGGCTATGGGTTTGACGGCCCCTGGGCCAACTTCGGGGCCACTGGTCCGGCCACCGAGGGGGCGTCGGGGCTGGCTTACACCACCGGCTACCAGGGTGGGCCTCCGGTGATGGCCGAGATTCCTTATGTAGACTACACCGCTGGCGAGCATACCGTCTTCGCCGTTATGACCGCGCTGATGAATCGCTTGCGGACCGGACAAGGCCAGTTCATCGACGTGTCGCAGGCCCAGGTCGCCGCCGCCACCATTCCGGAAGCGCTGCTGGACTTCTCCGCCAACGGACGCGCGCCTGCTCGCATCGGCAATGCGGACCCGGTGATGGCTCCCCACGGCTGCTATCCGTGCAAGGGCGATGACCGCTGGATTGTGATTGCCGTGTCTGACGACATGGAATGGCAGAGCCTTTGCCAAGTCCTAGGGCGAAGGGATTGGGCCGCGGAGGAGCGTTTTTCCGGGAGTGTGGGCCGCTTGCGGCACCGCGAAGAGCTGGACGGTATGCTGAGGGAGGCCACGGCCCCGTGGGACGCCCACCAGTTGATGCGCGCCCTGCAAGCGGCCGGTGTGCCCGCTGGGGCCGTCCTGGACAGTAAGGACCTGCTGTTCGACCCTCACTTGCGGGAAAGAGGCTTTTACGAAGTGGTGCGGCATCACCCCAGCACCGGAATGCCGCCTCTTCCCTACGCCGGCCGTCCCTGGAAGCTGTCGGAAACGCCGGCCGTGCAACCCAAAGCTGCGCCCTTGATGGGGGAGCATAACGAGTTCGTGCTTAGGGAACTGCTTGGCATAACCGACGTGGAAGTGAGTCGCTTGGAGGCGGAAGGGGTCATCGGCTGCGCCCCTGACGACCCGCGCCCGGTGCAACGCCCGTCACTGGACGAGCAGGTGCGGCAGGGCCGGATGCTGCGCTACGAGACGGACTTCCAAGAGCAGGTGTCGAGCGCTTTCCCGCCCGACCTATGACAGATGGATAATCGCTCTCACTCAGCGAGTCGGTCTGAGGGAAGGGCCAGAATACTGTCCAAAGGGGATGTGCCTAACCCTCGTCCCAGTCTTCATCGGAATCAGAAGCCTCACTCACTCCGCTGCGGGACCTGACCAATATGCCGATGGCCCCCCAGACTGTCTCGAAATCCTTGGGGTTTAACCGTCCGATTTCGTCGAGGGTGAAAGATATGGTGTTGGCTGGAGCCGGTTGGCCTGGTTGGGGCGAAGGGAAACGATAATTTCCGGCGACCGTCGGAGCAAATGCTTCCCCGCCCGGCATAAGGTCGCCGGCTTCGTCCAGGGCCCCGCCCGCGCCGTCTGAGACCACCAGGTAAGTGCCGTCTCCCCTGTGAGTCAGGAGGTGAGCGTCGCGCGCCGAGTCCAGCAACATCCGCTCGGCCTGCTGTACCCTGGAGTGTTCGACGTGGAACTCCCTTTCCAGCACGTTGCGCAGCGTCTGGCTGTCGGGCAGGCGCTGCCCCCGGTAACGGTCGGCGACAGCCTGGAACAGCGGTATGGACAGGAACGACTGGCGGTAGCCCCGCTGGGCGTCTTCGTTGCTGGTCGGCTTGAAGATGGCCTTGGCCACGGGGGTGGTAGCCAATATTTCGCCCTGTTTACTGATCAATTGGAACTGGCGGGCCGCCAGGTTCTTGAGCCGGAAACCGCTGCTCTTCACCGACAGGCCCAAGTTTACCGCCAGCGTTTCCTCAGTCAGAGTTCCCCCGCCGCTCTCCTCCACCCGGCGGGCAATGTCCAGCGCGGTGGTGAAACCGTAGGCGGGAAAGAGATAAACTGACCGCTGCCGCGCCTTGCGGGTGGGGACGGTACTGTTTTGGTTATCTGAACCCGATGCCTGTTCCAATGCACCGTTGCGTAGACTGCCGTTATCAAAGATGGATTGGTCAGTAGACATCCGCTTATCCTGGTAAACATTTGATTATGTTATTTAGGCGAATATAGCACAGTGTTTATGTAACGTTCAAGGTTGAAACCAGAGGAATTCCAGCAATGCAAAAACCCATGTCAGCCGTATGTTTAAGCCGCATGGCCCGATTCCGCCAGACGACATTGCGTCGTCCTCGCAATTGAACGGCGAAGCCCTCTGATTTTCAGGGGCTTCGCATATCGGATTCTTGAAGTGCCTAGAAGCTGCGGCTGGCTTCGTAGGCGGCAATCTTGTCTTCCTGTTGTAGGGTGAGTCCAATGTCGTCCAGGCCGTTCAGCAGGTTGTTACGGCGAGCGGGGTCCACCTCAAAGGGGATCGAGATTTCCTCGTCGTCGTCCCAGACCCTCTGTCCTTCCAAGTCCACGGTCAGGTTGACGCCCGGCTGGGACGTTGCCTTTTCCATGATGGTGCGAACGTCGTCCTCCGACATCCTGAGTGGCAGGACGCCGTTCTTGAAACAATTGTTGTAGAAGATGTCGGCGAAGCTGGGAGCGATGATGCAGCGGATTCCGTAGTCACGCAGCGCCCACGGCGCGTGTTCGCGGGACGAACCGCATCCGAAATTGTGGCCCGCCACCAGCACGCTGGCGTTCCGGTAGGCCGGCTGGTTCAGTACGAACTCCTCCTTGGGGCTGCCATCCTCATTGAACCGCCAAGCGAAGAACAGGCAGTCCTCGAAGCCGCTGCGCTCAATGCGCTTCAGGAAGACAGCCGGGATAATCTGGTCGGTATCGATGTTCACCCGATCCAAGGGGGCCACCACGCCGGTCAATTTGACGAAAGGGTCCATATAAAAATCCTCTCGGATCCCGAAATTTTGGTTACCAGATTTCTTGAAGATTTAGTTGAATGCCGGGAATCACATCTTCGCCGGAAACCGTTTCAGGGTATTAACTGATTGCCCTGCCCGGTAAACCTACACTCGCCGTGTGGGCAGGTGCACGCTTTCCTCTGGCGGAGAGGAGGCGTCAACTGTCGCGGTAGTGTCTCTCCGGGTCATTTTCCGCTTCCTTGAGATGGGACAGTTCCTTGGCCGATGTGCGGGATGCCTACAAGTCCCGCACGTCCACGAAGTGGCCGGCGATGGCGGCGGCAGCGGCCATGGCCGGGCTGACCAGGTGAGTGCGGCCGCCCTTGCCCTGGCGTCCCTCGAAGTTGCGGTTGGAAGTCGCGGCGCAACGCTGCCCCGGCGACAGGATGTCGGGGTTCATGCCCAGGCACATGGAGCAGCCGGCCACCCGCCAGTCCAGCCCGGCTTCGGTGAAGATCCGGTCCAGGCCCTCTTCTTCGGCTTCCCGCTTGATCTTGGCCGAGCCGGGCACCACCATCGCGTAGACGTCGGGGTGCACCTTGCGGCCCTGCACCACCTCGGCGGCGGCCCGCAGGTCTTCCAGCCGGGCGTTGGTGCAGGCGCCGACGAAGATGCGGTCGACCTTGATGTCCTGAATCGGCGTTCCCGGCTGCAGGTCCATGTATTGCAGAGCCCGAGTGACGGCTTCCCGCTGTGCAGCCTCCTCGAAGGATGCCGGGTCGGGCACGCTCCCGCTGATGGGCGCCACCATGCCGGGGTTGGTCCCCCAGGTGACGTAAGGCTCCATCGCGCCTGCGTCGAATATCTCGGTCTTGTCGAAAGTAGCGCCGGGGTCGGTGGGCAGTTGCCTCCACCGCTCCACGGCGGCGTCGAAGTCGGCGCCCTGCGGCGCGAACAGGCGGCCTCGTACGTACTCGAAAGTAATCTCGTCCGGCGCAATCATTCCGGCCCGCGCTCCCGCCTCGATGCTCATGTTGCAGACGGTCATGCGCCCGTCCATGGAGAGAGACCTGATGGCCTCGCCGGTGTACTCGATAGCGTATCCGGTACCGCCGTTGACCCCGATGCGCCCGATGATGCCGAGAATGATGTCCTTGCCGGTCACGCCGGGGGGTAGCTGGCCGTCCACCCGGATTTCCATAGTACTGGGCTTGAACTGCCGTAGCGTCTGCGTGGCGAGCACATGCTCCACCTCGGAGGTGCCTATGCCCACGGCGAAGGCGCCCAGCGCCCCGTGGGTGGAGGTGTGGCTGTCGCCGCAGACCACGGTCTTGCCCGGCTGGGTGTATCCCAGGTCGGGACCGATGATGTGGACGATACCCTGCAACGGGCTGGAACGGTCGTACAGCGTGACCCCGAACTCCTCGCAGTTGCGGGTGAGGGCGTCAAGCTGCGCCTTGGAAATCTCGTCGGTCACTGGCAGCGACAGGTCCCATGTGGGGGTGTTGTGGTCGGCGGTGGCCACGGTCAGATCGGTGCGGCGGACGGGGCGACCCGCCGTCCGCAACCCGTCGAAGGCCTGCGGGGAGGTCACCTCGTGGACCAGGTGCAGGTCAATGTAGATAACGGAAGGCTCGCCCGGCTCCTCGTGAACCACGTGGGCGTCCCAAATCTTCTCGAACATCGTCTTCGGGGGCATCTGATTCTCTCCTGCAATGCACACGCCTGAGCGCGGATGGGGCGAGCGTAAACCGGCACATATTATATCATTCCGGGCGGGCAGTAGGCTCGGTTTTGCCAAAACTCCGAAACTTGGGATTATTCGCAGATTGTTCGCCTACAGACAAAATCGCCGTAGGCTCATCGCATCTCGTCGTCAGGTTCAAATTGTTCGCGAAAATCGCCCTGCTGGAGGAACCTGCGTTGTAATACTAACTGCTTGAGCGGAAATATGCCGTCGGAGTTGGGCACGCTGGTCAACCTGAGGGAACTGCACCTCCACAGAAATCAGTTGAGCAGGTGCGTCCCGGACAGCCCGGAAGACCAGGTAAGTTATTCCGGGCCGGTCGGTGTGGCGTTCTGCCCGTATCCCCAAGTGCGGACCATACCCAACCCGGTGAAAGTCACCCCGGAGAGCGCCTGAGGCACGGAATTTCCGTGTTCCCGGCGCGTTCCTGTGTTTAACTCGACTTTACGCAAAATCCAGGAAAAGTAATGGATGACATCACCTTTGTGCGTAGCCACTGGTGGTTGGTGTCGGAGGGTTTTTCACTATCGACCGCCAACTCCGATGTACAGAAACTCCCCGCCACTCTGTACCATCGTATTGCAGATTCCCTCGCTTATGCCGCTTAAAATGCGTAAAGTCCAGTTTAAGCGTCCGGAGTATGCAGGCGGCGATGGACCAAAAAGTGAATTGCCGCAATTCTAAGGTTCACATTTTGAGATTCACAGGAATGCCGACGGTAAACCTGAAAATCGCCCAATCCCGAGTTCATGCTTGAGACCGTCCCGCAACCCGCGCGGTAATTACGTGGTAAAATCGTATTTGGCGCATAGCCCGTTACTTTCCATCGGGGGAATTGCCTCATGCCTTCTGCCGAAGCCGTTGTACTACCCAGCAACGTCAAGCCCAGCAAATACCGCCTGACGCTTCAGCCCGACCTGGAGACTTTTACCTTCAAGGGCGAGCAGACCATAGATATTGAAATCGTCGTGCCGACCGCCCGCATATCGCTGAACGCGGCGGAACTGGAAATTGGTGGGGCCACTCTGCGCCGCAATGGTGCCTCCACCCCGGTTCGCTCCCTATCGCTGGACGCCGACACTGAGACGGCCACGCTGGACTTCGGGGAAACGCTGTCTCCAGGCCCTGCTCAACTGGATATGCAGTTCACCGGCATCCTGAACGACCGGCTAGTGGGGTTCTACCGCTCCGAGTACCAGGACGCTGAGGGCCAAACGCGGCACTTGGCCACCACGCAGTTTGAGGCGACCGACGCCCGCCGTGCTTTCCCCTGCTGGGATGAGCCAGCGCGGAAGGCCGTCTTTGACGTTACCCTGGTCTTTGCCGACGGTTTTCAGGCGGTGTCCAATACGCCAATCGTGGAAGACACCAGGCCATCTCCGGGAATGAGGTTTGTTCGGTTTGGCGAGACGCCGGTTATGTCCACTTACCTGCTGGCCTTCGTGGTCGGCGATCTGGTGTCGGTGCAGGCTGAGGCAGCCGACGGCACGAAGGTGGGCGTCTGGACCACTCGAGGCAAGGAGAATCAGGCCGGATTCGCTCTCGACACATCGGTTAAGCTGCTAGGCTACTTCAACGAGTACTTCAGCATCCCCTACCCACTGCCAAAGCTGGACCACGTCGCCATCCCCGACTTCGCCGCTGGCGCTATGGAGAACTGGGGCTGCGTTACCTACCGCGAAACCGCCCTTTTGGTTGACCCGGAGAATTCCTCCGCAGGCACCCGGCAGCGCGTCGCCGAGGTGGTGGCCCACGAAATGGCCCACATGTGGTTCGGCGACCTGGTCACCATGGAGTGGTGGGACGACCTCTGGCTCAACGAGAGCTTCGCCTCCTGGATGGGCACCAAGGCGGTGGACTGGCTCTTCCCCGATTGGGAAATGTGGACGCAGTTTGTCAACATGGACACCAACCGCGCTCTGAGTCTCGACGGCCTGAAAAACTCCCACCCCATTGAGCAGGAAGTCAAGAATCCTGCCGAGGTCAGCCAGCTCTTCGACGCCATCAGCTACAGCAAAGGTGGCTCCGTCCTTCGAATGCTTGAGCACTTCCTGGGTCCTGAGGTTTTCCGAGGCGGGTTATATCGCTACCTCAAGGGCCACGAATATGGAAACGCCCGCACCCAGGACCTATGGGCGGCCCTGGAAGAAGAGTCCGGCCTGCCGGTGACCAGCATCATGGACTCTTGGGTCAAGCAGATGGGCTACCCGGTGCTGGAAGTGGAGGCGGATCGCGGTGCTGACAACGTGCAGATTTCCCTGTCGCAGGAGCGGTTCGTCTACGACAGACCGCTGGGAGATGAGGAGCCCAACACTGAAGTCTGGCGCGTTCCCGTAACCGTCAGCGCGCCCGGAGCGGTCGCAGTGTCCACGGTGATGGAAAGCAAGGAAGCCCTGCTCACACTCCCGGCAGCCCGCCCCGCCGAGGACTGGTACAAAGTCAACGCCGACCAGACCGGCTTCTACCGGGTCAACTACACCGGCGAGGACTGGCAGCGTCTGGCCCCGGCCGTCGGTGCCAGGGAGTTGCCCGCCACCGACCGGCTGGGCATCCAGAACGACGCCTACGCCCTTTCCCGCGCCGGCCTGCTGCCGATAACGCAGTTTCTTGAATTGGCTGGTTCCTACTCCGGCGAGACCGATGCCTCGGTGTGGAGCGACTTGGCGTCCAATCTGCGCGATATTGAGCAGCTCATCGCCGGGGAGCCGGTGCATCCGACCTACCAGCGCTTTGGCCGGGAGCTTTTCGGCCCGGCCGCCCGACGGGCCGGGTGGACGCCCCGCCCTGAAGACGGGCATCTGGACTCGCTGCTGCGCTCCACCGTCCTGGGACAGTCCGGCAGCTACCAAGATGAGGAAACGCTGGGACAGGCCGGCGATTTGTTCCGCCAGTATCTCGAAAACCCGGATGCGGTGCATCCCGACCTGCGTGGCGTGGTGTTCAGCCTCGCAGCCCAAGCCGGAGACCGCGCCACCTACGACCAGCTCTGGGACCTGGAGGAGCGCACCAGTCTTCAAGAGGAAAAAATCCGCCTCTTGCTGGCGACGTCCCGCTTCCAGGATGTTGGACTGCTCAACGAAACGCTGGAGCGGGCGCTCTCGTCTCGGGTCCGCTCGCAGGACACCATCACCGTCGTCGGTAGCGTCGCCGCCAATCCGAGGGGCCGACAACCTGCCTGGGAGTTCGTCAAGAACAACTGGGCCGAGTTCGACCGGCGCTACGGCGGCGGCGGGTTTGGCCTGATGCGCCTGGTGTCCATTTGCAGCAGCTTCACCACCGACGAGCAACGCGCCGACGTGGAGAATTTCTTCACCGAACACCCTGCCCCCGCCGCCGAGCGCACCATCCGGCAGGCGCTGGAGCGCGTCCGCCTCAACATCCGCTGGCTGGAGCATAACCGCCCGGCCTTGAACGACTGGTTCGGAGTGTAGGCGAGCGATCCCTGATTAAATTGACACAATGTTTAAGCGCAACAACCGGAGGTGAGGAAGTGTTGGCATGAGGCTCTTCTTGAGCCGGGATACTTCCCGACAGTGACTGACTTTTTATGGAATCACATGAACGCATCGAAACCCTGAAATCCGCGCTGCGTGAGCGCATCCTGGTAATCGACGGCGCAATGGGCACCGCAATTCAGTCCTTCGACCTCGGCCCCGATGATTTCGGCGGCATCGAATACGAGGGCTGCAACGAGCATCTCGTCCTCACCCGACCTGATGTTATCGAGAGCATCCATCAGGGGCACCTCGACGCTGGTGCCGACATCATTGAGACCGACACCTTCGGCTCCACCTCAGTCGTGCTGGCAGAGTACGATCTGGCCCACGAGGCCCGCCGCCTCAACCGCGTGGCGGCGGGGCTGGCCCGGCAAGTGGCGGATGCCGCTGCCACTCCTAACAAGCCCCGTTTCGTGGCTGGTTCAATGGGCCCTACCACCAAGACCATCTCCGTGACCGGGGGGATCACCTTCGAGGAATTGGCCGACAGCTACTATGAGCAGGCCGCCGGTCTGATCGAGGGTGGCGTTGACGTGCTTCTGCTGGAGACCGGCCAGGACACGCTAAACATCAAGGCCGGTCTGGAGGGCATCGACCGAGCCTTCGCCGAGCTGGGCCGCGAGGTTCCCGTGGCCGTGCAGGGCACCGTCGAGCCCATGGGTACGCTGCTGGCCGGGCAGGACGTTGAAGCCTTATACGTTTCGCTGGCGCACCGCGACCTGTTGTGGATCGGCATCAACTGCGCCACTGGCCCGTCCTTTATGACTGACCATATACGCACACTTGCGTCAATTTCCCGCTTCCCCGTAGCCTGCGTGCCCAACGCCGGGATGCCCGACGAGGACGGCAAGTACAACGAATCACCGGAGGCAATGGCAGAAACGCTGGGCCGTTTCGTAGACTCCGGTTGGGTCAACCTGGTCGGCGGATGCTGCGGCACCGTCAACGGCCATATCCACCTGCTCGGCGAGACCGCCGCCGGCAAGCCCCCCCGCAAGACCGTGGAATCTACGGAAACTCGCGTCTCCGGCATTGATGCCCTGCTCGTTGATGACCAGCTCCGCCCCGCGGTGGTGGGCGAGCGCACCAACGTGCTGGGTAGCCGGCGCTTCCGCCGACTGATCAACGAAGGCAAGTTCGAGGAGGCAGCAGAAATCGGGCGGCGCCAGGCCCGCAACGGCGCCCACATCCTCGACGTCTGTTTGCAGGACCCCGACCGCGACGAGGCCACCGACGTCGCCGAATTCCTAGACTTGGTGACCAAGAAGGTCAAGACGCCAATAATGGTGGACTCCACCGACCCGGCGGTTATTGAGCTGTCGTTGAAACGATTGCAGGGCAAGGCCATCATCAACTCGGTGAACTTGGAGGACGGGGAGGAGCGTTTCCAGGCCGTGGTGCCGCTGGCCCGGCGTTACGGCGCGGCGCTGGTAGTGGGCTGCATCGACGACGACAAGCAGCAGGCCCAGGCCATCACCCGCCAGCGCAAGCTGGAGGTCGCGCTGCGTTCCGCCAAGCTGCTGACCGAGAAGTACGGCGTGCCCGAGGAAGATTTGATATTCGACCCGCTGGTCTTTCCGGTCGGGACCGGGGACGTGAACTACATCGGCTCCGGCGCGGAGACGGTCGAAGGCGTGCGACTGATCAAGGAAGCGTTGCCTCGCGCCAAGACCATCCTCGGCATATCCAACGTGTCCTTTGGGCTGCCTGCCGCCGGGCGCGAGGTGCTGAATTCGGTGTTCCTGTACCACTGTGTGCAGGCCGGTCTGGACATGGCCATCGTCAACTCCGAGTTGATGATGCGTTACGCCTCCATTCCCGAAGAGGAGCGCAAGCTAGCCGAGGACCTGATCTGGTACAGCGGCGATGACCCGGTGACGGCCTTCGCGGCCCACTTCCGCGACAAGGCCCCGGCGTCCACCAACGAAGAACGCCGCAACCTGCCGCTGGACGAGCGCCTGGCCCTGGCCATCATCGAAGGCACCAAGGAAGGGCTGGCCCAAGACTTGGACGAGGCCCTGCAAGAGAGAACGCCGCTGCAGATCATCAATGGCCCGCTGATGGATGGCATGACCGAGGTCGGCCGCCAGTTCAACGCCAACCAGCTCATCGTCGCCGAGGTGTTGCAGTCCGCGGAGTCGATGAAGTTCTCCGTCAGCCACCTGGAGCCGTATATGGAGCGATTGGAAAGCTCCATCAGAGGCCGCGTGGTATTGGCCACTGTCAAGGGCGACGTTCACGACATTGGCAAAAACCTGGTGGAAATCATCCTTTCCAACAACGGCTATCAGGTCATCAACCTGGGCATCAAGATTCCTCCCCAAGAACTCATTGCGGCCTACCATCAGCACAACCCCGACATCATCGGGCTGTCCGGGCTGCTGGTGAAGTCGGCGCAGATGATGGTCGAGACCGTCCGGGACTTCCGGCAGGACGGCGTGTCCGTTCCGGTGCTGGTGGGCGGCGCGGCGCTGTCCAACCGCTTCACGCGCCTGCGCATCGCCCCGGAGTACGGCGGGCTGGTAGCCTACGCACCCGACGCAATGACCGGCCTGGCCCTGGCCAACACCATTCAGGAGGCCGACGAGCGGGCGCACTTGGCTGCGAAACTGGAAGCCGAGACCGAGGCCATGCTGAGGGATGACGCCAGCCGTCAGGCAGCGGACGACGGTCAGGATGTGCCACCGGCGCAGGTGCGCCACGACTTTACTATTCCCAACCCGCCAGATCTGCGTCTTCACGTCCTTAACGACTATAACCTGGAGGACATCTTCGGGTACATCAACCCGCAGATGCTCTACGTGCGGCACCTAGGCTACAAGGGCCGTTTCGCCGGGGACCTGGAGGCAGGGGCGCCGGCCGCCATCGAGCTGCGCGACTCGGTGCGGCGCGTCGAAGACCTCGCGCTGGCCCGCAGCGACATTACCGCAAGTGCCGTCTTCAAGTTCTTCCCGTGCCGCTCTGATGGGCAATCGCTTTTGATTTACTCTCCCGACGGCTCGCGGGTATTGGAGCGGTTCTATTTCGGGCGACAGTCGCAGCGGGAAGGTCTGTGCCTGTCCGACTACGCCCTACCCGGGACCGCCACGCCCGGCAGTGGTCTGGACGGAATGGACTACGTGGGTATGTTCGTGACCAGCGTCGGCCCCGGCGTGCGAGATCTGGCCGCCCGGTGGATTGCCGAGGGCAGATTCCTGGACTCCCACATCCTACAGGCCCTGGCCCTGGAGGGCGCCGAAGGATTCGCCGAGTTGCTGCATCAGCAGTTGCGGCAGATGTGGGGCTTCGGCGACCCGGCTGGCATCACGCCCTACGATCTCTTCCGCACCCAGTACCGGGGGCGCCGATATTCCTTCGGATACCCGGCCTGCCCGCGGCTGGAAGACCAGGAGCAGCTCTTCCGCCTGCTGGAGGTCTCCAACCACTTGGACGTGGAGCTGACCGAGGGCTACATGATGGACCCTGAGTCCACTGTATCGGCCCTGGTGTTCCACCACCCTGACGCCAAGTACTTCAACCTGAGCGAGCGGGACATCAACGGGCTGGAGGGAGAACTGGGACCCTGACTCCCGGTCATTTGATCCCCTCTTCCTCTGGGAGGAGGTTAGGGTGAGGGTGGTCTCCCGCCACGGCCCCTTGTCGCTATTGCAACCCAGACCCTGCCGTCGCTGAGACGCGCGGCGCGAACGCGGAGGCTATGTGCAGATCATCAGCAAGATCGCCGACGAGCTTGGCTTCAAGCCCGAACATGTGCTGCCCTACGGGCACTATAAGGCCAAGATCTCCTTGGACGCCATCGCCGACGGCAACGCCAACAGGGGCAAGCTGGTTGTCGTGACCGGCATCACTCCCACGCCGGCGGGCGAGGGCAAGACCACCACCGCTATCGGACTGACGCAGGGAATGGGCCGCTTGGGGCACAAGGTGTCGGTCAACCTGCGCGAGCCGACGCTGGGGCCTATCTTCGGCATCAAGGGCGGCGGCACCGGCGGAGGGAATGCAAGGATTGTTCCCGAGGACGAGATCAACATCCACTTTACCGGCGATGCCCACGCAGTGGCGTCATCCCACAATCTGCTGGCCGCGCTGGTGGACAACGCGGTATTCCGCAACGCAATACCCGACTTTGATCCATCCGGCATTCAATGGTCTAGGGTAACCGACGCCTCCGACCGCGGCTTGCGGCAGGTTATCGCCGGAGTTGGCGGCAGTGGCTACGGCCCGTTGCGGGAAGCCCGGTTCGACATCGTTTCGGCGTCGGAGATCATGGCCATCCTGGCCCTGGCCGACGGG
This sequence comes from Dehalococcoidia bacterium, assembly GCA_965226875.1. GTDB lineage: Bacteria > Chloroflexota > Dehalococcoidia > Lucifugimonadales > UBA3495 > VXOI01. Next base: position 1,964,827 of record OZ245439.1, on the reverse strand, counting down.
CCGGACGACCTGCGGGACCGCATCTCCCGCATCGTCGTCGGCGTCACACGCGGCGGCGAGCCGGTCACCGTCGCCCAACTGGGCGTCCAGGGGGCGCTGATGACATTGTTGCATCAGACTGTGATGCCCAACCTGGTGCAGACGTTGGAGGGACAGCCCGCCATCGTCCATGCCGGGCCGTTTGGCAACATCGCCCACGGTTGCAGTTCGATTCTCGCCGACAAGCTGGCCTTGGGCTACGCGGACTACGTGATAACCGAGGCCGGGTTCGCCTCGGACTTGGGCTTTGAGAAATTCATGCACATCAAAACACGGCAGAGTGGCCTGTTGCCCAGCGCCGCTGTGCTGGTGGCCTCGGTCCGCGCCCTCAAGTGGCACGGCAGGGCGCGGCGCAGCGACCTGGACAAGCCAGACGAAAGCAGAGTCATCCGCGGCGGTCCCAATCTGGCCCATCACGTCGGCATCGTGACCAGCTTTGGTTTGCCCTGCGTCGTAGCCGTCAACCGCTTCGGTACCGACAGCCCCGAGGAGCTGGAGGCGGTTAAGAACATCGCGCTGGAGGCTGGCGCCACCGCCGCAGTGGAGTGCGACGGCTACGCCCAGGGCGGCGCGGGAGCGGAGGAACTGGCCCAGGCCGTAGTTGAGGCGACCAAGGCCGATAGCACCATCACCTACGCCTACCCACTCGAGGCAACGGCGCAGGAGAAGGCGTTGGCCCTGGCACAGAATATCTATGGCGCCGCAGACGTCGCATGGTCAGCGCAGGCTATGAACCAACTGAGATATTTCGAATCGCAGGGGTGGGGTAATCTACCTATCTGCATGGCCAAGACGCACCTCTCCATTTCCCACGACCCCAGCCTCCGCAACCGGCCACAGGGCTATACCTTCCCGATCAACGACCTGCGCGCTTCTGTCGGTGCCGGTTTCCTCTATGCTCTCGCCGGGCGGATCGAGACGCTTCCCGGCCTGCCCACCCGTCCCCGTGCCTTGGACATGGATGTCAACTCTGAGGGTGAAGTAATCGGGATTCTAAACTAGCTAGAGCGGAGTGCCGCCATGCGCGTCGTAATGATTCATGCCCTGGCGGAGTCAATCCCGCCAGTTCGGCTGGCGTTTCAGGAAGAGTTCCCCGAGGCCGAGGTGATCAACCTGCTGGACGAGGGGTTGCTCATCGACTTTCCCGGCAGCATCACCCCCAACCTGCGCCGGCGTATGAGCGATCTCATCTGCTACTCTCGGGACCACAACGCCAACGCTATTGGCCTGGCCTGCTCGGTCTACGCCCCGGTGGTGGATTCGGCCCGCGACCTGGTGGATGTGCCACTGGTGTCGTCCTACGGCCCGGTGATGCAGGAGGCCGTCGCGGCGGGGCCACGGGTCGGCGTCATCGCCACCAACGCTGCCACCATGTCGGATTCCGAGTTCTACCTGAATCTTGCGGCAGGCGAGGCCGGGGCCGAAGTAGCAGTCGTTCCCCGCCTTGCGGAGGACCTGATTGCCGTACTCAGGGCCGAGGGACAAGCAGGGTTCGAGCGGCGGCTGGAAGAAGAAGTGCTGGCCCTGGCTCCCTACGTTGATGTGGTGCTGCTCAGCCAGTTCTCCTTCGCCACCGCCCTCGACCACTTGCGGAAAGTCTCGCCCGTTCCCGTGCTGTCGGCACCCCACAGCAGCGCTCGCACACTGAAGAAGATGCTGGAGGCGTAGATATGGCCAGTACTCCGGAACTGGAAAAGGTAATCGCACTGGTAAAGGGGAGGGCAGTCGATGAGTCGCAGGGCGCGACCGAAGGCCGACGCCGGTCCTTTGAGCAGATGGTAGACGGGTTCAGCATCGACGTCCCGGCCACGTACAAGCGAGTGAACGCGGGGGGCGTAACGGCGGAATGGGTGACGGCTGAGGGCGTGCCGGAAAGCAGGGTTGTTCTCTACCTGCACGGCGGCGGCTACATTATTGGCTCAACCCGCACCCACCGGCCCTTGATGGCTGAATTGTCCCGAGCCTCAAGTGCCAGAGTCCTTGGACTGGACTACCGCCTCGCCCCGGAACACCCGTTTCCGGCACCAATCGAGGATGCGGTGGCGACCTACCGGTGGCTGCTCAACGAGGGCTACGACCCTGCGAGGATCGCCGTGGCCGGCGACTCGGCCGGCGGCGGCCTAGCCGTGGCTGCCCTAGTGCAGATACGCTACGTCGGCCTTCCCATGCCAGGCGCAGCAGTTTGTATCTCGCCTTGGGTCGATATGGAGGGTCTCGGCGAATCAATGGAATCCAGGGCCGACGCAGACCCCATGGTTGGGAAAGAAGGTCTGCTGCTTTCGGCCAAGACTTATCTCGGCGGCAGCGATCCCAGGGCGCCATTGGCGGCGCCGCTTTACGCTGACCTGCGCGGACTGCCGCCGACGCTGATCCAGGTAGGAGATGCGGAGGTCCTCCTGGACGACTCCACCCGCCTGGCCGGGATTGCTCGCGAGGCGGGGGTGCATGTGGAAATGGACGTCTGGGACGACATGATCCACGTCTGGCACCTCTTCGCCCCCATATTGCCGGAAGGACGGCAGGCCCTTTCTCAAGCCGGAGAATTCATCAAGAAACACACCGGAGGCTGAAAATGATCTACGATTTCAGGATGTACACCCTCAAGCCCGGCGCGACGCCCGACTACCGGGCTGGCGTAAAGGAAGTGGGACTGCCCATCCGGCAGAGCCATTGCGTAGCGTTGTCCGGCTGGTACTGGAGCGACATCGGGGCGCTGAACCAAGTCGTGCACATCTGGGGCTACCAGGATCTGGAGCACCTGAATTCGGCGAAAGCTGCGGTCTACGCCGACCCCGACTGGGCCGGAAAGTACGTCCCCCGGGCGCAGCCGCTGGTGGAATCGCAAAAGACGTGGTTGATGATGTCTCCCGACTTCGCGCCCAAGTATCCGGTGGAATTTGATATCGCCAAAGAGGGCACACCGGAATTCAAGGCAAAGAACGACATGGTCTTCGACTTCCGGCAGTACACCCTGAACCCCGGCGGCCTGTCCACCTACATGGCGGCCGTAGAAGAACTTGCCCTTCCCATCAGGGAGCGGCACGGCGTCAAGCTGGCCGGCTGGTTCTACAGCGACCTGGGCGACCTGAACCAGGTGGTGCACATCTGGGCTTTCGACAACGTGAAGCACATGGCGGAGGCCAAGGGCGCCGTGGCCGCCGACCCGGAGTGGGGCGGCGCCTACATCCCCCGCGTCCGCGGCGTTCTGGCGGCTCAGAACACCTACCTGATGAAGACCACGGAGTTCGGGCCTACGCCGTAGGCCCGCTCCGGCGTTTCGGAAGCAACGCGACTTCGAGAGGACTGTAAGCCCTTGGGGCGGCGGATGGCCATACTGGCCAGTTCGCCGCCTTTACTTCTGGCTTATCGGGGGCTGTAGAGTCCGATGAAGTTTCCCACAGAGTCAATGCAGCCGATCTCGAAGTGAACAACGGGATTTGGCATGGGACGTATTTCTTCTTAACCGTGGTGGCGAGCATGATTTTCAAGTGGCCGATTGACGGTCAGTTGTGGCAGCCTCGCGCCTGGATGTCCCACACGGCCTCGACCTTGCCGTTGCGCAGGCCTACGAAGCGGTCCCAGCGGCTGACCATGGCGTCCTGCTGGGCCGGGATGAGCAGCACCTGGTCCCCCACCCGGAGGGAAGCGCCGCCGGTCAGATTGAAGACCGCGTGATCGCCGTCCATTGACTCCACGGCCACGCCGGGCCGGCCGTCAACTTCCGGCAGGCCGAGCACCGTACTCACGGCCCGCGCACCCGCGTCTCCGATGGCCACTCCGGGCCTGGGGGTGCTGATTATGGTGGTCAGCACCTTGGCGGCGTAGCTGAACTCGGTCATGTAGCTGTAGTGGGTCTCCATCAGCAGGTAGCTGCCGCCCTGGATTTCGGTGACTCCGGGAATCTCCCCGGCCACGTCGTAGCTCCAGGTCTCGCCGGTGGACACGACCTCCACGGGCAGGCCGGACCCCTCAATGGCGTCCTTGAGGTCGATGACGCCATTGATTACCCGGTTGCCTTCGGTCACCCGGTCTTCCCGGTCGGGCATGGCGGAGATGACCTGGTGGCTCATGATGCCCCGGAAGCTGATTCCCGGAAGCGATGCAATATCGTGAGCCAGGGCCACACCCTGCTGGATTTCCTGCACACCGCAACGCTTGAGGCCGGTCTCCAGTTCGATGACCACGCCGAGGTCGACGCCCTGAGCCACTGCCTCCTGAGACAGGGCGTGAGCGTTGTCGGTGCTGTCGCAGGCCACCATTACCTCGGCCTGCCCCGCCAGCGAACAGAGGCGGCGTATCTTGAGGTCGCCCATCACCTCGCTGGTGATGAAAACGCTGGGGATGCCACCGTGGACCATGACCTCGGCCTCGGCGACCTTGGCGGCGCAGACCCCGCCAATGGTGCCGCCCCGGCGGATTTGTCGCAGGGCGATGGCCGGGGTCTTATGGTTCTTGCTGTGGCCCCGCAGCTTGCTGGGCTTGTCCCGGTAGAAGTCGGCTATGACGTCCATGTTGCGGTCGAGGGCGTCCAGATCCAGCACCAGGCAGGGTGTGTCCAGTTCCTCCATCGGAGTGCCGGGCAGGGGTGTCTGGCTTTCAATCATTTTCTCGTCCTCCAGCGTTGATTGATGCGACGCGCTAGTTGGTGCCGGCCAGAGACAACTACGCAAACCGTCCGCGAGCCGAAAGGGGCCAGTAGCCCTCCAGCCTGCCGCCTCGCACCGCGCGGATGTAGTCGTACTGGTTGACGCAGGCGGCCAGTTCCCACGGAGCCAGGCGAGCCTTTTCGCCCGGCATCAGAGCTTCCTCGGAGCCGCTTTCCAGCTCAACCACCCCGTGCTCGGCGCTGAACCGGGCGGCTGTCCCGCCGTCGACGCCCTGAAGTACCGGGCGGCCATGGTCCGGGCCGGTGGCCTTGTGCCCCGCGTCGAGTACGGCTATTCCTGCAACCGGATGGCTTATGACAGTGGCCAGCACCGTCGCAGCCAGCGACAGTTCTGGCAGGTGGGACTGCAGGCGCACGTCCATCAGCGGATAGCGTCCGGCCCGAACCTCGGTGATCTCCGGCAGATCGCCAACCGCCGTGTGGCAGTGGGCCCCGCCGACACTAACCTCCGGCACGGACAGGCCCGCGCTTTCCATCAGGTCTTTGGCCTTTATGGCGGTTTGCAGCCTCTCTCGCGTCTGAAGGGGGTGGGATTGAGGGTCGTCGCCCTGCGGGCCGGGGACGGTTGCCATGATGCCCCGGAAGCTCAGTCCGTCAGCGTCGCTCACCGCACGGGCGAGGGCGACCGCATCGGCATCGGGAGAGACGCCGCAACGGCCCATGCCTGCTTCGATTTCCACCAGCACTCCCAGCTCCACCCCGGCGGCTACGGCGGCCTGGGACAGGCGCTCCACGTTGGCGGCGCTGTCCACCGCGACGCTGACGGCGGCCTGCAACGCCAGAGCGCACAGGCGGCGTATCTTGACCCCCGTGACCACTTGGTTGGCCACGAGAATGTCGTCAAATCCGGCATAGGCGAACACCTCTGCCTCTCCCACGGTGGTGGCCGCGATACCACGGCTGTTTGGGGCGGACAACTGGCGGCGGGCCACCTGTGGGCTGAGGTGGCTGGTCACCACCGGGCGCGCCGTCACCGGCGTTCCGGCGAAATAGCCGTGGTAAGTCAGAATGTTTCGCTCCATCAAATCCAGGTCGACCACCAGAGCGGGGGTATCCAGATCTTCAACGGGCGTGCCGACAGGCTGAAAAATGGGGCGTTCCATCAGGCATTTGCTCCAAAATCTGAGTTGCCAGCAGAATACCACAAAGACGGGCGAGTGAGGCCCTGGTTGCAATTGGCTGTGGGCGATGCCACAATTCCGCCATGTCTGGATTGCTAGAAGGGGTCAGGGTACTTGACCTGACCCATTATATTGCAGGGCCCTATTGCACCCGACTGATGGCCGGGCTGGGCGCGGATGTGCTGAAAATTGAGCGTCCGCCAGTTGGCGACCCGCTCCGCCGACTGGGACCTTTCTCATCACGCCCCGGCGTGGCTCGGGACTACGGCGATGCCGGGCCAATCGAGGACGGGGCCTGGCATCTCTACCTGAACGCGGGAAAGCGGAGCGCGGGACTGAACCTCAAGGCCACTCAGGGACGAATGCTGGCGCTGGAATTGGCGGGGCAGGCCGACATCCTGGTCGAGAACTTCGCGCCCGGCACGCTGGACCGGCTTGGGCTGGGGTACGAGGAACTGCGAAGTGTCAATCCGGCGCTGGTGGTGTCGTCCATCAGCAACTTCGGGCAGACCGGCCCGTACCGGGACTGGCGCGGCGCGGAGGCGAATCTCTACGCCATGGGTGGGTTGATGAACATCACCGGCGAGCCTGACCAGGAACCGTTAAAGGAGGGTGCGCCCCTGGCCCAACTGGGGGCGGGACAGAACGCCTTCGCCGCCACCATGGCCGCCCTGATGTTCGCCGAGGAGACCGGCAATGGGCAGCAGATCGATGTGTCCATCGCCGAATACGCAACTAACATTCTGGAAAATGCCCTGATGCAGTACAGCTACTCCCGCCAGGAATACACCCGCGTCGGAAACCGGGGCTATGGAAGGGCGGCCTGGGGCATCTATCCCTGCCGCGACGGCCACGTGGGCATCATAGCCGGCCCCGATCATCGCTGGCCGGAGGTCGCCGGCATCATGGAGCGCGAGGAGCTATCCGACCCCCGTTTCGCCTCGAGGCGCGGACGGCAAGAAAATGCCGACGAAATAGACGCCCTGATGCTGCCCTGGCTCATTGACCACGACAAGGTTGACATCTTCAAGGCGGGGCAGGACAGCGGTCTCGGATTCAGTTTCGTGGCCACGATGCAGGACATTCTGGAGATGGAGCAACTACTCGCCCGCAATTACTTCGTGGGGCTGGAGCATCCGGTGGTCGGAGAACTGACCTACGCCGGCGCGCCCATCGCCTGCGAGACGGGTGCCGATGCCTGGGTGTTCCGCCGCGCTCCGCTCTTCGGCGAGCACACCGCAGCGGCCCTGTCGGACTGGCTAGGCTGCGCCGCCGCGCGGCTGGAAGAGCTTGCCGCGTCCGGGGTCATATCCGGGAACACTGCGGGAACCGAAGGTTAGCTCAAGTTGACATCGACCACTAAACAGCCCCTGAAAAACTACCGGGTACTGGACCTCTCCCGCATCTGGGCCGGCCCATACTGCACCAAGCTGATGGCCGACCTGGGCGCCGAGATTATCAAGATGGAGTCGCTCAGCGTCTACGATTCCCACCGTGGGCCGGTGAGCCCGGCGCGGGGTATCGCCGCCTACCCCGACGGCGAGCCGGGCGAGGAACCGTGGAATCGTAACGGCTGGTTCAACTGCCTACACATGTCCAAGTATGGCATCACCCTGGAGTTGACCAGCGACGAGGGCCGCCGGGTGTTCGAGGGTCTGGTGTCGATCAGCGACGTGCTGATCGAGAACTTCCGGCAGGGCAGCCTGAAGCGGTTGGGCTACGATTACGATGCCCTTCGGAAGCACCGCCCCGACCTGATCTACGTCTCAATGCCGGCCTTCGGCAATACCGGCCCGTGGAAGCGCTACTTGGGCTACGGCATAGGGCAAGAGCAGCTTTCGGGCATGGCCCACCTGACCGGCTATCCCGGCGACGGGCCGATGAAGTCGGGGATCAACCACGGCGACCCGATAACCGGCTCCCATGCCGCCGGGGTGCTGCTGGCCGCCCTCCGCCGCCGCCGCCGCACCGGGAGGGGTATGTACATCGACGTTTCCCAGCAGGAATCATCGGTGGCATTAATGGGCGCCGACCTGCTCGCCTACCAGATGACCGGCCAGGAGCCGGAGCGCATCGGCAACCGCTCCCGGTGGTACGCGCCCTGCAACACCTACCCGTGCGCCGGGGAAGACCGTTGGATCACCATCGCCGCCACCAGTGATAGCGAATGGGCGGCCCTGGTATCGGCTATTGATGCCCCCGGACTGGCAGACGACGCCCGGTTCGCCTCGGCGGAGGCTCGGATGGCGCACCAGGATGAGCTGGATGCGGTCATCGCCGGGTGGACTCGCGGGCAGGACGCCTTCGCCCTCGCCGAGCATTTGCAAGCGGCGGGCATTCCCGCCGGGCCTGTGCTGCGAGGGCCGGACCTGCTGGCAGACCGGCACTACGCCGAGCGCGGCACCTTTGTAACCGTCGACCATCCCCAGGTCGGCCCCAAGAGGTATCCTGGCCTGCCGTGGAAGATGAGCGGCACGCCCGGAGAAGTGCGCTGGCCATCGCCCACCCTGGGCCAGCACAACCGCGAAATTTTTGGCGGCCTGCTGGGGCTGAGCGGCGAGGAAATAGACGGCTTGGAGTCCGGCGGCGTCATCGGAACCAAGCCCACAGGTTCCAGGATTATCTGATTGGAGGACCGGAGTTGTCCGAGAAAGAAGTCATCTACGAAGTGAAGGAAGGCATCGCCTGCATCACGTTGAACCGGCCGGAGAAGCTGAACGCCATCAACCCGGAGATGCGGGAACTGCTGTGGGACGCCTTCCAAGACGTGCGAAACAACGATGAAGTGCGCTGCGCTATCGTGACGGGCAAGGGACGGGCCTTCTCCACCGGGCACGACCTGGTGGCAATGGCCAGCGCCCGGGCCAACGAAGGCCCCACCACCGGCGATCTATATGTCGAGCAGTCCAAAATCTGGAAGCCCATCATCGCCGCCATCAACGGCGTCTGCCTGGCGCAGGGGTGCGGCATCGCGCTGGGCAGCGACATCCGCATCGCGTCCACCGAGGCCCAGTTCGGCTGGCCCCAGGCCAAGCGGGGCATCTCGTCGGTCAGCGGCCCGGCCCTGCTGTCGCAGGTAGTGCCGCGAAACATCGCCTTCGAGTTCCTCTTCACCGGCGATTTTGTAGACGCGCAGAAAGCCCTGGAGCTGATGCTGGTCAACTACGTGGTTCCCCCCGAAGATGTGATGCCCCGCGCCGAGGAGATGGCCCTCAAGATAACGGCCAACGCGCCCTTGGCCCTGGCAGCGATCAAGGAGGCTTCCATCAAGGGAAGCGAGATGGGCCTCGAGGAGCGGGTGGCATTCGCTCAGAAGAAGCGCGACGAAGTGCTTGCTTCCGAGGACGCCCAAGAAGGCGTCAAGGCCTTCGCTGAAAAGCGCGCGCCCGTGTGGCGGGGCCGGTAGCCCGTGCTAGAATACGCCGAGCCAATTGTTCATCTGGCCTACCACGCCATCCAAACGGGAGAGGGAGACTTATGGCCACGCTGACCACGCCCGAAACCGTATCCATGAACCCCGCCGGACTCGAGGAAGTCAAGCGCATATTCAACCGGCAAATCTCCGAGGGCCTGCATCCCGGCGCGGGTCTGGCCGTTTATCGCTACGGCAGCCTGGTGCTCGACATTTACGGAGGTGTCGCCGACAGCGGCACCGGACGCCGGGTTGACGATGGCACTATGTTCGTGCTGTTCTCGTCCACCAAGCCGCTGGCAGGGTCCTGCATCTATATGCTCAAGGAGAGGGGCTGGCTGGACTGGGACGACCCCGTGTCGAAGTTCTGGCCGGAGTTCGGGCAGAACGGCAAGGAGACGGTTACCATCCGCCACCTGCTTAGCCACCAAGGCGGGTTCCCCGACACCCCCGCCGACCTGCCCTGGACCGACTGGCACGACTGGAGCTTGGTCTGCGCCGCCATGGAGCGGGCGACTCCCAAATTCGCGCCCGGATCCACGCTGTCCTACCACCCCATCAATTACGGCTGGGTGATTGCCGAGGTAGTGCGTCGAATAGACGGGCGGACCTTTGATCGTTTCCTCGCCGAGGATTTGGCGGGTCCGCTGCAAATGGGCGACACTTACGTTGGCCTGCCCGCAGATCTGGAGGGCCGTGTCTCGCGCATCCATCTTATGGAGCAGGACGCCGACGCCAACGGCTACGCTGTGACCTTCGACCGCCCGGAGGTTCACCAGGTCATCTGTCCCGGCGCCAACGGCATCGCCTCCGCCGGCGACCTTGCCCGCTTCTACGCTGCGATGGAGCGCAAGGGTGCTCTGGACGGGGCAAGGGTGTTGCGGCCTGAGACCGTTGCCGAAGGCATCACGATGCAGGTCGAAGGCACTGACCAGTCCCTGGGTCTGTTCGCCCAGCGCGCCCTAGGGTTTGCGCTGAACGACGAGCGCATGGGCCGACCCACCGGCAACCCGATGCACACCTTCGGCCACGGTGGGGCCGGGACCTCCATCGGCTGGGCCGACCTCGACACTGGCTTGGCCGTCGGCTTCATCACCAACGGCTTCCGCGGCGCCGAGACCAACAACGCGAGGCTCGCCGAAGTCTCCCAGGCCGTCCGCGACGCCTGCTCGTAAGGGGAGGATCAAAAACTCCCTCTCCCTCCGGGGGAGGGTGGGGGTGGGGGCGAACCCTGCCGCTCATCCTTCGACAGGCTCAGGATGAACGGTGAGCGATTAAGCCGAGTAGTCGGTCTTGGCAATCAAGGCCTGTAACAGTGGACGACGCTAAATTTCAGGGGCGGGTATCCATACCCGCCCCTTTGCGTATCTGCCGCATCGACGCATCGGTTATGTCAGCCGCAGCAGCGCCTCGGCGTTGCCCGGCATGTGCTTGTGGAGGGCATCATGGCCCAGCCCGTACCAGAAGAGCCAGAGGTCGAGGTCGCTGATGGTCTGTGCGTTGGGGCGGGCGGCCAACGCCTCGAGGGCCAGGTCTAGGTCTGATTCCTCCACTGCGGTCAGGATGCCGTCGCGGCTGTTCAGCGAAGGGCAAAGCAGGCATGCACCGGATCGCCGTTGTAGCTCCGTAGGGTCACGTCGTAGGCCCTGATACCTGCCGGATGATAGACCGCGCCGGGCGGCAATATCGAGGAAACCAACGCCGTATCCTCAGTCCTCTATTCGATTCTGCAATCTGTTCCGGGCAACTTGGCCGCATTCCGAGGGGAAGCAGACGCGCTTGCAACATGAAATCGAAGCGCTTGGCTGCTGACAGGGGGCTATTGCCTCGGACTCTGAGGCCGGTAAAATGGCTCAATGCTGGAATTGCTGAAGACTCACTTCGGATACGATACTTTCCTGCCCCTGCAAGAGGACATCATCGGGGCGGTAATGGCCGGACGGGACAGCTTCGCTCTGATGCCAACGGGCGGCGGCAAGTCTCTGTGCTACCAGTTGCCAGCCATGGCGAGGCCTGGCCTGACGCTGGTGGTCTCTCCCCTGATAGCCCTGATGAAAGACCAGGTGGATGCGCTTCAGGCCAACGGCATTCCCGCCGGGTTCATCAACAGCACACAGACTCAGGCGGAGTTTTCGCAGGTGGTCAAGCGGGTGCGGGGCGACGAAATCAAACTGCTGTACGTGGCCCCTGAGAGAGCTACTGAATCTCGTTTCTTCGAATTTCTCGGAACGCTTGACGTCGGCCTCATCGCCATAGACGAGGCCCATTGTGTTTCCGAGTGGGGCCACGAATTCCGGCCCGCCTACCGGGAACTGGCAAGCCTGCGCCGCGCCTGTCCTTCCGCGCCGATCATTGCCTTGACCGCCACGGCCACCAGGCAGGTACGGGCCGACATCCTTTCCCAGCTTGGCCTCAGAGAACCGCAGACGTTCATTTCCAGCTTCAACCGCCCCAACCTCACCTACTCAGTCGTTCCCAAAGAGCGGGACCTGTCCTCTCTGCTGGACCTGATGGAAAAGTATCGCGGCGAGTCGGCCATCATCTACTGCGGCTCTCGCAAAGCCACCGAGGAGATGGCCCAAACGCTTACGGAGCGCGGTTTCTCCGCCGAGGCCTACCACGCCGGGCTGGAACCGGATGTAAGGCGGGCCACGCAGGAGCGATTCATTCGTGACCGGACGCCTGTAGTGGTGGCGACCATCGCCTTCGGCATGGGCATCAATAAGCCCGACGTCAGGCTGGTGGTGCATCACGACCTTCCCAAGAGCATAGAAAGCTACTACCAGGAAACCGGGCGGGCCGGACGCGACGGACTGCCCAGCGAGTGTGTCCTTTATTACTCATACGCGGGCAAGTCGCGGCAGGAATTTTTCATCAACCAGATTGAAGACGACGAAGAGCGGGAGAGGGCTCGGCAGAGGCTGGAGCAGGTCATCACTCTATGTACTCTCAGTTCGTGCCGTCGCAAATTCTTCCTTGAGTACTTGGACGAGGAATGGCTCACTGAAAACTGCGGTGGCTGCGATAACTGCATCCAACCCCGAGAGCGGTACGACGCCACCGAAATCGCGCAGAAGGTGCTGTCGGCGGTCATACGCACCGGGGAGCGATTCGGTGCAACCCACGTTATTGACGTGCTGCGAGGGAGCAAAGGGGAGCGGGTTCTCAGCCAGGGGCACGATCAACTCTCTGTCTACGGAATAGCGGCGAGCAATTACCGGGACGAGTTGCGGGACTTGGTGGAGGAGCTGAAGCGCGAGGGATTCCTGGCCGTCGCCGATGGCGAATTCCCGACGCTCAGCGTATCCCCCAAGGGCCGGCAGTTCCTGAAAAACCGAGAAACGCTGATGCTGGCCCGTCCCATGCAGCGCAGAAAGGCATCGGAGACAAGGAACCGGAATGTACACGACGCCAACGACTATGACACGAGTCTTTACAACGAGCTGTCGGCCCTGCGCCGGGAAATCGCCGACCAGCGCGGCATCCCTGCCTTTATGATTTTCGGGAACCGCACCCTGCAGGATATGGCACGCAAGGCGCCGCGAACCCCGCCGGAGTTTGCCCAGGTGTCCGGCGTGGGCCACGCCAAGCTGGAAGACCTGGGCGGGCCGTTTCTGGCCCGTATCAACGCATACCTCCGCGAGCATGGAGCGCCGGAAGCAGTAAACTCCAGCGGCCTGCCCGCCCCCGCTGAGCCTGCCCCCCGCGTCGTCAACCAGTCCTACCGGGAAACGGGGGAAATAGTCTCTGCCGGCGCGTCTCTGGAAGAAGCCGCCGAGGTCCGTAGTCTGAACGTAGGCACCATATTGGGTCACCTGGAGCGGTTGGTTGAAGAGCGAGTATCCGTCGAGTGGAGCCACCTCCTGCCGTCCACGCAACGCCGGGCGGAAATCGAGGCGGCGTTCGAGGTAGTGGGCGACAACCCACTGCGCCCCGTGTGGGAGGAGTTGGAAGGGCGATACGCCTATGAGGAAATTCGATTGGTGCGGCTGGCCAGGAGGAATGCAGGGGGGACGGATCGGTCCGCGCCCTCTGTTGCAGACGGGCCGGATCCTCGATCAATGCTACGGCATAGCGGCTACCGGACGGGCGGAAACGGTTAAATACTGACGTTTCCGCCCTAGTTCGAGTCCCTTACAAGCCCAGCGCCGTTGCCAGTTCCCGGCGGTGCTGCTTGGGGTCGCCGAGGAAGTGATAGAGGGTGCGGGAGGCGGCGGTGTGCAGCGTCAGGCCGTATTCCGTCATGCTGCCGACGCCGGCGTGAACTTCGTGGGCGTAGTTGCAGGCCTCGTAGTAGCCTTCGCTGGCCACCGCCTTGGCCAGTCTTACGCTACTGGCGGCATCCCGTCCCACGTCCAGCTTCCACAGTGCCTCGTAGGTGGTCCAGCGGGCGGCGTCCAGGTGGTTGACCAGGTTAATTATCTGGTCCTGCACTCTCTGGAAGCGTCCGATAGGCGTGCCGAACTGAATGCGGGTGCGGCTGTAGTCCACCGAAACCTCGTAGACCGCCTGGCAGCCGCCGACCTGATAGGCGCTTATCACCGGGATGGCCTTGGCCACCGCCCGTGACCAAGCGTTCCATCCGCCGGTGATGGTCCCGCCCACGACACTTCCCGTCTCTGCGGATACGTTGTCAAAGCGGACCTCCGCCAAGTTCCAGGCGAACCCCGGCAGCCCCCGCCTTCGGACGCCCGTGGCGTCGGCGGAAACCACGGCCAGGCCGACCTCCTCGGTTTCCTCTGAGCGGACGGCGCAGAGCAAGTGGCTGGCCGTCTCGCCGTCGAACACGTATGCCTTGGCGCCGTTGATCCGCAGGCCGTCGCCGTCAACGCTGGCGACCGTCCGTACGTCCCGCGCGTCCCAGCCGTAGTCGGACTCGGTGATTGCCGGCACCAGCCGCATTTCGCCGCTGGCGATGCGGGGCAGCCACTCGCGTTTCTGCGCCTCTGTCCCGCCTTCCAGAATCGCCAGTGCCGACAGCACCGCCGAGGTGAGATGCGGCCCGGGCACCGGCCCGCGACCCAATTCCTCGAACAGGACTCCGGCGTCGGTGAACGAGCCGCCCTCGCCTCCGTACTCCTCGGGGATCAGTATGCCGAGCCATCCGGTATCGGCCAGGCGGCCCCACGGCTCCAGCGGCGTGGTCTCGTCGGGGGACGCAATCTGGAGCAGTGTCTCCTTTGGGTATTCTTGGGAAACGAGGCGCCGCGCCGCCGCCTTCAGCATTTCCTGCTCCGGGGTCAAGGAAAGGTCCATGATTTTCCTCTATGGGACTCGATAAATTCCTTCTCCCTTGAGGGAGAGGGTGTCCTTAGACAAGCTCTGCAATGAACAGTTGTGGGGCCGCTCTTTACCCCAGCGCTCCGGCCCTCTCGCGAACCTCGCGGCCGATTCCGATGCGGCGAGCCATGATGACTTTCTGGATGTCGGTGGTGCCGCCGGGGTGGATGGCGACGATGCCGGCGCGGGAGTGGGCCTCCATGTGGCCGTCGGCGGCGCCGAGCTCGGGGTCGTAGGTCAGACCGGCGGGGCCGAGAATGTCCAGCATGGCTTGGGACATTCGCAGCCCGGAAGTCTTCCGCATATAGGACGCCTGCGGGCCCTCGTAGGTGATGTTGGCCCCGCTGTGGCGCATCCAGTAGTTGCGGAGGTTGAGCAGCCGCACGATTTCGGCCTCGACGTAGACGTCGATGAGCCGGTCGCGCACGTCGGGATCCTTGGTCATCGGCTCGCCGCGGCGGTTGGTGGTTCGGCAGTGCTCGAAGAGCTGATCGACCAGCCAGTTGCGTCCGATGCGCCCGCCGGTGCCGTGTTCAAGCTCCAGGTGGGTGGTGGCGACCTTCCAGCCCTGGTTTTCCCCGCCGACCAGGTTGAAGGCCGGCACCCGCACGTTGTCGAAATAGACCGTCTGCTTGACGCCCGATCCAGCGCCAGATTCGCCGCCGGAAATCAGGAGGTCCATGGGCTGTATGCTGATACCCGGCAGGTGGGACGGAACCATGAACCAGCCCAGGTTTTCATGCCTCTTGGCTTCCGGGTCGGTGACGGTGATGGTCCACATATAATCGCAGCCGTGGTCGCTGCCGACGAATATCTTCTGGCCGTTGAGGACGTATTCGTCACCGTCGCGTATGGCGGTGGTCTTCACGTTGGCCAGATCGGAGCCGGCCTCCGGTTCCGACAAGAGCTGCCAGGTGCGGACCTGGCCGGTGAAAATTGGCGGCAGGAACGCCATCTTCTGCTCTTCAGAACCCCAGACCAGGATGGAGTTGCCGCCCAGCCTTCCGCCGGAGTCGTAATACGGCGGCAGAGTCAACCCGAAGGAGTCGATCTCCTCCTCGATGACCACTGCGCTGTCAACGTCCAGGCCGCCGCCGCCGTACTCGACCGGCGCGGTGGGCCAGAGCCAGCCCTTTGCTCCCAGCTTGCGGCCGAGGTCGCGGCGAAGCTGGTACTGGTCCCACGTAAGATCGGCGGGGTCGGCAGGGTTGCCAACGCCGTCGGGCACGTTGTCTTTCAGCCAGGCGTTGACCTCGCGGCGAAATTCTTCCTGTTCGGGCGTGTAACGCGGTTCAAAATCCATGGGGGCCTCCGGGTTAGTCGGTATAGAAAGTTAGTCGGTATAGAAATTTGGCCTAGAAGTCTGGCCGGAAACCCTGATTCTCCCCAAGCCGTCGTTTTTTTAACGTCGATTATCGATGAAATAGTGAGTATTGCAACGTATTACATGCACTATCATGTCATATCAGACTTGAATGCGTCTGTTTTGCGCTACGCAAAACCCGGCAAATGGCTTTCCGGCCAGACTTCTAGGTTCCTCTTCCGGGATGAATCTGCCCGCTTGCTTATAGATGTCGATGAGAGTTTTAGTGACCAACTGGCGGTGTCCGGGAACCGACAGCATTTGTCGGCGTCCTTCCGGCGGATTCCTTCTCGGCTTCCGAAATCTGCCGGATCCTCGTCTTCCAAATGAAGCTGCACGACCTCTGGAAGGTTGTGGACCAATTCGTCGAAAGTGCGAGCCTAAGTAACAGCGGCTATCTCAACAAACGAAGCCACGTAATAGCCTTCGCTCCAACTGTTACGGTGGACTTTAATGGCGTGCCGGTCATATGTTGTCCCCTTTGTTTCAATCTACTGCGAGCGCAGGGCGCGGCCCGGCAACGCCCCGGTGTGGACGCCATTATCCACCACCAGCGCGCCGTTGACTATCACGTGGGAGATACCGTCCGGGTACTTCTTGGGTACCTCGAAGGTGGCGTTGGCCCGGATGGTATCGGGGTCGAACACCACCACGTCGGCCTTCATGCCGTCGCGCAGGATGCCCCGGTCCTGGAGGCCCAGGCGCTGAGCCGGCGCCGACGTCATCTTGCGCACCGCGTCTTCCAGCCGGAACAGGCCCTCGTCCCGGGCGAACTGGCCCAGCACGTAGGGGAAAGTGCCGTAGGTGCGCGGGTTGGGCATATCGCCGGTCAGCAGCCCGTCGGAGCCGACCATCTGCGCCGGATGCCGCGCGATGGCCCGGATGTTGTCCGGGTTGCCCGTGCGGGCCACGAAGGCGACCTCCAGGTTCTCCTCGATGAGCAAATCGCAGATGGCGTCCACCATGCGCTTGCCCTGGTGTCGTGCCAGGTCACCGAGGGAGCGTCCCTCCCACTCCTTGTTTTTGGGCACATTGCTGAATATGTAGTGGTCCAGCGTCAGGCCCCACATTGGCTCAACTGCGTCGCCGATTTCGTCGCGCACCGCCTGCTGCCGTATGCGGCCGAGCAGGGCGGTCGGGCCGCCCTCATGCACCCAGTAGGGCAAAAGCGAGTGGAGGATGGTCGATGCCGCGGCGTAGGGATACTGGTCGAAGGTCACATCCACCCCTGAATTGCGGCCCTCGTCCACCAGTCCCACCATCCGCTCGCCCATGCCGTCGACGGGGTTGTGGAAATGGGAGATGTGGACCGGAACGCCGCTGCGACGGCCCACGGTTATCGCCTCGCGGAAGGGGTCCAGCAGCTTGTCGCCGAGGGAATAGCGGGCATGGCTCATGTAGAACCCGCCGAGGTCGGCGATGGCCTCGCATACCGACACCAACTCGTTGGTGTCGCTGAACGCCCCCGGCGGATACGTCAAGCCGGTCGAGAAGCCGAATGCGCCGTCCTGCATCGCCTGCCGGGCCAGTTCACGCATCCGGGTCAGTTCCGGCTCGGTGGGCAGGCGGTCGTCCCACCCCATAGCCTCGACCCGGATGGCGGCGTGGGGGGCCATGAAGGCCACGTTGCAGGCAACCCGGTTGTCGAACAGGTCGAGGTATTCCCGCACCGAACCCCAACGGACATCCGGGGGAGGAGTGCCGTTGACCGCCGCCAAGTAGTACAGCAGTTGCTCCAGCTTGTCCGGCGATGCCGGGGCGTAGGACAGCCCGTCCATGCCCAGCAGTTCGGTGGTCACGCCCTGCCGGAGCTTGGCTTCGTGTCTTGGCTCCGACAACAAGATCAGGTCGGAATGGGAGTGCATATCAATGAAGCCGGGGCAGATGACGCTGCCGCCCACGTCGATGGTTCGCGCGGCTTCAACGCTGTCCTCGCCGGAGCGGACAATTGTTACGCTATCGCCGCCGATGCCGACCCCGCCGCGAAACCAAGTCTGGCCGGTTCCGTCTATGATGCGTCCGTTGCGCAGAAACAGATCGAACATACTGCCCTCCATGTTGTGGCCAAATCGGGCCGCCCATAGCCTACCACAGGAAGAAAATTGTGTGGCGCGGAAGACGGTTCGCCCCATGCAATCGCGCTCTACCTCTCGCCACTAATTCGCCCGCTATTATCGGTATCAGACCGTAGTTCCTGCGAAAGCAGGAATCTGGAGGACGACAAAATAGCAGCCTTCCCAAAACTTCAAAGGCACTGGATTCCTGCTTTCGAAGCTATGCTAGAAGATTTTGCAGGTTAAAACGCGATTGCCCTGACCTCGTATGGCGACTGCAAGCCCTGAGGACGACTAAAGGCTACAAACTAAAGGCTACAATGGGTTGTCATCGACGGGCGAGCCAACCGACCGCCAGCGGAAGTGGCTTTGCACTGACTGGGGCGGCCGACACATCCCCCGGCGATACCGCCTCGACCGTTGGAGGACCACGGGCAGAGCAAGCCGAAGATTTGAGCAGGTCACCGGGTGTTACGCTGGAATCAGGGGCATTGGCCTATCAGGCGAAGGATGCCAGCCAATTGGGGCTTGCCATCATCAGGCTTGCTCAAGCCATTGCTTGCCTCTCTTAGGTTGCCCGGAGTAGCCGCTGATCCGAATTGACCGGTCGTCGTTTCCCTGCTCCATCCTGTTCAACCAAGGTGATTGCCCGTCTTGGCTCGACTTTACGCAAAATCCAGGAAAAGTAATGGATGACATCACCTTTGTGCGTAGCCACTGGTGGTTGGTGTCGGAGGGTTTTTCACTATCGACCGCCAACTCCGATGTACAGAAACTCCCCGCCACTCTGTACCATCGTATTGCAGATTCCCTCGCTTATGCCGCTTAAAATGCGTAAAGTCCAGCTTGGTGTCTACCTGCCTCCGGCTTGGGTAGCAGCGGGCCAATCTCAAGGACTGGCAAATCCATTATGAATGATTCGACGGCCGGCGTTATCAACGATATTCACTCTCTGCTGAATGAGAGTCGGGTCTCTCGCATTGAAACTCCCAGGACGCAAGACGAGCTTCGCAGGACCGTGACCTCCGCCGCCGAGGCAGGTGACACCCTGAGCGTGGCAGGCGGACGGCACGCCATGGGCGGGCAGCAGTTCCTCAGTGGAGGCATCCTGCTGGACACGAGCGGCCTCAACAGAATCCTCTCGCTGGATGCCGAGCGGGGACTGGCGCAGGTCGAGGCCGGCATCCTGTGGGACGGGCTGGTGACCCGCCTGCGGGAGATGCAGCAGGGCCTGCCGCAGCGCTGGAGCATCGTGCAGAAACAGACGGGCGCCGACCGCCTCAGCATCGGCGGTGCCCTGTCCGCCAACGGCCACGGACGCGGCCTGTCCTACGCTCCCATCGTCCAGGACGTGGAATCCCTGGAGCTGGTGGATGCAGAGGGCGTACTGCGCCATTGCAGCCGCACCGAGAACCCGGAGCTTTTCGGCCTCGCCGTCGGCGGCTACGGACTGTTCGGCGCAATCTACTCGGCCACCCTGCGGCTAATGCCTGCCCACTACCTTCGCCGCTTCGTTAGAGATTGCCGAAATCGACGACCTCGCGGCAAAATTCTCCCAGCGCATCGCCGAGGGGTTCACCTACGGTGACTTCCAGTACATGACCGACGAAACGTCGCCCGGCTTCCTGCGGCGCGGCGTGCTCTCCTGCTATCTGCCTGTTCTGGAGGACGGGGCCGAAAAGGCTGAGCCGCCCCGCTACCTGCTGACCGAGGAGGACTGGCTGCGGCTGCTGTACCTGTCTCACACGGACAAGGCGCGCGCCTTTGAGGAATACGCCGGATTCTACCAGCGCACCAACGGGCAGACCTACGACAGCGACACCTTCCAGTTGAGTATGTACATCGACGGCTACCACCGGGAGCTTGACCGGCGACTGTACGGCGGCAATAAGTGCAGCGAGACGATTTCCGAACTCTACGTGCCGCTGGCAGAACTGGCCGGATTCATGGACTCCGCCGCCGGTGAACTCAGGCGCCGTGGCTCCAACGTAATCTACGGCACCATCCGGCTCATCGCCCAGGATGATGAGACCTTCCTGAACTGGGCAAGGCGGCCTTACGCCTGCATCGTGTTCAACCTGCACTTCCGGCACACCGAATCGGGGATAGCGCAAGTGGCCGACGACCTGCGGAGCCTGATAGACCTTGCCGCCGACCGGGGCGGTAGCTATTTCCTGACCTACAACCGATTCGCCACTCCGCAGCAGCTAACCCAGTGCTATCCGCAGTTCAGCGAATTTCTGGCCCTAAAAGACCGCTACGATCCGGGCGGCGTGTTCTCCAGCGACTGGCACCGGGCTTATCGTGATGCGTAATGAGAGGCAGGCCCGCCGTTGATCGTGCGGGACAGGCCGCCGGTCGTTTCTTCGGGCAGTTTGGATAGGCACAGACGGCCAAGTTGAATGGTATGCCGACACTCGGCGCATATAAGGTCAGATTCCGCAATCATTTGCCATATTGTCGGGTTCTCCTAGCTATCCGCAAACCACAACGCTTGTAGTTTCCATTAAGCAGCCGTTTGAGCGGTCAAGACTCCCCCGGCTTGCCAGCCTCCGAATGGGTAGATATGATTGCTGTAGAAAGACCGCCTCCGGGAGAATGCCCAATGTCCACCGTTTCCATTGACCATATCGCCATGCCCACCGCCAACGCCGAGCGTCTGATTGAGTTCTACAAGCGGCTGGGATTCACCATCAACGACGAGGAAGAATGGCGGGCCGGCAGGGCAAACATCTTCTCCATTCAGATTGGCGACTCCAAGATCAACGTCCACCCAGAGGGCTATGTCGCCGGCCTGCGGGGGCCGTCGGCGGTCCCCGGCTGCGCAGACATTTGCTTCGTCTGGGAAGGCACGGTCGAGGAATGCCAGGAATGGTTGGGCGCCGCCGGCGTCGAGGTTATTCTTGGCCCGGCACCGCGCAAGGGCGGAAGGGGATTTGGCAAGGTGCCCTCCCTGAGCCTCTACGCCCGCGACCCCGACGACAACTTGCTGGAATGG
The DNA here is from genome assembly GCA_965226875.1 of Dehalococcoidia bacterium. Taxonomy (GTDB): domain Bacteria; phylum Chloroflexota; class Dehalococcoidia; order Lucifugimonadales; family UBA3495; genus VXOI01. Next base: position 1,943,894 of record OZ245439.1, on the reverse strand, counting down.
ATGACCTACCTTTAACTGGGGACGCCCTCGCCCTGACCCTCTCCCTCTGGGAGAGGGACTCCTTCGTTCTCACCCGACACTTTTCCCCGATGAGGGGGAATCTTATATTGAAGGAAGTGGCCCGATGACCGTGATGACCGGCAAGGAAGCCTTGGTGCGGATGCTGATTGCCGAGGGCTGTGACCACATTTTCGGCAACCCCGGCACCAGCGAAACGCCGATGATGGACGCCCTTCAGGACTTCCCCGAAATCAGGTACATACAGGCCCTTCAGGAAGGGACCGCGGTGGGCATGGCCGACGGCTACGCCCGCGCCACTGGCCGCCCCGCCTTCGCCAACATCCACATCGCCGGCGGGCTGGCCAACGGCATCAGCGCCCTCTATAACGCCTACCGGGGCGGCACGCCCGTGGTGCTGACCGCAGGCAATTCCGACACCCGGATGCTGCTCAGCGAGCCCACTCTGTCGGGGGACTTGGTGCAGATGACCCACCAGTACACCAAGTGGAGCCACGAGATCCACCACGCGGCGGATATTCCGGCGGCGGTTCGGCGGGCCTTCAACGAGGCCAAGACGCCTCCCACCGGCCCAACATTCCTGTCCTTCCCGTGGGACACCATGGACGTGCAGGCCGATGTGGACATTATCGGTTCGGGCCGTGGCTACCACCGCATCCGCCCCGACCGGGACGCGCTGGAGCGGGCCTCGCAGCTACTGGCCCAGGCCGAGAACCCGGTCATCATCATTGGCGACCGCATAGCGCAATCGGGCGGCGTGGAGCAGATGGTACAGGTCGCCGAGCGCCTGGGGGCTAAGGTGTTCGCGGCCTCCTTCTCCGAGGTCAACTTCCCCACCAGCCACCCCCTGTGGAGCGGTATGCTCAACACCAGCAGCCCGGCCGTCCGCCGCCTGCTTTCCGGCGCCGACGTGGCTCTGGCGGTGGGCGCCAACATCTTCTCTTCCTTCTTATATGTGGACGTGCCGCTGCTGGACCCCACGACGAAACTGGTGCACCTGGACAGCGCGACCAGCGAGGTGGAAAAGACCTATCCCACCGAGATCGGTGTCTTCTCCGACCCGGCCACGGGCCTGGCGGAACTGGCCGACGCCCTGGACCAGGATATGTCAGCCTCGGCCAAGGAAGCCGCCACCACGCGGATGGCCGAGCTGGGTGAGCGCCGCCGGCGCGCCCGCGAAGACTACCAGCAACGGCTAAGGCAGCGATGGGATAACAATCCCATGGCCGTCGAGCGCATGATGCACGAACTGGCTGCCGCCGCCCCTCCCGGCACCATCGTGGCCGACGAGGCGGTCACCTCCCGCCCTGCCATGATGCAGGAGTTCAGTTTCGACGAACCCGGCACTTTCTTCGGCATACAGGGCGGCGCGCTGGGCTGGGCGATGCCGGGCGCGCTGGGGTTGAAACTGGCAAAGCCCGACCGCCCAGTGCTGGCCGTGGTGGGAGACGGTGCCTCGATGTACACCGTTCAGGCCCTCTGGACGGCCGCCACGTTCAACATTCCGGTGGTTTATGCCATCTGCAACAACCGCGCCTATCGCATCCTCAAGGTCAACATGGACATATACCTGAAGCGGATGCTCAACGACGATGAGCGGGTCAGCGAGTACAAGGGAATGGACTTCGCCAATCCCCTCGACCTGTCGGCAGTGGCGCGGGGCCTTGGCGTCGCCAGCGAGAAGATCACCGATCCGTCTCAGATTGGTCCGTCGGCCCGCCGGATGTTCGAGAGCGGCAAGCCCGGCCTGCTGGATATCAACATCGACGGCTCCCTCTAGCCTCTTTGACCTCGACAGCGGCGGCTCCTCCACCGGCGTCGCTTTGTCCACCCGTTTCACCCCAGAACTAACGTATTCCGGGGGCATTAGGTATCAGGCGCAAGGATACCCATACCTGTCGACCTGATGTTTGTACGTGGTTAATTTGTTCCTGGCGGGCGGCAAATATCGGTATCATCAGGTATCAGAAATGAACAAAATTGGCGTGTTATGTTGTTTGACAAAAGCAATTTGTTTCCCATATCCTAAACCTTGTATAAATGGGCGCACCCGGCGCCGCAGGAGCCGCAATGGTCACTTCAACAAATGATCCGGGAATGCTGCGGCTGAGCGCGAACAAGAACGTGCATCGCATCGTTTCCCCGTCGATGGTGATTGGGCTTGGTTCCACCAGTTGCCAGATTGTCCGTAAACTCGAGTCGAATGCGGAAGGCTGGAGTTTCGAAGACCGCAAGAACCTGGCGTTCCTTTACATGGATACACGGGAAGCCACGCGCGGGGAAATTTCCCGCGGCGCCCGCTTCATCCCCTTGGTTCTGCCTCATTTCTCCAACCTGCGCGATTTGCGCCCTTGGATTACGGAGTGCGTGCCCGAGCTCAAGTTCCTGAGCCTGTCGCGGGAAGGAGCGTTGGGTACCCTGGCCAACGCCGGGGTGGCCGGACGCTTCAATTACAGCGACATCCGGGGCCATCTCGACTCCACTATCGAGCAGATTTGCCCTTACTACGAGGGTATAACTTACTTGCGCATCCACATCGTCGCCTTTCTGGGCGGCGGTACCGTAGGCGCACTGCCCGTTCTGATGGCGGCCCTCTCCGAAGTCAGGGGCACGGCCTACAACTTCAGCGTAGTGCTGCATCTGCTGCTGCCGCAACGGGGTATGTCCCGCGACCCGGAGACCACCTACCCATTGCAGTTGCGCAACGCCTACGCGATTCTTCAATTCCTGCGCTCCATAACCGGTGTGCAGGTGGGGCGCGGCGAACATACGGGCAGTGACACATTCACCATTACGGTCTATCCAGATAAACGAATTGAGTCCATCGGCCCCCATTTCGACGTATGTTTGTTGCATCGCTCGCCCAAGGATTCCTTGCCGGTGCAGCAGAACCACGTCGCCAGGGTACTGGAGGATCTGGTGGCCGACGCTTGGGGAACCGGTCAGGACTGGTGGGCCCGCTTCCACGAGACCATGCGCGAGGCCAACAGCCAGGAAGACGCGAGATTCGGTTCCATAAGCTCCCGCGAGATTGGGCTCCTCGACGGGTTCTTCACACAAACGGCCAAGCAGTACCTGCAAGGCCAGTGGCGCAGCAGGCTGTAGGAGGGAGGAAAGATGCCACGACTTAAGATTCGTAGGAATCGTCCGTCATTCAGTCAAATGAGCAGCGTCCTCCCGTCGCCGATAGACCCGTTGGCTTTCATACAGTCGGGCCGCCCTGGAGGCTCGGGTGGCGCTAGGGAGGCATACAACCAAATGCTGGGTGCCTTTCATGACACCCTGGCAGACGTGGAGCGAGCGCTGAGATCCATCTTCGAGCGCCTGCGCCCGGAAGGCAACATCAGCGATCGTATGGCCGTGGAGGCCAACAGCGACGTGCGCACGGAACTGGCCCGAGCCAGTACCTTGGCAGACGTGAAAAGGAACGAACTGCAACAGGGAATATCCTTCCGCTTGCAGGCCATGTTCCTGCAAAACCTCATCATGGCACCCGGCCAGGACCCGCCAGTTCGGCGCTGGGCCTCAATGGCCGACCGGGCCGTGCAGCGGGATATGCCGGTGGTCTCCGAGCCTGCCCACAGCGAACTTGATGTCAGCCACAACGATCGCCGCAAGCGCTTGATGAGATGGCAGATGGAATCCGACGAGTGGCTGGAAACGTTGTGCCTTAACCGCGTTGGTGAAGTCATTGCCTGTCTCTTGGAGGAGATTGGCGATTACTCCGCCTCCTGGACGGATACGGTCAACCAACTGCGCCGGGAGTCGGTGGGCGGCGGGCGCCTCTTCCGCGAGGTTACCGATCCTGAATACTGGACCTTTGACAACGACGACCCCACGGTCAAGAACTTGGTCACGGGAGTCCAGGCGCAGGAGATTGCCACGCGGATTCTGAACCGCTTCCAGCTCAGCAACATGGAGCTGATGGAGATCTGCCAACAGGTGCATCAGTCCCTGGGTGGCAAACCGGTCTACGGTTCCGACCGGGTGGACATCATGGAGCTGGAGAACCTGCTTGCGGAGGCTACGGCCGTCAAAATCAAGGATACCGTGGCCATCGACGACGGCTTCCTGTCGCTCATCTCCAACGGCACCCGGTCCGGCGAAGAGCTGGGCGAGTTGCTCGTGGAAATGCGAATGGGCGCGGCGGCGATGGAGGAAAAGATGTGGCGGGTCGGTGAGTTCCGGCTGGGCCATGTGGACTCCGCCTCAGGGGTGGGAATCACATCTTCCTCCCTGCACGACTCGGTGATGCGCGGATTGGGTGGCGGTCGCAAGTTTGCCGCCGTCGAGGGACACCCCAGCAGCAACCACCGCTTCGAGGTGCAGATGGCCACCGTCGGCGCATCCCTTTCCGACCTGGCTATCTTCCGCGACATGGTCAACGCGTGGTACTCCTGGCACTTTGAGGAGCGCCGGGGCGAGAACGGCGACCGGGGCGCCCGCATGGAGGCGGTCAGGAAGGAATCCTGGAAGCTCTACCCGGACATCGGGCAGAATTCCGGCGTCCGGCCCTCCGTTATCGAGCTGATTGATGACGACCTGCGGCAGCTCTGGAACACCTCTGGAGACGTTGCTCTCCGCTTGGCCTACGGCCACCTGGAAGAGTCGGATGCCGAGTTGATCCACACCCCGGAGAACGGCCGGGCCAGGCTCTCTAGCTAACTTTTCCCGGGATAGTAACCTTCAGGGCCGCGCCGCCTGCTCATACGCACAGACGGCGCGGCGCTTTTTTGCCGACCGTTCGCCGGATTACGCCGCCATGAAACCGCACTATTCCACAGGTTCAGGGGAGGGACAATGCAACGACCGCGATTCAGACTTGAGGGAAAGGTCGCCATCGTAACCGGGGCTGGCTCCAGCGGGCCTGGCGTCGGCACCGGCAAGGCCACCGCCACGCTATTCGCCCGCGAGGGCGCCAGGGTACTGCTGGTTGACCTCTCGGCCCGGCAGGCGGAAGAAACGCTGGCGGCCATAAGTGAGGAGGGCGGCGAGGCTTCGGTCTTCGAGGGCGACGTCACCAGCTCTGAGGACTGCCGCGCCATGGCCGAGGCCGCAGTTGAGCGTTACGGCGGGCTGCACATCCTGTTCAACAACGTCGGTATACTTGGCCAGGGCAGCGTGGTGGACGTGGACGAAGACCACTGGGACCGGGTTCTCAATGTCAATCTGAAGTCGATGGTGCTGACCAGCAAGCACGCCATCCCACGCATGGCCGAGGGCGGGGGCGGCTCCATCATCAACATCTCCTCAGTCGCTGGTCTGCGTGCCGGCAGCACCGGGGCGGCGGTGCCTTATGCTGCGTCCAAGTCCGGCATCATCGGTCTGACGGCAGCGATGGCAGTGACCCACGGACGCGAAAACATCCGTGTCAACTGCATCGCGCCCGGCCACATCTACACCCCGATGGTGGCCGGAACGATGCCCGACGAAACCCGCGACCTGCGCCGTCGCGCCGGGCCGTTGGGCACCGAGGGCGACGCATGGGACATCGCCTGGGCGGCGGTGTTCCTGGCCAGCGACGAATCCCGCTGGGTCTCCGGCATCGTAATGCCGGTGGACGCCGGCCTGCTGGCCACTACCCCGCTGGCGATGCTGGAGCACCTGCGGTAGCGCTATGACCATCCCCCTGAGAGTGAGGGCGTTTGAGCCACGGGGGACGCCCTCACCCTGACCTTCTCCGAAAGGGAGAGGGAATTTTTACTGGCAGGCCCTTGACGCCGGAGCTGGCTACTCCGCGTCCGGGTGGGTGGTGATGAAGCGAGCCGCCCTGGCGGGGTCGACGTGGGGCGCGCGCACTTCCACGCCGGAGACCTCCTCCTGCAAGCGGAAGGTGACCGAGCTGTCCATACCGCCCCAGCCGCGGTTCATGGCCTCGATCGCGATCTGCTCGGCCAGGTTGGCTACCGGCATCGGCACGTTGAACTCGCGGCCCAGGTCGGTTGCCAGGCCAATATCCTTGCGGGCCAGTTCCAGCGCGAAGCTGGGCGGCTCGAACTCGCCCCGGAACAGGGTCCGGGCCACGCCCTCGTGCAGGATGTTCATGCGGCCCAGCGAACCGCGCCGGATGCACTCCCACAGCGGCTCCGGGTCCACTCCGGCCTTGACGCCCAGGGTCAGCCCTTCGGCGATGGCTTGCCGGACACCATGTCCGATCATGTTATGCACCAGCTTGGCCACCGAACCGGCGCCGACCTCTCCGGCGTAGAACACCTTGTCTCCGAAGGCGTCCAGCACGGGCTTTACCCGGTCGAAAATCTCCCTCTCGCCGCCGACCATCACCGCCAGGTTGCGGGTCTGCGCGCCTGTCTTGCCGCCGCTGACGGGCGCGTCCAGCACATGGATGCCCTTGGCCCGGAACTTGACCTCCAACTCCCGGATCAGCGTAGGCCGGCTGGTGGACAGGTCTATGTATACGGAGCCGGGCTTGATGCCTTCCAAAATGCCCTCGGGCCCCATGGCCACCGACTCCACCTCGCGCGGGCCGGGGAGGGAGGTCAGCGTCACGTCGCAGCGGCTTGCCACATCCGCGGGCGAGTTGCCCAGTCGCGCCCCGGCTTCCAGGAAGGGACGGGTGGCCTCCTCCCGCACGTCGAATACCACCATGGGGTAGCCGGCTTTCTGAATGTTCCCGGCCATGCCCCCACCCATGTTGCCCAGTCCGATAAATCCTATGGTTTCCATCATCCACCTCTGACGCCACGATGCCGAATGGCAGCGCGGCCTGAATCTGCGCCCCGATTATAGTACAGGTGTGGACGGCGGGGTTCCGTGCCCAAGAATCGCTGGAGTCCGCCGTGCTACCTTCTATTGCGTGCCCGGTTCAGAGAGCAAGAATTACGCCGGGCGGGCCAATCGGGCGAGAGTAGCGAGATCGGGAACCACTAGGGAGGGCACAGCGTCGGTTCGGCGCGTTCCTCCTCCCCTATGGGTTCTGTTTACCCACACGCTTTGGATGCCAAGCTGGTTCGCGGGGCCGATGTCGTGGTACAGGCTTTCCCCTACGTGCAGCCACCTCTCCTTCTCAGCGCCCATCCGTTCCAGGGCGGCGTTGAAGTTGCGCAGGTCAGGCTTGTAGCTCCCTACTTGCTCCGACGTAACCACAGCGTCAAACTCGACTCCCAAGACCTCCGCTGTCATCCTGAACAGGTCGTCGTCCACGTTGGAGATGATCGCCAGCTTGTAGCAGGCTTTCAGCTCCTTCAGCGCGCCCGTAGCATCCGTGAAGACCGGCCAGCGAGGCAGGGAGTCGGCCAGGCAGTCCGGTTCGGCCCCGGACAGTTCCAGCCCGATTTCTGACGCCATGGCTTCCATCACCATACGCAGCACCCGGCGGTAGTCCAGGAATTCGCCCGACGTTTGCGCCTTTGGCTCCGCATCTGCGAACAGTCCCAGGATTTCGGGCGAGGTCTTGTGTATCCCGCGGCTTTCCAGGACTCTTGCCACTGCCTGGGAAATGCCAGTTTCCCAGTCGACCAAAGTGCCGTAGCAGTCAAAGCTAATCCATCGGAAATGGTTGAAATCAAGCACAGGCTTCCTCCAGTCAAGCATCAGATTGAGTGCGACTGCATGAGCCGCCGTTATGTTAGCAACAGAGTTTGACTTTGAGTGGGTGGACGTTTTGGGCTACACTTGCCCAGCGATTCCCGCAAACATTCTTGCCGTAAGGCCCGATGAGGTGAGCTGTGCTGTTTCCGTCTCCCGCTACCGACCGGCTGCTGCATAATCTGGACAACAGGCTGCCTTCGCTGTGCGCCTACGTTTTCAGCCATCCCAACATGGTGGAAGTGGCCGGAGTGGCCGGCATTGACGCCTTCATGGCGGACATGATGTTCACGGCCCACGACTGGGACAACATCGCCCATCTCATTCGGGCGGCGCGCGGCACCGGCATTTCGCCGCTGATCCGGGTGCAGGCGTACCCGTGGGCCACCGGCACCGACCGTCGCACCGTCTCCGACGCAGCCCGCGCCCTGGCGCTGGGTGCCACCGCCGTCACTGTGTCGGTAAGCTCAAAAGAAGAGGTGCAGGAGCTGATGGGCCTGCGCGACGACTGGCACCGGCTCATCCACCTGCGCCGATTTTCCACCGCCGAGGAATTCCCGGAGTTCAACGCCAAGACGCGCGAGGGGACGCTGGTGGTCCCAACCGTCGAAAGCGAAGGCGGCCTGCGCGATCTGGACGAGATTCTCGCCATTGATGGCGTTCGCTTGGTCTGGCTTGCGGCCGGCGACATCACCAAGATTCTGGGCGTCCCGTTCAAGTATGACGACCCCAAGGTGATGCGGTTGCTGGAGAACGCCGTGAAGACCGGCGAGCGCCACGGCGCGGCGATCATGTACAACATGGGCCTGGACTCGCCGGACTTCGACGCCATGGCCGAATCGGCCCGCCGTTACTTCGACCTGGGCGTCCGCGTGGTCGGGCTGGGCGCGATGGAGTGGCATATGCAGATGGCCCTGCAACACATCCGCCGCAAGGCCATCGGGTAACGCATCACTATTCCCTCGCCCTCCGGGAGAGTGCCAGGAGTGAGGGCGCACCCTCATTTACGCATACAACCAGTCAGGGACAGGTTGGCTCTGTCCACCGGCGCCCCGGGCCAGCGAATCCTTGAGCATCCCGATTCGGGAGCGGAAGGGATGAACCCGGTTGCGCGAGTGGGTAACTCCCAGTCCCACCAGGAACATCAGGCTCTTTCCCGTCGCGTGAGGCGAGAAGAAGGCTGTCACGGCGTCGTCGAAGAAAGTCATGCCCGTTGCGCCCAGTCCCATGGCGTGGCTGCACAGATACATCCGCCCGCCGATGATGCCCGCCTCAAGCTGCGCCGCCCGGTAGCCCCGGTTGCCCAGCCGCGATAGGATGGCATTGAGGTCGGCCATGAGGAAAGCGACGGCGCTGGCGTCGGCTCCCAGGGCCTGCTCGAAGCAGAGATGCCCGGCCTCCTCGCGGAACTCCCCCTCTTGAAGCAGCTCCAGCCCGCCGCCATTTCCAGGCGAGTAGTAGTAGGCGCCGGGGCCGATTCCTTCCGCCGCGTTGACAATCAGGTAGGTATCAATCAACCCGCCGCCGAAGTCGGCATTAATCTGAGCAGTGGACGCAGACAGCAGGGCTTCCAGCCTGCCCTTGGGCATCGGCTCCCGGGCGAAGCGGCGGGTCGAGCCGCGATGGGCGATGGTGGCGCCCAGCGGCGCGGATGACGGCCACCCTGCGCCGTTGGCAGGATTCGGGGCCGGGGATCCTCCCTCCCGCCATGCCAGCACTTCTGCCGCGTTGCCCAGGCAGGAGTTGCTGTGCAGGGCACGGGTTTCGGGGTATTCGGTGCGGCGCTCGACGCCCAGAACGCCGGCGTCTACGGGGCTGAGGTGACCGACGGCGGGAGGGGCGTCATCCCCGTCGCCAACGGGGATGAGACAGATAGTAGCCTCCTTTTCTGAGTCCAGTCCAAGTATCGCGTCAACTTCTGAATCCACGAACCCCGCCACCACCTCCGCGGGCTGGCCAAGGGCGGTGGCGGTGGCGGTCATGTTGGCCAGAATCGTGCCGTTGTCCCAGAAGCAGTAGCGGTAGCCCCGCTCCCGGTACTTCCAGGCACTGCGCCAGAACACACCACTGCAAACTATCGTGGCCGGTGCATTGGCGATGCCCCCGTGTCCTGCGGATGCGGCCAGATTCCCCCGGAAGTCGCCGGAACGCAGCAGCGACAGCGAATTCGTAGCGGGCGCGTAATGGTAAACACCGGCGTCCAGCCCCTCGATGTTGCCGCACACCAAATAGAGTTCGATGGGATACAGCGCCCCCGCCGAAGCCGCAGCCCGGTAGTGAACTTCGCCAGCGGTTCGGAGTGTGCTGCGTCGGATAAGCCCTGCGGAGTAATGCAGCAGTTGGGCCACCGATGCCAAGTCCAGCGGCCCCTGCGATGGCGATACCCCGCCGCTTACTGCGGGCAGCGTGGGGGTTTCCTGGGATGGCATTTCCGGCGGAAGGGCTACGATAGGCAGTCCGGGGTAAGACTTGTAGAGGGACGGCTTGGTCGCCAGGCTGATATAGCTGAGTTTGGTGGCGTCGTGAAAGCTGAAGGCTGCGCTGGTGTCGCTATTGGGCATAATGTCCGTCCCTGAATCTGGTTGGCGCTGGATGCTGACGTGCCGAGAGTAACAGGATTTTACCGGGCCCGGTTCCCCATCGCCACGATTTCGTCGTATTCCTCTTCGGCAACCGGCTGGATGGAAAGACGCTGGCCCTTGCGAATCAGCAGCATATCCTTCAGCTTGGGGTTGGCCTTTACATCGGCCAGAGTTACCGGGTTCGGGAGGCGTTCCCCCGCTTGTAATTCGACGACTGTCCAAACCGTTTCGCCGGGGCTGCTCTTGGGATCATAGTGTTTGTCGTTGGGGTCCCAAGCGGTGGCGTCGGGATAGGCTTCGCGGACGATGCGGGCGGTGCCGACCACCGCCGTGGGCTTGGAGCTGCTGTGATAGAACAGCACCTTATCGCCCACCTTCATATCGTCGCGCATGAAATTTCGGGCTTGATAGTTGCGAACGCCATCCCACTCCGCCGTCCGGTCCGGCTCGTTGACCAGGTCGTCGAAGGAATAGGCGGATGGCTCAGACTTGAACAGCCAGTATCTCGGTTCGGACATTTCCAACTCTCCGTTGTCGGGGATGTGCCCGTACCCTGAACCCTCCATCCGGGAGAGGGGATTGGGACATCATCGCCGCTCATCCTGAGTCTACCGACGGAAGATCGGATGCGTTAGCGCAGGCGTATGCCGGCGGCCTCCCGGTCGTAGCAGCCTTCGATGAGGTCTTCTCGTTCCCGGCGCAGCACGTCCTTGCGCACGCGCAGGCTGGGGGTGCGGGGCAGCTCGTCGCGCACTTCCCAGTAGCGGGGCACCTTGAAGTACGCCAGGTTTTCAGCGCACCAGTAAACGATTTCTTCAGGGTTGACCGTTGCTCCGGGGCGGGGCGTCACGTAGGCCTTCACCTCGTCCTCGCCCAGCTCGGACGGCACGGCGATCACCGCGCAGTCGAGGACGTTGGGATTGGCCTTGATGACGTTTTCAACTTCCTGAGAGGAAATGTTTTCCCCCCGGCGGCGAATTATGTCTTTCTTGCGGTCCACGAAATACAGGAACCCGTCATCGTCCAGCCAGCCAAGATCGCCGGTGTAGAGCCAGCCGTTACGCAGTGTCTCTCTGTTCTGCTCGTCGTTGCGCCAGTAGCCCGGCATCACCGCAGGGTTATTGATCGTGATTTCACCGACTGTGTTGGGGCCGACGTGCTGGCCGGTCTCGGCGTCGGCGATGCGCGCGGTGTTCTCGAAGCGCGGGTCGGGATGCCGGCGCGGGCGGCCCGACGATCCCGGACGCCTATCCTCGCGGATGGTCTCGATGGTGCCGTAGCAGGTCTCGGTCATGCCGAACCCGACAATAATGTCGGTGGCGAAACGCTCTTGGAACTCGGCCAGAAACTCCGGCGAGAAGGAAGGGGAGCCGTAGAACAGCCTCACTGTGTTGTCGGCATCGTCGGGCGATTCGGGGTTCTTGGATAGAACCGGCATCATCATGCCGATGAAGTTGACCACCGTGGCGCGGGCTTCGCGCACTTGGCCCCAGAACCGCGATGCGCTGAAGCGGTCTACGATGACCAACGTGGCCCCGGCGGCCAGCGCGCCCATAGTCGAGTAATACTGGATGTTGGCGTGATAGAAGGGCAGGCAGGTGAAGAAGCGGTCGTCGGGCGTGGCCTGCGTCCAGTACTTGAATCCCTGCCCTGCTGCTGCGTACATCCGGTGGGTGACCATCACCCCCTTGGGGTTGCCGGTGGTGCCGGAGGTGTAGACCAGCATCGAAATATCGTCTGGCGACACTTGGGAGCGGTCAGATAGCGGGGCGGCGCGGTCGAACTCTTCCCGGAAGGCAGTCCAGCCGTCGCCCGCCGATTCATCGCCGCGCAGTATGCGGTGGCGGATGCTGGGGGCAAGGTCGGCAGCGGCCCCGGCAACGTCGGCCAGCGATGGGTCGGTGACCATCGCGACGGCCTCGGCATTGTTCAGGATGTAGGCGGTCTCGTCGCGGCGGTAGGCGGTGTTGATGGGAACGGTGATGGCCCCCAGTTCCGACAGCCCGAACCAGCAGTACAGGTACTCGATGCAGTTGGGCATGAACAGGCACACCCGGTCGCCGTGCTGCACACCCATCTCCCGGAACATCGACGCCGTCCGCAGCACACCATCGCGGACGTCGCCATAGGAATACGAGGCCCCGCCAACCTCCACGAAGGTCTTATCCCGGTTGGCCTCGGTAATGCGGTCAAGGACGCGCCCGATGGTCGTTTCCCAGGGCAGCGGCGGTTCGGGTTGCGTGGGGGTCTGCTGTGCGCTCATACCTTCTCGCCAGTGGAGTGTCTTTGCGCCAAAACCTACCACGCCGGTAAAGGCCGGTCAATAAGCCGGCGAGCAGCCAGTTAAAGCGGCGGCGCAATTGGACCGCACAACATATAGTACACTGGCCCAAAGGTTGAGTATAATTGCTGCCAATTCACAGGTTTGTTACTGCGGCAGGGCAATGTGCCCTTGATGCTGTTTGAGGCAAATTCCCCCCGCTCAAGGAGGTCCGCCACGTCTACTTCCAAGCTGCCGCTAGGCCGAAGGGTTGCCGCCAGCGACGACCTTGAGGTGTCGGCGTATCTGGAAATCGCCAGCGGCCTCGAGGCCGAATCGCCCGGCTCCAGCCGCCAGATCAACGAGGGTGTCGCCGTCATCGACTTCGGCTCCCAATACAGCCACCTCATCGCCCGCCGAATCCGGGAGCTGAAGGTCTACTCCGAAATCGTCAATCCCTCCGACCCGTGGGAGAAGGTGGAGCGGATAAACCCCAAGGGCATTATCCTGTCCGGCGGTCCCGCAAGCGTCTACGACGAGGGCGCACCCCGCATTCCCGACTGGGTCTTTGAGCGCCGCCTGCCCGTGCTGGGCATCTGCTACGGGATGCAGGCCCTGGTACACCAGTTGGGAGGCGCCGTCGCCCGGGGCACAAAGCAGGAATTCGGCCATGCCGTCCTACACCAGGACGGCCCTTCCGCCGGCTGGGGGCAGCCGGGCGGCAATCCCGCGCTATTCCATGGCCTGCCGCCGTCGTTCCAGGTGTGGATGAGCCACGGTGACCGCGTGGAGTCGCTGCCTCCGGGCTTTTCAGGGATGGCTTTCACCGAAAACTCGCCAGTGGCCGCCATCAGTAACGGACTGGATATGTTCGGCCTGCAATTTCACCCCGAAGTCAACCATACGCCCATGGGCAGCGACATCTTGGAAAACTTCCTGTTTCGAGTCTGTGGCTGCGAAAGCTCCTGGACCCCCGGCAACGTGGCCGCCGACGCCATCGCCCGCATCCGCGAGCAGGTGGGCGACGGGCGGGTCATCTGCGCGCTGTCGGGAGGGGTGGACTCAGCGGTCACCGCCGCACTGCTGCACCGGGCCATTGGCGAACAGCTCGTCTGCATCTTCGTCAACAATGGCCTGCTGCGGCTGGAAGAAGCGGAGCGAGTGCAGGCCACCTTCAAGCGCGGCATGGGCCTGAACCTTACCTACGTGGACGCCTCTGAGCGTTTCGTAACCCGCCTGGCGGGGGTTACCGACCCGGAGACCAAGCGCAAGACCATCGGCGAAGAGTTCATCCGGGTCTTTGAGGAGGCTGCGTCCGGTCTCGGAGAGACGGAGTTTCTAGCGCAGGGCACGTTGTATCCCGACGTGATCGAAAGCGAGGCGCCCGGCAATTCCCCGGCGGGGTCGGGACTCTCGGCCCGCATCAAGACCCATCACAACGTGGGCGGCCTGCCGGAAGACATGAAACTGCAACTGGTGGAGCCGTTGCGCTACCTGTTCAAGGACGAGGTGCGGGAAGTGGGGCTGGAGCTTGGCCTGCCTCCTGACATGGTGTACCGCCAACCCTTCCCCGGCCCCGGCCTGGCCATCCGCGTCATCGGGGAAGTCACGCAGGAAAAGCTCGATATGCTCCAGGGTTGCGACTGGATTGTCATTGACGAAATCAAAGCAGCCGACCTGTACAACCGCGTCTGGCAGAGCTTCGCCGTGCTGAGCGACAGCCGCACCGTGGGAGTGCAGGGCGACTTTCGCACCTACGGCTACGTCTGCGCAATCCGGTGCGTCACCAGCGAGGACGCCATGACCGCCGACTGGGTGCGCCTGCCCTACGAAGTCCTGGCGCGAATCTCCAACCGCATCGTCAACGAAGTCCCCGGCGTCAACCGGGTCGTATATGACATCACCAGCAAGCCGCCGGGAACCATCGAATGGGAATAGGTCAAGTGGGGAGCGCGGCATCTCGCCTTCCTATAGGTGCGGTAGGTGAGGCGTGGGCAAATTCCTCATCCTCCGGGAAGTCCCCATGTAATTCCCTCCCCCTCCTCTGTAGGAGGGTTAGGGTGAGGGCGATTCCGTGAACGTCCTCGTAATAGGGAACGGCGCCCGCGAGCACGCCCTGGCCTGGCGCATCAGCCGCAGTCCGTCGCTGACCCGGCTGTGGGTGGCGCCCGGCAACTATGGCACGGGCTGCATCGCCACCAACCTGGACGCGGGCGATGGCAGCGTTGCGGCCCTGACCGACGACGCCCGCGAGGTGTCCGCCGACCTGGTCGTGGTTGGCCCAGAGGCCCCGCTCGCCGATGGCTTGGCCGATGCCCTGGCGGAGATGGGCATCCCGGCATTCGGCCCCACTTGCGCCGCCGCCCGGCTGGAATCCAGCAAGAGCTTTGCCCGCGAAGTCATGCGTGAGGCGGGCGCGCCCGGCCCGGAGTTCGCGGTCTTCAATGAAGAATCCCACGCCCTGGACTACCTGCGCCGCAATCCCGGCCCCCGCGTGGTAAAGGCCAACGGGCTGGCCGCCGGCAAGGGCGTGACGGTCTGCGATGACGAAGCACAGGCGGCGGCGGCGGTCCGAGCCTGTATGTCCGGGCGGGCATTCGGCGATGCCGGCGCGACGGTGCTCCTGGAGGAACGCCTGGAGGGACAGGAGGTCAGCGTATTCGCCTTCTGCGACGGCGAGCACATTTCCCCCTTGGTGGCCGCCTGTGATTACAAGCGCCTGAACGACGGCGACGGCGGCCCCAACACAGGTGGCATGGGCAGCTACTCCCCGCCGCAGTTCTGGAAGCCGGAACTCTGCGCCGAGGTAGAGCGAACGATCATGCGCCCGGTAGTCAGCGCCATGGCCGCTCGCGGGGCGCCCTATCGCGGGGTGCTGTACGCCGGCCTGATGCTGACGGCAGACGGCCCCAAGGTGCTGGAATTCAATTGCCGCTTTGGGGACCCGGAAACGCAAACGCTGATGCCCCGCTTGGCTTCCGACCCGCTGGAGTTGATGCTTGCCTGCTCCGAAGGCAACCTTGACCGGGTCAGCGTGTGCTGGGACGATCGAGACTACGTGGGCGTGGTAATGACGTCGGGCGGCTACCCGGACAAATACAGCACGGGCTTCGAGATTTCCGGCCTGGGTGCCGAAACCGGGGATACTGATAACTCCTTGATGTTTACCGCGGGTGTCACAGCCGGGCCGACCGGCCGTCCGGTGACGGCAGGGGGACGGGTGCTCACCGTGGTTGGCGGCGGCAGATCCATTGCCGAGGCTCGGGAGCGGGCCTATGCCCGCTTGGGCGGCATTGCCTACCAGGGAGCTCATTGGCGCACCGACATCGGACTGATAGCGTGAGGGAGCCGGCCTTGTCGTCCCAACTCAGCACGGCTGACTTGCGCCGCCTCTACGGCCAGGCGCTGGAATCGGGAGCCTTGGACGGCTATCGCAGGCGACGCTGGAGCCGCGTAGCCGAATTCTCCGGCTGGCTGGAGCAGGGCGCCTTGGCTGGCATCGAACCGGACCAGGCCCTGCGGCTCTACCGGGCCTCCGGCGGTCGGGACGTTTCTTCATTCTCCGCTATTCCGATAGAGGAATTGAGAGACAGCCTCGATTTCCTTTTGTATGATACTATCAAGCTGGAAGGTCGCTTCGACGAGTCTGTGATGCCCGGCGGGGCCTACAAGCTCGCCGGAGCCGGCAAGGAATTCGTATCCTGGCTGCTCTGCCTGCGCGATCCGGCCCTGTTCGGCGTCTGGAACGCCAACGCCGAGCGGATGCTGCGGCGCATCGGGGCCTACCCGGAAGCAATGAAGCGGGGGCCCATGGGCATCCGATACCTGGACCTGCTGGAAGCGCTGGGGAGGTTGAGGTTTCAGTTGGGGCTGCCTGACTTCATCGAGGTCGACACAGTCGCCTATCTCATGGCCCGGTCCCGCCGGCAGCAGACCGAACCGGCGTAACCGGACACACGGAGCGGAAGAATGCCTTGGCGAGAATCGCTGTTGCAACTCAAACAGGAACTGACCTCGGCCCGCGCCACCCGCCTGGAGCGGCTGGAGGCTTTTGATCGCCAGGTCGCTGCCGAAAGGGAACAACTATTGGCCCGACAGGAATCCCTCGAAATCACCGCGCTCATCACCGAAATGAACGATGTGCTGCTGGACGGGCAGGGCCAGGTTGAGACCACCGTAGAGTGGGAAACCGGCGAAGACGAAGAGCTGTTGGACGATGATGACGCCGCCGACGTCATTACCACCGCGCTGGCTTGGGATGAAGGCGAGGAACTGGAAGTCGTCGTCGAACTGGTGATGCTCGAAGAGGGGCTTTCGCTGATGGTCAACGGAATTCAGATACGCCAGGACCGCGACTCGCTGGAGCGGGCGTTGCTCAGCGCTTTCCGGGAGCAATTGGAGCTGTGAGTTTATCCGGCTGAGGCGTTGGAATATCCCATTGACCCCGCCGCAGGTGGTATCATGGTTCCCTGTTTGGACGTCGCCGCGCGGCGGCAAGAGAAGTACGCTTTGAGATCTGGAAGTGAAAGGGGAGGAAAATCAGCCATGACCGAGGGCTTGATCCGGAGGCTGCCGTGCCGCTGGTAGGAGTCATAATGGGAAGCGCGTCTGATGAGGCGGTTGTGAACGAGGCCGTCAAGACGCTGGAACAATTGGGAATCGACTACGAAGTCCGAGTCATGTCGGCGCACCGGACGCCGGAGCGGGTGGCGGAATACGCACAGCAGGCGCGGGAGCGGGGCATACAGGTGCTTATCGCCGCCGCAGGCGGTTCGGCTGCCTTGGGCGGCACCCTCGCCGCATGGTCCACCTTGCCGGTCATCGGAATTCCGCTGGCTTCCAGCGAACTCAAGGGCATGGATGCTCTACTGGCCACGGCTCAAATGCCGCCGGGTATCCCGGTGGCCTGCATGGCCATCGGGTCTTGGGGCGCGCGTAACGCCGCCTTCTTCGCCGCTCAAATCTTGGGTCTTCAGCACCCTGAAATCAGGCAAGCATATGACGACTACCGGCGCGAACTCCGCGAACGGTAAACTTTCCCCCGCTTTCCTTACCGACTTTGACGACACTGCCGCCGCGCAGAACGTGGCGGAGTTGCTGCTTAACCGTTTCGGCGACCCCACCTGGACCGAGGTGCGCCAGCAGTTTCGCAACGGCGAGATTAACCTGAAGGAATACCAGGAGATTGCCTTCCGCAACATCCGCGCCGATCGCTCCACGATGCAGCACTATGTTAGGGAATACGCAACCCTGCGTCCCTACTTCACAGAGTTGCATTTCTTCTGCCGCAGCAACGGCATTCCCTTGGCAGTGGTCAGTCAGGGCTTGGACTTTTATATCTCTGCCCTGCTTGAGCGGGAAGGTTTCGGCGGAGTTCCCATCTACGCCGTTGATACCAGCTTCGATCAGGGGCGGATTTCCTATCAGTACAATCACGCCTACCCAGGCAGGGAAAGGCAGGGCAACTCCAAGGCTCTTATTGTGGAGCAGTACCAGCAGCAGGGTTACTATGTCATTTTTGCCGGTGACGGCACCTCAGACCAAGAGGCGTCCCGGCAGGCCGACATGGTGTTCGCCCACAGGACGCTGGCCCGTTACTGCGAAGAAGAAGGTATAGAATACCAACCCTTCCAGGACTTCAAGTCCATCCTGTTGACGGTGCGCGAACTCCATCTGAACGGCGCGGCTTCCGACTGACGCCGCCACCTCAGCAAATGGGGACCTGACTGTGATTGACCGATACTCCCGGCCCGCCATGAAGCGGGTCTGGTCCGACGAAAACAAATACGAAAAGTGGCTTGCTGTACAGTTGGCCGTCTGCGAAGCCTGGTGCGAAGAGGGCGTTATCCCTGCCGAGGACATGGCCCGGCTCAGCGCCGCCAAGTACGACCCGCAGCGGATGGACGAAATTTTCCAGACCACCCGCCACGACGTGACCGCCTTCATATCCTCCATCACCGGCTCAATGGGGCCGGAGGGGCGATGGCTGCACTTGGGCCTGACCTCCAGCGATATGCTGGACACCGGCCTGGACCTGCAACTGGTCGAGGCCGGAGGGCTGCTGCTGGACGAATTGGACCGGGCCATCGCCGCCCTTGCGGAGCAGTCGCTGCGCCACAAGGACACGCTGATGATGGGGCGCACCCACGGCGTGCACGCCGAGCCGATGACGCTGGGCCTCAAGCTGGCCCTGTGGTGGGACGAAATGACCCGCCAGCGGGAGCGGCTGGTGGCGGCCCAGGAGACGGTGCGTGTCGGCAAAATTTCCGGCGCCGTCGGCACCCACGCCACCGTGCCGCCCTCTGTGGAGGAGCGCGTGTGCCGACAATTGGGCCTGAAGGTGGCCGGGATCTCCAACCAGGTCATCCAGCGGGATCGTTACGCTCACTTCGTCACAACGCTGGCGCTCATTGCGGCATCGCTGGAAAAGTTCGCCACTGAGATCCGGTCGTTGCAACGCACCGAGATCCACGAACTTGAAGAACCCTTCGGCCACGGGCAGACCGGCTCGTCTTCCATGCCCCACAAGCGCAACCCGGAGCTCGCCGAGCGCATCTGCGGGCTGGCCCGTCTCATTCGAGGCAACTCGGTCACCGCACTGGAAAACGTGGCCCTCTGGGGCGAGCGGGACATCAGCCACTCATCGGCGGAGCGTATCATCCTGCCCGACTCCTGCCTGGCTTTGGACTACATCCTTAGCATCTTCACCCGTATCATCGAGGGCCTGAGGGTGTTCCCGGAGCGGATGTACGCCAACATAGAGAGCAGCAGGGGCCTGGTCTTTAGCCAGAGGGCGTTGCTGGAACTGGTGGACAAGGGCCTCTCCCGTGAGGATGCCTACAAGATCGTCCAGACCAACGCGGCCCGCTGCTGGGATGAGGGAGGCGACTTTCGCGAACTGCTCAAGTCCGATCCATCGGTCGCAGCGTATCTGTCACCGGCGGAACTGGAGAGCATCTTCGATTACGGCTATTACACCCGCTACGTTGACGATACCTTTCGTCGGTTGGGCCTGTTGCCCGCCTTGGTGGGCACCGCTGTATAGAGGCTGCGAGAAATTCCCTCTCCGTTGAGGGAGAGGGTCGGGGTGCGGGTGAATCCTGTGGTTCGAAAAGCTCACGATATGAAGACATACGCAATTTCTCTGCATGAGGACTCGGAATGATCATCGAGACACCCCTGCCCGGACGGATGCACCGGGGCAAAGTGCGCGATACCTACGACCTGGGCGGAGGCCGGCTGCTGATGGTGGCCACAGACCGTATTTCCGCCTTCGACGTGGTGCTGCCCAACGGCATCCCCGATAAGGGCCTCGTGCTGAACCACATCTCTTCTTTCTGGTTCGCCAGGACCGCCCACATTGTCCCCAACCATCTGATTTGTTTGGCAGACTCCCCCGACGCGAGCGGATACCTAGACAAACTCCCGCTCCCCCCGGGAGAGGATTGGGGTGAGGGAGTCCCCGCTGAGGTCGCCCGGCAGGCGATGGTCGTCAAGCGAGCTGAGCGAATCGACGTAGAGTGCATCGTTCGCGGCTACATCACCGGCTCGGCCTGGGGCGAGTACCGCTGCCAGGGAACGGTATCCGGGATGGAGATGCCGACGGGACTGGTGGAAGGCCAGCCCTTCCCCGAACCGCTGTTCACTCCCACCACCAAGGCGGAAGAGGGCCACGACGAGAATATGTCGCACCAGCAGGTGGTGGACATGGTGGGCGCAGACATGGCGGCCAAGCTGGAAGCAACCAGCAAGGCCGTCTACGGCTTTGCTCACGACTACGCCCGGGAGCGGGGCATCATCCTGGCCGACACCAAGATGGAGTTCGGGGTCCTGGACGGCGAGTTGATTCTGATAGACGAGTTGCTGACCCCGGACTCCAGCCGCTTCTGGGACGCCGATGGATACAGCCCCGGACGTTCCCAGCCCAATTTCGACAAGCAGTTCGTCCGCGACTGGCTGGACGCCCAAGGATGGGACCACGAGCCGCCAGCCCCGGAACTGCCCGATGAAGTTGCGGCGCGCACCACCGAACGCTACCGTGAGGCATACGTCAGGCTGACCGGGGAGAATCTATAACTCTGGTATCCACCATCGGTAACCACGCAACGGAGATGCCCATTGCCCGAATCAAGACACCGCCGCAATCGTCGGCCTCGAAATCTCGAAATACCGCGGGCCTCCAAGGGCGGCACCAACAAGCTGATCCTGGTCGGCTCGATAATCATCGCCGTGCTGGTAATCGGCAGTTTTGCTGCGGTTCCACTTCTTCAGAGCATTGGAGGCCCGGGCGAGATCACTTACGGCACCGCCGAGGCCTACGTGGACGGCGTGGGCGAGAAGCAGGACATCATGCGCACCAAGGACCACGTCGACTTGAACCGCGACGATGATGACGACTTCGTGGACTATAACTCCGCGCCGCCCTCCTCCGGCGACCACTGGAGCGTCCCCCAGCGCTGTGGGTTCTTCACCGACCCCGTGCCGGACGAGCGGATTGTCCACAACCTGGAGCATTCGAACATCGTGGTAAGCTACAATCTGCCCAATCAAGCCGACGTTGACGCCCTGGAGGACGTTTACAACAACCTCGAGGAGGGCTGGCGTAACCACTTGACGGTGGTCCGCCCATACGACGAAATCAGCGAAGGGCAGGTGGCATTGTCCGCCTGGGGCGTGGTGGACGTGATGGATGGCGTCGACCCGGAGCGCATCCAGCGGTTCTTCGAGAACTACGTCGGCAGGCTCGGGCCGGAAGGCTATATATACTGTAGTGTCGCACAGACCAGTATGCCCGGCGGCTAGGTTGTGCCGATTGCTGAAGACATGTTTTGAAAGTACGGTGCAGCATTCTCACCATAAACGAAACGATTGAAATTCCAAACTCTGCTCGACCCTGGCTACTCGAAGAATTGAGGTATAGAGCTTCTGCCCAATCTCGAACCGCCTCTGAGGTGCCACAATGAAGCCGACGATACTATTGGTAATTCTCGTATTGACGCTTACGTTTTTCTCGGCGATTGCTTGTGGGCCTTCAGTAAAGGACACAGCGGCCAGGACCATCGGACGTGAACCCACTTCCGATGAAATCCGTCGGGCGTGCAACGCTCTGGCGGATTCTGGATGGGACATTAACGAGGCCGCCGTTAACTACGCCGTTTCTGACCAGATAATAGTGCATGTTATGGCAGCTATTGTTGCTTTGGAAGGCGCTAATTCTGAACAATGGTGTAGCAAGAACTAGCGAGCGACTGAAGCGGTATGACTTACCTGGCAAGAATATACGTTACGCTGAAGCCGGCAGTCAGCGACCCTGCCGGGCAGACGGTGTTGGCTGCCCTGCGGCGCATGGGGCATGAATCCGCAGAGGACGCTCGCATCGGCAAGTACCTGGAGCTCCGCATAAGCGGATTGGCGGCGGAAGCTGCCCAGAGGGCGGTGGACGGGATGTGCCGGGACCTGCTGTCCAACCCGGTCATTGAAGACTACCGCTTTGAGCTGGAGGAGATCGCGCCGTACAACTGACTACCCCAGCACGCCACCCGAATCGTATACGCGGGAGAGAACGGATATGACTCACATTTTTGCCGGAGCGGAGACCAGCGGACTCTACCGGCTCGCCTCTGAGGGCGAGCAGTGGGAAGAACTTACCAACGGCCTGCCCGGATCCCCGTCCATCTGCGGCATCGCCATCCACCCGGACAACCCCGAAGTAGTCTTCGCCGGTACGCAAGAAGGTCCATACCGCAGCCTCAACCGGGGCGATTCCTGGGAGCGGATGGATTACCCGCGGGTGGCGCCTCCGGTGTGGAGCTTCATGTTCCGCCCCGGCGACCCGACGGTGATGTACCTCGGCACGGCCCCTGGCGAGATCTTCCGCAGCACCAACAGCGGTGAGTCGTGGAGTCGGCTGAACGCGGTCAACATGGGCTCCAACGAAGTCTCGATGTCCTTCCCCACCCGCGTCATCGCCCTGGCCGCCGACCCCAACTTCCCCGATGAGATGTACGCAGCACTGGAAGTTGCCGGCGTGATTCGCAGCTCCGACGGCGGCGACACATGGGAGGAAATCACCGGCAGCCTGGCCCCCAGCGAGGACACGCTGGACCTGCATGGCATCCAGTGCGCCGCCGCGCTGCCCCATGTGGTGTTCATCACCACCCGGCAGGGCCCGTTCATCGGCCCCGACCGGGGGGCCGAGTGGCTTCCGGTGGATTTCGGGCAGTTCTCGGAGGTCACCTACACCCGCGACCTGAAGGCTGCGCCCCACGACCCCAATATGCTCTACGTTTCCATCGGAGCGGCGGCCCGCAGCCGGACGGGCGCGCTGTATCGCAGCCGCGACCTGTTCAAGACCTTCGAGCGCGTAGACCGGGGCATCACCGCCAACTCCACCATGATGTCGGTGTCGGTGGATCCCCGCGCTCCGTCCAACATCGCCTGCGCCGCCCGCGACGGCCAGGTGTTCCGCACTTCCGACGACGGCGCGACTTGGAGCAGCCACCCACTGCCCGAAAAGGCCCTCGAAGTTCGAGCCATAGCGGCAGGGTAGCCGGAGTTGGCCGGGGCCACTGCCTGTCGCTTCGTCCATAACCCCCACCAGCGTAGGGGCGCACGACTGTGCGCCCCTACAATTTTCCCTTGGCCTGCGCTATATGAGGGCTTCAACAGGCTGGACCGAAAATGACAGCCGGCATCAACCAAAGCAACTTGGAGGGCGGTGGCCCGCCCCTGCTGGAACTGCGCGGCATCACCAAGTCGTTTCCCGGCGTTGTTGCCAACGACGGCATTGACCTGATGGTTCAGCGGGGCGAAGTCCACGCCGTTCTGGGTGAAAACGGCTCCGGCAAAAGCACCCTGATGAAGGTCATCTACGGATACCACGTCCCTGACGCCGGGTCTATCCTCGTTGATGGTCAGGCGGTGCGCCTCGGTTCCCCCGCGTCAGGGAGGCGCTTGGGCATCGGCATGGTCTTTCAGGACTTTTCGCTGATTCCGGCGCTGTCGGTCGTTGAGAACGTGGCGCTGTTTCTTCCGGGACAGGGCCGGCTGCTGCGCCGGCGGCAACTGGTGCGGCGCATCGAGCAGTTCTCCGGTGAGTACGGGCTGGAGATTGATCCCAATCGCCGAGTTGACGACCTTTCCTTGGGAGAGCGACAGCGGGTTGAGCTGATCAAGCTGCTGCTGGCCGAGGCCCGGCTCCTGATACTCGATGAGCCGACCAGCGTGCTTGCGCCCCATGAGGTTGACAACCTGTTTCGAGTGTTTGCCGCACTGAAAGAAAACGGATATTCCATCCTGTTCATCACTCATAAAGTGCGGGAAGCCCTGGCAGTGGCCGACAAAGTCTCTGTGCTGCGTCGTGGCCGGTTGGAAGTCAACGCTCCGCGCAGCGACTTTGACGCCGAGAGCTTGGTCGCGGCAATGGTCGGCGCCGCCGCCGCCGAGCCGCCTCACGCCGGGGGACATGCTCGGGAAATCGGCGAGACAGCGCTGGAATTCCGAGAGGTCAGCACAGGCCGCATCTCCCCAGGCGGCGGGATGCAGAGCGGGCTGAACTCCGTCAGCTTCAGCGTCCGCCGGGGCGAAATCCTGGGCGTCGCCGGGGTGGCGGGCAATGGACAGCGGGACTTGGGGGAGGCGCTGCTGGGCCTGGTGCCGGTGCGGAGCGGCGGCATCCTGCTGTTTGGGCGGCCTTTGGCTGGGCATACCCCGTCCGAAGCCTTGAAGCGAGGCGTGGCGGTCATCCCCGAAGACCCTCTGGCAGACGCTATGGTGCCGGAAATGCGGGTGGACGAAAACCTGCTGCTCGCCGGGCTGGGCAGGGGCGGGCAGACCGGATTCTGGCTGGATCGGGGCAGCGTCACTGGCGGCGCGGACGCGATCCGCACCGGATTCCCGTTGCCCCTGGCAGCTTCAGACGCGCGGGTGAAATGGCTCTCCGGGGGCAATGTTCAGCGGGTGCTGCTGGCCGGGGAACTGCGGCAGGCCGCGCTGGTGTTGCTGGCCTACTATCCGACACGCGGCTTGGATGTCCTGAGCGTGGAGGCCACCCGCCGCCTGTTGCTGGAGCAGCGCGACGCCGGGGCCGCCACGGTGCTGGTATCGGAGGACCTGGATGAGTTGCTGGCCCTCAGCGACCGCCTGCTGGTCATGTACCGAGGCCGGGTGGCCGGTCACTTTACGTCAGGGGAAGCGTCGGTGCGGGAGATTGGCCTGCGGATGACCGGACACGCCGCGGCTGCGGGAACCCAATGAGTCTCCGGCGGCAGTTCTTTCCTGAAACGTTGTCTTTCCGGCAAATGTGGGTTGCGCTGGCGAGCCAGCCGGCTCCCCGTCCTGCGCTGGGCCTGGTGCTGGCTCTGGCTGTCTTTGCCCTCTTTCTGCTGGCGTCCGGACGGGACCCGGTGGATGCCCTTCTGGAAGCGTGGTATGGCGTCATCGGCAGTTCCTTCGGCCTAAGCGAGGTCGGGGTGACCATGATACCGCTGGTTCTGACCGCCTTGGCCACCGCTATACCCACCCGCGTCGGGCTGGTCAACGTGGGCGGGGAGGGGCAATTGTACCTCGGGGCGCTGACGGCCACCGGGGTCGCTCTGTTCTTCCCCGCCGGGCAAGTCTGGCTTATGCTGCCGGCCATGGCGGTCGCCGGGGGTATCGGCGGCGGGCTGTGGGCTGCGCTGGCGGCCCTGCTGAGACGCTGGCGTGGCGTGAACGAAGTCATTTCGACGCTTCTCTCCAACTATGTCGCAATCCTGCTGGTCAACTTGTTCGTATTCGGCCCGTGGAAGAACCCGGAGGGCCTGGGCTACCCCTACACCACACCCTTTGACGTTGCGTCCATCTTCCCTGCCATCGCCGGGACGCGGTTTCACTGGGGCTTTCTGGCCCCGGCAATCGCACTCATTGTCACTTATGTAATCCTCAACCGCACTATATGGGGCTTCAAAATGCGGGCCGTGGGCGGCAACCCGGAAGCCGCCCGGCGGCGAGGCATCGCGGTGGACAAGTATGTCATAGCTGCCATGATTGCTGGGGGAGGGCTGGCCGGGCTGGCGGGAATGGTGGAGGTTTCCGGCATTCACCACGATCTCCGCCCCGGCATCTCCGACAATCTGGGCTACCTGGGTCTGCTGGCGAGTTGGCTGGCCGGGCATAACCCCATCGTCATTGTCGGCGCCTGCTTTCTGATTGCTGTGTTCCTGGTGGCCGGCGACGTGTTGCAATTAACCGCCGGGCTGCCATCGGCGGCTGGGCTGGTGCTGATTGGGCTGGCCCTGTTCTTCGTCCTGGGCCTCCGGCGCGTGGAGCGGAGGGCGCTGTGAGCACCTTCTGGCTGGTGATCAGCGGCGCGCTGACCGGCGCGGTGGGCCCCGGCATCTCCGTGCTGTATGCAGTCTATGGAGAGCTGATAACCGAGCGAGCGGGACGCATCAACCTGGGCATGGAGGGATGCCTGCTGATGGGGGCCTGCTTCGGTTTCCTGGCAACGGCGGAATCAGGCTCGGCGGGGATCGGCGTTCTGGCGGGAATGGCCGCCGGTGGCCTGGCCGCTTCGATTCACGCCTACCTGGTCATCTATCGCGACACCAATCAGTTGGCTACCGGCCTGGCCCTCACCCTGTTCGCGGGGGGAGTCACTGCCTACGTGGGCCGGGACTACGTGGACGCCATCATTCAGGGGCTCAACCCCATCGCCATCCCAGGACTGGCCGAGATTCCGGTCCTGGGCGAGGCAATGTTCCGGCAGGACATATTGGCCTACGCGGCCTATGGACTCGGCCCGCTCATCTGGTTCGTGCTGCAATACACTCGTTGGGGGCTGAGCCTGAGGGCCGTCGGCGAGAATGCGGCGGTGGCCTTCGCCGCCGGCCGCAACCCCGCGCTCCTGCAAGTGACCGCCATCGTGCTGGGCGGCGCGCTGGCCGGATTGGGCGGCGCGCAGTTATCCATCGGGCTGACCCATACTTGGTCGGAGGGTATGACCGCCGGACGGGGGTTTATAGCGGTGGCGCTGGTAATCTTCGGGCTATGGTCGCCCATCCGAGGGATGCTGGGGGCGTTCCTCTTCGGTGGGGCCGTCGGGCTGCAACTGCAACTGCAAGCCCTGGGCGCCCCGGTGTCGCCCTTCCTGCTGGATATGCTGCCCTATGTGCTCACCCTTGGTGTGCTGGCAATCTGGACCGGCTCCGCCGACCGGGCCATGCCCGAGGGGCTCAAGGGCATTCTGCGGACCGGGTGAGCCTGACCGGCTGGCAGGTCCAGCGCCAGGGCAATCGCATTTGGACGAAAAAGAGGTGTCATTCGCCCCTTGCCAAGCCTGGTGCCCCCTCTCTAACATTAGTGCTATGTCTATAACGGATGGCATACACAACCCGCCTGAAATCCCGGCGGGTCTGCCTTGAACCAGCGGCCAGCCCGGAATTGCCGGAATGGCGGAGAATGAGCGGAAATGAGAGGGAAAACGAAAACTCAGCCCCCGCAAACCGGCAATCTCCGCTCCTCCCAATGGCGGGAAATGACCGGGAATGACCGGAAAAACGAAAACTCGGCTCCTGCAAACCGGCAATCTCCGCTCCTCCCAATGGCGGAAAATGAGCGGAAATGAGCGGAAAAACGAAAACTCGGCCCCCGCAAACCGGCGATCTCCGCTCCTCCGACCCAACCTGCTGAAATCAAGACGCGATTGCCCTGGGTCCAGCGCCCGTTGCAATAACAAACGGCGTGCTGTAATTTGTAGAGCGCATACCACGGATCAAGGGTGAGCGGTGATAATATTCAACTGCACCATTCAGGAAGGGGTAATTTCCGGCGAGCAGCGCGAGATACTGAGCGTCAGGCTGGTCCAGATTGGCGCTGGAGTTCTTGGCGAGGCCCCCGATGATATTACAGTGAACTACGAGGTAATCCCCCACGGGTTCGGTTTCCGCGGTGGTGAGATCTCGACCTCATCGTCGGTCAGGAGCCGGATACCCGATGGCTTCTCCCAAGAGAAGCGAATCGAGTTCATGCAGGCCGTCCAGGATATGTGGATGGAAGTCACCGGACAGACTACCGCTGAACTTGTGGTCGGGGCCGCAGACTTCAGTTATCGCAACTACCAGGAATAAATCGTCGAAGCCACGAAACAGGAGAGAAGCGATGCCTATCTATCGGTTTAAAGTCCCCACGGGCTCCGTCCCCTTCGAACAGCGCGAGAAGATCGCTGTGGACGTTACCGACATCCATTGCGGTTCGACTCTCGCCCCTCGCCACTTCGTCCACGTCTACTTCGACGAGCAGCCCGAGGGTGAGTCGGCCTACACCACCCGCTTCTACCTCGACGCCATCAATCGCGCCAGCCGCCCCCAGGAGGTCAAAGACCAGTTGCTGAACGCCCTGCTGGACTCCTTCGCAACCCACACCGGCGTTTCCCGCGACGATATAAGCGGACGCATCGGCGAGACCCCGGCGTCCTGGGCGATGGAAGGCGGCGAAGTGCTGCCCGAGCCCGGTCAGGAAACTACCGAATGGTACGCCCACGTAACCGCCGACTAAACTTCTGAAGAGATGAGTGCTGTGCTGTCAGGACTGT
Organism: Dehalococcoidia bacterium; assembly: GCA_965226875.1. Taxonomy (GTDB): domain Bacteria; phylum Chloroflexota; class Dehalococcoidia; order Lucifugimonadales; family UBA3495; genus VXOI01. Next base: position 1,915,918 of record OZ245439.1, on the reverse strand, counting down.
TCACAAAGATTCGCCTCCCCATCACCGCAGTCCTGACGGTTGCACTGGCCGTCTTGGTCGCTGCGATGTTGGCCTGCGGTGAGTCAGAAACGCCCACCCCCACTTCGGCCCCTATTGCGCCGGCTCCTACCGCCACTTCCGCCCCGCCCGCCCCCGCATCTCTTGCCGCCCCAAGCATGGAGTTGTTGGGCGGCGGCTCGCCCGACGAGTTCATGGAGGTATTCGAGCAGGGCCGGGCCAACAGCTCCTTCCGTCCCACCGGCGACTTCGCCGCTGCCGCCCGCCCGCTGGCTGAGGGCGAGAAGCTGAAGGTGGGCATCATATTCGTCGGTTCGCAGCGCGACCTGGGCTGGAACCAGGCCGCAGCCTCCGGCGCAGACTACTTGGAGCAGGTATTCCCAGACGTGGAGGTGCTCCGCGCCGAGAACGTGCCGGAGACCGTAGAGGTCCAGGCGGTGGCCGAGCAGATGATCCGGGACGGCGCAACCATCGTCATCCCCACCAGCTTCGGCTATTCCGATCCGACCAAGGCAATCATTGAAAAGCACCCGGAGATAATGTTCCTCCACCTGGGCGACCTGGAAATATTCGAGAACTACGGGTCGTTCTTCGCCAACATCTGGCAGTTGGAATACGCCGCCGGACGCGCTGCCGGGAAGGTCACCAAGAGCAACAAGCTGGGCTTTATCGCCGCCTTCCCCATCCCGTCCAGCCTGCTGAACATCAACGCCTTCCACTTGGGGGCGCAGTCGGTCAACCCCGACGTGGAGACCACCGTGGTATTCACCAGCGACTGGTGCGACCCGGCAAAGCAGGTGACGGCGGTGAATACCATGACCGACGCCGGGGTGGACGTGCTGTCGCTGCAACAGGACTGCACCAAGACCGTGGTTGAAGCTGCCGAGAGGGCGGAGGTCTGGGTGACCGGCTTCCACTACGACGCGAGCGCGGCCGCGCCCAACTACTGGATTACCGGAGCAACCTGGAACTGGGGGCCGATAATGGCCCAAATCATCCACGAGATTCGCACCGGCGTCTACCGCAGCTCGGTCAAGCTGGCCGGAATCGAAGCGGGCTGGGCCAAGCTGGCGCCCTTTGGCGGCTCGGTTGACGACGAGACGCGTCAGCTAGTGCTCGACACCGTGGAGGGACTGCGCGACCGCAGCATCTCGCCCTTCACCGGCCCCATCTATGACCAGGACGGCGGGGTTCGCATCGCCGATGGCGAAACCGCGACCGACGAATACCTGCAAGGCGTGGACTGGCTGGCCCAAGGCATCGTGGGCCGCACCAACTAGCCCGGCGGCTGCAAGAATCCAAAGGGAGGCCCATTCATCCTGAGCCTGTCGAAGAATGAGCGGTTGTGGTTAGTGCGATCCCCCGAAATGATTGAAAGCCATTTACGCAGTTTCAATCTGGCTGGCCGCCTGCAAGCCCAACTCCTCCACTGCCACCTCCCGCATACGGAATTTCTGTATCTTTCCGGTCACCGTCATGGGGAACTCACTGGTGACCTTGACGTAGCGGGGAATCTTGTAATGGGCGATCTTGCCCCGGCAGAACTCGCGAATTTCCTCCGCGTCGGTGGTCTCACCGGGCTTCAGCATCACCCAGGCCATGACCTCTTCGACGTAGCGCTCGTCGGGAACGCCGATGACCTGCACGTCGGAAATTTTGGGGTGAGTGTAAAGGAATTCCTCGATTTCCCTCGGATAGACGTTTTCGCCGCCGCGTATGATCATGTCCTTCAGGCGGCCGGTGATCTTGTAGTAGCCGTCTTCGTCCACCGTCGCCAGGTCGCCGGTGTGCAGCCAGCCTTCCTCGTCGATGGCGGCGGCAGTGGCTTCGGGCATATTGTAGTACCCGCGCATCACCATTGAGCTGCGCGTCTGGAGTTCACCCTGTACTTCGGGGCCGACCACTTGGCCGGTCTCGTGGTCAACGACCCTTGCCTCGACGCCCGGCAGCACCTTCCCCACGGTGGACACGCGCCGCTCGATGGAGTCAGTCGTCAGGGTTTGGGTGATAACCGGCGAGGCCTCGGTCTGGCCGTAGGCGATTGTCATCTGGTGGGCCCCCATCCTGTCGATGACCTGCCGCATTACCTCAATGGGGCAAGGGGAGCCGGCCATGATTCCGGTGCGAAGGGATGAGACGTCGAAGCTGTCGAATTCGGCGTGGCCCAGTTGCGCGATAAACATGGTTGGCACGCCGTAGAGGGCGGTGCAACGCTCCCGCTCCAAGGCCTGTAGCGTTTTCAGCGGGTCAAAGTGTTCCGAAGGAATGATTATCGCCGACCCGTGAGTCACGCAGCCCAGATTTCCCATGACACAGCCGAAGCAATGATAGAAAGGCACCGGGATGCACAACCGATCGTGCTCCGTAAGCTCGATGGCGTCGCCCACGTAGACCGCGTTGGCCACGAGGTTGTGATGAGTGAGCATGGCGCCCTTGGGGTTTCCTGTGGTGCCGGAAGTATATTGAATGTTTACCGGGTCGTCGGGGCGGCATTCGGCCTGCCTGGCCGCCAGTTGCGCGGGGGATACCTCGATGTGCTTCGCCACCATTTCGTCCCAGGCCCACATTCCTGCGGGTGTGGGGTCGTCCGCTCCCTCCCCGTGGGGCGGGATGTAAATGATGTCACGCAGATAGGAGAACCGTGTGCTGCGCAACTCTCCTTGATTGGAGTCCTTGAGTTCCGGGACCACCTCATTGAGCATCGCCACATAGTCTGAGTTTCGGAACCGGCCGATGAGAATCAGGGCGTTGGCCTCCGATTGCTCCAGCACATAGGACAGTTCGTGAGTGCGGTAGGCCGGATTGACATTGACCATCACCGCGCCGATCTTTGCAGTTGCCAACTGGGTCAGCACCCATTCGCTGTAATTGGTGGCCCAGATGCCGACGTGGTGCCCGCGCTGAATCCCCAGGGCCATCAGCCCGCGGGCCACGCGATCCACCTCGTCGCGGAGCTCTTCATACGAGTATCGCTCGCCTGTGTCGGCGTGAACCAGCGCGTCCCGGTCGGCAAAGCGACCCGCCTGCCGATCCAGCATATCGCCGATGGTGCTGTTGAGGTCTACGCCACTGGCGGGCTCGATGCCATTTGCGTTATCAGCCATAATACGCCTCGTTTCTTCCGTTAATCATCTCAAGGCTCGAATGTTCCCGGCCAATTGCGCCTGAAGAACGTGTAGCTGATTATACTTTAACGGCGCAACCGGACAAACGGCCACGACCCCGGTTCCTGCGGGTGTACAATGGGCGCAGTCCGACCCATTAGAGGCTAATCAAACCGGCGGGATGGGAATGAGACCGACAACGCATGATGTTCACCCCGCGATGATATCGGCGGAAAGCGGCCAGAGCAACGGCGCAATCGCCGTTGTTCGCCGCAGCTTTCGCACCGGGGTCGCGGCGGCGCCACTGGCTTCCTCTGGATTCACGGAACGGGAAGCCTACCAGTCACAGTACAAATTCCTCAGCGAGTTGGAGCCTGCCGAAGTGATCGCAGGCCACAAGGTGGCGCTGACCACCAAGGCTTCCCGCGACCACCTCGGCGTTCACGAGCCCTGTTACGGCCACATCCTTGACCGATGCGTCTATGCCAGCGATTCCGACGTGCCCATCGGCAACCTGACCGCTCCGCACATTGAGGCAGAGATAGCCTTCGTGCTGGGCGACGACCTGCGTGGCCCGGGTGTCACGCCGGTCGACGTGATGCGGGCCACCCTGGGCGTCCTGCCGTCGCTGGAACTGGTTGATCTGAAGGTTCAGGGCGATGGCATCCGGGCGACCGATGTTATCATCCACAACGCCCTGCACGGCGGGCTGGTGGTCGGCTCCCGTCTGTGTCCTCTGGACGGCTTGGACTTGCAATACGAGGGCGTGACCGTGGAGTTCAACGGCGAGTTGCACGGTTCCGGGACCGGATTCGAGGTGATGGGCAACCCTATCAACCCGGTCGTCTGGCTCGCCAACAAACTGGCCGAATTCGGGGATTATCTGCGGGCAGGTGAGACCATCATCTCAGGCTCGATGGTGACCCCGGCGCAGCTCAAGCCTGGCGACTCTGTGAAGGTCACCTATTCCCGCATGGGCAGCGTCGGCGCGCGATTTGTCAGTTAGAAAGAGGCGTTTAACGGCTTCGAGAAACGCCCTCACCCTGACCCTCTCCCAGAGGGAGAGGGGAATACTGGGAGGAATGTATGAGTTGGGAATTTGAACTGGTAGCCGGGCCATACGGCGGCACTAGCGAGGGGCCGGTTTGGGACGGACAAGCCCTGCTGTTTACCGACATCCCCAACAGCCGGATCATGCGCTACGACCCGGAGACGGGGGATTGCACCGAGTATCGCACTGGCACCAACGGGACCAACGGCCTGAACTTCGATGCCCAGGGCAACCTCTACGGCTGCTCCGGCGGAGGAAGACGCATCCTGCATTTCGGATCCGACGGCACCACTACGGCCCTGCCCAACCTGCTGGACGGCAAGGCGCACAACCGGCCCAACGACCTCGCCATCGACCGCAAGGGGCGCATCTGGTTCACCGACCCCGCCGGACAGATTCCACCGGAAGAGAGGGAGCTGGACCACGCCTCGGTGCTGCGCCTCGACCCCGACCCGGAGGCAGAGGGTGGTTGGACGCTGCGGCGGATGACTTTCGATACCTGGGCGCCCAACGGGATTTTGCTGTCGCAGGATGAGCGGACGCTGTACGTGGTGCAGAGCGACTACGAAGGCACCCGCGACCTGCGGGCCTACCCGCTTCAGTCCGACGATTCCTTGGGGGAGCCGCTGGTGCTTCACTCCTTTGGCCGGGACTTTCGCGGGGTTCACCGGGGGCTGGACGGGATGTGCCTGGACGTGGATGGCAACATTATCGCCGCGGGAGGCTGGCGTCAGGCCGGACCAGGACCGCTGATTCATGTGTTTGCGCCATCGGGCCGCATCATCGAGACCCACCCGGTGCCCGCCGACTGGCCCACCAACTGCGCCTTCGGAGGGAGGGCGCTAGATACCCTCTACGTCACTACCAGGGGCGGCCACCTGTTCCGGGTCAACAATACCGGCCGCCGCGGCTGGATTCTCTACCCGCTGTAGAGGATACCCATTGAATTTGATCCTTGCAGCCTGCCCCAGCGGTAAGATAAGGGTTGCTGAACATCCGTTTACAGTTATGTAAACATTAGAAAATGAGTCCAGGACGTGATTATGACAACTGAACAAGCGAATGCAGTTCCCGCTGAGAGCGAGTTCGACGTCATTGGCACCCGGCCCATCCGCCACGACGGGCCGGACAAGGTGACTGGACGAGCCCGTTACGCCGCCGATATCCACCCACCGGGCTGGCTGGTGGGCAAGGTCCTCCGCAGTCCCCATGCCCATGCCGTTATCCGCGGTATCGACGCCACCCGCGCCCTGGCCATACCCGGCGTCAAGGCCGTCGTGACCTCCGAAGACCTGCCGGATGTCTCCGCCGAAATAGCCGACCAGGAAGAGGGAATGACGGTCAACTACGGCTTTTACAGCCGCAACGTGATGGCCCGCGAGAAGGCGCTGTACTGCGGCCACGCCGTCGCCGCCGTCGCGGCAACCTCTGCGGCCGCAGCGGAAGCGGCCCTGGCGGCTCTGGACGTGGACTATGAAGTCCTGCCCCCGGTGCTGAGCGCCGATGACGCCATGCGCGACGACGCCCCCGTTCTCCACGACCGGCTGGTTACGCTCTCCGACCCCAATATGCGGCAGGGCGGATGGGGAGACTCGGGCAAGCCCAGCAACGTATCCAACCGCTTCGAGTTCCGGTTGGGCGACCCGGATGCCGGGTTTGCCGAGTCCGACGTGATCGTCGAGCGCGAGTTCCACACCCGCCCGGTGCATCAGGGCTACATCGAACCCCACTCGGCCACCGCGCAGTGGAGCACCGACGGCACGGTGACCATCTGGGCCAGCAGCCAAGGCCATTTCGCCCTAAGGGACCATACTGCCGCCATCCTCGGCGTCAGCGTATCTCGCCTCAAAGTCATACCGATGGAGATCGGCGGCGGGTTCGGGGGCAAGGGTCAGGGCGGCTGCTACCTGGAGCCGGTGGTCGCGGCCCTTTCCCGGAAGTGCGGTCAGCCCGTGAAAATCGCCATGACGCGGGGAGAGGTCTTTGAAGGCACCGGCCCTACCTCAGCCAGCCACATCCGCGCCAAGCTGGGCGCCACCCGCGACGGCAAGCTCATCGCCGCCGACTGCACCCTGGTTTACGAGGCGGGCGCGTTCCCCGGTTCGCCAGTGCCGTCGGGCTGCCGCACCATGCTGGCCCCCTACGAGGTGCCAAACAGCTTCATCGAAGGCATAGACGTGGTGGTCAACACCCAGAAGGCGGCGGCCTATCGCGCTCCCGGCTCGCCCACGGCGGCCTTCGCCGCCGAGTCGGTCATTGACGAAATCTGCGATCAACTCGGCATGGACCCGGTGGAGTTTCGGCTGCGCAACGCAGCCAAGGAGGGAAGCCGTCAGCCCACCGGCCCGGTATTCCGCAAGATTGGCTTTGTGGAAACACTGCAAGCGGCCCAGGAACACCCGCATTTGGCGGAGCCGCTGACAGGCCCCAATCGTGGGCGAGGCGTGGCTGCCGGCGCGTGGTTCAACAGCTCCGGCCCGGCCAGCGCCGTAGCCAGCGTCAACCCCGACGGCACAGTCAGCCTCGTCGAGGGTTCGCCGGACATCGGCGGCTCGCGGGCCGTCATGGCCATGCAGGTGGCAGAGGTGCTGGGCATCCCGGTGGAGACGGTCAAGCCGTCGGTGGTGGACACCGACTCCATCGGCTACAGCTCCGGCGCCGGTGGCAGCGGCGTAACCTTCAAGATGGGCACCGCCTGCCACGACGCCGCCCAGGACATCAAGCGGCAGGCGATCGAGCGGGCCGCCCGCATCTGGGAAGTTTCCCCCGACGACGTGCAGTATAACAAGGGCGTCCTGTCGCACCGGCAGGACCCCGAGCTCAGCATCACCTTCCAGGCCTTGGCGCCCCGGCTCAACGGCACCGGCGGCCCCATCGTGGGCCGTGCTACGGTAAACCCCGGCGGCGTCGGCAACGCCTTCGGCCTGCACATCGTGGACGTGGAGGTAGACCCGGACACCGGGAAGGTTACCATCCTGCGCTACACCGCCCTCCAGGACGCCGGCCGGGCCATCCACCCCAGCTACGTTGAGGGCCAGATACAGGGCGGTGTGGTGCAGGGAATCGGCTGGGCGCTGAACGAGGAATACTTCCTCAACGAGCAGGGCCAGATGCTGAACTCCAGCTTCCTCGACTACCGGATGCCCACCAGCCTGGACCTGCCGATGATTGACACAGTAGTCGTGGAGGTGCCGAACCCAGGCCACCCCTACGGTGTGCGCGGTACGGGCGAGGTGCCTCTGGTGCCGCCGCTGGCCGCCGTCGCCAACGCCGTCTCCCACGCCACGGGCAAGCGGCTAACCAACCTGCCCATGACGCCCGGCCGAATCCTCGAAGCGTTGGGAGTTCTGGAATAACCGTACCCAGCCTAGATTGATCGAGAAACTCGGGCCCGGAGCTAGAACTCACAGGCGACAGTTTCCTGGATCGCGCCCGTAATACCCGCGAATAAGCAGGTACTGCGGGCGCACTGCTTCGTGCCGCTAAAGCGCTACCGCATCCCGTGTCGAGTCTGACTCTCCGTATTGATATATCCCTCTTGACTCTAGGGGGTGTCGTCAATTTAAGAATATCGGTCTCCAAGCGTCTGTTTCCGTCATTCCCGCGAAAGCGGGAATCCAGAATCCGGTAGCTGGCAAATACGCATTTGCTGCCAATGGCCTTTGGATTCCCGCTTTTGCGGGAATGACGGTGAATATGACGACACCCCCTAGGCCAGATCCTGTCCCCTGCCTTCATGGCGTGGCATGACGCGAGCGCCGGGCCACTCTACATTCTGGGCCAGCGAGCCAGCAACCTGAATGTCTCCAAGTGCCGCATCATTATGCTCAACGCCTACGACTCCGGCAGCGAGGCCAACAGCGAGAGCTGCTCCTACATCCCCGGCCCGCCATGCGGCAACCATCTTCACGACCGGGCGAAGGCCGAAGGTTTCGTCCACGTCCACGCTGGCATCCAAGGCGGTAACGGCTCTGGACTGGATCCTGCAACCCATGACTGGCGCGACCCTGTAGCTCGGCTGTCCATCAAGACCTGGAAGGTCAGCCGCTAGACTAAGGCGCAGGGCGAAACGAGCGAGCCTCTCCTTGAATGAACTGCCTTGAACAGGCAAACCGGGGAGTGATCCTTTCCGCTCCCCGGCTTCGTTTGCTTGCGTTTGCATTTGTTTATGTCTAGTTACGGCGTGCGCTGGAAGGGGTCGGTCAGCTCCAGCTCCTCGCCGATTTCGCGAAGGGCGGGCAACACTTCCTGGCCCATCAGTTCCAGGCAGCGCATGGTGTCCTCATGGCTGATGTTGCCGTCGTTGGTCCAGATAGCCAAGATGCCCGGGCGCATCACCGACAGCACCTCCCGCAGTTGCTGGATAACCGTCTCGGGGCTGCCGATGATCCAGCGCTTGGAGTCGAGAATCTGGTCGTAGGCCGCAGTGTCCAAGCCGCCAACGCGGAAGGGGTCGGAGCGGATCTGCTCCCGGATGCGCAGGTATCGCGGGTCCTGGCTGGCGCTGGCGTAGCCCACTGGCGACTGGTAGTCGCGGGGCAGGGGGATGCGGCCCACGCCGATGTTGCCGGTCATGTAGCCTTTGCCAACCTCCCTGGCCTTCTCGTCTGTGTCCTGCACGTGGATGCGCACCAGGTAGCCCAAATGCTCCGACCCAGGCTCGTAGCCCACCTGCCGGGCGTTCTCAGCGTAGATTTCCTTCATGTCCTGGGTGGACTGTATATCGGTTTCCAGGAAGATGTAGGGATAGCGGTGCTCGGCGCACCAGACCAGGGTTTCCGGGCTGCCGGTGCCTGGGATCCACACCGGCGGATGGGGCTTCTGCATCGGCACCTGGAAAGGATTGACTACGCGGAAGTGGTAGTGCTTGCCCTCCCAGCGCCAGGGTCCCGGTTCGGTCCAGGTCTTAATGACTAGGTCGTGGGCTTCCTCGAACCGCTCCCGGTTGAACAGCGGGTTGGTGTTGGTCGCCAGGCTTTCCACCCCCGTCCCGCGCACAAAGCCGGAAACCAGCCGACCGCCGGAAATCATGTCGATCTCGGCCAGCTCTTCGGCAAGACGAATGGGGTTGTCGAAGATGGGCAGCGGATTGCCCAGCAGCACGATCTTGGGCTTCTTGGTGATGCGGGCCAGGATTGCCGCCTCCAGGTTCATGGTCGCGCCGAGGCAGGTAGGCGTGTTGTGATGCTCGTTCAGCATGAGGCCGTCAAAGCCCGCTTCCTCAGAGTATTCGTACTCGTCAAGGTACATGTTGTAAAGCTGGGAGCCTCGTTGCGGGTCGAAGTTCGAGTTGGAGAAGGTCAGGCGCACGGCGTTGTTGGGACTGTTCAGCACATCCTCCTCCGTGTAATCCACGTAGGCGCGCTCGGTAAACCGCATCAGGAACATCGGATGCCTCCGTATAGCCAATTTGGTCAGATTTTTGATGCTTCAGTTCGTGAGGAAATGCCCTCAGCCTATCCCTCTCCTACGAGGGAGAGGGAACTGGCTTCCCGGTTTCTTAAAAGGCCCGGGGCGGGAACACTCGGCGGTAAACGCCGGGGGAGCCGGGCGCGTGGCCGTAGGTGCCGCCGATGTACTGGTTCATGGTGTCCTGGGTGCGCTGTTTCTCCCAGGCCAGGGTCTCCGGCACCTTTTCGTGCTCGAACTCGTACATGGTCAGGTACTTTGGGCTGCCTTCCACGGCGTGGTAGCGTCGCACGAACAGGCAGCCGGGGATTTGCAGATTACCCGGAGTGCGGACGTTATCGTAGTAGTCGTTGTATTTTGCCTCCAGCTCCGCGGGAACTTCCATCCGCCCGATTTGCAGGGCCGGAGCCATGCCCCGACCGAGGGTGTCGGGGGCGTCACCCCCTTCGGGGTATATCTGTGCGTATACGTTCCGCACCATGTCACGCCCCACGACGTTGGGAGACATCCGCTGCGTCCACGGCGTCGGGTTGTTGCTCATTCGCAGGTATTCGTCGGACTGCAACGCCTCCGCCGATTCCAGTTCGTAGACCGCGAGGTATCGCGGGCCACCCTTCAGAGCTTCATAGCGCGCGCCGTCGAGGAAGCCGGGGGCGCTCAGCCGCTCCGGGATGTGTTCCTCGTTGTACCAGCGGTTGAATTCGGCGTCATGCTCTATGTCCACGTCGGTGTAGACCATCAGCAGGGCCGTGCCCTTCCTTTTCACCATACCGCCTCCTAAATCCCCTCTCCCTTCGGGAGAGGGTTAGGGTGAGGGCGCTTCCCTCAGTTGTCAGTAACCTCAAAGGCGAGATAAGCGTAGCGCAGGAAGATGCCCCCGCGCGGCGCGGCCAGCGGGCCGTTGGCCACCAGGCAGGCGATGACGTAGGTCGCGCCCGGCTCGGCAGTGGTGGCGAGTTCGATGCGCTGCGGATTGTTGAGGCCGACGATTGCCCCGGCGGCGCGGTCGATTTCTCCGTTGACCCAGACCTCGCCGTAGTTGTCGGCATTGGTCTCGAACCAAAGCCGCGCCCCGGCCACCGGCATACCGTTGACCGTTTCGGGCAACTCCACCGCAATGCGATACCAAGCGAAAGTGAAACCCACAGACAGGCTTTGACGGATGTTGTTGCACATCTCCCAGCCCGAATCGTCGTAATCTGCCAGGCGGGCCGGGCTGGCGAGAATCTGCGCTGTCAGCCCCTCGTTGGGCTCGCCGGGCACCAGCCCCGGGGCCACCCGCCACTGTGCTTTGACCTGCGCCCGCTCGGATGCGTTGTTCAAATCCAAGGCAACTCTCGGCATCGTGTACCTCCAGGGGGTTGAATATTAGGCGATTATAGCCGTCAGCGCAGTATAGCGGACACCGGCAATTCCGGGGCGCACTAACCTCTGCCGTACTTTCCGATTGCATTGGTAGCAATGGCCGTTGTTGAATTTGCCGGTTGCGGCTGTTCAGCGCGTATAATCTCCGCAATGAATCAGCGTGGAACAGGAGGCACTCCAATGGACGTTTACCAGTGCATCAGGTCGCGGCTGACGGTGCGCAGCTTCAGGCCCGACCCCGTGCCGGAGGGCGTGGTGCGGCGGATGTTGCAGGCGGCCCGCTGGTCGCCCAGCGCCCGCAACCGGCAGCCGTGGCACTTCATCGTCATTCGCAACCGGGACACCCTGGGTCAAATCGGGGCCATTGCCAGTTCCGGAGCGTTCATCGGCGGCGCGCCGCTGGCGGTGGCCGTGGTCATGGACCGCGGCGGCCGCCCAGAGTTCGACGCCGGCCGTTCCCTCCAGCACATGGAGTTGGCCGCCTGGGCCGAGGGCGTGGGAGGTTGCGTCGCAGGTGTTCGAGGCGAAGAGAACGAGAAGGTCAAAGAACTGCTGGGGGTTCCTGAAGACAAGGATCTGGTTACAGTAATGGCCTTCGGGTATCCAACGGAAGAAGCCGCCGCCCGTACCAAGCTGCGGAAGACGCTGCCGGAATTCGCCCACAGCGAGCGGTTCGGGCAGAGCTATGAGGGCTAATCACCAATCAAACAGGGGGTTGAGCTATGCGTTTGGAAAACAAAGTTGCCATCATCACCGGCGCAGCGGCAGGGGTTGAAGGCCAGTTGATGGGCTTCGGCGGCGCGGCGGCCCGGATGTTCGCACGGGAAGGCGCTAGGGTCGTCCTCACCGACATCAAGGTGGAAATGGGCGAGACGGCCGCCGCCCAGATCCGCGATAACGGCGGCGACGCGGTGTTCATGCCCCACGACGTCACCGTCGAACAGCGGTGGCTGGAAGTAATCGCCGAGACTGTGGCCCGCTACGGCAAGCTGGACGTGCTGGTCAACAATGCAGGCACCGGCGCGCGCCTGACCGTGGAGGAAACCACCATCGCGGACTGGGACGGCCAGATGAATGTACATGCCAAAGGGGTGTTTCTCGGCACCAAGCACGCCATCCCGGAGATGCGGAAGGCCGGCGGAGGGTCCATCATCAACGTTTCGTCCATCTACGGACTGGTGGGCAGCGCCACATCCACCGCCTACCACGCGGCCAAGGGGGCGAGCCGCCTGTTCACCAAATCAGCGGCAGTGCAGTACGCCGGAGAGAACATCCGGGTGAACTCGGTGCATCCCGGCTACTGCTGGACGCCGCTCACAGACCCTGGCTACTCTCACGAAGAGGGGCGGCGCGAGTGGTCGCTGGAACGCATCCCCTTGGGCCGGCTGGGCAACGCAGACGACATCGCCCACGGCATCCTCTACCTGGCTTCCGACGAGTCTTCATTTGTAACCGGCGCGGAGCTGGTAATTGACGGAGGAACCACGGCCCAATAGCGGGACGGTCGCACGGTGATACCCATAAGGAGGATACCCATGACTGCCACGCCAACGCCGCCGGGCCAGCCGCAGGAGCCGTGGCCTGCCCTGCGGGCGCGTCCGAGAACGTTCTTCAACACGCCCCTGTGTGAGGATGTCGAACTGTTGGAGGCCGATGTCGCCTTCATTGGCGTGCCCTTCGATCAGGGTACGCTGGGCCGTCCCGGCGCGCGCTTCGGCCCTGATGCCCTGCGCGATGCTCCCCGCGCCTATTCCTACTCCGATCCATACGGGCGGCAGGGGGCAGCCGATGGCTTTTTTGACATTGACTCGGAGGACGAACTGTTGCGCGGCGTGGTCATGGCCGACTGCGGGAACGTACCCATCGTTCCCTCGGAGGTAGTTGGCAATTTCGACCGGATAACCCGCGCCGTGGAGCAGGTGGCCCGGCGTGGCGCCCTGCCGGCGGTGGTGGGCGGCGACCACGCCATCACCTTCCCGGTGGTGCGTGGGTTGTCCAAGTTCTCCCCGCTGAACATCGTCCACTTTGATGCCCACCTAGACTACACTCACGACGTTCAGGATGTCCTGTACACCCACGCCAGCCCCATCCGCCGTTGCCGCGAGCTAGATTTTGTGGGGCACATCACGTCGGTGGGTATAAGGTCGGCGCGGCGAATTCCCTACGAGGAGGCGGTGCGCGACGGTAGCCTGATTATCAGCGGGCGCCGCTTTCGCGAATTGGGGCCGCAGGTCGTCGCAGACCTGATACCGGCCGCGGAAAACCTCTACATCACGTTTGACGTGGACGTTCTCGACCCCAGCCTGGCACCCGGCACCGGCACTCCGGAAACCGGCGGGCTGTTCTATCAGGAAACGAGAGACTGCCTGCTGGCGTTGCTGGAGAAGTCCAACCTGGTGGCCTTCGATATAGTGGAGGTCGCCCCACCCTACGACAACTCGGAACTGACAGTGCAGGTGGCGGCCCGTCTGTTGCAGGACATTCTGGCCGCACGCTTTCCTTCCCGGTGACGGAACCGCCAGCGCTCTGGTGATCCACTGGCTGACAGAATGGTTCTAAGAGCCTGTTTACAATCTCTTCAGGATTAGCACCGCGAAGGCGAGAACCACCATTTGCAGACTGGTATTGAGCTTTCTCTCGCAGTTCTTCCAGAGGCGGCGGCACTTCTCCAGCCAGCCGAAAGACCGCTCCACCACCCATCGTTTCGGCAGCACCACGAAAGTGTGCAGTTCGTTGCGTTTCACCACTTCCACCGAGGCTCCCAGCAGGCTCTGCACCGCCGTGGCAAAGGGTTTCCCGGTGTATCCCCCATCCACCAGCACATTCTGCACCTGGCTCAGGTTGGCCCGGCGCCGGTCAAACATAGCCAAAGCCCCAGCACGGTCGGTAACGTTGGCGGTGGTCACGTGAATCGCATGGGGCAACCCCTGAGTGTCCACGGCGATGTGGCGCTTGATTCCAGACACCTTCTTGCCCGAGTCATAGCCCTTGTTCTCGGCGCTGTCGGTGTTCTTGACGCTCTGGGAGTCCACGATACAGAAGCTGGTCCGTTCTTTCCGACCATTGCTTCGCCGGGCCGCGTCAACCGATTTTTTTTAAGACCTGCTCCAGAATGGAATACTTCGCCGGGTCGGGTCGCTCGCTCCATTGCCGGAAATACTTGTAGCAGGTGCGCCAATCCGGGAAGTCCGCAGGCAGCATCCGCCACTGGCACCCGCTTTTCAGGAGATAGAGCACCCCGCAGAAAACGTCGTACAGGTCCACGGTGCGGGGCTTAGTCCGGCGGCGGGCCGACTCCAAACAGGGAAGAATCCGGGCAAATTGTTCCCGGCTGATGTCGCTGGAATAGGAATGAGACATGATTACCCCCTCTGGTAACAGCCTCAACTTAACATATTGCAAAGATCGTAGACAGGCTCTAAGGCGGCTACTTGTGTGAAATTCGACTGGAAAGAAAGCTGAAATTGCACTGCCCGGACTCGGACTCGGACTCGGACTCGGACTCGGACTCGGACTCGGACTATCAGTGTATTAGGGAAGTAACAATAGCAATGCGCCACGGCAAATCTCTGTAGCAAAGTCTGCGAGTTTCATAGGCATCCTTCCTTTTTTTCGCAATTTGTGAGAACCAAGTGAATATACATTTTCTCTTCACTGCGAATTATGAAGGTTCTGTCGTATCCGATAGTGATTTCCAGCCTTGAAGTCTTTGAGCCTGTGACCGCGTGTAATGTATCTCAGGTTAGTCCCGTGGTCGCATGAATTTGCAAGGGGGTGTTGCTGGATTGCAGAGGAAGGTGACAGAGCATACTAGGAGCGCGCGTTTAAGAAGTCGCGAGTTGTAATCCTCGGAATTTAGAAGGGTGGAGGTTTTTACTATGGAGTTGAAGGGAACATTGTCTGCTTCCCCGCAAATCAACATTGAAATGTGATGCGGCATACTACAGACTGCTGCGATATTAAATCCTGGTTTGAAGTGCGGAAGACTTTAGCAGCGTTACCACAGTCGCCGACATTTCAATCACAACAGCCGCCAATCGGGACAGTTTAAAGAATTGGTGGAGGTGAGGGGGATCGAACCCCTGGCCCCCTGCTTGCAAAGCAGGTGCTCTCCCGCTGAGCTACACCCCCGCTACTACGCTGGGCTGCACGCCCCTGGACGCCGCGCCTCCATTCTATCCCCTAGCGCCAATGCGCGGCAAGAAAATAGCCGTGGCGCACCTGAAGCCAGCCCCGGCTAAAAGCGCCTCCCCCCGACAATGAGGCGCTACCTGGTCTGGACCGTCAAGGAATCCCTGGAGTAGCCGAACAGTTCGATCACGCGGCGGGCCCGCGCTTCAATCAGAACTCCAGCGCCCTGGCATGAAGCGAAGATACCCGAGTCTTCAATCTGACGGGGCAGGTTCACCTCATCTTCCGACCGGGAGAAGTAGGGGAGCGACCTTCCCCGAATTTCCAGGATCTTCTCGAAATCGCCGGGATGGCGCTGGCGTATCAATGAGCATATGCCGACCAACAATTCTGGCCAAGAGGAGGCGTTCCTCGTTTCCGAGTCGAAGTTGAAAGAGGCCGGCCTGCGACGAGAGCCGCCGCCGGAGGCCGAGGCAGCCGCCTCTTCTTCGGCAGCCGTCAGCAACTCCGAGCGATGCTCCATGAGAACCCGGCGGACAAATCGGTTTTCCGGCCGGGCGCCACTCCTCTGCTCGGAGGCGGTGGCCACCAGTTCTATGAGACCCTCATCCAGACCTCCAACAACCTGGCGCCAGCCGCTGAGAATGGCGCGGCGGGTTACCTCGTCCCTGCTGCGGTCCTGAAGGGCCCTTTCCGCAGACCTGGCCGCTTGTCCGCTGGATACTCTGTCCTTGGACAGGTATCTGTTTATATCTTCTATCGCTCCATCCGGGTTATCCGCCAGGTCGATTTCGCAGAAACGCCTTTCTCTTCGCTCGTCGTCAGGGGACCAGAAAAATAGTAGCCAGTTCCGGCCGTTGGTCAGTGCGCCCAGCGACACTCCTTCCCTAGCGCAATGGGATATCAATTGACGCTCAAATCTGTCGCTTTCCAGATTGTCGCTGAGCGCCCGTACTTCGACGAACACACTGGGAACCGGCGCGGCTCTGCCGCGACCCTGGGGAGGTGACTTCAGTGCTAAATCCACCCTGGAGTTCCCTGTCCGGTATTCCGGTTCAACCTCCGACAGGTCAAATGCATTCCACCCCGCGGCGCTCAGGAGCCTGAGTACAACGCCCTGTTTGACAGCAGTGGCGCCCAACTCTTCCATTGATTGAATACTGTTGATGTCCGATACTGCCTGTGATATTGCGTCTCTGTGGCTAACTCTAGGCATATTGTCATCTTCCCTTTTCTGAACTTCGTTCAGAAAAATCGCTGCGACAGTTTGCTTTCACTGTATTCCAATCAAGATTATAGTGTAGTTTTACAATAATGCAATTCCCTTCTGTAAGCTTTAAATTTGATGAACGGCGCTCCCATTTTTTACGAGCTACGGGCCTCCGGCTTGCTTCAAGCACACAAGCGATGCCTCGGATGCGGATGTTGCAAAACTCCATGATTTACGAGATTGTCCGGCATACGGCCTTGCATCACGCTAACGACTTCCGCGGCGGCCCGCCGTTCAAGTTCCAACGTCGACTCCTGTGAGAAAAAGGCTATATGGGGAGTGATGATAATGTTGTCCAGCGACAACAACGGATGGTCTTGAGGAGGCAAGTTGTCCACCATAACGTCTATGCCTGCCCCCGCAATAACCCCCCCTCGGAGCGCGTCATGGAGGGCAATCTCGTCAATCAACGGCCCACGGGCGGCATTTATTAGAAACGCATCGCGCTTCATTGCTGCCAGTTCGTTGCGCCCAATTAGGTTGCGCGTTTCTTCGGTCAGCGGGGCGTGCAGGGTGACGAAATCAGACTCACCCAGCAGCGTCGTGAGGTCAACCAGAGAGCCGCCGAAGGACTCCACGGTCTCCGAATCTACCACGGGGTCGGCCGCCAGGATATTCAGACCGAAGGCGCGGGCCTTGACCGCCACCGCCTGCCCGATTCGCCCGAATCCGACAATGCCGATGGTCTTCCCCCGCAGCCGCATCATGCGCATGGTAAGCGGCTGGCTGGACCAGCCACGCTCTTTCACAGCGCGATCAAACAGTACAATCTTACGGTTCCAGGCGTGAAGCAAAGCCATTACGTGGTCGGAAACCTCATCCACGCAATAGTCCGGCACGTATGTGACTGCGATGCCCAGCTCGGTCGCCGTGCCTACGGCAATGTTGTCCACTCCCACCCCGAACCGGCCTATGACCTGGCAGTGTTCCGCAGAACGCACAACATTCTCAGTGACGTGGGCGAAGCAGGTCATAATCGCGTCGGCGTCCCGGGCAAGATCGATCAGCGTCGCTTCGTCGCCGTCGGGCGCCACCACCACCTCGGCGCCGCCCGCTTCTAACACTTCCCGCTCCGGGTCCGTGGAGGGCCAAACATGGTCGGTGATGAGAACTTTCCAGGTCATTGCGTACTCCTGTTATCCGGTCGTTTAGGGCGGACGGTCAGCCGGTTAGGTCGCGGGGCATGGGCTTGAACATACAGCCTTCGACGAAAATATCGAAGAAATCCGGGGTGGTCTCCAGTTCGATGTGCTCAATGCGCTGGACCAAGGACTCGGCGCGCTGCCGCAGTTCTCGCGACAGCAGCATGATGGTGGCTCCCTCCAGCGCGGCGTTCCCGGCCCGGGACACGCGCTCGGTCGGGAAGTTGGCTATGAAGCCGATGCCGATGGCGCTGGCGACGTTCAGGTAGTTGGCGAAACCGCCCGCCAGGTAGAGCCGCGAAATCTCCTCTACCGGAAGACCGTAGCGTCGCAGCGTGATGAACTGGCCGCAGTAGTTGGCCGACTTGGCCTGGGCCAGCGCGCTGATGTCGGCCCTCGACAGCCCCATTCCCTGTTCCGGGGCGAAGGGAAACTCGCGCGCGCCGTTCTCGAAGGCCCCTAGCTCGTTCATCAGCCCGTTGGCGCGAAGCTCGTACAGCAGGTCCACGAGCCCTGAGCCGCAGATTCCCTGAGCTTCCGCGCCGCCGATGGTGGATACTTCAGCGCGTCCGTCGCGTATGCTCACCGACTCCACCGCGCCGTCGTACCCCGGCATTCCATAGGTCACCTCGCCACCCTCGAAGGCTGGCCCGGCGGGGCAGGACGCAGCGACCATGCCGTGGCGGTTTCCGATAACCACTTCGGTGTTTGTGCCCACGTCCACCAGCATGACCGGGGCTTCCTGCTCGTCCATGCCGACGGCCAGCAGCCCGGCGGCAACGTCGGCTCCCACATGGCAGCCGATAATCGGCCCGCCGTAGACATGGGCCCGGGGGAAGACCCGTAGCCCCATTGCCTGTGCGTTAGACTCCAAGGCGGTGCCGGTCCGAATCCCGGCGGTGTACTCCTGCTCCACCACTGACTTGTAGGGCTTGACCCCCACAGGCTGAACGTCGATACCGAAGGCTATGTCGCGCATGGTGGTGTTGCCCACCAGCACCACTTCGTATATCTGTCGCCTGTGGGCGCCCGCCTGACGGGTCAACTCGCCAATCTCGAAGTTGATGGCTGAGATAATTGTATGCCGCAACTCTCCGTGGTATTGTCCGCCGTCGTAGGAAATGCGGTTCATAACGTCGCTGCCGCCGAACCGCTGCGGATTCTCGAAGGACGACGTTGCAACGATCTCGCCGGACTCCAGGTCGGTCAGATTCATTGCGACGGTGGTGGTGCCTATGTCGGCGGCCAGCCCCAGAATTCGCCCCCGGTAGACATCGGACGGGAGGCCCCCTATGGTCACCTCGTCGCCCAACCTACGGACGTGCGGGTCGAGGGCCACCGGACGGCGCACACCCTCGGTGAGTATGCGAAGCTGGCGCCGCTGGACGGCGAATTCGACGGGCGTGTCCGGGTCGGTGACCACGGCCTGGCAGGCCAAGCGGAAGCCGCCGCGCAGAAAGTCTTCGGCGGCGGTCTTCGCCGTCAGCGCGTCCATGCCGCGGCGCACCTCCACGATGCACTCATGGCATTGCCCGTTGCGCCCGCAGGACGTCGGAACGCGAACCCGCAGTGCATCGGCGTAGTCGAAGAGGTTGCTGCCGACGCTTGCCGGAAGCTCGCGCCCGCTGAGAATTACAGGAGACATGGGAGCATTTTAGCAAATGGGAAGCAATGGCATCTGTCGGCTTGCCCGACTTGGGAAGAAGGGATATGCCCTCATCCCTCCCCAATTGCCGGGGAGCGGGTGATTATTGCCCGGCTTCCCCCGGTTCCCAAGCCGAGCGGTAGTCAAGATTGTCGCTGCCGGTGCATGGGTACAGTTCGCCGGGAGGAACGGAGCGGTCCTGATTGCGGCATCCGAATTGGGCGGTGCAGCGGTTCTCCGCGTTCTTGTACGGGCAGCGGTAGGCGGAAACCGCGTTTACTGTTTCTGACATTCCCCGGAAGATTTCGGTGAGACGCTCCACGCTGCGGCGGTAGCGCTCAGGGTCGGCTCTCTGGAACTGTTCCGCCATCAGCTCACCCCGCCACCTTCGCGGTCTCAACCCCGGGCTGGCTGACGAACTCCTTGGCCAGATCTACACAGGCCATAGCGTCCTTACCGTAGCCGTCGGCGCCCATGTCGTCGGCGAACTCCTGGGACAGGGGCGCTCCGCCCACCATAATGCGCACCTCGCTGCGCAGCCCGGCCTCCTCGAAAGCGTCGATGGTGCGGCCCATGTTGGGCATTGTGGTGGTCAGCAGTGCCGACATGCCAAGTATGTCCGCCGCCTTGTCTGCCACCTCGTCTATAAACTCGTCCGGTTGGGTGTCCACGCCCAGGTCATGCACCACGAAGCCCGCGCCGCGCAGCATCATTATGCAGAGATTCTTGCCGATGTCATGCAGGTCGCCCTTGACCGTGCCCATGACGACGGTGCCGATGGGTGCGATACCCGACGCCGACAGAATCGGCTCGACGTGAGCCATGCCCGCCTTCATAGCCCGCGCCGCCACCAGCACCTCGGGCACGAAGATAATATTGTCCCGAAACTTGATGCCCACCACCGCCATTCCCGCAATGAGTCCGTCGTCCATAATGGTGTTGGCCGAAAAACCGTCCTCAAGCGCCTGCACTGTCAGGCGGTCAACCTCTTGGTTCCGGCCGACTATTAGCTGGTAGGAAATCTCCTGCATCAGCGGGTCGGCTTCATCCCACAGTGTGCGGATATGGCGCTGCTCGTCCGGGTTTTCGACATGGGCCAGTTCCAATTCCAGTCCCTCATTTACGACGGGCATCTGTTAAACCTCTGTTAGCTGTGGAAATTTCTGGTTTCCTCAGAAAGCCCCTACGCGCTGTGTTCGGCAGTCCAGTCCTTGACCGCCTGTGGGATGGCCATCAGGTTCTCGATCTTGGTGGCCAGAGGCACGGCGCATTCCGGGGCAATCATCTGAACTCCGGCGTCCAGGCAGCGATAGACTTCGCGCCGCACTTCCTCCGGCCCGCGGGCGTAAAGGGTTTCCGGGTTGTTGATGTTGCCCACCAGCCCAATGCCGCCATTGACCGCGTTCATCGCCTCCTGCGGGTCGTTCTTGGAGTCGAAATGGAAGGATGCCATCCCGGTCTGGGCGATGTAGGGCATCCGGTCAATCGTCTTGCCGCAGATGTGCAGAATCAGCGGCACCTTCAGCCGCTCCGCCATCTCGGCGTGGATGTCCTGGAGGAAGCGCTTATAATACTCGCCGCTTACGAGGTCGCCGGTGGCGTGGTCCGGGAAAGTCAGGGCGTCGGCCCCGGCGTCAATCTGCGCTTCTCCGAACAGCACCGACAGCTCCTTGAGCTTGTGCATGGCCCGCATTGTCTCATCGGGGTTGTCCACCGTACCCAGCAGGAAGGGTTCGACGCCGAATACGTGGTAGCCCAGCGTCCACGGTCCCATCGTCTTGCCGATGATGGCGACTTCATCGCCGAATTCGGCCTTGAGCTGCCGGATGGCGCCGGTGATGGCCAGCATATCCCGGTGTTCCAGAATACCCGGCGGAATGTGAACGTCGTCCGCCGAATTCCAGATGGGACGGTACATTCGTACCGTGGGCCAGTTGTCCTTCTCCTCCCACTGCATTTCGCAACCCAAGGCCGAGGACTCCTGGATGATGCTGAAGTAGGGCATGATGGAGTCGAAGCCCAGCTCAGTGTAGCCCGTGGCGGCCAGACGCGCCGCCAGTTCCGGGTCCTGGCAGGCTTGAGGGAAAGGCGCATCCACCAGGTCCATCAACTCGACGGTGGCCACATTGGTAGGGTTGGCCACTGGGGCGCGGTCCACCGGCTGCCGGTGCAGCGCGGCCATCGTGCGCTCCCTGGGTGTCATCGTTTCAACGAAAGCCATTCCTGCGCCTCCTAATCCGTTTTGCCAGCTACTCCAGATTGCCGCTTCTGCGAATCTGCTTGTTTAAGAATCCTGGGTCGGTCCCCACTGGCCTTCCTGATGTACCGGCATCGCTGACCAAAACCCATAGATTCCCTAGACTCACAAACGAAGTGCAACACCTTGTTAAGGTGTTGTCATGGGAATCAGATATGAGCATATCACCATTGAAGAACGGTGTGAGATTTCCCGTCTACGTTCCTCGGGACAGTCGATCCGGCAAGTTGCTGCAACTCTCGATCGCTCGCCGTCGACGATTTCGAGAGAGTTGAAACGCAATGTTTCACAGAGCCAAGGCTACTGGCCGAAGTATGCGGACCAGCAGGCCCAAGAGCGCCGATGGTGCGGGTCTCGCTTGGAGCGAGATGAGGGGTTGCGCCGTAGGGTTCTCGCCGGGCTGCAACAGGGCTGGTCGCCTCAGCAGGTTGCCGGACGCTTTGCTCTGGAGCAGGGAAGGAAGGTGATCTCCCACGAGAGCATCTACCGGTTTATCTACGGCCAACTGGCCCGGACGAAGGATTACTCGTGGCGCCACTACCTGCCCAGGGCCAAGTCGAAACGGGGCTGGCGGGGACGCAAAGGGGGCAGTCCGGCTTCCTTCATGGCTCACCGGCGGCCTGTGGCGGAACGTCCTCAAGAGGCTGCTGACCGGCAGACGGCTGGCCACTGGGAGGCTGACCTGATGCTGTTTCGAACCTATGGACAGGCGATTCTCATCCTCCACGAGCGGCACTCCCGCCTCCTCATTGCCCTGAGACCGGCTGGCAAGGCGGCAGACCCCATCGCCAAGGCCATGGCCGAAGTCCTGGCTCCATTGCCGCCCCAGTTGCGTCAGACGGTCACCTTCGACAACGGGACGGAGTTCGCCCGCCATTACCAACTCCATACCCTGGGCATACAGACCTTCTTCTGCGATACCCATTCACCGTGGCAGAAAGGGGGGATCGAGAACGCCATCGGTCGCTTGCGGCGCACTCTGCCACGGAAGACCGACCTGGCGGAATTGCCGGACGACCGGTTCACTCTACTCATACAGGCCTACAACAATACTCCACGCAAATGCCTCGGCTACTACACTTCAGCCGAGACCCTATGGAATCAGGTGTTGCACTTGAAATGTGAATCCACATTCCCGCCTTGGCGGGAATGACGGGTTGGGTGCCCCACCACGATTTGAGATAGCCTCTTGATAGGATCTATGTTGAGCCACCATACAGGCTTGGAGGCATTTACGTTGACGAAGCTGGTGTTTTGGTCGCTCAACAACGGGTATCTGAAATATTCGTTGATCATAGATGTCGCAAATCGTTTGTCCAATAACTCACCTACGTCTGCGAGAAGCCCAGCGTGCCAGTGGTCATCTGGCCGCGCAGGGCCTCGGCGGCCATCATCGTTTCGACGCTGGAGATATTTCGGGAGTAGGGCAGCAGCACCCGCATCAGGGCTTCGTGGGTCATTCCGCAGGCGAAGGCCACGCTCGACTCGCCTACTTGCTCCATCTCGCCGTAGCGGGCAAACCCGGCCAGCACCATCCGCAGGCGCATGGCGACATTGCGGGCCTCGCCCTCCAGAGACACGTCGTAGACGGCGCGCCCGCCGGCTGCTTCCGTCAGAATGTCGGACAGTTCCACGCGGATGGTCAGGGGGGACTTGGAGTCCTGGATGGTCAACTCGCCCTGCGGCGGGGCGTAGTCGGGCGCCTTGCCCACGGCCTGGGACATTACGAACCGCAGCGTCCGCTGGTGCAGATGGCCGCAGGGGAAACGCACCTGGTTCTTAGAGCCGTCCAATGCCTCCATGCCGCCCAGGGCAATCATCTGATCCCGTATCTCGCGGATGCGTTCCTCGACGCCTTCTCGCTGGCTGTAGGTCCAGATGGTGCAGGCGTCTCCCTTGACATATAGGCCGACGCTGATGTCGTGGAAACGCCGGTCCAGAGGCACCAATTCCAGGCATTGCCCGTAGCGTTCCATGACCTCTGCGGGCCGTAGCCTTCCTTTCTCGACCTCAAGCGCCATAATTGCCTCCCCTAGCGTCCCACCGCCTCGGCCAGGGCGCGGATGTGCTCCGGGCCGGTGCCGCAGCAGCCGCCGATAATGTTTACGCCCAGGTCAGCCAGTTCCTTGAATCTCTGGGCCATGTAATCCGGGGTTTCGGGATAGACGATTTCCCCGCCGCGCATAGCCGGGATGCCGGCGTTGGAATGAATTAGCAGGTAGCCGTCGGTCTCCGCCCTCATCCTGCGGGCGATGTCTACCATGTTGTCAATGCCGTTGCCGCAATTGGAGCCAACGACGTGCGCCCCGGCTTCCTTCATGGCGTTGACGGCCCGCTCCGGTGTGACGCCCATCATGGTAAAGAAGCCGCGCGGCCCTTTGTCGAATACCATCGTCGCCATCACTGCTAGGGAGGTGTTCTCGCGGGCGGCCCGCACGGCCAGAGTTGCCTCCTCCACCGCGGTCATGGTTTCCACGACGACTCCGTCTGCGCCCCCGGCTTCCAGCGCCTTCACCTGCTCCACAAAGGCGTCGTACATTGCGCTCTCGGATACTGGCCCCAAGGGTTCCAGGAACTCCCCGGTTGGCCCTATGGAACCGACTACGAACCGGCCCTCTGGCGCTTGGCTGCGGGCGTGTGCGGCGGCGAGGCGGTTGAACTCGGCCACCCGCTCGCCGTAGCCGTACTTCTTCTGCATAAACACGCTGCCGCCGAAGGAGTTGGTCAGCACCATGTCCGAGCCTGCATCGAAGTACTGCCGGGCCATCTCCCGCACCACCTCGGGTTGGCTGGCGTTGAATTCCTCGGGGCAGCCGCCCGGCTCTAGCCCGTGCTGTTGCAGGAAAGTGCCGGTGCCGCCGTCGGAAATCAGCAATTCGCCGCGTTGCAGACGCGCCAAAAGGGAAGCCGGGCCTCTCTGGTCATTCATAAGGCAAAGGTCTGTCCACAAAACTCCGTCAGGCGCATTGTATGCGTCTCTATTGCGAGGCCGCAACAACGCGGCCAACGTCGCCGTGGCTGCCGGTTTGTTTGGCGAGGGCGTTTCTGATACTATGAACTGGTTCTCAGTGGTAGTCTAGCGCGCGAGGATTTGAATGGGATTCCTGCGAGGTATTGGGCCTCTGGAAATCATCATAATACTGTCCTTGATCTTGCTGATTTTCGGTTGGCGGCGGATGCCTGAAATTGGCAGTTCCATGGGCAAGGGAATCCGAACCTTCAAGTCTGCCCTGCTTGGCGATGACGAGAAGAACAAGCAAGACCCGCCGGTTGCCAAGGGCGGGGACGACCGCACCCCGTACTGAAGGGACGGCACAGGGACCAAAGAATAAGAACCGGTTGGCAGCCGGTTCTTTTCTTTTCCGGATAGAGCGAGGGAGGTCCGCTACTGCCGGGCGACGGCTGTCTCCGCCTTGCGTCGTCCGCGTTCCGCCAGCCGTGCCAGCACTATGCCAAACTCATACAGGGCCAAAAGCGGCAGCGCCACCAGGGTCTGGTTCACCGGGTCGAAGGTAGGCGTGATCAGCGCCCCAAGAATGAATGCCAGCACCACCCAGACCCGGCGGAAACGCGAAAGGCGCCGCGATGACACGATGCCCAGTTGGGCCAGCAGATACATTATCAGCGGTGTCTCGAAGGCCACACCCATCCAGAAGAGCAGCCGCACCATCAGGTTAACGATGTTGCTGACCCGGATGAAAGGAGTCACCACTTCCTCACCGAAAGTAAGCAGGAAGCGAAGAGCTGGGGGCGTCAGTACGAAATAAGCGAAAGCCATTCCCGACAAGAAGGCGACCAAGACCAGCGGCAGGAACCCGAAAAGTAACCGGCGCTCCTTCGGCGTGAGGCCGGGAGCCACGAACATTATGACCTGGTAGATTATTACGGGCAGGGCCAGCACGAAGCCGGAGAGCACCGAGACTTTGAATGCGGTAGTCAGAAACTCGGTGACTTCCGTGATTATCAGTTGCCCGCCCTTGCCTGTCTCCAGTCCCGACGGGCGCACGAGAAAGGTGATAATTTCATCGAAGAAAGCAAATGAAGCGCCCGTACCCACAACGATGGCAAGGGCGCAGATAAGCACTCGCCGCCGCAGTTCCCCCAAGTGCTCTGTGAAGCTGAGTTCGCGGGCCATCATTGCCGCCCGTTGACGTCGCCTGTTGGGGGTAGCACATCGCCGTCGGAACCGCCACCATTTGGCGCGGCGGGTTCCTGGTCGGGCAGATCGGGGCGGGAGGGCACACCCGGCGGTGGCTGTTGCGAGTGGGTGCGTTGCTGTTCTTCGGCGGATATGGCGTCGGTTACCTCGCTGAATGTGCGTCGCAGGTCGCCCAGTACCCTGCCTGACCGTCGCGCCATGTCAATGGAGCGCCCCGGTCCCAGTACCAGAAAGGCCACCAGCAGGACCACCGCAAGTTCCATCAGGCCCATGCCCATGATGTTCATTGGGAATGCCCCCGACCCAACCCTCCGCCTGAGGGTGAGGGAACTGCTGAGAGGTTCGGGCAGCCCGGCCCGCACTCGGCCGATTCAGGAAGCCGCCAGTCTCGGGGCCAACGGAATCCCAACTCGCCCAGCAGCCGCAACAGTACGCAGGTCGGCAGCCCGACGATGTTGTGGTAGCAGCCTTCCCAGCCAGACGCGGGCCGAAGCTCGGTATCTTGAACGGCGTATGCCCCGGCCTTGTCGCGGGGCATGCCAGTGGCTATGCTGGCCTCGATTTCGTCGTCGGAGAAGTCCCGCAGGGTGATTTCCGAAGTCATACTGACGGTCAGCAAGCGCCCGGTGGCGGCGTCAGCCACGGTCAGACCGGTGCAGACGTGATGAGTAGTGCCGCGCAGCCGCCGCAGCATAACGCGGGCTTCGTTGTCGTCTCGCGGCTTCCCCAGGGACTCTCCCAAGTGGACCACGGTGCTGTCGGCGCCGATGACGAATCCTTCTTGCATCGAAGAGGCCACCTTCAGCGCCTTGTCCCGCGACAGCCGCTCCACCATGCCCTGCGGAGACTCGCCGGGCAGCGGATCCTCTGGCACGTCGGCGGGAAGGACGGAGAAGTTCAGCCGCAACGCTGCCATCAAATCCCGGCGTCGGGGAGACGCCGAGGCCAGCACCAGCGTTGACCCCTCGTCTTTTCCAACCCAGTGCAGAAGAGCCACGCACTCGACGTGATGCGTCTGCGGGAACATATCGATGGGCGCCACCCGGTCCAGGGCGTATCCTCCGGCGCAGAGGATTTTAAGGTCGCGGGCCAGGGTTTCGGCGTCGCAGGACACGTAGGCCACTCGCGAAGGGGCCAAGTGCACCAGGCTGGCCAAGGCTTGCGGCTGGCAGCCCGAGCGGGGCGGATCCAGCACAACGGCGTCGGGCCGGACAGAAAGCTCGCCCAGCACGTTCTCGGTTCGCCCCAAGACGAACTCCACATTGGGAATTGCTGCGGCGTTCTCCCTGGCGTCAGCCACGGCAGCCGACGATTCTTCAACGGCGATGACTCTTCCAACGTGGGGGGCCAGGAGCACAGCGAAAGTACCAACGCCGGTGTAAGCGTCCAGCAGCACGTCATCAGGCCCGAGCCCGAGACCCTCTAGCACCACTTCGGCGGCCTGAGCCGCCTGCTCCACATTCACCTGGAAGAAGGAAGGCGAGGACACGAAGAAGCGGCTCTCCCCTACCGTTTCCACGTAGCGTTTCTGTCCCGTGGCGACCGTTACTGCCGGATTCAGCAGGGGCGGTTGCACCAGGTATTCATCGGACGATTCGACGCTGCCAGCTCCGGCGCGTATGGACAACTGGGTCGTCTCCTGGCAGCGGTCTTGCAGATGCTCCAAAATCCGGTTGACGCCGGGCCTCATCAGCATACAGTGGTCGATGCGAACGAACCGGCGAGTCTCGCGGTTGACGAATCCCAGCTCCCCCTGGCGGCTAACGGTGAAGCGGGCGTGGTTGCGGTAGCCGTAGCGGCTTGCGGAAGGCAGCGCTTCGTCCACGACGACACCCTCAAGGCCGCCCACGCGAGCCAGGGCGTCAATCACCTTGTCGCGCTTCGCGGCCAGTTGCGCGCCATAGTCGAGGTGCTGCCACTGGCAGCCGGTGCATTCGCCGAAGTAGCGGCAGGGCGGCTCGATCCGGTCAGGCGACGGCTCCAGCACTTCGATAACCCTGGCCGAAACATACTTACGGTGGACCCGCACTACCTCCGCAGTCACCCTCTCGCCGGGTATGCCGCCGAAGACGAATACGGGGGTCTCCTCGTGGATTGCCATAGCCTCCCCGAGGCGGCCCCAAGATTCCAGAGCCAGTTCAAGAAGGCCGCCGGGACGCAATTCAGGCCGGGCTGGAGACATCGCCTGGCCTGCTTTCGGCATTTGTTGTTGTGTTGATTCCATATCTGCCTCACACTATACCTGGACTTTACGCATTTTAAGCGGCATAAGCGAGGGAATCTGCAATACGATGGTACAGAGTGGCGGGGAGTTTCTGTACATCGGAGTTGGCGGTCGATAGTGAAAAACCCTCCGACACCAACCACCAGTGGCTACGCACAAAGGTGATGTCATCCATTACTTTTCCTGGATTTTGCGTAAAGTCGAGTATACAGCCATGCCCGCCATGATTCCAACGCCGATGGGCAGACCAGTATGCTTTTGTGGCTGATGACTACGGCAGGTTGACCTGCCGTAGACGCAGAATTAAACTGGGATTGATACGATAGACTTCGCTGCGCGCGAGTGCCGGTCGCCATCGGAACGCCGCGCGAGATTACGGCAGCGGAAGACGTTTCCGGAGGATGGCATGGCAGAACCCATCGAGGTGACCGAACTGAACTGGGACTCAGAAGTACTCAAGTCCGAACTGCCCGTTTTGGTGGACTTCTGGGCCGAATGGTGCGGCCCCTGCAAAATGATTGCTCCCTCGGTGCATGACATGGCCGTGGAGTACGACGGCAAGCTGACCGTCGGCAAGCTGGACGTGGACAGCAGCCCCAGCGTCGCCATGCAGTACGGCGTTCGCAGCATCCCGGCGCTCATTTTCTTCAAGGGCGGCCAGCCCGTGGATCAGATTATCGGGGCGGTGCCCAAGGGCGCGCTGAAGAAGAAGATCGACTCCGTTCTCGGCAGTTAGAATCCTGGAACAACGCGGTTTGGCCCCACCGCAAAAATCAGGCGCAGCCCCAACCACCGGGGTTGCGCCTTTGCTGTTCCGAAATTGTGCCGGAACCGCCTCACGCTCTTCACCTGGTTCATCGCTGGGCCACCCAATCTTCACTCAAGTGTGAATGTTTTATGTGAGGCGGCAGGTTCGTCACCCTACATCCATTATGTTTTCTAAAACCCGCACGTATATAAGGGTGATTGTGCACTTTTATATTGCAAAGACACCGCCCTGCCCAACTGCTACCCTCCTATCAAGGGTGGTCTTCCCGCGCCGGACTACAGGACATTTTGCTTGTGCTGGGTCAATTGTACCGGGGACCGGTGGATATTTCTGAGTTCGAGTTTGGCAAAGCGGTTCAACCGCCACCTTGCTGGGCCTCTCCCCTCCCCTCGACCCCACCGAAACGCGGCAATTTTTCTGCATTATCGACCAGCAGGCTGACTATTTGCAGGACTTGATCAGCAATCTGCTGGACCTGTCTCGACTTGAAGCCGGCACACAACCCATCGTTCTCCATCCCGGCCTCAGACTTCTTAGCGGCGCTTCCCAATAGGCGCCGGTATTGAAGAATGGGCCTGCCGCCAGCGCCAGCATGATGGTTGGGTCCGAAACCGACTCTAATCAATCTTCCGGCAGCACCTCTTACATTGCTCTGAGCACATTTTTCAGTCCTTTCACCCATCGACAATCCTGCGGCCAGTGCAAGTGCCAACCGGGCGGATTCCACCAGCCTCCACTGTCGACCGCCCCTCACGCAGACTAGCCACCACAAGATTGTCGCGATTCGCGAATCGCAAAATTGCAATGTTGGAATTATGCTTTTCATAGTGGTAGATTCTTGTATGCAAATTTCGTCCCATAACGCTAAAATGTGGCACCTTCCCGTTAATCGTTCAAATTGCTGCGGACATTCCAAGCTCCCGCACGAAACCGAGCTTCAATCTCAGCGGCCTGCAAGTAGAATCCGGACACCTCCATTGGAACCATAGGCACTACAAATATATACGGCAGATGGAAAGGGGTTCGCTATGGCCACCTTGCAAACCAACACGGCTTACCGGATGGGGGAGCGCTACGGCCGGCACCCGGACGACGGCAAGTATCCCGGAACTCTGATTATCGTAGAGGGCATAGACGGCTCGGGCAAAAGCACTCAAATTGACCTGCTTCAGAAATGGCTCAACAGTCGCAACCTGGTAACGGTATTCACCCAGTGGAATTCATCACCCATTGTCCGGCGCACCACCAAGCAAGCAAAGGTGGGGGGACTGCTCACTCCGATGTCCTTCAGCCTCATTCACGCCGCCGATTTCGCCAACCGGGTTCACGCGCAGATACTGCCAGCCCTTTGGGCGGGGGCCATCGTTCTGGCCGACCGCTATGTTTACACCGCCTTCGCCCGTGATGCGGCGCGGGGCGTAAATCGCGACTGGCTGCGGCGTATCTATTCCTTCGCAGTGGAGCCGACGCTGGCCTTGTACTTCAAAGTCCCATTGGACGTCTCCATTCACCGTATTAATACCGGCCGCGAGAAACTGGGGTTTTACGAATCGGGGCAGGATATGGGCTTCTCCACCGACCGGGAAGAATCTTTCCGCATCTTCCAGGGCAAGCTGTTGGAAGAGTACGAGGCTATGACGGAAGAATTCGGCATGATGACCATTGACGCCACGCAGCCAATTGCCGTGCAACAACAACTGTTACGCCGCTACGTTGAGCCGCTCATCGAAAATGCGATGCCGATACACGGGCAAAGCGTGCCGCAGGCATTGGCCAACGCTGGCCTGACCGGACGCTACGTAAAACCGCCGGTTCCGCGCAGACTGACAGAGCAGGACATCGCCGGCCGGTAGGCCACGGCCGCGTTTTGCCGGGCCAACGGTAGTGGGAGTCAAACGATGACTACATTCACTTTCTACGGCCATACTCCCCCCGGAATAGGCGAAGAAACTACCCCGGGACGCTTGGTCGTGGTGGAAGGAACCGACGGGGTGGGACGCTCGACGCAGATTGCCATGTTGCAGGAGTGGCTGGAATCCGAAGGCTATGCCGTATTGGTGACCGGTTTCCGCCGCTCGGAACTGGCCGCATCGGGAATCGACCGGGCCATGCGCGGTAACACACTGGACGCCCTTACGCTGAACCTTTTTACGCCACCGACTTCTGGGACCGGCTGGAGAAGAACATCGTGCCTGCCCTGCGCACCGGCATGGTAGCACTGGTGGACCGGTACATCTTTTCCATCATCGCGCGAGCGAGGGTGCGAGGGGTGCCGGCCCGTTGGCTGAACGACGTCTTTGACTTCGCCTTGGTGCCCGACTTGGTGCTCTACTTGGACGTGGATGTGGAACACCTGTTGCCAAGGGTGCTTTCGGTGCGCCAACTGGACCACTGGGAGTCAGGCGAGGACTTCCTCCGCGGGCCGGATTTGTACGACAATTTCATCCGCTATCAGAGCGCGCTAATGGAAGAGTTCCGCAGCCTGGCCAAGCATCACAATTTCGTGACCGTGGATGGCCGGGGCAGCGTGGGCGACGTTTTCCAAGCCCTGAAAACCGAGGTGCAGAAAGCGCTCCAGGGGATGGGAGAGGCATAAACCTTGCAGCAGCCAACCGGGCGAGGGCCAGCGGTATTCGGCAAAGGGCGTAGAGTCTGTGGAAGTTCTCCGATTTTCCGTTCTTGGTCAATTTAACGAACTGCTAACAGGCTCAGACCACTCGCGCCCAGACAGGCCCAGGACCAGTCGGCTGAACTTTCAATGAATTCTACATGGATTCTACACGGGTGCTGACAACCGCACTCGCAAGGTAGACTCACGAATTTGATCTGGTTATCGCCAGAATGAGCAGAGGGTCTATCCCATTGCGCAGGCTCCGGCTTCCTTCGTGGAGGGCCAGAGTTGGGCGCCTCTCCATTGCTATCTCCAGTCCTGGGGCTGCGCTAGCCCTGTTCCTGGAAATCCCTGCGCTATTCCCGGCTCTCGCCAACCGACGCAATAACTTCGCGCCGTTGGCGGCGAACTGACAGGCACCGCGGCAAGGCCGAAGGGGCAAGTCTCCCTCGAAGTGTACAGGGAGGCCGATCATCCCCTTACGCGCCTTGCTGAGTAAGTCGTTCTCAGGTTGGGTATGCCCTCGTTGGCCCATCGTGGACCATGAGTCCCAGCGGGAAGGTATATTCAAAGCACAGCCAGAGGTTTGCCCGGCGCGCCGGGAACCTGACTGCACTTCGTTGCCTGCTATTCCACTCACGAATCCGCCGCAACGCGGCAGAACCGAAGTGTAGCCCTGCTCCTCGTGATAGCTCTCCCCTACTTGTGCCAAGCCAGCGATGGCGAGGTGCAATAAATTGCAAACGGCCACCTTCCGGTCAGCACGGAAGGGAACGCGCTTGGGATGACCGACAGTTTGGTAATCGCTCATAGCCAGCAGGCCGTCGCCGCCTGTTCCCAGTGCTTGCACTCCTTCGCCTGTTGAACAGAGTCCGCGGCAGCGTGCCATGAGCCAAGCTGGCGAGGAGCCAAGTTCGGGTCCATGTAGAATCCTGCCGGGGCAATAGCACCCGATCGAGCATTTTCGGCTATCAAATCGAGAAACCGGGGAAGACCTACGTCCCCGCACGAGGCGACGCTTGGTCACTCCCGGCACTTCACCCTCACCCCAGCCCTCTACTTCAAGGTATAGGGAAAATCAAAACACTTTGCCGAGCTGTTGGAGCAAGATACCATCGGAATGCCCCATGATATATACTTCGATGTGCTGTTGTCCCCGCAGACGGAGCCAGCGGAACGATGGGGGATCGCGTGGAGAAAAGGAGTGATTTTAGAATGGCAAGTTCCAATCAAGGCAGATAAAATTCTTTAAATTTGTATCTAGGGAGTGGATGGGGCCCGGTGGCCCTTGCGGTCTTCAAAACCGTTATGCCTCGTGAAGAGCGGGGTAGGTGGGTTCGACTCCCTCGCACTCCCGCCATCATCAATGCAAGAGCCGTGAAATAAGAGCAGATTAAGTGGCACTGCACCCACAAATTGGCCGTCTGTTTGTCCGACATCACGAAATCCGATGTTCTGAAAATTCTCAGACCTATCCGGACAGCAAATCGAGAAACGGCGGACCGCATCCGCTAACGCATGACAATTATTTTTAACCACGCCATTAACGAAGAATGGCGCTTGGACAATCCAGCCGGCAACAGCCTCGACACATCACTGCCGCACAGGTCAAAGGTAGTTGTCCACCACCGTTCGCTGCCCTACGCCCACGTCCCGGAAGCGATGAGCAAAGTCCGGGAATATCTCGGTGAACCCGCGTCTCGTCTGAGGCTCGAATTCTTGGTGCATACGGCAACCCGAGTGGGCGAGGTTTGCTTTGCGACTTGGGAGGAGATAGACCTGGACAACCGGACATGGACAGTGCCAGGACCGAGACTGAAAACACGATTGCGCCACCGGGTGCCTCTGTCACAGAGAGCACTGGTAGTGCTGGCCGAGGCCCGGCAGACCGTGAGTGATGACGGCATCATTTTCCAGAACCCAAAAACGGGCAGATGCCTCCCAGACGCCGCCTTTGGCGAGGGCGGGCCTGCTGCCTTGATTTTCGAGCAGTCCGGGGGGTTCCCCCCGCCCGAAGCGAGGCGCAGCAGGCGGAGTTGAAGGAGGTGGTGCAGGAACTGCCTGCCATGGCTGGCATCGAACTCGCCAACTGGAACTGGAAGGTGGTTCATCAGTTTGTCTCGTAGCGATTCGCCATCAGGTTGAGCTGCAGCGGTTGCCTGAACTACCACCGTTTCCACGGGGGCAGGCTCTGCACCGGTTGGGGTTTGCCTTCAAGCGCCCCAAGAAGCGATTGGTCAAGGCCGACGAAAGGAAGCGGGAGTCCTTCGTGGCGGAGTACGCTGCCCCGACGGAGGAAGCGCGACGGTCCGGGGCCAAGATTTTCTTTGCCGACGAGGCTCATTTCCGGGCGGATGCCGAGCTTCGGGGCAAGTGGGTGCTGAAGGGTGAACCGGCGTTGGTGGACTCGACCAGCCCGCGGCGCGGCGAGAAGGCCAGCTACTATTCGGCGGTATGCCTGGGTACTGGGGAGGTGGAGTGGATGGAACTGGAGGGCAACAGCAACTCCGGGACCTCGGCCGCCTTCCTGATGCAACTGCCTGATGCAACTGAGGGAAAGATACTCCGGGCCGCTGAATGTGATCTGGGACAACTCGCCGGCCCACCGCGGCGAGGCGGTGCGAGAGTGCCTGGCAGCGCCGGGCCTGGGCATACAACTGGTGAGCCTGCCGGGCTACAGCCCGGACTTCAACGCCGATGAGGCGGTTTGGGGCTGGGCGAGGGAGGAGGCTACCGGAAACCTGTGCCTGGGGACCAAAGCTCTGGTGCAGGAGAGGGTCGGCAATTTCCTCGGCGGGCTGGCCAGCCGGGGAGATGAAGTTAAACGCCATTGCCGGACCATCCTGCAATCCAGGGCCGAGAGGTTCCCGCGAAACCTCCGACCCGATTCACAAAGACCTGAAAATGCATATCCCACCTTGGCTTTAGTTTAGGAACTTTTTGGTATACATATCTCCTTTTCTGCCCAGTTGGGCGTCTAATTAGATATAAATCCAGCAGTTATTATAGGGACTCACATCCCGCCAACGGTCACATTGCCTGTCCGAGCCTCTACGTCTGCCGCCGCATCAGGAAACCGGCCACCAGTGCGCTCGCGACCGTTACCCCCAGGCACAGGTAGCCTATGCCTGCGAATTGCGTGCTGGCCAGTAACACCCCTCCAAAGGCCGCCCCTCCTACGCCCCCCAACTGGTTGCCCAGCCCCATCAGTCCAATTCCCGTGGCCCTGGACTGGCCCGAATACTCGGTGCTCATGGAAATCAGAGTGGGGGCCGTAATGCTCAACAGGCCAGTACCAATGGAAACCACCGCCACCGTCACCCAAAGGTCCAAAGGAATGGCGAAAAACACCAGCCCCAAGATTCCGCCAGCAAGCGTAGTCACCCCGACCAACACTGTCCGATTTCCTCTCTTTGCCACATATCCTGCCGAGTAACTTCCAACAACCTGGCACGCCGCAGCAATGGCCACCGGTGCGACCACCCCGGCGAGGCTCAGACCAAAGGTCTTATTCAAGAAGGCCGGCAGATAAGTGACCATGGCCCAATAGGCAACGCGATTGGTCGCCATCACGAAGATCGCTGTTCTAAAGAAGCCCATGGACAACAACGCTCTATACCTGGACAGGAAGGAGAAGTCGCGTATTCGCTGGCCAATACCGGACGGGAACCAGATGAAATTCAGGATGAATGCCGCTGCCAATAGCAGGCCCGACGCCACGAATGCATAGCGCCAACCAAGCAAATCCGCCAGCGGCACCAGCAGCAAGACGCTAATCGCCCCTGTCAGGGAGTTCACCCCCAAGAGGCCGCCGAGGGCTTGGGCTCGCCTCTCTGGGGAAATCACGTCCGCCAGTATCGCAGCGCTGTTGGGCGGGATCATCCCTCCCCCAAGGCCAGTGACCGCCCTGAGCGCCAATAGGATATAAATGCTCGGAGAAAAGGCACAAGCTAAAGTAGCCCCCGCCATCAGAGACAACCCGATCAGGGCTACGGGCCGCCGGCCAAAAGAATCAGACAAAGGCCCACTCAGGATCACGGAAGCCGCCCAGGCGGCGAAGGTCGCCGTTGCCAGTTGGCCGGCAATGGCTACAGATATTTCAAATTGCTCGGCGATGCTGACCAGGAACGGAGGAAGCATGAGCGACGCAGTTTGGGAGCCGAAGACTCCAACATAGACGATGGCGACCAATAGGGGTTTGTTTACCGGACGGACGTTTGTCTCCGGAGTTGCAGTACTGATTGCGTCTACCCCTTTTCCAGCATTCGTCGCCTGATCGCATTCACCTTTTCGCGGCAGATGAATCCAGTCCAAGCCCGAAACGCTTCGCCCCCGGCGCCGATGAATAACGTGGTAGGCATCGCCTTTATCCGGCAGTTGCGGACCACCTGTGCCCACCCCATGTGGCCGACAGAATATGTGATGACAAGGGAGTCTAACAGTTTTCCAGCATCCCTCGGAGAACCCCAGGCCTGTGAACTGGTCCACGTCTATGTCGAGCGGCGCAAGTTCCCAATTTCCCCAGGCAGTTCAGCTACTGTCCGGGCGCAAGTGTCTGCCGAACAGACACGCCATCAGCGCGCTTGCGATGGTTGCGCCAAGGCACAGGTAGGCTATCCCTTCGTACCCTGCGGTCGCCAGCAGACCGCCGGCGACCGCGGCTCCCAGCACCCCTCCAGACTGGTTGCTCAGACCCATAAGGCCAACTCCCGTGGCCTTGGAATCTCCCGAGTACTCAGTGCTCGCAGCGACCAGCGCAGGGAAATTCACGCTCAGCAACCCTGTTCCCACTGTGGCCAACGCCACCGCCGCCCAAAGATCGAGATCGACGGTGAAGAGCAGGAACCCACAGACGCCCCCTGTGGCGCAGGTAGCAGCGATGAGTACAGCACGGTATTTCTTCGTCGCCACGGATCCCGCAAGGTAGCTTCCAACCACCTGGCCCATTGCAGCTATCCCCAGCGGCAGGGCCAAAGACCCTACGCTCACACCGTATCTGGACTTTGCGCAATTCAAGCGGCGTAAGCAAGGGAATCGACAAGTCGGTGGTACAGAGCGGCCGGGACTTTCCGTATATCAGGGTCGGCGGCGGACAGTGAAAAACCCTCGGACGCCAGCCACAGGTGGCGGCGCACCAGAGCGATGGCATCCACGAAGGTCGGCGACGGCTTGGCGTACCAAGCCGCTGTGCGATGGGCCGAGGGTCGTTGTTGCCGCAGAAGATGGGCTGCCAGTGTGGCCCAAGAGAAGAGTCCCATCAGGATTGGCGTAGTACGGGCAATGGCCAGGTCCGACCACTGGCGTTGGGTCTCCACGCCCAGGTGAGCCCGCACCTCCTGAAAGGTGACCTCCAGTTGCCAGCGCAGCACAAACCATTCCAGTATTTGCGTCGGGTCCGCCGACGGATCGGTGCAGAGCAAGGCCTGGGGAGTGAATTCGCCCTGTGGGTCCCGAACCAAGACCCAGCGCAGGGGCACAGGCGGCTTGCCCGAGCGGTACCAGACCGCCGTTTGCGAGGTGAGTTCCAGCGTGCGGGTAGTGCCGTCGTACCAGGCTGCCGACACCTCGATCCATGACACGGTGGGCAAGTCCAGGAGTGTCTTCAGCGCGGGCAGCCGTTGGCCTTTCAGCGGAGGCCGACCGTTCTGGCCCATCTGACGGGGTGGCGCTGGTTCATAAAGGGCGGCGTCCAAGCGCAAGCGGGCGATGAGGGTAACGGGTTGAGCCAACGATTGGCAGCAGTGGAGCAGGTCCAGGACGGCGTAGCTGCTGTCGCCCACCAGCACCAGGGGGCGGTGGGGCAGCCAGCGGCGCAGTTGCAGGATCATCTGCCGCGCCCAGTCGGTGAGCTTCTTGTGGCGGCGTCCGCGCTGCCGGTGGTAGCGTTCCGAGGGCGCCAGCACAGTGAGAAAGGGCAAGGCCCAATAGCGTCCCGCCCAGGGGATCTGGCCCAGCCACATCAGGGAAATCCAGCGCAGGCCACTGGCCTTGACCAGGTGGCTCCGGCTGGAACGCACCGCATCGCGGTAGATGCCCAGGGATTTAATTTTAGGGCCACGGCGCCGTTCCAGGGTTTCGTCGATGCCGAAGACCAACGGACCATCGCCCTGATCCAGGTGTTGGAGCAGCAGCATGAGCAGGATGCGAGCCGCTTGGCGGGGCGACCACACCGCCCGGTTGAGCACCTCATGATAGCGGGCGTAGTCGAGGTGGTCGCTGCGGCCCATGACGCGCAGCGCCGCGGCCACAGTGCGTTGGCCCGGGGCCAGTATCGCGCCGACCAGCAGGATTTGGGCTTTCAGCCAGGCCTGCCCTCGGCCCCGACCGGGGGTCGGGTTGCGAAACAGCGTGGCTAAGGGATGGAGTACGGGTAAAATGGCATCGGGCAGGGTGAGCATGGCTGGACCTTCCGTGAGAAGTGGGTTTAGGCCAGCTTACCCTGTCTTTTTTACCTCTCCTAACTTTTGCGTAAAGTCCAGCTTGCGCGGCGTTCCTTGGTCAGCTGCTGTGTCTGAACATGCGGCAGCCCGTTACGCCCATCACGATGGGCATGAGGGTGTCGATGACGGCCCAAAATTGTCCGTCGGCCTGGTTGTTGGGAGACAGAGAGCTAAACCAGTTCCAGAAGAACAAGATGAACACAGCAACTGCCCCGTAGAAAACCGCGTTCGCTTCCAGGTATCGCTTCAGGTCCGCCGAACCGTCGCCATCGACACGGCGCTTTTCCACGTAGCTGCCGGCCAAGGCAATCACCATACCCACCGCCATGAACCAGTTGAGTATCTCCCACACCGTGAATGGCTCGTCTCCGCCCGGGTGGTACAGGGGAGTAACGATAAAGTTTCCGGCAACCACAGCCGCAAGCAACACAAGGTAAGCCGCTGCCGCACGAATCAGGATGGACATGCTTTCCCCCTCGAATCAAACTGAGGCTCTCCTCATTAGGTTGTGTTGACATTTCACCGCCGCTCTCATCTGGTTACGCTGAAATGTCAACACAACCTAGTTCTTCGCCTCTGGCTGGCCTGCGTCTTCGGCCTGAGTTTCCTGGCCGCCCGCGTTTCCCCCGGCGGTGGCCGGCGGGCTATACCTTGTTTTCACCGCCATCACGGGCGTGATGATTTCCACCATCTTCTGGGAGAACACCGGCGACATCATCGTCCTCGCCTTCGCGCTGACCACTGGCGTCTTTGCGGTGATGAGTGCCATTGGCTACACCACCAAGCGTGATCTCTCCGGCCTGGGCACATGTGCTTCATCCTGGTGGCCAACATTAGAGGAAGGCCCCGGACGCATATCCGGGGCCTTTCCTGCGGCTTCGCCCGGGCCCCGTCGGGCCGGAACGCGGCGCCGCCTTGGGGTTGCTACTTGACCGCGATGGGGCTACCGGGAGAGCCGGTGCCGCCCTTGAAGGGGACGCGAACGAAGATGTAGGCGAATTCGTACACTTCGTCGTCGGCCAGCGCGGACAGGTTCAGGTTCTC
Source organism: Dehalococcoidia bacterium (assembly GCA_965226875.1). Classification (GTDB taxonomy): domain Bacteria; phylum Chloroflexota; class Dehalococcoidia; order Lucifugimonadales; family UBA3495; genus VXOI01. The sequence continues at coordinate 1,877,279 of OZ245439.1, read as the reverse complement.
GTGAATCAAAATGCCGTTCTCGGTGAGCAGGTGATTATGGACCGGGAAGGCCTTACCTGGGTCCTCGCCCGGCACAACTTCCACCGGCCAGGTATCACCGCCGGCCATGGTGATGTTCTGGCCTGAGAGCCATCGGCCGACTTCTAAGCCGATGCCTGGGGCACCGGCGTTGTACCTGTCGTTATCCACGCCCCAGAGGTCGCCCCATCCGGTGTGGAACAACACGGCGTCGCCGTCGAGAATGTCATCCTCCGACATCCCCTGGCGCTCCAAAGCTCCCTGGACATCGGCCATGGTGACCACCGTTCCCGCGTCCAGCATTCCTCCTTTGTAACCGGCGATGTCTATCAGGATTCCCCGGGTGAAGATGGGTTTTATCCCTTCGACTCCCAGACTCTGCAGGCCGTAGGCGCCCTTTATCTGGTCCTCAGTGTACCCGTTGTAGAACCGCTCTACACCGTTGTGCACCACCCCGACGTGCCCCAGGCCGTCGAACTGGGTCCCCACCTGGCCAATCTCGCCAACTACGAATTCGTCGTGGAAAACGAGGCCGCCTGGGAAGGGCCCGCCGGTGGGCGCCCCGGGAATGGTGAGCGAGTAGGTCCTTTGCCCGAACAGGGGCATCCCGTGCTCGTACTGGCGGCCCAACTCGTAGATCTCTCCGGTCTGAATCAGGCTGGCGGCCTCCATCACCTTTTCGGGAGTTATCCAGTTGGAAGCTCCGGCCTCGTCATCTGCTCCCCAGCGGGAAGGCCACCAGTCGCCCTCGTCGCTGGAGGTCATCATCCCCTCCCCGTCGCCGTCACCCTCCATCATCCCGTCACCGTCCTCCATCCCTTCCCCGTTGCCGTCGTCCATCGCCCCCTTTCTGCTTTCCTCGATCAACCGGTCACATTCCTGGGCGGTAGCAACCAGCTGGTCGCCGCACTGAACGCCGCCTTGCGCCAGCAAAACAGGCGTCACCGCCACTACGGCGGCCAGCGTGACCAGCAGAGCGAAAAACCGGATTCTGTCACTAATGATCCCAAGCATTTTGATCTCCTCCAGACGACCGAATTCCTCTTCCAAAAACATCGACATATATGACGAATAATGTCTGTAAATCCGTCAAAACAGATGCCTGATGTCTCGAAAGGATGCGCGATTCTAATTGGAATAACTTTTTCTTGTCAATTTCCGGAGCATAACAAAAGAGCCGCTCCCCGATTCCGGGAGCGGCCGGCCGCTTAAGCCGAGGTAGAAGGGTTTTACGCCTTGGTCGCCACCAGGGTGCTGCGGACCAGCTCGGCGACGTTGGTGACCTCCGGGATGTCGGACCATGCCTGCACGGCGCGTTTCACGTCGTCGTCGTTCAGCACCAGGGCCACGTTCTCCTCGAACTCGGCCTTGATGTTGTCGAAGCCCCACGGGTTCTTCTGGCTGCCGAGGATGTCGGCCCGCCCGGTGGTGTGCTCTAAGACGCGCCCGTCCTTCAGGGTGATCTTCACCTTCAGGCCGTCCTCCGAGTTGGTGAGCAGCTCCTCGGACTTGGCCATCACCCGCGTTCGAACCTTGTCCATGACCTCGCCCATGGTCGGGTCGTCAATCTTCTTCTGGGTGAAGGTGTCGATGTTTACCTCGCCGTCCACCAAGGCGGCGGCGACGTTGTACTTGGCGCTGAACTTGCCCTTGAGGTCGTCGTCCGGCTCCTGGTAGAGCATCACCACCGAGTAGTAGGACTGGTCTACCTCGGCGTTGACGACGTCGTCGAAGGTGAAGTCGTTGTCGCGCATCAGGCTGAACAGGCTGTCCAGCATGGCGTGGTTGCCGCCGCAGCGGGGATACTTCTTGATGATCAGCGCATCCTGGATGCGGAAGGGTTGGCCCAGGTTGTTTGCCATGTCGTCCAGCTGGACTTTACACATAATTTAGAAAAAACATAAAGACAGGGTAAGCTGGCCTAAACCCACTTCTCACGGAAGGTCCAGCCATGCTCACCCTGCCCGATGCCATTGTATCCATACTCGTTCCCTTCGCAACGCTGTTTACCAAACCGACCCCCGGTCGGGGCCGAGGGCAGGCCTGGCGGAAAGCCCAGGTGCTGCTGGTGGGCGCGATCCTGACCCCGGGCCAGCGCACCGTGGCGGCAGCACTGCGCGTCATGGGCCGCAGCGACCAACGGGACTACGCCCACTACCACGAGGTGCTCAACCGGGCGGTGTGGTCGTCCCGTGCGGCGGCCCGCATCCTGCTGGCGTTGCTGCTCCAGCACCTGGACCGCGGCGACGGCCCGTTGGTGTTCGGCATCGACGAGACCCTTGAACGGCGTCGCGGCCCCAAAATCAAGGCGCGGGGCATCTACCGCGACGCGGTACATTCCAGTCGCCAGCAACTGGTCAAGGCCAGCGGTCTACGCTGGATCTCCCTGATGTGGCTGGGTCACATACCCTGGGCCGGTCGCCATTGGGCCTTGCCGGTGCTCACGGTGCTGGCGCCCTCGGCACGGTACTACCGCCAGCAGGGGCGCCGGCACAAAAAGCTCACCGACTGGGCGCGGCAGATGGTATTGCAACTGCGCCGCTGGCTGCCCCATCGGTCCTTGGTGCTGGTGGGCGACAACAGCTATGCCGTGCTGGACCTGCTCCACTGCTGCCAGTCTCTGGCCCAGCCGGTTACTCTCATCGCCAGATTGCGTTTGGACGCCGCCCTGTACGCGCCAGCGCCACCCCGTCAGCCGGGTCAGAACGGCCGCCCGCCGCTGAAAGGCGCACGGCGACCCCCGCTCAAAGCCCTGCTTGAACCGGTCAACGTGGCTTGGGCCAGTGCCGTGGTGGCCTGGTATGACGGCACCACCCGCGCGGTGGAACTCACCTCCCAAACAGCGGTCTGGTACCGCTCGGGCAAGCCCCCCGTGCTCATTCGCTGGATCTTGGTTCGGGACCCACAGGGCGAATTCACTCCCCAGGCCTTGCTCTGCACCGATCCGTCGGCGGACCCGACCCAGATCCTGGAGTGGTTTGTGCTGCGCTGGCAACTGGAGGTCACCTTCCGGGAGGCGCGGACCCACCTGGCCATTGCACGTACTACGCCAATCCTGATGGGGCTCTTCTCTTGGACCACACTGGCAGCCCATCTTCTGGGCAACAACGACCCTCGGCCCATCGCACAGCGGCTTGGTACGCCAAGCCGTCGCCGACCTTCGTGGATGCCATCGCTCTGGTGCGCCGCCACCTGTGGCTGGCGTCGGAGGGTTTTCACTGTCCGCCGCCGACCCCGATATACGGAAAGTCCCGGCCGCTCTGTACCACCGACTCGTAGATTCCCTTGCTTACGCCGCTTGAAATGCGTAAAGTCCAGCGTATGTATCGATCAAGTAGGCGGCGAAAAAGCTGACAATACCCCAGTAGACTATGCGTTGGGTCAGATTGACGGCCAGCGCCACCCGGAAGAAATTCATGGAGATCAACGCCCAATACCGGGAGAAAATCACCAGGTTGCGAACCCGCTCCCTGCTGTCCTTCGGAAACCAGATCCAGTTCGTAACAAGCGCCAACGCCAGCAGCAGGCCTGCAACAATGAAGGCAAATCGCCACCCTCTCCAGTCGGCCATCAGAGCCACCGCCGGGACGCTGACTACCGAAGTCAACAGGCTAATGGCCAACAGGGCGCCGATCGCCCGAGCCCGCCTGGCCGGGGAAATGACGTCGGACAACGCCCCCACTACATTGGGAGGGAGCGTTCCCCCTCCCAACCCGGTCAACACCCTGAGCGCCAGAAACACCTCGATATTGGGCGCGAAAGCGGACCCGAGGACGGACGCAACCAGCACAGACAGCCCGGCGATAGCAACAGGGCGACGGCCGAAGGAATCGGATAAAGGGCCCACCGAAACAACGGAAATTCCCCAGGCCGCAAAGGTAACAGTAGCCAATTGACCGGCGACCGCAACCGAGATTTCCAGGTCTGTTGAGATCTCCACCAGGAGAACGGGAAGCATCAGAACCGCGTTCTGAGCGCCTAAGATAGCAAGCTGGACTTTGCGCAATTCAAGCGGCGTAAGCAAGGGAATCGACAAGTCGGTGGTACAGAGCGGCCGGGACTTTCCGTATATCAGGGTCGGCGGCGGACAGTGAAAAACCCTCAGACGCCAGCCACAGGTGGCGGCGCACCAGAGCGATGGCATCCACGAAGGTCGGCGACGGCTTGGCGTACCAAGCCGCTGTGCGATGGGCCGAGGGTCGTTGTTGCCGCAGAAGATGGGCTGCCAGTGTGGCCCAAGAGAAGAGTCCCATCAGGATTGGCGTAGTACGGGCAATGGCCAGGTCCGACCACTGGCGTTGGGTCTCCACGCCCAGGTGAGCCCGCACCTCCTGAAAGGTGACCTCCAGTTGCCAGCGCAGCACAAACCATTCCAGTATTTGCGTCGGGTCCGCCGACGGATCGGTGCAGAGCAAGGCCTGGGGAGTGAATTCGCCCTGTGGGTCCCGAACCAAGACCCAGCGCAGGGGCACAGGCGGCTTGCCCGAGCGGTACCAGACCGCCGTTTGCGAGGTGAGTTCCAGCGTGCGGGTAGTGCCGTCGTACCAGGCTGCCGACACCTCGATCCATGACACGGTGGGCAAGTCCAGGAGTGTCTTCAGCGCGGGCAGCCGTTGGCCTTTCAGCGGAGGCCGACCGTTCTGGCCCATCTGACGGGGTGGCGCTGGTTCATAAAGGGCGGCGTCCAAGCGCAAGCGGGCGATGAGGGTAACGGGTTGAGCCAACGATTGGCAGCAGTGGAGCAGGTCCAGGACGGCGTAGCTGCTGTCGCCCACCAGCACCAGGGGGCGGTGGGGCAGCCAGCGGCGCAGTTGCAGGATCATCTGCCGCGCCCAGTCGGTGAGCTTCTTGTGGCGGCGTCCGCGCTGCCGGTGGTAGCGTTCCGAGGGCGCCAGCACAGTGAGAAAGGGCAAGGCCCAATAGCGTCCCGCCCAGGGGATCTGGCCCAGCCACATCAGGGAAATCCAGCGCAGGCCACTGGCCTTGACCAGGTGGCTCCGGCTGGAACGCACCGCATCGCGGTAGATGCCCAGGGATTTAATTTTAGGGCCACGGCGCCGTTCCAGGGTTTCGTCGATGCCGAAGACCAACGGACCATCGCCCTGATCCAGGTGTTGGAGCAGCAGCATGAGCAGGATGCGAGCCGCTTGGCGGGGCGACCACACCGCCCGGTTGAGCACCTCATGATAGCGGGCGTAGTCGAGGTGGTCGCTGCGGCCCATGACGCGCAGCGCCGCGGCCACAGTGCGTTGGCCCGGGGCCAGTATCGCGCCGACCAGCAGGATTTGGGCTTTCAGCCAAGTCGGGTTGCGAAACAGCGTGGCGAAGGGATGGAGTACGGGTAAAATGGCATCGGGCAGGGTGAGCATGGCTGGACCTTCCGTGAGAAGTGGGTTTAGGCCAGCTTACCCTGTCTTTTTTACCTCTCCTAACTTTTGCGTAAAGTCCAGGCAAGTGCAAGCACTGTAAAAAACCAGGCTTTGTTTACCTTCCTATTGGCCGCCGGTACGACTTGAGTTTCTATTCTGGTTATCCCTCTTCCAAAATTGAATTGACTATCGCTTCCACTTGTTCACGGTTGATGGACCTGGCCTAGGCCCGCACTACCCGGCCAGCGGAAACGATAAAGTCAGTGGGGGGCAAAGCCCTGATCTGGTAGTTACGCACCACTCGGGCATCGCCGGTTTAGCCTGCGGGATAGTGCAAACCCAAGTTGTCCAGCAACCTGCTGGCATCCCTGCGAGACCCCAAGCCTTCCTGAGCTGGGCTGTCTCTTTATCACACCAATTGTCGTTGTAATTCTAGGGGGTGTCGTCAAAGTAATTTAGTCCAAATCGCCATGGCCCGAATCTGGCAGATGGCCAGGTAAGAAAGGGAGTTCTTGGCATACCGGGTCGCCACTCCCCGCCACTGCTTGAACTCCAGGAAACCGTTCTCCACCAAATGCCGCAACTTGTACAGCGCCCGGTCGTAGTCCCGCTTTTCCTTCCGGTTGCTCTTGGGCGGTATCACCGGATTCATCCCCCGGGCCGAGGCCCCGGCCACGATTTCATTGGTGTCATAGGCTTTGTCCGCCAGCAGGTGTTCCGCCTTGATGCCCTCAATCAGGGGCAGCGCTTGGGAGCAGTCAGCCACAGTGCCTGCGGTCACCGCCAGCCTTACCGGCATTCCGTGGGAGTCCACCGCCAGGTGCAGCTTGCTGTTGAGCCCCCTTTTGTGCGGGCAATGGCTTGGTTGCCGCCCCGGGCCCCGGCGCTGTGGGGATGGGCCTTGATGTAGCTGGCGTCAATCATCAGCCATTCATAATCAGGGTCATCCATCACCGCCTCCAGCAGCCCGGCCCAGACGTTCCGGTCCCGCCAGCGGCAGAAGCGGCGGTGGGTGTTCTTCCAGTCCCCGTAGTCCGGGGGCAGATCCCGCCAGGGGGCGCCGGTGCGCAAAATCCAGAACACAGCGTTGATGAAACGGCGGTTATCTTGGGCCGGCCGGCCTGTCTTGCCCTTGCCGCCGGGGAGAAGGGGTTCCAAGATTTCCCATACCCGGTCTGAAATATCGTGGCGCCGGTGCGCCGGGGCTACGGCTACTGCTGGCATTGCCCAATCCTGCTGCACTAATTGCAATATCAGCTTATTATCACACTCTCACTTTGACGACACCCCCTAGTTGCTTGGAGAAAATGGACCCCGGTCCGACCTGCTGATCGAGGAACAGTTCCTCGTTTACGGGACGAACAATGGTCTGCGGAGCCACCGTCGCGATTTCCCTACCCTTCTGCCAACATTTCCCGCACGATAGTCGTTACATCCTCGCGGGTGATGGAGCCCGTCCAAGTCCGAAAGATTTTGCCTTCGGCGGAGATGAAAATAGTGGTGGGCATCGCTCTGACCCGGTAGTCACGGACGACACTGGCATCGTCTGTGTAGCCAGCCGGATATGTAACGCCCAAGGAGCCTAGCAGTCTACCGGCATCCTTGGGAGAACCAAGGCCGGTGAATTGGCCTACGTCGATGCCAAGCAGGATAAGCTCGCCCGAGTATTCCTCATAGAAATATTGCAGTTCCGGCATCTCCGTCCAGCATGGCCCGCAGAACCTCGCCCAGAAATTCAGAACAATCGGCCTCCCATCCAGCTCTGACAGCCGGAGATCCTGCTTTCCCAACTGGTCTTCTCCCTGGAAAAGCTTGAAGGCAAAGTCCGGGGCCGCCGATCCGACGAGGGGAGGAATGGGCGTAGGCAGGGACACTGTGCGGTTGTTGGAGGAGGGGCAGGTGTGGAAGCAGTTGTCGGCGTGGAACCAGTGACGGGCTGTCCGGCACACCCGATTAGCGGGACGACTGCCAACAAAAACAGAATTATCCGTATCATGGCGCCAATTATACGAGAAACCGCTCCAGGGCATTGTGGGCCCGGGAGCGGTCGCGATTGACAACTCTGAAGTCTGAAGTTTGTGAGCTACTGAGAGCGGGTGATGGTGCCGTCCGCTTCGATAGTAACGCCAACGACGGGTGAGATGGCTCGGTTGAACACATCGACAAAGGGCGAGTCTACGCCCACCCGGTCAATCCAGTTGGGCAACACTGAGTTTGACACGGCGCTGTCGCTATGGGCGCGCATTTCCGGGCCGAACTCCACGTAGATCATTCCGGCGTCAATGTTCTTCTGTAGCCCCAACTCGTTCTGGATGGATCCCAAGCGCAGGGCTTCCAGTTCCAGCTTGGCTGCCTCTTCCTTCATGATCTGCTTGAGGTCATCCGGAATGGAAGCCCAAACGTCTCCGCTGATTACGTTGTGGCTGGAGGGCCAGGAAGTCAGGGGGCCGTTAATGTAGCCGGTTACTTCGTACCAGCGCTGGCCGTAGCCCGCGTCGCCGCCAGTTACGCCGGCCTCCAGGATGCCGCGCTCCAAGGCCGTGTAGACCTCGGTGAATGCCAGGAACTGGGCGGAGCCGCCCATTCCGTTGATCCAGTCGGAAATCGACGTGCCAAAGGCACGGGTCTTCATTTCCGACACATCTTCCGGCAGGTTCAGTGGCTTCTTGGTGAACAGGAAGATGTCATCCCCGTTGTGCCAGTTGATGTTTATGGGGTAGCCGCCGGTCTCTTCAATCAGCAGCTCCTCAATATCGGCCAGCATCTCCACGGTGGACTTATACTGTTGCGACCGGTCGGTATAGAGACCGAACAAGTACTGTATTTCCAGCTCCGGCAACTCGCCGGACACGTATGGGCCGATGATGTTGACCATATCCAGCGTCCCTTCTCCCACGAGGCCCAGAGAGTCAGGACCGGCAATACCCAACTCGGGGAAAGAAGTGGCTTCCAGAATCAGCTTACCGTTGGTGCGTTCTTCCAGGTTGGGTCCCCAGAAGGTTTCGGCGATCTTGCAGAAAACCAGCGCGCGGTTCACGCAGGCATTCTGGATGACTATGGGTTCGCCGTCGTAGGTCATTTCTGTTGGATTGGTGAACCTAGCGCGGTCGATGACGCTCCGGTAGTAGTCGGACTCGTAAACGTACAAGTGCTTTTCCAATGCGTCCAGAGGAACATTGCCCTCGGCGTCGCCCTCTTCCGGCGTCGGAGCAGGGCCGACCAGGTCGTTGATGTCACCAACGAAAAAAGCGCCGGGGCCGTTGGTGCGCTCAGCGGCGATGGCCAGCAGCTCGGGGCTGTAGTCGCCTGTCATCGGGGACGGGGCTTCCGTGGCCACCATAGTCTGGGTGGGTGCGGTAGTGGCGGTCGGCGGCTCTGTCGGCGCTACCGTCGCTGGGACAGGCGTCGCCGCCTCGCCGCAGGCCAATATCAACAGAGCTACGATTCCCAATAACCCCATGAATAAGAACTTCCGCATTTCGACGCTCCTTACCATGAAAACCGTTTTCCGTTGCGCTGTAAACGCAATCCCTGGCAGCGTTTTTTCGCAATCAAGCCGCGATTATAGTTACAGCCCGCCCCATCGTCAACAGGGCGGGCTGTATTAGGCAGGGTCATTTGATTCTGCCTCTCCCTCAAGGGTGAGGGTGAAATCCCGGGTTCCCGCAGTGTTCCTTCACCAACAGGTGCGCCCCACCCTAATCCTCCCCGCGAAGGGAGAGGGAACTATTGAAAGACCCTGCTGTCTATGGCAGAGCGAGCGCCGTGAAATTTACGAAAGTCGTATTACATACGCTGCATTACGGCCAGTTCCACTCAAAGGCGGAATAGTGTCCGTTTTTGCCGGTGTTGTCCCATACCATGCCGTGATCGGTGTATTCCGCGCGCGTACCCCGGGCCAGGTACAGGTCGCGATTGACCCCGTGGCCGGTATTGGCCAGCAGCATGGCGTCGTCGCGTCCGGGAATCTGGATCGGCTCGACGCTGAAGTCCATCACTCCCGGAACGATGACCGAGTGGACCTTGCCTTCGACCTTGAAGTCGACGGGGACGTAGCGTATGCCCTTGAAATTCTCGGTCATGGCCCGCCAGCGCTCGGCGGGGCCGCCCATGCTCCCGGACAGGATCTGCTCCAGCGCCGCCCGCTGCGACTCGTCGGCCCGCTCATCTATGTACAGGGCCGAAGTCCAGCCCCCGGCGGCCATCGGACCGGGGGTGTAGTTGGCGGCGATGAAGTTCAGGCCGGCCAGCGCCACGCCGTTCAGGTCACCCTCCTCGATGTGGAAGGCCAGCGCCACGTCGCAATGCCCCTCCGTAGGCTCGATGTTTGTGCCCCGAACGATGCAGGGACAGAGGATTTCGCAGTTGCAACTCTCGAAGTATTCCCCCTTGAGCCGCCAACGGTCTCCATTTGCCATGATGCGCCTCCCACTGCCGGTCTAGCTGCCGGATTATAAGCGAATCTCCAAATCAGGTACGCGCCTTTCGTCCGGTGGAATATACTATCTCAGGCATTAAACGACCAGTGCGTCGGTCAACCAATGGGCGAATGCGCGCCGGAGGCGACCCGGCGCGGTTGGGGGAACATCAGGTTACTCAAGAAAAGCAACCGGAAGTCGAAGGTCAGGAGCGCAAACAATGAGACTGGAAGGTAAGGTAGCCCTGATAAGCGGCGGAGCCAGAGGCATGGGCGCGACGGAAGCGCGGATGTTCGCGCAGGAAGGCGCGAAGGTGGTCATTGGCGACGTACTGGAAGACGAAGGCCGTCAGACCGAGGCCGCCATCAACGAGAGCGGAGGCCAGTGCGTGTTCGTTCCGCTCGATGTCACCAATGAATCGGCATGGGAGCAGGCGGTGGCCACGGCGGTCGGCCGCTTTGGCAAGCTGGACATTCTGGTAAACAACGCGGGCATCGCCCGCATCAACAACGTGGAAGGCACCAGCGTCGACGAATGGGACCTGGTCATGGACATCAACGCCAAGGGCGTCTTCCTCGGCAGCAAGGCCGCTATCCCGGCCATGCGTGAGGCGGGCGGCGGCTCCATCGTCAACATCTCGTCCATCGCCGGAATCGTCGGCGGGCGCACATCGGCCTACACCGCCAGCAAGGGCGCGGTGAGGCTGCTCACCAAGTCCACGGCCATCCAGTACGCCAGCGACGGCATACGCTGCAACTCGGTGCATCCCGGCGTTATCGAGTCGCCCATGACACTGCCCATCATGCTGGACACCGAAGCAGGACGCGAAGAGTCGGCGGCCCGGCATCCCATGGGGCGCATAGGCCAGCCGGAGGACATCGCCTACGGCGTCCTGTTCCTGGCATCCGACGAGGCTTCGTTTATGACAGGCAGCGAGCTGGTAATTGACGGCGGCCTGACGGCCCAATAGGTCCGAAATCTATTCTTATCCCTCAACAAACCAGTTCCCTCTCCCTTCGAGACAGGGTTAGGGTGAGGGCGTACCCCGAAGCGCAAATGAAAGGCAGCTTTCCCTAAACACCCCGAAGGAGTAATAACCATGACTACCGCCAGCCCGATAGACCCGAATCGCCTGCTGCTCACCGGCGAGAACCCCTACATCCGCCTCAGCGACGCGGATGACGGCCCGGTAACCAGCGACGCCAGCTTCTGGCGCATCCTGTTCTCGCCAGGCGGGCCGGGACACGTTCTCTTTCTGCAAAGCGAACTGACCGGCGGCGAGCCACGAATCTACACCGACAACATCCAGATGACCCGCTGGCTGCAAGGCGAAATCCAGGGCAGGATCAACGCAACCTTCGGCAACCAGGAAATACCCGCAACGGAAGCCAGCTTCAGGAGCTCCGGCGACCTGCGCTCCTTCTGGACGGAATGGGTCAGCGCTCGCGGCGAGGATATCGCCCTGACCTGGTATGACCTCGGCGAGCCGTTCATGAGTCATAGCTTTCCCGGCGCCAACCCGGAGCGGCCCCACGGGGTATCCACGGTGCTAATACCGGCCAATGGCGCGAGAATCACCCGCAACGGCGAACAGGCGTCGGGCCGCCCCTTCCCCCGCCAGCGCGACTCCCGCGCCCACAGCACCTGCGCCCTGGCCTTCTCGGAGTCGTGGACGATTCCTTACTGATTTGTAGCTTAACCTGACGGGGCAATTTTCGGGGCGCCCTTTGGAGCGCCCCTATGCCCCTATTGTCCCATCAACTTGTGGGACAGGTTTTCGTACATATCGTCCACCATGGCTTCCAGGCCATAGCCGGGGTGCCAGCCCCATTCCAGGCGGGCCACGGTGTCGTCCAGCGAGTTGGGCCAGGAATCGGCGATGTACTGGCGGAGCGGGTCCACTTCGTAGTCAATCACAAAGCCCGGCACGCGCCGCCTGATGGCCGCCGCCAGCTCTTCCGGCTCGAAGCTCATGGAGTTGACGTTGTAGTCGGCATGATGCCTAAGGCCGCTTATATCGGCCTCGGCCACCTCGATAAGGGCCTTGATGGCGTCGGGGACGTACATCATCGGCAGGTAGGTGCCTGGGCGCAGGTAGCACGTGTAGCGGCCCTCCCGAATCGCGCCGTAGAAGGCGTCCACGGCGTAATCGGTGGTGCCGCCGCCCGGCTCCACCTTCCAGCTCACCACCCCCGGCAGGCGCACGCCCCGAACGTCCAGACCCACCCGCTCGAAAAAGTAGTTGCCCATAAGCTCTCCGAACACCTTGGAGATGCCGTAGAGCGAGGTGGGGCGTTGCAGGGTCTCGTTTGGTGTGTTGTCGTGGGGAGTGTCCACTCCGAATGCGGCTATCGAACTGGGAACCACCACTCGCTCCAGCCCGGCGGCGCAGGCCGCCTCCAGCACATTCAGCAGGCCGATTATGTTCACCCGGTGGCCGAGGGGACGGTTGGATTCCGCCGCCACCGACAGCAACGACCCCAGGTGATACAGGGAGTCTATGCCGTAATCCCCGATTGCTCGCTCTATCGAGGTCTGCTCGGTAACGTCCACCTGCGTTGACGGGCCGGTATCCGCCACCTCAACGGTGAGTGGACTGCGGTGCCATGCGGCGACGACATTCTCGTTGCCGTACCGCTCGCGTAGGGCGGGTATGAGTTCAGAGCCAAGCTGTCCGGCAGCGCCGGTAACCAGTATCCTTTGCATTGGATTAGAATAGCTGCATCTCCCCTGGAGGAGCAAGAATGTCCGAGCAAGAGAGTGTCCGCGAAGCATGGGTATCCATCCCGACTGAAGAGGAGCACCGGTCGAGTTTGCCGCCCGGAGCGCCCGCTGGCAACTACGACTTCGGATACCTGCCAGCCATGGGGCGGCTCCAGGCCAGGCACAAGGCCATTGGGCCGCTTTTTGGGGCCCTCTACCGTCAGGTCATGTTCGGCCCCGGCGAGCTGGACCGCCAGGAGAGGGAGATGGTGGCGGCGGTAGCCGCCGCGGCCCAGGACTGCCGCTATTGAACCGTCTCACACGCAGAGTTTCTGCGTGCCGAGGAAGGCGATTCGGCCATCGTGGAGGCTGTGTCCCACCGGCGATGGCGGGAACTATCCACCCTTTCGCGCAGGCAACAGGCCCTGTGCACCGTGGCCGAGAAACTGAGCGCCACCCCAACCCGCATGGTGGAGGCCGACTGGCAGCCGCTGCGGGACCTGGGATTCGATGACGTGGCCCTGCTGGAAGTCGGCCATATCGTCGGCATATTCAACTACCTGACCCGCCTGGCCGATGGTTTCGGCCTGCAACTGGACCAGCGAACCATCAATGCTTCGGAGACCGGCGTCGCGCTGCGTCGACCGGCGGAACAGCCCGCAGGCGCATAGGAGGGATAAATGATACAGCTAACGGAAGAAATGACGCGGCTGATAAACCACGCCCGCGACGATGGGTTTCCCTGCATCGTGGCCACCGCGTCGTCCGACGGAACGCCCAACGCGGGCTACATCGGGACTGTGCTGACGGTGGACGATGACACCTTCGTATACCGCGACCGCACCATGCGGGACCCGCTGGAGCATATCGAGGAAAACCCCAAGGTCATCGTACTGTTCCGCAATGTGACGGAGGATGTCGGCTGGAAGTTTCGTTGCACCGCCAGCGTGGTGAGGCAAGGCGAAGTCTACGCCGACATGACCAACCGCCTCGCCGAGTCGGGGCTGATCAGCGACCCTGGTCTGGGCGGGGCCATCGTCACCCTGCGAATTGACCAGGTGCTGACGCTGTTTGGCGAAGCCCTACAGGAGCGGGAGCCGGGGTTGCGCTGGTAATGTGCGGCGTTAATCGGCAATCTTGACTCTATCGAACTGGTCGGGGTTGAGATTGAAGGTGCGGCCCAATCGTTGCCACCTGATAACCAGCCAGTGCAGACCGGCGCCGGTCCGGCGAACGACGGTGACTTCTCCAATGTCGCCCACTTGGATCGTGTGGCCGGCGCCCTCCACCGGCGCGCCCATGTTCACCCGCACGGCAATCTCGGTGACCGCTTCCACCTTGGTTCCGGCCTCAAACACTTCGCAACTCATTTCGCCCTCGCCCTAACCCTCTCCCAGCGGGGAGAGGGGACTCTTATTCGTTGGCAATTTCGCGTCCCTGAAATCAATATCTCCGGCTACAGGGGCAACAAGACTATTCAGGCCAGGTTAGGCGCCACTTCCTCCATCATCAACTGGAGGCTGTTGGACTGGTTCTTCAAGGGAATCAGGTTGCCGAAGTTGATCTCAAACATCACCTGGTCAAGGCCCAACTCTTCACCCAGCGAGTTCAGCTTTTCGGTGACCGCCTCCGGGGTACCATAGGCCACCTTGTCGCGCAGCCAGTCGTTGTAGGTCATGTTGCGGACCCGCTCGGCCTGAGCGCCCCAGTCGCCCAAGGTTCCCACCCGTCCGGCGTAGCTGCCGACGCGGTCTGACAGCCGTCCCATGGAGAACAGCGCACTGTCCATCGGCTCATCGTGGGCCTTCTGCGCGTCGTGGGACAGGTAGACAGGGATACGCAGGCCAACCTTACCATTGCCCTCGTGCCCTGCTGCCTTCCATGCCTCCCGGTATTCCTGTATCGAAGGTTTTAATTCCGGAAGAGCGAATACCCGCGAGGGATTGATGAGGATGTTGAAGCCCATCCTCCCCAGGATGGGGAAACTCTCTGCGGACGTCACTCCCACGCGAATGGGCGGGTGGGGCGTCTGGAACGGCTTGGGATTCACCGACAGCTCGGGAATGTTGAAGTGCTCGCCCTCGAAGGAAAAGCTCTCGGTGGTCCACGACTTCAGGATGATTTCTATGCTTTCCTCGAACCGGCCTCGGCTCTCCTCGAAGGGTACGCCGAAGCCCTCGTGGACGTTGGGGAAGGTGCCGCGACCGACTCCAAACTCCACACGCCCGTCGCTGATCTGGTCCAGCGTGGCGATTTCCTCGGCGACCCTCACCGGGTTGGCCAGCGGCAGCAGCAGCACCGCCGTCCCTACCCGGATATTTTTCGTGCGGGCGGCGACGGCGGTCAGAATGGTTACGGGGCTGGAAAGTACCCGACCAGGGTTGAAGTGATACTCGGCCATCCACACCGAAGGCACTCCGAGGGATTCAGCCTGGTCAGCCAGGGCAAAGGACTCCTTGAACGCCTCGTTCTCGGTGGACCCTTCCCGCACCGGGAATTCCAGAAACAATCCTAGCTCCATAGCAACCTCCGCCGGACAGCCGGGTAAGTGCGCTTGATTGTACAGGGTGAGCCACGGGCGTCAACCCGGAAAGGAATTGCATCCCCATATCCCGCAACCGGAAGGGGATGAAGTCCAGCCGACCAGAGAGCGATGTACGTCAATAGCCCTATCGTTGCGGTTCGATTACCACCTTCAGCGAGTCGGACGCACCGGCGGTCAGGCGGAAGCCCAGGCCGGTCTCGGCCAGCGGCAGACGGTGCGAGATCATGTCACCCACCTGCACCCGGCCCGAGGCTATCAGGTCTAGGGCGGTGGTCAGGTCGCCCGGCGCGGCGGCGTAGGTGGTGGTGAGGGTGGCATCGTTGCGGAAAAACACGTCGTTGATGGGGACCGGTACTTCGACGCCCGGTTCGGTGGGAGCGTAGAACAGCACCGTGCCGCCGCGCTCCACCGACTCCAGCGCCTGCAACAGCGCGGGTCGGGCGCCCGTGGCGACGATTACGAGGTCGGCCAGTCGGCCGTCGTTCACCTCGCGCAGACGGTCGGGTGTATACTCGTCGGCCCGCAGTGTCACCTCTGCGCCCAGCCGGCGGGCCGCGGCGAGGCGGAAGTCCGACAGGTCAGTGGAAACGATGCGCCCAGCTCCAAGAGCGCGGGCCAGATTTATGTGAAGCTGCCCGGCCAGTCCACTGCCCAGCACCAGCACCGACTGACCCGGTTGGATGTTGGCCCGCCGCTGTCCCCGATAGACGCAGGCCAGCGGCTCGGCAACGGACGCTTCATGGAAGGGCACAGAATCGGGGATGGGAAACGCGCCCCGGTCCACGTTGATGGCGGGCAGGCGGACGTATTCGCAGAATCCGCCGGGATCGTAGTTGGTGGCGCGCAGCGTATCGCAGACGGTGTGATGTCCGCTGAGGCAGTAGCGGCAGGCATTGCAGGGCACATGATGCGTCACCACCAGCCGGTCGCCTTCGCGGAACTGCGTAACGCCAGCCCCGACCTGGGCCACGGAACCGGCAACCTCGTGGCCCAGCACCAGCGGGGCCCGCTGGATGCGATACCACTCCATGACGTCACTGCCACAGATGCCACTGGCCTCGATCTTAAGGAGCAGCTCGCCCGGACCGATCTCGGGTTGTGGCATATCCTCGACGCGCACGTCGTTGTTTTTGTAGTACATCGCTACGCGCATGGTCGCCTGCCTTACTCCATCTCTCCCTCTCCCTAGAGGGAGAGGGACGGGGTGAGGGTGAAATCTTTGGCATCAGCAACGATTGCCTTTGCGGGAGCGCCCCCACCCTAACTCTCCCCCGGAGGGAGAGGGGGTAAAGGGAGCGGGATTGCTAGTCCGAAACACCCACCAACTCGGCGGTCTCGGCGCGGGCCGACTCGAACACCTCCTGCGCCTCGGCGACCGTGCCGTTGCCGTGGACGACGTGTCGGAGGGAGCGAATCATCGGGACGGGGTGCGGACTCTGCCAGATGTTGCGGCCCAGGTTGATGCCGATGGCGCCGTTCTGCATCCCGTCGTGAACGAACTCCAGCACCTCCAGCTCCGTGTCGGCCCTGGGACCGCCGGCCATCACCACCGGCACGGGGCAGCCGTCCACCACCCGGTCGAAGCCGTCGGCGCACCAGTAGGTCTTGACCACCTTGGCGCCCATCTCGGCGCAGATGCGGCAGGCCATCGCCAAGTAGCGGGAGTCGCGCTGGTCCAACTCCCGGCCCACGGCGGTAACCGCCATCACCGGAATGCCGTAGCGCTCGCCTTCATCGACCAGCTTGCCCAGGTTGAGGATCGACTGCTTCTGGAATTCGGAGCCGACGAACACCGAGATGCCGACGGCGGCCACGTTCAGGCGCACCGCGTCGTCCATGGACGTAGTGATCCCCTCGTCTGCCAAGTCGCCGGTGGTCATGCTGGTGCCGCCCGACACACGCAGGATAATGGGCAGCGAGTCCGCCGGGTCCACGACGGCCCGCACCACGCCCCGGGTGGCGAACAGCGCGTCGGCATAGGGCATCAGCGGCGCGATGGTCTCGCCGGGCCGCTCCAGGTTGCGCGTTGGCCCTTGAAAATACCCGTGGTCAACGGGCAGGAACATACACTTCCCATCGGGCTGAATCAGTTGCGCCATGCGGTTGGCCATTCCCCAGTCCATACGCTGCCTCCTGCGCTGCGGATGAGCGCTTCGATTTCGATATTGTTGTGCGCCATTATCGCCGGTAAGGGCTGCGCGGACAAGGATGATCCGGCACCCAACCCGCTTTCAGGGTTCCAGCGCCCCCGGCGAGCTACCCGTCGTCTTCCGGGCCGGTGTAGGCGCACTCACCCATCCTCGGTGAGTTCACGACCGGCAAGAACATCTCATCGCACGAAGGCGATTGAACCGTGTGGAGTGCGGCGCATTCGCCGCAGTAGAATCCCTCTCCGTCCCAAACGCACTCGGTGCAAATTTGCGCGGCGGAGGCCCGACACTTGAAGCAGGGAATCGCAGGAGGGTCGTTCCGGGCCAACACGCGAATTCTCGAGGCGCCCTCACTCGCGTCTCCCTGGGACAACACTCGCAAGGTCAGTTCCGTCATGGTGCCGAAATCATACCGGTGGTAGAACTGCATACCCTGGGAAAGAATCCGGCCCGCATTGACCCTTGAGCCGGGGGAGTACTCTCTGCCCTGGATGAAAAAGGCGCTCAGGTGGCCGCAACACTCCAGCCAGGTGTCTCTGAGAAACTGGTCCAGTACTCGCAGGGGCGCATTCGACGTCATCTCCAGATGAAGCCAGTAGTCGGGATAGTCCCGTCCTTCAATCGCCAGATGGAAGCTCTTCATTTTGAGTCCGTCTCGGGATGGAGCACTGCTCGCAGCCGCTCTTTCCTTTTCCAGGCAAGAATTCAAATGCCGGGAAATCCCGGACTTGCTGTAGGACTTCCCGCCTGGGCTTTGCACATTTCAAGCCGCGTAGGCAAGCGAATCTATCAGTCGGTGGTACAGGGCGGCCGGGACTTTCCGTATATCAGGGTCGGCGGCGGACAGTGAAAAACCCTCGGACGCCAGCCACAGGTGGCGGCGCACCAGGGCGATGGCATCCACGAAGGTCGGCGACGGCTTGGCGTACCAAGCCGCGGTGCGATGGGTTGCGGGTTGTTGTTGCCGCAGCAGATGGGCCGCCAGGGTGGTCCAGGAGAAGAGCCCCATCAGGATCGGCGTGGTGCGAGCGATGGCCTGATCCGACCACTGGCGCTGGGTCTCCACGCCCAGATGCGCCCGCACCTCCTGGAAGGTGACCTCCAGTTGCCAGCGCAGCACAAACCATTCCAGGATCTGCGTCGGGTCCGCCGACGGATCGGTGCAGAGCAAGGCCTGGGGAGTGAATTCGCCTTGGGGGTCCCGAACCAAGACCCAGCGCAGGGGCACCGGCGGCTTGCCCGAGCGGTACCAGACCGCCGTTTGCGACGTGAGTCCCAACGTGCGGGTAGTGCCGTCGTACCAGGCTGCCGACACGGTGGCCCAGGACACGGTGGGCAAGTCCAGGAGTGTCTTCAGCGCGGGCAGGCGTCGGCCTTTCAGCGGAGGCCGACCGTTCTGACCGGGCTGACGGGGTGGGGCCGGTTCATAAAGGGCGGCGTCCAGGCGCAAGCGGGCGATGAGGGTAACGGGTTGAGCCAACGATTGGCAGCAGTGGAGCAGGTCCAGGACGGCGTAGCTGCTGTCGCCCACCAGCACCAGGGGGCGGTGGGGCAGCCAGCGGCGCAGTTGCAGGATCATCTGCCGAGCCCAGTCGGTGAGCTTCTTGTGGCGGCGTCCGCGCTGCCGGTGGTAGCGTTCCGAGGGCGCCAGCACGGTGAGAAAGGGCAAGGCCCAATAGCGTCCCGCCCAGGGGATCTGGCCCAGCCACATCAGGGAAATCCAGCGCAGACCGCTGGCCTTGACCAGGTGGCTCCGGCTGGAACGCACCGCATCGCGGTAGATGCCCAGGGATTTGATTTTAGGACCACGGCGCCGTTCCAGGGTTTCGTCGATGCCGAAGACCAACGGACCATCGCCCCGATCCAAGTAGAGGATCAGCAATCCAAGCAGGATCCGGGACACCTTCAGGGGAGACCATGCCGCCCGGTTGAGCACGTGATGGTAGCGGGCGTAGTTGCGATCGTCGCTCAGTCCCATGACACGCAGCGCCGATGCCACGGTGCGCTGGCCAGGGGCCAGTACGGCACCAACCAACAGGATTTGGGCTTTCCGCCAAGTCGGGCTGCGGAAAAGTGTTGCGAAGGGGATGAGAACAGGTAGAATCGCCTCGGGCAGGGTAAGCATGGCGAGACCTTTTGTCAGAGAGGGGTCTTACCAGCCTACCCTGTCCTTTTCATTTGTCTATGTTTTGTACAAAGTCCAGCCCGCAAATTGCGCATTTACCTGTAGACTTTGCCATTGCCATCTCGGCACCTCCCAGTCCGTTGGGCCATTATCACCTGCGAACGTTGGGGCGGACAAGCCGGAACGCCGCAAGGCGTCGGCTTCGGCTCGATGATTGAATCAGCCCGGCTGTAACACACCCGGTTCCGGGGTATAATCGCCCCACCAACCGACCCAAAAGGAGGCGCATCATGGCAGAGATTCTTGGCGTAGGAGTCACGCATTCGCCGTCGCTGATCACGCCCGACGAACTGAAGAACTACTCGCTGACCCGCGCCCTCAGGAACGAGCGCATCCCGCTGGAGCAGAAGAACCCGGAGAACTGGCCTGCCGCCATGCGCGAGGAGTGGGGCGACGACGAAGGCTACACCTCGGCCCTGCACCACCGCGAGAAGCTGGTGGAAGGGTTTCGCAAGGTGCGCGCCGAGTTGGACGCATTCAACCCCGACGTGGTGCTGGTCTGGGGCGACGACCAGTACGAGAACTTCCGGGAGGACATCATTCCGGCCTTCTGCGTTATGGCCTACGACGAGTACGAATGCCGGCCCTTCACCACCAAGGAGGGCGGAGCGCGGCCCAACGTATGGGGCGAACCCGCCGACAAGACCTTCCGCTACAAGGGCCACCCGGCGGCCCGCCACTTGACCGGCGCGCTGCTGGACGATGGGTTCGACGTGGCCTATGCCTACAAGCCGCTTCACGAGCCGGGACTGGGGCACGCCTTCCTCAACACCCTGCTTTACCTGGACTATGACCGCAAGGGGTTCGACTACCCTGTAATCCCCTTTGCCGTCAACTGCTACGGCAGCCGCATCATTCGCAACCGGGGCGGCGCCAGCCCGCTGGTGGTCAACGGAGTCGAGATGGCCGCCGACCCGCCCAGCCCATCGCCCAAGCGCTGCATGGAGCTGGGAGCCGCCGCCGCCCGCGCCATGCGGGAGAGTCCCTGGCGCGTGGCGCTGATCGCGTCGTCAAGCTGGTCTCACGCCTTCTTGACCGAGAAAAACTGGTGGCTCTACTGCGACGTTGATTCCGACCGCCAGCGGTTCGAGGAGTTCCAGGCCGGCGACTACGAAGCCTGGCGCACCCTGACCACCACCCAGATTGAGGACGCCGGACAGCAGGAGATGCTGAACTGGATGTGCCTTGCCGGAGCGTTGGCTGAATTGCAGCGCCCCCCGGAAGTCGTGGAGTTTCTCCAGACCTACGTCTTCAACTCCAGCAAGTGCCTGGCGGTGGCGAAGCCGTAGCTGAGATGTGCTCTCGGGCTTCCAATTAGGGAGCGACGGATTCTCCCCATTATGTGGACCTGCTCACGACGGCGCGGCGAAAATTCACCGCGCCGTCGTGTATACTGTGCCTCAACTGTAACCACAGGCGGGAGCGTGTCTGTATGGCGACTACGACCAGCCGAACCCTGGGCAGCATCGTCAATCTGAACGAGGGTCAAATCAGCCGCGAGATTTTCGTAAACGAGGACATTTACGCCCAAGAGCAGGAGCAGGTCTTCTCAAAGGCCTGGCTCTTCGTGGGGCACGAGTCGCAGGTGCCCAAGCCCGGCGACTATTTTATGTCCAGCATGGGCGAGGAATCCGTGATTCTCTGCCGCGACCGCGAGGGCGGGATTCACGTCTTCCTTAACTCCTGCACCCACCGGGGGATGAAAGTCTGCCGTTACGACGAGGGCAACACCCCAGTCTTCAGTTGCTCCTACCACGGATGGAGCTTTGCCACCGACGGGAAGCTGGTCGGAGTGCCGTACTTCAAGGACGCCTACAAGGGCGGTCTGGACAAGTCGCAGTGGGGCCTCATCGAAGTGCCGCAAATGCACAACTACAAGGGCGGCATTTGGGCGTCGTGGGACAAGCACGGCCCCTCCTTCTCGGAATACATGGGAGACTTCACCATGTATCTCGACCTTCTGATGGACGGGCGGGACGGAAGCGAGGGCGGCTCCGAGATCCTGGGCGGCGTCCAGAAGTGGACCATGCCCAACAACTGGAAATTCGCCGCCGAAAACTTCGCCGGCGACGGCTACCACAACATCAGCCATCGCTCGGTGGACATGGTGGGCATCGGCCCCAGCGGGATGGGCCGCCGCGACGACACCGAGTACAAGGCGGGGCGCCGCATCAACGTCTCTATGCCCCAGCGCGGCCACGCCGCGGTGGTGGAGCTGTTTCCGCCCGAAACGCCGCAAATCTCAACTTTTCAGAACACGGCTGACGTGGGTGAGTACTTCCAGTATATGGAGGCGGAGCGCCGCCGCAGTCTCGACGGCAAAACCAACCTGTTGGGTGTTGTGGGAACGGTCTTTCCCAATATGTCCTACCTAGCGAGGCAGCCCCGATCCATCGCCGTTTGGCACCCGCGCGGCCCCAACCTGACGGAGGCCTGGCGCTGGTTCCTGGTGGACAAGGACACGCCGGAAGAGGTCAAGGACGTGCTGCGGCACTACTACATCCGCTACTCCGGCCCGGGCGGCATGACCGAGCAGGACGACATGGAGAACTGGAACTATGCCCACAAGGCCAGCAGGGGCGCCATCGCCCGCCGCAAGCCCTACAACTACCAAATGGGTATCGGTCACCTGGTTGACGACGTGGACCTGCCCGGCGTCCTCACTACGGGCATCTGCGAGGAGAACGCCCGCGGCTTCTACTCCGGCTGGGTGGGCATGATGGACGCGAAATAGTAAAGTTCCCTCTCCCTGTAGGGAGAGGGTTACGGTGGGGGCGTTCCCCGAGACAGGCAAATAAATTTGTCAAAGGAGAAAGACATCATGTCCAGTGTTACCCAATTGGGTTATATCGGTATCAGCGTCAGCAACATCGAAGAGTGGGAGCATTTCGGCACCGAGGTGCTGG
Organism: Dehalococcoidia bacterium; assembly: GCA_965226875.1. Lineage (GTDB taxonomy): Bacteria > Chloroflexota > Dehalococcoidia > Lucifugimonadales > UBA3495 > VXOI01. Next base: position 1,854,985 of record OZ245439.1, on the reverse strand, counting down.
GGCTGCAATCAAACGGCGTTGACGCCGACGGAACCCTCAGCATGCGGATGGACGAGTACGCCCACCGCTTCATCGTCAGCCCCACCGGGAAGGACGACGTGGAGTTTGTCGGCTTTCAGGTCACCGACCAGGCGGCCCTGGGACAAATGGCGGAGCAGCTTCGCGAGGCCGGCATCGAGGTTTCGGTTGGCACTCCTGACGAGGCCAAAGAGCGCAGGGTCGAGGGGCTGATTAAGTTTGAAGACCCCGACGGAACCCCCACCGAGGTCTACTACGGCCCGCCCATCAGCTTCGACCGTCCCTTCAACAGCCCCCGCCCCGTCAGCGGCTTCGTAACCGGCGAGCAGGGCTTGGGCCATGTGGTCTACCACGTCGAGGATCTGGACCGGGCGGTAGCCTTCTACCGCGATGTGCTGGGAATGAAGGTCAGCGACTACATTCGCAATCTGGTTTTCTTCCACTGCAACCCGCGCCACCACACCGTCGCTCTCATCGAGTCCAAGGGCCGGGCCACCAAGAGGCTCAACCACTTCATGCTCCAGACTCAGGGCATGAACGACGTGGGATCTACCTACGACCTGGTGCTGGACTCAGAGATCAACGTCACCCGCGGGCTGGGCCGCCACACCAACGACCACATGACGTCCTTCTACATGAAGACCCCTTCAGGATTCGACGTGGAATACGGCTGGGGCGCCCGCACAGTGGACGACGCCACCTGGCAGGTGCAGCGCCACGAGAAGGGCAGCATCTGGGGCCACCGCCCCGTCGCCCAGCCCGCCGCCACCAGCTAGGGGTCGGGGCAGGAAGGTTCTTAATGGCCGAGATTCCGCCTTGCCTGAACCGGGCCTTCAAAGCCCCGGCGACCGCCGGGCCATCGGGCGGCGGTTCATCATTCAGGCGCGGAACTACCTACAACAAGGCGATCGTCTCCAGGCTGGGGGAAAGCGTGGGCGGCGATCGCCCAAAACTTGAAGATAATTAGAGAGCAGCGAGGCTGGAATCACAACAGTCATCAACAACTCGAAAACATTGGTCGACAGATTGTGGTTGAGTTCGACAGGCCTGAGCTAGCGAATTCCATTGCGGAGGTCTTCCACAACGGCCACCGGAACTTCTACGAAAATCAGCGCACCATCGGTGAAATGCGAGTTACGATTGAAGCCACCGAAGCGGCCTTGCCGATGCTGGAAGTTCTACTGCACTCCAATCCCCTTTCGTTCAGCATCGAATCAAACCAACAATTGGGACGGTTGAGGGGGCTGACTGGCAACGATGATCTGCAAATCGGAGATTCGTCTCCAGTGGGATTCTCTCTGAAGCAAACCGCTGACCGGAACGGAGATTCCTCTAGGGAGTGTCGTCAATTTAAGAATATCGGTCTCCAAGCGTCGGTTTCCGTCATCCCCGCGAAAGCGGGAACCTGGAATCCGGTAGCTGGCAAATACGCATTTGCTGCCAATGGCCTTTGGATTCCCGCTTTCGCGGGAATGACGGTGAATATGACGACACTCCCTAGAAACGACAACACTTCGGAGTAATCCATGGACGTTGGATACATCGGCACCGGGACTATGGGCAACCCCATGGCCCGCTGCCTACTGGACGCCGGCCACAACGTGACGGTGTACGACGTGCGCCGCGGGGCCACCACCAACCTCTGCGAGTTGGGCGCTCATTGGGCAGACAGCCCGCGGGCGGTGGCTGAGGCTGCCGGAGTCGTGTTCACCTCGCTGCCCGGCCCGGCGGAAGCGGAGCGGGTCGTGACCGACCCCGACACCGGCATCCTCGCAGGATTGCCGCCGGGCGGAGCCTGGATCGATACCACCACCAACGCTCCGTCGCTCATCCGGCGGCTGTCCGAAGTTTGCCGTCAGCGCGGAGTCGAGATGCTGGACTCCCCGGTCAGCGGACGCCCGCCCGCGATGACCATGATGGTCGGAGGCGACCGGGCGGTCTTCGAGAAACATCGCCCAGTGCTGGAGTGCATGGGCCGGGACGTATTCTACGTCGGAGACACAGCCTCGGGCTGCATCGCCAAGCTCGTTACTCAGTATCTCGGCTATTGTGCCTTCATCGCAGGTCTTGAGGGAATGCTGATAGGCGCCAAGGCAGGAATAGACCTGGAGATACTCGCGAAGATAGTCCCGGTCAGCGCAGGCTCCAGCAGCGTGCTGAACCGCGCCACCGAAGCGATCCTGGACCGCAGCTTCGCCTCCAACGGCACGCTGGACATCGTGGCCAAGGACATTCATCTGGCCTGCGAACTGGCCCGGGAGTCGCAGGCTCCCGCTTCCATCGGAGCCATCGCCGACGATATGTTCCAGCGGGCGCAGACGCAGGGCATGGGCCAAGACGGATTCCCGTCTGTTGCCCGCATACTCGAGCAGCTCGCCGGGGCCGAACTGCGCCCCAAGGACTAGGAATCAAAAGCAGCAAGCGACCCAACAGGGGAGGAGACGATGCAGAACGGACACAGCAACGGCAACCGTTCGCTGAGCGGCATGGTGGATTTGGCCTCCGGCACGGTCAGCCGCGAGATTTTCGTCAACGAGGAAATCTACGCCCAGGAACAGGAGGATCTGTTCGCCCGCGCCTGGCTGTTCGTGGGTCACGTTTCCCAGATCCCCAAGCCCGGCGACTACTTCGTTTCCTGCATGGGCGAGGAGTCCGTCATCCTCTGCCGCGACCGGGAGGGTGGGGTTCACGTCTTTCTCAACTCCTGCACTCACCGGGGCATGAAGGTCTGTCGCTACGACGAGGGCAACACTCCCGTCTTCAGTTGCCCCTATCACGGCTGGAGCTTCGCCACCGACGGCAAGCTGGTGGGCGTTCCCTACTTCAAGGATGCCTACAAGGGTGAGCTGGACAAGTCCCAGTGGGGCCTGATTGAAGTCCCCCAGCTCTGCGTCTACAAGGGCACCGTCTGGGCCACCTGGGACAAGGACGCGCCTTCCTTTGAGGAATACCTGGGAGGCTACAAGACCTATCTGAACTTCCTGCTGGACACGTGGGACGGCGCCGGCGGTGAGACAGAGGTCTTTGGCGGCATCGAGAAGTGGGTAATCCCCTGCAACTGGAAATTCCCTTCGGAAAACTTTGTCGGCGACCGTTACCACAACATCAGCCACCGCTCCGTTGACCTGGTGGGCATGGGGCCCAGCGGCAGCGGGCGGCGCGACACCCAGGAGCGGGTCGGAGCCACCGCGGTGGACGTGTCCTTCCCGGAGCGCGGCCACGGCACCGTCAGCTTCCTCCGGTCCGACGACGGGCCCATACCCGGCTATCAGCACTCCAAAATCGTGTCCGAGTACTTCACCCACTGCGAGAACGAACGTCGCAAGAATTACGGCAAGTGGTCGCGTTGGATTCCAGGGCCCGGTACGATATTCCCCAATTTCTCCTACCTGCCCCGCCAGCCCCGCACCATCGCCGTCTGGCACCCGCGAAGCCCGGAGAGCCACGAGGCTTGGCGCTGGTTTTTGGTGGACAAGGACGCTCCCGCCGAGGTCAAGGAATTTCTCCGCAAGTATTACATCAGCTACTCCGGCCCTGCCGGGCTAACCGAGCAGGACGACATGGAGAACTGGAACTACGCCCACAACGCCAGCCGGGGCTCCATCGCCCGGCGCTTCCCCTACAACTACCAGATGGGCCTGGGCCACGAGGCGCCGCCCTTCGAGACCGACGGGCTGGAGCTGCCGGGGCAGTTGCGCAACGTCACCATCGCCAGGGCTGCCGAGCAAAACCAGCGCGGCTTCTACTCCCGATGGGCTGATTTCCTGACCGCGAACAGTTGGGACGAACTGGCATCCTGGCGTAACGGCCACTCCAGCGGCGCAAAAGCCCACAACGGCGCAGCAACGCGGGAAGCGAGCGCCGTATGACCACCGTCGGGGCCAACGTCGCCCGGATGCTGCTGAAAAACGAGGTCGAGGAGTTGCTATTCCACGAGGCGGAGCTACTGGACGAGCGCCGCTTCACCGAGTGGCTGGACCTCCTCTCCGACGACATCCGGTACTGGATGCCGATGCGGCGCAACGTCAAATTCGGCGAGCTGGACCGGGAGTTCACTCGCGAGGGATACGACATCAACTGGTTCGACGAGGGCAAGGCCACCCTGGAGCGCCGCGTCAACCAGATTCTCACCGGGGTTCACTGGGCCGAGGAACCTCTGTCGCGCATCTGCCACATGGTCTCCAATGTTCAGTTGCTGGAGGCCAGGCCGTCAGCGGAAGACGCCAATGAAGTGGCCACCAAGTGCCGCTTCCTCATCTACCGCAACCGGGTGGAGACCGAGACGGACTTCCTGATTGGCAAACGCGAGGACGTCTTGCGCAGGGAAGACGGTGGCTGGAAAATAGCCCAGCGCAAAGTCATCCTAGACCAGAACGTGCTGCTGGCCAAGAACCTGACCTTCTTTTTCTAGCACCATGCTTACAATGCCAACCCGTTCGTCCTTCGATAGACACAGGACGAACGGGTTTCGCTAATCAATACGGGTTTCGTTAATCAATAATGGAGACGGACAAATGGCGGAAGTGATCAACCTCATCACCATCAAAGAGGGATCAAAGATCTCCACCATCAACGGGTCGACCGCCGAGGTGGTAACCAATCCCAAGGACGGAGTCTGGGTATTCGCCAAGTACCTGACCTCGCCCGAAGACCCCGACCTCATCGGGACCGAAGATATGATCTTCGCCCAGGACATCGCCGAGGTACTGACCGAGGGGTAACGAGCGCCATGATGCAAGCAACCCACCAACCAACTCACGAGGAACTCCGCGAGGCCTTTCAGGCCGGCTTCGACTCCATAGACGAAGGCGAGGGATTCGACCCCGGATTCCAGGCCTTCCTCGAATACCACGGTTACAGTCTGCGCGAAGATATCCCCTGCACCTGCATTGACCACGGCGCCCACGGCCATCAGCCCGAATGTCGCTGGGTAAAGAGTTAGGAGTTTTGCCATGACTGAACGGCTGGACGGCGGGGACGCCATCCTCGAGGCGCTGCGGAACCTGGATGTCGACTATATTATTTCGTCGCCCGGCTCTGAGTGGCCTTCGGTGTGGGAGGCGCTGGCGCGGCAGAAGGTAAACGAGCAGCCCGGCCCTACCTACATCAACTGCTGGCACGAGACGCTGGCCGTGGCCATGGCATCGGGCTACACCCGCATGACCGGGCGGATGCAGGCCGTGCTGCTTCACGCCGGTGTGGGAGTGCTGCAAGGCTCCATGGGTATTCACGGAGCCTACCAGAGCGAGGTGCCGATGCTGGTCTGCTCCGGCGAGTCGACCACCTACGGAGAAGCGCCGGAGTTCGACCCAGGGCCCCAGTGGCTCCGCAACCTAAGCATCGTCGGCGGCCCCAACCGGCTGGTGGAGCCTTTCACCAAGTGGAGCAGCCGTGTTACCAGCTCGCAGACGCTATACGAAACGGTGGCCCGCGCCGGGGAGTTGGCGCAGCGCACCCCCAAGGGCCCGGCCTTCCTGAACGTCCCCATCGAAACTATGCTGGAAGAGTGGACCCCCAAACATCCCCTGAAGCATCGACCTGCCGCCCCGGTCGGTCATCCCGACCCTGCCGCCGTCGAGCGCGTGGCTGAGATGGTCTGCCAGGCCGTAAACCCCGTCATCGTTGCCGACTCTGCGGGCCGCACACCCGCCGGGTTCAATGCCCTGGTCTCGCTGGCGGAATCGCGGGGAATCCCGGTTTTCGAAGGCGAGGGACCAACGTACAACAACTTCCCCAAGAGCCACCCGCTGCATCACGGCTACGACCTGCGGCGGGAAATGGAGCGGTTCGATCTGTTCCTGGTCATTGGAAACCGCGCCCCATGGTATCCGCCCAGCGCCGGGCCGTCGGCAACCGTGGTGGTCATTGACGAATACCCGGTGAAGGAATACATGGTGCATCAGGACCTGCAGGCCGACTACTACCTGGAGGGGTCGCTGCCCGTAACCCTGGGCGCCCTGGGCGCTGCTGTTCGGGAGTGCTCCGGCGGCCCTGCTCCGGCTTTGCCCGACGGCCCCAACTCCGTGTGGGAGCGCTACCGGGCACTGAACGCCGAGGCATCCTCCGCCTCGCCCATCGAACCTGGCTTTCTCTGCAACACGCTCAGTGAGACCCTGCCTTCAAATACTGTCTTCGTGGACGAGACGATTCTGCACCGCTCCCAAATCCTGCGCCGCATCGCCTGGGACAACCCGCTGTCGTACCTGCGCCCCGCCGGCGGCCTGGGGCAGGGGCTAGGCATCGCGCTGGGGGCGAAGCTGGCGGCCCCGGAGCGTCCTGTAACCGCATTGATAGGCGACGGGTCTTTCCTCTACAACCCCATCACGCAGAGCCTTGGCGTGGCACGGGAAAGCAACCTGCCCATCCTGATAGTGGTCTTCAACAACGCCAGCTACGCGGCGATGAAGAGCTTGCACCTGTCCTTCTACCCGGAAGGCACGGCGGCGCAGTCCGGCATCTTCCACGGCGTGGACATCCCGGGGCCGGACTACTCCGAACTGGCGCGTCCCTTCGGAGGCCACGGCGAGCGGGTGGAAGACCCGGACAGGCTCCGGGGCGCCCTGGAGGAAGCGCAAGACGCCGTCAATGCTGGTCGTGTGGCCATCGTCGATGTGGCTCTATCGGGTTAAAACGACAAGAAGAGTTCCCTCTCCCCGCGGGGGAGGGTTAGGGTGAGGTCGTATCTCCGCGGAGAGCAGGAAGTCGAATTTCCCCTCAACCCTCCGCTCTCAAGAGCCTCGGGACAAACGGCAGGTGCGAACCCTAGCCGAAGCGGTCGGCGCGGAATGGTTGAAGGGGAGCTGATACGCCGTCCAGCAGGTGTTGGACGACCAACTCTGCCGTGCCGGGACTGAGCATGATGCCCACTGCATCGTGGCCGGTCGCGATTGTCAGGCCCTCCATGCCGGGTGCCGGGCCGATGATGGGCAGGCCGTCGGGGGTTGCCGGGCGAACCCCGGCGCGACCCGATACAAAGGCGGCCCCGGCCAGAAATGGAAACGACCGCACGGCCCCCGAGATCAGCGTGGCTACTCCCTCGGCGGTCACAGTTTCGTCGGAGCGCCCCTCCTCTCGCGTGGAAGCCACCAGCACGTTGCCGTCCAGCCGGGGCGCCACGTAGACGGCGGAATTGCGCACCGGCGACCGGGGCAGAAAGCCGGGCCGCCGCAAGAGGATCCGCTGGCCTTTAACGCCCCGTACCGGCAGGTCCAGCGGCCCGCCGGGAGCGGTCCATCGTCCGCCGATGCCGCTCCAGGGACCGGCAGCCAGCACCACCTGTCCCGCCGCGATGTCTCCTGCTGTTGTCTCGATGCCGGTTATTCGGTTGCCGTCATGGCGCAGGCCGGTAACCTCGACTCGCTCGTACAGGCTTGCGCCCAATCTTCCCGCGGCGTGGGACAGCGAGTCGCAAAGCCGCTGGCCTCGGACGCAGCCCTCCGTCGGCGAAAACAGGGCGGCGCAGACTTCCGGATTGGCCTCCGGCTCTCGCTGCAATACATCGCCCCTTTCCAGCCACTCCACGCCCAAGTCAAGCTGCGACTGCCAACGAAAGAGGCCGGTCAGTTCATCCATTTCGTCCTCGGAGAACGCCAACCGAAGCACGCCGATCTGTTGAAACTCCGGGTTGACACCCGCATCGGTCAGCTCCGCCGCCCACTCCGGGAACAGCTCCAGGCTCCGCATCCCCAGCCGAAACATGGCCGGGTCGTCGGGGTCAATGTGCCATAGCGGGCCGACCACGCCAGCGGTGGCCCCCGAAGCCCCGGCGCCGAATGTTCCCTTTTCCACCAGGGCGCAGGATACACCCCGCTTCGCCAACTGCCAGGCTATGGCGCACCCCATCACGCCGCCGCCGATGATGGCTACGTCCACAGATTCAGGCATGGATGCTCCTCCGGCATAAGATTGGGTGAGTGTAGTGGCGCTAAATCGGGGCTGTCAACGAAGGGCAAGAGGGCTGATGGTCGTTGCCAGCGCCGTTGCCGTCTGTTAGGCTTTCCGGCAAGGTGGTGGCGATTTGGCTATTCCAAACCCCGTAAGAGCCGACTTGTTTGTAACCTGCATCATAGACCAACTTTTCCCCGAAGTTGGCGTCAGCGTGGTGCGTGTGTTGCGCGGGATGGGCGTTACCGTGGGTTTTCCCGAAGGCCAGACCTGCTGCGGTCAGGCGGTTTACAACTCCGGCTTCACCCGCGAGGCCAAAGAGTTGGCGGGGCGGACGCTGGAAGAACTACGCGACAGCGAGTACGTTGTCGTCCCGTCGGGTTCCTGCTCGGCGATGATGCGCGTATTCTACCTTGACCTTTTCGAGGACGACCCGGCCATGCTGGCGAGGGCCGAGTCCCTGTCCCGCCGGGTTTACGAGTTTTCGGAGTTTCTGGTCAAGGTGCTGGGCGTCAAAGACCCTGGAATTGAAGGTTACGGCTCGGCAGTGTTTCATCCCGGATGCCACCTGCTGCGGGAGATGGAGGTCCGCGATGAGCCACAGTCCCTGCTGCGGGCGATGCCGGGTCTGGAGTTACGGGAATTACGGAATGCCGAGACCTGCTGCGGCTTCGGCGGCAGCTTTTCGGTGAAACTGCCCCACATTTCCGAGGGTATGCTCGCCGACAAGGTGGCCAGCGTCAGAGAGTCGGGCGCGGACTCACTGGTTTCCTGCGACATGAGCTGCCTGATGCACATAGGCGGAGCTCTCCGGCGGCAGGCGCCGGGCGTGGAAATCCAACACATAGCCCAGGTTTTGGACCAAGATCGGCCAGCAACAGGCCATGAAAGGGGCCAGCGGTAACGCAGAATGCCGGAAGTAAAGACAAGCGAATTCACCACCGCATCAGCGGCGGCCATGCTCGACCCACAGCTGCGGCGAGCCTTGGACCGCGTGGGATCCGGGTTCGATGTGGCGCGACGCAACGCCATTGAAGAGGTCACCCCCGAAGTGTGGGAAGAGTGGCGGGAAGAAGCTCGCAGCATCAAGATCCATACCCTCGACCATCTCGATTACTACCTGGAAATGCTGCACGACAACGTCACCGCCGCCGGGGGGCAGGTCTACTTCGCCAAGGACAGCGCCGAGGCGAACGCCATCGTCAGCCACCTGGCCCGCAGCCGGGGCGTCAAGGTCGCCACCAAGAGCAAGAGCATGGTGTCGGAGGAGTTGGATCTCAACCCGGCGCTGGAGTCGCAGGGGGTTGAAGTCTACGAGACCGATCTGGGCGAATACATCATCCAGCTCGCAGGTGAAACTCCTTCGCACCTGGTGGCTCCCGCCTTGCACAAGTCGAAGGAAGACGTAGCCGAGCTTTTCGCCGAAAAGCTGGGCCTCCCCTACGACGAGGACATAGAACGCATGGCGGCGGCGGCGCGGGTGGCCTTGCGCGACAAGTTCATGGAGGCCGACCTTGGCATCAGCGGCGCCAACTTCGTGGTCGCCGAAACCGGAACGCTGGTCATAGTAACCAATGAGGGCAACGGACGGCTCTGCACTTCGGCCCCAAGGATGCACATAGGCATCACCGGCATGGAAAAGGTCATTCCTTCGATGCAGGACTTGGCTACCTTCCTGCGGCTGCTGCCCCGTTCCGCCACTGGCCAGCGCATCTCCAGCTACGTCAGCATGATCACCGGCCCCCGCCGCGAGGACGACGAGGACGGCCCGGAGGAATTCCACCTGATACTGGTGGACAACGGCCGCTCCCGGATGTTGCGTGACCCCAAGCTGCGGGAGGCGCTGTACTGCATCCGCTGCGGGGCCTGCCTCAACATCTGTCCGGTATACCAGCGGGTGGGCGGCCACGCCTACGGCTGGGTCTACCCCGGCCCCATCGGAGCGGTGGTAACTCCCATGCTGACCGGGCTGAAGGAATCGAAGATGCTGCCGCAGGCATCCAGCCTGTGCGGCGCCTGCCGAGAAGCCTGTCCTGTAAAAATAAACATACCCCGGATGCTGCTGGAACTGCGCCATCGTACCGCCGAAAGTGAAGATGCCCAGGAGCGCGCATCGTCCACTTCTGAGCGGTTCCTGGCCAGAGCTTATGCGCGTCTGATGAGTAGTCCAGGCAAAATGGCGCTCGCCGCCAGGCTGGGACGTCTGGCCCAGAAGCTGATGCCCGGGATGCCCAAGCGTCGCGGCTGGATTGGCCGCACACCTTTGCCCCTGCTGAGGAAATGGACGCAAGCGCGGGACCTGCCGATGCTACCCTCCAAGTCCTTCCGCGAGATATGGCGGGATGAACTGAAGGGCGACGATTCCCGAGGGGGCAGCAGTGGCCGGAGCTGACACCGGGGGCATCCCCGGAACCAGCAAAGCCGAGTTCCTGCGCTCGGTGCGGGATGCGCTGGGACGGACGGAAGGCCCGCCGCTTCACCCGTATCACAGGTTGCAGGAAGACCTGCCCCACCTGGAGGCGCAGGCTGCGGAACTGGAGGCGCGCCTCCTCGAGAACCGCCCGCAACTGCTGGAACGCTTCACGGACATGGCCGGAAAGGGCGGCTGGAACGTGCATCGAGTGTCCGGCGTGGAGGCTGCCATCGGCCGCGTGGACTCGCTGGTAGGAGAGCTGGGAGCTGAGCGCGTGGTGCGCTCCGGCCAGCCGGTATTCGACGACGTGCCGGTGGACACCGCTCTTGAATGGCGCGGTATTGAGGTCACTCCCATCGTCCGGGGTGAGTCTGCGGGGCGGGAGCAGCTGCGGGAAGAGATGCGCCACGCTGATGTGGGGCTAACCGGCGCCGACTACGCTCTGGCCGAGACCGGCTCGCTGGTGATTCTGCCCCGGCGCGGCCTCTCGCGGCTGGTGTCCCTGGTGCCGCCGGTGCATATCGCGCTGGTGCGCCCGGAGGAAGTGCTGGAGAGCCTGCATGACCTGTTCTTGCTGCGCCGCCTGGAATACCACCGGCAGGGAGGCGAGATGGGCAGCTACCTGAATTTCATCACCGGCCCCAGCCGCACTGCCGACATCGAAATGACCATCGTGCAGGGGGTCCACGGCCCCAAGGCAGTTCACTTGGTGCTTATCGAATAGGGGGACGCCCCCACCCTAACCCTCACCCCGGAGGGAGAGGGAACTCTGGCAGAATTCATAGGCTTAGGGGTTCGCAGAATGCCAATGCGCGTGGGCTTTGCTCAGTTCCGCAAGCAGATGTTGGAGCGGGAACTGGAAACCATACAGGAAATTCTGCCCAATCTCGGGATAGAGAAGGTCATCCTGATCGGCGAAGTCGCCGCTGGGGAATTCACCCCGGAGAGCCGCATTGAGCTCATCGTGGTGCATGAAACCGACCGGCCTTTTGGACGGCGGTCAGACTTCTTTTCCTACCACTTGGGCAGTTCAGTGGAAATCGACACCCAGGTCTATACCCCGGAAGAATTCGAGACCTTGAGGGAAACGCTGCCGGCGCTGCGGCGGGCCTGCGCCGAGGGAAGGGAGATTTTCAATGCCTGATTACCTGTCGGAAGGCGCCCGCTGGCTGAGACAAGCCGAAAAGGACCTGGAAGACGCCCGGTTCCTGCGCGACCACGGGCGGCACAACCTTGCCTGTTTCCAAGGCCAGCAGGCCGCTGAGAAGGCCGTGAAAGCCTACCTGTACCATCGCCGGGTGGAAGACGTATGGGGACACTCGCTGCTGGACCTGTGCGAGGACGCCAAGCTCTTCGACATGATGTTCGACACGGTAAAGAGCGAAGCCCGGCAACTGGACAAGTATCACTACATCACCCGCTACCCGGAGTTCCTGCCCAGCGGCACCTGTTTCGAGGCCTTTGACGAGGTGGACGCCGACCGCTCCATAGACCTGTCTAACCTGGTGCTGGAGTTCGTCAAAGAGCGGATGAACTGACGCGCCGGCAGGCCGCTACTCCGCACCCAACCGGCGCAGTTCTTCCTGTAGACGTAGCACCTCGGCTTCGGCGGCATCGGCCCGAAAAATGGCGTCACGAGTCTGAAATTTCGCTTCCTTGAGTTCCGGCAGGTATTCCCTCGTTGCCGGGTCATAAAATCGCAACCTACCTTCATCCCAGCATAAGTCCAGACCCAACACCGGACTGTGCCCCCAGGTCACCCCGTCCGGGCTGTAGTTCAGTTCGATGGGCACATAGACCCCGTCCAGTAGACGGTCCGCGCCCAAAGGCGCGCCGTGGTATTCCCCTCCGGTGCGGTCGAACCGCCAGTATTCGGTCACTCCGAAACCTGCGTAGATTCCTCGCTTGACATCCACATCGCGTCGGCCAGTGCCCCCCGAGGCAACTTCCAACACGAATTCCGGCGGTTTCCCCACTTCACCAATCACGTATCCATTGCGGAATTCTATAGCGGCGGGGTCTACGCCAAAAGCCACCAAACAGTCTGGAACGAGCCGGTCGTAACCATCCCGGTATTCAACGCATAGAAAACCGTTTCCCGAAACCAGCACATCGGGCGAGTCGCTGAAGAAATCATCGAGTATCGAGTCCGCGCGGACAATGTTCCGCCGTTGCTGCATGGCGTCGTGCCTCTTGGGCGGGTCCGGTAGCGGCTTAATGTGGGCGTAGTTGTCATCTGCCCAGACCCTGGATGTTGACTCCATGCTCATATTAGCTCCGGTGAACCTCGGGCTCTTTGTCGTTAGCCGCGGTTTACTCTGCTCTGCGAGCCATTCCGCTCCCGGCCAGGATGAGCCGCAGAGTGCGCTCGGCGGCGCTCTCCAGCAACTCGGCGCTGCGGGACAGCGAGACATCGAAGCTCATGGGGCGGTCGGCGATGCAGACAACGGCGGCCAGGCCGTGGTCATACAGTTCCTCGTAGCCCGACCCCAGGCTGCCGGCCAGCAGGACGGTGGGCACCCCGTGGGCTTGGGCGTGGCGGGCTACGCCGGCGGGGGCCTTGTTAAAGATGGTCGAGCGGTCCGCCCGGCCCTCTCCGGTAATCACTAGGTCGGCCCCCTGCAACAGCGCGTCAAATTGCAGGACCTCGCAAACCATGTCGATTCCCGATTGCAGCGTCGCTCCGGCGAAGGCCATCAGGCCCGCTCCCAGCCCCCCGGCCGCGCCCGCTCCGGGCTCCTCCGACACGTCCCGGTGCAAGTCGCGGGCCACCACACGGGCGAAGTTGGCCAGGGCCGCGTCCAGTTCCTGCACCATCTCCGGGTTCGCGCCCTTCTGCGGGCCGAAAACTGCGGACGCTCCATCGGGGCCGCAAAGCGGGTTGGTAACGTCCGTTGCGGCGATAATTGTTGCTTGACCCAGTGCCGGATGCAGGCCCTGAGTCTCGATGCGGTCAAGCCGGGCCAGAGCACTCCCCCCCGGCGGCAGAGGACGGCCCTCAGAATCCAGAAAGCGGGCGCCCAGCGCCGTCGCCATACCCGCACCTCCATCGTTGGTCGCGCTGCCGCCCAACCCGACGATGACGCGAGTGTAGCCCCGGTCCATGGCCTCTTTCAGAATCTCGCCGGTGCCTGCCGTGGTGGTGACTCTGGGGTTGCGGCGGCGCTGGGGTACAAGCGCCAAGCCGGAGGCGAGAGCCATTTCGATAACCGCCGTGCTGCCGTCGCCCATGACTCCCCAACGGGCCTCCAGCGGCTGCCCTAGCGGGCCGGTTATGGTGCTGGTGAAGACCTGCCCTCCGGTTGCGTCGACCAGGGCGTTCAACGTGCCGTCGCCCCCATCCGCCACGGGCGCAAGCACCGTCTCGGCGTCCGGGTCGACCGCGGCGACCCCGCGGGCAATGGCCTCGGCCGCTTCCAGCCCCGAGATGCCGGCCTTGAATCCTTGAGGGGCAATTACAATTTTCATACATGACTCACGGCCCAAAGGCGGGCGCGCGGCGATTATACACTGGCTCGCTGGCCTTTGGAGTGCGGTATCATGCTACAATCACAGCAGCAAGCGTCTACTGCCACCCTCGTCTACTGCCACCCTGCAAGGAAGACAAGCGCGGGCCGCAAAGACTTGGATCTCAATTCACTCATCGGGCGACTGCTCTAATTTTTGAGGGAGAAGCGTCTATGACCTCCGCCGGAGCCGCCACACCATCCCGTGATGAACTCAAACGCCGAGCGGCAGAGGTCATAGACTCCCGCTCCGACGAACTAGTGTCCCTGGCGAAAAGCATTCTTGAGAACCCGGAGCCGGGATTCCGGGAGACCAAGACCGCCCGCGCAGTGGCTGGCAAGTTCGCCCAGATGGGGATGCCGGCGCGCGTCGGCCTGGGCCTTACCGGTGTCCGCGCCGACCTGGTGGGCGGCAGCCCCGGCCCGGCCCTGGCGATTATCGGCGAACTGGACTCGCTCATCGTCAGCGAGCATCCCCACGCCGACAGCGAAACCGGCGCGGCCCACGCCTGCGGGCATCACTGCCAGATAGGCATGATTATGGGCGCGGCCATGGCCCTGATGCAGACTGGCGTTCTGGAGTCCCTCAGCGGCCGCCTGGCCTTCATCGCGGTGCCAGCCGAGGAATATATCGAGATTGAGTACCGGGACTCCCTGCGCCGTCAGGGCAAGCTGGAGTTTCTTGGCGGCAAACCGGAACTGGTGCGGTTGGGAGAGTTCGATGACATCGACCTCGCAATGATGTGCCACACCACCTCCAACCCTGAAGAAAAGCAGTTGTGCATCAGCGGGGAGAACAACGGCACGCTGGCAAAGAAGATACAGTTCATCGGGCGCGGCGCTCACGCCGGAGGCGCGCCTCACTTGGGCATCAACGCCCTGAACGCCGCCAGCATGGCCCTCTCGGCCATACACTACAACCGAGAGACCTTCCGCGACGAGGACAGCGTGCGGGTGCATCCCATCATCACCAAGGGCGGCGAGGCAGTGAGCGCAGTTCCCGCCGACGTGCGAATGGAGACCTTCGTCCGGGGCCGCACCCTGGACGCCATCATGGACGCCAACACCAAGGTCGACCGAGCCCTCAAGGCCGGGGCCATGGCCGTGGGCGGCGACGTGATAATACAGACCATCCCCGGCTACCTCCCCCTGCGGCAGAACTCGTCGTTTAACGACGTGTTCCGGGCCAATGCGCACCAACTGGTCGGAGAGGAGAACACAGGTGATGTCAGCCGCCGGGGCGGCTCCACCGACATGGGTGACATCAGCCACCTGATGCCTGCCATCCACCCCTACGTAGGCGGGGCCACTGGTATAGGCCACGGTGCCGACTACGTGGTGCAGGACTACGGGCTGGCCGTGATTACGGCAGCCAAGGCGCTGGCATCCACCGCCATCGACCTGCTGGCCGACGGCGCGGCGGTGGGTAGCAACATTGTGTCCAACCACCGGCCGGAGATGACCCGGCCCGAATACCTGAGGTTCATGCGCAGCCTGGCCAACGAGGAAACTTTCAAGGGCGCCCAGTGATGTTGACTGTAGAAGAATTGAAGCGGCGGGCCTGCGAGTCCATAGACAAGCGCAAGAAGGAAATCATAGACATCGCCCAGCAGGCCCTTTCCCATCCCGAAGCCGGATTCCGGGAGTACCGTACCGCCGGCTTGGTGGCTCGCAAATTCAACGAGTTGCAGATTCCCCATGAAAGCGGGCTGGCTCTCACCGGCCTCAAGGGGCGACTGCCGGGCGGCGCCGGTTCCGGGCCTCGCGTGGCCCTCATCGGTGAGTTGGACTCGCTGGTGGTCACAGAGCATCCCCACGCCGACCCGGAGACCGGCGCGGCCCACGCCTGCGGCCATCATTGCCAGTTGGGCATGATGCTGGGCGCCATCATTGGGCTTCAAACACCGGATGTCCTGGCCCAGCTCAGTGGCGAGATTGTCCCCTTCGCCGTGCCGGCCGAGGAGTTCATCGAGGTCGAGCAGCGTCTGGAGCTGCGGGCGCAGAAGAAGCTGGAGTTTCTGGGCGGCAAGCAGGAACTCATCAGGCTGGGCAGGTTCGACGACATTGACATCGCCATGATGTGCCACACCGCCAGCGACATGGGGGAGCGCAAGTTCGCCATTGGCGGCACCAGCAACGGCCATGTGGTCAAGTACGTGCGTTACATCGGACGCGGGGCCCACGCCGGGAGTTCGCCCCACATGGGCATCAACGCCCTGAACGCCGCCTCCTTCGCCATCCAGGCCATCAACGCTACGCGGGAGACGCACCGGGCCGAGGACACGGTGCGAATCCA
This sequence comes from Dehalococcoidia bacterium, assembly GCA_965226875.1. Taxonomy (GTDB): domain Bacteria; phylum Chloroflexota; class Dehalococcoidia; order Lucifugimonadales; family UBA3495; genus VXOI01. Next base: position 1,838,868 of record OZ245439.1, on the reverse strand, counting down.
CGGCATTATGACCAAGGGCGGCGAGGCGGTCAGCGCCGTTCCCGCCGAGGTGAAGCTGGAGTGGCGGGTACGGTCGTCAACGCCGCAGGTGGTGGTCAAGAATTCGCAGGTCGTGGACCGCTGTTTCAAGTCCGGAGCCCTCGCCGTGGGGGCGCAGGTGGAAATCACGACCATCCCAGGCTACCTCCCGATGCGGAACGACAGCCTCTTGCAGGACGTCTTTCGCCGCAATGCCGCCGAGGTGGTGGGCGAGAAAGCCACCATGATAATGCCCGCCGGGCGCAACCGGGGCGGTTCCACCGACATGGGGGACCTTTCGCAACTCATTCCTGCCATTCACCCGTACACCGGAGGGGCCACTGGGCCAGGCCACAGCAAGAGCTACGTCATCACAGACTACGAGACTGCCGTCATTAACCCGGCCAAGATTATGGCTATGTCGGTCATAGACCTGCTCTCCGACGGCGCCAGGCAGGCCAAGGAAGTCAAGTCGGCGTACAAGGCGGGTATGTCTCGAAACGCCTACCTTCGCTTCCAACGGGAGCAGGCCCAAACAATGCGCTTCGACGGCGCGGCGTAAATTCTTCGAAGATCCGTCAGAATTCCCTCACCCTCCCGGAGAAGGCTAAGTGAGGGCGCAGCTCCTCCCGGTCGTGCTCCCTCAAGCTCCCATAGCCCACATCGCCGTCCCTGCGATGAGTGGGATGGTGAAATTGTCGTCGGGCGGCAGCCCTGCCAGTTCCGTCAGGGCGGCGATGGCGGCGCCCGGCCACACAGCCCAGTGGTACTCGATAGCCCCGGCGGCCACCAGCAGGCCCGCGGCGGCGGCGCCGGTGAAGGCAAAGGCCGCCGTCCCACCCGGCGACTTTCCGAACAGGCGCGGCCCAGGCAGCCGGCTGCCCACGATGGCCGCGACCGGGTCGCCCAGCGACAGGTAGAACATCACCGGCACGCCAACGTCCTTTCCGTACAGCCAGAAAACCGGCAGGGCTGCTATGAGCATATAAGTCGCGCCCGTGATATGCGACTCCTCATCGCTTTTGAGCAGTGGCGCCAACCAGCGCATATAGGCGCGATTGAGTGGCCCGATGCCGAACCGGGACAGGTCCAGCGCCATCGCACCGGCGGCGAGAATAGCGAGGGCGATGAGGAATTCCTGTTCCGGGGAGAAAATGCCGGCGACGGGGATAGCGGAACCCGCGAAGACGTGGAACAGCCGCCGCCATATGCGGGGTTGGGCCGCTGTCCCGGTGCGCCTCTGCCCTCCGAAAATCAGCAGGCCGACGATTCGCTGCAACAAGGAAACCTGCCCTCTTCCTTTCCCCAGACTAAGGTCTCTTAGTCTCCCTTCCGGGGGAGGGTTAGCGCAGAGGCGTCCTCGTTAGTGAGGGAACATTGTGTCATTCCGGGATTTTGCCCTCATACCAGCCCTCTCCCTCAAGGGAGAGGTAGGATTAAAAGACCCTGCCCCTCTTACAGGGAGAGGGAAATTCCTTTAAACGAGCCTAGAACCGGAAGGTTATGGAGTCCCCCGCCCGCCAGCGCATATCCCGGAACTCGATCCCGATCGGAGCCTCAAACACCATGTAGCCGTCCAGGCCGTTTCCTTGCAGCAACTCAAATGACCCTTGGATAAACTGCGTCGAGCGTTCAACGTAGTCCGCGCCCTCATCCGGCCCCATCGCCTTTACTTCCGCTGGCCATTGCGTTCCCTCGGAGCTGCCACAGCCGTAGGGGTAAGTCCCCACCTGGTCGAAGGTGTGCGTCAGCGACGCGCCCGGCCCAATTTCAGCCCGGCCCCCGGTCCCAACCGGCACTGCGCCGTCCTCGAAGGCAATGTACTGGTCATCGTCGGATTCGCTCTGCCACTTGACTGTGTTGCCCACGTCTATCAGAGCGCGGGTGCCATCAAAGCACTGGCCCAGATCCACCCTGACCAGAGCCTCCGGCTCGCCGCGGAAGTCCTGCCAGACGTTTTCCGAGATGGGCAGAGGAAGGTAGGTAGCGTTTGCGAAATCGCGCAGTTCAGCGGCGGTGCGGTCCACGTTGATGATGGCGCTGACCGCAGTGTGGTTCTCCACCCTTGCCCGCACCAGCACCAACTCCATCCCTTCCGCCGAAGGCGACAGACTCCAGCGGCGGACAATCCCCTCAGGGTCGATGGTGGAATAACGAAGCTCTTGGGTGCGCTCCAGGCTAACCACGCTGAAGTGGAGCGTGCGACCCTGCCGGTACTGTCCCAGAGCGGAAGACCCCTGCGTACAAGCCAGCAGCCCGGCCAACAAAAGGGCCAGCAACAAAAAAGCCGCAGCCGCCTTGCCCGACGGCCCGGCCCGACGGCCCGGAGCAACAGTCGCCGGGCGGCTCAACCTTTCCCCGCTTTGGAAAATCAAGACCCGGCAGTGGTCAGGCTGGGCAGTTGGCGCAGGCGCTCTACGAGGTCAACCAGCACGTCCAGCAGGTAATCCACTTCTTCTGGTGTGTTGTCTTTGCCTAGGGTGATCCGCAGGCTTCCCCGGGCCACTTCTGCCGACTGGCCCAGAGCCAGCAGCACGTGGGAGGGTTCCAGGGACCCGGAACTACAGGCGCTGCCGCTGGAAGCCGCGATGCCCGCCATGTCCAACCCCAGCAGAATCGGCTCGCCTTCCACCCCGGAAAAGGCAAAATTGGCGTTGTTGGGCAGCCTTTGCGTCGGGTGGCCGTTAAGGCGGCTTCCCGGAACTCGCTCCAGGACCTGCTCGACGATGTGATCGCGCAGGGCGGCGCAGTGGCGGCTGTTCTCCTCGCGCTGGGCATTGGCCGTCTCCAGCGCCACCGACAGGCCGACGATGCCGGGGATGTTCTCGGTGCCGGAGCGCCGCTCGCGCTCCTGACCCCCGCCCAGGATAAAGGGCAGAAAAGGGGCTCCCCGCCGGATGAACAGCACTCCCGTTCCCTTGGGGCCGTGAAACTTGTGGCCCGAGAGGCTGAGAAGGTCAACGCCCAGCTTCCTCACGTCCAGGTCCAGGTATCCAGCGGCCTGCACAGCATCGGTATGCAGCAGGATCGTGCGCGATAACTCTGAGGATCGCTGTTTCACCGCCGCCGCGATTTCGGCTATGGGATTGACCACGCCAATTTCGTTGTTGGCGTACATCACGGACACCAGCGTAGTTTGCGGAGTGATAGCCCGGTGGACCGCCTCCGGCTGCACCATCCCGTTAGAATCCACGGACAGGTAGGTGACGTCGAATCCCAGGGATTCAAGATGCTGGCAGGTATGGAGCACGGCGTGATGCTCCACGCTGGATGTGATGATGTGGTTGCCCGTTTCCTGCAACGCAGTGGCGACGCCTACGATGGCGGCGTTGTCAGACTCGGTGCCACCGCCAGTGAAGACCACCTCACGGGGCCGGCAATTGAGCACTCGAGCCACCCGCTCGCGGGCTTCGTCAAGAGCATAGCGCGCTTCCTGCCCCACAGTATGGATGCTGGAAGGGTTTCCGAAAAGCTGGGTGAAATACGGAGTCATGGCCCGCAGCACTTCGGGGGCCAGTGGCGTAGTGCCTGCGTGGTCCATGTAAACGATGCCTTCGGGAGCCTGGTTCTGCGCCATTCTTCTCTGCCGTCAGCCTCTTGCCTGAAATGGTATCGGTATTTTAGCACAGCCGGGCGGCAGCTTTCTCTTTTCTCTATGGTTTTTTGGGATAGCTGCCCGTGGCCACTGACAGCAGGAACGTGCCGACGACCACGGCCCAGATGCCATCAACCAGATTGCCCCTGATGGCAAACACGATGCCGCCCACTATCATCAGCAGCCCCACGCCCTGACCGCATCTGGCCGCCACCCGCGTCGCCGTTACGAAGCTGCCGGAGCCGGCCCACACGGCCGCCCGCAATACCCGCCCGCCGTCCAGAGGGAATCCCGGGATCATATTGAATATCCCCACACTCAGGTTGCCCCAGGCCAGCAGGAATACCACCATTTCGACCGGCGACGCATAGCGGGAAGGCCAAGGCCAGTTACCGGAGTCCAAGCCCAACAGAATACCAGCCGCCACTCCCGCCAGCGCGATGCTGGTCAGCGGCCCAACGACGGCGACCAAAAACTCCTCGGATGGCCGCTCAGGCTCCCGCTCCAGGTGAGAGACGCCTCCGAAAATGAACAGCGTGATACTCCGGACTCGAATTCCCCGGCTAAGCGCCACCAGGCTGTGGGAGAGTTCGTGGATCAGCACCGACAGGAAAAACAGGGCTACGGTGACAATGGCGACGAGCCACTGCTGAGCAACCGTCCAGCGCAGTGGCGAAGCGTCAAACCGGCTGACCAGCAGAAAGGTCAGCAGCAGGAATATGATCACCCAAGTAACGTTGATTTCGACCGGGATGCCGAATATTCGGCCCAGGCGCAGGGACTTTCCCATGCCTCACGCAAATTCCACTGGAGATACGGATTACTACTAGCATAACAAATTGGAGGTAAAATAGGGGAAGTGCTGCAAACTAGCCCCGGAGGCACGTTGTGCGGTCATCCAAGGCCAGGGAGGGCCGTGGCGTAGGCGGCCAGTTTACCGACCAGCCGGGCCGCGGTGTAGGTGCACGCTGCGGGGCCCTCGGCGGGCGCCAGCTCGCAGACATCGAAGCCAACGATGCGCCGGGACTCGCCCACCTTCCGCAGCAGCGACGTGACCTGCCGCCAGTTCAGGCCGCCGGGTTCCGGGGTGCCCACCGCCGCCATCAGCGACGGGTCGAACACGTCCAGGTCCACGCTGACGTACACCTCATCGCCCAGCGCGGCCAGTATTTCGTTGGCGGGCAGAAGCTCGCCGTCATCTGGACAAGGCCAGAAGGGAATCCTATTGTCGCGGATGAATTCGCGCTCTTCGACGCAGAGGCTCCGAACCCCGACCAGGACCACCGGGCAGAGTTCGAACACCCGCCGCGCGCCCGAGGCGTGGCCCCACTGCGTTCCCTGGTACTCGTCGCGCAGGTCGGCGTGTGCGTCGAGATAGAGCACACTGAGGGAGGGGAAAGTCTCGAAGTGGGCCTGAACGCTGCCGGCGGTCAGGGAGTGCTCACCGCCCAGCACGCCCACGGTGCGTCCAGGAGCGATGCAGGCGGCCACGGCATCGTGCACCCGCTGCGCCATCTCTCTCGGCCCGCCCATGTGCGGCTCAATCGAGGGCATGGTGTGGATGCCCAGGGACGCCACGTCCAAATCCAGCTCCAGGTCATAGTCCTCCATCTGGGCGGAAGCAGCGATAATGCCCGCGGGGCCGTCCCGGGCGCCGCCGCGATAGGAGGTGGTGCTGTCGTAGGGAACGGGTATAAGGGCCACACGGGCAGTTTCGAGGGCGGACTGCTCCGGGGTGAGGGCCAGGAAGCCGGGATGGATCCACGGCAGCCCGCGACCATCAGACACGCCGGAACCCAGGGGGCTCGATTCCCAGCCCGTCACCAGTCTCGACTTCAAGGACGGCCCGTTGCGCCTGCGCCTCCCTCAGTCCCTGGCGTTCATCCAGCCACTCAAGGCCCCGGTCCAGGAGCCAGGTCTGGACATCTTCCAGGTCAAACAGCTTCTTTACGTCTTCCAGGGCGCGGTCGTGGTCGAAAGGACGGCAGGAGAAGATGTCTATGTTGACGTAGCTCTTCTGGGGGAAGGTGTGGATGCTGATATGGCTCTCGGCAATGATCACAAAGCCGGAAACACCTGAATCCTCCGGCTTGGGAGCGTCGTATACCAGGACGCGGGGTTCGGTGATGCGGGTCATTTCCAGTGATTCCGGGTAATCGGTCAAGAATTGACGGACCAGGCCATCGTCCCACATCTTGCTCGTATTCCCTCCGAATCCGTCAATTACCAAGTGCATTTCACCTCCAGCACGGTCTTTCCATAAAGACAACGGCTATCTGAGATAGTTGGCAAAACCAGCTTTATACAATATCATTTGTCGCGTTCCAGTACAATTAGCCGTCAGAGAACAGGCGCGTCCCCCGCGGGGGCGCAGGCAGGTAAGCTGTGCAGCCTTCGATGATTCAGGCCACCGACCTCACTCACTACTATGGGCCATACCCGGCGATCCAGGACGTGAACTTCAGCGTACGCAAGGGTGAGGTTCTGGGATTCCTGGGGCCCAACGGCGCGGGCAAGACCACCACCATGCGCATCCTGACTGGCTTCCTGCCCCCAACCAGCGGCTCGGTGAGCCTGGACGGCTACGATGTGGTGGAGAAGTCCCTGGAGGTGCGCCGCCGGGTGGGCTACCTGCCGGAGACTGTGCCCCTGTACACTGACATGACGGTCACCAACTATCTGAAGTACATGGGAACCCTGCGGGGAATGCCCGGCTCGAAAATGCGCTCGCGCCTGGACGACGTGATCGGCGTCTGCCGCCTCGGCGACTACCGCAAGACGCAAATCGGCAAGCTCTCCAAGGGATTCCGGCAGCGCGTCGGAATCGCCCAGGCCATCATCCACGAGCCGGAAGTGCTGGTGCTGGACGAGCCGACCATCGGAATCGATCCCATCCAGGTGGTGGAGACCCGCAATCTGATCCAGGAGCTGGGCCGCGCCCAGACCGTGGTGTTGAGCAGCCACATCCTGCCCGAAGTCAGCATGATCTGCGAGCGGGTGCTGATAATCCACGAAGGGCGCATCGTGGCCGAAGACACTCCGCAGAACCTGGCCCAGGGACTGCAGGGGGTGGAGCGGCTGGAGGTTGAGGTCGGCGGCCCCTCGGCGGAAGTGCTGCCCGTTTTACAGAAAATCGACGGCGTCATCACGGTCAGTCACCGAAACGTCCAGGGCCGCCACACCTACATCATCCAGGCCCAGCCGGGCCGCGACCTGCGGGACGACATCTCGCGGACGGTAGTCAGCAACGAGTGGAGCTTGAGAGGAATGCAAATGATCGGCATGAGCCTGGAGGAAATCTTCCTGCGGCTGACCACTCAAGAGGACCTGTAACCATGCGAACTGTCCGGGCAGTGGCCTGGAAGGAAATCCAGATATTTTTCCTCAGCCCCACAGCGTATATCGTCGGTCTGATATTTCTGGCTTTGGCCGGGTTTTTCTTTTCCCGTGATCTGGGCGACCCGTTCCCGGAGGCGACCCTGAGTCCCTTCTTTCAGGGTGCGGTGATTATTTTCATCCTGCTGGCTCCCGCGTTGACCATGCGCCTGATTGCCGAGGAAGCCAAGCTGGGAACCATCGAGCTGCTGCTTACCTCGCCGGTGCGAGACTGGGAGATAATCATCGGTAAGTACCTGGCCTGCCTGGTGTTTTTCCTAGCGCTGCTGGTGATGTCTGGGTTTTATGTCATCTTGCTGTTCGTCTTCGCCAGCCCGGACCCGGGCCCCATTTACGCCGGCTACCTGGGCTTGGGCCTTTACGGAGCGGCGGCCCTGGCTGTTGGCCTGTTGACTTCCACCCTGACCAACAACCAGATAGTTGCCGCCGTGGTGGCCATGGGCATCCTGCTGGCCCTGTTTTTCGCCGACCTGGCCTTCGGCGCGGTGGGCGGAATTCCCGGCGAAATCATCGGCGGAATGGGCATGAAGAGCCACTTCGACGATTTCGACCGGGGCGTTATCGACACCAAACACGTCATCTATTACGTCAGCGTCATCGCCTTCTTCCTTTTCCTGTCGGTGCGCGCGCTGGAATCAAGGCGGTGGCGATAGTATGACCACTCCCCCTTCAACCAACCCGGGCGACGAGGGCCCCCTCGACTGGCGCCGCAGGCGTCGCAGGCGTCCCGTGGAAGCCCAGCCCGACGCCGGGCAGCCTTCACAAGCGCCGGATGAGGACGGAGAGCCGGGAGAGCCGGACGAAACTGTATCCCGCCCTCTGATCTCACTCCTGGAACCCGCTCTGGATGCCGTCAGCATCTTCGGCGCCCCGCTGCTGTTTGCCGGCATCGTTGGGCTGGTAACCGGCATCGTTGTCGTTGCCTTCATCAGTTCGATGCGGCTCTACGGCTACATCGACATTGCCATCGGCGCTTCCCTGATTGCCTTGGTGGGTGCGGCGTTCATCAGCTCAGTCATCGCCGCATTCCTAAGCCGCACCGGGCGATATGGCGTCAACACGCTGATCTTGCTGGCCGCCTTCACCGGCATCGTAATAGTCCTCAACGTGGTGTCCTTCGAGAACACCAGCCGGGTGGACGTTACTGCCACCAACCAGTTCAGCCTGTCGGAGCGCACCAAGGATCTGCTGGACGGCCTGGAAGACGACATTCGCGCCACGGCCTTTTACAAGGCCCTGGAGGACACCCCCAACGCCGAGGTGGCTGCCAGACGCAACCGCGTGGTCGACACGCTGGACGAATTCGAGGCGCGCGCCAGCCGTTTCTCATACGAGGTGGTGGACCCCGACCTGGAGCCGGGAAGGGTGGCAGCCTACTTCGGCGCGCGGCCTGCGGACTTCGTAAGCGAAACCGTTGTTATCGAGAATCTGACCACCGGCGCTTTCGATTCGCTTCAACCAACGGACATCGCCTTTGGACAGTTGGAACAAGACCTGGTGACCAGCCTCTATGTCGCCACTGGTCAGGAGCAGAAAACGGTCTACTTCCTGGCCGGGCACGGCGAGCGAAACATCGAAAGTGGCTCCAGCGACGGCTACGCCCTGTTGTCCCAGTCGCTGGAGCAGGAGAACTACCAGGCCAGGGGCCTGGTCTGGTCTCGTACCGCAGAGGAGGTCTCCGTCCCCGACGACGCCGCCCTCGTGGTCGTAGCCGGGCCGACCTCCGACCTCCCGGTCCCTCACGCTCAGGCCCTGGACCTCTACCTGCTGGGGCGGTATCCCGACGGCCAGCGGCGGCGCGAAAACGGCAGCATGATTTTCCTGGGCGAGCCGGACACGCCGGACTCGTGGCGGGAATTCCTGGTGCAGTGGGGCATTGTCCTACTGGCGGGGTACATCCGAGATGTCGACTCATCGGTGCCGAACCTGCCGCAAACCCTGGCGCTGAACATGGACTTCAATAACATACTGAATTTCAATCTCCTGGTTCTAGGCAACAACGAAGCGGCCATCAACAGCGCCTTTGAGGCGGCCTTTGAGATCATCGCACCCGAGGGACAGCAGTTGCAGAGCGTCTTTATGCCCGACGCGGCCCCTCTCACGCTCCTTCCCGTTTCCGACGGGGTGCGGCTCCCGCTGGCTCTATCCATAACTTCACCAAACAGTTACGTTATCAACGACCCAGACCGGGACGACCCGGTGACCGAAGGCGAGAATGCCGACCCCCGGGGAACTTTCATCCCCGCCATGCTCATGCGCTCCGCCGCCAAGGTCGGGATGTCCTTGCCTGAAGAAACAGCCGATTCCGACATCTCGCAAATTCTCGCATTCGGAGACGCAGACTTTGTCTCCAACAGCAACATCCGCAGGGGCAGCGGCCTGGATTTGTTCGTCAACTCTACCAACTACCTGCTGGGCGACTATTCGCTGTTTTCCATCCGGCCCAAGGCCTTCGCCTTCCGCGAGTTCAACCTGGACCGCAACGAGTACGACTTCGTGCGCTTCTCGTCCTGGCTGTTCCTGCCGGGCTTGATGGCGCTGGCCGCGGGACTGGTCTGGTGGCTGCGGCGGTAGTGCAGGCATCCTTCGCCAAGCTCACGATTAACGGGATTACATGAACGTTCGGCTTACGATTCTTCTGGCGGTGGTGGCGGTGATGATCGGCGCCACCTGGGCCATTATCGAGTTCACGGACCTCGTCTTCCGCGAAGCGGCGGAACCCGACGAGCCGTGGCTATTTCGCATGCACGAGTCCGACATCACCCACATCGAAGTGGTGCATGGCGGGCAGGCCGCCCAGTATTTCCGGGACCCGGCCGGGCACCAGTGGATGGTGGTGGGAGAACCCAGCTATCCTGTCTTTCAGCGACGCTGGGGCGGGACTCCGTTGCTTCTGAGCGGTCCGCGCGTGAACCGGGGACTAAAAACAACGATCGGAAACCCTTCCCAGTACGGCCTCGACCCTCCGGAAAGCATCGTGCGGGTAACCGACTGGGCAGGCAACACCGTCGAGTTCCACATGGGCATACCCACACCCGACGGCAACAACCAGTACACCCGGCTGGTGGGGGATGAGGCGCTCTACACGGTTCCGTCGGTGTGGGCCGACGTGGTAAACCGCCTGGCACTGGACCCGCCCTACGGTCGGCTGTTCGATATCGATATCGCCCTTATCACGGTAGTGGAGATCAGTGCCGGAGACCGGACTGCGGTGTACTTCCTCGACCGTGGTCAATGGTTTGTCACCCCTGAACCGCCTCCGGTGGACCCCAATAAATCGGCCCCCGCGTCCGAGGAATGGAGGGATTGGCTGGAATTGCTGGCGGCGCCAAGGGTGGACGAAATCGTGGAGCAGCGACTGGAGGACCGTGACGAGGAGCGGCTGGAAAAGTACGGTTTCACGCCGCCGGATGTGCGCGTGGTCATTGCCCGCCGGGGTCAGTCCACCGTCGAGATTCACTTAGCCGAGGGCCCGCCGGGCAGCGGCAGCTACTACGCCCGGACGAGAAACAACGTAGACGAAACCCTGTACTCTATCAGGAAATCCCGACTCGAAGGCATTGAGTCCCTTGCCACTGCCCCGCTCATCGTGGCCGGCTGGGAACCACCGGAAGAAGGTGAGGTAGACGATACTGCCGACAGATGACCCGGAGGTCAGAGGGTGCAATCCTGGGATGAAACAAGGCAAGATCACCAGTAGGGACGCCCCCACCCTAACCATCTACCGGTAGGAGAGGGAGCAACCAAGAGACCGTTGGTTCCCAGGTCCCTGTCGCCTGCGTCCGGAGATACGCTGATAATTCTGTATCGGCAGTGAGGGTGCATAAGGCTGTACGCCCTTGCGGGTTCACAATCGCCGCACTTCCTAACCCGACTTCCTAACCCGACTTCCGGGGGTGTTATGAAAGCTGAAATCATGGGCATCGGCACCGAATTGCTGATGGGCGAACTCAACGACACCAACGCAGGCTGGATTGCCACCCGCCTGCCGCCCTTGGGTATTACGCTGCAATGGGTAACACTGGTGGGCGACGACCTGCCGCAGCTGACCCATGCCTTCCAGAAAGGAATGGAGCGCTCCGACATCATCTTCACCACCGGCGGCCTAGGCCCGACTCAGGATGACCTGACCCGCGAGGCGGTGGCGGCGGCCTTCGGCGAGACGCCCATGGTGCAGGAAGACATGGTCGGCCAGCTAAGGGAGTACTTCCGCAACCGCGGCCAAGATATGCCCTCTCACAACATCAAGCAGGCCTGGCTGATTCCCTCGGCGGAGTTCATCCCCAACCGCAACGGCACCGCCCCCGGTTGGTGGGCGGAGCGCGACGGGAGAATAATCATCTCCATGCCCGGCCCCCCGGTGGAGATGCAGGCCATCTTCCGCGAGCAGGTCGAGCCGCGCCTGCGGGAGTTGGTCACCGAAGAAGTCACCATCACTCGCAACGTCAAGACCATGGGCCTGGGAGAGGCAGCGGTGGACGAAATCATGTCGGAGTATTTCGGCCACGAGAACCCATATCTGGGCATCTACTCCAAGGCCGACGGCATCCACCTTCGGGTCATTGCCCGCGCCGCCGACGAGGCCGCCGCCCGCCGCATGATCGAGCCGATTGAGCAGGCTGTCATGGACCGGCTGGGCGAATACATCTGGGGCTACGATGACGAAACGCCGGAGCAGGCAATCGCTCAGGCCCTCCAGTCGCGCGGCAAGACCCTGGCGGTGATGGAGTTCTGCACCGGCGGATTCCTGACCAACGCCATCACCGAGGCCAACGACGCGCAACGCCACTTCCGGGGCGGCATCGTGGCCTTCGGCGCCGAATCGCTGGCCGCCTCCGGCGTCCCGCCCGCGCTGATGGACAACCACGGTGCGGTCAGCCAGGAAGCGGCCAACGCCATGGCCTCGGCGGCCCTGATGCAATTGGGGGCAGACTACGGCATCGGCGTAACCGGCGCACCCGGCCCAGCGGAGCTGGACGGCCGCCCCATGGGCCTTTGCTACCTAGCCATCGCCCGCGCCTCCGCCAGCGGCCCACAGATCATCAAGGAGCTGGAACTGCGAGTCCCGCCCCGCCGCATAACCATCAAGCGCCGCATCAGCAACCAGGCCCTCATCGAGCTGCGCAAGCTGGTGGACGCGGGGGAGTGATTATCAGGCAGAATCGTGAGCATCGGGAGCTTGCAATGAAAATCGCTCTGGCGATTATTCTGACCAATGCTGCATTGTCGGCCATCGTTTGCTCAAGCGGCCAGTCCAGTCCGATGCCTTAACCAACGCCTACACTGCACCTGCGCCCCAGCCTACGGCTGCGCCCACGACTACGGCCATCCCCGTGCCTCTACGGCCACATCCACACCTGAGCCCACGCCCACGCCGGAAGAGGAACCTGATAACTCGAAATGCGAAGAACTTGCTTTGCGAATTATCGAGCTTTCAAAAGAGAAGGATTCGTCGGACGACTCTATTTCCGTGATTACTGGCATCGAAGAGGTCTCCAGCAACCTCATTGGACTCGAATGCAAAGGACTGTCATACACCAGCAGCGGCGAGGCCAGGTGGATAAAACTCCATCAAAACCGCCTCGGCAGGTATGGATATGAGACGTAAGACCCAGGGGAATACGAACGCGAAAACTTGGTTCCCAGAATCCTGCAATTGAGCCAAGGCGACGACCGAGAAATCTTGGAGATTTACGACTTCCAAGAACTGCACCAAAGCGACGGTGAACTGATTTGCCGGGGAGCGGCCAAAATCCCAGCCCAGGAAAGGAACATAGAGTTCTACCTGAAGGCACATGGCGACGAGGAACAGTCTCTCGGCTACGAGTTGATACCTGGACGGTAGATGTGTGGGGGCATCATGCTCGAACCCAGTGCTCTCATCCTCAGTTCACCACAAGCTCGTCGCCCAGCCGCGTCAGCGTCTCGCAGCCGTTTGGCGTGGTGACGACGGTGTCGCCCACCGACATTGCCAGCTTATTGTCCCAGTCCAGCAGTATCATGTGCATGAAGATGACCATGTTGGACTGGACCACCACCGGGTTGTCCCGGAAGATCATCGGCCAGTCCATCCACGTCGGCGGGTAGAGGGCGCCGAGGCTGTAGCCGCAGGCGTTGAGCTTGTGGTTGCTGAACCGGCGCGGTCCAGGGCGTCGGCGTGGGCGTTGAAGATGTCGCCGAAGGTGGCGCCGGAACGGCAGGCGTCCTTGCAGGCTTGCAGGGCCTCGGCGCAGGCGGCGTGCATCGCCACCTGCTGCGGGCTCGCCCGCCCGGTGAGAATGGTGCGCATCAGGCAGGAGTGGTAATGGCGGTAGGCGCCGCCGAATTCCAATTGTAGTTGGTCGTTATTTCCGAGGGTACGGTATCCGGTGAAGTTGCGCACCATCAGCGCATTCTCGCCGGAGCCGATGATGAAGCGCGTCGCCGCGTAATCTCCGCCGCCCCGGAACACCGCCGACTGCATGGCGGCCAGCACGTCCTGCTCCGGCGTTCCCGCCGTCGCCGTCCGCTGCGCCGCCAGATACGCCTCATCGGCCAGCGCTGCCGCCTGGCGCACGTACTCAACCTCCGCGTCGCTCTTGACTAGACGCAGGCGGCTGACCAGCTCCGATGCGTCCTCCCATTCGCACCGGCCATCCATCGCCGCGCGGACGTACTCCCACCGCTTCCCGGTAAGGCACCACGCCTCCAGCTCTACGCCTACTTTCCGGCCCCGGCAGCCCTGCTCTTCCAGGATCGCCCAAAGGTCCTGGCCTGGGTCTACACCGGCGCTGTCCACCCAGATGCGTATGTCCTCGATTACCGATGTCAGGCGGGCCTGTCGCAGGTCGGCCGAGCGGGTGAGCAGGATGAGCCGCCCGTCCGCCCCCAGGTAGAGGCTTTGAAACTGCGAATAGCCGGTGGTGTCGTATCCAGTCAGGTAGTACATACTCTCCTGCCGGAATATCAGCAGCGCCGCCAGGCCGCTGGCCTGCAACTCGGCGACGACTCTGTCGCGGCGGGACGCCAATTCCTGCTCGGTGAAATGCAAGGCCATTTCGCTCTCCCCATACGTCCGGCTATCGGACAAGTGCGCCGTACAAGTATAATCGGCGGCAAAACGACCGCAACCACAATCGCGGCGAGGCCGGAGGCTGTTATGGCAACCGTGAATTCAGTGCTGGGGCCGATCGATTCAGCCGACCTCGGCTTCACCCTGCCCCATGAACACCTTATAGACTCATCCGCTGGAATCCGCATCAGCTACGGCGAGCTGGAACTGCGCGACCGGGCGCTGGACATGGCGCTGGAAGACTTCGGGAAGGCCAAGGCCGGCGGCGTGGATACCGTCGTCGAGGTCTCGCCCATGGACCTGGGCCGCGACGTGGCGCTGATGAAGGAGGTCTCGCAGGAGACCGGGGTCAACTTCATCTGCTGCACCGGCTGCTGGCTGGACATCCCCCGCAGCTTCTGGTGGCGCGACAAGGAGTTCATCGCCGATCTGTGGATGCGAGAGATCGAAGAGGGCATTGACGGCACCGGCATCAAGGCGGGAATCATCAAGGTCGCCACCAGCGACCCCATCACCGAGCACGAGGAGCTGATGCTGCGAGCGTCGGCCCGCACCCACCTGCGTACCGGAGTCCCCATCACCACCCACACTCCGCCGATGTCCCGCGTTGGCGAGCGACAAGTGCAGATACTTACGGAGGAGGGGGTCGAGCCGCAGAACATCTACGTCGGCCACATCAACCAGACCCTGGACCCGGAGTATCACCACGAGCTGGCGCGTCTGGGCGTGTGGCTGGGCTGGGACATCAACAACCCCTTCGGACGCCCCCACCTGCCGCCGTGGGAGCAACGGGCCGAGTACCTCAAGAAGCTGCTGGATGAGGGCCTGGCGCCCAGCATGATGCTGTCCCACGACTGGAACGTGGTGCTCTCACGCATCGGCACATCCGGCTTCCCTGGCCGCGACGAGAACCCCGACGGCTACCTGTGGCTCAGCCGCAACTTCATCCCCAAGCTGATGGAGCTGGGCATCCCCGCAAACGTCATAGACCGCATGATGATCGAGAACCCCCGCAGGCACTTCGAGGGGGTGAAGCCGGGGGACTAACTGACCCAGACCTGCCTGCACTTTGGGAGCCGCCAGTACGGCAGCAGAAATGCTAAAGGCCCGCCCCGATGTTTCGGGACGGGCCTTTTTCGTACCTTGTGCTAGAACCTGTTTCCTACCGCCGGGCGATCCTGCGGGAGGTCAACTCGCGGTAGAGCATGGGGAGGCGTTCGGGCAGTGACCAGATTTCGCCGAGGACCTCGTAGCCCATGTCGCCGCACATGCTCTTCAGGTAGTCGTGGCCCGCCTTATCCACCGTGAGGCAGAACGGGGTAATGCCAAGGTTGCGGGCTTCCACCAGCGCCATGTGGGTGTCGTGGACGGCGTACTCCTTCTCCACGCCCTCGCGGCTGTAGCCCCGGTCCTGCGGGCGCCCGTCGCTGACCAGGAACATGATCTTGGTGTGGGCGTCCTGGTTCTCCAGCTTGGTAATGGCGTGGCGGATGGCCGCCCCCATGCGGGTGGCGTGGAGCGGCGTGATCTTGTCGATGCGCCGCTTGACCTTGTCGCCGAAGTTTTCGCCGATGTCCTTGATCACGTAGAACTCGACGTTCTCGCGGCCATAGCCGGAGAAGCCGTAGATTCCGTAGGTGTCCCCGATGGACTCCAGCGCATTCACCAGCAGCGCGGTGCTCTCCTTCTCCAGGTCGATAATGCGCTTGTAGTTGCGGCGCACCAGTCCCTCGCGGCGGCGGCGCAGCCAGACCATGTATTCCACCGGGTCGTCGGGCGCGTCGCGGTCGTCCACCATCTGGCGGCCCTCGTCGATGGCCTCGGCGGTGGAAGCGCTCATATCCAGCAGGAACACCACGGCCACGTCGCGGCGGTTGCGGTTGCGGTGCCAGTAGATCTTGTCGTCCGGCGGTATGTTCATCTTCAGGTCAACCCAGGCCTCGAGCGTCGCGTTGAGGTCCAGGTCTTCGCCGTCGATAAGCCGGTAGGTCTTGCGCATACTCTCCGGCATGATCAGTTCGAACTGTCGCCGGATGTGGTTGGAGAGCGACTGGTAGTTTTTCAGCGCGTCCTGGTAGAAGTTGATGTCGCCCTCTTCGACGGTCTTTTCCTTGACGATGCACCAGCGAGGTTTGTAGTCGTTGGCCCGGAAGTCCCATTCGTCGTACAGGAAGGTCTGTGGCTCGCGGGCTTCCAGCTCGCCGCCCTGTTCGTCGTCGTTGAGCAGCGGGCCGTAGCCCTGGCCGGGCTTGGAGTTGGGCGGAGGCGCGCCGGCCTCCTTCATGATGTTCTGGGCGAAGGTGGTCATTGCGTCAGTAATGTCGCCCTGCTCGGCATCCATCTCCAGCTCGTCGCTGTCCTGCAAGAGCTGTTCCAGCATCTCCTGGGTCATGGGCTGGGCCTCGCCCTGCTCCCCGCTGTCGGCTTGGAGGCGGGTGAGAAGCTGTACCATCTCCGGCTTGAAGTCGCCGCGATAGTCCACCGGCTCAGGAGACTCGTAGGACTCATCGCCCTCCTGTCCTTCGCCACGCTGTTCCATGTCGGCCTGTAGACGATCTATGAGATCCTGGAATTCCTCTTCGTTGAAGTCGCCGGGTTCCTCCAGGTCCTGCTCATCCCACTCTTCCTCTTCCTCGGTCTGGTTGGGCAGCCGGGAGATGATTTCGTAGGCGCGCAGGGTGGCCTCGGAGGCGTCCTCCACGTTGGCCTCGGCGGTACGAAGCTGGTGCAGGATGCGGGAGAGCATCACCGCCGCCTCTTCGTACTCCTCGGGAACGGGCAGGCCCGAGAACTCCTCCAGGCTCATGTGAATGAGCAATTCGACCATAGCCTGCTGGATGGGCATTCCTTCGATTTGTGGTCGCCGCTCCAATGTTTCCTTCTGCACGCGGGAGGAGGCGCGGTTGATGCCGGGGTACTCCACCTTGATGCGATAGTCCAGGCGGCAGTCCTCCAGCACGGTGAACAGGTCGAAGACCAGCTTGCCATTCTCGAACATCGCCAAGAACCGGCCGATGTCGGTGTAGGCACGCATGGAGCCGGGGCTTTCTGGCACCGGGCCTTCTGAAATTTGGGAAGAGCCATTCGGCCCCATTTCTACAAACGTGACTTCGGCTTCCCCGCCGGCCATCTCCCGCGCCATCTCGACCATGGCCTGCCGCGCGGCCAGTTCTGCGGCTTTGCCGGCGTTGATCTCCTCCTCCATGGCGTGGCGGCGATCCTCGAACTGGGTGGCCAGCTCGTCAAACTGATACTCGAAGCTGCCGAACTCCAGGTGGCTGACCTGGTGAGTGGAGACCACCTTGAACCATGAGAAGTTGTCCTGCTTGTTGGGGTAGTGGTCCACCACCGGCGGCAGGAACACCTTGGAGCCGTCTGTGGACGCAGTATCCTCGTCCACCCAACCGATGTTGCGGCGCACCAGTTCCTGCGTGTTCATAATCTCCACACCGGCGCCGGACAGGGCGCGGCAATAGAGGCGCAGAATACCCTTGACCCGGTCCAGCTCCAAGCTGGACGAAAGGGTTTCCAGCATCGACTCGGAAGTGTTGGACTCAATCTTGAAGAAGGCGATGCCGCTTTCCGGGTTTTCCTGCAACAGCTTCATCCCATGCTGGTACCAGGTGTCGAGTTGGCTGACGGTGATGCGCGTCAGCACGTTGTCGAGGCTGCGAAGGAAGGGCGGAACGGCCTCCGGGGCCACCGCGACCAACTGGTCGCAGAGATCGAGGATGTAGCCCTGGTTGCCCTGGGGAACACGGCCCAAGGCCTGGGTGCCATCAGACAGGAACCGGGAAGTGTCGCGCAGACCGACCTTCGCCAGCCGCTCGCCCAGCTTTAGGAAGCGCCCGGTCTGGGCCTCCTCCACATGCTGGAGGGCGCGGGGCACCAGCTCCAGGCAGGTCTTGACCTCTCGCCAACTGGTGTCTATCAGGGCGCGGGTCATGGCTAGGAAGGGCTCGCGCTCCCGTCCCATGCCGGGCAGCACGTCTTTGCCAAGGGTCAGGCATTCGCTGGCGACATCGTAGGACTTGTACGACAGCGCTTCAATCAGCGACGCGAAGACTTCCACGTCCCAGAACGGGAGGGTGCGCACCAGTTCCGGCGAGACCTCGAAGAACTTGGCCGCCAGGGTGCTGGACTTCCATGTCCCCTTGTACAAGCTGCGACCCAAGCCAGCCCAGCGTGGGATGTATTGGGGCCGCAGATTGGGAACAATGGCCACGCTGGATTTGAAAAAGGACACGGCCAGCGTCGGCGAATCCTGGGCCAGGTAGGTACCACAGCGGGCCCATTGCATGAAGGATGGGAAGGACAGGAAGCGACAAACGTCGGGGCTGACCTTGTAATACTCAATCGCTGCTTCCCAGGACCGGATGGTCTGGGAGCCGATGGAGACTCCTTCCTTGGCCCATAGGCCCACCTCGTCGGGCCCGAAGGCCGAACCGACCGACCCTCTGGCCTCCTGATAGGCTTCCAGTACCGCAGGGGGAAGTTTTGCCAATTCCTGTTCTATATCGGGTGTTGGAGCGCTACTTGTCAACTCGGACCCTCGCTTTCCAGCCCATCCCCCAAGAGTTGCAGGAATTGCTGGAGGATTCTTGCAGTTGCACCAAACACAAGGTGCTTGCCGCAGGCGTAAGAGTGGACGGTTGTGGGGCCGTCTGCCTGCCAGTGGGTTTCGACTCGGACGCTGAAAGGGTCTAGCAGGGCGCTGACGGGAAATTCGACAATTTCCGCAATTTCGTCAGCGCTGGGGCGAAATTCGTAAGGATGGCTGATGGTCCCGGTAAACACGCTCACCCTGAACTGCGAACGGGTGGCTACTTCGTCCATCTCGCCCAGGACGCTTATGTCCTCCCGGCGAATGCCCATTTCCTCCTCGGTTTCCCGGAGGGCCGTGTCCAGGGGATTGCGATCTTCGGGGTCTGTCGCCCCGCCGGGGAAGGAAATCTCCCCCTTGTGGTGTTCGACTTCCTGGGAACGCTTATTGAGCAGAACGCAGTAGTCACCGTCCTTGGGGTACAGCAGCACCATAACGGCTGCGGGCGTCAAGCCATCCCCGGCCACCATTTCGGTCGGCCGATTCGCCAGCGCCCGCTTGATCAATTCCGGCGGCGTCAGGACTGACTACGCTCCAGCTCCAAGATACGTGACTCCAGAGAAATTTCCCGCTTGAGTATGCCTGCTCGAAGGACCTACTCAAAAATTGAGGAGGTAACTTCCTCGAGGCTGCGCTGCAACTCTGGGTCGTCGGTCAGCGTCCAGACGATGGCGACCTGGCAGGCGCGGCGGGGGGCAATACCCTCGGTAATGAGACGGCCGGCGTAAATCAGCAGCCGGGTGCTGGCCCCTTCCTGCAAGCCGTGGTCTTCCAAGTTGCGTATCTTCTCGCCCAGCTTGGCCAAAGAGTCGGCATGCCCCTCGGTGCAGCCGCTCTCCTGCTGTATGATCTCCCGCTCGATTTCCCTGGGGGGATAATAGAACTCGATGGAGATGAACCGTTGCCGGGTGCTGTGCTTCAGGTCCTTTAGGGCGCTCTGATATCCGGGGTTGTAGGAGATGCAGAGCAGGAACCGATCGTCGGCCTCAATGATGGAACCGGTCTTCTCCACCGGGAGAATGCGGCGGTGGTCGGTGAGGGGGTGAATCAGCACCGTGGTGTCCTTGCGGGCTTCCACCACCTCGTCGAGATAGAGGATGGCTCCCGCCTTGACGGCGCGGGTCATGGGGCCGTCAATCCAGCGGGTGCCGTTGGCGTCCAGCAGATAGCGGCCCACAAGGTCGCTGGCGGTGAGATCCTCGTGGCAGGCTATGGTGACCAGGGGCACACGAACCTCGCCCTCCCGGACCTCCTGCGTAGCGCCTTCGCCTCCACTCTCTTCCTGATCGCGGACAACGGTCAGAGGCCGGCCCAGCTTCCAGGCCATATACTCCACGAACCGGGTCTTGCCGCAGCCCGTCGGCCCCTTGAGCAGCACGGGAATGTGCTGTTGGTAAGCCGCGGCAAACAGTTCCATCTCGTCGCCCACGGCGCGGTAGTACGGTTCGGCCCGAACGAGGAACTCCTCGATCGCGTACTCGCTGTAGTGTTTTCTTTCCTGCTCTACGGCTTCTACCATTACGTCAGCTCAATCCTTTCTTTGACTATAGTTACCCACAACTCGTCAATTGCCTTGCGCATTGCTGCGACGTCCGCCGAGTTGTCAATCACAATGTCAGCACGGCTCAGCCGTTCCGTGCGGCTCATCTGTGAGGCTACCCTCCTTCGGGCTTCCTCCTCGCTCATGCCGTTGCGCAGGGCCAGGCGGCCAATCACAGATTCTTCCGGCGCGTCGGTCACCCATACCTTTTCGACCAGGGAATCCCAGCCGGCCTCGAACAGGAGCGCCGCTTCCACAACCACCACATCCGCTCCCTGCTCCCGAAAGCCGTCTATCTTCTCCTGGACCATACGGGCCATCAACGGGTGCATGATACCGTTGAGCCGAGCCAACTGATCCGGGGCGGAAAAAACGATGGCTCCCAGACTACGCCGGTCTATTTCTCCGTTGGGGCCGAGAATTCCCTCTCCGAATACTTCCACCACCCGCCGCCAGGCTTCCGCGTTGGGTGCGTATGCTTCGTGCCCTACCACGTCGGCGTCGATGAGTTCCGCTCCCAGAGACACCAAGTGCCGGGCTGCCTCGCTCTTGCCAGTGCCAATTCCTCCGGTCAAACCAATGACTAGCATACGTTTCCGGGATTATAACCCGGCAGCACAACTCCGGGATCGCCATGCGACAGAAGCCCAAGCGTCGTACCGGGCAACCAGGTTCGCAAGCCAACGGCCATGAATCGGCGAGGCACAATGGCAGTCATTTTAACAACCACTCTCCAATATGGTCAACTTGGAACCGAGCGCCGGTTTATACCCGTGGCCTATCGGTTCGGGGATGCCTGTCCGGTGCTGATCGGTCCGTTTCACTCTCGAATATCTATCGGTCCCCAACGGGACTCCCAAGTTTCCTGGAGTTTCCTGAACATCCGCCCGTACTCCCCGGTTCCGATGGGCGTGGTGGTCATTATCACCGCGTCCTCGCGGTTGTCTGAGTAGTAGCCCTTGCGTATGCCGACCGATTTAAAACTGTATTTCTCGTACAGTCGCTGGGCAATAAAGTTGGAGACGCGGGCTTCCAGGGTCATAACATGGGAGCCGTATTCTACGGCGGCCCCCAACGAGCCGATAAGCAGGAGCTCGCCGATCCCGTTGCCCCGGAGTGTCTCCCGCACGGCAATTTCCGTGATGTGCGCTTCGTCGCCCTGATACCACACGCTGACGTACCCGGCTATGGCGTAATCGTCTTCCGGGAGCGGCTCGGGCGCGCTGCCCCCGAGTCCCAGGCGTCCGGCAACCCGGGACAGCCAAGACCCCCCGGAGTTCTCCTCCTCCTCAGGCTGCGGTTCCGGGGGGGGCGCAACGTCACCGGAGGATTCCAGGCAGGCCACCAGATAACAGGCGCGCTTGTTGCTCAGGTCGCGTTTGAAAGGCGAAGTCACCCACACGGGCGAAAACGCCTCCCTCTCAATCTCCACGACCTCGGTTATATCCTCTTTCTGCAAGTGGCGCAGATAAACAGGCACAGGCTGAGTCACACTGTGATTTTCCCTGTAAGTCAGCGGGCCGACAAATCCGTGCTGACAAGAATGCGTGAATTGTAGCACAAGGCAACGGGCGCGGGCGGCTCTGGCCACGCATCAGGCGCCACCGGGTGAAGGCCAATGCCTCGTTTCCGGGCGCGTTGCCAAGGTAAGAGCGCGTTAGAATAACACTCGCTGCCCAACATCGCCCGGCGATTCGGCCCACACTCGCACCGAGCCGTACTGCCCGTCGAACCCCGGCTCGGTCACAACCTGCCCGGTGCGGGCCTTAATAACAGCCTGGGCCACCTGATCCCCGGCCACATGGCGGATGTCCTCCGGCTTGGCATGGGCCAGCACATCCAGTTCGCTCCCCAACTCGGCGCACATTCTCCGGTACATATTGGCCACCGTTTTCGTGCGTCGGCCCACGCCCAGGGTTTCGGCCAGCAGTTCCTCCAGCGGAACCAGCCGAAGGAAGGGCGGACGCTCATCCGGCGGGCTGATGAACCCGTCGGGTCCGGGCGTGGGATCTGAGTCTCCAGCCGTACCCGAAGTTGAAGACAAGGCATCCACCCGGTGAAGCACTCCCAAAGTGAGAGGGCGGTTGCATACCGGGCAGCGCCCGCTGCCCATGGCAGCGGTTTCACCGGGCGACTGCCGCACCCCGCAATTTCTGTGACCGTTGTAGTGGTACTTGCCCTCTTCGGGATAGAACTCGATGGTATAGGCGATGGCGTTCTGGTCGACAGCCGCCTTGAGACCGTCATAGGTGGGCCTTCCCTGGAACACGGTGACCTCTCGCCCCAAGTTGGGCAGGGAGTGGGCGTCGGAAAAGGAAACGATCGCCCGGCTTGCCATTTCGGAAACGCCCCAATTCATGGCAGGATCGCTGGATAGCCCGGTTTCCACGGCCCGGATCTCAGCGGTCAGGTCGCCGAAACACTCCTCAAGGCTGTCGAATCCCGATACAGAGCCCAGCAGCCCGTACCAGGGCGTCCAGATATGGGCCGGAATCACCATCGCCGCGGGGTCAATGTCGAGGGCCAGACAAGTCAATTCCGCCGCCGAAGTTCCGACCGACGGACGCCCGTCTCCTTCCAGTTTCACGCCGCGCCGGGATAACTCCCCGTTGAATCTCTCGACCGCTTCCAGCGACGACAGGAAAAGCAAAAGGTGCAGCCGCCGGGCCTTGCCTCCCTGCCGGTAAACGCAACTGATCTCCGTACCCAGAACAAAGTTGACTCCTTCGTACTGGTAAGTCCCCCTGTCCACCTGAGCAAGGTTGGCTGTCAGTTCGTCAACCCACGCCGGGTGAGTGAAATCGCCGGTAGCCAGCAGCCCTATTCCTTTAACCTTGGCGGCTTCCGCAATGTTCGCCAGCGTGAGGTTTTTGCTGCACGCATAAGCATACCGGGAATGAATATGGAGGTCAGCGACGAATTCCTGTTGGCTGGTCATAGGCGGAGTTTAGCACACAGCCCCTCGCCGGAGGCTCCATCCGGCGCAGAGGCTTCAGGAAGCCGGCCGCAACGACGCGGGTTGCTGCCCTTCACGTAGACTTGAATTTGGAAGGAGTCGGGCGTCAGTAGCCTTCCGAAACATAGTTGAGGGGAGTCCTCAATTGAGGACTCCCCTCGCCCAGCGATTCCGGGCCATTACATCCGCGTTGGTCGTCGGCTCAACTCTTTCGGAGAGTTATCATGCCGGGACAACGCCACGGGCAAAATGTGCCCTGCGCCGCCGCCCTGTTACCTGGCCCGGGACCGCTTCCAGACCCGATAGCCTCCGTATGCGGCCAATGCCAGGGCCGCCGCGCTTAGGGCGATGCTGAACTTGGCTTTCTTGGACATGGTTTTCACCTCCGGTGATTTTTCTCGTCCGGCGGGCGCTTCATTCACCCTGCCGGCAAGATGCCATTGTTAATTCGCTTTTCGAATTATTTATATCAGAAAACCACTCGTCTGTCAACGTTGTGAAAACAATCACGATATTATATATCCAATATGTTGATGCAGTATTCTTGCATTTGGCAACTCCAAGCCACGGAAGGGCAGGAGCAAACCCGCAGCATACCTTCGCCTGGACTTTACGCATTTTAAGCGGCATAAGCGAGGGAATCTGCAATACGATGGTACAGAGTGGCGGGGAGTTTCTGTACATCGGAGTTGGCGGTCGATAGTGAAAAACCCTCCGACACCAACCACCAGTGGCTACGCACAAAGGTGATGTCATCCATTACTTTTCCTGGATTTTGCGTAAAGTCGAGTTCGCAGGCAGGCTGTTTTAGTCATTCCTATTCCATGAGGAGGCGGAAGAGGCTGGAGGAATCGTGAAATACCGATCTGGCGCGAAGTTCCCACACGAACAGGTACGTCTCCCACCCTGGCTTATCTCCGGTCTATACGATTGGGAGGGAGAAGGAACAGCAAAAAGACCCTGCGTCCCGCCAGGGCAATCGCATTTGGAAGAAAAAGAGGTGTCATTCGCCCCTTGCCAAGCCTGGTGCGCCCTTTCTAACATTGGTGCTATGTCTATAACGGATGGCATACACAACCCGCCTGAGATCCCGGCGGGTCTGCCTTGAACCAGCGGCCAGCCCGGAATTGCCGGAATGGCGGTAAATGAGCGGAAATGAGAGGGAAAACGAAAAACTCAGCCCCTGCAAACCGGCAATGTCCGCTCATCCCAATGGTGGGGAATGACCGGAAATGACCGGAAAAACGAAAACTCAGCCCCCGCAAACCGGCAATCTCCGCTCCTCCCAATGGTGGGAAATGAGCGGAAATGAGAGGGAAAACGAAAACTCAGCCCCTGCAAACTGGCAATGACCGCTGCTCCGGCCCAACCTGCTGAAATCAAGACGCGATTGCCCTGTGCTTCCCGCCGCTGCGCTTGACCGACGGCGAGGGCGGATTTATTCTTAAATATGCGAAAAAATCGTGTGCTGCCTTTCTCGTAATGAGCGTTCAGTCTAGTTCAGTCTAGTTAAGAGAGGAGAGGAATGCCAGCCAAGAGCATTATCAGCGACCAGGCCGCGCAGCAGGCACTGTTGCGTGGCATCTCGACGGTGTCCAACGCCGTCGGGCGCACCCTGGGGCCCAAGGGCCGCAACGTAGCGCTGGAAAAGAAATGGGGCGCGCCGGTCATAACCAATGACGGCGTCACCATCGCTAAAGAAGTGGAACTGCCCGAATCCTTCGAGAACATGGGCGCCCAGCTAATCAAGGAAGCCGCCAGCAAGACCAACGATGTTGCCGGCGACGGCACCACCACCGCCACCGTGCTGGCCCACATCATCGTCCGCGAAGGCATGAAGAACGTGGCCGCCGGGGCTGACCCCATGGCCATCAAGCGCGGCCTTGACAAGTCCGTCGCGGCCCTGGTCAAGGAACTGGCGGGGCTCTCGACCCCGGTGCAGGGACGCGACCAGATTTCTCAGATCGCCACTATTTCGGCCAACGACAGCGAAATCGGCAATATGCTGGCCGATGTGCTGGAACAGGTCGGCGCCGAGGGTGTGGTCACCATCGAAGAAGGCAAAGGTATCGAGTCGGAGACCGAGTACGTCGAGGGTATGAACTTCGACCGCGGCTACATCAGCCCTTACTTCGTCACCAACCCGGAGCGGATGGAATCGGTCATCGAGAACCCGCACATTCTTGTTACCGACAAGAAGATCTCCTCGGCCGTTGAGCTGGTGCCAGTGCTGGATAAAGCCCTTCAGGTGACCCGCAACCTTGTGGTCATCGCGGAGGATGTTGAGAGCGAGGCGCTGGCGGTGCTGGTGGTCAACAAGCTGCGCGGCACCATCAACTGCCTGGCGGTCAAGGCTCCTGGCTTCGGCGACCGCCGCAAGGCCATGCTGGAAGACATCGCCATCCTCACCGGGGCGGAGGTGGTGTCCGAGGAGCGGGGCCGTCGGCTCGACCAGGCCACCGTCGCCGACTTGGGCCAGGCCCGGCGCATCGAGACCACCAAAGACCGCACCACTATTGTGGGTGGCGCGGGCGAAACGATTATGATAAAGGGCCGCACCGAGCAGATCCGCGTCCTTATAGAGGAAACCACCTCCGAGTACGACAAGGAAAAGCTTCAGGAGCGGTTGGCCAAGCTGTCGGGCGGCGTGGCGGTTATCAAAATAGGCGCCCCCACCGAGCCGGAATTGAAGAACCGCAAGGCCCGGGTCGAGGACGCTCTAGCGGCCACCCGCGCGGCAGTTGAAGAGGGCATCGTCCCCGGCGGCGGCGTCGTCTACATCCGCGCCGTGCAGGCGATGGACGGCGTCAGCCTGACCGGCGACGAGGGAGTGGGCCGCATCATCCTGAGGCAGGCCCTGGAAGAGCCGATGCGCATCATCGCCCGGAACTCCGGAGGCGAGCCCGCAGTCGTGGTGGACGAGGTACGGCGCAGCAGCGACCCCAACTTCGGCTACGACGCGGCCCGGGGCGAGTACGGTGACCTGGTGGAGCGGGGTATCATCGATCCTACCAAGGTATCGCGCTCGGCCTTGGAGAACGCCGCCAGCGTGGCGGGCATGATTCTCACCACATACTCACTGATTACACCTCAAGAGGAGGAACAACACGACCATCACGGGCACAGTCACTAACCCTGCATCGCCGGGCATCATCGAACCCGCGGAAGTGAAGAAAATCAAGAAAATCACAGGGTGAATTCTATGATGACTTCTATTTCGATGATGGTTTCCATCTGGACCTGCGACAAATGCGGCAATGAGAACGGCCCAATGCGCGACGTGTTTTGCGGCAAGTGCGGCAACCGCCGCCCGGGCTGGTAGCGCCGCGGACGCTCAGGCTTGACGGGCTAACAACCCAGCAAAGGATACGGGCCGGTGGAAACCGGCCCGTATCCTTTGTCCCGTCTTCCAAATTGCCATGGCCCTCGGAACATTGCCTTTGGAACACTGATCAGGGAAACATTGCTCAGGCGTAGCGCAACAGGGCTTCGGCCACCGCTGCGGGGCGCTGCCAGACCCCCATATGGCAGGCGTCAATCTCCAACACCTCCTCGCTGTTCAGGCGCTCGGCGGTGCGACGCTGCGCTTGAGGCGAGATGAGCTTGTCCTGGGTCAGGACGATGCAGGAAAGCGGCGAAGGCAGGTCAGGGTCCAAGGACAGCCGGGAGTTCAGCAGGCGGACGGGCAGGGGCCCAAAGAAACCGAGAATCTGCACGATTTCCATGGCTTCCATGGTATTGCACAAGTATCGGTTTATGACGGGATAGGGAAAACGGAATTCCTGTCGCCTGAGAGAACTGAGCACCGAAAACAACTTGAATCCGTTGCGTATGCTGCCGGAACAGGCGCTTATGAGAGGGCGCTGGCCCTCCGGTACCGTGCCCCCAACCAGCGCCAGGCGCTTGGGCGGCATGGGCAGGCTGGCGGCCGCCTGCAACACGATTCCTGCAGTAATCCCATGCCCCACCAGCACCACATCGCGCAACTGCTCCTGCTCGATTGCGTGGGCGATGGCTTCGACGCACTCTTCCAGCCGGACGGCGGCTGTGTCGCCGGCGACATCGGGGCCGTGCCCCGGCAGGTCGATGGGATGGACACGGTTGGCCCGGCGGGGCTTGTGCAACGTCGGCGGATGCTCCACCGGCGCGGTCATCAGGCCCCAAACCTTACCCCAGACCCAAGAACCCTGACCGGGGCCATGCACCAAGAGATAGTCGGTCATTCTCTGCTGTCGCTCCGGTATTTCAATCGCTTCTTGCGTAAATTGGACTCAGTCCCAGCGTCAGGCGCCCAACTCTTGCAGCGCGGCAAGCAGTTCAGCGTCTTCCTCTGGCCCTACAGTCCGTGGATCGAATAGCACCAATTCGTCCTCGATCCTGGCGACCACTGGCGGGCGGTTCTGACGCAGCAGGCGCATCACGCCGTCGGCGCCACCCGTGAAACCTGAAGTGTTCAGAGCCAGCGCCCAGGTGGGCAGCGTTTCCCCCGGCAGGCTGCCGCCCCCGATGGCCGAGCGAGTCTCTACCACGCTGTACATGCCCGACAATTGAGAGTTCCAGTCGTAGGCTCGCTCTTGCAGGGACTCAGGTGTGGCCGAAATCATGCGCCAAACTGGAATCTCCCGCTCCGCCTCTTCCCGCAGGTAGTGGACCAGCGTTGCAGTCAGGCTGGCCAGGCTCAACTTGTCGATACGCACGGCGCGGGCCAGCGGATGCCGGGCCAGACGCGACACCAGCTCCCGCCGTCCCGCAACGATGCCGGCCTGCGGGCCGCCCAGCAGCTTGTCGCCGGAGAAGAACACCAAGCCCATGCCGGCCCTGATGCTCTCCTGGGGCATCGGCTCGTGGGCCAGACCGTACCTGTCGGTGGGCAGCAGGCTGCCGCTGCCGACGTCGTGAAGTACGGAGACGCCGTGGCGGTCGCCCAGTTCCGCCAGTTCCTGCATTCCGACCTCGGCGGTGAAACCCTCGACGCGGAAGTTGCTGGCATGGACTTTCAGGTACGCGGCGGTCGCGGCGTTGGTTGCCTCTTCGTAGTCCCGCAGGTAGGTGCGGTTGGTGGTGCCGACGTCCACCAGCTTGGCCCCGCTCTGGCGCAGCACATCGGGGACGCGGAATCCGCCGCCGATTTCCACGGCCTCGGCCCGAGAAACGATGACCTCGCGTCCAGCGGCCAAAGCCAGCAACCCCAGCAGCAGCGCCGAGGCATTGTTATTCACCGCCAGTGCCGCCTCTGCGCCGGTCAACTGCCGCAACAGCGACTCCAATTGCGCCTGCCGGGAGCCGCGCCGCCCCGATTCCAAGTCGAATTCCAGGTTTGAGTACCCTGCGGCGGCTTCCTCTACCGCCCGCATGGCAGCGCGGCTGAGGGGGGCGCGGCCCAGGTTGGTGTGGATGACGACGCCGGTGGCGTTGATGACACGGCGAGGCTCGGCCCGCACCGCCTCTTCCACCCGGCGGCAGACCAGCGCGGCGAGTTCTTCCGCTCCGGTGGCTTCCCCGCCCTGCCGGATGCGCTGCCGGGCCGTCTCCAACTCCCCCCGCACCAACTCCACCACCCACTCGCGGCTGAAGGTAGAAGCAATCTCAGCCACTTCGGAGGTGGCCAGAACGCTGTCTACGCTGGGGAGGTTTCTGTACTGCATCGGTGTCCGTGCCTGAGATTCTGCCGCCGCATATTCTAGCATGGCCTGCGCCCCAAGTTTCGTGTCCGGCAAGCCAGGTTCTCATCACTGCGTCGCAGAGGGCACAGGGCTTTACTTGTTCCCTTTTCCTCCGGGGGAGGGTTAGGGTTGGGGAGTCCCCGGTGGTGGGCGACATTGTCCACTCCGGGCACCAGGCATTTCACCCTCACCCCAGTCCTCTCCCTCAAGGGAGAAGGAGAATCAGAAGACCATGAGACGGGGCCTGCGGTGGTGGCAATGACAGGCGGGACGATATAGAATTGAGCAATCTTCCCGGATGATACAAGGATTCTCTCAGGCAGACGCGACCAAATGAAAGCCAGAATTGCAGCCATCGCCGTAATCGTGCTGCTGACTCTGTCGGTTTTCGCCGTTGGATTTTCTGCGTTGGGAGAACCGCAGGATATTACGGCGGCGGCGGCCGAATCAGGACAGGAATCGGGTGAAACCTCGGCGGTTTCGACTTTCAAATTCGTCTGTCCATTCCACTGATACTAATACCGATACCTGTTGATACCCATAGCTCAAAAGGCGCGGATTAGCTCGCGCCTTTTGCAACGCTGGACTTTAGGGCGTTCGCCTTCGAGCCCGCCAGGAGAGAACGACATGATTACAGGAGAAGCAGGGCTGCCCCCGGAGTTGGAGGCCCTGAAACTCACTATACGCCAGATAGTAAAGGACGAGTGTTACCCGCTGGAGGCGGAGTACCTCGCCAACCCCTCGCAGGAGGGCATAGATGACGGCGCCCCTCGTGGCATCGCCGAGGCGCTTCAAGGCATCCTGGGGACGCTGAACCCGGAGAAGTGGGCGAGGCTGAATCAAGTCTCCAAGGACACCGGCATCTACACCTCTTTCGTCCCCGAGGAGTACGGCGGCGGCGGCATGGGCGCCCTGGGTCATGTGGTGCTGGACGAAGAGGTGCACAAGAGCATAGTTCAGCTTCCGACGTCGCCCGTGCCCATGATGATGATCGGCAACTGCACTCCTGAGCAGGAGCAGGCATACCTGCTGCCGTCCATCCAGGGAGAGCTGCACTACGCCTTTGGCCAGACCGAGCCGGAGGCCGGGTCCGACCCCGGTGGCATGATGCAGACCCGCGCCGTGCCGGACGGAGACGACTGGGTGCTGAACGGCACCAAGACGTTCATCTCCGGGGCCGCCAGCGCCGATTACATCCTCGTGCAGGCCGTGACCGACCCCGAAAAACGGCAGCGGGGCGGCATCACCATGTTCATCGTGGACAATCCCAGCTCCGGCCTGTCCTTCGACCCCATTCGTATCTGGATCAATCCCACCAAGTCACAGCAGCACACGGTGCATCTGGACAACGTGCGGGTCCCCCAGACCAAGGTGCTGGGAGAGGTCGGGCGCGGCTTCACCTTGGGCCAGAAGTGGCTGGTGCATCACGACCGCCTGCTGCGGGGATCCATGGCCCTGGGCATCCTCAGCCGCGCGTTGGATATGGCCATCGAGTGGGCCAAGCAACGGGTCACCTACGGGCGGCCAATCGCCGACCGGCAGGCCATTCAATGGATGCTCACCGACGTTTACATCGACATCATGACCCTCCGTGCGGCCACCCGCGAGACGGCCGCCCGCGCCGACTCCGGCGAGGACGTGCGCGTCGAAGCGTCCATGATCAAGTACTGCGCCGGCGAGTGGGGCTGCCGCAGCATAGACAAGATAATGCAGGTGTTCGGCGGTGCCGGCGAAACCCTCGACCTGCCCATTGCCCACTGGTATCACCTGCTGCGCCACGCCCGCATCGGCGGTGGCACATCGGAAATCCACAAGTTCGTCATGGCCCGCGCCCTATTGGACGGGCGAGTGAACTTCCAAGGCTAACGCCAGCCATTCCAACAGGAGCCGAAATTTCGAAGGAGACCCAGCAGATGACGCTGTTCACCGGACGCAACCGAATATACCTGTTGCTGGCGACTTTGGCCGTGGCAGCTCTGCTGGCCGTCGGCTGGGCGGCGCTGGCAGGGGCGCAGGAAGACAACCCTGATGCTGAAAATACCGAAACCACCGGTATGCAAATGTTGGAGGAGTCGGCCTCCGACGGCGACGCCGGTGTACCTTATGACGGCCCTTCGGGCATCTGGGTCAGCGGCACCGGCAAGGCCAGCGCCGCCCCCGATATTGCCGTCGTCTCCATGGGCGTAGAGTCGTTGGAAGACACCGCGGCAGCCGCCCGGGACAGCGCCGCCACCGCCATGAGGAGCGCCATGTCCGCGCTGACTAATGCCGGCGTATCTCTCGACGACATTCAAACCCGCCACTTCAACATCAGCCCCCGCTATCAACAGGTGGAAATCGAACGCTGCGACGGAGAAGAAGATCCCGACACGGAAGGCGGACAGGAAGAAAGCATGAACATGTCCTGCTACAAGTCTTGGGAAAGCCGTCTGATAGGGTACTCGGTTTCCAATCAGGCCCAAGTGAAGATTCGCAGCCTGGCCAGGGTGGGAACCATAATCGACGCGGTAACGGAAGCAGCCGGTGACCTGGTTCGCGTTAACGGCATCAGATTCGACATCGAAGACCCCCAACCGTTGCAGGACGAGGCCAGGGCCAACGCCGTGGCGGACCTGAAGCGGAAGGCCGGGATGCTGGCCGACCTTTCCGGCGTTAAGCTTGGCCGACTGGTCTACCTCAACGAGGAATCGGCCTATACCTCGCCCCAGCCACTCTACGCCCGGGCTGAGGCCACCTTCGCCAACGACGCCGCTTCAACGACTACGACAATCGCGGGCGGGGAGCTGGAATACACGAATACAATCCAGGGCGTGTTCCTGTTTGCGGGCGACGCCGACCCCGAACACGACGAAGCTGAGACGCAAATGGAGACGACGGAGGGCCGACCCGAGGGCACAGAAGAACCCCAAGGGTAGACCGCCAACCAGTAAAGACGACAGGGTCATCAATTTGTTCCCTCTCCCTCCCCCTCAGGGGGGAGGGTTTGCGATGGTAGCGGCTCTGTTCGTGGGCAAAAATCGCCGAGGCGCCGTATTCCGGCCTCTCCTCAACTCTCTCCCGGAGTGGGTGGGACAATCAATGGAACCCGGCAAGCGGACAGGCAACTTGCCGGTATGGGGCGGCATTGCTAGGGAGTGTCGTCAAAATAGCAACTTGATAGCAACTTGATGGTAGATTACTGGGGAGCGTGTGAGTGTGTGAGGTGGGGGCATGGCAGCAGCGCATCGGCGTCACGATATTTCGGACCAGGTTTGGGAAGGATTGCGGCCCCTTTTGCCTGGGGCCGGAGGCAAAAAGGGTCGACCGGCCAAGGACAACCGACTGTTTCTGAACGCGGTGTTTTGGATTCTGCGTACTGGGGCTCCGTGGCGGGACCTGCCACCGGATTACGGTGATTGGAAGAACACCCATCGGCGCTTTTGCCGCTGGCGGGATCGGGGCGTCTGGGAACAACTGCTGGATACGGTTGTCGACGATCCGGACTTTGAGTGGTTGATGATCGACGCCAGCTACATC
Source organism: Dehalococcoidia bacterium (assembly GCA_965226875.1). GTDB lineage: Bacteria > Chloroflexota > Dehalococcoidia > Lucifugimonadales > UBA3495 > VXOI01. The sequence goes on along the minus strand of OZ245439.1, from coordinate 1,806,530 downwards.
AAGGTTCATCCCCATGGGACTGGGGCCCGCGGAGGCAATCAAGCCATCGGACGTACAAAAGGGGGCTGAACAGCAAACTGCATCTAGCGGTGGATTCCCATGGCATGCCGGTACGCATGAGCCTGAGCGAGGGTACGGTTGCTGACTGCACCCAAGCTCATTCACTGATTGTAGATATCCCAGCCCAATATCTGCTGGCCGACCGAGGCTACGACACCAACGCCATCGTAGCTGAAGCCGAGGCCCAGGGAATGGAACCGGTGATCCCACCGAGGAGCCACCGCAAGGAACCCCGGTACTACGACCGAGCGCTGTATAAACTACGTCATTTGGTTGAGAACTCATTCCTGGACTTCAAACAATGGCGTGCCATAGCTACTCGATATGCCAAGAACGAAGCGTCCTTCCTGGCAATCTGCCAAATCCGAGCACTGGCAATTTGGACCAGATTATTTTGACGACACCCCCTAGAATTCGAGCAACATTACAGGATTGGAGATGGCCGGAGCCGGCTTCCGGCATAAGTGCATGGTACTGAGTGACAGGACGATCAAGGAGGAACTGGAAAAGGGAAGGATCGTAATTTCGCCCCTTGACCCGGCGGACATCCAGCCCGCCAGCGTAGACCTTCGTCTTGATCGCAACCTGCTGGTCTTCTCCAACTCACGCCGACCGCATATCGACGTCAAGAAGGGTCTCGAAGACCTGACCGAAGTCGTCGAGATCAGCGACGATACCCCATTCATACTTCACCCCGGCGAGTTCGTGCTGGGCAGCACCCTGGAGCATATCGAGCTGCCCGACGACTTGGTGGCGCGCCTGGAGGGCAAGAGCAGCCTGGGGCGCATCGGCTTGGTAATTCACTCCACGGCAGGCTTCGTGGACCCCGGCTGGAAGGGGCACCTTACGTTGGAGTTGAGCAACTTGGCCCGCTTGCCCATCACGCTGTATTACGGCATGAAGATCGGCCAGATTTCCTACCTGCTCCTGACCACGCCGGCCGACCGGACCTACGGCTCCGAGGGCTTGGGCAGCAAGTACCAGGGGCAGACGGAGCCGACGGCCAGCCGCTTCTCCCAGGAATTCACCGCGCCCGGCACGACCGGGAGCGACGCCTGACAGGCCGCTGCATGAATTATATGGCCCAGGCCATCAAGTTGGCCCAGGGAGCGCTGGGAACTACCAGCCCCAATCCCGCCGTGGGCGCCGTTATCGTCAGAGATGGCCGCGCCATCGGACGGGGCGCCACGAGGCCCCCGGGCCAAGCCCACGCAGAAGTCGTCGCGCTGGAGGAAGCCGGGCCGCTGGCCCAAGGCGCTTCTCTTTATGTCACTCTGGAGCCGTGCTGCCATTGGGGCCGCACTCCTCCCTGCACCCGCGCCGTGATCGAGGCCGGCGTCTCCGAGGTGATTGTGGCCTTCACCGACCCCAACCCCGTCGTGGCGGGCGGAGGGATTGCGGAGTTGCGCGAGGCCGGAATCGCAGTCTCCGTGCTGCCGGATGATTCGGAAGGGCGCGAACAAGCGCGCTGCTTGTATGAGGGATTCGCCAGGCACGTCATCACCGGCCTGCCCTTCGTCACCGCCAAATTCGCCATGAGCCTGGACGGCAAGATCGCCACCCGCACCGGCGACTCCAAGTGGGTGACAGGCACCGAAGCCCGCGCCTTGGTACAGGGAATGCGTCGAGAGACCGACGCCGTCATGGTAGGGGCCAACACCGTACTGGCTGATGACCCCCAACTGACAGCCCGCGGCGATGACAACCTTCCCCTTGAGCGCCAACCAATTCGGGTAACTCTAGACAGCCACTGCCGTATGCCGGTGGAATCGCAGTTGTTGCGCCAGCCTGGGCAGACGCTGGTCTACACCACGCAAAACGCCCCTGCTGCCAACGTGCGGGGCCTGGAGCGGGCCGGGGCCGAGGTCATACCCGTCGGCGCTACGGCCAGCGGGCTGGTCTGCCCGACCGAGGTGCTGACTGACCTCGGCAGACGCGGCGTGGTGAATCTCCTGGTGGAGGGCGGCGGCAAGATCCTCGGGTCGCTGTTCGACGACGGGTTGGTCGACAAGGTGCAGGCCTTCGTCGCGCCAGTCATCATCGGCGGTGACGAAGCCGCCTCCCCGGTGGAGGGCGCTGGCGCGGAGTTGATGGTCCACGCCCTGCGACTTGAGAAAACATCCATCAAGCAGGTTGGCGTCGACTGGCTGATCGCGGGTTATCCCCCAAAGGCGAATTGATCCGCTGTCCCCAAATTCCTTCCCGCCTAAGGAGAGGGTGGACTTCATTTATAGTTCCCCCTCCCTTGAGGGTGAGGGTGAAATTCGCACAGCCGGAGCAGGTTGGAGTAGGTAACGATGTTTACCGGAATTGTTGAAGAAGTCGGCTCGGTGGTCAGTATCAGCAGCAACGCCATGGCGGTGCGGGCCGAAAAAGTGATGTCCGACCTCAAGCTGGGGGACAGCATCTCGGTCAACGGGGCCTGCCTAACCGCCGTGTCGCTGTCGGAGTCCGAGTTTTCGGTGGACCTGTCACCGGAAACGATGCGGCGTACTTCGCTGGGCGACCTTGCCGCCGGCAGATCGGTGAACTTGGAGCGGGCGTTGTCGGCCAGCGACCGCATGGGCGGCCACATCGTCCAGGGCCATGTGGACGGTGCGGGCCGCATAACTTCGACGAAGGAAGACGGGGACTCGGTGATTTTCCGGGTTCGCGCCCCCTCCCGGCTGATGCCGTACATCGTTGAGAAGGGGTTCATCGCGGTTGACGGCATAAGTTTGACCGTGGTAAAAGTAGGCACTTCCTCGTTCACGCTGGCTGTGATACCATATACTCTCTGTAATACTAATCTGGAAACACTATCAGTCGGCGCTAGGGTAAACCTGGAGGCCGACATTCTGGCAAAGTACGTGGAAAACCTGCTCAAGCGGTGAACGTGGGCGGAGGCATCCGAACGCAGGAGAAGGACTGGATTATGCCCCTGTGTAGTCTGGAAGAGGCCCTGGACGAGCTAAAAGCGGGCAAGCTGCTGATTGTTGTAGACGACGAAGATCGCGAAAACGAGGGCGACCTCGTAATGCCCGCAGAAACTGTGACCCCGGAGGCGATCAACTTCATCGTGAAGTACGCCCGGGGTCTGCTTTGTATGCCTGTCATTGGCGAGCGGTTGGACGAACTCCAGATGCCGCTGATGATCAGCCAGAACGCCGGCAGAAAGGACCAGACGGCCTTCACCATATCGGTGGACTACAAGATTGGCACCACCACTGGCATCTCCGCCCACGACCGGGCCGCAACGGTCAGAGCAATGATTGACCCTGCCGTCAACCCCGGGGACTTCACCCGGCCCGGCCATCTCTTCCCCCTGCGCTACCACCCTGGCGGTGTGCTGGCCCGTTCAGGTCACACCGAAGCCATTGTGGACCTCTGCAACTTGGCCGAGATGTATCCCGCCGGCATAGTCTGCGAGATGATGAACGAGGACGGCTCGATGTCCCGGCTGCCCCAGTTGGAGGAATTCGCCGAGGAGCACGGCCTGAAAATCCTCAGCATCGCCCAGATTGTCGCCCACCGCCGCCACAGCGAGCGGCTAATAGAGCGGGTGGCCGAGACCCGGTTGCCGACCCGGTACGGCGAGTTCAAGGCCATCGGCTATCGCAGCTACTTCGATCAGGGCGAACACATCGCGCTGACCACCGGCGAATGGAAGCCCGACGACCCGGTGCTGGTCCGCATCCACAGCGAATGTCTCACCGGCGACGTGTTCGGCAGCCTGCGCTGCGACTGCGGCGAGCAGGTGGAGCTGGCGCTCAAGACCCTGTCCGAAGAGGGCGCAGGCGTGCTGCTCTACATGAGGCAGGAGGGCCGGGGAATCGGTCTGCACAACAAGATCAAGGCCTACTCCCTGCAGGACAGCGGCCTGGACACCATCGAAGCCAACAAGACCCTGGGCTTCGACGCCGATATGCGCCACTACGAGGCAGGTGCGCAAATTCTCCTCGACCTGGGCGTTTCCAAGCTGCGCCTGCTAACCAACAACCCTGGCAAGGTGGTGGGACTCTCCGGCTTCGGCCTGGAAATTCAGGACCGCATCCCCTTGGAAGCCTCCGTAAATGACGAGAACCGCAGCTACCTGACAACCAAGAAGCTGCGCATGGGGCACCTGCTGGGGAACTGCTAGGAACTGCCTGCAAAATCCGATTAGACGCAAAGGGGGCGACCGGAGAAACGTCGCCCCTTTTTCTTATCAAGTCCAGGAGCGCCGACCCCTCGGCCTAACAAGGGTGTGTGACAAACCTCTTCCGGCGCCATTGGGCTAAGGCGGGTTTGCCCTAGTTGTTCTTGCGAAACCAGCGGGTCGGTCCCACCCCAACCCTCTCCCAGAGGAAGAGGGGACTTGTAGCACAGCCTCTAACACTCTGAAAAAAAATATGGAACCTCGCCCCTACCCCCCCAGCTTGTGGACCAGGTACGCCTCGATGAACGGATCTATATCGCCGGCCAGGACGCCGTCCGGGTTCGTGCTTTGCAGGTTGGTGCGGTGGTCCTTGACTGACTTGTAGGGGTGCAGGACATAGCTGCGAATCTGGTGGCCCCATTCCGGGTTGGCCCGCTCGCCCCGGAGGCGGGCCACTTCTTCGGCCCGCTCGTCGTCCTGGCGCTTCAGCAGCCGGGCCCGGAGGATGCGCATGGCGTATTCCCGGTTCTGGTGCTGCGAGCGCTCCGTCTGGCACGAAACGACGACGCCGGAGGGCAGGTGAGTCAGCCGAACGGCGGAGGCCACCTTCTGCACGTTCTGCCCGCCGGGGCCGCTGGATCGGAAAGTGTCCATCTTCACGTCTTCGGGACGAATCTCAACGTCCAATTCGCTTTCAACCGTCGGGAGTATCTCCACGTTGGCGAAGGACGTATGGCGCAGGTGGTTGGGGTCGTAGGGCGACAGCCGCACCAGCCGGTGGACTCCCTGCTCGGCGCTGAGGTAGCCGAAGGCGTGATCGCCGCCCACTTCCAAGATACCGCTGCGCAATCCGGCTTCGTCGCCGTAGGACAGGTCCATCACTTCCAGCGGCCGCTTGCCGGACTCAGCCCAGCCGGCATACATCTGGAGCAGCATCTGCGCCCAGTCGTGGGAGTCGGTACCCCCGGCCCCTGAGTGAATGCTGATGATGGCCGCCCGCTCGTCATAGGGGCCGGAGAGAGTCAGCCTGACTTCCTCGCGGTCGAGGTCGCGCCCCAGGGAAGCGGCGTCGGCCTCCAACTGCTCCTCTAAGGAAGAGTCGCCTTCCTCGATAGCCAGTTCGGTTAGTTCCAGCAGATCGCGGCTGCGCGATTCCATTCCTCGCCAGAGAGTTACAGTGTCCCGCAGCCTGCCCATCTGTTGCATCTTGCGCTGGGCTGGCTGGGGGTCATTCCAGAAGTCCGGTTCGGCCGATTCCTTCTCTAGTTCGGCAACGACTATTTCCTTGTTAGGGAGGTCAAAGACGCTCCACAAGGGACGCCACCTTCTGGGTCAAGGCCGTAAGGTTCTGCCTAAGCTGTTCCATGATAATTAAGTCTCCCCATGACAAGAATTTGAGATTATTATGCGATGTCAAGCCGGTCGGCCAGCCAGGCAACGCGAGCGACGGCGTGCACGTGGCCTCCGCCCTCGGCGGCTCCGTCATACAGCCGCAGGTCGCAGTTTGGCAGGGCTACCGCCATCTCCTCGGCAAAGGACACGGGACAAGTCCCCCGGTCGAAACGGCCCGCGCTGAGCAGCACCGGGGCCGACACGCCCGCTGCATCACCCAGAGGGTCCAGCAGCCCCATCGTCCGCTCTACGTCCTCGCGGCGGTCTGGATTGGCCCTCAAGAAGTCGCCGATTTCGCCCAGCGGGTAGCCCAAGCCCGGCTCCAGCGCCGAGGAATGACCCAGCGGCATGGGCGTATCGACGGCCACCGCTCCTATCCTGGAACGGCGCGAAGCAAGCGCCAGCGCGAGGCTGCCGCCCAGACCCGCGCCCCACAGGGCCACGGGGCCAATTTCCGCCAGGCCCTGAGCCATAAAGGCATCCAGCGCCCTCAGCACATCGGCATAGGCTCCCAGCAACTCCCAAGATTCACCGTCCGCGATGCCGTCGGTGAGCAGTCCGGGGTAGCTGGCTTGATAGGCGCCGTCGCTGTTCCGCTGGCCCCGGTGCGTGGCGTTCATCACCACCGCACGGTGGCGCAGCGACGTGTAGATTATGTCGTGAACGCTGGCGTAATCGGGCATCCTCAACAGAGCTGGCAAAGGGCCGTCGGCGCCCTTGGGCACCGACAGCCACGCGAATAGCCTGTGTCCGCCGGCGGTGTTGTAGCCCACCTGATAGACGTCCCAATCAGGTTGGGAGTAGAACGAGTCGCGGCTCACTGACAGGTCGAGGGGCGTTTCCGCCAGTTGCGCCTCGGTCCTTTCCCAAAAACCGGCGGGCGTCACAGGATGGCCGCTTTTGGCTGTGACGCGGCGATGCGCTGCTCCAGCCAGGCGGTTTCCTGCTTCGGGTAGTCATGGGCGTTGCCGTGGCCCGATTCCGGGAAGAGCCATAGTTCCCGCTCGCCGCCCAGCCGGTCGTAGGCGGCATAACTGGTCTCCGGCGGGCAGACCTCATCCTCCAAGGCGATGCCCACCACCATCGGGCACTTGATTCGCGGGGCGAAGTTGACTGCGTCGAAATAGCGCAGTGTCTCCAGCATCTGCGCCTCCCGCTCCGGGTAAGCGCGCTGGTAGCACGAAAGCTCGTCGTAGGGGTAGGAGCGCAGCATCCGCATGGACTCTGGGAAGCAGCACAGGAAGGGGTAACCGGAGACGCCGCCCTTGATTTCCGGGCGGAGTCCGGCGGTTATAAGGGTCAGGCCGCCTCCCTGACTGCTTCCGCTGGCGTAAATGCGTTCCGGGTCGATTTCCGGCCTCGACAGCAGGAAATCAACACCGCGTGAGCAGTCGGAAATAACGCCCCTGTAACTGTAGGTGTCCCGGGTCTCGACACCGTGGGTCAGCAGTCCGGGGTAGCCGGGATTGAAACTGGCGCTGCTGGGCAGCTTGCCTCGCACCGCCACCGCCAGCACGGCCACGCCCTTGCGTCCCCAGTCCCGCCGCAGCGCAGGCTCCGACTTGTAGCCAGGCAGCACCAGAATCGCCGGAAACGGCCCCTCACCAACGGCAGGGACGCTGTACCATCCGAAAATTTCCAGTCCGTCCATGCTGCGGTAGGTGGCTTGATAAACATTGACATCTTCGTTGCTGCGCAGAGGGTCCGGCGTCGCCGTTGCATCAAGCGGCATCCCCGCCAGCCCAGCCAGGACACCGCCCCAGAATTCATCGAAGTCATCCGGGCAGGTGACCGTAGTCACGAAGGCTTCCAAGTCCTCTTTGGTAGCCATAAGACGCTCCTGAAACCAATTACAATACCGGATGGCCCTATTATAGACTGTCGCCAGACTGCCCGCACTGCTGCAGCCGAATGAAACCGGAGAAGATTTGGAAACCGCAATTGGAGTCCTGATAGCCGTTGGGGCCTACCTGCTGGGGTCAGTGTCGCCGTCTTATCTGCTGGTGCGGTATACCACTGGCGAGGACGTGCGGCAAACGCGGAGCCGAAACGCCGGGACGCTCAATACTTACCACCGACTGGGGTTGAGGGGAGCACTCGCGGTACTGTTCTTGGACGCGGGGAAGGGAGCGCTGGCAGTCGTGGCGCCGACTCTGGTCAACGCCCCGGAATGGTCGGTTATCGTCACCTCCCCGCTGGTGTTAATAGGCCACAACTGGCCGGTTTTTCTGAAATTCCAGGGCGGCAAGGGCGCGGCTGTGCTGCTGGGTGTCTCACTGGGCCTGTTTCCGCTGGTTACCGCCCTTTGCCTGATACCCATAGCCCTGGTGATGTTGCTGCTTCGCAACGTCGTGATGGGCGCAGCCGTGGGATATGTTTTGGTGTGCCTGGTCCTGATTTTCGCCGGAACTGAGTGGCAGTTTATTACCCTCAGCATCCTGCTGGTGGTGCTGGTCGGAGTCACGTATCTCCTCGGTTTTCGGAGGGAAATCGGGGTCATGCTTCAAACCCGACAGTGGCGCAATTTCTTTTGCTGCGCTTTCCGGTGGAATAACGCTTGATGGAACGGGACCCTCGGGCCGACCCGATTTCACGCCCACGAGAAGCGCCGGCATCGAAAATCGCAACACCTTCCGGGTGGGCTATAATGACAGTCGTCTGCAAGTCTCGAATCTAACTTTCAGTCCAGACAGGATGTTGTCATGCTTGACCACGGCGCCCTAGATACCGGTAGTGTTGACGAAGCCCGCGCGCGCCGCCACGCCATGCGCCATTCGGCGGCCCACGTTATGGCCGATGCGGTCCTGAAATTGTTTCCCGAAGCCAAGATGGGCATCGGGCCGCCCACCCAGGACGGGTTCTATTACGACTTCGATGTCTCCCGCCCTTTCACTCCCGAAGACCTAGAGCGGATCGAGGCCCTTATGCGGGAATCCATCGCGGGAGAGTTTCCTTTTGAGCGAGAGGAACTGACTCGCAGCGAGGCGCAGGAAATGTTCGCCCAGCAGCCCTACAAGCTGGAACTTATCGAGGGGCTGGAGGACTCCGCAGTCATATCCATATACCGGCACAACGGGTTCGTTGACCTGTGCCAGGGGCCGCACGTGGGTGGCACCGCCGAGATTCCCGCGCTGAAGCTCCTCAGCGTCGCTGGCGCTTACTGGCGGGGCGACGAGAAACGGCCCATGCTGCAACGCATCTACGGCACCGCCTTCGGGTCGGAGGAAGAACTGTCCGACCACCTGGCGCGGCTGGAAGAGGCGGAACGCCGCGACCACCGTACCCTGGGGCGGCAGTTGGGCCTCTACTCCATCCACGACGAAATCGGCCCCGGTCTCGTGGTCTGGCACCCCAAGGGTGGCCGCGTCCGCTCCCTCATCGAGGACTACTGGAAGGACATTCACTACCGGCGCGGCTACGACGTGGTGTATTCGCCCCACATCGGACGCGCCGCCCTGTGGCAGACCAGCGGCCATCTCGACTTCTACCGCGACAGTATGTTCTCGGCGGTGGAGGTGGACGAGCAGGAATACTTCCTCAAGCCCATGAACTGCCCCTTCCACATCACCATCTACCGCTCGGCCCTGCGCAGCTATCGTGAGCTGCCCCTGCGTTTCGCTGAACTGGGCACCGTCTACCGCTACGAGCGCAGCGGCGTGCTCCACGGCCTGATGCGCGTTCGGGGTTTCACCCAGGACGACGCCCATATCTTCTGCCGCCCCGAACAGGTCGAGGATGAAGTAGGCGGAGTTCTGGAGCTGACATTCGAACTGTTGGAAGCCTTCGGGTTCTCCGATTACAGCATCGCCCTGTCCACCCGCCCAGAGAAGTACGTCGGCGACCCGGAAATTTGGGAACACGCCACCAACTCGCTGCAGGGCGCATTGGAGGCACGGGGCCTGCCCTTCACCGTGGACGAGGGCGGCGGCGCTTTTTACGGCCCCAAGATCGACATCAACATCACCGATGCCCTGGGCCGGGCCTGGCAGTGCACCACCGTACAGTTCGACTTCAACCTGCCGGAGCGTTTCGACCTGACCTACCAGGACGACCAGGGAGGCCGCAGTCGCCCCTATATGGTGCACCGGGCCATCCTCGGCTCCATGGAGCGGTTCCTAGGCGTACTCATCGAGCATTACGGCGGCGCGTTCCCCGTCTGGCTGGCCCCGGTGCAGGCCGTGGTCATCCCCATAGCCGACCGCCACGGGGACTACGCTCAGAATGTGCTAACAGAACTGACCAGCGCCGGATTCCGCGCCGAAGTGGACAGCCGCAACGAGCGGATGAACCAGAAAATCCGCACTGCCCAACTGCAAAAAGTGCCGTTCATGCTGGTGGTCGGCGACCGCGAGGCGGAATCGGGCGCCGTGGCCGTCCGCACCCGCGAGGGCGGCGACTTGGGCGCCATGCCGCTGGGGGGGGTTATAGCGTTGATACGGCAGGAAAGTGGAAAATGAAGACCTACGCTTTTGAGGTAGATATCGAACAGGAAGAGGGTAGACGATGGAGTGCCGTCATTCCTGCCTCGCCTGGTTGCAATGCCTGGGGATAGACCATTGAGGAAACACCGGCCGCAATCCGCGACAACCGTTATTGGCGCCACCCAGTGGACCGAGGAAGGCCTGACGCGGCTGGGAGTCTATGGCACGCGCCCGCGCAGCTAAAGACGAAACCGACAAATTCCGGCACTCGCCGGAGAAGATGAGGCAACATGCCCAACCGCCTGGTTAACGAGACCAGCCCTTACCTGTTGCAGCACGCCAACAACCCCGTGGACTGGTATCCGTGGGGCGAGGAGGCGCTGGGCCGGGCGCGGGATGAGGACAAGCCCATACTGCTCAGCATCGGCTATTCGGCCTGCCACTGGTGCCACGTGATGGAGCGGGAGTCCTTCGAGAACGATGACATCGCCGAGATAATGAACCTGAACTTCGTCAACATCAAGGTTGACCGCGAGGAGCGGCCCGACCTGGACGCCGTCTACATGGAGGCGGTGCAGATGCTGACCGGCAGCGGCGGCTGGCCCATGACCGTGTTTCTCACCCCCGACGGCAAGCCCTTCTACGGCGGCACCTACTTCCCACCCGTTGACCGCCACAATATGCCCGGGTTCCCGCGGCTGCTGGAAACTGTCTCCCAGGCCTACCGCAACAGCAACTCGGAAATCCGGCGGGTTACCGACCAGTTGACCGAACAGATGGGCCGCACCGCGAATATGCCTCGCGGCACCGGCGCCCTGGACGAAAGCATCCTGCACAACGCCTACAACTCGCTGGCCACCAACTTCGATTATCAGAACGGCGGCGTCGGCTCCGCTCCCAAGTTCCCCCAGGCCATGACACTGGAGATACTGCTCCGCTACCATGCCCACGGCCACAACGAACGCGCCCTCTCGATGCTGGACCTGACGCTGGAGAAGATGGCCCGCGGCGGTATCTACGACCAGGTTGGCGGCGGATTCCATCGCTACGCCACCGATGCCTTCTGGCTGGTGCCTCATTTCGAGAAGATGCTGTACGACAACGCCCTGCTGGCCCGTCTCTACCTGCACACCTGGCTGGCCACCGGACGCGCCCTCTACCGCCGTATCACTGAAGAAATCCTCGACTACGTGCTGCGGGAGATGACCGGAGAACACGGCGGCTTTTTCTCCGCCACCGACGCAGACAGCGAAGGCGAGGAGGGCAAGTTCTTCGTCTGGAGCCCCGAGGAAATCGAGGAGGCGCTTGGAAGCGAAGATGCCGGCCTTTTCAGCGCCTTTTACGGCGTATCGCAGCGCGGAAACTTCGAGGGCAAGAACATCTTGAACATCTCGGTCAAGGCCACCGACTTCGCGGAGCGACAGGGCGTTACCCTAGAGCGGCTGCTGGACGTCATCCGGCGCGGCAAGGAAACCCTCCGGCTGGCCCGGGAGGAACGCGAGCACCCGCTGCTGGACGACAAGGCGCTGGCGTCGTGGAACGGGCTGATGCTTCGCGCCTTCGCTGAGGCTGGGGCGGCCCTGGAACGGCAGGACTACCTAGACGCAGCGGCCAAGAACGCCGCCTTCCTGCTGGAGGTCATGCGCCCCGAGGGAACCCTGCTACGCTCCTACCGTGAGGGCCAAGCCAAACTCCACGGATTCCTTGAGGACTACTCTTTTGTAGCAGACGGCCTGCTTTCGTTGTATGAAGCAACCTTCCAGCAGCGATGGCTGGACGGTGCCGTGGAACTGGCCGACGAGATGATTTCGCTGTTCTGGGATGAGGGCGAGGGATGTTTCTACGACACCGGACGCGACCATGAGGAACTGGTGATTCGTCCCCGCGACGTGTTCGACAACGCCCAGCCCTGCGGTGGCTCCGTGGCTTCTGACGTGCTGTTGCGGCTGTCGGTGATTACCGGCAATGAAGACTACGCATCCAAGGCCGTCGCCCCGCTGCGGACGCTGGCGGAGCTGATGGGCCGCGCCCCCGCCGGCACGGGCCGGTGGCTGGCTGCGTTGGACTTCTACCTCTCGACTCCGAAGGAAGTAGCTGTTGTCGGGCCGTTGGATGACCCAGACACCGTTGCACTGCTGCGAACTGTAAACGGTCGCTACCTGGCCAACCGCGTAATCGTCGGCGCTGATGGGGAATCCGCCGCAGCGACGTCCGGCCTGCCGCTGCTGGAAGGCAGGGGCATGGTGGACGACAGGCCCACGGCCTACGTGTGCGAAAACTACGCCTGTCAGCTTCCGGTGACGAGCGCGGAAGCCTTGGCCGCGCAGCTTGCCGGGCAGTAGCGCAAAAGAAACCAGTTAGACTGATGTGGGGGCGCACAGCCGGGTGCCCCTTCCTGTTCCGTCAGGCCGCGGGGCCGGCGGCGGCGCGGGGGGGCAACAGCCCAGCCGCGGCGACTGTCTCATTGTTCACCGTGTCGGGCAGGCGGTAGCGGTGCCACAGCGCGATGCCCAGCACGGCCAAGACCCCCGCCAGCACCGGCGCCAGGCGGATGCCCAGCGGATTTTCGGTCGTGTCTCCCAGCAACAGAATCAAGCTCAACAGCGCTGGCGGCAGTGCGAATGTCACTTTCTCGAAGAAATTCTGCGTGGCGTAGAACATCGCCTCCCGCCGTTCTCCGGTCAGCATCGCGTCGTAGTCGGCGATGTCGGCGGTCAGGCCCTTTGGCAGCATGAATACTGCGGCCATCGGAAGCCCGGCGATGAAAGTGAGAACCATTCCTTGAGCCAGAAGACCCCCGTCGAAAAACAGCCCCACCAGGCCCAGCAGGGGGAAGGCGGCGCCGCTGGCAATCAAACAGCCGCCGTACACCCGGCGCTTGCTGAATCCGAAGCGGCTGAGCAGTATCCAGAAAACGATGCCACTGAGCACCGCGCCCATGATAACGACCGTTGAAATCAAGCTCGCCACCTTCCCTTCTTCCTCGGCTTCCAACAACTGAGAGGCGAAGAAGGGCATCCAGCCCAGCAGAATTCCGACACCTGTGGTGAACATCACAAAGGTGGGCAGGTAGTAGACGAACTGCGGGTTGCGCAGCGTTTCCCTAATCCCCCGCAAGAAGTCAACCCTTGCCGGCGTCGTGTGGCGCGGGGCGTACTTCCAGACGCCGGACAGGGAAAGAAACCGGAAGACCACGCCTACCACGGCCAGGATGATGCCCACCGCCTGGAAGCCCAGGGCGTCCACCAGGGCGCCGCTGCCAGCGAGTCCGAGACCCGCCCCGAAGACGGCGAACAGGAATATCAAGCCCACCAGATTCATGCGGTCCGATGCCCCGCGGGTCAACTCCGGCACCAGCGCCTCCAGCGCGCCGCTGGACATCGTGGCGGCGGTGAAGAACAATTCCAGCATGATCACGAAGTAGAGCGCGTTCCACAAGCTGGCGTCTTCCGTGGGCAGGATCCAGATTAAAGCGGCGAAGAGGGCGTAAAAGGGCGTACTGAACAGGATGAAAGGGATGCGTCTGCCCCATTTGCTCTGCGTCCGGTCGCTCCACCAACCAATGAGCGGGTCTGTGAAAGCATCAATAAAGCGACCCGAAAAAATCAGGAACCCGGCAAACACCCGCGCGTCAACTTCGAGCCCAAACAGCGAAATGTCCGGTACTCTGGCGATGCCTTCGCCCAGTGGCGGGACCAGGAAAAATAGAATCCACGACTGCCGGAAATAGGAAATAGCCTGCTGTCCGACGTGGTCCGAGGCAAACAGCATTTTGTTGAGCAACGGCATCCTGGCGGATGCCGTCTGGCCCGCAACATTCACTTGACCTCGCCTCCATAGGGCCGACTGCCGGTACATCCGGCGTCAGGGCACCCTTCTCGCGACAGCAAATCCAAGGCTTCCCGAATGGCCTCGGCTGCGACGGCGTATTCCGCATCCGCCGTAATTCGCAACGGCCAACCAAATCTGACTTCGATGTTGCCCCGGTGAGGACGGCTGCCCCCCTTTGGGAGCACGCTGTCGGTGCCTTTGAGGTGGACGGGCACCACCGGCACTCCCAATTGTGTCGCCAGCAGGCCGATTCCACGCTTGAACGGTCTCAACCTCCCGTCGCCTGAGCGCATCCCTTCGGGAAAGAACAGTAGCGACCAACCGCCGTCGACAAGCACTTCGCAATTGGCCAGGCTGGATCTGACGGAGCCCCTCTGCGAAAAGAGAAATCCGTTGCTTATCAGGGCCGCAAAGAAACTCTGGATGTGGCCCCGGCCCCGCAAGACTTCCTCGGAGGCGGCGGTGGCAACGCGCAACCGTTTGCGCCAAGGCAACGCCAGCAACACCGCCGGGTTGTCGGCCACGCTAAGGTGATTGGCGGCGAATATGACCGGCCCCTCTATCGAGTCCAGCCGTTCCAGCCCGTAGGTGCGCCGCCGTGAGAAAATCGCCATCAGCGGATACAGGAATCCCAATATCAGAGCGGCTCTTATCGCCACCACCGGCGGGGCAAATTGCCACCGCCTTAGCCTGCCGGCGCCATTCCCGCTGAGAGCGGAACGTGGTCTCGATTGTCTTCCCTTCCGCAGGCAGGGTTTATCCCTTTCCTCAATCATAGTTCAGATTCGTCTTTCAGGCGTCCGACGAGGTACCGCAACAGTCTATACCGTAGCTTGGGATGCTTCAATTCACATCACCCTCGCGCGGGCCGAAAATGACATCCTGGATTGCGGCGGATAGCGGGTCATTTTATCCCCCTCTCCCTTGAGGGAGAGGGTTGGAGTGAGGATGAAGTTTTGGGATGACACAATGTTAGCTCACGAACGGGGGCGCCCCAGCCTAACCCTCGCCCAAAGGGAGAGGGAACAACTAAAAGACCCTGGCAGCTTGTAGAGACAATTGCAAAAGTCGGGAAGTCCCACTGCCGATCTTTCCACCGTCGCGTAGCTCTTTTGAGGTGAGGCGGTATTACCATAATCGGGGGGGGGATGACAGGTAACTGTTCAGACTTGAGGGGAAGTCAGCAGCTTGTGGCATTCCACGAGAGGATCGAGGCCCCGGACCCGCCAAGTCCCGAAGAGGGAAGCCAGGGTCATCTTGGTGTCGGTGCCCTGCTCCGAGCGGGTGCCGCCGCTGATTTTGCGGCTGACCACCAAGGGCCGCAGGCTGCGCTCCGCAGCGTTGTTGTCCGAGGGCACGCCGGGGGCAGCCACGAAGACAAACAGTTCCTTGATGTGCCTCTCGATTCGCCGGCACAGCTTGCCTTGGGCGGCTGCCGGGTCCTGGGCGTAGGGACGGCACTGGGCCAGCAGTTTCCGCTCCAATTGCTGCTGGACCCGCTGCCGTTGCTGTGCCTGGGGATGGGCGAAGCTCTTGGCCGCCGAGTAAATGTGATGGACTGCCGCCGCCCACCGGACCAATTGCCGGTCTTTGGGGTAGAGGATCTTCAGGTCGTGGATGTCCCGCAGCAGGTGCACCCAGCACCGCTGCTTCAGTCCCGGGTAGTGATGATAGGCGGCATAGAAGTCGCTGACCAACACCCCACTGAAGGACTCATCCAGCACCTCGTCCACCACCTCCTTGTGGCGGCCACGCCGCAGGAAATACCGCTCGGTGGGAGTGCTGAAAGTCCAAGCGTAGCCATTGGCGCCATCCTCCCGCCAGCCGGTCTCGTCGGCGTGGACCACCGGGCTGCCCCGGATGCGCTCCAGAATCCGGTCCACCGCCGGTTGGGCCTGCCGGGCCACTTGGTGGATGGCCCGGACGATGGCGCCGAGGCTCAGGCGCAACTGGTGGACGGTCCTCAGATACCACTGGACGGTGCGGAAGGGCAGCCTCCCCTCTTCCCGCAGGGCCGCCATCAGGCTGAGCAGGTTGATGCCCAACCGCTGTTTCCCCAGCGCCACCCCGCCCAAGTCCACCTTGGGCACCCGGCGTTTCTCACACACTGGGCAAGTCCTGGCGATGAAGACATGTTCGGTGACTTGGACCGGAACCACTGGCAGGTCGATGACCTCCCGGGTCCGCTGGGTCCATCCGCCGGACAGGCCGGCACCGCACTGGAGGCAGGCGTCCAAGACGTGCTCCACCCGGTGGGTGGGAGTCGTGCGCTGGCGGGCGAAACCGTGGGGCCGGGGCTTCCTGGGACCTTTCTCCCTGGGAGTCTGCTGGCGGCCGGACTTGGGCTTGATGCCGGGCATCCCTTTGGGGCCGCCCGGTTTGGCCTTTCCCTCCAGCGCCTCTATCCGCCGCTGCAACTGGGCGATAGTGTTCTGCTGTTGGGCAATGATTGCCAACAGGGTTTCTCGGGGGGCGGCCGTCAGGTCAAGGCTCGTATCCATGCTGTAGGTTTAACATAACCGCGAAACTGTCCCCCTTTGCTCTTTCGGCAACTTTCTGCCAATTCGCCTCATCAAGTCTGAACAGTTACGATGACAGCCTGTCAGTTGACAACCAGTCAACTGTGACTCTATCCTAATGACGGCTACACTCCTAATTGACGCGGAGGGCAAAGCTATCGGCGGCCAGCCCGCCCTCGGATTAGTCACCCGCAGAGCTTTGCCTCGCTAGGCGCCTCACACGAGGTGCCCCCACTCTACGAGCATCGTGTGTCTCGTGGGGTGGGCCGACACCGACACCGCAGGTAACTCGACAGCCCTGCGGGGTCTTTTCTTTTTGTCCGCCCACTAAGTTTGACTGACTTGCCTTAGTTTGATACCCTTAAGGTATAAGGTACTACCCCATTTAACAATCCATACCCTATCTCGCCTACCTGCGGTTGACTACCGCGGCAAGGCACACACGAGGGAATCATGGGTACTCCCCCCAAGACTGGGGGCGGTTATCCATTTCTGCGCGTCATCCTTGACCAGATTGACGACAGTGAATTGATCGCCGTCCTGAAAGCACCCCCCGCCAAGAACGGACGTACTGGCCGGCCTTCCTACCCTGCCCGAGCCCTCTGGAGGGCCAAGCTCTCGAAGGATCTCCTGAATATCCCCTACACTGTGGAACTGGTAGAACGGCTGCACGGTAGCCAAGAGTTCCGCGATGTCTGTGGGTTCGGAGACGATGTCCCCAGCGAGAGCACCTTCAGCAGGTTCTTCAAACGCCTAGAGCAGCACCAAGCGGTGTTGTCCGATTGCCTGTATCGCCTCACTGAGGCCTTGCGAGAACACATCCCTGATCTTGGAGAGTCGGTGGCGATTGACTCCACCAGCATCGAGGCATTCGCCAATCCCCACCGCAGAGTGGTGATCGACCCCGATGCGAAATGGGGAGTAAGGCACAGTTCCCGCAGCAGTTCCAAAGACGGCACGGAGTGGTTCTTCGGCTACAAGATGCACACTTTGGCGGATGCTGACCACGGCGTCCCACTGGGGTTCATTATCACGTCCGGGAATGTCAACGACGGGCAGGTGTTCGCCCCCGTGATAGACAAAGCGATGGATGACCTGCCGTGGCTGGAGCCCAAGTATGTCATAGCCGACCGCGGGTACGACTACAAGAAGTGCTACCAGGCCACCGTGGACTGGGGAGCGGTGCCGATCATCCACATCCGAGACACCAAGGCCAAGGGCGGGTCGCCGGTCTACGATCCAGTCGCTGGAGCCCCCACCTGCTTGGGAAAGAAGCCCATGGAATACGTGAGGACGGACCCGGAGACTGGCCGCCACTTATTCCGCTGTGCCAAGGGCGGCTGCCACCTCAAACCCAAGAGCAACGGTGCTTGGCAGTATTGCGACGACGAAGTCTGGGAGGACCCGGTGGAGAATCTGCGGGTGCTGGGTGTGGTGGCCAGGGCCTCGGAGGAGTGGTCCTATCACTACGCCAAGAGGCAGGCCGTTGAACGACTGTTCGGGTGTCTGAAGAGGTCGAGAAACCTGGAGACTCACTTCAGCCGTAATATCAGCAGGATGATATTACATGCCACGCTGAGTCTGCTGGCTTACCAAGCGACGGCACTGGCGCGGGTGAAAGCGGAGGGGATCATGGAGCTGCGGCAGATGCGGGTGGGCGTGAGTGCGACGGTGGGGTTGAGGATGGCGGCATAGAACGACAATGACCAGGTACGCCCAGGAGTCTGAGGGGCTGCCCAACTTCCCACCGCCATTGACACTCGAGGATATCGCAAAGGGAATTATACGGAATTTTAGCCAGAAGCAACAACATCCAGTCGGGTTGACGATGAATCAAGTGGTTCTAGTGAGCAGGAGTAGCTATGCCTAAGAGGTGCCTGAGATGCGGGAAGATTGTGGAGTCCACCGGCCCCGAGCGCCAGCCTCGTTACTGTTCTGTTGCCTGCGGACAGGTGGCTGAACAACGCCGGGCGGTACGCCGACAGCGCCGGTCAACTGAGCAGAAGCTACATGAAGAGTTGGCGCGTGTCAGCACCGAATTGGTGCGAACACAAGACATTTTGGCAGTGGCAGAGTGGGAGGTGGGGTTGCTACGGGGAATATATGGCAGGCCCGCCGACACCGGCACGGCCTAGTTCCTGCACTGTCCGCAGCGCCCGTCGCGGTACAGGACTTCAGGGTAATAGACGCCGCGTCCACAGGCGGTACAGTTGTACTCCCGGGACTCGTCTACGGCGGTCCCCGGCCCGGCGCGGAAGAACGCTTCCACCAGTTCGTCAGCAGTGGTATCCGTGCGGGGCGGGTAGCGTTGCTTTAGAGGGCGACCCCGGTCCTTCTTTCTTCGCGGCATTGTGGTCTCCTCACAATTCCTGCCGAAATTGGCAGTCGGTGCCAATGAGGGTGGCTGGCCTTGCTACAGAAGCGCTGAGATGCTGACTTTTG
This sequence comes from Dehalococcoidia bacterium, assembly GCA_965226875.1. GTDB lineage: Bacteria > Chloroflexota > Dehalococcoidia > Lucifugimonadales > UBA3495 > VXOI01. The sequence continues at coordinate 1,787,748 of OZ245439.1, read as the reverse complement.
GAACAGGCGGGGGTTTAGGAGCAAGGCCGGATTGGCCCTCGCCGTGCTCTACGCACCCGTAAAACGCTCGGCATCAATGGCAGAAGGGGGATTGCCTGCTTGTCAACGTCTCGCGGGCCTTGACCCAAAATCTCCTACCGAGGGGGATTTTGGGTCAACAAAGGGGATTTTGGGTCAGGTGTAGCTGGGGAGGGGGCTAAGGAGGAGGGAGAGCATTGGCAACCCCAAAATCAAAGAAGGCCGGGTTCAGCAACCGGCCCCTCTAAAAGGGTGTTTCCAAAGGTTAGTTATGGGGGTGCCAAGCGGCGGAGCATGAGCTGAGTCATGGCTATATGGACCCAGGCCTCGGTGGTGGCAGGCAAGGCTTCATAGTCCTTGCTCAACCGCCGGCACCTTCCCAGCCAAGCCAGCGTCCGCTCCACCACCCATCTCCGCGGCAGCACCTCAAAGTGATGACTGTCCTTGGGACGCTTCACGATCTGCACCACCCAGCCGGACTGGGACATGACCCAATCAACCAACTTCCCGGCGTAGCCCCCATCAGCCCAGATCAGCTGCAGGCGGGGGAATCGTCCGGTCAACTTGTTGATGACCAATTTCGCCCCGTCCCGGTCTTGGACATCGGCCGGATGCACCACTACAGCCAACAGCATTCCCATGGTGTCTACCATGATGTGCCTCTTTCTTCCGGAGACCTTCTTATTGGCGTCATAGCCGCGAGGCCCCCTTTTTCCGTGGTCTTCACGCTCTGGCTGTCGATGATCGCCGCGCTGGGAGTGGGACTTCTGCCTTCGGCCTCCCGGACCATGGGCCGCAGTGTCTCGTGGACTCGTTCCCAAGTCCCATCCCTGGTCCACTGGCGGAAGTATTTGGCGGAAGTATTTGTACAGCGTCTGCCAAGGAGGCAGGTCGTGGGGGACCATCCGCCAAGAGCAACCGGCGCGCAGCACGTACAAGATGCCGTTGATCACCTCCTGCAGGTCCACCGTGCGGGGCCGTCCTCCAGGCCTGGCTGGAGGGAGCGCCGGAAACAGGAGGTCCCATTGTTCATCAGTCAGGTCGCTGGGATATGATTTGCGGTTCATGCATCAAGCTTATGACAACTCCAATGCTTTGGAAACACCCTCTTAGAGCCTGTTTACAATCTCTTCAGGATTAGCACCGCGAAGGCGAGAACCACCATTTGCAGACTGGTATTGAGCTTTCTCTCGCAGTTCTTCCAGAGGCGGCGGCACTTCTCCAGCCAGCCGAAAGACCGCTCCACCACCCATCGTTTCGGCAGCACCACGAAAGTGTGCAGTTCGTTGCGTTTCACCACTTCCACCGAGGCTCCCAGCAGGCTCTGCACCGCCGTGGCAAAGGGTTTCCCGGTGTATCCCCCATCCACCAGCACATTCTGCACCTGCCTCAGGTTGGCCCGGCGCCGGTCAAACATAGCCAAAGCCCCAGCACGGTCGGTAACGTTGGCGGTGGTCACGTGAATCGCATGGGGCAACCCCTGAGTGTCCACGGCGATGTGGCGCTTGATTCCAGACACCTTCTTGCCCGAGTCATAGCCCTTGTTCTCGGCGCTGTCGGTGTTCTTGACGCTCTGGGAGTCCACGATACAGAAGCTGGTCCGTTTTTTCCGACCATTGCTTCGCCGGGCTGTGCCAACCGATTTTTTTTAAGACCTGCTCCAGAATGGAATACTTCGCCGGGTCGGGTCGCTCGCTCCATTGCCGGAAATACTTGTAGCAGGTGCGCCAATCTGGGAAGTCCGCAGGCAGCATCCGCCACTGGCACCCGCTTTTCAGGAGATAGAGCACCCCGCAGAAAACGTCGTACAGGTCCACGGTGCGGGGCTTGGTCCGGCGGCGGGCCGACTCCAAATAGGGAAGAATCCGGGCAAACTGTTCCCGGCTGATGTCGCTGGAATAGGAATGAGACATGATTACCCCCTCTGGTAACAGCCTCAACTTAACATATTGCAAAGATCGTAGACAGGCTCTTAGAGAATGGGCGGGTGCGCCACAATTCCAAGCGGCTCAAGAAATCCCACGCGGACGGTGAGCGATCCAAGCTACCGGGGATCGTCAAATTCCTGTTGCCGTTCCCGCTGGTCGGCGCATTCTATCTCGGCTATTGGGTCTGGCAGGGAAGTGGCGAGGATTCCGCAGGGCAGGCAGGCGGTGTGCAAGTGGAGGAGAGCGGTGGCGGTTGGTTCAGCATAGACTGCGACAGAGAGCGTCGCCGACGCCGGGGTGGCTGGCTTAGGGGGCTGGTCTGCTGAGGTCCCTGCCCGCTCCCCTAGGTGAAACCAGAATTGGAGATAACACATCATGCAACCAAGCGAAACTTCGGATTCTGACCGCGACGTCCAACGGGGCCGTGAGGCCGCGAGGACGCCCTTTGACATTGGGCTGTCAGCGATGCCAACGCCTCGTTCGCACAACAAGCTCCACCCGCTGGCCGTGACCGCTAGACTCTGCGTATTCGTCGGGGCTGTTCTGACCATGGCCAGCCTCGCCTATGCCGTCAGGGTCGGCATGTTGCTCGGCGGATGGGTGGCCTTGGGAAGCGCGGTAGTCCCGGTGTCCCTCGGGGTCCTGATAGTGATGGTAGGGAGTATAGCTTCGGTCTATGCGCACCACGAGGAACGGGGAATGAATGGGGAAAAGCGAGGGAGCTCCATCTGACTCATTGTGCAAAAGCCCCAGCGACCCGCCGATGGACTTTGCTTATCGGTCGGTCACCAGACAATGCGGGGAACAAGGGAGGCGCGAAGATGAATTTCTGGCCTTTTAGACGCAAAGACGACCAACCGGCACCGCCACCCAAGGCGGGAGTCATACCCTTTTCCGGTGATCTCACGGACACGGCGACGTTGAAGTACCACGGTGTCCGCGCTCTGTGCGGGATGCTGATGGACAGGCACGACCATTGCCGAATTGCACGTGCTCACCCCTTCTGCGGACCCTACATACACCTGAAGGACGACGGCGGCCGGATCGAGGTTATCGCTCACGTTATTCCGCAGGGTGACGAATCCAGCCCAGAGCCGAACCTCATTGGTATCTACCTCTGCAAGGGTGTCAATGGAATGGGGCCCGTGGAGAAACCGGACCCTCTCGAATACACCGCACTGATGATGTGTGCCGACACGAAACCGCTTCGGAAGATGGCGGTGCAACCGATAAGCGATGGTTCTTACCACATTCGGCACGGCGAGATCCTCAACCCGGTAGACGGTGACCACTCGACGGGGCGCCTGGATACTAGCACCGTTACGGAACTGCGGAGAGACCCTGAACCGGCCTACACCAGGTGGGAGTATTACGATATACAGCTGGTGGACGGCCCACTTGTCACCGTCCCCGAGTTCCACTGTCTGCAAATCCGCGGGGAGTGGTGGGTGGTGGACGTGGACAAGGAGAAGAGGACGCATCAGCAGTTAGCGGCCCTCACTGTTGCCAACAACCCCGATCACGCGCGCTGGGGACGTGGGGAGCACTCGATAGTGACCTCACGATCCTCGTAGCGGAGGTCGGCGAGCATCTGAACGAAGATAGCTCACGATTTTGGGCCAAACGCCCGGATTTGGGGTCAGCCGAGGGTTTTCGGGGGATTTGGAGTCACAGCCATCCGGTGCTCAGCTGCTCAGCAAAGACTAGGCTACGGTCATGGAGACCGAGAGAGAAGGCCCGGCGGTAGATGCTGGGCCTCCCCCTTGTGTATCGGTTGCTACCGGAGGAGTAGCAACGCCCAGATAGGCTAGGCTACATAAGAACCGAGAAGGTGGGTAATGACTGCGGAGAGGAGTTGGCTCAGGCCACGCTGGTATAATAGCGTGGAGTGCTTTAGGCTGCCCCTTCTGGAGTCGACACAGAATATCCTACGATGAAAGGAAGTCCTCAATATGACAGAACGATCCTTCCGTTCCGTATTGGAAGAATTGGACGCGAAGGCTTGGAACAACGTCCAAAAAGGCCAGAGTTTCGAACGTCTGGTAAAAGCGTTCATCGAGAGGGACAAAGGCCAATCGTCCCGATTCGAGCAGGTGTGGCTTTGGGACGACTGGCCAGGTAAGGGAGGACACGAAACAGGAATTGACGTCGTTGCCAGGGAGCGAGATTCAGGCGACTTAGTCGCCATCCAGTGCAAGTTCTACAAGCCGACCAAGAGGTTGTATCTGAATAAAATCAGCACCTTCCTGGCGGCTTGCGGGGAGACGACCTTCAGCAGTGGGATCATTGTTTCAACAACTGAGAAGTGGGGCACCAACATAGAGAATGCTCTCAAGAACAGGGACAAACCTATTTCCAGGTGGGGACCTGAAGTCTTCGAAAATTCCTCCGTAGACTGGCAGACCTTCGATCTGGACCAGCCTGCCGATGTAAGCCAGCGACAAACCAAGACCGCACGAGGATATCAAGAATCGGCAATAGACGACGTCATGGAAGGTTTCGAGACCCGTGACCGAGGAAAGCTGATCATGGCCTGCGGCACAGGGAAGACCTTTACCGCGCTGTGGATATCCGAAAGGCAGGCAGGGCTAGGGAGTGTCGTCATATTCACCGTCATTCCCGCAAAAGCGGGAATCCAAAGGCCATTGGCAGCAAATGCGTATTTGCCAGCTACCGGATTCTGGATTCCCGCTTTCGCGGGAATGACGGAAACAGACGCTTGGAGACCGATATTCTTAAATTGACGACACCCCCTAGGCAAGATCGTCCTTTTCCTCACTCCCTCGATCTCTCTTCTCTCCCAATCCCTCCTGGATTGGGCAAACGATGCAGACGTTCCCCTCAAACTGTTCGCAGTTTGCTCAGACACCCAGGCAGGGAAGAAAGCAGGAGACTATAAGGACATAGCGCACTACGACCTAGCCTATCCGGCTAAGGTGGACCCCACTAGCTGGACAGAATCGGGGTGGAATTAAGCGAGAGTCCCGCCGCTGCCGGATCGATTACCAACACTGGCTCCCTTGACCCCTTCCTACCGGATTTCCTATCGCCCACTACTTCCCGGTGTCCGAAGAACACCTCGGCCGGTGTCCGGTAGCCCAAGGCCTGATGGGGCCTCTGGTTATTGTAGAACCGGAGGTAGGCCCCAAGCTCCTTCCTGGCTTCAGCAGCGTTGGCGTAGGCTTTCAGGTAGACCTCCTCGTACTTCACCGTCCGCCACAACCGCTCCACGAAGATGTTGTCGGTGTATCGCCCCTTCCCGTCCATGCTGATCTTCACCCCATGATCCCGCAGAACTTGGGTGAATTCCAGGCTGGTGAATTGGCTGCCCTGGTCGGTGTTGAAGACCTCCGGCCGGCCTTGCCCCAGCGCCTCCTTCAAGGCATCGACGCAGAAGTCGGCCTCCAGAGCCTGCCCTCGACCACGATCGGGGGGTGTTGGACAACCGCCAGGCCACCACATACCGGCTGTGCCAGTCCATGATGACCACCAGGTAGAGGAATCCCCGGGCCATGGGCAAGTAGGTGATGTCGGCGGCCCACGCCTGGTTGGGCCGGGTAACTCTGATCTTTTCCAACAGGTAGGGATAGACCCGGTGCTCCGGCGCCGGTCGGCTGGTGCGGGGACTCCGGTAGATGGCCCTCAACCCCATGACTCTCATCAGCCGCTGCACCCGCTTCCGGCTTACCGGTATGCCCTCCCGCGCCAGCCAGACCTTCATGCGCCTCGACCCGTAGAAGGGTGTATCCAGGTACTGCCGGTCCATGGCTTGCATCAAGGCCGGGTTCTCGCCGGAGGCTTCTCTGGGTCGATAATACAGGCTGGAACGGGCCACTCCCAGCAGGGCGCACTGCCGTGCTGTCGACAACGATGGGTGTTCCCGATCCACCATCCGCCGCCGCTGGGCCAGGCTCATGGACCGGACCTCTCCGACAAGAAATCCCGCTCCACCTTCAGCTGTCCGATTTCCTGGTACAGCCGGGCGATCAGCGCGGCGTCGTTACTGGCCTTCTGCTCTTGCCCGTTGCTGAACACGCCGGCGGCTCCCGCGGTCAGGGCTTTCTTCCAGGCCTGAATCTGGCTGGGGTGGACCTGGTACCTGGCCGCCAGTTGGGCCACCGTCTCCTCCCCCTTCACCGCCTCCAGGGCCACCTTGGCCTTGAAAGCCGGACTGTGCTTTCTCCGTCCTTGGGACATTTCCCACTCCTCCTTGGCAGCAACCGCTGCCCTTAGTTTAGGAGCAGGACTCTCGCTTAGCTACCTGTCCAGTTTCCCGGGTCCACCTCAGGCCACCACCGACTCTGCCAAGCTCAAGGCGCGGTTGGAGATCACCGACCGGTCTAGTGCGATGACGGTCATATTTTCAACATACCAGTCCCTCGATGTGATTGCGGACGCCCAGAAGGCCGGACTCCCCCAAATCGATCTCATCATTTGTGACGAAGCCCACCGAACGACCGGGGTCAGCCTCGTTGGAGCTTCAGAGTCCAATTTTCAGCGAGTCCATGACAACGGGTTTATATCCGCACACAAGCGACTCTACATGACCGCCACGCCCCGAATATACGGTGATCGGGCCAAGCGAAGGGCCAACGAGAATCTTCTCACCATCGCTTCTATGGACGACCAGACCAAGTACGGGTCTGAATTTCACCGGCTAGGGTTCGGGCAGGCCAGTGAACTGGGGATTCTCTCTCCCTACAAGGTCGTCATCTTCAACGTAGACATGGAACAGGTTGGAATTGACCTGGATGAACACCTATCCGACAAGTCCAGTCCCATCAACATATCCAACGCGGCCAGCATGGTGGGTTGCTGGAATGGCCTGGGGAAGAGAGGAGCCTCCGGGTTCGATTTCGGTACGGACCCACTACCTGCGAGACGGGCAGTAGCTTTCAGTAACAGGATCAAAGAATCTGAACTCTTCGAGGAACACTTTCCCAAGATTGTGGAGAGTTGCATCGCTGCGGCAGGCGAGAATGCGCAAAATCCTCTCCGGTGCCAAGTGCATCACGTAGACGGCACCCAGAACGCTCTGGAGCGAGCCAACCACCTATCTTGGCTCAGGCGCGAGCCGGACCCTGGGGCCTGTAGCATCCTCACAAACGCCAGGTGTCTCACCGAAGGCATAGACGTCCCTGCACTGGACGCGGTGCTGTTCCTGCATCCCCGCAGGTCTGAAATCGACGTCGTTCAGGCAGTGGGGAGGGTGATGAGGAAGGCGGAGGGTAAGGAGTTCGGGTACATCATCCTTCCCATCGCTCAAGCTCCCAACGCTTCGGCAGAAGACACGTTGAGGAGCAGCGCCTACAAGGCGGTCTGGCAAGTGATTAACGCCATCAGCGCCCACGACGACAGGTTCGAGGCCCAGATTAACCAGTTGGCTCTGGTCAAGCCGAATCCGGGTACGGAATGGCCCGACCAATATGGTCTAGGAGGCATTGGCCCCGTAGATGGTGGTGAGGAATATCCAGACGTCACCGAGATTCAGGGGACTCTCCTCCTGATTATCGCCGGATCGGTAGAACTCAGGGACGCGATACTTGCAAGGATCGTCAACAAGTATGCCGACCCGGGCTACTGGGAGAAATGGGCTACCGATGTCAGAGACATAGCGGAGCGCCACGAATCCCGGATACAATCTCTGTTGAACAGACCAGATAGCGACATTCGCACAATCTTCGACGTCTTTCTCACTGGAATCAGGCAAAGCCTGAACGACGGGATCACTGAGGACGACGTTATCGGGATGTTGTCTCAACATCTGGTTACCAAGCCCGTCTTCGACGCCCTATTCGAGGACTACGCATTCGCCCAGAGCAACCCAGTCTCCCAAGCAATGGAGGGGACTCTCAAGAGCCTGCAAGAAAGAGGACTGGAAAAGGAGACTGAGGGGCTGGAGAGCTTCTACCGGGACATCCGTGTCTGTGTACGAGGGGTTACAGACGCTGCCAGCAAGCAAAGGATCATAGCGGAATTCTACCAAAGGTTCTTCAAGCTCGCCTTGCCAGACACCGCCTCAAAGCTCGGTATCGTATACACCCCTGTGGAAGTCGTCGAGTACATAGTCCGTAGCGTCGAGGACCTCCTGAAAGAGAAGTTCGGGGCGTCCTTGAGCGACGATGGAGTACACGTCCTTGACCCGTTCGTAGGCACCGGCACCTTCATAACCCGCCTCCTGCGTAGCGGCCTGATTCGCCCCGAAGACCTGCCGAGGAAGTACGGGCAGGAGCTACACGCCAACGACATCATGCTCCTGGCCTACTACGTCGCAGCCATCAACATAGAGTCCACTTATCACGACCTAGTGGATGCAGAGGAGTATCATCCCTTCGACGGGATCATCTTGACTGACACCTTCCAGTCTTACCTGGACTTTACGCATTTTAAGCGGCATAAGCGAGGGAATCTGCAATACGATGGTACAGAGTGGCGGGGAGTTTCTGTACATCGGAGTTGGCGGTCGATAGTGAAAAACCCTCCGACACCAACCACCAGTGGCTACGCACAAAGGTGATGTCATCCATTACTTTTCCTGGATTTTGCGTAAAGTCGAGCTTACGAGGAAGGTGACCCCATGGATAAGGTGCTGTTCCCACACAACAACGAACGGATTGAACGACAGAAGGGACTCGACATCAGAGTCATCTTAGGGAACCCACCTTGGTCGGCGACCAATAACCGTATCTATCCGAGCATAGACGGGAAAGTCAAAGAAACATATGCCAAGAAGTCAAACGCAGCACACCTGTCTGCACTGTATGACCCATACGTGAAGGCTATCCGTCTAGCTTCAAACCGGATACAAGAAAGCGAGAATGGAGGAATTGTCGCTTTCGTCACTAACGGGGGATTCATTGACTCCAACTCGTTCGATGGTTTTCGCAAAGCAGTAGTAGAAGAGTTCAACGAAATCTACTGCTACAACTTGAGAGGCGACGCCAACACCTCCGGGGAACGAAGAAAAAAGGAAGGGGGTGGCATCTTCGGCGTAAGCAGCAAGGCGGGGGTCGGTTTCTTCCTCATGGTAAAGAGACCAAAGGAATCGGAAAGAGCCACCCTCTACTACCGGGACATTGGCGACTACCTTGATAGGGTGATCAACGACAATTAGTCTTGGCGGCGCATTGCCTCAATAAAACCGTTACCCAACGCAAGAGATTGCCTCAATTAAAATGTTACCCAAAATCGGGGAGGCGATCGCGTGGGAGGAGGCATCAGCAAGATGGCAAAACAGGAATTGCTGGCGACGATCCGGGACCGCTACCGGAGCTCTTCCAAGAAGGACAAGAGCCGGATTCTCGACGAGTTCATCGCGGTGACCGGCCACCATCGCAAGCATGGCATCAGGTTCGCAAGCATGGCATCAGGTTGCTTGGGAAACTTGTCGACGATGAAGGCACAACTCATTCCGTGCGAGGCCGGCGCATCTACGATGAGGCCGTTAGAGAAGCGGTGATCGTGATCTGGGAAGCTGCTGACCGGATCTGCGGGAAGCGCCTTAAGGCGGCGCTACCTCACTTGGTGGAGTCCATGGAGCGTCATGGCCACCTCGATCTCGACCCCGAGGTACGAGGTCGGCTGCTGGCCGCCAGCGCAGCCACTCTCGACCGTCTCCTGAAACCCATCCGTCCCACTGCGGGCAGCCGGCGCAGACGCCGGCGGAGGCAGTCGATGGGCAAACGAATTCCGGTACGTACCTACAATGACTGGGACCGGCCGCCGCCGGGGTTTCTGGAAATCGACTTGGTAGCCCACTGTGGCGGTCCCTTATCTGGGTCATTTATCCACAGCTTGGTAGCCACCGAAGCTTGGTAGCCACCGACATCTGTACCGGCTGGACCGAAGCCGTTCCCCTCCTGGCCAGGGAGCAGTCCCTGGTGGTCGCGGGGCTGAGAAACATTGGGCAGCGGTTGCCCTTCCTCATTCGGGGTATTGACTTGGATAACGACGGCGCGTTCATCAACGAGACGCTGATCACGCACTGCGCCGACCATGGCATCGAGTTCACCCGTTCCCGGGCGTACCGCAGCAACGACCAGGCCTGGATCGAACAGAAGAATGGCTCCGTGGTACGGCGCTTCGTCGGTCACGACCGTTACTCGGGCCAAGTCGCCGGACAGACCATGGCGCACCTTTACGAGGCGTTGCGTCTGTACGTGAACTTCTTCCAGCCCTCCTTCAAGCTGATCGACAAGACCCGGGACGGCGCCACCACCGTCAAGCATTACAGTCAGCCCACCACACCCTGCGACCGGCTGATCCAGCACGACGCAACCGGCGATGAAATGAAAAACGCGCTGAAGGAGTACCGGGCCAGGTTGGACCCGGTGTTGTTGCTGCATACCATCCGTGAAGCCCAGTCGGCCCTAGTGGCGGCGACTTCTCCAGAAGTGCGGGAAACGCCAACGGGTGAAAGCCTCGAATATTTCCTCGCCAAATTGCCGAGGCTGTGGCGCCAAGGTGAGGTCCGGCCTACTCACGCGGTGAAAGTAAGAGATCCGCGGCACTGGCGAACCCGGAAAGATCCCTTCGAGGGTGTTTGGGGCGACGTGCTGGTGTGGTTGCAGGCCGAACCGGATGCCACGGGCAAGGCGTTGATGGCCAGGTTGCAATCGGAACATCCGGACCGGTTCACCCGGACACAGTTGAGAACCATGCAGCGCCGAGTGAAAGAGTGGCGCGGCATCATGTCCAGAAATCTGGTTTACGCTGGGACTGACGAAGCGTCAGCGGCATCCAGTGGACTGCCGGAAATGGCGTTGAATGGAGCAGATCCCTAGGGAGTGTCGTCAATTTAAGAATATCGGTCTCCAAGCGTCTGTTTCCGTCATTCCCGCGAAAGCGGGAACCCAGAATCCGGTAGCTGGCAATTACGGGATTGCTGCCAATGGCCTTTGGATTCCCGCTTTCGCGGGAATGACGGTGAATATGACGACACTCCCTAGTGCTATAGTTTCGGTAACATTCTCTGGTGAGGCAACAGGCCGCCAAAAGTAGTTGACGCTTAACACCTGCCTTGCTGAACGCCGTCCCGATCCCAATCCACCCGGTATCCGGCCGGGGAACGAAGGTCGCGCGGGAAGGCGGCGACCGCCATCGACGCAGAAGGTGACGTTTTTCGGATACATAATGTATGGATGCCAGCCTTGAGCGCATATCTGGCGCCACAGTTTCGGACTGGTCAGCCCCGGTCACACAGCACAATCACGCTCATGTCCTGCGGCACCGCCGGGGCCAGCGCCTGGAGCAGTTCGACTATCGGGTCCATCCAGGCCCCAGGTTTGTTGGCACGCAGGATGCGCCAGGCCACGGGAATCGCGCAACTCCGGTAGACCACGCTGATGACTATGGCGGTGGTATCCGTTTCTTTCAACGTCGGGTCAATCGCCAATGCCAGCCTATCGGAACGCCACTACACAAGGACCCATCGCAGCAACGGCGCGAAGCAGAGGCTCACGTCCAGTTCGGTCTTTGCAGGGACGTGCCCGGTGGCTCCCGTCAAACAACCATTCCCGGAGGTACTGCCTTATGCTGTTCCAGTTGCCCCTGGTCGATAGGGCGGTGGCGACGGCATTCTGACAGGAACTCCCAGCCTGAATAGTCCCGCACACCCACAAGACCAACCCGGTCCATTGTGGCCCGCTGAGGTGGGTCAAATGCGTTTCAATGAACCTGCTTCATCTGGTAGCATTCCCTTGGAAGGTGCATGGGAGACCTCCGGCATCCGGTTTTGTAGCAGCAACCAAGATGCCAGAATCCCGTGCGTTTTCCAAGTTCTCAGACCAATTTCAGCCCATACATACCCCTGTCAGCTGCAGGGCGGGAGGGTGAGGGGGCGCCGCCAGATTATATCCATACCCCGGGTGCGGGCGCGGGTAACTGAGCACGTGGTGTTGGAACGCACCTGCTCAAAGTGCGGCCAGCGATGGGCCCCCGAACCGGATTGGGGCGCCCTGACCGTGGGGAGGCAACGGATGGGCATCTCAGTGTAGAGTGAAGTAAACGTGCTCCGGGAGGAATGCCGGCTTCCCTTCGGAGTGATCCAGCGCTACCTGAAGTGGCGCTACGGACTGCGCTTGAGCGTGGGTGAACTGGCGGCGTTGACCCATGGCGCAGCAGAGCGGGGCCAGGAGGAATACGCCGGGTTGCGCCAGGAGATCCTAGCCAGTCCGGTGGTGTACGGGGACGAGACGGGCTGGCGGGAAGACGGCCGCAACGGGTATCTCTGGAGTTTCAGCACTCCTCAAGGTGCGTTACTTCCTCCGTCGGGCCAGCCGGGGAATGGAGGTGGTTGAGGAAGTGATAGGAGACGAGTTTGAAGGAGTGCTGGTCAGTGACTTCTACGGCGCTTACAACGTGCATCAAGGGCTGCACCAACGATGTTGGACCCACCTGCTGCGGGACATCCACCAACTGAAGGAGCAATACTCTCAACATCAGGGACTGGCCGAATGGGCCCGGGAGGTGCGGGAAGTATATGACCATGCCCAGGTATATCCCGGCCCAGACCCGCAACTGCCGGAAACGGTGCAGCAGTCCCAGCGGGTAAAGCAACAACGATACCAGCAGCAGCTATTGTCCATCTGCAAGCCTTACCTGGACGGCGGTGCACCCATGAGGGTGCTGTGCCAACGGGTGGAACGCTTCTTGCTGGAGTTGTTCGCCTTCGCCGCTGATCCCCGGGTGAGCGCGGACAACAACGCGGCGGAGCGCAGCCTGCGCCCAACGGTGGTGAGCCGGAAGATCAGTGGCGGGACCCGTTCGGAGCAGGGAAGCGAAACCAAGAGTGTCCTCGCTTCCTTGTTCGGCATATGGCGCTTGCGAGGCTGCAACCACTACCAAGCCCTGAACTCCATCCTCTCCCAACCCCAACTCGCCCCAGTCTGAACAGTTAGAGACGATTGCGAAATTAGCTCTGAGGCCAAAAATCGACCTGCCTCGGCTCTACCAGAGGGCCGAAAAGGTCCAAAACCGCCCGCTGCTAGATTCCGAATTCCGTAATTCGGCCTAACCGTCCGCAGACGGCTTGTCGACCTCCGGATGCCAGCCTCAAACACTTCAAAGGCCAAATTACGAAATGCTGACATCATACGCTGGACATTCCTTGCAAAACGTGGTTATGATAAAAATCTACCAGAGGACAAAGCACCGGCAAGGTTAGACCGAACAAGGCAAAGACCGAAAAGGCATTAGGAACCAGCGTAAGCCCGGCTCTGCAACAGATCGTAGCGCGACACGCCCGACAAACTGCTTCCGGTAACTCCTGGCTCAGGACCTCTCCGGCAAGACCATCCCCGGCCAACCCCCTCGGTACCCACCTCGGTAAGACCCCATTCATCCACGGAAGCAGATGAGCCAGTTACCATTCCCTGAGCCCGAATACCAACTTCCAGAACAACTTAAAACCCAACTGCAAAACCTGTCCGAACCGGATATTGATGACACTTTACAGTGTCAAATCAAAGACCGGAATGGTACAATTGCTCTGTTAATAGAGAAGCCGCCGGAGGTCTCAACTCCAACGGCTTCCAACACCATAAGGGAATCAGGGTCCCTCGTGGCAAGACAGAATAGTAATACACCAAATCCCGACTCTACAATCCCCAAGAGCGGTTACGGGTTCTATGAACTCGTCGTCAACCTGTTCTTGAGGCACTCTGACGAGCTAATCCAAGAGTTGGAGAAAAGCCACAAAACAAGCGGACGCCATGGCTACCCGGTACGGGACCAGCTTTGTGTCTTCCTACTCCAGTGCCTCCTGAATGAGCGTTACAACAGCCACCTGCTGAATCGCCTCAGTGCCAGCCCGAAAATCATGGCGACATGCCAAATCAACGAAGTCCCCAGCGAATACGCCTATTGTCGCTTCAAGAAAAAGCTCGTTGCGTATTCCGAAATGCTGGATGACATCTACAACCTCACACTGAGGGACCTCAATCGAGAAATCAGGCGTCTGAAAAAGGCCGGAATCATCCCCAAGAGAGCGCCGCGCTTGGGCCAATACCTGGCTATCGACGCCACGGACATACCAGCGTGGGCCAGGTACCGCTCGCCACACTGCAACGCTTTGGACAAGGAGAACTGTACCGAGAAGCACAAAAGACATTGCAACAATTCAGACCGGACAAAGTGCAGCACGCACAGTAGCAAGCCCATCGCTGACCCCAGTGCCATGTGGGGTTACCGCACACCCAAGGGAAGGTCGGGGACCAGTACGGCGAATGATGGCGAGGACCGCAAGGAACTGTTCTTCGGCTACAAAGCTCACGTGATTGCCGACGCCATCTACGGAATACCCCTCCACATCGCCCTCCGCCCGGCCAACGAGAATGAGACTAGCCATTTCGCCCAAGACCTGGATGATACGCTGGAGCGTCACCCTTGGCTCAAGCCCAAGTTCGTGCTGGCTGACAAGGGCTACGACTCCCTGCCAAACTTCCAGCACACGGTCAAGCAGGGCATAATCCCCATCATCGCCGTGCGCCGGCCCCAGAAGGACAAGGAAACCGGCAAGCGGCGGTTCGACGGCACCTACGATGAGGATGGCAGGCCGGTATGCGTGGGCGGCCAGTCCATGGCATACCTGGGCACGGACCAAAAGGGAAACCACCACTTCCGTTGCCCCAGCGAGGGTTGCTGGCTGAAGGACAAGGTTGACTGGTCCCGCTACTGCAACTCCGGGCACTCGGAACAGCCCGAAGGCAAATTGCTGCGCATTATCGGGATAGTCCCGCGGTTCACCAAGCTCTGGCGGAAGATCTACAACAAGCGGGGCGCCATTGAGCGATAGTTCAGCAGCGCCAAGCGCTCCCGGCTGCTGGACAAGCACCAGCTCCTGAAGATGGGCAAGATCAGTCTGCACGCCAACCTGTCCACGCTGGCATGGCTGCTGACAGCCCTTGCGCGCCTCAAGACCGACGACTACCGGCGCATGAGGCATATGTTCATCCGTCTGCCGCGGAGGTCCGCGCCCGCGAGAGAAATCAGGGAGATGCAGGGGTGCGAGGATTGCTGCCTCTGCCCGAAGCACGACAGGACCGCAGAATAGAAGAGGATGCGGCGGAAGATCACGACATCAAATCTGCTTTTGAGTAATACTCATCCAAGAGTCTCTCCATAGGGACCCTTGTATTTGGTCAAAGCCGTATTGTCGCGTAGTATATAGTCTGACCCTGGATGCTACCCTTAGATCAGGTGCCTCAGCTATTTCTTCCGCATTACCTCACCACCACATCCTCATCTCCCGCGCTATCAACCCATATTGCCTTACCGGTCATCAGTCCAACGGTGGTGGCCTACTATCGTAAACAATAAAGTGATTGTCTGCACAATGTAGACGGCCTTCATTCCTCACCACTAGACTGTGCCCATCCTATCCAGTTGAGGAGCGATATGAAGAAAACAGTACACATCCGGTTACTTATGGCAATGGCGGTCATAATAGCCATGTTCGCGGCCACAGCATTTTCTTTGACATTGGACACCAGTACAAATGAGGGCGCCGAGCTGGAAGACCTACAGACCATCGCCGATGAGGTGGGCATTACCCTACAGGAGGCCGTGACCAGGTATGGTTGGAACGACGATTTCGCTCGGACGGTTTCTGAGATCAGGGTATCCAGCCTCGGGGAGGTGGCGACGGCGAAGATAACGGGTGATGATTCGGCGTCAGTATCCTTCTCGGGCGAGATCCCAGACTCTGCCCAGACTCTCGTGGACACCTTCGAGACCGACTTCCCTGCTGTAACGGTGACCACAGAGACAAACATGGGCTACACCGAGCAGGAGATTCAGGCCGCTACTATGGCCGCACACTACTCAGTGTACAGGACGAAGGGCGTGCTGGGCGCGGGTTCTTCCTTCGACCACGATACCATGCAAATCGACATTATCGCCCAAACAGGAGGCGCACCCACCGACCCTACATCGGACAGCCTGAGAGTCGCCGCTGAGGATGCCGTCAGGGACGCGACTAGCCAGGGCCTTATCGACATGATGTCCGTGTCTGTATCCGTCGTAGGGCATCAAGTAACTTTCGTCGATAGCGACTCCAAGCACATGGGCGGAGAAATCTTGAAGCACCACCATGACGGCATACAATGCACCTCCGGCTTCGGTGTCATAGACTCATCGGGTACACGGGGAGTGGCGACCGCCGGGCATTGTGAGGACGTACACGGCGACGAAGACTTGTACGATGACGGCGACGAACTCGACCACGAGGACGAGCACATCGGAGACTACGGCGATTTCCAATGGCACACGGGACCTGACACTATGGGAAACGACTTCTACGCGGGATCCTCCACAGAAGTGGAAGTCACTCAGCGACCCATTGAGCGGGTGGAGACCCCCATGGAGAATCAGTGGCTCTGCCGAAACGGGGCAAGGAGTCACAAGGACTGCCAGCAGGTCCACAAGGTGTCGGTATGTGCGGATGATGTCTGTAATCTCGCGCAGTTCGACAGGGTCAGGAGCATCGGGGGCGACAGCGGCGGTCCCGTCTACTTGGGCCGGGGAGCCTTCGGTTTCCACCAGGGGTCCAGGTTTGATTTTCCCAGAAGACGGGATGTGTGGTCGCGGGCCGACTACATCGACGAGGCGTTGCCTGGGCTTTCCATAGCCACGGACTGAACTCTACTGCCAGCACACAGGTCGTTTTAGCTATCCCGTGATACAGAGAGGCCCCGGAAAACACGCCGGGGTCTCTCTCTGTCTCCAAAATGACCAGTATCCCTGACACCGCTGCTGAAGCCGCTGCCCGTTCAAATTCCGCATACATCTCGCCTAGTTGCCAAGAAACCGCTAGGAATGCCACAACCTTCAGACTCAGATTCCGTTAGCGAACTCGCCAGACCCATCGTAAATGGTGCTCATTGCTAGAAGATACGCCTGACTGCGCAATACGTAATCATACATTTGAAATCCGCCATCAGCTACGCCTGTAGGCGGGAATTTTAATTTCGCAATCGACTCAGTTACGACCGGGCTTAGCATTTGCAAGAACATCTGCTATGATATAGAGTGTCGTCTGACCCAAGCGTTTGAGTCAGGGTAAGGAGAGAAGATGGCCCTGAGCAATGGAGCCGATGAGGCGGCCTTGGAGAGGTCGTATTCAGTCTTGCAGCCGATGGACCCAGCCGCCGCCGCAAGGATGCTGAAGGAAGCCAAGCAGATCCTGGACCACCTGGGAGTGGTTTTTTTCCTTCGGCAGGGCACATGTCTCGGCGTAATTAGGGACAACGGATTCATCCCGTGGGATGATGACTTGGATTTGAGCTCGGTCATCGGACTTCATGGGCTCACCGAGAATTCAATAGACCGGGTTGTGGCTGCCTTCAGGGACAACGGGTATTTCGCTAAAGTGGAACCCAACGACCACTACATAAGTGTGGCGATGATGAAGTCTTACATTAGGACCGACTGGATTTGCCACCGGATCGTTGACGACTGCATAATTCAGTACCCTGGAGTACGAATCCCTGTCACACTTGTCACTCAACTGAAAGAGATTGACTTCATAGGCGAGAAATTCCTTGTGCCAGACCCGCCGGAAGAATACCTGCGGTGCAAGTATGGCGCCGATTGGATGACTCCTAAAAAGACAGGGTATGAGAAGGATATCCTGGAATTGGTTCCGGAAAGTCCGCTCCCCGCGCCCAGCCGGCTCAGTCAGTCGAGCCCCATCCCCGAATCGGGCGACAGCCGGGTCCGGGTTCTTGACCATTCCGGTCAACCGGTCTCCAGTGCAGAGGTCATGGTCGCTGGACTGGGTAGTTACCAAACTAACGAGCAGGGTTACGCGATTATTGATGTGCCTCGTGGCGACTGGTACGCGTTGATTATCAAATATGGCGA
The DNA here is from genome assembly GCA_965226875.1 of Dehalococcoidia bacterium. Lineage (GTDB taxonomy): Bacteria > Chloroflexota > Dehalococcoidia > Lucifugimonadales > UBA3495 > VXOI01. The sequence continues at coordinate 1,769,941 of OZ245439.1, read as the reverse complement.
TCACGAAGAAGTGCTCTACCAGGAGAAGCTGGCTAAAGGCGAAAGTTACGTCTATAACACAAACCCATCAACCGCTTCAGGACGGCTCTGCGTTTTGTCGCCGGAGTGAATTCGCTAAGAGGGTGTGTTAGAAGTCCCTTCTCCCTTGGGGAGAAGGTTAGGATGAGGGGAAATGCTTCCCATAGCCAAGTTACCCATGCCTGGACCGTTGGGGTACGGCCCTCACCCCCGGATCAAGTCCGGGGCAGGCTCTAGCCCTCTCCCGCGGGGAGAGGGAACTTTGCACACACCCTCTAAGCTGGGCTTTGCACAAAAGCTAGACAAAATAAAAGGGTGACACTTCCAGTCAATTAAGGTATTGATATAGGTGAATAGACGCTTGCCATCTGGCCGTTGCCCTTTTTGTCTTGGGAATCGGCATCTCTGGACATTTGTATGGCGTTTCATGGAGTAAGTTTCCGGTTCAACCTTCGTTATGAGCATTTCAGACGGTTCGGTTCGCTCCCGAAGCGTCATCAGGCCGTTCCTACCTAGCTATCCCCGCTCATTTCCATAGCCCACTGGGGGCCTTCTGGATTTCCGAGACTCGTTTAGGGCGCCAGGGCTCGTGTTTCATGTCCTGTTGGAGGAACTCATGCCCGACCAGACCGTAGAATATTTGAGCTCTTTGTACGGCGGATTTTGGGACTTTGAAGTCAAAGATTTTTGTTATATGTCCAACCCCTTTTTCCCCCCAGAGACTCTCTTGGAGGACTTGGGGGTACATTTGACCGAATTGGTCAAGGCTTATCCGTCGACCAACTGGTATATATCATCATTGCTGGCGGACCCCTTGGGATTAACTGAGAACGAGGTGGTGGTCGGAAACGGCGCCAGTGAATTGATAGACGTTTTGGTCAATCGATTCGTCCAGAACCTGGCTATCCCTGTGCCTACATTCAATGAGTTTACCAACCGAGCCAAGACCTTGGGCAGGAAAGTCAACCCCTTCCGCCTTCGCGGCGAATTCAAACTTGACGGCGAATTCAAACTTGACCCGGAAGCGTTTGTACGGCACGTGAGAAAAACGGGGTCCAATGCGGCTGTACTCATCCGGCCCAACAACCCTACCGGGTCCCTTATCTCCAAATCTGACCTTGCCTTTTTGCTGGAAGACCTCAGGGACCTAGACCTGGTGCTGGTGGATGACTCATTTATTGAGTTCGTAACCACGGAATCGGACCAAGCAGCGTCGAACTTGGTATTCGAATTTCCGAACTTGGTCGTGCTGAAGAGCCTGTCCAAGAATTACGGAATCCCGGGGCTTCGTTTAGGGTATGCTGTCTCCGGGGACAATGAGCGCGTCAAGCAGCTGCGACAGGACCTTCCTATCTGGAACATCAATTCTTTAGCCCAGTTCTTCCTACGCCATTACGGAGAGTACCTAGAGGAGTTCACGGTTTCGTGCTTAAGGGTACGGGAAGCGACCCAGCGGCTGTTTCAACAACTTCGCGGAGTGCCCTACCTTTATCCCTTCCCGACCCAAGGCAACTTTGTCTTGTGCCGGGTCCTCTACGGCTTGACCGGAGAGGAATTAACTTCAGCTCTATTCGAGCAGTACAATATCCTGGTCAACAATTGCAGTGAGAAGGAGGGGCTGGAGGACTCTTACATACGAATTGCTTCCCGCACTAAAGCGGAAAATGCGGCTCTGGTAGCTGCCCTGCAAGGACTAGATGCCGGACCATCTCTAGGACATCCAGACTCCCAGACATCCAGATTCCACCAGGCGGGGTAGGGAATGAAGGCAATAATTCTTGCTGCGGGCATGGGCACCCGGTTGCGCCCCATCACTTCGTCCCTCCCAAAATGTCTGGTCCCGGTCAATTCTAAACCCATCCTGGAGCATCAGTTAGAGGCATTGTTGACGGTAGGTGTCCGAGACGTAATCCTAGTGGTGGGTTATCTTTCAGAATTAGTGTCTGACAGGTACGGGACTAGGTACGGTGGCATGAACATACACTACGTTCAGAATCATTTCTATGACTGCACTAACAACATCTACTCCCTGTGGCTTGCACGACAACACCTAGATAGCCAGGTGCTCTTGCTGGAAGGGGATCTGGTTTTCGATCCCGAGTTGTTACAGAGACTAGCTCAAGCTCCTGAACGGGACGTTGCTATCGTCGAAAGATTTCAGCCTTACATGGATGGAACGGTTATCCAGGCCAATAGCCCTTGGGCTGGCAGGATGGTCCTAAAAGCGCACCAAGGGGATGCTTTCGACTACGCGTCCGTCTTCAAGACAGTAAATATTTATAAATTCTCCCAAGAGGTTTTACAGTACAAGATAGTTCCCCGGCTGGAATCCCATGTGGCGCAGCAGCGGTACGACCAATATTATGAGGCGGTCTTCGCCGACCTGATTTCTCAAGGCTCCCTGCGCTTGGCTATTCTTTGTGCCGCACCCAATAAGTGGGCGGAGATTGATACTTTGGAAGACCTCCAAACAGCCGAAAGAATTTTCGCGGCAGAGACTCTGGATCCCGGGAAGGCTCCAAGTTAACGCTGTCGCCGCCGCCACGGGAAATCAGCGGGCGTTGGATGCCGGCTAACTCTTGAACAGCAGAAGGTGCACTTTGGAATATGCTAAGGCATGGTCCCAGCCGAGCGCCATCGAATATTACTCCAAACACCGGCATGAAGTGTCCGACCTTTATCCATCGGAGCGAGTTTTTTTGCCTAGAGTTTTGTTTCCGGGGATTAAAGTGCTAGATGTGGGGTGTGCCTCCGGCGGATTCTTCAACATCATGCGCACCCTGGAACCAACCGTTGACTATACTGGAATAGACATAGCCAAGCCAGCCATCGACCTGGCCCGCCAGACCTATCAGGAAGCCCGATTTGAGGTCGCCGATGGGGTGACAATTCCTTTCGATGACGGGGCCTTCGACTTGGTCCACTGCACTAGCGTCCTGGTTATCGAACCTAGATACCAAGAAGTATGGGAGGAAATGTACCGGGTGTCCAGCAGGTTCGTTTTGGCAGATATGCGCTTGTTAAAGGATATTGAAAGCCAAGGAGGTCTCCAAGATTCTCACTATCGAATCCAATTCGACGCGCAGGACCAGGAAGGGATAGTGCCCTATGTGGTGAGCGACGCCGATGAGGTGGTCAACTGCTTATTAAACCTGGCCCCCCGCCCGCGAGCTTTGAGAGGCACCGGCTATTTCCATGAGGTCTCGAAGATGGCGGGTACGCGCTACTCCCAAGTCTGTATGTCCATATTGCTAGTAGAAAAAGGCAATTTGGAAACAACACGAACTGAACTGGACCTGAACGACTTACCACTAGAGTTCTCAGTTTTTCCAGGTTAAGACGGCAACTAAAGAAAAGAACGACCGCTTGGCCGCGGGAGTCATGCTAATGAACAACAGACCCCGCGCTGAACAGGTTCGGCCCAAAGTAACTGTTCAGACTGGCCTAAATCTAGTGAGCCAAATAGACTACAAGCATGAAACTGCCTGTGAATTTAGCCGGGGCTTCCCGGGAGGCGTTGATTGAGCTAACCGGTCAACTCATCAGCATAATCGAGGCTCAGGAAGCCCGGATCGCAGAGTTGGAAGGCCAACAGAAGCCGCCGGATACCGGACTGAAGGAGCGGAAACCACCATCGTGGGTCAAAGCCAACCGGCCGGCCCGCCCCAAGAAGGAACGCAAGAAGCGGGCCCACGGCTTTGCCCGGCGGCGGGATGAGCCCACCCACCGGGTGGAACACGCATCAACTTGTTCAGCCAGAGGGGAAGTAGACCTCCTGCTCCGGACCGTTGAGAGCTCGCCAGTCCTGTAATCGTCGTTGCAGGGTGCGCAGCTGCGAGGCACTGAAGCGGCCGGGGTACCGCTCCTCCAGCGATTCGATAGTTGTCGTTGCCCTGAGCCTGCCGGCGGCCCCGCCCTCCAGCAGGGGCAGGATCTCCTCTTCCCACACACCCTCGAAGGGATCAGTCCGGGTCCGCCACCAGCGCTCTTGCCCGGTCTCCGACGGCAACGGGCCACAATGAGGTGGACCCGGGAAACTGGACAGGTAGCTAAGCGAGAGTCCTGCTCCTAAACTAAGGGCAGCGGTTGCTGCCAAGGAGGAGTGGGAAATGTCCCAAGGACGGAGAAAGCACAGTCCGGCTTTCAAGGCCAAGGTGGCCCTGGAGGCGGTGAAGGGGGAGGAGACGGTGGCCCAACTGGCGGCCAGGTACCAGGTCCACCCCAGCCAGATTCAGGCCTGGAAGAAAGCCCTGACCGCGGGAGCCGCCGGCGTGTTCAGCAACGGGCAAGAGCAGAAGGCCAGTAACGACGCCGCGCTGATCGCCCGGCTGTACCAGGAAATCGGACAGCTGAAGGTGGAGCGGGATTTCTTGTCGGAGAGGTCCGGTCCATGAGCCTGGCCCAGCGGCGGCGGATGGTGGATCGGGAACACCCATCGTTGTCGACAGCACGGCAGTGCGCCCTGCTGGGAGTGGCCCGTTCCAGCCTGTATTATCGACCCAGAGAAGCCTCCGGCGAGAACCCGGCCTTGATGCAAGCCATGGACCGGCAGTACCTGGATACACCCTTCTACGGGTCGAGGCGCATGAAGGTCTGGCTGGCGCGGGAGGGCATACCGGTAAGCCGGAAGCGGGTGCAGCGGCTGATGAGAGTCATGGGGTTGAGGGCCATCTACCGGAGTCCCCGCACCAGCCGACCGGCGCCGGAGCACCGGGTCTATCCCTACCTGTTGGAAAAGATCAGAGTTACCCGGCCCAACCAGGCGTGGGCCGCCGACATCACCTACTTGCCCATGGCCCGGGGATTCCTCTACCTGGTGGTCATCATGGACTGGCACAGCCGGTATGTGGTGGCCTGGCGGTTGTCCAACACCCCCCGATCGTGGTCGAGGGCAGGCTCTGGAGGCCGACTTCTGCGTCGATGCCTTGAAGGAGGCGCTGGGGCAAGGCCGGCCGGAGGTCTTCAACACCGACCAAGGGAGCCAATTCACCAGCCTGGAATTCACCCAAGTTCTGCGGGATCATGGGGTGAAGATCAGCATGGACGGGAAGGGGCGATACACCGACAACATCTTCGTGGAGCGGTTGTGGCGGACGGTGAAGTACGAGGAGGTCTACCTGAAAGCCTACGCCAACGCTGCTGAAGCCAGGAAGGAGCTTGGGGCCTACCTCCGGTTCTACAATAACCAGAGGCCCCATCAGGCCTTGGGCTACCGGACACCGGCCGAGGTGTTCTTCGGACACCGGGAAGTAGTGGGCGATAGGAAATCCGGTAGGAAGGGGTCAAGGGAGCCAGTGTTGGTAATCGATCCGGCAGCGGCGGGACTCTCGCTTAATTCCACCCCGATTCTGTCCAGCTAGTGGGGTCCACCTTACACTGCCACTTGCGCGCTGACCTTACACTCATCCCGGCCATTGCATTGCCTCAATAAAACCGTTACCCAACGCAAGAGATTGCCTCAATTAAAATGTTACCCAAAATCGGGGAGGCGATCGCGTGGGAGGAGGCATCAGCAAGATGGCAAAACAGGAATTGCTGGCGACGATCCGGGACCGCTACCGGAGCTCTTCCAAGAAGGACAAGAGCCGGATTCTCGACGAGTTCATCGCGGTGACCGGCCACCATCGCAAGCATGGCATCAGGTTCGCAAGCATGGCATCAGGTTGCTTGGGAAACTTGTCGACGATGAAGGCACAACTCATTCCGTGCGAGGCCGGCGCATCTACGATGAGGCCGTTAGAGAAGCGGTGATCGTGATCTGGGAAGCTGCTGACCGGATCTGCGGGAAGCGCCTTAAGGCGGCGCTACCTCACTTGGTGGAGTCCATGGAGCGTCATGGCCACCTCGATCTCGACCCCGAGGTACGAGGTCGGCTGCTGGCCGCCAGCGCAGCCACTCTCGACCGTCTCCTGAAACCCATCCGTCCCACTGCGGGCAGCCGGCGCAGACGCCGGCGGAGGCAGTCGATGGGCAAACGAATTCCGGTACGTACCTACAATGACTGGGACCGGCCGCCGCCGGGGTTTCTGGAAATCGACTTGGTAGCCCACTGTGGCGGTCCCTTATCTGGGTCATTTATCCACAGCTTGGTAGCCACCGAAGCTTGGTAGCCACCGACATCTGTACCGGCTGGACCGAAGCCGTTCCCCTCCTGGCCAGGGAGCAGTCCCTGGTGGTCGCGGGGCTGAGAAACATTGGGCAGCGGTTGCCCTTCCTCATTCGGGGTATTGACTTGGATAACGACGGCGCGTTCATCAACGAGACGCTGATCACGCACTGCGCCGACCATGGCATCGAGTTCACCCGTTCCCGGGCGTACCGCAGCAACGACCAGGCCTGGATCGAACAGAAGAATGGCTCCGTGGTACGGCGCTTCGTCGGTCACGACCGTTACTCGGGCCAAGTCGCCGGACAGACCATGGCGCACCTTTACGAGGCGTTGCGTCTGTACGTGAACTTCTTCCAGCCCTCCTTCAAGCTGATCGACAAGACCCGGGACGGCGCCACCACCGTCAAGCATTACAGTCAGCCCACCACACCCTGCGACCGGCTGATCCAGCACGACGCAACCGGCGATGAAATGAAAAACGCGCTGAAGGAGTACCGGGCCAGGTTGGACCCGGTGTTGTTGCTGCATACCATCCGTGAAGCCCAGTCGGCCCTAGTGGCGGCGACTTCTCCAGAAGTGCGGGAAACGCCAACGGGTGAAAGCCTCGAATATTTCCTCGCCAAATTGCCGAGGCTGTGGCGCCAAGGTGAGGTCCGGCCTACTCACGCGGTGAAAGTAAGAGATCCGCGGCACTGGCGAACCCGGAAAGATCCCTTCGAGGGTGTTTGGGGCGACGTGCTGGTGTGGTTGCAGGCCGAACCGGATGCCACGGGCAAGGCGTTGATGGCCAGGTTGCAATCGGAACATCCGGACCGGTTCACCCGGACACAGTTGAGAACCATGCAGCGCCGAGTGAAAGAGTGGCGCGGCATCATGTCCAGAAATCTGGTTTACGCTGGGACTGACGAAGCGTCAGCGGCATCCAGTGGACTGCCGGAAATGGCGTTGAATGGAGCAGATCCCTAGTGCTATAGTTTCGGTAACATTCTCTGGTGAGGCAACAGGCCGCCAAAGTTAATTGTCGTTGTTCAGATAGACGGAGAGAAGTATGAGAAATGCCCGAGCTGTGGTAGTGAACAGATAGAACTCCAAGGCATGGAACTCAACAAGTGGGGATGGAAGATAGTCTGCCCGGACTGCAACTGGGAGTTAAAGCAGGCCGAACTCTTGGACGTAAAGCAATACTGCGATCTCATGGAACGGACGAAAAGGGACGTGGCAGGCGCCCTACAGATAATGGAAAGCACCTCCATCGACATTGAGACAAGGATCGGAACGGCAGCGGTCCAAACCAGGAAGATCCTGGAAAATATCGCATTCGCAGCTCTGGTATCGAACAAGGACGCTGGAGACAGGACAGAAGAAGAACTGAAGCTGGACTTTGTACAAAACATAGACAAATGAAAAGGACAGGGTAGGCTGGTAAGACCCCTCTCTGACAAAAGGTCTCGCCATGCTTACCCTGCCCGAGGCGATTCTACCTGTTCTCATCCCCTTCGCAACACTTTTCCGCAGCCCGACTTGGCGGAAAGCCCAAATCCTGTTGGTTGGTGCCGTACTGGCCCCTGGCCAGCGCACCGTGGCATCGGCGCTGCGTGTCATGGGACTGAGCGACGATCGCAACTACGCCCGCTACCATCACGTGCTCAACCGGGCGGCATGGTCTCCCCTGAAGGTGTCCCGGATCCTGCTTGGATTGCTGATCCTCTACTTGGATCGGGGCGATGGTCCGTTGGTCTTCGGCATCGACGAAACCCTGGAACGGCGCCGTGGTCCTAAAATCAAATCCCTGGGCATCTACCGCGATGCGGTGCGTTCCAGCCGGAGCCACCTGGTCAAGGCCAGCGGTCTGCGCTGGATTTCCCTGATGTGGCTGGGCCAGATCCCCTGGGCGGGACGCTATTGGGCCTTGCCCTTTCTCACCGTGCTGGCACCCTCGGAACGCTACCACCGGCAGCGCGGACGCCGCCACAAGAAGCTCACCGACTGGGCTCGGCAGATGATCCTGCAACTGCGCCGCTGGCTGCCCCACCGCCCCCTGGTGCTGGTGGGCGACAGCAGCTACGCCGTCCTGGACCTGCTCCACTGCTGCCAATCGTTGGCTCAACCCGTTACCCTCATCGCCCGCTTGCGCCTGGACGCCGCCCTTTATGAACCGGCCCCACCCCGTCAGCCCGGTCAGAACGGTCGGCCTCCGCTGAAAGGCCGACGCCTGCCCGCGCTGAAGACACTCCTGGACTTGCCCACCGTGTCCTGGGCCACCGTGTCGGCAGCCTGGTACGACGGCACTACCCGCACGTTGGGACTCACGTCGCAAACGGCGGTCTGGTACCGCTCGGGCAAGCCGCCGGTGCCCCTGCGCTGGGTCTTGGTTCGGGACCCCCAAGGCGAATTCACTCCCCAGGCCTTGCTCTGCACCGATCCGTCGGCGGACCCGACGCAGATCCTGGAATGGTTTGTGCTGCGCTGGCAACTGGAGGTCACCTTCCAGGAGGTGCGGGCGCATCTGGGCGTGGAGACCCAGCGCCAGTGGTCGGATCAGGCCATCGCTCGCACCACGCCGATCCTGATGGGGCTCTTCTCCTGGACCACCCTGGCGGCCCATCTGCTGCGGCAACAACAACCCGCAACCCATCGCACCGCGGCTTGGTACGCCAAGCCGTCGCCGACCTTCGTGGATGCCATCGCCCTGGTGCGCCGCCACCTGTGGCTGGCGTCCGAGGGTTTTTCACTGTCCGCCGCCGACCCTGATATACGGAAAGTCCCGGCCGCCCTGTACCACCGACTGATAGATTCGCTTGCCTACGCGGCTTGAAATGTGCAAAGCCCAGTGAAGGACCTGAGATACCCCAAGGACATCTTCAAAGACATGGGGAAAATCCATCCCAATTTCTTCCCTACCCCGGTGGAGGTCAGGGACCCGTCGAGGGGCAAATCCTTCTCGGTCAAGACCAAGGGGGTCCTCAACAGGGAAAAGCTCTTGCAGATATACAGGGATCTCAACCCCCTGGCCCACAGCAGGAACCCCATGGCCAAACCGGTTGACCTGGGATACTACGAAAAGAAAATCCCCGACTGGCTAGAGGAGATAGTCAACACCCTGGACACCCACCAAGTGATGCTGCTACACCACCCCGACCACTTCTACATCGTGAAGATGCAGGGAGACCGGGACGGGTCAGTCCAATGTACGCCGTTCACCATGGACGAAACAGGGACATTCACATGTGCCTGGCCGGACTGCGTCTCCAACACCAGTAGGCAGTACTGCGAGTTCTGGGGCAGACCATGGCGGGAATGCACTCTGTCGGAGAAGGAACCCGAGCAGACGCAGGGGAAGATAGTCGGTGCCGTGTTTGATGAGGAAGAGACGCAAGAACGGGTCCAAGACCTGTTGGACAGGGCAGGGGAGAGAGGGATAACCCCCGGGTGAGGTATGTCAGTAAGGGAGCTTCGAGCAGTGCATTCCGATGGTCGGCTGCGTCGGAAGCAAGTACCCGATCATCAGGAAATGGCAGCACGGGGACGGGACCCACACCTACCAAACGACAGAGGCTAGTGAGGCATTATGGCGACAGCCTTCCAAATTCTGCTGACGGTGCTGATTCCGGCTCTGCCCATTACAGCAGGGGTAGCTATCTTCCGAATCGGTGACAAGTGGAAGATGTTTGGAACGGCTCTCGTAGTGCTGGGACTGGTACTCTTGGCTACCTTGATTTTCGTGACTCCCATCACAACTTCCGCAGTAACCATCAGCTTCCTAGTATTACAACGTCAGTTCAGGGAGGGATGTGGGGTGATGCCCGCATGGCGGCGCGGCGCTTGGCATGGGAGCGTCGGGCCCGTTCGTTACTGTCCTGCGTATCCTGCAGCCACCGCAGCAACTCTTCAGGTCCGAACCGTTCCCGGGGCAGCATTTCCCGCACCACCCGGTAGACCTGCGGCCTCGTGATCCGGGGCATCTTTTTCCCCCCAAGCCTGTTGCAGGCTCAGCAGAAAAGCTCCACCCAGCAGGCACAGGGCCACATGGTGATGCCAGCCAGCCCAGGTGCGGGTCTCGTACTCGTCCAGCCCCACGTCGCTTTTCTCCGTCTCGAACTCCGTTTCTATACGCCAACGGGATCCTCCCACGTATGCCAGGGTCTCCAACGGGGTATCCTCCGGTGCATTGGACAGATAGTAGCGGGGTTCGCTGCCGTCCAGATTCCGGCGGTAAATGGCCCAGTGGATTTCGCCGGGCTTACGCCTGCTGGTTGGACGCACCCTCTGGCTCTGGGCACTGAACAGGTAGCTGCGTGGTCCCTGGCTTCCCTCGGCCACCGTAATCTCACGCCAGGCCTCCTCCGTGATGGCATCGGCCCGCTCCGCCATCGTCCGACGCTGCCCGCTGCGGAGCCTCGGCTTGCGGGGACGCCCGAATCCCTGATACTCCACACTGGTCCAGGCAGGCTCCGGTGGCCACATCGTAAAGCCGGACGGAACGTCCAGCACGTACCACATCCCCAAGGCCGCCAGGCCGTCGCGGAATGACGGCGACATACCGAAGGCATCGTCCGCAGCGACCCATCCAGCCTTCAGGTGGCCCCGCTCCTGTGCCCGCCCCACCATCTCCAAGGCCAACTCCGTCTTCGACCGGTAGCCCCGCCTATCCTCCGGCACACCCGCCGCCTCACACCGGTCTTTGTCCGAGGTCCAACTCTCCGGCAGATACAGCCGTTTGTCCACCAGGGCCCGTCCCAACGGGCTGACATAGGCCAAGAACATTCCGCCTGGCAGTTGGCCACCTTCCCCAGCCTCCCGCAGTACTGCCGGGCCACTCCCGCCGACTTCCGTCCCTGCTTGGGAAAGTCGCTGCCGTCCAGCACCCACACCCCTTCCGGATGCTCCAGCCGGGTTCCCAGGTACTCCTGCAGCCGTCCTATAATCGCCTCATCGTCCCAGGGAGAATCAGTGAGAAACCGCTGCATCCCTCGGGCAGACCCCGGAACCGTCTCCGACAGGTTCTCAGCGTTGCGCCGCTCCCCGGACTGTACCAGCAGGGCCTGGAGATAATGACCGCTGTGCTCCCGCGTCTCCCGGCGGCCAAACAGCGAAGCGAAGTAAGCGTGAAAATCCCCAAAGGCCCCGTACACCTGTTCGAAAGCTGCCGCATCCACATCCCCACCTCACCTGCCTGTTCCCTCTCCAGCTACACAGTCATCCTATCAAACTAACTGACGTTGTAATACTAGTAGCCTGAACCCAAGTATCCAAAGCCCCTGGAAGTACCAGGGGCCTTCTCTGTAGTCAGTAGCCCGGCTTCGCTCCAAAAGTGCCGATTTCGGGCTACTTTTGAAACAGAATGCCCACTTTTGGAACAAGTGGGACTTTTGGAGCAAAGCCCCCAGGTCCTTGCGGGACTTTTGCAATTGTCTCCTTGTACAGGACGATTGCAAAGTTGGCGAGGGAGGTTTACAAAGATAAGGTAGGGAAGAGAGATGGGAGGTGTGCGGATTATGGAGGCGAAGGAATCTCTGTTCGAGTGCTTGGAGCAGGTGCCGGACCCCAGGATGGCCAGAGGGGTCAGACATCCCTTTCAAGCCATTCTGCGTCTGACCCTGCTGGGCTTGGTCTGCGGTCAGACCACCATGGCCCACATCGCCCTCTTCGCCAGGATGAACTGGCCGGCTCTGAAGGAGCCTCTGGGGTTTCTCAGGGATCATCCACCCCACGCCACCACCATCTCCCGCACCCTGGCGGGGGTCTCGCATCAGCGGTTGCAGAAGGCCCTGACCGGTTGGGTGGCCCACATGGTGGCGGACCGGGAACTGAACGCCTCGGTGGACGGCAAGTGGGCCAAGCAGTCCGAGGACGTAAGCGGGAATCCCCTGGTCATGGTGAACGTGCTGGCCCATGACCTGAGGTTGTGCCTGGCCCAGTGGCCGGCATCGGATAAGCGGTACGAACCCGGGGTGCTGCGGGAGCAACTGGCGCCATTGTTCGAGCGCTATCCCGGCCTGCGGCTGCTGACCATGGACGCCCTCTATGCGGAGCGGGACCTGTGCCAGGCCATAGTCGGCCACGGACGGGACTACTTGGTGCGGGTCAAAGGGAATCAGCCGACGGTGCTGGCGGCGTTGACCGACGGTTTTGCCGGGGAGGAACCTGGGGAGCCGCAGGCGGAGACCCTGGAAAAAAAGCGGGCGTGATCGAGAGACGGCGCATCTGGAGCGATGCCGTACTGGCCGACTACATCCGGGATGAGTTGGGATTTCCCGGGGCGAGGCAGGGGGCGATGGTGGAGAAGGAGAGCGTGGACATAGCCACCGGGGAGGTGAGCCGGGAGCGTTGGTATCTGCTGACCAGCCTGGGTTCCCGGCAGTGGGGACCAAGGGAACTGCTCAGGTTGTTCCGCAACCACTGGAGCGTTGAGAACAGCCTGCATCACGTGAAGGACCGCAGTTGGGATGAGGACGTCCACACGCTGCGCCGTCCGGGGCTGGGCGAGATATTCGCCACCCTGGTCAACACCGGGCTGAACGTCCTGCGCCTGGAAGGATGGTTTCCAGCCCGGATGTCCATGCCCCTGCGAGCCAAGACTTGCGCCTTCCGCCCAACGCAGACCATCGCCCGCCTCTACGGTCGAGCTCAGTGACTTTGCAATCGTCCTGTCTCCTTGTAGGGCGGGACTATCGCCTTCATTGCTTTGGCTGTATAATTTGCTCGGTTTCATGCCCGGCAGGAAGCGGGTCTTTTGGCTGCTCCATCGGCTCTTCGTTCGCCACCGTTGGGCAACCGAATCAGGACTGTTCCGGGCACATGAAGCCTGCGCAACCGGCAAGGAATAAGGGTTGACATACCGGAGTCAAATCCAATCGGCCAAAGCGCACTTCGGCGAGGTGCCGCCCCAACTCAGAGAGTGCCAACGTCGGAATGCCGGACACGGCCGCCCTGCAATCCGTCCCGCTTTGTGACCTGAGTAGAATGTACCGGCTCATACATATCGCTCAATTCCGCGGTGCGAATTTCGTGCATATTTTTCATGGCCGGGTCAATAGCCAAACAACTCTTGGCAACTGGTAGCGGCCGGTGAAACTCATTAACTAAGGAGAAAAACATGCCAGAAGCGGCCAACATTATTTATACCAAAATTGATGAGGCTCCGGCCTTGGCCACGCACTCGTTGCTGCCGATTCTCCGGGCCTTTACCAAGGGGTCCGGTATTGAACTGGAGACTTGGGATATCTCGTTGACTGGCCGCATTATCGCCAATTTCCCCGACAAACTGACGGATGAGCAAAGGATCCCCGACTATCTGAGTATGCTGGGTGAGTTATCCGAGGATCCGTCGGCTAACATTATCAAGCTGCCCAATATCAGCGCCTCAATTCCCCAGTTGAAAGCGGCGATCAAGGAATTGCAGGACAAGGGATACGATATTCCCAACTACCCCGACGACCCTGCGACCGACGAAGAACGCGAGGCCCGAGCGCGCTATTCCAGGGTGCTGGGCAGCGCGGTGAACCCGGTCCTGCGGCAAGGGAACTCAGATCGCCGGTCGGCGAACTCGGTCAAAGAGCACGGCAAACGGAATCCTCATATGATGATGCAGGACTGGCCTGAGGTGTCCAAAACCCGCGTTGGCTACATGTCAAAGGGGGATTTCTACGGATCTGAACAGGCGTTGACGGTTACGGAATCGGGGTCGGCGGCGATTGAATTTGTTGCCAGCGACGGGCAGGCGACCGTGCTCAAGTCTGGAATTCCCCTGTTGGCTGATGAAATCATAGATTGCGCCGTGATGAATGTGCGGGAGCTGCGAGATTTTTACGCCGAAGAAATTGCGAATGCCAAGGCTGAAGGCGTGTTGCTTTCGTTGCATCTGAAGACGACCATGATGCGCGTGTCCGACCCGATTATTTTCGGCCATTGTGTGTCAGTCTACTATCAGGACGTCATAACCAAGCACGCGGCAGCACTGGCTGAGGTAGGGGTTGATCCCGACAATGGTGTTGCTGAACTCCTAACGAAAATTCAAGCTCTGCCCGAGGAAAAGCGAAAGGAAATCGAGGCGGATATCCAGGCGGTCTACAGCGCGCGCCCGGAACTGTCGATGGTGAACTCCAACCGAGGCATCACCAATCTTCATGTGCCGAGCGATACGATTATTGACGCCAGCATGCCTGTGATTATCCGCGATGGCGGTCGAACGTGGGGTCCCGATAACGAACTGCACGACACAATCGCGATGATTCCCGACCGCTCTTATTCGACTCTTTACCAGGCGGTGATCGAGGACTGCCAGGAGCATGGGGCATTTGATCCGTCCACCATCGGCAGCGTGGCCAACGTCGGGCTGATGGCCCAAGCGGCCGAAGAGTATGGGTCTCACGACAAGACCTATACCGCCCCCGGCAACGGTACATTTCGGGTGGTGGACGCATCCGGGACAACCTTGATGGAACAGAACGTCGAGGAAGGCGATATCTTCCGGATGTGCCAGACCAAAGACGCGGCGATAAAAGACTGGGTCGGCCTCGGGGTCAACCGGGCCAGAATAACTGGCACGCCAGCCATATTCTGGCTGGACAAGAACCGCGCTCACGACACCGAACTGATCAAGAAGCTGGACCAATATCTGCCCACCCATAACACAACCGGGATGGACATTCGCATAATGGCTCCCATCGATGCAATAAAGTTCACGATGGTGCGGAGCCGGGCCGGCCAGGACACTATTTCAGTGACTGGCAACGTGTTGCGTGACTATCTGACCGACCTCTTCCCCATCCTGGAATTGGGCACCAGCGCCAAGATGCTTTCAGTCGTCCCTCTGCTCAAAGGCGGCGGTATGTTTGAGACAGGCGCCGGCGGGTCGGCCCCCAGGCATGTACAGCAGTTCCTGGAGGAGGGCCATTTGCGTTGGGATTCGCTGGGTGAATTCTGCGCCCTCGTCGCTTCCTTCGAGCATTGCGCCCAGGCGTTCAAGAGCGAAAGGACCCAACTCTTGGCCAATACCCTGGACCAGGCCGTCGGAGAACACATGGAACAACGGCGGGCCCCATCGCGTCGGGTGAACGAACTAGACACCCGAGGCAGTCATTTCTACCTCGCCCTGTACTGGGCGGAGGGGCTGGCGAATCAGACCCAGGACGCCGAGCTGGCGGCTCGCTTTACTGAAGTGGCCCAGCAGTTGGCCGCCAACGAAGAAAAAATCGTTCAGGAGTTGAACGCAGCTCAGGGGCAGCCGGTCGATATCGGCGGCTATTACCATCCCATTGACGAGATGGCCGCCAAAGCCATGCGACCCAGTGCCACTCTGAATGCGATCGTGGATGCAATCTAGCAACTCGCCGACCGGCTGAGGCGTGGTCTTCAGTCGGTCGGATTACAGGCGTCTGAGCGCTTGGGGGCTGAGAGCCTCTTCCCCTCAACCCGTATCATCAAGGAGAGCGGCTTGCTTCGCTTGACGCTACGCAGGATTCCTGACGCCTTTACGACCGATAGCCTGAAAGCAGCAATCAACACTAAGGCAACGTCGGTATCAACTTGGACTTGTATTCATACGCACTGCCTAACATTCAAAACGAATTATGCCGGCCGCGTTTCGCATGTGCTGAACGAGTACAAGGGGTACTGCCGTGCCCTGTTCTCATATGCTAGGCAAGTCGCCATACCGGACCAATTAAACAGAGGAGCGCTAACCAGATGCGAAGCAAGGTAACTGTAGTCGGCGCGGGCAACGTCGGCGCCACCACCGCACAGCGGATACACCAACTGGGCTACGCCGACGTGGTGATGGTCGACGTGGTCGAAGACCTGCCACAAGGCAAGTCGCTCGATATGCTGGAGTCCGGGCCGGTGCTGGGCACCGACGCCATCATCACAGGCAGCAATGGCTACGAGGAAACCGCCGGTTCCGATGTGGTGGTTATCACCGCCGGCATCGCCCGCCGCCCCGGTATGAGCCGAGACGACCTGCTCCTGACCAACATGCGCATCACTTCATCGGTCACCGAACAGGTGGTCAAGCACTCGCCCAACTGCATCCTAATCCCAGTCACCAATCCGCTGGACGCCATGGTGCAGAACGTATTCGAGACCAGCGGTTTTCCCCGTGAGCGCGTCTTCGGAATGGCCGGAGTGCTGGACACGGCCCGGTTCCGCACTTTCATCGCCCAGGAACTGAACGTGTCGGTGGAGGACGTGCAGGCTTACGTGCTGGGCGGCCACGGCGACGACATGGTGCCGCTGGTGCGCTTCACCACCGTGGGCGGCATCCCCATCAGCGAACTGATGGCCGAGGAAAAGGTGGATCAACTGGTGCGCCGCACCCGGCAGGGCGGCGGCGAGATTGTACAACTCCTGAAGGAAGGCAGCGCCTACTACGCGCCATCCGCGGCCATCACCCAGATGGTGGAGGCGGTGCTGCTGGACAAGAAGCGCATCCTCCCCGCCTGCGCCTACCTGCAGGGCGAATACGGCATCAACGGCCTATGCGTGGGCGTACCGGTAAAGCTGGGCGCCGGCGGCATGGAGCAGGTGCTGGAAATCCGCCTCACCGCCGAAGAGCAGGCTGCCCTCCAAAGTTCCGCCGCCAGCGTCAAGGAGCTTGTGGAGGTGATGGAGCAGGCGAAGTCGGGAGGTTAGCGAACAAGAAAGACAAGTGTTCTTTCAGTTCACCGTCTACAAAGCCCTTGAGAATCGGCCCGGTTGGCGTTATCAGCTGGGCCGATTCTCTATCACATTTAACGGTCAGACTACCAAAGTCGTTGCACAGAATGATGGTTTGGGTTACTTTCAACACAGTACGAAAAGCGATTTCAGAGAGGATTCTGTCAGTGTCTCGGAAGGAGACTTGATAGTTCAAGTTTCAGAGCAATAAAACCACTGCGGTAAATTGCACAAATAAAACAGGAGGCCCGCCATGCCCAATCGAACAACTAATGAACAACGCCTGCTGGAGAAGGCGGGCCGCTATCTGCCCGGCGGCAATACCGGCAACCTCCACTTCAACCCCGAACAGGACTTCCTCATCGCAGGCGGTAAGGGTTCCCGCGTCTGGGACGTCAGCGGCAACGAGTACGTGGACTGGCTGATGGGGTCCGGGCCGATGCTGCTGGGCCACGCACACCCTCATGTTGTTGAAGCCGTCATCAAGGCCGTGGAGCAAGGCAGCACGTTCTTTGCCAACAACGACAAGGCGGTGATGCTGGCGGAGCAGCTCGTCGAGGCCGTCCCTTGCGCCGACAAGGTGCGCTTCACCACCAGCGGCACCGACGCCTGCTTCCAAGCCATGCGCATCGCCCGCGCCTTCACCGGCAAGGAGAAGGTGCTGAAGTTCGAGGGCGGCTACCACGGCAGCAGCGATTACGCCCTGATGAGCGTCACCCCCAGCACCTCGCTGGAGTTTCCGCAGTCGGAGGCCAACAGCGGCGGGATTCCCAAGGCCATCGCAGACCTCATGCTAATCGCTCCGTTTAATGACCTGACCACCACCGAGACCATCATACAGGCCCATCACGAGGAGATTGCGGCAGTCATCGTGGAGCCGTTGCAGCGCATCATCGCGCCCCTGCCCGGCTTTCTTCAAGGCCTGCGGGACATTACGTCCCGCTACAACATACCGCTTATTTTCGACGAAGTGGTGACCAGCTTCCGTCTGTCCTATGGAGGCGCGCAGGAATTCTACGGAGTGACTCCCGACCTCTGCTCCGTCGGAAAGATCATGGGCGGCGGCTATCCGCTGGCCGCCGTGCTGGGGCGAGCCGACATCATGTCGGTCTATGACCGGGGCGAGGTGGGCAGCGACACCTTCGTCAGCCAGGTCGGCACGCTGAATGGCAACCCGGTAGCCTGCGCCGCCGGACTGGCCACGCTGGAAGTCCTGCGCAAGGACGCCGATGCCTACCGCCGCATCCACGCCGCCGGAGCAGCCCTGCGCAACGCTATGACGGACATCTGCGATGAGCACGGTATTCCGGTGCAGAGCTGCGGCGAGGACGCGGTCTTCGACTACTGTTTCACCGACCGCCCGGTGGCCAACTACCGCGACAATCTTGCCGGCGATGCAGGAATGCTCGCTCGTCTCAATGCCGGCCTGCTGGAACATGGAGTCCTCAAGGGCGGCCAAAAATACTACCCGTCGGCCGTCCATTCCGAAGAGGATATCGAACGCACCATAGAAGCCTACCGCCAAGTAGTGCCGACGCTTCGGAGGTAACGCCGTGCTCAGGCTGAAAAAAGTGTTTACCGCCGAGGAACTGCTCTGCCGGCCAACTGTAGGGGGCGGCTGGAATTGGTGGAAGGGAAGGTGTATGAGATGGCTCCTGCGGGGGGCGGCATGGCTATGCTGCCGTGAACGTCAGATCGTTCCTTAACGGTTCCTTAACGTCCGTGTACGGTTGAACGGACTTGGCT
The DNA here is from genome assembly GCA_965226875.1 of Dehalococcoidia bacterium. Lineage (GTDB taxonomy): Bacteria > Chloroflexota > Dehalococcoidia > Lucifugimonadales > UBA3495 > VXOI01. The sequence continues at coordinate 1,751,415 of OZ245439.1, read as the reverse complement.
AAGTATTCGCCGCAGAGACCGGCTTTGTTCCAGGGCGCGGCCCGGACAGTGTAAGCCCACCCGATGTCGCCTTCATGGCTCAAAGCCGTCTCCCGTTGACGAGATACCGAACGGCTTTGTTGAAGAAATCTCCGACCTCGTGGTCGAAGCAGTTTAACCCAGCGACACCTAGCGGGAAGCGCGGGAGAAAGTTGAGGACTGGCTGTGGGCGGGAGTCCGGATCGTCTGGGTCATCCACCCCATAACCCGCACCGCAACCCTGTACCGCTCCCTGGAGGAGATCACTCACCTGACTGAGACAGACATTCTGGACGGCGAACATGTGGTGCCGGGATTCGCCCGCTGGGTTGGGGAGTCGCTCGCCTAACCCATAGGCTCATTTATCAGCACCAATTCGGCAAAGACAGCGTGTTCGCAGCCGAAGGTCCGGCCCGCTTCGATGGCGTGGTTGGTGAGGAACTCGAAGGTCCTTGCGCTGGCCTCGGTTCCCAGATTCTCCAGGTAGACTGCGTGCTGCCGCAGCGATTCCATGCCCTGTTCCCAGTACCCGGTAACGTCTATGCCGTGGGTTGGACTGCTGGGGCCGAAGACGGCCACGAAGCGAACGCCGTTCCACGGCTCCATACCCTCGTCCAGCGACTCCGGGAAGATCCAGCGGTTGGCTGCGTCGCGGGCTGCGTCGAACACCGCGATTCCCACGTTGCGGTGGTCGGCCATGTTGAGGTGGCCGCTGGGGAATTGCAGATGATGGCTCAAGGTGATTACTATGTCGGGCCGGTGGCTGCGTATGGCGCGGCTGATGTCGCGGCGCAGCGGCAGGCCGTACTCAATTATCCCGTCGGTATGCTCCAGGAACTCTACAGTATCGACTCCAACTACACGGGCGGCGTCAATCTCCTCCTGAGAGCGCAGCGGCCCTGTTTTTGACGGGTGCATACTGTCGATACCCGCCTCTCCCCGGGATACCATTACGTAGGTAACCTTCTTCCCTTGCGCTGTCCACTTGGCGATTGCGCTTGCCGCTCCGTACTCAAGGTCGTCGGGGTGGGCCACGATGGCCAGCGCGGTTTGCCAGTCTTCCGGGAAGGCAAGGATTGAGGCTTGTGGATGCTGCATAGGTAGTCCTCGTTTTGTCTTTTGATGTTGGCGACCGCCGCTCGCCTTTCCAAGGAAAGAGGCCGCCGGATGCGCGGCGGCCTCTGCATTGACGCGAAACTGCGTCTACCTCGGCCGCTCTAGTGCGCGGCTCCGGCAGGCGTCAACTGGGTCAGCAGGGGCCGGGTGTTTACGATGTGGCGGCGCAGTCCCAAGTCCTGCGGGCTGATGCCCATAGCCAGACCGATGGCCTGGGGCATATGCAGGATGGGCAGGCCGATCTCCCGCCCTGCTTGCGCTGCCGCCTTGGGCTGGAAGCTGTCCAGGTTCAGATGGCACAGCGGACAGGGGGTGATCATGGCGTCGGCGCCCAGGTCCTTGGCCTCGCTGGTGTGTTTACCAACCATCGCCAGGGAGTTGCGCTCGTTGATGGTCAGGATAGGAAAGCCGCAGCAGCGCGTCTTGCCGGAGAAGTCCACCACCGTCGCGCCCAGAATCTCGATGAGCCGCTCCAGCGAGTCCTGCCGCTCCGGGTTGGCGGCAAACTCCAGCGCATCGGTGGGGCGAACAAGATAGCAGCCATAGAAGGGGGCAAGGCGTACACCATGCAGCGGGCGAGTGATGAGCTCGGCCAGCTTGTCGAGGCCGTAGTCCTCAATAAGTATCCAGAGCAGATGCTTGGGGTTGGCGTTCCCCTTGTATTCCAAGCCCTCTTCGGCCAGGTAGCTGTTGACCTTGGCGCGGTACTCAGGGTCGCGCAGCCGGAAGTTGGCTTGGCTCATCACGCCCTGGCAGGTGCTGCAGATGGTCATTATCGGCAGGTTCCAGTACTCCGCCATGGCGAAGGTGCGGGCGTTGAGGGTGTCGCCCAGCAGTTGGTTCTTCTCCTGCAGGACGCCGGCGCCGGTGCATGACGCGCCCTGCATCTCCCATATGTCGATGCCCAACCGTTTGCAAATCAGGACGGCTGCCGGGTACAGCTCGGGGCATCCACCCCGGGAAACGCAGCCGGGAAAGAAGGCGTATCTCAAATCTGGTCTCCGTCTACTCTGGGATTATTTGTGCCGCCGATTGCCCGCTGCCCTCTCACCCCAACCCTCTCCCTCAAGGGAGAGGAAGCCGTAGGGACTCCCCTTTGATGTGGGCGGAACCTTGCCGGGCTAGCGTTCCGTTTCGTCCACCTTCTCGAAAATGCGGCGGACGTGTTCGATTCCCTCAATCTTCTTGTGCATGAGGGGGGGCATCTTGCCGTGGGTGAGCGCCTGCAAAGCCACGGGGGCGTAATTCAGCAATCCCTGGATATTGGTCATGCCCAGCGACTTGGGGACGAGGCGCAGCTCGTCGAGCGTGCCAGATTGCTCCACTGACTCGGAGAACGCCTCGGTGTGGCGCGCGCCGTTGGTGTTGTGGAAGCCCGCCTCGATGGCCTGGTCGCGCATCGCCATGATGCGCTCCATCGGGGCAACACCCTTGGGACAAGCCTGAACGCATTCCAGGCAGCGGGTGCAGTCCCAGATGCCGGAGGGGGCATTCAACTGCTCTAGGCGATCTTTCGACACACCGGCCTCATCGCCATCGCGGGGGTCGGCGGTGAAGCGGTAGGCTTTGGCCAGCGCAGCCGGCCCAAGGAAGGAGGGGTCCACCTCCATCACCGTGCAGTCGGATACACAGGCGCCACACATGATGCAGGCGGTGACGCCGGAAAGATGGAGCATGGCCTCATTGGAAACGACGTATTCCTGTTCCGGTTCCGGTCCCTGAGGCTGCAAGTAGGGTGAAACCTCCATGATCTTGTCCCAGAAGAGGTCGAAGTTGACCACAAGGTCCTTGATGACCGGCATATTGCCCGCTGGTTCAACTTCGATAATGTCGCCTTCCCGCAGCTCGGCGATGGCTTGCGTCTTGCAGGCGAGCCCGGCGTGGCCGTTGATGCGCATGGCGCAGGAGCCGCAGATGGAACTGCGGCAGGAGCAACGCAGGCTCAGGGTGCCGTCCATGTCCTCCCGGATCTTGATGAGGGCGTCGAGGACGGTGGCGTTGTCTTCGATTTCCAGCGAGTAGTCCTGCCAGAAAGGAGTGGTGTTCTCCGACTCGGGATCCTGACGCCGCACCCTAATGGTGACATTCATCGGCTGCTTTCCTTTAACTCAGTGTCGATGTCTCCGCCGCCCCAGCCACTTCCACTGCCAGCGGGGAACATCCAGTGCCGGCCTAGTATTTCCTTTCTTCCGGTTCCCACTTCGTGATGCTGACGGGCGCGTAGGAGATTTCGGGGCCAGTCTCGCCCTTGGTGACGACCAAGTGCTTCATCCAGTTCTCGTCATCGCGGTTGGGATAGTCGGTGCGCGCTTGGGCACCCCGGCTGTCCTTGCGGTCAATGGCGCTGACCACGATGGGCGGGGCGCAGTCGAGCATGAAGCCCAGCTCCAAGGCAAACACCAAGTCGGTGTTGAAAATCTTGCCCTTGTTTTCCACCGGAACGGTCTTGAATCGTTCCTGGAGCAACTCCAGGTCGCCCAGCGATTCCTCCATACCTTCCTGGTTGCGGTAGACGGCGAGGTTCCGGTTCATGGAGTCCCCCATCCCCAGCCGTATGCTGGCGATGCGGTCGCCATTGGAGGGGCGGTTCAGCAGTTCCTGGATTCGCTTCTCCTCGTTCCTGACCGCCTGCTCCACGTTGAATTCCACGTAGTCCACACTGCGGGAAGCCTCGGAGGCATGGTTGCCGGAACGCTCTCCAAAGACGATGGTGTCCAGCAGCGAGTTGGCCCCCAGACGGTTGCCGCCGTGGACGCTTACGCAGGCGCACTCGCCGGCGGCGTAGACGCCGGGCAAGTTGGTCAGCCCGTCTACGTCGGTCTTGATGCCGCCCATCATGTAGTGCATACCGGGGCGGATGGGGATGGGCTCGCGTATCATGTCGGCCCCGGCCAGGTCGATGCCGATTTCGCGTATCTGGCTGAGCTTCTCCATGATCAGGGACTCGCCCAGATGGCGGCAATCCAGCATCATGCACCCGTTGATGCCGTTGCCCGCGTTGATCTCCGTCTGCTCGGCGCGGGAAACCACGTCGCGGGAGGCCAGCTCCATCATGTTGGGCGCGTACTTCTCCATGAAGCGGCTGCCGTCTTTGTCCAGTAGATAGGCACCCTCTCCGCGGGCGGCTTCGGAAATCAGCACGCCGCTGCCGGGCAGGGTGGTGGGGTGGTACTGCACCATCTCCATGTCCATCAGATGGGCGCCGGCGTTGTAGGCCAGAGCCATGCCGTCCCCGGTGACTATGAGGGCGTTGGTGCTGGGCTCGAACACGCGCCCCAAGCCGCCGGTGGCGAAGATGACCGTCTTGGCGCGGATGGCGTAAATCTGCCCGGTGCGAATCTCCAGGGCCATTACGCCGCAGACCTGATTGTCCTCGATGATGAGGGAGGTTACGAACCACTCCTCGTAACGGCGGACGCCGGACTTGATGAGCTGCTCGAACATGACGTGGAGCAGGGCCTGTCCGGTAAAGTCGCCGACGAAGAAAGTGCGGGCGCGGCGCTGGCCGCCGAAGGCCCGAGTGCCCAGGTAGCCCTCGTCGTCGCGGTTGAACGTTACGCCGAAGTGTTCCATGTCAATCAGGGCGCGGCCCGCCGAGCGGCACATCACTTCGATGGCGTCCTGGTCTCCTAGGAAGTCGCTGCCCTTGACGGTGTCGTAGGCGTGGTCTTCCCAGTCGTCGCCCCTGTCGGTAAGGGCTGCGTTGATGCCGCCCTGAGCCGCGTTGGAGTGGCTGCGGACGGGATGTACTTTGCTGATAATCGCCGCGGTGGCGCCGTTGGCGCGGGCCGCAATGGCCGCCCGCATCCCGGCGAGCCCGGCGCCGATTACCAGGACATCATGCTCCAGCATGTTGACCCATTTCCTCCAAGGTAGTGACCTCGCTAGACCGCCGAGTACTATACCACAAAAACGAAACGGGTAGCGATTGCGTTGGCGATTTTGTCCCACAGTCTCATCGCTGTCTCTCCCTCATTCCCACTCTGTTCCAGGCGAGCCTGCCGAACCACCGACGAATCCTGACTACCCTTCCTTTGACAGGCTCAGGACTAACGGCCTGAAGATATAACGGGGTCAAAGAAATGACTTTGTAATCGCGCTGCGTTAATTGAACCGCGATTGAACCGATTCGTTATTCCGGCTAGAATTGGCATGGGCATACACCTGTTGGCCAGTACAGCATCGGAGGCGCCGAACTGCCCGCCGGATTCGCCCCAAGACTACGCCGAAAGGCCGGATTAATTCCCTGATGAGATTCCGAGACCTGCGGGAGTTCATTTCTTTCCTGGAAGAGAAAGGCGAGTTGCGTCGCATTTCGACCCCGGTCGACCCGCAATTGGAGATAACCGAAATCGCCGACCGGGTTATCAAGTCCGGCGGCCCCGCGCTGTTGTTCGAGAATCCGAAGGGATACGACATACCCGTTGTAATAAACCTGTACGGCTCTGAGCGGCGAATGGCCTGGGCGCTGGGCGTGAACGACCTGGACGAGGTCGCTGAGCGGGTGCAGGGGATTCTAAATCTGATCCAGGGACCGCCCGAAGGTCTGGCAAGCAAACTCAGAACCTTGGGACAGTTGGTCAACCTGGCCTCCTACCGCCCGCGAACGGTGAACAACCCTCCCTGCCAGGACGTGGTGCTTCACGGCGAAGACGTTGACCTGTTCAAGTTTCCCATTCTCCAGTGCTGGCCGATGGACGGCGGTCCCTACGTCACATTGCCTCTAGTGATTACCCGCGACCCGGAAACCGGGGTGCAGAACTATGGCATCTACCGGATGCAGGTCTATGACCGTTGCACCACCGGGATGCACTGGCAGACTCACAAGGTCGGCGCCCACCACGAGCGCATCGGTCGGCAGCTCGGGCTGGACCGCCTGGACGTGGCGGTGGCGTTGGGCGGCGACCCAGCAACCATCTGGACCGGCTCCGCGCCGCTCCCACCCGACATCGACGAGATGGTCGTCGCCGGATTTCTGCGCGAGGAAGGGGTGGCCTTGGCCAAAGCCCGCACCAGCGACCTGATGGTTCCGGCAGAGGCCGAGATCGTGCTGGAAGGCTACGTTCTGCTGAACGAGCAACGGATGGAGGGACCTTTCGGCGACCACACCGGCTACTATTCAATGCCCGACCCATACCCGGTGTTCCACGTCACCTGCGTCACCCACCGCAACCGGCCCATCTACCCGGCGACCATTGTGGGCCGCCCTCCCATGGAGGATTACTGGATGGGCAAGGTCACCGAGCGGATGTTCCTGCCCATGATCAAGACCATCCTGCCCGAAGTGGTGGACATGAATATGCCCGCCGAGGGCGTGTTTCACAACCTGGTAATCGTGTCGGTCAAGAAGGAATATCCCGGCCAGGCCCGCAAGGTGATGCACGGGCTGTGGGGCATGGGGCTGATGAGCCTGGTCAAGGGCATAATCGTCGTTGACCACTTCGTAGACGTGCAGAATATCTCGGAAGTCGCGTGGCGGGTCGCCAACAATATAGATCCGGTTTCGGATTTCGTCTTCACCACTGGTCCCATAGACGACCTGGACATCTCCTCGCCCACTCCCAAGTTCGGCAGCAAGGTCGGCATAGACGCCACCATCAAGATGCCGGAGGAGGGAGGTCGCACCAGGGAATGGCCCCCAGACGTGGTGATGAGTCCCGAAATCAAGGCGCTGGTCGATGGCAAGTGGGCCAGCTACGGCATTTCCTGAGGTCCCGCAAGACGCCGGAGTGACCATGCAGGCCGTCAACGTCATAAGCTCCCCGATTGCCAGGCTGCCCCGTTACCTGGGGGTGGTGCGCATCTGGGAGTCCCTCTATGCCCTGCCCTTCTGCTACATCGGCATGATGCTGGCATCGGTCGATACAGGAGGGAGCGGCTGGCCCGGCTGGAGCGATTTCATCTGGATCACCGTGGCCCTGACCGGCGTCCGCACCTTGGGAATGTCGGCCAACCGCATCATCCATCGCAAGGAGGACGCCGCCAATCCACGCACCCGTGGCCGCCACCTTCCACAAGGACTGGTGCGCCCCGCCGAAGTGATCGGCATGGCCGTTGTAGGAACTGGCGTCTTCTTCTACGCGGCGTCGCAGTTAAACACGCTGACGCTGATTCTGGCCCCGGTGGCTGCGCTCTACGTGGTCTTCTATTCCTTCACCAAGTACCGAACATGGACCTGCCACTTCTTTCTGGGCGGTGCGTTGGCAATCTCGCCCTCAGCGGCATGGATTGCAGTTACCGGCCGACTTGACCCGGAACCGATGCTGCTGACTTTCACCGTGGTGATGTGGGCCGGGGGGTTCGACGTTATCTATGGCTGCGCCGACTACGACTTCGACCGGCAGTATGGGACTAATTCCCTTGCCAAGCGCTTCGGGATAGGCGCAGCCCTGTGGACAGCGCGGACCATGCACTTCCTGGCCGCCGCGGCGCTGCTTGCGGTGGGCCTCTGGATGGAGCTGGGGGTCTACTACTTTATCGGCTGGATCATCGCCGTCGTTCTTCTCGCGCTGGAGAACAGCTTGGTCAAGGCTGATGACCTGTCGAAAATGCGCTCGCCGATGTTCCAGTACAACAGCGTCATATCCGTCTCGCTGTTAGTGTTCACCATCCTTGCGGTGACGCTGTAATGCCCGGTCCGGTCATCGTCGGTATCACCGGGGCCAGCGGGGCGCTGATGGCCCGGGCGATGGTGGACGAACTGCTGCGACGGGACCTGCCCACCACGGTTGTCTGCTCCAACGCCGCCCGCATGGTGTGGCAGGAGGAGCTGGACTGCTCCTTCAATGCGACCTTGGCGGAGTGGCAAGAACACCCGGCCTTTGTCCACTACGCCATCAACGACCTGCGAGCGCCCATCGCCAGCGGCACCTACCCCACGGCTGGGATGGCGCTGGTGCCGGCCAGCATGAACAGCATCGCCTCGCTGGCCAGCGGGATCTCCGGCAATCTGCTGCTGCGCGCCGCCGACGTGTGCCTGAAGGAGCGCCGCCCGCTGACGCTGGTGCCCCGCGAGACCCCGCTGCACAGCATCCACCTCGAAAATATGCTCACACTGAGCCGCATGGGGGCGGTCATCCTGCCTCCCGACCCTGCGTTTTATTTGAAGCCTACGACTGTTGAAGACGTAGTGAAATATGTTGTAGGCAAGATATTGGTAACCCTGGGCATTGACCAAGCGTTGCCGGAGGATTTGCAGTACCGGGAGAAGGCTAACTGATGGGAGTCACATACATCGAGGACCGGGCCCGCAATATATCGGGGTGTTTCCTGATGCTGCCACAGGGAGAGGAGTATTCTCCGGTAATCCTCGGTGAGGAGGGCGACGACCAGGCCCCGCTCGGCGTAGTGACGCTGGAAGAGCTGGGCCTTGTGCTGAACCCATTCAGCCGCACCCTCCAGCCGATGCTGCTAATACTGTGACCGGGTCTCAATGGCGGGGCTGACCGGCGCGGACCGGCAACGTTATGTTGCCGATCTCTTTGCCCGCATCTCCGGCCGCTACGACCTGATGAACGACGTCATGACCCTGGGGATGCACCGGGGTTGGAAGCGAAAGACGGCAGCCCTCGCAACGCATTCGCTCCCCGGTCCGGCGCTGGACGTTTCCACCGGAACCGGAGACCTCGCCTTTCAGTTAGCCCGCCTTCCCGTCGCAGACCCCGTTGTGGCCCTTGACCTGCTGCCGGAAATGATTGCTCTCGCACGGGGCAAGGAGCCATGGCGAAAGAGGGGCGGGGTCAGCTTCATAGTGGGCGATGCCCTTTCGTTGCCCTTTCCGTCCGAAACATTTGCCTGCGCCACCGCCGGGTTCAGCCTCCGCAATATGCCCGACGTGCGGCAGGCCGTGGGGGAAATGGCGCGGGTGGTGCGCCCCGGCGGACGGGTCGCGCTCCTGGAACTGTCGCCCATGGAAACCGGGCTGAAAGCCCGGCTGTTCCGCCTCTACTTCCACGGAATGGTCCCGCTGGTCGGCAACTTGATTGCCGGCGACCGGGCAGCCTACTCCTACCTGCCACAGTCGGTGGAGCGGTTTTACAACGCCGAGGAGCTGGCCAGCGTATTGCGGGAGTCCGGGCTGAGGCAGGTAGTCTACAAACGGCTCGGCTTCGGCACGGTCTGCCTGCACTGGGGCGACAAGCCTGCCGACTGAGCGACCCAACGCTCTCCATCTGAGACATATTTCGGTACTGTATATCCCCACACCTTTGAGTTAAACTTACTCCAGACGGCCTGCGGAAGTTGAACCTGATCTAGTGGTTTTGAAAGTAATTTAAGGATTGTGCTAAGTTGGTTGCGACCTAGATGATTGACAAACTTGACCCAATTATTCGGCGCTACGAGGACATCGAGTTGGCCATGGCCGACCCGGAGGTGGCAGCCAGCTACGAACGAATTCAGGAACTGGCCAAGGAACGGGCATCCCTGGAGGAACTGGTCGGCATATCCCGGCGGTACCGTCAACTGCTGGAGGAAATCGCCGATCTGGAAGCGCTGATACAAGAAGGCGCCGAACCGGACTTGGTCCAGATGGCTCGCGAAGAACTGGAGGCCGACAAGGTTCGCCTCGAAGAGGTCTCCCAATCCCTTCGCACTGCGCTGCTACCCAAGGATCCCAACGACCAGAAAGATGTCATCATCGAAATCAGGGCGGGCACCGGAGGCGACGAAGCCGGGCTGTTTGCCCGCGACCTGTATCGCGCCTACCACCGCTACGCCCAAATTCGCGGCTGGGACGTGGACATCATGGACTCCAATCCCAGTGACGTGGGCGGCTACAACAAGATTGCGTTTGAGATCCAGGGTCGGGGAGCGTACAGCCGCCTCAAGTACGAGAGCGGCGTGCATCGCGTTCAGAGAGTACCGGAAACCGAGGCCCAAGGTCGCATTCACACTTCAACCGCCACCGTCGCCGTATTGCCCGAAGCCGACGAGGTGGAAGTAAAGGTCAATCCCGACGAACTGCGAATCGACATCTACCACGCCGGGGGCCATGGAGGTCAGAACGTCAACAAAGTCGCCACCGCCGTCCGCATAGTCCACGAGCCCTCGGGCCTGACCGTGGTATGCCAGGACGAGCGCTCCCAGTACAAGAACAAGCAGCGGGCAATGGCGATGCTGCGGGCGCGGCTCTTCGAAGCCGAGCGGGAACGCCACGACGCCGAAATCAGCCAGGCACGCCGTTCCCAGGTAGGGGGCGCCGAACGGGCCGAAAAAATACGCACCTACAACTATCCCCAGGACCGTGTCACCGACCACCGCAGCAACTCTACATTTCATGGTATCCCGCGCCTTATGGACGGCTACTGGGACGACATCATTGATCGAATGGTGACTTGGGAAGAAGAGCGCCTGCTGGCCGAGGCAGGGGTATAGGCAAAATCCCCTCTCCTTCCGGGGGAGGGTTAGGGTGGGGGCGTTCGACATGGCCAGCATCCGCGAAACAATCCGGCAGACCCATCAGAGCCTGGAAGCCGCCGACATCCCCGACGCCCGTCTCGAGGCCGAGGTCATGGTGATGACGGTGATGCGGATGACCCGCCAGAACATCTTTGCCGAGCAGGAGTCGGAGGTTCCCGGCAACGTGGCCCAGGACTTGGCCAGCAACGTGGCCCAGCGGCTGGAACGTATTCCATTGGCCTACATCCTGGGGTTCCGCGAGTTCTATGGCATCAACGTGGTGGTGACGCCGGATGTGCTGATTCCGCGCCCAGAGACCGAGGGTATTGTCGAGCACACCCTTTTCATGGCGCTGATGGGCATGGAAACGCGGGAACTGACCATCGCCGACGTGGGAACCGGAAGCGGGGCCATCGCGGTTAACCTGGCAATACACCTGCCCGCCGCCCGCATCTACGCTGTGGACTTTTCCGAGCCGGCCCTGGACGTGGCAGCCTACAACATCCGCGCCCACGCCGTCGCCGACCGGGTGCGGCTGGGGCACGGCGACCTGCTGGAGCCGCTGACGGAGCCTGTGGACCTCATCGTCGCCAACCTGCCCTACATCCCCACTGACCGCCTTCCCACGCTCCAGCCCGAGGTGCAACATGAGCCGCAACTGGCCCTCGACGGCGGCCCGGATGGGCTGGACCTTGTCCGCCGCCTGATGGCCCAGGCGCCAGACAAGCTCAACAGCCCCGGCATCATCCTGCTGGAGCTGGACCCGGAGCAGTTCCCTGCCGCCAAGGCCATCGCCCTCCAGTACTTCCCCGACGCTGAAATCACCGCGGAGCAGGATCTGACACGCCGCGACCGGATCATGGTCGTCAATCGCCCGTAGAGCCGCGTTTCAGGCCTTGCGGTTTCACCAGGGGCTTTCAGCTGTTCCCTTTCCCTCCGGGGGAAAGTTCGGGGGCCTCACCGCTTGTGGGAACATTGCGCCGTTTCCGGTTTCACCCTCACTCCAGCCCTCCCCCTCAAGGGAGAGGGAGGATAAGAAAACGCCGGCGGTTTCCTGCCCCCTGATTCTTCCTTTTCCCCACCCTATACAATGGCGACTTTGAGGGTTGCTGTCGCCGTACTCGAAAAGATAAAACCCGTTCATCTTGAGTCAAGCTCAGGATGAACGGGCCTCGAAGGAAATTGGGGGCCGTTCAGAGCGACAGGTGGGCGGAGCCTTCCTAATTCGCGCTGATGGGGTAGGCCCGCAGGGCGTTGTCCCACAGGATTTTGCGCTTGCTTTCATTGGACACGTTGGGCAGATCCATCAGGTCCTGTTTGGCCCGGAAGTACTTCCTGCCTTCCGGATGGCCGAAGTCGGTGGCGCCGACGATTACGTGGTCGCCGATGGCCTCAATCAGCGGCGCGATTCCGGGATCGTCCTGGTCGGCGGCTACGAAGCACTGGCGCTGGAAATAGTCCACGGGGTTGCTGTTCAGACCCTGGATTCTCAGCCTCCGGGTTCCTCCCTGTATGCCCGCTTCCAGCCGGTCCAGCCAGAAAGAGGCCCAGCCGCAGCCCGATTCCAGGAACACCAGCTTCAGGTCGGGGTGCCGTTCCAGCACTCCTCCCATGATGAAGCCGGTACAGGCCAGCATACTACCCATAACGAAGGACACCGTAGTGCGGCAGTTTCGCAGGCCGGGGAGGTAGTCTAGCAGCCCCTGGTCGAAGGGGTGGTTGGCGCTGGGGTGCAGTCCGACGGGAACCCCCAACTCGGCGCAGGTCGCCCACAGCACATCGCACTCCGGGTCGAACAGGCGCAGGTTGGGAACGGGCGCGGGATTCAGATGCACCGCCTTGAAGTCGTACTCGCGGACACACCGGCGCACTTCCTCGGCGGCCAGGGCCGGGTCGCGCAGATCTATGGACGCGGCTCCGCAGGCCCCCCGGCCAATTTCCTGGCAGTAGTCGCCCAGCCAACGATTGTAAGCCCGCCGGATGGCCATGGCTGTCTCACCGTCCATCTCGGCAACGCCCGTGGCCCAGAACCCGGCGGTCGGGTAGAGAATCATGTGGTCCACGCCGTGAACGTCCATCACCTCCCGGTAGGCGCTGGCGGGAAAGTCCTGGTCGGCCCACCTCCCATAAGCCACGTCCAACTCGTCCAGGTCGCGGTCCTGGAAGCTGCGAGTGGCTGCGTCGGTGTCCCGGGTGCCCAGTGGATGGGTGCCCATTACCTCCAGCTCCAACTCGAAGGCCAGCGCAGTATCGCGTGATGAAGACTCGTCCACCGCGTTAAGGCCCTGGCCAGAGGGAGCCGTCACCCACCGGACGTGGCCGCTAATCAGGTGCCGGTATTTCTTCTCCAGGTAATTTTCCCAAATTGACTCCGGTTCGAGAACGTGAGAATCGCCGTCTATGAACCTCAAGCGCTCCATGATTTCCTCCTGCTCCGGCCTTACAGCCCGGTCAGCTCCAGTGTTGCGACTTCGCTGGTTTCCATGTTGGCAACGCGAATGGCGTGGTTGTTGGTGTCGGCAATATACATCATGCCGTTGGCGATGCTCAGTCCGCAGGGCTCGGAGAAACGGGCCTGGGCAAAGGGACCGTCCACGTGCCCCGGCGCTCCAGTGCCTGCCACGGTGAAGGCCGACCGGGTCTTGGGCAGGACGCGCTTGATCTTGTGGTTGTAGGTGTCGGCCACGTAGAGCACGCCGTCGTGGTGAGTGATTCCGATGGGGTGTTGCATACGGACGCGAAAATCCTCGCCGTCCACATCACCGAACTCGAACAGACCCAGGCCGATGAGCGTCCTGACTGAGCCATTGGGGTTAAGGTCGGCGTTGCGAATGGCGCTGGTCTCGCTGTCGGCGAAGTACAGTCGCTCTCCTCCGGCCCCATCGTTGCCTACGGTGATGCCGCTGGGCTGGGCGAGGGCCGCCGTTGCCAGCGGGCCGTCGGTGATGGCCTCGCGTCCGCTGCCGGCGTAGGGAGCGATGATTCCGGTTTCCAGCTCCAGCGCCCAGAGCTGGTGGATGCCGGCCATGGCGATGTAGACCATGCCGTTATGCAACGCCACGTCCCACGGCGAGCTGATGCTGGTAGACAGGCCGGGCCGGCTGCCGTTGCGCTCGTAGCCCTGCTCGCCAGTGCCGGCCAATGTCTTCACCTGTGCGAATGACAGGTCGACGCGGCGGATGGCGTGGTTTTCGGTATCGGCGACGTACAGCAGGTCGCCGTCGATGGCCATGCCCTGCGGGTGGTTGAAGGCCGCTTGAGCCAGCGTACCGTCAACTAACGCTTCCTCGCCGGTGCCGATCACCTGCTTCACCTCGCCGTCGAAGGACGATACGATGATGCGGTTGTGATTGGTATCGGCGATGAACAGCCGTCCCCCGGCCTTGTCGGCCAGCACCTTGCCGGGGAAGCTCAGGGCGCTCTCCGGGCCGCGCGCGGGCGAGGTCGGGAGCGGCGAGCGGCGAATTACTCCGGCCTCGTCGAACTCGGCCACCATCCCCGAGAGCAGAGTGTCGAACTGGTCGAATGTCAGCTCGCCCTCGTGCTTGCCGATGACGTTGCCGCTCGGGTCGATGAACATCAGCGTCGGCCAAGCGCGGCAGGAATACTGCTGCCAGACCCGGAACTCGGCATCGTTGATTACCGGATGCTCCAGCTCGCACCGGCGGACGGCGGCTGTCAGGCTGTCGGTTTCCTTCTCGGTGGGGAACTTGGCCGAATGAACGCCGACCACCACCAGCTCACTGGCGTACTTGCGCTCCAGTTTCCGCAACTGCGGAAAAATGTGCATACAGTTGACTCAACAGTAGGTCCAGAAGTCGAGGATGACAATCTTACCCTTCAACTCCTCCATCGTCAGCGGTCGGTCAGTGTTGACCCATTCCAGGCCATCGGGGAATTCGGGCGCGGCCGCCTGACCGGCATAGGAACGGCTGGTTGTCATCAGTACCTCCGGCTAACCGTGGTGTCTGGTATTTTCTCGCGGAGGAGTACGCCCTCACCCTAAACCCTCTCCCAGAGAAAGAGGCAACGGCTGCTCTACCCCACTGGGGCGGGTTGCAGTTGCTCGGCAAGAAACTCACGGGTGCGCGCCCACGCCATCTCCGCCGATGTGCGATGGTAACGCTGAGGCATATAGCGATTCATAAATGCGTGGTCTGCGCCCGGATAGCTGTAGAAGCGGTGCGGCTTGCCCAATCGGGTCAGCTCATCGTCCAGCGTACGCATATCGTCCTGCGAGGGATTGGCATCAATCTCTCCGAAGTGGAACAGTATCGGGCTGTTAATGCCGTCGCTCAACTCGAAGGGCGCGACTTCCCCCGCGCCCCAAGGCACAAATAAATTGCCGCCGTAAAAAGGGGCTGCGGCCTTGAAGTGTGGGTTGCTACAGGCTGCCAGCCAGACAACCCGTCCACCCATGCAGAAGCCAGTGATGCCCAGGCGCTCCCGGTCAACCGCCGAGTGGGAGCGCAGGAAGTCAACGGTGGCGTTCACGTCGGCGACAATATCAGGGTCGCTGAGCTGGTCGCGCTTGCTGCGCCCCGTCTGCTCCACCATCTCGTCGGTGATACGGTGGAACAGGTCGGGAGCGGCGGCGACATAACCGTCGCCAGCCAGCCGGTCGGCAATTTCGCGCACGAACTGGTCAACCCCGGGCGCGTGGTGAATGACAATCATCGCCGGAAAGGGACCCTCCCCATCCGGAACGCTCAGGTAGGCCGACATCTCGGCGTCGCCCACGGAGAGCCTTTTCAGTGAAGCGGGCATAGTCCCCTCCGGCGGATACTTCGTTGGGTGTGGGCAGTCCGCTCCGTTACTCGATAGCCAAGGTAGCGTAGCGGATGAATATGGTGCCCACCGGCTCGGCCAGCGGGGCGTTGCCGACCAGGACTGCGATGACGTGCTCGGTGCCAGGGACGGCGCTGTCTTCGATGAGCACTCGCTTGGGAACATTGTTGCCCGTGATGACCCACAAGTTGCGGTCAATCTGCCCATCCACATAGACTTCGCCGTAGTTGTCCACGTTGGTCTCGAACCAGACCCGGCGGCCAGCCACTTCCTCCCCTTTGGCGGTGGACGGAATAGTCACCCTGAGCCGGTACCACGCGAAGGTAAGGCCAACGGAGCGGCGCTCCTGGATGTCGGCGTTCTGCTCCCACGAGGAATCGTCGTAGTCTGGCAGCCGGGCCGGGCTTTCCCGCATCTCGGCGGTCAGGCCCTGGTTGGGTTCGCCGGGCACCAGCCCCATTGCCACACGCCAACCCCCGGCGTTTAGCAGGGCCAGGTCGGCGGCATTTTCCAAGTCCAATGACACGCGAGGCATCAGTTTCTCCTTATGTAGAAAAATCCCTTCCCGGCGGGCGAAGTTTCTTGCAAACCGCTAATCCTTCGACGGGCCGAGGACGAGCGGTCCGATGGTGAAGCCCTGACTATGCGGTTACCTTCGCAGGCTTCAGATGCTTGTCGAAGAATTCGATGGTGCGGGGCCACGCGGCGGCGGCGGCTTCCGGGTGGTGCCGGTCGGGGTTGTTGAAGTCCATGAAGGCGTGGTTGGCGCCCTCGTAGGTATGGAACTCG
This sequence comes from Dehalococcoidia bacterium, assembly GCA_965226875.1. GTDB lineage: Bacteria > Chloroflexota > Dehalococcoidia > Lucifugimonadales > UBA3495 > VXOI01. The sequence continues at coordinate 1,735,305 of OZ245439.1, read as the reverse complement.
AAGGTCTTGCCCAGCCGGGTCAGCTCTGCTTCCAACTTGTCGCGGTCTTCCAACGAGGGGTTTACGTCAATTGAGCCGAAGTGGAAGAGCATGGGGCAGTTGATGTTGGATGTCATGTCGAAGGGGGTCTGCTCACCGCTGCCCCAGATGCCCATGATGTTGCCGCCATAGAAGGGCACGGTGGCCTTGAAGATGGGGTTGGACGCCGCCATCATCCAGGCGATGCGCCCGCCCATGCAGAAGCCGGTGACACCGATGCGCTCGCTGTCCACGTGGGAGTCGGCCACCAGGAAGTCCACCGCCGCGTTCATGTCTGCGATGATATCGGGGTCGTTCAGGTGGTTGAGCCTCTCCAGGCGGGGGCCGTTAAGGGCTTCCTCCGAGAAGCGGTGGAACAGATCCGGCACCACCGCAACATAGCCGGCCTCGGCCAGCCGGTCGGCCATGGCCTTGTCGAACTCGTCCAGCCCGCCGACGTGGAAGGCGATGACCACGGCGGGGTAGGGCGCGGTGCCACCGCTGGGAACTGCGGCGTACATATCCATCTCGGAGCCGTTGACAGTCAGCTTGTCGGTAAAGGAAGGCATCGCAATGCACCTCTCAAAATGATGCAGCCAAGTATTGCAAAATCGGGTCTGGAGGGATTTTAACAGAACAACGCCAGCGGCGCAGGGGACAAAAGCAGGGTGGCGCTTTTCGCTGGAATGAGCAAATAAAAAGTTCTCCCCGGGGCGTTTCCGCGCCCAGGGAGAACTTTCGGAGGATCTTCCAGGAGACAGGAAGGACCGATTAGATCAGTCCCTCACCCCGAACTGCCGCGATGGTATCGGCAAAGGCCTCGATGGTCTGGTCGATTTCGCCCTCGTTGTGGGTGGCGGATACGAGGAAGGCATCTCGGCCCATTATGTCCACTCCCCGGTTCTGGAGGCCTCGCTTCATGGCGGTTACTGCCGCCGAAGCCGTGACGCTGGCTATCTGCGAGTGGGGCATGGTGCACAGCTCGCGGTCGCAGTCGCAGTCGGCCAGCACCATGTGAATCATCGAAGCGATACCGTGAGCGTGGCCCGGGATTTCCAGCCGCCCCAGGGTTTCGTTCAGCCCGGCCTTCAGCCGGGAGGCCATGGCGTCGGCGTGCTGGTTGATAGGCTGGGAGGCAATCATCTCCAGCGCCGTGGCTCCGGCGGCGGCGGACAGTGGGTTGCCGTTAAAGGTGCCGGGATGGTAGACGCGGTGGGTGTTGTCCCATTCCGGGTCACCGCGGTGGGCAATCATGTCTATCACATCGGCCTTGCCGCCTACAGCGCCGCCGGGCAGTCCGCCTGCCACAATCTTCGCCATCGTGGTCAGGTCGGGGGAGATGCCGTAGCGCACCTGAGCGCCGCCGGGTGAAGCGCGGAACCCGGTCACCACCTCGTCGAAGATGAGGATTACGTCGTGCTGCTCGGTCAGTTCCCGCAATCCCTGGAGGTAGTTGGGAACATCGTAGGGTAGCTGGCCATAGTGGGCGCCGGTGGGTTCGAGGATGAGCGCGGCAATATTGTCGTCCTTGGACAGCACGTCCTCAACCGCAGCCAGATCGCCGGCGGGCACCACTACCATAGTTCCCATGCTGGACTCCGGGATGCCCGGAGCCGAGCGGTCCGAGCCGGCCATGGCGTAATCGTGCCAGCCGTGGAAGTGGTCTTGCAGCTTGATTACCTTGTCCTTTCCGGTGTAGGCGCGGGCCAGCCGCATCGCCATCAGCGTCGCCTCGGTGCCGGAGCTATGAAAGCGTATCTTCTCGACGGACGGCATCAGCGCCATTATGGCCCTGGCCCATCGCAGTTCCTCGTCGGTGGATGCGCCTAGGTGGGTGCCACGCTGAATCTGCTGAGAGACCGCCTCGGCTATGGCGGGGTGCGAGTGTCCCAGCAGCAGCGCACCATGGCCGGACACGTAGTCCACGTATTCATTGCCATCCACATCCCACTTTCGGGGGCCGACGCCGTGGGTCATAAACAGCGGGAAGGGAGTGGCATATCGCGTATCGTGAGTGACACCGCCGGGGAAGATGTTGACGCTTTCCTGGTAGCGCTGGGCCGATCCCGGATGCCTGGCGATGTACTCCTCAAGGATGGTCGGCATGCTGCCTCCTGCGGTTAGCCTGTTATAGCGGCAATTGTTGCCGCCATTGTATCGCGGCAGGCAAGAAGGCGCTACGGCGGCGGTTGAACCGCCCAGACCCTTTTCATTGCTCCTCTCCCTTGAGGAAAAGAGTCGGGGTGAGGGTGAAATCTTGGGATGACACAATGTGCTCTCAGGAACAGGGACGCCCCCACTTTGACCCGGAGGGAGAGGGAACAACGAAAAGACCCTGGCCATCCTTACGTGAGTCGAGACCATCGGGATATAATGGGATTGGAACAATTGGGCGTTGCCGAGGGTTGGGATTACGAATAGCGCCACAGAAGCGATAATAGCATGAGGCACATAATCCACGCCGACCTGGACGCTTTCTATGCCACCGTGGAGCAATTGGACAACCCGGAGCTGCTCGGCAAGCCGGTGCTGGTCGGCGGCCGCCCGGAAAATCGGGGCGTGGTGGCCACAGCTTCTTACGAGGCCCGGACCTTCGGCGTGCGCTCGGCCATGCCCATGCGCACCGCAGTCCGCCTCTGTCCACAGGGCATCATCATCCCGCCCCGCTTCACTCGCTACCGTGATATGTCCCGGCAGGTGATGGATATTTTCCGGGACTTCACGGAAATCGTGGAGCCGCTGTCGCTGGACGAAGCCTACCTCGACATCAGCGAAGCGGTGGATGAAGCGCAGGGACGATGGCCGCTGGGAGTGGCGCTTGAACTGAAGCGGCGGGTGAAGGAGGAAACCGGGCTGACCGTATCCGTCGGCGTCAGCGTGAGCAAGTCGGTTTCGAAAATTGCCTCCGACCTGGACAAGCCTGACGGGTTGGTGGTGGTGCCGCCGGGGGAGCAGGCCGGATTCCTGGCTCCGCTGCCTGTTGGCAAGCTGTGGGGCATCGGCCCCAAGACCGCCGAGCGGCTCCACGCCGCGGGCGTGACCACTATCGGGAAGCTGGCGGAACAGTCGCCGGAGTGGTTCAGCCGGATGTTCGGGCAGCGGGCCGACGCAGTGCGCCTGCGGGCCGCTGGCCTGGATGATGAGCCGGTGCATACCGAGCGCGAGACCAAGTCGGTCTCCTCGGAAACCACCTTTCCCGACGACCTTGGAGACGCTGCGGAACTGCGCCGGGTGCTAGAGGAGTTGGCCGACAGCGTGGCCGGAAGCCTGGAGGGCAAGGGGTTGCAGGGCCGCACGGTGACGGTGAAGATGCGGCTGGCAGACTTTACCACCTTCAGTAGGCAGACCACTCTGCCCACGCCGTCCAACGACGCCGCTCCCATCAAGGACACGGCGTGGCGTCTTCTGTCAGCCGAACTCACGCCGGGGCGTTCCTTCCGGCTGCTGGGAGTGGGCGTAAGCAATTTCGCGGATGCCGACGAGCAACGCCAACTTCCCTTGTGCTTGCAAGGCGACTTTCATGCCGTCAGGCCCGGGTTGTGGCAACCGGAGGCAGCGCCCTCACCCTAACCCTCTCCCATAGGGAGAGGAATTGGGGGGAAACCCTCTATCTTATAGGTGGAGAGGAAAGGTAAAGGAGAACTTGGAACTCATTGACCTCTAGCGGAACAGGTCGCGCTCGCCGGAGCGCAGCAGCCGCTGGATACTGGCCTCTTCCACCGCCTCGAAGGGGTAGCCCCGAATGATGGTCACTGGGATGCCCAAGGCTTTGCCGGTCACAAGTTCGGCGGCGGCGGCCAGTTCGTCGGCAACGGCGATCTGCGTCGTGTGGAGCACATTCCCGAAGGCGTCCAGAGCGCCCACGTAGTCCAGCAGCGGGTCCAGCCCCGCAACCCCGATGGCAACGTTGGCCGCGCCATTGCGCCACGGGCGGCCGAAGGTGTCCGACACCACCACAGCCACGTTGACCCCCAAGTGCGTTTGCACCGCGACGCGGATCCCCTGGGCGGATGCGTCGGAGTCGTCGGGCAACAGGGCGATGGTATTGTCCCCAGGGATGTTGGAAGCGTCGATGCCAGCATTGGCGCAATAGAAGCCGTGCTTGGTTTCGGCGATGATTACTCCCCGGTCCATCCGTACGATGCGGCGGGCTTCCCGCAAAATCATCTCGGTATGGCGGGGGTCTCGGCGGTGTCCCTCGGTGATGGTGATGGCCAGCGGCGAGGCTTCAACGTCCTCAAAGCTCATCACCTTGCCCTCAACCTTGGAGACGACCTTCTGCGTCACTACCAGTATGTCGCCTTCCTCGATGGGGGTGCCTTGGCTGGCGGCGGCATCCATCATCAGACCAGCCAGGTCATCCCCGGGGCCTAGCTCCGGCATACCCTCGACGCCAATTACGCGAACTTCAGGCGGCATAGCGAATCACCTCGGTATTGATGGAGCCTGTCCTGGCTCGGTATGGCAGATTCAAGCTACCGGGCCGCAAGTTTAGTGACACTTCCACGATAACACAATGGGCGAACACAATGGGCGCAGGAAGCGGGCGAAGCGTTAATTGCTGGTTCCCTCTCCCTCTGGGAGAGGGTTAGGGTTGGGGCGTCCCCTCTGAGGATACAGTTGGCGAGCAACACCTTGTGCTAAAATCGAAGCATGGCCGATGGGCCATGTACCCTGCATTAAGAAGGTGACGCCTGTGGCCAGTACAAGCTCCGGGGAATATCGCAAACGGGTCTATACCAAGTTCGGAGACAAGGGCGAGACCAGCCTGCTCTACGGCGGGCGGATTTCCAAGAACAATCCCCACACCGAAGCCTACGGCATCACCGACGAAGCCGTCTCCGCGATGGGGCTGGCGCGGGCCATGTCCAGCGATGAACGGGTGAAGGAACTGCTGCGCCAACTGCAAAGCGAGCTGTTCATCGTGGCCGCCGAACTGGCCACCGACCCGGACAAGTACGACCTGTTCCAGCAGCACTTCTCGCCGGTCACTCCTGAAATGGTGGAGAACCTGGAACGGGCCATCGACTCCCTAGAAGAGGACATGACCATGCCCACTGTGTTTATACTGCCCGGCGGCTCACCGGCGTCGGCGGCTGTGGACCTGGCCCGTTGCATCGTGCGCACCTCTGAGCGGCGCGTGGTGGCCATGGGCGAGGCTGGTCTGCTGACCAACGAACTGCTGGTGTCGTACCTGAACCGCCTGGGAGACCTGCTGTTCGTCGTGGCCCGCTATGAAGACCGCGACCTGCCCATCGAGCGCGCCACCGGGCAGCGGACATAGGGGCGGACGGGCAATGAAACTGATAGTCGTTGATTACGAGTCGGGAAATCTCCGCAGTGTTTCGCGGGCGCTGGAGTCGTGCGGCGTCTCCCCGCTGGTGAGCGGTGACCCCGGGGAACTGGGCGACGCCGACGCGGTGGTGCTTCCCGGCGTCGGCTCCGGCCCGGCGGCGATGTCGGCGCTGCGGCAGCGCGGCCTCGTGGAGCCGCTGCGCGAGTTCGCCGGCAGCAGGCGCCCTTTCCTAGGAATCTGCCTGGGGCTGCAACTGCTTCTCGACTGGACGGACGAGGAGGGCGGCGCGCCCTGCCTGGGCATCGTGCCGGGGCGCGTGAAGCGCCTGCCCGAATCGGATGGCGGCGGCCCGGCGCTGAAGATTCCGCATATGGGCTGGAACAGCGTCGCGCTGAACGCCGCGCATCCGGCTATGCACGCCATTGACTCCGGCAGCTATTTCTACTTCGTACACAGCTTTTACGCCGAGCCGTCGGGTACTGACGGGGTTCTAGGCACTACCGAGTATACCCTGCCCTTTTGCAGTGTCTACGCGAAGGACAACGTAGTAGCCACCCAGTTTCACCCGGAAAAGAGCGGCCCGACGGGTCTTCGTATTTACAGTAACTTCGTTGAGATGGCCGCCAATGGATCAGGGCGAGGGTGAAGTGGTTCATTTCGTGCTATGGCCTTATCCACGACCCTCTCCCCCGACGGAGAGGGAACTTTATTTTCGCCCCAAGGGGAAGGGCAGAGCTTTATGGAAGTAATCCCGGCAATTGACTTGCGCCGTGGGCGATGCGTCCGACTGCATCAGGGCGACTTCCGGCGGGAGACTGTGTTTTCCGACGACCCCCTGGCCATGGCCCAAAGGTGGCAGGAACAAGGAGGGCCTCGTCTGCACCTGGTGGATCTGGACGGGGCGGCCACTGGCGAACCGGCGCATCTTGAAATCATCTCGTCTATCGTTGCCGCGCTGGACATCCCGGTGCAGGTGGGCGGCGGCATCCGCAGCGCCAATACCGCGCGGGCGTGGCTGGAGGCGGGCGTGGAGCGCGTGGTCATCGGCACGGCAGCGGTGCGCGACCCCGATATGGTACGGGCCGTTTGCCTGGACCACGGCCCCGAGCGTGTAGTGGTGTCGGTGGATGCCCGCGAAGGGATGGTGGCTCTGCAGGGCTGGACCGAATCCAGCCAGGTCAGCGCGCTGGAACTGGCGCATCGCATGGCCGCTCTTGGCGTTACGCGGCTGCTCTATACCGACATCGCCCGCGACGGGATGCTGACCGGCCCTGACCTGGAAACCAACGCGCAACTGGTGCGGGAAACGGGCATGGCGGTGTTGGCCTCCGGGGGCGTGGCGTCAGTGGAGGACATTCAGCGGCTTGCGCCCACCGGCGTTGAGGGGGTGATTGTGGGGCGGGCGCTGTATACCGGGGCGGTCAGTCTGCCCGATGCAGTAACGGCCGGGTGCTCTAGCGGTTAGTCCGGGCCGGATTGTGGAAAAACGGAGCGGCGGGGAGGCGGGGATTCCTGCGACCCGGTCGCGGCGGGCGAATCACCGCTCGCATCCGGGTCAACGCTGGCGGCGCTCCCGTTGGAGCGGGGTTGCAATCCACGGAACCGGGCGGCCAGCCGTTCCTCCGCAGTGGCGAACCAGTCATCTTTCAGAACTTCCATCAGGATAAAGTCGTGCGACATCCGGCGGACGGTGCGCACCGGCTTGAACCCGGATTTCTCAAAGCAGCGTTGGGCCCGCTCGTTCCAGTCGAGGGTGTGCAGGTAGACCCGCTTCAACTGCATCTGGGAAAACATATAGTCCAGCAGCGTGGTCACCGCATCGTAGCCGTAAGAGTTGCTCCAGTAGTCCCGGTCGCCTATGACAATGCCCAGTTCGGCCTCGCGGTTGACGCTGTCGAGGTCGTAGTACATACAGTTGCCGATGTAGGTGCCATCGGTGGCGTCTGCTCCGAAGTGGTGAGATCCCGGCGTTGGATATCGCAACTGGTCTTCAAACAGGCGGAGGTAGCGTTCGTAGGACATACTCAGCGGAAAGGCGGCGTCCAGCCTGGCGATTTCCGGGTCGCTGCGCCAGCGGTAGTCCTTCTCGGCGTCCTCGATACGCTTGTCCCGAAGGATTACCTTCGCCCCTAGCAGTTCAACCATTTTGTCCCTGACCTTCTCTTGACTTGAAGACATCGACGGCCCGGCGCAGGACTCCGGCTTCGTTGCCGTAGGCCATGGAGGAGAGCGCTTCGTCAATTTCGAACCACTGGACTACATCAAACTCCGGGTCATGCTGATCGATGTGCCCGCCAACGGGCGACATCAGATAGAAGTGGACCGTCTTGTGATACCGGACGTCGTTGTCCCGGTCGGCAAACCAATACTCGATGCTGCCCAGCGGCGCGTTCAACTCGACCTCCAGGCCAGTCTCCTCGCGCACTTCTCGCAGAGCAGTCTCTTCCAGCGTTTCGCCGGGGTCTGGAGTTCCCTTGGCCAAGCTCCAGCGCACCGGGTCGGAACGTCCGCAAAGCACTGTCTCAAGACGCCCGTCGATTTTTCGGAACACCACTCCGCCGGAGGAAACCAGGGTTTCTACTCTGGAAGTCTCTACGTCTGCCATTACCGCCCAAGTGTCGCGCTGGAATGAACGCGCCTGCAACTTCTCGTGGCGCGTCGGGTTCGACCGCAATTCATTGTAAGCGGCCCCGTTCCGGCCAGTCAATTGACCCTTCGGTGTTGCCGCCTGTCCGGCGCCTCTCGAGGGAGATGGGACTCAATGTCAAGTCTCGATACTGAAACCCATGCCGAAAGCCTAACCGCCGCCGATGGCCGGGACGAAGTGGACCTCGCTGCCTTCGCTGACCCGCTCCAACATCCCCATGCGGGCTACGTCGCCGTCAATAGCCACGGCCAGGTTGGAGCGGATTTCGCCGTCCTCCACCAACCTGTCCTTGATTCCAGGATAGAGAGCCTCGAGACCGTCTACTATCTGCCGGACGTTGCGGCCCTGGCAGTCAACCTGCTTGACCCCGCCGGTAAGCGGTTGCAGCATGGTGGGGATGTATACTTTTGCCATGGCCACCCTCCTGATGCAGCAATTTTTGCTACTGGCAGGCGCGTCCTGAAACTCGGCCTGCTGAAGTTATTTTCAGGTTACATTTCACGGGGCGACGATTCAACCCTCCCGGCAATGCCAGCAGGGCCCTCAATCATTCCCTTCCCTCGAAGGAGAGGTCCACGATAAAGGTGAACTTCCGGAATGATGAGATGTTCGCCCACTATCGAGGACGCCCCCCACCCTTTCCCTCCCCGGGAGGGAGAGGGCACAACTAAACGCCGCTGCCTCCCCAGTGGCCGGGGAGGCAGCATGAGTCACGCGGCTGCCCAAAGGGCAAGGGAACGGTCAGGGGTTAGCTGTCGTTTCCCTGCTCCCATTCCGCCTCCAGCACCTTGCCCGGGGTCATGGGCAGACTGCGGAGGCGAAGGCCGGTGGCCTCGTGGATACCGTTGGCAATGGCGGCCATGGGAGGAACTATGGGTACCTCGCCAACGCCCCGGACACCGTAGGGATGGCCGGCGTTGGCCACCTCGACGATGACCGTGTCAATCATCGGCAGGTCTAGGGAGGTGGGCATCCGGTAGTCCAGGAAGGTCGGATTCATCATCCGGCCATTGTTGTCGAAGTAGTACTCTTCGTTGAGGGCCCAGCCGATACCCTGGACGACTCCGCCCTGCATCTGGCCTTCCACGTAGCTGGGATGCACGGCCTTGCCCACATCCTGAATGGCGGTGTAGCGGGTCACATCGGTCTTGCCGGTTTCCGGGTCGACCTCAACGTCGGCGATGTGCACGGCGTAGGAGTTGCCCTCACCGGCCGGGTCTACGTTGGCCTGTCCGGCGATGGTGCCGCCGGTTGAAGCCAGTTGGCGGGCCAGGTCCTTGAAGCCGAGACGCAGCTCCGGGTCGGACTTGTGGCGCACCACGCCGTCAACATACTCTACGTCTGCCTCTTCCGTATCCCATATCTTTGCGGCGCGGGCCACCATCTGGGCCTTGATGGACTCAGCGGCCTCGATGGCCGCTATGCCGGTGGCGAAGGAGGTGCGGCTGCCCCCGGTTACGAAGGTGAAGCCGATGGAGTCGGTGTCCACCACCGTCGGCTTGATGTCCTCGTAGGCGATGCCCAAGGTTTCGGCTGCCTGTTGGGCGATTGAGGCGCGGGTCCCGCCGATGTCAACCGATCCCATAATGAGGCTGACGGTTCCGTCAAAATTGACCGTGATAACGCAACTGGACTGGAAACCACGGTTCATCCAGTAGCCGGCGGCCACGCCGCGCCCGCGGTTCTCGCCTTCCACCGGGGTCTTGTAGTGGTCGTGGTTGCGGGCGGCTTCCAGGCACTCCACCAGGCCAACGCGACGGGCCACCGGGCCCTCGATGCGGCGGGTGCCCTCCTTGGCGGCGTTGAGCAGGCGGAACTCGATGGGGTCGATGCCGAGTTGCTGGCACAACTCGTCCATCACCGTCTCGACGCCGAAGGCGGCCTGCGGCGAGCCGGGAGCGCGATAGGCGGAGGTCTTGGGCTTGTTGACCACCACGTCATAGCCGTCCACCTTGCCGTTCTCCACGTCGTAGCAGCCGAAGCCGCAGGTCATGGCCTGCATTACCGGAGAGCCGGGGTAGGCGCCGGCGTCCATAGCCACTTCCATCTGCACGGCGGTCAAGCGGCCGTCGTTCTTGGCGCCCACTTTAACTTTCATCCACGAGCCGGGCGCAGGGCCGGAGGCCTCGAAAACCTCAACTCTGGACATCGTCTGCTTGACCGGAGCGCCGGCCTTCCGGGATAGGACGGCTGTAACGGCGTCGAGGTATGCGGTAATCTTGCCGCCGAATCCACCGCCGATTTCCATGGGAGTGACCTTGACCCTGGACGTCGGCATCCGCAGCACGTCGGCCACGGCGGCGCGAACAGCGAATGCGCCCTGCGTGCTGGTCCATACGTTCAACTGCCCGTCGGTGTTCCAGAAGGCCGTCGAGTTGTGCGGCTCTATGTATCCCTGATGCACCGACGCGGTGGTCAGTTCCCGCTCGACGACCACGTCGGCCTCGCTGAATCCCTGCTCCACGTCGCCCTTTTCGTAGCTGAGATGGGCCGCGACGTTGCTGGGCTTATCGGCAATCTCGCCCATGGAGGAAGTGCGCAGTCCCTCATGGAGCAGCGGCGCGCCCTCCTTCATCGCCTCGCGCACGTCAACGACTGCTTCCAGTGGCTCGTAGTCCACTTCAATCAGGGCTAGGGCAGACTCGGCAACGTGGGTGTTGACTGCGGCAACAGCGGCGACCGGGTGGCCCTTGAACAGCGCCTTGTCTCCGGCCAGCATATGGTCGGAAGCGAACTTGAGCCGACCGTAGTCGCCGCCCAGTTCCTCTCTGGACAGCGAGGCGAAGGGCAGGTCTTTGGCGGTGACGACTGCCTTGACGCCGGGGAGTGCCTCGGCCTTGCTGGTGTCTATGGAGCGAATGCGGGCGTGAGGATGCGGGCTGCGCAACACCCTGCCGTACAGCAGCCCGGTCAGCCTAACGTCGGCCCCGTATTGGGCGCGACCGGTGACCTTATCCACTCCGTCGGGGCGCACCGGGCGCTTGCCTACGACGTTGTACTCAACTTCGGAAAGGACTTGATTCGAGGAAGTCACTGCTCATCCACCTCTACTACATTGGGATTGAGATTCCCTCGCCCTCCAGTAGAGGGTTAGGGTTAGGGTGCCGATTTACCGAAAACGTTGGTAGATACGAGAAAGGCGGCCCGGTTCGGAGCCGCCTTTCTGATTGCCGCAGGGAACACCGGAAATTCCGGCTATTTGTCGCTGGTGGTGCTGACCTGAAGCACGGCGCGGACGATCTTGTCGTAGCCGGTGCAGCGGCACAGGTTTCCGGCCAGCCAGTGGCGAATGCGCCCCTCGTTGGCGTCCGGCTCGGCCTCCAGCAGGGCGCGGGAGGCGATCAGGAAGCCGGGGGTGCAGATACCGCACTGTAGCGCAGCATTCTCGAGGAACGACTGCTGCAACGGGTGCAACCCGCCCGGCGAGGCCATGCCTTCGATGGTCCGAACATCGCGGCCCGCGACCTCGACGCCGAGAACGAGGCAGGAGTCGACGATGCGGCCGTCCAGCATTACGGTGCAGGCGCCGCAGTTTCCGTCGTTGCATCCCTCTTTGGTGCCGGTCATGCCGAGGACATCCCGCAGCACTTCCAGCAAGCTCTGGCGAGGCTCACACAGGAAGTTGGTGTCCTCGCCGTTTATTTTTGCCTGAATGTGAACAACTCCGGGCATCCTTTAGCCTCCCCTAGCCCGCTCTACGGCGATATTGAGAGTGCGGCGCGTCAGCACGCCGATAAGGTGGATGCGCTGGCGAATGGTGCCGCGCATATCGGTGATGGGCCTGGCGTCGGCCATGGCCAACTCCGAAGCCTCGCGAATCGCTTCATCGGAAACCGGCTTGCCGGCCAGGCTGTCCCCGGCTGCCTGGGAGAAGACCGGGGTGGGCGCGACCGAAGCCAAAGCAACGCGACCAGACACGAAGTTCTGGCCCGAGGCGTCCAGCACCACTGAACTGCCGACACCGGCCACTGCGATGTCCATTTCGTTGCGGGGGATGAACCGCTGGTAGTTGGCCCCCGAATGGGACACGGGAGCGGGGAACGATACGGAAACCAGCATCTCGCCCTGCTGAAGGGCGTTCTGGCCAGGCGCGGTGCAGAACTGTTCCGCCGGCAGTTGCCGCGTGCCATTGGGGCCCGCAATGTTGCAGACTCCGTTCAGCACGATTATGGACGGAATAGAGTCGCCACTGGGAGAGGCGTTACACAGGTTGCCGCCGATACTGGCGCGCCCCTGAATCTGGATGCCGCCGATGAGCGTCGCCGCGTCAATGAGACCCGGATAAGCCGCCGAAATGGCCGCATCCTGGTATATCTGATAACAGGGCACCGCGGCGCCGAGGGTGAGGCCGCCCCCGGGTGTGTAGGCCATCTGGGAAAGTGCGGGGATTCCCTTGGCATCCAGAACCACGCCGGCCAAACGCCGGCCCGCCCGCATCATCACTATAATGTCGGTTCCGCCAGCTATGATTCTGGCCCTGTCGCCGTGTTCATTCAGTATCGAAACGGCTTCGTCGATACTCTTCGGAGCTACGAAATCAAATGCTTCCAATTGCCCACCTCCTGCGGCGTGAATTATAGCACTACTCGACATAGGGTCAAGCTGTAAGTTACAGTCAAGCGCAATCAGCGACCCGTCCGGTTAGGAGGCGCTCCAACATGGCCGGTCAGCCCCAAACCGCCGCCCGTGAGACTTCCTCGGCCCTAGAACAGGCGCTCAGGCGAGACCGGGCCGTCGTATTGCTTGCCATACTCATCATCGCGGCCATTGCATGGGCCTACACCGTTTATGTCGCCGAAAGCGGAACGGGTATGGGCGATATGGGCATGGGCACGAGTATGGCGATGGCCGATATGCGTTCCTGGAGCGCCGTCAATTTCGGCCTGATGTTTGTGATGTGGGCGGTGATGATGTTGGCGATGATGGCCCCCTCAGCCGCTCCCATGGTGTTGATGTTCGCCGCCGTGAACCGCAAGCGCCGGGAGCGGGAAGCCCCCTACGTGCCCACGGCAGTATTCCTCGCCGGGTATGTCATCGTATGGGCGGCTTTTTCAGTCGTGGCGACGCTGGGCAACTGGGGTCTTCACCAAGCATCGCTGCTGTCTTCGATGATGGGCGCATCCACCACCGGCTACCTGGGGGGAGCGTTGCTGCTGGCCGCCGGTGCGTTCCAATTGAGCCCCCTCAAATACGCCTGCCTAAAACAGTGCCGCACGCCTATGGGCTTCCTCATGACCTCATGGCGGGAAGGACAGCGCGGCGCCCTGCGCATGGGACTGGAGCATGGTGCATACTGCCTCGGCTGCTGCTGGGCCTTGATGCTGCTACTGTTCGTGCTGGGCGTGATGAACCTGGTCTGGATTGCCGCCCTCGCCGCCTTCGTTCTAGCCGAAAAGGTCGCCCCCATGAGCGAATGGGTCAGCCGCGGCACCGGAGTCCTGCTGGCCGGCTGGGGCATCTGGGCGATTGTGACTGCCGCAATGTAGAGAAGAAGAAAGGCGCCGCCTAGGTGGAGCCACCTATTCGCTTTAATCCCCCCACCCGTGGAGAGAGTTAGGGTGAGAGCGTCCCCGTTCTAAGCAACTTCACCCAGCTCCCGCAACACACCTTCCACAGCCCCGGCCAGCGAGCCGTGCCGGAAGGCGCCAATGTTGACACCCGCACTTTCATCGAAGGACGGGGAAGACCGCCCTGATGCGGCATTCCGAATCCGCTCCAACGCAGCTCCCCAGCTTTGGGATTCGTCCAGTTCGCCTTCTCGCTCTCCCTTAGGTAGGGTCAATAAGTAGGCGCTACCTGTAACTGCCTCCATTTCCGGCAACGGGGAGATGGCTAACAGTGGGACACTCTCCTGCTCCATCCCCAACTCAGCGAGAAATGCCATCAGCGTCTTGGAGATTCCATGCTGTCCGAAAATCACCAGATGGTGGAAACCGCCGCCCATACACTCGAAAGCCGATCGGTATCGCCGGAAGATGTCGTGGGAAGCCCTGTCCTCCGGCGACACCAGGAAGATGGCGCAGGCCGGAAACGACTCCGCCCCATCGCCTGCGGTGGTATCCAGTCCGGATTTCCAGCGGACCAGCTTGTCCAGGTCGTGACGGTCGGCATGGCTCATCTGTTGGTCGGTTGCCTCGGACATCGGCGCGCCCTCCTCGCTTTAACAGACGGCTTGAACAGACGGCGTTTGGCTTGACGTTTACCCGTGGTCGTCGAACTGCACCAGGATGCCGTCCGGGTCGTAGACGAAGATGCTGCTGACCCGTCCATCGGGGGCGGTGAATGCTTCCAGCGGAGCGGCCAGTTCCACGCCCTTGCTGACCAGTTCATCGGCCAGCGCCTTGACGTCGGGAACCGTGAACGATATGTGGCTGATGCCCACCTGGTCCAGCTTGATTGGGCCGCCGTCGGGGTCCTCGCCCGGATGGCAGGTCAGCACCAGCGACGGGGCGGTCTGGCCTGGCCCGTAGCGGACATGGGCGGTGCGCCGGGTCTTGCGGGCGTGCTGGTAGATGCTGGGCAATCCGCCGGTGGTGGTGTCCTGAACTTGGTCAAAGTCCACAGTCATGCCGAGAATGTCGCGGTAGAAGCCCAGGGATTTCTCCACGTCCCGCACACAGATGGCTATGTGGGATACCATGCTTGCTTCCATAGCTGTCGCCTCCGCGTTAAGTTCCCTCTCCCACTGGGAGAGGTTTAGGGTGAGGGCGTCTATTTCTGCACATTTACACCCAAAGCCCATGCTAAAGGCGGCCCGGGGCGGTGTCAAAGGGAGAGCATTGTTCTCGCCCCTTTTACACTGCTGCTATGGCGGGGAGACCCCCCACTGACCCTCCCCCGAAGGGAGAGGGAACACTTACACTCCACCCGCCAGAGGCTTCAGCATCGCATAGATGACGTCGTTGATAGGCGTTGGCACACCCCCGGCGCGGCCCGCGCGGATGACGGCGCCGTTCAGGGCCTCCAGCTCCAGCGGCCGGCCAGCCATCACGTCGGTGTGCATGGAGGCATGCAGGTCGGCCAGATTGTTTTCGATGTAGGCCAGTGTCGTCGCGTGAATATCCAGCGGGAAGTTGACGCCGCTGGCGCGGCCCGCGGCTTCCGCCTCTCGCAGGCAGCCCACCACCACCTCGCGCCATTCCGGGCGGGGCATCAGCTCGGCCAGGGTCTGCCGGGCCAATGAGGTCACCCCGGCCATCGTGGCGATGAAAAGGAACTTGGCCCACAACCCCGCGCGTATGTCGGCAGTCAGCTCCGCCGGGACTCCGCAGTCGTTGAAGGCGTCGGCGATATTACGCCCGCGCTGCGACAGCGATCCATCCGGTTCACCGAACACCACGCGCACCACGTCGCCGGCCTGCCGCACCACCCCGGGGCCATCCAGCCCAGCCTCGATGTAGACCGCGCCCGGCATAACCCGCGGTTGGCCGAAAGCGCCCGCCGCGGCCGTATAGCTGTCTATGCCGTTCTGCAAGCAAAGCAGGACAGTTTCGGGGCCGACCATCGGGGTCATCGCAGGAATAGCGACGGAGTTCTGGTAGGTCTTTACCGTCAGGAGCGCCAACTCAACTTCTCCCACATCGCCGGGGTTGCCGGTGGCGTCGCACTCTACGATGAATTCCTCGTTATCTCTCACCACCCGCAGGCCCTGCTCCCGTATGGCGACCAGGTGCGGCCCCCTCACAATCAGTGATACGTCATGCCCATCCCTCGCGAGCATCCCACCCAAGTATCCGCCAACGCTGCCAGCGCCCATGACCGCGATTCGCATGGCCAACTCCCTCCGTCAGGCTAACAGTGCGAACATACCGCAAGCGACGGGCCGGAGCAAGCCAGGCTCTTTCTTGACGGGTGCGGCCTGTCTGCGTATTCTTGGGGCGTCAATCCGTGGGCTTACTCAGTTGGTTCCGACCCACCGATCACTTTGGAGAAACGTGTATGACGCAGCAACAGCCGCCACCGCCGATTCCGGCGCCCACTCCGCAACCGGAGTCCGATTTCTACTTCGAGAAGTGCCGTGAGGGGGAATTGTGGCTGCGGCATTGCAACGCCTGTGATTCTGCCTATTTCTACCCCCGCGACATCTGCCCCGGCTGTTTCTCCCGCGACACTGACTGGATTCAGAGCAGTGGACGGGGCATCATCCACACCTTCGCCATAGTACACCGCGGGCCGACGCCGCCCTTCCGCGACCGCTCTCCCTACGTGCCGGTCATCGTGGAATTGGAAGAAGGGCCGCGAATGCCGTCCAACCTGGTGGAGTGTGAGCCTGACCCGGAAAATATCAAAGTGGGGATGGCGGTCGAAGTGGTGTTTCAAGCTCTGAACGACAACATCACCATCCCTTATTTCCGCCCGGTGGCCTGATGACGCTGACAGGCAAGGTCGCCGTCGTAACGGGCGGCAGCCGCGGCATCGGACGGCAGATCTGTCTGGCTTACGCCGAGGCCGGGGCACAGGTGGTGGTCGCCTCCCGCACGACCAGCGACATTTCGGTGCAGTCGGAGTTCCCTAAGTACGCCGCCGGGGACATAAACGACACGGCCCACGCCATTGCAGCAGCCGGTGGGGAAGCCCTGCCGGTGCAATGCGATGTCACCTCCGCTGAAGACCTGCAACGGCTGGTGTCCGAGACATTGCAGCACTTCGGACGCATCGACGTGGTGGTGTCCAACGCAGGCATCGACTGCGAGTCGCCGGTGACGGAATTGGATGTGGATCTGCTGGACCGGGCGATGGCCACCAACATTCGCGGCCCCATCCTGCTCTGCAAGTACGTTCTTCCCGCGATGGTCGAGCAGAAGAGCGGCGTCTCGATTTTCTGCATCACCTCCGGTGCGTCTCAGGGCTACCGCCCTGGGCGCGTCGGCTACTCGATGACCAAGGCAGCCCTTGACCGTGCCTACACCAGCCTCGCCGAAGAGGTAAGGGAGCACAACATCGCGGTCAACGTACTCAGCCCAGGCAAAGTGGACACCTGGATGAACCGGCGAGGGCACTGGCCCGGCACGGAACTCATTCCCATGGACCAGCCCGACACCATCCGCGAGGCAGCAGTCTGGCTGGCCGGTGTGAAGGCGTCGGACTTCACCGGCCATCGCGTTGAGCGGGCAGAGTTCGGGATCACCTGGGGGCCGGGAATTCCCACAGGATAGAACCGCCCTCACCATCACCCGAACCCTCTCCCTCTGGGAGAGGAAATTTCTCAATCAAGACAGGAGAGAAGCAATGACTACAGCACGAACCGTCACCGCCGAGATTTCGCCCAAGCTGGGAGAACTGAGCGCCAACGTACTGTTCGGCGACGTTTGGGAGCGCCCGGAACTGTCGAAGCGGGACCGCAGCATGATCACCGTGGCCAGCCTCATCGCCCTCTATCGCACCGACCAGCTCCGGGGACACCTCGGTCGCGCCCTGGACAACGGCGTCACGAAGGAAGAGATCTCCGAGATCATTTGCCACATGGCCTTCTACAGCGGCTGGCCCACCGCCGCCAACGCCGCCCGCGTCGCCAAAGAAGTGTTCGAGGAGCGCGGCATCTAGCACTTAGCGCACTTACCGCAGGGGGCGCAGAGAATTGCGGTTTGCCGGAATGATCTCTGCGCCCTCTATGCTTGAATGGCTTTCACGCACAATTTGAATCGGGGGACAACGATATGGCGCGAATGACTGGCGCAAAATTCATGGCCGATACCCTCAAGGCCTACGGAGTGACCCATGTATTCCTCGTACCGGCTATCCTGCGACGAGCGCTGGCCGAGATGGACCTCATCGGCATCAAGCGGGTCATCACCCATGGGGAGAAGGCCGCCGCGTACATGGCCGACGGCTACGCCCGCGCCTCCGGCAAACCCGGCGTCTGCATGGCGCAGTCGGTGGGCGCAGCCAACCTTGCCGCTGGATTGCAGGACGCCTACCTGGGCCTGTCGCCGGTCATTGCCTTGACTGGACACAAGCGCAACGACGAGCAGTACAAGAACGCCTACCAGGAAATCGAGCACTCCAAGCCCTTCGCCTCCGTGACCAAGTTCAGCGCGGTGGTGGACAACGCCGAGCAACTGCCCCAGCTGCTGCGGCAAGCCTTCCGGGAGGCCACCACCGGAGCCCCCGCCCCGGTTCATCTGGACATTCAAGGCATGAGCGGCGATTTCGCCACCGAGGCCGAGGCGGATTTGGAGGTGATGTTCGAGGCCGCCTTTGCCCAGCGCCCCGCCTTCCGGCCCGAGGCCGACCCGGAGAGCGTGCGGGCGGCGGCACGGGCGCTCGCGTCGGCCCAGCGGCCGGTCATCGTCGCAGGCGGCGGCGTAACGTCTTCAGGCGCACAGCAGGAAGTCGTAGAGCTGGCTGAGATGCTGAACATCCCGGTGGCGACATCCCTGAACGCCAAAGGCGCCATAACCGACAATCATCCGCTGTCGGTGGGCGTGGTCGGATCCTATTCCCGCTGGTGCGCCAACCGAGTGGTCAGCGAGGCAGACCTCGTCTTCTACATCGGCAGCCATACCGGCAGCCAGGTCACCAACGAGTGGCGCGTGCCGTCGCCAGGGACTCCGGTAATCCAGATTGACATCGACCCGTCGGAACTAGGACGCACCTACCCGGCCCAGGTGGCGATGCACGGCGACGCCAAGGCCACACTTCGCCGGATGATCGAGGCACTCGAACCCATCGGTGGGCACGCCGACTGGACCGCCCGGGCACAGCAACTGGTTCAGGAGTGGCGAGAGGACGTGGCTCCGCGAGCCAATTCCGAGGCAGTTCCCATCATTCCGGAGCGGCTCTGCAACGAAATCACCAAGTTCCTGCCCCCTGACGCCATGCTGGTGGCCGATACCGGTCACGCTGGCATCTGGACCGGCAGCATGATTGACTTCAACCACCCGACACAGGGCTACATCCGCTGCGCCGGGTCGCTGGGCTGGGGACTGTCGGCGGCGATGGGGGCCAAGTGCGCCCTGCCCGACCGCCCGGTGCTGTGCTTCACCGGCGACGGCGGCTTCTGGTATCACATCGCCGAGCTGGAAACAGCGGTGCGCAACAACATCAACGTGGTGACCGTCATCAACAACAACAGCGCCCTTAGCCAGGACCAGCGGGGCGACCAGCGGGCCTACACCGGCATGGAGGGGGGACACCCAGAGGAGCTGTGGAGCTTCACTGACACCAACTTCGCGGCGGTGGCCGAATCCATCGGCTGCTTCGGCATCCGCGTGGAGCGCCCCGGCGACATCCAAGGCGCGCTCGAGCAGGCCTTCGCCTCCGGCCGCCCAGCCGTGGTAGACGTAGTCACCGACCCGCTGGACAGCCTGGCCCCTGTGCCGTGGAGCCCGTAGGGTAATCGGGGTTTTAAAGAGAAGGGGCGCACAGTTGTGCGCCCCAAGTTTTTGGCAATTTCGATTACCATTTAGAAGGCTTGGGCTCAATGTTGAGCAGCTTTTTCGTTTCAACCGCGTTCTCAACCAAGGTGCTACTGATGAGTCATCCGCAATTTACAGTAGAGCCTCACTTGGCTGCAATGCGCCCCAGGAACTCCCGCGCTGCCCCGTAGTCCCGCGCGCCGCCCCGGCGGATGGGCGGCATCAGGTACACGTTGGCCAGCCCGGCCTCCCGGAATCTGCCATACAGCTCCTCGGCAATCTCCACGCCGGAACGCCCCGCCTCCAGCTCCCCTCTCACCCCTTCAGGAACGCTGCTGAACAGCACGCCGCCCGGCTCAAGGATTTGCAGGCCGTAGAACACCGTGGCGGACAGTCCCGCGCCGCTCTGCCGCTCGAAGCTGTCCAGAAAACGGTGAGCGTCGTCCGGGTCGAAGATTGGCTGGCCCATCAGAAAGTCGGCGCCTGCCTCCACCTTCCTGGCCGCAAGCGCCGCCTCCCGCTCGATGCCCCTTCCCAGGTCGAAGGTCGCCCCAACGCAGAAGCTGGTCGGTTCCCGCAGGTTGGAACCTCGGAAGTCCACCCCCTCGTTCATGGCACGAATCCCGGCTATGAGTCCGGTAGGGCGATAGTCGTCCGCGGGTTTGGTCAGGGCCAGGTCGCGGTCGCTGAACGGGTCGCCCTGCACCACCACAACGTTCTCCAGCCCAAGTACCTGCGCGCCCAGCAACAGGGATTGCAACGCCAGCCGGTTCATGTCACGGGTGGCGAGGGTGAAGACGGTCTCCTTGCCAGTTTCGCGGTGGATAGCGGCGGCCAGCATGGCGGAATTGGCGCGGACAGCCCGGCCCGGGTTGTAGGCGACGGAAATGAAGTCGGCGGGAATGTCCGCCTGGCGCGCCTCGCTGCTGCTGCCGGACCGGGGCGGCGAGAAGTCGCAGATAAAACCGGGGCGGCCCGTGGATTCGTATGAGCAATCAACAACCCGTACCACGATCCGGCCCCCGGCACTGAATGAGCAAGCAGGGACGCCCCGCACCCTGGCCCTCCCAGGAGGGGGAGGGAACACTTTTAGGAGGTCACAACCTGGTCGCGGTAGCTGCGGAAGAGGTCTATGGACTTCTGCTCGGAGAGGCCGACGAAGTAGCGGTAGCCGATGATGTACTCCATCACGTCGCGGGCCAGCATCAGCAGGTTTTCCCGCGGGTCGGAAAGGTGGAACAGGCTGTCCACGCCTTCTTCCAGGCCGACGTACAGCGTATCCTCCAGCAGCATGGCGTCCCGGCGCTCCATGTCTTTCCGGCGCATCCAGCGGGCGGAGACGAAGGGAAGGTCGGTGAATCGCTGCCATTCCTCGCCCAGGTCATAGCGGTGGCTATAACCGCGCATACCCCGGCGGCGGCGAAGCGCGGCGTCGCCGGATATGACCAGGGCGTCGTGCTCGTCGGAGGTCTGCACCAGTTCGGGCACGCCCACCTGGTATTTCTTAGCCAGCAACACCTGGAGGAGTTGCACCGTGGTTGGGTCAACATTGGATAGGGCGACGCGCCCGCCGCTGAGTTCTTCGATAGGCACGCGGGAGTAAAAGAGGTTGCTCCCGGAACGGACGGCCGCCGAAAGACAGAATCCGGCCACCGGGGCGGCGTAGCTGTCCATCTCGAAACTGTCGGTGAGGGGAACCGGACCGCCGTCGATCTCACCCTCGCGCATTGCCTCGGCCACCTGATTGAGACCGATGTCCACCAATTCCACGCCGCGCCTCTCCATGTCTATGTAGAAAGGCTCGAAGCTGAGCTGAACGACCCGGCCAACTCTAATCGCCATTTACCCACACCACTTTAGATTTGAAAAGTTTAGATTTGAAAAGCTGAAGACCAGTGAATCCACCGGAATCGCCCGGAACAGTATGGCGATTCCCGTCACCCGATTGTAGGCAACGGGCATTGGGCAGTCAAGTTGACCCCGTGCTCTGGCAGGGTCTTTCGATTCTCAAGGAGCAGAAATTCCGAGGAGGGCCAGAGCCTCCAGAGGCTTGTAGCTGTAGTGTCGCAGCGCCGCCGCGATATTGGTTGCCCCGGTTTGTCGCAACAGCCCCAGTGTCGTGTTGCGCAAGGCCGCCATCACCTGGGGCGCCGACCCGCTCCTCACCTGGGATGCGTCCTCTTTCATCGTCACGTCCCGCACGTAATGCAGCCGGTTCTCGATCTCCCAATGGCTCCGCCACAGGCACAGCAACTCTTGGGGCCCAGCCTGAGCCGGACTCAAACTGGTGATGGCGTAGGCCAACTCCTTTCTGGTCGCTCCCTTACGGGTCACCTTGCGCTCCACACAGCACACCTGCCGTACCTGGGGCCAGTCCAGATACTCATTGAGGGCGGTGGAGGTCCACAGGGTACGCTCTTCCCAACGGTCGCCGTGCCGCCCGCACTCCCCAGCCGTGGCCAACTCTTCCCCCCAGGGTGGTTCGGCAAACAGCAGGGCAATATCGGCCCGCAGGGTAGGCTGGTTATCCTTCACCACCCAGAAATAGTCACCGCCTTGCTCCACCACCTGCCGACTCAGGTTCTTCTGGGCATACAGGGCGTCCCCAGTTACCACCCAACCGGCCAGATCAACCTGGCCCAACAGTTCCGGCGCCACGCTCAACTCCGCTTCCTTCTCCCCTACCCCCCTTTTGAGCCAGGGTCAGGCCCAGTTGCTGCCCATATAGCGCCACCAGATGCACCCCAGGCAGTTCCTCGCCATGAATGCCCCGCAGACTTTTCCCGTCAATGGCCACCGCCTGCGCCCGGTCGCCCAATTCCTCCTGGGCCCACTCCTGGAGCGCCGTCTCGAAAGCCTCCCGGTCCAACCGTTTGAAGACCAGATGCAAAGTGGATACCGCCGGGGTCTTGCTCCCTTTGAAACCCAGCCTGGGAGCCAAATCGCCATGCTCCCGGCCCCATTGGTGAATGGCGTAGAGGCTGTGGCAGTTGGCCAGCATGGCACAGACCGCCAGGGTTAGAATCGCGGGCAAGCTATGGCGTCTTCCCAAAGGACTGCGGGGGTCCGGCACTTGTTCGAAGGCCTTCACCAACCTGGACCCTAGATTTTCAATTCTTTCCTCCATTTCCTCATGTTATTCTCTCGGTTCAAGAATCGAAAGACCCTGCGTGCTCTGGCAGGACGATTGCAAAGTTGGCGAGGGAGGTTTACAAAGGCAGGTAAGTGAGAGACGGGAGGCGTGTTGATGAGGTGTGTTGATATGGAGGCGGCGGAATCTCTGTTCCGGTGCTTGGAGCAGGTGCCGGACCCCCGGAGGGCCAGGGGAGTCCGCCATCCCTTTCAAGCCATTCTGCGTCTGACCCTGCTGGGCCTGGTCTGTGGCCAGACCACCATAGCCCACATAGCCCACATAGCCCACTACTCCAGGATGCACTGGCCGGTGCTGAAGGAGCCGCTGGGTTTCCTCCGGGACCATCCTCCCCACGCCACCACCATCTCCCGCACCTTGGCCGGGGTCCCTTATAAGCAGTTGCAGGGTGCCCTGACCGGCTGGGTGGCCCGCGTGGTGGCGGACCGGGAACTCAACGCCTCGGTGGACGGCAAGTGGGCCAGGCAGTCCGAGGACGCCAACGGGAATCCCCTGGTGATGGTGAACGTCCTGGCCCATGACCTGAAGTTGTGCCTGGCTCAGTGGCCGGCCTCGGAGAAGCGGTACGAACCCGGCGTGTTGCGGGAGCAACTGGGGCCATTGTTCGAGCGCTATCCCGGCCTGCGGCTGCTGAGCATGGACGCCCGCTATGCGGAGCGGGACCTGTGCCAGGCCATAGTCGGCTATGGACGGGACTATCTGGTGCGAATCAAGGGGACCCAGCCTGAGGTGCTGGCGGCATTGGCCGACGGGTTTGCCGGGGAGGAATCTGGGGAGCCGCAGGCGGAGACCCTGGAAAAAAAGCGGGCGTGATCGAGAGACGGCGCATCTGGACCGATGCCGTACTGGCTGACTACATCCGGGATGAGTTGGGATTCCCCGGGGCGAGGCAGGGGGCGATGGTGGAGAAGGAGATGGTGGAGAAGGAGACGGTGGACATAGCCACCGGGGAGGTGAGCCGGGAGCGCTGGTATCTGCTGACCAGCCTGGGTTCCCGGCAGTGCAGGCCGAAGGAACTGCTGCAAGTGTTCCGCAGCCACTGGAGCGTTGAGAACCGCCTGCATCATGTGAAGGACCGCAGCTGGGATGAGGACGTCCACACGCTGCGCCGTCCGGGGCTGGGCGAAGTATACGCCGCCTTGGTCAACACCGAGTTGAACGCCCTGCGCCTGGAAGGATGGTTTCCACCCCGGATGTCCATGCCCCTGCGAGCCAAGACTTGCACCTTCCGCCCAACCCAGACCATCGCCCGCCTCTACGGTCGAACTCACTGACTTTGCAATCGTCCTGCTCGCTCTGGCAGGGTCTTTCTATTCTCTGCAAGGTTATGGTGGCGGCATGGATATGCAGGAGATGGGAGCAAGTTTATCGGACGCTTTCGCCGCCATTCCCGGCTTTCGCCACGCCAGCGGACAGCGCAAATCTCGGCCCGCCATCCTGACCCTGGCCGTCTGCGCCATGTTCTCCGGGGCCCGCAGTGCGTACGCCATCCACAAGTGGGGATGCTGCCTGGGCCCCGGCACCGTGCGGGCCGTGGGCTTCACCCACGCCAAAACACCGGCGGTGTCCTGCCTGCACCGGGTGTTCAGCGACCTGGGGGTGGCGGCCTTCGGGGCTGCGGTGGTTCGCTGGAGCCAGCAACATCCGTGGGCGGTGGACCGGCAGGCCGTGGCGGTGGACGGCAAGGCGCTGCGGGGAATTCACGGCGAGGAGTTGCCCGGAGTGCGTCTGGTGGCCGGTTACGCCCGCCCGGCGCTGAACCGGGCGGGTTTGTAGTAAACTCGCCTATGGAGGCACACTGATGGCACGTACAATGCGCTTGATACTCCTCCTGCTGGCCTTCTCTTCGTCCGGCTTGGCCGGTTCGCAGCTGGCTTTCGCTGACGAGGGCGATATCGTGGTAATGAAAGCCACCGCAGAAAGCCAGTTCCCGGACGGCATTTTGTTCCGGGTGGAGGCCGAAAGCGAGGGCATTGTCGACGAGGTGCGTGTCTTCATCAAGAAGGCCGACCAGTCCGGGCGCAGCTCTTACCGCAGCATCGAGGTGGAGCCAGGCGAGAGCATCAACGGCGAAACGCTGCTGCCCGTGGCCGGCAGCGCGGACTATTTCCCGCCGGGCACCAAAATTACCTATCACTTCGAAGTGAGGGACAAGGCCGGTGGCGTTGTCCGAACTGATGAGACCGATTTCATCTACGAGGACAGCCGCTTCCAATGGTTCACCGTGTCGGAGGGCCTGATTACGGTGTATTACTACAGCGAATTTGTGGAAGAGCGCGCCCGCATAATCCTGGAAGCTGCCAAGGAGACCATGGACCGCATGGTCGATGTGCTGGGCATTGCCCCCACCGACCCGCTGAGGATAGTGACCTACAACAACTATCGCCACATGGTGATGGCCCTGCCCTTCCGGTCTCAGGCCGTGTCCGAGGGCCTGCAGGCCCAGGGCATGGCCTTCAGCGACGAGCGGGTCCTGCTGATCCACGGGTTCGACCCGACGGTCACCGGCACCGTGTCCCATGAATTCACCCACCTGCTGGTGGCAGAGGCCGCCGGGGGCACGTCTGCCTCTGTACCCTCGTGGCTAAACGAGGGCCTGGCCGAATACGGCAACATTGATAAAACCGACGAATACGACGCCGCCCTGCGCTACGGAATCTACACCCGCCGCATCCGCCCGCTTTGGTATCAGGGAACCTTCAGCGGCGAACCGGAAGACATACTGATCGCCTACGGGCAGGGCAAGTCGGTTGTCAACTTCATGGTGCGCCAATGGGGTGAGGACAAAATTTCGGAACTTTTCACCGCCTTGAGGCAGACCAACGACATCGACCGCGCTCTGCTCCGGATCTACGGACTGGATCAGCACGGAATCGACAGCGCCTGGCGACGGTCGATGGCTCTGGACCCTCTGCCCTCACCCGAAGAACTGCAAAGCCGCATAGAGGAAGCCGAGGGAGAAATCTCCGACGGGGATGTCGCCACCGAAGAAGGCGCTGCCGAGCCGTCCGGGGCGGAGGCTAAACCTGCTGCCGAATCCGAAGTGGCAGAGGCAACACCGGACCCGGAACCTGCGCCACCGGCCCAGGACGACGACTCTGGCGGTTCCTCATCCCCCTGCTCCGCACCGCCGGAAGGAACCTCGCCTATCGGGCTGGGGATGCTGGCGCTGATGGCCGGGCCGCTGGGCTTGGGAGCGCTGCCCTTCGTGAGGCGCAGGATAAAGGGAAACCGAAATCTTACCGCGTGCGGGGATTGAAAGCATCGTTCACGGCGTCGCCCAGCAGACTAAAGGTGAAGAGCAAAATGGCCAGGGTTCCTACCGGGAACATCAGCAGGTGGGGGTTGGTCCGGAGCACCGACAGGCTGCCGTTTTCGTAGATCATCAGCCCCAGGCTGGGGACGGGGGGCTGGATGCCGATTCCAAGGAAGCTGAGAAATACCTCGGCTCCGGCAACCGCACCCAAGCCCGCCGACACCAGCACTATCACCGGGCCTGACACGTTGGGCAGCACATGGCGGAATAGCAGCCGGGGCGTGCGACAGCCGACAGCCCTGGCCGCGTCCACATACTGCTCTTCACGCGCTTGCAATACCTGACCGCGCACCAACCGGGCCATCGCGAACCAGGAAAACAGCGACAGCCCCAGCGACAGCGCGAAATAGTCGGCTATCCCCAGGTGGACAAACTCGACTCCCAGCGTATCCTCCAACCTTCTCAGCCACTCAACCATCGGCGGGCGCACGGTCAGAACGATAATCAGCACTAGGAATATTTCCGGGAAGGACGTAGTAATCTCTCCCACCCGCATGATTATCGTGTCGGTCATCCTTCCGAAGTAGCCCGCGATCAAGCCCAGCGTGATGCCGATGGCCAGCGCACCGGTGGACACAGTGACCACGGTTAGGATGACGGTAGTTCTCAGCCCGTAGATGATGCGGGTCAGAATGTCGCGTCCCAGACGGTCGGTGCCCAGAGGGTGGTACAGGCTGGACGGCTGCTTGACGTTGGACAGGTTTTGGTCGTTATAGCCGTAGGGGGTGACCACCGGGGCGAGAATGCCGGCGCCATACATAAGCAGGATGACGCTCAGGCAGACGACCCCCACTTTGTTGGACAGCAGGCGGCGCAGTGAAATAGTGAGATAGTTGCGCCCCCGGCGCGGCATTTCCAGCGCCCCGGCCTGAGCCTCGCTACGCCGCATATCCACCGCCCAAGCGTATCCGGGGGTCCAGCATCGGATAGATCATGTCAATAGCCAGATTGACCATGATGAACATGGTGGTTCCGATGAGCAATACGCCATTTATAATGGGGAAATCTCTGGCGAAAATGGACTCGATGAGCAGGTTACCCACTCCGGGGATGCCGAAGAACCGCTCCACTATGAATGATGTGAACGCAATTCCCGCCAGCGACAGGCCCAGCGACGTAACCACCGGGATCATGGCGTTTCGAAGGATGTGCCGCCGACGCACCACCCTTTCCGGCAGGCCTTTGGCGCGGGCAGTGCGAACGTAGTCAAGGCTGATGACCTCGAGAGTGCTGGCGCGGGTGAGCCGGGTGATTATGGCCACGCCAGGGACGCCCATGGCGATGGCAGGCAGGATGACGCTGGTCGAGAAGAAGCCGTCCCAGCCATGGGTGGGCAATGCGTCCAGCTTCCACGCGAATACCCACAGCAGCCCAGGAGCCGTCAGGAATACCGGGACCGACTGCCAGGACAGGGTCATCATGACCGCCGCCGTGTCCCACAGCGACCCCTGACGCAGAGCGGCGAACAGGCCGATAGGGACTCCCAGTCCAACTGAAAGAATCATAGCTGCAATGTTGAGTTGGGCCGACACCCACATCTTGGGTTTCAACAGTTCGGTGACGGTGCGGCCCCGGTACTTGAAGCTCTCCCCAAAGTCCCCGCGAGCCACGTTGCCGATGTATCGCCCGTACTGCACGAAGATGTTGTCGTTCAGGCCGCGCTGCTCCCTGATCCGCTCCACGACCTTAGGGTTCGAGTGCTGTCCCATCAGGACCTGCACCGGGTCGCCGGGCCCGTACCTCCCCAGCACGAAGGTTACGAACGACACGGTGAACAGGATCACCGGCAGCCACATCAGGCGCCGCAGGATGTAGGAGGCCATAGTTGAGGCAACTCCTTTTCCCTTCCCCCTGACTATCCCCCCTGGTAGGGGAAAATCGGGCGGCTATTCTTCGGTCAGGTAGACGTAGCGGTAGCGCGGGATTACCAGCGGCGGCAACAGGTAGTCGTGAACATTGGGCTTGACCAGCAGTTTTCTCTCGCCGTCGAACCACAGCGGAACCCAGGGGGCGTCGTCGAGAATTTGCTGTTCCGCCTGATTATATAGGGCGTATCGGGCGTTGGTATCGGTCTCGACCCGCGCCTTTATCAGGAGTTCGTCTACGTCAGGGTTGCTGTAATGGGTGTGATTGTTGGTGCTTTCGCTGTGGAACAAGATGTCCAGGAAGTTCTCCGGGTCGGGATAGTCGGCAATCCAGCCGATGTCGAACATCTGGAATCGGCCCTTGTGCAGGTCCTTCAGGAAGGTGGCGTATTCGGTCTGCTGGAACTCGGCGGTGATACCCAGATTGCGCTCCCACATCTGGAGTATCACCTCCATGTCCAGGCTGACGTTGGCCCCGAAGCTGCCCGGCGTGGTGATGGTGATGGGCGGTATGTTCTCCAGGTCGTCACCGTACTTGGACTCTTCCAGCAATTGCTTGGCTTTCACGGGGTCATACTCATACCCACGGACGCCCTCGTCGTATCCGGGGAAGTTGGGCGGCAGTATGCCGTCGGCGGGCTCTACCAGGTCGCCCATGACGATGCTGGCAATCTCCCGCTTGTCGACGGCAAAGTTGAGGGCCTGCCGCACCTTTACGTCGTCCAGCGGTGGCTCGCTGACGTTCAGGCCAATGTAGTTGACGCTGAAAGACGGAGGGGCAGTCTTCAATTCGGGGTAGAGCTCGTTGTTCGGGTCGTTGAGCCGGTCAAGGTCGGCCAAGCCGACGCCCGCGACGTGTATCTCGTCGTTCTCATACATCAGCATGGAAGTGCCGCCACTGAGGATAAACTCCACTTCCTCCAGCTTGGGCGGGCCCAGGTGGTAGTGTTCATTTCGGCCCAGCTTCAGCGTTTCCCCAACCCGGTACTCGGTGAGGCGGAAAGGTCCGGTGCCGTTGGGTTCGCGGAACCAGGTGCGCGGGTTGGCCTCGACGTTTTCCTGGTCCAGCACGAAGGCCGTGGGATAAGTCAGCTTGGCCAGGAAGTAAGACTTGGACCCGTCTATGGTTATCTCAATGGTGTGCTCGTCGATTAACCGCACACCCGCAATAGTCGTCGCGTCGCCGGCCAGTTTCTCGTCCACGCCGACAATGTCACCCAGATACTGGTCCACCACCGGAGACTCGGTGAGAGGGTTGGTGGCCCGCTCCAGCGACCACTGCACGTCATGGGCGGTCACTGGCGTGCCGTCATGGAATTTTGCGTCGGGGCGGAGGTGGAAGGTGTAGACCAGCCCGTTATTGCTGATGTCCCAACTCTCTGCCAGGTCGGGAACAATGTTGAGGGCGGGGTCGATGGTGACCAGTCCGCCGAAAACCTCGACGATGATGCGGGCCGAGGTTGCATCGGTGGTCACGTGCGGGTCGATTGTCGGCGGGTCAACGAAGAGCTGCACCAGACGGGTGGTGTCCATGCCTGCACTACCGCTGTCGCTGGAACTTGAGGACCCAGCTTCTTCGCCTTCCGGCGGGGCCTCGGTGGGCGCCGCGGTGGGTTCCGGTGTGGCCGTGACGGGGCTGGACTCGCCGCCGCAGGCCGCCACCAAGAGAAGCGCGGTCAATGCCAGGATAATGCCAATCCACTTATTGGCTACGATTGCTTTCATTCCAACTGTCCTGATGCGCCCGTCACGCCGGGCGAAGTTATATTTAGGTAGTTATATTGAGGTATTGTAGACGTGCGTTTACTTCGGTTTCAATGCGCCGCTCCTTCGGCCTGCCCGACGGCCCCGGAAGACCCGGCGCGATTCGCTTGTAACGGGGTAGCGTATTTGTTAGCATTGAAGTGTGTGGCGAGCGTAGCCGAGTGGTCAAGGCGCCTGTCTGTGGCACAGGAGATCACGGGTTCGAACCCCGTCGCTCGCCCCAAAAGCGCCGCCACTGAATGGTCGTCACCCCGACCCCCTCCCGGAGAGAGGGAACAACCGAATGGCTGCCAATGCGCCTGTAGCTCAATGGATAGAGTACTGGGCTTCGGACCCAGGGGTTGCGGGTTCGAGTCCTGCCAGGCGCGCCACCTTCTTACTGACTGCTGCCGTTTCCGTCTATAGCTCGTTATACGCCGGATTCCTGTGCCCGGATTCGTGCCGCGCCACAACCGTTTCCGCTGATGTAGAATAGTAGTTCATCTGACAATCGGCTTGCGGCCCGGTTGCGGATGATGGCATATAATATGCAGACTGGACGTTTCCGGCACGGCACAGGAGGCGGTTATGGCAATCGGGTCGAACGTAGACGCGGCGGCGCTGGATTATGTATTGCAAACGGCCCAGGACGACGACGTGAAATTCGTCCGCCTCTGGTTTCCCGACATACTGGGCAACCTGAAGGGCTTTGCCATAAATGCTGCCGACCTTCGCGATGCCATCGAGGAAGGCGTGGGGTTCGACGGTTCGGCCATCGAGAGCTACGCCCGCTCCGACGAAAGCGATATGCGGGCCTTCCCCGACCCCAACACCTTCACGCTGCTGCCCTGGCGGCCCCACCAGAACGCGGTGGCCCGGATGTTCTGCGACATCCGGCGGCCCGGCGGCGACGCCTTCAACGGCGATTCCAGGGCCGTGCTGAAACGCAACCTGGAGCGCCTGGCCCGCATGGGCTATACCTACTACGTCGGCACCGAACTGGAATACTTTTACCTCAAGGGGCCGGACGACCCTGAACCCCTGGACCATGGCGGCTACTTCGACCAGGTGTCCACCCAGCCCTCCAGCGACCTGCGGCGCGACACGGTGCTGAACCTCGCCGAGATGGATGTTCCGGTCAAGTATTCCCACCACGAAGCCGCCCCCAGCCAGCACGAGATTGACCTGCAATACACCGACGCCTTGGCCATGGCCGACAGCGTGATGACCGCCCGGCTGGTGGTCAAGGAACTGGCCCAGCTACGGGGGGTCTACGCCACATTCATGCCCAAGCCCATTGCCGGCGAGAACGGCTCCGGGATGCACATACACCAGTCGCTGTTTCAGGGCGAGCACAACGCCTTTTTCGACGAAGACGACGAGCATTATCTGTCGGAGGTGGGGCGCAAGTTCATCGCCGGTCTGCTGCGCCACGCGCCGGAGATTACGCTGG
The DNA here is from genome assembly GCA_965226875.1 of Dehalococcoidia bacterium. GTDB lineage: Bacteria > Chloroflexota > Dehalococcoidia > Lucifugimonadales > UBA3495 > VXOI01. The sequence continues at coordinate 1,704,459 of OZ245439.1, read as the reverse complement.
TGACCAACCAGTGGGTGAATTCCTACAAACGGCTGGTGCCGGGCTACGAGGCCCCGGCCTACGTCTCATGGTCTCATGTCAACCGGGCCGACCTGGTGCGGGTGCCGGCCTACAAGCCCGGCTACGAAAGCTCCATGCGAATCGAGTACCGCGCGCCGGACCCGGCCTGCAACCCCTACCTGGCCTTCAGCGCGATGCTGGCAGCGGGCATGAAGGGCATCGAAGAGGACTATCCGGCCCCACCCCCGCTGTCCGGCAACGCATCAGGCATGAGCGAGGCGCAACGGCAGGCGTTGGGTGTCCGGTCGCTTCCCACCAGCCTGGGCCACGCCATCTCCCTGGCCGAAGACAGTGAACTGTTGCGCGAGGCCCTGGGGCCACATATCTTCCCCAGCTTCATACAGAACAAGCGGATGGAGTGGGGGGAATACTGCTCGCAGGTCACCGACTACGAAATCAGCCGTTACCTGCACCGGCTGTAGGCCGCCGCAGATTCCCGGCGTCCCGGATCACAAAATACAAAGCCCCCGTTTGAACGGGGGCCTTTTACTTTGCGCAGTGTCGAGCGGAGGAGCTAAGCTGAGTAGTCACAGCCCCCGGCGGGATGACTGCCGTCGGAACCGCCATCGGCGGCAACAGGGACGATTGCGGCGATGGTGAGCAACGCCACAAACACCAGCGGAATCAATATACGTCTCATTTCCCCTCCCGGTAGTCTGGCGGGATAACTCCACTCTACCAGCCGCGTTCAGGGAAATCAACCGCTCCACGCGACATCGTCCCGAGTGCCGGCCGACCACGCCTGCGCCGAGGCCCGCTGCGACGCCACGGCCTGCTCCACTGGTTGACCCTTGCGATGCCGACCCGGACCTCAGCCGACCACGCCTACGCCGGGGCAGGACGCCTGGCTGGATCCTCACCCCGAATCCGCCACCTCCGGCGGACAGTGGCAGGAGTTCGACCTTCGCGCCAGCGGTATGCAGCAGGTGAACATTTCCATCAACGTCATAAATTTGGGGTGGGGACCAACTAGAGACGATTGCGAAATTAGCTCTGAGGCCAAAAATCGACCTGCCTCGGCTCTACCAGAGGGCCGAAAAGGTCCAAAACCGCCCGCTGCTAGATTCCGAATTCCGTAATTCGGCCTAACCGTCCGCAGACGGCTTGTCGACCTCCGGATGCCAGCCTCAAACACTTCAAAGGCCAAATTACGAAATGCTGACATCATACGCTGGACATTCCTTGCAAAACGTGGTTATGATAAAAATCTACCAGAGGACAAAGCACCGGCAAGGTTAGACCGAACAAGGCAAAGACCGAAAAGGCATTAGGAACCAGCGTAAGCCCGGCTCTGCAACAGATCGTAGCGCGACACGCCCGACAAACTGCTTCCGGTAACTCCTGGCTCAGGACCTCTCCGGCAAGACCATCCCCGGCCAACCCCCTCGGTACCCACCTCGGTAAGACCCCATTCATCCACGGAAGCAGATGAGCCAGTTACCATTCCCTGAGCCCGAATACCAACTTCCAGAACAACTTAAAACCCAACTGCAAAACCTGTCCGAACCGGATATTGATGACACTTTACAGTGTCAAATCAAAGACCGGAATGGTACAATTGCTCTGTTAATAGAGAAGCCGCCGGAGGTCTCAACTCCAACGGCTTCCAACACCATAAGGGAATCAGGGTCCCTCGTGGCAAGACAGAATAGTAATACACCAAATCCCGACTCTACAATCCCCAAGAGCGGTTACGGGTTCTATGAACTCGTCGTCAACCTGTTCTTGAGGCACTCTGACGAGCTAATCCAAGAGTTGGAGAAAAGCCACAAAACAAGCGGACGCCATGGCTACCCGGTACGGGACCAGCTTTGTGTCTTCCTACTCCAGTGCCTCCTGAATGAGCGTTACAACAGCCACCTGCTGAATCGCCTCAGTGCCAGCCCGAAAATCATGGCGACATGCCAAATCAACGAAGTCCCCAGCGAATACGCCTATTGTCGCTTCAAGAAAAAGCTCGTTGCGTATTCCGAAATGCTGGATGACATCTACAACCTCACACTGAGGGACCTCAATCGAGAAATCAGGCGTCTGAAAAAGGCCGGAATCATCCCCAAGAGAGCGCCGCGCTTGGGCCAATACCTGGCTATCGACGCCACGGACATACCAGCGTGGGCCAGGTACCGCTCGCCACACTGCAACGCTTTGGACAAGGAGAACTGTACCGAGAAGCACAAAAGACATTGCAACAATTCAGACCGGACAAAGTGCAGCACGCACAGTAGCAAGCCCATCGCTGACCCCAGTGCCATGTGGGGTTACCGCACACCCAAGGGAAGGTCGGGGACCAGTACGGCGAATGATGGCGAGGACCGCAAGGAACTGTTCTTCGGCTACAAAGCTCACGTGATTGCCGACGCCATCTACGGAATACCCCTCCACATCGCCCTCCGCCCGGCCAACGAGAATGAGACTAGCCATTTCGCCCAAGACCTGGATGATACGCTGGAGCGTCACCCTTGGCTCAAGCCCAAGTTCGTGCTGGCTGACAAGGGCTACGACTCCCTGCCAAACTTCCAGCACACGGTCAAGCAGGGCATAATCCCCATCATCGCCGTGCGCTGGCCCCAGAAGGACAAGGAAACCGGCAAGCGGCGGTTCGACGGCACCTACGATGAGGATGGCAGGCCGGTATGCGTGGGCGGCCAGTCCATGGCATACCTGGGCACGGACCAAAAGGGAAACCACCACTTCCGTTGCCCCAGCGAGGGTTGCTGGCTGAAGGACAAGGTTGACTGGTCCCGCTACTGCAACTCCGGGCACTCGGAACAGCCCGAAGGCAAATTGCTGCGCATTATCGGGATAGTCCCGCGGTTCACCAAGCTCTGGCGGAAGATCTACAACAAGCGGGGCGCCATTGAGCGATAGTTCAGCAGCGCCAAGCGCTCCCGGCTGCTGGACAAGCACCAGCTCCTGAAGATGGGCAAGATCAGTCTGCACGCCAACCTGTCCACGCTGGCATGGCTGCTGACAGCCCTTGCGCGCCTCAAGACCGACGACTACCGGCGCATGAGGCATATGTTCATCCGTCTGCCGCGGAGGTCCGCGCCCGCGAGAGAAATCAGGGAGATGCAGGGGTGCGAGGATTGCTGCCTCTGCCCGAAGCACGACAGGACCGCAGAATAGAAGAGGATGCGGCGGAAGATCACGACATCAAATCTGCTTTTGAGTAATACTCATCCAAGAGTCTCTCCATAGGGACCCTTGTATTTGGTCAAAGCCGTATTGTCGCGTAGTATATAGTCTGACCCTGGATGCTACCCTTAGATCAGGTGCCTCAGCTATTTCTTCCGCATTACCTCACCACCACATCCTCATCTCCCGCGCTATCAACCCATATTGCCTTACCGGTCATCAGTCCAACGGTGGTGGCCTACTATCGTAAACAATAAAGTGATTGTCTGCACAATGTAGACGGCCTTCATTCCTCACCACTAGACTGTGCCCATCCTATCCAGTTGAGGAGCGATATGAAGAAAACAGTACACATCCGGTTACTTATGGCAATGGCGGTCATAATAGCCATGTTCGCGGCCACAGCATTTTCTTTGACATTGGACACCAGTACAAATGAGGGCGCCGAGCTGGAAGACCTACAGACCATCGCCGATGAGGTGGGCATTACCCTACAGGAGGCCGTGACCAGGTATGGTTGGAACGACGATTTCGCTCGGACGGTTTCTGAGATCAGGGTATCCAGCCTCGGGGAGGTGGCGACGGCGAAGATAACGGGTGATGATTCGGCGTCAGTATCCTTCTCGGGCGAGATCCCAGACTCTGCCCAGACTCTCGTGGACACCTTCGAGACCGACTTCCCTGCTGTAACGGTGACCACAGAGACAAACATGGGCTACACCGAGCAGGAGATTCAGGCCGCTACTATGGCCGCACACTACTCAGTGTACAGGACGAAGGGCGTGCTGGGCGCGGGTTCTTCCTTCGACCACGATACCATGCAAATCGACATTATCGCCCAAACAGGAGGCGCACCCACCGACCCTACATCGGACAGCCTGAGAGTCGCCGCTGAGGATGCCGTCAGGGACGCGACTAGCCAGGGCCTTATCGACATGATGTCCGTGTCTGTATCCGTCGTAGGGCATCAAGTAACTTTCGTCGATAGCGACTCCAAGCACATGGGCGGAGAAATCTTGAAGCACCACCATGACGGCATACAATGCACCTCCGGCTTCGGTGTCATAGACTCATCGGGTACACGGGGAGTGGCGACCGCCGGGCATTGTGAGGACGTACACGGCGACGAAGACTTGTACGATGACGGCGACGAACTCGACCACGAGGACGAGCACATCGGAGACTACGGCGATTTCCAATGGCACACGGGACCTGACACTATGGGAAACGACTTCTACGCGGGATCCTCCACAGAAGTGGAAGTCACTCAGCGACCCATTGAGCGGGTGGAGACCCCCATGGAGAATCAGTGGCTCTGCCGAAACGGGGCAAGGAGTCACAAGGACTGCCAGCAGGTCCACAAGGTGTCGGTATGTGCGGATGATGTCTGTAATCTCGCGCAGTTCGACAGGGTCAGGAGCATCGGGGGCGACAGCGGCGGTCCCGTCTACTTGGGCCGGGGAGCCTTCGGTTTCCACCAGGGGTCCAGGTTTGATTTTCCCAGAAGACGGGATGTGTGGTCGCGGGCCGACTACATCGACGAGGCGTTGCCTGGGCTTTCCATAGCCACGGACTGAACTCTACTGCCAGCACACAGGTCGTTTTAGCTATCCCGTGATACAGAGAGGCCCCGGAAAACACGCCGGGGTCTCTCTCTGTCTCCAAAATGACCAGTATCCCTGACACCGCTGCTGAAGCCGCTGCCCGTTCAAATTCCGCATACATCTCGCCTAGTTGCCAAGAAACCGCTAGGAATGCCACAACCTTCAGACTCAGATTCCGTTAGCGAACTCGCCAGACCCATCGTAAATGGTGCTCATTGCTAGAAGATACGCCTGACTGCGCAATACGTAATCATACATTTGAAATCCGCCATCAGCTACGCCTGTAGGCGGGAATTTTAATTTCGCAATCGACTCAACTAGCAGCGGCGGCCCCTTTCGTTCCCAGGCTGTATAATCGCCCCAAATCACAGCGACCGGCATTTCGGCGCTGTACGAAAAGGGAGACTAATCATGGCCGACAAAATCCGTCTCGGCATCATCGGCGCCAGCCCCACGGTAGGGTGGGCGCACCGTTCCCACCTGCCCGCAATCGCCGCCAGCCCGGAGTACGAGCTGACCGGCGTCTGCACCACCCGCATGGAGACCGCCGAGGAGTCGCAGCGCCAGTACGGGGCGCGGCTGGCCTTCGACAACTACCAGGATATGCTGGCCCATCCCGACATCGACGCAGTGGCCGTGGTGCTGCGGGTGCCAGCCCACTACCAGATCACCAAGGACGCCCTCAACGCCGGCAAGCACGTTTTCACCGAGTGGCCGCTGGGCCGCACCACCGGCGAGGCCGAAGAGTTAGCCGACCTGGCCCGCGCCAAGGGAGTCCGCGCCGTGGTGGGCCTGCAAGCACGCGCCGCGCCCGCCGTGCTCCAAATGAAGCAGCTCGTCGAGCAGGGCTACGTCGGCGAGATTATGTCCTGTTCCATGACACTGGTTCGCGGCGGCGTGCTGGCCCGTCCCTCGGGCCGCACTTGGCAGCGGGACGACGAACTGGGAGCCAACACCCTGACCATCGCCACCGGCCACTCCGTGGACGCCATGCGCTTCGTCGTAGGCGACTTCGCCGAGGTCTCGGCCATCGTCTCCACACAATGCTCGCAGTGGTACGAGACCGACACCGACCAGTACCTGGACGTGACCGCGCCCGACAACATCCTGATCAACGGGCGGCTGACCAACGGCGCGGTGGTGTCGGCCCACATAGCCAGCATCCCTTGGGCCGGCAGCGGCTATCGCCTGGAGGTCTACGGCAGAGAGGGCACGCTGATTGCCGATTCCGAAGACTCGCCGCAGCTTGGCCCGGTGCGGATTCAGGGGGCGCAGGGGAACGACGATCTGGAGGAGCTGTCCATCTCGGACCAACACCACTTCGTGTTGGAGGGTATGCCCCAGGGCGCGCCCTACAACGTGGGCCAGCTCTACTACATGTTCGGCGAGGCCATCAGGGGCCAGGGAGAGCGCCAGCCCGACTTCGACACCGCAGTGGAACTGCACCGGCTGGTAGACGCCCTGCGCCGCTCCTCGGAGCAGAAGCAGGCTGTGCCGGTGGAAGGCTAAGCCCTTCCACCGGCCCATGACGCTCCAGGCCAAGCTCAGGGTGCGGTGGCTATCAGAAGCACCTGCACCGCGACCTCGTCGGCCAGATAGACCACCGACCGGGCCGTAGGCTTGGGCAATCCCAACTGCTCCCAGGTAATCGTGGTCAGGGCCAGAATATTGATGACGTTTCCGTCATTTCGGGCCGTCACGTCAAACACCAACGGCGTGACGGTCTCCCCGATTTTTAGGGAGCCGGTGAGTTGCCCGGTTGTCTCTTCGGCGTCGAAGAAGCCCTGGGGCAGGTCGGGCAACTGGTCGACGGTAACGACCGCTTCGGGGGTGTCAGGGAACAACCGGCTGCGTATGTACTGGTCCCGGAACTGCTGGTCACTCTCCAGCGAGTGCAAGTTAAGGGTCACTACCGACGGCTGCCCGTCCAGGTTGGCCACGCCGCTCAAGCCCTCGCCGGTAATAACTGCTTTGAAACGAATGGGTGCGCGGCCCAGCTCTTCCTCTACCTCGAAGGTGATTTTTGACCCCTCTCCGACGATGAACTGCTGGCCCGGCTCTCCGCCCGCGGCAGAGGCGGCGGTCGGGGGAGGTTCAGGCGTTGGCTCTGCCGGCACGGGTGTAGCGGCGGAACTAGTGACCGGCGTAGTCGCCTCAGCTGTCGATGGCACTGCTGCGGTCGTGGCTGTCGGTTGAGCCGTGGTTGCCGTCGGTATGGGAGCCGACGGCGTTGCGGCCGCCGTTGGCGGTGGCGGCAGGGCAAGTTCCCTGCTCTCCGCGTCACCCTGTGTTACCAGCGCGAACCCCACCGCAAGAGCGATGACCACCGATACAAGCGGCGACCATTTCAACGATCCCAAGGCAGGCTTCAGGAAAAATGAGGCCAGCAACGGCGTGAGCACTGCGCAGACAACGACGACTATAGCCGCGAGGGGCACCATGAAGGACACCATCCGGTCCAACTGGGTGTTCCCCACAAACGCGATCACGAGGGCGATGACGAATAAGCCGGCCAACGCCCCGAGGAACCACAGTATACGGTCGCTAAAACGAGTCCACAGGAAGCCGGAAATCACCCCCACAACCAAGGCCGCGATTGCGACCGTGGCGCTGTTGAAGGCGCTGTCCAACGGAGAATGTAGCGGTAGAGACACCAGCGCCGCAATAACAGCGGCAATGGCTCCGGCAGTCAGTCCTGCGAGCATCTCTTGATCCCTCCGTTGATCCGGGGCTGCCACCCCAACATTCCCGATTCCCTATTACGATTATAGTCAAGAATGTGAAGAAAGCACGGATTTCGGAATCCAAAACCAGTCAGAATGCGGGAATAGAAACAGGGGCGGGATGATGTCCCGTCCCTGTTGAGCTTCGCGTATGATACGCCCCATGCCGTCCTTGCGGCTGCCGCTTCCGCCTAGACCGCGAGGGCGTAGCAGGCCCGGCGCGGGTCGGCGCCGGTGCTGAGGTAGCCTGTCTCCAGATCACGGACGGACACCGTGGCTCCCATGCCGCAGTCAACGGTCCGCGCTATCTTGTGGCCCATCGCCCGCAGTTCCTCGGCGGTGGTCTCCGGGATGGCTTGCTCCAGGTCCAGCCTGCCCGGATGGTAGACGTGGGGGTAGAAGGAGTTGACGTTGCTCTGCGTCGCAAAGCGCGGAGCTTCCACTGCCTGCTGCGGGTCCATGCCGAACAGGATGACGTTCAGCATCAACTGCACGTTGGCCTGGGTCTGGTTGTCACCGCCGGGGCAGCCGACAGTCATAACCGGCTGGCCGTCCTTGCTGATGATGTAGTTCACCAAGGTAGTCCGAGGACGCTTTCCCGGCTCCACGACGTTGGGATGCCCGTCCTCGCAGTTGAACATCTCGATGCGGGTGCTGAGGGCGCAGCCCAGCTCCGGGAAGAACACCGACTTGGCGAAGGCCCCGCCGCTGATGGTGCCGCACACCATGTTGCCCTTCCGGTCCATGGCCGAGACGTGGGTCGTTCCTTCCTTCGCCGAGGCGTCCCCCATAGCGGGGTCGGAGGGAGCGGGCAGGCCATTACTGCCGTGTGCGCCGTTGCTGCCGCGGGATTTCTTGGAGTACCGCCACGGGTCGCCGCCTTCGGGTTGGGCGGGGTAAGCGGTCTCCAGATCAATCAGGCTGGCGCGTTCGGCAGCGTATTCCTTGGACAGCAGACCGTCGATGGGTATCGTTGAGAAGTCGGGGTCGCCATAGTGGGTCTCCCGGTCGCCGAAGCCCAGCTTGATCGCCTCGGCTACGGTATGGATGTAGGCCGGGCTGTTATGGCCCATGGCCCGCAGGTCGAAACGCTCCAGCACATTCAGCGTCTGCATCAGGACCGGCCCCTGCGTCCACGAGTCCTGCCCGTGAATCTCGTAGCCGTGGAAGGTGGTCTTGACCGGCGTTTCGTACTGAGACTTGTAGGCCGCCAGATCATCCATGGACATGATGCCGCCGACCCGGGCCACCGAGTCGGCAATCTGCTGGGCCACCGGCCCGCGATAGAACACGTCCCGCGCTTTCTGAAGGCCCTCTACTCTCGACAGGGCGTGGCCGTTGCCTGAACCGGGCAGCATGGCCCGGAGCGTGTTGGCCAGTCCGGGCTGCACCAGCCGCGTCCCGGCGGCAGGAAGCTGCCGGTTGTGGTAGAACACGTCCCAGCCGCCCGGCCCGTACAGGTCGAACTGCTGGGCCGTCGCGCCCGAATCCAGACGGTCCAGCATATACTCATAGTTTGGGATACCGTCGGTGGCGTAGCTGATGGCCGGGGCCAGGATTTCGTCGATACTCTTGGTGCCGTAGCGTTCCGCCAGCGAGATGAAGGCGTGCACCACACCGGGCAGGGTGAAGGACAGGTGCGACTGCTGGTGTCCAGGTCCAGTGGGGATGCGCTCCAGGCCCTGCGACCTGTAAAAATTTTGGGTGGCTTTGCCGGGGGCGGTGCCCTGACCGCTGAGCGACAGCAACTCACCGCTGGCCGAGTCGTAGAGCATGAACACGCCTTCGGCGGCGAGGGAATACGATGCAATCGGCTCCACCACGGCGGCGGCGAAACCGGCGGCCACCAGGGCGTCAAAGGCGTTGCCGCCGCTCAGCAGCATCCGCATTCCGGCCATCGAAGTGAGGTAGTGGCCGCTGGAAATCACGCCCTCGGTGGATCGAATAACGGGGCGTCCGGTAGATCGCTGGGTGGTGTCGCCCTGTTCGGTGTTTACCGGAGTCTGCTGGTTTACCATCTCGGCTCCTGAAGCAATCGAATTCAGAAACGTCGGGGAACGCCCTAACCCTAGCCCTCTCCCGGAGACAGAGGAAACTATAGAGGTGTATCCCACTCTGGCTTGCTATTATACGTCCACCACCGCGTCCTTGCCGGGGAAGGCAATGACCCCATCACCGTCTACCAAGTGCGCCGGCATAAAGTACTCACGGGTGTCGGGGCCGCCGAAGCCTGGAATGAAGGACTGCACGACGCCTTCCGACTCCAGGGCGGCGCGGACTATTTGCTTGTTGAAGTTGCTGATGTCCTCGCGGGACAGGAAATCGTCAACCGGCAGCCAGAGGCATTCCTGAATCTCGTCGGCCTGCATTGTGATCTCCCTGCTCAACGGGCGAAGCCGTCCGACGAAGTAGATGTCGGACTTGCCGTAGCGGTAGCCGTGCCAGTGCCGGAAGCAGGCGATGGACTGGAACTCGGCCTGCACCCCGGTCTCCTCCAGCACCTCGCGCTCCACCGCCTCGGCCAGATGCTCGCCGGGATGCAACGCGCCGCCGGGCAGTTTCAGGGTCGGCTGTCGTCCGGCGACGCCGTAGATTTCCCGCACCACCAGCAGTTCGCGCTCCGGTGTCAGCACCACGCCGCCGATGCCGATGTAGTGGGTGGCGAAATTGGGAACCCACGCGCCCTCTTGCAGAATTGCCGTGAGCATCAGGTAATCGTCGCCGCTGTGGTGGAAGGTGAAACCTCGATTGACCGCCTCGGGAATCAGCGCAGACTTGCCGATGGGCACTTCCAGCCACGCCGCCTTGATACCGTCGGCGGTCCACTGTTCCAGAGAAGCGTCAAGCCGCAGAGCGAACTCGGCGGCATCGGCGGGCAGTTCACCCGGCGCGATGACCATACCGCCGAAGGGATTGGCTCTAGCTTCCAATAACTGCTGGCTGGACAACTGAGTCATTGGCGCCTCGCATTCAATGCACGATTAGCGGACTCTTCGCCCGCCGCCGCCAATGCTACGGCGCATCTGCGATGACGTCAAATCCGCTGACAACCGCGCCTTGCGCCGATGGTTGCCAGCGGGGACAATACTGGCAGTCATATCTTGAGCGCCCCGCGCCAACCCCGGAGGGAGAGGAAGCATATCTGACGTGTCCACATCCCAATTTCATCCGATAATCCGCGAGTGGTTCGAGACGCGGTTCCGGCAGCCCACCGAGGCGCAGGCCCAGGGCTGGGCGGCCGTGGCCCAAGGGCGCCACACGCTCATCGCGGCGCCTACCGGCTCCGGCAAGACGCTGGCCGCCTTCCTGACCTGCATCGACCGCCTGGTGCGCCAAGGACTGGAGGGCGAACTACCGGACACTACGCAGGTCGTCTACGTCTCTCCGCTCAAGGCTCTCTCCAACGACATTCAGAAGAATCTGGCCGGGCCGCTGGAGGAGATTGCGGCGCTGGCCGCGCGGAAGATGGCTCGGAGTGACGGGGGCGAAAGTAATGAACACCCTTACCCTCTCCCAGAGGGAGAGGGGATATTCTCGGAACTCCGCGTCTCAGATGGCGATGGCATCGGAGCTTTCCCGGAGATTCGCGTCGGCGTCCGCACTGGCGACACGCCCCAGGCAGAACGCCAGAAGATGGCGAAGAAACCGCCGCACATCCTGATAACCACGCCGGAATCGCTGTACATCTTGCTAACATCGGGCAGCGGACGGCGCGGACTCAAGGGCGTCAACACCCTCATCCTCGACGAGATTCACGCCGTGGCCGATGACAAGCGCGGCTCGCACCTGTCGCTGTCGGTCGAGCGGCTCTGCGCCCTGTCGGAGCAGCCAGTGGTGCGAATCGGGCTCTCGGCCACGCAACGGCCCATCGAGGAAATAGCGCGGCTGCTGGTGGGAAACGACAACATCGGCGCCGACGGCAAGGCCGCCTGCACCATCGTGGACACCGGCCATTCCCGCGAGATTGACCTTGCGCTAAAACTGCCGGAGCAGGAACTCGGCCCCATTGCCTCCCACGAGCTTTGGAGCGAAACGCTGGACGCCGTAGCCAGTTTGGTGCAGGGGCACGACACCACCTTGGTATTCGTCAACACCCGTCGGCTGGTGGAGCGCGTGTCGCATCAGCTCAGCACCCGCCTGGGGGAGGAAGCGGTGGTAGCCCATCACGGCAGCCTGTCCCGCGCCACCCGCCTGGATGCCGAGCAGAGGCTGAAAGCCGGGCAGGTCAAGGTATGCGTCGCCACGGCGTCATTGGAGCTGGGCATTGACATCGGCGACGTTGACCTTGTCTGCCAGATTGGCTCGCCCCGCTCCATCGGAGTACTGCTGCAACGGGTGGGCCGCTCCGGGCACTCGGTGGGGGGCAAGCCCAAGGGCCGGCTGTTCCCCCTCACTCGCGACGAACTGGCCGAGTGCGTCGCGCTGTCCCGCGCCGTCCGCCGCCGCAACCTGGACACGCTGGCCATCCCGTCTTGGCCGGTGGACGTGCTGGCCCAGCAGATTGTGGCCGCCTGCGCCCAGGAGGAATGGACCGAGGACGATCTCTACTCTCTGGCGCGCCGTGCCTATCCCTATCGGGAATTGCCCCGCGAAAAATTCGACCAGACCATCGAAACGCTGTCGGAAGGATACGCCCGCCGCCTGGGGAGAGGAGCGGCCTACCTGCACCGCGACGGCGTGAACGGCATAGTCAAGGGACGGCGCGGCGCGTCCCTGGCCGCCATGACCAGCGGCGGCGCCATCCCCGAGAATGCCGACTATGACGTCATCGCCGAGCCGGAAGACACCTTCGTTGGCACGGTCAATGAGGACTTCGCCATCGAAACCCTGAAGGGCGACGTGTTCCTCCTGGGAAACAATGCCTGGAAGGTCCGTCGCGTCGAAAACGGGCGCGTCCGGGTGGAAGACGCCCACGGGCAACCGCCCACCATTCCCTTCTGGCTGGGCGAGGCCCCAGGCCGCACCAACGAACTGTCCGACGAAGTGAGCGAACTGCGGGAGGGCATAGACCGCCTGTTGCCCAACAGTGGCGCGGCCCGCGAGTGGGTGGTCACCGAGTCCGGGGTTGACGCCGAGGCCAGCCGCCAGCTCGTCGCCTACATCGAAGAGGGCAAGCGGGTGCTGGGAGTGACGCCATCAAAAAGCCGAGTGGTCGCCGAGCGCTTCTTTGACGAAAGCGGCGGGATGCAACTGGTGATTCACGCCCCCTTCGGAGCGCGGATAAACCGCGCCTGGGGCATGGCGCTGCGTAAGAAAATCTGCCGCTCCTTCGACTTCGAGCTTCAGGCTGTGGCAACCGACGACGGGCTGAATTTCTCCCTAGGCCCCGGACTATCGATGCCTGTCGAGGATATATTCAGCTACGTCAAGCCCAACACCATTGAGGATGTGCTGACGCAGGCGATATTGCAGGCGCCCATCTTCGGCACCCGCTGGCGTTGGAACGCGACCCGCGCCTTGGCCATCCTGCGGCATAGCGGTGGAAAGAAGGTCCCGCCACCCCTGCAACGGATGCGCTCCGATGACCTGCTGGCCGCCGTGTTCCCGGCGCAGGTGGCCTGCCAGGACAACGCGCCGCCCGGCGACATAGAATTGCCCGACCATCCGCTGGTGTTCGAAACCATGCGCGACTGCCTGACCGAAGCCTCCGACATGGAAGGCTGCCGCGCATTGCTGGCCGATATTGAATCGGGCGCGATCGAGGTATACGGGCGCGACACAGTGCAGCCGTCGGTTTTCTCGCACCAGATACTAAACGCCATGCCCTACGCCTTCCTGGACGACGCCCCGCTGGAAGAGCGCCGCGCGCGGGCCGTGCCACTGCGCCGCGCCCTGCCGGAGGACTCCCGCGACCTGACCCGCCTCGACCCTGACGCCATCCGGCGGGAATCGGAAAACGCCTGGCCTCGCATTCGCGACATGGACGAACTGCACGACGCCCTTTTGACCCTCGGTGTGCTGCCGGAAGGCCCCCACGGACTAACCCGTCCGATCATGGACTGGTTGCCGGCAATGCCGTGGCTGGAGCAGTTGGCCGGGGACGGGCGAGTGTATCGCGTAACCTCGGGCCCTTCGACAAATTCAGGACTTGAGCTTGCTGGCTGGGTCGCGGCAGAACGGCTGGACCTTGTGCGCCGGGCCTACGATGGCATCTCATCGAACCCGGAGCCGAGGGCATCATTGTCCATGTTCGCCAACGGGCGGTTCGAGGGCAGCAGGGAAGACGCGATACTGGCCTTGGTTCGCGGCTGGGTGGACTGCATTGGTCCCTTTACTGCCAGCGAGATCGCATCGGCATTGGCCCTGCCGGAAGACGATGTGCTATATGCCCTGGGACAACTGGAGCATGAGGGCGTGGTGCTGCGGGGCAGATACCGGCAGTCCGTCGAGGGCGAAGAATTCTGCGACCGCAGGATTCTAGCCCGCATCCACCGCTCCACCATCGACTCACTGCGAAGCCAGGTGGAGCCGGTTTCGGCTGCGACCTTCATTCGCTTCCTCCTGGACTGGCAGCACGTATCGCCGGAGGCAAGGCTCCACGGCGAGGGCGGCCTGCTGTCCGTGATCGAAAAATTGCAGGGGTTCGAGTCCTCCGCCGGCGTTATGGAAGGGGAAATACTCGGTTCCCGTGTTACTGAGTACAGCGGCATTCTGTTGGACCAACTCTGCCTCAGCGGTGAAGTGGTATGGGGCCGGTTCTCCGCTCGCCATAACGCGGCCGGCGGCAGCCCTTCCTCCGGCGGGAAGGCCGCATTCTCCCGGTTCACTCCGGTAGCGCTGGCCCTGCGCGAGTCGCTGGACTGGCTGCTGCCCGGTGAGGCAGTTGCCGACAACGGGTTGGCGGGCGCAGCCCAAGAGACGCTGGAATATATGCGGCAGCGGGGCGCGTCGTTCCAGTCCGACATCGCGTCCGCAACCAAGCGGCTGCCCTCGGACGTGGAGGAAGCGCTTTGGACGCTGGCCGCGGCCGGGCTCGCCACAGGCGACGGGCTGGAGGCGCTGCGCCAAAGGCTGCGGGGAACCAAGCGCCCGCGCCGCCCCTCCACCCCCGGACGCGGCATCCTGCAACGCCGCCGGGGTTTCAGCCGGTGGTGGCTGCTGGAGGCCCCGGAGCCAGTGGAAGACCGCACCGAAGCCGTGGCAAGGCAACTGCTGTTCCGCTACGGTATTCTCTTCCCCGAACTGCTGGCCCGCGATTCGCTGGCCCTTCGCTGGCGGGATCTGGCCCGAGTTTTGCGCCGTCTCGAAGCGCGAGGCGAGATTCGGGGCGGGCGGTTCGTGTCCGGCTTCATCGGCGAGCAGTTCGCCCTCCCCGAAGCAGCAGACACGCTTCGCCGCCGCCATACCGAGTGGAGCAGGCGGGAGGCAGACGACCAGATGATCGTAGTATCGGCCTGCGACCCGTTGAACTTGGCCGGCATCCTCACTCCCGGACCCCGGGTGCCGTCGGTTCCGGGCAACCGCCTCGCCTACCGCAACGGCGTTCCCATTGCGGCCATGGACGGCAGCGAGTTCGTATCGCTGTTGAGCACGACGAAGGACCGAGCGCCCGCAAGCCTTCTGGAGCAGGCGAGAGTCCTGCTGTCGGTCCCCGTTTCTCACGCAAACTTTCGGTTGGAGCAGGAAGCGCTGGTTTCTGCATAGGGACCACGGCCTTGGCTCCGGCAATCGGGACCGGGCGCGAATGCGGTAGCTGGAATTGAAATATTGCGGCCTCTATGCTAAGTTAAAATGCCGGAATCCGGCGTAATCGCCCTTCGGCAAGCTATGAGTGAACGGCAACTGAAGGCCCTCCCCCTTCGGCAGGCTCAGGACAGGCGTAGTGACCAGCATTCGTTTATCTCCCAACCCCAATCAAGCGCACTGCATCGAATGGCTGCCGTGGGCGCGTTCCACCTTTGACCGGGCGCAGGCCGAAGACAAGCCCGTGCTGTTGTCGGTCTCCGCCGCGTGGTGCTATTGGTGCCACGTGATGGACGAGACCACCTACTCCGACCCTGACGTTCAGTCGTTACTGGCCCGGAGCTTCATCGCGGTGCGGGTGGACAACGACCACCGGCCCGACATCAACGCCCGCTACAACGTGGGCGGATGGCCCACCACCGCCTTCCTGACACCCCACGGCGGGCTGATCGGCGGCGCAACCTACCTGCCTCCCGACCAGTTCATGGCCATGCTGATGGAACTTGAAGGCGCCTACCGGGACCAAAAACCGCAGCTATACGAGCAGTCCCGCGACCTGCTGCGCCGCCGCCGGGACCATGCTCGACGGTTCACCGCCGGAGGAGAGGTCGAAAGCTCCCTCACCGACCGGGTTTCGCGGATTGTGGCCGGCGCATACGACGCTATCGACGGCGGCTTTGGCAGCGAACCCAAGTTCACCAACCCCGCAATCCTGCGCTCCGTCCTTCACCTATACCGCACCACCGGCGAAGAGTTCTACGCCGCGATGATTCGAAAGTCGCTGGACAACATGGCTGATTCCCCGATGTTTGATGACGTTGACGGCGGCTTCTTCCGGTACAGCGCCGCCGCCGACTGGTCCGAGCCGCAAAGGGAGAAGATGCTGGAGGACAACGCACAGCTCGCCCGCATTTATCTGGACGCATCCATCATCCTGAAACCCGCCCATCCTGAGCTTGCGGAAGGATACCGGACTGCGGCGGGGAGAACCTTCGATTATGTATTAAACCACCTCTACAACGCGGAAAGCGGAGGGTTCCACGGCAGTCAGGGCGCGCATTCCGATTATTTCGCCTTGAACTCCGGGAGCCGGGCGGCGTCCGTTCCGCCGCCCTGCGACCCGTCCTGCTATTCCGGGCCAAGCGCGATGACGGCGGCCACACTGCTGGATGCCTCCTGGAAGCTGGGCCGCCCGGAACTGGGCCGTATCGGCTTGGACGTAGTGCAACGCATTGACCGCATGGCCGAAAGCGGACGTTTCGGTCACGTGTATTCAGGCAGCGGAGAGGGAGACGCGCCAGCCCTGCTGTCCGACTGGTCCGGGCTGCTAACCGGGCTGATGCAGGCCCACGCCAGCACTGCCGAACACAGCTACCTTGACAGGGCGGTCCAAGTCGCTGCCGTGATGGCAAACCGCTTTTTCGACGATCAGGACGGTGGTTTCTTCGACATAGAGGCCGACGACGAGGCTGTGGGCCATCTTCAGGTGCGCGAAAAGCAAATGCCGGAGAATATGACGGCGGTGCAGGGACTGTTGCGGTTGTATCAATCCACCCGCAACGAGGACTACCGGCAGCTCTGTGAGGCCACGCTCAGCGCCTTCGCCGGAGTCTTCCGGGAGCAGGGCGAATTCGCCGCCGAATTCGGCCTGACTGTTGACCTATTCAGCAACCCGATGGTGGAGGTGACGGTCGAAGGCAGCCTCGAAGACCCGACCTGCCGCGAACTTCTGGACGCCGCCCTTCAACTTAAAAACCCCAACCTCGATATCAAGACCGTATCTGCGAGCGGGGCTGCGCTGGCTCACCTGTGCCTGGACACCCTATGCCTGCCGCCCGTAAGCACCCCGGCAGCCCTGGCCAATGCAGCCGCCGGTATCGACAGTCAGCCGGCCAGCCCGTTCCAGGACATCCTGCGGATATTCCCCGGCGGTTAGTCCGCCTCATTTCTCTCCTAGAGACAATTTTAGGAGGCTCCGAGTGCCCGTCTCCGTACACATGAAGGGCGCCAACTGCGGCGACCTGCGTCTCAGCGATGCGGATGCTGAGGTCACTTTGGCCGGCTGGGTAGGCCGCCGACGCGACCACGGCGGAATCATTTTCCTGGACCTGCGCGACCGCTCCGGCATCGTTCAGGTAGTCTTCAATCCCGAACTTTCTCCCGAATCCGCGCACATCGCGGAAGAGCTGCGCCAGGAGTGGGTGGTGCAGGTCAAGGGCCTTGTCCGGCAACGGCCCGCGGGCAGCGAAAACCCCGCCATGGAGACCGGCGACATCGAGGTCATGGCATCGGCGGTTACGGTGCTTAACCGCTCGCTCACGCCGCCCTTCTATATCTCGGACGACGCCGGAGCCGACGAGAGCCTGCGGCTGCGCTACCGTTACCTGGACCTGCGCCGCCCCGCGATGCAACAGAACCTCGTCCTGCGCCACCGGGTGGTCAAGTACATCCGCGACTTCCTTGACGCCGAGGGCTTTCTCGAAATCGAAACGCCCATTCTCATCAAGAGCACGCCGGAGGGCGCTCGGGACTTCCTGGTTCCCAGCCGTCTCCAGCCGGGCAGTTTCTATGCCCTGCCCCAGTCGCCCCAGCAGTTGAAGCAGTTGCTCATGGTCTCCGGGATCGAGCGATATTTCCAGATAGCGCGCTGCTTCCGCGACGAGGATATGCGGGCCGACCGCCAGCCGGAGTTCACGCAGCTAGACCTCGAGATGAGCTTTGTAGACCAGGAGGACGTGCTGGCTCTGACCGAAGAGCTTTACACCGGCATGATCGAAACTGTCGCCCCCCACAAGAAGCTGCGGAAGCCATTTCCCCGCCTGACCCACGCCGAGGCGATGGCCCGCTACGCCTCCGACAAGCCCGACCTGCGCTTCGACCTGGAAATGAGCGACGTAACCGGCCTGGCGGCGGAGACCGAATTCCGCGTCTTTCACTCTGTCATTGACTCCGGCGGGTGCATCAAGGGTTTCGTGGCGCCGGGCCTGGCCGGATACACCACGTCGCAAGTGCGCGAACTGGACGCCTTCGCCCGGGAAGCGGGCGCCGGGGGACTCGCCCATATTCGCTACCGGGGTTCCACGCCGGTCGCCGGGCAGAGCGAAGAGGAAATACTGCAATCGGCGGGACTTCGAATGCCCCCCGAGTGGCACGGGCGGCTGGCCGCGAAGATGGGTGCCGGGCCGGGCGACATGGTGTTGCTCCTGGCCGGTCCGCCCGCCCGCGTCAACGTCTGGCTGAACGCTATGCGCAATCATGTAGCCGGGCTGCTGGAACTGGCCGACTCCGAAGAGCTGGCCTTTGCCTTCGTTACCGACTTTCCGCTCTTCGAGTGGAACGAGGACGCCAACCGCTGGGACTCGTCACACCACCCCTTTACCTCTCCCGCCGACGGGGAGGAGGAACTGCTGGACGGCGACGACCTGGGGGCCATTCGCTCAAAGGCTTACGACCTGGTCTGCAACGGGTCCGAATTGGCTAGTGGCAGCATCCGCATCCACCGCCGCGAATTGCAGGAAAAAATCTTCGCCATCCTGGGCTACAGCCGGGAGGACGTGGGCGAGCGCTTCCGCCAGATTCTCGAGGCCTTCGAGTACGGAGCGCCACCCCACGGTGGCATTGCCCCCGGCATCGACCGGCTCTGCGCCATCCTGGCGGGCGCCGGCTCAATCCGGGATGTCATTGCCTTTCCCAAGACGCAGAGCGGCACTGACCTGCTGTTCAACTCCCCGGCCACCGTTGCCCCATCCCAACTGCGGGAGTTGTCCCTTCGCATAGCGGATTGAACGACCGGGCCGGGCAACCAGATGCGGAAAGGGCCGGGGCTGCTCAAAAAGCCCCGGCCCTTTTGTCCAATCTCCCTGTCGAGGGGGTCTAGTCGTCGTCTGCGGCGCCGGCCTTTTCGGGAATGGCGGCCGATTCCTTGCCGTTGCGGATGGCGAATCGGTCCACTAGGTCGCCGATGCTGGTGCGGAAGCCGGAGTATTCCAGTTCGCCGTAGGGCAGCATGGCCGCTCCCGACCAGCCCTGGGAACGCATGGCGATACCCTTCTCCTGGGCCAGATTACGGACGTAGTCCCAAGCGACATTGTCGAAGAAATCGGCGAAGGAGTCCGAGAACTTGCCGTACCCGTTCAGCGAGAAGCCAATGCAGGAAACCAGCGGTAGGCAGTACATACCGGTAACCGGGGTGTTGATGGGAACCGGCATGAGGGGCATTACATGGGAGCCCCGGGCGTCGCCGCCGATGTAGTGGGCCTTGGCGTAGGGGGAAATCAATTCTTCCGGCGCGGGGAAGATCCCCTGATTGCGTACCAACGCCACCGGGTCATCCTTCCCGGTGTAAGTTCCCGCTATGTTGTGCATCCGCGTAGCGGAGATCGCAGCAGCCGTCTGGCCGGAATAGCGGGATACGATGCTCTCTACGGCAAACCGCTCGTTGTCGCGCAGCAAGACCGTGATTTTGTAGTAGTCTTCCGGCGCGTTCAGAGAAATCAGGCTGTCGCCGTCGGTGTTGTCCATGTCGATAATGTTGAAAGTGAATCCCTCGTTCAGACGGGGCAGCATCAGCCCGCCGCAGTACATCGGGTCGGCGAAGCCGAGGAACATCGGTAGGTTGTAGGCCCCAGGGCCACACTTGTCGGCGGCCAGCACCATGAAGGACTCGGCGGGGCGCATCGGGTTGGTCTTCACAGGGTCGTGGTCGAACTCTATCTCGGCCACCGCCGGCCCGGCTCCCCGTATGTTTCCGGACGGAGCGTCCACCAGCAGGTCCTGGCCAGCGCCGTACAGCCCGTATTCGGAAGCGATGGCGGTGGCGTTGAGAAAGGAACTCCACGCAAACTGGTGAACTTCGGTATCATTCTCTCCCTGTGTGTGGGAAGCCACGATGCAGATGTCATCCCCGGTGTGTCCTACGAAAGCGTCGATGAGCAGTCCTCGCTTAATGGCGGCGGCAGTGTCGGAGCGCACGGAGTCCATCATGCGATTGGACGGCTTGGTGTGACCGCCGATCGACCCTACGTCGGCCTTGAGAATGGATAGGGTGATTTTCATAGTCCTCCTCAACAGCAGCGCCGGCATCCAAGCCGAATGCTGCGCATCAAACCGATTTGTGTCCTGCCATTATATCGGATTTGGATGGCCGGGCAATGCTTTGGAGGCTGCCCAAGGTTCGGTTGGCTGAAACAAGACTGAAACAACCGCCAAAATTGGACCCACAGGCAGCCGGAAGGCAATCCGCGAATCGGCTTCGCCATTGCCCCAGACGTTAATTTCTAGTATATTCAACTTCATGCGCCATAAGAAAATCTATGGCAATCTCAATGCGCCGGATTGAATCGAGACAATCCCGATACTTAATTATGGCCTTAGACCGGGGTTGCGGAGGCAAGGAATTATCTTCGGACTTGAGACAACCGACATTTTCCTCGTCTTTCTGGCTTTCTTTGTCGCCTTCTGGACGGCGCGCCTCGCGCTGAGTCGCGGCAAGAATCCGTGGGTGTGGGGTGGGGCATCGTTTCTTCTGGGCCTTCCGTGGCCTGAATTTTCGCCAGCGATACTGGGAGTTGTGCCGGTACTTTTCCTCCTGTTTTTCGTGCGCACTGCCGGTCAGCGCAGCCGCCCCCGGGAAAACGCCTGCTCCAGGTGTGCCAGTCCCCATTCGCCCAGCCAAAACTACTGCACCAAGTGTGGCTGGGACTTGTCCCGCGAGTATTCTCCCGAGGGCAACGACACGGTTCTGGCCTCCGAGATGCACCAGTCTCAGGGGCCTTCCACGGCTACTTTGGAGCGCCCGGCGGAGCAGGCCGCAACCGAAGAGCCAGCTGAGGCAGCGTCTCCTGCCAGGGACCAGACAAACCTAGCCGCGACAGTAGTAGAAGACACGACTGAAGCTACCGTCCCCGCAGCCGAACTCCCCGCCGAGGGTGCGCCCACGGAGGCACCGGCTCCCCAGCATGGTGCGGAATCCGAGCCGGAACCGGCGCAACAGCCGTGGGGCCTTCCGCAACCCGGGCCCGCTCCGACGGCTGCAGTAATGACCGCCAGGGGCGCGGCGCTGCTCAGCGAGGGCCGGTTGCAAGAAGCGATTGATCAGTTCACAAAGGCCATTGCCCTCGACCCCAAGCACCGGGAGGCATTCGAGCGCCGCGCCGAAGCCTACACCCAGCAGGGGCGAGACGAGCGGGCAGAGGAAGACTACCGCCATATTCAGGCGCTTAACGCCGGATCCTGACTCTCTCGATTCCACGAAAGGCCCTTACTAAATCACAGGGGCGGGTTGGACCCGCCCCTGTTTTCTATACGCTGTCTCTGTGATTCCCGGTCAGTAGAAAAGGCCCTCGCTCTAACCCTCTCAAGGAGCTAGTATTACAACGTCAGTTCAGGGAGGGATGTGGGGTGATGCCCGCATGGCGGCGCGGCGCTTGGCATGGGAGCGTCGGGCCCGTTCGTTACTGTCCTGCGTATCCTGCAGCCACCGCAGCAACTCTTCAGGTCCGAACCGTTCCCGGGGCAGCATTTCCCGCACCACCCGGTAGACCTGCGGCCTCGTGATCCGGGGCATCTTTTTCCCCCCAAGCCTGTTGCAGGCTCAACAGAAAAGCTCCGCCCAGCAGGCACAGGGCCACATGGTGATGCCAGCCAGCCCAGGTGCGGGTCTCGTACTCGTCCAGCCCCACGTCGCTTTTCTCCGTCTCGAACTCCGTTTCTATACGCCAACGGGATCCTCCCACGTATGCCAGGGTCTCCAACGGGGTATCCTCCGGTGCATTGGACAGATAGTAGCGGGGTTCGCTGCCGTCCAGATTCCGGCGGTAAATGGCCCAGTGGATTTCGCCGGGCTTACGCCTGCTGGTTGGACGCACCCTCTGGCTCTGGGCACTGAACAGGTAGCTGCGTGGTCCCTGGCTTCCCTCGGCCACCGTAATCTCACGCCAGGCCTCCTCCGTGATGGCATCGGCCCGCTCCGCCATCGTCCGACGCTGCCCGCTGCGGAGCCTCGGCTTGCGGGGACGCCCGAATCCCTGATACTCCACACTGGTCCAGGCAGGCTCCGGCGGCCACATCGTAAAGCCGGACGGAACGTCCAGCACGTACCACATCCCCAAGGCCGCCAGGCCGTCGCGGAATGACGGCGACATACCGAAGGCATCGTCCGCAGCGACCCATCCAGCCTTCAGGTGGCCCCGCTCCTGTGCCCGCCCCACCATCTCCAAGGCCAACTCCGTCTTCGACCGGTAGCCCCGCCTATCCTCCGGCACACCCGCCGCCTCACACCGGTCTTTGTCCGAGGTCCAACTCTCCGGCAGATACAGCCGTTTGTCCACCAGGGCCCGTCCCAACGGGCTGACATAGGCCAAGAACATTCCGCCTGGCAGTTGGCCACCTTCCCCAGCCTCCCGCAGTACTGCCGGGCCACTCCCGCCGACTTCCGTCCCTGCTTGGGAAAGTCGCTGCCGTCCAGCACCCACACCCCTTCCGGATGCTCCAGCCGGGTTCCCAGGTACTCCTGCAGCCGTCCTATAATCGCCTCATCGTCCCAGGGAGAATCAGTGAGAAACCGCTGCATCCCTCGGGCAGACCCCGGAACCGTCTCCGACAGGTTCTCAGCGTTGCGCCGCTCCCCGGACTGTACCAGCAGGGCCTGGAGATAATGACCGCTGTGCTCCCGCGTCTCCCGGCGGCCAAACAGCGAAGCGAAGTAAGCGTGAAAATCCCCAAAGGCCCCGTACACCTGTTCGAAAGCTGCCGCATCCACATCCCCACCTCACCTGCCTGTTCCCTCTCCAGCTACACAGTCATCCTATCAAACTAACTGACGTTGTAATACTAGTGAGCTGTTTGAGGACTCTGACTGACTGCGACTACATCCAGGCAGGGAAGAGAGAATCTTATACGGCCATAATGTGATAGCCCGCATCTACGGGGATAATCGCCCCCGTGATGCCACTGGCCAAACCGCTGCACAGGAAGAGCGCGGTCTGCGCTACTTCTTCAATGGTGATGTTGCGTTGCAAGGGGGCTTTTTCGGCGTGAGTGTGGCGCATATCTCGGAAGCCGGTGATTCCCCGCGCCGCCAGCGTTTCCAGCGGTCCGGCGGAAATGGCGTTAACCCGGATGTTGGCCGGCCCCATCTCGGCGGCCAGTTGGCGGACGGCGTGCTCCAGGGCAGCTTTGGCTGACCCCATCACGTTGTAGCCCGGATAGACCCGCTGGGAGGCGTCAAAGGTCATGGCTACCACGCTGCCCCCGCTCGTCATCAGCGGAGCGGCGTGTCGGACCAACGGCAACAGCGAGTAGGCGCTGACCTCCATGGCGATTCTGAAGCCGTCGCGCCCAGTGTCCACGAACCGGCCGTTGAGGTCCTCGCGGTTGGCGTAGGCAATACTGTGGATGAGGAAGGAGATTTCGCCGAATTCCCGACCCAGCGTCTCGAATACCTGCTCGATTTGCCCGTCATCCGTGGCGTCGCAGGGTAACAGCACCGGGTCTTGGAGGGACGCCGCTAACCGCTCCACCCGCTCCTTGAGCCGGTCGCCCTGATACGTCAGCGCCAACCGGGCCCCGGCGGCGGAAAGGGACTGCGCGATGGCCCACGCGATGCTGCGCTCGTTGGCCACACCCAAGATGACGCCGTTCTTGCCGGACAGGTCTATGGGAACCACAATTTTTCCTCTTTGGGATTCTCTCCCTCACCGGAAATAAAAGGGCCTCTACCGCGATCGCTAGGCGAATTGGGGCGCGATGCGGTCAAGGAAAACGTCGAGCTGGCGTTCCGGGTCGAAGGTGGCCAAGCGCACAACCAAGGTCTGAGCGCCCGCCTCGGCGTAGGCCGCCATGCGGTCGACCACGTTCTGCACGCCGCCGAAGGGACCCCACCGGGTTCCCCAGATGTTGGCTCCGTAGTAGCGCATCAGCCAGTCCTCGGCGTCGGCTTGCGCTGCTTCCTCGTCTTCGTTCAAGTTCACTGACAGATAGTACACGTTTTCCCGGTTGGTGGTGTCGCGGCCGTATTCTTCGACCTTGGCGTCAACCTGGGCGATAACCTCGGCAAACTCCGAGGGTGTGTCGGAGATGGCAATGATACCGTCTCCGAGCCGCGCTGCCCGGTCAATCTGGGCCTGCTGCCGGGCGCGATGGTGGGTGGCCAACAGCCAAGGGATGCCCTCGGGCTGGGTGGTTTTGGGCAGCATGGTCACCGAATCGAGGGAGAAGTGTCTCCCTTCGTGGCTGTGAGGCTGGCCAGGGCCGAGGCCCTTGGCAATTTCCACAATTTCTTCAAACCGCCGGGCGCGCCGCTTCGCATCCACGCCCGCCGCGGCCCATTCGCCCTTCTGTTCGTCGTTGAACGCGCCGCCGACCCCGGCGCCAATGACCAGCCGCCCGCCGGATATCAGGTCAACAGTGGCCATGGTCTGGGCCATGAGTATGGGATGGCGCAGCGCCGGCAGCAGGACGGCGGTGCCCAGGCGCACCCGGCTGGTTTGGGCCGCCAACGCGCCGAGGGTGGACAGAGGCTCCAGGCGTGGCTTGGCCACCAGGCTGTCGCCCACCCAGACGGAGTCCAAGCCTGCCTCTTCGACCCGCTTAGCCATACGGAACACCCGGTCGGCGTTGGGCGGCTGTTCGCCCCGCAACAGGATGCCCCTAGTGGGCAGGAGTACACCGAGCTTTGGCTTGTTTTTGCTCATCTTCACACCGTCAAGGAGGATGCCTCCCCAAAGGGACAGGCTAAAACGAGGGTGCGTCTCCTCCGGTTTCCGCACGCGCGGGGGGCCGGGAAACGCCTCCTGAAAACTGGGTCAGGCGTTCGATCAGGCCCGGCTCCATGTGCTGGTAGGAATCCAGATCGTCAACTATGTCCAAGTCCAGGCCGAGGCCGGGGCTGTACGAGATGGCTACAGATGTTTCCAGCCGGCCCGCTTGGGACAAGTGCTTGCTGAAGCTCCGCCGGCCCAGTTCCGGCTTGAACATTACGCCGTGGGGAATCAGCATGGCGTTTGTGCCGCCGTCGCGCCGGGCCGGGGCAAGAGTCACGTTGCCTCCGCCTCGGGACGCCTGAATAAATGAATGTATGTCGGATGGCTTGACGAAAGGCAAGTCGCCGGCAATGTAGAGGGCCGACTTACCTTGCAGAAACGCCTGCTCTATGGCCTTTTGCAGGGTGTTATTCAGGTTGCGGCCCATCTCTTCATGCCAGATTCCACCCTGGTTGCGGGCCATGTTCTTCACTCGCTCGTCCCCGCCCACTACCCAGACCAACTCGATGGAAGCCCCGCGCAGGGCCACCAACACGCGCCGCAACATACCAATACTGATATTCGCTCGCTCCTCCGGGGTAAGAGTGCGGGCCAGGCGGCTCTTGCCTTCGGCAAGCCTCTTCATCGGCACGATGGCGATTATGTCGTGTTCAGGATTGGACATCATGGGAGTTTGTCAGCCGGATTTGCCGGTTTCGGACCACCGGCACTCCTGTTTCAGGGCCAGCACGGTCTGTGCCAGGTCTATGCGATCCTGCAACGACTCCATGATTGTATTCGTAACCACCGGACGAATCCCGGCATCAGAAACGGCGGGAGCCAGCGCCTCGTCCTGCCGGTCAATGACCAGCACGTCGCAGAAGTCCCGGTAGGCCCGGGCCACTCCCACGACGGATACTTCCTGACCCAGCCCGGCCATTATCCTGCCCGCCGGGCCGCGCACGGCGTCGTTGCCCACGATGGGGCTGACCGCGACGCGGAGACCGGGAAAACCCTCCAGCCGCTCCCTGATGCCCTTCACTTCCACGATGGGCTGAACGCTGAGTGCGGGGTTGGAGGGGCAAATCACCAGCATATCTGCCTGAGCCAATGCAGTCTCGACACCGGGTGACGGGGCGGCATCCGCCGCTCCCAGGTAACTCACGGCCGACACGTCCGGCTGAGCGCGATGCCGCACAAAGTACTCCTGCATGGAAAGGCGTCCCTCGGATGTCTCCAGAACCGTGCGCACGGGCTGATCGCTCATGGGCACGATGGCTTGGGGGACCTCCAGCGCGGCACACAGTTGGACTGTGACTTGGGAGAGCGAATAACCCTCGCGCAGCAGTTGAGTCCGGCGGATGTGGGTGCCCAGGTCGCGGTCGCCCAGGTTGAACCATGTATCCGCCCCATACTTTCCTAGCATGGACAGGGCGCCGAAGGTATCGCCTTCCACCCCCCACCCAGTCGCGGGGTTGGACAGCCCGGAGAGAGTGTACATCATGGTGTCGAGGTCGGGCGATACGTGCAGGCCGTGGAAGTCCTCATCGTCGCCCGTGTTCACCACCACCACCAATTCGGACGGCTGCAAGCAGTGGACCAAGCCAACAACCAGCTTGGCTCCACCCACTCCTCCGGCCAATGCCAGCACACGGCCGCTGCTCATCGGGGCGACCCCGGCGCACAATGGTCATCGCGCCACGGTAGAAGAGACTGATTCAACGGGCCACCCGTTTCCGCCGGACTGACACGCCGCGGAATTAGGCGCCGGCTCGTTGGGCGTGCCGGGGATGCTCAAAACGGTAGGTGTCGAGCTTGACCAGCCGGTTGTAAGAGCCAAATATCTCTTCCACGTTGTCGCCCACCAAGTCCAGCGGGTCATGTTCTTCATCGGCCTCGCTGAACACCCGCCGCAGTCCATAGGTGGTGGAGCGCTCGGCAGGGATGCGTCCCGCGGCGCGAATCATGCCCCGGAATTCCGACGGGCGCATGAGCTGGCCGTGCTGCGCTCCGGCGGCGGTTGAAATACTCTCGTTTATCAGAGTCCCGCCCAAGTCGTTCACGCCAGCGGTGAGCAGGACCTGCGACATCCGCGAGCCTTCCTTGACCCAGGAAGCCTGGACGTTGGGGATCCAGTTGTTGAGCATAATCCGGGCTATGGCGTGCATTTTCACCACATCCATGCCGGTGGGGCCGGGCCGCACGTTCTGCACCAGGCCCTTCAGGAACATGGGCGCCTCGGTGTGGACGAAGCTCAGCGGCACGAACTCGGTGATGCCCCCGGTCTGCTGCTGGAGATCCCGCAGCAGGGCCATGTGGTTGGCAAGCTGCGCCGCCGTCTCACGGTGTCCGAACATGACGGTGGAAGTGGTGGGGATGCCCAACTCGTGCGCGGTGGTGATAACTTCGATCCACTGGTCTACGGTGATCCGGCCCGGCGAGATGCGGTCGCGCAACTCTTGGTCCAGCACCTCGGCAGACGTTCCGGGCAGACTGCCCACGCCGGCGGCCTTGAGGCCCTCCAAATACTCGCGGATGGAGCAGCGGGAGCGGACGGAGCCGTAGAGCACTTCCTCGGGGGAAAAGCCGTGGATGTGCATATCCGGCAGGGCTTCCTTTATCGCTCCGCACAGCCGAATGTAGAGATCGCCTTCCATCTGGGGAGGCAGGCCGGCCTGAACGCAGACCTCGGTTGCCCCGTAGTCCCAGGCCTCCTGGGCGCGCCGGACGATTTCTTCTATGGGAAGGAAGTAGCCTTCCTCCTCGCGGAAGTCCCTGCTGAAGGCGCAGAAGCCGCACCGCTTGATACAGACGTTGGTGAAATTGATATTGCGGTTGACGACGTAGGTGGCGATGTCGCCCACGGTACGGCGGCGGAGTTCGTCGGCCACCAACACCATCGCGTTGTATTCAGGGCCGGTGACCCCGAAAAGCAGGGTAGCCTCTTCAGCGGTGATGTCTTCGCCGCCGAGGGAGCGGTCAAGGACGGACAACACTTCCGGGTTTAGGGTTCCGGCTAGGTCCTTGAGGCTGGCCGCGGCGGGCTGCTCAGTTATTCCCGACATATCGTTGGATGCCCCCTTGTACATATCCGTCATCGTCAGCGAGGTCGCGTACTTTGGCCCGCAGTGCCTCCGGCAGGTAATCCCCGGTTTTCAGGAAGTATTCGGGATATACCGGCAGCCTGGGTTTTAGTTGGAAACCAGCGGCTTCGGTCTGCTCCCTGAGTTGCGTCAGGGCCGGCCACGGGGCTTCCGGGTTTACGAAATCTATGGTCAGGGGCGAGACGCCGCCCCAGTCGTTGATTCCCGCGTCCAGGTAGATTCGATAGTTGTCGGCGCTCAAGTTCGGCGGCACCTGCACGTTGGCATCCGGCCCCAGTATCAGCCGGGCGGCACCCACCGACCACATGAATTCGATGGTATCGGCGTCCAGCTTGTCCGCCATAGCCGTGCCGGGCTTGGCCCGGAAGTTCTGGATGATCACCTCCTGAACGTGCCCGAACCGGCGGTGCAGGTCGCGTATTGCCAAGAGCGACTCAATGCGGTCTTCGCGTGTGTCGCCTATACCGACGAGGATACCAGTAGTGAAGGGCAGCCGCAACTCGCCAGCCAGTTCTATAGTCCGCAGCCGCACCCGAGGCCGCTTGCTGGGGGCGAACTCGTGAGCGCCCCCAGGCCCGTACAGAGCGGCCGAGGTGCTCTCCAGCATCACGCCCATTGAGGGGTTATAGGGCTGGAGCGCAGCCATTTCCCGGCGGCTCATGGTGCCGGGGTTGGCGTGGGGCAGCAACGTGGTCTCTTCCAGCACCAGTCGGTTGACGTAGGCCAAGTATTCCAGCGTCGTCCTGAAGCCCCTCTCTCGCAGCCAGTCCTTGGCTTCGGGGTAGCGCTGCTCAGGGCGCTCCCCCAGGGTGAACAACGCTTCGGTACAGCCGAGACGCTGGCCTGCCTTAGCGACGTCCAACACCTGCTCCGGCGTCATGTAGAGGGTATCGCCCGCCTGTTCCGGCGTCTTGCGGAAGATGCAGTAGCCGCAGAAGTCGCGGCACATATGGGTCAGGGGGATGAACACCTTGGGTGAGAAGGAGACTGTGCGGCCCTTGCCGAGGTCGCGCATCCGTCCGGCCGCCTCGCACATCGCCGCCAGCCCGTCGTCATCGACGCCCACCAGCGCCCAAGCCTCGCCGTCGGACAACGCGCGCCCCGCCGCGGCTTCGGCCAGCGCCGGAGCCAGGAGGGTTTCAGGACCTGTAAGGGCAGTGCTTTGGAAGGTCATTGAGAGTCCGTCCGGTCTGGCTCGACTCTAATTCTCTCCAATTCGTCCTCGAAAACTTTCGTTGTGTTTCTGGCAGTCTGTACCTGATCCGCTTCCAACTCGTGCTCGTAGTAGTTGAAATGCATCGTGGTCGGATGGAGGTATAAGGTAACCAAATCCTCTCTATTCCGCTCATAGGCGATGAAACCCACCACCGCATTCAGCCGGTAGTGCCCCTGGCGATACCAGCCCCATTTCTCGGCGACGGACTTGATAGCATGGGCCGCCACACCCCACGCTTCTTCCGATGCCTGGATTAGATCACCAATGTGCAATTTCTCCTGCGCCTGCCTGAGTAGGCGTTGGCAAATGGCAGCGTCGTGGTCTGAGTATTGGGTTGATTCAGAAGACGGGGCGGCAGTCATTTCGATTTCCAAGTCGATTCGGCTTTCTAATTATTTTATGTCTTCGAGAGTGACAATAGCAATGGGCGGCCTCCCCATCAAAACCCCTCCAGCTTGCCCTGATCGGTGTAGGGGGGCGAGTGGTAAGGGCGGCCCAGATGCTCGTGGGCCAGGCGGGTTGCCACCCGGCCCCGGGGCGTGCGGTCTAGGAAGCCCAGTTGCAGCAAGTAAGGTTCCCACACGTCCATAATGGTGTCTGAGTCCTCGTTCAGCGCGGCGGCCAGCGTCTCCAGCCCTACGGGGCCGCCGTCGAACTTGTCTATAATGCTGCTGAGCAAGCGATTGTCCGACTGGTCCAGCCCCAGCGGGTCAACATTGAGTTGCTCCAGCGCGGCGCGGGCCACCGGGCCGGTGATTTGATTGTCGGCCTTGACTAGGGCGTAGTCGCGGGTGCGCTTGAGCAGGCGGTTGGCGACCCGGGGAGTTCCCCGGGATCGGCGGGCAATTTCAGCCACGCCTTCGGTGTCGTGCTCAGTGTCCAGGATCCGCGCCGAGCGCTCGACGATAATGTTCATTTCGGCCACGTCGTAGTATTCCAGACGCCATACCGAGCCGAAGCGGTCGCGGAGCGGTGCGCTGACCATCGAGAAACGGGTGGTAGCGCCCACCAGGGTGAAAGGGTTGATGCGAAGGTTCACGCTCCGGGCGGCCAGGCCCTTGCCCACCATCCAGGAGAGGAAGAAGTCTTCCATTGCCGAATAGAGAACTTCCTCGACCACCCGGTTCAGACGGTGCACCTCGTCTATGAACAGCACCTCGTTGGGCTGAAGGCTGGTGAGGACGGCCGCCATGTCTCCGGCTCGCTCTATGGCCGGGCCGGAGGTAACCCGGATGGGCACTCCCATCTCGGCGGCGATTATGTGGGACAGGGTGGTTTTGCCCAAGCCCGGTGGCCCGTAAATGATGGAGTGGTCCAGCGGTTCCTGCCGTATCTTGGCGGCGTCGATAGCGATTTGCAGGGTCTGCTTCGTACTTGGCTGGCCGACAAAGTCGTCGATGCGCCGGGGACGCAGGGAAACGTCGGCGTCTTCTTGAAGTGAAGCGCCGCTGACCAGCCGCTCGGTCTCGTTGTCTCCCGTCAACTTTTTCCCCGTTGCCGTCGTGGCTATTCTTCGAGCTTTCGAAAGACCAGGCAGGCATTCTGCCCCCCGAAGCCAAAGGCGTTGGACAGCACCACCACGGCATCGAGGTGCCTGGCCACGTTGGGTACATAGTCCAGGTCACAACTAGGGTCCGGCGAGGCGTAGTTGATGGTGGGATGCACCGTCGCCTCGGCAATGGTCTTGATGCAGGCCGCCGCTTCCAGCGCCCCCGCCGCGCCCAGCGAATGGCCGATCATGGACTTGGTGGAAGACACAGGAATCTGATAGGCGCGTTCCCCGAACAGCCGCTTGATGGCCACCGTCTCCAGGGTGTCGTTGAGCGGCGTTGAAGTGCCGTGGGCGTTGATGTAGTCCACCTGCTCGATGGCCACACCCGCGTCGGACAACGCGAAGCTCATGGCTTGAGCGGCGCTGGCCCCCGACTCCTCAGGCTGCACCGGATGCCCTGCGTCGCTGGTGCTGCCGAACCCGGCGACTTCCGCCAGGATGGTCGCGCCCCGGTTCACGGCGTGCTCCAGGCTCTCCATAACCAGCACGACGGCGCCCTCCGACGGCACGAAGCCATCTCGGTCGGCGTCGAAGGGGCGGCTGGCCTGCTCCGGCGCGTCGTTGCGGGTGCTGAGGGCGCGCATCACGGCGAAGCCCGACAGCCCCAGCAGGCTGATGCCTGCCTCCGCGCCCCCGGCAAAGACCACGTCGGCCGTTCCCCGGCGAATTACGTCCATTGCCTCGCCGATGGCCTGATTGGATGAGGCGCAGGCGGTGGTGGACGTGGAATTGTAGCCCTGTGCGCCTAGATAACGGCTGACGGCTGCGGCAGCCATGTTGGGCAGTATCATGGGGAAAAAAAAGGGAGACATCCGCATTCCGCCGCGGTCGGCCAGGATGCGGCAGTTCTCTTCCAGGGTAGGAAAGCCGCCGTTGCCGTTGCCGAGAATGACGCCCACCCGGTAGGGGTCTTCGCGGGACACGTCTATGCCGGACGACTCGACGGCCTGCAGCCCGGCGGCCACGGCCAATTGGGAAAAACGGGCCATCCGCCGCGCTTCCCGGCCGGGGATGTACTGGCCGGGATCAAAGCCCGTGACCTCGCCCGATATGCGGCAGGGGTACCCCTCCGGGTCGCAGAGCGTCATGGGGCCGACGCCCGACCGCCCGGCGGCGAGATTTCGCCAGAACTCGTCCGGTGATTCGCCAAGCGGCGTCATGGCCCCCATCCCGGTCACTACTACCCTGACCCGCTGGTTGGTCACTGCTCACCTCTATGGGACGCAACAGATTCAGTCATCAGCAGTCCCGGTCGCCGTCCTTCTTGTTGAGGCTGGGATAAATTTCCGGCTCGATGCCCAACGCCGCCTCCCGCACCTCCGCGGCCAGGAACAGCGATCCTGTGGCCAGCACCAGGTCCCGGGGGCCGGCCTTGGCGCGGGCCTGCTCCAGGGCATCTCGGGGCGTCGGCGCAATGATCGTCTCAGCACCTCGGTCCTGCAACATACCCGACAGTTCTTGGGCGTTCAGGGCGCGGGGGTGGCGGGCCTGAGTGGCAATGGCCAGGTATGCGGCCGGAGCCAGCGAGCCTACCATGGCAGCTACGTTCTTGTCCCGCGAGAATCCGGCTATTACCAGCAGGCGGTCATATTTGAAGTAGTGGGGCAGCGACTCCAGCAGCCTATCCATGGAGTAGTCGTTGTGAGCCCCGTCGGCGATGACCACAGGCTCCCGCCCCACCACCTCCATGCGGCAGGGCCATGACACGTCGCGGAAACCGCGGGCCAGGGCTTCGGCCGAAATCCCCAATCCCTGCACTCGGCTCATGGACTCGACGGCGGCCACGGCGGTGGCTGCGTTCTCCATCTGGTAGTCGCCAAGCAACGGAATCTCCAATTCGTAGGAACCGAAGAGTCCGTGAACAGTAAACTGCTGGCAAGGATGCTCCCACCCCGACCCTTCCCCGGAAAGAAAGGAGACTTCGGATTTCGGTTCCCAAGTGATATCGCGGCCAATCAGGATTGGTTCGACTCCCACGCGGTTGCAGGCCTCCAGGATTGAGGACAGGGCCTCCGTCCGCTGCGGAGCTATCACCGGGATGGAGCCGGGCTTTATGATGCCCGCCTTGTCGGCGGCGATTTCGCCGATGGTGTCCCCGAGAATCTTGGCATGGTCCATGCTCACCGAAGTTATGACGCACACTTGGGCGTCGACCACGTTGGTGGCGTCAAGGCGTCCGCCCAGCCCCACCTCAATTGTCTGAACATCTGCTTGGGCTTGGACGAAACAGTGAAAGGCCATCCCGGTCAGGAACTCAAATAACGTAACCGTCGCCTGTCCTTCGATATTCCGCAGCGGCCAGAGGTCACTCACCAGCCCGGCGAATTCCTCCTCTGAAACGGGCTGGCAATCGCGGCGCACCCGCTCCCGAAAAGAGTGAAGGTGGGGCGACGAATAGAATCCAGTGGACAGTCCGGCGGCGTGGAAGGCGGCGTCGCACAGGGCGGCAGTGCTGCCCTTCCCCTTCGTTCCGGCTATATGCACCGTGGGAACGCGCCGGTGAGGGCTCCCCATATTGTTGAGGAAGGACTCCATACGCCGGAGGTCGTAGATGGCCTTCTGGCGCGGTCCGTCGACCCTGGAACGCTCCGCGTCGAACAGGGAAAGCAAGTTAGCGATGGCTTCATCGTACTGCAACGCGAACCTCGTGGGAGTCCGGCTTGATTTGCTGTCTCAGATTCATCGCGGGATGGTGTTCAGTTGCGGCGCGGCATCGACAGGCCCAATGTCATCCGCAGCGCGTCGCCGAAACTGACAGAATTAACATAGTCAATGTTACCCCGCAACGGCTTGGGGGTAAACCCGAATGCCTGCTCCATATCAGGTCCTTCGGCCACATTTCGGATGCCCAGCATCCTCAGTTGCGCGGTGGTTACCGGAGGTCTCGGCAACACGTTTTGCAGCAGCGCTACTGCGGGCCACGCAAGGGCCGTCGGAATGTGAGCGAGGCGGAGCCGCCTGCCCATCGCCAGGGCCACTTCTTCAAGGAGGTCATTGTAGCTCAAGCGATGGGGGCCTCCTAGGTTGATTGTCCTGCCTTTTACCAGCGAGTTGCCCACCGAGTCGGCGACGCAGCGGGCCACGTCTTCGACTGCGACGGGCTGCATCCGGTTCCGTCCGCTGCCGATTACTGGCGCCACCGGGCCGAGCCGAACCAGTCCGGCCAGCGCTGTCAAAAACTCGTCGCCTTCCCCGAAGATGACAGAAGGTCGCAGAATGGTGTAATCCATCCCGGAACTTGTAATATGTAGTTCCGCCTGGCGCTTGGAGTGCAGGTAGGGATACTTTGGGTCGGACGTGGCGCCCATGGCGCTAATGTAGATGATTTCCCGGGCTCCTGCTTCCTTCGCCGCCTCTGCCACGATTGCCGTTCCCTGACGATGCACCCGGTCGAAGGACGAGCCCCGTCCGGTACGGATGATGCCTACCAGATGCACCACCGACTGGACGCCGTGCATTGCAGGGCCCAGTGACTCCGGGTTTAGGACGCTCCCGTAGTGAACTTCCACTTCCCGATGGTCAAAGAGCCTTTCCCTGCCAGGAGAATGGACCAGGCAACGCACCTGATGCCGACGCGCCAGCAACTCGGGCACGACTCGCCGCCCCAGAAACCCGGTGGCCCCAGTCACCAGAACCAGCAATATGCCGACCCTCCCGGCGCGGACCTCAACAAGGGAATCCCAAATTTCGCGCCCTGCCTGTAATTCCAGATTCCGGCAAAGAGTGAGAATTGTCAAGGCGCGGCTGACAGTTGCACACCTATGGGCCTTGGAACGCGGCGGTAGGTGCGCTAATATGACACGTCAAATCCGGAAGACTCATTTAGAGGACGGGAACGATGGCGGTTGACGGCCTTCACTTCGGAGCCAACCTGACCCTTGAAGTCGGAGAGACGGCGCGTCAGGCCCGGTGGATGGAGGATCTCGGCTACGAGTACTTCTCTGCGGGGGAGCACTTCATGCGCGGCGACCCGCCCGCCCCGTCTCACGCCGCTCTGCCGGTGCTGGCTGTCGCCGCCGGTGCCACCACGTCCATTCGTCTGCTGTCCTCCATCATCCTGGCTCCCTTCTATCACCCGCTTTTCCTGGCCCGCACGACGGCGACCCTGGACGCCGCGTCCAACGGCCGGCTGACGCTGGGAGTGGGCATCGGCGGCGAGTACCCTGTGGAGTTCGAGGCGGCAGGGCTGCGGGTGAACCAGCGGGGCCGCCGCACGGACGAATGCCTCGAAATCGTGCGCCGGCTGTGGAGCGGCGAGCGGGTGACCTTCTCAGGGAGGCATTTCCGCCTGAACGATGCCATGATAAACCCGGTTCCGGCGCAGCGCCCCCATCCGCCGGTGTGGGTGTCGGGCAGGCGTGACGCGGCCATGCGCCGGGCGGCGCGGTTGGGCGAGGGATGGGTGCCCTACTTCTTCGACCCTCCCCGTTACCGGGACAGCGTGGAGAAGATTCACGCTTTCGCTCAGGAAGAGGGACGCAGCCTTGACGGCTTCCAGTGGGCTTTCTTCCCCTACATATCCGTCTACCCCACGGAGCAGGAGGCCGCCGAAGTTGCGGCGCGGCAGCTTGGCGGCCAATACCTCTACGGCGGCGAGTTCATCAACATCGTCCGCCGCTACTGCCTGCTGGGGACGCCGGAGCAGTGCGCGGAGCGGCTCAACGAGTACATTGAGGCCGGCGCCCGCCATGTCGTGTTCAGCATCACCTGCCCGCCGGAAGACCGGGAGCGGCACCTGGTGGACATCGCTGAAAAGTTGATTCCATTATTCCGCTGAAATTATTCCCCTCAAATACCGCAACACAGTTTGTGACATCCTGTATAATGGTGATTGGCAAATTGGGTTATACTGAACACTGAAGGGTTTCTGCATAGTCTGCGTAGCCTGTTTAGGTAGCGGTTGTAGCCTAAGCCGGGAATCTTGTCGTCTATCTAGAGATGAACGCGCTGCGTTCGGAGTCGCCCGCTGAGACGGGAACCGAATGGTATGGTAAAGGGAGGCAAAAATGTCTCGAATCAAACGGGTGATGCTGCTCCAGCCGGCTTCCGCCGGTGGCAATTTTGAGTATGTGGCCATACCCAGGCAGGGTATGTTGTACCTTTCCGCGGCCCTGGCGCAGTTGGAAGGCCCCTTCGTCTACGACCGGGAAATCTGGTTCGAAGACCGCTCCGGGCTGATGGACCCCGACAAAGACCTCGATGGCGTCGACATCCTGATGCTGACCGCCCTGATTAACGAGGCCCCCCGCGCCTACCAAGTGGCGCGGATGGCAAAGGAATACCACCCCGACCTAATCACCATCGGCGGCGGCCCGCAAATGGGTCCGCTGCCCGAGGAAGCCTTCGACTACGGCCACTTCGACGTCATCGTCCAGCGGGAGGGCGAGGACATTATCGGCCAGTTGTGCGACGTTCTGCTGGAGCGCCGCGGACCGGACCGCAACCAGTATCTTAACAATGTTCCCGGCATCAGCTACCGCGAAGACGAGAAGGTGGTCTACACCAAGCGTGCTGGCCTGGTGCGGCCTGACTTTGTGGAACTCCCCGACTTCCGCTCCATCCGCGACCTCACCCCTGCCAACCCGATGGCGGGCGGAGTGATGGAGAGCATCCGCGGCTGCACCGAGAAATGCACCTACTGTCAGGTCATCCAGCAGTTTCTGGGCTACCGGCTGGTGTCGCGGGAAACCGAGTTCAAACGCCTAGAGCAGTTGCACGAACTAGCCGCCGACGGCCTGATTCACACCTCGCGCAACGGCTCCTTCCAGGTGTTTATATCCGACGACCTGCACACCCCGCCTTTGCGGGCCGTCAAGTTCCGCAACGAGCGGCTGGAACGGCTCCAGGGTTGGAAAGGCCGCACCGACAACATGAATCTCATCATCCAGGCTCGCGCCGAAATCGGCCAGGACCCGGAGTTGGCCCACGCCCTCCAGGAAGCCAACGTGAAGATGCTCTATCTGGGCGTGGAATCGGACAACGCCGAAAACCTCAAAGCGGTGAACAAGCGGCAGGACCCGGGGCAAATGCACCGCGACTTGGCCTATATCAACGAACTCGGCTTCACCGTGGTGGCCATGACCATCATCGGCCTGCCCTACGACACCGAGGAAAGCATCATGGCCCTGGCTGACTGGGTAACGACGGTCAGCCGCTACCAGACGGCCAACTTCCTGACGCCGCTGCCTGCCACGTCCAACTGGACCGACCTCAAGCCCCTGAACGAGCACGGCGAGCTGTTGCAGGAAGGCGAGATGCGGCCATACCAGCTCTATACCGGGCGCCAGTTCGTTCACTACGACGAGCGGTGGTCAATGCAGGAAAGCCGCGAGATCTACGACAAGTATACCTCCCGGCTGCAGGAGGTAGACGACGTCTACCGCCGGGTGTTCCGCATCCTGCGCACCTACAAACTGCGGCTGGCGGCTACCAGCCAGGGGTTGAGCGACACCATCGCCGCCCGGGTGGGCGAGGCCACGGAAACGTTGCGGGGTCTGTCCGATCCGGCGTCCCTGTCGGGCCGCGATTTCGGGGAAAATATCTCCGGGCGGGTCGGCGAACTGGTGGAGACCCTCCGCGCCGTGTCTCAGCCTTTGTCCAATGTGCGGCGCGATGTGGCCGACAGCATCGGCTCCAAGCTCAACGAGCTTACCGAATCGCTGAAGACCCTGACCGACCCCAAGGTAAACAGCGGCAAAGACCTGGCCGCCAACGTATCGCGGCGCATTACCGAGCTGACCGAGGCTATTGACGCGGCCATTTCCGACCAGCGCGACGGCAGGAAGAAAGCCACAGGCCAAGGCTAAGGGCGCGCTTCCGCTTGACCACTGGGCTGGCAAGCAAACTGGCCGTCTTTACCGGCGGCCAGTTGGTTATAGTGGCGTCTGACCCAACGGCGAGTGAGGCGTAATCTTCGCGGCAAGACATCAGGGATTGTGGATGGGATGACTGGACTTCACCGTGTCTACATCACCGGCATCGGCGTAATCAGCCCTCTGGGACTGGATTTGCCGGCAACGTGGGAAGGTATAACCCAGGGGCGCTCCGGCGTTAACTTCCTGACGTCCTTCGACACCGAGGGGTTTGATACCCGGTTCGGTGCAGAGGTAAAGGGATTCGACCCCGAGAGCTACCTCGACCGCAAGGACGCTCGGCGCATGGACCGTTTCGCCCAGTTCGCTGCAGTGGCCGCACGGCAGGCTTGCGAACAGGCCGACCTCGACCCTACCGGGGAAGACCCCTACCGGGTGGCCGTGGTCATCGGCAGCGGCATCGGCGGCATATCCACTCTTTCCCAGCAGTTCGCAGTCCTGAGCGACCGGGGCCCCAGGCGGGTCAGTCCATTCCTGATTCCCATGATGCTGGGCGACATGGCTTCTGCCCAAGTCTCGATGGTCACCGGAGCGATGGGGGCGAATTACTGCCTGGTGTCGTCTTGCTCCAGCGGCGCCGACGCCATGGGACAAGCTTGGGAGATGGTGAGGCACGGACGGGAGGACATCGTGCTGGCAGGCGGTACCGAGGCACCCCTGGTGCCGGTGACGGTGGCCGGATTCAACGCCCTTCGGGCCCTCTCGCGCCGGAACGACAGCCCGGCCCAGGCCAGCCGCCCCTTCGATAATTCCCGCGACGGCTTTGTCATAGGCGAAGGCGCTGCGGTATTTGTGATGGAGAGCGAGGAGAGCGCCGCCCGGCGCAACGTGCAGCCGCTGGCCGAACTGCGGGGCTACGCGGCAACCTCCGACGCCCATCACCTGACCGAGCCGTCCATCACCGGGGAGAGCGCGGCCAACGCCATGCTGATGGCCCTGGCGGAGGCGGAAATAGACCCATCCGAGGTGGGCTACATCAATGCCCACGGGACATCTACTCCCCTGAACGACAAGCACGAAACCAAGGCCATCAAGATGGCGCTGGGTGAAGACGCCTACCGGGTTCCCATCAGTTCCAGCAAGTCCATGACCGGGCACTTGCTGGGCGCAGGCGGCGCGCTGGAGGCCGCCATCTGCATCATGGCGATGCGCGACGGGCTGGTTCCACCGACCATCAACCTCAACGAACCGGACCCTGAATGCGACCTTGACTACACTCCGAATCAGGCCCTCAGGCGGGAAATAGACGTCGCCATGAGCAACTCCTTTGGGTTCGGCGGGCATAACTCGGTGCTGGTCTTCGCCAAACCCCGCCCGTTCCGCCAAGCGTGAGCGTTCCGGGCGCGACGCCCCGGTGGGCCTTCCCACCGCCAGCTGATGTCTCCGGCCTGCCCGTGGACATGCCTGCCCCTGTGGCCCGGATACTGGCCGCCAGGGGCATCGATACGACTGGAAAGCTGTCCCTCTTTCTCAATCCGCCTCACCTGCCCTACGATCCCCGTCGGCTGCCGGGCATGGCCGCGGCGGTGCAACGGCTGCGCCATGCCGTCAACGACGCCGAGACTGTCGGCGTGTTCGGAGACTTCGACGTGGACGGCATTACGGGAACGGCCATAATGTGCGAGGGGCTGGAATCGCTGGGCGCCCATCCCATTCCGTACCTGCCACAGCGCGGCGGCGAAGGGCATGGCCTCTCTAGGGGCGCAATAGACTTCCTCATCGACTCCGGGGCCACGCTAATAGTTACCGTGGACTGCGGGATAACCGACGCGCCCGAGGTTGCCTACGCCGCGAGCCGGGGCGCGGAAGCCATAATCACCGACCACCATCTCCCGCCCGACGCCCTCCCCAACGCCGTGTCCTGCGTCAATGCCAAGCTGCACGGCAGCGAGTACCCCTTTTCTGAACTGTGCGGCGCTGCCCTCGCGTTCAAGGTGATTCACGGGCTGCACCAGTCGTGGGGAGTGCCGTTCGACCCGGCGCTGCTGGAACTGGCGGCCCTGGGCAGCATCGCCGACTTGGTGCCGCTGGTTGACGAGAACCGTTACCTGGTACAGGAAGGCTTGAAGCGCCTAAAACAAACCCGGCGCCCGGGCCTGCTGGCGCTGTGCGAAGTTGCCCGTCTCTCTCCCGGGGACATCGACTCCGAGAAGATTTCCTTCCAAATTGCGCCCCGGCTAAACGCGGCCGGACGGATGGGGGACGCAGCCGACAGCTTCCGCCTTCTGACAACTCGCTCACACGACGAAGCCGAAGAGCTGGCCGAGAAGCTGGAGCAGATGAACCGGCAGCGGCGCCAGGCCACGGATGCGGCGGCGGCACTGGTCATTGAGAGAGTCGAGGCGATGCCCGTCCTCCCCTCGATGCTGGTGGTGGCCGACGAGTCCATCCCGCAGGGAGTAGCTGGGCTGGCGGCGTCCCGGCTGGCCGAGACCTACCGGCGTCCGGCTGCGGTGTTGTCGGTCAACGGCAGCCGGGCGGTGGCGTCGGCGCG
The DNA here is from genome assembly GCA_965226875.1 of Dehalococcoidia bacterium. Classification (GTDB taxonomy): domain Bacteria; phylum Chloroflexota; class Dehalococcoidia; order Lucifugimonadales; family UBA3495; genus VXOI01. The sequence goes on along the minus strand of OZ245439.1, from coordinate 1,664,276 downwards.
GAGCATCCCGGAGTTCAACTTGGTTGAAGCCATCGCCGATTCTTCATCCCTGTTGGTGCGTTACGGCGGCCACGCCCAGGCGGCGGGCTTCACAGTGTCCACCGACCGCATTGACGAGGTCTCGCAACGGCTCAACGCCTATGCCGCCGAAAAGCTGGACTCGCTGGACCTTTCGCCCGAGCTGGAAATCGACGCAGAGATAAGGCTCCAGGAGCTTACGGCAGACGTCTATGACTGGCTGCGCAGTCTGGAGCCTTTTGGCAAGGGAAACCGCCGCCCGCTGTTTGCGTCGCTCAACGTGGCCGCCCTGGAAGCGCGGTTCATGGGGAACAATCAGCAGCATTTGCGGCTTCGCGTGGTGCAGGACGGGCGGGAAATGACCGCCCTGGCCTTCAATCAGGCAGCGGACTGGCGCGCCATCGTTGGGCCCGCAGGCACACCCCGGTTGGACTTGGCCTTTACGCTGATGCTGGACTCTTGGCACGACAAACCGACCCTGGCCCTGCGCGTGTCGAAGCTCCGCGCCGCCGAAGAGCAGGAACGCCAGATTTAACCCCGCTGCCTTTATGCCCTCTGCGCGCCGCGGCGCCGGCCGGCCCGCGTCCCGCCTGGAGGACGCACCACCTGCGCCTTCCAGACCAGCAGCGGCACTGTGATTATTATCACGATTAGCGCGACTATCTGAGCCTCGTTCAGCCCGCCGAAGTAGACGTTATATTCCTCTCGCAGGAAGCTGATGAAAAAGCGCCCGATGGAGTAGGTTGCCCCGTAGAGCGCGAAGAACATCCCGTTGGGGCGCAGCCTCTTGCGGAGCGGCCACAACGCAGCCAGCAGCACAATGTCGAAGAGCAGTTCGTAGGCCACCGCCGGATGCGTCGCCGGCCGTCCGAAGCCGGGGCTGTCGGGATTAGTGTAGACGACCCCCCAAGCCAGATTGGTCACTGTGGAAAAATGCTCGCCGTTGATTATGTCGCCTATCCGCCCGATGGCCATAGCCAGCAGCAGCGCCGGTGCGGTGATGTCGGCCAGGTGGCCTATTTTGGGCAAGTCAGCTTTGTTGGGTTGCCCGAATACCGGCGAGAACGGTTTCCACAGGGCCAGGAACCAGGAGGAGTTGCGAATCAACAGGTAGAGTGACCCGCCGACAAATCCCCCGGAGATGGCGCCAAATATGGCTATGCCCCCCTGCCAGACCTGAAAGATGCTGACGAAATCGTACTGATAGACCTCGTCCCAGAAGTCTATGACGTGCAGCACCCGCGCCCCTACAACCCCGCCGATGATGGCCCACATGGAGGCGGAATACAGCACGTCCGCCACCATTCCCTCGCGGGTGCCCCATCGCACCACCAGGTACACCGCCGTGGCCACGGCGATGAAGGTGAACACCCCGTGCCACGACAGGATTAGTCCCCCAGCGCTGACCAGGTTGGGGTTCATGCCAATGGCAATGCTGGCCAGGAAATCCACGCCCATTTATTCGTTCCTTATCCTATCCGTCATTCCACGCCCCGCCTCAGGGTCTCTTGTTTGCTCCCTATCCCTCTTGCAAGAGGGAATTTCCCACGAAAGCGACTCTTCACGGGGCAACCCCGCCAACCGTCGTAACAAGGTATACCCCGGCGCCCATGGGCTGCAAGGCTTCCGCCACTGTCCGGTGGTCCGTTTCCCCGGAAGGAATGGCGAACATGGCGGGACCTGCGCCGCAGAGGTATAGTTCCGGGCCGCCGCGTTCCAGCACGGTCCGGCGCATTTCGGCCAGCCCTGGAAACTCCCACTCGGCTATATCCTGAAATACGTTGTAGACGCAGCCTCGGATGGATTCGGGCACGAACTGCCCGCCCACCAGCAGTTTCACCAGCTGTCGCGTGACCCCTCCGTCACTGTAATTGGCCGGCGTCAGACGGGAGTACATCCGCCGTGTCTTGTCGCTGATGGCAAGGTCCGGGAATACCAGGGTCAGGTTCAACGGCGGCAGGGGTGGCAGGGGAGACACCAGCTCCCCGCGCCCTTCCGCCAGGGCAGTACCGCCCCATAGGAAAAAGGACACGTCGGAGCCGACCTCGGCGGCAATTGCCGCTAATTCATCGTCAGTCGCGGAAAGCTCCCAGAGTTCGTTGAGAGCGCGCAGGGTGGATGCGGCGTCGCTGCTGCCGCCGCCAAGCCCCATCGCTATGGGAATCCGCTTCTCCAGCCGTATACGCACCCGGGGTTGAATTCCCCGCATTTCGGCAAGAGCGTTTGCCGCCTTCCAGACCAGGTTGGCTTCTCCCGACAATTCCGGGCTGTCACATTCCACTTGCAGGGAAGGCCAATGCTCCACAAACAGCCGGTCGGTCAGTCCGACGGTCTGCATGACCGTCTTGACCTCGTGGTAGCCGTCGCTCCGCTTACCCAGCACCTCAAAGGTCAGGTTCAGCTTGGCGTAGGCGTCAATCTGCACGGTGGTCCATCCCCTGCCCGGTTTCCTGCCAAGACGCGAGGACGGCACCCCATTCCTCGAGGTTCAACGTGGCCGGCCTTCGCCGCCCGTCAATCCCGGCCCGCTCCAGGATAGCCGTCCCCGTTCCCGGTTCAATTCCCAGCCCGTGGCTCAGGGAATTGTGGATCTGCTTGCGGGGCGCGGAGAACCCGGCCCGGACGACCTCGAAAAACACATCCCGGTTGGCAGAATCCACCGACGGAATTTCCCGAACATCCAGCCGCACTACCGCCGAGCGCACCTTGGGCGGCGGGCGGAAGGCCGAGGGCGGCACGGAGCAGACCAGGCGGGCATCGGCGTAGCATTGGGTGGCGACCGACAGCAGGCTCATGTCGCCAGGGGAGGCCGTCATGCTTTCAGCGACTTCCTTCTGCACCATCACCAAGACCATCGAGGGCGGCGGTACCGACTCCAGCACTCTTCGGACGATGCGATTGGCGGCATAGTAAGGGAGATTCCCAATAACCTTGTACCGTCCCGGCGTTCCCACGGACGGAGAGGACACCAGGGCCGGCAAATCAGCCTCGCGGGCGTCGGCCAATATGCACCGCAGGTTGGAGGGAAAGCCGAGGCGCGACGGGAGATCTTCCCACAACCGAGCGTCCAGTTCTAAGGCCACCACCAGCCCCGCCTCCTGAACCAGCCGACGGGTGAGAACGCCCCGACCCGGCCCAATCTCCACCACGGTATCGAGGGGGGACAGCTCGGCGGCGCCGATGATGCGGCTGACCACACGGGAATCGCTGAGGAAATGCTGTCCCAGCGACTTGCGCGGCCCTGACCTGCGGGCGGAGACGGTCACGGCAGACGGCCTGCGGCGTGGAATGATATCGGATTGAGCATTAAAGAGACCGCGCACCTCCGGTCGACACTGACAAATGAGCGTGTCACGGCGGACGACTCAGGCCAGGCGCTCCCACGGCGCTCGCAGGACCCTGCTTACCGTTGCTTCCTCTCGGACCTGGCGGGGTTCACAAGTCTGCGCCGCGTGGGACCCAACCCTCAACGACCTCCGACCGCGATATAGGCACACCGGGCAGGCCTCTGGGAGGAATTCAACCCCGCTGTAGCGGATTGCGGGTGCAGGGCACCGCTAGCTCCCCATCTAGTGCGGCCTCTCTTTCATAGTAGGTTCAGCCGCCCCCGGTGTCAATTCAGCGAACCGGCCGCACGGGGTTATTCAGCTGTTCCCTCTCCCTCAGGGGAAGGGAGAATTAAAGGACCCAGCCTGGGCGCAGTTAAGCGAATATGCCGCCCGCGGTGCCTGCATTGTTGCCGGGGAATCGCAGTGCTAGACTATGGGACGCTGAAGTAGTTGGTGGTTGATTATGCCCGTCAGGAAAGCCGTCATTCCCGCCGCCGGTATGGGGACCCGTTTTTTGCCGGTGACCAAGTCTGTCCCCAAGGAACTGCTGCCCATACTCGACCGCCCGATGTTGCAATACGTCGTGGAAGAGGCCGCCGAGGGCGGAGTTGAAGAAGTAATCATAGTCACCGCCCCGGGCAAAGAGGGCATAGCGTCCTACTTCCAGCCCTCCCCGGCGCTGGAACGTCGGCTGTCTGAAAATGGCTCCCAGGACCTGTTGGATAGGGTGTTGCGGGCGTCACGCCTGGCCAGGGTGTCTTTCGTAATCCAGGAAGAGGCTCTCGGCTTGGGCCACGCCGTGTTAACGGCCAGGGAGGCAGTGGGCAACGAGCCTTTCGTGGTGATCCTGCCCGACGACATCGTGCATCACACGCCAGGTGTAGTGGCGCAGATGGTGGACATCTTCGACCGCACACAGGCCGGGGTGGTGGCCGTCGAGCCGATGCCATGGGAAACGGTGCACAATTACGGCGTGGTGGACGCCGTCCCGTGTGGTGAAGGATTGCATCAAGTGCGGGGGCTGGTGGAGAAACCACCGCGGGAAGAGGCGCCATCGAACCTTTCCATCGTGGGGCGCTACATCCTGCCACCGGAAATATTCGACTGCCTGGAGCGCACCCGCCCCGGCGCCAAGGGCGAGATTCAGTTGACCGACGGGATGCTTCTGTTGCTGGAAAGCGCAGAACTCTACGCCTACGAGTTCCAGGGCATCCGGTACGACGGCGGCACGCCGCTGGGCCTGCTCCGCGCCTCGCTGGAGTACGCTCTGCGCCGAGAAGACACCCGCGAAGCTACCCTCGAACTGCTGCGCGGCATCGACCCAAACGAATAAAGGAACGAAAGAAAAACCTTGACCACCATACAAATCCAGCGAGAAAATATCGAATCTCTCCGCTCCTCCCTGCTGAAAGTGCTGGACGGCATGAATTACTGCCTCGACTGGAAACCGGAAGAATCGGACTGGTCGGCGCGGGAGATCGTGTACCACATCATCGACACCCCGCCGGGCGGCATGGCGTCCGTGGTGAAGGGCATAGTCTCGGGCGAGATCACCGAGTACGAGATATGGTCTGACCGTTCAAACGTCACCGAAGCGCGGGCAACGCTGGATATGGCCGAGGTTGAGACAGACATTACAGCGTTCTTCGATGTCTTCAGCAAGGCGCTGGCCGCCGCCACCGACGACGACTTGCAGGGCCGCCGCGCACTGATGCACCAGCGCACCCGAGGGCAGGACGAGGAGAGGACGCTGGAAACTGCGCTGGCGGGCTTCGATCGCCACTGGCGGGCGCACCTGGAGCAGTTGGGTGAGCTGCGATCGGCGCTGGGGTTATAGCGAGGAACAAAAGACATACTGACGAATGACTGGAAAGAAGAAAGTCTTCTGGTTCTAAAGAGCTATAGGGCAGGTAGACAAGGCCGCGATGTGCAGAAACGCCGCCACGCCCTACTTAGAGCATTTGTTGAGGAGGCATGGGAAATCGACGACCAAGATTACAAAGATTGGCCTAGGATCGAAAAACGATATCACTCCTCCCCGCCCACTTCCAGCAGCGTGAGGAACGCCTCTTGGGGGATCTCCACCTGGCCGACCATCTTGAGGCGCTTCTTCCCTTCCTTCTGACGTTCCAAGAGCTTGCGCTTGCGGGTGATGTCGCCGCCGTAGCACTTGGCGAGCACGTCCTTTCGCATGGCGCGGACGGTCTCGCGGGCTATGATGCGGCTGCCGATGGCGGCTTGGATGGGCACCTCGAACAACTGGCGGGGAATGGTCGTCCGTAGCCTCTCCACCACACGGCGACCCTGGCCGATGGCCTGGTCGCGGTGCAGAATCATCGACAGCGCCTCAACGGGCACATGGTTAACCAGCACGTCCACCTTGACCAGCGGGGCCTTGTGGTAGCCGTTGAAAGTGTAGTCCAGCGAGGCGTAGCCCTGGGTGCGTGACTTCAACTGGTTGTAGAAATCGGCCAGCAATTCCACCAGCGGCATGGTGTATTCCATCATCACGCGCGATCTCTCACGGGAAGCGACGCCCTCGCTCTGGATGTATTCCATGCGTTTGAATTCGGAGCGGCGGGAGTGCATCAGCTCCATGAGGGCGCCCACGAAGCGGCTGGGGGCGACGATGGTCAGATCCAGCACCGGCTCCTCAATGTCGGTGTACTCGTTGGGCGATGGCAACTTGGCCGGGCTGTCCACCTTAATGACCTCGCCGTTGGTCAGCGTTACCTGGTAGGCCACGCTGGGCGCGGTCACAATCAGGTCAAGGTCGTATTCCCGTTCCAGCCGCTCCTGCACAATTTCCAAGTGCATCAGGCCGAGGAAGCCACAGCGGAATCCGAAGCCGAGGGCCTCGCTGCTTTCCGGCTCAATGGTGAGCGAGGAGTCGTTTAGCTGCAACTTCTCCAGCGCGTTGCGGAGGTTGCCGTAGTGCTCACCGTCGGAGGGATACAACCCGGCGAAGACCATGGACTTCAGTGGCACGTATCCCGGCAGCGGTTCGGTGGCTGGCATCCGGTCAATCGTCAGAGTGTCGCCGACGGTGCATTCCCGCACATCTTTGAAACCCGTTGCCACGTACCCTACCTGTCCCGTTTCCAGCCGCTCGGTAGGCTGGGGAGCAGGAGCGAACACGCCCACCTCGACAATCTCGGCAGTACGGCCCGAGGACATCACCCGTATTCGGTCAAGCCGGGACAAGGCGCCGTCCTCTACCCGGACATGGGCGATGATTCCCTTGTACTGGTTATAGCTCGAGTCGAAAACCAGGGCACGAGCCGGTTCGGCCGGCTTTCCGCGGGGAGGCGGGATACGCTCCACCACGGCGTCGAGAATCTCCCTGGCGCCGGTGCCTTCCTTGGCCGAGACGATCAGGACCTCGTCGCGGCGGAAGCCGAAGACCTGCTCGATTTCTCCCGCGACCCGTTCCGGTTCGGCTTGGGGCAGGTCCACCTTGTTAAGTATCGGGATCAGGTCAAGGTCGTACCCCATCGCCAGCAGGGTGTTGGCGATGGTCTGGGCCTCGATGCCCTGGCTGGCGTCCACCACCAGCAGGGCGCCCTCGCAGGCCGCCAGTGCGCGCGACACCTCGTAGCTGAAATCAACGTGGCCGGGCGTGTCGATGAGGTTGAGTTGGTAAGTCTCGCCGTCCGGGGTCTGGTGGTACATGGTTACCGCTTTGCCTTTGATGGTGATGCCGCGCTCCCGCTCCAGATCCATCTGGTCCAGGAACTGCGCCTTCATCTCCTGAGGCCGCACGGTGCCGGTAATTTCCAGGAATCGGTCAGCCAGCGTCGACTTTCCATGGTCAATGTGAGCGATGATGCAGAAGTTTCTAATATGCGACGGATTCATACGCCTCAATGGTAACACGCCGTAGGGGGAATTTGGAGTGCGGCAGACAAATATACAGGATCTTTTAGTTCTCCCTCTCCCTTGAGGAAGAGGGCTGGGACGAGGTTGAGACCCCGGGATGACAATGTTCCCTCACCAACAAGGACGCCCCCATCCTACCCTCCGGAGGGAGAGGGAATAACCATAGGACCCTGGACGAATATCTGCGAGGCTGTGGCACGAACCCGGTTGCCGTCGTCACAGAGGCAGATGGCGTCCGGTTTCATCCAAGCGCCTGCGCCGCCGGCGGGCATCGGGCATGGCTCGAACCACCACGTCCCAGAAGGCCGGAGAGTGATTCATCACCTCCAGGTGGGCCAGTTCGTGCACCACGACGGAGTCTATCAGGTCTGGCTCCAGCATCGCCAGCCGCCAACTGAAGCGCAGCGTACCGTCCGCGCTGCAGCTGCCCCAGCGGGCCCGCTGCCCTCGCACCAGCACCGGGGGCGTCTCGCTGCGCCCCATGACCGGCAGCCAGCGGGAGACCCTATCCAACAGGAACTCCTGCGCTCGCTCCTTGTACCACGCGACGATGGCTGAAAATATCCACTCCCGCCGCTCTTGTTCGGGCAGTTCCTCCGGCACGTTCACCAGGAGCCGCTCTCCTTCGTACTGAGCCGACGGGCGGCGAATGTTGGCCTCCTGCACTAACAACGGCAATTCCTGCCCCAGGTAAGGCAGTGTCTCCCCCGATACCAGCCTTAGAGGCGGCGGTGACTGATGCGATGCTGCTAGTTTTTCCAAAATCCAGCGGCTCCGCTTTTGGACCATCGCCTGAATTTCGCCATCGGGGGTGCGAGCAGGCGCGGAGACCAGGACAGTGCCTTGGGAAACGCTAACCTCCACGGTTTTCTTGCGACGCCGGCTGCGACGCACGGTGTATTCGATGGTAGAGTCGCCGACCTCCAGGAAATGGCTGGCAGATTTTGCGGTCATGCTCAGGTTCTTGGCACGCGTTTGCATTTCAGCCCCGGCGTAAGTTTCAAGGTTGTGCGACTCCGTATTTTAATCCTGCCCAAGTCCTTTGTTACTCGTCTCCAACGCAGAAATCGGCTTCGTCCTGCGGTTCCCAATCTGGAGAGTGGTGACTGCCTGCGGAGTCGCGGGTGAGGTTTTTTGCGCCAGAGCCGTCGTAGTACGCTTTCCAAACATCGAAGCTGGAATCCATATCACGATTGGTATGGTATACCATCTGCTCACCGGATCCGCTCCAACTCGGGTCAGCATCGATTTTATCCCCCATGTTCCCAGTAGCCGGATACAAGTCATAGGCGTCATAGTAATAAACTTCCCAATCCCCATCGCTGTCAGAAGCTAAGGCTATGTATTCGTCTCCCACATAGTCCACGAAGTCAGGCCAGCGGTCGTTGGCCTGTCCATCGGACACGGCCGCCACTTTGAGGAGACTGGAGCCGTCGGCTTTGATGGTGTAGATGTCGAAAGTGCCGTCCCGGTCACTGGCAAAGGCGATGCGATTGCCGTCTGGCGACCAAGCCGGGTCCATATCCGCGGCGGAGTTGTTGGTGATCTTCGTCAGGATGTTGCCGGAAATCGTCAAGGCGTAAATTTCGGCATTCCCCTCCCGATATGATACGAATGCCACCCTGCTCCCGTCAGGAGACATGGCCGGAGACTCATCATCCGCCAAATCTGTGGTTAGTCGTTCTATCTTCCAGGGATTTAGCGACAGCAGATAAATGTCGAATCCTCCAGCAGGATTCCTGTCAGAGCTGAAGGCAATTAATCCCCCTTTAGCCCAAGACGGCTGCTTGTCATCGGCCGGGTGATTGGTCAAATTCACTTGACTGGTTCCATCGCAGCCCATCACGTAGACTTCCCCGTTTCCGTCCCGGTCGCTCCGGAAGACAATCCGGCCGCCCGCAGGATAATCCGGCAATTTTACCGGCTCCGGCTCCGGGGTAGCTGTAGGCGTCGGCGTCGGCGTCGGAGTAGGTGTGGGTGTCGGCGTGGGTGCTGGCGTGGGTGTTGGCGTGTGAGTCGGCGTGGGTGTTGGCGTGGGCGTCGGCGTCGGCGTCGGCGTTGGTATGGGGGTAGGAGTCGGCGTCGGTGTTGGCGCAGGCGTTGGTATGGGGGTAGGAGTCGGCGCCGGCGAAGGCGTGGGTGTCGGCGTCGGAGTAGGTATCGGCGTGGGCGCAGGTGTTGGCGTCGGTGTGGGGGTGGGGGTGGGGGTGGGGGTAGGGGTAGGTGTTGGCGTCGGCGTGGGTGTCGGCGTCGGAATAGGGGGAGCTATGCAGCCTCCTATGTGGGTCTGGGGTTCCCAGCTTGGCGAAGTGTCCGCGCTTTCTCCGCTGTTGCCATACCCCTTTCGGGTGACATTTGTTTGTATGTAGCCGTATGCGCTGTCCGAAGTGTATATCTCCAAGTTTTTGTCGCGTTCGGACTGAAAGACGAACTCATCCGCCGATGGCCCCCAACTGGGGGCCAGGTCTGCCGCTGGGTTTTCTGTCGCCCGTACTAAATCAGATCCGTCGGTATACATGGAATATACGTCCCAGTTACCGGTGCGGTCAGAGGCGAAAATTAATCGCTCCCTGCCTTCATGGAATGCCAAGCCAGGCCAGCGCTCATCGAATCCGCCAATGTCATCCTCTCCGCTGTCCGTGAGATTGAGGGGTTTGGATCTGTCGCCGTCAGAGAGGTAGATGTCCCAGTCCCCGTCCCGGTTACTGGCGAAGACCAAGCGGCAGCCGTCCGGTGACCAGGCAGGATCCGTGTCGTCTGCCGCATTGTCAGTTATGTTTACAGGAGGAGCTTTAGGCTGATTCTTTTCGGATAAAGACAGCACATAGATTTCGGAATTGTCGTCGTCTCTGCGCGAAACGAAGGCGACCTTGTCTCCGGACGCCGTAATGGCGGGATTGTGGTCATCGGATTCATGCGTCGTCAGCCTGACAGCCTCTCGGTTATGCAGGGTGAGCAGATAAACATCGAAGCCGCTCTGGCTGCCCTCCGGTGCGATGCGGTCAGAAGCGAACGCCAACAAGCCACCACCGGACAACGAGGGGTGTTTGTCTGCGGCCGTGTGCCCCGTCAAGTTTACCGGCTCTGAGCCATCGCGGTACATCGCATATATTTCGCTATTTCCGTCCCTATCGGTTTGGAATGCAATGAGTCCGCCTGCGGGTTTGGGAGTGGACGTCGGGGTGGGGGTAGGTGTCGGTGTCAGCGTCGGGGTAAGTGTTAAGGTGGGCATCGGCCTCGAGCCTCCTGTCAACTGCGAAACCGGCGAAGGCCTTTGGCACGTCGGGGTTGGCTTCGGAGATATGTAGACGATTACGAAGCGGTCGCCGTCTATCCGCAGACGGCCGCTGGAGCCATTAGCCTCATCAGCTCCAGTGATCCGAAGATCGGACCCCAGAGGGTCCACATCGACGTACAAACTGACTTCGCTCCCAACCGTATACCTGTCGCCGGGACCGGGCAAAGCGCTAATTGTCACTATACCCAAGGGTACATGGAACCTTACGTCACTGGAAAGAACCTGTCGGCCATTGATGAACAACCGGTAGCTTGGGCCGGGCGTGTGCGTGGGAGTAGGGGACGAAGTGGGCGATGGAGTCGACGTAGGAGTGGATGTGGAAGTTGCGGTAGGTGTTGGCGTTTGAGTAGCAGCACTTTGGGGAGATGGGTCCAACGTCGGAATGAGCGCCGCCGTTGCAGCCAAATTCTCTGTATCGTCCCGCTCGATCGTTGGAGACGGTGAGGGAGTAGGGGTTAGGGTTGGCGTTGGCGTCGGCTTAGGGGTTGGGGTTGGCGTGGGGGTTGGCGTCAGTGTGGGGGTTGGCACGGGCGGAGATACTGCCACAGGTTGCGGTCTGGGAGTTTCGGTAGGCAACGACACAGGCGCTGGAGTGTCTGACGAAGGCACAACCGTTTCCGCCATGAGGGGTCTAATTCCAGCTAGCTCATAGCCTGCTTTCTCCTTGCGTCCTGCCCCGTACTCCCCCCGTCTATCGTCTTGACCCTCATCCGCAAATACGGCCATGGTGGCGAAAAGGCCGAGGGCATCGGTGGTTGTCTCTACTCTCAACCAGGGCAGGTCCACCGAAGACGGTGTTGATTTCCAGGCGGAGGCGGTTTCGTCATAGCGTCGGACTACCAGCCGGTAGGGGTCCCCACCGGCAACCACTAAATCCTGCTCGGTCAGCAGCACATTGATGGTAGCCGGGTACGGGGCAAGATCATGCCTCGCTCCCAAGCCCAGCGCGGTTATACGGAACATCCGCAAAGGATGGGAATATCCGGCTGGTAAATCTGGGGCGGTTTCGGTGAAGATTTCCTGAAAATTCAGCCGTATATCTTCACCGTCGGCCCCTTCGCCCAAGGTTATCACCACGGAGCCGTCAGCGAAGACTGCCGGGTCAGAGGCCGACGGTCGATGTGAACGGGACGGAGGAGGAATCTTGATCGCCGCTTCGTTTTCCGGCAGCGAAGGCTTGGGCTTTAGTATGGTTCCTGCGGCCACCACCACCCCAAGAGCAATTGCCAATGCTGCCATCAGCGTTCCTGCAGTGGCGAGCAATCGAGTAGTTCGGCTTCTGTGTTCCCGTCTGCGGGCCATACCGGAGAAACGAAAGAGCCAACCCAATCATAGCCCGCGCTAACGCCCCAGCCGAAATCCCCACCTCCCTTGCGAACAATCCGGATTGTGCGCAACCGTTTACTTTAGGATTTTTGTTATACCAACAGAACTTTCCCATTATTGTACTCAGTTATGTCAATAGCCATTAGCCTGTGCATTTGGAAACTATCTCAAAATCAACTGGCCCTCCGGATATACCGGCATCGCTGGCCAAAGCCCATAGATTCCCTAGACTCACAAACGAAGTGCAACACCTTGTTAAGGTGTTGTCATGGGAATCAGATATGAGCATATCACCATTGAAGAACGGTGTGAGATTTCCCGTCTACGTTCCTCGGGACAGTCGATCCGGCAAGTTGCTGCAACTCTCGATCGCTCGCCGTCGACGATTTCGAGAGAGTTGAAACGCAATGTTTCACAGAGCCAAGGCTACTGGCCGAAGTATGCGGACCAGCAGGCCCAAGAGCGCCGATGGTGCGGGTCTCGCTTGGAGCGAGATGAGGGGTTGCGCCGTAGGGTTCTCGCCGGGCTGCAACAGGGCTGGTCGCCTCAGCAGGTTGCCGGACGCTTTGCTCTGGAGCAGGGAAGGAAGGTGATCTCCCACGAGAGCATCTACCGGTTTATCTACGGCCAACTGGCCCGGACGAAGGATTACTCGTGGCGCCACTACCTGCCCAGGGCCAAGTCGAAACGGGGCTGGCGGGGACGCAAAGGGGGCAGTCCGGCTTCCTTCATGGCTCACCGGCGGCCTGTGGCGGAACGTCCTCAAGAGGCTGCTGACCGGCAGACGGCTGGCCACTGGGAGGCTGACCTGATGCTGTTTCGAACCTATGGACAGGCGGTTCTCATCCTCCACGAGCGGCACTCCCGCCTCCTCATTGCCCTGAGACTGGCTGGCAAGGCGGCAGACCCCATCGCCAAGGCCATGGCCGAAGTCCTGGCTCCATTGCCGCCCCAGCTGCGTCAGACGGTCACCTTCGACAACGGGACGGAGTTCGCTCGCCATTACCAACTCCATACCCTGGGCATACAGACCTTCTTCTGCGATACCCATTCACCGTGGCAGAAAGGGGGGATCGAGAACGCCGTCGGTCGCTTGCGGCGCACTCTGCCACGGAAGACCGACCTGGCGGAATTGCCGGACGACCGGTTCACTCTACTCCTACAGGCCTACAACAATACTCCACGCAAATGCCTCGGCTACTACACTTCAGCCGAGACCCTATGGAATCAGGTGTTGCACTTGAAATGTGAATCCACCTTCCCGCCTTGGCGGGAATGACGGGTTGGGTGCCGCGCCACGTTTTGAGATAGTCTCGTATTATTGTATCGTGAATGTTGAATGATTTACTCAAGGACTCGAATCAGGATGGTTATCCGTCGTGCAATCCGAGATCGGATTTTCTGCTGTACCCAAACCGTTGCGGGGCGGCCCGATATACGAGGAGTCCGCCCGTCGAGTCAGCTCAGGACCAGCCTTTTGCTCCAGGACAATTACAAAGGCACTCAGGTGACCCATTCAGGTGACCACGGGGGCAGACCTGTCGTTGGTACTGAGCCTTTCTGCGATGTCAAAACAGGCTTAGCGATGGACAGGTTGCGAAGATCCGTTCCTCGTTCGAGAGGCTCGCCGTCAATGGATTGGCAAAGACTCTGCGGTCGTCCCATGATTGCCCCTTGTCAGCCCAATGAATCGTACCTCACAGAATCGTCACAGCGTTTTCACCGACTCGCTGGCTAATACTGCTAGGTTCTGTTGACATTTCGCTGTTACGGGTCATTCCGGGGAAATAGCGACGAAGAATCCTGGACTTATCACTCCGATTCAAGGCCATTCGTGCTTTCCTGCACTTGGAATGACATGAAATGGGCCTGCACATCGGTTACAAATGCAAATGTCAACAGAACCTAATACTCAGGAATAAGTTGCTTTAATCCCACCGAAATACTCTACAATTACGTCTGCCATTCCAAGGCGGAGTAATACCGGATTGATTGCTGAGGCGCTGTTTTTCCTAAGCCTGCCAACGGGCCTCCTGCCGGCGTCTGAAGGGGCCCACGCTCTCGTCCTTGAGGCCTTGCTGTTCATCGGTATGCTCATAGTTGTGGCCAAGCTGGTCGAGAGCATTTTGAGCCGGGTGGGCCTGAATTCAATAGTGGCCTACACTGTGGCCGGAATCGTGCTGGGGCCGGCAACAGGCCTGGTCGAAATAACCGAGCACATCGAAATCTTCCTGAACATCGGTGTCTTCATCTTTTTCTTCCTCATTGGCCTCGACGAGATAGACATCCCGGGTTTTATGTCCACAATCCGCGGCCGGTATTTTGTGGCCGCTGCCGTGTCGGTGATAATTTCGATTTTGGTGTCTCTGGTGGTCACGGCAGACCTGCTCGGACTGGGAATTGAGTTGGGCCTGAGCACTGAGTCGGGCGAGCCGGAATTCGTCAAGCTGGAATTCACCAAGGCGCTATCTCTCGCGGGTATTTTGTCGTTGTCCAGCCTCGGCCTGGTGGCCAAGGTGCTTTCCGACAAGGGGCTGCTCAAAGAATTGATAGGCTTGCGGATTTTCACCGCAGTCATAATCGCCGAGGTGATTGCGCTGCTGGTGGTCGGGATCAACATTGGGGAAAGATCGGAGGCAGTCAGCGTACTCGGCATATTGAGGCTGCTGGGCCAGATTGCCGGCTTCACTGTAGTTATCTGGATTATTTCGGCGAAGGTGCTTCCGCGGGTCATGGCGTTTTTGCAGCGCTTTCTGAATGTGCCGGAGCTCTCCTACGGCTTGTTGATCGGCGGTCTCTTTCTCGTAGTCGTAGGCGCCGAAAAGATCGGGCTACACGGTTCCCTGGGGGCGCTGCTGTTCGGGGCCGCCTTGTCCGGCCTGCCCCACCGGATGCGCGAAGACATAATGCCGGGTATGCGGAGCACTGCGGAAGGTCTGTTCGTGCCCCTTTTCTTTGCCTCAGCCGGATTGCACTTGGACTTTTCCTTCGTAGAGCTTCCGGTTTTTACCATAGTCGCACTGTTATTCATCCCAATGATAGGGAAGATATTAGCCTCCCTAATCGGTACCTATCTGGCGAGGCTGGATACGCCGATTGTTATCTCCACTGGGCTGATGGGCAAGGGCGTGGCCGAGATCGCTCTGCTATTGGTTCTGTTTGAAACGGGCGTGATCAGCCAGGGCGTCTACTCGTTGCTGACGATAACCATGTTCGGGTACATCCTGCTGATGCCACCGGCCATATCCTTGGCGGTAAGCAGGGCTAAAGTGCCGGAGGAGACGTCGCAACCGCAGACCATCGTGCCTGCCTTTGCCCGCCATGCCCTTGCCGGAGTCATCGTCAGTTCCGTCATGGACCGGACGCGCAGCTATCCTGACCCGGATTTGCCGGTGAGCAGTTTTCTTGACGACTGGCTTGTGCCGAATCAAACCGATTATTTGATCATGGACCGGGGCGTACCGGTGGGCACCGTGTCGCTAACCAGAGTGAATTTCCGGCGCAGGCTGTTCTTCTGGCGCAGAGGTTCCTTTGGCTACACCCCGCTGCGGGCCCTGATGCGCCGGAGACCTCCCCACGCCAATCCCGATGAGCCTATCCAGGATGCGCTGGAACGCATGGCCAGCAGT
This sequence comes from Dehalococcoidia bacterium, assembly GCA_965226875.1. GTDB lineage: Bacteria > Chloroflexota > Dehalococcoidia > Lucifugimonadales > UBA3495 > VXOI01. Next base: position 1,648,797 of record OZ245439.1, on the reverse strand, counting down.
TCGCTTACGATAATCCCGGTCATGGACCGAAGCACCGGCCAGTTCCTGGGCATGGTGTCCAGCAACGAAATCCTGGATTTGGTGGCCCTGATGGACGAAATCCGGGAAGAAGCGCAAAGGATGGCGGATGACTTGGCGGACTAGGGATCAACCGCTGACTTGTCTGTCCAAAAGTCAGACCCCCTGCCCATGAAGCAGGGGGTCTCTTTGTCCGGTAGCGTATCTCGTCTTACCGTATGCGGCAGAAAAGCGGCGGTTTAGAAGGCTCCGTAACCCTCGGCCTTGAGGCAGGAAGCCCAGTGGTCCGGGCTTGTCTCGCGCAACTCCGGCACCACCCGGCTGCAGGTGTCGTCGGCGATGGGGCAGCGCGGATGGAACACGCAACCGGAGGGCGGGTTGAGCGGGCTGGGCACCTCTCCGCTCAGTAGCACCCGCTCCCGCTGCGCATCCAGCACCGGGTCGGGAATTGGCACCGCCGACAGCAGCGCCCGGGTGTAGGGATGCGCCGGGTTGCGGTAAATCTCGTTCCGTTCGGCGATTTCCACCATGTGACCCAGGTACATCACACCGACGCGGTCGCTTATGTGGCGCACCACTGAGAGGTCGTGGGCGATGAAGAGATAGGTGAGGTTGAACTGCTCCTGCAATTCTTCCAAGAGGTTGATTATCTGAGCTTGAATCGAAACGTCCAGCGCCGAAACGGGCTCGTCGGCGACGATGAACTTGGGACTGACCGACAGCGCCCGTGCCACGCCGATGCGCTGGCGCTGGCCCCCGCTGAACTCGTGGGGAAAGCGGTCTGCCATGTAGGGGTTCAGACCCACGTTCTGCAACAGGTCGGCCACCCGTTCCCGGTATTCGGCCTTGCCGTGGACCAGCCCGTGAACGATGAGCGGCTCGCCGATTATGTTGCCGGCGGTCATCCGCGGGTTGAGGGAGCTGTAGGGGTCCTGGAAGATTACCTGCATCTCGCGGCGCATGGCCCGCATCTGTTTGGTGCCCAGCTTGGTAAGGTCCTGCCCTTCAAAGATGACCTCGCCGTCGGTAGGCTTGTATAGCTGAAGAATGCAACGGCCCGTGGTGGTCTTGCCGCAGCCGCTTTCTCCCACCAATCCCATGGTCTCGCCCCGTCGCACGGCGAAGCTTAAGTCATCAACGGCCTTGACGTAGGCCATCGTCCTCTGAAAGAGCATCCCGGAAGTCACCGGGAAATACATCTTGAGGTTGTTGACTTCCAGCAGGATGTCGTCGGCCTGCGCTGGCGCCGCCGCCTGAGGCACGGTATCCGGCATTGTCGTCATCTTGGCTACTCTCCGTCCTTCGACAGGCTCAGGATGCACTTTCGGGTTCCGCAAACTCGGACCCGCCCAGTAAGTCTACTGCATCGTGCCCCAGGTCCTCGGAGCGCCAGCAGGCGGACCAGTGGTTGGGGCTGGTTTCCTCGAGAACCGGCGCATCGGTGGCGCACTTGTCTATGGCCCAACGGCAGCGGGCACGGAAGGAGCATCCCTCCGGCAGGCGAACCAGGTCGGGCGGCTGCCCCTCAATGGGGTCCAGCTTGGCCCTCCGGGGCAGGTCGAGGCGCGGCACCGAGCGCAACAGGCCCACGGTGTATGGGTGGCGAGGGTTGGAGTAAATCTCCCGCGCCGTGCCCCTTTCGATGATGCGCCCTGCATACATGATGTTGACCCGGTCGGCATAGCGGGCCACAACGCCAAGATTGTGGGTGATTACAATAAGCGCCACGCCGAACTCGGTGGTAAGCGACTTCATCAGCTCAAGAATCTGGGCCTGAATGGTCACGTCAAGCGCGGTGGTCGGTTCATCGGCGATGATCAGGCGGGGGTTGCAACTGAGCGCCATGGCAATCATCACGCGCTGCCGCATTCCGCCACTGAACTGGTGGGGATACTGCTTGATGCGCTGTTCCGGGTCGGGGATGCCAACGCGTGACAGCAGGTTCACCCCCTCCCGGCGGGATTCGGACCTGTTCATTCCCTTGTGCAACTGGAGCGTCTCCGTCAGTTGCCGTTCGATGGTTAGCACCGGGTTGAGGGACGTCATCGGCTCCTGAAAAACCATGGACATTTTTGCGCCGCGAACGTTGCGCATTTCGTCCATGCCAATCTTAAGGATGTCCTCGCCGTCCAGGAATACCTGACCGTCGACGATCTTTCCCGGCGGGTCCGGGATCAGCCTCATCAACGACAGTGCGCTGACGCTTTTGCCGCATCCGCTCTCGCCCACCAAGCCCAGCGTTTCACCTTCTTCCAGATCATAGGACACGCCGTCCACGGCCTTCACCACGCCGTCCATTGTAAAGAAATGAGTTTTCAGGTCCTTGACTTCTAGCAGAGTGGCCAAATGACCTCCTTCCAGCCGTCTCGACGGCACACTGAAATCGTGTTCTTCCCCGAAACGCGCCGCTTGATATCCTTTTGATATCCTTGATACGACGAGCCGGGGATACCAGGGCCGGGCAACAAGGGACCATACTAAAAGTTACTGGATTATGGAGCAAACAACCGCCAATTGCAAAGCGGGCGGGCCATCGGACAGCGTTCCGAATTAGGTGGTCGAGACGCGGCGCCGACATTAACATCCACTACCCCTGGTTTCCCGCTTTCGCGGGAATGACGGACCGTAAGCTGCTATATGGGGTGGCGCGATGCCACAGTCGGCCGAGACCTCTCATGCCCTGGCGGGGGCGTCCCAGCGAGGGTGCGCTCGGCTACGTCGGTGTCTTGGGCGGCCTGGGCTAGGGACTGGGCGAGGGCTATCCTGGGGAGGGCGGCCTGCTGGCGGAAGGTGAGTGCGGAAATTTCGATTTCCCGGCCATTTCCGGTCATTTCGGGCCGTTGTATCTGACCGTCGGAGGTGGGTGTAGTGTCCGAGTAGGGTTTGGAATCGGGGTTGCGCTTGGGGAGCTTGGAGCAGGGAATTTTCTTTTGGTTTTCAGGCATCAAACGTCGCGTGGCCTCAGTGGCTTTATGGTTTTGGTCGGAGTGACATGGGGAGCGGTGGGCCATGTGCTTATAATAGTACACGTGTTCTGTTAACTTGGCAAGTGGGAGGAGGCGACAGCGTTCCGAATTAGGTGGTCGAGACACGGAGCCGACATTAACACCCACTACCCTTGGATTCCCACTTTCGCGGAAATGACGGACCGTAACCTGCCATACCACCTAAATTGGAACGCTATCGGGCCCTCGCCAGGGGTTTAATTTTCCCCTTTTACTCCGGGGACAAGGAACAACCGAAACATCCTGGGGGCCGTCGGCTGCGTCGTTGACTTGGCGCTGCGGGCAGTGGTAAGCTATCCTGAGAATTGAGTGACGCTAGTGTGTTCTGGCGGGAGCTTGGGGAAGCCAGGCTGAGAGGGTGGCCGTTATCGCCGCCGACCGTCTGTTCCTGACCCGGAGCAATACCGGCGCAGGGACACGGCGACTGGCTTGGTTATGCCCAAAGGCCGCCCGGAATTCTCCCGGCGGCTGTTTGTTTCCGGGCCGTCGACGCATTAGGAGCAGGTTCGAGATGTCGGACGAACTGGTAATCGCGGGCAAGACATTCAAGTCGCGGCTGATAGTCGGCACCGGCCGCTACCGCACCATGGAAGAAATGGTCGCCGCCGTGGAAGCCTCCGGCACCGAGATGATCACGGTGGCCATCCGGCGGCTCGACCTCGACGACCCCACCAGCAAGACGCTGCTGGACTTCATCGACTGGGGCCGCTACCAAATGCTGCCCAACACCGCCGGTTGCGCTACGGTCGAGGAGGCCCTTTTCGTGGCCAGGCTGGGCCGCGAGGTGGGACAGACAAACTTCGTCAAGCTGGAAGTCATCCCTGACGCCAAGTATCTGTTCCCCGATGGAGCCGCCACCCTGGAAGCAGCCCGCCGCCTGGTCGAAGAGGGCTTCGTCGTTCTCCCATACATCCACGCCGACCCTGTTTTAGCCAAGAACCTGGAAGACGTTGGCTGCGCCACTGTGATGCCCCTCGGTTCGGCCATCGGCTCCGGCCAAGGGATCCACACCCGCGAGGAAGTCCGCATCATTATCGAGCAGGCTGGCGTGCCGGTGGTTGTGGACGCCGGGCTGGCCGTGCCTTCCGACGCCTCGCAGGCCCTGGAGATGGGTGCCGACGCCGTGCTGGTCAACACTGCCATCGCCCAAGCCGCCGACCCTGCGCTCATGGCCGAGGCCTTCAAGGCCGGCGTAGAGGCGGGCCGAAAAGCGTACCTGGCCGGCCGCATCGCGGTGCGCCAGTATGCCGCCGCCAGCAGCCCCACCGCCGACGTTCCCCAACCTGCGGCAGCCGGGGCCTAGCCGGAGCCTGGCCAAAGGGATGCCGGATACCGCGCCCGACATGGCGGCTGTGCTGCAACTCCCCTGCCTGTGCCTGGTCGCCGACTGCTCGGTTGTCGGGCCGGACGATTTGCTGCCACGAGTTGCCCGGGCAGTGGACGGGGGCGTTACTCTCGTACAGCTTCGCGCCAAAGAACTTTCTAGCGGGCGAATGCTGTCGCTGGCGACGGAACTGAAGAGGGCGATAGAAGGCCGGGCAACTTTGTTGGTGAACGATCGCGTCGACGTGGCCGCAGCGGCGGGAGCCGCCGGAGTGCAGCTCGGCGAGGAAGCGCTGCCTGTATCGGCAGCAAGACAAATCCTCTCCGCCGGGTCGCTCATCGGGCGGTCAGTGCATTCGGCCAGCGGAGCGGACCGCGCGGTTGCCGACGGCGCTGATTTTCTGCTCCTCGGCACCATGTTCGCCACTGTCTCGCACCCCGGAGCGACGCCGGCAGGGCCGGGTCTGATGCGTGAGTCGGCGGGTCGCTGCAATCGTCCCCTCATCGGAATTGGCGGCATCACGTCTGAAAATGTGGCCGAAGTGATGGCTGCGGGAGCCTCTGGCGTAGCGGTCATCCGCAGTATCCTGGCCGCCGTTGATCCCCAACAGGCCGCCCTTGAGCTTTCTTCGGCGTTGCGAATCTCCTGGCGTGAGACCCAAGCCAAGCTCAATACCTCTGTTCGACCAACAGCCGGCCGCTCATTTTGACCGGAGGCCGTTTTTGGCATGATTAACCTGATGGTAAATGGCAAGCCGCGCCCCATTGACGACAGCCAGGACCTGGAGTCCTATCTCAATTCCTTCGGGTTGGATCTCAAGCATGTGGCCGTGGGGTACAACGGTGAAGTGCTCAAGCGCGAGCAGTACCCGGAAGTGACTCTGCAAGAAGGCGACATTCTGGAAATCGTGCGCCCCGTTGGCGGCGGCTGACAAAGTGGCCGTGATCGGTCTGGCCCCGGGCGTCGCCGTCTGCGAATGTACAAAGATGGCGGCGAGGTAAGCTATGTCTCAACAGCCGCCCCTCAGCCTCGAGGAACTGGATCCTGTGCTACGGCAATTACTGGGCGATCACCAGGATAAGACACTAGCGTGGATGCGCCGAGAGCCCGGCGCATGGGGCTACCTGGCGGGTCAGGGCGTCGCCGCCACCCGCAGACACTTGGGCCGACAGTTGACCGATCCCGAGCGTCGCATGGTGTGGAGCCGTTTGTGGTGGTGGCTGGAGCAGTTGAAGCTGCGCCTTGAGGAACCTCACTGCTAGCCTTGCTTTCCCACCCTCAATTCCCGGACACCTTACTTCTACAGCCACCGATTGTCCGTGCGATTGAAATTACGAATTCCTGTTACGCAGTTGCCGAATTGCGGTTATACTGGAAACAGGCGCTATTGATCGGCAATCTCCTATGAATCCAGCTCGGTTACTTTTTCGCATAGTTCGCGTAGGAAGCTGGAAGTGTTAATTAACAACGGAGCCATCATGCTCGATCCAATTGTCCGGGCAACAGGGATCTACAAGACCTATGACACTGGCAAAGTCCAGGTGAACGCACTTCGAGGCGTGGACCTTTCTGTGGGCCGAGGCGAAATGGTTGCCATCATGGGTCCCAGCGGCTGCGGCAAAACCACGATGCTCAACTGCCTGTCCGGGTTGGACGACGTGGACTCGGGACAGGTGACCATAGACGGCGTGGTGCTGCACGATCTTCCCGATGACGAGCGCAGCGACTACCGGGCGAGAAGCATGGGCTTCGTGTTTCAACTCTACAACCTGCTGCCGGTCCTCTCTTCAGTGGAAAACGTGGAGATGCCATTGTTGCTTTCCGGGGTCAGCGCCACAGAAGCCAGGCGACGCTCCATGGATATGCTGCAACGGGTCGGGCTGGCCGACCGCGCCAATCACTTGCCGGGCGAGCTTTCCGGCGGTCAGCGGCAGCGAGTTACCATCGCCAGGGCTCTGGTCAACCAGCCGACAATCATCTGGGCCGACGAACCCACTGGCGATTTGGACAGCGAAACCGCCGGGGAAATTATGAGCCTCATCACGGAACTCAATCGCGCCAACGGGCAGAGCTTCATCCTGGTCACTCACTCCGACGAAGTGGGTCGAATGGCTCATCGCATCGTCCGTATGCGCGACGGCACCATTGTGGATGACGGACTCGCCAATCACGGGGCCTAGCCGTCCCATGGCGTACGCGGCTCGGCCGCACGCATTGAGAATACATTCGGGACACCCTGAATCGGCCGTGCAGCGTCAAGAATTCCATGGGAAGCCGTCATGGCTGAAGTAATCTGACCGCCAGTCCTGCCAGAGCCGTCCCTGCCGCTGCCTGAAGCGGGCAGGACGGCCAAGTTTTGCGCTGAACCTGAGACCTTTGGAGAGACCATGCGCTTCATCACCGCCGCCGCCATCAGAAGACGGACCGTAACCCTCCTTGCCGTAATAATTCTCTTGGCGGGTGGCGTGATCGCCTACAACTCCCTGCAAGTGGAGTTGTTCCCTGAGATAGAGTTCCCCCTGGTAACCGTGACCACCTCCTATCCCGGCGCCGATCCGGAGGGAGTGGTGCAAGACGTCACATTTCCCATTGAGCGCGCCATTTCCGGCGCAGCGGGTCTGGAAACCGTCCAGTCGAGCAGCTTTGAGGGCAATTCGATTGTTCTGGCCACGTTCAAATTCGGCACTGACATGGCCAGCGCCGAGAGCTATATCGAGTCCGCCGTAAGCGGGCTGGCCTTTCCCACAGGCGCCCAAAGCCCTGAAGTGGGCCGGTTCAACCTCGACCAGTTCCCGGTATTGCAGTTCAGCGTTATCTCGGATGCGGGCGCCGAGGATCTCACGGAAGTGGTGCGGTCCGTGATTCTCCCTGAGCTGAGCGGCTTGGAAGGAATCCTTCAAACGATCGTGTCCGGCACGTGGAGCGCCAGGTGAGGGTGGCCGTAGACCCGGACAGGATGCAGGCCAGCGGTGTCTCCCTGCCCCAGATTGCAGCCGCATTGAGCGAAAATAACGTCGTCCTGCCTGCCGGTCTTATATCGGACGGCGGTACTTCGGTTCCTGTTAAGACCGTTCACACATTGGGTTCGGTGGATGAAATCAGGAATTTGGTGGTCGGGGCCACCCCTTCCGGCCCGGTCACACTGAAAGACGTGGCCACTGTCGTCCTGACGGACGCCGTCCCATCCAGCATCTCCCGCACCAACGGCAAGCCGGCCGTAAGCGTATCGGTGGTGAAGGAGGCCGAAGCCAACACCATCGAGGTGACCGAAGGCGTGCGGGCGGCGCTGGACAGCCTTGCCCTGCCCCCCGGCGTTGGCATCGTCATCGTCTCCGACCAAGGGCCGGAAATCCAGCAACAGATTGACACTCTGCTCCAAGAGGCGTTGTTCGGCTTCCTGTTCGCCGTAACCGTTGTGTTTTTCTTCATGCTGACCATACGCCCCACAGTGATTCGGGGAATCTTCTCGTCACTGCGCCCCACATTAGTCATCGCGCTTTCCATTCCGTTGAGCGTCCTGGCGGGCGTGCTGCTGATGACCTGGCAGGACATGACCCTGAACTTCATGACCATGGGCGGGCTTGCCATATCGGTTGGCCGGGTGGTCGACGACGCCATCGTGGTGCTGGAGAACGTGTACCGCCACATACAGGCGGGGCGCGAACGCTGGCGGGCCGCGCTGGACGCCACCACCGAGGTCGGCCCGGCCATTTTCGCTTCCACGCTGACAACGATAGTGGTGTTCATTCCTCTGGGTTTCATTCAAGGACTGGTGGGGGCCTTCTTCCTGCCCTTCGCGCTTACGGTAATGTTCGCTTTGGCGGCGTCGCTGGCCGTGGCACTGACAGCGGTGCCGGTGCTGGGAGCTTACCTGCTGCGCCCCGGCGATTTGCCCGAGGAGGCCGGCGAGGACGACATCGCCTTCGTCAACGAGACGTGGATGCAGAGGGCCTACACCCCGGTGCTCCGGTGGGCGCTGGGCCACAAGGCAGCCACCATCCTCGGGGCGGTCGTGCTTACCTTGGCCAGCCTGGCCTTGCTGAGCCTCATTCCGGTAACGCTGTTCCCCGGCGGCGGCCAGCGGTACGTCGAGGTGAACCTGACCTTGCCGCCTGGAACACCTCCCGACCGCACGCTGGCTGAAGTAATAGAGATTGAGGAAGAAGTCCGGGACATCGCAGAAATCTACACCGTAACCGTCGGCGCCACCAACCTGGGCAGCGGCGGCATACCCGGCTCTTTCAACCAGGCGAGTATGCTGATCGCCCTGATCCCGGACGCTCCTGATAACACCGCCAGCACGTTGAGGGAGGATTTGGCCGGCAATGGGAAGCTGGTGCAAGTGACCGAAATTGGCGATGGCCCTCCCACTTCCGGCGTCGAAATCAGCATTGCCGGGCCGAACTTCGACGACATCGCCGGAGTATCACGAGAGTTGGTCTCGTCCCTGACTGAGCTGGACGGCGTGGTCAACCTGACAAGCGACGTCGCCAAGGCCCGGCAGGAGGTGGCGGTCGAAGTGGACCCGGCAGCGGCCGCTGGGATAGGTCTGACTGCCCGCCAGGTCGGATTTCAGCTCAGCCAGTTCCTCGTGGGCCAGGCCGTCACCACGATCAAGATCGATGGCAGGGCCACCGAGGTTGTGCTGTCTGGCAACCGAGACGCGGTCAGCAGCCTCGACAAGGTCGGGGATCTGGTCATCGCTGGGCCCGCGGGAGCCGCTCCTCTCAGTGAACTGGCCGAACTGATCACCAGAGAGGGGCCGGTCACCATCAGCCGCACCGACCAGCAAAGATCCGCCAGCATCACCGGCGACATCACCGCTGAGGACACGCAGGCTGTGGGTACCGAGATCGACCGTATCATCTCGGAACTGGACCTGCCGCCGGGACTGACCGTGACCAGCGGCGGCATTTTCGCCGACATTGCCGAGGGGTTTCAGGCTATCTTCCTCTCGATGGCGGTGGGAATCATCCTGATGTACTTGGTGATGGTGGCCAGCCTTGGCTCTCTTCGCAATCCCATAGTCATCGTAACCAGCCTGCCCCTGGCTCTCATCGGCGTGCTGGTCGCCCTGGCGATAACCGGGCGCACATTGGGCCTTCCCGCCATGATGGGCCTGCTTCTGCTCATCGGGATCGTGGTTACCAACGCCATCGTCCTGATTGCCTTCGTGGAACAGTTGAGGGAACAGGGAATGTCCGTTATGGAAGCTCTGATCACGGGAGGCCGGGTGCGGTTGCGCCCGATCCTGATGACGGCACTCACCACCAGCTTTGCCCTGCTGCCTCTGGCGGCCTTCTCCGGCGGTGAGGGCGGAATCATCAGTTCGGAACTCGCTACGGTGGTAATCGGCGGGCTGATCAGTTCCACAGCTCTTACGCTCATCGTCGTGCCGGTCGTTTACTACCTGTTCAACGTCAGTATTCCGGGGCTTCTGGGCAGGCTGCGGCCCACGGTCGCCGCCATTTCCAGCGGATAAGCCAAGGGGAATAGGCCCACGCCAACCATTGACGGCCTCTCCGGCTCGCCAAATGTCCGGGAGTGTCGCGGCCAGGAATTATCATCGCGGAATTGCGGAGTAGCAGATGGAAGACCTCTTTGGCGTCAAGATGGACCACATCATGCTTGTGCTCTTGGCAGTCTTCTTGCCCTCCCTGGCTGTCATCGGCTTCATGGCCCTGCGCAACCGGGTCATGCTGAAGATGGCCCTGAGGAACATTCCCCGGCGCAAGGCGCAGTCCGCCCTGATTGTCGCTGGCATCATGATTTCCACGCTGATAATGGCGGCGTCCTTCGGCACCGGCGACACCCTGACCTTTTCCATCCGCCAGGCCGTCGTCGACGGGCTGGGCACTATTGATGAATTCGTGCTCTCGGCCCGCGCCGGCGAGAACGACCAGTTCGGCGGGGCAGCATACGTTCCGATAGAGCGATTCACGGAGTTGCAGCGCCAGCTGGCCGGTTTCGACGAAATCGACGGTCTGGCCGCCGGTCTGGCGGAAATCGCTCCCACAGTCAACGAGCGCACCTCTCTCAGCGAAGGACGAATGCAGATCGCGGGCGTGGACCCCGACACGCTGGATGGGTTCGGGGGGTTCCGCCTCGACGACGGTAGCGACGTCAGGATGGAGAATTTGGCCCAGAGCGAAGTCTTCATCAATTCAGGGGCAGCGAATGACCTGGAGGCTGTGCCCGGCGACACATTGACCGTGTATGTCTACGGCGAGCCGGTTTCCATGACGGTGAAGGGCGTGGTCTCCGGCGGTGGACCGGTGGGTTCCGAGCCGACGCTGCTGCTGCACTTGGACAAGGCCCAGGAACTATTCGGACGCGAAGGGTCTATCAACTCCATCGTCGTATCCAATAAGGGAGACGAATACGACGGCGCCGAAGTCAGCGAGGAAGTAACGAAGACTCTGCGTGTCCTCTTCACGGACCGGGAGACCGCCGTACAACTGAAGGAGGCCCTGGCCCATCCCGAAGTCCTGGAGCAGTTGCAGGACCGGGAGCAGTCGCCTGGCATTTCCGACGCTTTAAGACAAAACCTTGTCCTCCTCCAGGCAGAACTGTCAAAGCCAGACCTGAGCGACGAACTGGTTTCCTTGTTCTCCGACGATGAAGTCCGGTCCCAATTTCTGGAGGCGGTGGCGGCCACCGGCGACCAAGAACTGACCCGGGAAGTCAACACGCTGGTGGTTACCCTGGCCGAGTTCGTGGTGATTGACATCAAGCGGAGCCTGCTGGACACGGCGGAGCAGGTTGGCAGCCTGGTAACCAGCCTCTTCATCCTGTTCGGTCTGTTCTCAATCATAGTGGGCATTCTGCTGATTTTCTTGATTTTCGTGATGCTTTCGGCAGCTCGACGTTCCGAATTGGGCATGGCGCGGGCGGTGGGGGCCAAGCGTTGGCACCTGGTTCAGATGTTTGTGTTCGAGGGCACCGCCTACTCGCTGGTGTCGGGCATCGTCGGCGTGGGGCTGGGTTTGTTGGCCAGCGCACTTATCGTGGGTATTATCAACCAGATATTTGCCGGCGGCGGGGCTGGCAGCGGCGACTTTCAGCTCACCCGCCATTTCGAGCTGCGAAGCGCCGTCGTCGCGTACTGCCTGGGCATGGTAATCACGTTCATCACCGTGGCGATTTCCGCCTACCGGGTCAGCCGGATGAACATAGTCGCCGCGGTGCGCGACCTTCCCACGCCCCAGGAAACCAACACTGCCACCGCACTGCAACAGTTGACACGGCTGATTATATCCGGGCTATTGCTCCTGCCCTTCCAAGTGCTGTATTCCAGCTTTCAGGCTTTCAGGGCGGGCCGCATCGTCCGAGGGATTGTCCTGCTGGTCTTGGCGCCGTTGTCCGATTTGGTAGCGCCACTCATTTTCGTCTACACCCTGTTCCAATTGCTGCTCAGCCCTTACCGGCAGGGGTGGATGGTTGCAGTCCGGGTAGCGCTGTCCATCATCGTCGTGGGCGCCGGACTTTTGGTGACCTGGCTGGGAACACAGACGGATTCTGCCGTGTGGGTCAGGCTTGGGGTGACCTTGGCGATAGTGGGCCTCGGCCTGCTGCTGCGGTCGCTTATGAATGTGAAGCAGGTCCGCCCCGAGATTTCCGACCGCGTCGCATATACCCTTGTTGGTGTGCTGATTCTGGTCTATTGGTTCATCCCCTTCAGCGCCCTCCAGTCCGTTTTCGGAGATCTGAACGGCGGAATCGAGTTGTTCTTCCTCTCCGGCATAACCATGGTGGCTGCCGCCGTTTGGACGGTTATGTACAACGCCGAAGTCCTTCTCAAGATACTGACGATACTGACGGCGCGAATCGGGAGTCTTCGCCCAGTGCTGGTGACTGCTGTGGCCTACCCCATGAGCGCCAAGTTCCGCACTGGCCTGACTCTGGCGATGTTTGCCTTGGTAATCTTCACCATGATCGTGATGTCCATTCTCACTGAAGCCTTCGGCACCACCTCGGCGGGCGATGCCTCGGTGGTTGGCGGCTGGGACCTTTCCGCAAGGGTCAATCCCGCCACTCCAATAGACGATTTCCGCCAGGCAATCGAGGACAGCTCGAAGCTGAACCCCGCCGACTTCGCAGCCATCGGGAGCTATACCTACATTCCGGTGCAAGCGCGGCAACAGGACGCTGAGGAGCAAGGCTGGAAGTCCTACGGAGTGCGGGCCGCCGATGACGGATACCTTCTAGGTTCAGAAACCGGATTTCACCTGATCGCGGAGGGCTACGGCACGACGGATGAAGAGGTCTGGCAGGCACTGAGCAATGACTCGACGCTGGTGGTAGTGGATTCGCAGGTGGTGCCCACCCGCAATGGCTTCCGCGGCGGAGATAGCGTGCCGGAGTTTCAGGTGGAAGGACTGTTCTACGAAGACGAGTCCATGAAGCCCATCCCCATTGAAGTGCGGGAGCCATTCAGCGGCGCAACCATAACGCTAACGGTGATAGGCGTCCTAGACGAAACGGCAGACGCCTTCGGAACTTTGGGTGGTGGCATGATTGCCGCCCGCAAACAATTGGACGAGATAGCGCCGTATCCGATTCCGGTAACCAATTACCGCATCAAGGTGGCCGAAGGGGCTGACCCCTCCCAACTGTCAAGCGACTTGGAGATCGCTTTCCAACGCAACGGACTGGAAAGCAGCGTGCTGGCCGAACTGGTGGAAGAATCTTTCTCGGCCAACCGGTCCTTCAACTACCTGCTGACTGGCTTTATGGGGCTGGGCCTGATGGTGGGGGTGGCGTCCCTGGGCGTCGTTAGCCTGCGGGCCGTCGTGGAGCGCAGACAGCAGATCGGCGTCTTGCGAGCTATTGGCTACCGCCGGGGTATGGTGCAGCTTTCCTTCCTGCTTGAGTCCTCCTTCGTGGTTTTGCTGGGCGTCGCCATCGGCGTGGGGCTTGGTACGGCGATCTCCTATCTCATAGTGCGGGAGATACGCGAGGATGTTGAGACCATTCGGTTCACCATCCCCTGGATCCAGATAATAATCATCATTGCCGTCGCCTACCTCTTCTCGCTGGCGACCACCTTCCTGCCCGCCCGGCAGGCCAGCGGCATCTACCCAGCGGAGGCACTGCGCTACGAGTAGGCCGACTGCCATAACCGCCTCGGCCCTGCTCCGTTCACTCTATCAGCCGGGGCTTTCACTTCTCCCTCTCCCTTTGAGGGAGAGGGCTGGGGTAAGGGCGAACCTTCTGAACCTTACGCGAGCAGGGCTGCGAGGATTTCACACCCACCCTAATCCTCCCTCTTGAGGGGAGGGGACTTTTGCTGAAAACTAATAGACCCCGGACCTGCGATCCCGTCACTTGCCACTGAAACCAGTCCGGGGTAGAGTAGGGGCGATTTTGAGTTACTATCCTACAAAGGAGGCCCCTCAATGGCTAACGACCCCATCAATCTCTACGACTACGAGGCCAGGGCGAAGCTGGTCCTGCCTCACAACAACTGGGAGTTCATCGAGTCCGGCTCGATGGACGAGTTCACAACCCGGCGCAACCGCTCTGCCTTCGAGGACCTCAAGCTCCGGCCCCGTTTCCTGAGAGACGTCCAGGAGCGCAAGATATCCACCACTGTGCTGGGCCAGGAAATCAGCATGCCGGTAATGGTGGCTCCGGCGGGCAGCCACATGCTGGCCCACCCCGACGGTGAGGTTGCCACGGCCCGCGGAGCCGGGATGTCGAACACCCTGATGATGCTCAGCACCTCTTCAAACTACAGCATGGAAGAGGTGTCCGAAGCCGCCTCTAGTCCGCTGTGGTTCCAGCTTTACCACCGGGGCTACAACTTCACCGAGATGCTGGTGCACCGGGCCGAGGAAGCCGGGTTCAAAGCCATCGTGCTGACCGTCGACACCCCCGTAGCCAGCCCCAAGGAGCGCGACCTGCGCAACCGCTACAAGCGCGAGCATGACCTGGGCAACTTCCGGGGCATGGACGCCAGCCGCAGCGAAATCAGCGGCACCGACGAAACCGAAGGCTGGGACGTTTCCTACTCTCCGCCCATGACCTGGCGGGAACTGGAATGGCTGAAGGGCCTGACTTCTCTGCCCCTCGTGCTGAAGGGTGTGCGCACTGCCGAGGATGCCCACGAGGCTGTTGAGAGTGGTGTGGACGGCCTCCTGGTTTCGACCCACGGAGGACGGCAGCTCGACATGACCATGGGCGCCATCGAAATGGTCCCGGAGATTGTCGAAGCCTCCAGGGGCCACGCCGAGGTATACGTCGACTCAGGCGTCCGCCGCGGCAGCGATGTCATAAAGGCTCTGGCTCTCGGAGCGAAGGCCGTGGCCATCGGCCGCCCGCTATTCTGGGGCCTGGCACTGGACGGAGACAATGGCGTGCACGGCGTGCTGGAGCTGCTGCGCGAAGAGGTAGACCGCGCTATGGCGTTCTGCGGCCAGTCAGACGTGGAAGCCCTGGAGCCGGGCATCATACAGATCCCCGCCGGGTGGGGGGCGTTCGGCGGCACCACTGCACCGTAACGTACATTCGGGATTTGATGAGGGGCACGAAGTTTCGTGCCCCTCTGTCATTTGGCAAGCCTGGTCCCCACTCCGCGCGGGAGATGTGTATGGGCTGCCCCATTGCCGGAAGATGAGGGGGTTGGGTTTTGGTTGGGCCTTACTTACAACCCTGTATTTACCGCAATCGTAATGTTCATATATGGGGTTACCACAGGGATCGTTGCCCTGTGCTTGGGTTTCGGCAAGTTGCCAAAGAGAATTCCTGATTTTGACTACTCCTACTACAGCAGGAAGACTCCTTCCGGTTAGGACGCAGCGATAGAGCCAGCAGGCCGGGAGGGGTGGACGTGGTCCGGCTTCCGCGAGCTAACCGCTGCGCTTCCTGCCTGTCTTTTCCTCGTATAGTTGCCAGGTGCGGTCATTGAAAGGGTAGTACTTGCCGGGGCTGCACTGCTCGACTTCGAGCTGGGCTTTGATTACCGCCTCGACCTCCTCCCTCTCATGGGCGATGCGGATTACTTCGTCCACTACCGCGGCGGGGACCACCACCGCGCCGTCGTCGTCTCCGACGATGGCATCGCCGGGACGGACCAGGACGCCGCCGCACTGGATGGCGTCGTTGATCTGCCAGGGCCAGAACTCGGCGGGGCCCTGCTTGGCGGTAGTATTGGCGGCGTAGACCGGGAAGCCGTACTCCTTGAGCGCGTTGCTGTCGCGTACTGCGCCGTCGGTAACCAGCCCGCCAACTTGCCGCTGCATCAGGCGCATGAACTTTATGTCGCCTCCGATGGAGCTGTACTCCCAGCCCATCGCGTCTATGACCAGCACGTTCTCCGGGCCGCACAGCTCGAAGGCCACGTACTCGGCAGAGTCGGCACCCTTGGGCTTGTCGGCAGCCAGGTCGGGGCGGTGCGGCACGAAACGGAGGGTGACTGCCCGGCCGGCCATGTGCTGCCCCGGCTGGAGCGGCTTGGCTCCGTGGATGAAGCTCATCGGCCAGCCCATCACCCACAGTCCGTCTATCAGCGTCTGGGTGGGGATGCCGCGCAGTGTTTTCAGCGTTTCGGCGGTGATGGCGGGCGTTGTGGTCATGGGTGGCCTCCGTTTCTTTGTGGTTGTCGATGAGTCAAGGCAAGGGACGCCCTCACCCTAACCCTCTCTCTCCGGGAGAGGGGATTCTTTCGAGAGACACCTAGGAAGACGGGGCGCAGGCTCTGATTACTGCCATCGCGCGCTCCTTGGCGTTTGGGCCGGAGGCGCGGGGCGATATTATGGGCAGCCTTATGCCAGCCTCGCGGTACTTCTGGAGGCGTTCGCGGCACTCCTCGGGGGAACCGGCGAGAGCCACCGTGTCCACCAACCCGTCGGGGGCCAAGGCCAGAGCCTCCTCAGTTCGCCCCTCCCTCCAGGCCTGGGCCACCGCTCTCACTTCATCGGCGAAACCAGCCTCCTCCACCAGCCGCCGGTAGCGGGGGAAGCGCCAGACGTAGGATGCGACGTAGCGGCGCAGCTCGTCGCGGGCCACATCGCGGTCCTCGGAGACAGCGCAGGCTATTAGCGTCGTCACATCCACGTCGTCCGGGCTTCTGCCTGCCCGCTTTGCTCCCTCGGCTATGTGGTGGACGGCGGTGGCGGCGTGGTCGAGGGTACACCACGTCAGGATTACGCCGTCGGAAATCTCGCCGCAGATTTCCAGCATCCGAGGGCGCACGGCGGCGAAGTAGATGGGCATCTGGCGGCGCACCGGCTCAAACCACAGGTCGAAGCGTTCGATTTTGTTCACTTCGCCGTGATATTTGATGTCGCTGTCGCGCAGGATGCCCCGGACTATGTCGGTGCATTCGCGCATACGCTCGATTGGGCGATTGAATTCCAGCCCGTGCTCCGGCTCCACCTGCACCTTGTGGCTACTGCCCAGACCCAGAATGAAGCGCCCATTGGAGAAGTGGTCCACGGTTGCGGCGGCCATCGCAATCGTTGGCGCCGTGCGCACGAAGACGCTGGTGATGCTGGTGCCCAGCTTGATCCGGCTGGTGGCCACGGCGCAGGCCGTAAGGATGGCAAACTGGTCACCACCATGGCCCTCGGCGACCCAAGCCGACTCGTAGCCCAATTCCTCGGCCAGTATTACGCACTCGACGATGTCCGGCGGAGACATCCCACCGGAAAAGCCTACTCCAATTCGTTCCATAACTGTCCTCACCCTGGCACTCCCTCATTGGAAGAGGGAGCTACGCTCATTCTTCGGCAATCCCCATTGGCGAGAATGCTCATTAAGGGACTATGATAGGCCAAACGCGCAACCCAAATCCAATGCCGGAATAGTACAGCACTGTTTATGGGCGACCTATCGGCAACGCTAAGGGACTGAAATGACCGGTTACCCCACCTATCGCTGGGTGTTGATATGCCTGTACCTGATGTCCAACGTCTCGGCGCAGATGGTGATAAACACTCTGGGAATCCTGCTGCCGTCCATTGCCGCCGGGCTGGGCCTGTCGCCATCCCAGCAAGGACTCCTCGGCTCGGCGCCCTTCTGGAGCACGATCGTCTTGGCCATCCCTATTGCGTGGGCCGGTTCCCGCGTGTCGCCCAAGTGGCTCACGGCGGCTACCCTGGTGGGCTGCGCCCTGTGCCTGTTCCTGCAAAGCTGGGCTCCGGTGTTCGCCGCCCTGCTGCTGGGGAGGCTTCTGTTCGGCATATTCACCATCGCCCAGCAACCGGCCCGGGCCATGCTCACGCGCCAGTGGTTCCCGCTCCGCGAGGTGGTGCTGGTGAATGGTCTCTCCAACGTCTTTTTCGGCTTGGTAGTTGGCGGCGGCCTCGCTCTCTCGCCGGTAATACTCGACCTTCTGGGTGGCGACTGGAGGGGAACCCTTCGCATATTCGCCTTTTACTACGTTGCGCTGGCAATGATTTGGCTGATATTTGGACGCGATCGGGTCACCGACGAATTTTCCAGCGCCGTATCGCAGCAGCTGCTGCCGATGTTGCGCAGCGCGCTGAGCCACCGGGACCTGTGGCTATGCGGGGGCGGATTCGCGGGGGCCACCATGGCCTTTTCTGCCTTCGTATCCTTCTATCCCACGCTGATGCTGGAAGAATACAACGTGTCATTGCGGGTCAGCGGACTGGCATTGGCACTGGACGTGGTGCTGGGCGGCATCGGCGGAATGGCTATCGGCTACTACGCCACCGCCTGGCGCAAGGAAGGCCTGTTTCTGCAAGTCCTGGCGATACTTATGGTGGGTTCCTTCCTGGGGATGATCTTGTCCGGCTCGGTGGTGATGATATACGCGATGTCTATCATAAACGGCGTGGCCTGGACCTTCTTCCCGATTCTGATTACCGTGCCGTTCAACCTGCGGGGCATCCAGCCGAGGCAACTGGCAGTGGCCTTCTCCTTCACGATGATGCTTATCTCGATTGGGCAGGCAATGGGGCCGCTGTTCATAGGGTTTCTCGAAGAAGCCACCGGCGACCTTAAGCTGGCGATGTTCATAGCCAGCTTAACGCCGGTTTCGCTGGCAGTTGCCGGAACGACGCTGCGCTTCGGACGCCAGCCCACTCCCGCGCCGGCGGCTGGGGACTGAGCCGACCCGTCCCCATACCCTGGTGCTGATATTGGCGCATTTCAAAATCAGCCCCGATATTCCCAACAGCAAGCGGAGGTGCGAAATGACCATACGAAGGCCAACTTCCCAGGATTTGCGGCGTCTGGCGGAGGCCAACCACTTCGACATCACCGACGCCGAGATGGCGGCGTTCGAGGCAATGATTCCGGGACTCTTCGAGTCATACGACGAACTGGCCCAGTTGCCGGAAAAGCGCGAGTCCCTACGCTATCCCAGCCGCGACGCCGGAAGCCGTCCCAGCCCGGAGGAGGACCCGTACAACGCCATCCTGCGCCGCTGCACCCTGCGGGGCGCCACCGGCGGCAAGCTGGCCGGGAAGCGCATTGGCCTGAAGAACAATATCAGCGTGGCCGGTTTCCCCATGACCTGCGCGTCACTGATACTGGAGCACTACATTCCCGACAGCGACGCCACAATCGTAAACCGGATGCTGGACGAAGGGGCGGAGATCAACTCAATCCTCAACCTAGACAACTTCGCCTTCTCCGGCGCGGGCGACACCAGCGCCTTCGGCCCCACTCTCAACCCGCACAATACCGGCCACCTTGCAGGTGGGTCCTCCGGCGGTTCTGCCGCCGCGCTGTACTATGACGACATAGACATGACCATTGGCGGCGATCAGGGCGGCTCAATTCGCATCCCGGCCTCCTTCTGCGGCGTGGTGGGCCACAAGCCGACCCACGGGCTGGTGCCTTACACCGGCATCGTCGGCATAGACAACACCTTCGACCACACAGGCCCCATGACACGCACGGTTTACGACGCGGCCCTGCTGCTGGAGGTCATAGCCGGCAAGGACCCGTTGGACCCGCGGCAGGGGGAAGTCCCGGTGCAGGACTACACCGGGGCGCTGACCGCCGGGGCAAGCGGGCTGCGAATCGGGGTTCTCACCGAGGGGTTCGGACTGCCGGAGTCCAACGCGGACGTCGACCATAAGGTGAGGCAGGCCGCCAACCGGCTGGCGGAGTTGGGCGCGTCGGTGGATGACGTGTCCGTTCCCTGGCACGCCAAGGCAAACGCCGTCGTCTGGGGTCTGATTGCAGAGGGCGCAACTGGGCTTCTCCAGTCCAGCGGCACGGGCCGTCACTTCGAAGCGCAGTACAATACCGGGCTGGCTCGGGCCTTGGGCCAGGGACTCCGTGCCCAGGCCAATGACCTGCCGCCCACGGTCAAGCTGGTGTTGCTAGTCGGCTCCTACATGACCGAGCAATACAGCAGTGTGATGTACGCCAAGGCCCAGAATATGCGCCGGGAGTTGCGGGCGGCTTACGATGATGCCCTGTCCCGCTACGACCTGCTGCTCATGCCGACGACTCCGATGCCAGCCCACCGCAACGACGCCGGCGGGGATCCCCACGCTGTGATAAACCACGGCTGGGATATGCTGGCCAACACCGCCCCCTTCGACATGAGCGGTCACCCGGCCATCAGCGTCCCCTGCGGGAAGGCGTCGGACGGCCTGCCCATAGGTATGATGCTGGTGGGCCGCCACTTCGATGACGCCACCGTCCTCCGCGCCGCCCACGCCTTCGAGCAGTCGGCGGACTGGGAGACGCTGTAGAGGTCCACCGAGCCGCAGCCGATACGAGGACGCGGCTGATCCGCAAAAGCGAAACACCCTGCCTGTGCTGGCAGGGTGTTTCGGTCAGCAATTAAAACGTCCGCCAGTAGGTTAGTCCGCCGGGGCGCCTACCGTCTGCTCGGCCAGCACACCAGCGAAGAACGCCGACAGGTGCGCGTTGAACTCGTCGGCCTTCTCGTAGTGTGCGGAGTGGGCCGCGCCGGCCACGATCTCCATCCGTGAGCCGGGGATGGTCTTTTGTGCCTCGGAGATGACTGCGGGCGGGAAGATGGCGTCTTGGTCGCCGACGATCAACAGGGTCGGCGTCTGCCAGCCGAAGAAGTCGGCCTCCTGTCGTCCGTCCTCGCGTCGGAAGCCGGAGATAACGCCGTCCTCGCCCCGCTCCGGGTTTAGGCCCTGGATCTGCTGGTAGAGGAAGGTGAGGGCGGGCTGCTCGGCGATGAATCCCGCCGCCAGCGAGCGGGCCACACCCTCGGGCGGATTGGTCTTGGCCAGTTCTGCCAGCACTCCAGGGGAGACCACGCCTCCGGTGGTGTCGCCCAGCACAAGGCCGAGCGTCTGATCGGGGCGGGCAAGAGCGAACTCCAGGCAACTGAAGCCGCCCATGGACTGCGCGACAAGAAATGTCTCCTCGATTCCGAGGTAATCCACGAGGGCGATTATGTCCGCGGCGAAATTCTCTCGCAGCGGCGACCCGTATTCGGCGGCGGACTGTCCCCAGCCCCGATGGTCGAAGGTTATACAGCGAAAGTCGCCGGAGAAGCGGGCCACCTGCTGCCACCAGCTCATGTGGTTGCCGCCGCGCCCGTGAGCGAACACGATGGCCGGCCCGCTGCCGTGGGACTCGTAATACAGTTCGATGCCGTTGATTGGCGCTTTGGGCATGGTGAGCAACTCCTTTCCCTTTATGGATTATGTAATTTAGGGATTCACCCCCACCCCAGCCCTCTCCCTGAAGGGGAGGGAGCGACGGGGGACGCCCTCACCCTAACCCTCTCCTTTGGGACAGGGAATTGCAGTCGTTGTTTCCAAGCTATACGGGCCACTGCTCGCAGCGGTAGGCGGCGTCCCAGAACATATACTCGTAGCGGCTGCTGGTGATGAACGCCTGGCGCATGGCCTCCAGCTCCTCCGGCCCGGCGTGTTCCGCCTGGCGGTCGACGAAGCTGCGCCAGGCGGCGACGCTGTCCTCGAGCAGGCCGGAGACGTAGAAACTGGTCCACTGACCATAGATCGGATGCTCCGACTGGCCCAGCTCCTCGCGCAGCAAATGGTACGTCCACGGGCAGGGCAGCATGGCCGCCGCCGTCGGTCCCAGCCCCTCGCGATTGGCGACCGACAGCATGTGGTTCACGTAGGCCGAGTTGGTGGGCGACGGGGCGGTGGCCTTGGCGTCATCCAGCGTGAGGCCGGCGGCACCCAGCAGCTTGTGGTGCAGGGGCCGTTCGATGGGGGTCATCACTCGCTTTGCCATTTCCTCAAGGACTTCGGCGCTGGGCGCCTTGGCCAGGGCGATGGCGACGCAGCGGGCGAAGCCTTCCAGGTAGAGGTAGTCCTGCCCAAGGTAGTTCTGAAACGTCTCCAGAGGCAGGGTGCCATCCTTGATTTCCCGCAGGAACGGATGGGCGAAAATCTGCCGCCAGATGGGTTCCGCCTCGTTGCGAAGCTGCTCGCTGAAACTGTCCATGGGTGGTAACTCCTTCCTTCGACAAGCTCTGTATGAGGACAAGCTCAGGATGACCTGGCCCGTTCCAGCTCCATCTCGCGGAGCTCTACACGGCGAATTTTTCCGCTGACCGTCTTGGGTAGCTCGGTCACGAACTCGACGGCCCGCGGATACTTATAGGGGGCCGTGACGCCTCTCACATGGTCCTGGATGCTGAGCACCAGCTCGTCGGACGGCAGGTAATCGGGGGCGAGAATGACGAAGGCCTTGACTATCTCGCCGCGCACCGGGTCGGGGCTGGCCACGACGGCGGACTCGGCCACCGCCGGGTGTTCGATGAGCGCGCTCTCCACCTCAAAAGGCCCGATGCGGTATCCGGCGGAGATGATCACGTCGTCGGCCCGGCCCACGAACCAGTGGTAGCCGTCCTCATCCTTATACGCCTTGTCTCCGGTCAGGTACCAGTCGCCCACGAAGGAGCGCTCCATCCCCTCGTCGTCGCGCCAGTACTCCTGGAACAGACCCAGCGGACGCTCGGGCTTGACCTTGACGGCAATCTGGCCTTCCTCGCCGACCGGCACCTCGTTGCCGTCATCGTCCACGACACCGATAGTGAAACCGGGGATGGGCTTACCCATGGAGCCGGGGCGCACCGGCAGGCAGCGGTAGTTGCCCACCAGCAACACCGTTTCCGTCTGGCCGTAGCCGTCGTAGATGGTCAGGCCGGTACCGTCCTCCCACTGCTTCATCACCTCGGGGTTGAGCGGCTCTCCGGCCCCGGTGCAATGGCGCAGGCCGCTGAGGTCGTACTGCGTCAGATCCTCCAGCACCATCATGCGATAGGCGGTCGGCGGGGCGCAGAAGGACGTCACGCCGTACCGCTCCAGCATCCGCAGCGTCATGGAGGCGTCGAACCGGCCGCGGGCGTCGTGCTGCATCACCGTCGCGCCCAGCGTCCACTGGCCGAAGAGCTTGCCATAGGCGGCTTTGGCCCACCCGGTATCCGACAGCGTCCAATGCAGATCGGTGCTCTTCAGGTCGTGCCAGTACTTAGCGGTAAGCACATGGCCGATGGCGCAGGACGCCTGGGTGTGCAACACCATCTTGGGGTAGCCGACGGTGCCGGAAGTGAAGTAGATGAGCAGCGGGTCGTCGCTGCGTGTCGGCTCGACCCCTTCAAGATGCGGCGAGGCATCGGCCACCATGCGCTCGTAGGACAGCCAGCCACGCCGGTCCTCGCCAGTGGCCAGCAGGTGCTTCAACGTGGCGCACCCACCAGCGGCCTGCTCCACCTTGGCGGCGTTCTCGCCATCGGTGATGGCCATGACCGCCTCGGCGCGGTTGATGCGGTACTCAATGTCGCCGGGAGTCAGCAGGGTCGTGGCAGGCATCGGCAGCGCGCCTAGCTTGAACAGCGCCACCATCGCCACGTACCACTCCGGGATGCGGGGCAACATGATGAAAACGCGGTCGCCCTTTTGTATGCCCAGCTCCCGCAAGGCGTTGGCGAAGCGGTCGGTGAGAGTTTTCAGGTCCCAGAAGGTGTGGTGCGTGGCGTGTTCGCCGCTAGGGTCCACCGACAGCAGGGCCAGCTTGGTGTGGTCTTCGGCCCATTTGTCCACCACGTCGAATCCGAAATTGAATAACTCCGGCACTTCAATTCGGTCGTTATGGTATGCGTATTCGTAATCGGTCATGTTTGGGGAAGGATTCGGCATCGCTTCACCTCGAAGGCAGGTCCAGTCATAGCTGCGGGTTTGTCTTTCGCGATATTTTACCACCAACCTCGTTTGCGATGAGAATGGCGGTGGCGCGGCGCGGTAAGGCGGTTATAATCTGCAACACTATCACTAATGGAGAAGAAAACATGGCGGGACAACTTGACGGCAAGACGGCGCTGGTAACTGGTGGCGGCTCAGGAATCGGGAGGGCAACTTCGCTGGTCTATGCCCGCGAGGGCGCTCGCGTTGTGGTGGCGGACATGAACGTGGAGGGCGGCGAGGAGACGGTGCAGATGATCGTGGAGGCCGGCGGCCAGGCCATCCTGGTCCACGCCGACGTTTCAGATGCCGCCGGAACGCAACTGATGGTTGACCAGGCAGTTGAAGCCTTCGGCAGCCTCGACTGCGCCTTCAACAACGCAGGCATCTCAGGCGGGCGGGAACGGCGACGCTCCGCCGACTACGAAGAGGAAGACTTCGACCGGGTAATCAGCATCAACCTCAAGGGCGTCTGGCTCTCGATGAAGGCCGAAATCCCGCAGATGCTCAAGCAGGGCAGCGGGGCAATCGTCAACACCGCTTCGATTATGGGGCTGATCGCCACGCCCGGCTCGGTGGCCTACATGGCAGCCAAGCACGGAGTCGTGGGGCTGACCAAGGCAGCGGCCCTGGAATACGCAGCCGACGGCATCCGCGTCAACTCGGTGTGCCCCGGCTACATCAACACGCCGCTGGTGCGGCCGCTGTTCGACAACAATGCAGCCATGGAGGAGACCGTCATCTCCCGCCACCCCATCGGCCGGCTGGGCGAACCGCAGGAAATCGCCGAGGCCGTGGTCTGGCTGTCGTCCGGCGCCGCCAGCTTCGTCACAGGTCATAACATGGCCGTCGACGGCGGCTACGTGGCTCAGTAGGTCCACCGAATCCTTGCTCTCTTTGCCGAGACAGCGGCAATTCAAGGAAATTACTCCGGTATAATTGCGCCAGCCGGACGAGCGGGCCGTTGGATTCCTGTGGTTGGCCGCTTTCGTGGGATGAAGGGGCGAGAGCGGAAATGACGATGGGAGGCGGTGCAGAGAAACAAGGCCGGGTAACTCCAGAGTGACTCTACTGCCTACAGAGAGGTGAAGCCATGACCACCGTTGACCAGCAGACGCGCCGACGAATGGCCCGCACCGGCCTGACCGCCTTCGACCTGGACAAGGCCTGCCCCGGCTACGTGCTGTATACGCCCATGGCCAGCCCCGGCGACGTGTACTTGGTAGACATGGAAGGCAATGTGGCCCACCAGTGGGCGATGCCCCATCCGCCGGGGCTGTACGGCTACCTGCTGCCCAACGGTAACCTGTTCTACGGCGGCAAGGTCAGGGACGAGACCTGGGAGCGTTTCCCGTCGTGGAAGCGGTTCAAGGGCGGCGTGATGCTCGAAGTCGACCCCGGCGGCAACGTGGTCTGGGAGCACCGCGATCCGGACCATCACCACGACCATCGCAGGACGGAGTCGGGCGGTGCGCTATACATGGCCGTCGAGCCGATGGCCCCGTCCCTGGCATCGAAGGTGCAGGGCGGCGTCCCAGGGTCAGCGCCGGAAGGGATGTGGGCCGACGTGCTTGTCGAAGTGGACGCAGACGGCAACAGAGTGTGGGAATGGCGCGCCGCCGAGCATCTCGACGTGAAGAAGCACATTGTCACCCATAACGACCTGCGCGACGAGTGGAGCCACGGCAATACCCTCTCGCCGGTGCCCGGCGGCCGGGTGCTGTTCAGCTTCCGCAACATCTCCACCGTTGGCATCGTGGACAAGGCCAGCGGCGAGATAGTATGGGAGCTGGGTTACGAAACTCTGGCCCAGCAGCACGACCCGAATATGTTGCCCAACGGCAACGTGCTGATTTTCGACAACGGTTCCCATCGCAGGGAGACGGGCCTGCCCTTTTCCAGAGCTATCGAAGTAAATCCGGCGAATAACGAAATCGTCTGGGAATACCGCGACAACCCGGCCTACAACTTCTTCAGCGCCTACATTTCGGGAGCCCGCCGCCTGCCCAACGGCAACACGCTGATCACCGAGGGCCAGTTTGGGCGGATGTTCCAGGTAACGCCCGACGGCGAAGTGGTTTGGGAGTACATCAACCCCCACTTCCACATTGACGCAGAAAACCAGA
This sequence comes from Dehalococcoidia bacterium, assembly GCA_965226875.1. GTDB lineage: Bacteria > Chloroflexota > Dehalococcoidia > Lucifugimonadales > UBA3495 > VXOI01. The sequence continues at coordinate 1,623,197 of OZ245439.1, read as the reverse complement.
CGGTCAATCGAGTTTTCCGCGCCACCCATTACCTGAAAGAGGACATACCCTGGCTGTCTTAGGGTTGTCGCCGCGAAAGTAGAGGGGCACAGCTAATCGCCCCTATCGGATAGATAGCACACATTTGCGCAAAAGGATAGCTCCCGATGTATCAAGCCATTGTCTACATCCACATCATCACTGCCATAACCTGGCTGGGGGGGATGCTGTTCCTGGCTATGGTGATGGTGCCGCTGGCCCGTCGGGACGCCGGGGTAGGTTTCGGCGTGCTGCGCGATGCCGCCGGGAAGTTCGTTCCGGTCGCTTGGGCGTCGAAGTTAGTGCTGGCGGTCACCGGGGGCTACCTGGCCTGGACGCAATGGGGCATCCGGGCAGACACATTCTTCGGCGGTGAAGGCCACTTCGTCCAGTTTCTCCAGATGAAGACCGGGCTGTTCGTGATTGTGGTGCTGCTCAGCCTGGCCCATGACTTCTGGCTGGGGCCGAGGATGATGGACCGGCTGGAAGCGGCGCGGTCGTCCGGCTCTCCGCTGCCCACGGGGCCGGCCCGGCTGTTCGTGCAGTGGGCGGCCCGCGTCAACCTGCTGCTGGTACTGGCGGTGGTGGCGCTGGCGGTGGTGATGACGCGGCCCTAACGCACGGAGCAACACTACTCAAGGTCTAGAAGTCTGGCCGGAAAGCCATTGGCCGGGTTTTGCGCTACGCGAAGCAGACGTATTCAAGACTTATATGGCATGGTGGTGCATGTAATACGTTGCAACACCCACTATTCCATCAATAATCGACGTTAAGAAAACGCTGGCTTGGGGAGAATCGGGGTTTCCGGCCAGACTTCTAGGGCAAAGAAGCCTGATCATAACTTGAATTACGATTTGGCTCTTCATCTGCTTGTCCAGGGCTTTGTCCCGGCTATTGGATTAACTGCTGCACAATGCTTGCAAAAATAGCCTCTGGACTCATACTAACGCGCCGACGGGAAGTCCGGGTCGCGCTTCTGGCGGACGGAGTCAAGTCCTTCGCGGACGTCGGGGCCGAAGAAGTTGAGCATCTCCAGAGCCAGGGAGTAGTCGAAGGCCGTGTGTTCCGCCATGCGCAGCCATTGGTTCAGCGACCGCTTGGTGAAGCGGATGGCCGGTTGGGGTCCCGCGGCCAGCTTGCGGGCGACGGTCATCGCCCGATCCATCAGTTCGTCGTGAGGGACGCACAGGCTCACCAAGCCCATACGCTCCGCTTCCGCGCCGTCGAGGAATTCGCAGGTCATCAGGTAGTATTTGGCCTTGGCCATGCCGATGAGCAGTGGCCAGATGGCGGCGGCGTGGTCTCCGGCAGCCACCCCCAGGCGCACATGTCCGTCGGTGAACCGCGCCCGCTCGGACGCTATCGAAATGTCCGCCAGCAGCGCCACCGCCAGCCCTGCGCCCACGGCCACGCCGTTGATTGCGGAAATGACCGGCTTGTCCAGGTTGATCATGTTGTGGACGATGTCGCGAGCTTCCTGCATCGTTCCCGCGATGACCTCTGCGTTGCCGATGGACTGCTCGATCATCTCGAAGTCGCCGCCTGCGGAAAAGGCGTTGCCCGCGCCGGTGATGATCGCCACCCGTACCTCCGGGTCCTGCCCCAAGTCCAGCCACACGCGGCTCAGTTCGTTGTGCAGCGCGAACCCTGTGGCGTTGAACACCTCCGGGCGGTTCATCGTCAGGAGGGCGATGCCGTCATTCTTTTCGATCAGGAGGTCCTGGTAGCCGCTGTAATCAACCATTTCAAATATCCCGGAAAGAAAGTCCCCTCTCCCTCTGGGAGAGGGTTAGGGTGAGGGCGTCTCCCGGCGATTCACCGTTCAGTAAAGGGCCCCGCTTTCCATGAGCGATTTAATCTCGGACTCAGGCATACCCAGCACTTCACGGAACACATAGTCGTTGTCCTCGCCAACATTGCTGTAATGCCCGAACTCCATCGGCGTTTCCGAGAGCCTCGCCGGCGTAGTCCACGCCAGACTGTCGCGCTTCTCCCATTCCCAGGCCGGGGTACCCCGTTCGGCCACGTAGTAGGGAGAGGGGCGGTAGAAATCGCGCGCCTTCAAATGGGCGCTGGCGTACAGGTCATCGCCCTGCGAAACAATGCTGGCCGGGACGCCTTGGGCTTGCATCCGCTCCATCACGTCGTCCGCTGTCTGCTGCTGCGTCCACTCGCTGATGAGCGCATCCAGCCTGTCCTGGCTGGCCAGCCTGCCCCCGACGGTGGTGAAGTCAGGCTCATCGCACCAGTCGGGGTTGCCCAGGACGCGGCAGAACCCGGTCCACTGCTCTTCGTTCTGCACCGCGATGGCGCACCAACGGTCATCACCCTGGCATTGATAAACGCCTTGGGGGGCGCTTTCGGTACTGCGGTTGGCTATGCGCTGCGGCATCCGCCCGCTGGCTTGGAAGTCGAGGATGGCAGGCCCGGCGGTTACCGCGCCGGACTTGAAGATCGAGGACTCCATGGTGACCGGCTGACCGGTCATCCGTCGCCGCATCAGCGCGCCGATGATGGCCGACGGCTGGAACACGCCGGTGTGGTAGTCGGAGTAGGACGTGTTTATGGCGGATGGCGGATCGCCCTCAACGCCAGTCATCAGGGACACGCCACCCATGTGCTGCACCAGGATGCCGTAGGATTTGTAGGTGTAGTAGGGGCCGATGCCGCCCAGCCCCGTCTGCCACATCAGGATTATGTCGGGCCGAAGTTCCCTCACCGCCGGGAAGTCTATGCCCCATCGGTCGAGGATGTTGCGCCGGAAGTTGGTCATGAACACGTCGCTGACCTTGACCAGTTCCCGAAACACCTCCAACCCGCCCTCCGTGCGCACGTCGATGGACACCCGTTTCTTAGCTCGCTGGAAGTCGGGCTGACCCGCTCCCCTCGACCATGCGGGGATAAACGCCATCTCGTCCAGCACCTTGTTGGTCTCGACCTTGATGACCTCGGCGCCTAGGGAGGCCAGGATGCGCCCGGTCAGGGGCAAGGCCACGTAAGGCCCCAACTCCAGCACCCGGATGCCCTGCAGGGCTCTGTTGTTCATTGACTTTCCTGCCGCCAGTTCGGTTAGTTCCGAGACTACGGGTACGCCCTCACCATAACCCCCTCTCAGAGGGAGAGGGAACTATGGCCCACTCCTTAAATCACTCCTTCGCGCCGAAGAGACTCCATATCCTCGGCGGACAGCCCCAGCTCGCCGCCGTAAATGGCTTCGTTGTCCTGGCCCAGGGCGGGCGCGGGATTGGTGGCGGGCGAGACATCCTCGCTGTCAAACACGCCCAGCGGATATTGGAGCGCTCCGGTCTCCGGATGGTCGAGGCCGAACCAGAAGTTGCTGGCCTCCAGTTGCGGATCGGCCAGCAGGTCGGAGACTGTGTTGACCGGGATGAACACCAAGTTGCGGCGTTGGCCCTCATGGAACAGGTACTCGCTGGTGTAGCGGGTGGTGAAGTCTATGACCAGCGCGGTGATTATGTCGTTGTAGGGCGCCCGGTCCTGGTTGCCGCCGCGATAGGCGTCGTTCAGCACTTCCTCGTTGCTGGTGACTTCGTAAATCCACTCGGCCAGCGCATCCCACTCGCGGGGCGTGATAATGCCGGCGGAAATCCAGCCGTCGGCGCTGGGGTAGGCCCCCAGCGGAATCACCAGCGTCGAAGTGGCCCCGACGCGGGTTACGTTCTGGCCCAGCAGCTTCCAGGCGAGGGCGGGATGCGCGTCGGTGTAGTAGGTGATCAGCGCTTCCTGCAACGACACGTCGATGTGCTGTCCCTCGCCATTGCCAAAGTCGCGGTGATACAGGGCCGCCAGGATGGACGCGGCGGCGAATTGCGCTCCGGGAAAGTGCGACTGGTCGTTGCCCTGCCGCATCGGTGGCCCGTCGGGTTCGCCGGTGATTTGCATGAACCCGCTTGCGGCGAGGGCAATCAGGTCGGACGACTTGTAGTCCTTCCACGGCCCGGTCTGGCCGAAGGGCGTTACCGACGCCATCACGATGCCGGGATTGATCAGGCGCAAAGCATCGTATCCCAACCCCAGCGACTCCATGAATCCGACAGGAAAGCTCTCCACAATCACGTCTGCCTGAGCCACCAAACGCCGGAATAACTCCCGCCCCCGCTCTGATTCCAAATCGAGAGTTATGGACCGCTTGTTGGTGTTGTAGAAGAGGAAGTATAGGCTGCGTTCCGGTCCCTCTTCGTCCCCAACAAACGGCGCCCGGGCGCGGGATGAGTCGCCGCCGGGAGGTTCCACCCGCACCACGTCGGCCCCGTAGTCGGCCAGCAGTTTGCCGCAGAACACCGCCTCCGGGCCGCTCAAATCGAGGACTCGGTACGGAGGCAGGAGGGTGCCCTCTTGGGGTGGATTCACAGGCAAAATATCATCGCATCCCGGTAAATATGGCCAGGGCGATTGTAGAGACGCAAGCGAAGGGGCGTCAAGCGCCCCTGGAGCGGTGGCCAAGCCAAAGGCGGAGTGAATACGGAGTGTCGGGGCATTATGATGCTCCCTAACCGGATGTATTGCTGATGGCCACTCTGAAACCACGCGCCGGAATACTCCTCTCCATTGACGGGTTCTTGGAGCTGCCCGGCAAGGAAGTCCGTAGGAACATGGAATTGCACGAAGGAGAGTTGTGCCTTATGCCGCGACCTCGTTCGCAAGCGGCAATTATGCGCTGGGGCGGGTGTGCCTAAATGCCGGATTTTCGACCCTGAAACTAATGCGGCGACCTTGCTGGAACTGTGCGAAGGCGTGTACGACGAATGGGCGGCGCTGGGGGTTTCTGACACTCTCACCACCCCGTTGCTTCCCAGGTTGGAAATACCGCTGGCCGATGTATTCCGCAACCCGCGACGCCCGTCGCGCTAGTTGTGGAGCCGCTCCTGAATCCTTTCTCGTCGTCCTCTCCCGCATACTGCTATAATGCGCCGTCGGTTAGCGGACTAGACAATGGCCTACGGAGCGGCATTTGAGCTCTTATCTGGCGGCAATCAGAGACCGTTTTCTTCTAGGGCTGAAATATTCCGACTACCGGACGATGTGGATTGCCACCACCTGTTCGGGAGCGGCGGCCTGGGCGTTAATTGTCGCTCGCGGCTGGCTGGCCTGGGAGATAACCGGAGAGTCCACCTGGGTGGGCATCATCACATTCGCCGCGATGTTTCCGCGAGTGTTTTCCACGCCAATTGTTGGATACCTGGCCGACCTCTTCGACCGCCAGACACTTTTGAAACTGATATTCGCCCTCAACCTGGCACACAACATCGTCCTGGCCCTGCTGGTGATGAACGACATGGCAGGCCCTTGGATGCTGATGTTCCTAGCCCTGTTCAACGGGACCCTCCGGGCCAGCCAGATGACGGTGGCGACCGCGCTGATCCCCAACCTGGTGCCGCGCGAGCACCTACTCAACGCCCTGGCTCTGAACCAGGCGACACAGCAAGGTTCGCGGATGGTCGGTGCGCTGGCAATCCTCCCGTTTCTAGGTTATGTCAATATTGAGGCCGCCTTCTGGCTTTGCAGCGCCTTCTATCTCGTCGGCTTGGTGCAGGTTTCGCGAATCGGCACCCGGTCAACCGGAAAGATGGACTCTTCCCGGGGCTTCTGGCGCAATATGCTGGCTGGGTTCGAGTACGTCTATGCGCGGCCCCCGATCCTGGCGATGGTATTGCTGGTACTGGCACACTGCGCCTTTACCATGTCCTACGAGGCGATCCTGCCGGCCATTTCCGAGGACAAGCTGGGAGCTGGCTCAGTGGGGGTGAGTTATCTCCTCGGCGGAGTGGGCGGCGGGGCGCTCATTTCGTGCATTTTCCTTGCTGGAGTGCGCAACACGGCGACAAGAGGCCGCTTCTTCCTGATTTTCGCGCTACTGAGCGGCACCGCTCCGATACTGCTGGCCTTGTCCACGGTGCGCGAGGTTTCGATACTCGCCACGGTATTTATCGGAGCTACCCAGGCCGGATTCATGACAATCAGCCACACCATCATCCAGACCCTTGTCGATGATGAAGTGAGAGGCAGGGTTGCCGGGGTTTACTCCGTTCACATCGGCGGCAGCATGGCCGTTACCAACATGATTAACGCAGCCATCTCCGACGTCTTCACCGCCCCTGTCGTTATGGCGGCGGGAGGGCTGTTGTTCCTCGGCGTCGTTATCTTGAGTTTCGGCAGCGGCGCGCTGAGACGCATCTACTTCCCCGGCGCTCCCATTCCCGCTACGGCCTAGCCGGAATCCCACATCTGTAACATGGCCGGAGGTACACCGATGAGCACCGAACTGGAGCGCTACCAGGAGCTCACCCCCAAGTCACGGGCGGCATGGGAAGAGGCAAAGGAGTACCTGCCCGGAGGGGACAGCAGGAACTCTATCTTCTGGCCACCCTACCCCATCTTCGTTGAGCGGGCCTCCGGGGCCCATGTGATGGATGCCGACGGCACGGACCGGCTGGACTTTATTGGCACAATGACCACGCTGATCCTGGGTCACGCGCCGGAGCCGGTTACCGAGGCGGTTCGCGCGCAGTTGGAGCTGGGGGTGGTGTACAACGCGCCCAACCGACAGCAGGTGCGGCTTGCCCGGTTGCTGTGCGAGCGCATCCCCAGCTTCGAGCTGGTGCGGTTCACCAACTCCGGCACCGAGGCGACCCTCAACACCGTCCGGGCCGCACGCGCCTTCACCGGACGCAACCTCATCGCCAAGGCTGAGGGCGGTTACCACGGCAGCCACGACGTAGTGAGCGTCAGTGTGCGCGTCGATCCCAGCAAGGCAGGCGAGCGCCAGCGCCCCGACGCCCTGCCCGCCACCGAGGGCCTGGCCGACGGCGTGCTGGACTCGGTAGTGGTGATCCCCTTTAACGAAACGGGCCCGGCCCGGGAGATACTGGAGCAGCACAAAGACCAACTGGCCGCGGTCATAGTCGAGCCGATGCTGGGGTCGGTGGGAATGCTGCCCGCCACCCACGAGTTCCTCGCCATGCTCCGCGAGTTCGCCACCGAGAACGGCGCAATTCTGATTTTTGACGAAGTGATCAGCTTCCGCATTGCACCCGGCGGCGCGCAGGAATACTACGAAATCACCCCCGACATGACCTCGCTGGGTAAGATCATCGGGGGCGGGTTCGCCGTCGGCGCCTTTGGGGGACGCCACGAGATTATGGGCCTGTACGACCCCACATCAGGCCCTCGAGTGGCCCACGCCGGCACCTTCAACGCCAACCCGGTCACCATGCTGGCCGGAGCCGTAACCTTGGAGCAGCTAACACCGGAGGTCTATCGCCGTCTGGCTGAGGTCACCGAGTATCTGCGTCACGGGCTGCGAGAAGTCGGCCGGGAACTGGAAGTTCCGGTGCAGGTCACCGGGCTTGGCTCGCTATTCGGCATCCACTTTTCGGACGAGACGCTGGTTGGCTACCGCGACATCGCGAAGTCCGACTCCGCCTTCCGGCACGATGTGTTCCTGGGGCTCCTGAACGAGGGCATCCTGATGGCCCCCAACCTCGTGGGAGCCGTCTCCACCGCCATCGCCGAACCGGAGGTAGCCGCTTTCGTGGCGGCCCTCCGCAACGTGTTGCAGCGACTGGCCTAAACACCAAAAACCCCCTCAGAAACGAGAGGGCTAAAGCGACAGGACCCACGCGTAGCCGCCCAACTTCCGGTTTGCTCTTCCGGTTTGCTAAGGATGGGCGGCTACGAATAAGGGGACTCAGGCTAAACGAAGTCCTCGCGGCGGAAGAGCGTCGTGGTCTCGATGCGCTGCGGGTCGCCGTCGAACCAGTCGCCTACGGTCTCCCGCCACTGGCTGTAGTGTGGCATCCCGCGGTGGGCGGTCTCCCAAGCGTCGCGGTTTTCGTAGACTTCATACAGGTAGACGGTGTTGGGGTCGTTATTGTCTGCCAGCACGTCGAACCGCAGACAGCCGGGTTCGGCGGTGTTGGATCCTTCGGCATCGCCCTTGGTGGCTGCGATGAATTCGTCGCGATGTCCTTCCTTGATTTTTACGGTCACGAACAGGGTGAACATTGCTCCTCCATACCCAGCGCCGGGCAGCGGGCCCGCGGTGTGCCGGGCGGCATAATTGGTGGCTCGTCGAACCGCCGGAAGCGGGCCTACGGCGGCGTAATTATAGCCCGCCGGCTTCCTTGGCGGCAATCGCACCGGCCGGATCAGAGGTTGGCGTCGGGACTCGCAGCGTTGTAGAATTGGCGGACAATGGCGGCTGACGGCAAGGCCGCGCCCGGCAAAGGTTCACCCTGAGCCGGGTTCATACCGATCTTGTCGAAGGAGGCCCCGATGGCCGACATACCAATCGTGTATACCCTCACCGTTTGCCCTGCCTGCGACGCGCTGCGCGCCGCTTGGAAGCGAGAGGGCATCAAGTACGAAGAACGAAGGGTGGACCAGAGCCAGGACACCCTGGACGAGGCCCTGGACTACGCCGACACCGTGCCCATCATCATCCACCCCGACGGCAAGGTGGAGGTGGGCTACAAGGGCATGACCGGTTGAGAAATCGGCTGACGACGGGCCGTGTGCCCGCTCCATCCATTTTCAGTAAACCAAACCATACATGACGGGGGCGATATGGCGAGAGAGACCAGCGTGGTGACCCCGGAGCGTTACTCGCAGGGGTTCGATTACTTGGCCTATATGAACGAGATCAAGGTCAACAAGGCCCGCTTCGAGGGCTTCTACGAGAGCAGCATTCTATCAGAGGACGACGTCCGGGCCCTCAAAGAGCTAACTGCCCGCAACAACGGCCCAAAGAAAATGCTGGTGCTGGGCGAGGACTGGTGCGGCGACGTGATTAGAGGGCTGCCGGTGCTGGCCCGCATCTGCGAGGCGGCGGGCATGGAGATGCGAATCTTCCCCCGCGACTCGCACCATGACATCATGAACGAGTACCTGAAAGAAGGACAGTGGATGTCCATTCCCGTCGCCGTCTTCTACACCGGCGACCACGACTACATCTGCCACTGGATTGAGCGACCCGAAATCGCTGAGTTGGAAATGCCTCAGATAGAGCGCGACATCCGCGCGGAGAACCCCGACATCGACGATCAGGCCTTTGGGCGCGAGCGCCGCTCTCGCACCGCCGCTAAGGCCGACGATTGGATCGCGGCGACTGTCGTCGAAATCAGGGAACTTCTGGAGAAGAGCGTAGGGTAGGCCGTACCGGAGCCTTGAGCATTGTCCGAATCGGTCTCTTCGGAGGCCGATTCCTTTTTGGTGCGGTTAGTCCGCCGGGCTGGCTTGGGCCGCGGCGCGTCTGCGTCGAGTATCTGCGGCGGCTTCCGGGCTGCCCAGAAACAGAAACAAGGTGGACCCGGCGAGGCTGACTATGGCCACCACCACCATGGGGACAGCATAGCTCTGGGTGGCGTCGAACATTATCCCTGCGAATAGCGGCGCGGCCAGCAGCATCACGTTCATAGGGATCATGGACATTCCCGTAATGCTGGCAAAGGCCTTGCGCCCGAAGTAAACGCCACGGATGGCGGTGGTCAGCGGGTTGCGGCCACCAAAACCGACGCCCATCAGCGCCGCGAACAGGAACACCATGGGAGCCGTATCGGCCAGCAACAGCACCAGCACCGCGCCGGACTGCACTGCCGAGAAACCGAACAGCGCAAACCGCATCGGCAGCCTGTCTCCAACATATCCGCCAAGCAGCGTAAATATCGCGGCCACTCCGGTATAGGCCCCCACAACCCACCCAACAGTTTGCAGCGAAAATCCCCGGTCGTCCAGCATCGGCCCCAAGTGCACCGTTATGGTTACGATGACGATGGACGAACAGGCGTGTCCCATCGTTATCAGCCAGAAGCTCCTGGTTCTGACCGCTTCCTGCCAAGTGAAGTCCGGCTCGTCGTCGTCCCCACCGGATGTTGCAGCAGCGGCCCTCCTGGGACGGGCCGTCGCCTCGCCATCGGGATACTGCCCGTAGGGTTCAGGAGCGTTGCGAACGAGCCTGGACACAGGAAACGCCACGACCACCAGGAATAGGCCGATGGCCAGCGCGGTGTTGCGCCATCCGGGGCGGCCCACAGCGTCGGGGTCGATAGCGAAGGCCAGCAGCGGCACCAGCACCATACCGCCCACCAAGAACCCTTCCATCGAAAGGGCCATTGCCGTGGAGCGGTTGCGGGCGAACCAGTTGTTCAGCACCGTCATCATCGGCATCCAGGTGCCGAGACCGACCCCCATGCTCATCACGACGAACGCCACGTAGAAGTGCCAGATGTCGGTCATCCGGCTCATAATCACGAATCCGCCTCCGGCAACCACCAGCCCGATAAGCACCATCCGCCGCGAGCCAAGTTTCTCTATCAGGTAGCCGCTGATGGGGCCCATAATAGAGCCTTCGACCCGGCTGAGGGAGAAGGCGATGGAAAGCTGAGTGCGAGACCAAGAGAATTCCCGCTCCAACACGACGAACCAGGCGGTCATGCCCTGGAACAGCGGCACGGTGCCGATTACCATGATGAAGGCGGACACCCCGACCAGCGTCCAGCCATAGAAGAAGCGCCGTGAAAAACCGGGGCGGGCGATGCTCATAAACGGTCCATGGGCGCGGGCAGTATTAAGACAGGTTGAATTAGGAAACGGTGGGGCGTAGGCTTAAGCGCTTTCTAGGAGTCGCCCGCGGTGGCGGGGGTCATGGAAGCGGTCGCGGGAGCGGCGGCGGGAAGTCGCGGTTTCCGGGCAATCAGGAACAGCACGGCGCCAATGGCGTTCAGCCCGGCCAGTGACAGGAAGGCCAGGTCGTAGTCGCCCAACTTGTCCCGCATATACCCGGCCATCGGGCCGGCCACCAAAAGCATGGCATTCATTGGCAGGGTGGAAACCCCCAATATCTTTCCAAAGGAGGCGCGTCCGAAATAGTCCCCCCTGATGGCCGTAGTCAGCGGAGTTCGTCCACCGAACCCCGCGCCGAACAAGATGGCGAAGACGAAAATCATCTCCAATGAAGGCGCAAGAACCAGGATGACCACGGCCCCGGCCTGCAATCCTGTGAAGGCGAACAGAGCCACGTTCTTGGGAATCCGGTCCCCGATGTAGCCGCCGGCCAACTGAAACACGATGGATACCGCGGTGTAGACAGTTACCACCCAAGCGGTGGTCTGAACGCCATAGCCCAAGTCCTTCATCAGGAGTCCAAGCTGGGACATGATGGCAAGAATAATCATCGACCCCAGACCGTGGCCGAAGGAAATGCACCAGAAGGCTTGAGTCCGCAGTGCCTGCCGTACGGTGAATCCCACCTCTTCGCTGGCTGCCGCCACTGCGGCCTGTCCGCCCGAAGCGCGCGCCGCTGACGCTGAGTCGCCATCCGGGCTCAATCCCCGGTCTTCTGGTCTGCTGTAGATAAACCGGGGCAAAATCAAAGCGCAGACGAAGATGATGGCGGCAATTAGCAGGCCGGTACTGCGCCACCCCAGCCTTCCTTCCGGTGGCACCGCATCCCAAGGAAGGGAGGCAAACCAGTTCAACCGCCCCGCATCCGGGTCAATGGCCCAGGCGATGGCCGGCACGAAGATCATTGCACCAATGCCCATGCCCACCATCACGACGCCCATGGCAATGGCGCGGCGGCGCACGAACCAGTGGTTCATCAGCGTCATAAGAGGCACCCAACCACCCAGACCTTGACCCATGGACAGCAGGACAAACGCCGCAAGGAACCACCAGAAGTTCTGAGTGAAGGCAAAAAAGACAAAGGCGCCCGCGAGGGCCAGCAATCCGACCATCACCATGCGCCGAGCCCCGAAGCGGTCAGCCAGATAACCTTCCAGCACTCCAAAGAGCCCGCCTTCGACACGGGTCATGGTCAGGGCGAGGCTAAGCTGGAACCTGGACCACTCAGGAAAGGTGGACTGGATGGCCACCACCCACACTGCATTGGCATGAAATACCGGCACCGATGTCAGCGCCATAACCACGCCGGCAATGGCGGTCAGCCACCAGCCGTAGAAGACACCGCGCGGCCTCACCTTGGCCTCCCTTCAGGCGCCGGTTCTGTCTTCGCCACGAAATACAGCGGACTGCCTCCAAGAACGCCGGAGCAACGCCATCCGCGCCGCCACCAGTGATAATTTCCATACTGTTTCAGACAAGTTATCATAATCAATAATAACCTCCCGCGCAAGAGTCGCCATCGCCATTCCTCACTGGTTTCGACATTTCCCAACCTGCGGCTAACGTGATAAATTAGGCTTCGGCGACGGTCGGGCGATGCTCCGGCTTGATTCGCTGTCACAACGGGAAAAACCAGGCAGAGGAAAAACCAGGCAGAACGGAGGACCGATGAAGTACGGAATGTTTATGATGCCATCGCATCCACCGGAGCGCGAGTTGTACGCCGCCCACCAGTGGGACCTGGACTGTTTGCAAATGGCCGATGAGCTTGGGTTCTCCGAGGCTTGGATCGGCGAGCATTTTACCTCCCCGTGGGAGCCGATTCCCGCTCCCGACCTGATGATTGCTCAGGCGCTGATGCGCACCAAGAACATCAAACTGTGTACCGGCGTCCACTTGCTTCCCTACCATCACCCTGCGGAGTTGGCCTGCCGAGTGGCCTACCTTGACCACATGGCCCAAGGCCGGTTCATGTTTGGCATCGGCTCCAGCGGACTACCCACCGACTACCGGCTGTTCGACGTGGACGGCATGAACGGCCAGCACCGACGCATGACCCGCGAGGCCATAGACATCATTTTGAAGCTGTGGGAGAGCGAGGAGCCCTTCGAGTACAAGGGCGACTTCTGGGACGTGAACTACCCGGAACCGATGCTGGACACGCTTCGCTTCTTCATCAAACCCTACCAGAAGCCCCACCCGCCCATCGGCGTCGCCTCGGTGAGCATTGGTTCAGAGACACTGAAGATTGCCGGAGAGCGTGGATTCATCCCCATGAGCCTGGCGTTCAACCACGACTACGTTATCAGCCACTGGGACGCCATCGTGGAGGGCGCCGCCCGCAGCGGACGGACGCCCCTGCGCTCCGACTGGCGCATCACCCGCGACGTGTGGGTGGCGGACTCCGACGACGAGGCCATGGATGGCGCGGTAAACGGAATGCTGGGCCGCGTCTGGGGCGACTATCTGCTGCCGCTGTTCTCGGCCTTCGGCCTGACCCACGTCATCAAGCACGATTCCAGCGTGCCCGACGAGGCCGTCACCCCTGAGTACATGGCCGAGCATGTCTGGCTGGTCGGCTCCCCCGACACCGTGGAGAAGCGGCTGCTCAGCCTGTACGAGATGTGCGGCGGTTTCGGCACTCTGCTCACCCTCGTCTACGACAACATCGAGAACCAGAAGAACTGGGAAAAGTCCATGAACCTGTTCTCGAAAGAGGTCATGCCCCGCTTCGCCGAGCTGGATCCCGACTAGCCCAGCTTCTATAACCCGAAATGATGCCGCAGGCCAGGAGGTAGTTGTGAGCCATGTCATTCGTTTGATGCTGGCAGCGTTAGTCGCCCTCATTGCAACGGCGGCGGTGGCCTGCGGCCAGGATACCGCCGCGCCGTCTTCAACTGTTGCGCCGGGCGCAACCCTGCCTCCTGAAGCGCCTGCGGCAACGCCTCTTCCGACGGAAAGATCCGTGGCGGCGTCTGCGTCGGAAGCGGCCCCGGCAGCTACGCCTACGTCCCGCGCGGCAGCCACCGCCACGCCCCAAGGGGTCGCTCGGTCGGTGCGGGAACCGGAAAACGACTCCCTGAAAGTCATAAGTTCCCGGTCAATTGCCTTGCCGTCGTCATCGTCAAGCTCGCTGTTGCGGTTGGGCGGTTTCAGCAGTAGCACCGGCATCGACTCATCCGTCAATCCCCAAACCATCCCTACCGAGGGCGGGCTAACGGTTTCTGCCATAGGCTTGGTGACCGTCGCCGCAGATGAAGCTTACTTGGTGATAACCCCGGAGCGAGTCTACAGCTCTTCCGGCGGCCAGGATCAGATGACCGACGAGGATCGCCAACAAATCAGAGAGAATTTGGCGGAAATTGGCATATCCGAAGAATCTGTTGAATTCGATCATCTGGTACCATACGGCCCCTCCAACATTTCCGTGGAATTCGCCCTGGATGAGTTGGACGAGAAGAAGGAGCAGATTCTTGACGCAGTGGAGTCGGTGATTAGGCGCTACGAATCCTACGGCGTCACTTACAGCTTGACCGAGGAGAATTGCGAGACCGCTCTATCTTTGGCCCGCCGCGAGGCCATCCCCAGGGCGGAAAGAGCAGCCGACGACCTGGCCGAAGCTCTGGGAGTGGAGCGGGATGGTGTGACGGGCGCCCTTGAATACCCGCTTGGCATCTCGGTGTACGGACTGTCCGGCTTCGACTCACACTCCTGTGGCGCTCAAGCGTCGACGCCCTATCCCTCTCTGGTTCCTTTCGATGCTGAACCGCAGGTCGAAGTGGCGGTCGGACTTCAGATAACCTACGGCCTTCGATAGCCTTCAATATTCAATGCCCTATGATGCAGAGGCCGTCCCAATTGGGGCGGCCTCTTATCTATCCCTCGATTTTCGTCCGCGCGGGTGGCGCACCAGACCTTCTCGGCCCGTCGCGCCAGTCGCTGGCGTCCAGTCTGGCCACCACCTCTGCCTGCATAGCGCGGGCGTATACCGTCAAAGACTCCGCGTTCACGTCCTTTAGCACCATGCTTTCACTCCTCATTGCTATCAATCGCAATTTTCGGAGTAATCTCGCATCTAAGAAAACTACCACATCAGTAATTGAACATGGAACCAAGAATAATGTTGCTGTGATCAAAGACCGCAGTTAATGCCTCTGTAACATTTTTCATTTAAAATCGGAACGGTCAGAGACGGAAAATGCAACGAAATCGCAACCCGGAAGGAATAGCACTTTGGCCACTTTCGCCTCTTCAAGAGCGGTCGAATTCTACAACGAGTGGCACGACTCCGACGGACGCCTCAGGCCACACTACGCTGCGCTGTCGGCGGCTACTAAAGCGGTAGGGCCGTAGACTATCGCTGCACGGTGGAGCAGCGCACGCCGGCGGGTGGACCTGGATGCCGTCACTTTCTATCTCGACCCTGGCAGCTACCGGCCCATGCCCACCGACTTCATGCCCCGGGTGATTCCGCTGGAGCACTGGGAGACCATTGCCGCGGGCGTCTCGCAACGTATTCGCGCCATCAACCGCTTCCTGGCTGACCTGTACAACGACGAGCAGGACGTGGTGCCCGATGAAGTGATTTACACCTCCCAGTATTTCTACCCCGAAGCCCAGGGATTCCGCCCTCCCAAGGATGTTTTCGTTCACATCTATGGCATCGACCTGGTGCATCTGGGAGATGGCCGCTATGTGGTCCTGGAAGACAACCTGCGCATCCCGTCCGGCATTTCCTATCAACTGAAATCCGTGGCGATGGCGGCGGAGTTCTTCCCTGAGTTTTCCGAGGGATACGACATACTGCCCTACGACATCCGCGACGCCTATATGAGTATGTTCCACTCCCTGACCGACAACCCTGACCCGGTATGCGTGCTGCTTACCGACGGGAAATACGGCTCCGCATTTTTTAAGCATCGCTACCTGTCCGACCTGCTGGGGATTCCTCTGGTGGAGGGGCCGGACCTGTACGTTGGCCATGACGGGCGGGTGTATGCCCGGACGCTGGACCAGGACGTTCCGGTAGACGTAATTTACCGCCGGGTGGAAGATTTGGACCTGTTCGTCCCCGGACTGCGCCAGGCCTATCTGGACGGCAAGGTGGCTCTGGTCAACGGCATCGGCACCGGCGCCGCCGATGACAAGCTGGTGTTCCTCTGGGTGCCTCAGATGATTGAGCGGTACTTGGGCGAGGCGCCGGTGTTGGAGCAGGCCCTCAGCTACAACCTGGCTGAAGCCGAAAGCAGGCGCTATGTGCTGGAGAACCTGGAAGACCTGGTCATCAAGACCCGGCAGGGCTACGGCGGCCTGGGCGTATTCGTCATGCCGGACCTCGGACCGGCCTACAAGGCCCGGGTCGCCAACAACATTCTGCAAAATCCACTCATGTTTATAGCCCAGGAGACATTGGATTTTCCCCAGCACTTGGTCTTTAATGAGGATACTGGCAGCATGGCCCCCCACCACATCGACCTCCGGGTGTTCGCCGTCCAGAGCGGAGACGGCAGCGTTTCCGTATTCCCCGGCGGTCTGACCAGGGTGGCCCAGTTCGGCAGCAGAATCACGAACAACTCTTCCGGTGGCTTATGCAAACCAACGTGGGTAGTCCGATAGAAACCTTGCCCGCGAGCTTCATATACGCGGTCAGATACGGTTACTCTGACACGGTCATCCACAACGATAACCAGCTCAGAATCATCCCCAGGGACGGTGAGGAGCAGATCGCCGAGGAAACGCAGGTCTGGTCGATCCCACCGGGCAGCGGCGTGAACTACAAGGACCGCTTCGGCAACCAGGTGCGGCGCCTCAGAGTGATTGAACCTCATTCCACTTTCATAGTAGCCGCAGCGGGAAGGGTGAGCCTTTCCACTGAAATTCCTGATGAAGACGACATCCTCATCGCAGGCCTCAGGGAACTGCCCGAGAGTTTCGAGTACACCGCTTTGTCGCCCCTTGTAGACCCGGATACCGTCTCAGCCGCGGCATCCGAAGTTGCAGGGGGTGAAGGCTACCTGTTGGTTGCAGTGAACAAGGTGGTGCGGTGGGTGTACGAAAACATCGTCTATCGGCGCGGAACGACCTCGGTCGGCACCACCGCCGATCAGGTGCTGGCCGCAGGCGAGGGCGTCTGCTAGGACAAGACCCACCTGGCCCTGGGGATGCTCCGGGCCCTGAGGATTCCCTGTCGCTACGCCAGCGGCCTCATAACCGGCCAGACCGGCGAGACTCACTCATGGGTGGAGGTCTACCATCCCGACGGTGGCTGGCTGGGCGCCGACCCCACCAGGGGGCTCATCCTGCCTCCGGCGATGGATTATGTGAAGTTGGGTGTGGGCCGGGATTACACCGATGTTTCGCCCGTCACCGGCTCCTTCCTGTCCAAGGGAGGGGCCGAAGAAATTGCGGCCATTTCCCACGTCACACTGGGCGGCGCTCAACCAACATTGGGGGACGCGCTGGAACTGCTGGGACGGGCCTACGTAGTGCAGAACGAAGCCGGGGCCACCGTCATACCCATTGAGAGACCGGAGAGGGACAGATGACCGAGAGCACCGATTCAAGGACGATTGCCTTGGGCGCAAACCGCTGGATTACGGACTCCCGCGTTTACAACCTGGTATGGCTGGGCCGCTGGATCGAGCGGGCCCAGACCATCGCCCGAGTGGTGCGTTGGGCGTCGCAGCAGGATGTGACCGACGGTCAGCCTGACTTGGAGACTGTCCTCGGAATGGCTGCCAGCATCCGGGGCGTCGTGGTCGGCCCGGACGACACCGCCCTCGATACGCTGCTCACCCGCGACAGCAGCGCTTCTCTCAGGGGCTGCCTGGTCGCCGCCCGGTTCAACGCAACTCACGTAGCTCCCGTGGAGGTCATCAGGGTCATCGGCGCGGCCATCGAACTCATGGATTCAGCCGCCGAGCCAATCACCACGTCCGAGGAGGTGGTGGAACTGATGGATGAGGTGCTGCCCGCCTTTGAGCAACTGCACTCCGCCATCGAAGAGGCCTGGTTCCACTCCGCCCCGCTTTCCGAGGAAGAGGTCTACCAGCGCTTCGTGCAACAGCAGCAGTAGCCACCTCAGGGGCCATTTGCGTGCGATGCCCTGTCTCCGGCTGTACTCTGACCTCGGCTATACCTTGGCGGGCTTCCGGCGCAACGGAGCGCTGACCTCGTGCATATATCCCAGGATTTCCCGCTGGGACTGCCAGAATCCCGTCTCGTGGTATGGGATTCCTCTTTCGAAGCAAAAGGCCTTGACCACCTCGCGGGCGTTTTTCAGGCGGTTGCGGGGCATATTGGGGAACAGGTGGTGCTCAATCTGGAAGTTCAGCCCGCCGTAGGCGTAGTCAATTACCGGGTTGGGCAGAACATCGCGGGCGGTAATTATCTGCTGCCGCATGTAGTCCAGTTTGGTGTCTGGTTCCAGCACCGGCATACCCTTGTGGTTGGGAGCGAAAACCGAGCCCATGTGCAGCCCGGCCAGGGCGCGATGCACCACGATGAACAACGCAGCCTGCCATGCGGGCAGGAATACAAACAGTATTGCCAGGTATAGCGCGATTCCTGCCAGAACGAGCGTTGCCTCGGCCACGGGATAGCGCACCTGCTGCCGGCGCACCAGATACGACAGGCCACCTCCCAGCAGACTCAACGACGTCAGCAACAGCATGGGATAGAAGAGGATCGCTTGGTATTTAACCAAGAGTCGCCGGAATCCTCGGGTCTTGAGCGCCTGCTCTTCGGTGAAGGCAAACACCGCGACCTCAATGTCGCCGTCTAGGTCGAGCTGATTTGGGTTGCGGTGGTGGGTGCTGTGCTTGTCCTGCCACCAACTGGGGGTCATGCCGGTGACCAGCCCGGCCAGCAACATAACCAGGTCGTTGTTGCGGGCGGACCGGAAAATCTGGCGGTGTCCGGAGTCGTGGCCTATGAAGCCGAACTGGGCAAAAACTGTCGCCAGGAACACGGCGTTGAGCATCTGCACCCATAGCTGGTCAAAGGCGATAATGACCGCAATCCCTGCGGCCAGCATGGACAGCGCCAAGGAAATATTCACAGTGTAGTAGGAATACTGACGTTTTAGCAACCCTCTTTCGGCCACCAGACGCCTGAGTTGCAGGTACTCCTTGCTACCCTCGTTGAGGGCCGATTCTTCCACCGCCGCGTCAAGATACTCACGATTGGTGGGTACGCTCAAAACTCTGGGGATGACTCTTTGAGTAGCTATGTCAAAATCTCCGCTTCTACGCTCGGTCTTACGACTGCGTCCCGCGCCACCGCTTGTGTTTCGCGGGATTAAGCCGCCGCAACCTTGGCAGTCTCCTTGCGGATGAGCGCCGCCGACTCCCGCAGCGAATTCAGCACGATGGTCGGTGGGGCCGGGGCGACCGAGGTATAGTTGACGCCCATGCTCAACAACTCCTGCGGCGTGAGACGCAGCGACGAATGGTTAACCGGGATGTAGACCTTGGCCTTGCCCACGGAGTTTATCCGCGCCGCCAGGTCAACGAAGGTCTGGCGCAGCCGCGGGTCGCTGGGATCGGTCATACCCAGGGCGGTTGAAATGTCTGTGGGGCCCAGTGAAATGATGTCCACGCCGTCCACGGCAGCGATTTCTTCGAGTTCGTCCAGACCCCTCTTGTCTTCAGTCATTATAATCAGGAGTATCTCTTCGTTGGAGGTCCTCATGTGCTCCGTCCAGGGAGTGGAGCCGTAGCCCGCGGCGCGGGTGCTGCCTGCTCCACCCCGCTCGCCTTCCGGCGGGTAGCGCACAGCGGCCACGGCCCGCCTCGCCCCCTCCACGCCTTCAATGTGTGGCACCTGGATTCCCTGCGCCCCTGCGTCCAGCAGCCGCAGGATGGTCTTAGGGTTGTTTTCAGGCACCCGCACGATGGGGGTGACACCGCATAGGTCGGCCACGCGAATCATCTCGCCCACCGTCTGCATATCGAACACGGAGTGCTCCATGTCGATGAAGGCCCCGTCGAATCCGGCCGCGGCGATGATTTCCACCACCGCCGGGTCGGCGAAGCCGACGTGGCTGACGATGGCCAACCCGCCTTCCCGTATCACGCGCTTGACGCGATTCTCTTTCATGGCATCAGACCTCTATAGGTGTCAGGCTGTCCGGGGCTGCGTAAGAGTGTAGATAGGGCGGCGCAATCCTGTCAAACCTTCCAAAACCCTCCAAAACCTTCCACGAGGTTAGGCGCGCTACTGGCGCCGGGGCGGAACGGCGACCTCCACTTCATCGCCCACGGTCACCACGCCCGGCGCCTCCACCACTCCGTACACACCGAAGTAGGGCGCGCGGACGGCGGGCCGGTAGGTTAGCAGGAGGCGGGGGGTGTCGAAGTCGCGCTGGCCGGTATCGGGGTCTACGGTGGTGATGGCGCAGCGCGGGTCAGGCGCCGCCAGACGAAGCCGCAACTCCGGGCCGATGGCAAGGACGCCACCCAGCCAGGAATCCTCTTCGTGGGGAGAGCATCCTTCGAGAAGAAAGTTGGGGCGGAAGCGCCGGGCCTCGAACTCCTTGGCCCTGTTGGCTCGCTGTTCCAAGAGGTCTATCGAGGCTTGGGAAAGCAACGATATGGGGTATTCGTCGAAGGATAGTCCGGCCTCGTCGGTCTTGACCAATCGCACCGGGCCGCCGCAAAGGCGGGATAGCGCGTCGTTCCATCCTCCTTTGACCACCCTGCCGGGAACCGGGCGGCCCCAGATTGGAGTCCGCACCGGCTCGCCGGGTTCGATATTCCCAGAAACTTCGTCGCCGCCGGGGAAAGTCACCGTCAGCCGATCGGATTCCGCGTCATAGGCGGAGAAAACCCGTGCCAACTGCGGGCGCTGGCGTTGTGTCAGAAGCCGCCCACCGCCGTCGACAAGGTGAAAGCGGCGGTCCTCCACGATTCCTGACGGCCCCACCGTCACCGAGGTTCGGCTCTCCAACCCCAGTGACTTGACCGCCGCCGTGTAGATGGCGCTTATGCTGGGCAAATTACCAGTCCTGTCGCGGGATGCGCTATTCCTGGGGCTCCGGCCTCTGGCCCAGGGTAACCTCGATTTCTTCCGCCTGCCCGTCTCGGAGCACCGCAAAGATTACTGCGTCGCCCGGACTGTAATTGTAGGTCAAATGGGCAATGAGCTCGCTGGATCCGGCGACTTCATAGCCACCGATGGCAACAATTATGTCGCCGCCCAAAGGGTAGTTTACACCATTTATTTTGACCGTAGACTCCGAGCCTCGCAACCCGGCCTTGTCTGCGGGGCTGCCGCTAACGGTGGACGCAACCACCGCGCCTCTGCTGCCTTCGGGCAGGTCAATTTCATCGCCGTAGGTAGTGCTCACCGTACGAATGCTGACCCCCAGCCAAGGGTAGTTGAACTCGCCATTGTCAATCAAGGACGGCACCACCCGGCGGGCGATGTTGACAGGCACAGCCATCCCGACACCGGAGAAGTTTCCGGTGCTGCTGAGAATCTGGGTGTTGATGCCAATGACCCGTCCCAGCCGGTCAAGCAAGGGCCCGCCGGAATTGCCGGGGTTGATTGCCGAGTCGGTCTGTATCACTTCGGGAATGGTGAACTGGCCCTGACCCTGGATGCTGCGTCCTATGGCGCTTACTATGCCGGAGGTCATGGTGAACTCCTGTCCGAAAGGCGCCCCAATCGCCACCGACAGTTGGCCCACTCGCACCTGGCTGCTGTCGCCCAGCGGCGCAGGCTGCAGATTCCAGTCGCCATCCTCCAACTTGATCACGGCCAGATCGGAATGGGGGTCGCTGCCGACCACGGTCGCCTTTCCTTCCCTGGAGTCGGCAAAAATAACCGTCACTTCGTCCGCTACGCCCGTCGATGTCTCGACGACGTGATGGTTGGTCACTATGTGGCCTTCACTGTCCCATACGAATCCGGATCCCGCCCCCCACAGGATGTCATCGGGTATTCCGGGGATCGTCCTCAGTGAATCGCTCACCGGCTTGGCGACGCGGATGTATACGACAGAGGTAAGGGCCTCTTTGTATATGCCGTGAAGGACATCCTCGAAGGCTGCCACTATTTGCTCAGAACTGATGGCCACGCCCTCAGGGAGAGCATCCTCAGAAGTTGCCGTACCTGATGAGGCGGCAGGTCCGACCGGCTGCGGGACGGTACCTTCAGGCGCAGGCGTCTCCAGATTCGACACGGTCATGGTCGCCACGGACGGGAGCGGCGTTGCCCCCTCTACGCCACCTTCCCCGTTCGGTCGCGGGGTACTGGTAGGGGCCGGGTTCAACATGGAGGTTGAATCCGCGCCCGGACGCGCCTGGGCGGAATTCGAGCCACTGCAAGCCGTCAGGAATAGCGCCAACAGTCCAAGAGTCAGAAATACAACCGCCCATGGAAAAGAAAGGAGAATCCGCTTCCTCATGGCCAACAACTCCCTCCGGAGGCTTATAGATTTTCTTATGTTAAATTCTTACGTTTAAGGGGTACAACCGGATTCTAAACCTCCCGGGCAGGGAGTTCTTGAATAAATCTTCAAGAGTCATTGATATGGAACAAACCGAGGTCTCCGCCAGAGGAATCGGGAGACAAGCTACCAGGCGTATAATCGACATAGAGACTTCGGGCATCCACTTGGGTGCAGCCAGTTGGTCTGGTGAATCAGCGAGTTCCGCCATGAAAAAATACGTCCGACTCCGGCGCTTCATTCTTGCGTGCTCCGCCCTCGCGGTGTTGCTGGGGATGGCCGGGCCGCTGGTTGGTCAGGTTGCGGCACAGGAACCGGTTGGGCCGCACGTTTTGGTCATCACGGTCGACGGCGTGATAAACCCGGTCAAGGACCGATACATCGCGCGCGCGCTGGAGGAAGCGCAGCTAACCGGCGCGTCGCTGCTAGTCATAAGGCTCGACACTCCCGGCGGCCTTCTGAGCTCAACGCGAGACATTGTGGAGCAGCTGCTGGATTCGCCCCTGCCGACGGCTGTCTACGTCTCCCCTCGCGGGGCGCGGGCCGGTTCTGCCGGGACTTTCATCACCGCGGCGGCCAACTTCGCGGTGATGTCTCCCGGCTCCAACATTGGGGCGGCCACCCCAGTCTCATCCACTGGCCAGGACTTGGACGAAACACTGGCCAGCAAGGTAGAAAACGACGCCGCGGCCCTCATACGCAGCATCGCCCAAGAGCGGGGCCGCAACGCAGAATTGCTGGAGGCCACCGTCCGTGAAGCCGCATCTTACAGCGCGCAGGAGGCCGTGGACGGCAACGTGGTGGACTTCATCGCCGAAGACCTGGACGGCCTGCTGGCGCAACTGCACGGCCTTACAGCTCAGACTCCGCAGGGCCCCGTGACGCTGGAGACCGGCGGCTTGCCCACCCGCGAACTGGAAAAGAACCTGCTGGAAACGCTGCTGGAATTCCTTTCCGATCCCAATGTTTCGTTCCTGCTGCTAAGCATCGGGGGGTTGGGAATAGTAATCGAGTTGTTCAACCCCGGACTGCTGGTGCCGGGGATAGTTGGCGTCATCTGCCTGATTCTCGCCTTCGTGGCATTGGGGAATCTGCCGGCCAACTGGGCAGGGGTGGCCCTGATTCTGCTGGCCATCGCGCTGGCCGCTGCTGAGGTAGTGGTTGCCGGGTTCGGGTTCCTGGGCATCGCCTCGGCGGTCAGCCTGATTATCGGCGGGCTGCTGCTATTTGCACAATTCGGCGACACTTCTCCCACGTTGCCACAACTGTCGGTGAACCGCTGGCTCATCGCCGCAGTCGGCATAGCAACGGGGGCCAGCGTGATATACTTGGCCAGAGAGGCGGTAAGGTCGCGCCGGGAAGGGCGAACCGACGTTGTGGACTCCATGGTCGGAAAGACAGGCTCGGTCACCCAAGCGCTGGATCCCAGGGGCGCGGTCCGCGTAGCCAACGATACTTGGACCGCCGTGAGTGCCGACGGCAGCCACATAGACGCCGGGGAGCGGGTGAGGGTGACCGGGATAGACGGCCTGGTGCTTACCGTCGCGCGCCGCGAGACACCGGAAGAGAACGAACCATAAAGTCAACACCGCACGGACCCATACCGGAAGGAGGACATTATGTCGGCTGGACTCATCATGGTGCAGCAATACCAGCGGATGGTCGTGCAACGATTCGGGACGTTTACCGGCACCAAGAGTTCGGGGCTTCATCTTCTGATTCCCTTCGTTTTCCATGGCACCAAGATTGACCTGCGGGAGCGGGTGGCCCGGGTGCCGACCCAGAAGTACATCACGGCGGACAACGTGGTGGTGGACATGGACTTCGTCATCTATTACCGAATTGTGGAAGACTTGGCCCACCGCGCCGTGCTGGAGGTGCAGAACTTCGAGCTGGCGGTGATCAACCTTGCTTTCGCGACTTTGAGGGCGGTGATCGGCTCGACTACCCTGGCCGACGCGCTGGCTGAGCGGGAGCGCATCCGCGACTCCATGCAAGTGCGGATGGACGAGGTTACGGAGCGTTGGGGCGTCAAGGTGTCGCAGGTCGAGATCAACGAAATCGACCCGCCCCCCGGAGTGAAGCAGGCCATGGAGCGTGAGAAATCCGCCGAGGCCATCAAGACCGCAGAAATCACCGAGTCCGAGGGCGCGCGGCAGTCGCAAATCAACCGCGCCGAGGGCGAAAAGCAGTCGTCCATTCTGAAGGCCGAGGGCGAGCGCCAGTCCGAGATCCTGCAGGCCGAGGGCGAGCAGCAGGCCGCCGTCCTACGCGCCACTGGCTTCAGCGAGGCCCTAGACCGCATCAACCAGGTGGCCAACCGGGCCGATGGCCGCACGATGAGCCTGCAATACTTCGAAACCCTCAAGTCGCTGGGTGATTCCCCCTCCACCAAGTGGATCTTCCCAATGGAGTTCACCTCAATGCTGGGCAACTTCATGTCCATGGGCAGCAACACCGGCGACAACGACAATAGCGACCGGCAGAACGGGTCGGGATAACAGACGGTGGGGCTGCGATAACCCAGAAGGCCGGGATTGATGCCCGGCCTTCTTTTTGCGAGCGGGAACGTCCTCGGTCGGACTTTCAACAGGAAGTAAGGGGCGCAGTTTCTGCGCCCCTTACTGACCGCCGGTTGCTTGCTTCTCCGCTACCTCTCCGTCGGCTGGATCAGGCCGTAGTTAGCGTCGGCGCGGCGGTAGAGGACGCTGTAGCGGTCGGTTTCGGCGTCCAGGAACATATAGAAGCTGTGGTCGAGGTACTGCATCTGGAGAGCGGCCGCTTCAACGGTCATCGGCTCCATGTCGAAGCGCTTGATGCGCACCAAGTCTTCGGTGGAGTCGGCTACCTCCTCCTCGTCTGCGACGCCGTTCTCGGAGGGCAGAGGTTCACGGGCCACCAGGTCGGCGTCCGGCGCGTTGCGGGAAAGGCGCTCGCTGCGGTAGGTCTGGGCTTTCCAGCGGTTGACCTGCCGATCCAGGGCGTCCACAGTGGCATTGACGGCCGCCCGCGCGTTGGCGGCACGGCGCTGGGCGCGCAGCAGGTCGCCGCCGACGCTGAGCGACACCTGCACCACCACCCGGTCCTGCTGCGAGCGCGTCCGCTCCGAGGCCATTTCCACATCGGCCCGGGTGATCGCCGGCAGACGCCGGTCGAGGGAGGAAAGCTTGGCGGCCACATGCTCCTTCATAGAGCGGGTAATCTCAATGTTCCTGCCCTGTATGTTCAAGTCCATCTTTACCACCTCCCTGTCGCATGATGAAGGTATGAATCCGGCCCCCAATGGATCGGGCCGTGATAATACCACAAGCGACCTGATTACAGCATAGCATTCCCCATGCCGGTGGGGCATATCAGGTCAGAACCGAAGGCGAGGGCTTTTAATTGTCTTCCCTTCCATAGAGGCTGGCGCGAGGGTAAAACACTGGGAAGAAACAATTTTCCCTCAATTATGGGGACTCCCCGCCCTGGCCCTACCCCGGAGGGAGAGGGACCCGGAGGTAGGGGAACCAAATCAAAGCCTCAGCTAACGTGGCGGTGTGGCGGGGAAATTGGGGTTTAGGGAAGAGGTGACGAGAAACTCCAGAGCGGTGGAATACGGCTCGGCCTCCCTCGCGGCCACCTGCTCCAGCGTGGCCAGCAGCGCCGGATCGGTCTGCACCATCCGGCGGAGGCGCCGCACCAGCTCTTCCTCCACCACTTCCAGGAATTCCTGGCTCCGGTGCTCGCCGCGTCGCTTCTCCAGGTTGCCGCTGCTTTGCAGGTAGGAGCGATGCTGTTCCAAGCTGCCCCAAAGCTCCTCAATGCCCCGACCCGTGTGCGCGGCGGTCAGTTTTACCGGCGGCACCCACTCCGGCGTGGTCAGCGACATGTGGAGCATGGCGGTCACCGAGGCGGCCATCTGGTCGGCGCCGTCGCGGTCGGACTTGTTGACCACGTAGAGGTCGGCAATCTCCATCACACCGGCCTTGAGAGCCTGGATGGCATCCCCGGCTTCGGGAATCAAGGCGACGACAACCGTGTCGGCCACGCCCATGATGCCCAGTTCGGTTTGGCCCACGCCGACGGTCTCGACAATTACCACATCGTAACCCGCGGCGTCCAGCGCCCGGGCGATGCCTTTGACGATGCGGGGCAACCCTCCGGTCTGGCCGCGGGTGGCGATGC
Source organism: Dehalococcoidia bacterium (assembly GCA_965226875.1). Taxonomy (GTDB): domain Bacteria; phylum Chloroflexota; class Dehalococcoidia; order Lucifugimonadales; family UBA3495; genus VXOI01. The sequence continues at coordinate 1,596,919 of OZ245439.1, read as the reverse complement.
TGCGGATGAAAACGCCGGCGTCCAGGTAGTGTCGCTGCATTCTGATGCGGTCGCCAAGCAGGGCACCGCCACTAAAAGGGCTGGTGGGGTCAACAGCCACGATACCCACCCGCTTGTCGAGTCCGCGCAGCAGGCGGGTCAACTGGTCAACGATGGTGCTCTTGCCAGCGCCGGGCGGGCCGGTAATGCCGACGGTATAGGCGCGGCCTGTGCAGGCGTCCACGTCACGCATCACGTCTGCCGCAGCCGGGTCGCCGCGTTCCAGCATAGATATGACGCGGGAGAGGGCGCGTTGCTCTCCGGCCAGAAGCCTGTCGGCCAATTCAGGCAAAGCCGGCTAACTCCACGGGATCCGGCGTGATATGGCTGAAAGAGGGAACAACGCGCGTCGAATCAGTGGCGGAATTGGCTGCCAAAGCCCCTGGCCCCGGCGGTGATGAGAAGGTCAGGACGGTTGCCCCAGCGCTTGAGGAAACGGCCGAAATTCTTGCGGGAGAGTTCATCCCGCTGGTTGTCGTCCAGTTCCGTCCACTGGCGGTGCTCGTGACGCACCAGAGGCAGGGACGAGTCGGCCACCACCCGGTAGCCCTTATCCTTGAACTGGAAGCAGTAATCAATGTCGAGATTGCGGTAAAAGCGGAATACCTCGCGCATCAGTCCAACGGTGTTTACCGCCTCGCGGCGGAAGGACATGCAGTAAGCCTGCATTGCGTCGGCCTCACCTGCGGCCACCTCCTCGTGGAAGTGCTGCATATCGTCGGTGGTCAGGCCGTAGGGGCCGAAAATGCCTACGCTGGGGTCGCTGAGTTGCTGCTCCACCTGGCCCAGTATGTCGCCCACAATCTCCGCAGAGCCGTCCACGATGATGACGTACTTGCCCAAGCTCTGCTTGATGCCTATGTTCTTGCTGGCGGCGTCGCCGATTACGTGGTCGCAATGGATGACGCGCAGGTTTTCGTGTTCCTGCCGCATCTCCTCCAGCATCTCGCCGGTGCCGTCGGTAGAACCGCTGTCGATAACGATTACCTCGGCGGAGCGTCCCTCGGAGTGTCGCAGCATACCATTGACGCAGCGCCTAACATCTTCAGGATAGCCGTAGGCGTTCAGGATGAATGTGAACTCATACTGCGAAGGCTCGTGCAGGAGCGAAGAAACTTCGCGAGAGGACGACACGGAATCCCATCTGTCCAAGCGGCGCTCCATGGTTGTCTTGGGACGGACGCGGGAGCCGTCCAGCGCGTCTTCCACCACGTAGCCGTCGGCAGACAGGCGGGCGCGCATGGCGTCGGCGGTTTCCCAAGTTCGCCGAACCCGCAACGATTCTCGCTCGCGCAATGTGGCGGCGACCTCCTCGCCGACCTCGGTTTCGACCGGCGCAGTATGCAGGTCCAATCCAAACATTTCGTCGAATTCCAGAATCAGCGCCAGCTTGTCGCGGGAGGATAACTCGGACCGGGCCATTTCCCAGGTGATGGCCAGCGCGCGGGGAAGGTCCAGATCAGCGTCCACGGCATCCCAGAACCGTCGGCGGAATTCGACGGCGCCCTCGCTCCCGGCGTGGCTCGATCCGTTGGCCGACTGCGCGGCTTCCCGGCTCCACAGCCAGACGCGACGGCGCAGATTGGTTAGAGCCTTCTCCGCCGCCCGCAGCGAGGTGAAGGTGAAGTTCATGCGGTGGCGATAGAGGACGTTCATGCAGAGGTAGCGGAAGGAAAGTGGGTCGAATCCCCGCTCTATCAGCTCTTCAATCAGGAAGACATTACCCGACGACTTTGCCATCTTCGCGCCGTCGGCGAGCAGGTGCTGGGCATGAACCCAGTAGCGGACGTGCTGACTGCCGAAGGCGGCCTCGCTCTGCGCGATTTCATCTTCGTGGTGCGGGAAGATGTTGTCCACCCCGCCGGTGTGAATGTCGAAGGACTCCCCGAGGTACTTGGAGGCCATGGCGGAACATTCGATATGCCAGCCGGGGAATCCATCCCCCCACGGGCTATCCCACTTCACGTCGCGTCCCGGCTCGGCGGCCTTCCAAAGGGTGAAGTCGCGGGGGTCGCGCTTCAGGGGGTCGGCTTCGGCGCGGACACCTTCCAGCAGGTCGGTCCCGGTGTTGCGGGAGAGCTTGCCGTAGTCGAGGAAGCTGGGAACATCGAAGTAGACGTTGCCACCCCGCTCATAGGCGTGACCTTTGCCTACCAGCGTCTCGACGATGGAGAGCATCTCAGGGATGTGATGGCTGGCCCACGGGAAAACATGGGCCTCCATGATGTTCAGCCGTTTCTCGTCGCGGTGGAACCGTCCGGCGTACAGTTCGGCGATCTCCTGCACCGTCTTGCCTTCGGCAAGGGCGGCCAGGATCATCTTGTCCCCGCCGGTTTCCACCAGCTCCTGCCTCATGTGGCCGACGTCGGTGATGTTCTTGACGTGCTGAACTTCGAGGCCATGATGCGTCAAGGCGCGTCGAATCCAGTCGGCCATCATGTAAGTACGCAGGTTGCCGATGTGGGCGTCCCGGTACACCGTAGGCCCGCAGGTGTACATACGGATAACGCCCGGCTCGGCCGGTTCGATTTCTTCTACCCGCTTCGTGAGGGTATTGTATATGTTCAGCAAAGCAACTGCCCCTTGCCGCCGAATGTGGCTAGGTTGTGTTGACATTTGCATTTGTAACCGATGTGCAGGCCCATTTCATGTCATTCCAAGTGCAGGAAAGCACTAATGGCCTTGAATCGGAGTGATAAGTCCAGGATTCTTCGTCGCTATTTCCCCGGAATGACCCGCAACAGCGTAATGTCAACAGAACCTAGTTTACCACGCTCCTGAATCTGCCGCCACACGAAACAGAAAACCCGCAGGCTCTCTTGTTCTCCTTCCCTCTTGAGGGAGAAGGTCGCGGTGAGGGTGAACCTGGATTGGCGCAATGTACGCTCACTTCCGCTCACCATCGAGAACGCCCCCACCCTGGCCCTCCCCCGGAGGTAGAGGGGACAGCTACAAGACCCTGAGCAAATCTATCCCTCAGCCTGCACTACCGCGCCGACGGACTTCAGCGCAGCAATCTGCTCGCTGGTGTAGCCCGCTTCGGAGAGGATTTCGTCGGTCTCTGCGCCCAGCACCGGCGTCGGGCGGCCCACCCTCGCGGGAGTTCCCGACAGCCGTGGCACCACTCCCAGGTGATCAGCCATCCCGAACCCGGGATGTTCCCGGCCCACGATAAGGCCGGCGCTGCGGACGTGTGGGTCGTCATGGAAATCCGGGATGGCAATGTTTTCGATGACGCTTGCGTTGGTCTGGGCCAGGGCGTCAACCCAGTGACGCCGGGCTTTTGACGAGAATACTGCCGACAAGGCTTCAACGAGAGTTCCGTCGTTTCGTTCCCTTGTCTCGGTGTCGCTGAACCGGGAATCGCCGGACAGGTGGGCAAACTGGGGCAGGCGTGTCAGGTCGTCCCAGGCCGCGCTGTCCGGGCAGTGCAGGTAGAGCCAGCCGTCGGCGGCCCGGTACAGCCGCGAGAGAGCCGAGAAGCCGCGCACATCCAGCCCTTCCGGTTCGGAGCGCTTGTAGCCGTCGTAGTCCAGGAAGTAGGGCGACTGGAGCAGGCAGGCGGTTAGGGCCAGTCCGCCGTCTACCGATTGACCCCGGCCGGTGCGCTGGCGTTCGTTAAGGGCCAGCGCGACGGAGTAGGCCCCCAGCAGCCCAGTGGCGTAGTCGTTCATCGGGTACGGCAGGAGTTGGGGCGCCGCGTCGCGCCCCCCACGGCGCACCTGGATCCCCGTCGTCGCCTGCGCCAGTTGCTCCCAGCCGGGCCGCTCGGCCCAAGGGCCGTCGTAGCCGAAGGCATTAAGGGAGGCGTAGACAATATCGGGGCGGCGCCGGCGAACCTCTTCGTAGCCCAAGCCCAGGCGGGCCAGACTGCCCTTCCGGTTGTTTTCCACCACCACATCAGCGGACTCCAGCAGCTTCCAGAAGACCTGGCGGCCCTCCTCTTTCTTGAGGTCAATCTGGATGCTGCGCTTTCCGCGATTCACGTCCAGGTTGCCGCCGTAGTCATAGGGGCGAGACGGGTCGTCAATCTTGATAACGTCGGCGCCGAACTCGCCCAGGGTGCGCCCGCAGGTGGGACCGGCCAGCACGATGCACAGGTCCAGCACCCGCACACCCTCCAGTGCGTACAGGATGCTCTCGCTGCCATTCGCAGAATGACGGGGGGTTGCGCTTTGCACTTCCACCAATGCCGAGTCCGTATGCTCGCCCAGCTTGGGGGCGCGGCTGGGCGCCGGTCCAGGGGTTCCCCGCAGGCGCACCGGCGCGCCCGGTTGCTTCATCCTGCCATACGTGGCATCGTCAACCTCGACGACCATGCCAGCGGCCTGGGCGTGTTCGTGGACCAGCCACTCGTCCACCGTCTTGCAGATGGTGCAGGCCCCGCCGGTCTCGGCAATGGCGTCCTCCCATTCCTTGGCCGTCTTCTGCCGGAAGAGGTCTTCCACCCGCTCCCGCCAAAGAGCGATGGTTTCAGGCCGCACATCGGCTCCGTACAGGTCTTCCAGGTCTTCAATCCATTCGGGGCGACCCGCCGCTTGGAGGAACTGGCTGGCGAAGCGCTGGTACATTCCGTGGTTCTGGACATAGCGGCCGTCTGAGCACTGGTACTGGTGCGACATTACATTACGGGGCAGAGTGAACAGGTCGGGCGGGTTGATGTCGTGGAATTTGGAAAGGTGCCGTCCCATGGCGGCGAACATGGCGCTGTGCAGGGGAACCTCTATGCGCTGGCCCCTGCCGGTGCGCTCCCGCGCTATCAAGGCCATCGTCACCGATACGGAGGCGATGATTGCCGCGAAGGTGCTGGCGGCTGGCAGGGGCAGGAAGAGCGGCTCATCCATACCGGCAACGCCCTGGTGAGCGCCGGTGGCGGCGGCCACGATGGGATCCCAGCCACGGTCGTAGCGGCGGGGGCTGTCCTCTCCGAACCCTGGCAGAGAGCAGTAGATCAGGCCGGCGTTGGCCTTTGCCGCCTCGTAACCGATGCCCAGCCAGTCGGCCACGCCGGGGCGGAAGTTTTCAACCAGCACGTCGGCCCAGCCTATCAGGTCATTCGCCTGCTTTAGCCCGTCAACAGTCTTGAGGTCCAGCTCCACCGACCTCTTGCCCCGGTTCCAGGTGGCGAAGGCGGGTTCGCTGCGGGCGGGGTCGCCGCCGGGCCGTTCCACCTTGATGACGTCGGCCCCCTGTTCCGCCAGCAACATACCCAGCAGCGGACCGGGGATGTACTGCCCAAACTCTACTACGCGGACGCCCCGCAATGCTCCTTGGGACCCGTTGCCGGATGCTGTACTGGTCATGGTCGAATTCCTCTTTCGATATGTTTCACGGGTTAAGTTAGTGGCAATGCGGTTCTGCGGCAATCTTGACCGTCCGCCCAGTCTTGGCCGATTCGATGGCCGCGGCGGTAATGCGAGCCGCCTGCAGTCCATCCTCGCCGGTGGCAGCGGGCGCTCGGTCGTGTTTCAGGGCGTCGCGGAAATCCTCAAGTTCGGCCACAAAGTTGGCGAGGTAGTCGTATTCGTAGCTCTCGGATTCATTGACTGCCGCGCTGACAACCTCGGCGCTGCCCAGGCGAGCCTCCCAGATGGTCTCCCTCGTGGCGATGCGCCCGTCGGAGCCGTATAGCGCCAGGTCGTTCTGAGTATCGGGCATCATGCGCCCGCACATCACCTGTGCGATGGCGCCGCCGCTCATTCGCAGGGCGACAGTGGCGATGTGCTCCAGTGGCTGCCGCTCGGTCTGGCCGTCGGTCATAGCCACCACTTCTACGACCTCTTGAGCAAACAGGAAGCGCATCAGGTCGAAGACGTGGACACCGAGGCCGACCAGCACGGAGGCGTCGCCGATAAGCTCCGGGGTTTCCCACCATTCGCGCAGGCCAGAGCGGGCCAGATGCTCCGGCTGGCCGCGATTGCCCCGGCCCCACTGCCCGTGGGCCAGGCGGATACGCCCGATTGACCCGTCGTCAACCAGTTGGCGCACCCACAGATGGGCGGGGTGAAATCGCAGCTCGAAGCCCATCCCCAGCGAGACGCCGTGGTCTCGGCAGGCGGCAACCATGGCGGCGGCGTCCGATGCCTTGACGGCCATCGGCTTCTCCGCCAGCACGTGCTTGCCCGCAGCGGCAGCCCGGATAGTCTGCGGCGTGTGCAGATGGTTGGGAGACGCCACAAACACGGCGTCTACCCGCGAGTCGGCCAGCATCGCGTCGAGGTTGCTGTACGCCGAATCGGCGCCATGGGATTCCGCGAAAGCGTCGGCCCGCCCCTGGTCGCGGCTGTACACCGCCACCAGCCGGGAGTCGCCCGCCAACTTCATGGCAGGCGCGATTTTCAGATCCGCGTGCGAGCCGATGCCCGCGATGGCCCAACCCAACGGCAAGGTGGCTGCTCCTAACGTGAAATGGAGGGATTGTCATGCCCGCGCAATTGTTACGGTCGTACCGGCAGCAACCTGCCTCAGTTGCGCGGCGTCGCCAATGATGCGTCCTATAACGGCTACGGCGCTGGCCGGGCGTATTTCGTCGCCCCAGGTATTGCCGGAGGCCGATATTGGAAGGGCATTCCAAACGGCTTTCGCAGTATCTGTGCCGTTAAGTTCCCCCTCCAGCTCCACCGCACCGGCAATTATGGCGACTTTGCGTTCCATGCTCCAAACTCCAACCGCCAGATCAACCTGTCAATCGTTTCTAGTGCAGAGTCTCCGACAGGAAGGCCAGCGGCTATCGGAGCGGCGCTATTCCGCCTCCCTGCTATTCCGCCTCCCTACGGTTAAGCAGTTCCCGCAGGCGGGCGGCATCGGCCTCGGCTTGCTCGGCCCGCGCCTCGGCTTGCCTAGCGTGAGATCGGGCTGCGTCGCGCTCGGCCTCCGCCGCTTGGCGCGCCTCCCGTTCCCTGGTTAGCAGGTCGATCGGCCTCCCCGTCGCCGGATCCAGCACGTCAAAGTCCTTGCCGTCCCAGTAGAAATCTACGTTCAGAAGCTCGCTGTGGGACCGCACAGAACCGCCGGGATGGGCCTCGGTTTCATAAGGAACATACTGTCCTTCCAACAGCCGTTCTCCGGACAGCGGCTGGCCGTACAAATCGCCCCCCGTGGGGTCGAACCGCCAATACTCGGCTATGCCCAACCGCGTATACAGCTCGCGCTTGTGTCCCATATCATTGGCCGCCGTGCTGGGAGACGCCACCTCCATCACGAAATCCGGGACCTTCCCTGTCTCCCATATCCAGAAGTTTGGCAGGTTCTCCCGGATGGCTGCCGAGTCGACCCCGAGGGCAATGAAGAGGTCGGGTTGTACGCGGGCGTTGCCGTTGTTAATGTCATAAGAAATGAAGACGCCGTTGGATACGAACACGTCGTCTCGGTCTTGATAATGCTCCGACAAAGAGCGTTTTATGATGTCTATGGGGCGTTCCTGCCGCATACCCTCCTCGACTGGCCCCGGCTCCTCGTAGAAGATGTCGGGGAGCGTCCGGTTTACCCAGGCGTTGGTTATCGTCCTGGTCGTCATAGTCGAGCCTCCGGATAGCAATAGCAGGGCGACGCCGGAAAAATGGGATGGAACGATGAGGATTTCAGCCGCCGTTCCAACCGGCGAACCGCTCCGGCGCGAAGTTTTCGATGGGCAGTCCGGTGCCATCTGTGGCGATGAGGTCGGCGATGGACTTGCCTATTCCTGGGGCCAGCAGGATGCCCTTCTTGCCCGCGCCGGTAGCAAGCCAAGCGTTGCGGTAGCCGGGTACGCGGCCCAGGATGGGAAGCCAGTCGGGTGTGACCGGGCGCAGGCAGGCTGTGTGCGTTACCAGCGTGGCCTCGGTGATGGAGGGCAAAAGCTGCTTGGCGCCCTCCAGTATGCGCTCGCGCGTTTCGATCAGGGGCTGGCGGTCGAAGCCGCTCCAGTCCTCGGTGGTGCCGCACCACACCAGCCCGTCGTGCTTGGGGTAGAGGGCGGCACCTTCGCCGACCACCTCATGCTCCAAGGGCGGGCCGGGGAGTTTCATGCGAAGAATTTCGCCCTTGAGAGGGTCAACCGGGATGTAGGCATCCAGCCAGCGCTCGGCCTGCCGGGACCAGGGGCCCATGGCCAGCACTACCTCGCCGCAGTCCAGTTCGCCGTCATCCAGCAACACCCGGCTCACCTGGTCGTTCGTGATTTCCAGCCCGCGCACCGTCCCGGGGCGCACCCTGGCGCCTGAATGCTGGGCGGCGGAGGCCAGGGCCTGAGTGAAGCTGAGGCTGTCGAGCGTGTAGTTACCGCGGGTGAAGACGCATCCGGCGAACTCGCTGTTGACCCTTGAGTCCAGCTTTCGCACCCGCCACTGCTCGGTCATTGAAGCGGCGAAATGGTCGGTACGAAGAAGCCTGTCAGCCAACGCTTCAAAGGCAGGCACCTCGGCCTCGTTAAAAGTGATTCGTATTTCCGCGACCGGGCACAACTGGTAGTCAATCCCGGTCAGTTCGCTCAACATGGGATAAAGTGCGCGGTGCATATGGAAAGATTCCCAAGCGAAGTCGCCCAACGGGCCGGGAATGCCTTGGCCTGTGAGGGGGTTCAGCGCTCCGGCGGCGTACCCGGACGCCTGGGATCCCACGCCCTCGCGCTCGATGATTGTGGGAGTAAGGCCGGCTTCGGCCAGGTAAAAGGCAACGGCGCAACCCGCTGCGCCCCCTCCGATGATTGCTACGTCGGTCGTCTCGGCCATAGCTCTGTCACCCGTTTCATTGAGCTTGTCGAATCGCCCCGGCGTGGCGTGGCACCGGCGACGGGGTTAAAATATAAGGCAAATCCTACGGTGGAGAGTATACCCATGCCTATTTACGAATACTACTGCGCGAAGTGCAACCACGAATTCGAACTGATACGCCCGGTTTCCAAGTCGGGCGAGCCCGCTCCCTGCGGCCAGTGCGATGAGCCGGCGCAACGGCAGCTATCAAACTTCGCCTTCCGCTCCAACACTTTCACCGCGCCAAAATTCAAGGCCTCGCTGGAAAAGCCCATGCGCTCCCGGCCCGAGACGCCGGCTAACTAAAGGGATTCCCTCACCCCAACCCTCTCCCAGAGCGAGAGGGGGGCTATCTCCCCTCGGCGGCCGCCTCCGCTCGTGCCTCGTTGCAGACGATGCAGGTGCAACCGGCACGCAGAGCGCGGTAGGTGTAGATGCCGGTGTAGTGGGTGTCGTCCCACAAGAATTGCATCCCATAGTTGCCCACGGGCAAATGGTCGATGGCCCGGACGTTGGGCGGCACGGAGTCCGGGTCCAGGATGGGCTTGCCTGTCATTTCCTCTACGCAACTTGCGCAGGGACACCGCAGCCGCAGGTAGCGGTGAGGATACGGGCTACGATGCCCGTCGTCCCACAGGATGACGATGGCGCTGCCTTCGAGTGTGATTTCGCTGGGAAAAACTGGTTTTTGCATTTGCTTCTTCAACGCCCGGCAAGCAGAGAGCGCAAAGGACCTGAACAACTCTCGGCAACAACCCTCTGCCTGCCCTGCGTTTAATCCTACAATTGAGGTTGCGCCTGCACATCGGCGAGGCGGGCCGGACGGGGAAGTTCGTCGGGGTCGATAGGAATTTCGATGATACTGGGCTTTCCTGCATTGAGGGCCTCCAGCAGGGCGTTGCCCACCTCTTCCGGCCGCTCCACGTAGAAGCCGGCCCCGCCGAACAGCTCGGCGAACTTGTCGTAGCGGGGGTTCAGGGTGTCGGCCCCAATGTATCGCTCGTTGAAGGCGTAGCGCTGGTAGGCTTTCTCCGACCCCCAACTGCCGTTGTTCATTATCACGGTGACCACCGGCAGGTTGTATTCCACGGCGGTGGCAAACTCCTGGGCGTTGAACAGGAACCCGCCGTCGCCGTTGAAGTTGATCACCGGGCGGCCCGGCGCGGCGAATTGCGCGCCGATGGCGGCAGGGAAGCTGAAGCCCAGCCCGCCGAGATCCAGCGAAGTAATCAGGCTGCGCGGCTGGAAGAAATCCAGCCGGTCCTGCCCGAAGTTGGGGGCCAAGCCCGCGTCCAGCGCCACGATGGCGTCGCGGGGCATGACCTTGCGCAGCTCGGCGTACACCCTCTGGGGCTTCATCGGCAGAGTGTCCAGCCGCCCCTCGCCTCGCAGCCGCTCAGCGCGGCGGGCTGCCCAGCTCCTGATTTCCTCGACCCACTGCGGATTGACCCGCGGCTCTTTCCGTCGCAGCTCTTCCAGCAGCCCCTCCGACACCGCCGCGGCGTCGCCTTCGATGCCGACGGTGACCGGGTAGTTGCGGCCGATCTCTTCCGGGTCAATCTCAATCTGGATAATGCGGGCGTCGGCAGGAATGTAGCGGTTATCGTAGAACGTCGTGGACTGGCCCAGACGAGTGCCGACGGCCAGGATGACGTCTGCCTCGCGCGTCGCCTCGATGCCCTCGGCTGCTCCCAGCCGCCCCAGGTGTCCCAGGAAATTGGGGTGGTCGGACGGAACGGCGTCAGCCCGGCCATAGGACGTTACGATGGCCGCGCCGGTGAGTTCGGCTAAGCGGCAGACCACGTCGCCGGCGTTGCTCCACTGCACGCCCCCGCCGGCCAGTATGACCGGACGCTGGGCGGCTGCCAGCACCTCGGCGGCCCGCTGAATCAGCGCCAGGTCGCCCCGGGAGCGAGTCTGGCCCGGGCGGTAGGCGTTGGGGGGCAGCAGGTCCAGCTCCACCTCGGCGCCGGGCAGCAGGTCGCGGGGAATGTCCAACAGCACCGGTCCCATTTTGCCGGAGGTGGCCACCCGGAAGGCATGGCGCAGGGCGTCGGGCAGCCGGTCAATGCGGTTGATGGGGAAGGCCGCCTTGGTTATGGGCTTGAACAGCGCCACCTGGTCGAATTCCTGAGTGGAATTGCGGTACTGGTCGCGGCGGGAAGCCGACGGCGCAATCACCACCACCGGCGAGTGGGCGACGTAAGCCGAGCCGATGCCGTAGGTCAGATTCAGCACCCCTGGCCCGTTGGTGGCCAGGCACACGCTGGGCGCGCCAGAAATGCGGCTGAACCCGTCGGCCATCAGCGCCGCGCCCTGCTCATGTCGCACGCCGACAAACTGCATATCGTCGCGGTCATACAGAGGGTCCAGAATGTCCAGGAAGGACGACCCGACAATCCCGAAGATGTGGGATACGCCTTCCTGTTTCAGAAGCTCGATAATCGCCTCGCCCGCCTTGAGTCGCTGGGTCAACGCTACGCCTCCGGTATGCTGGATTGCCCCGCAGTTTACCATACCAGCGCTCTGAACTTTCCGGTCTTTGCGCTCCCGGTGTTTAGTCCATACAATCGGGTATAAAATCAGGGTGCCACTCTAGGCACGGGGGGAGTTTCTATGGACTATCATCACATTCTTGTGGAAGTGGAAGACCGCGTGAAGGTCATCACCATGAACCGGCCCGAAGTTCTGAACGCCATGAACCACCGGCTTGACGAAGAGCTGTACCACGCGGTGATGTCGGCCAACGAAGACGACGGCGTAGGCTGCATCGTGATTACCGGCGCGGGCGAGCGAGCCTTCTCCGCTGGCGGCGACATCCACGAGCAACGGGTGCACGCCGTGGAATTGACCGAGGAGCAGCGGGAGGCCAACTCCCTCCTGTACCAGCAATGGATGTACGACATTTCCGCGTCGCCCAAGCCGGTCATCGGCATGATGAACGGGCTGGCCTACGGCGGCGGGGCGGTGCTGGCTTCGTGCCTCGATATGCGGACCGGCTGCGAGAACACCAGCTTCCGTTTCTTGGCCGTGGCCTATGGGCGCATCAACAGCACCTGGTCGCTGACCAACCAGGTGGGTTGGCCCATCGCCAAGGAATACCTGTTCACCGGTCGCGTGGTAGGAGCCGAGGAAGCCTACCGCGTCGGCCTGCTGAACCACCTGGTGCCATCATCGGAACTCCGCGACAAGACGATGGAGATCGCCACGACCATTGCCGGCCACCGCCACAAATCGGTCACCGGCATCAAGCACATTCTGCTCCAGGACAAGGCCGCCGACCTGCGCGAAATGTGGGAGAACGAGCGCGACTTCACTACCAATCAGGTCAAAGGGTACGGAGTGGAGCAGGCGTTCCCGGAGTTCATCGCGCGGCGCGGAAGGCAGGTTTAGGCAACCGCAAGGCCATTGCCCTTGATTAAATGATTGCCACGTACCAAAGACGAAAGTGGCTCAAGCCCGATTCTGCCATACATTAGCGCTATGATCTTGTCTTTTCGTCATCGCGGCATCGAGGAGCTGTACTATGGCAGAGGGCCAAGGCGGGTTTCTCCTGAGCATGTAGAAAAGCTGAGACGTATCCTTGCTGCTCTCGACAGGAGCAGCAATCCGCAGGACATGTACTTGCCGGGATTTCGTCTGTACTCGAGACCTGGCTGGGAATGCAGACTGCTTACGATCTATGGCAAGCGCGGGAGTTGGCCGCGAGCATTAACATCGAAAAGATTGGCCCGGCAGTTTCTTCCTGATAGGAGCTTACTGTCTATCCCCAACTTGCCTGCTATCGGGAACGACCTGCCTACCCGCTCAGTGTGCCCTTGGTGCTGGGGACGGCGTGAGGGGAGCGGGGGTCCGGCTCCAGGGCGTCGCGGAGGGCTCGGGCCGTGGCTTTGCAGAGGGCCTCGGCCTTGTGGTGCGGGTCTATGCCGGTGAGTATCTTGGCGTGAAGGTTGATTCTGCCCTCCAGCGCGAAGGACTCAAAGAAGTGGCGCACCAGTGAGCCGGGCAGCGTCTCAACCATTGAATCGTCGATGGTCGTCTCGATGACCGCGTAGCCCCGTCCTGAGCAGTCCAGCGCCACCATCGCCAGGGTCTCGTCCAGCGGGACGATGGCGTGGCCCATGCGCCGAATGCCTCGCGCGTCGCCCAGCGCCTCGTGAAAGGCGCGGCCCAGCGTGATGCCAACATCCTCCACCAGGTGATGCCAGCCGGTGTGAAGGTCGCCTTTTGCCTTCAAAGTTATGTCTATCAAACCGTGTCGGGAAATCTGGCTGACCATGTGGTCAAGGAATCCATTACCGGTGTCCACTTCATAGACGCCGGAGCCGTCCAAGTTTAGGGACAGAAGAATGTCGGTCTCGCCCGTTGTACGATGCAGTGAGGCCGTCCGGCCTTCCGGGATGGCGGGCAGGTTGGCGTCGTCAGCCATATATCCCCCTCACCCTAACCCTCTCCCTGAAGGGAGAGGGAATTTGTGAGTTCGGCCAGGGCGGCCGCGACGGCATCGTTTTCCTCCGGCAGCCCTACGGAGAAGCGCACGCAGTCCTCCAGGCGGGCGTTGCTCCAGTGCCGCAGGAATATGCCACGATTGCACAGGCCCTCGAACACCCGCTGCCCACTGCCATTGGGTAGCTGGCACAGGATGAAATTGGCCCGCGATGGGTATGCTTCGACCGTGGGGATTGCCGCCAGCAACCCAGCCATACGCTCCCGTTCAGCGACAATGGTGTTGACCCGCTCCAGCAGGGCCGGCATATCTTCCAGCGACGCGATGAGCGCTACCTCTGCGGCCAGGTTGACGTTGTATGGCGGCTTGACCGACATCATCGTCCTGGCCAGGTCGGGGTGCATCGCACCCAGGCCGATACGCAAGCCGGCCAGTCCCGCCCACTTGCTGAAGGTTCGCAGCACAACCAGGTTGGGGAACTCGTCCAGTAGGTGCATCATGGTCTGGCCGCTGAACTCGTAGTAGGCCTCGTCCACAATCACCAGCAGTCCCGTCTCCAGCAGTGCCCGGACTTCGGCCTCGGTGGGCATATTGCCGGAGGGATTGTTAGGCGAGCAGACCACGATGGCCTTGGTATGGTCCGTGATGGCCAGATTGACCCCTTCCAGGTCAATCTCGAAGTTGGCGTCGCGGGGCACCGAAACCGCCTCGCCGCCGCAGATTTCCGCTCCCAGCGCGTACATCCCGAAGGTAGGCGTCAGGTTGATGATGTTGTCGCCGGGGCCGATGAACATCCGAAACAGCATATCGATCAGTTCGTCGCTGCCATTGCCTGCGATGATGCGGTCGGGGTCAACGCCGACGTATCCCGAAAGGGCCTGGCGCAACTGGCGCTGCTCCGGGTCGGGGTAGTGGTTGAAGTTGGGGAAATCGGCCAGCGCCGCAGCTACCGCCAGGGACGGGCCGTAGGGGTTTTCGTTGCCGTTGAGCCGAATGATCTTGTCCAGAGGGATGCCGGCGCGCTCGGCCATCACCTCCACTGGATCCACGCCTTCGTAAACATCCAGCCCGCGGATGTGAGGCAGCATTGACTGTTGCAGTTGTTCAGTAAATTCGGCCATGCTCTCTAGACCTGACTTGCGTGATAGTGCATTAGCGGCTGGCAGGATTATCCTGCCGTGGCCTTGAGGGAGTCGAGCCTCACCTGTACCGCTCCGGCGTGGCCGGCCAGTCCCTCGGCGTTGGCTATCTGGACGGCGGCGGGGCCAAGGTTCCGGAAGTCGTCAGGACTGAGGCCCACCACGGGCATCGTGCGCAGAAAGTGGTGAACGCTGAGCGCGGAGCCAAACCGCGCCGTCCCGCCGGTGGGCATGACGTGGCTGGGCCCGGCGATGTAGTCGCCCATCACTTCCGGCGAATACTCACCCAGGAACAGCCCGCCGGCGTGGTGGATGCGGTCAACCCAGCCCCACGGTTCCCGCAGCAGCAGGCACAGGTGTTCCGGCGCGATGCGGTTGACCAGTTCCACACCCTCGTCCAGCGAGTCCACCAGCACCACCCGGCCCTGGCGCTCCAAAGCCTGACGGGCCACGTCGCCCCGGGGGGCGACGGCAAGCTGGGACTCCAGTTGCGTAATGACGCGGTCGATCAGTTCCTCGCTGTCAGTGACCAGGATGGCCGTCGCCAGTGGGTCGTGCTCGGCTTGGGCGATGAGGTCGGCGGCGCAGAATTCGGCGTTGGCGCCATCATCAGCCAGGATTATGGTCTCCGTTGGGCCAAAAACGCCGTCAATGTCCACCGCGCCCTGCACCAGCTTTTTGGCGTAGGCCACGAAGATGTTGCCAGGGCCGCAAATCTTGTCAACGCGAGGAATGGACTCGGTCCCGTATGCTAGGGCCCCGATGGCCGGAACGCCGCCGACCTGGTACATGGCGTCTACACCGGCAATCTTCGCGGCGGCAACCACTGCCGGGTTCAGCGGCTGAGAGCCGGTTCGTGGCGTGGTGAGTATGACTTCTCCGACACCGGCGACGCGGGCCGGGATCACCGTCATCAGCACCGTAGACGGATAGGCCGCGCTGCCGCCCGGGGCATAGATTCCCACTCGGGCCAGAGGGCGCAACAATTCGCCCAACCCTTGCGCCGGGTCCATCCATTCGACCGGCAGGGTTGACTGGTGAAAGGCCCGGATGCGGTCTGCTGCCAGTTCAAGGGATTGCCAAAGCTCCGGGCTGACCTGCTCACTGGCCGCGTCCAGTTCACTCTGGGGAATACGAAAGTCGTCCAAGTCGGCGTTGTCCAGCAGCTTGGCGTACCGGCGGACGGCGACATCTCCCTCTCGCTTGACGTCGGCCAGCATCCGCACCACCGACTCCGCGGGGGTGACGTCCTCCCCGAAGGCCCGATGGGTTCGCGCCACCACGGATTCAGGAAGCGATGAAAGGTCCAGCGGATCGATGCGGGTCAGGACGTTTTCGGCGTTTTCGATGCCGCGAATTATATTCAGCGTAGCGTTGGTTGGCACTTGGCGGCTCCGCATATCGAGTTCGACGGGGGAGTTTATCCGGGCAGGAACTCCCGCACCTGGGCGATGGTGGCAGCCACGGCTTCCCGGCGGTAGTTCTCCACCTTCGCTTCGGGAATTTTCCGGTAGACCTCTTCCAGGCTTGCCGGCATCCGGTCCAGGAAGCGGTCAACCGACTGTTGCACTTCGTCGTTGTCGCGGTACATCCGGTTGAGGGCGAACTTGAGCCGCGACCACTCGAATTCCCGACCGACAAATCCCGACACCCGCTCCTTCCACTGGGTCAGCAGCCCATCCTCGAAGAACGCGACCGA
Organism: Dehalococcoidia bacterium; assembly: GCA_965226875.1. Classification (GTDB taxonomy): domain Bacteria; phylum Chloroflexota; class Dehalococcoidia; order Lucifugimonadales; family UBA3495; genus VXOI01. Next base: position 1,580,866 of record OZ245439.1, on the reverse strand, counting down.
CACGTCCGTGTCGCCGCAGGAAACGGCGTGTCCGGCGTCGAGCGGACCCCTCACGTCGGGAAGGGAAATCCGGTCCATGTCCAACTGCACCGCCCTGTCCCAGATGTCAGCCTGAACCTGGTCTCCGGTGAGCCTGGTCCCTTCGCTTGCGATGTCGAAGTTGGGACGGTATACGGTGGTTATCCAGACTTCATCGGCGGCCAGGTGGCAAACGTAGCCCAGCAGGAACGTGCGGGTCGCCATGGATTGCTCGCTGTCATCCATCAATTCCGGGTAACTGCGGAACATGGTGCGAGCGCCGGTGCCGACCTCGCGCACGGACAGCGGCGCAAAGTGCGTTTGCTCGCGGGGCCACTTGGTCATGGCGCGGATGTCGGGCGAGGTGGACCCTAGGTAGAAGCTGCCGATGTGGTCATAAACATAGCCCCGGTCTAGTTGCTCGGCGACCTCATGGGCCAGATAGATGTGCAGGGGCAGGTTGGGCATTCTCGCAGTCCTTGTGCCTGTCCGCGGTGCGTATAATCCCCACCGTTCCGATTGCGCCGAGCTCATGGCCTCATGCCGAAGCCGAACTTTCAGGAGGATGAGGTGGATGCCGTATTTTAGCCCTTCACGTTTGGGTTGTCGAACTCTCTGCAAACAGCGTACCGAACAGAGCCTCAAAGGAATGAGAGTGGCTGTCGAACAGGTACGAGAGTTGTGATGCGGCCACGTCCTCCGCCCCACAGCTTCGCAGGTGGTCTACTGCCTCCAGCAAGAGGTCTTTCTTGACCAGCAGGCTCACCGAGAACCAGTCCTGCTCTTCGATGTTATACACGCGGGCCACAGTTGGCCCCCGCAGCCCGGCCAGGGCGGGGCGGGCCAGTATCATAGCGCTCACCGCGTCGGCAGACGGCCCCTGCACGTTGGCGGACAGGCGATAGTAAGGCTCTGCCCTGAGATGGGCCTCCATCATTTCGGTCAGGGATCGGGCCAGTTCGCGCGCACCCGGCAACGCGGCCAGCAGTTCCGCGTTGGCCAGCAGGCAGGCCTGCGAGGAGAGGATGGTCCCTTCTTCCAGGGTCTTCAGCCGGTTCTCCCTCAAGGTGGCTCCGGTGGCGGTGAGGTCGGCGATGAGGTCCGCGTATCCGGCGACCGGCGCCGCCTCCAGCGTTCCTGAGGCAGGGGCAAGTGTGAAGTAGTTAATCCCCCGGTCGTACAAGAAGGAGCTGAGAAGGCGCGGGTACTTGGTGGCGATACGCAGTTGCTTGCCTTCCTGCCGGAACTCCAGGGCCAGGTCGGCCAGGTCGGCCAGCGAAGTTACGTCCAGCCAGGCGTCCGGCACCGCCAGCACCAGATCGCACCGGCCATAGCCGAGATTGTCCACCATCACGGCGGCCCGGCGCTCGTCTTCGCGGTATTCCAGCAGCCGGTCCATACCGGTGATTCCCAATTCGGCGCTGCCTTCCTCCACCTTGGCCGTAATGTCGGCGGTGCGTTGGAACAGCACCTCGACCCCACGGAGAGCCGGAACGGAGGCGGTGTAGCGGCGGGCGTTGGGGCGGCGGACCGTAAGGCCACAGCCCCGCATGAAATCCAGAGTCGGCTGATGCAGATCGCCGTCGCTGGGCAACAGCAGGCGCAGCGACGGCTGCCCGTTGGAGGATTCGGAATCGCTCATATTACGCCTTCAACCTGCCTTCCGGCGCTTCAGGTAGTGGGGACTTGATTCAGACATCGTGGGCAGTGACCAGACCGTCCGCTCCCACCACGATCATCCTGGCCAGACCCCGTCGCGCAGCGGAGGCCATGGCCTCGTCTCCGGTCAGCCCGGCAACTTCCATTTCGACGGTCTCGCCCCGTTGCCTGAGTTCCCGGGCCGCTTCCAAGGCCGCGGCGTTGGCGCCGTCGCTGGCCGCGACCACCAGAATGCCAGCGACCTGTCGCAAGGAATCGGACGCACCGGCCCCGGTCAGCTCGACCAACGCATCCAGGCTGTAGGCAAAACCGAGGGCAGGGAGGCGGTGGCTTCCGCCCAAGTCGCGGGCCAAGCCGTCGTAGCGCCCTCCGCCACCCAGCGGCCCAGGCCAGGACGAGTGGGACACCTCGAAGATTATCCCATTATAGTAAGCCAGTCCCCGCACCAGCCCAAAGTCCAGCACAATCCTTCCGGTTGCTGCGCGGCGCTCGGGAAGCATACCGATGGTTTGCTCCAGCCTTCCCATTGCTGAAGCGTCCGCTCCGGCATTTCGCAAAACGTCGAACGCTCCGGCGAGGACACTTGACGGCTCCCCTTGCACTTGGGCCAGTTCCGAAGCAGTTTCCAGCGCAAGCCGAAGCGAGTCCTCAGCATCCGGGCGGCGAATCTTGCGCAGCAGCCGCTCGACCACTTCCTCCGGCCTGCGCTGCCCCAGTTGGTCAAGGGGATTGGAGCGCAACACGCCCAGCAGAACATGTCTCGCCTCGTCGTCGTCGAGTCCCTGCACCGCCTGGCTTAGGTAGTCGTCATCTGGAGCGCGCCCCACAATGTGCAGGCGCTGTGCGTCGTCGACAATTTGAGGTATGGGTGTAGGCCCATTCCGCAGAAGAGGCACGTTCTGCACGACGAAGGCGCGGGCGCGTTCCGACAGGCCCAGCGGGTCGAGCAGGCTGTTCAGGATGTTGAGGTCGGCCAGCCGCAGCGTCCAGTCCCGAAGGCCCGAAACGTCCAGTGTCGCCAGCGCCAGGTCCAGCAGCTCCGCGTCTGCCATGACACTGGACGCTCCCAGCAGTTCGCCCCCGATCTGGGTGAACTGGCTGCCGGCGTTGGCACTCTCCCGCAGAGCGGCGCCGTCGAACCGGAACACCGGGCCGCAATACTGCCAGCGCGCCGGCAACTCAATTTCGCCGGAGTTCTCCAGGTAATGGCGCATGGCCGGGGCCGTGAACTCAGGGCGCAAGCTGACCGCACGGGTGGCCGGATCGGTGAAACTGAAAAGCTGGGAGGCAAGCTCTCCCCCCGACTTGCGCAGAAATAACTCGGTGGGTTCCAGAAGGGGAGTATCCAGACTGCGGTAGCCATAGCTATCGAGGAGGGAGGTGAGGCGGAGCTGCAACTCGTTGCGCTTGAGATAGGACTCGCCAGTCAAATCAGACATACCGCGCAACCGCGCAACGGGTCTGCTTGATTCTGCGACTTGTCGGTACATCGTTTGGGAGGCTGTCAGCAACGGTTATTGTACACCAAAGATGCGGGGAGATGAAATGAACTCGCCACCCTGAATGGCTTACACGGAGTGGCTAACACGCCTCTTCCTGATTTATCCCCCTCCCTACGGGTGGGCGTTCAGGCCCCCGTCCACGTACACCGGCTGGCCGGTGGAGTAGTCGCAGGACTCGGAGCACAGGTAGACCAGCAGGGGAGCGATGTCCTCCGGGCGTCCCTTGCGGCGGAGGGGAGTGTAGCGCACCAGCAGCTCCTCAAGCTGCTGCTCAATGGGCTGGCCGGTGGCGTCTAGCCAGCCGGTGCCCAGAGCGTTGACACGAATGTTGTGGCGGCCCCACTCCACGGCCAAGGAGCGAGTCAGCGACAGAACGGCAGCCTGGCTGGCGGCAAAGGCGGAACCGTTGACCATCCCCCGCTCTGCCAACTCCGACACGACGTTGACGACCCGGCCGTATTCCCGCCCGGCCATTCGCGGCAGGACCTGTTGTGCAAGCAGGAAGGGCATCTTGACGTTTCTGGTCTGCACTTCTTCCCATTCCAGTTGCCTGACTTCCGTCAAGGGGGCCGCGTACATACTCCTGCAGTCGTTGACCAGGATGTCCACCCGTCCGTGCTGCCGATCCAGTTCCTCCGCAACGCGGGCTGCGCTCACGTCCGAACCCGCGTTCATCACCGTTCCCGCACTGCCGGATGGCAGAGCATCCAGCACTGCTTCCAGCAGCTTCTGCGTGCGGGCCACCACGAAGACCGTCGCGCCGGCCTCGGCCAGCGCCGAGGCAAAAAACGGCGCCTCATTGCCGCCCGACGTGGCGAGCAAAGCAACCTGGCCAGACAATCCATACTCCGGCAGAACCGGCATACCTCTCTCCTCTGTATGCAGTCCCGTCCCCATCTCTCTAGGACAGGTGGGATGAACCGGGCGAGATGAGCGGGACTTTCATAAGGTTCCATCGCCCTCTGGGAGAGGGTGAGGGTGAGGGCGCCCCTTTGAAACTACGGCTCCAAGGCGATCAGCGGTGCGTGGCCCGTGGGGGTTATGCCGCCCGCAAGACCGCCGCCGTCGGCGATTATCATCTCGCCGGTCATGTAGTCGGATGCGCTGGAGGACAGGAACACCGCCAGCGGTCCGAAGTCCTCCGGCTTCCCCAGCTTGCCGATGGGCAGAAAATCGCCGGAACGCGGCAGGCTCGAGGTTGTTGCTCCCATGTCTCCAGTAGGCACGAACCCGGGCACGATGCTGTTGGCGGTGATACCGTGTCGCGCCAGGTTAAAGGACAATACGCGGGTGAGCTGGATCATCCCGCCCTTGCTGCAACAGTACATATAGATGTCGCGCCCACCCCGCATCCCGAAGCCCGACGCCACGTTGATTATCTTGCCGCGGCCCTGGTCCACCATCGGCTTGGAAACGGCGCGAGAGCAGAAAAAAGCGCCGCTCAGGTTTACGTCCATAATGCGGTGCCAGTCTTCATCGGTAATGTCCCAAATGGGCTTGCGCACGTTGTCCTGCACCGCCCCGGCGTTGTTGATGAGCACGTCAATCTTGCCGAACCGGGCGATGGCGGCGTCCATCAGGGCTTCTACCTGGGCGGAGTCGGTCACGTCGGTGGCGACGGCAATGGCCTCGCTCCCCAAGGCCTCCGCCTCAGCGGCTGCCTCCTCAATGGGGCCGGAACGACGGCCCGCGATGGCCAGGGTTGCTCCGGCGCGGGCCAGGGCGCGCACCATCGCCAGCCCCAGGCCGGTGCCTCCTCCCGTAATCACCACCGTTCTGCCGTCAAGACTCAGTGATTCCAGCATGATTCCCCTTCAGCTTTGGTCTGCCCCGCCGAGAGTAACGTCGCCGGCGGTCAGGGTGATGAGCCGTCCGCCGTCCAGCCGGAGCAGCAGATTGCCCGCGTCGTCAACGCCCTCGGCCAGCCCGGCATAGGTTTCGTTGCCGGAGGTTGCTTTCACCCGGTGCCCGGTGGTATCCAGCAGGCTCCGCCATTCGGGCAGGGGCGAATCGCTCCGACTCAATGCGATGTACAGGTCGTCCAGTTCCAGCAACAACTGCCGGAGCAGCGATGCCCGGCTTACGTCATGTCCCGCCGCGGCGTTGACGCTGGTGGCGATGGCGGAGATCCCATCGGACTCGGCGACATCCAGCGAGACATTTACTCCAATGCCCAAAACAGCATAACACACCGAATCGCCCTGGATGGCGCTCTCCGCCAGGATGCCCGCCGCCTTCCGTCCGCCCAGCAGCAGGTCGTTGGGCCACTTGATTCTCGCGTTAAGTCCGGCGGTCTTGCGGACTGCCCGCGCCGCCGCCACGCCGCCGATCATGCTGATGAGCGGCAGTTGCTCCATACGTGGCCGGAACAGTATCGAGAGCAAGAGATTGCCCGGTTCGGAAACCCAACTGCGTCCCTGGCGCCCCCGCCCGGCCGACTGCCTTTCGGCAATAACCACGGTTCCTTCGACGGTGCCTGCATCCGCCAGCCGGGCCGCCTCGTCCATGGTGGACTTGAGTTCGGGATAGTACAGGATGCGGCGGGCTACAACATGGGTGTACAGGCCCTCCCGTACAGCAGCGGCAATGAGGTTTGGCATGGTGCAAAGAGTCCTTTGGGATGTCCCCGCCCCACCCCTTCTCCGGTGGGAGCGGGTATCTACCGGCTACCAGCCGTGTTCCAGCTTGTCGCGCAGGGTGTCCACCAAGCGGGACAACGGCACCCGCGCCTGGTACATAGTGTCCCGGTCGCGGACGGTCACCTGATGGTCGTCGAGGGAGTCGAAGTCCACGGTGACGCAGTATGGGGTGCCTATTTCGTCCTGCCGGCGATAGCGGCGACCGATACTCTGGGCGTCGTCGTACTGGGCCCCAAAGTGAGGGCGCAGCAAGTCGTGAACCCGGCGGGCCGTGGGGGTCAGCCGCTCGTTACGGCTCAGGGGGAGCACCGCCACGGTCACCGGGGCCAGCCGACGGTGGATGCGGGAGACGACGCGCACAGTGTTTCCGTCGGGCTCCTCATCGTAGGCATCCAGCCAGAAGGCCAGAGTGGCGCGGTCAACACCTCCCGAAGGCTCGATGACATAGGGGTAGTAGCGTTCCGCCGGAGTGACGCTGTCGTCGAAATACGACAAGTCTTCGCCGCTGAACTCGGCGTGTTGCTTCAGGTCATAATCGGTGCGGTCGGCGATGCCCTCCAACTCCGCCCAACCCCAAGGGAAGCGGTACTCGATGTCGTAGCAGTCCTTGGCGTAGTGGGCCAGTTCGTCCGGGCCGTGCCTGCGCAGCCGCAGGTTTTCGGGGCGGATGCCCAGGTCAACGTACCACTGGAAGCGGTCCTTGACCCAGCGGTCCAGCCATTCGAGGTCGGTTTCGGGACGGACGAAGAACTCCACCTCCATCTGCTCGAACTCGCGAGTGCGGAAGGTGAAATTGCTGGGGGTGATTTCGTTGCGGAAGGACTTGCCAATTTGACCGATCCCGAATGGCAGCTTCTTGCGCGTGGAGTTCACCACGTTGGGGAAGTTGACGAAGATGCCCTGGGCCGTCTCGGGGCGCAGCCAGACCTCGTTGGCAGTGTCCTCCACCGGCCCCATGAAGGTGCGGAACATCAGGTTGAAGCGGCGCGGGTCGGTTAGCTCGCCGTTGCAGTTCGGGCAGCGCAGGCTCTTCGCGGCTGAGGCGGCCTGGGGATCAGAGGGATCAATCCCGGCGTTTTCCATCAGGTGGTCCTGCCGGAACCGCTGGTTGCAGTCGCGGCACTCAACCAGGGGGTCGCTGAAGTTCTCCAAGTGGCCGCTGGCTTCCCAGGTGCGGGGGTGCATCAGGATGGCGGCGTCCAGCCCCACCATGTCGTCGCGCCCGGCGATTACCGAGCGCCACCAAGCCTCTTTGACGTTGCGCTTCAGTTCCACTCCCAGGGGCCCATAGTCCCAGGTGGAGCCGAGGCCGCCGTAAATCTCGCTGCTCTGGAATATGAACCCCCGACGCTTGGACAGGGAGAGCATTTTGTCCATGTCGGCATAGGGCAAAGAGCGGGCCAAGGGGAACCTCCTGAGTCGTAGATGCTTGAGTTGGTGTTGAGAGCGGCAGCCATTCTCAGTTCGGGGAAGCCATTTGGCTGGCAGGCTCCGGTTTCGTGGCTATCGCTTCCCCGAAGGCGATAGCGCCGGAAGCTGCGGGGTTGTCGCGCCACTTGCCCGGGAGCCAACGCCACAACTCAATATCCTCATGGGTGGCCAGGCCGAAGTGACTCAACGCCGCTAAATTATACAACGCTGTTATGCCATCCGCCCGCAACCAGCGGGCTATCGCAGGGCGAAACCGCCTGTCTTGTTAGACGGGTCCGGTGAAGGCCAGGTGAATCTGCGATCGGGTAAATCTGCGATTGCGATAAAGTTATTGACATTCGGCGTGAGCCTTGATAGATTTGTAATCCCACCGAAAGGCGTGCGGAGAATAACCTATGCCTACAGTCAATCAACTAGTGCGAAAGGGCCGACAGCCGGTCCGCAAACGGACCAAGGCCCCGGCAATGCACTGGGTGCAGAACTCCCTGCGGAACCGGGTGAAGTGGGGACCAGGCTGCCCACAGCGGCGCGGCGTCTGTATTCAGGTGCGCACCATGACCCCCAAGAAGCCCAACTCGGCCTTGCGCAAAATTGCTCGCGTCCGACTGACCAACGGGGTCGAGGTCACCGCCTACATCGGCGGCGAAGGGCACAACCTTCAGGAGCACTCCGTGGTACTGGTGCGCGGCGGTAGGGTCAAGGACCTGCCGGGCGTCCGCTATCATGTGGTACGCAGCGCACTGGACTGCGAGGGTGTGAACGACCGTCGCCAGGGCCGCAGCAAGTACGGAGCCAGCCGCCCCCGCCGCTAAACGCGGCGGTTTCGGCTTCCCGCGGATTCCGGCGGCATTCAGGATACAGGCGCCGGAAATTGAACCAAAGGTGTAACCGATGTCCAGAAGGAGACGCGCCGAACGGCGCACCATCACGCCCGACCCGCGCTTCAACAACGCGGAGCTGGCCCGGTTTATCAACCGGCTGATGCTGCAAGGCAAGAAGTCCATTGCGCAGAGGCTGACCTACAACGCTTTCACAATAATTCAGGGTGAATCGAGCCGCGAGCCGCTGGAGGTCTTTCAGCAGGCCCTGCGCAATGCCACTCCCGCAGTGGAAGTGCGGCCCAAACGTGTGGGCGGTGCAACCATTCAGGTGCCCACCGAACTGCGTGTTGAGCGCAGTGAGGCGCTGGCAATGCGCTGGCTTATCCGGGGAGCAAGGTCGCGCAAGGGTATACCCATGCGCCGGGGCCTGGCCCTCGAGCTGATGGACGCCGCACGCGGCGAGGGGTCCGCGGTTCGCCGCAGGGAGGAGTTGCACCGAATGGCAGAGGCCAATCGCGCCTTTGTTCACTACCGCCGATAATTCCAGCACTCCGGTAGCGCAAAGACAGGATCCCGCTTCTTCACCAAGTGCCCAACGATATGCAAGACACTTTCCCAATAGACAAAATTCGAAACATCGGATTTATCGCCCATATCGACGCCGGTAAGACCACCGTAACCGAGCAGGTGTTATACGCCACCGGCCGCATTCACCGAGTGGGCGGCGTGGACGACGGGACTACTGCAATGGACTGGATGCCCCAGGAACGGGAACGGGGCATCACCATCACCGCCGCCGCCACCACGGCCCAGTGGCAGGACTGCCGCATCAACATCATCGACACCCCCGGCCACGTCGACTTCACTGCCGAGGTCGAACGCTCTCTGCGCGTTCTGGATGGCGGTGTTGTCGTCCTTGATGCCGTGGCGGGCGTTCAGTCGCAATCGGAGACTGTCTGGCGCCAGGCCGACACCTACTCCGTTCCCCGCATCTGCTTCGTGAACAAAATGGACCGGGTCGGCGCCAGCTATGAGCGCACCCTCGACTCCATCCGGCGGCGTCTCAACGCCAACCCAGTTACCATCCAGTTGCCCATGGGGGAGGAAGACCAATTCTGCGGCACCATTGACCTCATCGGGGGACGCGCCACTGTCTACCCCATGGGCCGGGGTCGCCGCAGCAGCCCCGAGGACTACGAAAATGTTTCCGTGCCTGCCGAGTATGAGGACGACTATCACCGCTACCGGCAGGAGATGATTGAGAAGATAGTCGAAACGGATGAGCAACTGCTCATCCGTTATCTTGAAGGCGAAGAACTCTCACCCGAAGAACTCCGGGAAGCCCTGCGCCGGGCCACCGTCTCCCGGACACTGATTCCGGTGCTGTGCGGCAGCGCGATTTCCGGCAAAGGGGTGCATCCCCTGCTGGACGCCGTGCTGTATTTCCTTCCATCTCCCGCTGACGTGCCGCCGGTGGAGGGTGTCTGTCCCCAGACCGAAGAGACCGAACTGCGCTACCCCGACGGGGAAGGCCCGCTCGCGGCCTTGGCATTCAAGGTAGCGACCGATCCATACGTGGGCAGGCTTGTCTTCCTGCGGGTCTATTCCGGGCGGGTGAAGTCCGGCGCGTCGGTACAGAACGTCTCTCGCCACAACCGCGAGCGGATGGGCCGGCTCCTGCTGATGCACGCCAACCATCGCGAGGAACTGGAGGACGTGACTGCGGGCAACATCTGCGCCGCCATCGGTCTCAAGAACACCTTCACTGGAGACACCATCTGCGCCGATGTGGACCAGGTCATCCTGGAGCCGCCCAAGTTCCCCAGCCCTGTCGTTTCGGTGGCCATCGAGCCAATGACTCACGCCGACCAGGACCGACTCGGCGAAGCCATGCGCAAGCTGTCCGACGAGGATCCCACTTTCATTGTGCGCTTCAACGAGGAAACTGGCCAGACGATCATGTCCGGCATGGGCGAACTGCACCTGGAGGTGCTGGTCGACCGGATGCGCCGCGAGTTCAACGTGGAAGCCCAAGTGGGGCGCCCCCGCGTGTCTTACCGCGAAACGCTGACCCGCCCCTACCGCTCCGATGCCAGGTTTGTCCGTCAGACCGGCGGCCACGGGCAGTACGGCCACGTGGTGCTGGAACTGCAACCCCTTGACCGCGGGGAAGGCATTCAGTTCGTCAACGACATTGGCGGAGGCGTAATTCCCCGCGAATACATTCCCGCAGTGGAGAGAGGCGTCCGGGAAGCACTGGACAACGGGCCGCTGGGCGGTTATCCTCTTGTAGATTTGAAAGTCACTTTGGTTGACGGCAGTTACCATACTGTCGATTCTTCCGAGATGTCTTTCCGAAGCGCTGGGATGATGGCCATCCGGGAAGGAGTCCGCAAGGCTGGCCCGGCCCTGTTGGAGCCCATCGCCGAGCTCGAGGTGGTGACGCCGGCCGACTTCCTCGGCGACGTGATCGCCGACTTGGGAACGAGGCGCGCTCAGATTCGCACCATTGAGGGCCAGGAAGGCCTTCAGACCGTGCGGGTGCTGGTGCCGCTGGGAGAAACGTTTTCATACACCACGGCCCTGCGGTCCATAACCCAGGGGCGGGCCTCCTACACCATGGAGTTTCGATACTACGAACCGGTTCCCGAAGGGTTGCTCCGAACCCTGCTTTAGCCGGTCGCGGCTATAAGCTCTGGGATCAATTCGGCGCAGTTCTTCGGGTTTAATTTTTGACGCAGTTGCAGACCGGGAAGCAGATCCCGGCAAACTGAAGTAGGCGTATGCAGACAAGGCAGAAAGTCAGGATCATCCTGAAGGCGTTTGACCACAAGATGTTGGACCTGTCGACCGGCCAGATAGTCGAAACTGCCGAGCGCACCGGGGCCAAGGTCGCAGGGCCAGTCCCTTTGCCCACTCACATACGCCGTTTCTGCGTCATCCGGGGGCCCCATGTCGACAAGGACTCACGGGAGCACTTTGAAATTCGCACCCACAAGCGTCTGATCGACATCCTGGAGCCAACTTCCAAGACCATCGACTCATTGACCCGGCTGAATCTGCCTGCCGGGGTTGACATCTCCATTAAACTCTAGGTCTGACTTTTCAGGCCAAGGCCGGCTTATTATGCTTCGGGGATTTCTGGGCAAAAAAATAGGTATGACTCAAGTCTTCCGGGAAAACGGCAACGTTGTCCCGGTTACCCTAATCGAGGCAGGCCCTTGCGTCGTGACCCAGGTCAAGACGAAGGATGCCGACGGTTATGAGGCCGTGCAGTTGGGCTTTGGGGACGCCAAGCGGCCCAACAAGCCGATGCAGGGCCACTTCCGGCCCAGCCGGTCCAGCCGATACCTTCGGGAAGTGAAAGTCGACAACCCGGCGGAGTTCTCAGTAGGCCAGACCGTGGGCGTCGACATATTCACCGAGGGCGAGAAAGTTGATATCATCGGGCGCTCCAAGGGCCGGGGGTTTGCCGGAACCATGAAGCGCCACGGCTTCGGCGGCGGCCCGCGCACTCACGGGCAGTCTGACCGTGCCCGCGCCCCAGGCTCCATCGGCGGCGGCACTACGCCCGGCAAGGTGTTCAAGGGCATGAAAATGGCCGGGCACATGGGCGACCGTCGCATCACGGTCAAGGGTCTGGAGATCATCGGTGTGGATACCGACCGCAACATTCTGATAGTCAAGGGGGGCATCCCCGGCGCGCCCAATAGCCTGGTGCAAATCCGGCGGGCCGCCTGATCCCATAGGCAGCAGCGTTATGCAAGTCGAAGTCATAAATCAGTCTGGCGACACCGTTGAGACCATCGAACTCAACGACGCCGTCTTCAACGTGCCGATGAACCCTTCCCTGGTACATCAGGCTATGGTGATTTACCAGGCCAACCGGCGGCAGGGCACCCACGACACCAAGACCCGCGCAGAGGTGTCGGGCGGGGGCCGCAAGCCGTGGATCCAGAAGCACACCGGCCGCGCCCGGCAGGGCAGCACCCGCTCCCCTCAGTGGCGGCACGGCGGTGTGGCTTTCGGTCCGCACCCGCGCAGCTACCGAAAGGCACTACCGCGACGGATGCGCCGCCATGCCCTACGCTGCGTCCTGTCGGACAAGGCCCGCAACGATCGCTTGATGTGCCTCGACTCTATGGACCTCATTGACGGCAAGACCCGCTCGATGGCGGGGCTGCTGGAGCGGCTCAACGTGTCCGGGTCGGCGCTGATAGTCACCCTGGACGGCAACCATGATGTGGTGCAGGCCGCCGGCAACCTCAAAAAAATCTACACTCTTCCGGTCAATCAGTTGAACGCGGAGGCCCTTCTGTCTCGCGATATGCTGATACTGACCGTGGAGGCTGCCCGTTGGGCCGAGGAAACCTTGGCGGCCGAACCCCACGGCCGCAGGGGGCGCAAGTTTGCCTCCGAAGCAGGGATCGGGGCCGAAGCCGAAGACAGCTCGGATACCGATGAGGAATCCACTGTATCGGTATCATCCGAACCGGTATCCGAAAGTGATACCGATTCCGGGTCTGACGAGGACGGTGAGTAGATGGAAATTCATCGCGTTCTGCTCAAGCCGACCATCACGGAAAAGAGCACGATTCTGCAAGAGTCGGGCAAGTATACCTTTGAAATCGCTCCCAAGGCCAACAAGGTGGAGGTCAAGGAGGCGGTGGAAAAGAGCTTCAATGTTACAGTCTTGGACGTGAACGTTTCCAAGCTGCGGGGCAAGCGCAGGCGCTACGGTCCCCGTTCCGTGAAGCAGCCCGACGTCAAGAAAGCGGTGGTCACCCTGAAACAGGGCGACCGTATCAATCTGATAGAAGGTCTCTAAGAGGCGCATTATGCCGCTTAAAAATTTCAGACCAATAACGCCGGGAACCCGGAATGCGGTGCGGGCCTCCTTCGAGGAGCTGACCACCAACAAACCGGAAAAGTCCCTCATATCCTCCAAGAAGAACCATGCCGGGCGCAACAACCGGGGGCGTATCACCGTCCGGGCCCGGGGCGGCGGCTCGCGGCGAATGTACCGCGAGGTTGATTTCAAGCGGAAGAAGGACGGCGTGCCGGCGCGGGTGCAGTCCATCGAATACGATCCCAACCGGACGACTCGCATCGCACTTATCTTCTACGCCGACGGCGAGAAGAGCTACATTCTGGCACCGCACGGGTTGCGTGTCGGCGACGCGGTGCAATCCGGCCCCGACGCCGAGGTCAGCTTGGGCAATGCCCTGCCGTTGACCAACATACCCACAGGCACGGTGATCCACAACCTGGAGCTGACCCCCGGACGCGGCGGCCAACTGGTGCGCGGCGCGGGAACAGGAGCGCAGGTGCTCTCGCGCGAGGGCGAGTACGTGCTGATTCGTCTGCCGTCGGGCCAGATGCGCCGGATTCTTCTGCGCTGCCGGGCCAGCATCGGGCAACTTTCCAACCCCGACCACAAAAACGAAAGCCTGGGCAAGGCCGGGGCTACGCGGCACATGGGGCGTCGCCCCAAGGTGCGCGGTGTGGCCATGAATCCCGTGGACCATCCCCACGGCGGCGGCGAGGGCCGCTCACCCATCGGTATGCCCGGCCCCAAGTCGCCCACGGGCAAACCCACCCTCGGACACAAGACACGCCGCCGCAATAAGGCGTCGACCAAGTTCATCGTGCGCCGGGGCAGGAGACGCTAGAATGTCCCGTTCCATCAAGAAGGGGCCATACGTTCATCCCAAACTGATGAAGAAAGTGGAGCAGGTGCAACGCTCCGGAACCAACACCGTCATCCGCACTTGGTCGCGGGCATCAATGATTATGCCCGAAATGATCGGGCTGACCATCGGTGTGCATGACGGCCGCCGCCACGTTCCCGTGTTCGTCACTGAGAACATGGTGGGGCACCGGCTGGGAGAATTCTCCCCGACGCGCACCTACCGGGGCCACGTGGCCCGCTCGGAACGCTCCAGCAGGGTGAGGTAACATCTTGCCGCCAGTTAGAGCCGTAGCAAAACAGCTTGGAACCTCCCAGAAAAGGCTCAAGCCCATACTGGACCTGGTTCGCGGCCAGCGGGTCGATGACGCGCTTAACACCCTTCGACTGTTGCAGTCCCCGTGGGCCAAGCCGGTCGCGAAAGTGGTCCAGTCGGCCGCGGCCAACGCCGAGAACAATATGCTGATGGACCGCGACAACCTGCGCATCATACATATAACCGCAGACAACGCGACCTCGCTGAAGCGGTTCCGGCCTAGGGCCAGGGGCCGCATTGGGAGGATAACCAAGCGCTCCAGCCACGTAACCGTGGTCGTGGACGAAGGCGAGGAATAGGAGACTGAGGAATGGGCCACAAAACCCATCCATACGGCTTCCGGCTGGGCATCATCAAAGACTGGAAGGCCCACTGGTACGCCCCCAATAGCTCGGCCTATCGCGGCCTGGTCAAGCAAGACCTTGAACTGCGGAACAGCATACGGAACGAGTATCGCTCGTTTTCCGATGCGGGGATCGCCCGGGTCGAAATCGACCGGGGCGCGCAGGACAGCGTTATCAACATCCACTCAGCCCGGCCCGGCATCCTGATTGGGCGCGACGGCGAGCGGGTTAAGAACCTGCGGGCCAAGCTGGAGGCCATCACCCGCAGCCGGGTGCAGCTCAACATCCTTGAAATCGAGCAGCCGGAACTGAACGGCTTCTTGGTGGCCCGCAACGTGGCTGACCAGTTGGAACGTCGCGTCGCCTATCGGCGGGCCATACGCCAGGCGGCCCAGCGGGCCATGCAGGCCGGCGCCCAGGGCATCAAGATTATCGTTAAGGGCCGTATTTCCGGCTCGGAAATCGCCCGCACCGAAAAGTTGATGCTGGGCCAGGTGCCGCTGCACACGCTGCGGGCCAATATCGACTACGCCTTGGCCGAAGCCCACACCTCCATGGGCCAGGTAGGGGTCAAGGTCTGGGTGTACACCGGCGAGGTGATGCCGGCCCGGTCCGAGGAAGCGCTGGAACTGGAAACCATCGAAGTCACCGTGCAGGCTGGCGAGCCGGACGAAGAGCTGGACAAGTTACTTGAGCAAGCGCTGGAGTAGCTCCACAGCCAGGGCAAAATCACCGATCATGTAGCAGGAGATACCAATGCTGCAACCAAAGCGCACAAAGTACAGGAAGCAGTTTCGCGGTCGAATGCGCGGTGCCGCCGTAACTGGGAGCAGCGTGAACGCGGGCGAGGTTGGACTGAAGGCCATGGAACCTTGCTGGATCACCGCGCGGCAGATTGAGTCGGCCCGTATCGCCGTAACCCGCCACCTGAAGCGCGGGGGGCAGGTCTGGGTGCGGGTGTTTCCAGACAAGTCGGTGAGCAAGAAACCCGCCGAGACCCGTATGGGAGGCGGCAAGGCAGCGGTGGACTACTGGGTCGCAGTGGTCAAGCCGGGGCGCATCCTCTTCGAAGTGGCCGGCGTGCCTCAGAATGAGGCCGTCGACGCCTTGCGTCTTGCGTCCCAAAAGCTCCCTATCGCCACCAAGACCGTGTTCCGGGATCGCTTGGCCACCGCGGCCAGCAACTCGGTCGTATAGTGGAATTATGCGCATTCACGAAGTTAGAGAACTCAGCGACGAACAGCTTCAGGAAGAGATGGAAAAGGCCGGACGCGAGTTGATGAACCTCCGGTTCAGGGCCGCGACCAACCAGCTTCCCAATTCCAATGAGCCGAAATCCGTCAGGAAAACCATCGCCCGCCTTCGCACCGTAATCCGCGAGCGGCAGATGTTGGAGGGCCGCTAGTGGTCACCAGAGCTCGGCGCAAGGTGCGCACCGCGTCCGTGGTGCGCGTCAAGCAGGACAAGACGGCCATCGTGGAAATGGTCTGGAAACAGCGTCATCGCCTCTATCGCAAGCAGGTGCGGCGGGTAGCCCGTTTCTACGTGCATGACCCGGAGAACCAGTGCCGGATTGGAGACTTGGTGCGCATCACGGAAACGCGGCCTATATCCAAGACCAAGCACTGGCGGTTGCTGGATATCCTGGACCGGCGCCAGGTGGCCGACGTACTGCCCATTGAACTGGAAGGCGACGCCGCCCCAGAAGAACTCTCCGTGGTTGCGGCTGACGACGCGCCACTGGAACTGGACGAGGACATTGACCAGGACATCCTCGACCTCCTCGCCTCAGACAACGGGGGCTACGAGGATGACGAAGAAGACAACTAGCTAAAGGACGGCTCCGGGCGCACAGACGCCCCGGAACGAACCAAGGGATACAGGTATGATTCAGACCTATACCAGGCTGACAGTGGCGGACAACAGTGGCGCCAAGGTTATCCGCTTGATAAATATACCCGGCAGCAGTCGTCGAAAGTACGCCAGTATCGGCGACGTGGTGGTCTGCAATGTTCGGGAGGCAGCGCCCAACTCGCCGGTGCGAAAAGGCGACGTGGTCCGCGCCGTGGTAATACGGCAGGCTCAGGGCCACAAGCGCCCCGACGGGACATATATCAAGTTCGACGACAACGCGGCGGTGCTGATCGCGGAGAACCTCAACCCGCGCGGCACCCGGATCTTCGGGCCGGTGGCGCGGGAGTTGCGGGAGCGCGGCTTTATGCGCATCGTGTCCCTGGCCCCGGAGGTGGTGTGATGCGTATCCGCACCGGTGACACTGTGTTGGTCATCGCCGGCCGGGACAAGGGCAAGACCGGGCGTGTTGAGCGCAGCTTCCCGCACGACAGCCGCGTGGTGGTCGACGGCGTCAACGTGGTGACCAAGCACATGAAGGCCCGTCCCGGTATCCGGCAGTCGGGCCGTATCCAAATGGAAGCGCCTCTGCACGTCTCCAACGTCGCGCTAATTTGCAACAAGTGCAACCAGCCCACCAAGCCCCGGATAACCTTTTTGGAAACCGGTGCCAGGGTGCGCTCTTGCACCAAGTGTCAGGAAGTAATCGACGATGCTCGATGACGAAACTCAACAGCAGGACACCCAGGAACAGGACACCCAGGAACAGGTTGCTGAAGTGCGCGGCAGAGGCCGATCCAGCCGAAGGCAGCGCGACGGCGATTCGGCGGCTGCAATTGCCGAGGCGGAGGCCGCTGGCCCTCCGGTGCCACGCCTGAAGGGGCAGTTCCGCAGCGAAATCATCCCACAGATGATGCAGGAGTTCAGCTACTCCAATCCCATGGAGGTGCCGCGCCTCCAGAAGATTGTGCTGAATGTGGGCCTCGGAGAGGCGCTGGTCAACGGACGGGCAATGGAAGCCGCTGTTCAGGACCTGACGACCATCAGCGGTCAGAAGCCAATTATCACCCGCGCCCGCAAGTCTATCGCCGGATTCAAAATCCGGCAGGGCAACGCCATTGGCGCCGCCGTGACCCTGCGGGGCGACCGGATGTACCATTTCCTGGATCGGCTGGTGAACACTGCTCTGCCCCGTATCCGCGACTTTCGCGGCCTCCCCAGAAAGGGGATGGACGGACGCGGCAACTTCTCCATCGGCATCCGGGAGCAGATAATCTTCCCGGAAATCGACTACAATTCCATCGACAGGATACGCGGATTCCAGGTGACCATCGCCACCACGGCGCGAAACGACGCCGAGGCGACGCGCCTGCTAGAACTCTACGGTTTCCCGTTTATCCGCGAAGCGTAACGGAGGCACGGCGTGGCCAAAACGTCCCTGATTCAAAAATGGCTCAAGAAGCCAAAATACCCGGTGCGAGCCTACAACCGCTGCGGCCGTTGCGCTCGTCCCCGGGCCTATATCCGCCATGTCGGCCTGTGCCGGATTTGCTTCCGGGAACTGGCTCTGACCGGCGAGTTGCCCGGCGTCCGCAAGGCCAGCCTGTAAGGCGGCCTCAACTGAAATGGTATCAGAATAATTCGCTTGAATTAGAGATGAGGAGCAGATGCCCGTAACCGACCCAATAGCCGATATGCTCACCCGCATCCGAAATTCCATCCAGGCGCGACACGATTCGGTGATGATGCCCCATTCCAAGATGAAGCTGGCCATTGCCAGAATACTCAAGGAGGAAGGGTTCATCCGGGATTTTGACACGCCCCGTGCACAGGCACACCCGACCCTGCGCATCCACTTGTCCTACCGGGAAGGCCGGAAGTCCGCAATCGCCGGTCTCAAACGCATCAGCAAGCCGGGCCTGCGGGTCTACGTCGGCAAGGGAGAGATTCCCAGGGTCTACGGCGGCTTGGGGCTTGCCATCGTTTCCACTTCCCGTGGAATAATGGCCGGGCGGCAGGCGTGGCGTGACGGCGTCGGAGGAGAGTTGCTCTGTTATGTCTGGTGAAGGAAACAGCAACGGTAAGAGCCAAGGCCGTACGCTGTCGCGCATCGGGCGCAAGACCATTCCTATCCCCGGCGGCGTCTCAGTAGACGTTGGGTATGGAGAGGTGACGGTGTCTGGGCCGAGAGGCGCGCTGACCCAGAATTACCACCCCGACGTGGTGGTCAAGTTGGAAGACGGCGAAATTGTGGTGGAGCGGCTCAGCGAGAGGAAGTTCCACCACGCCTTGCACGGCTTGACTCGCAGCCTGATTGCCAACGCGGTCACTGGCGTAACCGACGGCTACTCCCGCACTATGGAGTTGATGGGCGTCGGCTACAGGGTGCAGGCAGCAGGGGATGGCGTCATTCTGAACGTCGGCTACAGCCACCCGGTGGAGATTCATCCCCCGGACGGCGTAACCATGGAAGTGGAAGGCAATAACAGGATCCATATTCGCGGCATCGACAAGCAGAAGGTCGGGCAGTTGGCGGCCCGGATACGCAAGGTTCGCCCTCCCAACGCCTACAAGGAAAAGGGTATCCGCTATCAGGGCGAAGTGTTGCGCTTCAAGCCCGGCAAGTCGGCGGCTCGCAAGGCGTAACTGCACAAGGGTTTATCAGACCAACGGAGGCAGCGCACCCGTTTTCAAGGGCGCTGGCAGATTCGAGGCACCTATGCCAAAAGACAAAAACGCAAAGTACCTGCGCCGGGTTCGCCAGACGCGGGTCCGCAAGAAGGTTTCCGGGACGTCAGAGCGTCCACGGCTGTCGGTCTTCCGCAGCCTCAAGCACATCTACGCCCAGGTCATTGACGACACCACTGGCCGAACCATCGCCGCAGCGTCCAGCCAGGAAGCGCTGAAAGGAAATGCTGAGGCGTCGTCGGGCCCCAAGACGGACGTATCGGCCGCAGTCGGAAAAGCGCTGGCCGAGAGAGCCAAGGCTGCCGGCGTAACCCGCGTCGTTTTCGACCGGGGCGGCTGCAAGTATCACGGCAGGGTCAAGGCCCTGGCCGACGGATCCCGCGAGGGCGGGCTGGAATTCTAATACTAGATCGCATCACACCCACGGTAAGAATCAGGGAGGTCCTAACCTCATATGGTACAAGCTCCTCCAAGCAGACGCGGTGGACCAGGCAGGGCCGGCGGCCCAGGCCGGGGAGGCCCACCGGGACAGAACAGACAATCCCGCGATGGCGGGGGGGGACGCGGGCCACGCGATGGACGCCCGCCTCGTGACCGCGCCCAGCGCGAAGATGACACGGGTGGGTTCTCCGAGCGGGTGGTCTTCACCCGGCGCATAGCCAAGGTGGTGAAGGGAGGCCGTCGCCTCCGATTCAATGCCCTTGTGGTTGTCGGCGACGGGCAAGGAACCGTCGGGGCTGGCCTGGGTAAGGCTCTGGTCATCCCGGACGCGGTTCGCAAAGGTAATGCCGTAGCCCGCCGAGAAATGGTGATCGTGCCCCTGAGTGGCAGCACCATCCCCCAGCAGATAACGGTAAAGAAGGGCGCAACCATCGTCCTCATCAAGCCTGCGCGCGAGGGAACCGGGGTAATCGCCGCCGGGGCAATGCGGGCGATCCTGGAACTGGGCGGCGTCAAGGATGTGGTGGGGAAGTCGCTGGGCTCACGTAATCCCATCAACATCGTGTACGCCACAATGGAAGCGTTGCGGCAGTTGCGAGACCCCGCCGTAGAACTGGCCAAGCGGGGCGTCCGTCCGGCTCCGGCTCCGGCAGGGGCCACCGCCGAGAGCAGCGCGGGGCCAGGTCCGCAGGGAAGCTAGTCCCGGCAGCTCGCCCAAGGGTTGGCCGCCGGAAACAATGGGAACACTGTATGTCGGAATTGAAAATCACCTGGACACGGAGCTGCATCGGCCGGCCCAGGAACCAGCGGGAAATAATCCGCTCGCTGGGCCTGCACCATTTGCACGATTCGGTTGTCCACCATGACTCGCCCACCATTCTGGGAATGGTCAAGAAGGTCGAGCATCTGTTGCGAGTGGAGGAGGTCAAAGACGCGGCATGATGCAGCATCAAGTGGCGCCGCCCAAAGGCGCGCGCCGTAACCGCAAGCGAATAGGCCGTGGCGACGCCGCCGGCCAGGGAAGCACCGCAGGACGCGGCATGAAGGGCCAGAAGTCTCGATCCGGACGCGGCCCCCGCGTGGGGTTCGAGGGCGGCCAGTTGCCGATAATCAAGGGCCTGCCTATGCGGCGTGGCTTTACGAATATATTCAAGACCTACTACTCGCTGGTCAAGCTCGATACTTTGGATCGGTTCGAGGCTGGCGAGGTGGTAACGCCCGAAGTCCTGTTTGAACGGGGCTATGTCCGCAAGCTCAACCGGCCCGTCAAGATTGTCGGCGGCGGTGAACTGACCAAGCCGCTGACTGTGGTGGCCGACAAGTTCACACGCTCAGCGAGGGAAGCGATCGAAGCGGCCAACGGATCGGTGCAGGAAGCAAACGCCTGATGATGGCCACGGAGACACAGGGGGGGCGGTTCCCTAGGCTACTGCAAGCAGCTATAGACGCCTTCAGCCTCCCGGACCTTCGGACGAAGATACTCTTCACTCTAGCCATCCTGGCGCTCTACCGGTTCATCGCCCACATACCGCTGCCCGGCATCGACCAGGTGCAGCTCGCCGAACTCTTCCGCAACAATGAGCTGCTGGGGTTTCTGGACCTGTTTAGCGGCGGCGCCCTCAGCCGGATGAGCATTGTCGCTTTGGGCGTCTTTCCCTATATCACTGCGTCCATCGTGATCCAGTTGCTCACCCCGGTCTTCCCGCAGCTCCAGGAGATTTCGCGGGAGGGAGAGGCCGGGCGGGCCAAGATGAACCGCATCATCCACTGGCTCACCGTGCCTATCGCCCTGGCGCAGGGCTACGGCCAGTTGGTGCTGCTCCAGCAGAGCAACGTCTTGGGCAATGTGGGCTTTACCGGAGACGCCCTGCTGCCCACGGTTGCCGCCCTATTGTCGATCACCGCCGGCACCATGTTCTTGGTGTGGCTGGGCGAAATGATCACAGAGCGGGGTATAGGCAACGGCATTTCGCTGATTATCTTCGCCGGTATCGTTGCCGGATTCCCCAGCCTCCTGACCCAGGGGTTCCTGGACCGGGACAACGTGCTGGGCATCGGCTTCTTCGCCATCATCGGCGTATTGATCATCTCCCTCATCGTGCTTTTCAACGAGGCGCACCGCCGTATTCCGGTGCAATACGGGCGCAGCATCTTTCGCGGGGGACGGATGTACCGGCAGAGCGGGGCGACCTACCTGCCGCTGCGCATCAACTCGGCGGGAATGATACCGCTTATATTTGCGTTCTCAATCGTTATCTTGCCCGGCACTATTGCCACTTACCTAGCCACCAACACCACCTGGGTCGGTGACGTGGCCAATTTCTTTGCCGTGCTGCTGGAGCCGAGCTCGCCGCTGTACTGGGTGATGGTGTTCGTCCTGGTGGTGCTGTTCACTTTCTTCTACACGCTGGTGATTTTCAATCAGCAGAACCTGGCGGAGAACCTGCAACGCAACGGCGGCTTTGTGCTGGGCATAAGACCGGGAAAGCCGACCCAAGACTACCTGAACCGGGTGATTGTCCGCATAACCATGGGCGGGGCGCTGTTCCTGGGTTTCATCGCCATCGTGCCATACCTGGCGTCGCTGGTTACTGACGTGCAAGCAATCTCGCTCAGCAGCACCAGCCTGTTAATCATGGTGGGCGTCGGCCTCGACACATTGCGCCAGTTGGAGGCGCAACTAACCATGCGAAACTACGAAGGATTCCTCAGATAGCCGTGTCAGTAGGTCTGCGACTCGTGCTGTTCGGGCCGCCGGGAGCCGGCAAAGGCACCCAGGCGCAGTTGCTGGTAGACCGCTATGAGCTGGCCCACGTTAGCTCCGGGGATATTTTCCGGCACAACCTCCGCCAGGGAACGCCCCTGGGCCTGCGGGCAAAGGAATACATGAACCGGGGAGAGCTGGTGCCCGACGAAGTTGTCATAGACATTATCCTGCACAATATTATGTCCATCAATGCCGACGAGGGGTTCATCCTCGACGGCTTCCCTCGCAACACCCGGCAAGCCGAGGAGTTGGACGCGGCACTGGCTGTCCGCGCCCGCAACATCGACCGGGTGCTGCACATCGACGTTCCCGAAGACGAACTTGCCCGGCGGTTGGGCGGTCGCTTCGTCTGCCGCAACTGCCAGGCCCCGCACACCCATCAGGGCGCCGGCCCCGCCCCTGCCTGCGAGCGTTGCAACGGCGAACTATATCAGCGCGACGACGACTGCCCGAAGGCCGTGCAGAGGCGAATCGACGTTTACCGGGAAGAATCCATGCCGGTGCTGGACTTCTACCGGCAACGGGGTATGCTGGTAGACGTTTCAGGGCAAAACACCGTGGACGGCGTGTTCAAGAGCATAGTTGCTGCCCTTTGAGGGCAGCAACTATGGCGTCAACTTTGCCAATAACCGCAATTTGAGAGTACAATAGCCTAGTGAACCGGAACCGCAAAAAGGAAACAGCCTCCACCTCGCCCTTGACTTACTCCGGCGGGATAACGATCAAGTCCCCCCGCGAAGTGGATTCGATGCGAAAGGCGGGAGAGATTGTCGGCAAGACGATCGAATTGCTCAAGGCGTCGGTTGAGCCGGGCATGACCACGCGCGACCTTGACCGCATCGCGTTCAGGGAGATCACGCGCCAGGGCGCAACCCCGACTTTCAAAGGCTACCGGGGCTTTCCCGCGACCATCTGCGCCTCCGTCAATGAGGAGATTGTCCACGGAATACCCGGCAAGCGAGTGTTGAAGGAGGGTGACCTCATCAAGGTGGACGTTGGCGCCACCATGGAGGGGTTTATCGGCGACGCCGCCGTAACCATCCCGGTTGGAGAAGTGCCAGAAGAGTTGATCGCCCTGATGGAGGGCACTCGTCTGGGGCTGGAAGCGGGAATCAGGGCTGCGGTCCCGGGAGGCCGTGTTGGCGACATTGGAGCGGCGGTCCAGGCCTATGGCGAGTCCCGAGGCTACGGAGTGGTCCGCGAATTTGTGGGGCACGGCGTCGGGCGGTTTCTGCATGAGGACCCGCAGGTCCCCAACTACGGCGAAGCCGGACGGGGTGCCCTGCTCAGGGCCGGTATGTGCATCGCCATTGAACCTATGTTCAACATAGGCAACTGGCGAACCAGGATTCTGGATGACCAGTGGACGGTAGTAACCTCAGATGGTAAGCTGTCATCCCACTTTGAGCACTCCATCGCGATAACCGAGCATGGTCCGGAGATCCTGACCATGCACAGTTAGAATAAAGGGCCGGGCAATTCCCGCACGGGGTTGTGGAACCGGCGAGCAAATTTGTCCGAAAGGGGAATAAATGGCCAAGAAGCAAGCGATTGAAGTAGAAGCCAGCGTTAAGGAAGCGCTTCCCAACGGTATGTTCCGAGTCGAACTGCCCAACGACCATGAGGTATTGGCCCATGTGTCGGGCAAGATTCGTATGAACTTCATTCGCGTGCTTCCAGGGGACCGGGTTCTGGTGGAACTTTCCCCCTACGACCTGACCCGAGGCCGCATTACCTACCGCTTCAAGTAGCAGTCCAAAATTCTGAGAAATCTGTAGTCCGGGCCGGCGGGTTGGGGCAGAGGCCCGAGCCAAGCCTGTTCCTTTGCCCGTTGGAAACGCGGGTGGACATCGGGGCATCAAGATGAAAGTTACAGCATCAGTCAAGCCGCGGTGCGACAAGTGCCGCGTGATTAAACGCAAGGGCGTCATACGCATCATCTGCGTCAACGCCCGTCATTCCCAGCGCCAGGGCTGACCGGCGCGAGCCATCCGGATTCACTCGCAGTCCAAGCCCGGGCAGAACGGAGGAGACAATATGGTACGTATAGCCGGAGTGGACGTTCCAGACCGCAAGAGGGCTCATGTCGCCCTGCGGAGCATTTATGGCATCGGCCCGAAGCTGGCCGAGGAAATAATTATTAAGGCCGACCTGGACCCGGCCATGCCGCCGCGCATGAACGAACTCAGTGAGGCCCAGGTGAACCGCATCCGCGAGTTGGTGGACCGGGAGTACCTCTCGGAAGGCGACCTGCGGCGCGAAATCAACCAGAACATCCGGCGGCTGATGGACATCGGCTCCTACCGTGGGCTGCGCCATCGCCGCAACCTGCCCGTATCCGGGCAGCGTACCCGAACCAACGCCCGCACGCGCAAGGGCCCGCGCCGCACCGTGGCCGGCCGCGGCCGACGCACCGGCGCCAAGAAGTAGTCGGAGTAAGTCATGCCCAGACCCAGAACCAGACGCCGGGAAAGGCGTTCCGTGCCGCAAGGCAGGGCCTATATCTACTCTACGTTCAATAACACGCTGGTGAGCATCACCGACCCTCAGGGTAACGTGGTCGCCTCCGCCAGCTCCGGGGCCGTGGGATTCAAGGGCTCCCGCAAGGGCACCGCCTTCGCCGCCCAGCGCGCCGCTGAACAGGCGGGGCGTCGCGCCGGCGAGTCCGGGATGCGCCACATCGACGTTTTCATCAAGGGGCCAGGCGCGGGACGGGAAGCCGCCATCCGCTCCCTTCAGGGAGTGGGGCTGATGGTCATCAGCATCCGCGACGTAACCCCCATTCCGCATAACGGGTGCCGTCCACCCAAGCGAAGGAGAGTGTAGGCCAACGACTTATGGGCAGATATACAGGACCGTCCTGCCGCCTGTGCAGGCGCGCTGGAGAAAAACTGTTTCTAAAGGGTGACCGTTGCTTCACCCCGCGCTGCTCCTTCGAGAAGCGCCGCAACCCGCCGGGTAACGTCTCCCGCCGACGGCGCCGCCCGTCGGATTACGGCGTTCACCTGATGGAAAAGCAGAAAGCCAAGTACATCTATGGCGTGTTTGAGTCTCAGTTCCGCAAGTACATGAACGAGGCCTTCAATACGCCCGGCATGACCGGCATGAACCTGCTGCGGAGCCTGGAGCGCCGCTTCGACAATGTGATCTTCCACTTCGGCTTCGCCGATTCCAGGAAGCAGGCCCGCCAGTTGGTGCTGCACGGGCATTTCCGGGTCAATGGCCGCAAGACCGACGTGCCTTCCTACCAGGTCAAGGCCGGGGACGTCATTACTTGGCGAGAGGCAGACAAGACCACCGATTTCTACGCGGCGCGCACCGAGGGGTTGCCCAAGCGGCCTGTGCCTGTCTGGCTGGCCCTCGACGTGAGCGAGATGTCGGGGAGGGTCGTCTCTATGCCTTCAGACGGTGAGTTGCAAACAACCCTGGATTCCCGGCTAATCGTAGAGTTTTACTCGAGGTAAGATGGTGTCAATGCTAGACACTTTCGAGGTTTCCACCCCTTCGCAGGTCGAGGGGCCGGCGGTTCCGACGCCGGAAATTCTGGTAGAGATCTCCGATGAGACCTACGGCAGAGTCGCCGTCGGGCCGCTGGAACGCGGCTTTGCCCAGACCATCGGCAACCCGCTGCGGCGCATTTTGCTCAGTTCCACCCCCGGCAGCGCCATCACTTGGGTCAAGATCGGGGACGTGGTGCATGAGTACATGGCCATTCCAGGGGTCAAAGAGGAGGTCATGGAAATCCTCCTCAACATCAAGGGCATCCGCATCCGCTCCACCACCGGGCGGGACGGAAAGATGCGCCTTGAAGTCAACGGGGGAGGCCCAGTCTGCGCCGGCGATATCATGACTTCCTCGGACTTCGAAATCGTCAATCCCGAACAGCACCTGGCCACCCTGGATGACGACGAACTCCACTTGTCCATAGAGTTCAACGTCAGGCAGGGCACGGGTTACCAGGCTGCCCAGCCGGGCGACGACGGGTCGAACATACCTGCCGGCGCGTTGCCGGTTGACGCGGTGTTCAGCCCGGTGCGCAAGGTCAATTTCACGGTCGAACGCACCAGGGTCGGCCAGGTCACCGACTACGAGCGCCTACTGCTGGAAGTATGGACCGACGGAGCCATCCGTCCCATTGAGGCCGTACAGCAGGCTGCGGAAAAACTGGTTCAGAACTTCTTCCTGTTCAGCAAACTAAACAGAGCGGCGGAGCACGGCATTGACCGGGCGCCGCTGGTGGTGTCGCCGGAAGTGTACCAGACGCCTATCGAGAAGCTGGAACTGTCGCCCCGCACCCTCAACTGCCTCAAGCGCGCCCAGATCAACCGGGTGGGCGAGGTTCTGGAGATGGCCGACGAGGATCTGCTGAAGATACGTAACTTCGGCGAGAAGTCGCTGGTCGAATTACAGGAAAAGCTGGCCGAGCACGGAATCACCAACTCGGCCACATCCACAGGTGAACCGGCCATACCCGGTCTATCCTCTGAAGACCTTAGCGACCTGATGGGCAGCGGCGGGGACGAAGATGCAGCCGCTTCCCTTCCAACAGGCATGACTTTTGAAGACGATAGCCCTTCCTCCTCCGGCCACGAGTTGGAAGACGACGGGCCGGAATACGAGGAGTTGGACTGACATGGCTTCCCATCGCGTCTCAGGGCGCAGGCTAAGCCGCTACAAGGACCAGCGCAAGGCCCTCCTTCGTGGGCTGGTCTCGGAACTCATCACCCACGAGCGGATCACAACAACCCTAGCCAAGGCCAAGGAAACCCGTATCGTGGCCGAAAAGCTCATCACGCACGGCAAGAAAGGCAACCTCAATCACCGCCGCCTGGCGCTGGCCCAAGTGCCGAGCAAGCGCGTCGTGGAGAAGGTGTTTGACGACATAGCGCCCCGATACGCCGAGCGGCCCGGCGGCTACACCCGCATTGTCAAGCTGGGGCCGCGCCAAGGCGACGCCGCCCAGATGGCGGTTATCGAGCTGGTCTGACAGGAGCAGGTTAGATAAAAGAACAGTCATCCCAGCCTCACCTTGGTGAAACTGGCCCGCCACGGAGACTTGCCCTCCAACGTGTGGCCCTTTGGGTCGAATATCAAGGCACCAACTACAATGGTTTCCAATTGCAGCTTAACCAACCTACGATCCAGGGAGTGCTAGAAGAAGCACTGGCCTGCTTCACCGGCGAGAGTATCCGGGTACGGGGCGCCAGCCGCACCGATTCGGGCGCCCACGCTCAAGGGCAGGTCGTTGACTTTCTCACCGGCTCCAGGCATCCGGCGGGCAGGTTTCCGGCGGCGTTGAACTATTTTCTGCCCGAAGACATCCGTGTGCTACGCGCGTTGCCGGTGCCCGACCAGTTTCATTCCCGCCGATCGGCGCTGGGACGAGTGTACCAGTTCCGGATACTGGCCAGGACCGAACCCTCGGCCCTGCGAAGGTACACCCACCTGTGGGTGAAGCAGCCCTTGGAGTTTCGGAGAATGTTCGATGCCGCCCAAGGCTTGGTGGGGACCCACGATTTCCGGGTAATCGCCTCGGGCCACCCCGAGGAGCGGAGCGCAGTCCGCACGGTAAGTCGCTGGGACGTGTCCCGCGAAGATGATACAGTTGTCATAGAATGTGAGGCCAACGGCTTCTTGAAGCAGCAAATCAGGAAGGCCAACGCCATCCTGTTGGAAATAGGAAAGGGCAAACAGCCAGTGGGGCTGATGCGGCAGACGCTGGAAGGAAGGGATGCAGTCCCTGAGATTCCGTTGCTGTCGGCTCGCGGGCTGTGTTTAATCGAAGTGAAATACCCGAAGGGAGCTTTTGATCTCCCTTCGGCATATACCGGACAGGACTGATGAAGAGAACCAGCACGTATTTCCCCAAGCCCGGCGAGGTTGCCGAAAACTGGAAGGTCGTGGACGCCACGGGCAAGACTCTGGGGCGTCTGGCCCGAGACATCGCCGTGTGGTTGCAGGGCAAGGACAAGCCGTCATTCACCCCGCACACGCTGACCGGCGATTTCGTGGTGGTGGTCAATGCCTCGCGTGTGCGCACCACCGGGCGCAAGACTACCCAGAAATTCTACTACCGCCATTCCGGGTACGTGGGCAATCTCAAGTCAATACGGCTTTGGGAAATGCTGGAAAAGCGCCCGGAACGGGTCATCGAACTGGCGGTGAAAGGGATGCTGCCGCGCAACCACAATGGGCGACAAATGCTCCGCCGCCTCAAGGTATACGCCGGCCCGACACATCCCCACGACGCCCAGGTCGGCCAAGTCAACTAATGCAACCGGCCGCTCAGTGGCCGGAAACGGACGGAGGCAGGACTCACTTGGTGCAATCAAATGTAGCCCAGCAGTATTATTACGGCACCGGCAAGCGCAAGAGGGCCATCGCCCGTGTGCGAATCTATGCGGACGACGGCGGCCCATTCATTGTTAACAGCAAGCCGATGGATGAATATTTCGGCTGGTCAACCTGGCAGCGCGTCGCTACCGACGCCTTCCAGGTCACCAACACGATGAACCGTTTTCGCGTGGTGGCCAGGGTGGCCGGCGGCGGGGTAAACGCCCAGGCCGAGGCGATACGCCATGGCATAACCCGCGCCTTGATAGTCTTCGACCCTGACCTGAAGCCGGCGCTGCGCCGGGCCGGGTTCGTCACCCGCGACGCCCGCATCAAGGAGAGCAAGAAGTACGGCCTCAAGCGCGCGCGCCGCGCCCCGCAGTACACCAAGCGCTAACAGACATTCCTCAAGTTAAAGGAAGCCCGTTGTCCCGAGCCTGTCGAAGGATGAGCGGGCTTCGCTCATTTCCGCCAGGTTGCCCTACACCCAACCGCCCGCCCGCCGATAATCTCGGGGCGGGCGGTTTTGCATTGCTTATGGATTACTGGTCGGCAACAAACCGTCAACCTTCTACGGACCGTGGCTGAGGCGGGCCGAAATGCGTCCCTATACCTTGCGAGGGTGCTTGGCCAGGAAGTCGTCGGCGATTTCGTTGAAGGTCACGAACTGAACGCCATCGTGGGAAGCGATGTACTCGGTCAGGCGCTCCAGCATCAGGATTACCTGGGGCCGCCCGCTCACGTCGGGGTGGATGGTGATGGGGAAAACCGCTTCGTCGTATTCCCGGTACACGTAGTCGAACTGGTCCCGCCACATGGATTCGATGTCCCTGGGGTTCACAAATCCGTGGCTGTTGGGGGATTTCTTAATGAACATCATCGGCGGCAGGTCGTCCAGATACCAGTTGGCGGGAATTTCCACCAGGCCGGTCTCTTCGCCTCGAACCAGGGCGTGCATCCACTGACCTGCGGGCTGCGAGAAGTCTATCTTGGTCCAGCGGTCGCCCACTCGCACGTAGTAGCACTCGAAGTCCTTGTGCATCAGGCTGTGGTCGTACTTTATGCCGTGTTTCAGCAGCAATTCGTTAGTCACGTGGCTGAACTCCCACCAAGGAGCCACATAGCCCGTCGGGGGCCTCCCTGCCAGTTGAGTGAGCAGGTCAATGCAGCGCAGCAGCACTGCCTCTTCCTGCTCCGGGGACATGGCGATGGGGTTTTCGTGGGAATAACCATGCAACCCGATTTCATTCCCCGCTTCGATAATCATCCGGCACTCTTCCGGGAAGGTCTCCGCCGAATGCCCCGGGATGAACCAGGTGGTCCTGATGCCCAGGCGGTCGAACAGCCTGACCAGCCTCGGCGTTCCCACCTCACCGGCGAACATCCCACGCGAAATGTCGTCGGGTGAGTCCTCGCCGCCGTAGGAACCCAGCCAGCCGCCCACGGCGTCCAGGTCCACCCCGTAGGCGCACATTATTCGCTTTTCCGCCATGTCGTCTTCCTCCGTTCTAGTGATTGCAATGTTGAGGGGAACACCTTCACCCTAACCCTCTCCCGGCGGGAGAGGGGACTCCACATTAGACGCCCAGGTACTCTGCGGCAGCGTCCAGCAGGCCGGTAACGCGCTCCGGCGAGCCGGCCTCAGCGTAGATGCGCAGCAGCGGCTCGGTGCCGGAGAAGCGCACGGCCAGCCAGCCGTCGTCGAAACGCAGGCGGCGGCCGTCGATGCTGTCCGAGGCCAGCACCGGAAACCCTCCGAGGCGGTCGAGGGCTGGATTATTCACCTGCCGGGTGATGCGCTCCCTGTCTGTCGCGTCGAATTCAATATCGCGGCGGTGATAGAAGTGGGGGCCTACTATCTCGAATAGATTTGCCAGGAGCTCCGACACAGACTTCCCGGTCTTTGCCATATATTCCAGGACATACAGGCCGCTCAGGATTCCGTCCCGTTCCGGCACATGGCCGCGGAAGGCAAAGCCCCCGCTCTCCTCGCCGGCCATCAGGGCGTTCAATTCCTCCATGCGCGGCCCCATGTGCTTGAACCCCACCTGCACCTCGTGAACGTCCACGCCGTAAAGGCCGCCCATCTTGTTGAGAGCCTGCGACGCTGTTACACCCTTGATAAGTGAGCCGCGCCAGCCTTTTGCCTCCAGCAGGTAGAGGGCCAGCAGGGAAAATACGTCCAGCGTGGTGACGAACTTCCCGGTCTCGTCTATGATGCCAACGCGGTCTGCGTCGCCGTCGAGGGCGATGCCCACCGATGCGCCGGACTCGGGGACGCGGACCAGGAGCTCTGTCAGGTTCGGGGCAATGGGTTCCGGTTGGGCCATCCCCGGGAAGGCAGGGTTGCGGTATCCGTGCAATTCTTCGATTGTGGTCCTGCCGCCCTCCAGCAGACGGGGGAGATACCCGGCCCCTGCCCCGTACATGGAGTCCACCACCACCCGGAAACCGGCGGAACGGATGGCGTCCAGGTCAACCAGCCGGGCCACGTGGTCGAAGTACGGCCCGGCCGGCTCCATGCCCTCCACCAGCGCGGAGTTCCGCCCGGCGCTGATCTCAGCAGGGTCAACCGACCCCACCTGGCGGATGGCAGCTTCCAGCTCGTCGGTGATTTCCTGGGTGGCGCTGCCCGCGTATTCGGGCTTGAACTTGAAGCCGTTCCATGCCGCCGGGTTGTGGCTGGCGGTGATGATGGCTGCTCCCGCCGCCCCGTGGTGCAGGACGCTGTAGCTCAGGACCGGAGTCGGCGCGGCCTCGACGGACAGCAGCGTCCGTATGCCTTGGCTGGCGGATACGCCGGCAACAGTGGAGGCGAACTCCGGCGAAAGAAAGCGCGTGTCGTAGCCGACGATCAGGCCGCGCCCGGCAGTGCCACGCTGCTTCAGGTAGTCGCACAGTCCCAAGGCGCAGCGGGCCACGTTGTAGTAGGTGTAGTCTCCGGCGATCAGGGCGCGCCAGCCGTCGGTGCCAAATCGAATGTCCGCCTGCTGCGTCATGAATCCCCCTGCGAGTGGCAGTTATGTCAAAAAGCGGCGGACTCTGCGCCCGCCGCTTTTCGCTGGTCAGTCTGGTTCTCTCTACGAGGAATGCAACTATACTGCGGCCTGGCGCAGGGCGTCGGCCTTGTCGGTCAACTCCCAGGTCAGCCCCAGCTTTTCCGCCGTTGGGCGGCCGAAATGGCCGTAGGCAGCGGTGGGCTGATAAATCGGACGGCGCAGGTCCAGGTCTTCGATGATAGCGCCGGCGCGCAGGTCGAAGTGCTCGCCCACCAGCGCCTCGATGCGGTCGTTGGCAATCTGGCCGGTATCGAAGGTCTCCACCGAAACAGAGATGGGCTCGGCCACACCGATGGCGTAGGACACGATGACCTCAACGCGCTGTGCCAAGCCAGCCGCCACCAGGTTCTTGGCGACATGGCGGGCGGCATAAGCGCCGGAGCGGTCAACTTTCGTGGGATCCTTTCCTGAGAAGGCGCCGCCGCCGTGGCGGGCGATGCCGCCGTAGGTGTCCACCAGAATCTTGCGTCCCGTCAAGCCCGTGTCGCCCTGGGGGCCGCCCACGGCGAACCAGCCGCTGGGGTTGACGAAGTAGCGGGTGTTGTCGTCCAACAGTTCAGACGGGACGATGGGCCGGATGACCTGCTCAATGATGTCGTGGCGAATCTTCTTGGTGAAGGACTCGCGGTCTTCGTTGTCCTGGTGCTGGGAACTGATTACCACGGCGTCCACCCGGCGCGGCTTCCCGTAGCTGTATTCCACGGTCACCTGGGACTTGCCGTCCGGCCCCAGGTAGTCCAGCAGACCGTCCTTGCGGACCGCGGCCAACTGCTCGACGAGACGGTGCGACAGGTCTACGGTGATGGGCATCAGGCCATCGGTCTCGTCGCAGGCGAAGCCGACCATCATGCCCTGGTCCCCGGCGCCGGTGGCGCGGCGGGCGTCGGACGCGCCGCTTCCCCGCTCCTCGAGGGCGGTGGAGACGCCACTGCTGATATCGGGAGACTGCTGGCTGACGTGGACGATGACGCCGCAGGAATTGCCGTCAATACCATAGCTGACATCGGTGTAGCCAATCTGACGCATCACGCCGCGAGCTATCTCGTCGAAGTTCAGCAGAGACTTAGTGGTGATTTCGCCGGTCACTATTACCAGGTTCTTGGTGGCGACCGTCTCGCAGGCGACGCGGCTCATCCGGTCGCCGCGCAGGGCGGCATCGAGAACCGCATCGGAAATCTGGTCGCACAGCTTGTCGGGGTGCCCCTCGGTCACCGACTCCGATGTGAGCAGGTACTTGGGGGAAGTCATAAATTGTATGGGCATCGGGATTGTCCTCCGGTTGATTGCTCCGGCCTTTGCCGGTTGTGATTGAGTTGGAAAAGGCCGGGGCTAGGTGCCCGCTTCCCAGCTTTCCTGGTACTTCTTTTGCTCGGCGCTCAGGCTATCGATGCCAACGCCCAGGGACTCCAGCTTCAGGCGGCCAACCTCGCGGTCGGTTTCGATGGGCACACTGTGGACGCCTGGAGCCAACTGCCCACGATTCTTGACGATGTATTCCGCCGAAAGGGCCTGGTTGGCAAAGCTCATGTCCATCACCGCGGACGGATGGCCCTCGGCGGCAGCCAGGTTGATCAGACGGCCTTCACCCAGAAGGTACAGCTTTCGCCCGTCGGGAAGGACGTATTCTTCTACGTAGGGCCGTACCTCGCGGTGCGACACTGCCATGCCTTCCAGGGATGGAATGTCGATTTCCACGTTGAAGTGGCCGCTGTTGGCCAGGATAGCGCCGCTGGGCATCACTTCCAGATGCTCTCTGCCGATGACGTGGAAGCCGCCTGTGACCGTGATGAACACCTCGCCGACACGGGCGGCGTCAATGCTCTTCATCACCGTGAACCCGTCCATCACCGCTTCGAGAGCTCGGATGGGATTGGTCTCGGTGACGATAACGTGGCTGCCCATGCCCCGGGCGCGGGAGGCAACGCCGCGTCCGCACCAGCCGTAGCCGACCACGACCACGCGGCGCCCGGCCCAGAGGATGTTGGTGGCGCGGGTGATGCCGTCCAGTGTGCTCTGGCCGGTGCCGTAGCGGTTGTCGAAGAAGTGCTTGGTCTCAGCGTCGTTGACCGCGATGATTGGGTAGCGCAGCTTGTCATCGCTGGCCATGGCGGTCAGGCGGATGACGCCGGTAGTGGTTTCCTCGGTGCCGCCAATGACATCGGGCACCAGCTCAGAACGCTGGGTGTGCAGGATGGTCACCAAGTCCGCGCCGTCGTCCATCGTCATGTGCGGCTTGAGGTCCAGCACAGCGGTGAGATGGCTGTAATAGGTCTGGTCATCCTCGCCCTTGATGGCGAAGGTGGGGATGCCGTATTCACTGACCAGCGCGGCAGCCACTTCGTCCTGCGTACTGAGGGGATTGCTGGCGCACAGGATGACTTCGGCGCCTCCGTCGCGGAGGGCGATGGCCAGGTTGGCCGTCTCGGTGGTGACGTGAAGGCAGGCCGCCAGCCGCAGCCCGTCCAGCGGCTTTTCGCGGGCGAAACGCTCACGAATGAGGTTTACCACGGACATTTCGCGCCCGGCCCATTCGATGCGGTTAACCCCATCCCGGGCCAGGGACAGGTCCTTGACGTCACCTCTTGCCTGGTTTGTAACCAAAAGTTTCTCCTTACTTGCAGTCTGGGGGCAGGCCAAATTTCGAGGGGCTGCCCCTTTGCCGTTCCGTTTTCCCTGCTATGGGTCGTTGCCGCGGGACGTGGGATGCCCGCCGGCAATCCAGGACGGCGTACCGTCCTCGACGTTGATGAGGTTCTCGGTGTCGTATCCGAAAGAGGAAGCTAACTCGCAGGCCAATCCGCTGCGGACTCCGGCGGCGCAGATGAAGAGCAGCCGCTTGTCC
Organism: Dehalococcoidia bacterium; assembly: GCA_965226875.1. Taxonomy (GTDB): domain Bacteria; phylum Chloroflexota; class Dehalococcoidia; order Lucifugimonadales; family UBA3495; genus VXOI01. The sequence continues at coordinate 1,546,466 of OZ245439.1, read as the reverse complement.
TGCGGTACTTCGCCAATGCGGTCGGCGAAATCGTCTATGGGGATGTGAACGGCCCCGGTGACGTGGCCGGTAACCCATTCGTCGTCTCTGCGGACGTCAATCACCACTGTGTTTTCCGGGTCACCGTCCAGAATCTGCCGGGCCTCGTTGGAATCGACGCGGAAGTATGGTTCACCGGGGTCTTGCCTGGGCATGGTAAATCCTCCTGATACCGGGATTTGGGTGCCGGCGTAGTCAGCCGGTATATTTGCCAATAATAGGGGCCAGCTTTTCCTTCAGGTCGCCGGGGATGTTCTCCGGGGCCGTGATGATGGCGTCCCTGAGCGCGGAGCCGCAGGAGCAGTTTCGCGGGCCGGACAGCGCGGGAGCGAGCCGGGTCAGCAGTTCCTTGGAAGTCGCCACGTTCTTCAGCAGGTTCTGCACCACGGCCTCGACGCTCACCTCGTCCGTGTTGGCCCGCCAGACGTCGTAGTCGGTAATCCAGGCCAGGGTGGCGTAGCACATCTCCGCTTCCCGGGCCAGCTTGGCCTCTGGAAGGGCGGTCATCCCGATTATGTCGGCTCCCCAGGAGCGGTACATGAAGGACTCGGCCCGCGTCGAGAACGCGGGGCCTTCCATCACGATCATCGTGCCGCCGGGATGCACGTTGACGTCCATCGCCTGGGCGGCGCGGTGGATAGCCTGGCTGGCGTCGGAGCAGAAGGGGTCGGCTAGGCCAACGTGGACTACGATATGCTCGTCGAAGAAGGTGCTTTCCCGCAGCCGTGTCCGGTCGATAAGCTGGCTGGGTATCACCAGGTCCAGCGGCGCGAACTCTTCCTTCAGGCTTCCCACGGCGCTGACCGATATGACTCGCTGAACACCGAGGGTCTTCAGGGCATAGATGTTGGCCCGCACCGGAATGTGGGTGGGGTTGAAGCGGTGGCCCCGTCCGTGCCGGGGCAGGAAGGCCACTCGCACCCCAGCCAGATCGCCCAGCACGATGGAGTCGCTGGGACAGCCGAAGGGTGTTTCCACGTCCACGCGCTCAACGTCGGTCAGACCGTCTATATCGTATAGGCCGCTGCCGCCGATGACCGCTATTTCTGCTTGAACGCTACTCACAATCCATTCTCTATCTGCTCTCTACCGAGCTCCGTTCACGGCCAACATCAGGCTCTCGGTGAACGGCGGCGAGGCTATGCCGCACTCGGTGACGATGGCGCTGACGTAACGGTGTGGAGTAACGTCGAAAGCGGGGTTCACCGCCGCAACGCCGCCGGGGGCCGTTGGCACGCCGCCGAAGCGGGTCACCTCCTCCGGCGCCCGCTCCTCGATTTCGATGCCGTCGCCATCGGGAAGGCTGAGGTCAATGGTGCTGGTGGGAGCGGCAACGTAGAAGGGGATGCCGTTCTCCTTGGCCAGAACCGCCAGCGCGTAGGTGCCAATCTTGTTTGCGGTGTCGCCGTTGGCGGCGACGCGATCGGCCCCGGTAATGACGCAGCCGATCCGCCCCTGACGCATCAGCATACCCGCGGCGGAGTCGACCAGCAGCTTCGATGGGATGCCCAGCTTCTGGAACTCCCACGAAGTCAGCCGCGCTCCCTGCAGCCACGGCCGGGTCTCGGTATTGAATACCTCGAACCGCTTGCCAGACTCCCAACCGGCGCGAATGACGCCGAGGGCGGTGCCGAAGGCCGATGTGGCCAGGGCGCCGGTGTTGCAATGAGTCAGCACGGAACCGCCGTCGGGCATCAGTTCTTTGCCGAAATCGCCCATGCGGCGGTTGATGGCCTCGTCCTCCCGCTGAATTTCCTGGGCTTCGGCCAGCAGCCGCCCGGCTATTTCGGGCGTGTTTTCTACGGACAAGGCCACGGCCATCATTCGGTCTACGGCCCATCCCAGGTTGACCGCAGTCGGGCGAGCCGTGCGAATAATGCCAGCGGCCTGTTCCAGTTGAGCGAAGAACCCCTCGCGGTCGCCGGCGTCCGTGTGCCGGGCCGCCATGGCCACGGCGTAGGCGGCGGTCACGCCGATGGCCGGCGCCCCACGCACCCGCATTTCCCTGATGGCGGCCGCTGCGTCCTCGTATCTTGCCACCTCGACGGTGACTTCCTCTCCGGGAAGGCGGGTCTGGTCCAGCAAAAGCAGCTTGCCGTCCGCCCACTGGATGGGCCGAATCTCAGTCAAACAACGATCTCCTGCGCATCTTTCGGGCTAATTACGGGGGTGAAACGCTCGCAATTCACAATGCCCATAACCCTTTCGGACAATAAAAAGGCTTCTCAAGCGAGAAGCCCAAACCGAACCCTATCCCCCGTATCCGGCTGTTCATCCGGCGCTTGGGACACTTCCATACTACTAACGGGGCCGTAATGTGTCAAGGAAAGCCCAGCCGCCGGGTACGCCGGGCCGTCGGTTGACACCATTCCGGCCCAACAACATAATACGGCTGTCCACTCGGGGAATCCGATGCCCCGGAAACAGGAATGGAAGGCGGGAACACGGCCTTGTTCGCCTCATGAGCAGACCAAACCTGGCACATTCGGATGGACAGCTCGGGTTGTTTACCGACCTGTACGAGTTGACCATGGCCCAAGCCTACTATTGCCAGGGTATGCACCAGGCCGCCACCTTCGGCCTGACAGTGCGCAGCTACCCGCCCAATCGCGGCTACCTGGTGTCCGCCGGGCTGGACGATGTGCTGGACTACCTGTGCCGATTGCAGTTCGACGATGAGGCCATCGCCTACCTCGGCTCGTTGGGGATGTTCCGGCCCGACTTCCTGAAGTACCTGCGCGGGGTCCGGTTTACGGGCAGCGTCCGGGCCGTTCCTGAAGGCCGTCTGTTCTTTGCCGACGAGCCGGTGCTGGAAATCACCGCGCCGATCATCGAGGCCCAACTGGCCGAGACTTATGTCATCAACCAGATGAACCTGCAGACGGCGCTGGCCACCAAAGCGTCGCGCTGCGTCTGGGCCGCGCAGGGTAGGGGGATCGCCGACTTTGCCTCGCGCCGCACCCAGGGAGCGGATGCCGCTATGAAGATGGCCCGCGCCAGCTACATGGCCGGATTCGCGTCCACCAGCAACGTCCTTGCCGCCAGCCAATACGGCATCCCGCCCGCCGGGACCATGGCCCACTCCTTCATTTCCAGCTTTCCATCGGAGCTTGAGGCCTTCCGCGCCTATGCCCGCTACTTCCCGGACCGGACGGTGTTGCTGCTGGATACTTATGACACTGTGGCCGGAGCTTGGAACGCCATTACCATCGCCAAGGAACTGGAGGCGGAAGGGAACCGCCTGACCGCAGTCAGGCTGGACTCCGGCGACTACGCCGAGTTGGGCCGACAGGTGCGCCGGTTGTTGGACGGGGAAGGGCTGGATTACGTCAGGATCCTGGTCAGCGGCGGGTTGGACGAGTACGAACTGGAAACGCTGGTGCAGGCCGGAGCGCCCATAGACCTTTTCGGCGTGGGAACCAAGGCCGGGGTCTCCGCCGACGCACCCTGGTCGGACATGGTCTACAAGCTGGTCTGCTTCGATACTCGTCCCGTTATGAAGCTCAGCGAGGGGAAAATGTCTCTGCCAGGGACCAAGCAGATTTTCCGGCGGCGAGACGGAGACGGGACGTTGTCGGGGGACATCATCGGGTTGGAGCAAGAGTCCGGTCCGGTCGGCTCCGAGCCGCTCCTGGAGGAAGTGATGACCGGCGGCGTTCGCGCCAACCTTCCGCCTCCGCTGGGTGAACTGCGCATTCGCTTCCGGGAGGAATTCGCTACGCTTCCGTCGCGATTCAAGAACTTGCGCCGTCCGCCGCACTTTCCGGTGTCCATCAGCTCCCGCCTGCAACGAATGACCGCCCAGGTGCGGGAAGAGGCTGTGCTGACCAATGTTTCCGGCGAGACCCCGTAACGGCGTGGCCGGAGCAAGCTCCCATCCTCCCCCCTCCCGGCGCGAATGCGGGTCTTTCGTCGCCCTATTACTCACATAAGGAATATGGACGCCCATGAAAATCGCCGTCTGCATGAAATACGTTCCAATAATTGCCCGGATGCAGTTCGACTACGAAGCCAGGACTATCGTCCGGGACGGCGTCCCGTCCGAGGTTAACCCCTTTGATGTGCTGGGGGTGGTCCGCGCGGTGGAGTTGAAGGGCGAGCCGGACGACGAGGTGGTAGTGCTGACCATGGGGCCGCCCGGCGCCGCCGAGGGGTTGACAAGCTGCCTGGCCTTGGGCGCCGACCGGGGCGTACTGGTCACCGACCGGGCCTTCGCCGGCAGCGACACGCTGGCGACATCCCGCGCTCTCGCTCTGGCCCTCGGACGTGAGCAGCCCGACCTCATTATCTGCGGGCGCAACAGCACCGACGGCGAGACCGGGCAGGTCGGCCCCGAGGTGGCGGAGCTAATGGGCTTGCCCCACGTCAGCAGCGCCCGCCGCCTCGAACTGAGCGAAGACCGGCGTACTGCCATCGTGGAACGAATTACGGACGAGGGCTTCCAGACCATCGAGTGCGACCTGCCAGTGGTTATCTGCGTGACCGAGGGTGTCGCGCCAGAGCTTTTCCCCAACCGACAACAGATGGAAGAAGCCGCAGCCAAGCCGGTAGACCAGGTCAATAGCGCTCAACTATCCGACGATGCCTCGCAGTTCGGGGCGCAGGGATCGCCCACTTGGGTTAACGAAATCCGTCTGGTGGAGCCCAACCGCCTCGGTGTCACTCTTCAGGAAGTAACGCCGGAGGACGCGGCCAGGCAGATAGCCGACTCGGTGCGTGAGCGGCTTGCCGAACTCAGCGCCGCGGAACCGGAGGCGTCCCAGGAAGCCCTGCCACGTTACCCCGGAGCCTCGGAACGCAGCATCTGGGTGGTTGCCGAGAACGCGCGGGACAGTCTGGCCCACGTTACCTACGAAATGCTGGGCAAGGCCCGCGACCTGACCGCCATAACCCGCAGCGAGGTTGTGGCGGTGGTCATAGCTCCTGGGGGCGACGCCCACGCGCCCGCCCTGGCTGCCGCCGGGGCCGACCGGGTGCTGGTGCTGGACAATGCCACGCTGGGGCCGGTATGCAGCCGCGCTGTGGGTAACACCCTGGCTGGAGCCGTGAAGCGTGAGACGCCCTACGCAATCTTGTTCGCCTCCACCGCCGACGGCCGCGACCTGGCGGCCCGGCTGGCAGCCCGGTTGAGCCTCGGCCTGACCGGGGACGCCATAGACCTGGAAATCGACGACGCTGGACAACTGGTGCAGTTGAAGCCCGCCTTGGGCGGCAATGTGGTCGCGCCTATCCTGTCCAAGACCCTGCCCAACCTGGTCACCCTGCGGCCCGGATTGCTCACTCCGGCGGTTCCCGATCCGGACGCAACGGCAACGGTGGAGCATCTGCCCGCCGAATCCTTTGCAGGCGCAGACGTCCGGCTGGTGAGAGAGGAGTTTCAAGAGGATACCGAGGGTCTCGATTTGGCCCGCGCACGGGTCGTGGTGGGGCTGGGCATGGGCGCTGGCGAGGAGAACGTGGCCGGACTTGTAGCAGCGGCCCGCTCCCTCGGGGCTTCGGTTGCCACCACCCGCGACGTGGTGCACGCCGGATGGCTGCCCCAGCAGTTACAGGTGGGCATCAGCGGCCGCACCATCGCGCCCACGGTCTACATCGCCGTAGGCATACGCGGCGCTTTCAACCACACCGTCGGGTTGCAGCGGGCGGGCATCATCGTAGCCATCAACCAGAACCGGCGCGCCACCATCTTCCGTTCCGCCGATTTCGGCGTCGTTGGCGCCTGGCAAGAGTTCTTGACGCCTCTCATTGAGCACCTCCGCCCCGTGCTGGCCGACTTGAACTGAAGCTGAAAGCCAAAGTCGAGGCGTTATGTCCGTCACCGAACAACTGGCCCAGCACATCGCCGGCGCCACCTTCGATGCAATGCCGCCGGAAGCGGTGGAGGCCGCCAAGGTGGTCATTCTTGACGGCCTCGCCGTTACGCTGGCCGGGTCGCGGGAGCAGGCGGCGCAGATTGTGGCGGACTACGCCCGCGAGATGGGCGGCAACCCGCAGTGTTCCGCCTTCGGTCATGGCTTCAAGACCTCGCCGCCCATGGCGGCCTTTATCAACGGTGTGGCAGGGCATGTGTTGGACTACGAGGTGATGTGGCACCCGGCCACTCACGCCATGTCGCCCACGCTGCCGGGCATTCTCGCCCTCGCCGAAAGCCGGGGCGCCACCGGCCGGGACATCGTCACTGCGCTGATCACCGGATTCGAGGTACAGGGGCGCATCCGCGTCGCGTCCGCCGACCTGAGCCTGGCCGGGTTCCATCCGTCGGGGCTGGTGGGGGTGATGGGCAGTGCCGCCGCCGGGTCGGTGATGCTAGGCCTGGACGTTCAGCAAACGCGCATGGCGCTGGGGATAGCGGCGTCGCGGGCCGGGACGGTGTCGGCCAACACGGGCACAATGACCAAGTCCACTCATTGCGGAAACGCTGGGCGCATGGGGCTGGAGGCTGCGCTGCTGGCGGCCAGAGGTTTCACCGCCAACGCCAACGTCATAGAGCACGAGACGGGCTACGCCGCCGTCCTCTTCGGAGACGATTTCGACCTTGATGCCGTCGTCCGGGATTTCGGCAACCCCTACCGGCTGGTAGATCCCGGCGTCGCCATCAAGAAGCACCCCAGCCAGTACGGTACGCACCGGGGCATAGACGCCGCGCTGGACCTCCAGCTACGCTTTGCCATTGACCCGGAACGCATTGTCGGCGTGCGCATCGAAACGCCGGTCATGCCCTACGTGGGCCGCCCATTCCCGGAGACCGGGCTGGACGGCAAGTTCAGCTTCCAGTACACCGTAGCGGCGGCGTTGCTTGACCGGCGAATCGGCATCGAGACCTTCACTGACGAAGCAGTACACCGCCCTGAAGTGCAATCGCTCCTGGGCAAGACCACGGTGGACATGAAGCCGGAAATCCCAGCCAACTTCGAGGATATGTGGATCACAGTGAGCGTCGAAACGGTGGAAGGCCAGACCTTCAGGTCGCACTGCCGACGGCCGCGCGGAATCTGGGGCAATCCCCTGAGCCGCGAGGAACGGCTGGCCAAGGTACGCTCCTGCGCTTCGCGCGTTCTGGCTGACGAGGATACGGAGCGCTTAATCGAAATGGTCGAAGGGATGGAGACCGCGGATAGTTCAACGGTACAGGAGCTAGTGGGGATGCTGGGACGCGCACCTGTCGGCTGACGGAGCCTTTACTTGACACTGCCACCCTCCCGAAAGACAATGACAATCGCGTTGGGGCGCTTGTGGCGCCGCTACTCATCCACACGGGCAATGAGGCGAGCATGTACTTTGGATATACCCCCGAGCAGGAAGCCCTCCGCCGGGAAGTACAGGAATTCATCGTCGAGCACGTCACCGAGGACGTTCTCGGTGAACTGGAAACCGCCGAAGAGGGCGGGCGCGGCGAGCATTACCGAGAACTGATTCGCAAGGTAGCCGAGCGCGATTGGATCGGCATAAGCTGGCCGAAGGAATACGGCGGGCAGGGCGGAAGCCGCATTGACCAATACATTGTCGAAGAGGAATTCACCCGGCTGGGCATCGCCGTCGGCGGCGCGGGTAGCGGTGCGCCTGCCATCCTAGCGGCAGGCACCGAGGAACAGAAGCAGCACTTCATCCCCGGCCTGATTAACGGCGAGATAATTTTCGCTCTCGGCTTCACCGAGCCGCAGGCGGGCGCGGACTTGGCCGGACTGCAGTGCCGGGCCGTTCGCGACGGCGACGAGTACGTCATCAACGGCCAGAAGATGTACACCTCGGCGGCGCACTACGCCACTCACGTCTACCTGATGGCCCGCACCGACCCCGACGCGCCGCGTCATCGCGGCATTTCCATCTTCATGGTTCCCATGGACACGCCCGGAATCACGGTGCGACCCCTGTGGACGATTCAGAGCGACCCGCCCGCTCCACTTGGCACCACCTACGGCATGGCCCGCACCAACGAGACGTTTTTCGAAGACGTGCGCGTTCCCGCCTCCATGATGTTGGGCGAAGAAAACACGGGCTGGTACGTAGGCGCCATGGGACTCAACCTGGACCGCGTGGGCGCCAGCCGCTACCTCATCTCCGTGCGGCGCGACGAAGACATTGTGAACTGGGTCAAGGAAAACGACTTCGGCGGCCACTCCCCCGCCGACGACCCGGCCGTCCGCGACAAGCTGGCCGAGCTGTGGACCGAGGCTCAGGTCTGTCGGCTGATGACCATGCGCAGTATGTCGCTGGTGGAGCGCGGCGGCAACTTCACCTACGAAGGCTCGGCGGAAAAGGTCTGGGCGCCGGAGCATGGGGTCCATACCACCGAGACCATTACGCAGATACTCGGCCCCTACGCCACCCTGCTCAGCAGCTCGGAAGAGGCTATCGAGGACGGCGTCTTTGCCCACAATGTGATGGGCGCCTTCCAATCGGGCATCAACCACGGCAGCGTGCAGGTGATGCGCGACCAGATGGCCCGGCGCGGCCTGGGAATGCCACGCGGCTAGGGTTTAGTCCAGAGCGCAAAGGACGCCCTCACCCTAACCCTCTCCCATGGGGAGAGGTAATGACAGGCCATTGTAAGGAAGACATGGACATACTGCCCTCCGAAGAAGAACAACTGCTCAAGAACGCCGCCCGCGAGTTCCTGGAAGCCGAGGTTTCGACGGCTATGGTGCGGGAAATGGAGCTGGACGAAAACGGCTATCCGCTCGCCCTGTGGCGGCAGATGGCCGACTTGGGCTGGCTGGGCTTGGCCATCCCCGAAGAATACGGCGGGCAGGAGCTCCCACTGACCTACCTGGGCTTGGTCATGGAAGAACTGGGCCGCGTACTCGCCCCGGTGCCGCTGCACAGCACGATGGTGGCCGCCCTGACCGTCGCCGAAGCCGGCACAGAGAACCAGAAGCGCGACTTGCTGCCCGCCGTTTGCAGCGGCGACATGGTGATGACCTGGGCGGTCATCGAGCGCGACCCGCGTCTCATCCCCTCCGCCATCGCAGAGCAGGCCCAGTCAGACGGCGACGGGTGGATACTCAACGGCACCAAGATGTTCGTCGACAACTTCAACGTCGCCCGCCGCTGCTTGGTGGCGGTGCGGACGGCCCCGGCGTCGGACGACAACGAAGGCATCTCATTGTACTTGATCGACCCCAACGGGGCCGGTGTATCGCAAACGCCGCTGGTTACCATCGCCAAGGACAAGCAGAGCCGGGTCACCTTCGACAGAGTGAAAGTAACCGGCGCTGACCTGGTGGGCGAACTGCATCACGGCTGGCCTATCGTCGAGCGGATGCTGGAGCGCGCCACTGCCCTTATCTGTTGCCAGATGATAGGCGCAACCCGCAAGGACGCTGAGATGGCGATAGATTACGCCAAGAACCGGGTGGCCTTCGGCCGTCCCATCGGCTCCTTCCAGTCCATTCAACATATGTGCGCCGATATGCTGCTCTTCACCGACGGCGCGCAGCTTCTGACTTACGAGGCCTTGTGGAAGATGGACCAGGGCCTGCCGGCCGGGGTGGAAGTGTCGCAGGCCAAGGCCTTCGCCAACGAGAAGTGCGAAGCGGTGGTGCGCCAGTCTCAGGTCATCCACGGCGGCATCGGCTTTATGATGGAGTTCGACCTTCACCTGTGGCTGCGCCGCGTGTCGGCCTGGACCATGCGTCTGGGAACCACCTTCGACCACCGGGCCAAGATCGCCAGCGCCCTGCTGGACAAGCCCGGCAAGGTGCGCCTCGGTCTTCCATTGCCTGCCTGATTAAAACCTGGAAAAACTCGGAAACCCCCGGTTCAACTGGAGTAAGAAATGGCCAAAGACCCCGTTTGCGGCAAGGAAATCGACGAAGCGCAGGCACGGGCGCAGACATCCCAGACCCGGCACGGCGCTTCCGAAGTGGACCCGAGCCAGGGAACGCGCATCTTCCATGACGGCACCTGGATATATTTCTGCAGCCTGGATTGCCGCACCAAGTTCCTGGCCAGCCCCGCAACATACGCGACCGGGTAGGCTCGCCTTTACTGTAAAACCTACGCTTCTGAGAGCGGGAATCTTCAAGTCGTACTACCGGAGTTTTAGATATGCCTGATGAGCTGAAGCTCGACCCCAAGACCACCGCCGTAATACTCATTGATATGATCAACGCCGTGGCCAAGGGAAATGGGCCGCCTTACAATGTTCCCCCCAACCGCCAGGCGGTCATTGATAACTTCGTCCGGTTGGTGGCCCACTGCCGGGAAGTCGGCACGCCCCTTATCTACATCACCACCTACCGGCGGGCCGATAACTCCGACGCGCCGAAGACGGCCGCCGACGTTGGCGGCGGCGGCGGCGCGGCCATGCTGGCAGGCACTCCCGCCGTCGAAGTCATTGACGAGCTGGCCCCGCAACCCGGCGACTACGTGGTGGTCAAGCCCAGATTCAGCGCCTACTACGGCACCAACATGGACGGCATCCTCAAGTCCTTGGGGACAGAAACCATCCTGGTCGGCGGCATCTCCACTCAGCGCAGCGTGGAAGGCACCGCCCGCGACGCCAAGAACCGCGACACCCAGTGCGTGGTGGTCAGCGACTGCTGCACCGCCGGCGAGGAAGACGTCCACGAGATGACCATCAAGCACGTCCTGCCCCTGCTGGTGCGGGTTCGCAACACAGACGAGACGATAGCCGCGCTGTCCTGAAGTGAATGCGGCGCCTCACCCCAACCCTCTCCATAAGGGAGAGTGGGTTGCATGGCCTACCCCCTCCCAAAAGTCAACTAAATGGCCGGAGGTGACGTTATGAGCGACGTTAAGACAATCCTGGTAGGCACCATCGGACAGGGAATCATGCGCAGCGCCGACGGAGGCGAGTCTTGGCGGAGGGTCGGCATCGACGCCGGGATGCACTCCGACGCTCTGGTGCGGACTCTGGGCAACCATCCCGACCGCCCCGGCGTGGTCTTCGCCGGTACCGACAAAGGACTGTACCGCAGCGAAGACGGCGGTCAGAAGTGGAACCTGCAAGACACGGCGATGAGCGGCACCTGCGTATGGGCATTGGCTGTCGATTCCGCTGACTCAAAGCTGATGTTTGCCGGCACCGGCACCCCCGACCCGGCGGGCATCTTCCGCTCGACTGACGGCGGGAAGACTTGGGAGAAGCGGCCTGCGGAAATTGCCGCCGAGTGTCCCAACGTGGGAGTGCCCCGGGTCACCGGCATCGCCATCGACCCGCAGAATCACAGCGATGTGTGGGTCGGGCTGGAAGTAGACGGCCTGCGCCACAGTTCCGATGCGGGCGATACCTGGGAGTCCATCAACGGCGCGATTCCCAACCCCGACGTTCACAACGTCGCCGTCGCAGCCGGACCGCCCCATACTGTAGTGGTCGTGGTGAACAACGACGTGTACACCAGCGGCGACAACGGCGGCAACTGGGACAGGCTGGGTATTCGCGAGGTTTTTCCGCTGACCTATCCGCGAGGCATCATGGTCAAGCCGGATAATCCCAACGTGATATTCGTTACCATCGGCGACACCACACCCGGACAGACAGGCACGATCATGCGCTCCAAGGACACCGGCAAAACGTGGGAGAACCTGCCGCTGCCCGTGGAGCCCAACACGGCGATGTGGACGGTCAACATCCAGAACGCCGACCCGTCGGTGGTGTTCGCGGGCAGCCGCTACGGGTACCTGTACCGCAGCAACGACGGCGGCGACTCCTGGAGCAAGCTGCACCGAGAGTTCAGCGAAATCTCCAGCGTGATGTGGCTGCCAGAGTAGGGCGGTTCCCCTCCAGGAGACAATAAAGGCCGCGGCAGCTGATCTCTGATCCCCGCGGCCATTGCATATCTGAGGCGACTGACAGTTAGGCAGGAGCTACCTCAGGTTCGATCGACATTATGGCCTTCCCCAAAGTGTCTCCTGAATAATGGAAGCCCGCGGTAGCTGGTGGCAACGGCCCAGCCATCCGCTTGGTCTATTTCGATCCATTCGTCAACGATTTCGCAAAGTTCGGCGAACACCGCCTTTTCGTCATCGCCGTGACAGCACCCTCCTGACAACAGCCCTGGCGCATATCCTATGTAACATTGGTCTTCTTCAGACCATGCAACTACTTTGGCGTATCGCGCACTGTCCTTCATCGCAGTTCCCCATTCATGCTTGATCAAATCGTACCCGACTGCCTATCACCTCAAAGTTAACGGAGGGATTAGCGGTAGTGGCGCGCTAGTTCGGAGGCGTAGCGGCGGCCTAGGGTGTCGCGGTGGTCGCGCATCCAGGCGGTGAGGCGGGTGGTTCCCGTGGGGGGATCTGAGGATACCAGGTGGCCGGCCATAAGGCCGTCTATTTCGTCGCGGGTCAGCACCACGTCGCGGAGGGCCACGCTCATCAGTTGGGCCGATGCGTAGACCAGCGAGGGCGGTAGGCGGACTGTCCGGGCGCGGCCTCCGGTCGTATGAGCGATTTGCCGCACCAGTTCCTCGAAGGTGAAGGTCTCCGGGCCTACGGCGTCCAGGGTTACGTTGCCGTCGCCAGAAGCGGAATCCACGGCGAGCCGGGCCACGTCGTCCACAAATACGGGCTGCACCCGGTAATCGCCCCGTCCGGCGATGGGAAACACGGGGAAGCGGCGCAGGAACCAGGCGATGTTGTTGATGAGTATGTCCTCACGCCCGAAGATCACCGTGGGCCGGATGATGGAGTAGGCCAGGCCGGAGTCGCGGATGTAGTTCTCGACCAAGCCCTTGCCACGGAAGTAGGGCAGCGGCGATTCGGCGGATGCATTGGTGATGCTGATGTGGACGATGCGTTGCACTCCGGCGGTCACCGCAGCGTCAATCAGATTACAGGAATTGCGGACGGCCATATCGTGGTTGACAGCGCCGCGAGCGAATCGAATCCAGAAGGTGTTGTAGAGGGTGTGGGCTCCACGGAGGCCTTCGGTCAACTGCTCCACATCGTCGAAGTCCAACGGGCGACGCTCCACCCGGTCGCCGAAGGGACTGGCGGCTGCCGGGTTTCGGGTCAACGTCCGCACTGCCGCGCCGCTGTCCAGCAGGCGTTGGGCGATGTAGCGGCCGGTGTAGCCGAAGGCCCCGGTGACTACACTGATACCGTTCATCATTGACTTGGTGCAGGCCCTGGCGGAGCAGGCACGGCGGTTGCGCTCTTACCGCCAAGGCGCTGGGCTTCCTCGATTTGCTTTACAGTGGCCGGGCCCACATCGACAATCATAATGCAGTTTGTCCAGTCGGTTGACGTAGTTTCAGAAAACTCCAGGAACGCTTGCACTGCGGGACTGGAGAAATCACATTTGCCGTCAATCCATTCTCCGACCAGTGATTGCTGATATGGAGAGGACTTCTCCCAAAACGATGGCTCGTCACGCTTCATCTGTTCCAGTTCAGCCAAGCTAAGCGGCCCGATGCTAACCCCTTGCAAGCAATTCTCCGCAACGCCTGAAAAAGTAACTGGGTATTTCGTTAAGGCGTCGTCAAATACACACTCTCCGTTTATTTTTTCACCCATGCGTATCCTTGCTACTGAGACCGGGTCAGACGGCGCTTCGCCGCCATTCCTCAGAGAATCTTCCGTACCTTTCCCGGTGCCGCAAGCAACAATAAATATTGGCAACACGGCGAGCAGCCCAATAATGAGTCGCATTAATACCCCTGAGGGGACGCCTTTAGGGGTCAAAAGAAGCCCCGCTTTGATGAGCGGGGCTGTTCGTCGACCTGAAGGATTCAACTGTTATTACGGGGCAAGGCCGGCGGTGCCGGACCTGATGGTGTCCATGCGGGGCCGGTCGTCGTAGGGCTGTAGCTGGACTTCGTGCAGGGCCGGGATTACCTCTTTGCCCAGCAGCTCGATGGAGCGCATGGTTTCCTTGTGGCCCATCGCCCCTTCGTTGCCGTAGATGTGGATGTAGCCGGGGCTGAGGCGCTCGATGACCTCGGTCAGCTTCTGGGTAACGGTGTCGGGGTTGCCAACGATGATGTTGTTGACGCCGCGAAGCTGGTCGTAGGACAGGCCCACGCCGAGACCGCCTGCGCCGGCAACGTTGCCGGTGGGGCGCTGGGCCTTAATCTCGACCGATGCCCTGGACTGGTAGCCGGGCGGGTCGTTGTGCTCCATCGGCCCGCGCTGGCGGTGCTCGATGGTCCACATGAACTCCTGGCCAAGCTCGATGGCCTTCTCGTCGGTGTCGGCCACGAAGCAACGGAGCAGGTAACCGAAGTGCTCGGGACCGGCCTTCCAGCCTTCCTCTTCGGCGGTGTCGATATAGACCTGCTTCAGCCACTCGGTGGTGTCCACGAGGGCGCCGAGGTTCATGTAGGGGTGCTTGTGCTTGGCGGCCCAGACCACGCTCTCGGGGCTGCCGGTGCCCGGGAACCAGATGTCGGGGCGGGGCTTCTGCATGGGCACCACCCACGGGTTGACGGCGCGGTAGTGGTAGTACTGGCCCTCGTAGCGGAAGGGGCCGGGCTCGGTCCAGCACTTGATGATGAGGTCGTGGGCTTCCTCGAAGCGAGCACGGTTCTCGGTGGGGTTCACGCCGCCTTGCAGCGTCTCCACCGCGGTGCCGCGCACGAAGCCGGAGATGATCCGTCCGCCTGAGTAGCAGTCCAGCATGGCGATTTCCTCGGCCATGCGGATGGGGTCGTTGATGGCGATGACATTGCCCAAGATGGCAATCTTGACCTTCTTGGTGAGCTTGGCGATGACGGCGGCGTCGAGGTTCACCGCCGGCTTCATGCACCAGTACGAGGCGTGATGCTCGTTGGACATGATGCCGTCGAATCCCACCTCGTCGGCGAGGACGTACTGCTCGTGGTACTGGTTGTAGAGAATGCTGGCCTTTTCGGGGTCAAAATGGGTGTTGGGGAAGCCCAGGCGGCCGGAGTCGTACTTCTCCAGGTCCTGGTTGGTGACGTGTCCATAGGGTTGCTCGGAGAACCAGTAGATGTCCGCCTTGTCTTTGGGTCGCGCTAACTGATCGACCATTCTTTGCTCCTTTTCCGGCGTCCGCAGTACTGTCTTGGGTTGCGTACCGGCGGCGGCTGACTGGAGAAACGCGGGGGCCGAGTCTTGCGCAGGCGCTCCGGTTGGCCGTTAAGCCGCTATGGCACCGTCCTCGGCGACGGATTCCTGCACTGGACCGACGGACTTCCCGCTTTTGACTAGCGCAATTATAGTCAATGCCTAATTGATAGGCAACCGGGCTATTTTCAGTCGATAGCGTTCCGAATTAGGTGGTCGAGACGCGTACCCGACATTAGCACACACTACCCTTGGATTCCCGCTTTCGCGGTAATGACGGACCGTAAGCTGCCATATGGGGTGGCGCGATGCCACAGTTGGCCGAGAGCTTTCATGACTTGGCGGGGGCGTCCCAGCGAGGGTGCGCTCGGCTACGCCGGTGTCTCTGGCGGCCTGGGCCAGGGACTGGGCAAAGGCTATCGCGGGGAGGGCGGCCTGCTGGCGGAAGGTGAGTGCGGAAATTTCGATTTCCCGGCCATTTCCGGTCATTTCGGGCCGTTGTATCTGACCGCCGGAGGTGGGTGTAGTGTCTGAGTTGGGTTTGGAATCCTGGTTGCGCTTGGTGATCCGGGAGCAGGGAGTCTTCTTTTGGTTTTCAGGCATCAAACATCGCGCGGCCTTCAGTGGCTTTGTGGTTTTGGTCGGAGTGACATGGGGAGCGGTGGCCCATGTGCTTATAATAGTACACGTGTTCTGTTAACTTGGCAAGTGGGAGTAGGCGATAGCGTTCCGAATTAGATGGTCGAGACGCGGAGCCGACATTAACACCCACTACCCTTGCATTCCCGCTATCGCGGGAATGACGGATCGTAATCTGGCAAACCACCTAAATTGGAACGCTATCATTTCCAGTCGGACTCCAGGTCAAGGTGGTGTTGTGGGTTGTGGGAGCAATCGGCAGGGGGTAACATTGACTCGCGGATTCGCCATCGCAGGCGGGCTTCGCGGATAACGTCAAGAGAACGTCAGAAGGAGTGCGAATATGGCTCTATCATTGGCGGACGCAAACCGGATTATCGGGGCATCAATCGCTGCGGCGGACGGGATGGGCATCAAGCTGAGCGTGGCAGTAGTGGACGGAGGCGGGCAACTGGTGGCCTTCCAGCGGATGGAGGGCGCCATCGCCGTCAGCGCGACGGCAGCACCGGGCAAGGCCGTGGGTTCGGTGTTCTTCGGCCGGGACAGCAGGGAGATCAACCCGGAGTCGCCGGTGATGCAGGCGATCATCGGCAGCCAGGGCGGCCGCATCATCCCGGCTCAGGGCGCCATCCCCATCTATCAGGACGGCGCGCTGGTGGGGGCCATCGGCGGCAGCGGCGGCAGCGCCCAGCAGGACGAGGACTGCGTGCGCAAGGGGCTAGAGGCGTTGTAGGGGCTAGACTATCGGACACCTTAGGGGCGGGCGTTTAACCCGCCCTCTCCAAGATCACCGTCATTTGATTCTCTGTCGTGGTGAAAATTTGGCCGGCGCAAATGACACACAAGTTGCACTCATTGACTTGGAGACTATCTCAAAATCAACTGGCCCTCCTGATATACCGGCATCGCAGACCAAAGCACATAGATTCCCGATTTCGCGGGAATGACGGTTTGGGTGCCAGGGATGACTGGTGGGAATGACGGGCGGGGATGTAAAGGGAGCGCAGTTCCTTAGAGGCATGTAGTTTCTGTGGTGCAGAAAGGGGCGGGTTTGAAACCCGCCCCTACGTGGTTGCGGCCTACGGTGGCCGTATCTGTTGGCCACTATGCAGCTGAGGGGTTAGTTGGGGGTTACGGCGAGGGAGCGGATTTCGCCGAACTCCTTCTTGAGCTTGCTCCAGGTATCGCCGCCGTCTTCGCTGACGTAGAGGTAGCCGAAGAGGCTGGCTGCGGCGACGACGTTGGGCATCTCGGGGTTGTTGGCCAGCCAATAGACTACCGAGTTGGGCTCGACGGGCAGGTTAGCCTTCTCCCAGCTCTGGCCGCCGTCGCGGGTTACCTGCACCGCGCCGGTCACGCCGGGGATGAAGTCGCCGTTGCCTACGAACATGGTGTTGGGGTCGTCGGCCTTGACAATCATGCCACGGCAGTAGGAACGGGCGTCGGCCTCGCCGAACTTGGGGAAGTAGTGGTAGTCCCAACTCTCACCCTCGTCATTGCTGGTGGCGATGCCGAAGGGGCTGGTGCAGAAGAAGGCCGGGTTGTCGCCGGTGCGCAGGGCCATGCCATGGATGTCGCCGTGGAAGGGGTCGGGGCCGAGGTCGGGCAGGTGCACCCAGTTGTCGCCGCCGTCCAGGCTCTTGTAGACGCCGTCAACTTCGATGCCCGCCCAGACGGTGCGGCTGTCGCGGGGGTCGACGATGATGTTGGTGGTGCGCGGCGTGCCGATGGGGCACTCCATGTTCACGCCCATGTCCAGCTTCTGCCAGGACTTGCCGCCGTCGCGGGAGCGGAAGCCCTCGGGCCGCGTGCCGGCGAAGATGGTGTCGGAGTTGCTCGGGTCAACGGCCACCGTCCACACCTGAAGGTCGCCGAAGGGAGTCTCTACGCCTTCCCACGAGAGGCCGTTGTCGTCGCTGCGGAACAGGCCCAGGCCGTCGGAGCCGGCGAGGATGCGGTGCGGGTTGTCGGGATAGGTTCGCAGGGCGCGGATGTTGCCCTCGGTGGGTATGGGGTTGCGTATCTTGGTCCAGGATTCGCCGCTGTCGGAGCTGATGTTGAGGCCTTGCCCAACGGTGCCCACGAATATGGAGTAGTTGCCAGACATTTTCATACCTCCCAAAGCGCATTACGGACTTTGTTTGGGTCTGCCGTTATGATAGCCTCACAACCGGGAAAATTCCAGCGGAAGGCGACAAAGCCGGCGACGCCCAATTGCGAACGGTGGCGGTTGACCTGCTCGTCAAGTTGACACTCTGCCGTGGCCCCTTCAAAATGAAATCACGAACCCTGGATAAATTTGGAGGGGTACAATGACGACCACAGCGTACACGGTGGACGAATTCATTGACGATGTGCGCGAGATTTTCGACGCGACGCAGGACCCCCTGGCGCAGGCCAAGGGAGTGTCTGAGCGGATGGAAATACTGCTGCAAACTCCTGGCTGGCTGGAAGAGCGGTTGGAACTCCCTGACGAGGGCGGCTACGGACGCTACGACCTGCACCTGGACGAGGACTACGGGCATCCGGGCGGCGGATTCTGGCTGATGGCCTCGGTGCAGAAGCCGGACCAGGACAACCTGCCCCACGACCACGGCGCGGCCTGGGTGGTCTACGGCGTCTACGAGGGAGCCATCAAGCAGACGAAGTTCCGCTGGTTCTACCCCGGTGAGGGTGTGGACTCGGTGCAGATCAAGGAGACCGGCGACTTCGTGCAGGACGACGGTAAGGTGGCATTCTTCCTGCCCGGCGAAATCCACAACACCATGAACGTGACCGGCGACCGCGCGCTGGTGGTGCGCCTGGAGTCGCAGAAGCTGGACCGCGTGATCCGCTACCAGTACAACCCAGAGGAAGGGACCGTTAAGATGATGGAGCAGTAGGTTCGCTTTCGGCCAAGCTGCTAACGGCCTAGTTCGTGAATGCAGGAACGCCCCTCGATTTTGAGGGGCGTTCTTTTTGGTCAATAATATCGTCAGAGGGTCTAGTCCGCGGCTAGTGCTGCCCGTAAGGCCTCTGTCGCAGTCAAGTCGAGCTCGCCGTCGTCGCCGACCACCACTCCGTACTCCGCCCTCGCGTACTCGCGGGTCAGCTTCTCCTGCTGGATGTCGTCCAGGACGGCGTGGGGGTCGCGGTCCAGGGGGTTGCCGTAGCCGCCAGCGCCGGCCTGGATTACGCGATACAGGTCGCCCTTCTTGAGGGTCATGAGGTGCTTGCCGGGGAGTTCTTGCTCCTCGGGGGTGCCTGGGTTCAGGATGTTCTGGGTGGGGGTGCCGTCCTTGCCTCCCTCTACTCCCCAGGGGCGGAAGTTGGTGCGGTCTGAGCGTAGCTGGAAGGTGGCCTCGTCGGCCAACAGGCGGAATTCGCGGATGATGCCCAGGCCGCCGCGGTACTGGCCCGCGCCGCCAGTGTCGGGGACGAGGCTGTAGCGTTCGACAAGCAGCGGCTGGTCGGACTCGATGCTCTCGATGGGGGTGTTGGCCATGTTCAGCACCGGCGAGGACAGGCCGTCGGCTCCGTCTATGCTGGGGCCGCCGCCCCGGGGGCCGTCGTTGTTGAATTCCAGGTAGACCCACGCCTTGCGGTTGGGGTAGTAGCCGCCGAAGGAGAGGCCGATCTCGCCGCCGCCCCAAGCGGCCGGGACTCGGCCGGGCAGAGCCTGGGCCATGGCCCCGAACATGGCTTGGCAGATGCGAAATCCGGCCAGGCCGCGGGCGGCGACGGGCGCCGGGTGCTGCGGGTTGACGAAGCAGCCTTCAGGCGCGGTGATGTTGAAGGGGCGGAAAAAGCCGCTGTTGGACTGGATCGCCGGGTCAATCAGACACTTCATCGCGGCGTAGACGTTGGACTTGGTGTAGGCGAAGTTGGGGTTGATGCTGCCCTTGGCCTGCGGCGACGTGCCGTTGAAGTCCACGAACACCTCGTCGCCCTCGATGCGGACGTTGACGTGGATGTCGATGGGCTGAGGGTCGATGCCGTCGTTGTCGATGTGGTCTACGAACTGCCACTCGCCCTGCGGCAGCGACGAAATCTCGGCGCGGGTGAGGGCTTCGGTGGTGTCGAGAATGTCGGCCATGTAGGTCTTCATTTCTTCAAGCCCGTATTCGTCAATCAGCCGCAACAGGTCGCGCTCGCCGAATCTCACAGCCGCCAGCAGCGCCTGAACATCGCCCAGCACCTTCTCCGGGACTCGGACGTTCTTCTCCAGGATGCGCCAGACAGCCCGGTTCAACGCCCCTTCTTCGTAGAGCTTGAGGGGCGGCAGAATCAGGCCCTCTTGGTAAATCTCGGTGTTGTCGCAGGCATTTCCGCCGGCGACGCGGCCGCCGATGTCGGTCTGGTGTCCGATGCAGCAGCTCCAGCCGATGAGGACCTCGTTCACGAAGATGGGCTTGAACAGGAATATGTCGGGAAGGTGGCTGGCGCCCTCGTAGGGGTCGTTGTTGGCGAAGATGTCGCCGGGGAGGACATCGTCACCGAATGCGTTCATCACGCCCTCCAGCGCGGGGGCCATGCTGCCGAGGTGCGGCGGCAGGGTCAAGCCCTGGGCCACCTGCTGGCCCTCGGCGTTGAACAGGGCGGTGGAGAAGTCCATGCCGTGCTTGATGACCGCCGAGCGGGCGGTGCGTACCACGGTGAGCGCCATGGTGTCGGCGGCGCTCATCAGCGCGTTCTTGATGATCTCGCGGGTTACGGGATCGGTCGTTTGTAGCATCAGACTCTCCTCATCCCCATGGCGTTCGTCGTGGAGCGGCCTGGACGCATAGTGCCATAGCCGCCATTGTCGGCGCAAGGGAAACGCCCTCACCCAAACCCTATCCCAGAGGCGGTGGGAACAAAATCTGGCAGCAATGATACAATCAGCGCGATAATCCCATCCCACAACGAGGGTTACGAATGAGCATTGACGTAGCAACCGCTATCGCCCGCATCCTGAAGCAGGAGGGCATCGAGTGGGTCTCCACCTTCCCGGTGTGCCGGGTGAACAACGCGCTGGGGCGCGAAGGCGTTCCGATTATAATGATGCGCGACGACCGCTATGCCGTGGCGCTGGCCGACGCCTACTCTCGGGTTACCGCCGGGGAGCGCATCGGCGTCTGCACCGTGCAGGGCGGCGTGAACGGAGCTGGTTTGCAGTATTCCTATCCCGGCCTGGCCCAAGCCTTCGAGGACAACTCGCCGATGCTGTGCATCACCGACGGCATACCGGCGGGAAGCTCCGAGAACACCCAGTTCGACGTTACCACCAGCTTAAAAACCGTTTCCAAGTGGTTCGGGTACATCGACCGGCCGGAGCGGGTGCCTGAGTTCATGCGCCGGGCCTTCACCATGCTGCGCAGCGGCCGCCCCGGGCCGGTGGTGCTGGCAGTGCCCAACGCTACGGCGACCTACGACGAGGACGCCGATCCGTACTTCCCGGTCAAGGCATACAAGGCCGGGCCCAATCCCGACGACGTGAACACCGCCGTTGACCTGCTGCTGAACGCCAGGAACCCGCTCATCTACGCAGGCGAAGGCGTCATCTATGCCGGGGCCTCGGCGGAGCTGAAGGAGCTGGCGGAAGCGGTCAACGCGCCAGTCATCACCACGCTGAAGGCCAAGGGCGCCTTCCCGGAGAACCACCCGCTGTTTGTTGGCGTGCGCGGCGACCATCCCGCCGAGTTCCTCGAGAAGAGCGACGTTATCCTGGCCGTCGGCTCCAGCCTGTCGCCGGGCCGGTTCACCCACGGCATTCCCAATGCTGCCAGCAAGACCATCATCCAGTGCAACCTGGACGAGTTCCACATCAACCGCATCTATCCCACCCATCACGCCGTGCTGGGCGATGCCAAGTTCACGCTGAAGGCGTTGGCCGACGGAGTGTACGAGCGCACCGGAGGCAACCGACGGAATGGCGACGAAGTGGCGGCGGCGGTCAAGGCGTCGCGGGATGCCGGGCTGGCCAAGTACCGGGAAGTGATGGCGTCGGACGACCAGCCGATCAACCCCTACCGGGTGTTCGGCGACATGATGAAGGCGCTGGACCCGATGAACTCCTTCGTCACCCACGACTCTGGGAACACGAGGGACCAGCTCAGCACGGTCTACGACACGCTGATCCCCCGAGGGTTCCTGGGCTGGGGCAACATATCGACGCTGGGTTTCGGGCTGGCCGGGGCCATGGCGGCACGGCTGGCCTTCCCGGACCGGCACTGCGTGGCTGTCACCGGAGACGCCGGCGTCGGGTACATGCTGGGCAACCTGGAGGTGCCGGTGCGCCAGAAGATCGGCATCACCGTGGTCCACGTTAGCAACGGCGGTTTCGCCGGTTACGGCCCCGGCTTCTGGGGCGAGGGGCACGACCCGTTCACGCACCAGGTGATGGGCCCGGATGATGTCGATATGTCCCGGGTAGCCGCCGAGCTTGGCATGCACGCAGAGCGGGTGCACGACCCGGCGCATATCGTCGACGCCTTTGCGCGGGCCAAGTCCGCCAACGACAAGGGGCAGCCGGCCTACATCGAGTTCATTTGCTCTCAGTACCCAGTCTATGGTGGCTGGGTGCCCAGCTCCATCGCGCACTAAAGGAGGCTGACATGGCTGACCTGAACCCCGAACAGTGGAGCCATCACACGGCGCGAATCAACGGGATCAACATCCACTACGTGCTGGAGGGCGAGGGCGACCCGGTGCTCTTCCTGCACGGGTGGCCGGAGTTCTGGTACTCGTGGCGGCACCAGATACCGGTATTCTCGAAGCAGTACCAGGTCATTGTGCCTGATATGCGCGGCTTCGGGCATTCGGATAAGCCGTTCTATGGGTATGACACCCGCACGGCTGCTTCGGATATGTACGAGCTGGTGCGGCAACTGGGACACGAGAGCGTGAACATCGTGTCGCACGACATCGGTGCCCGAGTCGGTTTCCGCTTCGCCCTGGACCACGAGGAAGCGGTTCGCAAGATTGCCTTCCTCGACGCCACGCCGCCCTACGAGCAACTTGGCCCCCAGGTCCCGTCGGTGGTGCGCGAGCGTTGGCACTCCTACTTCCACCAGCAGTTCGACCTGCCGGAAAAGCTGCTGGAGGGCCGCGAGGAAATTTACCTGCGCCACATCCTACGCGACTGGACCATCAACAAGTACCCGCTGACCCAGGAAGTGATTGACGAATACGTGCGGGTATACTCCGCTCCCGGCGGTCTGCGGGGCGGGTTCAACTACTACCGCGCCGCCGCCTATCTGGACCCTGCCGACTGGCGCGCCGACGAGGGACGCACGCTGTCGGTGCCTGCGCTGTTCCTGTATGGCAGTCGCCGCGTCCGCACCGCCGAGGAGATGGGTGCAGGGCCGCTGGACGAGGCCTGGCGTGGCGTAATTCCCAGCGTCCAGTCAAAGAACCTGGGCGACTACGGCCACTTCCTGCAATGGGAATGCCCCGATGACGTGAACCGCGAACTGCTGGCGTTCCTGGCAAGCTAGGTTACCGGGAACGCCCTCACCATAACCTTCTCCATGAGGGAGAGGGAATAGCTGAAAACCGGAGGAACCCGAATGGCGACACCCGAGGAACGCGCCTGGCTGGTCCGCACCGAATCGGCGCGGCTGCTGGAGTACTTCAAGAGCCTGTCGCCGGAGGACTGGGCGACGCAGAGCGCCTGCGATGCCTGGAGCAACGCCGACGTGGCGACACACCTGCTTATGGCCGTGGATAACTTTTCTGGCAACATCGAGCGGGGAGCGAGGGGCGACTCATCGACGCCCGAAGGGATGCCCCCGCCCCATGAGACTGACATGGCCGCCCGTATGGTCGCCAACGCGACGCGGGCCGTGGCGATGAGGGAGAGCCTGGGAGACTCGCTGGTGGAGATATTCGCTCAGGAATGCGACCGCCTGGACAAGCTCCTCGCCGGAATAGGCCCGGACGACTGGGAGAAGCCGTGCTATCACGCCGCGGCCATACTCAGCGTGAGCAGGTATCTGAACTTGCGCCTTACCGAAATGGTGGTGCATGAATGGGACATCCGCTCGCGTCTGGAGCCGTCGGCCAAGATGCCCGACGCAGTTATGCCTGCGGTGTTGGAACTGCTGCCCGGCTTCGTGGTGGGCAGGCTGTTTCAGCCCGGCTCCGGCATCGCCCAGCCGTCACGCTTCCGCTTCAACCTTACCGACGGCGGAAGTTATGACATCCTGGCGGGAGGCGGCAAGTTGCAGATGGAAGACAGCACCGCAGATGCCGCCGACGTTACCTTCACCTGCAACGCCTCGACCTTCGCGCTGTTGGCCTACGGGCGGTTCACGGTGGAGGAAGCGGTGGCAGCGGGTGACATGACCATCGAGGGCAACCGGGAGTTGTCGGCGCAGTTCTAGCCGGGGCGCCCTCATACAAATCTCTCCCGATGGGAGAGGGAATTGAACAACAGGAGATGATCCGATGAAACTGTTGGTGATTTCCGGGGGCAGGCACCCCTATGAAGAGTCGACGCCGGTGCTTGAGGGATTCCTCAAGGGCGCCGGACATGAAGTTACGATCACCGAAGACGCCTCTATCCTGGGTGACGCTGCGGGGATGAACGCCTACGACGCACTGGTGTTCAACACCCGCCGCGAGAATGTGCCAAATTTCGGCGACTGGGAATTGCAGGCGTCGCAAAAAGAGGGCTTGAAGAGTTATGTGAAATCCGGCAAAGGTTTCGTCTGCATCCATATCGCTTGCTGCGTGCCGACCGGATGGTCTGAATTTGACGAAATCACCGGCGGGGGTTGGGTTACCGGCACCAGTTACCATCCACCCTACGGCGAGATGAAGGTTAACGTCAGCAACGCGGCCCACGTCGGGGCCGCGGGCGTTTCTAACTTCGCCACCAACGACGAACTGTACATGAACACCACCTTTAGAGAGGGCAACGACGTCTTCCTGACCGCCGACGCGGAAGAAGGCACATGGCCCTGGGGTCCAGACCGGGCGCCCACGTTCATGCCGGGCGGCACCTACCCGATGGGATGGACGCGCGGCTACGGGGACGGCAAGGTTTTCGTGCTGCTGCTGGGCCACGACGGGCGCAGCTTCGAGACGCCTGAGTTTCAGCAGATAGTGCTGAATGGGGTGGCGTGGGCCGGCGCCGATTAGTTCGCCGCGGTTTACAGCCATTTATGGGGAATACGGGGGGCGGGTTTGGAACCCGCCCCCCGCGCCGTTTCCATACCGCCTTTTGTTAAGAGTTCTTAACGCTTCCGTCTGCGTTCGTGTTCTTCAAGAGAGCGTCTTTCCATCTCAAGCAACTCCGCCAGGTAGACCAACGCGCCATTCACATTCGCATCAGGCGGAGCGGCACTGGTTAACTCGACGCTGATTCGGGATAGCGTTTCCCACCGGTAACTCAGCCAGGCCAGCGCCGGAATTTCCCAAGGTCCGTCAATGCTGGCGTCCATTACCGATTGTTCCAGTCTGTCGATGGATAAGTCGCGGCGTAGCTCCGCTGGGTAGATTTTGTTCCAGTAGCGTTCGCGGCCCACGGATTCCAGAAAAGCCTCCCACTCTTGCAACGATTTTTCGAGTTCGCGGAATTCGCGCGAGTTTGACCCTCCGAAAGATTCCTGGAGTTCCGTCAGGCTCACATCCTTGAACATGTCAATGTCCGGATGGGTTGACCTTTCCAGCAGTTCCTCAATCCCGGCCAAGTCTGACTTTTCCACTAATTTCACAAGCTTAACAAAATCAGGGGTGCTCTCAGACCTCAATCGGTTCCGGTCACGATAGTCCGACACTTCCTCATCTGTGGGCGTATGTCCATCTGAAACTGCCCGCTGGTAAAGGGCTGAGTGCCTAATCGCGTCTGCCAACGCGACGGTTTCCGGGCCGTAGGAAATGACCAGTTCATGCCTCGCTCGCAGGTCGTCAAAGTATGGGTCCGGGTCATCGGGCAGCAGCTCCCGCTCGGCGTATTCGATGCCTGCTTCGACGGTGCGGAGCCTTTTGGCGTAATCCGACAGCCGGATACACTCGCTGCCAACTTGCGCAATGGCGGGGTCATCGTCCCACGCAAAAGCGGCGCAGTGAGGACGGTACGGCAACGCCCAGACCAGCGCAATTACCGCCAGCAGGCAGAGGGGCAGGAGCCAACGGCGGATTCCTGGGGCATTCAGCGTCGCTCCAGGATAATGTTGCTGGCTTCGTCTACGGAGGCGCTCCAGGTTGGGGGGACGACGGTGGTGGAGTCATACTCCTCGATGACCAGCGGGCCGGATTCCGAGCGGCCAGCGAGGCTGGGGCGGCTGACTACCGGCGTGTCGGCCCAACCTCGGCTGGGGCCAAAGTAGACCGGGCGGGAGGTTGGGCCGCTGTTCGCGGCGGCGGCCAACTCGAACCGCTCCGGCATTCTCGGGTGTTCCGGGAGGCCACGGGCGATGACTCGAATATTCACCAGTTGATAGCTGGCGTCGGTACGGTAGCCGAAGGACTGTTCGTGTTCCAGGTCGAAATTCTCGGCGATTGCGGTGAGCGTGGCCGCGGTGATGGGGCCCGGCGGGACAGTCACGGTTAGGTCTGACACTTGACCTTCGTACTTCATATCGGCCTGGGTTTTAACCTCGTGGCGGGCGTCGTCGAAGCCCTCAAGCCGCAGTTGGCGGCGGCCTTCCTCCCACATGCCTTCCACCAGTCCGGCCAAGGTGGGCAGGTTCAATTCCTCAAAGGTCTTGAAGTGGGTCCGAACGAAGTGATGCTCCACGTCGGCCACCAGCAGGCCGAAGCTGCTGAATACGCCGGGGAAGGGCGGCACCACCACCCGCGTTATGTCCAGCATCTCGGCCAGCCCGACCGCGTGAACCGGGCCGCCGCCGCCGAAGCAGATCAGGTCGAAACGGCGCGGGTCGCGGCCCCGCTCGCTGGAGACGGCTCGCAGCGCCCGGCCCATGTTGGAGTTGACCAGCAGGTGGATTCCGTGGGCCGCATCCACATCGGACAGGTTCAGCGGGCCTGCCACGTTGTCGGAGATGGCCTTTCGCGCCAGCTCGGCGTCGATGGGGAAATCCCCGGCCAGCAGGTGTTCGGGGTTCAGGTAGCCCAGCAGCACGTCGGCGTCGGTTACCGTGGCATCCTGTCCTCCCAGCCGGTAGCAGGCGGGGCCGGGGAAGGCCCCCGAGCTCTGCGGGCCCACGCGGAGCGAGCCGCTGCGGTCAACGGTGGCGATGCTGCCACCGCCCGCGCCCACCTCGGCCAGGTCTATGGCTGGCACCCGCAGGATGTGACCGCTGCCTCGCAGCAGGCGATGGCCCACGCTGATGCCGCCGCCGACTTCATACTCCGGCGCTTGCAGCATTTCGCCGTTCTCGATGATGGAGGCCTTGGCGGTGGTGCCGCCCATGTCCAGAGTCATCAGGTTGGGCATATCGAGCCTCCGCCCCAGGTGGAAGGCTCCGACGACGCCGGCAGCGGGGCCGGACTCGATGCAGTACACCGGGCGCTCCATGGCGATGCCGGAGGTCGCCAGTCCGCCGTTGGACTGCATCACGGCCAGAGGGACGGTAATGCCCATAGCCTCCAGCCCCTCGGTCAGCAGCGTCAGGTAGCGCTCGACCACCGGGCGGACGTAGCTGTTGATGACCGTGGTGCTGGTCCGCTCATACTCTTTCATCTCCGGCAGCAGGTCCGACGAAAGCGTCAGGATGACTCCCGGCGCCCGCTCCCGCAGGACTTGACCCACGTACTGCTCGTGGGCCGGGTTAGCGTAGGAGTGCAGCAGGCATACCGCCACCGACTCGACTCCGCTGTCCACCACTGCCTGCGCCGCCCGGTCTACGTCGCCGGTGTCCAGGGGTCGCAGCACTTCGCCACGAAAGTTGAGACGCTCGCCCACTTCCAGCCGGTGCTGCCGCTTCACCAATGCTGGGGGTTTTTCGTAGTACAGGTCATAGAGCCGGGGCGTGCGGTTGCGGCGAAATTCCAGAACGTCGCGGAAGCCCTCAGTGGTGATGAGGGCAGTATGCGCGCCCTTCTGTTCGATGATGGCGTTGGTGGCGACGGTGAAGCCGTGTCCCACTTCGGAAACTGCTCCAGGTTCAATGCCCAGCTCTTCCATACCGGCGCGGATGCCGTTCAGAACCGCCCGGCTGTAATCGTCGGGAGTGCTGGCTACCTTGCGCGTCAGCACCTGACCGTCGCCGCCGAGAAACACGATGTCCGTGAAGGTGCCGCCGATGTCTACGCCGATGCGGAAGTCAGTCATAAGGTTCTCCTCCGTGGGGGACGCCCCCACCCTAACCCTCCCCGGAGGGAGAGGGAATTATTTTACCCCCCGACGCAATTTCCCAGCCAGGCGCGGCCGTCGCGGGCTAGGAAGTCGGCGGCGGCAAAGGGGCCTTCGCTGCCTTGGTCGTAGATTTCCGGCGGTCGGGCGGTGGGATGGGACAGGCCCTCGATGAGCGGGTCCATGATGCTCCAGGACTGCTCGATCTCGTCGCTGCGTATGAACAGCGAGGCGTCGCCGTTCAGCGCGTCCAGCAGCAGGCGCTCATAGGCATCGGGGATTTCCTGGCCGCCGAAAGAATCTTCGTAGTGGAACTCGAGGTTGACCGGACGCAACTCAAGGGCCGAGTCCGGCGTCTTGGCCTGGAATTCAATGTGAACACCCTCGTTGGGCTGTACGCAGATGGACAGGGTGTTGGAGCTGATGTCTCCGCTGCGGCCCTGCGGGAAGATGAGATGGGGCGGGCGCCGGAACTGGATGAGTATCTCGGTCTTCTTGCTGTTCAGTGCCTTGCCGGAGCGCAGATAGAAGGGGACGCCCTGCCAGCGCCAGTTGTCCACGTCCAGGCGCAGGGCGGCGTAGGTGGCAGTGCGGGAGTCGGGCGGCACGCCGGTCTCGTCCAGATAGCCGTCATACTGGCCTTGCACGCTGTAGATGGCCGCGTCCTGCGGCGAGATGTGCCGCACGGCTTCCAGCACCTTGACCTTCTCATTGCGCAGGGTGTCAGCCTCAAAGGTGGAGGGCGGCTCCATGGCCACCACCGCCAGCAGTTGCAGGATGTGGCTCTGGAACATGTCCCGCAGCACACCTGCGTTGTCGTAGTAGGCCGCTCGCTCTGCGATGGACACGGACTCGGCAACCGTAATCTGTATGTTGTCTATGTAGTTGCGGGACCAGATAGGCTCGAAGATGGCGTTGGCGAAACGCAAGACCAGCAGGTTCTGCACTGTCTCTTTGCCCAGGTAGTGGTCTATCCGGTAGATTTGGTGCTCGTCAAATACGGAGTGCACTGAACGGTTCAACTCCCTGGCGGTTTCCAGGTTTACGCCGAAGGGTTTTTCCACCACCACACGACGCCAGCAGTCGTTTTCCGCTTGGTAGCCGGCTTGGCCTAATGCGGCAACGGCGGGCGCAAACAGGAAGGGGGCAAGGGCCAGATAGTAGAGGCGGTTTGCCGGCCTACCGGGGGATTCTATTTCTGCCAGTGTACGCGCCAACGATTGAAGCCCGTCGGGCGCCGATATGTCGCCGTAGCAGGAGTGGACTCGACTAGCGAAATCATTCCAGACCTCTGGCGCTGGGGGAAAGTCCGCTTCGTGGCCGAATCCCTCATAGAATGAAGCGCGAAATTCATCGGCGGTCATGTCGCTGCGGGACACGCCGACTATCTGCACCTCAGGTCCAAGGCGTCCCTTGGCGTATAGGTCGGCCAGGGCGGGGGCCAGCTTATTCCGGGTCAGGTCGCCCGACGCCCCGAAAATTACGATGGTAGTCGTTTGTTCCGCCATCGCTCACCCGGCCTTCGGACGGCTCAATCGCCGACGCGCCTTACAGCGTGGCCGCCGAACTGCTGCCGCAACGCAGCCAGGAGCCTGGCCCCCAATGGCCTGTCCTGCCGGGAGCGGAATCGCTGCTGCAACGCTGCGGTAATGGCCGGTATCGGCACGGCAAGATCCACCGACTCCTCGACGGTCCATCGACCCTCGCCGGAGTCCTCGACGTAGGCTTGCAGGCTTTCCAGCCGGGGGTCCTCCTTCAGCGCGGCGGCGGCCAGGTCGAGAAGCCAGGAGCGGACGACGCTGCCGTAGCGCCAGGTTTCGGCAATCGCGGCCAGGTCCAGGTCTAATTCTTCCTTTGCCGCCAGCAGCTCGAACCCCTCGGCGTAGGCTTCCATCAGCGCGTATTCCACACCGTTATGCACCATCTTGACAAAGTGGCCCGCTCCGGTAGGGCCGACGTGGCAGTAGCCGGTATCCTCGCTGGGAGCAAGGGTGCGGAAGGCGGGCTCCATGCGGCCCACGGCATCATCCGACCCGCCGACCATCAAACAGAACCCGTTTGTCAGGCCCCAGGTTCCGCCGCTGGTGCCAACGTCTATGAGTTCCACACCGCGGTCTGCCAGCTCCTTCCCCCGGCGCATCGTGTCCTTGTAGTTGGCATTCCCGCCGTCCAGGATCACGTCCCCGGGCGTGAGCATAGACCCCAGGGCGGCTATGGCGTCTTCGGTTGGCTGCCCGAAAGGAAGCATCAGCCATACCGCTCGAGGCGGAGACAGGAGCGAAATCAGATCGTCCAGCGACGCGGCTCCCTCTGCGCCATGTTGCGCGCTGACGGCCACAGCATTGGCGTCAAGGTCGTGGGTTACGACGCGGTGCCCGCCGAGAATCAGCCGCCGGGCCATGTTCGCGCCCATTCGCCCCAGACCGACAAGTCCCAATTCCAACGATGTGACTCCTTACCATTCCGTAACCGATTCTGCCCGCTATTTCCGCAAGGGCGGGAGACGCCCTCACCCTATCCGAGAGGGAGCAGGGAAGTTGAGGGAAGTTATAGCTCGTCGAGGAGGCGGCGCAGTCCAGCCACGGGGTCGTCTCCGAGATTGACAGTTATCACACGGCGCCCCAGGTTGGCCAGGGCCTGATAGTCACCGATAGCCTGAGCCGACGCGAGCACATCGAACCCGTAACGCTGCCCAGGTATGGGCAACTCTCGGTGGCTCCCCATAGTCAGTTGGAGATGCAGGCCGACGCCGGCCCCGCCCTTGTGCAACTGTCCGGTGGAATGCAGGTATCGGGGGCCGTAGCCGACGGTGGTGGCTATGCGGCATCGTTGCATCACTTTCGAGCGCATCTCGTTCAGCAGCGCGTCGGTCTCAGCGCTGAGTGGCATAAAGGGCGTTATGGCTAAATAGTCGCCGGGCCGGACCAGCTCCAGCAGTCCAGCCGTTGAGCCGGACGGGGCACGTTCCGGCAGACTACCGTTGCGCAGAAAGGCATCCAGCAGGCCGTCGATATTGTCCTTCGCTCCCTGTACGTCGGGCTGGTCGAAGGGATGCACGTCCAGCATTGAACCGGCCACCGCGGTGGCGTATTCCCAGCGATAGAATTCGGCGCCCAGATCATGGCAGTCGCCCAGTTCGAGCAACGCCACCGGGTGACCGGCATCCGCCAGGCTCCTAGCCCCTGCGTCCGTCTCGGCGCTGTCGGGCGTCCGAAGATGCACGAACAAGCGGTCGTCGCCGTAGACCTCGGGCGGGAGCAGCGGCTCACTGGCCACCGGGACTATTCCGCGTCCCTCTTTGCCCAGGCTCTCCGCGATCATCTGCTCCACCCAGAGGCCGAAACACTCCACGGGCGGGGGCGTAATCAAGGTAACTTTGTCGCGGCCTGCCAGGGCCATGGCGCCCAGAAGCGCCCCCAGTTGCAGGCCGGGGTTGGAGGCGGAGTCGTCTGCCAGGCACCGGTCGCGCATGGAAGCGCTGCTGTCCAGAAGGCGCGCTACGTCTATGCCAACCAGGGCGGCCGGCAGCATTCCGAACCAGGACAGCACGGAGTAACGTCCTCCGATGTCGGCAGGATTCAGGAACACGCGCCGAAATCCCGCTTCCTTGCCCAGCCGTTCCAACGGAGTTCCTGCGTCGGTGATGGCGACAAAATTGCGGCCTGCTCCTCCATCGGGCAGTGCGGCTTCCGTCAATCCTCGAAAATAATGGTAGAAGGAAAGAGTCTCGATGGTGCCGCCCGACTTGGAGGAAACTATGAACAGGGTATGCGCGGGGTCAATGGCGGAAGCAACGACGGCCACCTGTTCCGGCACTGTTGAGTCCAGCACGGTTAGATTGGGATAACCGGCGGCGGATCCGAAGGAGCAGCGCAAAACTTCCGGCCCCAGGCAACTGCCGCCCATGCCCAAAAGAACAACGTCGCGGTAACCCTCATCGCGAATCCGATCGGCAAATGCGGTCAGTTCCGCAAGGTGAGGGCGCAGGAACGCTCCTGCGTCCAGCCAGCCAAGCCGGTCGGAAATTTCCCGGGGTTCGGGACGCCACACGGTATAGTCGCGCTCGCGGATGCGTTGCGGGATGCGCCGCCCCGCGAGGTCATCCAGCGCCAGCCGCGCCCTTTCCAACGCGGTGGGACTGCCGGATACCAGTTCGCCGGGCGTCAAATCACTCACGACTGCTGACCTTTTGCCAGGCTGCGGGCCTCCTCGGCGACCCGCGCGGCGGTGAAACCGAACCGTTCCAGAGCTACGCCCCCCGGAGCAGAGGCCCCGAAGGTTGACATTCCGATGGATGCTCCGTCCAGACCCACGTAGCGGGCCCATCCGTTGGTCGCGCCCGCCTCCACCGACACCCGCGCCCGGTTGCCGGGCGGAAGAACCGCTTCCCGGTATTCCTTGGGCTGGGCTTCGAATATCTCCCACGACGGCATGGAGACAAGCCGGGCGTTTATGCCCTCGTCCATCAGGGCCTGCGCAGCCTCCAACGCGATATGAACCTCAGAGCCAGTGGCGATGATTATGACCTGTGGATCGCTTCCGTTCTCCCACAGTACGTAGCCACCCTTGGCCGCGCCTTCGGCAGGGGCCAGGCAAACCGCACTTCCTGAGCCAGTCGAATGGTCAAGCACCGGCAGGTTTTGTCGGCTCAGGGCGAGGGCCGTCGGGCCGTCACGCCGTTCCAGGGCTGCCCGCCAGGCCGCCGCCGTTTCGGTGGCGTCGGCGGGGCGGATGACGACCAAGCCGGGCATCTCCCGCAGGGACATCAGGTGTTCAATGGGCTGGTGTGTCGGCCCGTCCTCGCCCAGGCCAACGGAGTCATGGGTGAACACGTAAATGACCTGCTGTTTCATCAACGCGCCGAGGCGGAGAGCGGGGCGAAGGTAGTCGGAGAAAATCAGGAACGTGGAAGCGAAAGGTATAGCCCCCCCGTGGACGGCGATGCCGTTGCACACTGCGCCCATTGCGTGCTCGCGGACGCCGAAATGCAGGTTGCGGCCATCGAAATTGCCCGGCCCGATGTGCCCTTCGCTGTTCAGGATGGTGAGGGTCGACGGGGCCAGATCGGCTGAACCGCCGATCAGGTTGGGGACGGCGGCAGCGATGGCGTTCATCACCCGGCCCGATGCCTCTCTGGTTGAGACCGCCTTCCCGTCATCGAACAGCCCGGCCATGCCGTCGCTCCAGCCGGGGGACAGGGCGCCGCTGAGGACGGCATCCAACTGGCTGGCTTCGTCAGCATACGACGACCGGTAGTGTTCCAGGGCGGATTGCCATTCCTCCTGTAGCTGCCTTCCCCGCTCCTTGGCCCTTCCCAAGTGTTCCCACGCTTCTACGGGTACCGTAAAACTCTGGTAAGGCCACTCAAGCTGCTGCCTGGTCAACTCCACCTCGTCGTCGCCCAAGGGGGCCCCGTGGATGCCGGCAGTTCCTGCCTTGTTGGGGCTGCCGTATCCAATTACGGTGTGGCAGACAATAAGACTGGGCTTGTTGGTCTCGGCCTTGGCCTCGGCGATGGCGGCAGTGACGGCTTCCAGGTCGTTGCCGTCCATGCTCCCCGCCACCTGCCAGCCGTAGGCTTCGAAGCGGCGAGGTACGTCTTCCAGGAAGGCAATGTCGGTATCTCCCTCTATGGAGATCTGGTTGTCGTCGTAAATCAGGATGAGCTTGCCCAGGCCCAGGGTTCCGGCCAGCGAGGCGGCCTCGGCGGCCACGCCTTCCTGCAAGTCGCCGTCGGATACGATGGAGTAGGTGTAATGGTTGAATATCTCATGGCCAGGGCGGTTAAACTTGGTTGCCAGCCAGCGCTCGGCCAAGGCCATTCCGACGGAGTTGGCCAGACCCTGCCCCAGCGGACCGGTGGTGACCTCGACGCCGGGGGTCAGGCCGTATTCGGGGTGGCCGGGTGTCTTGCTGCCCCACTGCCGGAACTGCTGCAACTCTTCCATCGGCAGGTCATATCCGGTCAGGTGCAGCAGGGAGTAGAGCATGGCCGAGGCGTGTCCGGCGGACAGGACAAAGCGGTCTCGGTCGGGCCATTTGGGGTCGGCGGGATTGTGCTTGAGGAACCTGTCCCAAAGCACGTAGGCCATGGGAGCGGCGCCCATGGGCGCGCCGGGGTGTCCCGACCGCGCCTTCTGCACCGTGTCCACGGCCAGAAAACGAAGGGTGTTGATGCAAAGCTGATCAAGAGCCGAATCGGTCAACGCATTCCCCTGCACGAGCGACTCGGGGCATATCCCCGGTTGCGCCCAGTAATTCATCGCCCCCAATGGGGCTGCCGGCGCCATACTCCGGTAGTTGGTATGGTATCCAAAGCCGCCGAATCTGTCATCTGCTGAAAGGCCGAAATATGCGGCAGTTTACCGGCCAATTGGTGGCGATTTTTCTGACGTTCCCGCCAAAACCTCTCAAAACCTCTATGGTAAGGGGCGCTCGCCCAAGGTGGCCTCGGTCTCCAGTTCCGTACTGCCGCGATAAATGCGAACAGAGACTTGCTCACCCGGCAGGTTCTCCAGCAGGAATTTGGAGAGGTCGCCGGTGTTGCGAATGTCCTCCCCGCCCATGGAGACAATGACATCCTCGCCCCGCAGCCCGGCGGCGTGAGCGCCCGAATTTTCCACCACGCGAGCGACAACTATCCCCTGGTAGACCGGCACGCCTATCTGCGTTGCTATGGCGGGGGTGAGGTTTACCGGCGAAATGCCGAGAAAGCCACGCTCCACGTAGCCCTTCTCGATGAGTTGCAGGGACACGGCCATGGCGTCGTCGATGTTGATGGCGAATCCAATGCCCTGTCCGCCTTGGATGGCGGCCGTGTTGACTCCAATGACTTCTCCGCGCCGGTTGACCAGAGGGCCTCCGCTGTTGCCCAAGTTTATGGAAGCATCGGTCTGGATTAGGTCAACAAAGGTCTCCTGCAAGCCTGCGTCGATTGAGCGGCCCAAGGCGCTGATTACGCCCCTGCTGACCGTTGGGCCACCCGCCAGGGCCAGGGCGTGGCCGATGGCAATGACTTCCTCGCCTACCTTGATATTAGCGGCAGTGCCAGTGCGGGCAGGCTGCAAGTCCGATGCCTCTATCTTGACGATGGCGACGTCGGGATTGGTGTCGAAACCCGCCCGGCGGCCGGGATAGCTCTCCCCGTTGTGCAGCGTGATGGTTATGGAGTCTGCCCCTTCGATGACGTGGTTGTTGGTCAGCACGTATCCGTCGGAACGCAGGATGATGCCGGTGCCGACCCCAGTGCTGGGCACTAGCTGGTTAAACGAGCCGGAGGCCGCCGATTCGGTGAACACGTGCACCACCGAGGGCGTCAGTTGTTGCACGATGTCAACGGTAGAAAGCTGGCCCTCCGAGGAAACGGACTCCAGACCCGCGTCGGGATTAGGGTTGCCGGCGCAGGCCGCCCCCATCAGAACAAGCGCGGCAGCCGCAATCAGCCATACGGCTAACCTCCCCGTGCCCGGGCCGGCAGAGCGGCCGTGATCGGGGTTGCCGCTCCGCCTTATGCCTCTATTCTTGGCTGACATTCGGGTTACCAGCTGCAATATGGGGTACAACAGATGCGATGGGATACATGGCGCCTCCGTGGGTCTAGCCCCCGTTACGCTCCAGGGCCGGGAAGATGTGGTCGCGGAAGGCCGCCAGTTCTCCGGTGGCGAACTCATAGGTGGCGCCGGTCATCAGGTATAGGTGGGTAAGGCCCGCCTTCTCGGCCTTCCGGATGCGCTCGGTGCAGTACTCGGGCGTACCGATCAGCCCCATGTAGTCGCAGATGGCGGCGAGGGCATCGTCGGGGAGGAAGGAGCACAGTTCTTGGGCCTTCTCCCAGTCCTCGGCGTGGGGAACGTCGGGGTACAGGTCCCACAGGCCCGCCGGCAGTTCGAGATCCCCGAGATCGATTCCTGCGGCCTTGAGCCAGCGCTGGTAGGTATCTTCCATCAGGCGCGCCACGGCAAGGGGACGAGCAATCTCCCGGGCTTCCTTCAGGTCGTCCTTGATGATGGTGGTGGCGGTGAAGATGGTTTCCACATCGTCGGGGTTACGCCCGGCGGAGCGGGCCCCGTCTGCAACTATCTCGCGGGCCTCGGCCACCGCGCCGGGGTGGATGCCGGTCATCAGCAGAGCGCCGTCGGCGACCTCACCGGTGACGCGCATGACGCGGGGTCCGGTGGCGGCGATGTAGACCGGCGGGGCGGGAGATTCGCCGCCATGACGCATCCGGCTGTTGGCTTCGCCGAATGACACCATGTCCCCGGACATCAGCTCTTTCATCATAACGACGGCGCTCCGCATCTGCCGCACCGTGGCCGGCGGGATGCCGATGGTAGCGGTGGAGCTATAGCCGCGCCCGATCCATATCTGCACACGCCCCGGGGCCAGTTCGGCCACCGTCTGCGCCGCCGAGGCTACCACGGACGGGTGGCGGGTGGCCGGGTTGGTGACTGCCGAAGCCACGTTGATATGGTCGGTGGCCTGCACCGCAGCCGCCATGCTGACGAAGCAGTCGCGCTCCAATAGCTGGGAATCGAGGATGCCAACGCCGTCGAATCCGGCGTCTTCGCACTGCTTAACGAAGTCGGCCACCATCGGTCCCGGCTTGCAGGGCGGCACTCGCAGGTCAATCTTGATGGACATTGTTCACTCCTAAACCTGAATAATAGTGATGGAAGACGCCCTCACCTTGACCTTTTCTCTCTGGGAGAGGGGACAGGTGTGTTGGCTATCGGGTAAGTTCCTCCCCCAGCCTGCGAATTACAACTTCAGTTTCTTCTTCGGTAAGGTTAAGGGGGTCAACTGCCAGTTCAAGGGGACCGCCCAACTGGTGCAGGTGTATTTGCGGACTGCCATGTTCCATGGCGGCGGCGATGCTGTCCCGCGAGGGGCCACGCCATTCGTCAGTGAATCGAATCACGGCATGGGGTATCAGGTAATTGGTGCCGTCTTGCTCCAGGGTCACGCGCAGTCCGGGAAGTTCCACCAGGGCGTCCACGGCTTTCTGGGCCATCGCGCGGTATGCCGCCATCTCCGCCGCCTCGTCCTCTTCGACGAAGGCGGCCAGCGACGCCACCAGTCCGATGACTTCCTCCTTCGCCACCTTCATGCCGCGTCCCAGGAATTGGGCGGGACTGGCCTGGGCTGCGGCGGCTTCGATGAGGTCGGCGCGGCCCACGAGGATACCGCTTCCCTGGGGACCACGCACTCCCTTGCCGCCGCTGTAAACCACCATATCAGCCCCGTCACGGAGATAACGGTACAGGTTGGCCCGGGGCGGCAGCATGGAAGCGGCGTCCACGATGACCGGCACGTCGCGGGCGTGGGCAATTTCGCAGACCCGGTTCAAGGGCAGCACCTTGTTGCTGGCGAAAGGAGCGCAAAGATAGGCAACGGCGGCGGTTCGCTCGTTGATTGCGCCCTCAAGCTGCCAGGGATGGGCAAACAGGTAATCGCCGAACTCCACCATCTTCGCGCCGGCCGCTCGGTAGGCCTGGTCGTAGGGGAAGCGGTGCATGGTATGGATGACGATTTCGTTCTTCATTCCCTCGGTGTCGGGCAGTCTCCGCATCTTCATCGGGTCGTTTCCAGCGATGCAGGCCGCCGCCTGCAAGAGCAGCCCCCCGGCGGCCCCGCTGCAAACGAAACCTGCTTCGGCCCCCGTGAGGCGAGCGAGTTCCTTGCCCGCCGCCCGGTTCAACTCGTCTATGTTGACCATAATGCGCGCCGCCCGTGACATCAGGTCCAGGGTCTCCGGCCGGGTTCGGGTCCCGCCGAGGCGGGTAATGGAACCGGCGGCATTTATTATTGGCGCCACGCCCAGCCTCTGATATATGGCATCGGCATCCCAGGCGTTTGTGGTGTCGGCCACGGCATCCTCCTGCGCATCCTTGCCCGGCTGGCGCTGTTTGGCTGACGAATCGGACACATTATATCAATATCAACTGCCCTGCGGACGTGTGGTAACATTTCAGGGATTTACGCGACTTCCAAAATCATCTCTCCCGATTTTCTCTGTTTCGGAGAGCAAGGGTGCGCTATGCCGGACGCCAACGGAACGCTTAACGGACTTTCACCAAAGGCCAAAATCGGCTTGGTAGTGGTCAGCGCGTCGACGATTTCGGAGCTTCGATACCCGAAGGCTGTTCCCGAAGTGGGCTTTTTCGCCAGCCGCATGATTCTGGGCGGAGACCACGGGCTGGAAGCCCTGCTGGAGATGGAACGGAACTCGTCGAGGGCGGTACAAGAACTGGCCTCCGCGGGCGTGGACTGCATCGCCTACTGCTGCACTGTCAGCGGAGCGCAGCGTGGGTTGGCGAAAGACCGCGAGTTCTGCGCAGACATGGAGCGGCAGTGGGGCGCGCCCACCACCTCGACCATGCTGGCCGCGGCCGAGGCGTTGCAGCATCTCGGAATCCGCCGCGTGGTGCTGACCAGCCCCTACCCTCACAGCTACCATGAGGCGGAGAGCCGCTACCTGGCCGAAGTCGGGGTCGAGACCGTTGCGTCGTCGGGGATGGGGCTGCAATCCGCCGCCGAGTTCGCCGCCGTCCCACCCGGCGAGATTTACCGTTTCGCGCTGGATGCCTGGCAGGAGAGCGGCGGGGAAGCCGACGGGCTGTTTATAAGCTGCATGAATTTCGACGCCATGGCCGCCGCGCAAGCACTGGAGGACGCCATCGGCAAGCCGGTGGTAACGTCTCACTCGGCCACGTTGTGGCGGGCTCTGGCCCTGGCCGGGATTGCCGAGCCGGTGTACGGCTACGGGCGGCTGCTGGCTGAGCCACGCGAGGCGACGGCCTCACCCTAAACTTCTCCCGGAGGGAGAGAGAACCAGGACAATCGAGGAGGAGATAACAGGAATGACTACCACAGACCGCTTGAACGTAATTCCCTTGGGCGAGGCCCTGTTCACCCAGCGGGCCATCCGCCGCTTCAAGCCCGACCCGATTCCCGACGACGTGCTAGAAGACATCATGCAAGCGACCATCCGGGCGCCCAACGGCGGCAACAACCAGCAGTGGCACTTCATCCTGGTGAAGGGCGCCGAAATGCGAAGCAAGCTGGCCGAGTTGTACCATGAGGCCTGGTGGGCCAAGAGGGCCGACGCGGGCATCATGGGGCCGGAGGACCTCCCGCCGGGCAAAAACTCCATGCGCTCTGCCATGCGGCTGGCCAATGAAATCGGCATCGCCCCGGTGATGGTGCTGATCTGCGCCACGGCCAAGGGAGCGCAGGCCGCTGGTTCGGTCATCCCCTCGGCGCAGAATATGCTGCTGTCAGCCCGGGCCTTCGGCATCGGCGGCACCATCGCCACGCTGCACCCGGTGGTCGAGGAGCGCGTTCACGCCCTGTTCGGCATCCCCGACGAGGCGCAGGTGGTCTACTGTATTCCCCTGGGCTACCCGCGCGGCGAGTTCGGCTCCGTCCAGCGCAGGCCGCTCACCGAGGTCTGCGGCGTTGACGGCTGGAGCATCAACTACCCCGGATAGAGGCGGCTAACGACGGCGGGGTGCAAGGATAGGTGCCCAAACCTCGGCGGCCAACGCATTTGTAGGGGCGCACAGCCTTGCGCCCTGTTTGCGATGCAGTGTGAGACCGAAGAAGCCGCGACAACAGGGAGGCGCAAATGGCGGTGCGCACGGGTGAGCAGTTCCTGCAAGGACTGCGCGACGGGCGGGAGGTATGGCTGGAAGGCGAAAGGGTCGCCGATGTAACATCGCACCCCAAGCTGACGCCGAGGGTGTCGTGGTTCGCGGCACAAAGAACCTGGCGACGCTGGCTCCGTTTTCCGATGAGATTTTCGCCCCGCTCTACCACCCCCTACGGGCCGCTGTCGAGGAAGACCGCAAGTATTGCATCGGGTTCGCCGTTCCCTCCAACATCAAGGGACTGAAGTTCATCTGCCGTCCGTCCCACGATTTTGGAAGCCCACTGGCCGATTACCCGCTGTCTGGGCAGTACGACGAGATGGACTCGCTGGCGGTGTTCGACGACGTGCTGGTGCCGTGGGAGCGGGTGTTCCTTTACGACAACCTGGAGCTGGGAAACCGGACGGTGGCGCAGGTAACGCTATGGCGTCACTATATGCAGCAGGTGGCGGTGAAAAACATCGCCAAGCTGGAGTTCATTCTCGGGATTGTGCGCGGCATTACGGAAGGCATCGGCATCGGAGTCTACGGCCACGTTCAGGAAAAGACAGCGGAAGTCATTGATACTATCGAGACTTGTCGCGCTTTCATGCGGGCGGCTGAGGCGGACGCGGCGCCACTGGAAGGAGCCGAGGGAATCTGGCCCGCGCCGGAGCCGTGGATCGCCATGCGCCACTGGTATCCCGACGCCCATGACCGCGTGGCCGCCATAGTGCAACAACTGGCGGCCAGCGGCCTGATGCTCACGCCTTCGGAGGCTGACTTAGGCGGGCCGCTGGCAGCAGACATTGAGAAGTATTACCAGGGAGTTTACATTCCTGCTTCGGAGCGCGTCCGCCTCTTCCGGCTGGCGTGGGACCTGATTGGAACGCAGTTCGGCTCAAGGCAGACGCTGTACGAGCGATACTTCAACGGTGACGTGGTGCAACTCAGACAGCGCCGCTACGCGCAGTACGACTACTCGCGGGCCGAGGAGTCCGTGCGTTCCTTCATGTCCAAGGTGTACGGAAACTAGCCGCGGAACAGGTCTCGAATCCTGTCCAGGAACCCGCCGCTGCTGGCTCCACGCTCCATGAAGCGCGCCCATTGTTGTTCCGCGGACTCGGAGCGGCGCAAGTCGCGGGCGCGCTGCTTCATCAGGTCCAACACGCGCTCCTCCTCGCCCTTGTCCAGCCAGTAGCCGTGGTCATTGGGGCAATGCTCGATGGGCAGGTCGTGGGCCCGGTAGTTGAAGATGTCCATGGCCGCGCCGCAGTGAGGACAGGGTCGCTCGCCGGAGCGCCGGGCATAATCGAGCATCCCCTTCGATACATCGCTGCGGTTGGCGGTGTCTTCCAGCAGGTCCAGCTCGTCGAAATCCAGCCACAGGCCCTTGCATTGAGGGCAGTGGTCTACTTCCAACCCCTGGTAATTGCGTTCATCCAAGGCTACGTTGCAGGCGGGACAATTCATTGTCGGCACTCCGGTCTATCCTTCGTAAAGTATCCTTCTCCTGACACCCAGCTTTACTGTGTGATGAAAGTGGCGATGGCTTCCCCGGGTACGCACCAGGTGCCAACCCCTCACTCCACTATACGGATATCCTCCCTGAACGGATGGCCTCCCAGATCTTCATTGGGATTAGCCAATCACCCGGCGAAACAGGTCCATGGCGTTGCCACCGATGATCATGCGGACGTCCACGTCGGAGTAGCCGCGACGGATTAGGCCGCGGACGATGTTGCCGCCGTCGGCAGGCGATTCCAGGCCGTTGAGGTAGGGCGCGGGATACTCACCCAATCCGTCTCGGCCCAACATCAGCTTGTGGAAGGCGACATGATCGCCGATGGTGGTGTCGGTGCCCACATGGTCTACACCCACCAGGTTGACCATGTAGTCATAGTGGTCGAGGACGCACTCGATGTCCTGCTCCGGGTCGTCGCTGAGGGAGTTGGGAACGGCGGTGATGCAGATGAGCCCGCCATTTTCGGCGCAGGCCACCAGTTCTTCATCGCGGCGGGTGCGGCGGTTGGGGCGCAGCGCGTAGGCGGCGTTGTGGCTGAACACCACCGGCACTAGCGAGAATTCGATGGCGTCCAGGGCCGTGGGCATGGAAGCGTGGGACAGGTCTATTGCCATCCCCAGGTCGTTCATACGCCGCACCACTTCGATGCCGAACTCGCTGAGACCGCCGGGGTTGCGCTCATACAGCCCGTCGCCGATGTAGTTGCGGCGATTGTAGGTGATGCCGGACAGCCGAACGCCCATGCTGTGCAGTTGGTCCAGCCGTTCGATGCGGTTGCCTATGGGCAGATGTTCAAGCGTGGGCATGAAGCCGATGTTGCCCTGCTGCTTGGCGGCCTCGATGTCGCCGGCGTTGCCGATGCGGGTCACGCCGTCTTGAGCTGCCATGTCGGCCACCATGCTGCCCACTTCCGCCGCAACGTCCTCGTATTCGACGAAGGACATATCCGCCGTGCTTTTCAGCCCGGCGAACACGTTGGCGGTGGTGACCGCCGTCCAGCCACCGGCTCG
Source organism: Dehalococcoidia bacterium (assembly GCA_965226875.1). Lineage (GTDB taxonomy): Bacteria > Chloroflexota > Dehalococcoidia > Lucifugimonadales > UBA3495 > VXOI01. The sequence continues at coordinate 1,504,409 of OZ245439.1, read as the reverse complement.
CGCAGCCTCATAGCCCCACTCGTAGCGGCCAATGCGCACGAGGTCTATCAGCTGCTCCATTGCTTCCGGCAGGACGAAAGGATGTTGGTGAACGTCCACCGTCACCGCCTCTTCTACGATGTTCCGGTAACGCACTTCTTCGCCAGCGTCCAGAGGGACCACAGAGGAGGGGACTCGGCTCACTTGCCGGGCCAACGGAATTCCAGCAGCCATTTCAAGCTCCGCTAGGGTGGATGGTTTGGGCAGGGGGAACGCCCTCACCCGAATCGTTTCCTCCGGGGGAGGAGATTTTGTCAGTTGACGGAAATCGGCGCGCCTGTTCCTCCGGTCTGTTCGTTGACCAGAAAGGTGGCCTGGTCGCGTCCGTAGACCGTTTCCAATTCGGCGTCAAAGCGCAGCCCGCCGAGGCCGCCCATGATTTCGTAACGGCCCTCAGTGAACAGGCGTCCCTCAAAGTTCTCGTGCTTCACGTTCCGTTCGGACTCGCCGCCGAGATACATCTCGACAGCCTGAATCATAAGCTCGTTGAACTCGTCGGGATTCAGGTAATTGGCGGAGCGCAGGAACACGTAGCCCCAGCGAACGCCAAGGTGCTCCATCATCATGGCAGGGCCTCGCTCCGGGGACAGGCGGGGTTGAAGGTACGATGGCTTGGCATAGGCTCCCGCGTGAACAAAATTTGTGCGCTTGCCGGAACGGGATGGCGAACACGACGGCTTAGGTGTTTCAGTCCGTCTCCATCTAAGAATGTTCCACAAGGACGCTAACCCACCACAGTTTTCCCTCCGCTCTCGCGTTCGCGGCGAGCCGCTACATCTGTCTATGGTGAGCCTGCGGGCCACAGACAGATGTAACGAATGACCTCGCCATTACCCACCCCTTAGCCAAGCCAGGAGGAGAAGGGGTTCGGGGCGCGCTGCCTTCCCTAGAAGTCTGGCCGGAAAGCCATTTGCCGGGTTTTGTGTAGCGCAAAACAGACGTATTCCAGTCTGATATGACATGATAGTGCACGTAATACGTTGCAATACTCACTATTTCATCGATAATCGACATTAAGAAAACGACGGCTTGGGGAGAATCAGGGTTTCCGGCCAGACTTCTAGGCCGGGCCTATCGGCGCATTCTGAGCGCGACGAAACCAACCAGGACGGCCACTACTGAGATGGCGCCCACCGCGATGACGATAATGGCCCCCAGGGGCAGTCCGCCGTCCTCGGGAGGGGGTAGGGGCACCAGCGTAGGCGGCGGCGTGGCTGTCGCCGGCGGCGGAGGCGTGGCTGTCGCCGGTGGTGGCGGCGTGGCTGTCGCCGGCAGCGGCGTGGCTGTCGCCGGTGGTGCTGGCGTGGCTGTCGCCGGCGTTGGCGGCGTTGGCGGCGTTGGCGGCGTTGGCGCCGGGTCAACAGTCACGGTGAAACTCTGTGTGGCCCCGGCTACCTCGGAATCGGAAGCGGTGACGGTTATACTGGCTGTGCCCGCGCCGACGGGTGTCACCGTCACCGTGCTGCCGTCCATGGAAACAGTGGCCACGCTCTCGTCGCTCGACTGGGCCTCGAAGGTCAGGGAGTCGCCGTTGGGGTCGGTGAAGTTACCGGAGACGTCCAGCCGCGCGGGCTCGCCGTCCTCCACCAGGTCGTCGGTGGCGATGGTGCCGGAGGCTTGGGGCGGCTCATTGGACGCTTCAACGTCGGCGGAGAAGTTCTGCTGGGTACTGGCGTCTGCGGGGTCCTGTACGGTCACCGTGATGGTTGCAGTGCCCGCACCCACGGGGGTCACGGTCACCATACTGCCGTCCACGCTCACGGTGGCAACGGAGGCGTCGGAGGACTCGGCGGTGTAGGCAAGCTCGTCGCCGTTTGCGTCGCTGAAGTTACCGGCGACGTTGATGGTTACGGCGTCGCCGCCCTCGGTCAACCCTTGGGCATTGATGGAGCCCTCAGGCACGGGGGCCAGGTTGGCCTCCTGGGCAGTGACCATAAAGCGCTGGAATGCCGCCTTGCCGCCGGGGTCCCGTGCGATCACCGTGATGGTGGCAGTGCCCGCACCCACGGGGGTCACGGTCACCATACTGCCGTCCACGCTCACGGTGGCAACGGAGGCGTCGGAGGAGCTAGCGGTGTAGGTAAGCTCGTCGCCGTCGGCGTCGCTGAAGTTACCGGTGACGTCGATGGTTACGGCGTCGCCGCCCTCGGTCAACCGCTGGCCATTGATGGAGCCATCAGGCACGGGGGCCAGATTGGTCTCCTGGACGGTGACCGTAAAGCGCTGGGTTGCGGACTCGCCGCCGGGGTCCCTAGTACTGAACCAAATCAGGATTGGCAGGGATAGAGGCGATGGAGTTTGCGTCTGGCGTCTTGGGCAGTGAACCGCCAGTTAATGGTAGCTCCTATCGCGTTCCGCTCTGACACGCAGGCGCTGACGGCTCTTTCCAGGCTGTCCTCATCTCCGTTGCGTCCGCGCAGGCAGGCCCGGGCCAGCACGCTGAACTCGATCTCCGCCATATTCAGCCAGCTTCCGTGCTTGGGAGTGTGGTGGAACTCCAGCCGCTTGGCGATGCGCCGGGCCTCGGCCGCCGGGAAAGTCTCGTAAAGCGAGGCCATCCGATGCGTGTTCAGATTGTCGAGAACCAGCCGAATCACCGGGACATCGGGGTAGGCCTCATCCACCAGCCACCGCATCTGCTGAGCGAAGTCCTGCATGGTGCGTTGCCGGGTTATCGCCACGTGGCGCCAGCCCCGGCGAGGCTCACAGGTGAGGAACAGGTTGCGCGTCCCTCCCCGCTGGTATTCGTAGTCCTCACGCCTCGGCCTCCCAGGCTTTGCCGGCAGCGGTTCCCTCACGTCGGCCAGCAACTGGGTGGAGGTCTCGTCAAAGCAGACCACCGGCCTCTGCGGATCGTAGGGCTCGGCGTAGAGATCCAGCACGTCCTCCATGGCCGCCACGAACTCTCCACCTACCTTGGGGATGCACCATTGTTTCTTGAGCCACGGCTTGAGCGTGTTTTTTTTAGCCGCAGGCGGACCGTCTCGGGAGATAAAGACTCCACCAATCCCAACTCCACCACCTTGCCCGCTAGGGCCCGCATGGTCCAGTGGTCATGACCGTCGGGCACCGGGCTGCAGGCCAAGGCTATCAGGTGGGCCTCCACCCTTTCATCCACCTTTCTGGGCCGGTTGACCTGGTTATGGTGCCTCAGCACCTCGTCCAGTCCTTCCTCGGCATACCGCCGCTTGGTGCGGAACACGGTCCGCTCCGACACGTCCAGTGCGGTGGCCACCTGGGGGGCGGTCCAGCCCTCATCTATCTTGATCAGGATGCGGGCCCGGGTAATCGCCTGTGCGGAACTCCTCCCAGCCCTGATCATCTTCCTGAGCCGTCCCTTTTCCTGTGTTGCCAGCCGGACTCCGTACTTCTCCTGCACCATGACCACCTCACATCCCACAACCCTTCGTCTATCCCCAAGGTAGCATCCTGTCTGGGCTCACGTACTAACTGACAATGCCAGATTGGCCGAATACTAGTGGTAGATCTTCGCCTGACATGAACCAAGTAGAAAGGGCAGCCAACGTGCCTATTGGTCCCAGAGACCCGTCAGGGCGAATGATGCGGTCTAAGGAAAGGCCCTCTGAGTCCGTGTTGGCACCTAGCACCATAGGTTGGTACTTCGCCAAAATGTAACGCTGTTCTTCAGGGGTGAATTCCGAGTGCCACCACGTCAGGAGGTCCTCAGAGTTGCTAGCTGGCCCAGTAGAAATCCCCGCACTTGGCGACTTTACCCCGAGGGCTCGCTTAAGTTTGTCCAGCATTGTTATCTTTTCCGTCCTACATTCCTGAGCGACTAATGCCCAACAAACGGGTGTTTTTTGCGCATGGTCCGCGGGTCAGGCCTTCAGCTTTGCCGAACTGCTCAATAAACCCGCCCAACTTTACCTACAGCCTACTAACCCATTCGTGGTGCGCGCCGGCCAGCTCCACATAGCGCTGCGTGTCGACCATCGAAGCGTGGCCCAGCCATTTCTGCAGCACGGGGATCGGAATCCCTCGCAGGACGCAGTTGCGGCCGTAGGTGTGCCGGAAGGCGTGGGGGTGGGCCCTGGCCGGATCTATACCTACCTGTTGCGCCACGTCCTTCATGACCTGGCCGATCCGCTGGCGGGACAGGTTCAGCATCGGCTGGTAACGGTCCTTCGTATGGAACGACGCCAGGTCGCGCAGGCTCTCGACCAAGTCGGCCGGCACAGGGACCTCCCGTCCCTTTCTGGCTTTATTGCCCGGGGAGTCGGCCCGCACCACGATGATCGGCGGGTCCTGTTCCAGGCGGAGGTCTACGCGCCGCAGCGCCAGGGCCTCGGACACCCGCAGGCCGGTCCTGAGCATGATCCGGAAGGCCATGCGGGCGGGGTAGCTCGGCGCTGCCTCCACCAGGGCGACCGCTTCCTCTTCGGTAAAGTAATCGGGGAGCTGCTGGAGTCTGCGTGCCATGCTACCACTGAATAATGACGTTTTGGAAAACGACGCCTCAAATATAGCCCACGGACGGGGAGCGTGCAAAGCTGGTAGGGATGGGAATTCCCGGGGTAGCTTTCCATTATCACGGATAAGCGCAAACGGAGCATAAAACGCACGGGCCTGGGGGAAGGCACTGGCCAGTCCCTTCCAGCTACGGAGGGTCCTGCCGATAGTCTGGTATTGTCCGCACCTCTTTCTGGACTAGGACCACTTCCGCAGTACTCTGCGGACGCCGGCCGCGGGTGGGCCGCGAAACGTCTGAAAGAGGCGGCAAACAGACGTTAGCAAGTCGGCCAGGCCCGGTTGAGCGACACAGGGAGGCCCTGTTCTCTCGGCTAGTTAGGTAGCCTGTAAATGTATCTGTTGCTGCGTTCCGGACTACGATGGGCTATAACTCGACCGGACCTCTTCAGGTGCTCTAGCGCATTTTGAAGGTCGTGCTGCCAATTTCCAGCGCACCATTCGGGTAGCCGCCGTTGAGTCACAGGATACATATCTTGGAGCCTCAGCCGCTTTCCACCCTGCAATAGATCAATAACCGTTGTGCTGAACATTGCGTTTCTTGTCATAGCTGTAAACCCGCCTTTTCTTGATGGGCATCATACTATGGCCAAGTGTATTTTGCCGCAAGGGTAAGCCCCTGCTAAACCAGCAGGGGCTTACCGACCGAACCCGTGCCCCCGGAGACGACGACGCCGATCGGCCCGAAACTGCTGGCGTTTATGGGCCTCAAAAAGGTTCTCCGGAGCGGCTGAGATTACATCCGGTAGTCAGAACACCGGTTGTGCGGACCGCGGTCTCCACGTCTGGACCACCGGCGAAATCACTTGGTCCGCGGCCCTGGACGGGCCGGACTGCAGGATTCCCGGCCGGGGTGGCATCGGGTCGCCGGTACAATTTGAGGGGCCTTAAATCCCATCCTGCAACGACGGATTCTCCGGAATTCCCGCCGGTCGGCGCCGCGGCCGGCCCTTTCAGCCCGGCTTCCCCGTGATCGCCGCCCTGGTGTCCTCCGGACGGATCTGGGTCTGAGCATCCGCCCCCAGGAACCGGCCCGCCAGGGAGCGGCGGTGCGGAGAGAGCTCCGCTCTCGTTTCGTCCGACATCGAACGCTGGGACGACGGCAGCGGCCGGCTGCTCATCAAGCGGAGCAAAACCGATCAGACCGGCTAGTAGTCCAACAGCTTTGGAATGATGGCATGAAGAGAACGCATCTTGACGGGGAGCAGCTTTGCCCAAGTGTTGCCGGGCGATCACGCTAATCTCCGCTACTCCTCATATCAAAGATTTCGTTCTACTAGGGCGAGGTGGTGTTCATCACCCGCCGAGCCATGATCGCCTTGGACGAGCTCCGGCAGATCCGTGGCGATGCGATCCCTTCCGTCTTCGGGAAGACGACCAACCGCTGGGTCAAGACTGCGACGCAGGCAGTGGGTTTGGGGGAGGGGTTCTCTGGCCATAGTGGCCGGGTGGGTCTGGCCCGGGCCGGCGATCATGCGGCAGGGCCGGTGGTACGACAGTGCCAGGGCGGCGAGGTAAACTCGGGGCGAGTCCGCCCTGTGGCTGGAATGAGGGGTATGAGCCAGCCATCCTTTGGGGAGTTGGCAGTGCTGCCAGTCCGGGGCTGCCGCCTCAGGAATGGAAGGGCTGTCCGGAAGCCCTCGGGCTCGAGCCGGCATGGCTCGGCACCCGGCGGGCGGCGGACGTTGCGGAGCGCACAGAGGGCACGGGGCCTCGCCTCCTGTGCGCTCCGCGGAGAATCTATCTCGCGATAGGCCGAGTGTGCCGGGGCCTCGCTGCCGAAATACATCTTCCCTAACAAGGCTGTCCGGTTGGATTTCCAGGGAAAATCAATGACAGCCAGAGCTTGACGGGATTGGCACGGTGAACCCGCCAGAATTGCGCCACTGCTTCAGCTCATACTCGGTCAAGCCGCAGAGAGAGGGGGCGACGTCGGTGGAAAAAACGAGGAGCTCTCCAGATTTTGGGCTAGACGGGAGAACAGGATGAATATCTCCCCTGCCGTATTTGTCACCTTAAGGATGCTTGCATGGACAGTATCGCCCGAGGACGTGTCCCTTGATATGTAGTCGTTCCTGATCCGCCGGAACAACTCGGAGCGGTCGCCGGTGATCTGTTTGGCCGTTATACGGACCTCCGGGTCCGGGTTGGCCAGCCCATCCGCGATTACCAAGACCACGGCATCGATCCCTTCAACCAGAGCGTTCCGCAGTTGGCCCGCAGCCTCCCCCTTGGGCAGTTCGTTGAGCTCTGTGCACAATTCCGCGAACTGTTCCTCCAGCCAGACAATCAACCTTTGTTGGGCTAGTATGGAATTGACGGCCTCGATCTCGTGGTCGGGGTATCGTAGCCTGGCCTCTGTGAGGAATTCGTCAATCTCCTTTATCAGTGGCCTGACAGAATCCCTCAGGGAGTCTATTTCGCTCCCCCGGCGCACGGCATCCAAATACGATGACAAGCCGGAGAATACGCGTCGTTGCTCCAGGGCGATAAGATGCAACGCCGTAATGATGTCCCCATAACTCTGGGAGTGGATGTGGGCGACACGCGACATCACTTCTGCTTGCGTTGCCGGCCACAGTCGCGAATAGAGGCGCGCCATAAAGGGCAGAAGGAGCATGAAGGGCAAAAAGGCGAGTAAACCGCTCAGCATACCCAGCACCGCTATAGGTTGTTCCAAGGGAATGGTCAGGAGTAGTGCTTTCATCAGCGGTACTCCTGACCATAGCTCCAAGTGAAACAGCGGAACAAAGATTGCAACCATCACGGGATTGTAGAGAATCTGGAACATCGCGACCCGGCGCGTCACTCCGGTCAGGGGCCACGATAACACCAGTAGGATGGCGCTCGATCCGATATACGAGCCATATACGGTCATGAACACTTGGTCGAAGGTCAGGAGACCAACGGCGCCCATGCTGATTCCCAACACTATCACTGCTGAAGATGATTGGACGATGAAGGTCAGCAGAATCGCTCCCAGGAAAGAAACCCACAAAGAGCCGCCGGACAATCCAAGGAATTCATCGACCAGCCTCTGGTCCGCAAGGGACGAGGCGGACGCCTTGGCCAGACTGAGGCCGACAAACATCAGGGCCATTCCAAACAAGGCCGTGGCGATAGGGCGAAACTTGATGGTCCTCTTGCTCAACATGAACACACTGGCAGCGCCCAATGCATATAAGGCGGCCAGCCGAATATCCAGAGAAATCAGCAGTACCAGCGTACCCGTGCCGATGTTGCCCCCGAGGATGAAGGCGAAAGAGCGTTGCGTGGCGAGAAGGTTGGCTCGCACCGCGTTGATCGTAATAAATGTAAGGGCCGACATATTCTGGGAGACGCTCCCCGCCAGCACCCCCCAGCCCCAGGCAGTGTAGTCGTTGGGAACCCAGTAGGCGGCAATTCTGCGTAGCTGGGGGTTCGCCAAGGCCTTGAGGTTCTCGGAGAGCAGCCACATTCCCACGAAGAACAGTCCCAGCCCACCCAGGAGTTCCCCAATATAGTGAATCATCTATTGCCTATGAGTATGAGCAACGGTTGGAAATTATCTCAAGACTTCAGTTGCCACTGGCGACGGGAGCTGGCGTTAGGGTTTGGTCCTGGCCTGAGCAGGCCATGAGGGTTGCCAAGGCGACCAACAGGGTAGTGTAGAGCAGTTTATGTCCGATGGTATCCTCTTTTTTGATATTAATGTGGCCCATTTTTGAGGTTGCAGGACATAGGTTGGGTGAGGCTGGCGGGTGCTGCAGGGACATAATTGCTCCTGGTCAAGGTGTCCTATAACAGACATGTATCGGACATTTTCAGCAGCTCCATTTTAGCCCGGCTTGACGAGCCGATGCCCTGGGTGTCAACCCCAGTAGTCCGGAGCGCCACCGGCTGACACCCAGGGCAAAAGAGGTTGAAGCCAACGGTTACAGGATGTGAGGTTTCGTGGCTACGCCGACGTGGAACGCTCCCACCGGGCGGAGCCGCAGGGGACCCAGCGCTTGGCCAAGAGGAGCTGCGACCGTTGGGGCCAGCCCGCCGCGGCGATGCTGCCTTGCGGCGGAGAGCAGGTGGCGCTTCGCACAACCGGTCTTCTGACCGCCGGACGTAACCCGGGGACACAACGGACCCCGCCTGACAACCGTTGACGACCAAAGGCAACAACGTTACTTCCCAGGGGTAATCACCCCCCGTCCGCCGGACTGTGGCCCAGGCCCTCTCCCCCGGGCGGGTGTTTTTTGCCATCGGCGCTCCCATGGGGCACAGCCACTGGCACCAGCGGAGTCGAACCGGACGCCAGGCGGGTAAACCGTTAGGGGCATTGACCCCACCGCGCCGGGTGCGGAGAATAGCGCCATGAAATTGATCTGGGGCAGGCTGACCGGACTAGTACTGAACCAAATCAGGATTGGCAGGGATAGAGGCGATGGAGTTTGCGTCTGGCGTCTTGGGCAGTGAACCGCCAGTTAATGGTAGCTCCTATCGCGTTCCGCTCTGACACGCAGGCGCTGACGGCTCTTTCCAGGCTGTCCTCATCTCCGTTGCGTCCGCGCAGGCAGGCCCGGGCCAGCACGCTGAACTCGATCTCCGCCATATTCAGCCAGCTTCCGTGCTTGGGAGTGTGGTGGAACTCCAGCCGCTTGGCGATGCGCCGGGCCTCGGCCGCCGGGAAAGTCTCGTAAAGCGAGGCCATCCGATGCGTGTTCAGATTGTCGAGAACCAGCCGAATCACCGGGACATCGGGGTAGGCCTCATCCACCAGCCACCGCATCTGCTGAGCGAAGTCCTGCATGGTGCGTTGCCGGGTTATCGCCACGTGGCGCCAGCCCCGGCGAGGCTCACAGGTGAGGAACAGGTTGCGCGTCCCTCCCCGCTGGTATTCGTAGTCCTCACGCCTCGGCCTCCCAGGCTTTGCCGGCAGCGGTTCCCTCACGTCGGCCAGCAACTGGGTGGAGGTCTCGTCAAAGCAGACCACCGGCCTCTGCGGATCGTAGGGCTCGGCGTAGAGATCCAGCACGTCCTCCATGGCCGCCACGAACTCTCCACCTACCTTGGGGATGCACCATTGTTTCTTGAGCCACGGCTTGAGCGTGTTTTTTTTAGCCGCAGGCGGACCGTCTCGGGAGATAAAGACTCCACCAATCCCAACTCCACCACCTTGCCCGCTAGGGCCCGCATGGTCCAGTGGTCATGACCGTCGGGCACCGGGCTGCAGGCCAAGGCTATCAGGTGGGCCTCCACCCTTTCATCCACCTTTCTGGGCCGGTTGACCTGGTTATGGTGCCTCAGCACCTCGTCCAGTCCTTCCTCGGCATACCGCCGCTTGGTGCGGAACACGGTCCGCTCCGACACGTCCAGTGCGGTGGCCACCTGGGGGGCGGTCCAGCCCTCATCTATCTTGATCAGGATGCGGGCCCGGGTAATCGCCTGTGCGGAACTCCTCCCAGCCCTGATCATCTTCCTGAGCCGTCCCTTTTCCTGTGTTGCCAGCCGGACTCCGTACTTCTCCTGCACCATGACCACCTCACATCCCACAACCCTTCGTCTATCCCCAAGGTAGCATCCTGTCTGGTCTCACGTACTAACTGACAATGCCAGATTGGCCGAATACTAGCGGTCACCGTGATGGTGGCAGTGCCCGCACCCACGGGGGTTACCGTCACCATACTGCCGTCCACGCTCACGGTGGCAACGGAGGCGTCGGAGGACCTCGCGGTGTAGGTAAGCTGGTCGCCGTTTGCGTCGCTGAAGTTACCGGCGACGTCATTGGTTACGGCGGCACCGCCCTCGGTTGACCGCTGGACATTGATGGAGCCCTCAGGCACGGGGGCCAGGTTGACCCTCTGGGCGGTGACCATAAAGCGCTGGGTTGCCGCCTCGCCGCCGGGGTCCCGTGCAATCACCGTGATGGTGGCAGTGCCCGCATCTATGGGGGTCACCGTCACCATACCGCCGTCCACGCTCACGGTGGCAACGGACTCGTCGGAGGAGCTCGCGGTGTAGGTCAGCTCGTCGCCGTTTGGGTCGCTGAAGTTACCGGCGACGTTGATGGTTACGGCGGCACCGCCCTCGGTCATGGACCGGGCGCCGATGGGCTCCTCGGCTACTGGCCCCTCGGGTGGATCGGGTGGATCGGGTGGATCGGGTGTGTCGGGTGTGTCAGGTGGGCCCGGCTTCCTGGCCCGTTCGACGGTCACGTAGAACCTCTGCCTGGCTATCCTGTCGTCGGGGTCCTTTGCGGTAACCGTGATCGTGGCAGTGCCCGCACCCACGGGGGTGACGATCACCATACTGCCGTCCACGCTCACGGTGGCAACGGACGCGTCGGAGGACTCGGCGGCGTAGGTCAGCCTATCTCGATCGGGGTCTCTGAACTTGTCCTTCACATCGATCCGCAGGGGATCGTCGCTCTCGACCAGGGAGCGGTCGGGGATAGAGCCTCTGGCCACGGGCCTTCTGTTGCCGCCCGAAGGGCTCGCCACCCTAAGCGTGGCGTCGTCCAGGTCGGTACTGGTCGGGCTCGCCGCATTGCCATTGATGCCGTTAACCACCGGCGTGATGCTGAAGGGAGACGTAACGGCGGTGGTCACGATGTAGCTGCCGCTCGACCCTGCCTTCAGCCGTTCGCCGAACGTGATCGTGCATGTCAGAGTGAACGAGACGCCGCTACAGTCCACGGCTGCAACGGTGTGCGACGTGCTGAGATCGAGGGGAGTGCTTGGGTTGCCGTCATCAAAGCCCACGCCCTCGGGAGTAGTGTTAGGGAGGGAGGCGCTCAGCGCTCCAAAGCCGGAGGTCCCTCCTGTGAGGGAGCGGATGTGGGCTCGGTCGGACTCGGCAGCGGTAAACGTGGCAACCACTTGCAGCCGGGATGTGTTGCCCGGACTGATGCTGGGGGGATCGAACTGGACAACGTAAGTCCAGACTCCGTCGCCGACATTCCTTGGCGTGGCCGACGCGCTTTCGGACCAATCGCCGTCGCCATTGACGTTACCTGCCCGGACGCGGAAGTAATGGATAGTCCCACCGGCGAGCCCGGTGGCGAAGTTGGAGGTGATAGAGCCGCCACCATCCATTCTGACCAAGACTGCGCCAGCGAAGTTGAGCGTGTCGGTTCGGGTCACCGCTACAGTCCCGGTCGTCGTGTCCGACTTGACGTATTGGACATCGAAGAAGATGGTAGTATCCACTCCGTTAAACGAAAAGCTAGTGGTGTCCTTTGTGCTGTCGGTTATATCTTGCCATGTCGCTCCAGAGAAGTCAGGCTCCCCCTGGCCCGGGGTGACCGAGGCCTGGCGGTACTGGTAATTCACGATGTCGGGGTCTCCCGGGTCTTTCCACTCGAATTTGACGTCACCAGTGGCTAAGGTGGTCTGCTGGTAAGCGTAGAAGTCAGGTGCGGAGTTCTCTTCGTTGACCATTGGGGCGGTCCAGCGGAGGGTGACGGCGTTCACGCCCGCGGTGGCGGTGAGGCCGGTGGGCGCGCCTGGTGCGGGTCCCTGGGCGGTGGTACCCACCACGGAGTTGGAGGGACTGCCCCTTAGAGCGGTGTCACCGGTGCCGGCGACAGCCCACACCTGGAACTCATAGGTGGTGCCTGACTCGAGGCTCGTCACGGTATGTCCAGCTGCTGCTCTGCCGGTCCCGGTCCAGCCGCTCCATTCGCCCACGCCCTTCCGATACCGGTATTCGTGGTCGTTGGGTGTTACGTTGGTGGGCGCGGTCCAGGTCAGTGAGAGTTGCTCTTCCGACTCTTTCTCTTCGGTGGTAAGTGGGTCATCGGCGACCGGCACCACCGCGAGGTCGGTAATTGCGTCGGGCGTGCCGACGGCGACTGTCTCGGTCTCCCTGTCGGGGCCCGGTACATCGTCGGCTGTGGCTGAGGTGCCCTTGTCGTCCACGGCCCTTATCTTGAGGGAATTGGTTCCACTTATACCGATTATTTGAATACAATACCGGGTGATGTCACCAGAGCAGGCGGTACCGGACAATCGCCTCCAGGTCAATTCTTCGACACCGTTGTATGTTCGCAGCCGCTCCCATTTCCAGTTGGTGGTATCGGGTATGGGGGTGTTTGCATCGGTGTCGTTCGCTGGTATGTCCCAACTCACGGTTACCGAATTGGAGCCAACGGATATGGCGAGGTTGGTCGGCGCGCTCGGCGGCGGCGTTGTCGCGGCTGGGGTGTTGGAACGTTGGACTGTGATGGCGGTGGCTAGGCCAAGAAGGTCGGGATCCGGAGTGGTGTTGATCGCACGCAACTCGTAGTGGGTAACGGCACCGGACCCATGAATGTTGACCGGCCCCCAGCTCGTCATGTCCTTGTTGTTATCGTCGCCGCCAGGAATGTCGGCCCAATCCTGGTCCCAGTTCCCTTCGCCCGGATTGCTCTCGGTCGCGTCGTAGCGGTACTGGTATTTGTGGATAGACTCGTCCCCCGGATCGTCCCAGGTAAACTCCACAGTACCACCGGAGCCGCCGCTGACACCGGTGACGGTGTGCTTCACATTGGTCATGTCAGCCGGAGCGGTCTCAGTTGTGGTTGGCGTGCCGATGACAGAGGACCCCGGCCCGATCCGGCCACCGTCGTCGGGGTCAGAGTCAATGGCCCGCACTTCGAAAACGTATTCGGTGCCCTGATTCAGGCCGGTCACAGTGTAGTCGGTCGTGCTCGCGCCGCTGCCTGGTACGCCGCTGTCTGGTACGTCGGCCCACCCTTCGTCGTCGGTCGTCCCCGGTCCCCAGCCGGATTCGTCGATGTTGACCCGGTAGCGGTACTGGTACCGGTCAATGTTCGAATCGTTGGGGTCGGTTCAGTTGAGCCTGACCTCGGTGCCGGCTGCGCTTGTCTGCTGGGCGGTGAGGGAGGCAGGGGCTGCCAGAGGGCCTAAGGGGGTAGCGGTGACGAAGGCCCCGTCGGGGCCCGTCTTGGTTTCAATATTGGGTACAACGCCGATTAAGTTCGTGCCCCTGACCAGGAATGAGTAAGTGGTGCCGTTGACCAGCTCGGTCACGGTGTGGGTCGCGGTACCATCGAGGAGGCTGACCTTGTAGTCGGCGGTGGTCTGATAGCCGGTCCAAACCCCGCCGGAGGACCGATTGACTTCGTAGTTGACGATGTTGTAGTCCGACAGATGGGTCCAGGTGAGGGTAACTTCGCCGTTGCCTGGTTCCGCGGCAAGATCGTCGATGGCGGCTGGGGTGGCCCGCTGGATGGCGGTGGCTGGATTAGAGTGGCCGCTGTATTCTATTCCTTTACCGTCGTGGTCCGCGTGCTTTGAGCGGACCTGAAAGAAGTAGGTTGTCCCGACGGTCAATCCGGTGATGGTTTCGCTAGTGGCGCCCGCGCTGGTGGTGGCCCCCAGCCATTTGCACTCGGCAGGGGCGCCCGGCGGCGCAGTCGGGCAAGTATACTCAGGATCTAGGTCGGTCAAACTAAGGCCTAATGAATAAGAAGAGTAGCGGTACTCGTAACCGGCATCGGCATTGGTAGCGTTGTTCCAGTTCAGGGTCATATCGCCGTCGCCGCTGGTGGCAGTCAAGCTCTGGGGTGCCGGTAGGTCATCATGGGCGAAAACGACGGCCGGGACGAGGAGAAGAATCGCCAGAGCTAGGAGAGGGACCAGCAGAGCCAGCTTGCCTCGGGCCTGAAGAGTGCTACGTCCTGTCGGGTAGGGGGGAGTTCCTTGGGTGTTGTGACTCTGGATGCCTGGGTTATTCCCCATTCCCTGGTCCTCACACGGCTGTAGCCGGAAGCTCTACGCTAAGTAAAAGTATCCAATATTACAGGTATTGTAGGCGAAGTATTGGATACAGTGCAACAAGAATGGAGGCCTCCCAAGGTCATTTAAAAGTCCCTTCCCTCCGGGGAGGGTGGAGGACGCCTTCCCTGCCAAATGGGAGTTTCGCCAGGCCAAGAAGCTGCCGGGGTCCGGCACCCCCAAGAATATAACCCCCTCCGGGCTTCCAGCCCCTACCCGCTCAGGTGCGAAACCTGCGGCAAAGCACTCACGCTGCCGAGGCCCAAAGCGGAAGGTACACCTGCTATGAGACTATCTCAAATCGTGGCGCAGCACCCAACCCGTCATTCCCGCAGCACCCAAACCGAGAGCAACATCCGCGACTTGGTGAAGCTGCTGGACGAGGAGACGGGCGGAGTGGCCAGCGAGCAGTGAGAGCGGCTAGAGAGCATCGAGGAGGAGCTTGAGGAGGTCAACCAGCGGCTGGGCGGCATCGTCTATTCAATACCCACGCCGGAGGTCTTTCCCATAGTTTCCCATAGATGAAGCGGACGCCGCAGAGGTCGCCCTAACCGGGCGAGTTCGCAGTTTTGTGCGTCGTGGTGGAGCTGGAGGGGATCGAACCCTCTACCTCTTCAATGCCATTGAAGCGCTCTCCCGAGTGAGCTACAGCCCCAGCGTCCAATAATATAACAAACGGCGTATTCTGCCCGCAAGCCCCAACGTGCCTAGAAGTCTGGCCGGAAACCCCGATTCTCCCCAAGCCGTCGTTTTCTTAACGTCGATTATCGATTAAATAGTGGGTGTTGCAACGTATTACGTGCACTATCATGCTATATCAGACTGGAATACGTCTGCTTTGCGTAGCGCAAAACCCGGCCAATGGCTTTCCGGCCAGACTTCTAGCGGCGATGGAACTTCACCACGCGGCGGCTGCGGCCCCACTCGCCGGGCATCACGAAGTACAGGTCCTTGCTGGAGTCGGCCCACACTCCGTGGCAGGAGCGGTGCAGCTCCGAACCCCACTGGGTGATGATCTCGCCGTCCAGCGACAGCACGCTGAACAGCCCGCCGTTGTGCTCCGGGATGTACACGGTGTCGTCGGAGTCTATGTAGAACAGCGCCGGCCCAATCAGCTTGCTGGGCCAGGTCGTGATGTACTCGCCATCCTGGGTGAACGCCTGGACCCGGTCGTTCTCCCGGTCGGCAACCAGCACCCGCCCCTCGCGGTCGATCCAGACGCCGTGAGGCAGCCGGAACTGTCCTGGGCCGTCGCCGGGTTCGCCCCACGACTGGATCAACTGGCCTTCCGGGGTGAACTTGTGGACGCGGGCATTGGCGTAGCCGTCGGCAATAAATATCTGCCCTTGGTCGTTGAGGGCGATACCGGCGGGCATATTGAAGGGGGCGCCTCCGTGGGTGACCGACTGGAACGCCGTGGAGCTGTAGTCGTCGGGGTCAACGCCGGTGTCGGAGCGCACGCCCTTCTGCCCGATGGTCATCATGTGCTGGCCGTCGGCGGTGTACTTGTGGACTTCGTGGGTGTTGCGGTCCACCAGCCAGACGTTGTCGTCCTTGTCCAGCAGGATGGAGTGAGCGAAGGAAATCAGCCCCGCGCCCCAGGAGGAGATGAAGTTGCCGTCCTTGTCGAAGATGCAGACCGGATGCTCCGGGTCGCGGTTGAAGGCGTATACCCGGTCCTGGGAATCGCCGTAGACTGCCGCCGTGGGCATTTCCCAGCCTTCGGGCAGCTTGGCCCATTCCTCATTCATTTCGTAGCTGTAGTCGCCGGAACCGACAATTCTGCTCGACGTCACGATTCGACTCCTGATTGCTGACTCTGCGTTTGCGCCAATCATACAGGCAAGCGCGGGCGTTCACCACCCGATACCGCCGCCCGCTGCGCGTTATGGCCGGATTCCCGGAGTGGTCACCCGGAAGCTGTACACCGACTGCCCCGGCGTGGTGTAGACCGTGCGGTAGTCCGGGCCGCCGAAGGCGATGTTGCGGGGAATTTCCGGCCCCCGGATGACGCCGATATGGGTGCCATCCGCCTCGAAGACCCAGATGCCGCCGGACCCGGTGCAGAAGACGCGGCCTGCCGTGTCCACCTTCATGCCGTCGGGAACGCCCGGCTCCGCTGAACTCATGTCGGCGAACACCCGGTTGTTGCTCAGCGAGCCGTCGGCGGCCACGTCGAAGGCGCGTATCTTGCGGTGGGTGCAGACCTCGCCTCGCTCTTCTTCGCCCTGGCAGTCCAGGCTGATGCGGCTGATAGCGACGTACAGCACCGACTCATCAGGCGAGAAGGCCAGGCCGTTGGGGTACTCGCAGCCGTCGGTTCCCAGATGAACCTCGCCGTCCGGGTCGATTCTGAACACTCCGGCAAAGTCGTACTCCCGAAGCTCCGGCTCCAGGCGAAGCGACGGGTCGGTGAAGTAGACGCTGCCGTCGGAGCGGCAGACCACATCATTGGGCTTGTGGAACCGCTTGCCCTGCCAGCGTTCCGCGATGGGGGTGATTGTTCCGTCGGCTTCCATGCGGGTTATGCGGCGATGGTCGCCGCCCTCGCACATCAGCAGCCGGCCCTCGCGGTCGAAGGCGCAGCCGTTGCCTTCGCCGGTGCCTTCGCGCAGCACGCTGGCGCCGCTCTGGGCGTCCCAGCGCCACAGGCGGCTGCTAGTGAGGTCAACAAAGGTCAGGTAGCCGTCGGGGTGCCACAGCGGGCCTTCGGTGTTGCCGCCCACGTTGGCCAAGTGGGTATGCTCAGGGGACTCGAGGATGCCGGAAAGGTCGTCAGCCATATCGCTTTCCTTGTCTATTCAGTCTCGGATTTTCGAAATTATATCAGCCAGAGGCCATGCTGCGTTTGACCGTCCCCAGGGCCGGGCTTAGAATGCCGATAGTTGGTCAGGATCCGAATCTCAGTAGCTGACTTTTGAGGACGGAAAGCGCATGAGCCAAAACGCAAAGGCGGAGCCGATCTACTCCGAGCTGCGCCGACGGGCAGTCGCGGAATTCGGCGAAGAGCGAGCCGCGGAGCTGGAAGACTTCCTGCGAACCACCGCCCAGCAGGTTGCGGACGTTGAGAATGCGACTGTCCATCCCGATTCGGAACCCCTGATACATGGCTGACCGTAGCATGAATTCTTGTCCCAAGGCGGGGCGTGCCGGAAGATTGCTGCCGTCCCAGCCAGTTCAATAGCCAGTTCGATGAGGTTGATTTATGGCCGAGCCCTATGAGCTTTCCGTAGTCGATGCGGCGGCGCAGATCCGGGAGGGCAGCCTGTCGCCGGTGGCGCTGGCAGAGTCGCTGCTGGCGCGAGTTGACGCCCTGGACGGCGACCTGCAAGCCTGGGTGACCATCGACCGCGAGGCGGTGCTGAACACTGCACGGCAGCGTGAGGCCGAAGTCAGGCAGGGCGGCCCACTGGGCCTGATCCACGGTGTGCCGGTGGGCCTGAAGGACATATTTTACACCGCCGGGATGCTCACCGCCTGCGGCTCCAGGGTCTATGCCGACTTCGTGCCGGACTTCGACGCCACGTCAGTAGCGAAGATCAAGGCCGCCGGTGGCATCGTCCTGGGTAAGGCGGTCACCACCGAATTTGCCACCTCCGACCCTTCGCCGACGCACAACCCGTGGAACCTGGAGCACACCCCCGGCGGGTCAAGCAGCGGCTCCTCGGCGGCGGTGGCGGCGCGGATGGTCCCAGCGGCCCTGGGCTCGCAGACCGGCGGCTCGACCTGCCGACCGGCGGCCTACAACGGCATCGTGGGCCTCAAGCCAACCTACGGCCGCATCAGCCGCTACGGCGTGGTGCCGGTGAGTTGGTCGCTGGACCATGTGGGCATCCTGACCCGCACGGTGGCCGACGCCGCTCTGATGCTGGCCGTGCTCAGCGGCGAGGACGACAACGACCCCGGTTCGCTTCGGCATCCCGTACCTGACTTCAGTGCTCAGCTGGCGGAAACAAACCGGCCCCCCCGCATTGGGCTGGTGCGGCAGTACTACCAGGACTACGCGACCCCGGAGATTTGGGCGCACACCGAGTCGGTAGCCAACACGCTGGCCGAAGCAGGGGCAGACGTGGTGGAACTGCCTCTGCCGGAAAGCTTTGCTCAAGTCCACAGTTTCCAGCGCATCGTGATGAACGTGGACTGCGCCGGCTTCCACGAGGCCAATCACCGCATCCGCGCCGCCGACTATGGCCCCCGCGTCCGCGCTGGCATCGAGATGGGACTGATCATCCCGCCCGCGACCTACCTGAAGGCCCAGCGTCTACGGCGTCAGTTTCGCGCCGACATGGGCGAGATGGCCGCCAGGGTTGACGTCGTAATGACACCGGCCACTCCCGCGCCTGCGCCCAAAGACCTGAACACCACCGGCGACGCCGCGTTCCAGGTTCCCTGGACCGCCGCCGGACTGCCCACGGTGACCGTGCCGACGGGCCTGAGTGACTTGGGGATGCCGATGGCGGTACAGTTCGGCGGGCCGTGGGCCGAGGAAGGCAGGGTGCTGGGCGCGGCCCAGTGGTGCGAGCGGGTCGCAGGGCTGAACCAAGGGCCGCCCAACTACTCGTAGGCTCGCTCGCCCGTGAAGGCCGACTATGACCTGATCATCATCGGCGCAGGTTCGGCGGGGCTGACCGCGGCCCGGTTCGCCCACCAGTTGGGGCTGTCGGTCGCATTGGTCGAGAAGTCGAGGGTCGGCGGCGACTGCACCTAGACAGGCTGCGTTCCCAGCAAGGCTCTGCTCAAAGCGGCGGGAATCGCCCATTCCATGCGCACCGCTGACCGGTATGGCCTGCCCGTTTCCGCTGCCGTTGTGGACCTGCGGACGGTGATGGAGCGAATACGCTCTGTTATCCGCCACATTTACGACAACGAGTCGCCCGAAGCACTGTCCAGCGAAGGCATAGACGTTGTCATTGGCGAGGCGTACTTCACAGATTCCAGGTCCTTGAATGTCGATGGCCGCACCCTGCAAGCCCGCCGGTTTCTTGTCTGCGCTGGCGCTTCCCCGATTATTCCGACCATACCTGGGCTGGACAGCGTCGGGTTCCTCACATACGAAACGATTTGGAACTTTGAGGTTCTTCCTCAGTCGCTGGCGGTGATCGGGGCGGGCGCAGTGGGCTGCGAGTTGGCGCAGGCATTTGCCCGCCTGGGTTCGGAGGTAACGCTCATCGAAGCCGCCGACCGCATCCTGCCTCAGGAGGACCCGGAGGCGTCGGAGGTCATTGCCCGGCAGATGGCCGTCGAGGGCATACGGCTGCTGGTAGGGGAGAGTGCGCGGGCGGTCTGTTCTGCACCCGACGCCGGTACGGGAGTCAAGATCGAGCTATCAGGCGGTCAGAGCGTTGATGCCAGCACCCTGTTGCTGGCGGTGGGCCGCCGTCCCAACACCTCTGGATTGGGGCTGGAGGCAGCAGGTGTGGTCGTCGGGCCGGAGGGCATCGCTGTAGACCGCCACCTGCGCACGACGCGCCAGGGCATCTACGCCGCCGGGGACGTTACCGGCGGGCCGCAGTTCACCCACTACGCCGGGTGGCAGGGGTTCATGGCCGTCCGCAACGCTTTCCTGCCGCTGAACTCCGTGGCTGCTCGGCAGGACGTCCCGCGGGCCATCTTCACCGACCCGGAGGCGGCGCAGGCGGGACTCACTGAGGAGGAAGCTCGCGACCTGTATGGCGGCAAGACGCTGGTCACGCGGTGGCCCCTCAGCGAAGTCGACCGCGCATTGACAGACGGCGAGGCCGGCGGGTTCGTGAAGGCCGTACATCGCCGCAACGGCAGAATCCTTGGCGCAACCGTCGTGGCGCCAAGAGCGGGCGAGATGATCCACGAGTGGACACTGGCCATCGACAAGAGCATCAAGCTGGGCGATCTGGCCCGCTCAATCCACGTCTATCCCACCTACTCGATGGCCTCTCAGCAGTTGGCTCTGCGGGCCGAGGCGATGCGTTCGCTATCGGGACGCACGGGATCCGTACTCCGTCGCCTCGCCCGCAGGGGCTAGAGGGCTGCTACTCGCCCAGCGTCGTCGTCAGCACCCACATGGGGCGCGCACCCACGTCGTAGGTGGCGAGGGGGGTCATTTCTCCGGTTTCGCTGTCGATCCTGTGGGACGAGAGGCGGCCGGTGGCGGAGCCTGCACCGAAGACGAATTTGCCCTGCGGATCCAGGCTGAAGGCGCTGGGCACCGCCTCGGTCGAGGCGCGGCCCGCAGCAGTCAGGGCCCCGGTCGATGCATCCACCGAGAAGCTGGCGATGCTGTTGTGGCCGCGGTTGGGAACGAAGAGGAATCTCCCGTCCGAGGTCACCTGGATCTGCGAGCAGGTGTTGCGCTCGGTGTGACCCTCCGGCAGCGTGGAGATGGTCTGTAAGGCCGACAGGCGGCCTTCTGAGTCCATATTGTAGGCGGTGACGCTGCTGCCCTGCTCGTCGGAGAAGTAGACCACGTCCAGCGACGGGTGGTAGCAGTAGTGACGGGGGCCCAAGAATCCGTTCATCTCCAGCACCAGGGGGTCATTGGGCGTGAGGCGACCGGTTTCGGCGTCAAAACGGAACTGGTAGATCACGTTGGGGCCGGGAATGTTCTTGGGAGGCTCCAGCACGTTGTCCTGTATGTAGGCGATGTGCGGCACGTAGGCAAAGCGGTTGGAGCGGTCGGTCAGGATGGAGTGGGCCCCGTCCACCGTGGGCAACGACTCGGTCGGCGGACCACCCAGCTCGCCATCGGCGCCGATGGGGTACACTCCGGCGCGCGCTCCACCGTAAAAGGCGACGGTCAGGTGGCGGCCGGTACGGTCGGTGGCAATATACGCCGGCCAGTCGTCAACGGCCACCGTGCCGGTCTGGGTCAGGCCGCCGGTGGCCGCATTGATGCGGTGGCTGGAGAGCGCGAGCGCCTCGCGATGGCTCACGTATAGCGTCCCCTTGTCGGGACTGATGGCCAGCAGCGACGGGCCCCCTGGCATTGCTAAGTCGGCCTGGTGGGTCAGCGCGCCGGTATCGGCGTCCATGGTGTAGCAGCCAATCTTGTTGTCATCCTGGGCGGCGACGTAAACGTAGTACGGCATCTTCTTGCCTCCTAAATGAAATCCCCTCTCCTGGGGAGAGGGGGATCTGTACTGCCTAGAAAATCGCTATGGGGTTCACCGGCGAGCCAGTGGTGTTATGCAGGCGCAGCGGGCCGATGGAGATCATGAACTCCCAGCGGTTGCGCTCACGGCAGGCGACCGCCACTTCCTCCAGGTTGGCATTGTCGAGGATCCAGATGCCCATGGCCGTGATTCCAACCTGGTGTATGGGGCTGGGCACCTTCTCATACTGCGGCGGGTTGACGTCGTTGCCGGTGTCGGTGCCCAGCATGGCGATGCCGCGCTCGTAGAACAGAGGCAGGCAGGACGCCTGGCAGGCGGCGGAGCCGGCCTCGCGCGACCACGGCCCCTCGACGTTGCGGCGGTGGAGCTGGCCGGTGCGGATCAACAGTACATCGCCCTCCTGGACCTTGAAGCCGCAGCGCTCCTCGGCGGCCAGGATATCGTCAATCATGACGCCTTCGCCCCGGTCGATCCAGTCGATGCCCTTTATCATGGGTACGTCCACCAGCACGGCGCGGCTGATAATGCCATCCTTGGCCTCCTCGACGGAGCCGAAGGTAGCGCCCAGGCTCGTGGAGACCAGGTGGGCGGGCTTGCCGTTATAGGTCTTGCCATTCCAGAAGAAGTGGGCCAGGCTGTCCACATGGGTAACGGTGTAGCCGTGGAAGATCATGCCGAAGTAGTCGGTGGCTGCGGGGAAGGCGCGGTTGCTGACCTTCTGGCCGCTGGCCCAGCCCTCGCCACTCTCCACCATGAAGTGCACTGGCGGCGAAGGCGCGTCCAGCGAAGGCTCGAAGCTGATGGTTCGGGCCATGGAAATTCGCACCCCTTCCTGCACCGTGGCAACGGCCTGTTTCACCTTTTCGGGGGTGATCAGGTTGGGAGCGCCCAGTTCGTCGTCATCACCCCAGCGACCCCAGTTGGAGAATTTGTCGAAGTAGCTGAGAACCTCGTCTTCAGACGGAATGTTGGCTTGCGGCATGGTGGCTCCTCCTTCATCAGTTGATCCCCTCTCCCTCCAGGAGAGGGTCAGGGTGAGTGCGTCCCTACACCGGGGGAGTGAGCTGCGCGTCCAGGACGCGCTCACACCAACGGGCGGCGGCCAGCAGGCGCTCCTCACGAAACGGCGCGGCGATGATTTGCAGGCCCATCGGCAGGCCCGACTCGGCCAGACCGGAAGGGATGGTGATGGTGGGCAGGCCGCAGGATGTCCACGGCCCCTGGAACATCGTGTTGCCGGTGTTGGTCAGGTCGGCCAGCGACGGCGTGGGGGTGGTCGGGGTTATCAGCACGTCGGCGCTTTCGGATAGCACCTGCATATCGGTGATGAATCGAAGCCGCCTCTCCAAGGCGCCCGAATAGGTGATGGCGTCGGTGTCCAGCCCCCGCCGGAGCAGGCGGCGCAGCAACGGACGGTATTCTTCGGAGCGGGTCTCGTACATCGGCCGGTGGAAAGCGGCGGCCTCGCAGCGCATTATAATTAGCTGGTCCTCGACGGCGGTGCCGAAGCTGTCGGGCAGCATCACTTCGTTTACCTCGGCTCCCGCCTCGGCCAGTCTTTGCAGCATGTCCCTGGTATGCCGCTGGGTTTCCTCGTCGGATTCCTCCATGAAGAACGACGTCACAAGGCTGATGCGGGGCGGCGCGCCATCCTCCAGGCCGGACAGGTAATCGGCGGCGGGAAAGCGGGCGCACACTGGGTCGTTGGCGTCGGGGCCGGCCATCACCTGCAACATCAGCGCGGCGTCTTCGACCGAGCGGGACATCCAGCCCATGGTGTCCAGCGACCAGCTTACCGGCACCACACCGTAGCGGCTCACCCGGCCGTAGGTGGGCTTGAGGCCGACCACGCCGTTGTAGGACGCCGGGCGCAGCACCGAGCCGACGGTCTGCGACCCCAGCGCCACGGGGCACATGCCGGTCGCCACAGACACCGCCGAGCCGCTGCTGGAGCCGCCGGGGGTGTGGGCCGAGTTCCACGGGTTCAGCGTGGGCGAAGGGTCAAGGCAGGCGAACTCGGTGGTCACTGTCTTGCCCATCATGATAGACCCGGCCTGCTTCAATCTGGTCAATACCGCCGCGTCGTACTCCGGCACGAAGTCGGCGTACACCTGCGAGCAGGCGGTGGTCGGGATTCCGGCAGTGTAAAAGATATCCTTGACGCCCACAGGGACGCCGTGAAGCGGGCCGGTTTCGGCCCGCGAGTCCAGCTCGCGCTGCCGTTGCTCGGCATCGGCCAGCACAGTCTCGCGGTCGATGTAGACCCACGCTTGCAGCGATTCCAGAGCATCGGTTCGAGCCAGCAGCGCTTCCGCGACATCTACCGCGCTGATTTCGCGGGCGCGTATCTGGCGGGCCATCTGGCTGGCGGTAAGTTCGTGCAGTTCCGGCATTGGCTCTCCTCGAAGTCCCCTCTCCGCTGAGGATGAGGGGGATGGGGTATTATCTGCCGTCAAATCGAATATAGGATTTGGGCGCCTTCTCGGAAATGCGGTTACACCGGCGGGCGCATTGTGTGCCAGTCTGTCGCCTGCTCGTAGGCATAGGCGGCACGAAAGACTGTGGGCTCGTCGTAGGGTCGGCCCACTAGCTGCAAGCCTACGGGCAGACCGTCCGAAGTGAAGCCGCAGTTGATGGACAGCGCGGGCACGCCGGCCACGTTGAAGGGACTGGTATAGCTGCGGCGTCCGCCCAGCATTGCCAGAAATTCCTCCTTTCCGTTTCTGGAAAGGCCCGGCTCCGTAGGTATGGGTGTCGCCTGAACCGAAGACGCCGGCAGAGCCAGCACGTCCACCCGGCTGAGGGCGTCCAGTATTTGCTCGCGGAGCATCTGGCGAAGCCTGTTCGCCTTGTGATGCGCCTGCGCCGGTATCAATGCTCCAGTCAACAGGCGCACCCGGTTGTTGTGGTCGTACTTCTCCGGGTACTCCTCAAGTCCCCGGCGATGCACCGCCGTGGCGTCCACGTATATCAGCGTCGTGGAGATGGCTGCCGACTGCGCAACCAAAGGTATGGAAATCTCTTCCACCTCCGCGCCCAGCTCTCCCAACTGGCCGACGGCCCGCGTGACGGCGTCGCGCACCTCGGGCTCCACGCCATCGGCACTCACGCGGTCGCTGAGCACGCCCACCCGCAGTCCGCGAATGCCAGCGTCGAGGCCGTCCAAATAGTCGGGGACAGGGGCGTTGCTTGTGTAACGGTCGTTGGGGTCATATCCCGCGATGGCGCCCAGCGTTGCGGCGCAGTCTCTGACGGTGCGCGAGATGGGCCCGGCGGCGTCCATCGACCAAGTGGAGGCCAGCATACCGTAGCGGCTGACCAGGCCCCAGGTGGGCCGGATTCCTACCAGCCCGCAGAAGGCGGCGGGGCCGCGTATAGAGCCGGCAGTGTCCTCACCCAGCGACGTAGCGCACAGGAAGGCGGCCGTAGCCGCGCCGGAGCCGCTGCTGGAGGTGCCGGGGTTGCGCGACAGGTCCCACGGGTTGCGAGGACGGCCGTAGGGGTGATGAAAGGCGTCGCCCATGGCGAACTCGCTCATGTTGAGCTTGCCCAGCAGCACCGCCCCGGCATCCTTCAGCTTGGACATCACCGTGGCGTCGTAGTCCGGCACGTACTCGCTCAGGATGGACGACCCGCCGGTGGTAAGGACGCCGTCGGTGCAGAACTGGTCCTTGACCGCTACGGGCACGCCGTGGAGCGGGCCGCGATAGTTGCCCGCGGCGATTTCGGCCTCGGCCTGCCGCGCCTCTGCCATCGCCCGATCGGCGGTGACAGTGATGTATGAGTTGAGCGCGGGGTCAACCTGCTCGATGCGGGCGAGGTAAGCCACCGTCGCCTCCACGGGCGACACCTCGCGCCTTCTTAACAATTCCGCCAGAGCCGTCGCGCTGAGGAAGGGTAATTCGTTACGGTCCATAAGTGAAGCCTCTGATTGTGGTTGGCAAGAAGCGCAAATGCGCCCGGAATCAGCCTAATTTTGACGTTGGCATTCTGCTATGTCAACGAGAATGCGAGTCACTGGCTCGCTCCGGGTTATAATCAAGCTGCGGCCATCGGGCCAAACGGGGCCGCCGGAGGGTATGGCTATGAGCTTGGCCGGTGTCGTGATGGCCGCGGGAGAGGGTCGGCGAATGCGCTCTCGAATCCCCAAGCCGCTGCATCGCATCTGCGGCAGGGAGATGTTGCGCTACCCGGTAGAGCTGCTCAAGGATGCTGGCGCGGACAGAGTGGTGGTAGTCGTGTCACCAGAAAATCACGACGCCATTAAGGCCGTATTGGGCGATTCTGTGGAGTATGCCATTCAGCCCCGGCGGGACGGAACCGCCGGCGCCCTGGCCTGCTGCTCCCTGGCGCTGATAGAGGCAGACAGACTGCTGGTTGTCGGCGGCGATACGCCGCTGGTGACCGCCGAATCCGTCGCACGGCTGTTGAGCAAGCATTCCTCTATTGCCGCCCAAATGACTCTGCTGACTGCTCCGGCGCGGTCAATGACCGACTTGGGGCGGGTGATTGCCGAGGCTGGGATGGTTAGCAGGATTGTCGAGGCTACCGACGCCGCAGGAACAACGGACGATTCGGCTGCTGATGTGAATGCCGGGGTCTATTGCTTCGAGTCTGAATGGCTATGGTCGGCCCTCAAGAAAGTCCGTCCCAGCCCGTCGGGGGAACTTTACCTGACCGCGCTGGCGGCCATCGGCGCCGACGCTGGCGCCAGCGTGTTCGCCGCCGCCGCGTCGGACCCGTCAGAAGCCCTCGGCGTCAACGACCGAATACAGTTGTCCGTCGCGGAGGAAACCATGCGCCAGCGCATCAGGGAGCGCTGGATGCTGGCCGGCGTCACCATGAGCGACCCTGCGTCGGTCTACATCGA
The DNA here is from genome assembly GCA_965226875.1 of Dehalococcoidia bacterium. GTDB lineage: Bacteria > Chloroflexota > Dehalococcoidia > Lucifugimonadales > UBA3495 > VXOI01. The sequence continues at coordinate 1,478,175 of OZ245439.1, read as the reverse complement.
CGCGGACGCCGCCGTCGGGATGGACACCGTGATATTGCCCAACACCATGCTCCTGGGACGAACTGCCATCGGCGAGAACTGCGAAATCGGTCCCAACTCGGTCATCCGCGACGCCTTTATCGGGAACAACTGCCGGGTCACGTCGTCGGCCTTGGAAGAGGCCACGATGGAGGACAACACCGACATCGGCCCCTTTAGCCACCTGCGGCCCGGCGCATACCTGGAGTCGGGCGTCCACCTCGGCAACTACGTCGAGATCAAGGAAAGCCGCTTCAAGTCGGGAGCGGTCATGGGGCATTTCGGTTATGCCGGAGACGCCACCATCGGCGCCAGGGTCAACCTCGGCGCAGGAATGATTACCTGCAACTACGACGGGAAAGACAAGCACCGCACAGTGGTGGAGGACGACGCCTTCATTGGCTGTGATACGATGCTGGTTGCGCCGGTAACTGTGGGCGAGGGTTCCATCACCGGCGCGGGGGCGGTGGTAACCAGGGACATCCCACCCGCTAGACTGGCCGTAGGGGTGCCTGCTACTATTAAGCGTAACTTGAAATAGCCCGTCCTCCCCGCAGCGGCTGTTGCCGTACAGGTTCTTGGCACGCTGCCCGCCCTGAGTATCGGGAGTTTGAGGTTTGGATACAGACAGCGTACCCCCACATTTATCCCCAACGGCTTTTACTCCGGTCTGCCGCCCCCCCGGCCCGTACTTTGCCTTGGCGAGCGTACCCGCCCGCCCAATGCACCGGGCCTGCCCCTCATTTGCCTTCAACTTTCTGCTGATGGGGACCCCTTGTTATGCCCTCTTTTAGATGGCTCGCCCGGTTGACCGGGAGTATAAGAAAGAAGGATGGGCGGCGCAGGCGACCACCGGACGGGATGCCAGCCGGCAACGGCGCGCCTGCCAGTGGTGAATCCGGGCTGGTGCCCACCGAAAACTTTACCGGACTGATAGCCCCCGCTACCGAGCCAGCCATCACCGAAGAGGAGTTGAGCGGCCTTGACCACCGGAACCGCGAGATGCTCCGCTCCATCATAGACTTGGACTACACCACGGTGCGGGAAGTGATGGTGCCGCGGCTGGATATGGTGGCGCTGGAAGCGGGCGTTTCCCTAGAAGCCGCCGCCGCCGCCATCGTAGAGCATGGACACAGCCGCCTCCCGGTCTACAATGAAACCATTGACGACGTCCTGGGCATAGTCTACGTCCGAGACCTTCTGGCGGCGGTCGTCAATCCCCAGCAAGGCCGCGACCTGCGCACGCTGACCCGTCCGGCCTTCGTCGTTCCCGAAACCAAGCGGGTTGACGAACTGCTGGAGGAGTTCCGCCAGCGCCGCACCCAGATTGCCATAGTAGTGGATGAGTACGGCGGCACCGAGGGGCTGGTGACCATGGAGGACGTGCTGGAGGAAATCGTCGGCGAGATAGAGGACGAATTCTCCCGCGTTCGGGAGGACGAATTCTCCCGCCACGAGGACGGGGCGGCCTACATCAGCGCAGGGCTGAGTGCCGAATACGTGGAGGATCTGTTCGGGGTGAACATCGAGAGCGACGACTTCGACACTGTCGGCGGTTTCGTATACCACCATCTGGGCCGCGTCCCGCAGGTCGGCGACGTGGTTGAGAAAGAGGGCTTGCGCATGGAAGTGGTGTCCGTGGCAGGAAGAAGGTTGAGGACGCTGAAGATTAGCAACGAAACCGGCGGCACAACCGAGAGTCACGGTTGAGCCGCCGCCGCCAGACTGGGGTGTCCGTCTAGCTGGTTGACTTGCGGGCTATCAGTTCCGCATCAACAATCAGCCGGTGATCGTAGACCAAGCGGGGCACGCAGGATACCAAGTGGATGTTGGGGCCGCCGTCCCCGGTCAGGGTCAAGTCGTCCTCGTGCACCACGCGCGTGCCGGTGACCCGGTACAGGAATTGTTCAGTCCCGTTGTTCGTGACTATCTGTACTTCTTCGCCGTCGGTCAACAGTTCCGGCACCTTCTGAAGGTCGAAAAACACCGACCCCTCGTCGAGAATGGGGCTTTCGGTGTGGCCGAAGTACCACCCCTCGCCGTTCTCGCCTGCGTCGGACGTCTCCGGGATATGCCCCACGGTGTTGTTGGGCGTTTCGTAAGCCCGCCGGTCGCCCAAGTCCTGAATGGATAACTCTACCACTGTGGAGTCGATTTCCAACGCCGGGATGCTGAGGCTCGTGGCCGAAGCAACAAGTGTTAGAGAATCCTCGCCGGAGAAGTCGATGAGTTCAAAACCTTCCGGCAGGCTGGGCCCGGAGTTGAAAGGATCGAAGCCCGCATCGCCGGAGTACAGCGAGATCTCGGGCACGATCGAACTGACGGCAGGGGCGGTATCAACGGCGGGCGCCTTATAGACGAATGCCGGCGCGATTTCGACCGCTGTCGCTTCGAACTTGTCCAGATTGGCGCGGGCGCTGTTGGCATATCCGTAGTAGGCGCCCCCGATGCCGATGAGCAGTCCCCCGGCGATCAACAGGGAAGCTCCCACGACTCGTGTCCGAGTCCAGAAGCGCCTTGCTCCCCCGCGAAGAATCAAGTAGTCATAACCGGCTATCATAGCGCGTCCCTCCTCCCGGGTCTCCCGGAAGCCGCCGGAATCGGAGCGGCTCAACCGGGGCCGGGAACCTCACGGCACCACCACACGGCTATTCCCTAGAGCGTTCAGGGAGCACGGCGGGGGCTCTGAAAATGGGTGAGTTTTTCTTTAATTCCGACCGCCGGTCACCGGGCTCGAGGGGTGTTCATCGACCCTGGGGTAATCGGCTCGTTTAGGTAGATGTCTCCGTTCCGTATCTTGAGGTTGAAACCGCATGGGGGATTTACGCAGACCCAAGCCTTGAAGTGCACTGCTGCCCCCTGCCCGCCGTAGTCCGACAGTGGGACCAGGTACCCAATATCGCATTTCAGGCATTTGGGTATGGTCATTTCACCCACAAGTACTACCTCCCTCACTGGTTACTGCGGTGAGTATAGCGTCTAGTCCGCGAATCCTTCAACAGAATCAACCATTGGTATTACGAGTTTTTCCGAATTCAGGTTACATAACGACGCTTTCGATTATGTTAACTTCCAGTGTGCTCCTTTATCTTGACGGTATGCAACAGGCTTTTCAAGAACTGCGATACGAAAACCGCCTCTATTTGCCTGCCGATATGACGGAAAGGCCCGGGGTCGCTCCCGGGCCGCTTGTGGTTACTCCAAGAAATCGCGGAGCTTTCGGGAGCGGGTGGGGTGTCTTAGCTTTCGCAACGCCTTGGCCTCGATTTGCCGGATTCGCTCCCTGGTGACACCAAACTCCCGGCCCACTTCCTCCAGGGTGCGGCTGCGGCCGTCCTCCAGCCCGAAGCGGAGCACCAGCACACGGGCCTCCCGTTCGGTAAGCGTGTGCAGCACCTCGTCGACCTGCTCCTTCAGGAGCTGGAAGGAAGCGGCGTCCGCAGGGGCGGGGGCGTTGCGGTCTTCGATGAAATCGCCGAGGTGAGAGTCTTCTTCCTCGCCTATGGGCGTTTCCAGCGACACCGGCTCCTGGGAGATTTTTAGTATCTCCTCCACCTTCTCCGGGCCGATCTCCATCGCCAGGCCGATTTCCTCCGGCGTGGGCTCGCGCCCGTATTCCTGGAGCAGTCGGCGGTGCTGGCGCATCAGCTTGTTGATGGTCTCGACCATGTGCACCGGGATGCGGATGGTGCGGGCCTGGTCGGCGATGGACCGGGTGATGGCCTGCCGGATCCACCAGGTGGCGTAGGTGCTGAACTTGTAGCCCTTGCGGTAGTCGAACTTCTCCACCGCGCGGATCAGGCCGATATTGCCCTCCTGGATCATGTCCAGCAAGGCCATTCCGCGACCGATGTACTTCTTGGCCACGCTGACCACCAGGCGCAGGTTAGCTTCGGTGAGGTGGGACTGCGCCCGTTGGCTGTCCGCCTCCACACGGCTGTAGTGCTGTCGCAGCAGGGGGTCCAGCCGTTGCAGGCGGGCCAGGTGGTCGGGGTTGCCCAAGGCGGCTCCCAACTGGGTCAACTGGGTGTCCCTGAGTGCGTCCACGGTTTCCGGCGCCAGCACCCAGGAACTTAGCGACAGGTCCAAAACCCTCCGATAGACTACGTCGGAAGGCTCATCCAGCTCTTCCGCCAAGCGTCCCAGCATCTCCTGCGACACCTCGGCATCAATGGATTCCCGCAAACGGGGGTTTTTCATTATTTGTGACAGCGCCGGGTTAATGGGCATCATATTCGGGTTCAGGTCAGACCAGCGCTCCCGGTTCTTCATCATCTGGGACAGGTCCGGATTGAAGGGCAGCACTTCCTGCCGGATGGCCTGCCGCAATTCCGGGGCCAGGGCATCCCGTAGCTCAGGCATGTCCAGGATTTCGGACAGGCTGGGGTCAAAAAAGAATTCTTCCTCCACAGGAGCCGACGGCGCCTCCGGCTCAGCCGACACAACCTCCTCAGGATCGTCACGCTGCAAGTCGGAGCCGTAGACCTCCCGCAGACCCGCCTTGACGCCGTCGTTCACCTCCGGGTTGTCCAGAATGTCCGACAGCCTGGCATCGGCGGGCAAGACCTCTTCCTCCCTTTCCTGAACTGCTCGCAGGCTGGCCTTGATGCCATCGTCCACCTTCGGGTTGTCGAGTATCTCGGAAAGGCTGGGATCCGCAGCGAGAGTTTCCTCATTCTTCGGCCTGGTTTCAGCGTCTAATTCGGTATCTCCGCTGGTGGTCTCGGGTTGGCCCGGAGCTTCGGAAGCGGTGGAGCATTCCTGCAAAGATGGCCGGGGATTGATCAGGGCCTGTAACTCCGGCGTCTCCAGTAGCTCAGACAGAGAGCTGTCGTGGCGCGCCCGGAAGTCGCGGGCCATGGCGCTGATCAGCGGCTCAGCCCCGGCGACGCGATCAAGAAGCCGTCCGGTAATCTGCCATGGGCGGGGGTCCTCACCCAGTTCTTCGATCAGTTCCTTCTTGACTCCCTGAAGGTGCTTGCCGCCCTCCAACTGGCGGGCCAGCTTGCGCTCGTCCGCTGAGGTAAGCAGGCGCACCCGGCCGATCTCCCGCAAATACATCCGCACCGGGTCGTCGAGCACCTCCACGGTTTCGGCGGCCTCGGGCCCTCGCTCCTGGTCCTCGGATTCCGCTTCGGGCGTCGTCCCGTCGGTGGTTTCCGTGTTGCCTTCCGTGTCCGGCGTGTCCCATTGCTCCTCTTCACCGGCGACGGCCAAGGGGGCCGGGCGGGGAACGGCTATTCCGTCGCCGTCTTCCGAAGCCTCTTCCTGCACCGCATCCACCTTACGGAAAATGTCGATTATGGGATCCCTCTCTTCGGTTTCCTCGGCGGGCGGCTCCAGGAAGTCTTCGGGGTTGAGTTCTCTGGATGCGTTTCGGTGACTGACCATGCAATCTCCTCGAATATGATGGGAAAATTAAACGCAGGGAATATCAATGCCGGGCGGTCTCGCTGTCCGGCAGTTAGCGGTTCTGTACTTACCGCCTGCCCCGTAGGCTGGGGCGCAGGCTCTGGTTCTGTCTTAGCCGTTCATTCAGGGCCACGGCGCTACGGTGGTCTTCTTCTTTCAGTTCCTCCGTCGAATCGGCGAAGCGGTCATGCTCGTCCTTCTTCTGCTGTCTCAGGCTCCGTTCCTCCAGGCGCGCCACCACGTCGGTCATGGCCTTGCGGCGCTTCACCAGGTCCATCGGGTGCAGCGGCTTACCCCGCAGAGACTCGATCTGCTCACGCACACCGGGCGGAACGTCCTGCCAAAGCTCCTCGTTGCCCTCACCTTCCACTTCGATGTTGGCGGAGAGGTGAAGGTAGTTGACGAAAATCTCGCGGTTCTCCGGGCGGAGGAATAGCTCCGGCGTCAGCGGTTCCGCGTATTCGCCAAGGTCCGGGTAGCGCATCAGCAGGGACAGGCAGTATTCCTCCAACGGGTCGTGGTCCAGGCGAGCGAAGGGCGAGGCAGTCGCCTCGTCCTGCGCCGGGGCCGAAGGCTGCCGGTTTTGGGCGGCCCTGGGACGGCGCGGCGCAGAGGGCCTGCTGATGCTGGCCCGCAGGGTTTCCAGGGGCACCTCCAGTCTATGGGCCAGCATTTCCAGGTAGTGGTCCTGCTGCGGGGCGTCCGGCACCGCGAAGATAAGCCGCGACACCTGCTCGGCTATGGCGGCCTTGCCTTGGGGTGCAGCGGGGTCTATACCGGCCGACATTGCCGAAATCACAAACTCCAGCAACGGCCGCGCATTCTCCACCAGCCTCCGCCATTCGTCGGGAGAGCGGCGAATCACGTCGTCCGGGTCCTGGCCCGACGGCATGGCCGCTACGCGGATTTCCGGGATTTCCGGCCTCTGCAACAGCGTGGTGCTTCCCGACTGCCGGGCCACCTGGCTCTGGTAGATGCGCCACGACGACTCCAGGCTTCTCAGGGTGGCCTGCTGACCGGCGGCGTCCTGGTCCAGGGCCATGGTGACCCGTCCGGTGAGCCGCCGGATGGCGTTGACCTGCGGCTCGGTGAGCGCGGTTCCCATGGATGCCACAACGTTGTGAAACCCCGCCTGATGCGCGGCGATGGCGTCCATGTAGCCTTCCACGATGACTGCGCCGCCCTTTCTGATGTCGTCCCGCGCCCGGTCCATGGCATAGAGGATGCGGCTCTTGTCGAACACCTCGCCCTGGGGTGAGTTAAGGTACTTGGGTTCGGAGTCGTCCAGCGCCCGCCCTCCGAAACCGGCCAGCCGTCCATCGGCCTCCCGGATAGGGATCATCAGGCGGCCCCGGAACAGGTCCCGCTGTTGGCCGTCGTCGCTCTCTCTCACCACCCCGGCGGCGGACAACTGGGCCGCGTCGAATCCCTCGCGTATCAGATGGCTGCGGAGCGACTCGCCGTCGGAGGGGGCCAACCCCAGTTGGAAAGTCTCGGCGGCGGCGCGGTCCAGTCCCCGGCGCTCCATGTAGGCGCGGGCTTCCGCGCCCTGGGTAGATGCGAGGGTTCGCTGGAAGTAGGCGCAGGCGGCCTCGTTTATCCGGTATGCGGCCGGGTCGGCGCGGGCGCCCTGGCGCTCCGGCATGGGCAAGCCTGCCTGCCGCGCCAGTTGGCGAATGGCCTCGCCGAACTCAAGGTTCTCGGCCCGCATCACAAAGGATATGGCGTCGCCGCCGGTGGCGCAGGCCCCAAAACAGCGCCACGACTGGCGGTCGGGGAACACATGGAAGGAAGGGGTGTGTTCCTGATGGAAGGGGCAGTTGCCCTTGTAGCTGCGCCCTGACCTTTGCAGCGGCACCCGCTGCCCCACGACCTCAAGAATGTCGAGTCGGGCCTTTATGTCGTCTACAACGGTCACAAACAGCCCTCCGGAATCCGGCTGCCAACGCCAAGAGGCCAGCCATCGGATTCCCCACTCACCCGCGAATCAACCGGACCGCTAAACTTCAAGGCAACCCACCCTCGCGAGAATCTCGCTGACGAGAATCAACGAAGAGCGCAATACACCTAACATATTATATCAAGTCTGTCACGCTGGCGCAAGAGCCATTCCAGATTATCGGTCACGGCGGCATCCAGGCGAGCCGCCGACATCCGGGACAGGTCGCAGCCAAAGTCCGAGTCCCAGGCAAGGGTGCAGACGCCCCTGGCCCGCATCTTGCGCATCAGCGACGGGTTGTAGCTGTCGTTGGCGGGATCGTACCACTGGGCCCGCACCAGCCGGCTGAAGCAACGGGAGCGGATGGGAGGCGGGTGGCGGCGGGACCAGATGTAACCCCTCATGATGCGGGGTTCGATCTTGCGCAGCTCCCACAGCGATATGGGGTTGAAGCTGGCGACCAGCGTGCTGCTCCAGCGCCCGTGGCGGCGAATGACTTCCGCGACGCGGTGGGCAATCAGCCGCATACCATCAATGACGGCCTTCATCTCCACATTTATCAGGTAGTCGGACGGGAGCAATTCGAACACTTCATCCAGGGTCGGAGCCTGGGCGCCCCTGAACTGCGGCGCAAACCAGCCCCCCACGTCCAGCGCCCGTACCTCGTCCAGGGTTGCATTGGTCACCAGGCGGCGCATTCCGCCGATTCGCTTCAGGCCGCGGTCGTGAAAGACGACAAGCTGGCCGTCTCGCGTGAGCCGCACGTCCAGCTCAATTCCGTCGGCTCCCCTTTCAAGGGCCTGTTGGAAGGCGGCCAGGGTGTTCTCTGGAGCGTTGGTGACGTCGCCGCGATGGGCGATTATGAGGGGGCAATGACGACCGCCGGGCGGGAAGTCCCACGACGTGGCCCGCTCCTCGCTGGAGCGAGGCAGCGGATAATGGGCGCGATGCGAAGCAGCCAGCAAATCAAAACCATACATCGGCAGGCTATGAACGGCCACAAGTTAGCGGGGCTTGCCTCGGCTGTCAAGGTAGAACACGCTGCCAATGGCGGCGCATCCCCGAGCGTTACAGCGTAGAATACGGGGATTCCAGCGCGGCAGGACGACGCAGGCAACGGAAGGCCAATGAGACCTATCCCCGGAATTCGCGGCACGGCGGTGGACCTGATGCGGGAGCGGGACTTCCGCATCATCTGGTCCGTGGGCATCCTTGCCGAATTCGGACGCCGGAATGAGATTCTCGTATGGAGCCTGCTGATATTAGAGGTTATTGAAGCCCCGGCAGCGTACTTGATGCTGCTCTGGGTCTTCAACAACCTCCCCCGGCCCTTTGTGTCGGCCATAGCCGGCTATATTGCCGACCGCTTTCCCCGGCAGCGAGTGATGCTGCTTATGCAGGCCTCCAATGTAGTCTCGGTGGCCGGCCTGTTGGCGCTGATGTTGTACAGCCTGGAATCCTTGCAGTCATGGCACATTTTCGTGGTGGCGTTTATCCAGGGGACGACCAAGGCCATCGAAGACCCATCGCGGAGGACCGGCATTTTTGACATCGCTGGACGGGAGCGACTCGTCAATGCGATGTCCCTTGACGTAATCGCCCAGAATGTCGGCAAGATGATCGGTCCGGTGGTGGGCGGGCTGCTCATCGAGTTTGGGGGATACCCGGCGGCCTATATTTTCCTGCTGTTCGTTCACGCCGACAATCTGTTGCTGATCTCGCGGGTGCGAATACCGGAGGTGAGTCTCCGCGCCGCCCTGCCGCCAATCTGGCGCGGGATGGCAAACGCCTTCGGTTTCGCTTGGAAGACAGAGGTCCTGGTGGGGATGCTCACGATAACCATAGTGATGAACGCCTGGGCCTTCCCATTGCAGCAGTTCATACCCGCCGTGGGCACTGACCTGCTGGTCGTTGGTCCGTCCCTTGTCGGGCTTCTAGTGGCCGCCGACGGCTTCGGACACCTGGCAGGCGCGGCAATGATGGCCTCCACGCGGGGAATCCGGTTCCACGGACGCTACTTCGCCTTTGGCTCTATCTTCGTGCTGTTGGTTTCGGCGGCCTACGTCTGGTCGTCGTGGTACGCCGCGGCCTTCGCTCTGCTGCTGGTCAGCGGTCTCGGCCAGGCGGGTTTTTCCACGATGCAAAGCAGCATTATGATGCTGGTGTCTCCGCCTTCAATGCGGGGGCAAATGATGGGACTACTCAGCTTCTGCATCGGCGTCGCCAACCTGCTGGGCGCCCTGGAAATTTTCTTCGTGGTGTCCATTTTGACATTACAGCAGACCATATCGCTGCATGCCCTGGCCGCGCTGGCTCTGCTTGTGCCAGCCATCGCGTTTACGCCCCTGGTCCGGAGGCCCCTGGCGCAGCCGGAGGCCGACGTAACTTAGTACGGGCCGTAAGAGGCGGGCCGGTTGCCCCTGGCAAGCCGAGGGGGTATATTCAGACAGGCCCCAGCCTGCCGAGCGGGGCTGCTACGGAGTTGTTGATGACACAGGTTTTCGACTGGCCCGGACGGATGCAGGAACTGGCCGATTTCGTTGGGCTGGACCAAGCCGGGTTGGAACTGATTCAAGCGACCCGGGAAGTCGTGTTGGAACACGGCGAGGAATTGACCGCCTCGGTATATGACAACTTCCTGGAATTCCCGGGGTCGCGCCGCTTCTTTGCCGACGAACGCGGGGAGATCAATGAAGAACGCCTGACCCGGCGCAAGCACAGCCTGATGCGCTGGCTGCGCGGCTCAATCGACTTCCAGATGGATCAGGACTATCCCATTCGCGTACTGGCCATGGGCATCGTCCACAGCCATCCCCCGCTGCATCGCGCCCACTTGGGATCAGTGCCGTCGCGGTTCATGGTAGGCACGATTTCCTACATCCAGTCGGCAGTCACCGACCTGCTGCGCCGGGAGCTGGACGACCCGGATCTGGCCATGCGCGCGGCTTCAGCGTGGAACAAGATGCTGATGCTCCAACTGGACATCATGCTCGCTGGATACGTTACCGAGGTCCCCAACGAACCCGTCCCTGGAGGCCCCCAGTTCACCGGGCCGGGAGCGGAATAAGGCGACCGGGGACGCCCCCACCCCAACCCTCCCCCGGAGGGAGAGGGAGTTCTTGCAGAGAGAGGAGAAATATGAGCAAGGTTCTCGTGATTCAGGGCGCAGGCATGAATATGCGGGGCAAGTCCCAAGTCGAGATTTTCGGCCCGGCCACCCTGGAAGAAATTGACGAGCAGATTCTGGGCTATGCCGAGGGGCTGGGCATAGACATCGAGCTATTCCACTCCAACATCGAGGGAGAGGTGGTCAACGCGCTGTACGACGCCCACGACCGCGACTTTGACGCAGCCCTGATCAACCCGGCGGGCTATACCACCGTGGCCGGGCCGCTGCGCGGCGCGATCACGCAGGTCAAGTTCCCGGTCTACGAAGTCCACGTATCCAACCCCACCGCCCGCGGCACCGTCTCGCAGGTGCTTCCCGTATGCAAGGGCGCAGTCTACGGCTGCGGGGTATACGGCTACCGGCTGGCGCTGGAGGCCGTGGCACAGTTGGGGTAACTGGGACAGCGCCTTTCCGCGAAGGAAGGGGATCTGTTGCGGCCCCTGAAATAGAACGGGCGGGGTGAACCCGCCCGTCTTGATTTTACTATTCGCAGCGGAGGCAGCGGGGTTCGGAGAACACCGTGGCGTGAATATCCGGGCTGGTGATCAGGTAGTCCAGCACCACCCGCATCGCCTTGTCCTCGCTGGCAATGTTGTACTTCTCCTTGGCCTGCCGGATGAAGGCCATTTGGTCGGAATTCAACTCGATAGTGTAGGATTGCTTGGGACCGGCCATAGCAAACACTCCTCCCGTTAAATTGGTAAAGCTAAGTTTCGCTCGTAGCGCTACCAGAATAGTCTACTGCACAGGGCCACGCAATCACCATTGCATCTTTGATGACCATTCCACTGCGAGGGTAGCCGCTTGGTAAGCCCAACCCTGTTTCTGATTGGGATGCTGGTGATACTGATTTGCCTCGCGGCCTGCCGCGGCGAACCCTCTCCCAGCGCCGGGCGAACTGCGGCGGCAGTCACGGTTTTGCCGACGCCAACCGAGTCGCCGCCTACGCGCCCACCGGCCGCCGCGACTGCCACTGCGACAGTCCCAACGCCAGCGCCCACTGCATCCGCTCCCGCTAGACCCACGGAGACAAAACCACAAACTCCACCCACAGACGAACCGTTTATGTCAACTTCGTCCCAACCGGAACCGGGTCCCCGAAGCAACGGCTCGCCCGACGAAGTGACCGCCATCCGCCAGATAGTCAAAGAGTATTGGGACGCGCTAAACGACTATGACGTTGACCGCGCCCTGCCGATGCTGGAGCCCGGCTATCGTGCCCAGGAAGAAGAGCTAATCCGCCAAGACATCAGCCGCATGAGGATGTTCCGTGTCAAGCTGGGCGTCTCCGAGGAAACCCTGCCTGCCCTGAACAAAAACGGCGATTACGAAACTTACCTCAAGCTGGAGACGCCCATAGACACCCGGAGGGTGCTGATGATATTCAGGCGCATCGACGGCCAATGGCAGATAACGTATTCCGACGAGGTTGAGTAGTGCCTCGGACCAGTGACTCAGCCGCAGGCGTCGGTGATGGCCTGCGAGATGGCGGCCAACCTCGGCGTGTTGCTGACCTCGGCGCGGAAGCCGTTGGTGATGTAGGCCACCGCCAGGCCAGTGTCGGGATTGGCCCAACCCACCGAGGTGCCGGAACCGGCGTGGCCGAAGGTGCGCGGGTCCAGCCTGTCGGCGGCGCCGCTGCGCGGGTCGGCCAGCGACAGGCCCATGCCCCGGGTTACACGGCGGTTCAGCGAGTGGTCTATCCCTTCGGAGTGGGGTGACGTCACCTCCGCCATCGTTTCAGGGGACATAATGGTAACGCCGTCCAGTGTCCCGCCGAGCTGCATCATGGCAAAGAAGCGGGCCAGCCCCCGCGCCGTGGATATGCCGCCCCCCGCCGGCTGAACGGTGCGGTGCACCTCTGGCCGATTGTACAACTCCACCTGGCTGCGGCGGTCACAGTCCTCCATGGCGTGGAGCCTGGAGACCCGCTCAAGCAACCACTCAGGCAGGCCGATGTACAGGTCGTTGATGCCCAACGGCCGAGTGATTTCCTCGCGCACGAAGCGGTTGATGGGACGCCCGTCGATGCGCCGCACCAGCTCGCCGATGACCCAGCCGAAGTTCCGGGGATGATAGGCGATGACCCGTCCGGGGGGATAGTCGGGCCGCAGCTCCTCCATTGCCTTCACGGCTGCGTCCCAGTCGCTCCAGCGGTCCCAGGTCATGTGACTGGGGCTGTCGGGGAAGCCACCGCGATGGGTCAGCACCTGGGCTATAGTAACTTCCTCTTTACCCGCCTGGGCAAACTCGGGCCAGTGCGAGGCAACCCGGTCGTCCCAGTCCAACTTGCCTCGCTCCCACATGATATACAGGCAGCAGGCGGTAATCGGCTTGGTGGAGGAGTACAGGACGAACATGGTGTTTTCGTCCACCGGGCGCCCGGATTCTTTATCTGCCAGCCCGCCGTACAGGTCCAATACCAGTTCGCCGTGGCGATAGACAGCCAATGAGGCGCCGGGGTGCAAGCCGACCTCTATCTGCTCGAAAAACAGTTCCTTGACGCGCTCCAGACCCTTGGGGTCCATCCGCGCTTTCGTCGGCGCTCCTGCACCGCTAACCATAGCCACTATACGCAACCTCACCGTGTCGAGCGGGCCGCCATTTCGTCATGGGCGGCCCAGGTTTCTGGCTCTCTGCTAGGCGACGCTCAACTCAGCCTTGCCTAGACCTTCAATTTCGATAATGGCCGAGTCGCCTGGTTTCAGCCATTTTGGCGAGACGATGCTTCCGGTAATGACCACCATGCCCGCCTTCAACTCTTGCCCGTGGGCGGCCAGGGCATTGGCCAGCCAGGCCAGAGGCTCCAGCGGATGCCCCATGACGTCGGAGCCCATGCCTTCGCCCACCAGCTCGCCGTTGATCTCCATATAGCCCCGGCACCCGGCCAGATGGATGCCCCGCCAGTCGGTGACCGGCTCCCCCAGCACGATGCCGGCATTGAGAATGTTGGAGGAGATGGTCGTAAGCAACTGCGTCTGTGTGTCCTGTCCCTGGGTGCGCCGGTTGTCTATCACCTCGAAGGCGGTCATAACTGCGTCCACGGCATCCGACACGCCGTCCCGGTCATAGGGCGCGCCGGAGGCGGGCAGATCCCTTCCCAGCCGCGCCCCGACCTCGCATTCGATGCCGGGTTGCAGAAAGTCCGCCGAGTTCAGCACGGCGGGCGAATGGCGAACATTGTTAGCCAGAATCATCCCGGCCACCGGCTCGCTGATTCCCGACGACTGTTGCAGTGCGGTGGTGGTGTAGGCAATTTTATACCCGGCCACCGTGCCATACTCTGCGGTCAGCGTCCCCTGATATGCCGCCTGAACCTCGTATGCCTCGGCGATGCTCTCCGGCAACAGGTCGCCTTCCAGCAGGTACTTTTCCTTGCCCTTGAATTGTTGCAGCAGTGCATCGGCTGCATTACTGACTCGGCTCATATCTTCCTCGTGTTCCTCTGCGTGCTGAAGTTGGATTATATCAGCAGGGTGTGACCGCCGCCTCCCAACTATTCCTCCCGGCTATTCATAGGGCACAAGCTGGATTTCGTGGAGCGCGGGCACCACTTCCTTGCCCAGCAATTCCACCGAACGCATAACGTCCTTATGTGGGATATTGCCGTCGCTGCCGATGAGAATCATATAGCCGGGGTTCAGCTCTCCAATGGTCTCGGACAGCTTCCTGATGACGGTTTCGGGGCTGCCAACGATGATGGCCTTGACCTGCTGCAAGTCCTCGTAGCCCATGGGCGGGCCGCCCCCGCCGCCGATGCGCCGTGCCGCCAGGCGGCTGGCCGTGGGCGACTGGTATCCCGGCGGGTCCAGGTGCTCCACCGGGCCGCGCATCCGGTGCTGGCCGGCCCACAGGAAGCCCCGGCCCAGCTCCTGCGCCTTCTCGTCTGTGTCGGCCACCAGAGCCCGGACCTGGTAACCGAAATGCTCCGGGCCGGGGGTGAAGCCGACCTCTTTCGCCGTATCGATGTAGACCTGCTTCAGTTCCTTGGTCAGGCTGATGAGAGCTCCCAGGTTCATGTAGGCGTACTGGTGCCGGGCCGCCCACACTACGCTCTCCGGGCTGCTGCCGCCGGGGAACCAGATCGGGGGATGAGGCTTCTGCACCGGCAGCACCCACGGGTTGACCACGCGGTGATGGTAATACCGGCCCTCAAAGCGGAACGGGCCGGGCTGCGTCCAGCACTTGATTATCAGGTCATGGGCTTCCTCGAAACGGTCGCGGTTCTCGGTGGGGTCTATGCCCGCCTGGAGGGTCTCCACCGCGCCCCCCCGCACGAACCCGGAGATCAGCCGCCCGTTGGAGAAGCAGTCCAGCATCGCCAGCTCCTCCGCCATCCGCACCGGCTCGTTGATCGGGATGATGTTGCCCAGGATGGCGATTCTCACCCGATTGGTGATGCGGCTGATAACGGCAGCGTCCAGGTTGGCCGACGGCTTCATGTTCCAGAAGGACGAATGATGCTCGTTGGTCATTATGCCATCGAGGCCGGACTCGTCGGCCATGGCGTATTGCTCGTGGTACTGATTGTACAGGTCGTGGGCCTTTTCCGGGTCGAAGAACGTGTTGGGGAAGTCCAGTCGCCCGGAGTTGTACTGCGCAATGTCTTCTTCCTTGACGTGCGTGTAGGGCTGCTGGGAATGGAAAAAAACCTCTACCGTGTCTTTCATGGTGGCTAATCCTGCGGGAGTGAATTGGAAAGTTCCCCGGCAACCGGGGATGGA
This sequence comes from Dehalococcoidia bacterium, assembly GCA_965226875.1. Classification (GTDB taxonomy): domain Bacteria; phylum Chloroflexota; class Dehalococcoidia; order Lucifugimonadales; family UBA3495; genus VXOI01. The sequence continues at coordinate 1,462,913 of OZ245439.1, read as the reverse complement.
GCGGGCCCGACGCCCGCCGGTCAGGCGATTTCTATTCCGACCGGACAGTGGTCGGAACCCATTACGTTAGGTAGGATGAAGGCGTCGGTGAGCCGAGGGGCGAAATCGGCGTCGGTGAAGAAGTAGTCGATGCGCCAGCCGACGTTCCGATCCCGCGCCCTGGTCATCTGATCCCACCAACTATAGTTGCCCGGCTCCTGGTTGAACCGGCGGAAGGTGTCAACGTAGCCGTGCTCCAGGAAGGTGTCCATCCACGCCCGTTCCTTCGGCAGAAAACCGGAAATCTTCTCGTTTTCCTTGGGCCGGGCTAGGTCAACTTCCTTATGCGCGGTATTCACGTCGCCGCAAACTACCACGTTTCTGCCGTCCTGGCGCAGATTGCCAACGTAGTCCAGGAAGGCATCGTAAAACTCCATCTTGTAGCGCAGCCGCTCGGCGGAGCGCTTGCCGTTGGGGAAGTAGATGCCCAGCAGTACGAAGTCGTCGAAGTCGGCGACCACCGTGCGGCCCTCGCTGTCGAAACGCTCGACCCCCAGGCCGAAACTGACGCTGCGCGGCTCGTGGCGAGTGTACAGCCCGACACCGCTGTAGCCCTTGCGTTCCGGCGTCGAGAACCATGCGCCATAGCCCTCAACCTGCTTCAGGGCCGCGGGCAACTGGGATTCGTGCGCCTTTGTTTCCTGGAGACACAGCACATCGGGCTGTTCGGACTCGAACCATTCCAGGAATCCCTTCTTGTGAACGGCCCGAATGCCGTTGACGTTCCACGAAATCAGACGCATACGCCCCCCGCCAAATAGTCAAGCTGCCGCCCGATTATAGCAAAACAAGGGGTGGCATGAATCCTCATCCCCCTATGCTATCATTGGGTTAGCTCCCCTAGCGAGCGTCGTAAATTTAAGAATACCGGTCTCCAAGCGTCTGTCACCGTCATTCCCGCGCCACCGTCATTCCCACCGCCACCGTCATTCCCACCGCCACCGTCATTCCCACCGCCACCGTCATTCCCGCGAAAGCGGGAACCCAGAATCCGATAGCTGGCAAATACGCACTCGCTGCCAAGTAAATCCTGTACATCCATGTAAAAAACCCCACAGCCACAGACGCAGGAGCCGCAAAATGCAACACCCCCTCAACCGCCACCTCTTCATCGCCGACAACATCTACCTACTGCGCCGATTGGACAACGAAAGCGTTGACCTTATCTGTATTGATCCGCCTTTTTCCAAGAATCAGACCTTCGTTGGCAACCTGAATCCCCCTCTGACTGAGGCTGAACGCGACTGGGAACGGGAGACATTGGCGGGCTGGGGCATACATACCGCTGCCGACGCCGAAAACGCGGGCATCGAATGGCCGGAAGGGCAAAACAACGCCAGGTTCCAAGACATCTGGCGTTGGGAAAACGACGTGCATGAGGACTGGATTAGCCGCATCGAGGACGATTACCCGGCCCTCGCCACCGTCATAGAAGCCACCCGCCACGCCCACAGCGAGGGTATGGCCGCCTACATCGCCTATATGGCTATCCGCATCATCGAAATGCGCCGCGTGTTGAAATCCACCGGCAGCGTTTACTTGCACTGCGATTCGACGGCCAGCCGCTATTTGGCAACATTGATGGATACTGTGTTTGGAAGAGATAACTTCGGAAACGAAATCATATGGCAAAGGAATGAATCAAAGGGTTTAGCGTCCCGTCGCCTTCCGCGGAACCATGACACAATTCTTCGTGTCACAAAATCCTCTCATTCGACTTGGAACCCGCCATACATTCCGCACAATCTGGAAGAAGCTCAAAAGCAATACACGCATAAAGACCAAGATGGACGATTGTATCAACTTACCAGTTTGACGAACCCAAATCACAACAGGCCGAATTTGACCTACGAATTTTTAGGAGTAACGCGGGTTTGGCGTTGGACGAAAGAACGGATGCAAGAAGCCTATGAAGCTGGTCAGATAGTGCAAACCCGCCCTGGTGCAGTGCCGCGCTTCAAGCGGTATTTAGATGAGCAAAAGGGCATTCCTGTCGATGATATATGGACTGATATAAAGCCACTTCAGGCGCAATCCACCGAGCGCACCGGCTACCCCACGCAAAAGCCCGTCGCCCTCGCCGAGCGCATCATCCTCGCCAGCAGCAACCCCGGCGACGTGGTGCTGGACTGTTTCGCCGGTTGCGCCTACGTCCCCGTCGCCGCCGAGCGCAACGGGCGGCAGTGGATTGCCTGCGACATATCGCCCCGCGCCCTCACCGTCTTGCGCCGCCAGTTCGCCAAGTTCCAGTACGCCGTTGACGGCAGCCAGAACGCGGAACAGCCCGCCTTGATGGTGGCCGCCAACGTCATCACCCGCTCCCCCCACGACCTGCCCGAGCGCACCGACACCGACCCGGCTGAGCGCCAAGACATCAAGGAACTGCCGGAAATAAAATTCAAAGTTCCATCCAGCATTATCCCGGAAAAGGAAATGCTGGAGCACCTGCTGAAGCTGTCCGGCTATCAAGCGTGGTGCTGCGGGTTCGCCAACCGCATGTCCAGCGGGGTTATAGTGGAAACCGCCAACAACTTCCACCTCGACCACATAGACCCCAAGTCCAAGGACGGCTCCAATCAGATTTGGAACCGCGCCCCTCTATGCCCCACCCACAACGTCCGCAAGAGCAACCGCCGCGTCCACCTGGCCGAATACCGCGAGGAAATCGCCAACGCCGGAGAAATGCTGGTGGACTCCACCGCTGCCCTCATAAACCTGGCCTGGGCCGAACAGCAAGCCGTAGACTACTACGCCGCGGCAAGAGCCAGGCAACCCCACTCCTGAATATCCCGCTTATCCAATACCCCGCCAAAGACTGCTTCGCCGCCTGACCACCATTGCGTCATTGCGTCCCCTAGAGGGTGTGTTACAAGTCCCCTCTCCCAGAGGGAGAGGGTGAGAGGCCTCCCGCTGGCTTCGCAGGAACAACGAAGGAAATCCGACCTTGGTTTAATGCGATTGGACTAGTATTACAACGACGGTTCGCAAGAAAGGGCCCTTGGGGACCTCTTCATGGCGACCTGCCCACGCGCTTGACAGCTTTGTGGTCTTGCCTTCCGCGAAGCGATTTCTGCCCCAAAACTGACCAAATTGAGGAAGCGTCGTTGTAATACTAGGGAACCTCTGAATAAGTGGGAAAACTAGCTACTCCCCGTAGCTGAAATCACGGCGATTAGAGACTTATTCAGACCTGTCCTAGGTTTGTCACACACCCCTTTAACCCCTGCACTGACTCCCACCCATTGCCAAATCTATAGAACTTATATACTATTATACCCGTGCAACACCCCCGCAAATCATGTGCATCCCGTCCATCCATGTAAAAAACCCAACCCTCAACAATGGACGGAAATGACCGCATATGGCAGGAGAATTAAAAAATGGAAACCCTCAGCTCCCTGCGCCGCCAGATTGAAGCTCTCAAGCGCAAGTACGCCCGCGAAATCGCCGCCGCCGTCCTCGAACCCGTCGCCGACAAAATCGTCAACCTGTGGGACATCGCCACCGCCAAAAAACAGCCCAAGCCCAACCCCCTGCTCTGCGTCCAAAAAGTCGTCAAGGCCGGCTTCCGCCTGAAAACCTTCAAGGCCCTCCACGGATACATCGAGGACTGCCGGTACTATGGCCGCTTCCCCGACGCCGACGAAATCGTCAACAAGCTCCTGCCCCCCAAACAACGCGTCGAACTGTCCATCGTCCTGCCCGACCGCTTCCCCCTCAGGTAGCCTCCATCAAAAATCCTGTATATCCTGTCCATCAGTGTAAAAATCCCGGTAAAATTCCGCTGCCCCGTCAGCCGGCCGCAACGAGCCAGTCAGCCCAAAGCAGGTGACACCATGGCCACCCCCGCACAGTTCCCCCTGAGCCTGCCGACGGGCCTGCCCCTCCCCCTCGAGGGCATCCGCGTGCTGGACGCCACCCACATCGTTGCCGGACCCTTCTGCTCCCTGATCCTGGCCGACATGGGCGCCGAGGTCATCAAGATCGAGCGTCCCCGCACCGGCGACATCGCTAGGGGCAGAACTCCGTTCGTCACCGATGCCGACGGCAACCGCATGAGCTCGCGGTTCTTGGGCGTGAACCGCAACAAGAAAAGCGTCAGCATCGACCTCCGCCATCCCCGTTGCAAGGAGGCGTTCGAAAGTCTCGTGGCGGCGTCCGACATTTTGGTGGACAACTGGGGTTCCGGGGCCTTTCGGCGGCTTGGCTTGGGCTACGACCGCCTCAGCGAGGTCAATCCCGGCCTCATCTACGCCAGCATCACTGGCTACGGCGACAGCGAGGGGCTGACCGGCCCCTATTCAAACTGGCCCGCCAACAACATGGCCATACAGGCCATGGCCGGTTGGATGGATATGACCGGCGACCCCGACGGCCCGCCCCAGGCGGTGGGCGACAACATCGGCGACTCCGTCCCCGGGCTGTGGGCCGCCCTGAGCATCGTCCTGGCCCTGGAAACCCGCCGCAAGACCGGGAGGGGGCAGCATATCGACGTGGCGATGTACGAGTGCATGGTGTCGCACATCGAAAGCAACATGAACCATTACCACGCCACGGGACAGGCCCCAGGCCGTTCCCACGACCGCATGGCGACGGCAGGTGTCACCTTCAAGGCCAAGGACGGCTACGTGGTGCTGGCCGGGGCGCGTTCCCAGGAGCGGCTGCGCTCCCTGTGGCAGACCATCGGGCGTGAAGACCTGGCACAGGACCCGCGCTTTCTGGGCGGCGAGCAGGGAGGCGAGTTCTTCGTCAACGAGTTTGTTCCGGCGATTGAGCAGTGGTCGGTCGGCCTCACCAAGCTGGAAATCGCGGAAAAGCTGGTGTCTTTGGGCTTTTCCATGGGAATGGCGCAGACTATGGAGGAGTTGGCCCACTGCCCTCACCTGGAAAGCCGACGGATGTACGTGGACACCGGCGACACGCTTGGCGGCACCTTCCGCTCGCCGCGCACGCCGGTCCGCCTCACCGCCTGCGTAGAGACGCCAGCCGAGACGCCGCCCACGCTGGGCCAGCACAACCGGGATATCCTCTGCACCGTCGGCGGGCTTACGCTCGAGGAGTTGGAGGCGCTGGAGAGCGAGGGCGTCTTGTAGAACCCAACCTGTAGAACCCAACCTGCTAAACGGCCTTCGCCGCAGCGGGTCCCCCGGCAGGGGCCTCCGGCTCCTCGGTCGGCGTGATGGGGCGGCGCACCAGCGGGGAGAAGGGAATCAGTGTTATCAGCAGGAGCAGCCCCAGCCCGGTGCTCATCCCGACCGCGATATTGGCATCCACCCGCTCGGCCAATTGCCCCACTATCACCGCGCCTATGGCTGATACTCCAATGCAGTGGCCTAAAACTCCCAGCGACACACCCCTCACCTCGGAAGTAGCGGCAATCATAATTATGGTGCTTTGCATGGTGCCGAATCCGGCGCTGCCGACGCCGGCGCACAGCAGCAGCATGAACGACAGGGGATACCAGGGAGAGAAAGCGAAGAGCACTAGGCTGACCAATTGTATGAACAGACCCACGCAGAAAACCCGCCCGTGATAGGCGCTTCCGCTGAATATCCCAATCCCAATAGCCGCGACGAGAGTGCCGATGGATTGGGACGCAATCAGAACCCCAGTCAGACCCTCGCCGACTCTCAGGTGGTCGCGGGCCACCACCGGAAACAGCGACTCCACGCTGAAGGCCAGGGCGTTCATTATCATAGTGAAGCCCAGCACGCTGCGGATAATCCGGTTGCTCCAGGCGTAGCGTATGCCGGAAGATGCGGTGGCCCAGAAGTTGAATGGGCCGGAGGACCGGGCCGGTATCCTGGATTTAACCAGAACAGTAAACACCCATGCCAGCCCGTATAGCATTGTCAGCAACAGGAAGGCGGTAGTGTATCCCTCGAACTCAACTATGAAACCGGCGGAGATGGGGCCTATGAACCGCCCAATGGTCACTGTGATGGTTTCCAAAGACATCGCCTTGACTATCTCACGTCCACCCACCAACTCGTAGATGAAGGAGCGACGAGACGGGAATTCCAGTACATACAGCCAGCCCAGCAGCAGGGAACCCAGAAACAGGTGCCAAGGCAGCAGCTCGCCGATGGCTACCAGCACCGTTAGGGTTGCGATAACGGCCCAGATTAGAGTCCGGGAGGTTACCATCAGCAGCCAGCGATTGGCGCGGTCAGCGAACATCCCAGACAGAAGGGACATAAGGAGCATCGGAGTCCAGCGGAAGACGAAGAGCAGCGCAACCTGGAAGGGCGAGTCGGTCAGCTCAAGAACCAGAAGCCCCATCACCACGGCTTCCATCCAACGCCCGGAGTTGTCCAGACCTCCGGCCGCCCACAAATAGCGGAAATCCCGGTTGCCAAGAACGGCCCGGAAGGATTTGGACTGGCGTCGCGCTGAACCTGTGGATGTCATGGGCTATCAGCGTCTTACAACAAAAGGGCCCTGTCAACAAACAGGGCCCCTGCGTTTGACGGGATAACCGACCCGCACAAAAGACTTTCCTTAGGCGTTTTTGCTCTCGATGGCCTCCAAAACGTCGGCCGGGGTGATGGGCAGCTTGTTGATGCGGACGCCTATAGCCTTGGAAACAGCGTTGGCGATGGCGGCCAGAGGAGGAATGATGGGGGCCTCGCCCACGCCGCGCAGCCCAAAGGGGTGGCGGGGATTTGGCACTTCCACCATCACCGTCTCGATCATGGGCACGTCCAGGCTGGTGGGCATCCGGTAGTCGAGGAAGCTGGAGTTCATCATCACGCCCTGGTCGTTGTAGGAGTATTCCTCGTTCAGCGCCCAGCCGATGCCCTGCACCGTGCCGCCCTGGATCTGCCCCTCGACGTAGCTGGGATGGACAGCCGTGCCCACGTCCATGAAGGCGGAGCAGCGGGTGATGTCGACCTTGCCGGTCTCCGGGTCGACCTCGACATCGAAGATGTTGCCGGCAATGATGGGGCCGACGCCTGTGGAAACGGTCGAGACCGACGTAGTAATCGGCCCACCGGTCCGCATCAGCCGACCGGCCAGTTCCTTGAAGGTATAGCGGTCCTCCGGGTTGCGCTTGCAGAAGAACACGCCGTCCTCGAAGGCAACGTCATCTTCCTGCACCTCCCAAATGGCCGAGGCGCGAACGGCCATCTGGCGCTTGATTTCCTCGGCGGCCTGAATGGCGGCGAGGCCGGTGTCAAAGGCGGTGCGGCTGCCCCCGGTTACGGCGGTGTACCCGATGGTGTCGGTGTCCACCACCGTAGGAATCACGTCCTCGGCGGCGATGCCCAACACTTCGGCGGCCTGCATCGCCACGGCGGTACGGGTGCCTCCTATGTCCACCGAGCCGGTAACCAGGCCGATGGTGCCGTTGCTGTTCACTATGATGGTCGCCGCCGACATCTGACCGGCCTGCCAGCGGTAGCCCACGGCGACGCCGCGTCCGCGTAGCCCGGAGCCGGCAGACTCGCCCAGCGGGGCGCTGTAGTGGGGATGGTCGCGCATCGCCTCTTCCATCTCGCGGACGCCGAAGCGCGGGTGAGCCACACCATTGGGCATCCGGTCGCCTTCCTTGGCAACGTTCTTCAAGCGCAGTTCCATCGGGTCCATGCCCAAAGCCTCGGCCAACTCGTCTATGATCGGCTCGATGGCGAAAGCGCCCTGCGGCTGACCAGGCGCGCGATAGGCCTGCACCTTCTGCTTGTTGACCACCACGTCGTATCCGTCAACCAGCAGGTTCTCGATGTTGTAGGGGCCAGTGGCGCACAGCGTGCCGCCGCCCACGGGCGAGCCGGGGAATGCGCCGGCTTCGAAGGCCATCCAGGTCTGGATGGCGGTGATCTTGCCGTCCTTTGTGGCCCCGATCTTGGTCCTCAGCGTAGTGGCGGAGGTAGGACCGGTGCCCTCGAAGACGTCCTTGCGGCTCATCACCATCTTGACCGGGCGTCCCGTCTTCTTCGACAGGATGGCGGCCAGCGGTTCCAGGTAGGTGGTGATTTTTGCGCCGAACCCACCGCCAATTTCGGTGGGAATCACCCGCACCATGTCTTCCGGCACCCCGCAGATGGCCGCCGTGGAGCTACGGATGGCGAAGGAACCCTGCGTGCAGGTCCACACGGTCAGGCGGCCATCGCCGGTCCAGGTGGCGGTGGATGCGTGGGGCTCGATGTAGCCCTGGTGCACCGTTCCGGTGGTATATTCCCGCTCCAGGACGACGTCGGCCTCGCGGAAGCCCTTCTCCACGTCGCCCAGCTTGTGCTGGATGTGGCTGGCGATGTTGCCCTGAACCCCAGTGTCCTCACCCCGCGCGAACCGCTCCAGCTTGAAGTGCGTGGTAAGGTTTTCATGGATTACTGGAGCATCCGGCCGCATGGCGTCTGCGAGGGACAGCACCGGCTCCAGAACTTCGTAGTCAATATCGATGAGTCCCAGGGCCTGCTCGGCAATGTGGGGGCTGGTGGCAGCCACCGCGGCCACCGCGTGGCCCTGGTAGAGGGCCTTGTGGTGGGCCATAACGTGCTCGGCCATCAGCCGTACGTTGCCTTGGGTCTCCGCCAGGTCAATGATTTGGTCCTGGATGATGGGGAAGTCTTTGGCCGCAATCACTGCCAGGACGCCGGGTAGCGCCTCGGCCCGGCTGGTGTCTATGCCGCGGATGCGCGCATGGGCGTAGGGGCTGCGAAGCACCTTGCCATGCAGCATTCCGGCCAATTGGATGTCCGCTCCGTACTTTGCGGCGCCCGTGACCTTGTCTATTCCGTCGTGGCGGATGGGCCTCGTGCCTACAACTTTGTATTTTCTTGAACGTTGCTCGGTGGTGGTCATTCGTACCTCCGGCAGATTGAATTTTCGGCAGAATGTCGCAGGGAGTCCGTTGCCTTTCACTATAGCCGCCAGGCAAGGAATGTCAAACGGGAAGCGGTGGCGAGACAGTGAAGCCCCTCGACTGCGGAGGGGCTTCGGGTGGCACGGCTATGTTCTCGTGGCCGCTCTTAGTTGGAACCGCGGAGCTTAGGGTCGAGAACGTCGCGCAGCGCGTCGCCCAGCAGGTTCCACGAGAACACCACGATGGCGATGGCCAGGCCGGGGAACACCGCTACCCACCACGCGGTCTCCACGTACTTGGTAGCACCGGTGAGCATTCCGCCCCAGGTGGGTACGTTGGGGGGCACCCCCACGCCAAGGAAGCTCAGGGACGCCTCGACCACGATGGCCCAACCGAGGGAGATGGTAGCGAGCACAATGTAGGTGGCGGCCAGGTTGGGGGCCATGTGGCGCACCATAATTCGCAGGTCCGTCACGCCTATGGCCCTCGCCGCTAGCACATAGTCGGTCTCCTTGATACTGAGCGCCTGCGACCGGATGGTGCGCGCCGCGCCGGGCACGAACACCGCTGCGAGTGCGATGATCACGTTGACGATCGACGCCCCCATCACAGCCATGATGGACAGGGCCAAAATCAGGGCTGGGAATGCCATGACGGCGTCCATCACCCTCTGGACTGCCAAGTCCACCGCACCACCAAAATAGCCGCTGACGAGACCAACGGCCAAGCCGATGGTCACTCCGAACAGGACGCTCAGTATTCCAACCAGCAGAGATATACGGGTCCCATAGACAAGACGGCTGAACACGTCGCGCCCTATTTGGTCACCCCCAAGCAGCATATCCGCACTAGGCGCGGCCAGCACTGCCCTGTAGTTGGTCAATTCCGGGTCATGGGTAGCCACCAATGGGGCAAGGATAGCCAGAACTATGAGGATAATGGCGATGGTCCCGCCGAAGGCCCCTAGGGGCTTATCCTTTGCAAACTTGACCAGGTTCTGCCATACATTGGGCTTGGCGCGCATACCCGCGGGCAGGGTTAGGGCTTCCCCCCTCTCTTCAGTGCGAAAAACGGCCACGTATCCACCTCCCAATGGTGGGTGAATCGGTTAGGCGTACCGGATCCTTGGGTCGAGCCAACCGTACATCAGATCAACTATCAGGTTCAGGAACAGCACCATCGTCGCAACCAGCATCACGATGGCCTGGATCATGGTGAAGTCGCGGGCGAAAATGCTGTCGATGAGCAGCCTGCCCACCCCCGGCACCAGAAAAATCTTCTCGATAACCACTGTGCCTGCCAGCAACCGGCCAATCTGCCAACCGGATATGGTCAGCACCGGCAGCGAGGCGTTCTTCAAGGCGTGGCGCACGATCACAACCCTTTCGTTCAGCCCTTTGGATCGCGCCGTGCGGATGTAGTCTTCGCGGAACACCTCCAGCATGGCGCTTCGGGTGACGCGCGCGATTAGCGCCATGTTGTAGAAACCCAGGGCAATGGCCGGGAAGATGAGTTGCTGCAAATTCTTCCCGGGGTTCTCCCATAGGTCTGCGTAGCCTAAAGGTGGCAACCACCCGAATGTGTTCACGAGCAAGATGATTATCAGAATCGCCAGCCAGAAATTGGGCATGGCGACTCCCGCGATAGCGACCAGTCGTGACACATAGTCGGCGGGTGAGTCCTGCATCACCGCCGAAATAATCCCAAGCGGAACGGCTATCACCGTTGCTAGGGTCAAGGACAATATCGTCAGCTCAATAGTGATGGGCAGCCGAGCCTTTATGTCGTTGATGATCGGCGTGTCGTGAATCATTGACAGCCCCAGGTCGCCGCGCAGCATGTCCCATACCCAGAAGACATACTGCTGCGCCACGGGTTTGTCGGTGCCCAGTTGAGCCTGGAGAGTTTCCAACTGCTCCTGGGTGAACTCGGCGTCGCCGTCGCTGCCGATGAGGCGCAAATAGGCCGGGTCTCCGGGGATCAGGCGCATCAGGGCGAAGACAATTATCGTTACCAACAGCAACGTAGGTATAAAGAGCACCAGCCTTTTCACCACGTACAGGTTCATTGTCTTCTCCGTACTAAACCAGCGATGTCCTAAATTTTCAGATCATAACTTCAAGAAGAGGTAATTGAGGGGGCGCACGATTGCGCGCCCCCTTCCGGCCCTGCTTATTCCTCGTACCAGAGATGTTCCTTGTTGGTGTGGTTGGCGAATCCGGACGCGACGTTGTAGTTCCTGATCCGGTTGTCAACGTACGGGACCAACATCGCCCAGGTGGTGATTACGACGTGGGTATCCTCGTTGGCAAGGTAGTCCCCCAACTCGAGGACCAACTCCCGCCGCCTTTCTATGTCGGTCTCGACGATTTGTGTATCGTACAGCTCGCGGACTTTTTCCGGTTCCCAGGCACTGTAGTTGCGGGTGGCCTTGCTCAGGTAACTGCCTGCAATTAGCTGGTCAGGGTCCATGACCAGGATGCCGTTGCCGTGGAATCCCAGCTTCCAGTCGCCGCTCTCGTACCGGACGTAACCGGCGGCGGGCTCCTCTGGCTGCACTGTGGCCCTGATGTTCAGCCAGCGCTCCATATGGTTGGCGGCGACCTGGGCCATGTCGGGGAATGACAGGAAGTTGGCGGCCAGGATTGTGGTCTCAAAGCCGTCGGGGTATCCCGCCTCTGTCATTAGCCGTTGGGCCTCCGCGATGTCGTCGGGGTGCTTGTCTCCGCCATCGGTCTGACGCAGGCCGGGCCACTCCAGCCACTCCTCGGTGGTCCTGCCAAACCACTGGTCGGGGGGCAGCGGCGAACCAATCTGGTACTCGCCCGCTCCGAAGATTTCGTTGAAAGCTTGCCGATGCAGAATGAGGTTCAGGGCGCGCCGAACGCGGACGTCGTTGAAGGGCTCCACCTCGGTGTTGATCAGCATTCCGTGCCACAGGGTCGGCCCGGCGAAGAACACCCGGCCCTCGCCTTCCCGGTGCCCCTGCAGTTCTTGTCCCTCGCGCACGTTCATGTTGCTGTTCAGATAAACGGTCATCAACACTTGTTCAGCCTTGTAGGCAGCCACAATGCTGCTGGAGTCGTTGATGATGTAGTAGTTCATGCCGTCGAAGTAGGGCAGACCTTCCTTGAAGTAGTCCTCGTTTTTCTCCCACCGGTAGACTACGTCCTTCCCGTGTTCCACCATTTTGAAGGGGCCGGAGCCAAGGATGTTCTCCTCAAGGCGCATGTTCCTCTGCGTGGCCGGGTCTGTACCCACATGGTGCTTCGGCCACATCTTCATGAAGTCGGTGGCCAGGAAGGCAAGGAAGGCCGAAGACGGGAAATTCAGGTCGATCTGGGCCTGGTACGGCCCCACGGCCTCCACGCTCTTAACGTAGGGCCTGATCTGCCCGGAGCGGGGGCGCGGAACGTCCGTCCGGAGCATCTCGTTTATGCTGAACACCACGTCATCTGAAGTGATCGGAGTCCCGTCGTGCCAGCGGGCGTTTTCTGGCAGGTCGAAGAGGTAACGGGTGCCGCCCTCGCTGACCGTCCCCCCAGTGGCGAGGTCGCCGCGGATGTCCAGGGGTTCAGGGGTTTCACCGTTGTAGTGGACCAGGCCGTTGGAAAAAGGCGAGGTGGGCGACATGCAGGTGCCACCGGAACCGCACTCCATGATGTTCCAGTGAGCCACGTTGCCCGCAACGTGCATGTCGATGGTGCCGCCGTACTTGCCTTCGGACTTCGCCATCGCCTGGGCTGTGGTCGGGGCCTCCGCCGCTTCTTCCGGCGCAGGTGTAACGGTGGGGTCCGGACCAGCTGTAGACATCGCTATTGCGGTGGACGCCGGTTGTGTCGCGGGGGTCGGCGTGTTAGCCGCCGCAGCTGTGGGCCGAGTCTGCCCGCTGCCGGAAGGAGCCTGGGGAGCGGAGGCTGATGTTGGATCAGCCACGGGTGCTTCGGTAGGAGATTCAGAAGAACCGCAGGCCACCACAAGGAGCAATGCTGTGACCAGCAGGGCTAAACTAAAGTCAAGGTGGGATATACATTTCTGAGATGATGAGAGCAAGCCAGCGCTGCCAAGTAAAGCTCTCCCGTCCGCACCTTGAAGTCAGTCCGCTCCCCGTCGCCGGGTATCCTTCAAATGCGCATTTCACCTCGGCTTCGGTTTAGTACCGTTTCCATTTGAATATGCCTTATACCGGATATCCGCTTCACCTGTAGTAATTCCCGCGCAATCAGGAATCCAGAGTTAGAGGCAGCTTTCCAACATCAACAAAACTATCTGGAAACAGTACTAGAGCCTCTGAGCGATTTCAGGCACTGCCCTGAGCACTGGTGGCGTACTGTTAAAAGGTGGCAGAGGTGACATGGTCTCGTGGAATGCCTGGACGAGGTCGTCACAAGTCTCGTAAAGCTGATCCAGAGACTGGAACGGATAGGTTCCAGACACTCCCAGTCCATGATCGTTGGCAATGATAGCACTTGCCTCGTAGTCGGATTTCTCGCGGTCAAATACCTCTTCCATACGGTCATGGTTGGACAGTCCCCAATAGACTGCCTGGGTGCCAGCTCGGGCTCGAATCAACCCCAGGTTATCATCGAACAGATCAGACCACCGCCATTCACTGGCGTAAGCCCGAATCCACCGATGGACAGGGATGGACGGGGTGAGGACACTGGAAGTGGGGAGAGGAAGTAACAGACGTGGATGGTCGGGGCTCGAATTCGGGTAGATGCGGGGTCGGCGGCGGTCGGCAGGCGCTTTTGGGGGCACCGATGGCGGCCTACAGTGGCTGTGGTGAGCGAGATGGCGGGATAGGACACGGCAAGAGGCGCTCGCGGACCGGGATGGCACGAGTTGGCGGGGACGTTCGGTTGTCCGGATGGCGGGTCCGTGGCGGACGGGCGCCGTCAGGCTGGGAGTGGAATGGCTCGCAGTCGGGCCAGGGCGCGGCTGAACTTCTCCTCCCAAGGCCAGTCCTGTGGAAGATGCAGGGTCAGGCGGCGTGCCGAGCGGGTGATCCGCCCGGCCAGGGCGAAGACCCGTCGTCTGAGGGTCTTGGTGGTCACGATCCGTTCACCCAGGCCGATGCGGGCTGTCCAGCGGGCCAGGTTGTGGGCCATCGTCTGGACGGCCAGCCAGGCGCCGTTGGCGGCGAAGCGCCCCGAGAGGAGATGGTTCAGCCCGACGCCGTACTTGAGGTCCCGTATCGCATTCTCGATCTCGGCGTGGCGGCGGTGATCAGCCTCCAGTTCGAGGGTCTCCCCGTCCCGGTCGGTGATGAAGCCGTGATAGCTGTAGGTGGCGAAGAGGGCGAGCTGGGAACCGGGCGTGGGCTTCACCCGTCGGACGATGAGCCGTACCGGCGCGGCGTCCGCCTCGGCCTGGAAGGGGGTGTAGGTGGTCTCGGCCACATCGGCGGCACCGTCCATCCAGTAAGGAATCGGCGTCCAGGCATCTTCGGGTATCGCCTCGATGAGATTGTGCAGGCTTTTGTGCTGGCGGATGGTGATGGAGAAGCGGACATCCATCCGGCGGCAGGCGGCGACGAGAGCGTGGGCGTAGAAGCCGCTGTCGGCCCGCATGGTGAGTTGCCCGCTGCCCCCGGCGTAGCGAACCCGGCTCACCGTTTCACGCAGGAAGTGGGCGGCGCCCCGGGCGGTGTTGGCCCGGCCCTCGCGCAGCCGGGCCATCAGCACGTCGCCGGTTCCGGCGGCGACGGCCAGCAGCGGGTGATAGCCCCGCTTGCCGGTATAGCCGTGGTGGCGGGCGCCCTCCTTGGCCAGTCCGTAGGTCTCGCAGATCGTCGAATCAAGGTCGATGGTCAGGGGCCCGTCGCCGGGTCCGGCCCCGGCCGCCCAGGCCCGGGCCAGCAACTCGCGGCCCACCCGGTCCAGTTGACGGACGTGGCCCCAACTGAAGCTGCGCAGGAAGGTGCCCAGGGTGGAGGGAGCCTTGGCCGTGAAACCGAGAACGCGGGCGGTCCCGCCGGCGCGCAGCACATCGGCGTCGTCGATGCAATCTCCGCCGGCCAGCGCGGAGGCCACCAGCGTCATCATCTTGTCGCCGGTGTTCGCCCGCCCCGGCGCGCCGCCGAGGTCGAGGTGCTTCCGGAGGAGTTGTGGCAGGCCAAGGCGCAGGGCGAGGGTGGCCGGAAGGATCAGCCCGGCATTGGCCACCAGGCGGTGGTCGTCGAAGGCGATGCGGATGCGGTCGGGGTGGTGGCGTGGTAGCATCTATTGAGTGCTCCTTTTCTGGGGTCGGTTTTCTGTTTCAAAACCATTATCCCAGATTCAGAGGCGCACCCTCTTGCTTCTTCAGCAGACCTCCCACACGCCGTCGTTCGGTGGATTAGGGGTAAGAAGCCAGTCGGAACTGCTGCCAAAGAGCCTGCCAAGGTGGCATATCGGGCTGCCGGGCAACAACCCCCTGGCACCGCTACGATGACCGGGATAACCGGGAGTCGCGCTACCTCGCCGAGGCAGTCCGCCAGATGGTGGACCAGCACTGGAACCCGGAGTCCGAGGCCAGGGACGCCGAGCTCATCTACAACAAGAACGCCGACGGCAGCTCCACCCACCGCAACCGGTTCTCAAACCTCATGCTCCATCTGGACGTTGCCGGTAATCACATGGACCGCCCGCCGGGGCACGACGAGCACCACAACGACCGCCGGGCCTCCAGCAGGGCCAGCAGTGGGAGCCGGTTAAAATGTACCGCTGACCCAGCCCGCCATCCACCCTATGCCAGTCCACAAAAACGCCGACCCTTCACCGACGGTTTTCATCGCCCTGAAATTGGAACAACGATAGATTCACCCAATCCGTCCCTACCTGCCACTGCGCCAACATTGGAAACCAACGGTAGAAACCCGCCGAATAACCCACACGTTCCGAGCAAAGGCGCCACCACGCCTTCGCCTACGCACCAAACCTAGAAATCTGGCCGGAAAGCCATTGGCCGGGTTTTGCGCTACGCGAGGCAGACGTATTCAAGACTTATATGGCATGGTGGTGCATGTAATACGTTGCAACACCCACTATGCCATCGATAATCGACGTTAAGAAAACGCCGGCCTGGGGGGAATCGAGGTTTCCGGCCAGACTTCTAGGAATCCACACCCGGACGCATCCAACCTCGAAATCAACAGGATCGCAGCACCCATCGCGCGCGGGGGCCTCACCACCCTCGACTTCATGAACAACCGGCCACAGTGGCCAGCACCGGCGACGCCGCCTTCAACCAGGCGCCGCGCCGCACCTCACACTCCACAAGGGGAACCCCCATGACCGCCAACAGCGACTGCAAAAAGACAAACCGCCCCCAACGGGCATTCACCTTCAAGGGCCGGACCTACATCCGGCCGGAACACGCCGCCCAGAATGCGGGCATCAACCCAACCGCCCTAATGAACCTCATAAACCTGGGAATGATCCCAGGAGCCCACCATATTCCAAAGGTGGGCTGGGTACTGCCCAAGAACACCACCATCACCGGGCGCGCCCCACGGCCGCCGACCACACGGGAAATGGCAACACTCAGGAAGGAACTGGCCAGGGCCCAGGGCCATCACGCCCGGTCCCAGACCCACCTGGCCAACGGGCAGTTCCAACAGGCCGCCACAGAGGCGTCCCTAACAATCTGGAACGCGGCCCAAGCCATCACCGCCACCCACCTGTGCACCAGACCCACGGACCCAGCCACGCTGGCACAAGCCGTCGCCCACGTCATGAAAATCAGGCAAACGCCCCCGCCAACCCAGAAGGATCTGCACTGGAAGATCCAAGAAATCCAGCGGCTCCTAGAGATCGTCAGCCGGACCCCGACCAACCCCGCCAAGCGCGGCGTCACGGATATCATCGACCGCAACGACACGCTCCTGCAGCAACTGCTGACCATCCCCTGAAACACACCAATCCGCGACCCCCGGGGACACCCCTGGTGTCCGGGGCCCCGCAGGGAGACCAGAACCACGAGACCGTTGCCCAACCGGCACCAGTCAGGTTTCTCAACGAAAAGATATACGAGATAAACAAAACCATGGAACAGATCATCGCCAAGGCGCAAGAGGCCCTGAGCCTCATGGACCTAAACTAAAGCCAAGGTGGGATGTACATTTAAGCGGCGATGATGATCAGCTGGGTTGCGCGGGTGAATCCCTCTCATCCGTACTTGGAGAACAACCCGGCTCCGTCATTTGCCCCCCACCATCTGCGCATTTCACCTTGGCTTTAGTTTAGGAGCATTGCCCCCGGATTCCAAATTCGAATCGCCATGGTTATAAGACCTCCAGAATAGGGACGCCTACCTGTGGGCGCCGGTTTATCCACGAATAGCAACGCTGGCATGAACCAAATCGGATAAAAAATCTAGCCGGGATTCGCAATGAACTTCCGTATTATCTTACGAATTTCGTCGACAAGTCGCCGCTTTTTTCCTAAGTGATTGCCAGTTTTCCGTCGCCATACTAGGTTCTGTTGACATTTCGCTGTTGCGGGTCATTCCGGGGAAATGGCGACGAAGAATCCTGGACTTATCACTCCGATTCAAGGCCATTAGTGCTTTCCTGCACTTGGAATGACATGAAATGGGCCTGCACATCGGTTACAAATGCAAATGTCAACAGAACCTAATTTCTGCGGAATATAGGGTACGGTTGGAAGGAAAGTCAATAGCTTCATCGCAGGCTCAAGGGGCGGAAAGTTGTCAACCAAGCAACCTAAGGTTGACATCTAGGGGAGGTATAGATACATTTCCAAAGAACGATTCCTGCAGAATCGTCTTATCGACCTGTAAAAATATACCGGCCCAAATCGCTGAGGGGGCGCTGCGCCCAGGGAGTTTACAAATGGCAAACATTCCTCTGTTTCCGGTGACCGTGGTTGGCAGTTGGCCCCGTTCCAACGACCTTGTTCGTGCCCTGCGCAGCAAGGAAGCGGGCGAGACTACCCTAGACGAATTTAACTCCGTGGCCGACGGCGAGGTCCTGGACTGCATCCGCGCCCAGGAAGAGGCTGGCGTGGACATCCTGAGCGACGGTGAGCAGCGGCGGGACAACTTCTATTCCTTCGCGGTGGACAAGCTCAATGGTATGCAGTTGATGAAGGTGTCGGAGCTGCTGAACTACTCGGCCGACCGTGCCCGCATGGAAGAGGTACTGCGCGCGCTGGACGTTCCGGCCTTCGCCATCAAGAGCCCCATCGCCATAGACATCCTCAGCAAGCGGCAGGGATTGGCGCTGGACGAACTGGCCTTCCTCAGGGAACACACCGACCGCGCCATCAAGATTCCCATTCCCGGCCCTTATATGCTAACGCGCTCCGCCTGGTTCGAGGGGCTGTCGGATAAGGCATATCCCACCCCCGACGACCTGGCCAAGGACGTGGTTGCCCTTCTCCGGGAGGAAATCATCGCGCTGCGGGACAGCGGCTGCGACTTCGTGCAGTTGGACGAGCCAACGCTCTCGCAGGTGGTGTTCGGCGAGGAGACCACCGAGACCTTCATGTGCGCCGCATTGCCCAACCGCCGCGACCCGACCGACGAGTTGGAGATGGCGGTGCGGTTGATGAACGAGACTCTGGACGGCATCACCGGCATCAAGACCGGCGTCCACGTCTGCCGAGGCAACTGGAGCCGCAAGGAAGAGGTGTTGCTCACCGGCAACTACGGCCCGATGCTTCCCTATCTGGTGCAGATGAACGTCGACCAGTTGGTGCTGGAGTGCGCCACACCCCGCGCCGGCGAGATGGATGTGTTCAAGGAATACAGCAACGAAAAGGAAATCGGCCTCGGCGTGGTCAACCCGCGCACGGATGAGATCGAGCCGCCGGAGCAGATCGTGGCCCGGGTTAAGGAGTTGCTCAAGTACTTCGACCCGGACAAGATATACCTGAATCCCGACTGCGGCTTCGGCACCTTCGCTGAGCGCAACGTCAACACCCACGCCATCGCCATCGAGAAAATGAAGACAATCACCAAGGCCGCCCAACTGCTGAGAGCTGAATACGCTTAAGCCACGCAGGGGCGCTGCCGTGCGCCCCTGCACCAGAGTCACCCACTAACCCAACAAGTAGGAGTGTCCAAATGGCACAGGAACCGGAGCGAGACCTGAATGGGCTTCCCCGTGAAAAGTTGGCGGAAGTTCTGGAATCCTTCCGCGACCCGGAGGTTTTTAACGCAGTGACCGGGCCTTGGAAGTCAAGAGTTGCCTGGCAGGGAGGCATGAGGGCCCGCGCCTTTATGCGCAACCACACGGTGGACATGGACGAACCCGGCGACCTGACCGCCACCGACGTCGCGGCCAGCGCCCACGAGCAGTTGCTTTCGGCCATCGGTAGCTGCATGACCGTCGGCTTTGTGGTCAATGCCACCAAGCAGGGCGTGAGGATTCACGATCTGGAAGTCGCCGTGGAAGGCTACTTCGACAACATCCGCAAGTGGGCGGGGGTTGAGGACGAAGGCAACCCCGGCTACGGCAAAATCTCCGCCAAGTGCTACGTCCGCGCCGACGCCGACGAGGAGACGCTGCGCGAAATCTGGCGGCTGGCCGTCGAAGGCTCGCCGGTCACTCAATCGGTGGTCAACCCTACGCAGGTCACCACCGACTTTGAAGCGATCGGCTAATGGCTACCTTCGTATCCGCCGACTGGGTTGAGGGACACATTGGCCACCCGGGGTATCTTCTGGTCGATCCCCGGTCGGCCATGCGCTATCTGATGGGCCACCTGCGCGGTGCGGTCAGCGTTCCTCTGAAGAAGCTGCAAGACGCGGAGGGCAGACTGCTTTCTCCGGAGGAAATGGCCGAGGTTTTCGGAGCCGCAGGATTGGGAGATGACGTTGTTCCCGTTTTGTACGATGGACAGGACGGACGCAACGCCGCCATGCACTCCTGGATCCTCGAATACCTGGGCCGGGACGACATCCATGTGATGGACCTGCTCTACGACCAATGGAAGGAGCAGGGCCGTGATGTGCTGTATCGCCCGGTTTCCACTGAGGCCCGTGCCTTTACCCCAAAGTTGGCAGGCGGCATACGCGCTGCGCTGGAAGACGCCGCCAACCCAGGCAGCGCCAAGCTGCTAGACACCCGCTCTCTGGAAGAGTACCGCGGCGAGGTGGAGATGGACTCTCGCCCCGGACATATTCCGGGCTCCATTCACCTGCCGTGGAGCGAGCTCGCCGGGCAGAACGGGCGGCTGTTGATCGAGCCGGAGCGATTGGAGCAGGCATTGTCATCGGTGGGCATCGGCCCCGGCGACTCGGTCATTGCCTACTGCCGTAGCGGACTGCGGGCGTCGCTCCCCTACCTCGCAATGAAGCAGGCCGGGTACGACGTGCGCCTTTACGACGGCTCCTACGCGGAATGGATGATGAGCGGTAATCCTGTCGAAGTCTGACAGGGCAAGCGCTTCCGAAACGCGCGCAGAACCCCGTTCGTGGTGAGCCTGTCGAACCATGAACGGGGTTCGTTTGTTATGGGCGACTGCGCCAACCCTACGTCCTTTGACAGGGTCAGGATGAACGGTTGAATGTTGGAAATCTCTACCTAGACCCCCGGCAGGTCCCAGCCGATCCAGCGGCAGAGAGCGCGGCCCATTACCTTTTCGAGATCCTCGCCGGTGAGCCAGGGCAGTTCTTCGGTGAACAGGGTTACGCACTGGCGCCAGGAGCAGGGCATCCGGGTGATGTCTGTGCCCCAGAAGGTGCGGTCCGGGCCGAAGGCATCGAAAATCTGGTGCAGGTATTCGTGGATGTTGGCGAAGGGATAGGGCGCGCTGGAGTAGCTGGGCGCGCCGGAAGCCTTGCAGGCCACGTTGGGGGACTTGGCCAACGCCAGCAGGTCGGGCAGCGTCTCGAAGGCTGCTTCGTCGGTCGCCCGCTGCCCCCGGCCCATGTGGTCCACTATCAGTTTCAGCCCAGGATGGCGCTCCGCCACCTGGCCGACCACCGGCAGGAAGTTGGCGCAGGCCAGACCCACAGGCAGCCCGGCTTCCTCCGCCGCTGGCCACAGCCAGTCCATCGTGCCGTCGGTGGGCCAGGTCTGTTGGTGCGGCTGGAGAAAGGTGAACCGCAGGCCCAGCATCCCCGTCTGCTGCTTCCAGGTGGGAATCAGGTCACGGCTGGCGGGATCGTCCAGCGCAAATTTGCCCAGAATCGAGAAGCGATTGGGGTGTTGATGCGCCGCTTCTACCGCCAGGTCGTCAGCTCTGGGGTCCCAGCCCGGGGGGTGAATTACCGCCGCGTCCACTCCGGCCTCGTCCATCTCCCTCAGCACGTCCTCGGCGGTGTAGGACGTTATCTGCCGGTGTGCCGGGTTGGCGGGGAGATTGCTCTCCCAGATATGTATTTGCGAATCGACAATCAGCATTAGCCTGTCTCCTAGCCGGCTCGAATGGGTTCAACCGCGGTTGTTTCGCCGTCCGCCTCTTCTTCTTCAGCTCCTCCGCTCTCAGGTTCATCGGAGGGCTGCTGCCGGTCCCGCCTACGGGGATTCTTGATGCTGTTGTACAGGGCTTTGATATACGGTTCGGTTACCCGCAGTACCAACTCCAGCAGGACGACGAACACCCAGTAATAGAAAATGCTTTCCCATTTATCGCCCACTCTGTTCAGTAGTTCAGTCGAGGCGCTCAGGTCGAAGTATCTAAGGTCGATCAGGAAGATGCCAAGCAAGGCGAAGGGAAGCATCTTGGCGATGTCCCGGGACAGTTCCTCGGTGTAGTAGGACGTTACCCGCACCGAGGTCAGAACCGCCATGGCGATAAGCAACAGGTCTTCCACCTCCTTCGTCCTGGACAGCAAGGCCACCATGACCACCAGGACGCCGAACCAGAAGAAGGCAAAGAGCGGGAATATCAGAAGGTACTTGGCGACGTAAAAAATCAGGTGCAGGGTTCTTCCCAGAAAGGCGTGCCTGGATTCCTCGTACTTGGAAAAGTCCAGGTTGAAAACGTTCCTCCGAGACATGAAACGATACAGGTTGAAAATCAGGATGGCGTAAATGGCGACGCCTACGGTGAATAACATGGCCGGTCGCAGCAATTCGGCTGCGTCGGCCAGGTTGAGTTGTCGCAACGGGTCCAATTCTGGCGGCATATCGACTCAGCAGGGAGAATTCAGGCTGCTAGGCCCAAGGGTTGTACGAGCCGAAGTTCCAGAGGTAGCCCTCTGGGTCGCGGGCGGTGTACAGCCGTCCGCCATAGTCCTGGTCGGTGATGTCGTAAACGATTTCGGCCCCGGCTTCCTTGGCCCGCAGGTAGTGTTCGTCGATCTCCTCAATGTAAATGTATGGCGCCTGCGTGTTGGTCCCCGCTTCCTGAGGGTTCTTGATCAGGCCGTCGTGTTCCTCTGGGGGACGCACCGACCCCAGCATGATCATGCCGTTGCCCAGTGTGAGCTGCGCATGGGCTATACCGCCCTGGTCATCGGGGACTACCAAGTGTCTGGAGAAACCGAACGCCTCGCAAAGCCATTCGATGGCGGTGGGCGCGTCAACGTAGCGCATTCCGGGGATAATGTTGCCCTTGGCGAGTTGGTTCATGGGCTGGGGCCCTTCCTCCATAGATTTCCGCCACAGTCGCCTGCCAGTCAATCTTACCAGCTACCGCCCTGCGGTGCGGTTGCCTGCCTGTATCTCATGGAAGAGGATTCCGGACCAATCGTCAACAGCGGCCAGTTTGTTCAGTGTCTACAGGATCGTGGATTCGTGTGTAGATTGCTTATGAACCGCAAAGCATATCCCAGCGGCCTGACCAACAAACAGCGGGATGTTCCGGCACCCATGCTCCGGCAGCCAAGCCTGGAAGACGTCCGCGTTCCGTGGACCTACTGGAGGTGATTAACGCTATCTTGTACGTGCAGCGAGCCGGCGGCGGGGCCGGGGCCATATCGCTCTCAAGCGGAGCGGGCCGTATGCCCTCCTCCTGTACGCCACCCGCCCCGAGGGGTTGGACACCCCACCCCCGGACAGGAAAGGCCGCCGACTCTTTAGCTGGCAACGGCGGCCGGTCCGGGGAATTTTCGTTTGTCACTTCTCATCGGGCAAAGCCGTTCTGCGCAAACTCCCCCGCCCTAACCCTCCCCCACCGGGGAAGGAAATCTGAGGAGGTCGGTATCTACTTGTCCGCCCCCTTCATTGCCAGGCGGTTGCGGAACAGGGCCGGCTCGACGTAGGCGCTGGGGGACGACAGGGCTTCGTCGATGATTTCCAGCACCGCGACGATGGCCGGGTTGCGGAGCAGCGCCTCCCGCTTCTCCGGCGTATCGGCCAAGGGTTCGTATTCGGCGATCCCGGCGCTCTGGCGGTCAACTACCTCTGCGGCCCCGATAATCGCCTTTTCCAGCTCCGACTGGTCTATGACGCCGTGGAGCCGCCAGTTGGCCAGGATGGCGCCGTCGATTCTCTCCGTGGCCCGGTCTTTCATTTCCTCAATCTGGTCGAAATTGGGCACCCCGCTGCAACCGATGCCACGGCGCACCCACGGCTCCACGTAAGCCACCATGCTGTGGGCGTAGCGGAGCGTCAGACCGGCCTTCGTCGCCGGGTCGACCACCTTCTCTTCCTTCAGCAGAGGGAAGGATAGGAGCGAAACACGGTCGATGTTGAGGGCGGGGGAGTCCAGCATGACCCGCTGCACTTCTCCGACGTCAATCATGTGGTAGTGGGTGGAGTGCAGATCGCTGGGATAAGGGGCTGGCACCCAGGCTGTGTTGCCGCCGGTTCGGGGGTGGTCGATCTTCCGCTCCAGCATCTCAACCATGGCCCGGTTGCGCACCTGCATTCCCTTGCCGATTTTACCGTGGCGGTTTACCCCGGCGCGAAGGCTCACGTCCACGTTGTGGCGCTCGTAACTGACGTTGAAAGTCTCCTGCGTCAGGTCGTCCCGCAAGTCCACTGGCCCGGCGTGCATCTGCGCCCGGATCTGCGAGCCAGTGCGGTCGAGGAAGCCGGTGTTGGTGAAGAACGTGCGGCCTTGGGCGGCGCGCAGTGCGTCGGACAGTTGCAGGGTCATGCCCAATTCTTCGTTCATTATTCCGATGAGAATGACGCCCGGCGTCAGGCCCAACCGGGACTCAATGGCCTCGAACAGCCTCACCTGCTCCGCCACTTCCTCCGAAGTCTGGAGCTTGGGCGTCACTTGGTAGACCAGCCCCCGGCTGCTGTTGGGGCCGCGGGCAGGCATCGGCCCCGAGCCGTCGGACCGCGGCTCGCCCTTGGAACCCTTGTCGTGGCTGGCGGCGATGAGAGTGGTCAACCACAGGCCGAGAATCCGCTCCGGGATTTCCTGGCCGCCCATCCTGACGATGCCGGTGTACATGTGCAGCGACACGTTCCGCACCGACATCAGGCTGGTGGCTTTCAGGGTGCGCTCCTGGCCGTCGGCGCCGGTGCAGGTGCGGTCGGAGTTCAGCGTCTTGCGGTTGCCCCGGGAGCTGTAGCCCACCAAGTCACCCCGGATGAGGCCCAGGTAGTTGCGCAGCGACACCACCAGGTCTTCGGCGTCCACCACTGCAACGGCGTCCTCGAAGTCAACGATGTTGGTGACCGCCGATTCGACGAGCAGGTCGCGAAACTGCCCGTTGCCTTCGTCTATCTTACCGCCCTCATAGAGCTGGAACAGAATCCGCATCCCGTTGTTTTCGAGATAGAACCCCTCCAGTTCGCCCTGACCGTTCAGGTTGAAACCGAAAAACTTACCCGGCTCGCGCAAGCGGGCCTCACCGCTGTCGGCGTGTCCCACCAGTTCATTACGACCACTGGTGGTCTGCCGAACGGAGAAGCGGGTGATTTCCCCAATTCCGTCTACGTTGTCCCACTGGGCGACGTGCTGGTCTAGGAAGGCGTTGGTCAGCTCCACCACCATCCGCAGGCGGGCCGGCCGCTGTTCCTGCCGGTCGATTTCCGGATGAATGTCGCTGAGGAAGTAGGCGTCGTACAAGCTGCCCCATCGCGCGTTGGCTCCGCCGACAGCCATGCTGGCGTTGGATACCGGGGTCACCAATTCCGGGCCGTTCTGGTCCATCTCCGGGTCCAGTTGCGGGGTGGTCATCTCAAAGTCCACCGGACGGTCCGGCTGTAGGTAGCCTATCCCAATCAGGAACTGCTCCAGGTCGGCGGCGTCCTGCTCCCGCGAATCTTGCGAGGGACGCCAGCCAGCCTCTCGTTTGCCCTGATACCAGGCGTCTATCTGCCGCTGGACGCTGTCACGGCGCTCCAGCAGGGCGCGGTTGGGAGGCTCAAACTCCTCTACCAGCTCGCCCAGGTGCCGGAACACTGCCTCGACGGTCCAGGACGTTCCCGGCGCCGCCTCATCTCTTACGAAGTCGAAAAGAAGGTCGTCTACCTTAAGCTGATTGCCGGACGGCAGTTCCAGTTGTGCCATGTTACGCTCCGCTAACAGGAAGTCGGGGAAATTCAGTATCGCGCCCGCCATTCTGATCGGAGCGAAGAGGCTCCGTCACACTCCGGGGACTCTTCGCTCCGATGCGTTGGGCAGTTTTAAGGGTTCAGAGCTACCATTGGACGAACATTGGCATGACGACGTGGACGTAGTCGTCGCTGTCGGTGGGCTTGAACACGCCGGGGCTGGATGAAGTGGTGGTCTCGATGGCCACGCGCCCGCGCTCCAGGACCGACAGAACGTCCAGCAGATAGCGGCTGTTGAACGCTATTTTGCCTTCCTCGCCTTCCAGTTCCGCGATATCCACCACGTCTTCGTTGTCGCCCACCTCTTCGGAGCGGGCCGAGATTACCATCTTGCCCCCCGTTCCTTCTTCTCCCTCTTCGTTGGGCATTACGTGCATCCGAACGATGTTGGAGCCGTCGCGGGCGAAAATCGAGGCCGTCCGGGCGGCCCGCAGCGTCTGCTGGAGGTCCAGGATGGCCCGCGTGGTGTAGCTCTGGGGGATCAATTGGTCGTAGTTGGGGAAGGTGCCCTGCAACAGTTGCGACACCAGTTCCACGGTGTCGCCGCCCTGCAACCGGAACATCACCTGTCCCTTTTGGGGCGTGAGCATGATGTCAACGGGCTCCGAATTGTCGTTCAGCAGCCGTTGAAGTTCGGTCATGGTGCGGGCCGGTATGATGACGCTTATCTCTTCGGGGACCGGCTGCGACAGTTCGCCGTGATGCACCGCAAGGCGGAAGCCATCGGCGGCGGCCATGGTGAAGGCGCCTTCCTTCAGCTTGACCTCAACGCCGGTCAGCACAGGGCGCGACTCTTCAGTTGCGGCGGCAAAGGCGACCCTCGTGATGGCGGTGCGCAGGGCCGCGGGCTGCGCTTGGGCCACCACCGCGTCATCCACCGTCGGAATGGGAGGAAACTCCGAAGCATCGGTGCCGTTTATGTTGGCCTGGGAGCGACCGGACCTGATTTGCAAAACGCGGGAGTCCGGTTCCATTTCCAGGTCGATGCGGTCGCTGCCCAGAGAACTGACAAACTCGGTCAGTAGCCGCGCCGGGACGGTGACCGAACCCTCTTCTTCCACCATGGCCCCAATCCAGGTAGTCATGGCTATTTCCAGGTTGGTGGCCGACAGGCGCAGCATATTCTGGTCGGTGCTGAGCAATACGTTTTGGGTTACCGGCAGGGTGGGCCTGCTGGCCACCGCACGCCCCACCACGGCGAGGCCCCGGCTCAGATTCTCCTGTAAGCACGAAATTTTCATCGTTCGCCCCTGAATGTTAGCCCCGGCTGGCCATCCGGCGCGGGGTCAGCTCAAGCCGCTGGGTAGCTTGCCATTATATGCCATAGGCACAAGATATGGGATAGCCCCGGCAGCGGGCTGACTGCCGAATAACGTCAAATCCTTATTTCGTCTGCTATAATACCGCCGGTTCGGGCCAGTCCTGAGCCTGACTAGGGAATCGCGCGAAATGACCGAGTTGCTGTTTCACGACCATAGCTACCTACGGGAGTTCAACGCCACGGTGACCGGCGTGGCCGACGCCGGGGTTGCGCTGGACCGCACCGCCTTCTACATCGGCGGCGGAGGGCAGCCCAGCGACATGGGCGTCCTGTCCGCCGACGGGCGAGAGTACGCCGTCTCCGGCGTAAAGCGGGACGGCGGGCTGCTGGTGCATCTGATCGACGGCGACCGGCCCATCGCAGGCAGCCGGGTGTCGGGGCGCATCGACTGGGATCGGCGCTACCGCCTGATGCGCACTCATACCGCGCTGCACATCCTCTGCGGAGTGGTCTGGCGTGACTACGGCGCGCTGGTGACCGGCGGCAATATGCAGCCCGGCGAGGCCCGCATGGACTTCGAGCTGGAGCGGATGTCCGCCGATTTCGCCGAGGAAGTAGAGGCCAAGGTCAACGAGGAAGTCGCAGCCGCCCGCAGCGTGCTGGCCGCCAACCTGCCCCGCGAGGAAGCGGAGCAAATTCCCGACCTGATTCGCACCAAGATAAACCTGCTCCCCTCCAACATCCGCGAAGTGCGGACCATAGACATCCAGGGCCTGGATGTTCAGGCCGACGGCGGCACTCACGTCGACAACACCACCGAGGTCGGGCGCATCCGCGTCGTGGGCCATGAGAGCAAGGGCCGCATAAACAAGCGTCTCCGCATCGCGCTGGACGATTAAGGCCCCCCGCGCCATGACCACCAGAGAGCACGAGCAGACCCTCAACATGAGGCTGTCGGATGAACTGCGAGCGCGCGGACTTGGCGCCAAGCCGGAGGTCAGCCACCCGGGAAACCGTCGAATTGATGTTGAGGTGCGAATTGGCCCAGCGCGTATCGCGGCGAAAGCCGAGCACGGGCAGAGCAGACACTGCTGCCCCTGCCGCAGATGGACGCCGACCCCGTCCGGCGCGCGCTGGACGCTGCGGTATGCGACGCGCTGGGGCTGGACGGCGAGCGGGTGGAGACCATCCGACGCAACCTGGCCGCCGAGCCGTCGGTGACCGGGAAGCGCTACGCCGGCCTGCGCCCGGCCTAGACTGCTGAGTTTTATTGTGGAATTTGACGGAAACGCTTCCCCAGGGAGAACTCACCCTATGCCCCGAACCGTAGTAGGCATCGACGTAGGCGGCACTTTCACCGACATCGCCGTGTTGCGGGACGGGCAATTGACCGTCCACAAGCTCCCATCCACCCCTCAAAACCCGTCGCTGGGCATCCTTCAAGGCGTCGGTGAGGTTGGGGTAGATACCGGGGAAGCCGACTTCGTTCACGGCTCCACCGTCGCCACCAACGCCCTGCTGGAGGGCAAGGGGTCGCGCACCGCCCTTGTCACGACAATGGGCTTTGAGGATGTGCTGGAAATCGGGCGCCAAAGCCGCGCCGAACTGTACAACCTGGAGCAGGACCGCACGCCGACCCTGGTCCCATGGGAACTGCGCTTCGGTCTCCCGGAACGGGTGGACTACACCGGCGCAATCCTGGAAGACCTGGATCCCGGCGCCATCGAGGCTCTGATGGCCCTCATCGCCGAGTCCGGCGCCGATGCCGTGGCAGTTTCCTTCCTGTTCTCTTTCCTCAATCCCGTTCACGAAGAGATGGTTTACGAGGCGCTTCGCAAGCTGCAACCGGCACCGTTCATCTCCCTGTCCTCCCGAGTTCTGCCCGAGTTTCGGGAATACGAACGCACCAGCACGGTGGTGGTCAACGCCTACGTGGGGCAGGTGATGAGCCGCTACCTGGGCGAACTGGAGCAGTCCTTGGGCGAGGGATTGCGGATAATGCAGTCGTCGGGGGGCAGCATCACGGCCCGTCTGGCATCCGAGCAGCCGGTGCGCACCATCCTCAGCGGCCCGGCGGGCGGCGTGGTTGGGGCGTTCCACATTGCGGCGCAGGCCGGATACTCCGACATCATCACCCTGGACATGGGCGGTACTTCCACCGACGTATCGCTTTGCCCCGGACGCATCAAGGAAACCGGCAGCTCCAACGTGGGCGGACATCCTGTCGCCGTGCCGATGATAGAGATTCACACCGTGGGCGCAGGTGGTGGCTCCATCGCCCGCGTCGACGCCGGTGGCGCGCTGACCGTAGGCCCTCAGTCGGCGGGCGCCGACCCTGGCCCTGCCTGCTATGGCCGGGGGGACCAACTGACCGTTTCCGACGCCAACCTGCTGCTGGGCCGGTTGCGCCCCGACCACTTCCTGGGCGGGCGCCTGACCCTCGATCTGCCAAGGGCGCGAGGGCTGATGGAGTCGCTGGCAACGGGACTGGGCCTGAACGAGCAGCAGGCGGCCCTGGGCATCAACCGGGTGGTAAACGCCAACATGGAGCGGGCCATCCGGTCCATCTCCCTGGAACGTGGCTACGACCCGCGCAGCTTCACCCTGGTCCCCTTCGGTGGCGCAGGGCCGGTCCACGGCTGCGAACTGGCCCAGGAGTTGGGCATCCCGCGTGTGCTGATTCCGGCGCGGCCCGGCATCCTGTCAGCCCTGGGTGTCGCCATCGCCGACGTGGTGAAGGATTACTCGCGGACCGTCATGCTGCGCGGCGGCGATCTGGAGCGGACCCGGCTGGAAGAGGAGTTCCACGGCATGGAGGGTCTGGCCCGTGCCGAGCTGAAGCAGGAAGGGCTGCCCGCCGAGCAAATGACATCCCGCAGGTTCCTTGACGTGCGTTATGTCGGTCAGTCCTTCGAGTTGACAGTAGACTATCCCACATCGCGGGCCTCTCGTTCCTCCGAGGGACTGGCGCGCGCCATCTCAGACAGCTTCTACCGCGCCCACCTGCAACGCTTCGGCTACGCTGACCGGGGCGAGCCGGTGGAGATAGTCAACCTTCGCCTGAAACTGGACCTGGCGGTGGACAAGCCAGACCTTCCGCCTCAAACCCGCGAAGGCTCCGACCCGTCGCAGGCGCAAATCGCCAGCGTCAGCGTTGTATTCCGAGAGGGCGAGATGGAATCGCCTCTCTACCAGCGCGAACTGCTGGCCACCGGCAACCACCTCTCCGGCCCGGCCCTGGTGGTTCAGCTCGATACCACTACGGTCATACCTCCAGGGTGGCAGGGCGAGGTTGACCCCTACGGCAACCTGCTGCTGGCGATGGGTTAAGGTTAGCTTGGGACACCTATCCGTTATGCTATCTCCCGGTGCATATTTGCGTTAGTCCGACATTCCCGCTTTCTCGGGAATGACGGGGGGCTGAATCCATTTATACTTCAGCAATGGCTTCAAAAGGAAATCAGCTATGAACCTTGGTTATCCCGCAGATACTGAACCGCTGTATATCGGCGTAGCCGATGGAATAAGCGCAGAGTGCGTCGAAATTTATGATGGAGGCGTCCTAGATTTCGATTCTGATGGCGTACTCGTGGGTATTGACATAGACCGGGTTAGCTCACTCCCTCGAGAACTGGAACTCCCGGAGCGCTTACCCGGCCAGTCTGGCCCAGGAGTATCCGGCGATGAATAATCAGCGTCTGCACAAATCGCGCCCGTTGATCGTCCTAGCCGTCTTCGCCCACCCCGACGACGAGGGGTTCGGCTGCGGCGGGACGCTGGCGGCGCTGGTGGCCGGGGGGCACCGGGTGACGCTGATCTGCGCCACCAACGGCGACGTGGGGGAAATCAGCGACCCCGCTCTGGCTACGCCGGAGACTTTGGCATCAGTCCGGCAGGGCGAACTCCGGGCGGCCATGGACCTGACCGGGATTGCGGATGTCAGGTTTCTCAATTACCGGGATTCCGGCATGGCCGGAACCGACGATAACGGACACCCGGGCAGCCTGTTCCAGGCCCCCGAAGAAAAGGTGGTGGAACAGGTGGCGGCGGTCATACGGGAACTGAACCCCGATCTGGTCATCACCCACGACCCTACCGGCGGATATGGTCATCCCGACCACGTGACCATCTGCCAGCGCACCCAAGCCGCCGTAGAACGATGTCGGGATGCGAGCGGTCCGCTGCTCTACTATGTCTGTTTCCCGCGCAGCTTCTTCCAGCGTATGTGGAACAAGATGGTCGAGTTGGAGCTTCGTCCGCCGTTCTCTGCCGACGATACCGAGGCCCTGGGAACACCGGATGCCGAGGTCACCACCGTGGTCGACGTCGGCCGGTACGTGACCCTCAAGATGGAATCCCTGGAGCGCCACCGAACCCAGATTGAAAGAGACGGCCCTTTCTCGAAACTCCCCCGGGAATTCATGGATGAAATAATGTCCAGCGAGTTCTTTCAACTGGTCCCTTCGGAAGGCGCCGGGACCCGCGACCTGCTAGCCGAGCTAAAGGAAAACTAGAGCCCCACAACCGGTCCCAGAGGTGAACTGATGCCCGTAGACCCGGTCAGCCTGGAAGTCTTCAAAAACATGTTCGAGTCGGTGGCCGAGGAGATGGGCGTGGCCTTGCAGCGCACTTCCTACTCGCCCAACATCAAGGAGCGGCGCGACTTCTCCTGCGCCATGTTCGACCCCGAGGGCAACATGGTGGCGCAGGCGGCGCACGTGCCTGTGCATCTGGGGGCCATGCCTGCGTCGGTCCGCGCGGCGCTGGATGTGTTCCCCGGTGCGCTGCGACCCGGCGACATTGTTATCCTCAACGACCCATACCTCGGCGGCACTCACCTGCCAGACATTACCATGGTGGCCCCGGTCTACGCCGGCGAGAAGGGGAAGGAGCAGTTGGCAGCCTTCGTGTCGGCCCGGGGGCATCACTCCGACGTGGGGGGCATGACCCCCGGCTCCCTCCCACTGTCCACCGAGTTGTATCAAGAAGGCACCATCATACCGCCCATCAAGCTGGCCCGGGGCGGGCGGCTGAATCACGACGTTATCCAGCTCATCTGCCGCAACTCCCGCACGCCCGACGAGCGCAAGGGCGATCTGGCGGCGCAGACGGCGTCCATTAGAGTGGGCGAGCAGAGGATGCGCGAACTATTCGAGCGATACGGCGTCGCCGATACCGCCGAGCACATGGCGGCGCTGCTGGACTACTCCGAGCGCGTGACCCGCCGCACCATTCAGGACATACCCGACGGCGTGTACAGCGAACTGGACTACATGGACGACGACGGCCTGACCCAAGAGCCGGTGCCCATCGCGGTCACCATCACGGTGTCTGGCGACGAGATGGATATAGACTTCACTGGCACGTCGCCGCAGCGCCCCGGCTGCATCAACGCGCCAGTAGCAGTGACCGTGTCGGCCTGCCTGTACGTGGTGCGCTGTCTGCTGCAGGAGCAGGCCCCGGCCAACCAGGGCTGCCTGCGCCCCCTCCACATCCACACCCCGGAGGGAACGCTGGTCAACCCCCAACCGCAGAGGGGCGTGGCCGGCGGAAACGTGGAAACCTCGCAACGAATTACCGACGTGCTGTTCGGTGCGTTGGCCCAAGCCCTGCCACAGGTGATTCCGGCAGCCAGCCAAGGCACTATGAATAACATGATCATCGGCGGCCACGACCCGGTGCGCAACAAGCCCTATGTCTACTACGAGACCATCGCCGGAGGCATGGGTGCGCGGCCAGACAAGGACGGCATTTCCGGCATCCAGACCCACATGACCAACACCATGAACACGCCGATTGAGGCGATGGAGTTCGCCTTTCCCTTGCGCCTGCGCCGCTACGCACTGCGCCGCGGTTCCGGCGGCGACGGCCAGTACCGGGGCGGCGATGGCGTGGTGCGGGAAGTGGAGTTCCTCGCCTCCGCAAGGGTGACGTTGATGTCGGAGCGGCGGCGGCTGCCGCCTCCCGGCTACCACGGCGGCCATCACGGAGAACCCGGCCAAAACGTGCTGCTGCGCGGCGGTGTCGAGGAAGTTCAGTTGGCCGGCAAGGAACTCATCGACGTGGAAGCGGGCGACGTGCTAAGCGTCCGCACCCCCGGCGCCGGAGGATGGGGCGCGCCGGAGCACCGCCACGGCCACCAGCATTAACGGCTGCTTCCCTCTTCCTCCGGGATAGGGCAAGGTTGAGGGGGCATCTCAGCTTCCGCAGAAATCCAAGAAGGACCGGGATAATCCTTGCATCATAAATCCGGGCTTCTGGCGATTATATGCTTGTCCATGGCGCTCCTGCTTTCTGCCTGCGGTTCCGAGATTTCTTCGGCCCCCCGCGAGCTGTTGCTTTCCCCCGAGGATTTCCCATCCGCCGCCGTAAGCGTGATCGCCGCATCCGAAGAGCAATCGCTGGACGGGCCGTCGGCGCAGGTAGAGTTGCAAGGCGCCGATTTCCGGGTGCTGCAAAGCCTGATCCTCTTCGAGAGCCGCGAGCAGGCGCTGACCGCTCTGGACGGTATCCGGGCCGACCTGGTGAGCCGGGGCGAGGCTGGCCCAGGTGGGCCGGAGGCGAGCGGCGTCTTCGAACATCTGCTGGGAGACGAAGAAGCCGCCAGCCAGTTCTTCATCGAAAATCGCGGTCTGGTGCGACTCACGGTCTCCGGCCCCGGCCGGCAGCGGCAACTGGCGGAACTAGCCACCGCCGCACGGGACAAACTTTCGGACGGTTAGGACAGTTTTTAGCTCCCGTCGTCGAAGCTGACTATCACCACGGCGTTGGCGATAACCAGCGCGTCGTCGCCCCGTTCGTTGGGGACTTCCAAGCCTCCGGCGACCGCCTCGCAGTGGCCGGTGCCGTGGGGCAGGATAGACAGCACCGCCTCCTTGTCCACGGCGCCGGGGTTGGGCACGCCAATGGTCACATCGACGCGCATATCGTCGGCGGTCTTGCCCAGCATCCTCTGGAACCCCAGACTGCTGTGGTGAATAGCGTCAAACACCGCCCGCTGGGCTGCGGTGGTGTAGTCCCGCCCGTGAACGTCAACACCCATTCCCATCTCTGTAACACAACGCACTAGCGCCATATCCAACCTCTCAAGCGAAATTCTCTCAAGCGAAATTGCCGCAGCCATTACAACCCAGCCCATACGTTGCGTCAAGCGAGTTGACGGCTGCAATCAAACAGCCAACTTTACAAAGCTAGCATTCTCCGCTAGATTGCAGCCCGTCACCAATATGGAGAGCCGCACAGCAATTCCACTTGCCCTCGCCCGAAACTCAATGCTGACCCGTTTTTTGGGTACTGTACGAGGGTCTATCCTCCCCGTACTGGCGACACTGGCGGCGATTGTTCTCTTCATCATACCGGGATGCGGCAACGGCGGTGGAGATGAAACGGTCCTCAAGGTGTTCGCCGCCGCTTCCCTCACCGACGCTTTCCAAGACATAGCCCTCGAGTTCGAGTCGGAGAACCCCGGCGTTGACGTTAAGCTGAATTTTGCGGGCAGCCAGCGGCTGCGTTCGCAATTGGAGTTCGGCGCGGATGCCGACGTATTTGCTTTTGCCGATGAGATCCAGATGTCTCTCGCGGAAGACGCCGGACTAATATCGGGAGACAGTGTCCCCTTCGCGGGCGCGTCAATGGCAGTAATCGTGTCTTCGGACGTTAACATTAACGACATTAGCGGAATCGCCGACCCAGACGTGAAATTGGTTCTAGCCCATGGCAGCGTTCCGGCTGGTCAGTACGCTCGTGAGTTGCTGACCAGGCTATCAGAGGCGGGTCCCGCCACAGGCCCCGACTTTTTCCAGAGAGCGCTGGCAAACGTGGTTTCGGAGGAAACCAGCGTGAAGTTCGTCGAGCAGAAAGTTGTCTTGGGCCAAGCAGACGCCGGTATCGTCTACCGGCCCGGGGCGCTGACGGCAACGGCCACCGGTTCAGCGCGGGAACTACCTCTGCCTCCCGTAGCCGAGGGTGTGCGCGCCATCTATCCCATCGCGGTCGCGCGGGAGTCCCGCGCCCCGGAGCTGGCCGAGAGGTTCGTGGAGTTCGTGCTTTCCGGGCCCGCCCAGGACATACTCACTGGCTACGGATTCGATACGCCTTGATTCACGGCTTGGGGAGTTAGCAGGGTGCTGGACCGGTACAGCCGGTTGCGCTGGCCCGGCGGACCGGGAGGGACGCTGGGCGGGATTGCGGGGGCGCTGTACGTCACCTTTATCGGCCTGCCGATCATCGCGCTGCTGGCCAGGGCGGCGCAGCAGGATAACATCTGGGGGGCGGTAACCGGCGACATTGCCCTTACCGCCCTGCGGCTGTCGCTGGTGACCAGCGTAATCAGCATCGGCGTGGTCATAGCCGGTGGTACACCTTTCGCCTACCTTCTCGCCCGCAGCAATCACTGGTTTGCCCGCGCTGTGGACGGACTGGTGGAGTTGCCCATTGTCCTGCCGCCGGTGGTGGCGGGCGTGGCAATGCTGATGGCCTTCGGCCGGGGGGGACTGATTGGCGGCCTGCTTGACGATGCGGGAATCGACATCTCCTTCACCACCATGGCGGTGGTGTTCGCGCAGGTATTTGTCGCCGCCCCCTTTTACATCCGGGGTGCCAAGCTGGGGTTTCAGTCGGTGGCAAGGGACTACGAGGACGTTTCCCAGACCCTGGGGGTGTCGCCGCTGAATACCTTCCGGCGTATCACACTGCCGCTGGCAGGGCCGTCCATCATAACGGGTCTGGGGCTCTCATGGGCCAGGGCGATTGCGGAGTTCGGCGCGACGATGATGTTTGCCGGAAATCTGATGGGCGAAACGCAGACCATGCCCCTGGCCATCATGACCGCCATGGAGACCAACCACGGCTTGGAAAGCGCGCTGGCCCTCTCGGCGCTTCTCTTGGCGGTCTCGGCTGTGGCACTGGCTGCCTTGACCCTCGCATCCTGGCGGCGCTGGAGCGGGCGGCTGTGAGTGCGGCTTCCGGCTCGCGGGGCTGGTTGCGCTCCCGCGTTGGAGATTTCGAGATGCGGCTCGACTGGGACGTGGAGCCGGGCCGGACGTTGGTCCTCTTCGGCCCCTCGGGGTCGGGAAAGACCACGGCTTTGCGCTGCTTGGCGGGATTGCTCCGCCCAGTGGAAGGACGGATGGAAATTGCCGGGCAACTGGTCTATGACAGTGCCGCCCGCCTATGGATACCAGCCCATCGCCGCGGGGTCGGATACCTGACCCAGCAATACCACTTGTTCCCCCATCTCAATCTGGCGCGGAATATCGCCTACGGCCTGAAATCCAGCAACGGACAGGAAGGTCAGCGAAGCATCGGTGAACTGCTGGACATCTTCCAACTGCGCGGCCTTGAGGAACGCTACCCCTGGGAGTTGTCCGGCGGCCAGCAGCAGCGGGCCGCTCTGGCGCGGGCGATCGCCGCCCAGCCCCGGCTGCTGCTCCTGGACGAGCCGTTTTCGGCACTGGACGGCGGGTTGCGGCGGGCGCTCCGGCAGGAATTGCGGGCGACGCTGGAGCGCAACCCCATTCCGGTGGTCCTGGTGACCCACGACCGAGAGGAGGCGCTGTCACTGGGCGATGAAGTAAAGGTGATCGAGAACGGGCAGACCATCGCACAAGGGGCGCCGGTGGAGGTGTTGGGACAACCGGGTCAGGCCGCCGTCGCTCGGCTGGTGGGCGTGGAAAACCTGTTCCGTATGAAGGTGAAATCACGCCATCCCAGGGACGGTACTATGCTCCTGTCCGGCGAGGAAGAACTGGCCGGTTTCAGTCTGGAAGCCCCGTTGGACGGCGGCCCACCCCCGCCGGGGGAAGCAGACCGGGTCACCGTGGGCATTCGCGCATCCGACATCATCCTGTCGTCGCTGAAGCCGGTGGGATCGTCGGCGCGAAACCGGATACCCGGAACCGTGGCGCGAGTTGAACCGAGACCGCCGGGATACACCGTGGAATTGGATTGCGGCGTTCCTCTCCGTTGCCAGGTTACGGGGGCGTCGCTGGAAGAAATGGGAATTCGGCCCGGGCAACAGCTCTGGGCGGTCTTCAAGGCTTCCTCGTGCTTCCTGGTCGAAGGTGGGCCCCCTGACCGCCGGACGGGGCCGGACGCCGGAAGGGGAGCCGGGAATTCCGAAAATGAAAGGCTGTGAAATAATTTTGAAGGGGCTGCTAAAGGCAAAACCGGCAAAGATGGATTTTGAGCTTCCAAGTCCAAATATACGTCAATTCGCCTATCATTAATCTATAGATTACGAAATGCACTAAGATTTCTGCAATTTGCCAATTTTGGTTGCATATTCCTCTTTGATAGCTATAATGTTGGAATAGGCATATACAAGGTTAATCCGGGGCAGGTATTCCAGCGTAAACCGGCCAGGCTATCCATTCTGACTGCCGTTGGCTGGCCTGCTGGGCCGCGGACACTATCGGCCCTTTACCTGAACGTGCTAAGGAGGTCACCAGTGGCACTGTCGGACAAGACCCTGATTTGCGTGGAGTGTGGTAGCGAGTTCATCTTCACCGTCGGGGAACAAGAGTTTTTCCAAGCTCGCGGGTTCGGCAATGAACCCAAGCGCTGCCGAAGCTGCCGGGCGGTACGGCGCACCGAACAGCGGGGCGGTGGCGGCGGTGGGGGAATGTACCAGGACGGCCCGCGGGAAATGTACCCCATCATCTGCGCCGAGTGCGGCAACGACGCCATGGTGCCCTTCCGTCCGCGCGGCGATCGCCCCGTCTACTGTAGCGACTGCTTCAGCCGGATGCGCGCCGAGTCTTCTTCCGGTTTCTAATACC
This sequence comes from Dehalococcoidia bacterium, assembly GCA_965226875.1. Classification (GTDB taxonomy): domain Bacteria; phylum Chloroflexota; class Dehalococcoidia; order Lucifugimonadales; family UBA3495; genus VXOI01. Next base: position 1,425,615 of record OZ245439.1, on the reverse strand, counting down.
TCTGACCGCAGACAAGGGGGCCGGTTCACTTCGGCCCCCTTGTGGCCACTTCACAGCAAGCGCACCAATTTTCCGCCCACGGCGGGCAGAGATACGTTTCTGTCTCACTCCCACATGAGAACTCCATCTCCAGCGGCCTTAGCTTCTCCTCTCCTCTGCCTTTCCTCACGTCCCGTCCTTCCGGAATCTCCTGCCGGAGCTTGTGTCAAAAGTCCCTGCGACCGTCCTGAGCCTGAACCATTCGTCTTGATATTGTCGAAGGACGGGCTGCCGAGAGACTAGGTTCTGTTGACATTTGCATTTGTAACCGATGTGCAGGTCCATTTCATGTCATTCCAAGTGCAGGAAAGCACTAATGGCCTTGAATCGGAGTGATAAGTCCAGGATTCTTCGTCGCTATTTCCCCGGAATGACCCGCAACAGCGAAATGTCAACAGAACCTAGACAGACCGCGGCGGCAGCTTTGCACTTCGCCGGAGCGCGCGCCATAACAGTCATCAACCCCACTTTAGCCCACGCGGCCGAGTTGGCCGGAAGACAGTTGGTCCAAGCGGCCGTTTTCGAGGGGTTGCCAGCAGCGCCGGTGAATTTCGTCATAACAAGCGGCTGAACTCGTCAGCGTTCTACCTGAAAGAGCAAAGGCAGTCAGGGAGATTTTCCGCCTGGATTATGGTCCGGATGGCGCCGCAGCATAACATGAGAGCGCCCCCCTGCCATTCTCTGCTTCCCCAGATTGCGGGATATTTTCCCATTGTTCTTGATGCGCTTTGACGTCATATTATGTTACCCTCGCAAATCCACTGACCGTATCTATAACCGCATTCCGGCGATTTGCCGACACATTCAGGGAATTTCATCTCGGAAGGGGGGCAGTATGAAAGTTGTAGCCGTGTTATACCCGGGCGGAGCGGCGGCGGCGGAGACGCCGGAACTGCTGGGGTGCGCAGAGAATGCCCTGGGACTGCGGGAATGGCTGGAAGGAGCCGGCCACGAGCTGGTGGCCCTGACCGACGCCGAGGCCGGGCTGGACAGCCACCTACCCACTGCCGACGTGCTTATCGCCACCCCCTTCTGGCCGGCCTACATCAGCCGGGAGCGCATAGAGCAGGCTCCCAACCTCAAGCTGCTCCTCACCGCTGGCGTCGGCTCCGACCACTTCGACCTGGCCGCCGCTGCTGAGCATGGGGTCACCGTGGCCGAAATCACCGGCAGCAACGTGGTCAGCGTTGCCGAACACGTAGTAATGCAGATGCTGACGCTGGTGCGCAACTACATCCCCGCCTACCAGGAAGTGCTAAGCGGCGGGTGGGACATCGGCAAGGTGGCTGCCCGTTCCCACGACCTGGAGGACAAGCGGGTGGGCATTGTGGGCTTCGGGCGCATCGGGCAGCGGGTGGCGGCGAGGCTCAAGCCCTTCGATGTGCAACTGCGCTACTTCGACTACCGTCGCCTGCCTCTGACCGAGGAAACCGTGTTGGGCGCCAGATTCCAAGGACTGAGGCAGTTGGTGTCCGAGAGCGACGTGGTCAGCATAAACATTCCGCTGACGCCAGCCACCCAGGGACTGTTCGACCGGGAACTGCTCTCGAGTATGAAGAGGGGCGCATACCTGGTGAACACGGCGCGGGGGCGCATTGTGGATACCGACGCGCTGGTTGAGGCCCTGGAGTCGGGCCACCTGGCCGGGTACGCCGGCGACGTGTGGTATCCGCAGCCCGCGCCCGCCGACCACCCCTGGCGTCAGATGCCCAACCACGCCATGACGCCCCACGTTTCGGGGACCACGCTGGAGGCCCAGCGTCGCTACGCCAACGGCGTCCGGGAATGCCTGAACGCCCTGTTCGCTGGCGAACCCATCGACCGGGATTACATCATCGTAGACGGCGGACGGGTTTCCAGCCCCAGCTACAGCCCCGCCTACCAGTAGGACCGGTGGGGAGGAGAGAGAAATAAGCCGTTTCTCTCTCCTCGCTCTCCCTTGCCTAGCGCAGGTTTTGGGCCAGTTGGGTTAGGATGGAGCGGGGACTGTTGACCGTCAGAACCAGCAGGCCGACATCGCGGCTGCGGGACTGCGTTGACACGTAGCGCCGGTCGGCCTCGGCAACGTCCCTGGCGATGAGCAGCGCGTCGTAAGACGACGACCCCACCATGTCAACGGCCACGCTGTCATTGGTGGTACTGGCGACGATGTATCCCGCGCCCTCCAGAATCCGGGTGAGCCGGTCAATATCTGAGGCATCCCGCCCCAAGACTACGATGCGCTTGTTGCCGTTCATTTGCTTGCTGCCGTCGAATGTTAAGGAATGGGCTAGTGGCTGTCGGTTTGCCGGAGAATCCACTCAATGACGGATTCCAGGAATCCCGGAACAAACTCCGGTTTCAACTCTGCATATTCACTGGGGCTGCCGGTAACAGCTTCCTGAAACAGGTGGTTGGCCCCCAAAAGAGTCACAACGGTGTAGTCGGGGTTGTCAGCCTCAGCGATGGCCTCCGAGAAAGCCGCCGCATTCATAGCAGCCGGCACCTGAGTGTCCAACTCGCCGTAGACCGCGAGAACAGGGACGGTTAGCTCTCTCAAGACCGGAGCCGGGTCGTATTCGACAAGAGATTTGAACTAGGCGCTTTGGGCGGACTTAATCTGTTCCCGGATGGCGGTCTCGACGTAGAGGTCGATTTCGGCAATGGCTTCTCGTCGGGCTTCGGGCAGCGCTTCGATCTGCTGCTGCGCCGTCTGCCTCGCCATTTCCACCACTTCGTCCCAGCCTTCTCCGCTGGCTACTGCGCGCAGCGTCAATTCCTGCTGGGCCTGCGCCAGCTCCAATTGCTCTTGAGTCGCGCCATCGGCATTGAGCATATCCACCAGTTGCACCCGCAGAACAGCATCTACGGCCACCGCCGGAGCAGCCACCAAGACGACGAAAGAGATGCTGTCATTCCGGGAGGCCACCAGCGGTGCAATCATACCGCCTTCGCTGTGGCCCATCAGCCCAATCAGTTCCGGGTCTATGTCATCGCGGCTCTGCAGCAGTTCCACGGCGGCTCTTACATCCTGGGCGCGGTCCTGAATGGTAGCTTGCAGCGAGTCGCCGCTGGAGCCGCCCACGCCACGGTCGTCGAATCGCAGGACGGCGATACCGTGGCGGGCAAGACGGTCGGCTATGACGGCAAACGTCTTGAAACCGAACAGGTTAGAGTCACGGTCCTGAGCGCCGCTGCCGCTTATCAGCGCCACCGCCGGATGAGGGCCGTTACCGTCGGGCAGGGTCAGGTAGCCGGTCAAAACGATGCCTCCGTTGGCAAACGCGACCTCTTCCTGGCGGTAGGGCGCTTCCTCTCCCTGACCCAGCGCGTCAGCGGCATCCACGTCGGGGCGACTCAACCGGAACGTGCCTTTCAGGCCTGCCTGGCTGAATTCTCCCTCAATTACCTCATCGCGAAGTTCACCCTCCCATACGGCCAACCCGATGGGCGTGCTCAGCTCGAAATGCAGGCGGACCGACTGGAAGACTATCCCGGAGAGTCCCAGGCTGAACGCGCCCTGGTTGGGAATATCCATCGTACCCTGAAGGCCGTCGGCGGAGAGGTGGAGAGTTACGGTGAAGGGTAGTTCACCGACACCGGGCAGGATGTTCACACCCTCCCAACGCCCTTCCAGAACAGCAGGGTCTTCAGGAGTCATGCTTGGTGTAGGCATCCTGGCTGGAGCGGTTGGCTGCGGCGCCGATGTCGGGGCGACTGCGGGTGTCGGAGTTGACGCGATTGACACCGCTTTCCTCGGCGCGGCAATTGGCGGCGGGGTCGGCTCAGGAGTGGCTCTGGGCGGCACCTGGGTTGAAGAAGGAGGCGGAACCAGCGTCGCGGTTCCGTGAGCCGGCACAGGTTCACCTCCGTTGCAGGCAAGGGTAAGCATTACCGCCAACAATCCCAGCAGACACGACACCGACCGGCAGCGAAGTTCAATTTCCTTCCTCATTCGCCTCTGGGATATTCGCCTTAATAAGCCGTGTGCCAGTGTATGCCCTACCGCCGGACGAATTCCAGTGGCAATTGCCGCCAATCCGAAACCCGGAACATCGTTGCGCCAAAGGCGGAGAGAATCTATATTAGGGCCGACAGCGCGGGATTTTGACGCCAATGATACAGAGGACTTGACGATGCAAGGGTTCCCCACGGACGAATGGACCCACTACGGCGGCCTGCGGATGCACGTACGCAACTGGGGCGGCGAGGGCTCACCAGTCGTGCTGCTGCACGGGCTGGCCTCCACCTGCCGCATCTGGGACTTTGTCGCTCCCATCCTGGCGCAGAAATTCTCAGTCATCGCCGTTGACCAGCGGGGACACGGAGACAGCGGCAAGCCGGACCACGGGTATGAATTCGCCAGCGTGGGCGGGGACGTGGCGGCGATGCTGGAAGGCCGAGGCATTCAACGCCCCGTGCTCGTGGGCCATTCGTGGGGAGCCGACGTTGCGCTGGAACTGGCCGTGGCCCAGCCGGAGCTGCTGCAAGGCATCGTTTTCGTGGACGGTGGAACCATCGACGCCTCTGCCCGCTACGACACGCTGGACGAGGCCCTGACCCAGATGGCCCCACCGGACTTCAGGGACGTAACCCCTGCACAGTTCCTCGAGCGGGTGCGGTCAGGGGGCCAGTGGGCCACGCTCATCGGCCAACACGGCGCATCCGCCGAAGAAATCATCCTAGCCATCTTCGAGACGCTGGACGACGGTACACTGCGGGCCAAGCTCTCGCGGGACAATCACTTGCGAATCATCCGGGCGCTGTGGGAGCATCACCCGCGCGAACTGTATCCGCGGGTGCCTTGCCCAGCGCTGATGATGCCGGCCCGCCAGCAAACCAATCCCGACGCTTACGAGCGCACCCTGGCCCGCTCCGAGTCCATCGCGGCGGCGGAACGGCTGCTGCCCCGCAGCAAGACCGTCTGGCTGGAAAACAGCATCCACGACGTGCCGGTGCAACGCCCGGAACTGGTGGCGGAGACCATACGCGAGCATATTCATGGCGGGTTCTTCGATTAGGGAATCCCCCAGATTCCCTCCCCCGCTGGGAGAGGGTCAAGCTCAGGGCGACCCACGCTAGGAGCAGAAATGAAAGCGGCAGACTATTCGGCGCTGGACCAACCCGGCATTTCCATGAGCGCCTTTTATCCCCGGCCCAACTGGTCGCCGCCGCCGCAGGGGGCCAGCGATCATGCGGTGCAGGTGGCAGATGGAGTTACGCTTTCCAGCCGCTTTTTCCCGGCCGCCAATGACGCGCCGACCATTCTGTTCTTCTACGGCAACGGCGAGACCGCAACCGACTACAACGGCATCGCGCCCTTCTACAACCAGGTCGGCGTCAACTTCTTCGTTCCCGACTATCGGGGTTACGGCCGCAGCGGTGGCACCCCGGCGTTCACAACGATGCTGGCCGACTCCCGGCTGGTGCTGGAATACGCCGCCGGGATGCTGAAAGCCGAGGGATTCACGGACAGGATATTCGTCATGGGCCGGTCTATGGGGCGACACTCGGCCTTCGAGCTGGCCGCCAACTGCGGCGACCGGCTGGCTGGCGTGATTATCGAGAGCGGACGGCCCATACTGGGCAACTTCGTATACGGACTGCCGCAGGAGCAGGGCGAGGCGCTGGAAGCCGCCTATCTTGCCAAGGTCAGCTCAATCTCCATCCCGTCCCTCGTCATACACGGCGAGGAAGACGCCCTGGCGCCAGTGCAGCAGGCGGTGCAGATGCACCATGCTTTCCAGTCCGGCGACAAGCGGCTGTTGACCATTCCCGGCGCGGGCCACAACGACCTGCTCTATCGCGGTCTCAACGAATACTTCGCCGCCATCAAAGAGTTCACGGGTTCGTGAGAGAGGAGTAGGATGCCTAGAGTGGTGCGAGCCGGTCTAATCCAGGCCAGCATCGGGCGAGACGCGCCGGAGGATATACCGGCCCTCAGGCGGTTTATGATCGACAAGCATGTCGCGCTCATCGAGGAAGCCGCCAGCAGGGGCGTCGAAGTTCTGTGCCTGCAAGAGTTGTTTTACGGCCCCTACTTTCCCGCCGAGCAGCACGATCGTTGGCGGCAGTTGGCGGAGCCCGCCCCCGAAGGCCCGACGGTGCGGATGATGCAGGAACTGGCCCGGAAACACCGCATGGTCATGGTCGTGCCGGTCTACGAGGAAGAAATGACCGGAGTTTTCTATAACACCGCCGTCGTGCTGGACTCCGGGGGCGAGTACCTGGGCAAGTACCGCAAGACCCATCTTCCTCACCTGGCGCCCGGCTTCTGGGAGAAGTTCTACTTCCGGCCCGGCAATCTGGGCTATCCGGTGTTCGACACCACCCGGGGCAAGGTGGGAGTCTACATCTGCTACGACCGCCACTTCCCGGAGGGCGCGCGAGCCCTTGGCCTGGCCGGCGCCGAGATTGTGTTCAACCCCTCGGCAACCGTCGCTGGGCTGTCGGAGTATCTGTGGGGACTGGAGCAGCCGGCCCACGCCGTTGCCAACGGCTACTTCGTCGGGGCCATCAACCGGGTGGGCGTGGAGCAGCCGTGGGAAATAGGCGAGTTCTATGGCAATAGCTACTTCTGCAACCCCAAGGGACAGATCATCGCCCAAGGTTCCCGCGACCGCGACGAAGTAGTCGCAGCCGACCTAGACCTGGACGAAATTGCCGAAGTCCGCACAACCTGGCAGTTCTTCCGCGACCGCCGACCCGAAACCTACGGGGAGTTAACCGCGCCATGACGACGATTGCCGACATTCACCTGCCGCCGCACCTGGACCAAGATGCGGTGCTGGCGCGCCTTGACCGGGTGTTGGGCCCGGAATTGGATGAGTCCGTACTGTCGCTGGGGTTTGTGGAGAGCGTCACGGGCGACGACGCGGGCAACCTGACGGTCTGCCTGCGGCTTCCCACCTACTGGTGCGCCGCCAATTTCTCCTACCTGATGGCCTCGGACGTGCGCCGCCAACTGGCCGGGGTGGAAGGCGTGCGCTCGGTTTTCGTCAAGCTCGGCGAGCATTTCGCCAGCCCGGAGGTGGAGGACGGCGCAGACCACGGCAAGACTTTCGCCGAAGCCTTCCCCGATAGTGGCCCGGACACTCTTGAGGAGACCCGGCAGATTTTCCTGCGCAAAGGCTATTTCACTCGGCAGGAGCGACTTTTGCAGGCCTTGAAACGCGCTGGCCTGTCATTCGAGCAGATGGCGACGCTGCGGGTGGGCAACATCCCGACCGCTCGGCTGGACGGGCGCACGGTCGCCCGATACTTGGAACGACGCGGAGAGCTGGGCCTGGACTGCTCAGACTCTTCTCCTCTCATTGTCAACGTAAAGGGTGAGGCGATTTCGTCGGATGTGCTTGAGACGTACTACGTCCGCGCCCGCACCACCCGCCTGGCCATGGAAGCGAGCGGCTCCCTATGCTCGGCCATGTTGCGTCCCGAAACTCCAACTGGACTCCCGCGACAGCCTGACTCCAGGCAAATCGTGGCTCAAGGAGGCATTCCATGTACTCAGTGAACGGAGAAGAAATTTTCGTGGTGGACGGCCATATGCACTTCTGGGACGCGGGGCCGGACAACCACCGCAACGAATACGGCAACGCTTGGATCAAGTGCTTCTACGATTATCATTCCGCCCTCTCGCCCGCCGAATACGTCTGGGACTTCGACAAATACTGCAACTACGGCGAAGAGGCTCTTCTCAACGATATGTTCATCGACGGTTACGTGGACGTGGCCATATTGAACTCCACCTACCTCTACGAGTTCTTCAAGACCGGCTTCAACACTCACCAGAAGAACAACGTGGTCAAGCAAAAGCATCCCGACCGGTTCGTACTCTGCGGCTCCTACGACCCGCGCGAGGAAGAGGCGGGGCTGGACAAGTTCCGCGAGATGATGGCCGACTACCCGATTCAGGGCCTGAAGCTCTACACCGCCGAGTGGCGCGGCGACTCCAAGGGCTGGAAGCTGAACGATCCCTGGTCGTACAAGTACCTGGAACTAGCCCAGGAAATGGGCATCAAGAACGTCCACGTACACAAAGGGCCGACCATCTACCCGCTAAGCCGCGACGCCTTCGACGTGAACGACGTGGATTACGCCGCCACCGACTTTCCTGGGCTGAACTTCATCGTCGAGCACGTCGGGCTGCCCCGGCTGGACGACTTCTGCTGGATCGCCACCCAGGAACCGAACGTCTACGCCGGGACCTCGGTGGCGATGGCCTTCGTCAACTCGCGGCCCAAGTATTTCGCGGAAATAATGGCCAACCTGCTCTTCTGGCTGGGAGAAGACCGCATCCTTTTTGGCAGCGATTACGCCATCTGGAGCCCCAAGTGGATCATTGAACGCTTCATGGCATTCCAGCTTCCCGACGACATCCGCGAGGAGTTCGGCGTGGACTTGACCCCGGCGGTCAAGCGCAAAATCATGGGCGAGAACACCGCCCGCCTGTATGGCATAGACATTGAAGCCCACCGGACCAAGCTGGCCGGCGACGAGATTGGCGCACGGCTGGCGGCCGCCAAGTGAGAGCCCTAACTCCGGTGCGCAGCAAGCATGATTGTGACTGTGCCGGTCCTGGCGTTCTGGATTCCGGACGGATTCTTTCTGTCGCAGGAACGCCTGTTTCGCGGTCTGTATGACCGCGGGCGAGTCCTCGATGTTTCGGACATTGACTATTCAATGGATACCCGCGACTTCAGGAACATCGCCAGAAACGGCTGGGCCTGCTACACGCTTTCCCGCACCCTGCTGGTGTTCTTTGGCGCGTGTTCGGTGCGGCGCTGGCCGCTGCTTTTTTGGTGGCGCTGGAGTTACGATAGGCACTTAGAGCGGGAAGAGACGAGGAGAGACTGATGGCGATTACCATCGACGAGATGCTGGAAATCCTTAGCTTTGCCGGGGCCGAGTTCGGGAGCGGCAACGCCAACCACGGCCCAATGGCTTCCGAGGCGCTGTTCGCCCTTGGCAGGGAAGACGCCGTGCTGCCTTGGGTAGATGAGTATAGAAAGCGGCTGACAGACCGCCCGACGCCCTCCCTGGCCATACCTCGCGCCGACTGGCGGGAGTATCTGGGGGACCGCGAGCGGCTGGGTGATTGGATAGAGTTTTTCGAGAATGAATTGTCGGAAGCTCCGTGGCAAGGGGTGGTGAGGCAATGGGTGCCGCGGTTGGCGCCGGCGGTCATGGCTGCGGCCACCCACGGCCTCATCCGCACCAGCCACGCAGTACGGAGCCTTTCCTCGGGCGAGACTCCCCAACGCAAGCACGAGCTGGCGCAAGGCTTGGGATTTTGGGCCGCGCGGTATTACACACTGCCGGGCAAACCCTCGGCGGAGAACGCAGGGCACACCCCCAGGTCCGCGCTCGATCACGTAGAGCGGCTGCACGACCTCGAATTCGACGGCAGGGGTTTAATCAACGAGCAGATCAAGGGTATGGAAGACCACCCGGAATTTGCGTCGGCCGTTGACCTTGCAGACGCCAGCGGCGATATATCGCTCTTCATCTCCAACCTTACCGAGACCTTCGCCGGAATCTATTTGGCCAGCCCCAAGAACCTGGTAGCGTTCGTTCACACTGTGACGGCCCCGAGCGCGTTGAGGATGCTGGCTCCGTATCTGGATGAAGGCGACGCCTGCCAGACCGCCCGCTACGCCTGGCAGGCTTGCGCGGCGGTATATTCCTGGTATTCAACGGTGCCGGCCCAGGATAATTCGGGGTTGGAGGCGCCGAAGGAGAACAAGGATGAGCTTATCGACCGGGCGGTGGCTGCGGGCGGCGCTCATACGATAAAGTTCACCGAGGCCTGCCTGCGCGAATACGTCTTTAACCCTAACCCGGTGTATCTGGCGGCGGCCCGAGACGCGGCGGAGCGAGTGGGGCCGGTGTAAGGCAAAACAGCCGTAATGGTTGCGTTACGGTTACGTGCTACAATTCGCCCAATTTTCCTGCTGTACTCATAAATGTCCATTCAGCCCCGGGCTGGTGTGTGATGCCGCGTAGTCATCGGGCGACACTTCACGAAGTAGACGAGACCTTCGACGCCATCGAGGAATGCTACCGGCACGGCTGGACCGACGGCCTCCCGGTGGTGCCCCCAACATTGGAGCGGGTCGAGGCCATGCTGGAGCACGTCTCGCTGGACCCGCAACAGGTGCTGGGCGAGGTGCCGGTGCGCCGGAGGGCACTGACCGCCGAGCACGCGGCGGCCAACGCCGTGATGGCCGGCTGCCTGCCCGAGTATTTCCCCGTCGTGCTGGCGGTGATGGACGCCATGTTCCAGTACGACCCCAACTGCATCCATGAAGCCTCGGCGGCCACCAACTCACCGGGCATCCTGATTTTGGTCAACGGGCCCATACGGCACGAGATTGACCTCAACTGCACCGGCAATCTGTTCAGCCCCGGCCACCGGGCCAACGCCACCATTGGCCGCGCCATACGGCTCATTCTGATCAACGTCTTCGAGCAGCGCCCCAATGTCCTTGATCGGGGTTGCATGGGTTCGCTCACCAAGTTCGGCGTCTGCATCGGCGAGGACGAGGAACGGAGCCCGTGGGAGCCGTTCCACGTTTCCCGCGGCTTCGACGCCGGGCAATCTACCGTCACAGTGGCGACGGTGCAGGACCCGGAGATGCTGGGAAACCGCTACGGCGTTACCGGCGAGAGCATCATGGACGCCACCGCCGACGCCATGGCCAGCCACGGGCTGGGAATCTACCTCAACGACGCGCCGTGGTTCTGGGTTGTGGGCCACTGGCACGCCGAAATGCTGGGCCGGCAGGGATGGGACCGCCGCCGCATCCAGGAGTATGTATTCGAGAAGGCCTGGCGCAGCCGGGCGCAGATGAAACGTCTGGGCGCGGTGAACGGCGCGGTAGCCGACGGCGACGAGAACACCCGCGTGTCCGCCGCTCCCTCACCCGAGAGCATTTTTGTATTGAAGGGCGGTGGCGATAGCGGCATATACAGCGAGCTTTTAATGAACTATCACGGCCTCCCCGCAATCACCATCCCTATCCGCGAGTCCTGGGAGGGCTTTCGGGCGGAAGGGTATTAGCGACTCCCACCCTGACCCTATCCCCGGAGGTGGGGGTAATCGCAAGGAGTGGAGCAAGTGACTACCGCAACGCCGTACAAGGTGCAGTTGGTGGATCCCACCGGGGCCGACCCTGGTCCCAATCCGTTGACCCTGGCCGACCGCCCCGTCGACATGCGGGGCAAGCGGCTGGGTCTGTTGGACAACTCCAAGGCCAACTCAGACGTGATACTGCGGGCCATCAGTGAAATTCTCAACGATGAGTTCGAGTTCGCCGAAGTCTTTTACGTCAAGAAGCACAGTGCATCGCTGCCGCCCAGGCCGGAGGTAATGGCGGAGCTGCATCGACACGCCGACCTGATTGTCACCGGCATCGGCGATTGAGGGGGCTGCTCGTCGGGCAGTTTGCACGACGGAATCACCCTAGAGCGGCAGGGCATCCCCACGGCCACCATAATTACCAGCGTGTTCGTCAACACCGCCGAGGCCTACACCCGTCTGATGGGCGTCCCCGGATTCCCCTACCTAGTCTGTCCCCACCCCATCACCAACGTCGGCGCCACCGGGCTGGACGAGCGGGCCCGGGAGTTGGCCCCGCAGGTGGTGAAACTGTTGCTCGAAGGGATTGCATGAACAGCGACGGAGGTCTGTTTCAAGCCGCTTTCCCTTTTAACAAGAGCGAATTGGAACTGCCGGTACACGACATAGATCAAGCTGCGGGCTGGTATGCAAAGGCATTCGGCCTCATTGAGGTTGATCGAACCGAAAGCCCGTTGCCCAGCGTTACGCTCGAACGGGACGGTGTACGCCTCGGCTTCGCAGTAACCGGGGGTGGCCCCGGCTAGGAAGGTGCCGCCATCCTGGTCAACAATATCCACCGGGCGAAAGATGAACTGGAAGCAAATGGCGTCGAGACGGTAAACTGGCGGGTTGACGAGCGTGACGGGAAAAAGCTGCAAGTGTTCTTCGTCATCGCTCCCGATGGATTGTGCTACTACTTCCACCAGCCGATAGACTGACCCGGCCGGTATCTCACTATAAGTAGGGGGAAGATATGACGTCGGAACGCGGAAACCGGATGAGCGGCAAGGTGGCCATCATCACCGGGGCCGGGGCCACCGGCAGCGGCGACTTCGTGGGCATCGGGCAGGCCATATCCATCCTGTTCGCCCGGCAGGGAGCCAGCGTCCTGCTGGTCGACCGGGACGAGAGGAACGCCGATACAACCCTGGCGATGATCCGCGAGGAAGGCGGCGAGGCGTCCATTTTCGCTGGCGACGTCACCAGCAATAACGACTGCCGGGAAATGGCCGAGGCCGCCAAGTCGCGCTACGGCAACATCAACGTGCTGATCAACAACGTGGGCATCAGCGGTCCCGGCTCGGTCACCGACGTGGACGAGGACTTCTGGGACACGGTGATGGACGTGAATCTGAAGAGCGTGATGCTCACCAGCAAGTACGCCATCCCTCAGATGATTGAGGGCGGCGGCGGCTCCATCGTCAACCTGTCGTCAATTGTCGGCCTGCGCGCCGGCAGCGGGCGGCCCAGCCATCCCTACGCGGCATCGAAGGGCGGCATCATCGGTCTGAGCAACTCCATGGCGGTGCACTACGGGCGGGACAAAGTGCGGGTGAACTGCATCGCCCCCGGCCACATCCACAGCCCGATGGTGGCCCGCCACACCTCGCAGGAGATGCTGGACCTGCGCCGCCGGGCCGGGCCGCTGGGCATAGAAGGCACGCCGTGGGACGTGGCCTACGCCGCGCTGTTCCTGGCTTCCGACGAGTCCCGCTGGGTGTCCGGGGTAACGCTGCCGGTGGACGCGGGACTGCTGGCGGCCACGCCGCTGGCCATGTTTCCTCACCTGCGCGACCCTGAGTAGGTATTTCGGCAGATCGGGAATCCACAAAAATGCCCCGGCCTTTGTGGCTGGGGCATTCGGCTTCCTGAAAGGTCGTGGTCCCTAACCACGGAACTACCTTTAGCCCTGGTAGTAGGGGCCTCGGAGGACCTGGCCTGGCAGCGCGCCGGTGTGCTCGCCGTTCTCCAGCAGAACCTCACCGTTGACGATCACGTAGTCGATGCCGGTAGCGGGCTGCTTGACGTGCATCTCGCCGTCGGGGAACTCGTACATCGGCTCCCGGGGCTTCATGCCGATGGTGTCGGGGTCGAAGATGGTGATGTCGGCCGCCTTGCCCGCCTGGATGAAGCCGCGGTCGTGGAGGTCGTGCATCAGCGCCGTCTTTCCGGTCATCCGGTAAACGGCGTCCTCCAGGCTCATCACCTGCTGCTCCCGCACCCAGTGGCTCAGGAGGTAGGTGCTGTAGGTCGTCCGGTCGCCCTTCTCAGGGCGGGCGCCGCCGTCGGTCGTCCCGATGACGGTGTAGGGCGATCCCAGGATCTCCCGCTGTGCATCCGGGTCGCTGTTACGGTCAATGACCTGGAAGCTGGTGCGGAGGTCGTCGTCCAGCACGAGGTCCAGGAAGGCGTCCATGATTCCCTTGCCCTGCTGCTGAGCGATCTGCTCAACGCTCATGCCGCTGTACTGCCGGTTGCGCTGCTCGTGGGCCATGTAGACCTGAACCAGGTCCCAGCGGCGGTTGAAGCTCATGGTCCGCGTGCCCCGGTTCATGCGATACCGGTGCTCGCCTTCGGTCTCCACACCCTCGATGCTCAGCGCCCTGCGGACCTCAGCGTCGCCGAAAGCCGCGATCCGTTCCGCCACCGGTAGGGCCATCACCGAGTCCCAGGTGTTCATGCCCTGGAAGACGGTGGTAGGGCTGATCATGTCCTCGTCTTCCAGACCGCCCAATCCGGCGCGGAGGTCGAAGATAGGGCCGGCAGTGGCCGACAGGCAGGAGGCATAGGCCCTGGTACCGGACCTGAAGGCGTCCTCCACCATCTGGAGGTGCTCCTTCCATTCGTCCGGCTTGTTGAGTTCTTGGGCCAACAGGTTGTAGATGGCGGGGCGTCCGGTGCGGCGTGAGAGTTCCTGGGCTATCCGGGCTGGCGTAGTGTAGCCACCCGGCGCGCCGCCACTGACCTGGAATACGCCTGTGCCCAGCTCGCCGAGGACGCTGCCCACTGCGTAACGTTCCTCGTCGTTAGCCACCGAGGATGGCACGCGGACGCCGAAAATCTCCTCGCCCTGGTCGGCGAAGTTGCCGACGCTGAACCCCAGAGCTCCGGCGAGAATCCCCTTGCGGACCTCCGCCTTCATGGCCTCGATTTCTTCGGGGGTGGCCTCTCGCTCCTGGGCGGCCTGGCCCATCACGTAGCGGCGCACGCCGGAGTGCCCGACAAAGGCGCCGACGTTGATTCCCCGGCGGCGGCCGATGGCGTCCAGGTACTCCGGGATGGACTCCCAAGAGAAATCCACACCGGCCCGCTGTGCCCGGATGGGAATACCCTCCATCTTGTCGAACATATCAAGATACCATTCGCCGTCCCCGGGGCGAACCGGCGCAATCACCGCGCCGCACTGGCCGACGATGATGGAGGTGTTGCCGTTAAGAGAAGTCGAATTGACTATGGGGTCCCACATACACTGGGAATCGAAGTGGGTGTGGTGGTCAATAAAGCCGGGCGCGACCACCCGGCCCTCGGCGTCAATGACGCGGGTGGCGGACTCGTTGAACCGGCCCACACCGACTATCTTGCCGTTACTCACCGCGACGTCTGCGCGAAACTCCGGCCCACCTGACCCATCAACCACCCGGCCGTTCTTGATTAGCAAGTCGAATGCCATCGCTCACTCCTCCTAATCAGTCCGAATTCGAAACTAAGTCGTCTTGGACTCTACGATACAAGAGAAACTATGTCAAATTATCACCCTCATATCATCCTGTAATCTAATTGGGGGTTCGCTTATGGTCTACTATAATCAGGAGCGTTACGAAATTGAGCGAGGTAGAAAATGTCCACCGACCAATCAAGCAACTTGGCGAAAATTGTGGTTGACCTACAGAACAGGGTGCGCGCGCTGGAGGACGCCAATGAGATTCGCAACCTAAAGGCGGAGTACGCCGCCGCCTGCGACGATAACTATGACCCCGACCGCATCGCGGCGCTGTTCATCGAAGACGCAACCTGGGAAAGCCAGGGCCTGGGCCGGTTTGAAGGGCGCGAGGCCATCCGCGAATTCTTTCGCGGCATATCCAGCCACTTCGTCTTCGCCCTGCACTACGGCCTGAACCCGCACATCGAAGTCACCGGCGACACCGCCCGCGCCCGCTGGTATCTGTTCATGCCCTGCACCGTCGGCGACACCGGAAACGCCATGTGGCGAGCTGGTATCGACGACGAGGAATATGTCCGGGTAGGCGGCAGGTGGATGTTCGCCAGCAAGAAATCTGCCCCAATCTTCAACACGACTTTCGAAGAAGGCTGGGCCAAGCAGCGATTCGTCTAGCCCTGTGATTATTCCCACACTTGCGGCGTTGCCGCACGCCAACGCAGCAGTGTCCCCGGCTTGTCTGGATACACCAGTCCCGCGACGACGCCCAGCACGGTCAGCAGCGACAGCGCTATCAGGCCCGTCTGAATTGAACCAGTCAGTTGCGCCACCACGCCTACCAGCATAGGGCCCAAGGCGAAGCCCACGCCCATGAATGTCAGAATGAGACCGGTCAGCACCGCCACTTCGCGGGGCAGCACGCCGGGGAACTCGAAGGGCAGCACTTGTATCGCAGGCGTTGCCACCCATACCAGCCCCAGCCCGGTGATGAACACCATCAGCAGCGGCGGGGCCTCCGAAAGCGTGATGACCACGCCGAACACCGCGTTCAGCAGGGCGGGAACAACCAGCAGCACCTTGCGGCTGCGCAGCTTGGTCAGCAGCCAACCGCCCAGGAACCCGGATGGTATCAAAGCGTAGTATAGGAACCCCAGCAGAGGCCCGCCCAGGGTCAGGGCCACGTCGCGTTCCTCCACCCACAGCGTCGGCAGGAAGGTCACCATCCCGGTCCAGGTTGAGGACAGGAACAGCATAACCACTGCAATCAGCCAGCCCTGCGGGAACCGGCGCAGCGCCAACCAGGGTGAGTGCTCCTCCTCATCGTCGGATGACGACGGCGGCTGCGGGGGGGCGTGTTTCTCCCGCGCCACCAGCAGCCACACCGCGATTTGTGCCGTGAAGAAGACTCCTAGCGCAGCATAGGCGATGCGCCAACTGCCCAAACCCTCGATTACCCAAGGACTGAGGCTTACGGCCAACGCCAGAATCACGCTGTGCTGCGACAGCCCAAACGACTGCACCAAGGCATATTGATGCGGCGCGCACCACTGCCGCAACAAAAGGGCGCGGGCCGGCGTGTTGATCGTGTGGGACAGGATGAAGCAAAACCTTCCCAGGAGCAGCACCCAGAAGCCGGGGGCCAGGGCCTGGACGAACAGGAACGGCGCGCCCAGCAACAATGAGACCAGCACCAGCGGCACGGGCCGGAAGCGAGAGAACCAAGCACCGGAGGGCAGCGACAGCGACGCGGCGGTGATCCACCACGCGCCCTGTAACAACCCGGCCTGGAGGGGCGTTATCCCCAAGTCTTCCCGTATGAAGGGCAGGAACAGTCCGAAGGTGTAGGAGACTAGGATGACGCTGCTTTGCTGGGCGCGAAACAATAGGATTACAGCCCAGCCAAGCGGCGGCGTCCGTTCCAGCATTTCAATCACCACAGAAGGCGCAGTGAACACAGAGATTCATTTTGACTCACTCTCCGTGCCCTCTGTGTTTTCTGTGGTCAGTCCCTACTCTTGCAGGAAGGACTTGATGATGGCGTAGCTATCATCGGGCGTTTCTTCGGGGATGTAATGGCCGCAGGGTAACGACTGACCCCGTACGTTGTTGGCGTACTCCTTCCAGACGGCCAGCACGTCCTGCGTCCGTCCCACATAGCCGGTGGAGCTCCAGAGCGCGAACATCGGGCAGGTGATCTTGTTGTCAAAGTCGGCATCGTCGTGGACCAAGTCGATACTGGCTCCCGCCCGGTAATCCTCGCAGGTGGCGTGGATGGTGCCAGGGTTGCTGAAGCAACGGGCGTACTCGTCCACCACCTCCGGCGGGAAGGCGCCTTCGGCCTCCGGATTACGGCGGAAGGAGCGGCGCAGGAAGTAGTCGGGGTCGGCCCCGATGACCCGCTCCGGGAAGTCGTAGGGCTGAATCAGAAAGAACCAGTGGTAGGTGTTTGTCGCCATCTCCTTATTGACGATCTGGAACATCTTATGCGTCGGGATGATGTCCAGCACCATCAGCCTGTCCACCCGCTCCTGGTGGTCCTTGGTCAGGCGATGCGACACCCGAGCGCCCCGGTCGTGGCCCACCAGCTTGAAGGTGTCGAAGCCAAGGTGGGACATCACGTCCACCTGGTCTTGGGCCATCGCCCGCTTGGAGTAATTCAGATGTTCCGGGTCGCCGGGCACCTTGCTGCTGTCGCCGTAGCCTCGCAGGTCCGGGACGACTACGGTGAAGTCCTCGGCCAGCCGCGGCGCAATCTTGTGCCACATCATGTGGGACTGCGGATAGCCGTGGAGCAGCAACAACGGGGGGCCGTCGCCGCCCTTGACCAGATTGATGGTTGCGCCGCCGCTGGTGTCAATTTGCAGCCCCTCAAATCCCTCGTACATCCGAACCTCTCCTGCCCTTGAGTGATTGGGAGTTGACTACCTCCCGGCCAAACCGCGTTGGGGCCATTGTGCCGCCGCAATACTACCACTTGGATAAGTACAAATCATTCTTGGGAAAGTCCTTGAATAGTAGCTTCGATATCCACAATAGCGGAGGCCCGGATCAACCGGAGACAGCGTTCCGAATTAGGTGGTCGAGACGCGTACCCGACATTAACACCCACTACCCTTGGATTCCCGCTTTCGCGGGAATGACGGACCGTAAGCTGCCATTTGGGGTGGCGCGATGCCACAGTCGGCCGAGACCTCTAATGACTTGGCGGGGGCTATCCTGGGGAGGGCGGCCTGCTGTCGGAAGGTGAGTTCGGAAATTTCGATTTCCCGGCCATTTCCGGTCATTTCGGGCCGTTGTATCTGACCGTCGGAGGTGGGTGTAGTGTCCGAGTTGGGTTTGGAAATTTCGATTTCCCGGCCATTGGCGGCCATTTCGGGCCGTTGTGTCTGACCGTCGGAGGTGGGTGTAGTGTCCGAGTTGAGTTCGGAATCCGGGTTGCGCTTGGGGAGCTTGGAGCAGGGAGTCTTTTTTTGGTTTTCAGGCATCAAACATCGCGTGGCCTCAGTGGCTATTTGGTTTTGGCCCTGGTGACATGGGGAGCGGTGGACCATGTGTTTATAATAGTACATGTGTTCTGCTAACTTGGCAAGTGGGAGGAGGCGATAGCGTTCCGAATTAGGTGGTCGAGACGCGTACCCGACATTAACACCCACTACCCCTGGATTCCCGCTTTTGCGGGAATGACGGACCGCAAGCTGCCATACCACCTAAATTGGAACGCTATCATCAACCGAAACCCGGACCAGGTGCCGCCTTTGGTCATCGCCGCGGACAATTGAAAGTTACGCCGGTCGGGCCGCCGAGCAGTTGCAACCGAAAGGCCCGCCCGAAGTTTTCTATTCGGGCGGGCCTTTCGGTTCCTTGATGCCTGCCGGTAGTATAATCCGTCCAAAGCACACCCGGCGACCGGGCAGAAACAGCATTCGCTAAACACAGGAGAAAACCATGAGCACCAACAGCAAGACACTGGTGATTCGCAACGGAACGCTCATAGACGGAACTGGCGATCCGGCGTCTCTGAACGACGCGGTGGTAATCGAAAGCAATCGTATCTCCAGCGTAGGCCAGCTTCCGCCGGGCCTGAACCTGGAGGACACCGGCAAGGTGGAAGTCATTGACGCTGCGGGCAAATGGATCATGCCCGGCCTCATCGACGGGCACTGTCACCTGTCCTTCGGCTTCCCGGCGGTGTCGTCCACCAAGTTCCCCAGCGGACGGGGCACCGTCAGTCCCGGCTTCAACGCCATCCGCGCCGCCCGCAACGCCCAGACCGTGCTGCGTTCCGGCGTCACCAGCATCTCGATCCCCGGCGGCACCTGGTTCATCGAGGTCGGGCTGCGCGACGCCATCAACGCAGGCTTGGTCGAGGGGCCGCGCCTCTTCACCGCAGGCCGCTTCATCGTCACCTACGGCAGCATCGGCGATTACGAGCCATCGTGGGTCGGCACTCCTGAGCATCTACTGGGCGTCCTGGCCAACGACGTCAACGACATGATTACCGAGGTGCGCCGCCAGACCAAGCACGGCGTGGACTTCATCAAGCTGGCCGACAGCACCTGGGGCGACAACCAGACCATCTCCAAGGAGGAAATCGCCTCCGTGGTGGCCGAAGCCCATCGCCGCAACGCCCGCGTTGCCATCCACTCGCGGGGCGCAGGCTCCACCAAAGCCGCCGCCGAGGCGGGAGTGGACTGGATCATGCACGCAGACCTGGCCACCGAGGCCGAGCTGTACGCCGTCGCCGAGGCCGGAGTCCGCGTGATGCCGACGATGACCTTCCTCTTCGAGGCCCTGTCCATTGGCAAGGAGAAGGGCCGCAGCGACGAGGAGCTCGACATCATTCGCCGCAACGCCGAGAGCGCCATGCAGGTGCTGGAGACGTCCCGCAAACTCGGAGTCAAGGTCTTGTGCGGCACCGACAGCGGCAACTCGCCGGTGATGCCCTACGGCACGCTCCACGCCAACGAGGCCGAGGTCATGGTCAAATACGGCGGCTATACGCCGATGGAGGCCATCGTAGCCAACACCCGAGAGAACGCCTTCGTCGTGGGCCTTGAGGGCGAGCTGGGCACCATCGAGCCTGGCAAGCTGGCCGACCTCCTGATTCTCGACGCCGACCCGCTGGCCGACATCCGAGTGCTGCAAGGCGGCAAGCACCTGAACACCGTCATCAAGGACGGCCGCCGGGTGGATTTGGGCACCGACGAGGACGGCGAGGCGCTGCTGGACCTGTGCTAAAGTTGGAGGGTGTTGAAATATGAGGGGGTGACGCCGGAGAAGACAAGGGCATGAGTTGGGCAACCAGCGAGGTGGTAACGGTCCTCACATTTCTCCTACCCGGATTAGTGGGGATCACTATTTTCTACTCGCTAACGTCTCATCCCAAGCCCAGCGAGTTCGAGCGAATCATCCACGCCCTGGCATTTACTATCATAGTCCAAGGGATAACGTGGGTTGCTCTGACATTAACGGAATTGGGTTGGCAGAGCACCTCGTGGCCAGAGGGCATGGAAATCGCCATTTCATTGTGGTTCGCGATACTCTTCGCATTAGTCGCCGCCTTATTTTCCAACCAAGACGCGGCTCACAAGTTTCTCCGCAAAATCGGTATTACAAAGGAGACTTCGTACCCGTCAGAGTGGTATTCGGCATTCTATAGGTACACAGATTGCTATGTGGTGCTTCATCTGAAAGGAGAACGCCGGCTATACGGTTGGCCTCAAGAGTGGCCCAGTCACCCAGACCAGGGGCATTTCATCATTGCCGAAGGCGAGTGGCTGGATGAGAGCGAACGTTTGCCTCTCACGGGGGTTTCCATTATCCTTGTGAAAGGCTCCGAAGTTGAAATGGTAGAATTCTTGCAGCCGATCCACTCCAACAGCCCGTAGGAGGAAGTTATGGCCAAGCTACCCAATCTCCCACCGAGTCAGCGAGATCCTTTTGACAAAGGCAGATCACGCAAGCCTTCGAATATACAGAAACCGCCTCCACCTCCGCCTCCACCCCCTAAGAAATAGGTAGTTCTTTTTCGCGTTTATTGCTCAGCCTGCCCTATCGCACTTCGGCAGGCTGATTGTATTCCGGGGCATATAGAATCACTAAGCATCTTTGGACCGAATCCACTGTGGAGCACACCCATGAAAATCACCGGCGTCACCAGCGAAGTCTTTGAGTGGGAGCGGCCCGGCATCTGGAACGGCGGCCACTTCTACGGGCCGGGACGACTGCACAAGGTTACGGTCACCACCGACGAGGGAATTTCGGGCTACGGTTGGAACGGCGGGACCGCCGCTGAGCGGCCTCTGGTCTTTTTTCCTCTTTATGTTGACTATTTCCGCCCGATGCTCATCGGGCGCGATCCGCTGGACACGCGGGGCATCGCCGTTGATTTGGGCGAAAAGCTGATCAAGATTCTTGGGCCGGCGGGCCTGAACACTCAGGTCTTGGCCGCCATCAACATTGCCTGCTGGGACATTAAGGGCAAGGCGCTGGGGCAGTCAGTGCATCGCCTGCTGGGAGGCGCGCAGGACCGCATCCGCACCTACATCGCCGGCGGATACTACGCCGAGGGCAAGGGGCTGGAGGAACTCAAGGATGAGGTTCGCTTCAACGTGGAGGAACTGCACGCAGGGGCCGTCAAGATCAAGATTGGCGACTCCAACGTAGGCGTATCCGGCGATATGGAACGGGTGGCGGCCGCCCGCGAGGCCATCGGCGACAGTGCCTCGCTGCTGGTGGACGCCAACTGCGCCCTCGACCTGCCAACCGCTATGGAGTTCGCCCGACTCCTGCCGGATTACGACGTCTACTGGTTCGAGGAGCCTCTGCCAATCCACGACTACGAGGGCCACAGGCGTCTGGGGGAAGTGTCAGAGGTGAAATCGCCACCGGCGAGAACGGCTACCACCTAGCCCACTTCCGCACTCTGCTGGACCACAACGGGGCGTCCATCCTCAACGTGGACGCCACCATCTGCCCCGGCTACGATGTGGCAATGGACGTGGCCAACCTTGCGGCGGAGCGCGGCGTGTCCATCGCTCCCCACGGTTGCCAGGAACTTCAACTGCCTCTGGCCGCGGCCGTACCCCACGGCGAGTTCCTGGAATACTACCCTGCGGCGGTGGACCCCCTGCGCGACGAGATGTTCGAGCCGAAGCTCAGGCCCGACGCCGACGGCTACGTGACCGTCCCCGACCGTCCCGGCATCGGATTCGAACTAAACATGGACTTTCTATCCCGCTACCGGGTGGGGTGACGCCCTCACCTAACCCTCTCTCAGAGGGATAGGGGACAGAACGGCTCGACCACAGGCCTGAATCCGTCCGGCGATGCGGGCCACTTCCGTGAGGATGGCTTGGGGGGAACCGTTCAGGTCCACGGCGGCCACCTCAATGGTCTTGTCGGCGTGAGGAATGTGGTGTACGGCAGGCTCGCCTTCGCCGGTCGCGTAAACCAGCAGGCCCGAGGGCAGGTTGGCGGCGGTGCAGTAGGCCAGCATCCGGTAGATGTCCCCTTGCTGCGATTCCAGGCGCTTGTACTTGGCGTCGCCTACGAACAGACAGCGGCTCCCTCTCCACCAGGTTAGGCCGGGCTGCAACGGGATTTGCGCCGCATCATCGAGGGACAGGCGACGCCCGCCAGGAATCCTGAACCTCTCCACTGGCGGAGCGGTCGGCCACTCCGACTCGGACAGGCGCAGGGCGTCCCGCAAGGCGGCTCGCAGGAACGACTCGAAGACGCGGTTCATGTCCATCAGGAACGACGCGCCGGTTGTATCGCCGTGGGACAGCTCCAGTATGGACCCGCCAATAATAAGCCGGGCTAACTCCACCGCAGGGCGGTAGCGCCGGTTCAATCGGGTGTAATGCACCTCCGGCACCATCCCCCGCCGGAATGAGCCGAGGGATACGGACGCGAACGCCGGACGCAGCGCCCCGAGTTCGCGGCGAGCGGCGGGAGAGAGAATGGGCATCCGCCAGAGCGCTTGAATCGCAGTCTTGAGCAGGCGGTTTTCCTCGATGTCCTCGGTGAAGTCATCATAGACTGCCTCGACGGGCAACGGCAGCCCGAAACGCTCGTTAATCTGGCCGGTCATCCGAATTCGCCCCCTCACGGAGGTAAGGGATGCTTCTTCGGTGCGGTATCCCTGGAGCAGCCCGCGCCTGATAGCCTCTTGGGTGCGCAGGACAAATGCGGGTATTACGGCCTCCAGAATATCGGCATCCGGGGTCAGATCGAACGGGGCGGGCCTCCAGTCTGCGGGGTTCAGGGCGTAGCCGACCAAGAACATCACGCGGTCCATAGGGATCCTGGGGCGGATGACTACGTTCAGTTCGCCGCACCTGACCACGCCGATCCAGGACGACGGGCAAAGCTCCCACTCCGTCCCAGACGAGCCGACAGGACGCACCTCAACCCGAGCCTGCCGCAGCGCATCCAACTGGTTGCCGTCCAGGGCGGCGCTTATGCGGCTGGGCCGGTGTTCACCCAGTTGGAGCGTTGGCATCGACGGCTATCCCCGGGCCGGGGGCGGAAACGATAAGAGGAGCGTCTGCTTCACCGTTGGCGGGGTAGTCCGCTATCTCCACGGCCTCGGACTGCGGGAGGTCCGGCGCAAGTCCGTTGACGGGTTGGGGCAGCCCGGCCTTGAGCAGGTCGAAATCGAACTCGGCCAAGCGGTCTTCGTTGCCGAAAAACTGCTCTTCGATATAGGGAATAACGGCGCGATTCCAAATGCGCCGGGCGCGAGCTTCGTCCAGCTCCTCGGCGTTGCCCATGAAGTAGCTTGGGCCAACGCCCAGGTGCCGGTCGCCCAGCCTCTCGTTGGTCAGGTCTACCAGATCGGCCAGCCAGGCCATCGCCGGGCTATGCCGCTCCAGCCAACGGCGCAGCAAACCTCGCACAGGCGGCTGCCCGGAGAAGAAGGGGGCGAAGTAGAACCGGCGGCGCAGGGCGGCGTCCATCAGCGCGATGGAGCGGTCGGCGGTGTTCATGGTGCAGATAAGCAAGAGGTTTTCCGGCAGCCGGAACCTCCCCGGCCCTGACGGCGAGGTGGCGCCGCTGTATTGCAGCTCCATTTCTTCGTCGCGGTATTCCAACAGAAAATACAGTTCGCCGAAAACCTTGGCGACGTTGCCCCGGTTGAGTTCGTCTATAACCAAGATGAAGGTGGCGGCGGGATTGGCGGCCGCTTGAGCCGCGATGCGCCGCAACGGGCCGGGAACCAGCTCGAACCCCGGTTGCCCATTGTGGAGCCTGGGCCGGAAACCCTCCACGAAGTCCTCGTAGGAATAGGACGGGTGGAACTGCACGATCGCGAAGTCGCCGCCTCCCTTTCGGCACTGCTGCGCGATACGCCGCGCCACGTAGGTCTTGCCGGTGCCGGGCGGCCCGTAGAAAATCACCTGGCGCTTCTCGCGCAGGTCGGCGATTACTTCGGCGAGATCGCCCTCGTTCCACAGTAATTCCTCGGCCAGTGCGGTCAGATTCTCCTCGGCCCAGGGGTCGGGGAGCGGCGCCACCTCCTCCGGTTCCGGCTCCGGGTCGGCTTCGAGGGGAGGCGGGGGCGGCAATACTGATTCTCCTTGGAGATAAGCCTCGTACTGGAGCCTCAACCTTTCGGTCCATTCGCTGGCCGGCGGCCGCTCCGTGCCGTAAACTACCACGCACCATACCAGGGATTGAGCGTCCATCCGGTCGCGGATGTGCAGGCCGCGAGCCTCGGCTCTCAGGATAAACTCGTCCAGGAAGCCCAGCATTCGCCGGTAGCGGCGGCCACCGTCGTCTCCGACTTCTTCCCGTTCACGCCCAACCAGATGATAAGCCTTGTTCAGGTACTCCATGCGATAGGGAGGGTTGTTCGCCGGGTCGTCCGCCAGGAGGAGCGCCGCCGCCATCTGACCGCGGGGGCCGACGGCGATGCGTTCCTCGAATTGCCGGATTCTGTCCTCGGCCGGAGTAACGCCGTGGGACTGCCAGAACTGGCGCAGGACGTTGCCAACGTGAATCTTGTCCTTTTCCAGCAGGTTGCGGAATGCGGAATAGACCCGCCAGTTGACCAAGTGGTAACCGGGGGAGCGGGGGCCTTTCAGTCCTGCTTCCCAATTTGGGAACCCGCCCAACAGCATATCTCGCACACTGGACAGGGTTTGCGCGATTTCCAGCTTGTAATTCCGTTCTGCCTCGTGAAAGCCTTCCCATTGGTAAAACAGCCTGGCCCATTCAATAAACGCATCCCATCGCGTATCTCCAGGCGGACTCCAGGCGGCATCCCGAATCGGCGTATCTTGCATCTCCGGCGGCTCCATTTCTCCTCGGCTCGCTCCAAAAGGAGGAACATGTGGGGATTGTTACGGTCTCCGGTTCGGATCAGCGCAGGTAGGCGAAGCTGGCTTCGAGATTGGGGAAGACTTCGGGATGGGGCGGGATTTCCATGATGGCCGGGCCGGCGTACCCTTTGGCCACCAGGATGTCGCGCATCTCGCGGCAATCCAGGTCGCCGTCGTCAACGCTGGGCCAGGCTTCCCTGTCGCGCATCTGCTTGAAGTGGACAATCTTGAGCATATCCAGCGGCAGCGCTTCCAGGTCTTTCAGCGGCTCGGTATCGGGGAAGCGGCGCAGTTGGTTGGTGGCATCGGGGCAGAGGCCCAGGAAATCGCGGCATTCCGCGGGCATCCGCTCCCGCACCGCCGCGACCAGCATGGCCATGCTGCCGATGGGCTGGCCCGAGTTCTCCATGGACAGGATGACGCCCTGGCGCGCCGCCTCGGTAGCCAGTCCAGCCAGCCCCCATGCGGCTTCGGGGATGTCGGACGGCGATTCCCAAGCGGCATCGAAGGGCGAAGGGTCAACGATGCGTAGCTGAGGCGAGTCTCCGCCCACCAGCTTGGCCCCGGCCAACGCCGCCTGCCAGGCTTCGCCCTGCGGGTCGCTCTCGCGGGTGAGGCAGGGCCAGGCCATCGCCAGGTCATAAGTCAAGCCGGGGTGGGCCTTGATCACTGCTTCCAGCCCCCCCAGCGACGGGCGCCAGCCTTCGCCCTCGCCCGATTCGCAGTTGCCCAGGCAGGTCTGGCGCAGCTCGATGTGGCGGGCGCCGCTGGCCTCGGCCTGTGCCACCAGGTCAATCAATTCCCTGGATTCCAGTTGTATGCGCCACGAGTTGGTGATTGCGCCGAATATCATCTTTCCTCCCGAATCAAGGGGCCATTGAATCTGGTGCCGGAGGCATGAGGGGCAAGTCTTCTCCATTATAACCCGTGTTTCCATAATAATGACGAAGGGAATTTCTACCCTCGTCCGGCGCTCTCTCAAGAGAGAGGGAGAACAGCCAGGCCCTGCTGGAGCGTCGCCGGTTATGGACAGTTGAACAGGCCCGCGATAATATGCAAATGCAATCAGGAGTATCAGTTCCGGCGGAAGTAATTCTTGCTGCCGGAGTCCAGAGGAGGCCCACATTGAGCAATGACAACAGGGAAGTCTTAAGCGTATTGCCGCTATGCGGCGCGCAGAGTCCCGATGCGGCATGGGCGGTGCTGAGCATTGGCGGGCTGGTAGCCCGGCCCCGAAACCTGGACGCGGACGGGCTGGCCCGGCTGGCGCAAGGTGAGATGGTGGACGACTTTCGCTGTGTCAGCGGTTGGGTGGCGCCGGACCAGCGCTGGGAGGGCGTCCCCGTCGCAGCGCTGCTGGAGGACGCAGACCCGCTGCCCGAGGCCACGCACGTTGGTTTTACGTCCGGCGGTTACACCGTGGGAATGACGGTGGAAGAGGTCCGTGAAGCTGGCCTCCTCGTGGCCCTGCGACACAACGGCGCGCCCCTGACCGCCGAGCATGGCGGCCCCTGCCGGCTGGTGGTGCAGGGACGCGCCGGGCGTTGGAGCGTCAAGTGGCTGGAGCGCATCGACCTGCTGGGCGAGCCGCCGGAAGACACCGGGCACCACCAGCACTGACCGAGGCGGGAGACTCCCTCACGCCAACACTCTCCCAGAGGGAACGGACAATCTGGAAGCACGATTGAGTAAGGGGAACCGATGCGGACAATTGACATCCACGCCCATGTTTCACCGGAAGGGTTTGTTCAGGCCTTCCGCAATGGAGGTACCTGGCACGGCATGGTGGCGAACTCCGTGCCCAATATGCTCTACAACCCCCGTACCACCTGGACCCCCGAAGAGCGCATCGCCGACATGAATTCGCTGGGCGTGGACGTTCAGGTTCTCTCGACCAACGCCTTTTTCTACAGCTATGACAAGGACGCCTCGGCGACCACGGCGATGGCCCGGGAATGCAACGACTACGTGGCGCAACTGGTGAAGGACCATCCGGCCCGTTTCTCCGGCTTCGCCACTCTTCCCATGCAGGATGTGACTTCCGCGGTCTCCGAGTTGGAACACGCCATGAACATTGGCCTGAAGGGGGCCATGATCGGCGACCACGTAAACGGCAAGACCTTCGACGAGCCGGAGTTCATGCCTCTGTGGAAATCGGCTGAGGCATCCGGCGCGGTATTCCTGATTCACCAGGGCGGCGATACCGTCGTGACCCCTCGCAGCAGTCGCTACCACCTGCCCAACACCATCGGCAACTTGGCCGACCGTGCGGTGACCTTCGCGTCCTTCGTCTTCGGCGGGGTGATGGACGCCTGCCCTGATCTGCGCGTGTGCCTGTGCCACGGCGGCGGCTATACCTGCTACGGCATCGGCCGCATGGACCGGGGCTGGCAGGTGCGCCGCGAAGCACGGGCGCATATCACTCAACCGCCCAGCAATTACCTGGACAAGTTCTACTACGACTGCCTGACCCACAGCGAGGAGGCCCTGCGCTATCTCATCGACAGCGTGGGGATCGACCGGGTGGTTTTCGGCACCGACTGGCCCTTCGACATGGCCGCTGACTGGCCCGTGTCCTGGATACTGTCCATGGAAAGCCTGACCCTGGAGGAGAAGGAAGCCATTCTCCACAGCAATGTAGAGCGGCTGCTGGGGATTTAGATTGTTAGGCCGATTCGTTCGTCCGGCCTGGTCGAAGGACGTGCGGTTGGGGGTGAGGGTGAATACCCTCATATCGGCAACTACGTGCGGCGCGGGGATGCCACCACCCTAACCCTCCGGGGGAGGGATAGGGGACTGCTGTAAGACCTCGCCACCCCCCCGGTTGAACACCCTCCGCCGTTGCCTTATTCTAGCGGCGTCAGTCCTATCAGTATCTATTCTTAGTTTGCAGGTGCGAGTATGAAGTATGACGTGATTGTGGTCGGCGCTGGATCGGCCGGATGCGCCATGGCGGCGCGGATGTCGGAAGACCCGGAGCGGTCGGTGCTGCTGCTGGAGGCTGGGCCCGATTATCCCGACATCGAGACGTACCCGGAAGCCCTCAAGAACGGCTATCATTCGGAACTGGCCTCGCTGCACGGCTCGGAGCACAACTGGTCCTTCGTCGGCCAGCCCACCCCGGACCGCCCCAATGATATGTACGCGCCCCGGGGCAAGGTGGTGGGCGGCACCAGCGCCATCAACGGCCAAGTGTTCCTGCGCGGTGTGCCCGAGGACTACGATTCATGGGCCGCCGCGGGCAACGACGAGTGGGAATACATCAAGCTGCTGCCCACCTTCCGCCGTATGGAAACGGACCTGGACATCCGCGACGACTTCCACGGCAACGACGGGCCGATGCGGGTGCGGCGACACAAGGAGGAGGCCTGGGAGCCATTGATGCACGCCTTCCAAGCCGCCTGCATCTCCGAGGGATTCGCCGCCGGGCAGGACATGAACAACCCCGACTCCTCCGGCGTGTCCGCGCTGCCGATGAACAATGTGGACGGCGTCCGGCTCAGCACGGCGCTCTCGTACATCAACCCCATCCGGCACCGGCTCAACCTCACCATCCGCCCCAACGCCCTGACCACCCGCGTGTTGTTCGAGGGCAACAAGGCGGTGGCGGTAGAGGTGGAGAGCGGCGGCGAGACCTTCACCGTCGAGGGAGAACGCATCGTCCTGTCTGCCGGCTCCATCGCTTCGCCACACATACTGATGCACTCCGGCGTCGGGCCGCGGGCTCACCTGGAAAGCGTCGGCGTCCCGGTCGTCCACGATCTGCCCGGCGTGGGCCAGAACTATCGCGACCATCCCCAGGTGGGAATCGCTTTCAGCGCGAAGGAGGACTTTCCGCTGAACTTCGACGCCCCCAGGACCCAGTTGGGACTGCGCTACACCGCGACGGGTTCGGACCTGCGCAACGACATGGTGGTTTTCCCGACGACCTTCTCCACCCCGATGGGGGACCTGACCGGGCCGGGTGAGGACTTCCGAATGTCGGCCATCCTGAACCTGGCCAAGGGCCACGGTCAGGTCACTTTGACTTCCGCCGATCCACACGACCAGCCTCTGCTGGAGTACCACTTCCTCGAAGACGAGCGGGATACCGAGCGGCTGCGGGATGGCGTGCGCCTGATAGTGCGGCTGACGGAAGGCGAAGCCTACAAGGACATCCTCAAGGAACGCCTCGACCCCACCGATGAAGACCTGGCTTCCGACGAGGCGCTGAACGCCTGGCTGCACAAGATGGTGCGAACTTCCCAGCACCTGGTCGGGACATGCAAGATGGGCCCGGCGTCGGACCCCACGGCGGTGGTTGACCAGTACGGGCGCGTTCACGGCCTCGAGGGGCTGAACGTGGCCGATGCCTCCGTCATGCCCGACACTCCCAGGGCCAACACCAACGTCAGCACCATCATGATTGCCGAGAGAATCTCCGACTTCATCAAGGAGGGCAAGTAGAATGAAGTACGACGTTATAGTTATCGGGGCCGGTTCCGGCGGATGCGTGGTCGCCTCCCGCCTGGCCGAGGACGCCAACCGCTCGGTGCTGCTGCTGGAGGCCGGGCCGGACTATCCGGACTATCAGCACTACCCCGACGACCTTAAGTACGGCTACAAGCCGGACGCCTCAACTCAGGGCGCGCCCCACAACTGGACCTGGTGGGCGCAGGGATCGGCCCAGCAGGCCGAGATGCTCCCCGCGCCCCGGGGCAAAGTGGTAGGCGGCACCAGCGCCATCAACGGCCAGGTGCTGCTGCGCGGTGTGCCCGAGGACTACGACGGCTGGGCCGCCGAGGGCAACGACGAGTGGAAGTACATAGACTGCCTACCGTTCCTTCGCAAGATGGAGACGGACATGGACATCACCGACGACTTCCACGGCAACGAAGGCCCCATCCCGGTACGCCGCTTTAAGAAAGCGGACTGGCTGCCTTTCCAGCAGGCATTCGTGCAGGCCTCCCGGGACGCCGGATACCCAGAGGACTATGACATGAACGCCCCGGACTCAGGCGGCGTGGGCCCCATCCCCATGAACAACCCCGAGGGGGTGCGGATGAGCACGGCCCTCACCTTCCTGAGCGCCGTGCGCCACAGGCTGAACCTCACCGTCCGCTCCGGCGTGGTCGTGCGCCGCATCCTGTTCGAGGGCAAGAAGGCCGTCGGAGTCCAGGTGGAGAGCGGCGGAGAGGTCTACCAGGTGGAGGCCGACCAGATTGTCCTCAGCGCCGGGGCCATGGCCTCGCCGCAAATCCTCATGCTCTCCGGCGTAGGCCCGGCTGACCACTTGCGTGAGATGGGCATCCCGGTTGTCCACGAGCTGCCCGGCGTCGGTCAGAACCTGCGCGACCACCCCATCGTGGCGGTCATCTGCGACGTTCGGGACGACCACGAGCAGGACCCGCTGGCCCCGCGCACCCAGACCGGCCTGCGTTATACCGCCACCGGCTCGCCAGACCGCAACGATATGCAGATCTCGGCGTCGTCCTTCTCCACGCCCATCGGCGGGGCTGACCCCTTCGAGCCGGGGGGCGTGCGAATCCAGTGCATCCTGGAGCTGGCCGACGGCAAGGGGGAGGTCCGCCTCTCCGCCAACGACCCCCACGTACAGCCGTCTCTCAACTACCACTACTTGGAGGAAGAGCGCGACGTGGAGCGCCTTCGGGAGGCCGTGCGCATCAGCATAAAGCTGCTGGGGAACGGAGCCTTCGCCTCGATAGTGGACAAGGTGCTCCAGCCTTCGGAAGAGGTCCTGGCATCTGACGAGGCTCTGGACGCCTGGATGCGCCAAACGGTGTTCAACACCACCCACGCCTCCGGCACCTGCAAGATGGGGCCGGCCAGCGATCCGATGGCCGTGGTGGACCAGCGACTTAGCATACATGGGCTGGAGAATATCAAGGTCGCCGACGCCTCGGTCATGCCCAACGTCATCCGCGCCAACACCAACTGCACCACCATAATGATCGGCGAGCGCTGCGCCGAATGGCTCAGGAGCGGGTAACTTCTGTTGCCGCCCATGGATGCGGACCAGAGGCCGACGGACTTTCAACCGTCGGCCTCTTATTTTGGCGCGTAAACCTCGCGCGGCTTATGGTATGTTATTTGGTATGAATGATGACAATAACGAAGTAGGACGCCTGATCGTTGGCCGCCAAGCGCCCGCGCTCACCGCGGCGCTGTGGCGGCTGATTCAGGAGGCGAAGACCGACGACGTTCTGGCCCCGGTGACCGTGGTGGGGCCTACGCGCTACGCCAACCTCAGCCTGCGCCATGAGTTGGGGCGCGTCGGCTTCGTCAACGTCCGGTTCATCATACTGCCGATGTTGTCGGAGATGCTGGGCGGGGCCGCGCTGGCCAGGCAGGGCCGCAAGCCGCTGACGACGGTGATGGAAAGCGTGTCGCTAAAAGCCGCGCTGCCCCAGGCGACGGGGGCGCTGGCTCCGGTACACGAGCATCCATCAACCCATGCCAGCGTGCGGGCTTCCTTCCGGGAGCTGCGCACCGCCGACGAGGGCGTGCTGGCGGGTCTGGAAAGACAGGGCGGTGTGCGCGGCGAGGTTGTGCGGCTATATCGCGCCTTCCGAGAGAGCCTTGCCGACGGCTGGCACGACGTGGAAGACCTGGCGGAAGCGGCCGCCGGGGCGGTGCGCCGGGGCGAAACCCCCGGCCTCGACGACCTGGGGCTGATCGTGTTCTACCTGCCCCGCAACGTGAGCCCTGCGGCGACCAGTCTCATGGAGGCTCTGGCGCAGCAGCGGCGTTGTGCCGTACTGCTGGGAACCACCGGAGATTCGGAAGCGGACGAGCCGACGGAAAATCTCACACAAAAGCTGCAACCTCTTCTGGGAGAGGCCCAGAAGGCCAGTAACGAATCCGCCGAGCCTTCTCAGATACGCGGCGAGGCTACCCTGCACATCGCGCCCAACGCTCACGAGGAGCTCCGGTGGGTCATTCGCCAAATTGTCCAGGAAGCGGGGGAGAGGAAAACCCCCTTTCACCGGATGGCGATTCTTTACCGCGCCGACAACCCCTATGGCTCACTGATACGGGACGAATTGCGTCTGGCAGGCATACCCATGGCCGGGCCGAGCCGGGAGTCGCTGGCCGACACCGCCGTGGGGCGCGCGCTGGCTGGCCTGCTGCGGCTGTCGGACGGCGAGTTCCAGCGGGCCGACGTGATGGCCTGGCTCACCGGCTCCCCAATCCGCCCGCCTGCCGGCAGAGATCCGGGCTTCAACCCCAGCCGCTGGGACTCCCTGACCCGGAAGGCGGGCATCGTTGGCGGACTGGGCCAATGGCGCAGCCGCCTCGATACCTATGCCAGGCAGTTGACCAATAGCGCGGCAGAGCGGCTCAAGGCTGAAGAGATTACGGATGCTCGCGCCGCACGAATGAGGACTGAGGCAATCGCCGCCCGCAATGCGCTGTCCTTCATAGAAAAGCTGGCGGAGGATTTCCAACCGCCCGCTGAAGGCAGTCCTTGGGGAAAGTTCTGCCAATGGGCCGAAAAACTGTTGGACATCTACCTGTCCCACGACATACCGGAAACTGAGAACGTCGCCCTGGAGCAGGTTCGCCGCATCCTGGAAGGGTTGAGGGCGGCGGACAGCATCAGCCCGGCAGCGACGATGGCCGGCTTCCGTCAGACCATCGAGGAAGCCCTGCGGGCGCCCATGGGTCACTTGGGAGCGACAGGCCAGGGCGTGTTCGTGTCTCCTTTCTCAGCTGCCGCCGGCATGAGCTTCGATGCCGTGTGGCTGGTAGGCATGATCGAGGGCCAAACGCCCCCCGCAGTCCGTCCCGACCCGCTGCTCCCGGAAGCCGGCTGGCAGGCGGCGGGTGGAAAATCGCGCCTGAAGGAGCGGGTGGCTGCGGAGCGTTACGACTACCTGTCGGCCGTGGCCTCGGCTCCCCGGCGGGCCCTGTCCTATCCCGTGGCCGACGCCTCCTCTCAGCGGGAGGCCTACCCCTCGCGGTGGTTCCTGGAGCAGGCCACGGCCCTGGAGGGCGAGCGAGTCCACACCAACGACCTGCCCAAGCTGCGGGGCCGTCCGTGGTTGACGGTCAACGATTCCGGAGTGCAGGCCCTGGCGGACCTTACGGACACTGCCTTGGCCGACCGCCACGACTACCACCTGCACCGCCTGTTGCAATGGCGGCGCGAAGGCAAAAGACTGGGCAGCCACCCACTGGCCCAGCAGGGGCCGCTGGCCAATGCGGCCCGGATGGGACAGAGCCGGGACCTGCGGCGCCTGACGGAGTTCGACGGCAATCTTACCGCGATGGCGACGACTGCCGGATTCGGCCCTCAGTTGAGGCAGTCGCCGGTCTCGGCCACCAGCCTCGAAAGCTGGGCCACCTGCCCCTTCCGCTACTTCCTCGGCCATGTGCTGCGCCTCAGCGCACTGGAAACGCCGGAGGAAATCACCACCATCAGCGCCATGGACCGGGGCTTGCTAGTACACGACATTCTGGAGCGATTCATCAAAGAATCCACGGCGGCCAGCGAGTTGCCCGCGCCCGGAGAGGCATGGAGCATCCATAGCCGCGACCGTCTGAACAGGATTGCCGAGGAGGAATTTACCAACGCCGAGACGCGGGGAGTCACCGGCAAGCGTCTGCTATGGGAGTTGGCGAAGCAGGAAATACGCGACGACCTTGAGACATTCAAGGAGGACGACGCGAACCTGCGGGCAGTCCACGGCACCGCGCGGCTCCAAGTGGAGGCCTCATTCGGTTTCGGCGGCGACTCCCCTGTAGTGGAGGACGCCGAAACAAAAATGCGTTTTCACGGCTATATTGACCGGGTTGACCTCAACGCCGACGGCTCATCGGCCCTCGTAATTGATTACAAGACCGGCAGCGCGTCGCCTTACCAGGAACTGAAGAATGACCCTATCGACCACGGCAAGCGGCTGCAACTAGGCGTCTACTCGCTGGCGGCCCGGCAGCTTGCTCCCGAGACAACAGAAATCCGGGCGGCCTACTGGTTCACAAGAACGGACGCCGGGTTGCGATTCGCGCCTCCCGGCTATTTCGACATCAATGACGGTGAGGTGGGGGAGCGGTTCCGCAAGGGTGTCTCGACCATAGTGGGCGGGATTCACGCCGGCCTGTTCCCAGCGAACCCCGGTCCTTGGGTGAGTTTCGGGCAGTCAAGATCAGGCCCGAAGAACTGCGGATTCTGCGACTTCGATTCGTTGTGTCCGGCCCGGCGGATCGACGTCTGGGAGCGCAAAAAGTCCGATAGCCTTTTGTCCGAGTACCGGGCGCTGTCCGGCGAGGGAGGGGAGCAATAGCCTTGACTGCTCAGACAACGCCAGCTTCGCCCACCGGATTCACGCCCATAGACTCCGATGCCCGCAGCATCATCGGGGAGCATCTGGAGGAAACGCTGTTCGTCGAGGCCAGCGCCGGCACGGGCAAGACGTCCAGCCTCGTCCGGCGGGTGGTGAACCTGGTTGCTACGGGCAAGGGCACGCTCGATCGCATCGCGGCCATCACCTTCACCGAAGCCGCCGCCGCCGAACTGCGCGACCGCGCCCGCCAGGAACTGGAAAGGGCCGCCGAAGATTCCGCCCGCAGCGAAGAGGAGCGGAAGCGCTGCCGGCAGGGCATCGCCGACCTGGACCAGGCGGCAATCCGCACCCTGCATGCCTTTGCCGCGCTTCTGCTCCACGAGCGTCCGCTAGAGGCGGGATTGCCTCCGGCCTTTGAGACCACCGACGAAATCGCCGCCGGAATCAAGTTCAACGAAGTGTGGAATACCTGGCTGGACAAGGCCCTGGAGGAAGACTCACCACTGGCCCCGCACTTTGCAATAGCCATCACGCTGGGCATGACGGTCTCCCAGCTCAAGGACACCGCCCTGGAATTCCACAAGAATTACACCGACCTCACCGGGGTCAGCTTCAACGGGGCGGCCACTCCGGCCGCGTCCGCCGCCGGAATGCTGGCGGATGAGTGGCCGAAGGTTGAGCATCTTTGCCAATTTTCCAAACTCGGCGGCGAAGACCTCCTATATAGGCATATACAGACAAAGGCCGGGACACTCCGACGGCTGGCGGAAGCGGAACCCGGCTCGTCCGGCGCCTGCCGCCTCTTGCGTCGCGTTCTGCCTCTCAAGTCCAGCCGGGGCAGGCAAAGCGATTGGGACGTCGACCCATCTACCGGGGACAACGCCTGTGCTGCGCTGAAGAAAACGCTCAGCGAAATGGACGCCACGGTATCCGAGGAAATTGCACAGGCCCGGCGGGCCGCCCTGCTGCCGATACTGGAGGGCCTGCGAGGGTTCGCCCTGGACTACGCCCGACAGCGCAGAAACGAGGGGCGGGCCGAGTTTCACGACCTGCTGGTATGGGCCCGCGAGCTGTTGCGCGACGACTTGGAAGTGCGGGACCACTTCCGGCGGCGCTTCTCACACCTGCTAATAGACGAAGCCCAGGACACCGATCCAATTCAGGCCGAAATCGCCATGTTCCTGGCCGAAGCCGTACCGGAAGGGACTTCACCCGGCCTGCGGTCCGCTGCATGGGAGCAGATTACTCCTGAAACAGGCAAGCTGTTCGTGGTCGGCGACCCCAAGCAGTCCATCTACCGCTTCCGCCGCGCCGATGTGGTGCAGATGAAGGCCCTCCAGCAGCGCATGGAGCAGTCCGGCGGGCGCACGGTCAGCCTGGTGCAGAACTTCCGCTCCCAGGAACCCATAATTACCTGGGTCAACCGCCTCTTCGGGCAGTGGATGGAGGACAACCGCAACGAGAACGGCGGTCAGGGCTACATACAGGCTGACTACGAAGAAATGTCCGCCAGCCGGTATTGCGACGAAGCCGGCCCACTCCACCCGCAAGTATGGTCGCTGGCCGATGTGAAGTCCGGCGACGGGATTGAAGCCATCCGGGGCCAGGAAGCCGATGACATCGCCTCCCTGCTGGAGCAGATGGTAGCGCAGGGATGGCAGACCTTGGACCGGGAGGCCACGGAAGCCCAAGGCCAGGAGCTTTACCGCCCCGTCAGCCACTCGGACATCTGCATCCTGATGCCCACACGCACCGGCGTCCGCACCCTGGAACGCGGATTGGAGAGCCGGGACATCCCCTATCGGCTGGAGAGCGCGTCGCTCATTTTCGAGACCCAGGAAATCCGCGACCTGCTCAACTGCCTGAGGGCCATTGACGACCCGGCAGACCAGGTTGCCACGGTGGCCGCGCTGCGTTCCCTCGCCTTTGGGTGCAGTGATGTTGACCTGCTGACACATCACGAAGCCGGCTGGCGCTTCGACTACCTGGCCGAGCCGGAAGGCCGTCGGGAAGGGCCGGTCAGCGAGGCCCTGGCATCTCTAAAGAACTTTCACGAGGAGCGGGGCTGGAGGTCCACTGCCGCCCTTATTGACAATTTTGTCCGCCAGCGCGGCTTGATGGAGGCGGCGGCAGGACATCCGCGAATGCGGGAGCAGTGGCGGCGCTACCGCTTCATGGTGGAGCAGGCGTGGCAGTTCGCCGCCGCCGGCGGCAACTCGCTGCGAGCCTTCGTGGAGTGGGTGGAGGACCAGATCAGCGAGCGGGCCCGGGTGACCGAGTCCCCGGTGCCGGAATCCGATGAAGAAGCCGTGCGGGTGATGACCATTCACGCCGCCAAGGGGCTGGAGTTTCCGGTAGTAATTCTAACCGGCATCAACTCGGACTCCAACAGGCAGAGAATCAATACACTGTTCGACCGGAGTGAAGGGCTCGTCGAAGTTGGGTTCGGCCCAGGCGAAAACCGATTCGGCACACCGGGCTTTGAAGATTTGGTGAAGCGGGAACAACGGGTGTCAGAGTCGGAACGCATCCGGCTGATGTACGTGGCGGCCACCCGGGCCCGCGACCACCTGGTACTCAGCCTGCGCCGGAAATCAGACTCGAGCGGCTCAAATTCGGCGGCGGGCAGGATCTCGGAATACCTCGCCGAATCTCCCGAACTCTGGAAACCGGTTGAATTGGCAGCGCTTCCCGAGGCCTCGCAAGCCGAACCCGAAGACATTGAAGTCGCCCAGAACGCCACCCCGCCCGTCGAACATTCCGTCCAGGCCCGCGACCAGTGGGCGGCAGAAAGGGATGCACTACATCTCGAACTGGGCCGCCCCGCTTCCGCCGCCGCCACATCCCTGGGCCGCAGAGAACGCGACGAGCAGGACGACAAGGAAGAACCAGACCAGGAGCCGGAACAGCCCTGGCGCCGCGGGCGCGCCGGAACGGCAGTGGGGCGGGCGGTTCATGCCGTGTTACAGGCGGTAGACCTGGAGACCGGCGAAGGTATCGCCGACCGCGCCCGGGCGCAGGCCGTGGCCGAGGGAGTGCCCAGTCGCGAGGCCGAGGTCGCCGGGCTGTGTGGCGTCGCCGTTGAAAGCGCCATTGTGAAGCGCGCCGTGGCGTCGCGCCGGTTCTGGCGTGAGGTTCCCGTCGCCGTGCCCACTGGTGGCGGGTCGCTCCACGGATTCATAGACCTGCTGTTCGAGGAGGCCGACGGGCTGGTGGTGGTGGATTACAAGACCGACTCCATAACCGCCGCCGAAGCGCCCGAGGCAGTCCAGCGCTACCGGCTGCAAGGCGGCGCCTACGCCCACGCCATCGGGCAGCTCGCCGGCAAGCCGGTCAAGGAAGTGGTGTTCCTCTACCTTCAACCCCGCAGGGAGGAAAGGCTGTCAGACCTGGCCCAAGCAATGCAGGACGCGCAGGCGGAAGCCCAAGCGCTGCTGGGGGCGGCAGGGACGTAAGGGAGGCCGGCGGTCAGAGTTGGCGCAGGAAGTCAGCCAGCGGCTGGAGGGCCTGGGAATCCCAATCCCATACCCCGGCGTCTGCCGCTTCTCCCAACCTCAGACCCGGATCATCGGCGACAGCGAGATAAGAGTGCAGCCTTGCCTTGCTGTGCCTGCTCTGACTTATGCCATTCGGGTTTCTGCAATGGATGTATTGGTCAACGCATTCCAAAGCAGCCTCGCCTGCCGGGCGATCTCTGATGGCCTGCAGACACAGGTCTTCCAGACTGCCAGACGACTCTCCATCAGGAAGAATCGCAATAGAGACCGACTGTTGAGCATTTACCCAAGAACTAAATGGATCAAACGGAGCGGGGAGTCCCGCATTCACCAAAGCAGAACGCAGACTGCGGAAAGCTCCCGAAGGATTGTTGTCTGCATCACGCACTAAAGCCAACCGACGCAGGCGATAATAGCTCGGGGCAATTGTCAGCACGTTCTTTAAAAATGGTGCAAAGTTATCTTTGCCGTCTACCACTGCAATCTGAACATGGGATATACTCAACCGCCGCAAGAATGCGTCAAAGAAGCGCGCGTCATCCCTTCCTTCCACCAGCAACAGGGAGTCTCTCAACAAGTCAGCAAACCGATAGGGGTCGTGCCTGACCACTAGCGAACCTCGGCCCCATAGGACAGAGTGAAATCAAGAGCCTCGAATGGGTAAGTAGTGGCGGCAATTCCACCATCTCCGCGGTTGAGTCGGTGGATATGCAAGTCTTGCTGCTCCGCGGCAGTAAAGGCGTCACGAGCCGCTACCATGCACTCATAGCTGTGGGTAGTAGCGAACACCTGAACATTGAAGTTCCGGGATAGCCGGTTCAGGTTTTCCCAGACGCCGTGAAGCGCCTTATGATGTAACCCGTTTTCAATTTCGTCTATCAAAATCGCGCCGTTACTGGCCTCCTGAAAGGCCAGTGCCATTGAAAGTAGGCGCCCAACACCATCCCCTAAGAAGCCCATAGGAACCGGTCGGCCTATCCCGATTTCGGCGTAAATCATCGGGGAAGGAGGAGCGGCAATAGTTTCTAATCGGTCAATTCTGGAGTCTACCGCCTTTAAGCAGTTAACTATGCTCTCAGCAGCCCCCTCTAAAACTACATTTCCGAATCTGGCTACATCCTCTTCAGGGCGACTACGATGGCGTGCGCTCAAGAAAATGCTCGACGGACGAGCAGGCATATTTGCCCGACTCATTGCCATCCCCTGACTTGTCAGCGCAAACGGGACTAGGGGCATACCGTCAGGCAAGGGCGCTTCTGAGATTTCCCAACGTCCGGTCGAGACAAATCCTTGCCCATGCTCGTCGATGTAGTCCAACACAATTTCGGTGTCAGAAATTGCCGAGACATTTGTTTCCCTGGCAACCCTGCCAACAAGCGATTGTTCATCGGGTGCTTGGGGTACAAATACCTCAGGGCCCCTTGGCTGGGACTTGATTTTTAGGCTGCGGTAGTACCCGCTCCAATCTCCTTGGGCCTCTAGTGTGATGATCCGCTGGGGGTCAAAATTGCGGAACAAGTCGTGTAGCAAACGTCGGGGGTCCACTCCGGTAATGCCACGGAAATTATTAAGCCGCAGCCCCAGATCCGGCGAGTTCGGCCCTGAGTGCATCCATAATGCTTCCAGAAGGGCGGTTTTGCCGGTATTGTTTTCGCCGCAGATTAGGTTCACGCGAGCCAGCGGCTCAATGGTTAGCTTCTCGAAGCAGCGGAAATTCTCGATAGTGAACGAGGTGTACAAGTTGGACACCTACCTGCGATTGTTGCGCCGCCGCCCTACTTCCGCGTCGCGCGGCCCCTCAAGGCGGCGAGGGCCATGCCTATGCTGACTACTCCCACGGCGGCTATGGCGATTATACCATTGAGGATGGCTTGGCCATCCCAGCCTCCGTAGATTACGGATCGGAGGGCGGCCAGCACATAGGTAACCGGGTTGTAATCGGCTGCGGTGGAGAGCCAGCCGGTCATGGCTTCCTGCGGCACGAACAGCGAGGTCATAAACAGGAACGGGAAGAAAAGCAGGAAGCTGATGTTCACCGCCGCGGCGTTGCCGGTCTTAAAGGCGATGGCGTAGGGGAAGCCAGTGAACATCAGCCCCCATATCCCAGCCAGCAGCATGAAAATCAGTATGCCCGCCACTCCGGTCTCGAACCACACACCCGCAATGAAGCCCATGATTATCACCGGGACGGTCAGCGCCACAACCAGAACAAAGTCGGCCACCATCAACCCTATCAGCAGGGCAAGTCGGTTGACCGGAGTCATCACCAGCCGGTCGAAATAGCCGCTCTGTATGTCGGCCACCACGGTGGTAGCCCGCGATATGCCGGTCACGGCAAACAGCACCGCCACCGGCAACTGGAAGGCTCGGTAGTCCAGTCCGGGGATGCCCTCCGCGAAGTCCTCCAGCGCTCCCACCGTCATTATGTACATGAAGACCGGTATGACCAGGGCCGGAATGGTGGTTTCCGGGTCCCGGGCGACTGAACGCACCGCCCGTCCCGAAACTGATATGAGGTCCCGAATAAATCCTGCTTTCCGTGCCCGACGCATTTGACCGGCGGTAACCGCAGCCATGAAGTTCTCCTGACGATTCTGGGGTGCCGTAACTTAACGTGGACGCAAGAACGTGGACGCAAGCGGAGCCTTACGCGCCAATGGCCCGCGGCGTTTCCGCTTCCGACGGTTCCGGGGCCGTCACGTCGCTCTGGAAGCGGGCGCCGGTGACTTGCAAGTAAACGTCGTCGAGCGTTGGGGTGCGAAGGGTCAATTCCTGAACGGCCAGGCCCATTTCGTTCAACCGCAGGGCCACGGCGCTGATGAGAGACGCACCATTGCTGACACTGATGGTAATTTCGTTGCCGTGGGTCTCGATGCCCGAAACCGACGGAATGCCCGCCAGCGCTTCGGTAGCTTCGGCAGCATCACCCTCCAGCCGGGCCACGATGAGGTCGGCGCCCCTGGCCCGCTTCAACTCCCCGGGGGCACCCTGGATGACCAACCGGCCATGGTCTATTATCCCTACTCGCTCGGCCAGGGCGTCGGCTTCCTCCAGATATTGGGTGGTCAGGAAGATGGTCACGCCCATTATGGCGTTGATTTTGCGCACTTCCTCCCAGATGCGGGAGCGGCTACGGGGGTCTAGGCCGGTGGTCGGCTCGTCCAGGAAGAGGACTTCGGGGTGGTGAATCAGGGCGGCGGCCAAGTCCAGGCGGCGCTTCATCCCGCCGGAGTAAGTGCCGATTAACCGTCCCATGGCATCGCCGATGTCGACGAGGCTGGACAGCTCCTCGATCCGTTGGTCCGTTTGGCGGCGGCTTAACCCGTAGAGACGGCCCTGGAGCCGCAGCAGCTCGCGCCCGGTCTGCTTGTTGTCCAGGGCAGCTTCCTGGAGGGCCACGCCGATCCGGCTGCGGACCTGGTCGGCCTGGGTCATTACATCTAACCCCGCCACCATGGCGCGTCCGCCCGTCGGAGCCAGCAGAGTCACCAGCATTCGGATAACGGTGGTCTTTCCTGCGCCGTTGGGTCCCAGGAATCCGTAGATTTCACCCTGGCGAACTGCGAGGTCAACGCCGTCCACGGCCCGAACAGAGCCAAATTGCCGCACCAGGCCCTGAGTTTCGATGGCGTGATTTGAGGAAGAGGATTGGTCGTGCATCTATTCGTGCCGAGTTTTCAAAGTATGTCCGCCAGCGCCTTGTTTCGTAACGCCCGCAATTTGATGATAGCATGGCAATGGCAGAAAGAAAGCGGGCAACTGTCATCAAATTGCGCCGAAGCAAGGGAAGGCTGCTCAAGTGCGGCAGGCAAAGATAAAACGAAGGATTCACGAACTCCTGGAAATCGGACACCACGAAGACGGGTTGAGCCGTACCGTGGACACGTTGCTACTGCTGCTGATAGCCAGCAACGTCACCGCCCTGGTCATCGGCACGGACCGGCGCATCCATGACGCCGCACCCGGATTCTTCCTCTGGTTCGAGGGGGTGTCCTTTGTCATATTCGCGCTGGAGTATTCTCTCAGGCTATGGGCTTGCACCGCAGAACCCCGCTTCGCACACCCTGTTACGGGGCGACTTCGTTATATGCTCCAGCCGTTGATGCTGGCCGATGCCATAGCGGTTTTTTCCTTTTTCCTCATAGTGATTGTGCCGCCGGACGCCGGCCTGAACCTGGGCATCCTCCGGGCACTGCGCCTGGTTAGCCGAATGGGGCGGCTGGCCCGATACTCGCCCGGGATACAAGCCCTCACCCTCGCCATATCGTCCCGGAGAAACGAACTGTTAGCCGTGGTGTCGGTGGTGGCCGCTCTTCTGGTTTTGGCCTCGTCGCTGATGTTCTACGTGGAGCGGGCGGCGCAGCCGGACAAGTTTTCCAGCATTCCGGCGGCGATGTGGTGGAGCATCATCACGGTCACCACCGTGGGATACGGTGACGTTGCGCCCATCACGCCGCTGGGCCGCCTGCTGGCAGGGGTGATCGCGCTGCTGGGCATCGGGATATTCGCCCTTCCCGCCGGCATCCTGGGGTCCGGCTTCATGGAACAGGTGGCCCGGCGCCAGGAGCCATCCAGCAGCATCTGCCCCCACTGCGGACGTGACATCGAGAATTAGGCGCAGTTGCGTCCGAAGCGGCCGGGCGGCAGGAGCGATGCAAGGGGCTGCTGTGAGCTTGGCAACGGCCCCGGCTCCCTGCGCAGGAGGCCTGAGCGAGGCCGATGAACCAGAGGGCAACCCTGCGGCGTCCCCTTACAGCGCAACGGAAGCTGGCCGAGGGCACTGGCAGCGTATGATTTTCCTGCCGGTTACGAACAAGTGAAGGGGTAGAGTCCTATGCCCTGAAGATAAGCTGTTTCGCATCCTGGTCATCTGCACGGGGAACCGGGCGCGTTCACAGATGGCCCATGGCTGGCTGCGACATCTTGGCGGCTCCCGGGTCGAGGTTGAGAGCGCAGGCATCCAGCCCAAGGGGGTTCACCCTCTGGCAGTGCGCGTCATGGCCGAGAGCGGAATCGACATCTCCCACCACACCTCCGACCACATAGACCACTACACAGCGCAGGACTTCGATTTGGTCATCACGGTATGCGACTCCGTCCACGAGAGCTGCCCCGTATTTCCCGGCGCAAAGCGGCTGCTCCACCACGGCTTTAAAGACCCGGACCGGCCGGGCATGGACGAGGCCGCCCTGGTCAACGTATTCCGCCACGTCCGGGACGAAATTGGCGTCTTTGTCCGCGAGCTGGTAGAAACGGAGTTGCGCTCCTAGACTACTGCCTCTGCCTTGCTACGGCTTACCTCCCCGGCGAAGCGGGTCAGGAGACCGGCCAGCCGCCCCGGGACTTCCACGTTGGGGGAGTGCCCGATGCCGTGATAGACGTGCAAGTGCCTGTTCGCCGGGGGCAGGGCCAGGTATTCGGCGACAATGTTGTCCACGCCGACGGTGGTGTCGCAGTCTCCGCCGACGACCATGGTGGGAACGGTGATCTCGCCCAGCCGTTCCCTCAGCCGCAGCGCGCCCATGGAGCGGCGCCCGCCGATGGCGCGCTCGATGGGATTGCGCAGTATGATGCTTCTGACTTCCTCCACGAAGTCGGGAGTGATGTGTGGCGCCTGGAAGCCCAGGTCTCCCTGGGTCAGGCCGCCTTCCGCGAAGGACACCCGCAATTGCTCTTCCCAGTTGTGGGCCAGCACTCGCCCGTTCAACGGCGCAGAGTTCAGCAGCACCAGGGCCCGCAGCATATCCTTATGCGCCATCGAGAATTGGGTTACGGTCGCTCCGCCCATGGAGTGGCCCACCAGAATGAAGTCGCTAAGCCCCAATTCTGAGACCGCGTTGTACAGGTCTTCGGCGAAAGACTGCACCGTGTAACCGTCTTCCGTATCGGCACGGCCAGAGTCGCCGGCCCCCCGGTTGTTGAAGGCGATGATGCGGAAGCGCGGCGTACCGTCCTGCCGCTCCCGGCTCAGGTGCTCGATAGTGTATCGCCACAGAGCGGCGGATGATGCGTAGCCATGCACCAGC
This sequence comes from Dehalococcoidia bacterium, assembly GCA_965226875.1. Classification (GTDB taxonomy): domain Bacteria; phylum Chloroflexota; class Dehalococcoidia; order Lucifugimonadales; family UBA3495; genus VXOI01. The sequence goes on along the minus strand of OZ245439.1, from coordinate 1,381,679 downwards.
ACAATGGTTTCGGGGCCGTCGCCCTCCTCGAAGTATTGCAGCTTTACCGGGCCTGCCTGAACAAACTTGCTCTCCATGATGCCGCCTCCCAAGGGTGTCCGCCTGCCACGCGGCGAAGTATGTAGGGACCGGAAGTATCCTACCACGAACCGTCGCGAAGGGTATCGCCCGTCGGTCGCAAGAGGATGACAGGGTCATAGTTTGGGTCAGAATTAACCGGATTCTGGGATTTCCAAGGTAGTTCCAGTTCTACCACCCCTTAACCCTGCAAGTCGTGGCCTGACAATCTGCCCCGGTAGTGAGCCTGTAGTAGTCCTGCATCTTGCGCAACTGATAAAAGACGCCAACTACTATTCCCGTTGGCGAGCTGCTGCGATGCGCAAATCATTCTACCAATGATGTTACGTATTCAGTATGTCTTTTCTCGATATGTCATCAAATAGTTGAGTATCTTGGATAGGCTGTGATATTTTGCGATGACAAACTCGTAGACTACATTTCATTACGAACAATGTTGTGGGGATTCGTTGCAACTCAGGGAAATGCCTGGGAGGAGGTGCGCCGTGACACTACGCCCGTTCAGAAAACCCGTAGCGCTACTGCTGGCATCCATGATCGCGGCTCTGCTGTTGGTAGTAGGTTGCGGTGAAGCCGCCACCACCGCTCCCCCGACAGAGGAAGCAGCGGCGCCTATTGCGGCTCCTACTACCGCTCCCCAGCAAGGGGCGCAGCCCACCGCCGCTCCGGTCGCCACCACGGCCCCGGCCATGGTGGAGCCCGCGGGGGAATTTACACTGGCCTGGCACGCGGGGCTGTCGTCCAGTTGGCTTGACCCGCAGGACAACCCGGCCATGGCTACTCCCTACAACTTCGCCTACGCTCTCCACGACGCGCTGGTAAAGACCATGCCCGCGGGCCTCAATACCGGGAGCCTGGCGGAAGAGTGGGAATGGGCCGATGACTTCTCCAGCATCACGTTTTCGATGCGTCCAGGCACCAAGTTCCACAACGGGGAAGCCATTACGGTCGAGGACGTGAAGTTCACCTTCGAGAACTACAGCGGCGCCCAGGCTGACCTGTTGCAGGGGAACACCTCGAGCATCGACTTGGTCGACCCCGGCACCATCCGCTTCAATTTCAACGAGCCTTTCCTCGACTTTCTACTGATTTACGGCACTTTCTCCAGCGGCGCAGGCTTCGTCGTGCCGCAACAGTACTACCAAGAAGTGGGACCGGAGGGGTTCGTAAGGGACCCTGTCGGGGCTGGCCCATACAGGCTGGTCGCCGAGTCTCCCGGAGACAACCTTCAGTTTGAGGCCTTCACCGACTTTCACCGTCCGGTGCACATCATGGAATTCACCATGCGCTCTATTCAGGAGGCAACCACCCGGCTGGCCCTTCTGGAAGCCGGAGACGTGGACGTCGCCTACAACATTGCAGGCGAGCTGATCCAGCGGGTGGAAGACAACTCCGATCTGCTGCTGGTGCCGACCCTGACAACGACGGTATTCTGGCTGGAGTTCCTTGGTCAGCACGACGAAAGCAACCCATTTAGCGATATTCGTGTCCGCGAGGCGGTGAGTCTGGCCCTGGACCGGCAGTCCATCAGTGACGCCGAGACAGGCGGACACTCCAAGCCGGCCAACTACTGGATACCGCCCAACATATTGCTGGCCCCGCCGCACGCTGCGCCGGTGGAAGACTTGGACCGCGCAAAGGCACTGATGGCTGAGGCGGGCTATGGCGACGGCATCGAAGTCGAATGGTTGAGCCCCATCCCCAATTATTTCAGCCTCGGTGAGCGCGTTATCAGCCAGCTGCGGCGCATCGGCATTACCGCGAGGCTGCAAACGATGGAGCGGGGCACTTATTTCGACCGCCTGGAGGAGGGAGACACCTACCAAGAACGCACCGATGCCTGGGGTGAGGGCAACCAGATACTCCTGGTCGGCACGGGAACCGCCGGAGCCTTCGCCGCCCGTTTCAAGGCCTACGTGGGCTGCGAGGCCTTCGCTTCCCGGATGTGCGTACCTGAGATCGACGCGATCATCGACCAGTACGATGCGTCAGTTGACCCCGCCGAGCGGGAGCAGCTGGCGGCGAAAGCGAACGCGGCGGTAGCTGACGGGTATTACAAGATTCCAATCTACTGGTTCAGCTTCATCGACGCCGTGGGACCACGCATCGCCAATCGCGACCAGTGGGGCGAGGGCAAGGAAATCTTCGCCAATCCCCAGATGGAGTTCTACGGCCCGCCGTGGGAGAACTGGAAGCTGGTCCAATAACCACCACCAGACGGATGTTTTAGGGGAAATGCGACGTCCGGCCGCAAAGCCGGCTCCATTCCCCCAGAGGGATCGGGTTGAAAACTCTGCTGTGGAACATGGGCGGCAGGGCATGGGCGCTTAACCGGCGCCTCTGGTACGTTCCGGCGCTGGCAATCCTGCTGGCGCTGGGAGGGATAGCCGCCACTACCGCCACCATCAGCCCACTATCGGACAGCCCCGAGGAACGGGCCAGCGAAGCGTCAGCCAGGGCCTTTGTCGTCAATTCAGCAACTTTCCGGTTCGACGGCATCGAGGAGAGCCTACGGCTGGAGTCCCGGAGGCAGATCAAGTACTGCCCTGGCTGCTACGAGTACAACTTCTATTTCGAGAGCGGCCATCCCGGAGTGGGGGACAGGACGGGGGTGGAACTGCGATCGGAGATTACCCCCCACCGCGCCGTGCTGAACCTTGTGGACATCACCCGCGTAGCGATGGGAGTGATGGACGATAGCTGGGACATGGGACGCCAGCTAATCATCGACCGGGAATGAGACTTCGAGATCTAGCGGGCCCGTGAGGCCCGGACAGACAGGGGAATCCAGGCGGCAAGGCCACCGCGAAACAATTCTTCCCGGAGTTTCGGCCCCGGGCTCGAGGGTAGGGAAAAGTGCGACGGTTCATCTTGCGCCGCGTCTTTTACAGCATCATTACCCTCTTCATTATCAGCATCACCATCTTCAGCCTGATAAGGATAGCTGGTGGAGACCCCGCCCGGCTGTATTCCGAGCCGGGCGCCCGCCCCGAGGACCTGGCGCGGCTGCGCGCCCAATGGGGCTTGGACAAGTCCTACCCGGAGCAGTACTTCTCCTTCGTGGGAAACATATTCAAAGGGGATCTTGGCACGTCCTTTCAATACAAGCGCCCGGTGAGAGAGCTGTATTTCGCACGGCTTCCGGCTTCCCTACAACTCGCTGCCGGCGCCTTGATTGTGGCGATGGGGATTGGAATTCCCGTGGGGATAATTTCGGCGGTCAAGCTCAACACCTGGTGGGACAGCCTGGGGAAATTGACGGCCTTATTTGGGTTGTCCATCCCAAATTTCTGGCTGGGGCTGTTGCTCCTAATTGTGTTTGGCTTGTATCTGGACATTTTCCCGGTGGCCGGGAAGGGGGGGATCAGCAATCTCGTCTTGCCTTCTGTGGCTTTGGGGTGGTACTTCGCCGGATCCTTCATGCGCCTTACGCGCTCCAGTATGCTGGAGGTGCTGGGCAGCGAGTACATCAAACTGGCCCGGCTGAAGGGGCTCCCGGAATACGTCGTCGTTGCCAAACACGCCTTCAAGAATGCCTTAATCCCGGTATTGACTTGGGCGGGTCTGTACTTGGTGCTGCTACTGAATACGGCGGTGGTGATCGAGGTTATCTACGCCTGGCCCGGCATTGGCAACCTGCTCTTCTCCGGCATCTTCCAACGGGATTTCCCACTGGTTCAGGGCGCGGTCATCATCATCGGAGTGATGATTGTGATTGCCAATTTGGTGGTGGACATCCTGTATGCCTACATAGATCCGAGAATCCGGCTGACGAGATAGGACGAAGACAATATGGCTACTATAGCTGCTGTTGAGAGGGCGGACCGGACGGCCGATATTCTAAAGAGCGGGTTCCGCTTGGCCCGGGAGATGCCGCTGCTGGCCTTGCTCATTCTCACATTGCTCCTGGCGGTCGCCATTTTCGCCAACTTAATCGCTCCACACGATCCCACCTTGCCCTTGGAGGATACCGACTTTTTCGCGCCTCCGGTTTGGATGGAGGGGGGCAGTTGGAACGCAATTCTGGGAACTGACTTCCAGAACAGGGACGTGTTCAGCCGGCTTATTCACGGAAGCCGAGTGTCCATCATCGTGGGCATCGTAGGAACCCTTGTCGCCGGCTCTATAGGCACCTCGATGGGTGTGCTGTCGGGTTACCTGGGCGGATGGGTGGACACCATTATCATGCGTTTCACTGACGCATGGCTGGCGCTACCCGCATTAATCTTCGCCATCTTCCTAGCGGTGCTCGTGGGGCCGAGTATGTGGAACATCGTCATCATTCTGGGAGCGGTGTTCTGGACCAGGTACGCCCGGGTCATACGTGGTGAGGTGCTGACTCTCAGGGAACGCGATTTCGTGCGTCTGTCGGAAGTCGCTGGAGCCAGCAAACTCCGGGTAATGGTTCGCCACATCCTGCCCAACGTGATGAACACGACCCTGGTGCTGGCCAGCCTGACCATCGGCGTGGTGATTATCTCCGAAGCCTCCTTGAGTTTCTTGGGAGTGGGAGTGCCGCCCCCCGCTCCGGCCTGGGGTTCCATGCTGTCCGAGGCCCGCCCGACCCTGCTCACCGGCAAGTGGTGGCTGACCGTTTTCCCCGGCCTGGCCATCATGCTGGTGGTGCTGGCGACGCAGATAATGGGCGACTGGCTCAGGGTAAGACTGGACCCGCAGTTGCGGAATCTTTAGACCGAGTAAAATAAGGAGGGCCGTATGCCACCCTTGCTTCGGGTGTCCGGCCTCAAGACCCACTTCTTCACCTTCCGTGGCACGCGGGTGGTGAAGGCAGTTGACGGCATTGATTTCACGCTGGAAGAAGGCGAAACCATGGGCCTCGTCGGGGAGTCGGGTTGCGGCAAGACCACGACCTGCCTCTCTCTCGTTCGCCTGCTGCCGCCCGCAGGCCGAATCGTCGAAGGGAGCATCGAGTTCGACGGCGAAGACTTGGTGCAGAAAAGCATCGGGGAGATGCGCACGATCAGGGGCAACAAGATCGCCACGATCCTTCAGGACCCTATGGCCTCTCTGAACCCGCTCTTTAGCATCATGACCCAGGTGGGCGAGCCGGCCTACTATCACCAAAATATGCGCGGCCGCACGCTGAGGGAACGGGTCAGGAGCCTGCTGGGTTCGGTCCGCATCCCGTCGCCCGAAACCAGGATGAAAGAGTATCCCCATCAGATGAGCGGCGGTATGCGCCAGCGCATCGTGGGGGCCATTGCCCTGGCCGGCGGCCCCCGGCTGATCATCGCCGACGAGCCGACAACCAACCTGGACGTCACCATTCAGGCCCAATACCTGAACCTGCTGCGAGACATACAGCGGGAGACGAAGGTGGGGCTGATATTTGTTACGCACAACCTAGGCATCGTCGCCAAGATGTGCGACAAGCTAGCCGTGATGTACGCGGGCAGGATAGTGGAGCAGGGAGACGTGAAGGAAATCTTCCGCAATCCGCAGCATCCTTACACCCGCGCCCTCCTTGGCTCCATCCCCAAAATCGGGAGCAAGGAGCCGCTGTACGCCATACCCGGCCAGCCGCCCAATCTGGCCTCCCTGCCCGGGGGGTGCTACTTCCATCCTCGCTGCGCCGAGGCGATGGACCGCTGCAAGGTGGATGAACCCCCGATGTACGCCCCCGGAGAAGGATGGCAGGCCACCTGCTGGCTGCTGGACGGACAGAAGGAGTTGCAAGTTGGCCGAGCCGCTTCTTGAGGTCAAGGACCTGAAAAAATACTTCCCCGTCAACAACGGAATGCTGCCCTGGCGTCCCAGCGCTTTCGTCAAGGCCGTAGACGGCGTGAATTTCCAGATATTCCCCGGCGAGACGCTGGGCGTCATCGGCGAGTCAGGCTGCGGCAAGACCACCACGGCCAAGCTCGTGCTGCTCCAGGAGCCGCCGACGGAAGGGGAAATCAACTTCGAGGGCAGGGACGCCACCAAGCTAAAGGGGGCCGACCTAAAGACCTATCGCGGCTCGGTGCAGGTCGTATTCCAGGACCCCTTCAGTTCCCTTAGTCCCCGTATGCGGGTGCGAGACATCATCTCTGAGCCGCTGGAGATTCATACCAGCCTGTCGCGGAGCGCCATAAGCGACCGCGTTGGCGAGGTGATGCGGCTGGTGGGTCTTCAGCCCGACATGGCCACGCTCTTTCCGCACGAGTTCAGCGGCGGGCAGCGCCAGCGCATCGCCATCGCCCGCTCCCTGGCCACCGAGACACGGCTCATCGTGCTGGACGAGCCGGTTTCCGGCCTCGACGTATCCATCAGGGCACAGATTATCAACCTGCTTGAAGAGCTTCAGCAGGAACTGGGTGTGAGCTACCTCTTTATCGGCCACGACCTGGCGACCGTGGCTCACATGAGCCACCGCATCGCCGTGATGTACCTAGGCAAGATTGTCGAGCTGGCCGAGAGCCAGGAATTGTGCGAGAATCCCCAGCATCCCTACACCAGGGCGCTATTCGCGGCCGCCCTGCCCGCCAGCCCTGACGAGGAGCAGGAGGAGGAAACCATCGCCGGCGAGGTTCCCAGTGCCTTGAACATTCCGCCGGGCTGCCGTTTCAATCCCCGCTGCCCCTTTGTAATGCGGCACTGCTCGGAAGAGGAGCCGGAGCTGAAGGAAGTATCCCCCAATCATTTCGTATCTTGCCACCTGTACTGAGTTACGGTTTTTACTGAGCTACGGCTTTTTGATTGTCGATTTCGGCCAGCCTAGGCCCATCGACAGCCTCGGGGACGACGGGGCTATCCACAACGGAGGAACACTGGCATCGCCCTGCCCTCTTCCCGGACCCGAATTCCGGGCGATTCCCTGCTCATTTCCTTCCCCCCTCAGCTCCACGCCGGAAATTAGGGAAAGTGGGAGCGATATGGTGTCCGGGCCTATATAATCCCTCCCATGATCCAGCTATTCCGTCTATCGCTATGGGTGATGCGGCGGCGCTTGCGCAGAGCGTGGGGACTGACCGCCGTAACCGCCATGGGCATCTTGGCCGCCGTAACGCTGTTGAGCGCCACCGCGCTTTATTCGCAGGCGCTGGCGGAGGCCGGGGTGCGTCATGCCCTGTTCACCCAGTCGCCGACAGCGCTGCACGTCCAGATCCTGGCCCAGAACCGCCCCCTTGGGCCGGAAGATTACGATGAGCTTCGCGGAGTTGCCGAGGAAGCGATTGAGCGTAGAATCGGGACCCTGAAGTCGGGGCAGCAGCGGTTCGGCCGCACCCAGGCCGGTATGCCACTCACCATCAACCCCTCGCAGCAGCCGCCTCCCTTGGGCTCGCCGTCGGGGAGGCTCTTCTTCATGACCGGATTTGCCGAGCACTCCCGCCTTCTGGAAGGTAACTGGCCGCAGGGAAGAGGGACGGTGGGGCAGGACGGGGTTGAGCTGGAGGCCGTCATCGGTGACCGGGTCGCCAACGACATGGGGTACGAAGTAGGCACCCGGGTGTTCGTCACTCCTTTCAGAACTGCGCCGGAGGAGCGCATAGTCATCAACATTGTCGGGGTGGCCGCTCCCATTGATCCGCGTGACCAATACTGGATGGGTCTGCCCCATCAATTCAGCCCCCAGACCGTGGGGGAGATTCTGGTCATTCCGGCCTATATTACCGAAGATGACTTCCGGCAAGTGCTGGGCCGACGCTTTCCCATAGCCGTCGGAGACTTCGGCTTCAACGTTTTCGTTGACCCGTCGGTGATTACCGCGGACGCTGTGGACGCGACCCAGGAAGCACTGGATGGCCTCGAAACCGACCTGAATAAGATATATCCCCGCACCTTTGTTCTCAGCAGGCTGGGCCTTACCCTTGACGAATTCGAGCGGGACCTGACGCTGGCCAAGGTGCCGGTCTACGTGTTCGTATCCCTGGTTGTGATTGTATTACTGTATTTTCTGGCGCTGCTTGCCAGCATCCTGGGCCGCGGCCAGGCCGACGAGTTGAGTCTCCTGCGGGGCCGGGGGGCCAGCGTGTTCCAGGTCTGCGGGGTGCTGTTGCTGGCCGAGGGAGTCCTGGCCCTGGCTGCCATAGCCATCGGCCCGCCGCTGGCCTGGCTGATCGTCCGTTTCCTGCTTCTGCCCACTTTCGGCGATGTGGGAGGCGGCCCTATCGAAGTCGTACTATCCGGCGATGCCTTCCGGATGGGGACAATTGGGGCAGTCCTGTCCTTGGTGGTATTGTCCGCGTCCGCCGCAGGCCGGGCACGGACGGGGGTGGCCGATGCCATGGCCAGCCGCTCCCGACCTCCGGCGGTCTCCTTTTTCCATCGCTATTACCTCGACATTATGGCTGTCCTCGCTGTTGGGCTGGTCTGGTGGCAGTTCCAAGAGCGGGAAGGGTTCGTGTCGCGTTCCTTCGAGACGCGGGGCCTGGACCTGGACCCCGCTCTGATCCTGGGGCCGGTTCTGGGGCTGCTGGCGGCGGCGCTCTTGCTGATGAGGGCGCTCCCCCTGCTGGTTCGCCTGGCTGTCTGGCTGTGTATGCGGGTCGGGCCGGGGTGGTCTTCGGTCACGCTGGCGCGGCTGGCCCGGGACCCGGTCCTGCCATCGTCGCTGGCCGTAATGCTGATGCTGGCCGCTGCCCTGGGAGTGTTTGGAGCCACTTTCCAGTCCAGCCTGTCCCGGAGCCAGAGCGACCAGGCCCTTTACCGGGTAGGGGGCGAAGTCGCCATTTCCGGGCCGGGGGTCAGGGTCAGCATTGCCGATGAGTTGGCGCAGACACCGGGCGTACGGTCTGCAACGCTCTTATTGCGCGACTCGGTAAGCCTAATTGAGGGGCATACCAGCGTGTCCACTTCGCTGATAGCCGCCGACCCGCAGTCGCTGGCCCAGACCGCCTGGTTCCGGGAGGACTTCGCAGACGTTACCCTAGAGGAGTTGTCTGCCCTGATAGCTACGCCACGCACCGACCTAGCGGGCGAGGGTTTCGGCATTCCTCTGCCGCAGGGCGCGGAAAGAATCGGGATATGGCTGGAAACGGGAGACCTGCAAAACCACGACCTGCAAGCCAGTATCAACGTCTGGGCGAGAATGACAGACTCCGGCGGACGCTACGGGAACGTGTCGCTGGGTGGGTTCGGCGGACCGGATGACGATGCCGACGGCGACTGGCGATTCTTCGGCGGCGACCTGCCCGCAAGGATTGCCGAATCTGAACAGCAGTGGTCTTTGGCGGCGATTTTCTTCACTACCAGTTCCTTCGTAAAAGTGACCGCGGGCCGCATCCATGTCGACGACTTTACAGTATTCGGAGCGATGCTCCCCGAGGATGGCATGGTGGTGGAAGATTTCGACACTCCAGGCCAGTGGATGCCCTTGGGAACCGCCGCAGGCATCCCCGACGGGCTGGAACCGGCGCCGGGCGCAGCCAACGGGTTGGAAGGGCCGCCGGGCGGGGGGGCTGCGGGCCTGACTTTCTCATGGACGGAACCATTCAGCGGCGAACAGCGGGGCATTCACCTCTCGCCGGTGCCTCTGCCGCTCCCGGCCATTGGAGGAGCGGGTCTGTATCCCGGGCAATTCCTGCGCATCGGGCAGGGACGCTCTTCCATTCCTGTCGAGGTGGTGGGAGTGACCGACCTGTTTCCCACGGTTACCAATTTCCGGCGGCCCTTCCTGTTACTGGACCTCGACGGTTATCTCTCCTATCTTCGGCTCCTGCCGTCCGGAAGCCTGAATACTTCTCCACAGGAAATTTGGCTGTCCCTCGACCCGGGACACGATACGGAGGCAGTGATGGACGAACTGGCAGCCAAGCTGCCCGCTTTCGCTTCCGTCACCAGCCGCCGCGCGGCGGCGGCTCGCGCCTCCATCAATCCCCTAGCCGGAGGGGGCTGGGACGGGCTGACCGGCCTGAGCATGGCCGGAATCGGACTGGCCGTGGCGACCGTCCTGCTGCTTTATAGCGCGTCTTCGGTGCGGGCCGGGCGCGTGGATACCGCAGTGGCGCGGGCGTTGGGGCTGTCCTCGCGTCAACTCCTACTCTCGCTGGCGGTGGAACGATGGCTGATGGCAGGCGTGGCGATTGCCACAGGCGCGGCCATCGGCTACTGGCCCGGGCTGGAACTGGTGAAATTGCTGGACCTGACGCATACGGGCGCGGAATCGGTGCCGCCCATGATTCCTCAGATCCACATCGTCCTGCTCGCCTCGGTGCTGGCCGGGCTGGCGGCAGCGGTGACAGCATCGGTGATATTGGGAGCGTTGCTGGCGCGGCGCCTCAGCCCCGTCGACGTGCTCCGGGAAGGGGTCTAGCCGCATGGTTTCGCTGTTGAGATTCGCCTACGTCATGGCCGTCCGCCGCGCCGTTACCGGCTGGAGGCTGGAGGCAGTGCTGTTCGGCGGCATATTGCTGGCCGTCGCCCTGATGTCTAGCGGCGTTATCTTCTCCGACCTGCTGGCCAACGCCGCGCTGCGCGAGGCGCTGGCGAGAGCGGAGCCGGAGGATACCAACTTCCTGGTGCGCTCCTACAGCAGCCGGGACGACCCGCCGGATAGCGAGGGCCGCCGCCGGGCCTTTCAGGCCAGGAAAGACTTTGTAGAGCAGCAGGTGGCGAAACCTTTCCGCCCCTATCTGAAGGAGCATTCGCGGTACCTCGAAACGGCCACCTTCTTTTTCCAGGGACGTCCTCACCTGGAGGTGGACAGGGATACCAGGCCCCGGGGGCCTATCGTACACCTCACCGGCCTCCCGGAGCGCATTCAAGTGCTGGAGGGACGCTGGCCAGAAGGCACGGGGACGCCGGGAGAGCCGGTTGACGTGGCGGTTGACCGGCTGGGAGCGGAGTTGCTGAGGCTCGGCATTGGGGAGGTCATGGAGGTCATCCCGGCAACTTCCGCCGACGATTCCCCGCCGATGGAAGTGCGCATCGCCGCCATATTCGAGGTGATGAACCCTTCCGAGGAGTTCTGGTACGGGCTCTCGTCGGCTTCCAGCAGAAAGGACGACCGCTGGACCCTGATACCTCTCTTCACCGGCGAGACCGCGCTGATTGACCGGGTATTGGGCGTCTACCCCCAGCTGTATACCGATACTACCTGGTACTTCTTTTCCGACCGGGAGAAAATGCGTGCGGACGACGTGGAGGAAGTGCAGGCCATTCTCGCCCGAGTCGAGCACTCGGTCTCTACCGGTCTGAAAAATTCCAGCTACTCCATAAGGCTGGACACGCTGCTCAGAAACTTCGAGGAGCAGCTACTTCTGGCCCGACTGCCGCTGTTGCTCATGCTCTTCCTGGTGACCGGCATTCTGATTTACTATCTGGCGCTGGTGGCGGGCCTGATAGTGAGGTCCCGTTCGAGTGAATTCGCCCTGCTCAACAGCCGGGGCGCAACAGCCTGGCAGCTTGGCGTTCTGGGGCTGGGCGAGGGGTTGCTGCTGGCTGTTCCTGCAGTTATCGCCGGCCCCTTCGTGGCCTTGGGAGTGGTCAAGCTGCTGGGCGTAATTTTCTTCCGGCTCAGCGGCGCGTCCGGTGACTTCGCCGGAGTGCCCGCTGGGGTGTCCATGAACGCATTCCTTCTCGGAATGGTCGGCGGAGGACTGGCCGTTGTGGTATTCACAGTGGCAACGCTGGCCGCCGCCCGCCGGGGCAACATCGAATCCCGGCAGGCCAGCGCCCGCCCCCCCACGACCACCCTGCTGCACCGCTACTACCTGGATGTGGCCCTCCTGGCCCTTATTGGCGTCGTTTGGTGGCAGCTTCAGAGCCGGGGGGCGTTCCTGGTGCAGTCCCTGGGCAGCCGCGAGCTAACCGTGGACTATAGCCTGCTGCTGGGGCCAGCCTTGGGACTGGCGGCTGCCGGGCTGATAGTGCTGCGGCTGTTTCCCCTGGCGGCGGCGGTATTGGCCCGTCTGGCCGAGCCTTTGGGGCCAATCTGGCTCTTGCACGTGCTGCGGCACCTGGCGCGAGACCCCATGACCCCCGCGATGCTGATTGTGCTGGTGATGCTTGCCACGGCCCTCGGCGTGATGGGCAGCGCCTTCTCGGCAACGCTGGAGCGCGGCCAGCAGGAGCGGGCGCTATACGCCGCAGGGGCCGACCTGCGCCTGCAACACGGCGGTTGGAACCGCGCCCAAGGGCCGTCCGCCATCCTCGATGGGCTAGGGGGGGTCGAGGGCGTTGGGGCCAGTGCCGACGTGTATCGTTCTTCCGCCTATCTTACGACGACGGGCTTCAGTACCTCCGGCACGCTCCTGGCGGTGGACTCAGACGCGATTTCCGATGTCTCTTGGTTTCGGGATGACTTCGCCGGCGGTCGCTCTCTGAGCGAATTGTCGCAGGTGCTGAAGTCCGGCCCGTCCGGGTCACATTCTGCGCCGGAGGCCGACGGTATCCCGCTGCCTGCCGACGCCACGGCCCTGGCGCTGTGGGCCCGGCCCGGCGGTTCGGCGCAGTACATTGGCATCTGGGCGCGGCTCCGGGACTCGGAAGGGCAGGTTGTCGACTCACTGGTGGGCGAGATGAATAGCCCCCAGTGGTCCCGCCTGGCTCTTGACCTGTCCTCCGTGGGAGTGAGCGATGACGGGTTCCGGGGACAGCCCCCGGCGCCGGACCTCAAGCCCCCCTTCGAGCTGCTGTCCTTCTCGGTGCGCAGCCGCCTGCAGGAAAACGACGGTGGCGCGGTGTTCCTCGGGCGTTTGGAAACAGTGACTCCGGGTGGCGAATCGTTGGTCCATGATTTCCGGTCCGCTGACGGGTGGACGGTTATTGAAGACTTTCGCAAGCCCGGTCTTTATTCGCTGGAAGCCAGCCGCGCCGCCGCCGAAGGGGAGTTTGACGTTACCAGCAGGTTTAGCTGGGCACCCGGAGGGGTGGGGCTGACCGGCATCAGGGCCGGTGGCCCCGACGACACACTACCGGCGCTGGTCAGTTCCGAGTTTCTGAAAGTGGCTGACGCCCAAGTGGGGGACACCGTCATTCTCGGTATGTCCACTTATGCGCTGCTGCTGGAGGTGGCTGGGGAGGTCGAGTTTTTCCCAACCCTTGACCCCGGCGAGCGGCCCTTTGCGGTGGTGGACCTTGCCCGATTTGTTCGCTCGACCGAACGGTACAGCCCGCGCCCGCCCCGCGGGGTCAATGAGCTGTGGCTGTCTGGAGACGGCGCATCCATAGACGCCGAGCCGGTCACCGAGGCGTTGCGTGAAGAAGGGCTGGCTATACGGAAAGTGCTGCACGCGCCCACGCTGGTGGCCCTGCGTGTGGAGCAGCCGCTGGTAAACGCCGGGTGGGGCGCGTTGCTGGTCTTGATGTTCCTGGCCGTGGCCCTGGCCAGCGCGTCGGGTCTGATGCTGTTCTCCCACCTGGACGCCAAGGAGCGGCAGACTGAGTTCGCCCTGCTCCGCACCCTGGGCACGTCCCGGGGGGAGATGCAAAGGGTTGTTTGGGCCAGCCTGTTCGTCATGGTAATCTCTGGGGTGGGACTGGGTACGCTCTTGGGCTGGCTGCTTGGAGCCAGCCTGCTGCCTCTCATGGAGGTGGTCGAAAAGGGAGCGCGTGTCACTCCCTCGCTGGTGTTCACTACCGACTGGCGGCGCTTGCTGGTATCTTACGTTATCCTGGCCGCGGTGACCGGTCTGTGCGGGTTGGGGGTGACCTGGCAGACCGGCAAACTCCAACTCCATCAGGTCCTCCGCATGGGAGAATAAGGGCAGGAATGGACTCACAAATTGGGTATCGCAGCGCGGCCGACGACGACGGACACGGACCCTTCGTCGTGTGCCGGGACCTTTTCAAGATTTACAAGCGGGCCGACCTGGAAGTGGTGGCCCTACGAGGGCTGGACCTGACCGTCGAAACGGGTGAGTTAATTGCCATCGTCGGGGCCAGCGGCAGCGGCAAGAGTACCCTGCTCAACATCCTGGCCGGGTTGGACAGGCCGTCGGCCGGTGAGGTCAGGGTAGGTCAGCGGGATCTTCTGAACATATCGGAACAGAGTCTGGTACAGTATCGCCGCCAGGACGTGGGATTCGTCTGGCAGGCCACAGGCAGGAACCTGCTACCCTACTTGAGCGTCGCCGACAATGTCGAGTTGCCGATGGCCCTGGCCGGACTGCCCGGCGGCCACCGCCACACCTGGGCGCAGGAGTTGCTGGAGGCGCTGGGCATCGGCGACAAAGCGGGCCGTATGCCCCATCAGCTCTCCGGAGGGGAGCAACAGCGGGCCGCCATCGGCGTCGCCCTGGCCAACCAGCCTCCCATGCTCCTGGCCGACGAACCCACCGGAGAACTGGATACCGCCACCGCGATCCAGGTTTTCGAGATGCTGCGCACCCTGAACCGCAACTTCGGAGTCACCGTCATCATCGTATCCCACTATCCCGGAGTCTCGCAGTTCGTTGACCGGGTGGTGCATATCCGCGACGGGCGCATCAGCTCCGAGACATTTTCCATCGCCTCGTACCAGCGCGACGGCTCACGCACCGAGGACGAGTTCCTGGTGGTCGACGAGGCCGGGCGCTTGCAGTTGCCCCAAGAGTACGCTGAGCGATTCCGGGGACGCGGCCTGGCCCGTCTTGAATTGGAAGACGGGCGGATCACCCTCAGTCCCAGCGAGGGCGATTCCGGCAGGGAAAGGGGGACATCGGAATGAACGACCCTATAATTTCAGCCTCCTCTCTCAGCCGGGCCTTCGAGAGCGGAGGCTCAACTGTCTGGGCGGTAAACGGCGTGGACCTGGAGGTGGCCGCCGGCGAACTTCTGGTGCTTACGGGACGCTCCGGCTCCGGCAAGACCACCCTGCTCAACCTGCTGTCGGGTCTGGACCGGCCCACCGGCGGCGCGGCGATGTTCTTGGGAGAAGACCTGTCGCGGCTGCCCGAAAGGGAATTGATGGCGTTGCGCCGAAGCAAAATCGGGTTCGTCTTTCAATCCTTTGGCCTCATGCCGCTGCTGTCGGCTCAAGAGAACGTGGAACTGCCGCTGCACATCATGGGCATTTCCTGGCGGGAACGGCGTAGGCGGGCCATGGAAACCTTGGAATCGGTGGGGCTGGGGCCGCGGGCCAAACACCGGCCCTACGAGCTTTCCGGGGGCGAGCAGCAGCGCGTGTCCATCGCCCGGGCGTTGGTCACAAATCCCGCAGTGGTTTTCGCCGACGAGCCGACCGGGGAGCTGGATACCACCACTGCTCGGGCCATCGCTGGATTACTGCGCCAAATTTCTGCCGAAGGCACCACCGTGATCGTGGCCACCCATGACCTGACCCTGGCCGAGGCGGGAGACAGGCGGCTGGAAATGGCCGACGGTGTGCTGAATGCACCATAGCCCGGCGGCATCAGCGTCAATTACTTTCCCCCAGCTTCGGGGGAGGGCTACGGTGGGACCGTACCCGGCAGAGAGCGAACATTGTGTCATTCCAAGGTTTCGCCATCACCCTCAAGGGAGAGGGACAATCATAGGATCCCAACGGTAGTGAGTGGTTGTATCAAGTAATAGCAGACCCTATGATAATCCCCGTAAAGCAACGTCCAATATGCGGCAGGGCCTTTGTAATTGTTCCTTCTCCCTCCGGGGGAGGGTTAGGGTAGGGATGTCCCAGGTGGTGGGCGACCATTGTCCACTCCCGTCAATTCCCCTCACCCCAGCCATTTCCCTCACGGGAGTGGGAGAATTAAAAAGACTGCGCGATATGCGGAGAGCGTATGCCGGTTTATTCCTTCCGACTTCCCAACGCTGACTACCTGGGGTTCCCCGCCACCACGGAGGCCATCGTCGAAACGGCGGTCAAGGCCGAGGAACTGGGGTTTGACGCCCTGTTCGTCAACGACCACGTAATCGTGGATGATTCGCCGCGCAGCGCTCCCTGGCGCAACGTGTATGACCCGCTGATGGTGCTTTCATACGTCGCGGCTCGGACATCCAGAATACGGCTGGGGACTTCGGTGCTCATCATGCCTTACCGCAACCCGATTGTGACGGCCAAGATGGTGGCCACGCTGGACCAGATGTCCGGCGGACGCGCGATCGCCGGCGTGGGAGCGGGCTGGAGCGAGGCGGAATACAACGCTCTCGGCGTGCCGTACCGCGAGCGCGGGGCGCGCACCACCGAGTATCTGCGCCTGTGGCAGGCGTGTTGGAAGCCGGGTCCCACGACTTTTCACGGTCGCTTCTTCTCCTTCGACAATATGCACGTTAGCCCCAAGCCGCTCCAGCAGCCCCATCCTCCCGTCTGGATCGGCGGGTCGGGGCCGCCTTCCCTGCGGCGCGCTGCCCGGTTCGCCGATGTGTGGCAGCCTACGCCGACGCCGCTGTCCAACTTGATCAGCAACCAGGCATACCTGCACGATGTGTGCGCCGAGATAGAGCGGAAAGAGCCGCCGCGCACCCGCATGAGCTTCCGGGTCAACTTCAGCCACATCACCGGGAGTTCCGGCAACGGCAGCGACCGGCCCACCGGCCAGGGCAGCCCGGAACAGGTTGCGTCAGACATGAAACGCTACCGTCAGGAGGCGGGCCTGGAGGAGTTTCAGATAAACTTCAACGGCTGCGGCAGTCTGCAACAACTGCTGGACTCCATGGACGTGCTGGTCCAGGATGTCATCCCGAAAGTAGAGGGATAGGGAGCCGTCGGACTACGGCAGCGTGAACCACATGAAGCCTTTTCCAGCGGAAAGACACGAGAATCGCCGGGCCCTGATGGACGCCGTGGAGAGTGTGCGCGACACGCTGGAAGCCGGCGCACAGGAAGGGGAAGAGACCGGCACTCTGCCCAAGGCCTCGGTGGACGCTCTCTATGAGTCGGGGCTGCTTCGGCTCAAGCTGCCCCGCGTCCTCGGGGGCGCCGAAGCCGACCTGGTGACCCAGCTCGACGTGCTGGAAGCGGTCAGCGAGATAGAACCCTCGGCGGGTTGGTGCCTGATGATCGGCGCGGCCAGTTTGGGAGGCGTGGGCGCCTTCCTGCCCGACGACGCCATTGAAGAAATCTTTGCAGAAGGCAAGCCTCCCAAGACAGCGGGGGTCTTCGCGCCCTTCGGCAATGCCGTGCCTGTGGAAGGCGGATACCTCCTGAACGGCCGCTGGTCCTTCGCCAGCGGCGTCCGGCACTCGGATTGGATTTCCGCCGGCGCCCGCGTAGTATCCGAAGACGTGGACTATCCGCCCCAAATCCGGGCCACAATACGCACTTCAGATGTCAAGATTCACGACAACTGGCAGGTGATAGGGCTTCGCGGCACCGGAAGCTGCGACTTCTCCGTCAAAGACCTGTTCGTGCCCTACAGGTTCGCCTATGACGTGTCCTTAACGGAGCCGCTCAGGGGCGGGGCGATGTACCGGCTGGGCAGGCCGGGCTTCGTCACCAACGAGCACTCGGCCTTCGCTCTAGGCGTGGGACGCCGGGCTTTGACCGCAGTGATAGAGGTGGGAGCGTCCAAGACGCGGGGTTACACCTCGGTCAATCCCTTGGCGCGTCGGCCTGCATTCCAGCGTATGCTCAGCGAGAGCGACCTTCGGCTGCGGGCGGCCAGAGCGTTGAACGTCGAGATACTGGAAGAGGCGTGGCGGGTTGTGTGTGACGGCCATCCCCCTTCCCCTCCCTTGCAGGCCCAGATGCGCAGCGTCTGCACCTACTCGACCGACGTGGCCGCCGACGTGGTATCACAGGCGTTCCGGTTCGCCGGGGGCGCGGCGCTTTTCGAGTCGAGCGTATTGCAGCGATGCCTCCGCGACATCAACGCGGGAGCGCAGCACCAGATGGTCAGCGACACCGCCTACGAAAACCACGGCCAATTCATGCTGGGCCTGCCCGACGCCAAGACGATGGAATGACGGCCAGGCAATGCTAAGGTACACATCTGGAGGCAGAATGCGCTTCGGCCACTTTTTCTACCCAATGAAGTTCGACGACTCCCGCGACTATCAGGCCATTCAGGAATGCCTGGCAGAGGCCGAGCTGGCCGAAGCGTTGGGGTTCGACGCCATCTGGATCGCCGAGCATTACTTCACCGGGGAATGCGTCTACGGCGACCCTCTGGTGTTCGCCAGCGCGTTGGCAGTCAAGACCAGCAGGGTCGATTTGGGGTTTGGCATTCTGGAGCTGCCGCTGCACAACCCGGTGCGGGTAGCCATTCAGACAGCGCTGCTGGACAACCTGTGTCAAGGACGCCTGATAGTCGGAACGGCGAAAGGGTCCAACTACAACGCCTACGAATATATCGGGTTCGGCTCCAACCCGGACTTGGGCGTGGAGCAGATGGAAGAGGCCGAGGAACTGTTGGTCAAGGCCTGGACCACCGACAACCTGGAATTCAAGGGAAAGCACTACCAGGTATCTTTTCCGTCGGTGCGGCCCCGGCCTTACCAGAAGCCTCATCCGCGCCTGGCCCGGGCCTGTCTTAACGAGGATTCTATCAGGGAGATGGGGCGCATAGGCCGTCCCGTGCTGCTGCGGGGCCGTTCCACCAGCGCCACAGCCAGGAGCATCAGGATATACCGGGAAGCTATGGAGACGGCGGGTTTCGACGAGGCGGCCATAGAAAGAAATCTCGACCAGATATGGGTCTGGCGGGAGATGCACTTGGCCGAGACGGACGAGCAGGCCATGGAGGAGTTTCTCCCCGCCCAGTTCGACGCTTTCACGAAGATGGAGGCTTACCGCACCCGATGGAACCCCGCCGAATACCCGATGGAGCGCCAGACCCCGCCCATGGGCCCCGAGGGGTACGCCGCAACTCCTGACCCGGACGCCGCTGAAAACGTCATCGGCAGTCCCCGAAGGGTCGCCGAGCAGTTGGCCCAGATGCGCGATGCGGGGATTCGCAACCTGATGCTCACCAACCGGGGCCTAATGTCGCCCGAAAAGACCGCCAAGTCAATGAAGCTTCTAAGCGAAAAGGTGATGCCCCAGTTCCGCGACTAGCAGGCCAAGCGGGGCAGAAACACCATAGCTTGGTCCAATAAATCCAGGGGGATCCCCATCAGACCCTCCCCGTCAAACCCGTTGCATAATGCGGCGGGACAAGGACAACAGTTGGCTGTCGGTTCCCCACGGGCCGACCAGCGAGAGGCCGAGGGGCAGACCGTCCAGGGTCGCCAGGGGCAGGCTGACCTGGGGGAGCCCGGCCAGTCCCGCGATGCAGAGCAGGCTCATGGCCTGGGCTCGCACCCGGTTTTCCAGATCGTCCGGCGGCGCGTCCACTGGCGGCGCGACGCGGGGAGATGTGGGCAGGCACAGGACATCTCCCTCGCTGAACAGGCCGCGTATTCGCTCCACGATGGCCGCCCGGCGGGAACGGGCTGCTGCCGCCTCCTGCTCCGTAACCCTTGACGCCCACTCCAGCCGCTCACGGATTCCGGGGCCGAAGTCCGGCTTTGCCTCCGCTATCCATGCGGCGTGGTTCGACCATATCTCCCAAGCCTGGATGACTCGAAAGGTTTCGTACCACCCCATCAGCCCGTCGGGGCTGACTATTACGTCAACCCGGCTGCCAATGGTATCAGACGCCAGATTAACCGCCGGGGTAAGAGCGCCGGCCACCTCCTGGTCCACCACTCCGAAAGCGTCTTCGGCATAAAGCAAGCGCCTCGCTGGAGCAGGCTCGTCCTCGTCGTCCAGCAGCGCCCGTCCGGCTGCCGCGAACACGTCGGCATCCCTGGCGAACCAGCCAGCCACGTCAAAGCTCCAAGTAAACGGCGCGACGCCTTCGACGGAGACCCGCCCGTGGCTGGGGCGAATTCCGAGGATGCCGCAGTAGCTGGCAGGCAGCCGCACCGACCCGCCACAGTCGGTTCCGAGGGCCAGGTCCACCAGCTCACCGGCCACCGCTGACGCCGAGCCGCTGGAGGAGCCGCCGGGAATGCGTCCGGGCGCGGCGGAGTTCACCGGCGTTCCGTAGTGGGCGTTCTGCCCGCTGAGGCTGTAGGTCAATTCGTCGGTTATGGTTTTGCCCACCATGTCGGCTCCGGCGTCGAGCAGGCGCTGCACCGCCGGAGCGGTGGACGCGGCAGGCGGGTGGGAATCCAGCCAGGCCGGATTGCCGAAGCCGGTGCGGCTTCCGGCGATGTCGAAAACATCCTTCGCGGCAAAGGTCAGGCCCGCCAACGGGCCAACCCCCGAGCCGCTGATGGCTGCGTGGTTCTCCCGGCAGAATGCGCCCAATGGATCGTCGGGCGGGCCGAATGGCAGCGAGCTAGACACGGGTTCCCTCCACTGGCAGCTCTATCATTGCGGACGGACGAGTGAAGGTGCGCTGCCCGGCCTTGAAGCCCATGATGGGAGAGACGACTTCCGACACCGCCGCGGCCCTGCTTTCGCAGTCCAGGGCTACAATATCGGCGACCTGCCCCACGGCAATGCCGTAATCTGGCAGGCGCATCAGCCGGGCGGGCCGGGTCGTCACCATCTCGAAGCATTCCGCAATGTCGCCGGGGTCTCCCACCTGGCAGATGTTGGCGTAGAGGTTGGCCATCCGCACCAGCGAGCAGTCCCCGAAGGGAGTAAAGGGGTTCAGCACGTTGTTGGTGGACAGCGAGCAGTTCACGCCCTCGCGCAGCAGCCGGTGCACCGGAGCCACACCCCGCATCACAGAATGCTGTTGGTGCCGCCCCATCAGATACAGGTCGGTGGCCGGGAGGACGGTTACTGCCACGCCGGCCGCTGCCAACCGCAACGCCTTCTCCCGCAGTCGCTCCGGCGGCAGCGCGGAGAGCTTGGTCACATGGCCGATGGCCACCCGGCCTCCGTAGCCGTGCCGTTCCGTCAGGTCGCACACGTAGTCCAGATCGAAGGACTCAGTGTCCGGCCCGAAGTCGAGGTGCATATCAATGTCGGTGTCGAACTCCCGCGCCAAGGCAAACACGCGATCAATCTGCCCTGTGGGGTCAGTGTCGGTATAGGGAGCTGCGCCCACCAGCCGGCAGCCCCGGCGCAGGCCCTCGACTATCAATTCGTCGGTTCCAGGGTTGTTGAGTAGACCCTCTTGAGGAAAGACACAGATTTCAATGTCTATGGCCCACCTGAACTCCTCGACCAGAGGCAGTATGCCCTCCAGGCTGCGCAGACCGATGACCGGGTCCACTTCCAGGTGGGTGCGGATATGGGTAGTGCCGTTGACCAAGCACTTCTCCAGCGTCCGCTTGGCGCGGTGATAAACGTCCTCGGCGGTGAATTCCTGCTTGAGGCGGGCCACCTCTCCAATGGCCTCGTTCAGGCCGCCGCGCTGCGAGGAGATTCGGTCAAGGATGCACGACTTGTCCAGATGGATGTGGGTTTCGATGAACCCCGGCGTAATCAGAGTCCCGCCGAGTTCGATTTCCTCTCCCTCGGCGTTCAGCCCGGGACCGATAGCCTCGATTCTACCGCCCGCGATGCCAATATCCACGAGGGGCGCGTCCGGCCCGTCGGCAATTCTGGCGTTGCGTAGGATGGTATCCATAGCTGTCCTGCATTTCCCGAGATTCGGATTCAGAGGAGTATACAGGGATCAAATACGGTCAGGCAGACGGCCTTCCCGGCCTTAGAGCCTGTTTACAATCTCTTCAGGATTAGCACCGCGAAGGCGAGAACCACCATTTGCAGACTGGTATTGAGCTTTCTCTCGCAGTTCTTCCAGAGGCGGCGGCACTTCTCCAGCCAGCCGAAAGACCGCTCCACCACCCATCGTTTCGGCAGCACCACGAAAGTGTGCAGTTCGTTGCGTTTCACCACTTCCACCGAGGCTCCCAGCAGGCTCTGCACCGCCGTGGCAAAGGGTTTCCCGGTGTATCCCCCATCCACCAGCACATTCTGCACCTGCCTCAGGTTGGCCCGGCGCCGGTCAAACATAGCCAAAGCCCCAGCACGGTCGGTAACGTTGGCGGTGGTCACGTGAATCGCATGGGGCAACCCCTGAGTGTCCACGGCGATGTGGCGCTTGATTCCAGACACCTTCTTGCCCGAGTCATAGCCCTTGTTCTCGGCGCTGTCGGTGTTCTTGACGCTCTGGGAGTCCACGATACAGAAGCTGGTCCGTTCTTTCCGACCATTGCTTCGCCGGGCCGCGTCAACCGATTTTTTTTAAGACCTGCTCCAGAATGGAATACTTCGCCGGGTCGGGTCGCTCGCTCCATTGCCGGAAATACTTGTAGCAGGTGCGCCAATCCGGGAAGTCCGCAGGCAGCATCCGCCACTGGCACCCGCTTTTCAGGAGATAGAGCACCCCGCAGAAAACGTCGTACAGGTCCACGGTGCGGGGCTTAGTCCGGCGGCGGGCCGACTCCAAACAGGGAAGAATCCGGGCAAATTGTTCCCGGCTGATGTCGCTGGAATAGGAATGAGACATGATTACCCCCTCTGGTAACAGCCTCAACTTAACATATTGCAAAGATCGTAGACAGGCTCTTATGCGAAATGCGGCATCACCTGCTCGCCGAACAGGCGCATCGACTTCTGCACTCGGTGGGTGTCCATTTCGCCGGTGTTCAGCTTGAGCATCAGGTTGCGGACGCCGATGTCGCGCATTGCGGCTACCTGTTCCGCCACCTGGGACGCGGTGCCGAGGATGAAGGAATGCTCCAGACTCTCGCCGGCAGGAACCGGCCGGTTGGGGTCGGGGGGCGGGAATCCCCCTGGGTTGTAGAGCTCACGTGCGCGGCGGAAATGGGTGCGCTCCCGCTCGAATCCGGCGGCGGCGATTTCCAGGGCCTCGTCGTAGCTGTCGGAAACGAACAGGTCGCGGGAGGCCCAGCACTGGTCCAGGGTGTCCTCGGTTTGCGCTTCGGTAAATCCGGCGTCCAGCATCGTGGCGCGGTATCGTTCCAGCCGGGATTGGAGGGCGGGCAGCGTCTGAATGCCAATCATCACCGGGCGGCCGATCTCGGCCATTTTGACCGTCGACTCCTCGCTGATGCAGGCCCGGACCAGCGGGGGATGGGGCTGCTGGTACGGCCGGGGGCGCAGGCGCGGGAATTCCACATCCCAATGATCGCCCCGGTGTTTCAGGTCTTCCCCCGTCCACGATGCGACCATCAGTTGTTCGGCTTCGTCCAGGCGGGCAATGCCGTCTTCCATAGTCAGACCAAAGCCCAGGTATTCATAATGGTTGTAGGCGGAGCCGCGCCCGGTGCCCACGATGAGACGTCCGTGGCTGAGGTTGTCCAGCAGGGCGGTCTGAACAGCAAGGCGGACAGGATGGTGGAAGGCCAGTTCCACTACAGCAAATCCGATTTTGATGCGCTGGGTGCGAGCAGCGACGGCAGCGCCCAACACAAGCGGGTCGGCGTGCGCTGCGGCCCCGTCGAAGTGGTGTTCGGTGAGCCAGACCGAGTGCATACCGATTTGCTCGGCCAGCAGAATCTCGTCAAGAGTGCTGTCTATAACCGCCGAATCGTTTTCGGGCTCGTGGCTGACGGGGAAGACGAAGGAACCGAAGCGCATATTTGCCTCGCCGCTATATGGGTAGAGTCGCTTGCCAACCGGGATTATAGACCATCACGCTGATGAGCGTTCAGCCCCGCCGCCATTGGAGTCATACCTTGCCCGGCGTCGCCGGCGAGTTTATAGTCAGATGCAACGGAGTGGCCTGGACCACAGCGGGAAGGGCATCTGAATCGGAAAACGCCGGGTAGAGCCATGACCGACGGAACCGACCTGTTCGACATCATTCGCACCACCCGCGCCATGCGGCGCCTGAAGCACGACCCCGTTCCCGATGAGCTGATCCGCCGCATCCTGGAAGCAGGCGCCTGCGCCGCCAACGGCGGAGCCAACCAGCGTTGGCGGTTCCTGGTTATCAAGGACCGGGGCATCAAGGAACAGGTGCAAAAGTGGTATCAGAAGGCCTTCGACGAAGTTGTCGGCCCCCGCTACCGCAACAGCGAACCTCCCCCCGGCTCCAGCCCGGGCCGCTATCGCCGCCAGCACGACGCCGTGCAATACCTCACCGAGCACTACCACGAGGCCCCCGTCTGGATTGTCGCGTGCCAGGACGACGGTGAGGAGCCACCCACACGGTGGTCAGGTGCGTCCATCTATCCCGCGGTGCAGAATATGCTGCTGGCCGCCCGCGCCCTGGGCTTGGGCGCAACCCTAACCAGCCGACACCTGCGCCACGAGCAGGAAGTCGAGGCCATCATGGGCCTGCCGCCGGGCGTCCATTCCTACGCCATCCTGCCCATCGGCTACCCCAGGGGCAACTTGGGCCCGGTCAGGCGCGGCCCGCTGTCAGACGTGGTCTTCCTGAACAAGTGGGGTGAACCATACTTGGACCAGTAGCACAATGGGCAACGGACGATGCTGGCCGGAGTAAGGTTGAGCGGGGAAACGTCCTCCTGCTCAGGTATTGAGCAAGCGCCTCAAGGAGTAAAAGCAATGCCGGGAATCTACCGCGCCGACCACGTAGGAAGTTTGCTTCGCCCGCCAGAAGTCAAAGAGGCCAAGAGCGCCTTTCGGGAAGGGCGTTTGGAGTTGAGCGAACTCCGAGCCGTTGAGGATAACGCGATCCTGCACGCCCTGGCCCGGCAGAGGGCCGCCGGTCTGCAAGTCTTTACCGACGGCGAATTTCGCCGCACCGGGTTTCAGAATGACCTGATCGAATCGGTGGAGGGATTCGTCGATACCGACACGCCAGCGGTGGTGCGGGTCTGGCAGGGGCCGGGCGGCGAACCCGCCGAGCAGGGCACCCGGCAGGTCGTAGCCGGCAAGGTGCAAAAGCTCCGAAGCCTGACCGAACATCAACTCTCTTTCTTGCAGGCCCACGCCACCGGGCCAGTCAAGATGACGCTCCCCAGCCCCGGCCAGTTCCCGGCCATCAGCTTCCAGCCCGGCGTTACTGACCAGGTCTATTCCAGCCGCTCCGAATTGCTGTGGGACATCGCCGCAGTAATCAAATCGGAAGTGGCCGCGCTGGTCGAATCGGGGGTCCAATACATTCAGGTAGACGCGCCGCGGTACAGCTATTATGTAGACCCAAAGTGGCGCCAGCACCTGCGCGACCTAGGCGAAGACCCGGACAAGATGTTTGAAGAGGCCATAGCCGCCGAAAATTTCTGCCTGGAAGGGGCGCAACGGCCCGGAGTGACCATCGCCTTCCACATCTGCCGTGGCAACAATCAGAGCAAATGGTACGCCGAGGGCGGTTACGAGGCCATCGCGGAGACGTTGTTCGGTTCCCTGGCCGTGGACCGGTTCCTGCTGGAATACGACACCGAGCGGGCGGGTACCTTTGAGCCGCTCCGGTTCATGCCGGCCGGCAAGATGGTCGTTCTAAACTAAGGCCAAGGTGGGATCGACATTTCTGAGATGATGACGGCAGGTCAGCGCTGCCAACTAAAGCTTTACCGTCCGCACATTGAAGTCAGTCCTCCCCCGGTCACCGAGTATCCTTCGAATGCGCATTTCACCTTGGCTTTGGTTTAGGACTGATCAGCAGCAAAGACCCTGCGTTGGAATCGCAGGAGTATCTTCTGGCACGGATAGAAGAGGCCAGCGCCTGCGTCCCTCTGGAAAACCTGGCGCTCAGTCCTCAGTGCGGCTTCGCGTCCACCGCCGCCGGAAATCTGCTGACGGAAGAACAGCAGTGGCGCAAACTGGAGTTGGTATCGGAAATATGCAGCCAAGTGTGGGGTGATTAAGAAACTATCTCAAAATCAACTGGCCCTCCAGATATGCCGGCATCGCTGACCAAAGCCCATAGATTCCTGCCCTCGCGGGAATGACGGTTGGGCGCCGCGCCACGATTTGAGATAGTCTCTCATCCAAATGCCTTGACTGCTATTTACGAGCAAAGCATCTATGGCAACGACGAGACGCAAAAGGCTAGGCCGGTGATTCCCTTTCGACTACGGGCCGTCCATAGAGGGAACCAGGCTGCAGTTCGCCGCCAAACTCAATCCCTCGCAAAAATCACCGCACCACACAACCCGATGTTGCAATACTGGGGCCTTGCCGGTCGGCTTCTGGCAATTGTCCAGTGCCAGCATCTGAGGTACTCCCGGGGCTTCCAGGAATGGTTCCGGAACTCGGAACCCCCCGGCCTTTAGTCGACGTTTACACCCCGACCGCCGAGCATTCGCGGAAATCACGAGCAGGGGTCTCGAGAACCGAAAGACCGCGTGGGAATCTGAACGGACAGAGTGTGTGTCGAGAGTCGCTGGTGTTATGCTTTATTATAGTAAGCGAGGTGAATAAGTTTGAACGATTACCGAAACCGTGCTATCCGAAACCTGGCCATCATTGCCCACGTTGACCACGGCAAGACCACTCTGGTCGATGCGCTGTTGAAACAGGGCCAGGTTTTTCGTGCCCGCCAGCAGGTGGGCGAACTAATCATGGATACCAATCCCTTGGAGCGGGAGCGCGGCATCACCATTCTGGCCAAGAACGCATCGGTCTCTTACGGTGGTGTCAAGATTAACATCATTGATACGCCGGGCCATGCGGATTTCAGCGGCGAAGTGGAACGCGTCATGAACATGGCCGACGGCTGCCTGTTGCTGGTTGACGCCGTTGACGGGCCGATGCCCCAAACTACCTACGTGCTTCGCCAGGCTCTCCGGCAGGGCGTTAAGCCCATTGTGGTTATCAACAAGATAGACCGTGCGGAGGCGCGTGTACGGGAGGTAGTGGGGATGGTCCAGGATTTGTTCCTGGAGTTTGCTACTGATGCGGACCAACTGGATTTCCCCGTGCTGTACACCTCCGCGCGGGATGGTTACGCAACCAACGACCCGGATATGCCGGGTTCGGATATGCAACCCCTATTTAAAGCAATCCTGGATTCGGTGCCGCCTCCGTCCGGGGACCCCGACGCGCCATTGCAAATGCTGGTGGCCGCGCTGGACTACGACAACTACCTGGGGCAGGTGGCAGTGGGGCGGATCACCAATGGCACACTCAGGTTGAGAGACGATGTTGCTTTGTTGAACCGGGACGCAGAGCCAACCACCCACAACCTCGAGCGGGTTTTTGTGTTCCATGGCATGGAGCGTGTGGCAGTGCCGGAAGCCTGTGCCGGGGACATTGTGGCGGTTACCGGCCCTGATGGAGTCGCCATAGGCGACACTATCACCAGCAGGGAGGACCCGCAGGCTCTGCCGACCATCGACATCCAGGAACCCACGGTACGGATGACTTTTGGCGTCAGTAACTCCCCGTTCATGGGGCGGGAGGGCACGCACTGCACTTCCCGGAATCTCTACGACAGGCTAATCAGGGAACTACGTACCAACGTGAGCCTTCGGGTTGAGACTACTCCCAGCCCCGACGTGTTTGTGGTGGCGGGCCGGGGAGAGTTGCACCTGTCCATCCTGGTCGAGACCATGCGCCGCGAACAGTTCGAGTTTCAGGTTTCCCGTCCCGTGCCCGTGACCAAAACTATAGACGGCAAAATATACGAGCCATACGAAATTCTAAATATCAGCACCCGAGAAGAGCATGTAGGATTGTTGACTGAATACCTGTCCGGCAATCTCGCGCAACTCCGCGATATGCAGTACGCGGACAATGGCTATGTACACATGGAGTACAAGATACCAACCCGAGGCCTGATTGGGTTCAATGCGTTCTTTCTCCGCACCGTCCGGGGCGACGGTGTGCAAAGCAGTATCTTCACATCGTACGAGTTGATGGAGGGGGAAATAAAAACACAAAGGGGCGGGGCGCTGGTGGCGTCGGAGGCAGGCACAGCCGTCACCTATGGCCTAATCAACGCCCAGCGCAGGGGTGAAACCTTCATTGATCCGGGCACCCTGGTGTATGAGGGTATGGTAGTGGGCTACCGTCGACCGGAAGGGGACCTGGACATCAATGTTTGCAAGGAAAAAAAGCTGACCAACATGCGTTCGTCAACGGCCGACGTCGCTAAGAGGTTGAACGAGACGGTCAGATTGAGCCTGGAAGAAGCCTTGGAGTTCATCTCCGATGACGAACTGGTAGAGGTTACGCCACAAAATTTGCGGCTCCGCAAGATGGAACTCCCTGCCCACGACCGCAAGCGCCACCGCCGCGACGGAGCACGCGTTCGGGATTAGCTGGACTTTGCACATTCAAGCGGCATAGGCCTTCGAGACCGGAGTGGCCCGGCCGATGGCCCGGTCTGACCACTGGCGCTGCGTTTCCACGCCCGGATAACTGAGGCGGGATTGCCTTGTCCGCAATCACCCGGTCATAGTCCAGCGGTTCTTGGACAAACCTGGCCGGGTCTGATATAAGAGTCAGTCCTATGGCTTCCTTATTCTCCACTCTCCTGAATTGGCGTCCCAATACGCCCTTTTACTACGGCTGGTTGGTCCTTGGACTGTCGGGAATGGGAGCGTTCGCCGCGACGGCGGTGGCGGGCGTGGTCCTGGGGGGAGTGCAGAACTACATCCTGGAGGACACCAACTGGTCCCGCACCAGCATCGGTCTGGCTGCCAGTTGCGGGGTCTGGATGTCGGGCTTCTTCGCCCCCTTCGCCGGACGGCTGGCCGATCGGTACGGCCCCCGGTGGCTGATGCCTATCGGAGTGATTGTCCTTGGGCTGTCTATGGTTTCCATTGGCGGCGTGCATACCGCCTGGCAGTTTTTCCTCGCAGCGGTTATCGGGCGGGCAGTTAGTCAGCCTTTCCTCATCGGCGTCGTGCCCCGGACAATGGCGGTCAACTTTTTCAACCGCCGACGGAATATCGCCCTGGCGTTAACCGGGATCTTCCGCCCCATCAGCGGCGCATTGATAATCCAGGCCTTCTCGGTGATTGCCGTGTTTGCAGACTGGCGCACGGCCTTTCGTTATCTGGGGTTCTTCAGCCTGGCGCTGGCCCTGCCATTGATTATCATCATGCGGCGCCGCCCAGAGGACATCGGCCTGCTGCCTGACGGCGCTACGCGGAACGCCTCTTCCACAGAAACATCCTCCGTCGGCGGAGGGGCCACCGCTGGGGGTCATGCTGGCCCCCCCGGGGCGGAGGCCAGCTCGACCGCGAAGGAAGCGCTGCGGACTCGTGCTTTCTGGCTGATGGCAATCGTCACTTTCCTCAAGGTTGCCGCAACTTCCGGCCTGGGGTTCAGCCTTGTGCCTTACCTTCGTGAGTTCGCCGGACTGACGACACCGCAGGCGGCGGGCGTGTTGAGCGTCAGCACTTTCCTCGCCCTGAGTAGCCTGGTTTGGGGACAGGTCGCGGGACGGCTGACCCCCAGGCTGTGCATCGTGGCGGCGTTGACCCTGTCTGCGGCGGCGGCGCTTGCGCTGCTGTGGGTGAATTCCTTGCTGGGGGCCTATATCTTCGGAGTGCTGTGGGGGCTGTTCCACAGTGCGCTGGAGGTGCTGATGTATATACTGCTGGCCGACTATTTCGGCAGGAACTCCTACGGAGCCATTGCGGGCACAATGCGCCCATTCGAGGCCGGAGGACTGGGATTGGGTCAGATAGTAGGCCCGATCATCTACGACTTGACCGGCAGCTACACTCTGCTGATCCTTTCCTCGTCCGCCCTACTGATTTCGTCGGCGGCCCTGATGCTGCTGATCCGGCGACCGGTGAGGTCCGACCCGCAAATCGAACCAGTCCCTGTCTATTGAGAGATAGGGGGTGGGTGGGAAATGCGTTGCTTGAGGTACGCTACGGAGTCCTCCGGTCGGCACAATGCCCGCCCAAAGGACACGGCAGACCAGCTGTGACCAAAAGGCCGTTCCCTACAAGCAAACGCAACCTTCTGCTTGGTTCAGGGCGAACGGGAGGCGGGCCGCGCATCTGCGGTTCGCCCTTCGCGGAGGGCGAATGAGTCGAGGGGCCACTGCTATCCCGGAGGGTTGGCCTTGAACCACTCGGTTATCTCGGAGCCCGTGGCCGCCCACACTCCCTGGCGTCGCATGATGTGTCCCAGGGCCTGGTCCAGGTAACCGATTCGGAAGGGCTGGCCGATGAGCCAGGGGTGCAGGTTGAACGCCATGAGCAGGCCCGACTCCCGGGATCCCTCGTACAGCCCATCGAAGCTCTCCTCCAGCAGGCGGGCGTAGCGGTCGACCGGTACTTTGCGGTCCCAGAGCGCGTTAATATCGTCCAGCTCCAACATAAGGGGCAGGGCGCACAACTCTCCCTGGGCGGTCGTCATGCGGTAGGGCTGCTCGTCGTTTACCCAGTCGCAGACGTAGCTGACACCCGCGGCGGCCAGGATGCCCGGAGTGCGTTCCGATTCGCCGTGCTCCGGCCCCAGCCATCCCCTCGGCGGCGCTCCGGTTGCCTGGCGCAGGGTCTCTAGGCTGGAGTGCACGTACTCCTCTTCGTCCTCCTCCGTCATGCGCCCGGTGATCATCCGGCTGACCGAAATTCCGTGGCCGATGATTTCGGCGCCGCGTTGCCGGCAGTGGGAGACCAGGTAGGGATTGGCTTCCACCGTCATCGAGTCCATGGCCACGGTGGGCCGGATGCCGTATTTCTCCAGCACGTCCAGCACCCGGAAGATGCCCACGCGGTGGCCGTACTCGCGGTGTGACACGCGGGCGTAGTCGGGGAAGGGGCGGTCGGCGATGCCCCCGGGGAGAGAGACGGTAAAGCTGTCCGGGGGCGATTCCCACTCCATCTTTTCCAAGGTGACCACCACGCAGAGCGCGATGCGGGCGCCGCCGGGCCAGCGGAGCACGCCCCGCTTAGTCATAGGTGACCATTCGTAGTGCTCATGGTCCATACCGGGGCGGCGTTCAGCCGGCATAGTGTCCCCCTCTACGAACTTGTGAATATCCCATTGACCCGGACGGCGCTTTGTGGCCTAGATCTTCCGACGACAAACCAGCCTGCGCCGACGTCCCGCTAAGTCGGCGAAATCCAATGCCCCAATTTCTTATTGGGCTCGATATTGGGCCGAGTGGGCGACCACCTCGTCATAGTGGTTGGCGATGTAGTGCTCGGCGATTTCGTCGGCGGTTGTTTGCCAGACTCCGTCGTGGGACATGATGTAACCGAGAATCTCGTCCAGGTACTTGGCCCGGTGGGGCTGGCCGATGAGGTAGGGATGCAGCGCGATGCACATCACACGGCCGCTTTCCGCTCCCTCGGCGTAGAGCTGGTCGAATTGGGCCTTGCAGATGCGGGCGAAATACTCGCCCTCGAAATTGCTGCGGAACACCGGCACGTCGTTCAACTCGAAGCTGTAGGGCACCGACACCAGCTTGCCCGACTTTACCCGGATGGGCACGGGCTGGTCGTCGTGCACCCAGTCGGTGTGATAGATCAGCCCAGCCTCGGCCATCAGGTCGGGAGTGCGGTCGGTGCCGGAAACGGCCGGGCCGAGCATCCCCTTGAGTGGCTTGCCGGTGTGGCGGCGCAGGGTTTCGATATTATCCCGGTAAAACTCCCGCTCCTCTTCTTCTGATAAGGCATTCAGGTAGCGGGTGTTGTAGATGCCGTGGCTCATGAAGTCGTAGTTCCGCTCGATCATGGCCTCGGCGATTTCCGGGTAATGTTCCAGAACCGCCAGGTTCAGCGATACGCAACACCTTATGTTGTGCTTGTCCAGCACCTCGGTCATGCGCCAGAAGCCGACGCGGTTGCCGTAGTCTCGGTAGGAATACTGCTGCACGTCGGGGATGGGCATCCGGGGCCACGGGGTTCGCACACCGTCGAAGTCAGGTAGGTACTCGTAGTGCTCGATGTTCGGGGAGATCCACAGCGCCACCCGGGCGCCACCGGGCCACCTAATGGGGGGCCGCTCGATTATTGGGCTGTAATCGACTCTGGATGGGGCTTCTACCACGGCAGGGCCTCCGTTTTGGAGGGGTTGGGGTTACCGGCCATTCTAACCGCAAATTGCAGATGTTTACATAGGGGCTTATATCGGATGCAGGACGATCGCAAAGTTTGCGAGGAGGGTTTAGAAACGAAGGAAAATGAGAGCTGGGAGTGTGTGGATATGGAGGTGGCGGAATCTCTATCCAAGTGTCTGGAGCAAGTTTCGAACCCCAGGAGGGTGAGGGGGAGCCGAGGACGCCAACGGGAATACTCTGGTGATGGTGAACGTGCCGGCCCATGACCTGAAGCTGTGGTTGGCCCAGTGGCCGGCGTCGGAGAATCGGTAGGAACTCGGAGGACGACTTTGAAAAAGTTCCGGCAAAGAGGTAATTTTTGAGGGCTTTTTATAACCGCTGGGGCACCCATCCATAGTGTGCCGACTCTGGACGCCTGTTTTGTAGCGGCATGGTAGCTGTTGGCTCCCCGACGCACCCGATACTACGAACTGGGGTTTGGGCTTGGTTCAAATTTCCCCAACCCGTATCGAAGGATGTCTTGTCCCTATCAATTAGGAACCCTCGCCGGAATCCAATCGCCTTGACGCAGAACTGGCAGCGGGGCCTTGAATCTGAAAAAGCTGCCTCAAGAGCAGCTTGCGCGCCAATTGGATATGACGAGGGCTCATGTCATCCATGTCCGAAGTCTTCTCGACCTTGCGCCAGAAACGAAAGAAGCGATATTAAGCATAGGAGACCCGATCAAGGGAAAGGGGTGAGGCATTCATGTGTTGCGGTCTCTGTTGGCCCTTCCAACGGCGAACCAGGTTGGCTGGATCGAAGCTTGTAACGGTGAGTTGCCTGAATGACTGGTTTGCACTTTCGAGGGTAGGCTGTACAGGACTCGAACCCCATGCTCTCTAGCAAGGGGTGCCTTGGCGTGACGCAGGGTCTCCTGACGCGCGACGGAAACTTTAGCCGACGCCGGGCCCAGTCGGCCGGGGAGTGGAGGCATTTCTTTTGTCCAGCGGAAGGGAGGTCGGCTTTTTGGCCAGCAGAAACAAAACACCGCTCATCATTCCCAAACTTCCGATGATCAGGAACGCAAGGGTGTAGCTTTCGGTCGCGTCGAACAGGAACGCCGCGAATAGAGGAGCGGCCAACATGAACACGTACATCGGGGCGCTGGATATGCCGGTGATGGTGGCAAAGGCGTTTTTGCCGAAGTAGTCACCGCGTATGGCGGTGGTAAGCGGATTTCGCCCACCGAATCCTGCGCCGAATATTACGGCAAAGAGCATTGCCATCGGGAGGCTATGGACCAGCACTACTATGAGAAAGCCGCCCGCCTGAATAAACCCGAAGATGGCTATTGCGACGTTTATTCGGATCCTGTCCCCCACGTAGCCGCCAATTAGCTGAAAAACCGCGGCCACCCCCATGACCCCGGCAAACGTGTTTGCCGCCGTCTGTATGGACAAGCCTTGGTCCGTTAACATGGGCACCAGGTGCACGGTCAAAGTCGCGAATAGTATGGTCGAGCAGGCGTGGCCGAATGTGATCAGCCAGAATGCGTGGGTCCGTAATGCTTGCCTCGCGGTGAAATTCAGTTGGTCTGGCGGATTGGCTCTCCCAACGGGTCTGGCCGCGTCGCTCACCACTTGGTCCGGTGGGTCTCCGTCGGGGAGCAGGCCATGGTCTTCGGGACGTTCCCGAATCAACCAGGACATCGGCCAGGCCAAGCACAAAAACACCACTCCAATCCATTGGGCGGTGACGCTCCAACCGTAATGTTCGGGGGTTACTGCCCACGCCAAAAGCGGCAACAGCACCAGTCCGCCTAATGGCGAACCCTCGGCGGCAACCGCCATTGCCATGCCACGCTTTCGCACGAACCACCGGTTGACCACGGTCATATACGGCAGCCAGGTACCCGCCGCGGTACCCAGCATGATCATCCCGTAGGCCAGATAAAAGGTGACAATGTTCCCGGTACGGCTGAAAAGGAGAAAGCCCAAGCCGGTTATCACCATCCCGATGAGCACCATCCGGCGGGAACCCAGCCGGTCGATCAAGTACCCCATCAAGGGCCCTACAATGCTGCCCTCGAGCTGGGCCATGGAAAATGCCCCGGTCAATTGGGCACGGCTCCACCCGAACTGCAACTCCAGGGCGGCGATCCACACGCCGACACCGCTCCAGACCGGACCGCTCGACATGGCGTTAACCAGCACGGCCAAGCCGACTATCCTCCACCCATAGAACCATGTTCTCGCCGGTTTCGTTAGCTTGTGGGGTGTGAGCATAAGCTGGTGGTCCTAAGAGCGTTCGGCTGCTCGAGGCCGGAGATTGTTGGTCCGAGAGAGCCGGGCAATAGACTTAGGCCAGCATACCAGATTACGGGCGGCCACCGGACACTGCCGCGAGCTGTTTGGGGTTGTGGTCGGCCACCTGCGCCAAGCCCTCTTTTCCTCCCAATTACTTTGGTGGTAATGGCTTGGGAAGGCCCATTTTTGCGGTTTGACTTCGTTGGAACGCCCGGCCATAATCACCGCGAATCGTCAATCCTGAGTCGCCCGGAGGCACGCCACGCAGTCCGTTGGGATGGGGGCGGTGCTTTAAGCTGACTGTAATTTGGCACCAAGCCGGAAATCACCAAAGACTACATTCGGGGAGCTAAGTCATGGCTGATTACAGGATCATCTCGTCCGATAACCATGTGATGGAACCTCCGGACCTATGGGTGAGCCGGATAGACGAAAAGTTCCGGGACCGGGCGCCTCGCACCGAGCTGGAGGACGACGGTGAATGGTGGTACTGCGACGGATCGAAAATTGCCACCGGGTTCGGATTCGGTGGAGCCCAGACCGGAAGAAGGTTTGAATCGCCGGAGGAGTTGACCAGCGGCGATGTGTTCGCAAACGTCCGGCCTGGGGGTTACATCCCTGAAGAGCAGATCAAGGACATGGACCTGGACGGTATCGATGTCAGCATTCTCTACCCCACCCTTGGCCTTCAGTTGTTCAAGGTACCAGATAGTGAGCTTCTGACCGCCGTTTTTAAGACTTACAACGATTGGCTAGCCGAGTTCTGCCAAGCCGCGCCAAAGCGTCTCGCCGGGATCGCCATGATCAATGTGGATGACGTAGAGGTTGCGGTGGCCGAGCTGGAGCGGTGCCACAAACTGGGATTCATAGGCGGCATGATCACCGTTTACCCACCGGAGGACCGCAGGTACGAATCGCCGGTCTACGAACCCCTTTGGGCGGCTGCTCAAGACTTGGGGATGCCTTTGGGGCTTCATGCCGCGACTAACCGGTTTGGGTCGGGGGAGGGCGACCGCGCCAGTACCAACCGGTTCGCCGTAACGGTGAACTTCGATCACTACGTCCGGATGTCGCTTACCGACATAATTTTCTGCGGGGTGTTCGAACGTTACCCGCGGCTACAAATTGGGGCGGTTGAGCACGAAGTTTCGTGGGCTGCCCATTTTCTGGACCGCATGGACTACAACTACACCCAACGGGCTAGAGGGGTGGGCGGCTATCGGTTTGAAGACGATATGCTTCCCAGCGACTTCTTTCGCCGGAACGTTTTCTTGGGCTTCCAGGAAGACGGATTGGGGATTCAGCTTCGAGAGATCATCGGCGTCGATACTCTGCAATGGGGCTCCGACTACCCTCATCAAGAATCCACCTTTCCAAGAAGCCGCGAAATCCTTGAAGAAATCCTGGCTGAATGCACCCTGGAGGAACGGGCCAAGATAGCCGGTGGGAACGCGGCCAGGGTTTACAACTTGAACTAGGCCTGCAACGATCGGCGTCCGCCGGACGTTAGATCACATTCTCTCACAAACGTTTGGTAGCCGTGCAAGCAACGGTGGACCGGCTGCTCAAACCCATCAGGCCCACAGCGGGCAGCCGGCGCAGGCGAAGACGAAGGCCGTACATGGGGCGCCAGATACCGGTGCGCACCTACGGCGACTGGAACCAGCCGCCACTGGGCTTCCTGGAAATCGACCTGGTAGCCCACTGCGGCGGGACTCTATCGGGTTCCTTCATCCACAGCCTGGTGGCCACCGACATCTGCACGGGATGGACGGAGGCAGTTCCCCTGCTGGCCAGGGAGTAGTCCCTGGTGGTCGAGGGGCTGGAGGCCATCGCCGGGCAGCTGCCGTTCTCGGTCCTCGGGATCGATTCGGACAATGACGGGGCATTCATCAACGATACCCCGGTGCAGTACTGCGTCAAGCGGGCAATTGAGTTCACCAGATCCAGGGCCTACCGCAAGAACGACCAGGCCTGGATCGAGCAGAAAAACGGTTCCGCCGTTCGCCGGTTCACCGGTCACGACCGCTACTCGGGCCAGATCGCCGGGCAGACGATGGTTCACCTGTACAAGGCGGTCAGGCTGAACGTGAACTACTTCCAGCCCTCTTTCAAGTTGCTGGAGAAGATCCGGGGCGGGGCCAAGGCCATCAAGCGCTACAGCCCGCCAGCCACGCCATGCGACCGGGTCATGCAGCATGATGAGATCAGCGCCACAGTGAAGAAGCAGCTGCGTGAATGCCGGGCCGGACTGGATCCGGTGGTGCTGTTGTGGTCCATCAGGGAGGCACAGCCGGCGCTGGCAGCGATGTCTTCTCCAATGCCTCAGGAAACTGTTTACGGCGAAAGCCTTGACCGGTTTCTGGCCCGCCTGCCCAGCCAGTGGCAACAGGGGGAAGTGCGACCCACGCATAAGGCGCGTGCACGCCCGCCCCGGCACTGGCGGACCCGTAAGGATCCCTTCGAAGGCGTGTGGTGCGACGTGCTTCTGTGGCTGCAGAAGGACCCCGACACCAACGCCAAGGTTCTGCT
Source organism: Dehalococcoidia bacterium (assembly GCA_965226875.1). Classification (GTDB taxonomy): domain Bacteria; phylum Chloroflexota; class Dehalococcoidia; order Lucifugimonadales; family UBA3495; genus VXOI01. Next base: position 1,345,132 of record OZ245439.1, on the reverse strand, counting down.
GGCAAAACTAGGCCAAGCCCATCCGGGCCGGTTCGGAGATGCTCAACTGCGAACGCTGCAGCGCAGAGTGAAGGAGTGGCGTGGCGTCATGGCGAAGAAGCTGGTCTACGCCGCATCTGATGAACCTGCACCGGAACGGAGCGAGAAGGTGGAATTAGTCTTGGTTGGTGCGGGAAATAAGGGCTAGAATTTCGGTAACATTCTCTGGTGAGGCAACAGGCGGACCCCGGCTCACTCTGGGATGACCATTCTCACCATGGTGCCGTCCAGTAGCACCGTCTCCGAGACATGGGTCTCGCCGTCCCCGCGGATCCGGAGCAGGGTAGCCCCGGAGTGGATCCAGAGTGCTCTGCTTGGCTTCAGCATCGCGGTGTGAACCCTCCGAGGCCGAGGCCCCTCTGGTGCGCCGGTACCCGACACCGACATCTGAACTCGACTTTACGCAAAATCCAGGAAAAGTAATGGATGACATCACCTTTGTGCGTAGCCACTGGTGGTTGGTGTCGGAGGGTTTTTCACTATCGACCGCCAACTCCGATGTACAGAAACTCCCCGCCACTCTGTACCATCGTATTGCAGATTCCCTCGCTTATGCCGCTTAAAATGCGTAAAGTCCAGCTTGCAAGCGGCCCGGCGCCAGAACCTCGGCAGTAAATACGGCGGTCGTCTCAGTACCAGCCGCAGCCCGCGCCGGCGTAGTGACGGTTAAATCCGAGGTCAAGACCGGGAAAATTGCATCACCAACCGACACGGTTTCCTGTGCGATGCCGAGGAACGCCGATTGACTCATGGGGAAAACGTAGCGCAGGGATTCGTGTTGCATCGCGTTGACTCTTGCCGGGATGGTGGCGGCGGCGCGCGTCTCCAGTGGCAGGTCATCAAACCGCCGAAGCATGGCAAGAGGGATTGACCGGGTGGACAAACCGTAGTGCTGTTGCAGTTCGGCCTCTGGCCCGGCGTGCTGTTGCTGTTCCGCGATGTTGACAAGCATTTGGCCCATGTTCGCCCGCGCCAGCAACCGGCGCATATCGCGGCCCTGCCCGTCGTCCCTCGTTTCGATTGGCGCAGGAATGTCGCCACTGACAATCAACGCGGCCAGCCGCGCCTCAGCATCGCGGTATTCCCGCTGTAGGCTGTTCATCTCGGTACGCTGTTCGTCCGAAAGTTCGGAGTCCAGCACCGCAAGGTCAGATAGCCTTGACCGAATTTCTTTTGACCGAAGTTCCAACTTCTGATAGGGCAGCATGGCTTTGTACCTCATGGGATAGACTGTCCCTGATTGATAATCATTATACATTATCGGAGTATTTATCGGCAAGGAAAATTACCCATGCTTCCCGCTCCGGGTTGGGCTTGGCGTTCTCAGCGGCGGTCTTCAGGATATGACAACCCCGGCAGAGCGTCTGACAGTTTGACGCCTCAAACACCCCGGCAGAATGCCCGCGTATGTGGTCGACCTCAAGTATCCCTGCCTTGCCGCATTTTCGGCAGCGATGCCCGTCACGGTCCAGGATGGTCAGCCGAAATTTTTTCCAGCGTCGTTGATTCGGTTTTGCACCAGCCCGCCAACTCACCCTGCCAGCCCCAGCGAGCGGACGCCAGACTTGACGGGCTTGCGACTGTGAGCGCCTGCGGCCAGCGTCAACGCCGCCGCTACATCATCCCGCGCCTGATTATTGCTCCCACGCTTGATTAGCCGCACTGAACCGGCGTCGTCATTCTTGACCATCGCAACGGATAGGCTGGCCTCAATCAACGCCCGGCATTCAGGGGCAACGCTCAACGGCCCATCCTTCACGCCCCGGCGCAGCGCCCGTATGTCCTCAGCAGCGTCACTCCACCGCGTTACACGTTCCTCAATCCGCGTTCCATTCTTGACCGTATCCTGCAATTCCTTGACACGAAACCGATCAGAAATTAGGGCTTTGGGCTTGCCCCATTCCGCCTGTATCGCGGCCCACACCATCGCCACTGGTGGCACCTGTAGCCCGTCCGCAAGGCGTAGTAACCCGGAATCCACCAGCCGCCGGTACGTTCCCGCAGGCACTCTATCCCGCTTTTCCTGCGCCGCTATATCCGGCACACCCGGCGCAACCGCCAGTGCCTCAATCCGCCCGTTGGGAAACATGGCAACGGCGGCGCTCCAGGCCCGGCCCGCGCCGAGGTCAAGCCCCACCAGTGGCCGCCCTTCACGTTCCGGCACTTCCCGCGCCGTTAGTTCCTGCCAGTCTTCCACTGTTAGAAGCATCGCGGCGGAATCAGCGGATGGCAAATTGAGGCGATAGCTAAGGAAACGCGCCCGTAATCTGGTATCCCGTTGCGCCTCGGCCCGTTCCTCTTTCAGCTTGTCCAGAAATTCAGGGCTTACGGAGGTCAACGGATTGCACCGCCGTATCTCTCTCAAGTCTGCCCACTTGTCAGCTTTGCCAGTGAGCGCCTGAACGTAGGTTTTGCCGCGCGTTCCGTCCGCTATGAGGTCGTGCCACCAGCCGCCAGTTGCCGGCGCAAGCGTCCCTATGATTACCAGCCTAAGTGGACTTCCGGGCTTGCCCTGCGCGGTTTTCATGGCGTCATACATCAGCGTTCCGCCGATAACCTCAAAGCTGCCAGGTTCATCTAAAACCGCCATAGGTACGCCAACTAAACCCATAGCGCCCTTGGCGTTGCTGCTGATAACCCGTAGCCGCGTGTTGGTTGCCAAGTGGGTTATCCCAATGCGCGTATATGAGTCCGTGAACCTGTACTGCCCCGAAGGTTCGAGCGCGGCCCGGACGAATCGGAACGTCAGCCGCGCCTGTTCAATCGAGCTTGCGCCCAACACGTACTCAGCACCCGGAACGTGTAGCGAGTCGCCCGGCGTCAACGCCCGCTCCAGGATGTGCGCCGCCAGAAAAGACTTGCCATTGCCGCGCGGGATTGAGAACGTCGCCGTGTCCACATCCGGCGCAAGCGCCCGCCGCAAAAACCGCCGCTGGAATGGCCTTAACATCGCCTACCCCGCCCGGTTGTTTTCAATTGGCCTGCCCGTCGACAGGTCAATTATCACGACGTGGTCCCGCCGACCGTAGGTCGCCACACGCTTGTTATATTCCGCGAATGCATCCGCCTCGCTTTTGAACACCCCGACGCTATGCGAAGTGCTGTCGCTGTAATACCTCACCCGTACCTGAAATGGCCCTTTGCTTGCCGCCATTGCCCGCCTCCCTAAAGGCCCTAACACGGAAGATACCCTACAACGCGCATGGCCACCCCTGCCTTAAATCATGGTGGGTAGCCAATTACTATTCATTAGCGCCTTACTCTATCCGTTCTCTCAGCACGGCTTCAGCACGTCAACACGTATGATGATATGTCCTGTCATGCTCTAGGCTAAGCGCCTTGTAACGGTCATAGACCACCAGCGCCCCGCCGCGCGATTTCGCCGGTGCCATAAACGGCGGGACTACCCAAGGTTCCCTACGTTTCGTCGTCCGTATGTGTCCCCCAAGCCCCCGCTTGGCCGGGGATGTTCCGATAACCGCGCAACCAGTCTTGGTGGAGGTCAAGTTGCTCAATCAACCACGGAGTTTGGCGACCGGTCTTTAGCACCCCTAATATTTCACATGGCTTGCAAACGCAATCGGCTGGGTGTTCTTGGGCATCGATTAACTCTTGAACTGCTATGAACGTGCCGACTTCCCGTCCATATTCAAATGCGGCGCGGGGGTCGTTGGGAATGTCTGTGCTCGGTTGGTCTTCCATCGGTCAACCTCCATCCTTCTAGTGTTCCTCTGATTCAACGTATCCGTTACCGTTCCCCCCTAAAGGGGGGGGAACGGTAACGGTCCATATCGTTACCGTTCCCCACCGTTCCCGGAACGGTGGGGAACGGTGTTAATCCAGCCCCATGATTGCCATAGTGCCTGCCGTGGTAATGGTGAATATATCCGCCTTGCCCTTGCGTTCTTTGTCCAGCAATCCGCCGTCCACCAGTACGGCAATCGAGGCGTGTTTGTCATCGTTGCGCCCCTTCACCATTTTGATAAGGTTGCGGACGCCCTTGACTCCCTCCGGTCCCGCCTCGCCAACCGCCTGCAAAATCGCGGTTGGCATATCTTCGGCGTTATCGCTGGAATCGGGCGGCTCGATTGTGTAGCCGAAGGTCCGGGAATCCCCGTCATCCTGATAGCCGCCAAGAATCGCGGCAACGCATTTAGTGACCGGCGCTGGCATATCTCCGCCCCGGTCTTTTTCGTTATGCAGCAGGATTTTCCCGCCAATCTTTTTTGTCCACGGAACGCCAGACACTTTCAGCGATACGCCCGTTACTTTGGCCAACTTGTGATTACTGCCGATAGGCCCGCGCGGTCTGTCCTCTTGCCGTTTCGGGATATGGTCAACCAATAGGACACCGGCCCCGGCGTCCAGCCAAGGGTCAACGTGCGATTGATACCACGGCACTACGTTAGCCCCGTCCGCTGGACAGCCTGCCGATTCAGCCGCATCAATGACCACAAGGCTGCATACAGGGTCAACGGCAGTAGATAGCCACTGTTGCGCTTCCAGCACAGCCGCCGGGCTTGTATGGAGGTCGCCGCGAATGTATTTGAAGTTATCGGCGTGAACCTGCGGATCAAAGCCCATCATCAGCGAGCGCCGCTTGAATGTCTGGCGCGTGTCCTCAAAATCCCAATACATGACGTTGCCGCCGCGCAACACCGCCTCAAGCACGGCAACGATAGCCACCCATGATTTGCCGGAACCAGGCAGCCCGTAAATGGTGTTGAGCTTGCCCGCATATAGCACCGTTTCCCCGTCAGTTCGTTGCACCAGCGTCGGCAGGCGCTCGGTGTCCGCCTCAAAGTCGAATGATTCGCAAAATGCGTCAAGGCTGGAATCCGTCAGGGTTGGCACATCATCATAGGACAGCAGCCGCTTTGCGCGACGCTCTACCTCCGCCCGTTTGATTTCTAGCTCCAGGGTTTCCACCTCCTCGCGTTCCTTTTTATTCTTGTCCTTTGGTGACTGGGTACACCGGAACGTACCGCTTTTATCCCATGACAGGTTTTGTACGTGCTGAAGATGGCAAAGGGGATGTTGACAAGTTGCCACCGCTGCCAGTAGCGGCATATACTTAGCATTGTCATTTCCTTCGATTTGGGGCGGCGCTGGCAACGTCGCCCGCTTTTCTTTTATAACCATGTTGCCTCACTGCTATAATGGATTGTGCCGGGCGTGTTGGCAGAAAATGGTTGACGGAAAAGCCACAGATGGTATAGACTTGTCTTGCAATTGGTACCCTCCTTTAGTTGAATCGGCGGCGCTGGCAACGCCGCCTTTTCTTTTGGTTTAGGATTCAGGCCGGTCAACGTAGGCGCCCCACTCTTCCATAAGCCGCCTACGCCTCTCAAAGTAGTCAGTCCTGCGGTATGCCAGTTCCGCCGCGCTGCCTTCAACGTGGCCTAGCGCAAACTCCGCAATCTCGCGCGGAACGTCGGAACATTCAGCCGCCCACGTTCTGAAACTTGCCCTAAAGCCGTGTGGCACAGCCGGTATCCCGTTCTCGCGCACCAGTTTGGAGATCGTCGAATCCGATAGCACCTTGCCCTTGTCAGACGGGAATACCAACCCATTGCCGCCGGTCAGTTCGCGGGCGCTTTCCAGTACCGCCATTGCCGCGCCAGACAACGGTACGCGGTGAGCGCGTTCGGCTTTCATTCGCGCCGCTGGCACAACCCAGCAATCGCCTTGAATCTCGCTCCAATCCGCGCCGCGCGCCTCGCCGGAACGCGCCGCCGTGAGCACCAGAAACTCAAATGCCAGTTTGGTAGACGCCCCTGCGGAGGTATTGCGGATAGTCTGGATTGCCGCGCCGACTTCGCTATGCGGCAGTGATTCCTGATTCCTGCCCTTGTCTTTCAACCGGCCCAGCCCTTTCTTGGCGCGTTCCCACGGATCGGCGTCAATCAATTCTCTGGATATGGCGTTGTCGAAAGTCGCCTTGAGTACCTGATTCAGCTTCTTTGCCGTTGCTGGCTTTTCGCGCCAAACCACTGCCGCGCAATCGTGAAGGTCCCTTGACGTTATTTCCTCAATCGCACGTTCCGCCAAGTGGCGCGGGATATATGCGTCAAACAGGTTCTTCCATTGCTTTTCAGTTTTGGAGCCTGCCTTGTATCCCCTTGACCGCACTTCCACTGTTTCAAGGAACGTCTGCCGGAACGTCGGCAACCGCAATTCACGGTCAACCGCTACCTCGGCGGTCATTGGCGCAAAGGTCTTCTCCGCCCTTATCTCGATTCGCTTTGGCGTCAGTCGTTCCTCTAACTGTTCGTCCGTCGCGCCGTAGATTTCGCGCACTATTACCGGACTGCCCTGCAAGGCGAAGTGAGCGGCCAAAGCCCTTGCCTGTTCCAGCGTCACCGCCGGATAGACGCCAAGCCCGCGACTCGTATACTTGCCGTCCGTCATATACCGTCGCTGCCAGTTCTTGATAAGCCCGCCGCTCTTGGCAGGCTTCACCAGCAACGACAAACCGAACGATCCGCGCCCGCCGTCGCCATACCGTCCAGGACTCGTAACACCCCTTACGAAACAGTCTGTCAGCCTTTTCTTTGCCATTTCACCGCCCCCGTGAATACCAGTTAGATACTACTTTAACAGCTTTAGGGCGTGTTTGTCAAAGCTACAACAGGGCGTCTGAATCCTACTCGGGGAGCCATCCTCCCTAATACTAAGAAATTCCTTCGTAGCAGTTAACTCGCCGCCAGCGGGTATTGGGAGCGTGTACTCGATGCCCACCTGCTCTTTATCGAAGTCGATGCGCCTGATGAACGTACCGATGAAAGTCTTGGACTCAAGGAACGAGGCGCTTTGGAGGAGTGTTCCCAGGTCGTGGACATAGTGTTCCATTAGGATGGTATCAAAGGGAGTCTGGCCTCCTTGGTTCATGTCATCCAGAGCTTCGTCTCTTTTTTCATTCAGTTCTCGCTGCTCGGCCCTCAGATCCTTCAGCCGAGGTGCCAAGTCATCAATATCCACCTTCCCACTCTCCAGAGCGGCATAGACGTGTTCTAGTTTCTGCTCAACTGAGCGGGCCTCCCGATCGAGGTGGTCAAGCTGCTTAGTGGCGCGGCGCTTGTTCACCCGTATCTCCTCGTTGGTCAATTCCACAAGCTGCTGCAGGTTTTCCTCGGTCAGGATGTTCTTCTTGATGCGGTCCAGCACGAATCCCTCTAGTTTCTTGGCGTTCATTAGAGGACCCTTGCAGACCGACGGTCCCTTCGTGAGCCTGGCATTGCACCGGTAGTAGAGGTATTTGCCGGAAGCTCCATTGGTTCCGATGGCGTGCGAGCCGCAATTTGAGCAGTGAGCTAGACCGCCGAGGAGGTATTGACTCGCGACGGTTTTGGGGTGCTTATGGGAGGGACGCCTGGATGTCAGCAGAGCCTGCACACTGGCAAATACGTCCTTGTCAACAAGGGGCTCATGACAGTCAGGAACTCGTATGACCTCCGAGGCGTCTCTCTTTTGTCGGCGGCCAAAGCTCTTGCTGTACCTGTTCCAGACCAATGTTCCTGCATACGCCTCGTTTCTGAGCAAGTGATTGATAGTGGTTGCCTGGAAGTGCTTGCCGGTGCGGGTCCGCAGACCTTCTGAGTTCAGAACGTGTGCTATGTCTCTAGCGCCCTGACCATGAGCAGCTAGGTCGAATGCCCTCTGTATCAGAGGAGCTTCTTTCTCATCGGGGGCTAGAAGTCTGGCCGGAAAGCCATTGGCCGGGTTTTGCGCTACGCAAAGCAGACGTATTCCAGTCTGATATAGCATGATAGTGCACGTAATACGTTGCAACACCCACTATTTAATCGATAATCGACGTTAAGAAAACGACGGCTTGGGGAGAATCGGGGTTTCCGGCCAGACTTCTAGGGTCGCTCTTCCCGCTGTCCCTTGTATAGTCGAAGGGCGCCTGTAACCAAAGGGAGTCGCGCCTCCGTTACGGTGACCCCTAGATGCGTTTTCCTTCATTCCCCTGATGGTGTCTTGGGAGAGATTGGCCGAGTAAAACTCGTCAATCACCTCAATGATGCCCTCAAGCAACGATCCGGCGGGGCTCTCGTCGACCTGCTCGTTCATCGACAGGACGGATATCTTCCTGCGCTTCAGGAGTGACTTGTAGATAACCGAATCTTCCCGATTCCGGGCGAATCTCGATAGCTTCCAAACCAGGATGGCGTCGAAAGGCTTTACTCTATTCTTCGCTGTGGCAATCATGTCCTTGAAGGCGGGACGGTTAGCTGACCTCGCGCTTTCGGCCTCGTCGACGTACTCCGCCACTACGTCCCATTCCCTGCCAAGGGCGTACTTCTTGAGAGCCTTCAGCTGGGCGGGGATGGAAAGCTCCTTTTCGGCCTGCCTCTCCGAAGAGACACGGGCGTAGAGTAAGGTGGACCCCACTAGCTGGACAGAATCGGGGTGGAATTAAGCGAGAGTCCCGCCGCTGCCGGATCGATTACCAACACTGGCTCCCTTGACCCCTTCCTACCGGATTTCCTATCGCCCACTACTTCCCGGTGTCCGAAGAACACCTCGGCCGGTGTCCGGTAGCCCAAGGCCTGATGGGGCCTCTGGTTATTGTAGAACCGGAGGTAGGCCCCAAGCTCCTTCCTGGCTTCAGCAGCGTTGGCGTAGGCTTTCAGGTAGACCTCCTCGTACTTCACCGTCCGCCACAACCGCTCCACGAAGATGTTGTCGGTGTACCGTCCCTTCCCGTCCATGCTGATCTTCACCCCATGATCCCGCAGAACTTGGGTGAATTCCAGGCTGGTGAATTGGCTCCCTTGGTCGGTGTTGAAGACCTCCGGACTGCCTTGTACCAGAGCCTGCCCTCGACCACGATCGGGGGGTGTTGGACAACCGCCAGGCCACCACATACCGGCTGTGCCAGTCCATGATGGCCACCAGATAGAGGAATCCCCGGGCCATGGGCAAGTAGGTGATGTCGGCGGCCCACGCCTGGTTGGGCCGGGTAACTCTGATCTTTTCCAACAGGTAGGGATAGACCCGGTGCTCCGGCGCCGGTCGGCTGGTGCGGGGACTTCGGTAGATGGCCCTCAACCCCATGACTCTCATCAGCCGCTGCACCCGCTTCCGGCTTACCGGTATGCCCTCCCGCGCCAGCCAGACCTTCATACGCCTCGACCCGTAGAAGGGTGTATCCAGGTACTGCCGGTCCATGGCTTGCATCAAGGCCGGGTTCTCGCCGGAGGCTTCCCGGGGTCGATAATACAGGCTGGAACGGGCCACTCCCAGCAGGGCGCACTGCCGTGCTGTCGACAACGATGGGTGCTCCCGATCCACCATCCGCCGCCACTGGGCCAGGCTCATGGACCGGACCTCTCCGCCAAGAAATCCCGCTTCACCTTCAGCTGGCCGATCTCCTAGTACAACCGGGCCACCAGGGCGTCGTCGTTCCTGCCCTTCTGTTCCTTACCGTTGCCGAAGACCCCGGAGGCGCCCTCCACAAGGGCTTTCTTCCAAGCTTGAATCTGGCTGGGATGGACTTCGTACCTGGCGGCCAATTGGGCTACCGTCTCATCCCCCTTCACCGCTTCCAGAGCCACCTTGGCCTTGAACCCTGGGCTGTGCTTTCTGCGTCCTTTCGACATTTCCCACTTCCTCCTTGGCAGCAACCGCTGCCCTTAGTTTAGGAGCGGAACTCTCATTTAGCTACCTGTCCGATTTTCCGGGTCCACCTCAGCCTTCATGCGCCACATATTGGGGATTGTCTAAGAAGGAAGGGTATATATGAATTTGCTATTGTAGTCATTTGGACTAGTTCCAACGATCTATAATAGGCTGTAACGTATCAAATATGTCCTCTGTAACAGAATCTCCTATTTCTTGTTTAAACGCATTTTTTATGTCATTTTGTGTCACGACTCCATTCTTTTCTGCTATTGGCATCAAATACTGAATGACATTTGTGGTGCCTTTTACATCAAAACCATGTTTCGCGGCAGCGGCAAACAGCAAAATACCCTTATGCGGGTCAAGCCATTCAGCCCCTTCTAGTTTCAACTCACCAGCAACTACTTGGTCATAAATGTCAACCCATCTTGAATGTGAGTAATCGTAACTTTCCTGACCTCCTGCAGCCACATAGGAATGAGCAAATGTGCTCAATCCTTCATTAAACCAAAGCTGATCTGTTCGTATTAAATGATGCGTAAACCAATGCGAAGTCTCGTTAGCCATCGTTCCGATTTCATAGTCATCTGCAGCAACTGTATTTATATCCCCATCATCTAATTGGAACAACACCCCCACTAATTGTAGAGGTTTCATGTGCGCTCTCCCATCCTCCACATACAATATATATTGCTCATCAGGCGAAGCTCCATACAAATCTTCTAGGCGCTCGTAAACATGGGTCACGTTCGCCAAGTACCTATCCAGCGTCGCATCATCGACGGGGTCTACCACATCGATGAGGATCTTCCCGTCCGGGCTTTCGATGGTCCTTCCTTGAGGTTCATACACATAGGGAGTCGGTTCGGGCGTGGGGCTCGGCCCGGCAGTAGGGCCGGGACCTCGGGCATCCCGGGGTGGGCGCGCCTCGATGGGCGGAGTCGCGGAATTCGTCGGTTCGGTCGTGGGAGTCCGGGCTACGGTCGGAGCTTCGGAGGTCTCTGACTCGCCTCCCCCACCTTCAGGGAGGGGGCCGGAGTCACACGCGACGGTTCCAACCAACAACGCCAACGCCGCAATCAACACCGGAGCTGGGCCTATGAACGCCCTCATTTCTCACCCGTCAGGTTATTGTCTTCAGCGGAGACTTGCTCGGCGACCCACCAGTACAGGTTGCTGTCGAAATTCACGGTGACGGTTCCGTTATCAACCCCCAGCTGGAGTTGTTCATCGGGCAAATCCCTCAACTCGCTCGGCGATCAACTTGGCACGCATTCCTTCGGTTACCTCTGTGGACGAGGGTCCGGAAAGCCGATCGACGATGTAGATGCCTGGAGTCGGCAGCGGCGGACTAGTTTGACCATAGACTAACGAAGGGATACTCTTCTCCCCATCGCCAAACAGGGTCTGGCGCCCTTCGGCACCCAGCCGACGTACCCGGAGGAATCCGCATAGCCGTCAGGGTCGAGGAAGTCCCTGACCACCACAGCAAGCCGACAACCCTCAAAATTTCTGCCCTAGCGTCCCTGCTGTTCATCGCCGACGTGAACCTGGGCTGGCCCTTGATTAGTCTGGAAACTTATTAAGGGGATCTGGTCCCTTTACCAATCAGACCTATGGGCTCCTAGCTGAACCGAGAATACATCGATATCGTCAGATATTCGTGGTCCTAATATTCTTCGTAGTTCCTCTGTCACTGGTAACCCGAACTGGGTGTGTCGTGCTTTGTGGTTAAATCTCTCTGAGTGAATTACGATCCCGGGCAATGATGCTGTTAATCTCACGATGTCAGTTCCATATGCAGCAAGGGCACCGTGGGATTTGTTCATTTCGTTAAATACGAGCACGTGCAGTCGCAAAACATCTGTGATTGATTCAGCCCCTTGGCCCATTAACAGTTTGAGGTCCTCCGAGGTACTGGCGGTAGAACTAGGGTAGGAGACATCCACGTGAAGGGGTAGCAACGGAATGAGTTCATCCGCTGTCCAATGTCGGACCATGGGTTGTTCACTTTGAAGATATTGAATGAACTCGTCCCTGAAGCTGTCCTCTTGGATTAGAGCCAAATTCCTCTTGTAAAGACCCCAGTCGAAATCCCCAAGAGGGTATTCCCATTTCTCAGCGTCGTAAGCTCCTATAGAACGTGTGAATACATTGTTCGGAATGTCTCGTCCCAGCTCGTTCGCGCTTCCGGCCAGGAATTCCAGATACTCGATCACAGCGTTTGTTCCCAGGATCTCCAACGGACTAGCGTCGTTCCTTCTGGTGAAGTACGTAACTTCAGTCGTGGCTTCGGTGACGAGCCTATCAACTTCATGTGGATACTTTGTGGTTAGCAATGGGGCGCGGGCATCCAGTTCTAAGGTCAGTTCTTCCTGAGGACCCGCGATCTCGGCTGCCGATGCATCTTGACCGGTCAGAGCGTCGCTTTCCGGAGTAATCTCGGTCGGCGGAGGAGTCTGGGCTACAGGAGTAGGTCTCAACCTTGGAGCCGTCGTTGGTCCAGATGCAGTCGGCGGCGCGGTCGGAGCCGGGGTCTGCCTGGGCTCCATCGCCGTGGTGGGAGCGGGCTTCTGCGGTGGCGGCACGGTGGGAGGAGGCGTGAAAGTTGACGTAGCCGGGATGGGCGCGGTCGCTTGGCCGCCTAATGAGGTTGGGGTTCCAGGTCTTGGGCTATTGCCGGACGTCGCAGCCGTGGGCCCCGGCGGGTCGGTAGCTGCTCCTCCGTCGCAGGCAATCAATGCCGTGGCCAAGCCGCCACCCACAATCACAATGCTGGCCAGCCGAAGGACTTTCAACCACAGCCTCATCGGAGCCCCCGCGTAGCCCTCGGATCGTTCCTTTCCAGTACGAATCACTTGCCTCACTCTGGTGTAGCTAGGTCCTGTTGACATTTCGCTGTTGCGGGTCATTCCGGGGAAATGGCGACGAAGAATCCTGGACTTATCACTCCGATTCAAGGCCATTAGTGCTTTCCTGCACTTGGAATGACATGAAATGGGCCTGCACATCGGTTACAAATGCAAATGTCAACAGAACCTAGTCAATCCACGACGTCTCCTCGGTCCCATATTCAGGATGGCTCTCGATGAATTCGACTCCTTTATCGTCCAAGTCATAACCGTTGAAAACTATGGCCGGTTCCAGCAGGTCCAGCAGTGGACCAATGTCTTTCCCCGAGACTTCCATTGCGGCGGTCTTTAGGTCCTCGGTGCCGATGCGTCTCCCGTCTTTAGCGAGCTTGACCAGGACCCTCAAAAAATCGCCGGCCTTGGGGCCATTGATTCCATAGTCCAAGGCCAAAGCGTAAAAGAAGAGGAATCCGGCGCTGTGAGCGCTTAGACCGTTGACACATGGCCACGTTACAGGGACCGATTGGCCATTCTCAACCCTCGAAGCTCCACACTCCTTGAATCGAAAGATGCTTGTCCCGCTCTTCAGCATCTTGTACTCACGTTGAGGCACGCCCTTGACCAAAGGACCTTGAAGACTCTCAACATGTTCAACCAAGTCAAAGGCATCCATATCAACAAATCCGTCCACTTCTGCTATCTGGATCGCTATGGATAGCCCCTCGTTAAACCATAGTTGATCGGTTCTAAGCAGAAACGCGGTAAAGTAATGGCCTAGTTCGTGGATAGCAAATCCACATTGGAGATGGCCGAAATGAACATTCGTTTGGCACAAATCGAACGGTATCGATGCTTGAGGCACGGTAATGAATGAGTCGCCCCACTGGGCGTGCAGGCCTCGTTTTAGAATCAGTTGTCCACCTGGTGGCTCTCCGTACCATTTCACTAACTCGGTAACGAGATGCTGGGCGCGATCCAGATCCCGCTCCATGTCTTCCTGGGAAGTTGGGACTTCGTACATGATCAGCACACTCCCGTCTTCGCTTTCGACGTAAGGGAGCGGAATCTCGGTGGGTGACGGAGTCGGCTTCGCCACCTCAGGCACAGTTGTTGAGGCCGGGATCGCTCGAGCTGCGGTCGGGGCCGGGGCCGCTGGCGCCGTAGCGGATACGGTAGTCGGTTCTACCGCCGCCGTTGGGGTCACACGTGCTGAGTCGACGGTGGACGCATTCTCGTCGGTGCCGGACCTAGCTGGGGTTTCCGTTGCCGGGCTAGCTGCGGTCGGGGCCGGTGCCGCTGGCACCGTAGCGGATATGGTAGTCGGTTCTACCGCCGCCGTTGGGGTCACACGTGCCGAGTCGACGGTGGGCACAGTCTCGTCGGGGCCGGACCAAGCTGGGGTTTCTGGTGCCGGGCTAGCTGCGGACATGGCAGCGGTGGACGTCGGTGGGTCGGTAGCGGCGCCTCCGTCGCAGGCGGCGCTTCCGATCACGAGACCCGCCCCGACGATCACAATCCCCCCAAGCCGCAAGGCCTTCGACGGTAACCTCATCGTATGCCCCCGGAGGCACGCATGGAGCGCTTGTCCACGAACCCTCCGACATAAGCGCGTTGCTGCCCGACTTTTCCAATCAAGCGAAAGAATCTCAAATGGAGTCGGGAAACGGGGAGTCTAATAGGCGTTGGACAGTGGGTTGGTAATGTAACTCGGGGCCCGAGGGCAACGGCGCGAACAGCGCGCGATACACTGCCCGACAGTGCACCGCTGCTGGACCAGCAGATGGATTGGTCTACTAGTCGGCCATGAGACTGGCGTATACGATCCTGCGAGGTAACCACAGCCCTCCTTGTTTTCGGGGACGAGGATAGCCGCGACCCATATTATCGCTCATGGGTTCTCACGAAGCCAAGAGTTAGGGATGCTCTGAACAAGGGAGCGGCTCTGCCTGTTTTTGGTTCTTGGGCCGGGATTCTTGTATGTGAGGCATCTCTGGTCCGGGCTACTGATGGTTTTCATTCTGTGATTTCGCCCCTGGCAGGGCTGTAGCGAATCCAGAGGCGCCCTACTGAAGGGGTTTGGGCCTGCTGGCCTCCACGTCAGCCCGCCAGTTGACCCTCCGCTGTCATCAGGTTGCCAAACCCCAGCAGCAACGCCAGTCGCTGCGTGTTCTTCGCCAATCCCCGGTAGCGCACTTTCCCATAATCGAATATCCGCTTCACCTTCAGAAAGGGATGCTCCACCTTGGCCCTCACCGACGCCTTCTCCTTCTCAGCCACCGCCTCCTCGCTCCCAGGCTCCAGTTTCCGGCGTTTTCCGGGTCTCATCGCCACCCGCCATTCCACCTGACACCCCAGGTTCTCCGCCCGCTGGTGCACTCCCTGATACCCGGCGTCGCACCACACCATCGTCTCCCCGCCGTGCAACAGGTTGTGGGCCTCGGTCACGTCATGCACGTTGGCCGCCGTCGTGCTTATGCTGTGCACCAGACCCGTGTCCGCGTCCACCCCGATGTGAACTTTCATCCCGAAATGCCACTGGTTCCCCTTCTTGGCCTGATGCATCTCCGGGTCCCGCTCCCCGGCACGGTTCTTGGTGGACGACGGAGCCTCGATGATGCTGGCGTCCACGATGGTTCCCTCCCTGAGCCGCAGTCCCTGCGACTCCAGGTGGGTGTTGATCTCCTGCAACAGGCCCTCTCCCAGGCTGTGTCTTTCCAGAAGATGTCGGAAATTGAGAATAGTGGTCTCGTCGGGCAGGGCCCCGGACAGTTTCAGACCAACGAACCGGCGCACCGATTCAGCCTCATAGAGCAGGTCCTCCATGCCGGGGTCGCTGAGATTGTAGAAGAGTTGCACACAGTGAATTCGCAGCATCACGGCCAGTGGATAGGGCCGGCGGCCCTTTCCGGCCTTGGGGTACATGGGCTTGATTCGCTCCTCCAGACGCTGCCAAGGGATCAGACCGTCCATCCTTTCCAGGAACAACTCCCGGCGGGTCTTGCGCTTCTTGCCCTGGAATTCCAATTCGGCAAATGTCGGCTGGTCCATCACAACCTACCCCCAACAGGCATCGGCTTATCCAGCAATACTATGCCACATTGCCCCAGACTTGTTCAGAAGGTTCCTAGCCTAATTCAAGGCCATGGCATGTGTGTCAATGGCGTCATTCCCTGTCTTTCTGCCCAACTGTCAATGGCGCCGAGAAGTTGGGCCACTGGGGCGGAGGAATCGTGTACCACCTCGATGACCTGGGGCCGTAGGCAGGTAGAGTAGCCACTGTTCTAGGAGCGAGAGGAGACAGCGTCAGTGTGAGCTAGACGTCGTCGGGTTCTTCTGGAGCCTGCGAGCCTGCGTTCTCCCGGCTGCGCTTGAGGCGGTAGCTTTCGCCGTTCATCTCCAGGATGTGGACGTGGTGGGTGAGCCGGTCCAGCAGCGCTCCGGTCAGACGCTCCGAGCCAAAGACCTCAGTCCACTCGTCGAAAGGCAAATTGGTGGTCACCATGATGGAGCCCCGCTCGTAGCGCTGGCTGAAGACCTCGAAGAGCAGTTCCGCACCGGAGCGGGACAGGGGGACAAAGCCCATCTCGTCGATGATCAGCAGGCTGAGGCGGGACAGTTGCCGCTGGAGGTTGAGCAGCCGTCTCTCGTCCCTGGCCTCCATCATCTCGTGGACCAATGCGGCGGCGGTGGTGAAACCCACCGACATGCCTCTCTGACAGGCGGCCAGCCCCAGCCCCAAGGCCACATAGGTCTTGCCGGTGCCGCTGTTGCCGACGGCGATGACGTTTTCACGGCGCTGGATGTATTCGCAGCGTGCCAGCTCCATCACCAGTGCCTTGTTCAACGACGGGATGGCTGGGAAGTCGAAGGTGTCCAGGCTCTTCACCGCGGGGAAGCGGGCGGCCCGGATCCGCCGTTCCACCATGCGCTGATGGCGGTCGATGAGCTCCAGCTCGGCCAGCCGTAGCAGGTACTGGGGGTGATCCACACCCTCGGCAGCGCACTGGGCGGCCATCTTGCCGTATTCCCTGAGAAAGCTGGGCAGCTTCAGATCCTTCAGGTGATGTTCCAGCAGCAGCGTCGACCGGTCGTTCATGCCGCTCTCCCCGACAGCAAGCTCATGTAGCCCCCGGCGGATGTGGTGCTCACCCGGACCCGGGGCAGGTAGGGATAGAGCTCCAGATCCAGCCTGGGCGGCCGCCCTTCCAGCCGGCACAGCACCAGGTGCTTGACAGCGTCGAAGCTGATGGCTCCCAACCGGAGGGCGTCCTTTGCCGCTGCAGCCACTTCCTGCTGAGAGAAGGTCTCCAGCAGCCTGAGCACCTGTACGAACTCCCGTTTGCCCCGCCGTTCCATGCGGGACTCCAGCAGACGACGCAGCGTCCCGAACTCCTCGGGAAGCTCCCAGCCCTGCAACGGCGCGGCCTGGTCCAGAGCGCCCGGCTTACGCTCCAAGAGCGGCAGGTAGTGGATGGGGTCGTAGACGAAATCGTCCCGCTCATAGGAGCGTGGGTGTCTGGCGATGACTTCTGACCCGCAGCTGATGACCACCTCATCAACGTAGCCCTTCACCAGAACATCCCGGTATCCGTAGGCCACCGGCACCGAGTAGTCGTTGGTCTTGTACCGGACCAAGGACAGAGAACTCACCCGGCCCGCCTGCTTCTCGCAGGCGTCGTATGCTGCTGGAGGCAGCGGCGGCAGGGCGTCCAGGTCCCGCTCCATGCGCTGTCCGATGGTCTCCGTGTGGCCCCTGAGCTTGGCGTCCATTCGTTCCAGGCAACGCCGCTCCAGGTAGGCATTGAGCGCCTCGAAGCTCTCGAAGGGCGGCACCGGCACCAGGAAATTGCTCCGCGAGTACCCCACCAGACCCTCCACCTTGCCTTTGTCGTTGCCCTTGCCGGGGCGGCCGAACCGATCCTCGAACAGGTAGTGGGACTGCAGCTCGGTGAAGGACCGGGTGCGCTGGCGACGACCGTCTCCCAGTATCTTCGCCACGGCCAGCCTGGTATTGTCGTAGAGGATGCTCCGGGGCACTCCACCCAGGAACGAGAGCGCTGATACATGGCCGTCCAGGAAGGCCTCGGTGGACTCCGCCGGATAGGCCTTCACGAAGCAGCCGTCGCTGTGGGGCAGGTCCAGTACGAAGCAGTGGGCCTTGCGCTCCACGCCGCCGATGACCACCAGGGCCTCGCCGAAGTCGCACTGGGCCTGTCCCGGCGCATGGGACAATGGGACGAACATCTCCTTGGTCTGACGGCGATTTTCTCTCACATAGTCCTTGACTATGGTGTACTGGCCGTCGAACCCGTACTCGTCCCTGAGCCGCTCGAAGATGCGCTTGGCGGTGTGGCGCTGCTTCCTGGGGCGCCCCAGGTCGTCCTCCAGGATCCGGTTGATGACGCCGGTAAAAGGCTCCAGCTTGGGGCGCCGGGCGGAGTCTGTCGCTGGTAGCCCGGAGGCACGGAGTAGGCCAGCATCTTGCCCACGGTGTCCCGGTGCAGACCAAACTCTCTGGAAACCTCCCGAATACTCTTACCCTCCACCATCACCGCCCGGCGAACCCGCAGATACACGTCCACGCTGTACATCCGTCGCACCATCCATGGGGTCGGATACAACCCTATGAATGGCGGCGGGCGGTCCAATTTACAACCGCCGAATTGTTGATGTCCAGCGAAAGCGTCCGCGCTAACTGGCCAGCAGAAATGTCACACTCACCTCATGGAGAATGTGACTTTGACTGCCAAGGAACAGACGAGACTCCAGATTCTCAACAGCTTGCTCGCGGAGCACATGACACTGGACCAAGCTGCCACTCTGATGGGAGTGAGCCCGCGCCACACCCGGCGCATACTGGCGGATTACCGGGAAACCGGCGCTGCATCCCTTGCCCATGGCCACCGGGGCCGCAAGCCGGCCAACGCTATTCCCGAGGCGACCAAGAGCAGGGTGGTTCACCTGGCTCGCACGGTGTACGAGGGAGCCAACCACACCCATCTCTCAGAGTTGCTCAGTGAACGCGAGGGCCTCGACATGGGCCGGACCACGCTTCGGCGCATCGTGGTCAACGCCGGTCTGAGCAGTCCGCGGCGCAGGCGCCCGCCCAAGCACCGGGTGCGCCGGCAGCGGATGCCCCGGGAGGGCATGCTGATCCAGATGGATGGCAGTTACCACCGGGGCTGGGCGAGGACGGACCTCAGTTCACGATCCTGTTCGCCGTGGACGATGCCACGGGCTGCGTGGGCAACGCCCTCTTTTGCGATCATGAGGATACCAGCAGTTATTTCCTGCTGCTGCAGGGACTGCTTCGGCACCGCGGCATTCCTCTCGCCCTGTACACCGACCGGCACGCTGTCTTCAAACACCGTTCGGAATATCACCCCGCCGGGACGCCAACCCAGTTCGGCCGGGCCATGGAGGAGCTGGGGACACAACTGATTTTCGCACTGTCGCCCCAAGCAAAGGGGCGGGTGGAGCGGACGGCCGGAACCTTCCAGGACCGGCTGATCACGGAGCTCCGCCTTGCAGGAGCAACCACCGTTGAACAGGCCAAGGCTATGTTGCAGCAGTTCCTGCCCAGGTTCAACCGGCGTTTTGGGGTTCCGGCCCGGTGCCCCGAGCCCGCATTCCGGCCCTTGGGTCCGGAGTCGCGCTTGGGGCATATCCTGTGTTTCAAGCACCTCAGGAGAGTGGCGAAGGAGAGTGGCGCGGGACAACACCGTGAAGTATTACAGACACACCCTGCAACTGCTGCCCAGTCAGCAACGCCGCAGCTACGCCGGGGCGGTGGTCGTGGTGCTGGAGGGGCTGGACAGCCGGTTGTCCCTACAGCATGAGGGACGCATCATCGCCTCCCAGGAAGCGCCGCCCAGTCCGGCATCTCTCCGCAGCCGCAACGAGACTTCCCCAGCTGCCACCATCCCAACCCCCGATCCCGGACTCGCGGCAAAACATTCGGTTACAGCTCTCGATCTACTGAGCGCAAAGCCGGGTCAAGAAGAAGATGCTCGCGCTGCAGAAATCGACGATCAGGACGTAGCCGGGTTGCGGGTCATCGCATCGCCGCGGAGGCCGACGTTCCTGCAGCAGGAGAGATGGAAGGCCGTGCAGCAGGCCAAGCTTCAGGGGATGTCCATCAGACGGATGGCGAGGGAGTTGGGAATCCACAGAGACACGGTAAGGAGATACATTGACGCCGAGACTCCGCCGACGCGGCAAACTCCAGCAACTCCTCTGGCACCAGCATCTGATACCATCGCAGACTAAGCAAAGGACATTTATCCTGAACACTTAGGCGGACATTTATCCTGAACTTCGACAGCCGAATGTCAGCGATTACCCGCCAGCACGGCACACTTTAGCACCGCCCTTTACAGTCGAAACCTTGAAAAAGAAACCGCAACTGACCCCTGAACAGGAGCAAATCAGGATGCGCGGCCTGCGCATCCTGGCCCGCATGATCGTTCGCGCCCAGATGGATGCCCAGGGAGACGGCGGCGACGGGTGCGCTGCCGAAGGCCCGGTGACGGAACTTCGGGGGAAGGATGGTGAACATGTCAGCTAGGCATCCCAGGCGCAGGATACTGGCCAAGGCTCCGGCCTTCTGGGAGCGCATGGACGTGCTCAACATTTCCCAGAACCAACTGGCGGACCTGGTGGGGTGCAGCGTCAGCCATCTCTCTCTGGTGCTCAACGGGAAACGCTCCCCTTCGCCCAAGAAACGGCAGCGCATGCAGGAGGTGCTGGGGCCGGGTTCGACGAGCTGTTCTACATGAAGGAGGCCGATGAGTAGCCGAGGGCGGTTCGAGCGTTCCCTGTACGTTCCCGGCTGCGCACTGCTGCCCGAGGACTTCGCCCAGCGATTAAAGCGGCTCAAGGAATTCCTGGGCCTGACCTGGGAGGGGATGGCAACCTGCATCGGCGTGGACTACCGGCAGTTGGTGCGCTGGCGCAAGAAGGGCGCGGTGCTGTCGGGCGGGGACCTGGTGGCCCTGGCGGCCCAGGTGCCGGAGGGGTTGGGCATCCTGCTGGGCATGGAAATGGTGGTCGTCCGGCGTGAGAGGGGGTAGCGATTTTGGGACGCCAGCAAATGGTCTACCGGGTTTCGCCTGCCCCCTTCCCCAAGGACTTCCCGGAGCGGCTGGAGAAATTTAGAATGGCCGCCGGTCTGTCCCGCCGGGAACTGGCCCGCAGGTTGTGCACCGACGTCCGCCTACTCAAGCGGTGGAATAACGGGACCCGCCCCGACCCGGCCTACCTGGTCGCCCTGTTTGTCCTGGCCGCCGGGCTAGGGCTGCTCCATCTGATGCTGCCGGAGGTCGAGGACGCCTGGGAAAAGGGAGGAGACGTGGAACGCCGCGGGGAATGACTGAAAAGTCAACTCTCTACCGGGAACCAACTAGCCGTGAACGCGACAAAGCAAGACCGGGTGGTCCGAACCACCCGGTCTTGCTTCCACCGCCTTACGCCTCCCGTTTCCCCAGCATAACTGATTTGGTCGCTTACCCAGTCCCCGACGGTTTCCAAGATCGGAGATGCCCGGCGTTGCAGAAGTCGTGGTCTCCAGTTTACCCATCGTTGGACACGTGTCCGCATCCATCATCGACAAAACGCCAATTGGGGAATCCTGATGCGTTCTGCACATTTCGAGTGGCGTTCGTAACGACTTCAGGGTTTGTCGACGCCCAGATAAAACACAGCTTTATTGATAGTTCCGCCAAATACCCGACGGCGTGGACATTCTCGTTCTGGTGGAGCCGATTCACTTTACATTGTATGGCTTGGGTGAACCTATCCATCCTTCCGCCCTTGGAGTTGGCTTCGTCATAGATCAGTGTGAGTCTGCCTTCACGGAGCGGAGACTGGACGATCTGGATAAAATGGGAGTAGTCCATGTGGGTGAGGCGCCTCTTCTGCGTCCTTTCCCCCAAGCCGGTATCAGGGTCCAGAAACAGATGCTCCTGGCACCCTAATGTGGCCCTCAAGCAGTGCGTCCGGGTTCGCGCTATCGCCGCCGTCCACTACGACCACGCCAATCGCCACAGCGTACTGGTCGAGGAAGTGGGCAACGTGTGGGTCCACATCTCTTTCGTCATACCACATCGGATGTCCGGCCCACCTTACATTCGGAGCCAGCCACTCCATAAACTGCCTTTTTGCTATGTCACGGGATTCTCCCAAAAACCTTGGCTTCATAACGCCTAAACTAAAGCCAAGGTGGGATGTACATTTAAGTGGCGATGATGATCAGCTGGGTTATGCCGGTGAACCCCTCTCATCCGTACTTGGAGAATGACCCGGCTCCGTCGTTTGCCCCCACCATCTGCGCATTTCACCTTGGCTTTAGTTTAGGTTCCTCCATTCATCTACGTTTCTCTAGCCGGCAGGGGCTGTGCCCATGCCAATGCGCCCTGACGAATTCGGCTCCACAGCGGGAGCACGATTTGGAGACCGTCCCTCCGCTTACTCCACCGTACTTTGGACGCCAGTAGCCTATTGAACTCGATACACTGTGAGTACTAAACTAAAGCCAAGGTGGGATGTACATTTAAGTGGCGATGATGATCAGCTGGGTTATGCCGGTGAATCCCTCTCATCCGTACTTGGAGAATGACCCGGCTCCGTCGTTTGCCCCCACCATCTGCGCATTTCACCTTGGTTTTAGTTTAGGGAGTGTCGTCATATTCACCGTCATTCCCGCAAAAGCGGGAATCCAAAGGCCATTGGCAGCAAATGCGTATTTGCCAGCTACCGGATTCTGGATTCCCGCTTTCGCGGGAATGACGGAAACAGACGCTTGGAGACCGATATTCTTAAATTGACGACACCCCCTAGGGCTAATCGACAATTGCTAACCCCAGATGACTGATGAGACCAGATGCAGAGCCGACAGGAAATACAAGCTCTTCCTGTCGTACCTGGTTGCGATTCTACGCCACTGTTTCAGTCTGTTGAAGGCCCGTTCAATCAGGTTCCGCTGCCGGTACAGTTCCCGTTTGTATTCCCAAGGATCCCTCCGGTTTGACTTGGGCGGTATGACCGCTTTCGCTCCTTGGTCTCTGATAAAGGCCAGTACCCGGTTGCTTTCATACCCCTTGTCGGCGATGACCGCCCCGGTCTCTATATCAGTCAGCAGGGGTATGGCCTGGGAAACGTCCGGCCTCTGACCGCCGGTGAGAGAGAAACGCACCGGGCGCCCCTGGGCATCAACAACGAGTTGAATCTTGGTGCTCAGTCCGCCGCGAGAGCGGCCCAGAGCCTCACTTTGGCCCCCCCTTTGCCACAGGCTGCCTGTTGATGAGCCCGGACTATGGTGGAATCAATCATCACGTAGCTGTTGTCCGGGTCATCCAACAGCACTTGGAAGACTTTCTCCCAGACTCCAGACCTGGCCCAGCGGGTGAAACGCTTATGGACGCTTTTCCAGTTGCCGTACCCAGGGGGCAGGTCCTTCCACTGGGCGCCGCTGCGCAGTACCCACAAGACGCCGTTGACGAAGGTCCGGTTGTCCTTGGCCGTAACGCCGACCCAACCGGGACGCCCCGGCAGGAAACTCTCCACCTGGCACCATTGAGCGTCGCTCAACTCGTAACTCATCACACACCTCCCTTCCACCACACTTTGCTGCCAGAGTTACACTGTACCTCCTGGTACTCTGTTTCTGCCCTATCACCTCAATCGGATTTCGCCCAATTGTCGATTCGCCCTAGGGAGTGTCGTCAAAATAGCAACTTGATAGCAACTTGATGGTAGATTACTGGGGAGCGTGTGAGTGTGTGAGGTGGGGGCATGGCAGCAGCGCATCGGCGTCACGATATTTCGGACCAGGTTTGGGAAGGATTGCGGCCCCTTTTGCCTGGGGCCGGAGGCAAAAAGGGTCGACCGGCCAAGGACAACCGACTGTTTCTGAACGCGGTGTTTTGGATTCTGCGTACTGGGGCTCCGTGGCGGGACCTGCCACCGGATTACGGTGATTGGAAGAACACCCATCGGCGCTTTTGCCGCTGGCGGGATCGGGGCGTCTGGGAACAACTGCTGGATACGGTTGTCGACGATCCGGACTTTGAGTGGTTGATGATCGACGCCAGCTACATCAAGGTTCATCCCCATGGGACTGGGGCCCGCGGAGGCAATCAAGCCATCGGACGTACAAAAGGGGGCTGAACAGCAAACTGCATCTAGCGGTGGATTCCCATGGCATGCCGGTACGCATGAGCCTGAGCGAGGGTACGGTTGCTGACTGCACCCAAGCTCATTCACTGATTGTAGATATCCCAGCCCAATATCTGCTGGCCGACCGAGGCTACGACACCAACGCCATCGTAGCTGAAGCCGAGGCCCAGGGAATGGAACCGGTGATCCCACCGAGGAGCCACCGCAAGGAACCCCGGTACTACGACCGAGCGCTGTATAAACTACGTCATTTGGTTGAGAACTCATTCCTGGACTTCAAACAATGGCGTGCCATAGCTACTCGATATGCCAAGAACGAAGCGTCCTTCCTGGCAATCTGCCAAATCCGAGCACTGGCAATTTGGACCAGATTATTTTGACGACACCCCCTAGTATTACAACGTCAGTTAGTTTGATAGGATGACTGTGTAGCTGGAGAGGGAACAGGCAGGTGAGGTGGGGATGTGGATGCGGCAGCTTTCGAACAGGTGTACGGGGCCTTTGGGGATTTTCACGCTTACTTCGCTTCGCTGTTTGGCCGCCGGGAGACGCGGGAGCACAGCGGTCATTATCTCCAGGCCCTGCTGGTACAGTCCGGGGAGCGGCGCAACGCTGAGAACCTGTCGGAGACGGTTCCGGGGTCTGCCCGAGGGATGCAGCGGTTTCTCACTGATTCTCCCTGGGACGATGAGGCGATTATAGGACGGCTGCAGGAGTACCTGGGAACCCGGCTGGAGCATCCGGAAGGGGTGTGGGTGCTGGACGGCAGCGACTTTCCCAAGCAGGGACGGAAGTCGGCGGGAGTGGCCCGGCAGTACTGCGGGAGGCTGGGGAAGGTGGCCAACTGCCAGGCGGAATGTTCTTGGCCTATGTCAGCCCGTTGGGACGGGCCCTGGTGGACAAACGGCTGTATCTGCCGGAGAGTTGGACCTCGGACAAAGACCGGTGTGAGGCGGCGGGTGTGCCGGAGGATAGGCGGGGCTACCGGTCGAAGACGGAGTTGGCCTTGGAGATGGTGGGGCGGGCACAGGAGCGGGGCCACCTGAAGGCTGGATGGGTCGCTGCGGACGATGCCTTCGGTATGTCGCCGTCATTCCGCGACGGCCTGGCGGCCTTGGGGATGTGGTACGTGCTGGACGTTCCGTCCGGCTTTACGATGTGGCCGCCGGAGCCTGCCTGGACCAGTGTGGAGTATCAGGGATTCGGGCGTCCCCGCAAGCCGAGGCTCCGCAGCGGGCAGCGTCGGACGATGGCGGAGCGGGCCGATGCCATCACGGAGGAGGCCTGGCGTGAGATTACGGTGGCCGAGGGAAGCCAGGGACCACGCAGCTACCTGTTCAGTGCCCAGAGCCAGAGGGTGCGTCCAACCAGCAGGCGTAAGCCCGGCGAAATCCACTGGGCCATTTACCGCCGGAATCTGGACGGCAGCGAACCCCGCTACTATCTGTCCAATGCACCGGAGGATACCCCGTTGGAGACCCTGGCATACGTGGGAGGATCCCGTTGGCGTATAGAAACGGAGTTCGAGACGGAGAAAAGCGACGTGGGGCTGGACGAGTACGAGACCCGCACCTGGGCTGGCTGGCATCACCATGTGGCCCTGTGCCTGCTGGGCGGAGCTTTTCTGTTGAGCCTGCAACAGGCTTGGGGGGAAAAAGATGCCCCGGATCACGAGGCCGCAGGTCTACCGGGTGGTGCGGGAAATGCTGCCCCGGGAACGGTTCGGACCTGAAGAGTTGCTGCGGTGGCTGCAGGATACGCAGGACAGTAACGAACGGGCCCGACGCTCCCATGCCAAGCGCCGCGCCGCCATGCGGGCATCACCCCACATCCCTCCCTGAACTGACGTTGTAATACTAGGTTCTGTTGACATTTGCATTTGTAACCGATGTGCAGGCCCATTTCATGTCATTCCAAGTGCAGGAAAGCACTAATGGCCTTGAATCGGAGTGATAAGTCCAGGATTCTTCGTCGCTGTTTCCCCGGAATGACCCGCAACAGCGAAATGTCAACAGAACCTAGTACTACAGTCGCAGATTAGACAGGCGCCGTTTGTAGTGGCATTTCTGGGCTCTGGCCTGGTGGCGCCGTCTCCACCATGACCAGTAGAGGACGAAATCAGGCGGTTGGTTCTCCGTCCATACGAGACGGGTAAGCAGTTGACGCACCTCCGGCACTGTCATCGGAATCAGCCCTTCATCAGGACCGTAGCAGCCCCCTTTTCTCCCTGTTTCATGGCCTGATGCCTGATCACGGACAGATAAGCGTGGGCCAGCATCGACAGCGTGATGTGCCGGTACCAGCCATCTCACCTCCGCACCTCATACTGGTCCAGCCCCACCTGTCCCTTGGCCTCCTCAAAGCATTCCTCTATGGCCCACCGGGCCCCGGCCACCCTCGCCAGTTCCTCCAGGGTCGTTCCCGCCGGGCCATAACATACGTAGTAGGCCAGCTCCCCGTGATCAACGACAATTAGTCTTGCCGGTGGCGACGACTATTTTTGCCGGTCACATGTGGTAATCATTCGGTACAGGAGGTGCCGGATTGGTTACGGATCAGCAAGTCGCATTACTGAGGCAAAGACAGATGGAAGGAAAGAAACAACAGACGGCGGCGGCCATGGCGGGGATGAGCGAGCGGTCGGCGCGGAAGTGGCAGTGTGGCCCGTTGCCCTCGGAGACCAAGCAGGAGCGCCGGTGGCGCACCCGGCCCGATCCCTTTGACGGCGTCTGGGAGGAAGAAATCCTGCCCCTGCTCAGGGGAGAGGCCGCCGGCAGGCTCAGGGCAACGACAATTATCGAGTGGCTGGAGGAGCGTTTTCCCGGCCGGTTCAGCGCCTCCCAGCTCCGCACCCTGCAACGCCGATTACAGGACTGGCGGGCACTCAACGGTCCGGATCAGGAGGTCTACTTCCCCCAAGAGCATCCACCTGGCCGGGAGGCGCAGCTCGACTTCACCCACTGCAACTCCCTGGGAGTAACCATCGGCGGCCGGCGCTACCGCCACCTGCTGTTCCAGCTGGTGTTGAGCCATTCAGGCTGGCGCTACGCCGAGGTGGTTGCCGGCGAGACCTTTGTGGCCCTGAAGCAGGGACTCCAGAACGCGCTCTGGGAACTGGGCGGCGCGCCCCAGATCATACGCTCCGACAACAGCTCGGCCCTCACCCATGAGATAAAGCGCAGCCGCGGCCGGGCCCTGAACGACAACTACGCCGAGCTCCTGGAGCACTACGGGATCGAGGCCACGCTGATCAATTCCGGGGAATCCCACGAGAATGGCGTGGCCGAGCAGGCTCATTACCGGTTGAAGGACGCTTTGGACCAGGCCCTCATGCTGCGGGGCAGCCGCGACTTCGATTCCGCCGAGTCCTACACCGGCTTCGTCAGGAAGGTGGTTGAGCGGCGCAACCGCTTGGTGCAAGGGAAGCTGGAGCAGGAACGCCCACTTCTGCAGTGCCTGCCTCCAGCTCCCGTGCCGGAGTACGTCAACCACCAGGCCCGGGTGCGCAAGTGGAGCACCATCCAGGCAGCCGGACGGACCTACACCGTACCCTCCCGGCTCATCGGAAAGGAGGTGCAGATACGCTTGTACGCCGAGCGTCTGGAAGTGTACTACAAGGGCCACTTGGTGGAACGCATGGAGCGGGTGCGCGGTGAAAGGGAGGCCAACGTCAATTACCGCCACGTCATCGGCTCCCTGGTGCGCAAGCCCGGGGCCTTCGCTCGCTACCGGTTCCGGGAGCAGATGTTTCCCACCATGACCTTCCGCTTGGCCTACGACGCCCTCAAGAGGTGGCGAGGCGAACGGACTGACGTGGAGTACCTGCGGATCCTGCACCTTGCGGCGACAACTATGGAGTCGACGGTGGACAGCGCCCTAGCCCTGCTGCTGGAGGCCGGTGAGCCCTTCGACTACGCCACGGTCAAGGAACTGGCGAACCCGGCTCCGCCGCGGGCGCCGGTGCTGAGCCTGTCCGGGATGCCGGACCTGAGGGTCTACGACTCCCTGCTGGCGGGGGTGGCCTGATGATGGAGGCCAACGCCATTAAGGTCCGGATCGGGGAGCTGTGCCACCAATTCCGGCTGCCCACCATGGGGGCGCAGTCGGTGTCCCGATTCACCGCCGCCGGGCACGGCGACGCCCTGGAGACCCTCTTGGAAGTGCTGGAGCAGGAGGCCGAGGACCGGAGGCAGCGCCGCATCGGCCGGCTGCGCACCGCATCCAGGCTGCCCGCCGGCAAGACCTGGGAGACCTTCGAGCACGACCGTGTGCCCCTGGCTCTGCGGCAGCAACTGGGCGAGCTGTCTGACGGCAGCTTCGTCGACCGAGGCGTCAACGTGCTGGCCTTCGGACTGCCCGGCACCGGCAAGACCCATGCACTGTGCGCCGTGGGCCACCGGCTGGTGGAAGCCGGACGCTCGGTGCTCTTCGCCCCGGCCTACCGGCTGGTGCAGGACCTGCTCGCCGCCAAGCGGGACCTGGCGCTACCGCGACAACTACGAAAGCTCGACAACTACGACTTCCTGCTGCTGGACGACCTGGGGTACCTGCCCCAAGGGGCCGAGGAGTCCGAGGTGCTCTTCACACTCATCGCCGAACGCTACGAACGCCGGTCCCTGGGCATCACGTCCAACCTGGTCTTCTCCCAGTGGGAGCACATCTTCGCCAACCCAATGGCCACGGCGGCGGCCATCGACCGGGTGGCCCACCACTCGGTCATCCTGGAATTCGACGTCCCCAGCTACCGCACCGGAGTGGCCCAGCAGCGCAGTCAGAAACAGGGGGTGAACCGGCAAGAATAATTGACGGAACCGGCAAAAGTAGTTGACGCTGAACACCCCGGGCTTGGCGATGCTGCGCCGAGCCAGCAGCCAATAGCCCTTACCAGGGTCCCTCAGGGGACGTATATCCACAGTGGCCCAGTCGTAGACCCGTGGTCCCTTGGCTCCGTCGCCGGCGCTGCACCTCACCCAAACGGATTCCTCCGCCCCAGTGGCCCAACTTCTCGGCGCCATTGACAATTCGGGATTTTGGAGCAAAGCCACGTCTCGTGGGCGTTGTCTCAAAATCCCCCGGCTCCCGGCGGCGGGCGGCCTTGAGGTGGTGGAGGGGATTTTGAGACAGAGAAGGGAATTTTGAGACAGACGAGAAAAAGGGGTTTAGAAGAGGTTGGCTTGGGGGGCTTTGGAAGGAGACTGAATGCGGCTATGTTTAGTCCACGACGAAAGGCGCGAGGATGTTCAACACGTTTTCGACGTCAGCGATTCTACTGCGTATCCTGTCTTCTTTGAGTAAACGCCAGTCAGAGATACCGCCAGCCCCGTCTGCGGCGGGTGTCCAACTCCGCTGAGGTTCTCCACCGGAACTACTACACACGCAAGCGTTTCCTGAACGTCGATAAGATAAGGGAGGACGTCGAGGACGTCGAGGAAATGATCGACATTCTGAGGCCCTTTCTCGGATAGGCCAGTCGGGAAGAGCCGGTACGGAGCACCAAGAGGGGCCGGATCGAACGTTCCGGCCCCTCTTTACGCACCTTGCATGGAGGCCCACCCGGGCCGCCAGTAGCGTTGTTAGTCCCATTGCACGTCGATAACCGACATCACCTCCGAGTCATCGCACGATCCTGTCTTTGCAGCGGTTCTAATCACAAGGACGACGTTGTTGTAACCGGACAGAGCGTCCTTGGACATCCTAAACTAAAGCCAAGGTGGGATGTACATTTAAGTGGCGATGGTGATCAGCTGGGTTGCGCGGGTGAATCCCTCTCATCCGTACTTGGAGAATGACCCGGCTCCGTCGTTTGACCCCCACCATCTGCGCATTTCACCTTGGCTTTAGTTTAGTATTACAACGTCAGTTCAGGGAGGGATGTGGGGTGATGCCCGCATGGCGGCGCGGCGCTTGGCATGGGAGCGTCGGGCCCGTTCGTTACTGTCCTGCGTATCCTGCAGCCACCGCAGCAACTCTTCAGGTCCGAACCGTTCCCGGGGCAGCATTTCCCGCACCACCCGGTAGACCTGCGGCCTCGTGATCCGGGGCATCTTTTTCCCCCCAAGCCTGTTGCAGGCTCAACAGAAAAGCTCCGCCCAGCAGGCACAGGGCCACATGGTGATGCCAGCCAGCCCAGGTGCGGGTCTCGTACTCGTCCAGCCCCACGTCGCTTTTCTCCGTCTCGAACTCCGTTTCTATACGCCAACGGGATCCTCCCACGTATGCCAGGGTCTCCAACGGGGTATCCTCCGGTGCATTGGACAGATAGTAGCGGGGTTCGCTGCCGTCCAGATTCCGGCGGTAAATGGCCCAGTGGATTTCGCCGGGCTTACGCCTGCTGGTTGGACGCACCCTCTGGCTCTGGGCACTGAACAGGTAGCTGCGTGGTCCCTGGCTTCCCTCGGCCACCGTAATCTCACGCCAGGCCTCCTCCGTGATGGCATCGGCCCGCTCCGCCATCGTCCGACGCTGCCCGCTGCGGAGCCTCGGCTTGCGGGGACGCCCGAATCCCTGATACTCCACACTGGTCCAGGCAGGCTCCGGCGGCCACATCGTAAAGCCGGACGGAACGTCCAGCACGTACCACATCCCCAAGGCCGCCAGGCCGTCGCGGAATGACGGCGACATACCGAAGGCATCGTCCGCAGCGACCCATCCAGCCTTCAGGTGGCCCCGCTCCTGTGCCCGCCCCACCATCTCCAAGGCCAACTCCGTCTTCGACCGGTAGCCCCGCCTATCCTCCGGCACACCCGCCGCCTCACACCGGTCTTTGTCCGAGGTCCAACTCTCCGGCAGATACAGCCGTTTGTCCACCAGGGCCCGTCCCAACGGGCTGACATAGGCCAAGAACATTCCGCCTGGCAGTTGGCCACCTTCCCCAGCCTCCCGCAGTACTGCCGGGCCACTCCCGCCGACTTCCGTCCCTGCTTGGGAAAGTCGCTGCCGTCCAGCACCCACACCCCTTCCGGATGCTCCAGCCGGGTTCCCAGGTACTCCTGCAGCCGTCCTATAATCGCCTCATCGTCCCAGGGAGAATCAGTGAGAAACCGCTGCATCCCTCGGGCAGACCCCGGAACCGTCTCCGACAGGTTCTCAGCGTTGCGCCGCTCCCCGGACTGTACCAGCAGGGCCTGGAGATAATGACCGCTGTGCTCCCGCGTCTCCCGGCGGCCAAACAGCGAAGCGAAGTAAGCGTGAAAATCCCCAAAGGCCCCGTACACCTGTTCGAAAGCTGCCGCATCCACATCCCCACCTCACCTGCCTGTTCCCTCTCCAGCTACACAGTCATCCTATCAAACTAACTGACGTTGTAATACTAGCAGTAGCGTTGAATACTCCATACCCGTCGATGCTGGAGTGGGTGATTTCCCCGGCGATCTGGCCTACCCAGGATTGATTGTCGGGTAGACGGGGATTCAGCGAGTCGATGTAGTGGTACCCCCTTGCATCGCGCTCGTAGAAGTGGATCTGGAGGCAATACCCCTTACGCCACTTCAGACTAACGGTCCCGCGTTCGGCCTTCCCCCGGAAGGTGAGTGTATTGCCTTTGATGGTGGGTGGTTTGATCCACTCGATGGCGTCGGAGTGGTAGTGTTTAAACACCTTGAATTCCTCTGGTACCTCACCAGGCAAGACAGCAGCTTGGGAATATACCTTGCTCTCCCCGCAAAGGTCGTTACCATCCAGTTCCGGTCGGCTCCGTACCGTCAGGTACAATCCAGTGATCTCCGGTAACCCGGGTCTGCTTATCAGGGCAGTCACGCTGAACTCGCCGGTTTCGGGGTTGATCGTCTCGTTGATGGTAACAACATCAGGGACTTGCCGGTATTTCCACCCGACAGCCAGCGGGTCGTCTATGTTCGCCACCCAGCTCTGTCCGGCGACGCCCTGATACAAGTTGAACTGCGAGCAGTAGGAATCCTCCCCAGCCGCCGGCTCGTGGATCATGTCGGGCTCGTTGGTCTTCCCAACAAAATGCAGGTATTGCCCATCAATGGTAGGGGGAAAGGTCCACTCGACGGTGTCCAGGTGCCGATACCTCCGCATCTCCGGGTTCCCCTCGTACCAAGTGTTGATGATGGCTCGGGAGGCAGCGCCGGAGCCAAGAGCCCTACGCACGTCGCCGATAGTGTAGTCACCGGCGGTCTCGTTCACCCTCTTTTTGGCCAGGTCGGCGATTCGCCGGTTGAATGCGTCGCCCCCGTAGTGCCCCGACAGGTCGCCAAAGATGCCATCTCCCAGGGTGTAGTTGCACTCGAAACCCGTGTACTGGTCGCCGCTCACCTTCGCCGGATCGGCCTGCTCCAGCTCCCTGATGTTCCGGTAACTGTGGCAGTAGGTGACAGGCGGGTACACAACCTCATCAGATGGGAAGGCGGCCAGAACCTGCCTTTCCATGGCATTGGCAGCCCCTCGTCGATCCAATCCGCCCTCTCGTCACTGCCATGGAACCAGGTGTGCGCCGTCTCGTGGGCGATGGTGGCAAAGGTCTCATCACACCGGTGGTCGACCCTGACCGATATCACAGAATCGTCTATCACGTAGGGGTCGCCGACATATCGCGGAGAATAGGATAATTGGTTATATCCACAGAAGCCGTCTGGGACAGCGGCGACACGCCTCATGGTTACGCTGGGAGACGGGTAAGGCACCTCGAGAAGGCGTTCTATCTCATTGATAGCCAACACCAGCTGACCGAAGCGCATCGGGCTATCATCAAAGCCCGAGACGGTTACATTGACCCTCTGTCCCAGCGAGGTAGTTATGGTCCCGGTGCGTATACCAGGGGTATAGATCGGTACTACTGGCCGCGGTGGCAGTGTTGGTAGCAGGAACGGTGTTGGTAACGGCGCCATCGTGGGCAACAGCGTTGGCAATGGAGCTATTGTGGGCATCAGAGCCGGTGTCGGGGCCAAGGTTGGTACCGGCGTCGGCGTCGGGACGGGGGTCGGCGTCAGCGTTGGCGTCGGGGTGGGGGTGTTGGTGGGTGCAACCGTGGGTGCCGCGATAACAGTGGGTGTAGCGACAGCCGTCAGAGCCGGGGGCGTCGGCGTCGGCGTCGTGTAATCGGAAGGGCGCCTCTTTGTAACGGTGGGAGTAGGCGGCACTATGAGGCTGGTGGGCGTAGCCGAGGCTGGCGGTGTTGGCGTCGTGGTCTTCGTGGGGGCCTGCGGGCCCGGCGTGAGTGTCTCATGGGCCAGCGGTATTTGTGTAATCGTCGGTGATGGCATCTCGGGCGTCGGTTCTACGGCACATGCCATGAAATCCAAAGCTCCCGCCAACAGGAGCGGGAGCAGGAATACCGTTCTCATCTCAATATAGCTCCAGCCTAGTCAGTTCCGAACCTATCCCCCACGCAGCGGAGCCACCGGGGTTGCTACCTGCGTCGGCATCAACCCTGCGGCTCCCGCAGGTGTTCCATTGCCTCCCTGAGTCTCCTCGCGGGTGAGGCGAATTAAGTTATCCGTCGCGCCCATCATCTTCGCTTGGTGGCGGCTCGGTGAACTCCTGGGCTCGGCGTTCTGCGGCCAGACGTCGCTCGTTCCAAGCTGTCCACCGTCGATCTCTCTCCCTGCGGCCTTCCTGTCGACCTTCCTCTTTGCTCTTGTTTCTGAATATGTTTTTTAGTTGCATCAGTGTTCCCCCAATGCTGATCGAAATGACAGCTACCGCAAAAGATGCACCCGATATGTCGGCCATTGTTTCAATCGGTCTCCGCTGGTCCCAGCCACCGCCGTAGAAGCTGATAGCTATGGTGCAAGTCACTACCGAGACGACAAATAGGGCGCAGAATGCGCCTCCTATTGAGCCAATACTCGCACGGACGGATCCCGCAAGGGAAGTCCCGAGGATACGGAGCCAGTCGATAATGATTCTCTTGCCCTGCCCGTCCGGTAGGTTGCGGTTCCGTGGCGATCATCTTCCGGCTTCCATACAAGGGAATGTACCGCTCTCATGGTAGCGTCACAATTGCCTCGGAGGCAACTCTCCCCCCAACTGACTCATTCTCAGCTGGGCCTGTTGCGTTTAGGCATCACCGTCTGAGCGGGTCAACTATAACCGTCGCCGATGCGTTCCGGCGTACCACCATCTTGACCCAGACAATCGGAGACGCCCGGTCTGTGGCAGTAGCCCGCGGGTTGGGGGCGCTTAGGGGCTATTCTCAGGGTACCAGGAATCCAAGGTCTCTCAGGTCCACTAACTGGCTCCAAAGCAGGCCGACATGGGTCTGATGTGAACCACGTCGCCCTCGGCAACCCCGGTGATGGTGGTTGTGCTTACGGCTATGCGGACGTTTTCGGCCACGCCTCTACTCGGCTCCGGCTCTGTTATCAGAACGACCACCGCCGCAAACACCAGCAGCGTCGCCGCCATTGCCGCCATTACCGGCATCAACTTGATCCCTGCAATCTTCACATCTTCTAACGGGCCAACGCCGGTACCGGCATCACCGGCCTCCGGCCCGAGGATCATACCCTTCTCCGGCGACCTCACGGACACGGCGACATTGAAATACCATGGCCTCCGGGCCCTTTGCGGGATGCTGATGGACAGGCACGACCGTTGCCAGGCCGCGCACCCCTTCTGCGGGCCCCACACCCATCTCAAGAACGGCGACACTCCCGCCATGGTCGTAGCGCACATCATCCCGCAGGGTGACGGGTCCGGCCCTGGACCGAACTTGATTGGCATATACCTCTGCGGGGCTGTCAGCGGATTGCAGGCCGAGGAAGAAGAGCCCCTTGAGTACACTGTGCGGATGACGTGCGCGGGAGATTCACCGTCCCGGAAGATGGTGGTGCACCCGATGGACGACGGTTCCTACTATGTCCGGTACGGTGCCATCCTTGACCCGGTGGACGGCGACCACTCGACGGGACGCCTTGACCCGAGCACCGCCGAAGAAATGCGGGCAGTCCCCGAACCAGCCTACGCCAGATGGGAATACTACGACGTACAGCTGGCAGACGGCCCGCTCCTCACCATCCCTGAGTTCCACTGTCTGCAAATCCGCGGGGAGTGGTGGGTGGTGGACGTAGACAAGGAGAAGAGGGCGTACCAGCAATTGGCGGCGCTCACTGTTGCCAACAACCCCGATCACGCGCGCTGGAGACGTGGGGAGCACTCGATAGTGACCTCACGATCCTCGTATCGGAGGTCGGCGAGCAGCTGAACTGTCAATGGCGCCGAGAAGTTGGGCCACTGGGGTGTCGAAGTTCAGGATAAATGTCCGTTTAAGTGGCCAGCATAAATGTCACTCGGTTAAGGTGCCATGGTATCAGATGATGGCGTTGCGAGGCCCGCCCAGGGTCGCCGTGTTGGTGAACCCGCAGCGTCCATGTATTTCTTGATGGTGGCTCTGTGGATTCCCAATTCCCGCTCGATTGCTCGAAGCGACATCCCCTTGCGGCGGGCTTTCTGAATCGCCTTCCATCGCTCCTTCTGAGGGAACGTCGGATTGCGCGCAGGGGTGGCTGCGGGCCTGCTGGCTGTGGCCACGTCGTCAGTGATCATACCGCGACCGTTCTCGTCTTCTGCCCCTGAGTCCAGCGGATCGAGAGCTTCTATCCATCGTTCACCCAAGCTGTGGGCGCTGGACGGCGGGACAGGAGCACTTGCGGAACTCCTGAGGCCGTTTCGGAGGAATACGGGACTGGGTGGCGCCCCCTGGGCAGCAATGATGCGCCCTTCGTGCCGCACCGACAGCCGGCCATCCAGTCCTTCCAGGACCTCCACAGCCGCCCCGGCATAGCTGGGACGTTCCCGCCCTGGTAGCAACTGCAGGGTATGCAACTGGAATCTCACCGTGTTGTCCTTGGCCACTTTTCTTTGGTGCTTGACTCGACTTTACGCAAAATCCAGGAAAAGTAATGGATGACATCACCTTTGTGCGTAGCCACTGGTGGTTGGTGTCGGAGGGTTTTTCACTATCGACCGCCAACTCCGATGTACAGAAACTCCCCGCCACTCTGTACCATCGTATTGCAGATTCCCTCGCTTATGCCGCTTAAAATGCGTAAAGTCCAGCTTGAAGCACAGGAGCTGTTCCAGGCACAGCTCCGGGTCCAGAGCCCGAAATGCGGATTCTGGGTATTGCGGCGGAACCCGGAAACGCCGGTTGAATCGCGGCAGGAACTGCTCCAGCACGCCGTTGGCTTCCCCGATGCTGCTCGCCCCTGACAGCCGGAGTTCAGTTACCAGCCGGTCTTGAAAGGTTCCCGCCGCTCGCTCCACTCGACCCTTGGCCTGTGGCGACAGGGCGAATATCATCTGAATGCCCAGTTCGTCCATGGCCCGGCTGAACTGGGTCGATGTTCCGGTCAGTCCGGATCCGCTTATGTGCCTGAAGACACCGTGGCGGTCGGTGTAGAGTGCGACGGGTATGTCGCAACGCTGCAAAAGATCATGGATCAGCAGGAAGTAGCCGTGGGCGTCCTACTTCTTGCAGAAGAGTGCGTCGACCACCTTGCCGGTGGTGTCGTCGACCGCGATCAGCAGCGTGAACGGCGTCATCCGGTCCCCCAGCCACGGGTGGTGACTGCCGTCCATCTGGATCAGCATGCCCTCCCGGGGCATGCGCTGACGGCGTACACGGTGCTTCAGCGGACGCCTGCGCCGCGGACTGCTCAGCCCGGCGTTGACCAGGATGCGCCGCAGGGTGGTCCTGCCGATGTCGATGCCCTCGCGCTCGCTCAGCAACTCGCTGAGATGGGTGTGGTTGGCCCCGGCGTATCTGGTACGAGCCAGGCGAACCACAGCGGTTGCCACGGCATCGGGAGTTGCGTTGGTCGGCCTGCGGCCCCGGTGGCCGTGAGCAACGGCGGAGGCTCCCTTCTCCCGGTAAGCCGCCAGTATGCGCCGGGTGTGGCGTGAGCTCACTCCCATCAGTGTGGCAGCCTGTTCCAGTGTCATGTGTTCCGCGAGCAAGCTGTTCAGAACCTGTAGCCTTCCCTGTTCTCTTTGCGTCAATGTCACATTCTCCATGATGTGAATTTGACATTTATGCTGGCCAGTTAGGGAGGACGCTTTCGCTGAACGTCAACACCCCACTGGCCTAACTTCTCGGCGCCATTGGCATAATCATCGCTGCGATATCTCCTGGCCTCCGGCAGTTGCGAAAGCAGCTTTGAGAAGGTCTCCTCGCTGCGGTCCCCCACCTCGAAACAACTCCAGCGCCTCCCGTCAGCCTCCACCACCACCGCCGTCCAAATCCAAGCCTCCCGCCTCTTCTCCCCATGCCGCGCTCCCACGTAGGTCCACATCTCATCGAAGGAAATGACCCGGGCTGGCGGCTTTCCCGGTGGCCGCGCCGCCCGCAACCGGGTCATCTGCCCCATCAGTTCCAGGGACTGGCAGGCTTTTATTGACCCAGGAAAAGACGGTGGCCGGCTGCACGCCCAGCACCCGTCCAGCGCCTGTCGGGAATACCTTCAGCACCGCCGCCTTGACAGGCGGACTACTGGAAGAAGAACATAGCGCAATGAGTATCCTGGTCACTGGTTGCGCTGGATTCATCGGATCCAATGTATCCAACCTCCTGGTGGAATCGGGCCACTCCGTGAAGGGCTTGGACAACCTCGAGCCATTCGCCTCGGCTCTCGCTCGCTGGCGCTTGGGGCCCGTTCTCCGAAGCGACCAGTTTGCCTACCTCCAGATCGACATCACTGACAAAGAGAGACTACTCTCTGTTTTTAGCAGAACCCCGGCTACAGACCCTGTTGACGCGGTCATTCACCTGGCGGCGAGAGCAGGTGTCCGTGCCAGCGTCGAGGATCCCCGCTCATGCTACGAGACCAATGTCCTGGGGACTCTCAACCTCTTGGAGTTGTGCCGGGAGTTCGGCGTCAGCCGATTCATCCTCGCCTCCACGTCCAGCGTCTACGGCGACCATGAAGACGGCCCTGTATCTGAGGATGCTCTGAGCAATCGCCCGCTGTCCCCTTATGCCGCATCGAAGAGCGCCGCCGAAACCCTTCTGCATTCCTACCACCACCTGCACGGCATGGACGCCGTCGTGCTGCGGTATTTCACCGTTTACGGACCGGCTGGCCGCCCAGACATGAGCGTGTTCCGGTTCGTCCGCGCCATCGCAGAGGTAGAGCCGGTCACTGTGTACGGGGGACGGCACCCAGAGGCGGGACTTCACCTACGTGGACGACGTGGCCCGAGGAACTGTCGCGGCCCTCGGCCTTACGGGGTACCAGACCATCAACCTGGGAAACGACCGGCCGATCTCGGTGAACAGCCTCATCGGGATCATCGAGCATGCCATCGGACGGTCCGCTCTGATTCAACATCAGGACCGGCACGAGGCCGATCCCTCGTTGACGTGGGCGGACATAGGACGCGCCCTCGGTCTTCTGGGATGGAGCCCGGCAGTGCCCATCAAGGAGGGCATCCGCCGTACCGTGTCCTGGTACCTGGAGAACAGGGAGTGGGCCAAGGACCTTGTATGAGCACCCGCATGGCAGCATTCAACGGGAGGCTACCGCAACTTGGAGTAAGGCGGCTTGGCCAGAATGCGGGCGATGACGGAGTCCCTTTCCCGCCGGTTGTCCTCATCCTTGGGCTCAGCGGGTTCGTACAGGTAAAGAGGCTCGGCAATGTGCCGTGGATTGGAGGCCATCTCGATGATGGGCACCATGAAGGCCCAGTCGGTGGCGAGGTCAATCCATTCCCCGTCGATCTTGAGGTCATCGACGTCGATGGCGTCAAATAGCCGCTTCCTGAAGGTCCTTAAATGCTGCCACACGTTGCTGTCCCACCAGCGGGGACGCTCGAAGTTCGGAGGATATGATGCCTCTTTATCGAGCCTGATCATGGAACCCACAGTCACGTCGGCGCCGTCTTCGTATTCAGCCCGCACCACCTCCAGCACATGGTCCCCGATCAGGGTGTCGTCAGCGTCCAGGGTGATGATCACCGTTTCCGGGTCAATGCAGAAGTTGGCAATCGCGTTCCAGGTGTTGTACAGCCCGCCGCGTCGCTGCTCGTTCCTCACAAGGGTGACTCGGTCTCCGTAGTCCGCCAGCAGCATCCTGGCATAATCGCCGAACCCGTTGGTTGAGGCATCATCCACCACCACCGCGCCCCAGTCCTGCACCTTCTGGCAAACAAGGGACTCGAAGCAGCGTTTGAACCTGCCGGGCTGCACGTTGCGGCCGCAAATCACGAAGACGAAGGGTTCATATCGCTTGTTACCCGCCCAGTCTGAGGCGGAGCCGGTGAGCTCCACCTTCCCCATTTGTGCGGCGGGAACATGGCCCCGTTCCACGGAAGCGGTGATGTCCAGCCATTCTCCGTGGTTCGCTTTCCGGTCATTGGGCACATGGATGAAGGCCGTCCTGGGGTCGCCGCCCCGGTAGGAGCGGTAATTCGTAGTGGCAATGAAGCGGTCGAAGGCCCGGTGCCAGCCTAGAAGTCTGGCCGGAAAGCCATTGGCCGGGTTTTGCGCTACGCGAGGCAGACGTATTCAAGACTTATATGGCATGGTGGTGCATGTAATACGTTGCAACACCCACTATGCCATCGATAATCGACGTTAAGAAAACGCCGACCTGGGGGGAGTCGAGGTTTCCGGCCAGACTTCTAGGGCAAACCTTCCTTTGTTAACCTCGTTGGGTACAGGCAGCACCGTCTCGAGCCTCCTTCGGTCAAACAGGCAGCCGCGCACCTCTACGCGCCAGTCCCCGTTGGGCCCCTCGTGGGTGTAGGGAACCGCCTGAGAACTACAGATGCTCAAGGGCACGAACAGCGCCTGAGGGTCAGTGCGGAAGACGTCCACCATCTCGCCGAGATAGTTGTGGTTGCGGTCATGCCGGGTTATCAGCAGGTCGCTGTCCACCTGCAGGACGTAATCGCCGGAGCAAGACTCGAAGCCGTACAGGGTGGCAAACAGCTGCTGCCCGTTGGCCGAGTGGGTCTCCCCCGTCTCCGCACCCGTAGTCTAGGACTGATGCGGGCTTCCCGGCAGCGACCAGATCCGCCATTGGCCGGTAGTAGAGCTCGTCAAGCCCCCTCCGATCCAATGCTCTAACGAATTGATCGAGACCGGACAGCTCCGGGAGAGAGGCGTCGGTGAGCGATTCGGTCATCAACCGCTTGAGGTCCGAGCGGAACGGGAATCGGTACGTGAGATAAGCCCTACGGCACATCTGCTCGAATTCCGATTCGTCCCAAGGGATGATGTCAGAGCCGTAGTCGATGAGCTTCACGCCTGAGGATGTAACCAGAAGATTGTTGGGGTGGATGTTGCGGCAGGCTATTCCGGCCTGCCTGGCATCCCGGAGCAGGGTCAGCAAATCGTCCAGGTGTCCGCCCCCTCGTATTTCGCTCCTTCATCGTAGGGATACACCACGACCACATGCTCGCCCCGCTCACGGACTTCCAATAGATCTGGCAGAGCCTTGTAGCCGGAGACCCTGCCCACCAAGGATTGCAGGAACGCGACCCGTTCCGCCCGGTCCCGCGCCTTCCAGTAGTGGAAATGCTTGTAGACCAGTAATCCGTCAGTGAATACGACTCCTTCTTCCCCAACACCGAGACAGGTCAGGGGGCCGGTTGCGAATTCGCCCCGAACATAGCCTTCAGCCGCCTCCTGCAGCCCCTTCAGAGGCAGGGGTGTATTGGCTCGGTGCCAGTCAACCATCGCAGGCAGTTGCCGCAGAAAATTCTCGATGACCGTGGCATCAACGTCACTTACGCGCTGCTTGAACTCGTCCAACCGGTCATCAGTGTAGATGTACTCCAACTCACCCACGAAACTACGGAGGCCTTCCAATGAATGCGCATATTCCCCGTTCTCCAGCCACCAGGGCCCTCGGTCTCTATCCGGCAGGGGGCGACACAACGGCTGCAATGCAGAGATCAACCCCTTGACCCTGATGTAGTTCATTTCGAAAGCGAAAATCCGTTCGGCCAGGTATTTCCGGAAGAGACCGGCGGCCATTTTGATCTCGCCATCGGTGAATTCCAATAGACGACTTCCACGGGAAAGTACAGCTCCGCCTTGACCCTGTTCAGCCTTGTGTTCCAGCAAGTCCCTCAGGGTTGAGTAGAAGGCGTACCCCAGCAGGTCCTGCTCCATCGTGGAGAAATGGCCTTGCACCGATCCGTCATTGGGCTCGGCGCTCCTGACCTGCCGGACGGGGAGCGGGGCCTGAATCACTTCGCGCCCTCCGGCGTAACGATTGAGCAGGCTCCACACCATGTCGCTGCGCCGGATATCCGCGCCGTTTACGGCCGGAACGGCGTTGGGAAACTCCCGCAGGGCCTGGAGGTCGAACACCAGGGTGGCAGGTCCCCTGTTGATCGATGACGAAAGACCACTGCCGCCGACGCTACGTTCGCCCTGCGCCAGTGTCCGGAACACTTGGATTCCGCTCAAAATCCGGGGGAGTCGCACCACCAACTCCCTGAAGACCTCCCCGGCTGTCTGGTTCTGTCCCGTTGCCTCGTACCAGAATGGTAGTTCCAGTTGGCTCGTCCCGCTGCTGGAGAGGTCATAGTAATAGTCCGGGTTCTCCAGCCGGGCCCGCCGGTTCTCATCCCGTGGGTCGGGAAACGGCCAATCAGGAGACATGGCAGCAAGGCGGTGCAGGTTGTGATACAGGTCGACCAGTTGGGTCCTGATACAGCTCAGGGCCGGCAGGGGCGGATCTCCTGTCACCTCGCACAGGGCTATGCTGGCCCCGCTATCCTTCAGCCCCCTGATTTCCGATACGTAATCGACGTCCTGGACATCCAGTGAACCGCCGGGCCCATAGGCCAGTCCTTCCAGCAATACATCGTCATCGAGAATCCACACCACCGCTCCCGGCAGGGGCTTGGCTTCCATGAACAGGTAGTGCTGTAGCATGGTGCGGCTCAGGGCAATGCTCTTTCGCCTGGAGAGCCGCTCCCTGGTGACGGCAAAGACCCCAGCCTCGATATCGTCGGCCTGCTGTT
This sequence comes from Dehalococcoidia bacterium, assembly GCA_965226875.1. Lineage (GTDB taxonomy): Bacteria > Chloroflexota > Dehalococcoidia > Lucifugimonadales > UBA3495 > VXOI01. Next base: position 1,303,496 of record OZ245439.1, on the reverse strand, counting down.
CCAGGGTTTTCACAACAACGTCAAGACCCTGGTCTGTAGCCCTGTCGACTGTGTCCCGCATGGCTTGCCTGGAAGCCTGGTCGTGGCCACCGTTTTCCAGCAGGACGACCCTCAGTGTCACGCCCCCGCGTCCAGCGACTTTCTCGGTGAGTGAATTCAGGAGGCGTTCCACCAGATTGGTGTCGGGAGATGTAATGGTGCCGACCACCAGGGTCAGAGGGTTCCCCGAGATGCCGGCTTCGGATACAGGCATAATTGGGGCAGTCACCACCACCGGCTCGGTGGGATCGCAGTGGAACAGCCTCAGGCACCTCTCGATGAACGCCGCCTGCTGTTCATCGGACATCCGGCCCCGGTACTTGCGGTAGAAGTATTTCAGCCCGGCGCGCTTGGCGTCACTGCCGGGAGTGGACAGCCTGGGACGGTCGTCGTCGGCGAAATGATGGACAAGATGCTGGTTCAATGAGCCGTACTTGACTGTGCCCAAGTCGGCCAGCCGGATGCAGATGTCCCTGTCAGTGGTGCTGGCAAGCGCCTCGTCGAACCCGCCGGCCTCGAGCAGCCGACCGAGCCGGACGAACAGGTTGGATCCCTGTATGTGAGTGTTCCGCACCAGCAGGTCGCCCACATCCAGGTAGTCCGGCGGATCCAGCAACTCCGCTTCGGTGCCTATGGAGCGGTGAAAAGCCAAGCCGGAGGCCACTATGTCTAGGCCCCTTTCCAAAACCGCCTCTTCGCAACGTTCCAAGTATGTTCCGGCCCAAGCATCATCGTCGTCCAGGATGGCCACGAATACCGATGGATCAATGCCATGCAGACGAAAAAGAGCAGAGTTCCAAGCCCCGGAGGCCCCTTGAGTCCGGCTGTTCTCAATGTAATCCTTCCGAGTACCGGGGATTCTGAGGCCCGCTACGACTTCGGCGTTCGTCCGCCTGACGTCAGCATCGGAATCATCCACGACAACCAGATAGTCAGGACGGCGGGTTTGCCTCGTGATGGACGCGAGAGCCCGCTCGGCAAGGAGTTGCGGTCTGTTGTGGGTGGCGACTACGGCAGCAATGGATGGCACGATAAACGTCCGAGTTCTCAGGGTAAGTGACCGGCAGGATGATCTCTCAGGGGTCGGATTGTTTCAGGATACCACTTGCCAAACCGAGGTTAGGTGGCGACGAGATTATACGCGACGGGAACTGCCAGCGTTAAGGATGCAAGCCCAACAATAAGGCAATACTGGGAGACGACTTGGTGGTACGGCTATGGTAGCTCCATCTTTTCGCTATTCAGGTCTAACCGCATACTTGCGCGTCCCTTGGCTGACCAGCGCACGTCCAAGTATTAATTTTGGCTTCCTCGTCCCATTCCCGCGTACTCGAATCCTGCCTTTCTCATCGCTTCAGGGTCCAAGGCATTCCCTCCGTCGAAGATTAGCCGCGGTGGAGCCACACTCCGAGAGACGGCCGCCCAGTCGGCTTTCACAATCTCGTTCCATTCGGTCATGACCACAACGGTGTGTCCCGGTAGTTGCGGTCAGAACATTCGGAGCGATCCGCACGGTAACAGGCAGCAGGCCCTTCTCACCATCCATGACATTGGGATCCTAGAAGTCTGGCCGGAAAGCCATTGGCCGGGTTTTGCGCTACGCAAAGCAGACGTATTCCAGTCTGATATAGCATGATAGTGCACGTAATACGTTGCAACACCCACTATTTAATCGATAATCGACGTTAAGAAAACGACGGCTTGGGGAGAATCGGGGTTTCCGGCCAGACTTCTAGGCCGTCAGTTGCACTCCCTCCGCTGCAAGGGTGTGCGCCAACTTCGCCGCTGGGGCTTCGGTCAGGTCGTCAGTTCCGGGCTTGAAGGTCAAGCCCAAAATTCCCACCCTCACTCCCCGGAGATTTTCCCCGAACTTGCTGCGCAGAACCCGGAGCGGCAACTGCCACTGTCGCTCGTTGACGCTGATGACGGCGCGAAGCAGTTCGGAACCGTCGCCCGCTGGCCGGGCAAGGTGCTCAAGGGCACCGACATCCTTGGGGAGGCACGAACCACCGTAGCCAACTCCGGCGAATATTCTGGCTCCGGACCTGGAGTCCAGGGTTAGACCCTCTCTGACGTCGTCAATGGACGCCCCAACTCGGTCGCAGATGGCGGCGATCTCGTTCATGAAAGATATGCGTGTGGCGAGAAAAGCGTTACTGGCGTACTTGATCATCTCGGCCGTGGTAATGTCGGTGGCCAGAAACGGAGCGTCGTTGCCACGGTACAGGCTGCACACCACCTCGAGGGGCCGAGTGTCGCCCGGGGCGGTCCCGATGACAATCCGATCGGGGCAATTCCAGTCGGAAACCGCCCATCCTGCCCGGAGAAACTCAGGGTTGGCAGCATAGCCGATGCCAGTGCCAGACAGGTCATGCTGGAGGATTCGCTGGCCGGTGCCCGGCGGCACCGTGCTCTTCATGGCCACCACCAGGTTACCGCCGCTCCTTTTTCTGACCCAGCGAATGGCAGAATTCACTCGGCTCAGTTCTGCAGCATTGCCCTCCCCGGCGGGCGTACCGACTGCGACGAGAGCGAAATGGCCCAGGTCCCCGTCCACCTCGTCGGAATGCAGGAACCGGATGTTGCCTCCCTTGAGCGCAGACCTGAGGCGTTCCGCCAAGCCCGGTTCGTATCCCTCATACACTCCAGCGCCAAGGGCCTGCAGCTTGCATGGATCAACGTCCGTCGCCAGTACCTCGTGGCCGGAGACGGCAAGGCTGATGGCGGCGCCGGTGCCGACGTTTCCCAGTCCGACCACTGTTACCTTCAACCACGCCTCCCGTTCCGCCAAACCCAAACGCCCGTGCATCCGCATCAGGGACATTCAGGCCCGGCAATCCGAGTATTCCAAAGAGAAGGAGCAAAGTCCGGATGGTCAAAGAATGCTGGCCCGTTGCTGGTCAGAAGTCCGACACGACACTTCTGGAGCCGCCTTGAGGCAGGCCCCATGTCCCAACGGTGATCCCGAGTTGTGGCGAAAGCCTAGGCAACGCCGTAAGATGCTACCAGAAAAGTCTTGTCCCATATACCCGCCCGGCATTGAGAGTGAGGAGATCCGAGTTGCGGTTGACGGTGAGTCTCACCGTCTCGCGGTGGCCCACATTCTGGCCTATGACGCTGGCAGCAACTTGACAACCATCAGAAGGGGAGAGGCAATGCCCACTGAAGAGGAACTCCTGGACCGCATCACGGTGCGTTCGGGGATATTCGGGGGAAAACCCATCATCCGTGATATGCGCATTGCGGTGGAACATGTCCTGGGAATGCTGGCCTCGGGGGACACCCCCGAAACGATTCTCAGCGAGTACGAGTTCCTTGAGGCCGAGGACATCCAGGCATGCCTGCTATACGCCCATCGTTCACTGGCAGGGGAGCAGGTCCATGATCGTATGACGGTACGGTAACCGGTATGAAGTTCCTTCTGGATGTAGGTGCGTCCTCACGTCGAATGCGCGCCACGCTCGCCCGCTTGGGACATGATGTATTGTCCGCAACTGAGTGGGATCCAAAGGCCAGCGATGAAGCTCTGCTCTCATTGGCGCTGTCGGAACAGCGGGTACTCATTACTGAAGACAAGGACTTCGGCGAGTTGGTGTTTGTACGCAAACTACCGCATCCGTGCATTATCAGGTTTGTCGAAATGGGAGTCGCGGAACAGGCGGTCGCCATGGAGGAACTCATCGAAAGCTATGGGGAAGCGATGAGGGATGGAACCCTCATCGTGGTCACGCGAAGGCGGATGAGAATACGTCGCGGGCACCCCGAATAAGGAGATTCCCCTCCTCACCTGGACGTGATCCTGATCGGCGTGTAACGCACTGGTTCCTGCCAACCCAGCCGTGCAGACAAGAGGACCGGCAGTCCCGAACCGGGATCATTGCTCTTGGAGTCTGTAATGTCAGAGCCATTGCTGCCCGAAAATGATTGGGCCCTGCTCACACTGCTGCCCGAACCCTCCAATGTTCTGGATATGCGGCGAAATGAGATCATGGGCGATGCCGTCGGCGCTCTCTCCGGGCATTTCGAAAGCAACCCCGACGTCCTGGTCGGCACCCGGGGGTTCGTCTTTGCATTGACAACTACACCGACCCTTCCACCTGGGTCAAGATGGGCCTGGTGGTGGCTTTCGGCGTGATTCCCAAGGCCATCGTCGGGCGCAACGGCTACATGGTCCGGGAGGTGGGGAAGCCTCCGGATTTCGTGCTACAGGAGGTGCCGGGCATCCTGCAGGATCCCGACCTGATGGCAGGGGACATCGACGGGAAACTCAGGCCGGACGAGATGAGGCGCAACTGTGACCACGCCCGAAACCTGCTCCTGTACGAGGTTTATGGTGTGCGAAAGTACTGGCGACTGGCCCCCGAGGGAGACCCGTAACAGGACGAATCGCTGGTCGGCTTTCGGCTGAATGACGGCAGCTACGAATCCATGCCAGTGTCGAGTGAGCCGGACGGAGAGATAAGTGGTTACAGCCAGGTCCTTGATGTGCATCTCTGCTGGAACGGGTCGAAGCTGCGCTGGCTGGCAGGCCGTGGAGGACGCTACCTCATGAACTACCCTGAGTTGGCCGAGGCGCTGGATGCGGCCAAGAAGGAGCGGGACGAGGAAAAGGTGTTGCGGGTCGAGGCCGAATACCGGCGGTTCGTCGCCGAGGAGCGGATCCGGCGCTTGGAGGAGATGGTCCGGTCCCTCAGGGCGGAACAGTCTGGCGGAAAGGGTGATGGTTAGTTGACCAATTCGGACAGACAGGGCTGCTTGGACGAACGCCACGCAGAGAGTCCCAAGGCCAATTGACGCCGGGCCTCACCGTTGCAGGCACCGGCCCAATTGCCCTTCACCCCGCAAAGGGGCATAGCCTCCGTGCTCCGGTCCGGCTGGAGAGTGTGCTTACTCGAGATGCGATTCAGGACGCTCATAACCTCCAGTCATGGAAACCTGCGCCTCTCCGAACAACTGCCCTGCGATGAGGCCTATGTAGGATTGGTCCTCGCCAGCGCCAAAAGATTGGGACCGGAGTTACACCGCCGTTATGTTCACGGATCCGCTGCCGTTGAACGAAAGAACGCAAACAGCCTGTCTCGGGCGAGCAAAGGCTTCCAGGATCAGCCCCATCGCGTCGCCGAGTTTCTGGCGAGGACCGTTGGCATCCCCCCTGGGAAGAACTTCAATGACATCCTCGCCAGGGAAGAACCTTGCCCCGGGCTTGCAGAGAACCAGCAGGGCGATCCGTCTCATACCGAACCCACGGGGATCCCCGGAATCTCTGATAGGTTCTGAAAATAGTACGTCCATTTCGATGAACCATCGCAGCTTCTTTTCCCTTTCATTTTCCTTGGCCGTCAACCGCCTGACCGCCTCAGGAAGTTGCTCAGTATAGACGGGCACAACCAGAACGCCTCTGTGCGTCAGTGAATGCGCTGCCAGGGAGGCTATTGAGGAGAAAACCTGGGGCTTGGCACCAAGTGAAACGCTGGCGATGATGATATCAACTGACTCCAGCGGCATTCGCGTGGCGAGATCGGCCATGGCGCAATGGTAATCGTTCACATTGTCCCCGAAGGCCACGGGCGAGCACGTCTCGGTGGAGCTAGAGCATTCTCGACCGGCGATTTCCTTCTTGACCTTCTTTACCCCGGCGACGACAGTACGGACGTCGCCTTCCTTCACCAGGTCAAGCGCCATTTTCTTAGAGCCTGTTTACAATCTCTTCAGGATTAGCACCGCGAAGGCGAGAACCACCATTTGCAGACTGGTATTGAGCTTTCTCTCGCAGTTCTTCCAGAGGCGGCGGCACTTCTCCAGCCAGCCGAAAGACCGCTCCACCACCCATCGTTTCGGCAGCACCACGAAAGTGTGCAGTTCGTTGCGTTTCACCACTTCCACCGAGGCTCCCAGCAGGCTCTGCACCGCCGTGGCAAAGGGTTTCCCGGTGTATCCCCCATCCACCAGCACATTCTGCACCTGCCTCAGGTTGGCCCGGCGCCGGTCAAACATAGCCAAAGCCCCAGCACGGTCGGTAACGTTGGCGGTGGTCACGTGAATCGCATGGGGCAACCCCTGAGTGTCCACGGCGATGTGGCGCTTGATTCCAGACACCTTCTTGCCCGAGTCATAGCCCTTGTTCTCGGCGCTGTCGGTGTTCTTGACGCTCTGGGAGTCCACGATACAGAAGCTGGTCCGTTCTTTCCGACCATTGCTTTGCCGGGCCGCGTCAACCGATTTTTTTTAAGACCTGCTCCAGAATGGAATACTTCGCCGGGTCGGGTCGCTCGCTCCATTGCCGGAAATACTTGTAGCAGGTGCGCCAATCTGGGAAGTCCGCAGGCAGCATCCGCCACTGGCACCCGCTTTTCAGGAGATAGAGCACCCCGCAGAAAACGTCGTACAGGTCCACGGTGCGGGGCTTAGTCCGGCGGCGGGCCGACTCCAAACAGGGAAGAATCCGGGCAAATTGTTCCCGGCTGATGTCGCTGGAATAGGAATGAGACATGATTACCCCCTCTGGTAACAGCCTCAACTTAACATATTGCAAAGATCGTAGACAGGCTCTTAGAGCCTGTTTACAATCTCTTCAGGATTAGCACCGCGAAGGCGAGAACCACCATTTGCAGGCTGGTATTGAGCTTTCTCTCGCAGTTCTTCCAGAGGCGGCGGCACTTCTCCAGCCAGCCGAAAGACCGCTCCACCACCCATCGTTTCGGCAGCACCACGAAAGTGTGCAGTTCGTTGCGCTTCACCACTTCCACCGAGGCTCCCAGCAGGCTCTGCACCGCCGTGGCAAAGGGTTTCCCGGTGTATCCCCCATCCACCAGCACATTCTGCACCTGCCTCAGGTTGGCCCGGCGCCGGTCAAACATAGCCAAAGCCCCAGCACGGTCGGTAACGTTGGCGGTGGTCACGTGAATCGCATGGGGCAACCCCTGAGTGTCCACGGCGATGTGGCGCTTGATTCCAGACACCTTCTTGCCCGAGTCATAGCCCTTGTTCTCGGCGCTGTCGGTGTTCTTGACGCTCTGGGAGTCCACGATACAGAAGCTGGTCCGTTTTTTCCGACCATTGCTTCGTCGGGCTGTGCCAACCGATTTTTTTTAAGACCTGCTCCAGAATGGAATACTTCGCCGGGTCGGGTCGCTCGCTCCATTGCCGGAAATACTTGTAGCAGGTGCGCCAATCTGGGAAGTCCGCAGGCAGCATCCGCCACTGGCACCCGCTTTTCAGGAGATAGAGCACCCCGCAGAAAACGTCGTACAGGTCCACGGTGCGGGGCTTGGTCCGGCGGCGGGCCGACTCCAAATAGGGAAGAATCCGGGCAAACTGTTCCCGGCTGATGTCGCTGGAATAGGAATGAGACATGATTACCCCCTCTGGTAACAGCCTCAACTTAACATATTGCAAAGATCGTAGACAGGCTCTTAATCTCTGCGGGTTCGGAGATTACCTTGACTGCGTCGCTTACCGTCACAACCCGCTGCCTCACAGCCTCGGGCAATCCCGGCACCCCTGCATCGGCTTCAGCAGCAACTTTGACAGCGTCTGCTACCAAACGGACGCTGACACCCTGTCCATCTGCTGCCGCGCCCTGTGTGAGGTGCCAACAGAAATTCTGCAATATTGCAGAATTTCTGCTCCGTCCCAGCTTTGAGGGCCGTCCCGGGGTTGACCAAGCGGAGAGTTTTGCGGCGATTAGGGCCCGCTGACTCGTCTTCAGGTGCCTTCGCTCGACGTTCCTGCTCCAGACGAAGCGAACGGGGTCGATGTCGTCCGGCAAGATCGCGTATACGGGCTCCATCCCGATATCTCGACATGCCCACTCCAAATGTTTCCCATCGATGATCTCACCATACCTTATCCAGATCGGCTCAAGCTGGCCGTTCTCTTTCACGTCCTTGAGGAAATTGGCATACGCCTCTTCATACATTACTGGGAAAATCATCGCGAGTTTGCTGATGGGGTATGATCCACCAGACACCATACTCCCCAACCACCGACTACCGTTACCGTCCTTTGCCCCGTGGTTAGCCCGGTCAGCCTGATTATCGTCTGCACCGACCATCTACCGTCGGAATGGCAGACTCCGTCGCCTGCCCCAGCTCCTCAGTATCGGGGGTCTCGTCAGTATGGTCTCGCTCCTGCAAGTCTCCGTTGGTGTCGTCGTTCTCGGCTTGGGGGAGGTCCGGGAAACCCGCCTCATATTCCTCCAAGGGAAACAATGGTGTGGTGCCCATAAATGTCAACCTCCGGCGTGTGTCTATTGAAATTTCGCTGAGATAAGTCGTCGATTCCTTCCGTGTGTTCGACCCCACGGGAGAGGCAGGCCCTGCGGCCTCCTCGGTCTATAAATGGATGAAAACACAAGCGGGTTGACGCACGCTTTTAAGCTAACGGGATTTATGGGACGCTTGAGTGCCAAGACGCTGTCTGTTTTTCCTCGGACGAGAGCTATGGCCTTCTGCTGCACGTCGGAGGGCTCTTCCACGATTTCGCTAGCGTCCGACATGCTGATGAGGCGGTCCGCGACGGCATCTTGCACAGCCGGGTCCCCGATGCGGTACACCCGTCTTGCGTGTCCTATTGACCGCCTGGACACCCCTTTCCTTTTTGCTATGGCCGCCTGAGTCTTCTCTATTTCCCCTTGAGTCAGGCGTTTGCGCAAATTTGCACAGGCGACGTGCACGTCGCCGTTCTGGCACCTCTGGAATAGATCCCAGAGTTGGTAGGCCTAGTATATCCTCTAGGGCATGTGCCATTTGGTGGATTTCTCTGCCTGAATCAGTACGAATTCCAACGGGTCGGCTTCGTCGGGCAGGAAGATACTGCGGCTCCAGTCCCGCCGCCATACAGGCCTCATAATCGGCGGCACCGCAGATAATCTCCTTTCTCCAGACGACGATCAGCCCAGTCTGTACCTGCATCCTGCTCGTCAGGTCATTCCGCCCATCGGCCTTTAGGGGCATGGTTGCCCTGCCCATCTCTCCAATGGGAAAATTCTCCTTTCGTTCCGGTGTAACAGCCTTTCCTCCTGACGTTTCTGCGCGTTCTCCCACGTCCATTGTCTCCCTGGCTCCATCGATCTTTGACCGTTTGAGCGTTAGATGAAAACGCTCCAAGGAACCCTCACGCAGTCGGCAAGCCGGTTTTCGTATTGGAAGGGAAGCCAATCTAGTCCCCCGGGAATCCGAAGCTGGAGAAAGAGTGAGAGAGTCCCGCCGATACCTGCAAGGAAAAGGGTGCCTAGTCGCCATTCCTTCACGGAGTGGTCTCAAGCGGGAATCGCCGAGGGGCCTTGTCCACCGCACACCCGCGCTTGGCCCGCTTCCGGGGACCGGCCGCAGTTCCTACGTCGCTGGGCATCAGCCGTCAAGAGCGGCTTGACGCCGATCTGCCTCGGTAAGTAAACCGGCCACTGGGCGCCTTCCGAGCCCGGGTGTGCTGCGGGCAGCAGCATGCCGTGCGAACAAGGGATGCTGGCCTGTCGAACTCCATGATCCGCATTCCCAGTAGACGGCCCTTGGAAACTGCGGGGCAGCTCTGCGGAGTTATATAGACATGGGTGGTGGGGAACAGGTGGATGTATCCGAGGAGGCGGGGATTCCTCCTTGCCGGAAGGTATCGGGGCTGCGGCTACCGCCGCCAACGAGCCACGCCGTGGTGAGGCGTGCCTTCACTGCAGCCCGCCACTGGCTTAAGCCGATCCCTTATCAGGCGACGCAGGGGAACCCGCCTGCACCCTTGGCCGCACCGTGCAATGCGGACTTCCCTCCAAATACAAACCAACAAAGCAGGAGAATAAATGGGAATCGCAATGCAACCGGAGGAGTTCCCGCGGCGGCGTCGGAACGACTCCAAGGAGCAGGCCTATGCTTTTGATGCCTCTCAAGATCTCCGCTTCGACGGCTATGGGCCACTCGAGTTCAGCAACGGCCGAGAGGGGCATTGGACCGTCAACCCCTATGTTCGCCCCAGTGTGGGCCGGTTCGTCGTCCAAGTGAAGGGTGGGAGGTACCGGCCTCGCAATTGCGGCGAGAACCCTCGCTCCGCTCGGCCCGACAATAACCGAGGTTGATGAAGAGCGACCGTCGGGCAACCGAAAATCAACACCGGTCGGAGCGACCTGTCGATTTCGGACCTCGTCTTGGAGTATGTACGATGCCGGTCGAGGGCCCGGTCCTATTGGCGGCTGTTGCCTTCACAGGCGAGTCTGCGCGGCTGTCCTTACGGGTACTCGGGTTCCCATCGGCGCGACCGTTATGCCCGCGCCGGAGGGAGTCCGTGATGGCTGAATGTACTTCCTTTTGGGAGAAGGTCTCCAAGAGTCACAGCACCTGCACGAATCCCGCATGAACGGGCAAGGGGACATCCCGGGCGCCTCTACCAGTGTTCATATGGGAATGCGGCGTGTGGGAGGTGGAGGTTTTCGGATGAAAGGAGACTTCCTGATGGCCTCCGGACCAGGTGCGGGGGCTCCCGCCTCTGCTGCATGGGCAGGCGGTTGGTCGCGCAATCACGCACCACGCCACTGGCTTAAGCTCAGCCCTCGTGCGGCAACGCAGGGGAACCCGCCTGTGCCCTTGGCCGCACCGCACGATACGGCCTTCCCGTCCAATCACAAACCCACACAGCAGGAGAATAAATGGCAATTGCAATACTACCCGAGGATTTCCCGCCGCTGCGGCGGGACGACCCCAAGCGGCAGGCGGAGGCCCGGGTGTTCGACACCCTGCAAAATCTGCCGCGCAACGGCCACGCCATCTATGAGTTCCGCTGCCGTGAAGGTGGCAGGCAACTGGACTTCGCCCTCTGGCTGGACCGGCGGGGCCGGTTCGCCCTGCAGGCCAAGGGCGGCACATACAGGCTGAATGACGACGGCCAGTGGTATCTAATCAAGCCGGACGGCAGGTGGGTCCCGGCGCCATCTCCCCTGGAGAGACGGAGGACGGATGCATCGAATTGCACGACGCCATCGATGATGCCACCGGCTACTACGGTTTCGTGGTCGGCGTCCTGGTCTTCCCGGACATGGAGCGCGACGAACAGATTGAGTGGGCGGCCCGCAACCACAACCATGTGCACATCATCTGGGGGGTGAACAACCTGTAGGTGGACCTGGAGCGCATCGCCAGGCAGGTGGGGATCGAGCGGCCTCCCAGGCCCTATCACTCGGAGAACGAGTGCTGGCGGGTCTTCGAACTGCAGTACCGGGCGCCCGGCGGCCAGCCAGCCAGCGACCCGTCGTCGCCGAACCCCGCCCGGGACCAGGAACGAGAAATCGCCGGGAATGGGCAGCTCGAGGTGGGATCCGCCACCATCCACATCCAGCACGTGGGCAAGCTGGTGGTGCAGCACATCCACGCGGGGCCGGACGACGACGGGAGAATTCAGTTTCCCGAGGCTTAGCAGTATCCCCGCAGGGGGAATCCCCAATTCTTCGGGCATCTGAATTCCTGAGGCAGGGATCGGACACACTACAACAGATCCCTCCGTAGGCTTTCCGGAAACATTCCGGTCATCGCCTGAAGACGCCGCCAATCCCCGTACCACCTCTTCACCAAGGTATCCCGGAAACCAAGCTGGACTTTGCGCAATTCAAGCGGCGTAAGCAAGGGAATCGACAAGTCGGTGGTACAGAGCGGCCGGGACTTTCCGTATATCAGGGTCGGCGGCGGACAGTGAAAAACCCTCAGACGCCAGCCACAGGTGGCGGCGCACCAGAGCGATGGCATCCACGAAGGTCGGCGACGGCTTGGCGTACCAAGCCGCTGTGCGATGGGCCGAGGGTCGTTGTTGCCGCAGAAGATGGGCTGCCAGTGTGGCCCAAGAGAAGAGTCCCATCAGGATTGGCGTAGTACGGGCAATGGCCAGGTCCGACCACTGGCGTTGGGTCTCCACGCCCAGGTGAGCCCGCACCTCCTGAAAGGTGACCTCCAGTTGCCAGCGCAGCACAAACCATTCCAGTATTTGCGTCGGGTCCGCCGACGGATCGGTGCAGAGCAAGGCCTGGGGAGTGAATTCGCCCTGTGGGTCCCGAACCAAGACCCAGCGCAGGGGCACAGGCGGCTTGCCCGAGCGGTACCAGACCGCCGTTTGCGAGGTGAGTTCCAGCGTGCGGGTAGTGCCGCCGTTTGCGAGGTGAGTTCCAGCGTGCGGGTAGTGCCGTCGTACCAGGCTGCCGACACCTCGATCCATGACACGGTGGGCAAGTCCAGGAGTGTCTTCAGCGCGGGCAGCCGTTGGCCTTTCAGCGGAGGCCGACCGTTCTGGCCCATCTGACGGGGTGGCGCTGGTTCATAAAGGGCGGCGTCCAAGCGCAAGCGGGCGATGAGGGTAACGGGTTGAGCCAACGATTGGCAGCAGTGGAGCAGGTCCAGGACGGCGTAGCTGCTGTCGCCCACCAGCACCAGGGGGCGGTGGGGCAGCCAGCGGCGCAGTTGCAGGATCATCTGCCACGCCCAGTCGGTGAGCTTCTTGTGGCGGCGTCCGCGCTGCCGGTGGTAGCGTTCCGAGGGCGCCAGCACAGTGAGAAAGGGCAAGGCCCAATAGCGTCCCGCCCAGGGGATCTGGCCCAGCCACATCAGGGAAATCCAGCGCAGGCCACTGGCCTTGACCAGGTGGCTCCGGCTGGAACGCACCGCATCGCGGTAGATGCCCAGGGATTTAATTTTAGGGCCACGGCGCCGTTCCAGGGTTTCGTCGATGCCGAAGACCAACGGACCATCGCCCTGATCCAGGTGTTGGAGCAGCAGCATGAGCAGGATGCGAGCCGCTTGGCGGGGCGACCACACCGCCCGGTTGAGCACCTCATGATAGCGGGCGTAGTCGAGGTGGTCGCTGCGGCCCATGACGCGCAGCGCCGCGGCCACAGTGCGTTGGCCCGGGGCCAGTATCGCGCCGACCAGCAGGATTTGGGCTTTCAGCCAAGTCGGGTTGCGAAACAGCGTGGCGAAGGGATGGAGTACGGGTAAAATGGCATCGGGCAGGGTGAGCATGGCTGGACCTTCCGTGAGAAGTGGGTTTAGGCCAGCTTACCCTGTCTTTTTTACCTCTCCTAACTTTTGCGTAAAGTCCAGCCAAGGAGCAAAATGACCATCGCACCCGTGATCCAGCGCGTGCACCCGCAGCTCGACGCACGGCAGCGGGAGGTCGTCGGCCACACCGACGGTCCGCTGCTGGTGGTGGCGGGACCGGGCTCCGGCAAGACTACCTGCATCGAGCGCAGGGCGGTCAACCTGCTGCTTCTGGGAGAGGCCTGTCTCGATGAGTTGGTGTTCTGCACCTTCGGCAGAGACGCGGCGATGGAACTGGGACAGCGATTCTCCGCGTCGGCGCAGACTTGCGGGATTGCGGTAGCCGCCTCTACCGTGCGCATCGCCACCATTCACGGCCTTTGCCACCGGCTGCTGGCTTCCCCCACCCTGGCCGGGTAGGCCTGCGGCCGGATTACCGAGTCCTGTACGAGCGGGAGCAGCGCCTGCTCCTTCAGCAGGAGTTCGACGCCACTTGCGGCCCCGATTGGGACACGCTCTCAGGGCGCGGGTGGCGGGACGGAGTTCACACGGTGGCCGAGGCCGCACGCTATTTCGATCGCATCTGCGACGAGATGATCGACCCGGAGGTCCTTACCGGTTCACAACGTCCTTTGGTCGCCGCCCTGGGCCGCTGTCTCCGGCGCTAACGCGAGCTTCTGCTGGCAGCCAACGCGGCGGACTTCGCGCACCTGCAGGTGTGGGCCGAACGTGTGATGCGGGACGGCACATCGCCGCCCGGGCGGGCGAAGCCGTGCGGCATCTGATGGTGGCCGAGTTCCAGGACACCTCCCGCATCCAGCTGCGCATCCTGGGCAGGCAGACCGAGACCCGCGGAAATATCCTCGTGGTGGGCGACGATGACCAGTATATATATCGGTTCAGGGGCACCAGCGTCGCCAACCTTCTGCAGTTTCCCCGGCACTTTCGGGGCAGCCACGTGGTCAAGCTGGCCACCAACTACCGGTCCCACAAAGACATAGTGGCGACCTACAGCGCATGGATGGAAACCGCCGCCGACTGGTCGCATCCAGACCGTGTGGGGCGTACATGCCGGTTCGAGAAAGACCTCGCGGCCCATGCCCCGGAGACTCACCCTGACTATCCCGCGGTCATCGCTGTACAGGGCGCGAATCCCCGAGACGAGGGCCGCCGGCTGAGGGATTGCTGCGTTTCCTGAAGTTCCACGGCGTCATCGCCAGCTATGGGCAGGCAGCCCTGCTGCTGCACAGCGTAAAGGACGGGGTGAGCACCCCGTACCTGGACAGCCTGGGGGCGTTGCATTGCTCATCCAGTTTTGAGTGCTGCGGTGGGGGAGAGGATGCCGAAGCCTGCGGCGTCGGGCCGGGCTGGATAACCCGTCCAGCACGCGGGCGTTCTCGTCCCCGCGACAACATCATCTCAAGGAGAAGGAGAGTGAAGACCACACCGAACTTCCCCGAACACCGCCTTCGGAACCCCAAGTGGCAGGCGGAGCGCCGCATCTACGAGGACATCGAGGCCTGCGACCTCCCCAGCCACGCTCTCTATGGCGTCCGGCCTGCAGGACCTGCAGGGAGCTCGATTTCCTGGTGCTCTTGGAGGACATAACCCGCCTCGTACTGGAGGGCAAGGGAGGCAACTACCGCCTAGTCGGCACCGAGTGGCAGCTGCAGAGTAAGGTGGACCCCACTAGCTGGACAGAATCGGGGTGGAATTAAGCGAGAGTCCCGCCGCTGCCGGATCGATTACCAACACTGGCTCCCTTGACCCCTTCCTACCGGATTTCCTATCGCCCACTACTTCCCGGTGTCCGAAGAACACCTCGGCCGGTGTCCGGTAGCCCAAGGCCTGATGGGGCCTCTGGTTATTGTAGAACCGGAGGTAGGCCCCAAGCTCCTTCCTGGCTTCAGCAGCGTTGGCGTAGGCTTTCAGGTAGACCTCCTCGTACTTCACCGTCCGCCACAACCGCTCCACGAAGATGTTGTCGGTGTACCGCCCCTTCCCGTCCATGCTGATCTTCACCCCATGATCCCGCAGAACTTGGGTGAATTCCAGGCTGGTGAATTGGCTGCCCTGGTCGGTGTTGAAGACCTCCGGCCGGCCTTGTACCAGCGCCTCCTTCAAGGCATCGACGCAGAAGTCGGCCTCCAGAGCCTGCCCTCGACCACGATCGGGGGGTGTTGGACAACCGCCAGGCCACCACATACCGGCTGTGCCAGTCCATGATGGCCACCAGATAGAGGAATCCCCGGGCCATGGGCAAGTAGGTGATGTCGGCGGCCCACGCCTGGTTGGGCCGGGTAACTCTGATCTTTTCCAACAGGTAGGGATAGACCCGGTGCTCCGGCGCCGGTCGGCTGGTGCGGGGACTTCGGTAGATGGCCCTCAACCCCATGACTCTCATCAGCCGCTGCACCCGCTTCCGGCTTACCGGTATGCCCTCCCGCGCCAGCCAGACCTTCATACGCCTCGACCCGTAGAAGGGTGTATCCAGGTACTGCCGGTCCATGGCTTGCATCAAGGCCGGGTTCTCGCCGGAGGCTTCTCTGGGTCGATAATACAGGCTGGAACGGGCCACTCCCAGCAGGGCGCACTGCCGTGCTGTCGACAACGATGGGTGCTCCCGATCCACCATCCGCCGCCGCTGGGCCAGGCTCATGGACCGGACCTCTCCGACAAGAAATCCCGCTCCACCTTCAGCTGTCCGATTTCCTGGTACAGCCGGGCGATCAGCGCGGCGTCGTTACTGGCCTTCTGCTCTTGCCCGTTGCTGAACACGCCGGCGGCTCCCGCGGTCAGGGCTTTCTTCCAGGCCTGAATCTGGCTGGGGTGGACCTGGTACCTGGCCGCTAGTTGGGCCACCGTCTCCTCCCCCTTCACCGCCTCCAGGGCCACCTTGGCCTTGAAAGCCGGACTGTGCTTTCTCCGTCCTTGGGACATTTCCCACTCCTCCTTGGCAGCAACCGCTGCCCTTAGTTTAGGAGCAGGACTCTCGCTTAGCTACCTGTCCAGTTTCCTGGGTCCACCTCAGACACCAGAAGGCTGGCAGAGGGTGCCCAACCCGATGAACCAAGTCTGGGACGCTGCCATGCAGCTCAGGGATGCCCTGGGGGACCACATGGAGCGGAAACCCTTCATCACTGTCAATGGCGCCGAGAAGTTAGGCCAGTTAGGCGGTGGAATCATGTACCACTGAGATGATGACTGACGGTAGTAAATCAGGCAGAGTGGCGACGCTACATGAGTAGGTAGAGACGGCGTTGACGGTGCGGCCTATTCTTCGTCGGGATCGTCTGGGACTGTGGGGGCGAAGGTCAGGAGCACGATGGCGCTCACCCCCAGGGCGAGGACGATCATGATGACGCTCCCGATGTTTCCTATGTTCCCTAGCCCAAGCATTGTCAACCTCCGCAATTCGGGTTGTAACAAACCTAGCCAGAAGAGTCGGTCAGGGGCAGTGATTGTGTGCCGAATGGCGTGCCGAATTACGTGCCAAGACCGGCGATGGCCACTCCGTGGAAGACTCCGCAACCTGGGCAGTAAGGGACCTGGAAGAACACGCGGACCGGCAATTCAGGCAGCTTCTGTTCCGAGGGGAGAGATCGGCGGCTCAGCGGGTGCAGTAGACCAGATCGACGCCGTCTTCGCCCCGAGGGTTTCTCCGTTAGTGGCCTACCAGCCTGCACACAGACCTTTTGACGCTCATTTCCACGACGTTCACTTCTATTGGGAATTACATACAAGACGATCCCAGAGTGAGGGGTGAACCTTAACCGACCACCCCCAAGACATCTAACCGTCCAAGCCAGAGGCTATCTCCGGAAGAGGAGACATACCGGGTATTAGGGATCGTCTTGTATATGATTCCCTTTTCTTTTGCCTGAACGCTTGATATTCGTGCTATTTGTGATTACAATTAAAATATGGAGTACGAATGAGACAGCGATAAGGCCGAAGCGAATCTGGCAAAGCACAGAGTAGCTTTCGATGCCATCCATGAGTTTGAGTGGGAAACCGCCATTATCGAGCCCCATGTGGTTGATCATGAGCTCCGGTTCCGGGCAACCGGCTACGTCGGCCCACGACTCCACGTAGTAATCTTCACCATGCGCGGCATGACTTACCGGATTATCAGCATCCGGGCAGGCGGCCGCAGAGACGAGAGGAAGTATGCCGCCGCAACTTAAGCCAGACCACGTTTCCCCCAGCGATGAGGAAGATGCCGCCATCGAAGCGGCCATCGCCAGTGACCCCGATCATCAGGGTTGGGAGAACGCCGGGCCGCCGCGCCCCGCTATTGAGGTGGTCCCGGACCTGGTGGAAGCATCGAAGCGGTTGCGGGGCATGCGGGGCAAGCAAAGGTTGCCCACCAAGGTCCATGTTAACCTCCGCCTGGACGCCGACGTGGTGGACCACTTCCGGGCGACTGGGAAGGGCTGGCACGTCCGAATCAACGGGGTGCTGCGCAAAGCGATGCTTGAAGGCCAGACAACGGATTGACGCGGAAGCTGGTTTTCTTTTGCCCCGAATATCCTATCTTGCATCCACCCGAACGATTGTGCTACCGCATCTGGTAGCGGGGTGGAGCAATAGTAGCTTGTTGGGCTCATAACCCGGAGGTCTCAGGTGCATTTCCTGCCCCCGCCACCATGCGGGACCCGGCCCCATAAGGCCAAATCCCGCTCCCGTTAAATAGGGGAATTACATACAAGACGATCCCAGAGTGAGGGATGAACTTTGACGACACCCCCTAGTATTACAACGTCAGTTAGTTTGATAGGATGACTGTGTAGCTGGAGAGGGAACAGGCAGGTGAGGTGGGGATGTGGATGCGGCAGCTTTCGAACAGGTGTACGGGGCCTTTGGGGATTTTCACGCTTACTTCGCTTCGCTGTTTGGCCGCCGGGAGACGCGGGAGCACAGCGGTCATTATCTCCAGGCCCTGCTGGTACAGTCCGGGGAGCGGCGCAACGCTGAGAACCTGTCGGAGACGGTTCCGGGGTCTGCCCGAGGGATGCAGCGGTTTCTCACTGATTCTCCCTGGGACGATGAGGCGATTATAGGACGGCTGCAGGAGTACCTGGGAACCCGGCTGGAGCATCCGGAAGGGGTGTGGGTGCTGGACGGCAGCGACTTTCCCAAGCAGGGACGGAAGTCGGCGGGAGTGGCCCGGCAGTACTGCGGGAGGCTGGGGAAGGTGGCCAACTGCCAGGCGGAATGTTCTTGGCCTATGTCAGCCCGTTGGGACGGGCCCTGGTGGACAAACGGCTGTATCTGCCGGAGAGTTGGACCTCGGACAAAGACCGGTGTGAGGCGGCGGGTGTGCCGGAGGATAGGCGGGGCTACCGGTCGAAGACGGAGTTGGCCTTGGAGATGGTGGGGCGGGCACAGGAGCGGGGCCACCTGAAGGCTGGATGGGTCGCTGCGGACGATGCCTTCGGTATGTCGCCGTCATTCCGCGACGGCCTGGCGGCCTTGGGGATGTGGTACGTGCTGGACGTTCCGTCCGGCTTTACGATGTGGCCGCCGGAGCCTGCCTGGACCAGTGTGGAGTATCAGGGATTCGGGCGTCCCCGCAAGCCGAGGCTCCGCAGCGGGCAGCGTCGGACGATGGCGGAGCGGGCCGATGCCATCACGGAGGAGGCCTGGCGTGAGATTACGGTGGCCGAGGGAAGCCAGGGACCACGCAGCTACCTGTTCAGTGCCCAGAGCCAGAGGGTGCGTCCAACCAGCAGGCGTAAGCCCGGCGAAATCCACTGGGCCATTTACCGCCGGAATCTGGACGGCAGCGAACCCCGCTACTATCTGTCCAATGCACCGGAGGATACCCCGTTGGAGACCCTGGCATACGTGGGAGGATCCCGTTGGCGTATAGAAACGGAGTTCGAGACGGAGAAAAGCGACGTGGGGCTGGACGAGTACGAGACCCGCACCTGGGCTGGCTGGCATCACCATGTGGCCCTGTGCCTGCTGGGCGGAGCTTTTCTGCTGAGCCTGCAACAGGCTTGGGGGGAAAAAGATGCCCCGGATCACGAGGCCGCAGGTCTACCGGGTGGTGCGGGAAATGCTGCCCCGGGAACGGTTCGGACCTGAAGAGTTGCTGCGGTGGCTGCAGGATACGCAGGACAGTAACGAACGGGCCCGACGCTCCCATGCCAAGCGCCGCGCCGCCATGCGGGCATCACCCCACATCCCTCCCTGAACTGACGTTGTAATACTAAGAGGGTGTGTGACAATCGTCTAAAATTACATTGGAACAGCTTGGTATGGTTTGCAGGTAGCCTGTAATTTTGGGATATGGATCGAAGAGCGTATCCCACTGATTTTACCGATGCCCAGTGGAGCTTGCTGGAACCCCTGTTGCCCACGGATTCGCGCAGGGGACATCCCCGAACCGTGCACCTGCGGGAGGTGGTGAACGGCATTTTGTACGTCTTGCGGGGCGGTATTCCCTGGCGAATGATGCCCCACGACCTGCCCCCTTGGGGAACGGTTTGGTGGTACTTCCGGAAATGGCGCAGGGATGGCACTTGGGAGCGGGTTGAGGAGGCACTGCGTCCCATGGTCCGGGAGAGCGAGGGACGGGAGGCCACCCCCAGCGGGGCAACCATCGACAGCCAATCGGTGAAAACCACGGGAAAAGGGGGCCTCGCGGCTACGACGCCGGCAAAAAGGTGTCCGGACGCAAGCGCCACATCGTAGTGGACACCAGCGGGCTGCTCTTGGCCGTGGTCATTCATGCCGCCAACATCCAAGACCGGGACGGGGCCAGACTGGTGCTGGCCAAACTGCTGGGCCGGTTCCCCCGGCTCCAAGTCATCTGGGCCGATGCGGCCTATGCCGGTCGGCTGGTGGCGTGGGCTTGGGCGACTGGCGGATGGTTGCTGAAGGTGGTGCGCCGGAACCCGGATAGCCACCAGTTCGAGGTGCTGCCCCGCAGATGGGTGGTTGAACGCACGCTGGCTTGGCTCAGCCGGTGCCGACGGCTTAGCAAGGACTATGAGGAACTGCCAGAAACCGGAGAGACTTGGGTTTATATAGCGATGGTCCACCTGATGCTCAAGAGGCTCAAACCAACCTGATTAAGCTCTGTCACACACCCTCTAAGACATCTAACCGTCCAAGCCAGAGGCTATCTCCGGAAGAGGAGACATACCGGGTATTAGGGATCCTCTTGTATGTGATTCCCTTTCTATTCCTGCGGTTCATAGGTTCTCAGGTATCTGCCTCTGGGCAGGGCGAGAGCGAACAACCCGATGATCAGGCCGGGCCCCATCACCCAGGGGATGAGCATCCAGGGCTCGAAGGGCGGGCCGTTGTCGCATTGCGCCGGCGGCGAGTCTCCGGAGCAGTCTCCACCGAAGGAGGTCTCGTGCGCGTAGGCGCGCCAGTCGTCATACCAGTCGTCGACGTGGGGCAGAGCCACCGTCAGGATCATCACCGCCAGGATAACCAGGGCGACGCTGCCGGCCCAGATGACCGGTTCAGTCTGCCTCAGGTATCCCATGTCAACCGCCCTGGAACAGGACGATCAGGATGTCGGCCGCGACGCAGGCCAGACTGAAGAACAGCGCCGAGTGTTCCTGCAGGAGGTTCACCTTCCCGCGGTTGTAGATTTCCCTCTCCTTGCCCTGCTGCTGGTACTGGCGCCAGGTGGCCCGGCGCTCCTTGGGCGCGGAGCTGGTGCAGCTGAAGATCTCCGGGGCCAGGTTCATGTAGTCGGCCATTTTTGTGAATTCCACCACGCGGCGGGCCAGAATCACCTCCACATCGCCATCCTCCAGCCAGGTGACCTGGTCTTCCGTCTTGACCACGATGTGGCTGGAGGGGTTTGAGATGCCGTTCCGGTCGTTGTCGCCCTTCCATGCCGCCGGCTGGAAGTAATAGGCCAGCCTGGCGCACCAGGCGTTGACCTTGGCGGTCACCTGGGAGGGCTCGGTGAAGTCCCGGTGCTCATGGACCACGATCCGTCCGAACGCTCCGCGGTAGGTGATCATGAACTTCAGCGGGAACGCGACTGCGCCGCCAATGAGGGCCGCCAGCAGCATGTCGGTCCACCATGGATAGGTGGAGTTGATCAGCATGGCCACCAGGAGCAGCAGGATGAGGCCTCCAGCGCCGAACACAACTTGGCCATGGACGCCGCCTTGGTGGCTATGCCCATGACGGCGATGTACCGCTTGTGGTGCCGGTTGGCCGCGCCGTAGTTGATCAGTCCCTACACGGGGGAAATGAGGCAGTCGTCGGTGTCGTCGATGGCCTCCTGCACCGTGGCCCGGACCTCGGCCTCCGTCAGGGCCCGGCGAATGCCTTTCTGCTGCTGTGCTACAACCGCCATCATCCTGACCTGCCCCTAGTATTACAACGACGGTTCGCAAGAAAGGGACCTTGATCACCTCTTCATGGCGACCTGCCCACGCGCTTGACAGCTTTGAGGCCTTGCCTTCAGCGAAGCGATTTCAGGCCAAAAACTGACTAAATTGAGGAAGCGTCGTTGTAATACTAGTATTCGGCCAATCTGGCATTGTCAGTTAGTACGTGAGACCAGACAGGATGCTACCTTGGGGATAGACGAAGGGTTGTGGGATGTGAGGTGGTCATGGTGCAGGAGAAGTACGGAGTCCGGCTGGCAACACAGGAAAAGGGACGGCTCAGGAAGATGATCAGGGCTGGGAGGAGTTCCGCACAGGCGATTACCCGGGCCCGCATCCTGATCAAGATAGATGAGGGCTGGACCGCCCCCCAGGTGGCCACCGCACTGGACGTGTCGGAGCGGACCGTGTTCCGCACCAAGCGGCGGTATGCCGAGGAAGGACTGGACGAGGTGCTGAGGCACCATCACCAGGTCAACCGGCCCAGAAAGGTGGATGAAAGGGTGGAGGCCCACCTGATAGCCTTGGCCTGCAGCCCGGTGCCCGACGGTCATGACCACTGGACCATGCGGGCCCTAGCGGGCAAGGTGGTGGAGTTGGGATTGGTGGAGTCTTTATCTCCCGAGACGGTCCGCCTGCGGCTAAAAAAAACACGCTCAAGCCGTGGCTCAAGAAACAATGGTGCATCCCCAAGGTAGGTGGAGAGTTCGTGGCGGCCATGGAGGACGTGCTGGATCTCTACGCCGAGCCCTACGATCCGCAGAGGCCGGTGGTCTGCTTTGACGAGACCTCCACCCAGTTGCTGGCCGACGTGAGGGAACCGCTGCCGGCAAAGCCTGGGAGGCCGAGGCGTGAGGACTACGAATACCAGCGGGGAGGGACGCGCAACCTGTTCCTCACCTGTGAGCCTCGCCGGGGCTGGCGCCACGTGGCGATAACCCGGCAACGCACCATGCAGGACTTCGCTCAGCAGATGCGGTGGCTGGTGGATGAGGCCTACCCCGATGTCCCGGTGATTCGGCTGGTTCTCGACAATCTGAACACGCATCGGATGGCCTCGCTTTACGAGACTTTCCCGGCGGCCGAGGCCCGGCGCATCGCCAAGCGGCTGGAGTTCCACCACACTCCCAAGCACGGAAGCTGGCTGAATATGGCGGAGATCGAGTTCAGCGTGCTGGCCCGGGCCTGCCTGCGCGGACGCAACGGAGATGAGGACAGCCTGGAAAGAGCCGTCAGCGCCTGCGTGTCAGAGCGGAACGCGATAGGAGCTACCATTAACTGGCGGTTCACTGCCCAAGACGCCAGACGCAAACTCCATCGCCTCTATCCCTGCCAATCCTGATTTGGTTCAGTACTAGTGGTTGTACCACTTTCTATGTTACCCCGACCAGCACTGTGACTAAGTCCGTGGGCAGGAATGTTTCCGGTGCCGGTGGCCTGTAGCCCAGGAAGCTGCGGGGCCTTATGCGATTGTAAGTCTGGCGGTACTGCTCGGTCAGCACCCGCACCTCCAGCAGCGTATAGAAGACCTCCCGGTCCGGCAACTCGTCCCTCAGCTTGCCGTTGAAGCTCTCCGCGTATCCGTTCTCCCACGGCGACCCGGGCTCGATGTACAGCGTCCTGGCTCCCACCTTCCCGAGCCACTCCCGGACTGCCTTGGCAGTGAACTCGGGACCGTTGTCCGAGCGGATGTGGGCGGACACTCCTCGGGCCATTATCCTCGACTTTACGCAAAATCTAGGAAAAGTAATGGATGACATCACCTTTGTGCGTAGCCACTGGTGGTTGGTGTCGGAGGGTTTTTCACTATCGACCGCCAACTCCGATGTACAGAAACTCCCCGCCACTCTGTACCATCGTATTGCAGATTCCCTCGCTTATGCCGCTTAAAATGCGTAAAGTCCAGGCAAGCATCGTTGCGGTACACGCGCGAGGACCGGGCCAGATTTTTGATGCTCGATAGCGATTTGAGAGAAAATCTTTCGATGGGAATTGCCGACGGCATGGACTTCCAGGTAATCCAGGGCGTCAACGGACTGCTAGGCGCTTCAGGCTTGACCGTGCGAAGTGGCGACGGCGCTGCTGAGGCGGTTTTCTCTGATTATCGCGGGCTTTTGTATGACGCCTCGACGCTCGACGGCAAGTATACCGGCATGGCATCGGACGTTAGGATGCTGTTTGGGCCAGCGACCTACGCGCACGCCGGCACTGTCTATCGTTCCGCGAACTCTGATTACAGCGCCGTTGAAAACCTGATGATGCAATCCGGCGGCGTTCGCATATCCGCCAACATTCCAGCGCCGGTATCGAATGTTCAGGCCGTGCTGGTGGCGAAAATGGGAATGCAACGGCGCAACATGGTGTCTGCCCTGTGGGAGCAGGTCGATATAATTTTCGACGAAATCACCGCCGCCTCTACAGGGGAGGTAATCCTGACTGCCGTCGCGCTGTTTGCCATCAAAATAATCGACATGGCTGGCTTTGAGTACCGCGCGATACAGGTGGGCTAATGGCACTGTTTGAACTGAGCATTACAGCAACGCCGATGAACATATCGGCGTTGCTGGGTGTGGCCGATGGTACGTCAATAAAGGCAAGGGCGATGAACGCCGGGCGATATGCCGTGTACCGTTCGGTGTCTGAACTAGCGCCGACCGACCTCAACGGCGCGGTGTGGCCGTACAATCCGGGGGAGTCCTGGAGCATGGTCATATACGCGGGTGCCGACGGCAACACATGGTTGACCGCCGCCAGCACGCCGACGCGCGTAATCCTGGAGAATAACCTGCCATGAGCATGAGCGATTACATGGCCTGGCCGGGCGAACTGGAAATACGGCAGGTTGGCGGCGCAAAGCGGATAACGGGCAAATTCCGCTATTCCGAAACGGCGGTCATTGCTGACCGGGGCCAAGTCAGAAAAGAAGTCATAATGCCCAATGCCTTTGAGTTTGCGATTGACACTGAACCAGAGCGCCGGATTGATTTACTGGTGGGCCATGACTTCGGCAAGCCCATTGCGTCCAGACAAAGCGGTACGCTAGTTATTTCCAATTCCGCCGAATCCGTTGACTTTGAGGCGATGCTGCCACCAGAGGAACTGACGCCAAGTTGGGTTACGGACGCTGAGAAGGCGATAGCCAACGGAACCATGACGGGGCTTTCTCCAGGCTTTAGAGTGCCGCCAAAATCTGCTGTGCCGGGCGCTGAACGGCTGGTGCCGGAACGCGGGAATACTGGCGTCCAGGTGCGGCAGGTTCACGCGGCGGTACTGCGGGAATTGAGCATCGTAACCAGTGGCAGCTACGTTGATGCCTACTTGGAACTGAGAGAAGAAACGGACGCTACGGCGGTGCTATGGGTGCCGCGAAGGTTGTTTCTGTGCCTGTAACGCTGGTGGTATCCAACCTGCGGGCCGAACTGCGATTGAGCGGCGTGGGCAGTGAAGCTGAGATAGCCGCCCGGTTGCTTCTCTACGTTGCTGAGGCAGTCAGTCAACACTTGGGCGATGCCTACGCCACAACGCCGGACGCAATATGTAACGAGGCGGCTATTCGGCTGGCTATGTACGCATACGATGCGCCAACCGCCCCAATGAATGACCGCTACGCCAACGCCATGCGCTCCAGTGGCGCGGAACGATTGCTGATGCGATACAAGAAACGCGGCGCGGGGGTGGAAGATGCCGCTTGACCGCGAGATAATTTTGACACTTGAGGGCCGTAGCAGCCGAGACGAAAACGGCAACTATATTCCGGGCCTCAAAGCATTTCTGCCGGTATGGGCCAGCAAACAAGACAAGTACCTCAAACAGGTGATTGAGGAAGGCGGCAAGCGTACCGAGGCCATGAGAACCTATCGAATCCGATGGCTGGAAGTGCTGCAATATGCCGAGGCGGACCAATTGACCGTCAACGATTATTCGACTGATACGGTGGGCAAGTTGATTGTCTGGTACTGCCTGAACATCACGGAACATACCGGGCGCAACATGGATACGCGCCGCCGATTTATGGACCTTGAAATTGGCAGAACGAAATGAAATTTCCTTGGACTAAGAAACTGGAAACGCGGTCAAGCGGTGGCTTCACTGATACTTTCCTGGCGCAATTGCTGGCGCGGGCGGAGGGTAAGCCGCTGCCGCTGCCACTGGCTACGGCGGCTCTGGAGGGCTGCTGTGGCGTCATAGGGCGGGCGTTTGCCGGTGCGGAAGTGATTGGGCCGCCGATGCTTGCCAGTGCGCTAAATCCCTACCTCCTCGAAATGATTGGCCGGACGCTGATTCGGCGCGGTGAACTGGTGTTTATGATTGACACCACGGCGGGCAAGCTGCAACTGCTGCCTGCGGACTCATGGGACGTTGACGGCGGACCGAGGCCGGATGATTGGCAGTACAGGCTTACCCTTAGTGCGCCGTCCGGCACTGAGACTTACGAGGCCATGCCAGCATCGGGCGTTTTGCATTTCCGCTACGCCTCGGAACCTGCCCGGCCCTGGCATGGGTTGGGGCCGTTGGGTGTGGCGTCATTGGCCGGCAGGCTGTCGGCGGAAACGGTCAACCAATTGGCTAACGAGAGTAGCGGGCCGCAGGGTTCAATTTTGGGTGTGCCGACTGATGGTGATGACGAAAGCATAGCCAAACTGCGAACAGACATTGCCGCTGCCCGTGGGCGTGTTGCCTTCATTGAAAATTCGGACTGGGGCAACGCCGGAACGAATGGCGTTGACCTCCAGACAAAACGATTTGGCGCTGAACCGCCGCAGGCATTGGTGAACCTCATGGACCTGGCCAGCCGCGAGGTTGTCATGGCCTGCGGACTGAATACCGGGCTATTCGTTGACCTCGGCGCGGCAACGGCGCGGGAAGCCTACAGGCTGGCATTGTTTGGCGTGATAGCGCCCATTGGCCGGATGGTAGAGGCGGAATTAACCGCGAAGCTGGAAGACTCCGTATCACTGTCATGGGTTGAAATGCGGGCAGCCGACCTCATGGGCCGGGCGCGGTCATTCAAAAGCATGGTTGACGGTGGAATGCCACTGGAGCAAGCGGTGGCGGTGTCTGGCCTGATGTTGCCGGGCGACTGAGTGCGAACTGATATTTACTTTGGGATTGAGTGGCAGCTACGTTGCCGCACCATGACATCCCGTCGCCACCGGGCGCTAGTCCGATTAAGTCATATCCTCATGGAACGGCTCTGCCGGGCGTTGCCGTATCGCTGGCTTCCAACTGCATACCTGGACCACTTGGAAACGCGAACCTTCCCGGAACGGCTGGCGAGTGTGCGGGACGGTTGGGACGAAACGCGCCAGATTCCCATACTGCTGTATGACCACCCGGACGGATACCAACTCTGGAACGGCAACCATCGTCTGACGGCGGCCCGGTCAATAGAAGCTGAGGCGGTCAAGGCGGTTATCCTGCCGTTCAACGCTCCATTCACAGCAGCGATTGACCGTGAACTGGCACTGATGGAGGAAGTATGGTGGCAAGATTAGCGGTGTGCGATTGCGGTGGAACTGCCTTTTATCTGGACGCTGGCCGGGGCGAAGTGTGCCGAACCTGCGGACGGGATGGGCTGAGGCACGACGCGACCGAGTATGACCGCCGCCACCCGTACCGCAAGCGCAACCCGTCCAGTGACGCATACCTGTTTGAGGCGCGCTCCAATCCGCCGAAGGAAACCGACTGCCCGCATTGTCTGTATCCGAGGCCAGCGCATAGCCTAGGTTCTGTTGACATTTCGCTGTTGCGGGTCATTCCGAGGAAATAGCGACGAAGAATCCTGGACTTATCACTCCGATTCAAGGCCATTAGTGCTTTCCTGCACTTGGAATGACATGAAATGGGCCTGCACATCGGTTACAAATGCAAATGTCAACAGAACCTAGTCTGTGCCTATGGGGAGAACGTAAATGGCGAGTAGTAAGACCAGGGTCAAGGGCGGCAAGAAACTGGACGCCTTCTTGAAAAAGGCAAAGGCAGCCAAAAGCGTCAAGGCAGTGGAAATGGGTTACTACGCGCAAGACCGCTACCCGGACGGGCAGGCGGTCACCAATGTGGCCCTGTATAACGAATTTGGCACAAAGTACCTGCCGGAACGCCCATTTATGCGGCTGGCGGTGGCTGGCATGGAAGGGCAGGTATTGGAAGTGTTGAAAAGGGAAGTTGACCCCAGAACGATGGTGGTAACGTATCGTACCGCCTCGAATGTCGGGAAAGTGGGGCGAGATGCGATTGAGGCATCGGCGTTGCGGCTGGACGTGAAGGACAGTGGCTTTCTGTCCACTCATGCGCGTTGGGAAGTGAAGCAATAAAAAAGGCCAGCGGGCGGACGCCATCGCGGTATCCGGCCTGATGATGGAGTAGGATAGGAGGTGCCCCTTGCAGTCAAGGACTACGGATGCGGTTCAGGAGGTTCCATCTCCCGCAAGGCATCCAGTAACGCGGAAACTAGTATTCGGCCAATCTGGCATTGTCAGTTAGTACGTGAGACCAGACAGGATGCTACCTTGGGGATAGACGAAGGGTTGTGGGATGTGAGGTGGTCATGGTGCAGGAGAAGTACGGAGTCCGGCTGGCAACACAGGAAAAGGGACGGCTCAGGAAGATGATCAGGGCTGGGAGGAGTTCCGCACAGGCGATTACCCGGGCCCGCATCCTGATCAAGATAGATGAGGGCTGGACCGCCCCCCAGGTGGCCACCGCACTGGACGTGTCGGAGCGGACCGTGTTCCGCACCAAGCGGCGGTATGCCGAGGAAGGACTGGACGAGGTGCTGAGGCACCATAACCAGGTCAACCGGCCCAGAAAGGTGGATGAAAGGGTGGAGGCCCACCTGATAGCCTTGGCCTGCAGCCCGGTGCCCGACGGTCATGACCACTGGACCATGCGGGCCCTAGCGGGCAAGGTGGTGGAGTTGGGATTGGTGGAGTCTTTATCTCCCGAGACGGTCCGCCTGCGGCTAAAAAAAACACGCTCAAGCCGTGGCTCAAGAAACAATGGTGCATCCCCAAGGTAGGTGGAGAGTTCGTGGCGGCCATGGAGGACGTGCTGGATCTCTACGCCGAGCCCTACGATCCGCAGAGGCCGGTGGTCTGCTTTGACGAGACCTCCACCCAGTTGCTGGCCGACGTGAGGGAACCGCTGCCGGCAAAGCCTGGGAGGCCGAGGCGTGAGGACTACGAATACCAGCGGGGAGGGACGCGCAACCTGTTCCTCACCTGTGAGCCTCGCCGGGGCTGGCGCCACGTGGCGATAACCCGGCAACGCACCATGCAGGACTTCGCTCAGCAGATGCGGTGGCTGGTGGATGAGGCCTACCCCGATGTCCCGGTGATTCGGCTGGTTCTCGACAATCTGAACACGCATCGGATGGCCTCGCTTTACGAGACTTTCCCGGCGGCCGAGGCCCGGCGCATCGCCAAGCGGCTGGAGTTCCACCACACTCCCAAGCACGGAAGCTGGCTGAATATGGCGGAGATCGAGTTCAGCGTGCTGGCCCGGGCCTGCCTGCGCGGACGCAACGGAGATGAGGACAGCCTGGAAAGAGCCGTCAGCGCCTGCGTGTCAGAGCGGAACGCGATAGGAGCTACCATTAACTGGCGGTTCACTGCCCAAGACGCCAGACGCAAACTCCATCGCCTCTATCCCTGCCAATCCTGATTTGGTTCAGTACTAGAGCTAGGGTATTTGCAGCCGTTAGAGGTAGGCTTAAGTCCACGCCTGTTTCGCCTGCTTCAACGTCTGCCGTCGTTAGGAAAGACAGGGTTAATGATCGAGATTCAGGGAATACAGTTATCTCTGGACGCCAAGCGGCGACCGACAAGCGGATAATGTCGGTTCCGTTTTGTTCATCGTTTTGCAATGAATCGTCGTCCATTTCGTCAGTCCCTATTTGAGTGGTATAATATAGGTGTCAGGCATTGGAAAGGCGCGCTGCTGGACGAAACCAGCAGCGCGCCTTTCCGTTTGTGCTATAATGGAAAGTAGTAACAGTTACTACTTTCGCCTGATTCAGCTACGGATTTGAGCTCCCCGAGTAGGATTCGAACCTACGACCTAGCGGTTAACAGCCGCCCGCTCTACCGCTGAGCTATCGGGGAACGATGGCAATCGCCCGATGGGGACGGGCTTGCAGAGTCTTATTATACCACCTGCCAGATGCAGGCTCAACTGCACGGATAAAAATGCCATCGCCGGCCCCTTGGCCAGCTTGGCTTAGAATACTCCAATTTCATGTTGATGCTCTTTCGGCTCAATAGTTGACAGCGCTATTGTCAAGTTTTAAGATAGTAGCAAGTCATTTATTTCCTCAGTCGGCAGCCTGACCTAACCTTGCCTGCCGCTCGTGGAATCCTTCACTAGGTTTTTGACCGGATACGATTTCAAAAGGCCAGCCTTCGGCGGTGCTGCTATGAGCAATTACTATCAAGTTTTGGGCGTTGCCAAGGATGCGTCGGACAAGGATATACGCCAGGCCTACCGGAAGCTGGCCAGGCAGTACCACCCCGACGTCAACAAGAGCGAGGCCGCGGCAGAGGACAGGTTCAAGGAAATCAACGAAGCATACAGCGTACTTTCCGACGAAGAATCCCGCGAAAAGTATGACCGATATGGCGACAACTGGAGGCACGCCGACCAGTACAATCAGCCTGGGCCTTCGTCCAACGGCGGGGTGCGATGGACTGTCCGGGACGGGGACGACGTATTTTCTGCCTTCGGCGAGCGTGGCAGCTTTTTTGAGGATTACTTCAGCACGACCACCCCGTCGCCGGGCAGGGGAGCATGGCGCTCTCCGCCCACCGAGCATCATGTGGAGGTAACGCTGGAGGAAGCGTTCCACAGCGCTCCGCGCACGGTGCGCACCAGCGACGGGCGCACGCTGGAAGTAAAAATTCCCGCCGGGGTGGAGAACGGCTCCAGAGTTCACGTCTCGCCCAGCGATGCTCCCGGCAGCGATTTTTATCTGGTGGTGTCAATCCGGGACCACCCCAAGTTCAAGCGAGAGGGACGCAACCTATATACCGAGGTAGAGCTGCCGCTGGACGACGCGGTGCTAGGCGCGGAGATTCTGGCCCCCACACTTACCGGGCAGGTGGCCCTGACCGTCCCGCCCAACACACCCAACGAACGCCGGTTCCGCTTGTCGGGGAAGGGGATGCCCGCGCTGTCGGGCCAGGGGCTGCCCGGCGACCTGTATGTGACGGTCAAGGTGCGTGTGCCCACTGATCTGACCGATGAGGAAATTGAGCTGTTCCGCAAACTGCGGGACCTCAGACTGGAGCGTTCCGCCTTCAATGGCACTGCCGCGGCGTAGCCGCTCGAACGCTCCGAGGACAATAGGGGAGGGGTTTGGCAAATGGTTGAAGAAAATCGGCTTCGGGAAGAACCCTGCTTTGTTATCAGCGTGGCGGCCCGCATCGTGGGGGTTCATGCTCAAACGCTGAGGCACTACGAGCGGGTGGGGCTGATCTGGCCGTCGCGCACTTCGGGCCGCCAACGCCTGTATTCCATGGCAGACATCGAGCGCATCAGGAGGTTGAGGACCCTAACCGACGATATGGGAGTCAATCTGGCCGGGGCCGAGGTGGCCTTGAAGCTGATGGCCCGAGTCGAAGAATTGGAGGGAGAGGTGGCGCATTTGAATGCGACCGTCGCCTCCCTGCGGCAAGGACAGCACCAGAATTATTCCCGTCAGTCTTAGAGGGTGTTTCCAAAGCATTGGAGTTGTCATAAGCTTGATGCATGAACCGCAAATCATATCCCAGCGACCTGACTGATGAACAATGGGACCTCCTGTTTCCGGCGCTCCCTCCAGCCTGGCCTGGAGGACGGCCCCGCACGGTGGACCTGCGGGAGGTGATCAACGGTATCTTGTACGTGCTGCGCGCCGGTTGCTCTTGGCGGATGGTCCCCCACGACCTGCCTCCTTGGCAGACGCTGTACAAATACTTCCGCCAAATACTTCCGCCAGTGGACCAGGGATGGGACTTGGGAACGAGTCCACGAGACACTGCGGCCCATGGTCCGGGAGGCCGAAGGCAGAAGTCCCACTCCCAGCGCGGCGATCATCGACAGCCAGAGCGTGAAGACCACGGAAAAAGGGGGCCTCGCGGCTATGACGCCAATAAGAAGGTCTCCGGAAGAAAGAGGCACATCATGGTAGCCACCATGGGAATGCTGTTGGCTGTAGTGGTGCATCCGGCCGATGTCCAAGACCGGGACGGGGCGAAATTGGTCATCAACAAGTTGACCGGACGATTCCCCCGCCTGCAGCTGATCTGGGCTGATGGGGGCTACGCCGGGAAGTTGGTTGATTGGGTCATGTCCCAGTCCGGCTGGGTGGTGCAGATCGTGAAGCGTCCCAAGGACAGCCATCACTTTGAGGTGCTGCCGCGGAGATGGGTGGTGGAGCGGACGCTGGCTTGGCTGGGAAGGTGCCGGCGGTTGAGCAAGGACTATGAAGCCTTGCCTGCCACCACCGAGGCCTGGGTCCATATAGCCATGACTCAGCTCATGCTCCGCCGCTTGGCACCCCCATAACTAACCTTTGGAAACACCCTTTTAGACCGCAGGTAGGACACCCGCAAATCCCGGCATAGGAGGCGCAACTATGGCTTCGCAAAATGATCAGTACACTAACCAGGCGCGGCAGGTGCTGCAAAACTCCCAGGAGCTTGTGCGCCGCCACCGACACAACCAAATGGACGTTGAGCATATTCTGCTGGCTCTGCTGGAGCTGGATGACGGGGTGCCTTCCCGGATTCTCACGGATTTGGGCGCGCCCTCAAACGACATCCGTGGCTCTCTGCACAAGGCCCTGGAGTCTTCTCCCAAGCTGGCCTACGAAGCTAATCAGATATATCTCACTCCCCGGGCCCAGCGAATGCTGGAAACCGCCAGGGCGGAAGCGGCTCGTTTGAACGACGAGTTTATCGGGGCGGAGCATCTGTTCGTCGCCGCCGTGATGGAGCAGGACGGCCCCTCAGCGGGGTTGCTGAGAGCCCACGGCATTGACCGGGAGCATGTCTATCAGGCATTGACCCAGATCCGGGGCAGCCACCGGGTGGACGGCCCCGAAGCGGAAAGCCGGTACCGCTCGCTGGAGCGATTCTCCGTCGACCTCACTGAAGCAGCCGAGAAAGGCAGCCTGGACCCGGTGGTGGGCCGCGACGCCGAAATTCGGCAGGTGATGCAGACTCTCACCCGCCGTCGCAAGAATAATCCCGTGATCATCGGCGAGGCCGGCGTGGGCAAGACGGCCATCGTCGAGGGTCTGGCACAGCTCATTGCCTCCGGCGACGTGCCGGAGTCCCTCCGGGACCGCCGCGTAATGGCCCTCGACCTGCCGGGCATGGTGGCAGGCTCCAAGTTCCGGGGTGAATTCGAGGAGCGGCTGAAGTCGGTCATTGACGAGGTGAAGGAAGCCCGAGGAGAGGTGATTCTCTTCTTGGATGAGCTTCATACCATGGTCGGCGCCGGCAACACCGAGGGCGGCGTGGATGCCAGCAATATGCTGAAGCCCGCCCTGGCCAGGGGCGAGCTACAGTGCATCGGAGCAACCACTCTGGACGAGTATCGCAAGTACATCGAGAAGGACTCGGCCTTGGAGCGGCGCTTTCAACCCGTGTACCTGGATGAGCCCACGGTGGAAGAAACGGTGGAAATCCTGGAGGTGCTGCGGCCCCGCTACGAAGCCCATCACAACGTAGACATCACCGACGCCGCCCTGGCCGCCGCGGCCCGGCTCAGCGACCGCTACATCACCGGGCGCCGGCTGCCCGACAAAGCAGTGGACTTCATAGACGAAGCCGCCAGCAAGCTGCGCATCGACGCCGAAAGCCTGCCTGCGCCCCTGAAGCAGCGGGAGGACCAAATCCACAGGCTCAGCGAACAGGAGCAGGCGGCCGCCGAGCGATCCGACTATGAGCGGGCGGCGGAACTACGCACCGAACGGCTGCGCCTGCAACAGGAGTACGACGCAAAGAGGCAGGCGCTTCTGGGTGAGCAGCCCGTGGAACGAGTGGTGGACGAATTCGCCATCGCTCAGTTGATCTCGGCCTGGACCGGCATCCCCGCCGGGCGGCTGATGGAGGGCGAGGGAGAACGGCTGGTCCACATGGAGGACGACCTGCACCGGCGCATCATCGGCCAGAACGAAGCCGTTGAAGCAGTGGCAGAGGCCATCCGGCGCTCCCGCTCCGGCCTGAGCGACCCCAAGCGGCCCATCGGCAGCTTCATTTTCCTCGGCCCCACAGGCGTGGGAAAGACGGAACTTGCCCGGGCGCTGGCCGAGTTCCTCTTCGACGACGAGGCCAACATGGTCCGCATCGATATGTCGGAGTACATGGAGCGGCATACTGTTTCCCGGCTGGTCGGCGCCCCGCCGGGATATATCGGCTACGATGAGGGCGGACAGCTCACAGAGGCCGTGCGGCGCCGTCCTTACCGGGTGCTGCTCTTCGACGAAATCGAAAAGGCCCACCCCGACGTATTCAATATGCTGCTCCAGATTCTGGAAGACGGCCGACTGACCGACGGCCAGGGGCGCACTGTTGATTTCCGAAACACCGTGATTATAATGACCAGCAATCTCGGCACCGAGGGGCTGCGCCGCCAGTCCTTCGGATTCCGTTCCGACCGTCGGCAGGAAGAGGACGAAATGAAGGCGCTGCGGGAGTCGGTGGACGCCGCGCTCAAGCGCACCTTCCGCCCGGAGTTTCTGAACCGGATTGACGAGACCATCGTCTTCCACCCGCTGACCCAAGAGCAAATTGCGGAAATCGTGGAACTGATGGTCCGCGAAGTCCAGAGGCGGCTGGAAGAACGGGAAGTCACCTTCGAACTGACCCCGGAAGCCAGTCTCTGGCTGGCCCGGGAGGGCTTCGACCCGCTCTACGGGGCCAGGCCCCTGCGGCGGGCGATTCAGCGGCAGTTGGAAAACCCGCTGGCCCGGATGGTGTTGTCCGGCAAGCTGGAACCGGGCTCCCATGTGATAGTCGATGCGGGGCCGGAGGGTGTCATCCTGACCGCCCGGGAGGCCCCGGTTCAGGCAGATGCAGAGCCATTGGAGGCGGCGCTGGTGTAAAATACAGCCGCCATACTCCTAAGAAGGAAGCAGGCTAATACCAAATGGCTACAATTCCGTTAATGCACAAGGCGCGGATTGAAGACGTTAATGTAAGCGGAATCAACGTCCGCTATGCCGTTGCCGGAGAAGGGCCAGCCGTGCTTCTGGTGCACGGCCTGGCCTCTTCCCTCATCACTTGGTACTGCAACATCGACGCTATAGCCGATGCCGGCTTTACCGCCATCGCCGTGGACCTGCCCGGTTACGGCGACTCCGGGCTGCCTAACGACGTCGGATACGAGCCCCGCAACGGGGCGAAATTTCTCACCGAATTTTCCGACGAACTGGGCCTAGACCGATTCTCAGTTGTCGGTAACTCGGCCGGTGGCCTGATCGCCGGATTAA
Source organism: Dehalococcoidia bacterium (assembly GCA_965226875.1). Classification (GTDB taxonomy): domain Bacteria; phylum Chloroflexota; class Dehalococcoidia; order Lucifugimonadales; family UBA3495; genus VXOI01. The sequence goes on along the minus strand of OZ245439.1, from coordinate 1,268,610 downwards.
CCGCGCTAGAATACCCTGACCGGGTCGATAAGGTGGCGCTGGTGGCCTCGGCGGGGCTGGGGCGGCGGCTGTCGTGGCCGCTGCGCATCATTTCCGTTCCGGTGTTGGGCGAACTGATATACAAGCCCCACAGGTTCAGCAAGGGCGCCATCGTCAAGCGCATTTTCTTCCGCCCGCCCGCCATTCTGGACGACATCCTGCCTGAGATGCTGCGGGTGCGCTGCCTGCCCCACGCGCCTCGGGTGATGCTTCAGTCGGTGCGTTCCGGCGTTAACTTGTTGGGGCTGCGCCGACAACACCACATACTGGACCGCCTTTGCGACCTGCGTGCGCCCCTCCTGGCGGTTTGGGGCGAAGAGGATCTGGTCATCCCTCCCGTTAAAGCGGCCGACATGCAGCGCGCCTTGCCTAGAAGCACGGTCCATGTCCTCCCGGAATGCGGCCACTGGCCCCACATGGAAAAGCCGGAGGAATTCAACCGGATACTCACCGGCTTCCTGTCCCAGCCTTCGCCGCCGCCTTGCCCTGCTTCGCGGTAGAGCGACAAGGTTTTCACGACATCCCACAACCGATAGATAGCATTGACGGCGCCGTTCACATCGGAACCGTTGGTGAAAACAGCGGCCCTGACGACGGATCAGCACCCGCCGAAGGGATCCCTGCGCCCGATTCCCGGATTGCCGCCCGGCTTGCAAATATCAACTCTTTCGTGGAGAAGCTGGCTTCCACCTGGCGGGGACGGCTGGCAATTCTGGCCGTCGTAGCCTGTATCAGCGTGGCCGGCTATCTTCTGCAGGACCGCATCGTCGTAGGCCGGCTGGGTTATGGCGCCGTGGCAGCGGCGGTTCTGCTGGCCAGCGGGGGATTGGTCGTCCCGGTTCCGGGCCTGGCCATCACCTGCACCACCGCCACGTTCCTGAATCCGGTGGCCGTCGCCGTCATCGCCGGTCTGGCGGGGACATTGGGAGAATTAACCGGATATTTTCTGGGCTATACCGGCAGCGGCATCTTCAAGCACCGCCGTTTTTATCACTGGGTTGAAGGCTGGATGCGGCACAGAGGATGGCTGTTGCTGTTCGTCATCTCGGCGGTCCCCAATCCCCTGTTCGACGTGGCCGGCATAGCCGCCGGTGCCCTGCGCTATCCGCTGTGGCGATACCTTGTAGCGGTAGGACTCGGCAAACAGGTCAAGTTCCTCATGGTGGCCTACGCCTGCTACTTCAGTCTGCAAGGGATCAAGAGCGCCTTCGGGCTATAGCCTATCTCTACTGCCCGGGACGCACTGCATCGGACTGCATAGCGCCTCCAGACACCGGGACAATGCTCTCTCATCCTCTCCCCCACCTCGGCTGCACTGTGCCGCTAGGATCTGCCGTTCACCCACGCAGCACCCAGATCAGAGTCAAATCCCATTCATTATCTACCCACTTACTCGCTGCGAACCATAGCGCCGGGGAAACAATGGGATGCGGAAAAGGCCAACGAGCCTCGGTGGAACTCAGGCTGTCGCCAAGGAAATTCCGGCCACTGGATTCCGGATTGAAGGGGCAAGTCAAGGTTCCGACAAACCATAAATTCTCCAAGCGCGATAGCTCGCCCACGCCCCTTTGCCTCCGCGGGAGTGTGCTATGATTGCCCCTGAGTTTTGCGCTTCCGCATCTTTTGATTGGGAGCAGCGTTAAGACTCAAATCACATTGGGGATCCTTGTTCTGGTGTTGGTAATTTTGCTTGCGGCCTGCGTCAGCGACCCCAGCGATGCAAAGGTGAGCGAAAAATTCGATGCTTTTCGGGCCAAGGCATTCAGGTTGCAGGCGGGCAGTTGCCCGGCGGCTGAAAGCGACTGGCACAGGCTTGGCACCGAAGCGGAGGATACGGAAAACGATTTCTTCGCTACCTCTGCCAACTCCGAGAGAATGGATGCGCTCAACAGAATTGAAAAACCTCTGAACTAGATCGAGGGCACCATAAATGATAAATGTTAGCCTGAATTAACCGCTGCGGAGGTCCCCTTGATTCGCGGACTCGACGGCAAGTTTCCCAAGATTCACCCCTCAGTCTTCGTCAGCGAAGCCGCCTACATTGTCGGCGACGTCACCATTGACGAGGGGTCCAGCGTCTGGCCCGGCGCGGTCATCCGGGCAGACTACGGCGACATCATCGTCGGCAAGAACTGCTCGCTCCAGGATAATTGCACGCTTCACACCGACGACCACCTTGAGCTGGGCGACAATGTGCTGCTGACCCACGGCGCGGTGATCCACGGCGGCAAGGTGGGCAGCAACGTGCTGGTCGGCGTCAACGCCGTGCTACTGGAAGATGCCGACGTGGGGGACTACGTTTTCATCGGAGCGGGAGCCATCGTCCGCGGTCATGTACCTCACCACTCGCTGGTCATTGGCGTGCCGGGCCAGATCCGCCCCCTCAGCCCCGCGCAGGAAGCCCGGCTGCAAGACCCTACCGCCAACTATGTCCGCAACGCCAAGAGGTTCATCGCCAACGGCCTGGGCCTCCAGATCCCGGCCACCCCGCAGGAAAGTGAGGTGTAGCAATGACCACCGAACCCGGCGGCCCGCGCGGCCTGAGCGCAAACGAAAACCTCCCCCTGCCCTTGGACGAACTGCGGGTGTTGGACGTCACTCACATCGTGGCCGGCCCCTTTTGTTCCATGATTCTGGCCGACATGGGCGCCGAGGTCATCAAGATTGAGCGGCCCGGCGCGGGCGAGCGCGGGCGCAGCAATGGCCCGTTCATCGAAGGCCCCGACGGTCAGCGCGTCAGTTCCCGCTACTTGGGCCTGAACAGAAACAAGAAGAGCATAACGCTGGACCTCCGCGACCCACGCTGCAAACAGGCCTTCGAGCGCATGGTCGCCGGGTCCGACGTGCTGCTGGACAACTGGGGGCCGGGCGCGCTGCGTCGTCTGGGTCTGGGCTACGAGCGGCTGCGGGAAATCAACCCCCGCATCATCTACGCCAGCCTGACCGGCTACGGCGACCCCGACGGCCCGGCGCCGGGGCCGTATTCCCACTGGCCCGCCAACAACCCCTGCGTCCAGGGCATGGGCGGCTGGATGTCCGTGACCGGCAGCCCCCCCGGCGAATACGGTGATCAAGGCCCGCAGATGGTCGGCGACAACATCGGCGACTCGGTGCCCGGCGTCTGGACTGCCCTGGCGATAATGATGGCACTGGAAAGCCGACACCGGACCGGACAAGGCCAGTACATAGATATGGCGATGTACGACTGCATGGTGGCTCACATGACCAGCACCATGCCCTTCTATCAAGCCACCGGGCAGGTTGCGGGCCGGGATCGGGGCAATATGCTCAGCGCCCAGCTCGCTTTACAGGCCCAAGACGGTTATGTCGTGCTGGCCGGGGCCGGAGGCGCGGAGAAATGGAAAGACCTTTGGCGGCTCATCGGACGCGAAGACCTGATAGAAGACCCGCGCTACCTGGGCGAGGGCATCAGTGGGGAGTTCTATATGAACCACTTCGTCCCCGCCATCGAAGAATGGACGAAGGAGCGCCCCAAGGCAGAAGTGACTCAGCGCCTGATAGAGATCGGCTACTCCATGGGCATGGTGCAGGACCAGGCCGACCTTGACGCCTGCCCCCACCTAGAAGCCCGCGGAATGTTCATCAACGGCGGCAACGACATGGGCGGCATCTTCCGCACGGTCAACACCCCCATCCATCTCGTCGGCGCACCGGAAACGCCCAATCGCCAGCCCCCGCTGCTGGGCGAGCACAACGCCGAGGTGCTATGCACCATAGGCGGCCTGACGGCGGAAGAGCTGGCGGACCTGGCGGGCGAGGGGAAGGTGTAGGGATCAATCCGCCAATGCGCATCGCGGTAATGGGCGCGGGCGGCGTCGGCGGATGCTTGGGAGCGCTGCTGGCCCGGCAAGGCAATGACGTTTCCATCATTGCCCGGGGCACTCATCTTGATGCAATCCGGGCCAACGGGTTACGGCTGAAACAAGACCACGGCGAATTTACGGTCCACCCTCCGGCCACCAGCAACCCCGCAGAGGTCGGTCTGGTTGACTTGGTTCTTTTCACAGTTAAGACCTACCACAACTCCCTTGCTATCCCTGCCATCCGCCCACTGGTGGGACCTGACACCGCCATCCTCACACTGCAAAACGGCGTGGAGTGTCACCTGCAAGTGGCCGCCGAACTGGGGCCGGGCCATGCACTACCCGGAGCATACTGGACTGCCTCCAGCGTGGAATCCCCCGGCGTTATTGCCAGCATTGGCCCCACGCCCCGGCTGTCCTTCGGCGAGGAGGGTGGCGGGACCAGCCAACGAGCGGAAGCGGTCAAGGACGCGCTTCAGTCGGCTGTCGTCGAGGTTGAATTATCCTCTGATCCACTCCGGGTTATTTGGTCCAAATTCGTGGTCTTATGTTCCATAGCAGGCACTACCAGCGCGGCCCGAACACGGATCAAGGAATTCATTCAATACCAGAAGGGGGTTGAACTCTTCACCGCCGCCATGCGCGAAGTTGACGCCGTCGGCCGGGCCAAGGGCGTGAATCTGCCGGAGGGGCTGGTGGAAAGCTCGCTGAAGTTTATACAGGGCTTCCCCGACTTTCAGAATTCAATGCACTCCGACTTCGAAAATGGACGCCCCACCGAACTGGAAGCCCTGAACGGTGCAGTGGTGCGGCTGGGCCAAGAAACGGGCATCCCCACTCCGGTTAACGAGTTTATCTATGCCGTGCTGCTCCCGCTGAAAGACAGATCCGCGGCCTGAATGTTTTCAACCTTCGTCGCCCCAACATATAATCACTTCAATTATCCTCCAACGGAGTAACGACTTTGGTCTTTCGAGCGCCCCGCGGCACTGCCGACCACCTGCCCGACGAACAGAAATACTGGCGCTACATAGAATCCAAGGCGGTGGAGATTGCCAACCGCTTCGGCTATGGGCGCATTGACACCCCGGCCTTCGAGGACTCCAACCTGTTCATTCGCTCTGTTGGCGAAGGGACAGACATCGTCGAGAAGGAGATGTACACCTTTGAGGACCGGGGCGGCGACAGCGTCACCCTGCGGCCCGAAGGCACCGCTCCAGTCTGCCGCGCCTACCTGGAACACGGGATGCACAACCTGCCCCAGCCGGTGCGGATGTACTACTTCTGCCCCGTCTTCCGCTACGAGCGGCCCCAGGCCGGACGCTTCCGCCAGCACCATCAGTTCGGCGTGGAGGCGCTGGGCGACGCCGACCCGTCGGTGGACGCCGAGGTAATCGAGGTGGCTTGGGAGTTGATGGGCAGCCTGGGTCTGAGAGACATCAACCTGCTGGTCAACAGCATCGGCGACGGAGAATGCCGCCCGGCCTACATCGAGCGGCTGCGCGACTACTACTCTGGTCACCACGACCGGCTGTGCGGCGACTGCCGGGAGCGGCTGGAACGCAATCCGCTGCGCCTTTTGGACTGCAAGGTGGAGACCTGCCACGCCCTGGGCGATGAGGCCCCCCACTCTACCGACTACCTCTGCGACGATTGCCGGGACCACTGGGAAAAGCTGTCAAGCTATCTGGCCGCCATAGACCTGCCCCACACCGTAGACCATCGGCTGGTACGCGGGCTGGACTACTACACCCGAACGGTTTTCGAGATCCAGCCGCTGGATGTTGGCGGGCAATCCACCATCTGCGGCGGCGGGCGCTACGACGGGCTGATTACCGAACTGGGAGGTCGGGCCACGCCCGGGATCGGTTTTGCCACGGGGATCGAACGGCTCACACTGAACCTCAAACGCGCGGACGTACCCGTACCGGACGATCCAACGCCCCGCTACCTCGTGGCCAACGTCGGCGACAACGCCCGTACTGCCGCCTTGGAGCTGGCGGTGCGTCTGCGGCGCGGCGGAATCGGGGCCATCCTCAGCAGCGGCTCCCGCGGACTGCGGGGCCAGATGCGCCAAGCCAACGCCCTGGGCATCCCCTACGCCCTGATCCTCGGCGACGACGAAATCGCCAAGGGCGAAGTGATGGTGCGGGACATGGTCGCATCCACTCAGGAATCCCGCCCTCTGGCCAATTTTCTATCGGGAATCGCCAGAAGCCAGGCGTCCCATTCGTAGCTAACCTTTCCGGTTCGGGGCCTCACGAGAAAGGGCGCCGGGCTGGAAGGTTTTTGGCGGGAGGGGTGAGCAACTCTCGGAGAAAATGTTTCCAATATTTGATGACAGTTGCCCATTGACCACCACTGCCTCATATTAGAACATATATGCGTCTTCAATGCGGCGGGTTAATTGCCTGCCGCGACCACCCCGGACAGCATTATTTCTAATTTTTGAGGCGGACATGAAAATCTACTATCGCGGCTATGTCATCAATGGCGACGACACGCAGGAGCCCGGATGCACAGTGCAGGGGATGCGGCCCGAGCGCAGGACGCTGGCCTTCGAAGCCAGCCCACGGGCTGCGATGCGGTGGATAGACCGGGATGTCATCCGGCAGAGGGTGGAGGACGCAGGCTGGCTCAGCGTGCGGGCGCAGTCGGTATAGCATCCGCCATCAGGCAGGATGCTCCCTCGCCTCGCGGTGGCAACTACTTGCGACGGAGTTGAGACCATTGGACAGCAGCCACAGAAGGAGGGCCCCGACTGGATCGGGGCCTTTCTACAATCTGAAATAGTGTCGTTGAGTCATCCGTTGGCGTCTCGAATACCGCGCTGGCCGGGCGACCCGGCGGTGGAGTTCGAGGCTTGGGCCGACATCACCCGCAACGGGTACTATCTGCGGCGGTTCTCCATGAGTGAACACGCCGGTACACACCTGACCGCCCCGGCCAGCCTTTACCCCGGCGGGAGGACCGTCGACGAATATCCGGCTGAGGAACTAGTCAAGCCCGCAGTGGTCATCGACGTCCGCGAGCGGTGCCGGGGCTACCCGGACTATGCCCTCACGGTAGCCGATCTGATGGCCTGGGAGTCGCGTCACGGAATCATCCCGGCAGACAGCGTCGCCTTGCTGCTGACCGGCTGGTCGAAGTTTTGGGACAGTCCTGCGGCATATTTAGGCCTGGACGAAGAAGGCGACCTGCACTTCCCCGGGTTCGGCCCGGAGGCAGCGGCTCATTTAGTCAACGAGCGTGGGGCCGTCGGGCTGGGAACGGACACCGCGGGTGTCGAGCCGGGCATGGACGACAGCTTTACCGTCAGCAGGCTGGTCCTCGCTCGTCCCCGAATAGTGCTGGAAAACCTCGACAACCTCGTCCGACTGCCAGCAACCGGCGCGATCCTGGTCCTTGGCCTGTTGCGGCTCTCAGGCGGAAGCGGCAGTCCGGCAGCGGTTACGGCATTCTTGCCGCAAACTAAAAAGTAGGGGCACGTAGCTACGCGCCCCTGCAAAAACACCGTTACCCTAACCCTTTCCCAACAGTAGATGGAACTCTGGGCCAGCTCCTACAGCTTGGCGATCCCGGCCCGGGCGCAGTCTTCGTCCTCCTGGCTGGTGCCGCCGCCGACTCCGCAGGCTCCCTCTAACACACCGTTTCGGGTGATGGGCACCCCACCCTGGCTGGGGATGCCATGCTCGCCCTCGGCCTTGAGTATGCCCGAGATTATGGGCGAGCTGGCCCGCTCTTGCAGCTCCCCACTGGTGCGTCCGAAGGCTGCGCTGGCTACGGCCTTGCCTTGGGAGCCGTAGACGCCGCCCCAAATCGCGCCATCCATGCGGTTGAAGGCCACGAGACGCCCACCGGCGTCGCAGACGGCCACGTTGATCTTGATGCCCATTTCGTTCGCGGCGGCTATCGCGCCTTCCACGATGCGGTTTGCCTCGGCCAATGTCAGCGCCATAACAGACCTCCCAGCTTTTATTTACAGACTCTGTGGTCGGCGCCATTCTATCCCACCCTCTTCACCTCCGCCAACCGCCGCGCCTTGCAGGGCAGGGTATTTTGGTTGTTCCCTCTCCATTCGGGGGAGGGTTAGGGTGGGGGCGTCTCTGTTCGTTAGCGAATACTGCGTCATCCCAGGACTTCACCCTCGCCCCAACCCTCGCCCCCAAGGGATAGGGAGAATTGAATGACCATGCCATTGCAGGGTGGCGATGATATACTGCTACGGGATTTTAAGCGACACGAAACAGGCGGATACTCAGGCGTGCTGACCAAACGCATAATTCCCTGCTTGGACGTGGACGGCGGACGGGTCGTCAAGGGCATCAGCTTCGTTGAGCTGCGCGACGCCGGCGACCCAGCGGAGCTTGCCGCAGTGTACGACCAGGAAGGCGGCGACGAGCTGGTGTTCCTGGACATCACCGCCAGCTCCGACTCCCGCGATACCATGGTCGACGTGGTGCGGAGGGTCTCCGAGGAAGTCTTCATCCCCTTGACCGTTGGCGGCGGCATCCGCAACGTCGAGGACATACGCCGGATGCTCAAGGCCGGCGCGGACAAGGTCTCCCTGAACACCGCCGCGGTCAACAACCCGGCCCTTATAGGCGAGGGGGCGGTACAGTTCGGCAACCAGTGCATCGTCGTGGCCATTGACGCCAAGCGGGTTGACAGCGAATCCTCGCCCCATGAGCGTTCCAGTGCCGACGACCCAAGCCTGGCGCTGGACGAAAACTCCCGCTGGCAGGTCTACACCCGAGGCGGCCGGACGCCCACCGGCATTGACGCCGTGAAGTGGGCGGTTCGCGCCGTGGAACTGGGCTCGGGCGAGATTCTGCTGACCAGCATGGACGAGGACGGCCAGAAGCGGGGTTACGACCTGGACCTGACCCGCGCCGTGTCGCAGGCCACTCCCGTTCCGGTCATCGCCAGCGGCGGGGCGGGCAATCTGGAACATCTCTACGACGCCCTGGGCGCGGGCAAGGCCGACGCCGTGCTGGCAGCCAGCATCTTCCACTTCGGCGAATACTCCATCGGCGAGGCCAAGGACTATCTCCAGAAGCGTGGCGTGCCAGTGCGCCCCCACGCCTGATTCGGAGCAATTCCTGAAATTAAAATCCCCTCTCCTTCCGGGGGAGGGTTAGGGTGGGGGCGTCCCGTGCCTGAAATCAAGGCTGTCATTTTCGATATGTACCAGACCTTGGTGCAGGACCCCAGCGGGCAGTGGCGCAGCAGCTTCAAGACGATTATTGATGAGCAGGGACTGAACGCCACCGCCGAGCAACTCTGGCAGGTCTGGCACGAGTCCGAGGAGCAATTCCGCCTGCGCCGAACTGATCCCTCACTCCCCTTCCAGACATATTTCGATGCGTGGGCTGGCGGCTTTAGCCTCGCGTTCGAGAGCATGGGACTGCTGGGCGACGCCGATGCCGCCACCAAACGCTTCTTCGCGGACCTGTCCCGGCGGGAGCCGTTTCCGGAAACGCCCCAGGCGTTGAGGGAATTGCAGGCCCACTATCGCACCGCCGTCCTCTCCAACGCCGACGAAGGCTTCCTGCTGCCCAACCTGGATCTGCTGGACTTTGAGTTCGAGACCGTACTATCGTCGGAAATGGCCCGCTGCTACAAGCCTCAGCCGGAACTGTTCCAGGAGATGCTGTGCCGTCTGTCCCTTGCGCCCGGAGAAACGGTGTACGTGGGCGACCGGCACTATGAGGATGTGTTCGGCGCGTCCAGCGTGGGCATGAACGCCGTCTGGATAAACAGGGGCGACCGGGGGCTGCGCGATGACCTGCCGCCCCCGAAACACCAAATCTCCAGCCTGCTGGAGTTGTATGCGCTGATTGAGGGAGCGCTGGATAGCGGTTAGGTTGGCCCTCACCCTCTCCCAAAAAGATAGGGAGATCTGTCTGCCTCTCCTCCGGGGGAGGGGAGACTATCGAGATACTCAAATCGGGGAAGCGTTGTTATGAAGGTAAAGCTGAACGAGCAGGGGCTGGTTCCGGCCATCGCCCAGGACGTCAACACTGGCAACGTGCTGATGCTCGGCTATATGAACCCCGGTTCCATCAAGCGCACTGTCGAAGGCGTCCAGGTGTGGTTCTACAGCCGCAGCCGGGAGGACCTGTGGCACAAGGGAGAGGTGTCGGGCAATTACTTGAACCTTCGCGAGGCCTGGCTGGACTGCGACGGCGACACCATCCTGCTGAAGGTGGACCCCGACGGTCCCACCTGCCATACCGGCAACCCATCGTGCTTTTTCAATCCCCTGGAAGGACTGCCTGAGGGCTACGAGGATACCGACAGGGGCCCCGGCATCCTCGGAGAGCTGTACGCCACCGTGCAGGACCGGCAGCGCGAGATGCCCGAGGGCAGCTACACCGTCAAGCTGTTGCAAGAAGGTGTGGGCCGTATCGCGCAGAAGGTTATCGAGGAAGCGGGCGAAACGGCCCTCGCCGCCGCCCTGGGCGACGAAGAAAACCTGCCATCGGAGATCGCCGACCTGATGTATCACACTCTGGTGCTGATGGCAGCCTCGGGCATCAGGCCGGAACAGGTCTGGCAGGAACTGCGGGACCGCCGGGGCTAGATCGCGGCCCTGCTCCAGCGGAGGAAGACGCCGAAATTCCCTCTCCCTCCGGGAGAGGGTTAGGGAGAGGGAGTCCCCCAGGGAAATGCCGGAAGCTCCCCTCAGAATCCCGAGGGCAGCCGCTCTCCCGCGGCGAACACCGAGAAGTCGTCTCCCCGGTATACGGTCACCTTGCCGAATCCTGCAACGCGCCAGTCTCCGGGGACGCCGATGACACCCGTGCGGGCATCTATCCCGAGGTAGACCACGCCGGCAGGGGCGGAATGGCGCAGTTCGGACAACGTTTCCGCCGGGTCGCGTCCCTCGTGGTGAGGCAAGACGCAGATGTTGGGCGCGATGCCCAAGCCTTCCACCCAGCGATCCCCGGCATCCGGGGAGTCATAAAGGGGAGGACGGCGCATCAACGATCCCATTACCATCGCTCCGGCAGAGGAACCGCCCAGAACCAGCCGCCGCTCCATACCCTCGGTCAACAGTCGCAGCAGCGCCGAGCCCCGCAGAGTCGCCAAAAGATGGTCCGGGTTTCCGCCGGTGAAGTACACCACATCGGCGTCGTTTACCGGCGAAACGAAAGCGGCATCGTTGGCGTGACCGGATTCCAGCACCATGAGCTGGCTGGCATTTCCGCCGAGAGCCGCAAAGTGGGTCACACCATCGTTGGCGGCCTTGGCCGGGCCGGTGACGGCGGCGGTGGGTATGATGACGACGCTGGCAGGATCTTTGCCCGAGGCCCGCATCACCTCACGGTCCATATCCTCACATCCGACACGGAACTCATTGCCGCCAACCAGCGCTATCGTACCGGGCATGGCATACCTCCCATGAATTCGAGAATACCCCTTCCGCGGAAAGGGATGCCGATCAGATCAGAAACTCGATGAACACTGCGGCCAGCCCCAGGAACAGGGCAAAGCCTATTACGTCGGTAAAGGTGGTAACGAACACTGCCGCCGAAACCGCAGGGTCCATCCGCAACCGCCGCAACAGCAGTGGAACCCCGGCCCCGGCGATGGAGGCAACCACCATGTTGCCGGTCATCGCCAGCGCCAGCACCAAGCCGAGAAACGGCTTGCCCTGCCAGGCCCAGCCCACACCGCCGATGATGGCCCCCAGAACGATACCGTGAATCAGGCCCAGCACAATCTCCCGCCGCAGCAGCCGCATTCCGAGCTCACGGGGCAGGTCGCCGGTGGCCAGGCTGCGGACAACCAGTGTCACCGTCTGTGTGCCGCCGATGCCGCCCTGCCCGGCGACTATGGGCAGGAACGCCGCCAGGGCCACCACCTTGGCAATGGTGGACTCGAAGAGACCAATTACCACGGCGGCCAGGAACACGGTGACCAGGTTCAGGGCCAGCCAAGGGAAACGGCTGCGCACCGAGTCGCTCAGCGGCCCGGTTATCCGTTCCTCGCCGATGCCCGCGATGCGAAACATATCCTCGGTGGCGTTTTCCTGCCCGACCTCCACGACGTCTTCGGCGCGAATCAGGCCCGCCAAGCGTCCGTCCTTATCAACCACAGGCAGGTCACTGACTTTGAAGCGGCTGATGAGCCGAACCGCCAACTCCTCGTCCGCAGAGGCCGTAACCGACGTAAGTTCCCGGTCCATTATGTCGCCGACTGTGGAGCTGGGGCGGGCCAGGGCCAGGCGCACCGGCCTCAGTGTTCCCACCAGGATGCCATCGCTGTTCACGACCGGCAGTGAGTTCACCTGCTCGGCGTCATTGCCCATCAGGCGAAGACGGTCCAGGGCGATGGGGATGGTGGTATCTTCATTGAACGCCGGAATCTCCGGGTCTATGAGCCTGCCCGCTGTGCCGTCCTCGTAGCGCAGCAGGGTTTCCACCGGAGTGGACGCCGCCATGGCATATATGGTTGCAATTCTCTTGTCATTGGGCAGCGACTCCAGCACCTCGGCCGCGGCCCCGGGGTCGGCCAGGTCCAGCACTCCGGCCAGGTCGGCGGGCATGTATCCCCGCAACATCCGGGCCGAGATGCGGGGGTCCAGATGTTCCAGCAGGCCGGCCACCGTCTCCGGTGCCATCTCCTGGGCGAGGAAGCGCCGCAACCCGCCCCGAAGTTCGGTCATCACATCGGCCCGGTCATAGGGGTGCAATTGATGGAAGAAGTCCCAGACCGCCTCCGTCCTGTCGTCCTCGATCATCTGCTCGAGGAGCCGGGCGCGCTCGTGGGCCGTCTCCGTGAGTTCCTGCTCACGCTGCTCCGCCTCGGAAGGTTCGGAGCTACCCGGCTCTCTCGGTTCAACCGTAGATTCAGACACGGTATCCTGCGCCAGGGTTTTTTGTTATGGCCATGGGCCGACAGCCGACTGTTCCGCCCAGCGTTGTACATAATACAATTCCAATTTAACTTTACTCCCTTTGCCGTTCCGATTGAACTAGGCGACACTCGAAAATGGCCCGTCTCTGAAGGCCCGGCGGACATATTGCGGAGCGAGTCGCGCCAAAAGAAGATTTTGGCAAAGAGCAGGAACGCATATAGGGGCGCGTCAATATGGTAGAATTGCCTTTTCTGTTGCCGGTGTCAGTCTCCGGCAACGGATGGTCTGTGAACATCGAGCAACAAGATACACGCCGAAACACGCGAGGAACGCTCGGCTATGTCCAGAACTCCGGTCATTGAAAGCATCCGGCAACTGGTGGCCCAAGCAGTGGATACCGCCCGCAACGACGGTGTACTCCGCGTGGAAACCATGCCGGATATCCGAATTGAGCATCCGGGCAACCCGGAACACGGCGATTTCGCCACCAACCTTCCGTTGCGGCTGGCCCGCGCCACCCGCATCAACCCTCTGGAACTTGCCCAGGCGCTGGTGGCCCGAATCCCCGGCAGCGAGCCGGTGGAGACCGTGGAAGTGGCCCCGCCGGGATTTATCAACTTCCGCCTCAAGGACAGTTGGCTCCAGAGTCAGGTGGAGGCGGTGCGGCAGGCAGGGGATTCATACGGCAAGGTGAACAGCGCGGCCAATCGGCGGGTGATGGTCGAGTTTGTCAGCGTCAACCCCACGGGGCCGGTCCATGTGGGCCACACCCGCGGGGCAGTGCTCGGCAGCGCCCTGGCCAACGTGCTGGAGGCCGCAGGCTGCGAAGTCACCCGTGAGTACTACGTCAACGACGCCGGTAGCCAGATGGAGGCCTTCTACCGCTCCGTCCTGGCGCGCTACCGGCAGTCCTTCGGGCAGGACGCTGCCATGCCGCCCAACGGATACATGGGCGACTACATCGCCGACCTTGCCCAAGAAATCGCCGACGCCGAAGGCGACCGCTTCCTGACCCAGCCCGAGGACCAGGCAATCCGGGAAATCGGAGACCTGAGCCGGGAGAAGATGGTCGGCCTAATCCGAGAGGACCTGAGCAAGATCGGCGTCGAGTTCGACAACTGGTTCAGCGAACGCACCCTCTTCGCACCCGCGGTAGGCTCCGTGCAAAGCGAGTACGATGAGGCGCTGGGGCAACTCCGCAAGCAGGGTTATCTCTCCCAGAGAGAGGATGCCCTCTGGTTCAATTCCACCATGCTGGGTGACGAGAAGGACAATGTCGTCGTGCGCTCCTCGGGAGAACCCACCTATTTCGCCTCCGACATCGCCTATCACCACAACAAGTTCGTCGTGCGCAAATTCGACTCGGTAGTCAACATCTGGGGCGCCGACCACCAGGGACATGTGCCCCGAATGAAGGCCGCCGTCGAGGGGCTGGGCATCGACCCGGATAGGCTGACCATTCTCATCGCTCAAATGGTCACGTTAAAACGGGGCAACGAAGTGGTGCGCGCCTCCAAGCGCACCGGCGAGTTCGTGACTCTGCGGGAACTGGCCGAGGAGGTGGGAGACGACGCCTGTCGCTTCTTCTTCCTGTCGCGGACTCCTTCGACGCAGATGGAGTTTGACCTAGAATTGGCTAAAAAGGAATCATCGGAAAACCCGGTGTACTATGTCCAGTATGCCCACGCCCGCAACGCCGGCATCCTGAGCCTGGCTCGAGAGCGGAATATAGACTGGAGCAGGGGCGATGTCTCCCTGCTCAACGACCCCAGCGAGCTAACGCTGGTGCGGGCCATGATCCGGCTGCCGGAACTGGTGCAGTTAATGGCCGAGAACCTGGAGCCTCACCACCTGGCCCACTTCACCATGGAATTGGCCACCGCCTTCCACGGGTTTTACGAAAACTGCCGCGTCATCTCCGCCAACCCGGAGGACTCGGACGTAACCCTGGCGCGCCTCAAGCTGGTGGAATCGGCGCAGATTGTATTCCGGCGCTGCCTGGAACTGATGGGCATGAATGCCCCGGAGAGAATGTAGCCCAAGAACCTGCTGCCCAACCCCAACACCCTAATTTCCCGGGGGAAGGGGAACGAAAGGAAACAAAACGCCTGGAAAGGACGGGGCGAACAAGCCGATTAGATGGACATACTGATACGAATAAACAGCATTGCCTGGCAGTTTCGCACTCGCCTTATCCTGGCGTACTTGACCTTAGCCATTGCCACTGGTTTCTCCCTGCTCATCCCTCTTCAGTTCGGGCGAGCCATAGATGCGATGATCCTGCACGACAGGGCTGCCGAAACCTTCATCTGGCTGGATCCGGCGACTTCGACGATGGTCTGGATAGCAGTAGGTCTCTTGGGCGCCAGCCTGGGCAGGGGCGTGTTCGATTTCGCCCGCACCTACACCACGGATTCCCTGTCACAAAAAGTCTCCTACGTGCTGCGCAACCGCTTTTATGACAAATTGCAGCACATGAGCTTCGCCTACCACGACCGGGAGCACACTGGCGACCTAATGTCCAAGGCCACCGCCGACGTTGAGGCCATCCGCCGCTATGTGAACATGGGGATGGTGCGCTCTATCGAGGCCGGGCTGCGGGCTACCGCGTTGCCGATCATTCTCGCTTTCATCAACTGGGAACTGGCGCTGATCAGCCTCACCTTTATCCCCTTCGTAGTGGTGCGCTCCGTCATGGTGATGGGCCGGTTGCGGACCATGTGGACCCAAGTACAGATAACCATGGGCGAAACGGTAACCGTCCTCCAGGAAAACCTGGTCGGCATGAACGTGGTCAAAGCCTTTGCCTCCGAGGAGTTCGAGAAGCGGAAGTACGAGCGCAAGGCACAGCAGTTGAGGGGCGAATACTTCCTTTCGGAGCGGATGCAAGGCACCAACAGCGCCTGGATGTCTTTCTATTTCACCGTGGCGTTGGGACTGATTCTGTGGTACGGCGGCTGGGAAGTCCTGCGGGGAGACCTTTCCGTGGGCGAACTGGGAATGTTCATGCTGTTTCTGAATCAGCTCACCTTCCCCGTCCGCATGGCCGGCTTCATCATCAACAGTTTCTCGCGGGCTATCTCCTCCGGGCATAGGCTGTTCGACGTTCTGGACGCGCGGTCGCCAGTGTCGGAGCGCGAGGACGCAATCAACCTGGGGCGCGCCGAAGGCACGGTACGCTTCGAGAACGTGTCATTCAGCTACGATCCCCGCATTCCCGCCCTGCGAAACGTGGTCATCACGGCGCAGAAAAACGAGGTCATCGCAATTCTCGGCGCCCCCGGCAGCGGCAAGAGCACCATCGTCAACCTGCTCCCCCGCTTTTACGAGGTGAACGACGGACGAATAACCATAGACGGCCAAGACATCCGCGACTTCACCCTGGAATCTCTGCGCCACAACGTGGGGATAGTGCAGCAGGACGTCTTCCTGTTCAGCGCCACCATCCGCGACAACATCGCCTACGGCTTGTCCGGCGCGACCCTGGATGACGTGATGCGGGCCGCCAGGGTGGCCCAGCTTCACGACCACATCATGTCACTGCCGGGCGGCTACGATACCTGGGTGGGAGAACGTGGCACAACTCTTTCCGGCGGGCAGCGGCAGCGGCTTTCCATCGCCCGCAGCGTTTTGATTGACCCGCCAATCCTGATACTGGACGATTCAACCTCCAGCGTGGACGTGGAAACGGAGCGCCTGATTCACCAGGCGATGATTGCAGTGATGCAGGGGCGGACCACCTTCGTCATCGCCCACAGACTCAGCACGGTGCGCGACGCCGACCACATCATCGTGCTGGACCGGGGAAGAATCGTCGAACAGGGTTCCCACGAGCAGCTTGACGCCATTGGCGGCATCTATCACGAAATACTGGAACTCCAGTTGCGCCCGCAGGAGCAAATGCTGCTGGACGCGGCGATCACCCACGAAACCACTGCCGTCCTTCGACCGGTTCAGGAGGTCTAATATGCGAATGGGAGGGCCCGGAGGCGGCTTCGGCGGCATGATGGGCGGGATGCGCGGCCTTAATGCGGCCGGCGACCGCGCCCCCACTGCGGAAAACCTCAGCGACGAGTCCATCGTCGGCTCCGCCTATGACCACAAAGTCGTTATGCGGCTGATGACCTACATCGCACCTTACAAGCGAGACGCCATCCTCGCCATCATTGCGGTAGTCCTCTATACCGTAGCCAATGTCTGCATCCCATACCTTGTGCGGGTGGGCATCGATGACGCCATCAAGAGTAACAATCTTGCACTGCTGCACTGGGTTGGCGGGGCCTTCCTGCTGGTGGCGGTCGTCCACTTCGGCGCCAACTTCTTCCAGTTCGTTTTCATGCCGCGGGTGGGGCAGGGCATCCTGTATTCCCTGCGAACCAAGATGTTCAATCATTTGCAGGAAATGTCGCCCTCCTTCTTTCACCGCACGCCTGTGGGCCGCATCATGTCCCGCAGCCAGAGCGATGTGCTCCAGTTGCAGGAAACCTTCGAACTTATCGTCCAGAGTTTATCCGATCTCTTGAGCCTGGTCGGCATCATCACCATGATGATGATTATCGACTGGCAACTGGCTCTCATCTGTCTGGCCATCGTTCCGCCCCTGTTCTTCATCCTGGGCTACTGGCAGAAGTTCGCGCGTCATTCGTTCATGCGTATCCGCCGCGCCATAGCCATGGTCAACGGCGAGTACAACCAGAACATCACCGGCGTTAGGGTGGTGCAGAGCCTCAACCGTCAAGGAACCAACATGGCCCACTTTGACGAGTTGAACAGCGAACACCTGAACGCCAACCTAGAGGCCAGCCGCTTCTCCGGCGCATTGCAGCCGGTGGTGGAATTGCTCATCGGCGTCGCCATGGGGTTCGGCGTGGTGCTGGCCGGTGGTATGTTGGCGGGCGGCGGCAACCTCGAACCGGGCGTGCTGGTGGCCTTCGCCCTCTACATCCAGCGGTTCTTTGAACCTGTCCGCCAACTGACCATGCAGTACAGCCAGCTCCAGCGAGCCATGGCCGCCGGCGTCCGCATCTTCGAGGTCCTTGACCTCGAACCCGAGGTGAAAGACGAACCCGACGCCGAGGAACTTCCGCAGATCGAGGGTGAAATCCGATTCGAGGACGTTTCTTTCCACTACGTGCCGGGCATCGACGTTCTTCAAAACGTCAACCTGCACATCCTACCCGGCGAAAACGTCGCCATCGTCGGCTCCACCGGGGCGGGCAAGAGTACGCTGGTTACACTGATTCCGCGCTTTGCCGACGTTACACAGGGCCGCATCCTGGTGGACGGCTACGACATTCGCCGCGTAACCCGCAATTCTCTGGCGGGACAGATGAGCATGGTGTTGCAGGAACCGTACCTGTTCTCTGGCACCGTGGCCGACAACATTCGCTACAATCACGAACAGGCCACCATCCAGGAAGTGGTCGACGCCGCCAGAACCGTCGGCGCGCACGACTTCATAATCAACCTGGATAACGGCTACGACTCGGTACTGGCGGAGCGGGGCGTCAACCTGAGCGTGGGTCAGCGGCAGCTTGTCAGCTTTGCCCGCGCCGTCATCGGCAACCCCCGCATCATTGTGATGGACGAGGCGACCGCCAACATAGACACCCAGACGGAACTGCTGATCCAACGGGCTTTGCAGCGGGTGCTTCACGGCCGGACTTCGATCGTCATCGCTCACCGCCTTTCCACCGTTCGCAACGCTAACAAGATCATCGTCCTGGACCGCGGCAACCTGGTCGAGATGGGCACCCACGAAGAATTGCTGGCCTTGGGCGGCTTCTACGAACGCCTCTACGCAGTAAATTACGGCCTGATCTCCGAACCTCTTGCCGCTATCGAAGCAAACGACGACGGGCAGGGGGCCCTGCGCGGCGGGGGACTGGCCCCGGCCCCTGCGGACGACTGACCACAACGGCGATTCGGCGGCACGCAACTAGAACATTCGGGGGAGGCGACGGCGATGTACACACAGATTCTGACGCCGTTGGACGGCTCAGAAGTATCCGAGCAAGTCCTACCCTACGTCCAATCCCTGGCATCCGGTCTGTCCCTGCCCATAACGCTGCTACTGGCAGTGGAACCGGAACATCCCAGCGTCGGGCAAATCCTGAACCCCTCGCTGCACCTCTACGAGACTCACTTCCACCGTGCCAGCCACGGGCAGGCATACCTGGAACGGCGAGCGGGCGAGTTGCGGGAGGCAGGACTGAGCGTAATCACCACGGTTCCCCACAAAGAACCGTCTGCGGCCATCGTCGATGAAGCCGCAAATGACCCCGGCGCCCTAATCGCCATGGCCAGCCACGGGCGGTCCGGTCTGGCCCGCTGGTGGATGGGCAGCGTGGCCGACAAGGTGCTTCACACGGCCACCAATCCGCTGCTCATCGTCCGCTCACAGGCCCAGCAGGCCGATGTAAAGAGCGCTCCGCATCGGTTGGTCGTCCCGGTGGACGGTTCGGAACTGGCCGAGCAGTCGCTGCCTCATGTGACTTATATGGCCGCCGCCTTGGGGCTGCCGGTCGATTTGGTGCGGGCCACTCTCTCCGAATCGGAGTACTACCAGGCCATGTCCGTGGACCTCAGAGTCCTGCCGACCACTCTGCCCTCCTACCAATCCATTGCGGAAACGCTGGATGGCGAGGCGCTCGCATACCTGGCCGACGTGAAGACCAGGCTCCTCCAGCAAGGCGTTCCCTCGGTGGAAGAGCGGGTGTTGCAGGGCCCTCCTGCCGACTCCATCGTAGATCTGGCCACTGCCGGGGACAACGGCCTGATAGTTATGACCACTCACGGCCGTTCCGGGGTGGGGAGGATGCTCTTGGGTAGCGTTGCGGAACGGGTGGTGAGACACTCCAGCGGCCCGGTGCTGCTAATCCGCGCCGCCCATTGTGACCAGACGCCGATGAGCGGAGCGCCGGCCGTTGCCTAGCCCGGTTGGCGCCCATGGAAGCCGGTACTTCCGACATGCAAAATCAGCCAGCCAAAATCAAAGTAGGGGCGCACAGCGATGCGCCCCTACATAGTCAGCTTTGCCTATACCGTCACCTACTATTGGCTACTGGCTCAGGTAGCGCTCCATGGCCTGCTTGAATATGGGGTAGGGGTGGGCACCGGTGAACAGCAGGTTGCCCACTAGGAAAGTCGGGATGCCGTTGATTCCGTATTGCAGCGCCTCGCGGTACTGGGCGATAACCGTCTGAGAATGTTCGCCCGCCTCCAGGCTCCGGGCCATGTCATCGCCATCCAGGCCAACGCCCTTGCCTATCTCGATCAGCGGTTCAATCTGGCCGATGTCCTTCCGGTCTTCCCAGAAGGCCTTGTAGGCGGCGTGGTGAAATTCCATGAACTTGCCCTGCTGCTGGGCGTATTCAGTGGCTTCCAGCGAGCAAAGCGTGTTGGGAGTGTAGGGCGGGGGACGCATAACCAGTCCGGACTCCCGCGCTTGGCCGCGCAACGGCTCCGACAGCTCATCGTCGGTCTCGCCGGGACGGGACGGGCGCTCGGCACCCTCCTTCGGGGTGTCGGGACGCAACAGGTAGGCGCGGCCCTCGATCTCAATATTGAATTCCTTGGCCAGCTTGTCGACCCGTTCCAGGCCGATATAGCACCACGGTCAAATGTAGTCGTACCAGACGGCCACCCGGACCGAGGAATGGTCATGTTCTCCGTTATGGGTTTCCTGTGTCATGGCGACCCTCCTGGTAGTCGAAAATTTCTTTTCGCCTTGATTAGAACATCAAGGCGATGGCGGGTTCCCAAATTCTGATTCCAGAAGTCCGATCAATTCTCCCAGGTCGGAAATCTTGGGGCACCCCTCCACCGGGTCGTGCCAGCCGCCCCGATCCAGCAGGGCGGCCTGCATCCCCATTGCGCGGGCGCCTTCAACATCGGAACGCACCTGGTCGCCGACGTGCAACACCTCTTCCGGAGCCACGTCGGCGCGGCGCAGGGCCTCTTGGAATATCGGCGGATGCGGTTTTTCCTTCCCGGCCTGGACGGAGTTGACCGAGAACTCCAGACAGCCGTCCAGCTTGGCCTTGCGTATGAGGGGTTCCAGATCGGCCCGCAGATTGGTGATCACTCCCAACCGGTAACCCCGCTGTCGCAGCCCTTCCAAGGCGGGAAGAGTGTCCTCGAAGGGCGTGAATTCCTTGGGCACGGCTATGGCCAGCGCCCATATCTGCCGGGCAAGTTCCCTGGTCACCGGAACGCCGGCGGTATCGAGGATGGCCTGTTCGTATTCGGCAAAGAACTCCAGCCGGCGCTCCGGGGAACGCAGCGAAAGCGGCTCTTCCTCGTTGGCCCGGTTGAACATGATGTCGGCTTTGGCGTAACCTCGGCGTATGGCATCCCGGGGCACGGCCAGACCCATCTTCCGACAGGCCGATGCCTGTATGTCCTCCAGCGGCGGCCAGAACTTGACGAGAGTGTTGTAGAAGTCGAAGGTGATGACCTTGATCATTGAATTTCCCGGTTCGCAGGCTGGTTTTAGCGAGTTATGCCAGTCTATCACGGCATACTCATTGGCGCTAATCGTGAGACTGCGGCATCCGCCAGGCGCACGGTTTCAATGCCTAGCGTGGCTAGGCATTGGCGCAGCCAAGCCGGGGCGGGTATCCTTACTTCGTCACGGACGCTGCGTAAGTCAGCCGTCCGGCAACCCACTTAGGAGCCTCTGCCGATGAAAGTGGCCGTTGGCGCAGACCATGCCGGATTCGACCTCAAGACCCAGATCGTCCCCTGGCTGGAGTCGTCGGGGCATGAGGTGGTGGACGTTGGTGCGCATATCCTAGACCCTGCCGACGACTACCCCGACTTTGCCGCCGACGTGGCCCGCTCGGTGAACGACGGGCTTGCAGAGCGGGGTGTGATGGTTTGCGGCAGCGGCGTGGGGGCCAGCATTGCCACCAACAAGGTCGGCGGAATCCGCGCCTGCCTGTGCCATGACACATACACCGCGCGCCAGGGCGTTGAGCACAACGACATGAACGTCATCTGCCTGGGCGGAAGGGTCATCGGAATCGAGACCGCCAAAGAGGTAATTGCGGCGTTCCTCGGTGCGTCCTTTACCCCTGAAGCCCGCTTCCAGCGGCGCATAGATAAAGTAGGCGAAATCGAGCGAAACGGGGGTTGAGGTCCGGTAAGGGCAGTTGCCGGAGAAGCAGGGGGACTTGAAGGCCCGCCCTTAAGTTTCCTCCAGCAACAGTCGCAGCGTTTCGGCGACCTCTCGGGGCGAATCCAGTTGATGCAGGGCCACCGTGCCATTGCGCGGTTCTCCAACGAACACCGCCAGCCCTCCCATGTCCTGGACCACGCGGAGGCCGTCTTCGTCGGTGCGGTCGTCTCCGAAGTAGACAGGGAAGGGCAGGTCGCCGCACTCCTCCCGGATTTTCTCGATGGCCTTGCCTTTGTCCCACGGTATGGCCGGACGCACCTCGACCACCTTCTTGCCGCGCGTCAGCCGTAGCCCGCCGCTCTCAACGAAAGAGGTAGTGGTTTCCGCCACTTTTTTATCGACTTCCCCGGCCCGGGATTCGGGAGTGGCCCGGAAGTGGACCGTCAGGGTCAAGCCCTTGTGCTCCACGATAACGCCGGGGATCTCTGCCAGGGCATCGGCCAACGACGCCCTTGCCTGGTCCAAAATGCCGCGGGCGGAAACGGCTCCGGGGTGGGTGAACTCCAGCCCGGGCCCGCGAATCTCCATGCCGTGGTTGCCAGCGTGAATCAGGCCGGGAATTCCGGCCTGCGCGGCCAGGTCGTCGAGGCTGCGCCCGCTGACGATGCCAGCGATATAGCGGGGATGCGCGGCCAGGGCCTCCAGGTACCGGCGCACGTCGCACGGTAACAGCGCGTCCTCGGGGCGGGCCACGATGGGCGTTAGGGTGCCATCGTAGTCGAACAGCAACAGGACGCGGCCAGCTTTGCGCAGGCGGGTCTTGACCGAGGGCCAGATGTTCAGAAGATGAGCCATTCCAGAGTCTCCCTCTCCCCAGAGGGAGAGGGTCACGATTACGGTGAATTACCGGCGGGATTGAATTCAGGTGCTTCGGATGGGGCGCCGGGCGCGCCGGCCCACCTGCATCATGTCCACCAGAGAGCGGGCCGCCCACTTGTAGATGTTGTTTTCCTGCACCACGGCCCTCATGTTGGCCATGCGCACCTGCCGTTCCTGGCGTGGCATCTCCACGGCTCCGCGGATGGAGTCGGCGAACTTCTCCACATCGTATGGGTTGACGATAAGCGCGTCAGTCAGCTCCTGGGCGGCTCCGGTGAAGGGGCTGAGAATTAGGACGCCATCGTGGTCAAATCGGGTGGCAACGTACTCTTTGGCCACCAGGTTCATGCCGTCGTGCAGCGAGCTTACCACGCAGAACCGGGCCAACCGCCGCAAGGCCATCAGCGTCAGATGCGGCAGGTCCGTGGGCATATACAAGATTGGCTGCCAGTCATCGGTGGAGAAGCGGCTGTTCACGTCATCCAGCAGCCGGTCAATCTGGTCCGAGAGCTGCTGATATGCGAAGATGTTGGTGCGGCTCATCACGCCGGCCTGCACGAACACCACCTTGCCGATGTACTGGGGGTTCAGTTCCAGGAAACGGCCGATGGCGCGGATGCGGTGGGGGATGCCCTTGGTGTAGTCGATGCGGTCGATGCCTAGACCGATAATTTTGCCTTCCAGTCCCCATTCGGAAACAAGCCGCTCCATCTCATCGGCGACCTCGGAACTCTGGGCCTCGATCTCCAACTGGTCGAAGTCGACGCTGATGGGAACGGGACGAACCAGCGTAGCGTCGTCACGGTGATAGACCAAACTGTATTCTTCGTTAACGCGGGCACCGAGGACGCGGGATGCGGCTTCCATGAAGTTTCTGCGGTGGTCGCCTATGTGGAAACCCAGCATATCGTTGCCCAGCAGGCCGTCCAGCAACTCCTCCTGCCAGGGGCAGATGCGAAAAATTTCGTAGTTGGGCCAAGGGATATGCCAGAATTGTCCGACAATTACATCGGGGTCTGCATCCCGGAGGAAACGAGGAAGCAGCGCCAGGTGATAGTCCTGGATGAAGACCGCCGCCGGCCCTCCGCTGATTTCCTCCAGCACATGGCTAGCGAAGGCACGGTTGACGGAGGTGTAGGTCTCCCAGTCGGACTGATCGAATGTGGGCTCGATAAAGGCGTTATGGCAGAGGGGCCACAATCCCTCGTTGGAAACGCCGTAGTAGTAACCCTGTTGCTCCTCCTCGGTCAGCCAGACCAGCCGGAGAGTGTAGGAGGGATCATCGGGAGGAACCTTCACGCAGTTCCTGTCGTCCACTGCCAGGTAGTCGCCTGCGCCGCCGCCGTGGGCAATCCAGGTCCCGGCGCATTCCTGCATCAGCGGGTCGATGGCGGTGGTAACACCGCCGGCGGGGGTACTGACCCGCAACTCCCCGTCAACCAGTTCATGGACGTAGGGCTGACGGTTTGAAACGACAATTATCCGGTAGTCGCCAATTTCCCGGTTCACCAGGCGCCGCAACCGGTCTCTGGTCCAGATAGGTTTTCGCACCTTTTCCCTCTAAAGCCCGCGCAGTCTGCCAGCCTCGCTTATCTGTTCTCGATTCTGGCACACGGGCAGAGAAAGGTCAAACCAGTTCCATTTGATTCTCCCTCCCTAAAAAGGGGAGTGAGAATTGTCTGAAGACCATTCCGGACAAACGAGGTGGGCTGCGGGCTGGTTCCCGGCGTGATACCATGTGGCAAGGGCGCGGGATATGCCGCCGCGACAAGCCGCGCCGCCATCCACAGCGAATTTTATAGCTGATAGAGGAGGCTCCATGGCTCTGTTAGTTCGCCGCGACCTCACCGACAGCGTCCCAACCCCCGAAGGCAATATGCACTTCGTCAAGAAGGGCGCCGGTTATCCGGTGGTGCTGCTCCACCCTCTGGGAACATCGGTCTGGACATGGGAATACGTCATTGACGCCATCAGCCAGAACTACACGGTCTATGCCTTCGATATGCTGGGCCATGGCGACTCCGACAAGCCGCAGCGACACTTCAACCTGCCCGACTACGCCCATGCCCTGGACGAGGCCTGCCAGGTGCTGAACATCCACCGGGCCCACGTCGTGGGCAACTCGGTGGGCGCTGTGCTGGCTACTGAAACCGCCGCCAGTTTCCCCGACCGGGTGGACAAGCTGACATTGGTGGGCGCCCCGGTGTGGAACGCCTTCACCGCCAAGGATCGGCTGGCCGACACGATGGCGCAGTACGACGCCGATGGTCTGCCCAAGCCGCGCACTCTCCAGGACCTGAAGGACGGCACCACCTTCGCTGAGCCGACCGAGGAATGGCTGGACAAGAACAACAACAGCCGCGCCAAGGCCGGGCCGTGGGTGCGCAACCTGATGGAATCCCTGGCTTACTACGACATTATGTCCCGGCTGCCGATGATCAAGGCATCGTCAACGATGGTGCTGTACGGCGAAATCGACCGCTTGCGGGACGGCGAGGAACTGCTGCACAACAACATCGTCAACGCCCGCAAGGTAATCCTGCCCGGCATAGGCCACATCCCGCAGGTGGAAGACCCGGAGGGTTTCCTGGGCGCGCTGATGCCCTTCCTGGCGGAGTAGGGAAATGTCTACTGCATCAAGGCAGCCATTGAGGCTTATGGAGACCTGGCGCTCCATCTTCTACACGCCTATCTACGTCTCGGTGGCTGGCGGGTTCCTGGAGCGGGAGGGGCTGGATGTTTCGTTCAGCACCTGCCCGCCCCGGTTCTCTCATCCGTTGAGCGCCCTGCATCACGACGCCGCCGACATCGTCCAGAGCGGCATCATGCGCTCCATCATCGCCTCCGATTGGGGCGCGGAGACGGTGCCGCAGCACTTCGCCAAGATTAACTCGCGGGACGGCTTCTTCATACTGGGGAGCCAGCCCCAAGAGTCTTTCGACTGGGAATCTCTGCGTGGTGCGAGAGTAATACCCGTCGGCTTCTCGCCCATGCCTTGGGCCTCGTTCCAGTACGCCCTGCGCCGCCACGGCCTCGAGCCGTCGGATCTGGACCTGCTGACCGGCCTGTCGCTGGGCGACGCCGAGGCCGCCTTCCGGGAGGGACAGGCCGAGTACGTCCATGTGGCCGAGCCAGTGGTGCAGCAGTTGATTGCCGACGGCGCGGGCAACCTGCTGACTGCCCTGGGACCAGAGAACGGCCATCTGGCATACAGTTCCTTCGCCGCCACCCATCGCTTCCTGACGGAGCGGGAGGACACAGCGGCGAGGTTTACCGTTGGATTCGCCCGGGCCCTTCATTGGCTGTCGTCGGCTGAACCTGACGAGGTTTCAAAGGCCGTTGCGGAGTTCTTCCCTGGTGCGTCGCCGGAGGTGTTGGCTGCCTCCATAACTCGGTACAAAGACCAGGAACAATGGCCAGTGAACCCGGTTCTGGGAAAGCCGGAGTATGACAACCTGCACGACATCCTGCTGGCGGCGGGAATGTGCCGAGAGCGACAGCCCTACGAGAAGGTCGTCCGCACCGACATCGCCGAGACTGCCGTGTCAGCGCTTTAGGACGGACTCCCACAATCCAGCCCTTCCCGGTGGAAGAAGGGAAGGGGTGCCGTTCCGGGTCTTTCAGTTGTCCTTCTCCCTTGAGGGAGAAGCATGGGGTGAATATGGACCGTCCATACCTCTCGCAGGCAGACTTGCGAGGCATTGCACCCCCACCCTGACCCTCCCCATCAAGGGGGAGGCGGCTTTTGCTGAAAACCGAAAGACCTTGGGGTTCCATTTTCGTGGGGTGTTGCAGTTGGCGTGATGTTGTAGAATGTTGCTTTAATGTCGTATCTGTGGCGTTTCAGGAGGCCGTTTTGGCCAAGATAGCTATTGTCGGCACGGGCTTGATAGGAACTTCCCTGGGGTTGGCGCTCCGGCAGTCGGACCTGCGCAATCTGGAAGTGGTGGGCACGGACTACGAAAGCTCCGCCCGAAGCGGGGCCCAGAAGCGGGGCGCCTTCCACAAGGTGGAAGGCCGGATCCAGCCAGCCATCGAGGGTGCGGACGTGGTGGTGCTGGCAACTCCGGTGATGGCTATGCGCGACCTGATGGAGACCATTGGGCGGCAATTGCCGGAAGACACGGTGATCACCGATGTGGGCAGCTCCAAGCGCGTCGTGGTCGAATGGGCCACCGAGCTCCTGCCGGGACGCATCCAGTTTGTTGGCGGTCATCCCATGGCGGGCCGCGAAACCGCCGGGCCTCAGAACGCCGCCGCCGACCTATTCGCCGGCAAGCCCTACTGCATCGTGCCCAAGCCGGACACCAAAGAGCAGGCCGTCTCCACCGTCGCCACCATGGCCGAGGCCATCGGGGCCAAGCCATTCTTCATCGGCGCCGAGGAACACGACAGCTTTGTCGCCGCCGTAAGTCATCTGCCGTTCATGATGTCGGTCGCGCTGATGCAGACAGTTTCCAAGAGCGCCAACTGGGACGACATAGCGCAACTGGCATCGTCGGGCTTCCGGGACCTTTCCCGGCTGGCCTCTGGCGACGCCATAATGCACCGCGACATATCGATTACCAATCGCGAGCCCATAGTTAGCTGGATTGACTCCTTCATCAGGGAGTTGTACGAGATACGCAATATGCTCAAAGACGAGTCCGGCCCCGACCTCGCAGCGGTGGGGGAGCTCTTCGAGCACGCTTCAGAAGAACGAGATCGCTGGCTCGCCGGAGCGGTCACTCCGGGCGGCAAGATGGAGCGTAGTGGGCCGAGAATTCCCAACTTTTCCGAGTCTATGGGCGAAATGTTCCTGGGAAGCAAGGGAATGGAAGCCCAGCGCCGCTTCTTCCGCGGCAGCAAGGAAGAGGAGCGGAAAGAGCGCGGGCGGAAGTAGGCAGATAGAATCTGCCCTCACCCAGAGGGAGAGGGAACAATTGGCAAACCCCGTTTCTATACGGATGGGGAATCTTTACTCCTGAGAGAGTTATGGCGGCTGACGCGGCGGTCCGTACCATTACAAGGCCAGTAAAGCTGGGGGGCGAGCTGGCGGTGCCGGGCGACAAGTCCATCTCGCACCGCTCCCTGATCCTCAACGCGATGGCCCACGGCACGGCCCGCGTTACCGGACTGTCCAACGGCGAGGACGTGATGTCCACCATGTCCTGCCTGCGGGGCATGGCAGTGCAAATCACGGAGGGAGCGGCTCCTGGCGAATACACCGTCCACGGCAAGGGGCCGGTTCTGCAAGAGCCACCCGACATTCTTGACGCTGGGAACAGCGGCACGTCCATGCGGCTGCTGTCCGGCCTGCTGGCGGCGCAGCCGTTCCTGACGGTGCTGACCGGGGACGGATCGCTGCGCTCCCGCCCGATGCGGCGCATCGTTGACCCCTTGCAGCGCATGGGGGCGCAGGTGTTGGGCCGTCAGGACGGGTCACTGGCCCCGTTGGTCATACGCGGCGGCTCACTGCGGGGCATCGAATACGAACTGCCGGTGGCCAGCGCTCAAGTCAAGTCCTGCATCCTGCTGGCTGGCCTGTCGGCGGACGGTGACACGGTGATCCACCAACCTGCGCTGTCCCGCGACCACACCGAGCGGATGGTTACGGCCATGGGGGCAGGGATCGAAGAGGATGGTCTGGACTTGCAACTCCGCCCGGGGGCGCTGCGGGCGGTGGACATCGCCGTTCCCGGCGATATCAGTTCAGCCGCCTTCTGGATTGTGGCCGGGCTGTGCCATCCCGACTCACGGGTGCTGGTGCGCGGCGTGGGACTGAACCCCAGCCGCACCGGCATCATTGACGCCCTTCAAGCAATGGGCGCGGGCGGCAGCCTGCAACTGCTGGACGAGCGCACCGAGGGCGGCGAGCCAGTGGCCGACCTTCTGGTCACCCCTGGCGAATTACACGGCACGGTAATCGGCGGCGACATGATTCCCCGAATCCTGGACGAAGTGCCGATTCTGGCCGTGGCCGCTTGCTTCGCCAGCGGCGAGACGGTCATACGCGACGCCGCGGAGCTGCGGGTCAAGGAGTCCGACCGCATCGCCACCACCGTCGCGGAGCTCTCCCGCCTGGGCGCGGACATCGAGGCCCGCGAGGACGGAATGATCATCAGGGGAACCGGGCGGTTGACCGGCGCGGCCTGCCAGTCCCACGGCGACCACCGGCTGGCCATGGCCATGGCCGTCTGCGGCCTGCTGGCCAACGGCGAAACGGAAGTCCACGGCGCAGCCGACGCCTCGGTATCCTACCCGAGTTTTTGGGAAGACTTGGACACGCTGGCAAACAATTCGGGGAGCCACTCCCCAAAGTTCCCTCTCCCTTCGGGGGCGGGTTAGGGTGGGGGCATCCCATTGTCTTCGCTCATACCCGAAGCCAGCCCTTCGCCGCCTTTGCTGGTGGTGCTGTCCGGGCCGTCGGGCGTGGGCAAGGACGCAGTTCTCGCCGAGTTGCGAAAGCTGGATCGCCCGTGGCACTTCGCGGTGACGGCTACCACGCGCCCCATGCGCCCCGGCGAGCGCGACGGCGTGGACTACATCTTCCTTGACGAAGAGACCTTCGCCCGGATGCTGGAGCGCGACGAGTTCCTGGAGTGCGCAGAGGTATACGACCGGTGGTACGGCGTGCCCCGGAGCCAGGCCCGGGACGCCCTGCGTTCCGGCAAGGACGTGTTCCTGAAGATAGACGTGCAGGGCGCTGCGACCATTCGCCGGATGGCCCCGGAAGCGCTGCTCATTTTCCTGATACCCCCGTCTCTGAAGGAACTTCAGCAACGACTCAGAGGGCGAATGACCGAGTCCGGTCCTGAGTTGGAACGCCGCCTGCGCACGGCGAAAGAAGAGCTGGCTCAAGTTAACGGCTTCGACTATCGCGTGGTCAACCCGGAGGGACGGCTGGAGCAGGCCGCCGCCGACATTGACGCCATCATCGCCGCAGAGAAATGCCGCGTCTCACCCCGGCTGGTTCAACTGCTCTGACGCTGCAACACCGGCCACTTGCTATACCAGCCACTTGCTATAATGGCAGTGAGGCATATTCAACCGGCATCCGAGGGACTCGATGACCCAACAGAAGAATACCCTTGAACTGCGGCCACGCCTGCCCGATTGGCTTAAGGTGCAAATGCCCGGCAGCCCGCGCTATATGCAGCTCAAGGAGCTGATGCGCAGCCAGGAATTGCACACCGTCTGCGAGGAGGCCCACTGCCCCAACATCGGCGAGTGCTGGGGGCGCGGCACGGCCACGTTCATGATTCTGGGCGATATTTGCACCCGCCGTTGCCATTACTGCGCCGTCACCACCGGGCGGCCCATCGGAATCGACTTGCAGGAACCGAAGCGGCTGGCCGAGACAGTGAAGGCGATGGGCCTGCGCTACTGCGTCATCACGTCAGTCAATCGCGACGACCTGCCCGACGGAGGCGCCTACATCTTCGCCTCCTGCATCAACCGGATTCGGGAGCTGCTGCCTGAGTGCCGGGTTGAGGTGCTGATTCCTGACTTCGCTGGCAACTGGGGCGCCCTGCAACGTGTCATAGAGGCCGGCCCAGCGGTGCTGAACCACAACATCGAGTCCACCGTTCGCGTCTTTCCGCGAGTCCGTCCAAAGGGCAACTACAACCTCTCACTGGAACTGCTGGCCAAGGCCAAGGAACTCGACCCGGCCACCGTCACCAAATCGGGCATCATCGTCGGCATGGGCGAGACCGCGGGCGAAGTGCTGGAGACCATGCGCGACCTGCGGACTGTTGACTGCGACCTGCTGACCATCGGCCAATACCTGCGACCATCGGCCAAGCACATCGCCATAGACCGCTTCTACACCCCGGCGGAGTTCGACGAACTCCGGGTCGCCGGGCTGGAAATGGGCTTCAAGCACGTCGCATCCGGCCCGCTGGTGCGGAGCTCCTACCACGCCGACGAGCAGCACGACGCCGCCTTTGTGCCGTAGTCTCTTATCTCGGATGCTAGGAGCAAGCAGGACAGTTGTCCGCAGAAGAAGACGTTGAGAGAAGACGCCGGTATGCCGGGCGAGTCATAGCCTACCCACGCGACACGGCAGAGACATACATTTCAGACATCCCGAAGTGCAACAGGACTGGATAGAAAGAACCATAGTCGAGCCGTACAGAACCGAAATTCAGGCGGACGGAAGAATCCGCACTTATTTCCCAAAAGCGGCGAGCTCGTCGAATTTCCCTCACCGAAGGAAATCGGCCGTTGTACTGCCGATAGCAACTTTCACTTGTGTTTGCATCCATGCCGAGCCGAAGCCTCACCCTAGAAGTCTGGCCGGAAAGCCATTGGCCGGGTTTTGCGCTACGCGAGGCAGACGTATTCAAGACTTATATGGCATGGTGGTGCATGTAATACGTTGCAACACCCACTATGCCATCGATAATCGACGTTAAGAAAACGCCGACCTGGGGGGAATCGAGGTTTCCGGCCAGACTTCTAGCACTGGTAAACGCCAGCATCCTCACCATGGAGCGAACTCAGCCCACGGCCGAGGCGGTTGCCGTCTCCATGGATCGCATCGCGGCAGTCGGTAGTAACGCCACCATTCGACGCATGGCGTCAGGGCAAACGAAAGTCATCGACTGCCAGGGGCTTACTCTGTTGCCAGGGTTCAACGACGCCCATTGCCACCTCCCCGGGCTGGCGCGGCGTTTGCAGGACCTTGATTGCAGTCCACGGCGCGCGCCGTCAATCGCCGCGTTGCTGGCACTGGTGCGGCGGTGGGCGGAGTCTCGTCCGTCGGAAAGCTGGGTGCGCGGCCACGGATACGATGACCGGCAACTGTCGGAAGGCCGGCACCCGAGCCGGTGGGAGCTGGATATTGCTGCGCCCAACCATCCCGTGTGGCTGGAGCATCGCAGCGGCCATGCCGTCGCCCTGAACAGCCGTGCGCTTGAATTGTCCGGCATATTCCTCGACACCCCCGATCCGCCGGGCGGCGTGATCGAACGCGACGAGGCCACAGGCGAGCCCACGGGAATACTCTTCGAGATGCGCTCCTTCCTCCGGGAGCGGCTGGGAAACATACGCAGCCCGCAGGAGTTCGAGAGCGGGATGGGGGCTGCCGGTAAGCTGCTGGCGGAATATGGTATAACCTCGGTTCAGGACGCCGGGGCAGATAACGGCGTGGAGCGATGGCGCACCTTCCAACGCCTGCAAGCCGACGCCATACTGTCCAACCGAATCACCATGTTCGCCGGGACGGAACGACTGGACGAGCTGGCAGCCGCCGGACTGTCATACGGTTCCGGTGACCACCGGCTGCGCGTGGGGCACGCAAAAATAGTGATCACGCTGACCGCGGGTACGCTCCATCCCTCGGCGCCGGAACTGTCGCGGATGGTGGCCGAGGCCCACCGGCAGGGCTACCCGGTGGCCCTGCACTGTATCGAAGAAGAGGCGATTGCCGTTGCCGCCGAGGTGTTGGCCTCCGTGCCGCGCCTTGATTGGCAGGGATGCCCCAGCTCTAACCCTCCCCCTCCGGGGGAGGGAATTTTTGTAGCCGACCGTATCGAGCATTGCGCCGAGGGTACGCCGTCTCTTGTTGCGGCCGTCAAGCGGTCTGGTGTTACAGTGGTCACGCAGCCCGGCTTCATCTACCACAATGGCGCGGCCTACCGCGACAACGTAGAGGCGCGGCTGCTGCCCCACCTGTACCCGGCGGGAGTGTTGCATCGCGCCGGGGTGGAGACCGCCTTCGGCTCCGACGCGCCGGTCATTGACCCTAACCCCTGGCCTGCGATATACAGCGCCGTCACTCGCCGCGCCTTCGATGGCCGGCCCTTGTCCAGCGACGGACCTGGGCAGCAGGGGGTGAGCGTGGGAGAAGCCTTGCGAATGTACACCCTCGCCGCAGCAAAGGCGGAAGGAACATCAAGGAATAAAGGCTCCATCGCGCCCGGTAAGTTGGCCGATATGGTGTTGGTGGATACCAACCCGCTCACCGCAGCACCCACAGACCTGCAAAAAGTGAAGGCTGTGATGACCATTACCGGCGGGGCCATTACCTGGGGCAAAGTTTAGGGCGGGTTGTCAAACCCGCCCTGATTTTTTGCGGACAGACGTTGCGCCCTAGTCGGCGGCCAACTGGGTCAGGCGGCCGTATTCGGGAGTGTTGGTGTCGGCCTGGCCCCAAGTCTCCTTGACATGAGCCGCGTTGTTGCGAGCCTCGGCCTGCTGTCCCTGACCTGCCTGAGCGCGGGCCAGCCAGTATAGCTCGCGCGGGGATTCGCGGCGCGACAGCCGCTCCCGCAGCATTCCGGTGGCCTTGTCGAACTCCTCGGCCCGCAGGTAGGCCTCCAGCAAGGTGTCCTCGAACACCAGCCGCTGGGCGTGGCTGCCGCCGACGCGGGTGAGCTGCGGGTAGACCGGCTCCATCAGGCGCACCGCCTCGGCGTACTCGCCGCGACCGAAGGCGCCGATGCCCTTGACCAGCGGCAGCGTGGCCTCCTTGGCGGTGGCGTCCCCTCCGTCAGCCATCGCCTGCAAGCCGTCCACCAGCTTGCCGAAAGACTCATCGTCTTCGGCGGCGGTGAAGGCCAGGGCGGCGTGGGCGTCGCGGAAGGACGGACCGGGCCGGGCGGCGGCGGGCAAGGCCAGCTCCACCAACTCGCTCCACGGGGCTTGGGGAGCGGTGTCGCCGTAGATCTTCATCCGCCAGATCAGCGAGGCGCTATCGGCCAGCGCCGCGTACTTGAGTCCTTGCACCGACGGGCGAATGTCCCTGTCGTACCAGCTCAGGGCCTGGTTGTAGCGGCCCAGCGCCAGCTCGAAGAGCGCCTGGTGCCAGGACAGATGCACCCGGTAGGTAGACCGGCGGTCGTAGTCCTCCAACCATCCGGCCAGGAAGGCCGCGCCCTCGTCGTCTTGGCTCATCTCGTAGAACACATGGGCCACGGAGTGAGCAGCCACGCCGTTGGACGGGTTGAGGTTCAGAGAGCGCTCGGCCAGGTCCATGCCCTCGGCCATCTTGCCAACCTCGTGGTTGGCCCAAGCGTACTGGCCCATGAAAGCCCAGTCCTCGCCGTAGTAGGGGGCAGCCTCGGTCATCAGCTTGTAGAAACGGGGCGGATAGTCCGGGGCGCCGATTCCGACGCAGCCCTGAGTATAGAGTCGCTGGGCCAGTCGCAACAGCATGGAGTCCAGAGGAAATTCCTTTAGGTGTTCGTGCACGGCGGCGCTGGCCGCGTGGTTCTGGCCGTTGACGAACTTTGAAACTACGTCAACGTAGCCCCGCTCCCGGCTGCTCAGCCCCGAAGACAGCTTGACGGCCTGCTCGGCGCTGGCCCGCGCATCCGGCACGGCGATGCGGAGGAACTCCATGAACGCCCGCGAGGCATGGGCCAGGGCAAACCCTTCGTCCGCCTCGGTAGCGCGGGCAAACGCTTCCTCAGCCCCGAAGTTCTGCGACAGGGCCAATTCCAGCCCTTCCGCATAATGGGCCAGGGCGGTCTGGGAGTTGGTGGTAAGGGGGAGTCCGTAGCGATCTGTGTAATTGGCTTCAGTAGTCATATCGGCCTCCTATCCTAAGATTTTGCCACGCTCCAAGCCGGGAATCAATGCCCCGACATTGCCGGCCACTCCAAACAGCGCGGGCGCGGCTGAATCGGAGTCTGCTATACTGGCAATGATTTCGCGTTGAGGGTATTTGCCGATGGCTACTGAGAGACAGGTCAACAGGATCACGATGCGGCAAATCAGTGGCTCCGCCCGCTCCAAAAAGGTTCGTGTGGATTTGGGCGACGAGTCCGAGTTCACCGACCTTCCCAAGCTGATGAAGGTTGGCACCGCCAACTACTTCCTGGTAAAGGGCAGCGAGGGCTACCGGATGCTGTCCAGCCTATGCCCGCATCAGGGCGGCGAGGTGGAGGACGTGGGCGAGGACGTGTTCGTTTGCGACACCCACGGCTACGAGTACGAGAGGGGCAATGGCCGCTGCGTCAACAACCCCGAGCTCACGATGAAGGTGTTCCTGGTAACGCAGCAGGGTGGCCGGCTGGTCGCGCTAGTGCCGGACGAGTAGAGCGTGGAGCCCGCCATTGCCCAACGAAAGACTACAGAACGCCAGACGCTTAATAGAGAATGCGCACCGGTATTACTCGGCAAGGGCGCAGCACAAGCACTTTGGGATTGATCCCGCGAGGAGGATTGGGCGAGTGTTGAGTGGCCCGCACCACACCGAGGTGGAGCCCAATGGGAGGATCAGGTACTGGTGCTTTGTTCCCCGAGTGGGGTAAAGATGGGCGCTGGTTGCGCGTTGTAGTTGACAACAAACCTAAACCAATACCAAGGCGGGATGTGCATTTCGGGGAGATTGACGATGACCGAAAGGACTCCATTGCTACTCATATCACCTTCAGGCCCCAACTGGGTGGGCACCGATAGTGCGGTCTAGCGATATGTACATTTCACCTTGGCTTTAGTTTAGATGCACAGAACAGAGGCGGCCAGATGGCCGCCCCTTCTTTGTTGCACCTAGTTCCCGCCGATGCTTACCCGACCTGGTCGTAGCTGCGCAGCAGCGTGCCGGGCAGCGCGCCGGTGCATTCGTTCTCCTGGAACGTCACCGTGCCGTTGACCAGGATGTAGCGGATGCCGGTGGGCATCTGCACCAGACGCTTCTCCCCTCCTGGGAAGTCGTTGGCGAACTGGGGCTTGTCGTAGAGCAGGCCCAGTTCGTCCATGTTGTAGATCATGATGTCGGCGAAGTCGCCAATGCGCAGTGTGCCCCGGTTCTTCATGTCCGAGAACCAGGCGGGCAGGGCGCTCATCTTGTTGTGCGCCTGCTCCAAGGACATCAACTCCCGGTCGCGGATCCAGTGGCCCAAGAAGTAGACCGGCCACACGCTGTTGACCAGGAACCGGGTGTGGGCCCCGCCGTCCGACACCGAGATGTGAACGTAGGGGTTCTTCAGCCTTTCCCCGGTAACTTCGTCGCCCCGGTTGTTGGAGGGATGGGCGAATTCGGTCTCCAGGTTCTCGTCGAGGGCGATGTCCAAGAAAGCGTCCAGCGGCTCCTTGCCCTCGGCCTCGGCGATGTCGGCGATGCTGAGGCCCTCATACTTCAGGTTGCGCTCGTGGGCAACCTCGACGACCTGAAGCCTCGTCCAGTCGGTCCTGGGGTGGGGCCGGTCGATCACGTCCTGCTTCATGCCGATCCGCACGCCGTCCTCGGACAGCTTGGCGATGCGCTCTTCCTTGCTGCCGACCAACGGCTGAATCCAGTTGGGCATATAGTCGAACAGGTTGTATTCGGAGAGCTTGAATTCGGAGATGGTGGGCACCGAACCCAGTTGGGCCACCACGGGCAATCCCTCGGCGCGCACCTCTTCCAGCCAGTCGTAACCTTCATCGTCGCCCAGAACGACGTGGAGGGGGCGTCCGCTCATCCGCACCATCTCGGCCAGCATATCGCGCTGTCCTGCGCGGTCGTCGGAGATGCCGATGGTCCAGCCCAAATGCCCGACGCCGAATTGGGACATCACCTGAGACAGGGCCAAGAACTCTTCCTTGGAGGCGACGTGGCTGGGCAGCCAACTGCCGTCCTCCGGCCGGTCTTCCAGGTTCTTGTCTGCCGATATGCCGAAGGCGCCTGCCTTCATGGAATCGTAGAGAATCTGCTTCATCTGGTTGAGCTCGGCCTCGGTGACCGAGGTCCGCTCGCGGGCCGGAATCATTCCCAGCACGTAGCCGCGCAAAGGAGAGAAGGGAACCAGACAGCCGACGTTGACGCCCAGACCCTGCTTGTCGAGACTGTCCATGTATTCCGGGAAAGTCTCCCAGTCCCAGCGCATTCCCTGGCGCATGGACTCTAGGGGGATGGCCTCGATGCGGTTCATCATCCGCATATTTAGGTCGCGGTCGTCCGGGCGCGTGGGAGCGAATCCGAAGCCGCATTGGCCGACGGTCAGCGATGTGACGCCGAACCAGCCGGAAAGAGAGGCGTAGGGATCCCAGTTGAGCTGCGCGTCATAGTGAGTGTGCAGGTCAACGGCGCCGGGGGCCACGATGCAGCCGCTGGCGTCCAGCTCCTTGGCGCCGGCGGCGTTGATGCGCCCACTGACCATCGCTACACGGCCATCCTTGATTCCCAGGTCGGCGCGGAAGCGGGGGATGCCGGTGCCGTCCACGACGGTGCCGCCGCGGATTACAACGTCAAACTCTGGCATACCAGTTACCTCCGTAGTTGGATAGTAAGATTTCAGCTTCAGGCAAATTGGGTTGAGCATAGTTTAGACTCGCAGAAAACCTGTGTCAAACTTCGACGGCATTCCATCATTGGCATTACGAAATACATTCATTTATTGTCGAACTACATCTAATGTCAGTAAACACAAATAGGAAGGCCCCGCCGGAAGTGGCGAGGCCTTCGCTTGCCGGAGAATAGGAACAGCGGTTAGCCGATTTGGTCGTAGCTGCGCAGCAGTGTGCCGGGCAGCGCGCCGGTGCATTCGTTCTCTTGGAACGTCACCGTGCCGTTGACTAGTATGTAGCGGATGCCGGTGGGCATCTGCACCAGACGCTTCTCCCCTCCTGGGAAGTC
Source organism: Dehalococcoidia bacterium (assembly GCA_965226875.1). Taxonomy (GTDB): domain Bacteria; phylum Chloroflexota; class Dehalococcoidia; order Lucifugimonadales; family UBA3495; genus VXOI01. The sequence continues at coordinate 1,231,333 of OZ245439.1, read as the reverse complement.
GTTGGCGAACTGGGGCTTGTCGTAGAGCAGGCCCAGTTCGTCCATGTTGTAGATCATGACGTCGGCGAAGTCGCCAATGCGCAGTGTGCCCCGGTTCTTCATGTCGGAGAACCAGGCGGGTAGGGCGCTCATCTTCTGGTGAGCCTGCTCCAGCGACATCAGTTCCTTTTCCCGGATCCAATGGCCCAGGAAGTAGACCGGCCAGATGCTATTGACCAGGAACCGGGTGTGCGCGCCGCCGTCCGACACCGAGATGTGGGAGAAGGGGCTGGAGATGTATTCGTGGTCGTTGTCGCCGCGGCCGCCGGCCGGATGGGCGAATTCGGTCTCCAGGTCTTCGTCCAGCGCGATGTCGATGAAGGCGTCCAGCGGGTGCTTGCCCTCGGCCTCGGCGATGTCGGCGATGCTCAGGCCCTCGTACTTCAGGTTGCGCTCCTGGGCCACTTCGACGACCTGCACCTGCGCCCAGTCGGTGCGGGGGTGTGGACGGTCGAGAACGTCCTGCTTCATGCCGACCCGAACGCCGTCCTCAGACAGCTTGGCGATGCGCTCTTCCTTGCTGCCGACCAGAGGCTGCACCCAGTTGGGCATATAGTCGAACAGGTTGTATTCCGACAGCTTGAATTCGGATATGACGGGAACCGCCGTCTCCTGAGCGATGACCGGCAGACCCTCTTCCCGGACTTCCTTGAGCCACTGGTAGCCTTCCTCGTCGCCGAGGATGACGTGGAGGGGGCGTCCGCTCATCCGCACCATCTCCGCCAGCATATCGCGCTGCGCCGCCCGGTCGTCGGAGATGCCTATGGTCCAGCCGATGTGGCCCACGCCAAACTGCCCCAACACCTGAGACAGGGCCAGGAATTCTTCCCTGGAGGCAACGTGGCTGGGAAGCCAGCTTCCATCCTCGGGGCGGTCCTCCAGGTTCTTGTCAGCGGACAAGCCGAAGGCGCCAGCCTTCATCGAATCGTAGAGAATCTGCTTCATCTGGTTGAGTTCGGCCTCGGTCACCGAGGTGCGCTCCCGGGCGGGAATCATGCCCAGCACGTAGCCACGCAGGGGCGAGAAGGGAACCAGACAGCCGACGTTGACGCCGAGGCCCTGCTTGTCGAGGCTATTCATGTATTCCGGGAAGGTCTCCCAGTCCCAGCGCATCCCCTGCCGCATGGACTCAAGGGGAATTGCCTCAATACGGTTCATCATCCGCATATTCAGGTCGCGGTCTTCCGGCCGAGTCGGGGCGAAGCCGAAGCCGCACTGCCCGACGGTCAGCGAGGTGACGCCGAACTGCCCGGACAAGGAAGCGTAGGGGTCCCAGTTTAGCTGCGCGTCGTAGTGAGTGTGCAGGTCAATGGCGCCCGGGGCGACGATGCAGCCACTGGCGTCCAGTTCCTTTGCTCCCCCGCCGCTGATGCGACCGCTGATCATAACCACCCGGCCGTCTTTGATAGCGAGGTCGGCGCGGATGCGAGGGATGCCGGTGCCGTCAATTACGGTGCCGCCGCGGATTACGAGGTCGTATTCAGGCATACCTTTTCCTCCACTGCTTTTCGTAAAATGCCCTCTTTGGTTCGGCGAAGTTTACCATATTTAACGCGAATATACTCTGCGTTGAACATGGTGCAGGATTACAGGGGAGGCCGGCCACGCCGGGGCCGGTGCAGTTCCTCAAGGGCAGCACCGGCCCGCAGTATGGTGGCCTCCTCGAAGTTGCGGCCCACTATCTGAACGCCGATGGGCAGTCCTTCGCTGCTCAGGCCGAAAGGCACCGACAGGGCGGGGGAGCCGGTAAGATCGAAGGGGACGGTGCAGGTCAGCGCGTGGCGGGCGGGCGCGGTATCGCCGCCAACCTCGTGGCGCCGGGTGTCGTGGGGATGCGCCACCACCGGGCCGGTGGGAAGGAGCAACACGTCGAAATCGTTGAACAGCTTTATGAGCGCGGCCCGCAACTGTTCCACCTGCTCCATCGCCTCCAGGTACTCGTCGTAACTCGGCCCCGGTATGTTCAGGCGGCGCTGCATCGACAACGCCAGCATATCCTGTCGGCCCTCGATTATGGGGGTCAGGAACTTGTTGCCTTCAGCCGCAAATATCCGGGCCGAAATCTGTTGCCCCGGCCAATTCTGCCATCCGTCAAGATCAATCTGCTCCACAGCGCAGCCCAACTCACCCAGCGCAGCGGCGGCGGAGGCGACGGTATTCTGGACCTCCCGCTCCACAGGCGCGAAGGGCCCTTCCGGGCACCAGGCCACCCGCAGGCCAGCGGTCAAGGACAAATCGGAAACATCCGCCAGCGGCACGGGAAGGGCGTAATGGTCGGCTCCGTCCGGCCCGGCCATGATGTTCAGAGCCAGGGCAGCATCGCCCACGCTGCGGACGATGGGGCCGACGTGCATGAACCGCAGCAACGTATCGGGCCAGTGGCCCGTAAGGGGAATGCGTCCGTGGGTGGCTTTGAATCCGACGATGCCACAGTAGTTGGCCGGCTCGCGGATGGAGCCGCCCACGTCGCTGCCAATGCCCAGTGGCGACATCCCGGAGGCGACGGCGGCGGCTTCTCCGCCGCTGGAGCCGCCCGGCGTCCGTCCGATCATCCATGGGTTCTCCGTGCGCCCGTAGACCAAGTTGTCGGTCTCCCACCACAGGGCGAACTCGGGCATATTGGACTTGGCGATGAATATGCCTCCGGCATCCTTCAGCCTCTTAACTACCGTGGCGTCGGCGCCGGGGACATGGTTCTCGAACAGCTTGGAGCCGCGAGTTGTGACTACGCCCTCGGTATCCACGCAATCCTTGACGGTGAAGGGGACTCCGTGGAGCGGCCCCCGGAACTCGCCTCGCATAGCGGCGGCCTCGGCCTCCCGCGCCTGTTCCATCACGCCGCCGGGGAAGGCTATGAGGGCGTTCAGGCTGGGGTTGACCGACTCGATGCGGTCCAGGTGCGCCTGCACCACCTCCACCGGAGACAGCTCCCGGTCGCGAATACGGCGGGCCAGAGTTGCGGCGTCGGCGTATATGATTTCCTCGCTCATGGTGTCTGCTCCTTGTCTTAATCGTCAGGGTACGCCCTCACCCTAACCCTCTCCCTGAGGGAGAGGGGATTTCGCCGGGCATAACCATACTCTCTCAGAGGTAGGGGAGTTCTAGTGGATTGCGGCGGCGGGGGCGGCGGCTCGCTCGTTGACCAGCTTGCCCGTGTGGAACCGGGACAGGGCGAAGGGCTTTATCAGGTCGGGTGTTTCCCCGGTGGCAATCAGGCTGGCGATGTTTTTGCCGGCGGCGGGCGCAGCCTTGAAGCCCCAACTGCCCCAGCCGCACGAGACTATGAATCCGTCCAGCCCGTCCACGGTGCCCATGATGGGAGCGTAGTCGGGGGTCATGTCGCACAGCCCGGCCCACTGGCGCAGCACCTTCACCTTGGACAGGCAAGGGAACATTTCCAGCGTATGCCCGGCCAGTTGCTCCATGGGCAAGAGCGCCGAGCGCATACTGTAGGACGGATAGGGGTCAACTCCGCCGCCGATGACCACCTCGCCCCGGTCGGTCTGGTAGACGTAGGCGTGAAGGTTGGCCGACGAGATGGTCTTGTTTAAGAAGGGTTTTAGTGGCTCGGTCACCATCGCCTGCAACGGGTGCGTGGTGATGGGCAATTCCACCTCGGCCAAGCGGGCCACCTCGCTGCTCCAGCCGGCGGTGGCGTTCAGCACCACCTCGGCGCCCACAAAGCCCCGGTTGGTGTCGACGCCGGCGACGCGGCCGTTGGCGCGGTCGATGGCGGTGACCTCGGTGAACGGGTGCAGCTCGGCGCCGCCGCGGTCGGCGGCCCGTCCGAATCCCCAGACGACGGCGTCGTGCCGAATCACGCCACAGGGGGGATGGTACAGCGCACCGAGGATGGGGTAAGTCAGCCCCTCCCGCAGGCTCATGGACGGGACCAACTGCTTTATTTCGGCAGGGCCGATCATCTGGCTGTCCACGCCCAGGATGCGGTTGAACTCGGTGCGCATCCGCAGCGTGTACAGCGCGGCGTCGGTGTGCCCGAGGTCCAGCCGCCCCATCTGGTTGAACAGCATATTGAAGTTCAGTTCCTTGGCCAGCCCCTCGTACAATTTCACGCTTTGGTCAAAGAAGGGGATGCCCTCGACTGTGAGGTAGTTGGAGCGAATGATGGCCGTGGTGCGGGCGCTGGCGCCGCCGCCCAGGTAACCCTTGTCCAGAACCGCAATGTCTTTCACCCCCAGTTTCGTCAGGTAGTAGGCGGTGGAGAGCCCATGCACACCCCCTCCAATGATGACCACCCGGTAGCGGTCATTGAGGGGCCTAACCTGCCACATCCGGTTCTTGCGGAATAATTGAAACACTACAATCCTCAGCGTCTAGCGCCAGTCTCTCAGTCCCAACAGGGCTTCGGCTCCCACTGGGCCACCCCCGACCTCCCCGGCGGCTTCGATGAGGACTTCCCAGAGGTATTCTCCGAATTCGCGACCAGCATAGAGATGGTACATGGGGATGCGGTTAACGTCGCGGCGCAGCAGCAGTCCCTGAATATCGGCGAAGCGGGACTGGACGCAGGTGAGGTCGGGCAGAGCGCGGGGTGATGTGTCCACCTCGGTGATGCGACTGAGCAGCCCCTGGGTAGCCGGGCCAACTATGGACACTCCGCAGAGTCCTGATGTTACGTCAACCGCGTGGGCGCAAACCGAATCGCCGGCTTGCATCGCTTCCACAGCCGACGGGGCTACCCCAGCGGGACTCAGGAGCAGGAACTCGCCGGGAGCCAGCCACGCCGCCAGCAGCTTTCCGCCGCGCTCCAGGGGCGAGTCGGCCTCGATTACGGAGCCGACGGCCCGCTCCGTGGTCTGGGGCAGCAGAATCGCAACTGCCTTCGCCGCGTCCGCTCCCACCACCTTGACCTTTCCGAGGGGACTTACGTCGGAAACTCCCACCGTTTCGCGAAGCCAGCACGCTTCCTGTGAAACGTCGCCATAGTGGACAGGAAGCTGCCAGCCGTCGGCGTCGGCCATGACCGCTCCCATAGCCAACTGGGCTTGATACATGGCGGTGCGGCGTTCCGGGGCGAATGCGGTGGTCATGGCGTCAGCTCCGCAGCCGGTGGCCTTCCGGGTCGTAGACGGGCCGAAGGGTTACGCGGGCTGACTCGCGGCGGTCGCCAATCAGAACTTCGATGGATGCTCCCTCCTGGGCCAACTCCGGCGGCACCCACGCCAGTCCGAAACCCCGGTTCATTGTCGGGCTGACGCGGGCGCTGGTCACCCGGCCGACGGGTCGCCCTCTTTTCACCACCGGGGTGCCGTCCTCCGGCGCGGCCAGGCCGGGCATTACGAATCCCACCAGGCGCTGCTGTGGGCCGTGTTCGGCAGCGATGGCCAGTCCGCCACGGCCGATGAAGTCTGCTTTGTCGAAGCGGACGGCCCAGTCGGAGCCAATGTCCAGGGGCGTGGATACGGCGTCGGTGTCCTGCCCGACTATGACGTGCCCTTTCTCCAGCCGCAGGATGCGCTGCGCCTCCAGGCCGAAGGGAGAAATGCCGAATTCGCTCCCCGCCTCGATGATGGCGCGCCACATATATTCGCCGTACTCGGCGGGAAAGTGGACCTCCCATCCCACCTCTCCCACGAATCCAATGCGCAGCAGCAGGCACGGGATTCTGGCCACCTCGCCTTGAGCAGAGCGCATATACCGGAAGGCGCGTCTTGACAAGTCAATGCCGGTGAGCTTGGACAGGGTCTCTCGGGCCCTGGGGCCGGCGACGTTGACCGCTCCGTATGCTGCCGTAACATTGACCACGTGGGCGCAGTTGTCCGACCCTGCATTCCACCAGTTGAACCACTCTTCTATGACATCGGCGTTACCAGAGGTGGTAGTGACGAAGTAGCGGTCTCCGGCCAGCCGGGCAACAGTGCCATCGTCCATGATGACGCCGTTGTCGGAGGTCATCAGGCCGTAGCGTATGCGGCCCACGGGCAAATCGGAAAAGCTGTGGGTATAGAGGCGGTCCAGCAACTGCGGGGCGTCGCGGCCCACGACTTCCAGCTTGCCCAGCGTGCCGACGTCTATAATCCCGACGCGCTCCCTTACCGCGGCGCATTCGTCGGCGGGGGAGCCGTAGTTGTGGGGCCGCAGCCACGGGCCAGACTCCACCATCGTGGCCCCCAACTGCCGGTGAATCCGGTCCATCGGAGTCCGCTTGAGCGGCATCCGCTCGCGCCCGGCCAAGACCTCCAGCGACACGGGCTGATACGGCGGGCGCGACGTGGTATAGGTGTCTCCCGTCGCCGACCCGCTTTCACTCCCGGCATGAGACGCGCAGATGCCTGCCAGTGCCCGCCCGCACATCTTGCCCTGGCACGGTCCCATGGTGACCGTGGTGTAGCGTTTCAGCGTCTGGACGTCGGCAAAGCCCTCGCCGATTGCCTGCTCGATGTCGTGGGCCGATACATCCTCGCAGAAACACACGTAGGTTCGCGCGTTCTTCCCGGCAGGCACGGCGGGAAGCGGCGCCGGGCGAGACTCCGGCGACGCGCCGTTGACCTGGCCTCGAACGTCGCTGGCGGCCATGAGTCCGGCCTCTCGGCCCTGGCGGGTTATTTCGTACAGCCCTGTCGCGCCATTGGCCCCGCCCACCAGAGCAGCCCCTGGTTGGGATGCCCCCATCTGATGCAGCAGCCCGTCCACTGGCTGGAACTGGCCCGACATACAAAGCAGGTCGCAACGAATTCTGCGAATAGCGGAGGGGTTTGGGTTCCCTGCGGGGGCGACTAGGGCAGCCTTGACACGACCACGGCCAACGGCCTTGACGACGCGATGCCCGGACAGGACGGTGATGCCGCGCGCCCGCACCGCCTCGGCCGCCTCACCTGCCGCCGACTCGGAAGCGTCCACCACCGCAGCGACCCGGACGCCGGCATCCAGCAGTTCCAGCGCGGCCTCGTAGCCCTCTGCGGTCTCGGTTGCCACCACCGCCTGCCGTCCGGGGCGGACGCCGAAAAGCGACACGAGACGCCGGGCCGCAGCGGAGAGCATGATTCCGGGCAGGTCGTTGTTCTCGAAAAACAGCGGAGATTCCTGCGCCCCGGTAGCCAGCACCACTCGGTTGGCGCGGAGCCGCACCAACCCGTCGGTGGTAAGCACGGCCAGCAGGTTGTCTTGGTAGAGGCCGAACACCGTGGCGTTGCTGAGCGTCTCGATGGTGAGTGCTTGGGGCACTCGCTCCGCCAGTTCCCGGGCTGCTTCCGTTCCGGGCCTGATTTCGCCGTCGGGAATGTTGACAGGCTGACGGCTGTATCGTAGATGGCCGCCTAGGGTGGGCTGGTCGTCAATCAGCGTGACGATGGCCCCGGCCTCGGCCGCGGCCAGGGCTGCCGCGATGCCAGCGGGGCCGCCGCCCACCACGGCAACATCGGCGTGGAGGTTGCGGCTGCTGAAATCCGCTTCGTGGGTGGCGTTGATGTCTATGCTGCCCAGACCGCCGACGCGCCGGATGAGCTGCCTCCCCAGCCGCCACAGCGCCTTGGGGCGGTGCAGAGCCTTGTAGTAAAAGCCAACGGGCATCAGCCAGTGCAGGCGGTCCAGCAGCGAAAGCAGGTCGAACCCCAGCGCAGGCCAGGCGTTCTGGCTACGGACCTGCAGGCCCGGCTCCACAGGGCGGGCACAGGCGCGGACGTTGGGTTCATCGCCGACGGTCACGAGGCAGTTGGGGCAGTTGCCCGCGCAGCACAGCAGCCCGCGGGGCCGGTGGTACTTGAAGCTGCGGCTGAATACCCGCGTTCCGTCGGCATACAGAGCCGAGGCTATCGTATCGCCCCGGAAGCCCTGTACCCGCCTGCCGTCGAACTCGAACTCAACGGGGGCGGAGCGCTCAACGACCTCGCCGGGCTGCGGCTCAAGACGGGATTTGCTGCTCATGGGCGTTGCACTGCACCTTTGGACTATATCAGGAGGAATCATTTTAGATGAGAGTAGCGGGTGGCTGCTCTCCCGGCCAGAAGGTAATCCGGATTTCGTTGCTGGTCGTATCCCGCAGGGCGTAGAACCAACGGCGGCAGCCGTAGCGATGGTTCCACCACTCCCGTTGCACACCGGCGGCGTTGGGGCGGAAGTAGAAGTAGCTGGTCCATTCGCCCTCTGCCGCGCCGGGCGCAGGCCGCAAAACGACCTCCCCGCCGAAGCGGAACTCGTTAACACCGCGCTCCCCGCAGTTGGGGCAGTTCAGGAGGAAGGCCACTTTCGCATCTACTAAATTTCTGAATTTTTCTTGGCTGCCGCGTAGAAGTTATATATGCAGCCTGACTATTGGTGGAAACAGCAATCCCGCCGCATGAATGTCATTGTTCTCAATGCCGAATCGGTCCCTCACGCCGTGCCTGGCAACGCTCGTTGCAACCAAGTGGTCATCGCCCGTGTCCGACAAGACCACTGCAGTACGCAGGGCAACTCCAAGGAAAGTTCATTGGCCTTAATGACCCACCTTTCACGTCGTAAGATGATTCGTTTGCAAAATCACGGAACTAAAACAGCGTCAGATACCGCTCTATCTCCCACGGCGTCACCTGCCGGTGGTACTCGCGCCACTCCGCTTCCTTCTGCGCCACGAACTCGTCGCAGATTACGCCCAGCGAGTCGCGCACCACGGCATCGGCCTGCAGTTCGGCCAGGGATTCCGCGAGGGACTGGGGCAGAATCCGCACTCCCCGGCGGCGGATTTCCTCCAGGCCAAGCTCGTAGAGGTTGCCCAGGTTGGGTTCGCCGGGATCGAGCTTGCGGCGGATGCCGTCCAGCCCGGCGGACAGGTAGGCTCCGAAGGCCAGGTACGGGTTGCAGGCGGCGGACATGGTGCGGTCTTCCAGGTGACCCGGCCCGGCGGTGCGTATCATCTGCGTCCGATTGTTGTCGCCGTAAGACACGAAGGCGGGCGTCCAAAGGAAGCCGGAGGACGACCCCGTAAGGGCCGGCCCCACCTGTAGCCGCTTGTAGCAGTTAACTGTTGGCGACATGACGCAGCACAGGGCCGGGGCATGGGCGAATATGCCGCCGATAAAGTGGTAGGCCATTTCCGACAGCCCGAGTCCCCGCCGGTCGTCTTCGTCTAGGAACAGGTTTTCGCCGGTCTCGGAATCGGCCAGGTGGTAGTGGATGTGGCCGCCGCTGCCGGTTCGGTCAGTAAATGGCTTGGCCATGTGGGTGGCGATGGCCCCGTGTCTCTGGGCGTACTGGCTGGTCATCATCTTGAAGAAGGTGTACCTGTCGGCGGTGGTCAGCGCATCGGAATAGTGGAAATTGATCTCGTACTGCCCGTTCGCGTCCTCGTGGTCTGACTGGTAGGCATCCCAACCGATCTCTCGCATCGCTGTCATCATGTCGCGCAGGTAGCCCATGACGTTGGCGATGCCCTTGAAGTCGTAGCAGGGCTTGCGAAGACTGTCTATGTTGTTGGGGTCCCAGACCTGGATGGAGCCGTCCTCGTTTCTGGTGACCAGAAAATGCTCGGGCTCAATGCCGACGTTGAAGACGTAGCCCTCAGCGCGGGCGTCGTTAAGCAGGGCCTTGAAGTGCTGGCGCGGGCAGTAGGGATGGGGATTGCCGTCCACGAACAGGTCGCTGGCGAAGCGGGCGAGGCCGTCGTCCCACGGCACGGGGGTGTAGGAATCCAGGTCGATGCGGGCCATCATGTCGTGGGAGTGCGGGCCCTGGCCCATACCGATGAGGGCGGCCCCGCCGAAACCGGCGCCGTCGTCCAGCACGTCGTCGAAGTGCTCCACCGGAACCATCTTGGCCTTTGGTGAGCCGTTGAGGTCAACGAACTGGGTCAGGAGAAACCGGATGCCGTCATCCTGCATCCGCTGGGCGATTTCTTCCCTGCTGGTCATGCCGCCTACTCCTTTGGCCCCGGAACATTTGGGAAAATACCGGCGCCCACCCGGAAATTTACAATTTACAAACGGAAGTCTTTGCCGCTTGCGATCAGCGCACAAGCCTAAGCTGATAGAGCCAGTCTGCGAAGTCAATTATCAATCTTCTACGTGCCAGTATTTCTAACCAGTGGCTTGGGATTTCGCTCTCGCCGTAGAAAGCGCCAGCGATCTGGCCGTAGACTGCGCCCGTGGTATCGGAATCATCGCCCAGATTCACGGCCAAGAGGGCGCCGTCGGCGAAATTATCGCTGTTGTGGAAGGCCCACAGAGCGGCCTCCAGCGACTCAACAACGTAGCCGCTGCCCCTGATTTGCGGGGGGCTGAATATCCTGAATGACCCGAAGGCCACCCTCTTCATTTCATCGGACAACTCTCCGGTCAGGGCGGGGGCCAGCACTTCTTCCTTATCGGCCATCTGCAACGCCCGGACCAGCACTGCAGCCATGTAGCGGCAGGCGCCGATCGCCTCCTCGGCGGCGTGGGTGGTGGCCGAACTTTGACCGGCGTATTCCACGGCGTTGTCCATGCTGTTGGCGTAGAACATGGGGACGGGAGCCAGTCGCATGATGGAGCCGTTGCCCGCGCTGTCGGGCGAAGTCAGACCCGAGGGCTGACCCGTTATTTGAAACTTTTCAAGGGCGGCCCTGGTGGTGAGGCCAATATCGAAGCAGTACCCGTTACTGGTGAGGTGTCCGTTCTTCCACCAGCGCACGTATCTCTGCAACTGGTCCTCGGCGTCAAAGCCGCGACACTCGATGAGGCTTTCGGCGAGGCACAAGGCCATCGAGGTATCATCGGTCCACTCTCCGGGCATCAGCCCGTGGGGGCCACCTCCCACAATGTCGGTCAAAGGCTCGAACGTCCCGGGCCGCATGAACTCGACGGTCGCACCGAGGGCGTCCCCGGCGGCCAGGCCCAGAAGCGCACCCCTGTACCGGTCAAGCTCCGGATTGAAGTCGAGTAACTGCATAACGTCAAACGCAGCGAGCCGTCTACTCGCCAAAAACCTTTTTTGTTCCGACCAACGGCACGCGGGCCATCGCCGAGGCTTCGATGGTCAGTGCGGCCAGGTCTTCCGGCTCCAGGCTGTGAACGTCGCCCTTGCCTAAGGACCGGGTGAGCAGCGTCATTTCCATGGTCATGGAGTTGATGAAATTGGCGACCCGTTCCGCGCCCTCATCGGGGTCAAGCCGGCCCATCAGTTCCGGGTCCTGGGTGGCGATGCCGACCGGACACTTGCCGGTGTGGCAGAAGCGGCAGTAACCGGCGGGAACACCGACTTCTTCCACGAAGTTGCTTTCCGGGATTTCCCTGTTGCAGTTGAGGGCAATCAGCGCGCCCAGGCCGATGGCTACCGCGTCGGCGCCCAGGGCCAGCGCCTTGGCGGCGTCGGCTCCGCTGCGAATCCCGCCGGAGGCGATGAGGCTGACCTTGCCGTACAGCCCCAGTTCCCGCAGAGCCTCCCGCGCCATGACGATGGCAGGCACCGTTGGGATACCGCTGTGTTCCAGCAGCACCTCGGCCGATGCGCCGGTCCCGGCAATCATGCTGTCTATGACGATGGCATCGGCTCCGGCCTTGGCCGCCAGCTTCACGTCGTCGTCCACTCGGCAGGCGCCCAGCTTCACATGAACCGGAATGCGCCAGTCGGTAGCCTCCCGCAACTGCTCGATTTTCACCGCCAGGTCGTCGGGGCCGAGCCAGTCGGGATGCCGGGCCGGGCTGCGCTGGTCGATGCCCAGGGGCAGGTCTCGCATCTCGGCCACGTCGTCCTGCACCTTGACGCCCATTAGCATACCCCCGGTGCCGGGCTTGGCGCCCTGCCCGACCACAATTTCGATAGCCTGCGCCTGCACCAGATGATGTGGGTCGAAACCATAGCGGCTGGGCAGCACCTGGTATATCAGCTTCTCGGCCGCGGCGCGCTCCCCGGGGAGCATCCCGCCGTCGCCGGTGCAACTGGCCGAGCCGACCATGGCTGCAGCCCTGCCCAGCGCCACCTTGGCATTGGCCGACAGGGCGCCGTAGCTCATGCCGCTGATGTATATCGGCGTTTCCAGAATCAGCGGGTTTTCGGCATGGCGGCCGCCGATGACGGTGCGGGTGTTGCACCGCTCCTTGTAGCCCTCCAGCGGGAAGCGGGTGAGACCAGTCGAAAGGAAGGTGAGGTCATCGAAGTGTGTGACCTTCTGGAACGAGGAAAAGCCGCGTATGCGGTATCGGCCCAGATCGGCTTTGGCATGGATATCGTCGATAATCCAGGGAGACCAAATCTGGCTGCTTCCCATCACCATAGTATTCGCTCCCTTTGCCGTAAGCCCGTGTTTTCTGACCAGATGACAACGATGACGACCCGGAAGTGTCCCATCCCTTTAGAGCGCGGATTTCTCCAGCCGCTCCAGAGAGTCGTAGTGATAGAGCCGCTTGGCCGAAACGACTTTAGTGAAGCTGCGTCGGTCCGTGATTCCCTTGGCTTCCAAGATGGCCAGAACGTCGATGAGCTCGTCCTCGCTCAACTCCTCCACCTTGGCGTCCGCACCCAGGGAGGCGATATTGCCCGCGACGTAAATTGTACCCTCGTACATGGAGTCGCCCAAGGCCTCGCCGGCGTCGCCGCAGATGATGATGCGGCCCTTCTGCATCATGAAGCCGGTCAGGAAACCGGCGTTGCCGCCGATGACCATGGTGCCGCCCTTCATGGAGATGCCGGCCCTCGCCCCGGCATTGCCGCCGATGAACAGCTCGCCGCCACGCATGGTGGATCCGGCTGAGGCCCCGGCGTCCCGGGTGACAGTAATCTTCCCGCTCATCAGGTTGTCGCCGACGGCCCAGCCGGCGTTGCCCTCGATTACCACCTCCGGCCCGTCCAGCAGGCTGGCGGCGTAGTAGCCAACGCTGCCCTTGAAGCGGATGGAGCAACTCTCGAAGATGCCCACCGCCAGATTGTGGCGGGCATTGGGGTTCAGGACGGTTATCTCACTGCCCGGAGTCGCCAACTCCTTGAGCCGGGTGTTGAGCGCCCTGGTGTCCAATGTTCCGGCGTCTAAAGTAACCAGGTCATAACCTCGCTTTTCTGAGGCTCCATTCGGTCAATCTCCTGATCGAAGACACCGCGCAGGGCAATTTCCTCGGACGCGATGGCGATAACGTCGTCCGTTTCCATGGTGACCAGCGGCTTGGCCGACCACTGGTCCTTGGCGTAGCCCAGCCCCTCGCGGGTTGCCACCAGGTAGGTAAACGTGCCGTCTAGGTCGTCCAGCGAGGCGCGCAGGGAGTCCTCCAGTCCATCCCCCTGGGCCAGCTTGTCGGCCAGGTAGACGGCGATGAGTTCCGAGTCGTTGCCGGTCTGGAAGTGATGGCCCTGGTCTTCGTAGCTCCGGCGCAGCTTGTGGTAGTTGGTCAACTGTCCGTTGTGCACCACCGATACGTCGGGGAAGGGGTAAGCCCAGAAGGGATGGGCGTGATTGACATCCACCCGGCTCTCGGTGGCCATGCGCACGTGACCGATGCCGTGAGTGCCACGAATCGCCCCGATGTCGTGGCGTTGGTCCATGGCGACGGGGGTGCCGACATCCTTGATGACCTCCGAGGTGTGGCCGATGCTGTGCAGGGCCACGCCCGGCGTATCCAGCAGCGCACCGGCCAACTCCTGCGTGTCGCCCTCGTAGTTCACCACCAGCCGGAGAAACTGCCCGGAGTGGCGGCTGGAACAGACTACCCCGCCGACCCAACGGACAGTCTCCTCGGCGCGGGCCAGCACATCGGCAGCATCGCGCTCGCTGCCGGTCCAAATGCGCACCACCAGGTCACCTTCCGGCTGCTCGCCGACGATGGTGACACCGCTGGAGTCCCTGCCTCTGTGGGTCAGCGGCTCCAGCATACGGATCAGCTGTTCGCCCACTGGCGCCAGCCCGGCGCCGGATGCCCAACTCTTGTGAAGGATGCCGCTAACGCCACACATACAAAGGGCCTGCTCACTGCTTGTCTGGATAGCTGGCAGTGTAGCCAAGCGCGGCGGATTGAGTCAAGGGCGGAGAAATTACTCAGGCTCCTCCATTTCTCTCTATTCCTTGAGGCAAAGAGCCGGGGTGAGAGTGAAATTCCTGGACTGGACGATGGCTGCTCAGTACAAAGGCACCCCTACACTGACCCTACCCTGGGGCAGAGGCAACAACCAGGAGACCCAGGGCGTCGGCTATCGCCGACGGTTCCAGACGTATTCGGCCAGGTCGTGGAGGGAGCGGCGGGCTTCGCCCCTGGGCAGCGCCTTCAGTTCGGCGCAGGCGCGGTCGCAGTAGTCACGCACCACGTCTTCGCAGTTGCGGATGATGCCTGCGTTGCGAATCATGTCCACTACCCTTTGCAGTTTTTCCGCGTTGTCCCGGTCCTGGAACAGGGCGGATACCGGGTTGTCCTGGGGGTAGCGCTCCTGGAGCATGATGGTGGGCAGGGTCAGCACGCCGTGGAGCAGGTCGGAACCCACCGGCTTGCCGAGATCGGTCTCGTCGCCCTCGAAGTCCAGCAGGTCGTCGCCCACCTGGTAGGCCATGCCTATGTTGTACCCGTAGCGGCGCATGGCCTGCACCTCGTCCTCCGGCGCGCCGCCCAGCACGGCCCCCGACTCTCCGGCGGTGCAAAACAGGGAGGCGGTCTTCCGATAGATGCGGTCGTTGTAGAGTTCGCGGGCCTGGGCCGGATCGAAGGCTCCGAAATACTCGATCAGCTCACCGCTGGCCAGGTCCATGATGGTCTCGGAGAAGCGGCGCATGATGCGGATATTGTCGGTGTCGCAAACGAAGGTTGCGGAGGTTGCGAACACATAGTCGCCGAAGAGCACCGCAACGTGGTGGCCCCACACATTGCCCACCGTGGCCCGTCCCCGCCGGGTGGGTGAGTCGTCCACCGTGTCGTCGTGTATGAGCGTGGCGAGATGCAGCAGTTCCACCGCGCCGGCCATCAGCACCAGCTTGTCCGCGTCGTGGGGGTAGGGATGGGAGGCCAGCAGCGTGATGGCAGGACGGACCCGCTTGCCGCCGGTCCCGGCCACATAGTCCAGCAAAGGGCGCAGGTGGCCGACTTCGGCTGGGGCAAGGCCCCTGAGCTTGTTCTCCACCATGACAAGCTCGGCCTCAATCGGGGCATAGATGGCCGCAGTGCGTTCGTCCAGTCCGTAAAGCATCGGGGAGCAGGAATCCTTAACCGGTCGCCCCGGCCAGCCGGGCTACTTCCTGGTCCACCACCTCGGGGTCCAGCTTGGTATACAACGGGGCCGGACGCCGCAGTTCCCTGCCTGCCGCCACCTCGCCGAGAGCGGAATCAAAGTCCCACCCGCCGTCCTCAACCCTTCCGTCCTGCCCCAGGAATTCGTGGAGTCGCTGGGAACTGAAGGGCATGAACGGGTGGAGCAGGGTCTTCAGGCAGTTGAGGACTGCGATGGCCACCCACAGGCTGGTAGCGGCCGCCTCGCGGTCTTCCTTGATGCTACGCCAAGGGGCCTTGGCATCCAGGTATCGGTTGGATTCCTGGGCCAAGGCAAAGATACGAGAGATGGCCGCCTTGAAACGGCAGGCGCCCAGGCTGGCGCCCACCTCGTCCATGGCGACCCGGGCCGAGTCCAATAGGGCGCGGTCGGCATCGTCCAGCGGACCGGGGGTGGGTATGCGTCCGTCAAAGTTGCGGTAGGTAAAGGTCAGCACCCGGTTGACCAGATTGCCGTAAGTGGCTACCAGCTCATCGTTGTTGCGGCGGACGAATTCGCCCCACGAGAAATCGGAATCGGCCGATTCCGGCATATTGACCGAAAGCAGGTATCGCAGCGGGTCGGGGTCGTATCGCTCCAGGAAGTCGGGAACCCAGACGGCCCAGTTCTGGCTGGTGGAGAACTTCTGGTTCTCCAGGCTCAGGAACTCGTTGGCCGGCACGTCGTAGGGCAGATTCAGCCCTTTACCGTAGGCCATGATCATGGCCGGCCAGATGATGCTGTGGAAGGGTATGTTGTCCTTGCCGATAAAGTAGTAGGCGCGGCTCTCCGGGTCTTTCCAGAAGTCCTGCCAACTTTCCGGCTCACCTTGAATCTGTGCCCACTCCACCGCCGCCGACAGGTAGCCGATGACCGCCTCGAACCAGACGTATATCTTCTTCGCCTCGTAGCCTTCCAGCGGAATGGACACGCCCCAGTCGAGGTCGCGGGAGATGGCGCGGTCGTGCAGGCCATCCTCCAGGAACCGGCGGGTGAAGTTCAGCACGTTGGGCCGCCAGTGGGACTGCTGGGAAACCCACTCCAGCAACGGCTCCTGAAAGGCCGACAGCCGCAGGAAGAAGTGCTCCGACTCGCGGAACTCCGGCGTGTCGCCGCTTAGGGCGCAGCGCGGCTCCACCAAGTCGCGGGGGTCCAGGGTGCGACCGCAGGCGTCGCACTGGTCGCCCCGGGCCCGGGTGTTGGCGCAGTGGGGGCAGTTCCCTTCCACGTACCGGTCGGGCAGGTAGCGATCACACTGGCCGCAGTAGGCTAAGAGCATATTGTCGGTGTAAATGTAGCCCTTTTCGTGCAGTGTCTTGAAAATGTCGTGGGTCACGGCCTCGTGGTTGGCGGTGTTGGTGTGGGTGAACAGGTCAAAGGATATGCCCAGCTTCTCCCACGATTCCAGGAACATGGCATGATACCGTTCCACGACCTCCGCGGGCGTGGTCCCCTCCTGGTCGGCGCGGATGGTGATTGGGGTGCCGTGGGTGTCGCTACCCGACACCATCAGCACACGATTGCCCTTGAGCCGGTGATACCGTGCGAATATGTCGGCGGAAAGATAGCAGCCTGCCACATGGCCCAAGTGCAACGGGCCATTGGCATAGGGCCAGGCAACGGCGACAAGAATGCGCTCAGCCACGGTACAAATCCATTCGCTCGAAAGCGTGTGGGATTTAAGATTCAACAAGAAGCCGGGCGTCCGGGAAAAGTATTTTAGCATAAGGAAATGGCACTATGTACGCATGAGGCGACCGAATCGCCGCTCCATAAGTTGGCTGTCGCCCCACAAGCTGGAGAAGGAACGTCAGCAGGGGTGTTATGGAAGCGATTAAGAAGCTGGTTGGGGCATACCAGGACGGCAACCATCAGGCTTGGGTCATCTGTGCGGTTGTGGACACGCTGCTGCCGCTGACCCTCGGCGTAACCGGCTGCTCAATGTGGCGCGAGGTTTCCGAGTAGTGAGGACACTGTTGCATCCCTGAAAGGGGCTGCGGGAATGGCGGCAAAAGCCGTTGACAGTTGACAGAGCGGCTGATACTATTTTCACTACGAAATCCGCGATGAGCGGGAGTAGTAGCGGTTTCCTGCGCCAGAGAGCCGGCGGTTGGTGCAAGCCGGCGGCAGAAGAGCCGTGAACTCGCCCGGGAGCGGCCCGCCTGATTGCCCCGGTGCGCCGGGGAAGCAGGGCGCGGCGGGTGACTCCGTTATTGAGTCTTCGAGCGGCCTCGACATGCCGGTAAGAATTATTGCGGCGAAGACCGGCAAGCGTCGGGGAAGAAGGGTGGTACCGCGGGCTTTCACCCGTCCCTTCAGTTGGGATGGGTGTTTTTTATTGCCCAATCCCCCACAGCCACCCATAATCAGCCAACTAACCCTCGGGCAGGATGTATGAAACTTAGCGGCGCTGAGATTGTCTGCGAGAGCCTCCTCAAGGAGGGGGTGGAAATCGTTTTCGGCCTGCCCGGAGGAGCGGTACTGCCGCTGTACGGGGCGATGGCCAAGTATCCGCAGTTGCGGCATGTGCTGGTACGCCACGAGCAGGCAGCCTCGATGGCCGCCGACGGATACGCCCGCGCCACCGGACGGGTAGGCGTATGCTTCGCCACCAGCGGCCCCGGCGCCACCAACCTGGTGACCGGCATCGCCACCGCCCAGATGGACTCGGTGCCGCTGGTCGCCATCACCGGCCAGGTGCCGCGCGGCGCCATCGGACGCGACGCATTCCAGGAGACCGACGTAACCGGCATCACCCTGCCCATCACCAAGCACAACTTCCTGGTCATGGAAGTGGAGGACGTGGCGCCGGCCATCAAGGAAGCCTTCCACATCGCCCGCACTGGCCGCCCCGGCCCGGTGCTGGTGGACATCCCGAAGGATGTGCTTCAGGACCTGCGGACGGAGTTCATCTGGCCCGACAAGCCCAACCTGCCGGGTTATCATCCACCCGGCGAGGCCCCCATGAAGCAGGTGGCCGGCGCCGCCCAGCTCATCAACCAAGCCAAACAGCCGGTCATCATGGCCGGGCATGGCGTACTTATCTCCCAAGCCTACCACGAACTGATTGAGCTGGCAGAAAAAGCTCAGATTCCGGTCATAACCACACTGCTGGGCATCACCTCCATCCCCACCGACCATGTGCTGAACATGGGGATGCCGGGAATGCACGGCATGGCCTACAACAACCTGGCCATCGATCAGGCAGACCTGCTCATCGCCCTGGGGATGCGCTTCGACGACCGCGTTACCGGGCGGCTGCGGGACTTCGCCCCCAACGCTCAGGTGGTTCACATAGACGTGGACGCCTCTGAGCTGGACAAGAACGTCAAGGCCACCGTCCCAGTGGTGGGTGACCTCAAGAAGGTGTTGAACCAATTGATTCCCCTAGTGCAGCCCAATGTGCATATCGACTGGCACCGACGCCTGGACCAGCTCAAGGCCGAGCATCCCTCGCTCTACATCCGGGAGTCGGAGGAACTGCTGCCCCAGTACGTGCTGAACCGGCTTTCCGAGGTGGCCGGCGGCGACTGCATCGTGGTCACTGGCGTGGGCCAGCATCAGATGTGGGCGGCGCAGCACTGCACATTTAAGGAACCCAACACCCTCATCACCTCCGGCGGGCTGGGTTCCATGGGCTACGAGGTCCCGGCGGCCTTGGGCGCGCGCATGGGACGCCCCGACAAGACGGTGTGGTCGGTGGCTGGCGACGGTGGTTTCCAGATGACCATGTGCGACCTAGCCACCGCCGTAGAGAACAAGGTGGACATCAAGTTCGCCATCCTCAACAACCAGAGCCTGGGGATGGTGAAGCAGATGCAGGACGTTTTCTACAACAAGGAATACTACGCGGTTGAGTATTCAGGCAACCCCGACTTCGTCAAGCTGGCGGCGGCCTACGGCATCGACGGGATGCGGGTCACCCGCAAGGAAGAAGTGGACGACGCCGTGCGGCACGCCATGGAGGTTTCAGGCCCGGTAATCATCGACTTCGTGGTCAAGGCCGACGAGCAGGTCTATCCGTGGATCCCCGCCGGCGCATCGGTGCACGAGATGATTGAAGTGCAGCCGGCCAGTGGGGGGCCTTACTAGGATGGTCCAGTCCGCCCAGTTAGAACAGCACACCATCATCGCCTTGGTGGAAGACAAGCCGGGTGTGCTTACCCGTGTCTCCAGTATGTTCCGCCGCCGCGGTTTCAACATCGCCAGCCTGGCCGTTGGCCGCAGCGAGAAGCCGGGCCTTTCCCGCATGACCTTCGTGGTCAACGGCGACCTCCCCACGGTGCAGCAGGTGACCCGGCAGCTCGACAAGCTCATAGATGTTATCCAGGTGTCCTACATTTCTACCCATCAGGTCGTGGCCCGCGAACTGGCACTGATCAAGGTGACAACCACACCCTCCAGCCGGGTCGAAATCATGCAGTTCGCCGAGCTGTTCGACGCCAGCATTGTGGATGTCAGCCCCACCTCCGTGGTCATAGAGATCACCGGCGGGCAACAGAAGGTCAACGCGCTGGAGGACCTGCTGCGTCCCTTCGGCATCACCGAGATGGTGCGCACCGGCCTGGTGGCCATGGTGCGCGGACAGGACAGCGGCATGGACGCCGAGAACCTGGGCGTACCCATCAGCGGCAATGGCACCCTGCAAATGGACAGCGGAATCTAGGCCAGCGCGTTTCAAGCCCCGTCTTCCTCAGGGGGTTGGAGTGGGAGAGTTCTCTGACATGAGTAATATCCCCTCTCCATAAGGGGGAGGGTTAGGGTGGGGGCGTTCTCATCGAGGGCGCATAGATTCTCAAATTCGCGGCAATAACCGGAAAGCCACAAATAACAGAAGGACGGAACAGGCAACGATGGTAAACGTCTACTATGACAAGGACGCCGACTTGGCAACACTCGCCGATAAGACAATCGGCATCATCGGCTACGGGAGCCAGGGCCACGCCCACGCCCTGAACCTGAAGGACAACGGCCAGAACGTGGTTGTCGGCCTGTACCCGGGCAGTTCCTCCATCGCCGTCGCCGAGGCCGCCGGACTCCGGGTGGCCGACGTGCCGGAAGTGGCGAAGGAGGCCGACGTGGTGATGATGGTCATTCCCGACCACGTCCAGGGCCGCATCTACCGGGAGCAAATCGCCCCCAATCTCAAGCCGGGCAGCGCCTTCATGGTGGCCCACGGCTTCAGCATCCACTACGGCGAGATAGTGCTGCCCGACAACATGGACGTAATGATGGTCGCGCCCAAGGCCCCCGGCCACCGGATGCGCGAGCTGTTCGTCGAGGGCGTCGGCGTGCCGAGCCTGCTGGCAGTGCATCAGGACGCCACCGGCAACGCCAAGCAAATCGGACTGGCCTATGCCAAGGGCATCGGCTGCACCGGGGCCGGCGTGCTGGAAACCACCATCAAGGACGAGACCGAGAGCGACCTGTTCGGCGAGCAGAGCATCCTCTGCGGCGGAGTGACCGCCCTGGTCAACGCCGCCTTCGAGACGCTGGTCGAGGCCGGATACCCGCAGGAGATTGCGTACTTCGAATGTCTTCACGAGCTGAAGATGATCGTCGACCTGATGTACCAGGGCGGCCACAACTACATGCACTTCTCGGTCAGCGACACCGCCGAGTACGGCTCCCTCAGCCGCCGCGACCGCATCATCGACGAGCACGTCCGCGAGAATATGCGTGCAGTGCTGAAGGAGATCCAGGACGGCACCTTCGCCCGCGAGTGGATCGCGGAGAACGACGAGGGCCGCCCCAGGTTCAACCCCATGCGCGAGGCGGCGCAGAACGCTCCCATCGAAGGCATCGGCAAGGAACTGCGGGCCATGATGCCCTGGATGAACCCCAAGTAGAGGAGCGAGTCATTTCCCCCTCCCCCTGGGAGAGGGCTATGGTGAGGGCGTCCCCCTCTCGAAACTGACAACTCTCCCGAAGAGGAGCGAAATTTATGCAGCAGGAGACGTTGAGTGTAGTTCACCGTCGCACGCTGGTCCTGGCCGGGCTGGGTGTGGTGGACTACGTGGCCCTGCCGACCCTTTCTGAACACCGCAGTTAGCGGCAGGCATCCCTGACTCACAAATTCAGAAAGGAAATTTAAGGAAAAGGAAGAGATGGCAAACGACAAAGTTCTGCTCCTGGACACCACCCTCCGCGACGGCGAGCAGTCAGCGGGCATCGGCATGACCGGCGCCGAGAAGATGGAGATCGCCCGGCAGCTTCAGCGGATGAACGTGGACATCATTGAGGCCGGGTTCGCCGCCAGCTCCCCCGGCGACTTCGAGGCGGTGTCCAACATCGCCAAAGAGGTGAAGGGGCCCGTCATCGCCTCGCTGGCCCGGGCCCACCCCAACGACGTTGACCAGGCTTGGCGCGCCGTAGAGCACTCGGAGCGCCCCCGCGTCCATGTGTTCCTCTCCTCCTCGGAGATTCACCAGATGCACCAGCTCCGCAAGAACCGGGAAGAGGTCATGGAAATGGCCGTGACCATGGTGGAGCGGGCCAAGGGCTACTGCCCCGACGTTGAGTTCTCTCCCATGGACGCCACGCGCACCAACCCGGAATACCTGTACCAGATGCTGACCGAGGTGATCAAGGCCGGTGCGACCACCATCAACATCGCCGACACCGTAGGCTACGCCATACCGTCGGCCACTGGCTTTGCCCGGTTGCTCAAGGACATCCAGGCCAACGTGCCGGGCATCGAAAACGTGGTGCTGAGCGTTCACTGCCACAACGACCTAGGCTTGGCCGTCGCCAACAGCCTGACCGCCGTTGAGTCCGGCGCCCGGCAGCTCGAGGGCTGCATCAACGGCATCGGCGAGCGCGCCGGAAACGCCTCGCTGGAAGAAATCATCATGGCTCTGGATACCCGGAAGGACCACTTCGGGGTGGACATCGGCATTGATACCACCCAGATTTACCCGTCCAGCCGCATGGTCAGCCGCATCTCAGGGATGCCGGTGCAGCCCAACAAGGCGGTGGTCGGCGAAAACGCATTCCGCCACGCCTCGGGCATCCACCAGGACGGGGTGCTGAAAGATCGCTCCACCTACGAGGTGATGCAGCCGGAGCGCGTAGGCGTACCGGGCAACAGCCTTGTGCTGGGCAAGCTCAGCGGCCGCGCCGGCCTGCAGTCCCGCCTGGAAGACCTGGGCTACAACCTGACCCGCGAGGAAGTCTCCCGCGTGTTCGATTCCTTCAAGGTGCTGGCCGACCGCAAGCGGGAGGTCACCGACCGCGACCTGGAAATCCTGATGGACGAAGAATCGCGGGAAGCCAACGAGCCCATCAGCTACACGCTGGGCCAGGTGCAGTTCAGCGGCGGCGACCACGGCATCGCCACAGCCACCGTGCGGCTGGTCGACCCGGAGGGCATCCCCACCACCGACGCCGCCACCGGCAACGGCCCGGTCAACGCCATCTGCAACGCCATCGACCGCGCCATCGGCGTCGTCAACAAGCTGGTGGACTTCAACGTGCAATCCGCCACCGAGGGCCGCGACTCTCTCGGCACGGTTACCATCCGCATCGAAAAGGACGGCAAGACCTACACCGGGCGCGGCGCCGACACCGACATCGTAGTCGCCAGCGCCAAAGCCTACCTCAGCGCCGTCAACCGCCAACTGGCCTCCGACGAATCCGCCAACGTCCCAGCACTCGGGTCGACGCCGGACTAGCCGGGACTCTTCAGTTGAAACGACAAGGGGCGCACAGTTGTGCGCCCCTTACGTTTCTCTGTGGCCGAATCAGTTATGATGATGCCAACCTGTGAGGTGAATCTGTCCGATGGGGAACTGTGCATTGGTGTGGGGGGTTTGCGGAGGTTCCTGTTCTTGGCTGGACTTTGTACATTCGAGCCGCGTAGGTGGGCGTATCTGTGAGGCGGTCGTATGGCGCGGCTGGGACTTTTTCACTGTCGCTGTCGCGCCTAGACATTGAAAAACCCCCGGGCGACATCCACAGGTGGCGGCGCACCAATCTTGTCGTTACTGGTTTATGGTTACTGGCTTTTGTACAAAGTCCAGCTTGGAACTGAACAGGAATTTCTGTTGGCGCCGCCTGCCCGAAAACAACACCCTCACGATCCAAGTATGGAGCGGCGGTGAAGTGAGTATCGAAGCGAGAGAGGTTCGATAATGTAGCTGCCTCATGACTGCCCGGCTACACCATCCGCATCTGAAACCCCTCGCTTGCACCGCCCTTCCCGTCCAGATGCACCGCCGGGTAGCCCATCGTCCGCAACTTGGCGGCCAGGTCAGGGAAGCCGTACACCGTATAGACCCGTTCCGGTTTCACAGCTTCCACGTAGGCCAGCAGGTCGTTGTAGTCGGCGTGGTCGCTGAAGGGCAGGCTGGCGTCAGCGGGCCTGCGCCAGTGGTGGCGGGTCTCGGAAACGGCCCAGCCGGTCATCTCAATTGTGCGCTGGTACCGGTATCCTTTCAAAGACTGAGAGCTGCGACCCGGAGGGAATAAGGCCACCGTGCCGTCCGGCCAGTGTCCGTCAAAGGCAGATACCCGGCCCGGAAACTCGGTCCCCGTCTCGCGATAGGCTTCCACAGCCTCGTATATCCTCGGCTCCGCCACAACCTCGAAGCCGTCGGACAGCAGGTGATGCAGCAATTCCTGCGCTTTGCCCAGCCGCCAGCCCAGCGCCACAGGGCGCTCGCCGCGGGACAGCCAGGCGCGGACGACCTGCGACGCAGTGGCAAGCGTCTGCTCCTGGGGCGGAAACACGTAATCGGGGTGGCCGTAGGTGGACTCGATGACCAGCGTATCCGCCTGCACCGGCTCCAGCGGCTCGTTGGTGGGGCTGGGGCGTGTCTTGATGTCTCCGGTGTACAACAGCCGGTGCCCGGTGGCTTTCGACACGACCAGTGCCTGCGCCGACCCCAGGCAGTGGCCTGCCGGGTACAGGGTGATGCTGTGCGATGGAGTGTCCAGCGGCTCCCGATAGGGCAGAACGATGGGGTCGGCGTTTTTCAGGTAGTCCCGAAGCAACAAGAGAGTATTGGGGGTGACCACGGGCCGAAGGTGGCGTCCGGTGTGGTCCGAGTGGGCATGGGAAATCACGCTGGTTTCGCGCTTGCGGGTGGAATCCAGCCACAAGTCGAGATCTGGAACATATACGCCTCGGTCAAACACCACTTCCACGTCCGCCCCCTATTGCCTGCCGCCGATTGTTGCCTTTTCCTTCATCACGGGGCAGTATAGCATCGCCGCCAGCCTGAAGGCGGAATTCCCCCCCCGGATGGCAACGGCACCTTAGGCTGTTGGACTTTCACAGACTCCCGGTGTGGGTTGCGGGGCGGATTGTGGGTTATAATCGGACAGCAACGGCGGGATGTACCGTCCGCCGGAATCCAAAGGAGTGTGGTTATGCCTGCAGAAGTTGGCGACGTTGCCCCGGATTTCAAGCTGCCCTCTCCAGAGCATGGAGAGATTACCCTGAGCCAGTATCTCGGCGACAAGACGGTGGTGCTGTCCTTCCACGTCTTTGATTTCACCTCTGGTTGAACCAGCCAGGCCACCCTCTTCCGGCAGGCTCACGGCCGGTTCGAGGAGAATAATGCCCAGGTCCTGGGCATCAGTTGCGATACGGTTCACGCTCACAAGGCCTGGAGCACCGCTATGGGCGGGCTCCCCTACCCGGAGTTGTCAGACTTCCACCCCAAGGGCGAGGCGACCAAAGCCTACGACCTATGGAACGAGGAGCGCGGCGCGGGCAACCGGGCCATTGTCATCGTGGACAAGGACGGAGTAATACGGTTCCGCGAGACCTATGTCCCCGGACAACTGCCCGACCCCAACGACATTGTCGCCGAGGTCGCCAAGCTCAACGGTTAGCCGCCGGGCACCGGCTATCTGGGGAAAAGGGCCTGAAGAATGACGTAGGGGCGCACGGCTGTGCGCCCCTACGGGTTTTTGCCGAAGCAGCGCCGCTAGGCGGCGGTTATGTTCTCCACGATATAGGTCAATGTCCCCTTTGGAGTCGGAACGGAAACCTCGTCGCCGGTGCCCAAGTCCAGGAGGGCTTGACCCACCGGTGACTGGATGGAAATGCGCCGCAGGGCAACGTCGGCCTCGCGGGCGTCCACCAGGGTATAGTCCATCACCTCGCCGGAGTCCTTGTCCTTCACCGTCATGCGGGTACCGACGGCGGAGCGGGTAATCTCGGCAGCGTCGGCGCTGACCAGCAGTATCCGGGCATTGGCGATACTGGCTTCCAGTTCCCGAATCTGCGTTTCGATGCGGCCCTGCCGTTCTTTGGCGGCGTCTAGGGGGGAGTTCTCCCGGAAATCCTTGTCGGCCATCGCCCTTCTGATTTCCTGGGTGACCACGATTCTTTCGGCCTTGAGATCTTCCACCTGCTGCACCAATCGGTCGTAGCCTTCCTGCGACAGGAAGGTGGGTTCTTCTTCGGGGGGTTTGGCGGCGGCGGGCCTTACCGCGGCGCGAGCACTGCCCCTGCCCTTGCTGCGGGGCGGACGCAGGTGGGTGGCGAGCTTCTTGTCGGTCCACCCCTGGTCCTTCCAGTATTCAACGAAGGCCTTGACCGGTAGGAGGCGCTGCTGGGCGGCATCGGCGCCGCTCTGCCCGACCTCCTTGGCGTACTGCTCCATGTCGTGGGGGGTGAACCTGCTGACCTCCCGATCCCCGCTCCATCTCAAGAACTTCCGCAACTCCTGGCTGCCGTCCCGGGCGCCCTTCTTTGCCTTTCTGCTGCTGTCCGATTCAAACTGGCTGAGGGCCTCGGAGACTTTCGGGGTAAGTTGGGTGGGCACGGGTTTACCTCCGCCAAACGGGTGGATAGCTTGACTGGTTTAGTTGCAGGCTTCCAGGATCTTGGGGTTTAGACCGGGGAAGCTGGCAAGATGCGCCCGGCGTTCTTCCTTTAGCCTGGTTGCGTAATCCTGGACCTGCTCCCCGGTGTAGAAGTTGGAGAGGTCATACTTGTCGATGTCCAGCCCGTCCACCGACACCGGAACCTCGGTGCCGAACAGCGGGTCTTCACCCCACTGAACGGTGTTGCGCAGGATGCCGCGAATGATGGCCGACATCTCGGGGATGGGAACGCGGGAGACCGGCTGCTTGACCGTGGCGCGGCCCTGCTCGTCGCGCTCCAGAATCTCGCCGACACCGCCGGTGTTAAGCAGGAAGCACTGCACCTTGTCTTCGTTGTTCTTGATGAAATCGTAGAACCAGTTGCCCTCGTCGGCCTCGGAACCGATTAAAAAGGGATTGGTGCCGACGACGCGCACCGACTCGCCGGCCCTGCGCGGGTCGCCCGCCGAGGTCTCCACGCTCTCGCCCAGCATGAAGGCAGCGGCGGCTTGCTCCGGGTTGAGCCGCGACACCAGCGGCAGCACGGTCATGCGGCGCGTGATGAACGCGACCACCATTCCGTCGAGTTGGTCCAGCGACGGCAGGTTGATGTCGCTTCCGACATATTCGCCAAAGCTGGTGCGGGGGATAACGGCGCGGCCATTTCCGCCCAGCGATAGGTCAGTATAGTCGATTTCGCCGTCGTGGGTGAGCATGACATTCTCAAAGAGGGCCTCGGGAGACCGCAGCGCACCGTAAATCAGAGCCTGGGTCTCCGGGTTCATCCCCTCGGTCTTGAGGTAGAAGCCCCGCTCGGTACCCAGGGCGCGGCCATCCCTGCCGAGGGCCACGATGTCGTCCTGCAGGATGTCCATGACTTCGCCGGGAGCCCCCATGCCGTGGCCGTGGCAGGCGTGGGTCGTCTTACCGGTACCGGAAAGGCCGAAGAACAGCATCCCGTATCGCTTGGAGTCGCCGTCGGGCTGTTGCGCAGTAACGACCTTGGAGCCGGCGTGCAGGCTCAGCAGCCCCTCTTGCTTGGCGTCCCACATGGCCATGCGCAGGAAGCCCATCTTCACTTCGCCCACGTAGTCGATGCCCAGGATCACGGTGAGGTTCTCCTCGGGGAAGACGAGCACCTGGCGCTCGTTTTCGGGCCATTCGGGGATGCAGATTTCGTAGAGATCGGGGCCGGGGGAGGAGGGGTCGTAATCGCGGAGGGTGTGGCTCCACAGGCACGCCTGACGCACGTTGTCGGCCCGCTGGACCGACAAGAAAAGGTTGCACTTGGGGTTGAATTCCGAATTGTCGCCGATAGTCCGCTGCACCCGGATGAGAGGGGCGCGCAGAAGGTACTTGCGGACTTCCTCCAGCGTATGCTCCCTGCTTTCACTGATGCGCTGCTGGGCGGGATTGAAGCTCTTGGTGGCGACACGCTCGCTCCCGAACATCACGGCTACGCCGGCGCTGCGGTTGCGGACGTTAGAATTGAAACTGCGTCCGCCGGTGCTGGTGACGCGGCCGTACTTATCGGCCTCCGAATCAAGCTCATCTATGCTAAAAGTACGGACGTTCCCCTGCTCCGGGAGGCTCTTCACAAAATCCAGGAAACTCTTTGCCATCGGTTCCTCGCTGCGTATTACATCTGCGCCGTGCACCTTATTCTATCCGATTGGATGCCCTTCGGGAGGGACATTCCCCCCGCAGACAACCCGGAGTGACGCGGCCGACGCTTGATTTACGGGCAAAATCACAGTTTAAGAAAAGCGCCATGACATAGTATCAGTTTCGGTAATTGTTGGCAATTTGGCCTGGCCCGGCGGAATTCCAGACCATCGAAAGCTCCGGCTCAGACACAGGTGTATACTTGGCGCATTGTAACTCCAGGGACGAGACAGCCATTGGTGGAGCGTCCCTGCAAAAGGGCAGATCAATCCAACAGGAGGCAGGCAAATGAAGGCGGTGCAGATCAACGAGTTCGGCGGCCCGGATGCGATGAAGTATCAGGATGTCGCCGACCCGACGCCAGGAGAAGGCGAAGCAGTCGTGCAAATCCAGGCGGCGGGAGTCAACTTTACCGACGTTTACAGCCGCGCCGGGATCAACCCTGGCCCGCCGTTGCCCCGCACCATCGGCGTTGAAGGCGCCGGCGTCGTTGCCGCCGTGGGCAGCGGCGTCAGCGCGGTTGCAGTGGGCGACGAGGTGGTCTATTGCAGCGTCAACGGCTCTTACGCCGAGCAGGCGCTGGTCCCGGCGTGGCGGCTCATCAAGCGGCCGGCGGGTCTGGATGCCAAGGCCGGAGCGGCGGCCATGCTGCAAGGCATGACGGCCCATTACCTCTGCCATTCTACCTATGCTGTTCAGCCGGGCGACCGGGTAATCGTCCAAGCCGGCGCAGGCGGGATGGGCCTGATTCTGACCCAGATGATCAAGAATATGGGCGGCTACGTCTTCACCACCGTCTCCACCGAAGAGAAGGCCGAACTGTCGCGGCAGGCGGGCGCCGACCACGCAATCAACTACACCGAGCAGGACTTCGCCGAGGTGGTTAAGGAAGCCACCGGCGGAGAGGGCGTGCGGGTGGTGTACGACGGCGTGGGCAAGACCACCTTCCACCAGAGCGTCTCGTGCCTGGGCCGCAGGGGCGTGATGGCCCTGTACGGCGCGGCCAGCGGCAACCCCGACCCCATCGACCCCCGGATGTTCGCCGCCGGGTCCCTCTACCTGACCCGCCCCGGCCTCGGCGACTACACCGTTGACCGCGCAGAGTTGGAGCAACGGGCCGGAGACGTGCTGGGCTGGGTCGCCGACGGAAGCTTGAAACTCCACATCGGAAATGAGCTGCCGCTGTCCGAAGCTCCCGAAGCCCATCGCCAGTTGGAGGGCCGCGCCACCACCGGCAAGGTGCTACTGATTCCGTAAGGCGACTTAATCGCCGCGGATACGGCATTCGGAGAAACCGTAGGGACGCACAGCAGTGCGTCCCTACCCCGGCTCCAGCGGATAGCATCTAACCTTTCAGCAACGCGCCGCCGCTGTGCAGGGCAGAATCCCATTCGGGGGTGCCTGCAAGTTGGCTCGCGGGTTCGGGACACTGCGGGAGGACGGCGAGGGCGAAGGGCCTATCCTCTGAAACTTTCCCGCAGATTGAACTGGCTGGCGCAGGCATAGCCCGCAATATCGCCCCCGGCATCGCAGGCCAGCCAGGGCCGCCGTTCCAGCGCGGCGCGAATGCGTCCCCGGAATTCCTCCGGTGATGGCGGCTCCTTCATCGAAGGAGATGGCCGTTTCCAGCACCACCGGCGCGTATATCTCCAGCATTCCCTCCGCGTCGGCTTCGGTTGCCAGCCTTATCGTAGCGTCCATACATCCCCCGGCGAGAGCGGACTGCAACAGTTTGGCGCCTTTCATCCAATCATACATAAATATCCTCGACCCACCGCATTTGCCTTCCCGTCGATGACAAGTTGCGGGCGTCAAACCCTCCGGCGGATTTCTTGCTATAATTCAGGCAGAACCAGCGGCGAATTAGGAGGCCATCATGGCTGAAGCATTGGTGAGCAGAGACGATGTGCTGGAGGCGCTTCGAACGGTGTACGACCCGGAGATCCCGGTGAACGTGGTGGACTTGGGCCTGGTCTACGACGTCCAGGTCAACGACTCGGACGTCTACGTGCAGATGACGCTGACCTTCCCCGGCTGCGGCATGGGGCCGTACATCGGACAGCAGGCCGAGTGGGCCATCCAGGAGCTCGACGGCGTGGAGGAAGTGCAGATCGAGATGGTCTTCGATCCCCCGTGGTCGCCGGACCTGATCAGCGAGGAAGCCCGAAACCAACTGGGCATCTAGCCCCGCGAAGAGTTTCCGGTGCAATGCTCCTCTCTCATTTACGGTGAGGATGCTGGAAATAAAATTCCCTCTCCCTCTGGGAGTAGGGTTAGGGTGAGGGCGTTTGGGGGTCAAATAAACGCCCCTGCCCCCCGGCCTTGATTCGATTCAACGGCCGTTGCGGCAACCTGCAAAACAGCGAGGGTTTTTTATGTCAACGCCCCAACAGAATGCGCAGAACGCGCGCTTGGAACAGATCAAGCGCAGTTGGCAGCAGAAGCGGCAGATCGGCGACCGGCTGGGCAAGATCAAAGCCAAGATAGGCGTTTACAGCGGCAAGGGCGGTGTCGGCAAGACCACCGTCGCGGTGAACCTGGCGGTTACGCTGGCCAAGGAAGGAGCCCGCGTCGGCATCCTGGACGTTGACATCGACTGCCCCAACGTGGCCAACGTTCTGGCCGCCACCAGCAAGCCCGATTATGTTGACGGCCAGATCATCCCCGCTGAGCAGTGGGGAGTAAAGGTCGTCTCCATGGCCTTCTTCCAAGAAAACGAGGAAGAGGCCATCATCTGGCGCGGCCCGATGATTCACAACGCCATCAACCAGTTTCTCCAGAACACCGACTGGGACGAACTGGACTACCTTGTGGTGGACCTGCCGCCCGGCACCTCCGACTCCCCGCTGACGGTGATGCAGAGCATGCCCATGGACGGCTTCGTGGTGGTCAGTACGCCACAGGACCTGGCGGTGTTGGACGCCAAGCGCTGCATCAACATGATCCGCAAGCTGAATCTGAACGTAGTGGGCGTGGTGGAGAACTACACGGGAGACATTTTCGGGCAAGGCGGGGGCCGGGATCTGGCCACTGAAGTGGGCGCCCCCTATCTGGGCAGCATGGCCCTGCGCTCCTCGTACCGCAACAACACGATGCCCACGGTGCTGGCCGACGAAGAGGTTCGGGAAGAATACTCGGACATCGCCGCAGAACTGCGCCGCAGCTTGCGGGAGTTTGGACGCGAGGCGGCGTAGATTCAGGGCATTTCCACTGGCAGTATCGAATCCCGCTCGTGCTGAGATCGTCGAACCATGAGCGGGTTTCTTTCGCAGTGGGCAATCACACCCTCAGCAGTTCATCCTTCGACACGCTCAGGAAGAACGTAAACGGGGGACGGGCAACGGCTCCGACCCGCAACCGGAGACACCCTCTCCCTAACTCTCTCCTTAAGAGAGAGGGAATATACGAGGGAATTCCCTAGTCGGTACTCAGGCCAGAGGCTTCGTGGGGTTCCGGCTCCGTTTGCTTTTTTCTGGAAGCTCGGGCCGGAAGGCGTTCGCCGGCGGTTATGCTCATCAGCAATTCCACTTCTCGCGTCATGGCCTCCTGCGAGTATTCGCTGCCCTCACCCATGCTCCGGAACTTGCCGTAGCGCCGCTTCATCAGCTTTCCCTGCGACATCTTGTTGAGCTTTCCAAACTCCCGTAGGATGCTGCCTTGCAGGGCGGTGCCGGCGGCCCGAGGGTCCATGTGGGACCCGCCCTCAGGCTCCGGAATGACCCGGTCGGCAATGCCCAGATCCACGCAGTCCTGGGCGGTGAGCATCAGCGCGTCGGCAGCCTCGCGGTCCAGCAATGGCTCGTGGAAGGCGCCGGCCAGGTTGTGATTCATGGATATGGGGGAGTAGATGGCATACTGTTGCATCAGGATGCGGTCGGCCAGACCCAGGGCGAGGGCGCCCTCGCTGCCGCCCTCGCCGATGACCACCGAAACTATGGGCGTCGGCACGTCCAGCATGGCCGACAATGTGCGGGCGATGGCGTTGCCGATGCCCTGCTCCTCGGCCTCCAGCCCTGGGTCCGCGCCCTGAGTATCCACCAAGGTTATCAGGGGCAGCTTGAAGCGAGAAGCCAGGTTGATCACCCGCAGCGCCTTCCGAAGCCCATCGGGGTAGACATGGTAACGCTCACCCTCTGCCAAAGGCCTCCGCTGCTGCCCGATGACCGCCACCGGCTGCCCGCACAGGTAGCCAACACCGGCCACTATCGAGCGGTCATCGCTGTTGAGCCGGTCGCCCCGGAGCTCGATGAAGGGATCCAGAATCTGCCGGAAGTAGGTGGCGGATGCCGGACGCTCCGAGTGGCGAACTGCGGAGAGGGCATCCCACGGCTCCACTTGGGCGCACTCTTCATCTGCCGCCCTGAGCAGGTCGAAATTCCGGGCTTTGTCATCCTTGTTTTGGTCCTGCTTGTGGCACTGCAATATGCGGAGCAGGGCTGACACCCGCGCCCGCAGGGCCTCGCGGTCTATTACGTTGTCCAGCAGCCCGTGGCCCACGTGGGCCTCGGCGGTGTGAGCGCCCAGCGGAAGGGGTATCGTGGAGGTTTCTCGCAGCGTGCGCAACGGCGACAGGCCGATCAGCGACCTGGGCTCGGCCAGGATCACGTCGGCCAGGTTGGCGAAGCTGGCGTAAGCCTGCCCGGTGGAGGGATTGGCCAGCACCACGATAAAGGGCGCTCCCTCGTCCCGCAGCTTGTTGGCTGCGGTCACAGTCTTGGCCATCTGCATCAGGGATAGCACACCCTCCTGCACCCGCACACCGCCACCGGAGACCACGGCGATGACCGGAATGCCGCCCTTGGCAGCGGTTTCAAGGGCGGTCGCCACTTTTTCTCCGACTACGCTTCCCATAGTGCCGCCCATGAAGGAAAAGTCGAGGACGATGAGCATGGCATCTTCGTCGTCAATCTTGCACCGCCCGGTAACTGCCGCCTCGGTCAAGCCGGTGCGGTTTTGGTCCTGGGACAGCAGTTGTCCGTAGCGTCCGCGTTGGGCGAAGGACAACGGCGCCACGGAACTCAGGTATTTGTGGGTCTCTTTGAAAGTGCCACTGTCGGCCAGCAGATCTATGCGCTCGCGGGCAGTGATGGTGTAGTGGAACCGGCAGAAGGGGCAGACTCGCGCCGTAACGTAGGAGTGCGAATCTTTGATTGGCTCCTCGCAGTACAGGCAACGGTCATGGGCCACGGAGAGCCGGGGCCTCTCCGTGCCTTCGGATCGCCCAAAAAGGTGGACCAGAAAGTTGGCCAGGTTCCGCAAATCTGCCTCCGGCGGGCGGCGGCCTTCAAATGCCGGACCGCTATTTCTCAACTCACGGCATTGAAAGCCGCGCTGTCACCACAACCTATCTCAATAATACAGGGTAGGTCTCAATAATACAGGGTAGGTCTCAATAATACAGGGTAGGTCTCAATAATACAGGGTAGGTCTCAATAATACAGGGTAGGGCCTCTCAATATTACATGGTAAGAATACGATTGCAATGATGTCTGCAAGGATACTCTTAATTTAGCAGATACTTTCCGGCAGCACGGAGGCCGTCCGCGTTGTGAAAGCAGTCACAGGCCCCGGATTGCGTTTGCCTTGCCCTTGTCCTACACTCGCCCCGTCGGTGGGGTTGTGAACTATTCTCCTGACACCCACAGGCCAAACCGAAACAGAAAGGCAGGAGCGCCGCATGAGTGTTTCCAACGAGACCTTGCAGGCAATCATCCGCGATTACAACGGGTTCGAGCTGTCGGCAGAGGAACTGGAGCTGGTTCGACCGGAAGTTGACTACTACATGGAACAGTTGGCGATTCTGGACGACCTGGACCTTTCTGATGCCATGTCGGGACGGCTGCTGAGAATGCCCGCCGCCGATGAGTCGCAGGCGCGGAAAGAAGGGGGTGAATAGCATGGCAGGCAACGAACTTCTGTCTTCAACGATAGCCGAACTCGCGCCCAGGATTCGCGCAGGGGAGGTGTCGCCCGTTGAGCTGACCGAGGCGGCACTGGCACGGGCCGAGGAGCTGCAGCCGACCCTCAACACCTTCATCACCCTGTTGGGCGACCAAGCCATGGCCCAGGCGCGGGAAGAAGAAGCGGCCATCGCCCGCGGCGAATTCAAGGGGCCGTTGCAGGGCATCCCCATTGGGCTGAAGGACAACCTGGCCACCGCCGGCATCCTGACTACGCTGGGCGCCAGGGTGCTGGCGGACTACGTGCCAGACGAGGACGCGGAGGTGGCAATACGCTGCCGGACGGCCGGGGCGGTGATCTTGGGCAAGGAGAACATGGAGGAATTCGCCGCCGGGGCCACCTCCAACAACCCCCACTTCGGCCCGGTGCGCAACCCGTGGGGCACGGAGCACATCCCCGGCGGCTCCAGCGGCGGCGGCGGGGCCAACGTGGCCGCCGAGGTGACGTTTGCATCGCTGGGCACCGACCTGGGCGGCTCAGTGCGGCTGCCCGGCTCGTTCTGCGGCGTGGTTGGGCTGAAGCAGACCTTCGGACGGGTCAGCCAGCGCGGACTGCTGGTAACCAGCTTCAACGGCGACCACATCGGCCCGATGACCCGCTCGGTGGCCGACAGCGCCATCCTGCTCCAGGCCATCGCCGGATATGACCCACTGGACCCCAGCACGGTGCCGGTGCCGGTGCCCGACTACTCCGCAGGGCTGGGCCGAGGCGTCCGCGGCCTGCGGATGGGGGTGCCTTCCAACTATTACTTCGAGGACCTGGAGCCGGACGTGGAGGAAGCGACCCACCGGGCCATGGCCGCCCTGGAGGAACTGGGCGCCATATCGGTGCCGGTGGAGTTGCCAGCGATGAAGTACATCGGCGCGGTTCGCATGGCCGCCATGTCCGACGCCATCGTCACCCACGAGCCGTTTCTGCGGGCCAGCCGCAACGACTACGGGCCGGACGTGCTGTATCGCACGCTGGGCGGCCAGTTCGTCCTCGGCCATCACTACTCCAAGGCAATGAAGGCGCAGCGGCTGATACAGGAGGACTACGCCCGTGTGTTGCAGGACGTGGACTTCATCGTCACACCGACCACTCCCTTGTGCGCCCCGCGCATAGAGGACCCCTACGTCGAACACAACGGGGCGACGCACCGTGTACGCGGCCCCGGCTCCAGCCTGGTTTCGCGCAACACCAGCCCCTTCAACGCCACAGGACATCCAGCGATAACCGTCCCCTGCGGGCTGAACGGCGCGGGCCTGCCCATCGGGCTGCAATTTATCGCCGCCGGGTTCCGCGAGGAGCTGCTGTTCCAGGTAGCAGCGGCCTACGAAGGCGTGTCGCCGTCCCAGGGGCGCCGCCCACCCGTGCTGCAAGGGTAGTCAGCCGGGAAAGGGTCTCTTTTCTGTTCCCTCTCCCTCCGAGGAAGGGTTGAGGCGGGGCGTACCCGTTCATGGTCGACCATAGTTTATTCCCGGCATTTCACCCTCAACCTGACCCTACTTAGGGTAGGGAAAATTGAGGGGCCCGAGGCAATCGACGGAGGCGAGTGTACGCCCTTCCGCCATGTTAGAATTTCAGCGGCCACCCCACATCATAAGCAGGAGAGCAATAATGCCGGCAAGCTGGGTTGACATCAATGTTGACGATGGCAGCACTATGGAAGGGTATCTGACCCAACCGGAGGGTAACGGCAGCCACCCCGCCGTCGTGGTGATTCAGGAGATCTGGGGCGTCAACTCTCACATCCAGGCAGTTACCGACCGGCTCCCCTCCCAGGGATACGTGGGACTGGCCCCGGCCATGTTCCACCGCCAAGGGTCGATGATCGCAGGGTTGCACGAGGAGCTGCAAACGGCCGTCGGGTGGATGCAACAGTGTACCGACGCGGGCATATTGGCCGACGTCAACGCCGCGGTGAATTATCTGAAAGGGCAGTCCTCCGTGAACGGCAAGATAGGCATCGTCGGTTTCTGCTTCGGCGGGCGCGTGGCCTATCTGGGAGCCTGCAACGTCTCTGACCTGTCTGCTTCGGTGGTTTTCTACGGCGGCAACATCGGTGTGGCCTTGGGCGACGGCCAGACGCCGTTGGAGCAGACGGCCAGCATCAACTGCCCGGTGCTGGGGCTGTTCGGGGAGGAGGACGCCAACCCGACACCGGACTTCGTGAACGAGATAGACGCGGAAATGACCCGCCAGGGCAAGGCCCACGAGTTCCACCAGTACGCCGGCGCGGGCCACGGCTTCCACTGCGAGGCGCGCGGCAGCTACCGCCCCGAAGCGGCTCAAGACGCTTGGGACAAGGCAATGGCCTGGTTCGACCAGAACCTCAAGTAATAATAAGTAGCAATCGGGCCGGAAAACCGGACACAAAAGAGGGGCAGGATTAAAACCCTGCCCCTGTGCCGTCACTGGTCTATTCGGGAGCTTACATCACCGACCGCACCACGCCGCCGTCGACCAGGATGGTCGTGCCGGTCACGTAGGTGTTCTTGTCGGAGCAGAGGTAGGCCACAAAGTCGCCCAGTTCTTCGGGGCGCCCGAAACGGCCCACCGGGATACGGGAAGCTCCCGCTTCCAGCACCGAATCGAGGGGTTGCCCGGTCTCGCTGGAACGGGTCTCGAAGATGTGGCGCATCCGCTCCGTCATAAGGAATCCGGGGGCGACGTTGTTCACCAATACGTTGTCGCGCCCCACCTCGTCGGCCAGGCTCTTGGCGTAGGCCACCGCTCCCATCCGGGTAACGCCGGAGGTCACGAGGTTGTCTATTGGCTGGTAGACGGTGGATGCCAGAATGTTGACGATGCGGCCCCACTTCTGTTCTCTCATGTGGGGCGTGGCCTCGCGGCCCATGCGAATAAAGAAAGACAGGGCCATATCTATTGACTGGCTCCAAGTCTCCTCGGAGGTATCCGTAGCGCGTCCCGCCGGTGGGCCGCCGGAGTTGGCAACCGCGATGTCCAGTCGCCCGTAGTGGTGAACTGCGGACTGGACCAGCCGCTGGATGTCTTCCAGCCGGGAGAGG
Source organism: Dehalococcoidia bacterium (assembly GCA_965226875.1). GTDB lineage: Bacteria > Chloroflexota > Dehalococcoidia > Lucifugimonadales > UBA3495 > VXOI01. The sequence continues at coordinate 1,194,710 of OZ245439.1, read as the reverse complement.
TCGGCGGGAACCGCCAGAACCTCGGCGCCGGTGGCGGCGCGAATCTCGCTGGCGGCCTGCTCCAATTCCTCGGCGTTGCGGCTGCATATCGCCAGATTGGCGCCCTCCTGGGCCAGCGAATCAGCGCAGGCGCGTCCCAGTCCCTTGCTGCCGCCCCCGATGATGGCTACTCTGCCGGTCAGTCCCAAGTCCATAACAGCCCTCCCGCTGGCGAATTGCCGCAATGCTACCAACCCGCCGCAATCGTGGCAACCTGGACGCGGCAGATTAGCATTCCGCGAAACCCTGAAATGACGCGAGGATGACGCGCCTCCCGGCGTGATTGGAAGCCGCACTATCAATTAATGGCAACCCGTATGGCCTCCATGATTCGATGGCGGGAGCTTAGTGGCCTCAGCCATTTCCGCCACAGCGGTCAGTCCGAACCGGCCTAGAAGTCTGGCCGGAAACCCCGATTCTCCCCAAGCCGTCGTTTTCTTAACGTCGATTATCGATTAAATAGTGGGTGCTGCAACGTATTACGTGCACTATCATGCCATATCAGACTGGAATACGTCTGCTTTGCGTAACGCAAAACCCGGCCAATGGCTTTCCGGCCAGACTTCTAGGCCGTAGCGTCTAGCGGCAAAAGACTCGCGCACACCGCCACTGCTTCATCATCAGCAACAGCCCAGGCAGCCACCCGATGGCCGACGACCCATGCGATGCCGCGCTGGCAGACCAGCAGCGGGATGCCGTCGCGCTGGTCGCGGGGGATTTTGGCGTCTGTAAAGAAGTCTTGCAGTTTCTTGGTTCCAGTCATGCCCGAGGGCTGGAAACGATCGCCGGGGCGGCGTGTTCGTACCGTGGCTGCGCCTCCCAGCGCATCGCGGTTCAGGCGGGCGGTCAAATGCGGCGGATTCGGGCCGGGAAAGGGGTTGGGATGGCCCGGTTCAACGACCTGCAAGGTCAGCCTCCAGCCACCGACGTCGTGGCATCTTTCCTCACCCGGGTGACCGGGGAGGCCAATTTCATACTCGCTGCTAAGCCTGGGGAACTTCGGCAGTTCGGCGTTGCAGGTCAGCTCTATCCTTTCACCCTCGCGCCGCGCCCGGACGCCGCGGGGCAAATCCAGTGAAAGGCCGCCGCGCTGGCGCCGCAACAGCGACAACATTGCATCAAGGTGGCTCTCGCTCAAGCTGCGGGCGTCTCCCGCGATGGCGGCGTAGGCGCGGCGCAGCGCGTGGCGTTGCAACGCCGGATGGAGGGCGATGAGGGCTGAAATGGGGAAACTCACCGCGCCCTCCCTTTCCTGGGCTATGCCGGGCCACTGGCGGGCCAACTCCCCCTCGATGAAGTCAAGGTCTTCGGAGGCGGCGCGAGAGAGGCGGGCCAGCGCCTCGCGGACTCGAGGGTTGTAATCGCGCGCCAGCTTGGGCATCAGGTCGAGACGTACCTTGTTGCGGGTGAAGCGCCACATATAGTTGCCGGAGTCCTCGCGGTAGGTCTGGCCCAGGGCTCGGCAGTAGGCGGCGGTGTCTGTCTTTCCGGCACCAAGCAGGGGGCGGAACAGCAGCGGGCCCGGATTGGGTTCCGGCCAAGGCCATTGGGATAATTCATCCATGCCGCGCAATCCGTGCAGCCCTGAACCGCGAAGCAAGTGGAGCAGCACCGTCTCGGCCTGATCGTCAGCGGTGTGTCCCAACGCTATAGCGACCGCACCGGCAGATGAGGCCACGGCAGACAGGAACGCATAGCGCATTTCGCGGGCAGCCTGCTCGAAGGATGAAACGCCGCGCTGCCTCTGGTAGGCGATGGGGTCCTGCTTGTCAATGCTGCACGGCAGGCCGAGGCCGTCAGCAAGGCGTTGGACGAAGGAGGCGTCGTGGTCGGCCTCTACCCCGCGAAAATCGTGGTTGAGGTGGGCTACATGGAGCGTAAGACGGCATTCGTCGCGCAGGCGGTGCAGGCTGCGGAGCAGGGCGGTGGAGTCGGGGCCGCCGGAGGCCGCCACCACCAGCGTCACGTTACCGGGCGGGAACCCGGCGCGACGCAGGGAGGCGGCAACCTGCCGCTCCAAGCCGGACGGCGCGGCCATGGCGGCGCGGCTACCGGTTCTCGGGCGAAAGGTGGCTGTTGCAGTTGTAGGTAATCAGACGGCGGCCATTCCCGTCGCTCTCGAAGGTGCAGAGAGAGCCGAGGCCCAGCGACATCCGGTGAAAATTGTACAGTGGGATGTCGAGGACAGTGCAGATGATGGTACGGATGGTAAAGTTGTGGGACACCACCACCACCCCCGGCACGTCATGGTGAACCCGCTCAATTTCCAGGATGGACTGCCATGCCCGCTCCTGCAACTGGGCCAGCGTCTCGCCGTTGGGCATGGCCACATCGGCAGGGTTTTCGCGCCAGGCGCTGTAGACTTCCGGCCACCCGGCCCGCATCTCGGCCCCGGTAACGCCCTCCAGGTCGCCCAAACTCAACTCGCGCAGATCGGGGTCGGTTACGACGGGCGCGCCGGAGAGCTTGCGGATTTCCTCGGCGACCTGCACGGTGCGGGTCAGCGAACTGGCATAGATGGCGGAGTGCTCCCAGCCGAGAGCGGCACGGGCGGAGTCCCTGGCCTGAGAGAAGCCTCGTTCATTGAGGGACACATCGGTTAGTCCCTGGAACTTGCCCAGCTTGTTCCATTCGGTTTCGCCGTGCCGGACCAGGTAGAATCTCACCGCCTTTCCTCGGCGGCTCCCACCGGAACCCGCATCAATTGCACCTCGTCTATCCGCACCCCGTCCATCACCTTGACCGTAATGGTCATGTCACCATACTTCACCGAGTCGCCGGATTCGGGGATGCGGCCCAGTTGGTGAAGCATGAAGCCGGCAAGGGTCTGGTAATCGCCCTCCGGTATCTCCAGACCCAGCTCATCGTTAATCTCCGAGATGCCTACTGCGGCGTCAACCAAGTAGCTGTCTCCTCCCAGGTGCGTGAACACCTCTTCCGGGGCCTGGCCCTCGTCGCCCACCTGCCCTACGATGACCTCCAGAAGCTGCTTGGTCGTCGCCAGTCCGGCGATGCCGCCGAACTCGTCGAAGGTCAGCGCCACGGTGTGCCTGGCCTTGCGCATTTCGGCGAAGGTGTCGCTGACGCTTTTGGTCTCAGGAACGATATAGGCCTCGCGCAGAAGGGTGGTAACGTCGTCGCCCGGCTCTATCCGATCGGAACTCAACCTGGTAAGAACGTCCTTGACCGAAAGTATTCCCACCACATTCTCCTTGCTCCCCTCGTAGACCGGGAAGCGCGTGTGGCTGTATTCCCGGTAGACATCGAGGAACTCGGTCAGCGTCGCTCCCTTTTCCAGCCAGACGATTTCCGTGCGCGGGGTTGCGACCTCGCGCATCTGCCAGTCACCGAACCGGAACACGTTTTCCAGCAGGTCGGCCTCGTCGGCCTCGACGGTCCCTGTCTGGGCTCCCGCGGCGATGAGAGTGCGTATCTCTTCCTCACCTACCATGTGGGAAGAACCGGTAATTCCCAAGGCTCGGCTGGTCATGGTGGTGAACCATTGAAGCAGGGAAACGGCCGGCGAAAGCGCCACTCCCACTAAAAACAGGGGGCGGGACGCGAAGAACGCAACCCCCTCCGAGCGGCGCCACGCGATGGTCTTGGGTAATGTTTCACAGAACAGGAGCAGGAGTATGGTGATGCCTATGGTGGACACGAGAGCCGACACCAGCGGGTCGCCAATAATTTCTACGACGAGTATCGTGGCGAGGACGGCGGCGGCGGTGTTCACGAGGTTGTTGCTAAGGAGCACTGTGGCAAGGAAACGTTCAGGGTGCTGAATGAGACGGGAAACCCGGCCTGCGCCCGCCCGTCGGGTCTTTACCAAGTGAAGCAGTCGCGCCCGCGGCAGGGCGATGAACGCCGTTTCAGAGGCCGAGAAGAAGGCCGAAAGTATCAGGAATATGGCAAGTACGCCCCATCTCCATGAGTCTCCGGCTTCCATTTTCTTGCGTTCCCTCCGATATTCCGTGCCAGTCTGACGAACTTGGAATTATCTAACCGACCGGATGATAGCATTGGCCCGCAGGGGGTGTAAAGTTGGCCCAATTCCAAGGCCAGGGTCTCTCAATTGTTCCCTCTCCCTCAAGGAAGAGGAAGAATTAAAAAATCCGTTTTCCAGGGCAATTCTCACCAGTGGATAAGCTAGGGGTAACAAGTCATACTTGTATGCAGGGTGCATAGTTATAAAGGGTGCATAATCCTACCCACAGGCGGCACCGGACATGGGTTTAAAGATCCTGGGCATCGAGACTTCCTGCGACGAGACTGCGGCCGGTGTTGTGGAAGACGGGCGGGTGTTGCGCTCCAACATCATCTCGTCGCAGGCGGAGTTGCATTCCCGGTACGGCGGGGTAGTGCCGGAGGTGGCCTCGCGGCAGCATGTGCGCGACCTGACGCCCGTGCTGGAGCAGGCCGTAGTGTCCTGCGGTATGGGGCTGGAGGACATCGACGTGGTGGCAGCCACCTACGGGCCGGGGCTGGCCGGGTCGCTGATAACCGGGCTGAACGCCGCCAAGGCCATCGCCTTCACTCTCGGAAAGCCCCTCATCGGCGTCAATCACCTGGAGGCCCATGTCTATGCTTCCTGGCTGTCACCCGCCAATCCGGCGGAGGACCCCGGCTTTCCCCTGGCCTGCCTCGTGGCGTCGGGAGGCCACACCGATCTGTTGCTGATGGAGGGGCACGGCGATTACCGGCTGGTGGGCCGTACCCGCGACGACGCCGCAGGCGAGGCTTTCGACAAGGCTGCCCGCATCCTGGGGCTGGGATTTCCGGGTGGGCCGGAAATCCAGCGGGTGGCCAAAGGGGCGCTGGGGGAAGTGTCCCTGCCTCGCGCCTGGATGCGCGACACCCACGACTTCAGCTTCAGCGGCCTGAAAACGGCCCTGCTTCACATGGCGCAGGAGCGCCGCGTGTATCTGGCCGACTCGGAAGCGGCGCCGAACGGCGCCTCAACCGAGGCTGTCGTTCGCGAATTGGCCTCCGCCTTCCAAGAGTCGGTGGTGGACGTGATTTCGGCCAAGCTGGTGGATATGGCCCGCAAGTACGGCGTCAAGGGGCTGGTGCTGGGCGGCGGAGTCATCGCCAACGCGAGGCTCCGCGAGGAGATTCTGCGGCGTTCTCCCCTGCCGGTAATCATCCCGCCTCCCATACTCTGCACCGACAACGGGGCGATGGTGGCAACCTGCGCCTATTATCAGTACCGGCGCGGCGAACAGTGGCCGCTGGAACTGGACGTGGAGCCGGGTCTGCCGCTGGGCTGAATTCCTCGGGAGCCGCCCATACCCTAACCCTGCAGCCGGGGGCGAGAGGGAACCTTCAAGGCATTTCCGAATCTGCTCGCCGCCGTGCGGCGTGGGCCTCGTTCACGAATTCGTACACTTGGCTCAAATCCAGTGAACTGCGGAATGGAAATGCTATCTCCACTCCCTCGCCGTGGAATATCACCGCTCCGGCAGGCCGCGTGAAGTAGTTCTGCATCAATAACAGCAGCCCTGCCAGGACAATCAGCAGGGCGATCAGCGGCGCGACGTCGATGTTCAGCACCGGGACGTTGGGACCGCTGACCCGGCCAGCCAGCCAGTAGCCCACGGCCAGATATAGGAAGGCCCCCCCGACCATAATCATCAGGCCTTGCAGTATGGCACCCCAATTGCGCTGGCCTGTGCGGACGGAGCACTGGGAGATTTCAGAAGTCAGGGCAAAATGCGTATCCCGGAATCCCTCAACCCCCCTGAAGGCTATCAAGCGTCGGCTGGTGAGTATCATCGCCTGGCCGGATGCCGGAACGGATGCGGACAAGCCCTCATTGGGCAGGAACACCTGGACGATTTCCTCGCCGCGAGCCAGAGGCACGCCCCGAATCCGTACAGGCGTATCCTGGCACACATCCCATGGCTTTTCTTCCGCGAGGGGCAATGAGCCATCGAATCGCGGGGTATCTGATGCCAACCGCTCCAAATCACCGGCGTTTTGGACTGTCTCCGGCAGTGCGTCGGCGAACACGTCCGTTTCCGGCTGGGGGGATTCCGGGTCCGAGGCCGCGCTCTCCAGCCACTGGGCGGACAGAAATTCGCCGGGCGCGGAGGGAGGTGGGAGGGCAAACGCCGGGCGGGGAACTTTAGCAGATGCAGGTGCAGGGGGCATCCACTGGGCGGTAAGGAACTCGGAAGGGGCCGACGGCGGCGGCGGGCTGAACGGGGGCGGGTAGGTGGAATGATGCGGGAAAGCGTCTTCCGGGCTGCCGCCGGGTTCAGGTTGCAGGTCTGCGAGTGGCTGGAATGTATCTCTGTCGCGGTTCATATCGCTCGTATAGCCAATTCTTCTCGCCAATAGTAGCATACGCTCAGAGAACGCCACCCAGATTCGCAAACTATGGAATATCGAAATCAGCGCCTTTCGATTGTTCCCTCTCCCTCCGGGGGAGAGTTAGGGTGAGGGCGTCCCCGTTAGCGAGGGAGCATTGCGTCATCCCAGGATTTCACCGGCGCCTCGGCCATATACATTGGAGGGAGGATCAAAGGCCCTGGCATCAAAATCAGGTTGTTGACAGGCCGGGGCCGCTGTGATAACTTTCGGCAAAAGCTGTGATGGAGACGAGTAGGTCAGGTCCTCGGGCAAAGCGAGCCTGGTATGGTGGAAGCAGGCGCATCGAACCTGAACGAAAATCCCTCCGGAGCCGCCGGCTGAAAGTCCTTAAAGACACAGGGTCGAGTAAGCAAGGCCGGGGTTCGTCGCCCGTTAGCAACGACGAGGCATGATTGTGCCTGCAAGAGAGGTCCTGATAGTATCGGGACAAATAGGGTGGTACCGCGGGAATAGTTAAAGTCCCGCCCCTATGTTGGGGTGGGCCTTTTTTATTGCCGGTCGGCGGCTCTCCTCGCACCCTTCTCTGGCAGGGAATGTCAGATAATGTGGAGGCGCTGCATTGGAAGCCAAAGGTAAGTTGAAAGGCGCGGAAATCATCTGCCAGAGTCTCATCCGGGAGGGCGTCGAAATCCTTTTCGGACATCCGGGAGGCGCCATCCTCCCTTTCTACGATGCGCTCTGGGCCTATCCGCAGTTGCGGCACATTTTGGTGCGCCACGAGCAGGCTGCGGCCCACGCCGCCGACGCCTACTCGCGGGTCAGCGGCAAGGTGGGCGTTTGCGTCGCCACCTCCGGCCCCGGAGCAACCAACCTGGTCACCGGCATCATGGGGGCAAAGGCCGACTCGGTCCCGATGGTCGCCATCACTGGCCAAGTGGCTCGAACCGCCCTCGGTTCCGAGGCCTTCCAGGAGTGCGATATCTGCTCCATCACCGCCACCTGCACCAAGAAGAGCTTCATGGTCATGTCGGCTAATGACCTGGCCCCGACCATCCGCGAAGCCTTCGCCATCGCACAGGGGGGACGGCCCGGCCCGGTGCTCATTGACATTCCCCGAGACGTTCAACTGGAAATGGCTGATGCGGAATTCCCGGAGGTCACGCCGCTGCGGTACCCTGACCTGAGCGCAGAGACGAAAGGAAATTTGCAGGCCGCCGCCCGCCTGATCAACGAGGCCGAGCGTCCGCTCATCATCAGTGGTCACGGCGTCCTGGCCTCGGGAGCGACAGCACAGTTGCGGGGCCTGGCCGAGACCACCGGCATCCCGGTCATCACCACGCTGCTGGGCCTGAGCAGCTTCCCCAGCGTCCACCCATTGAACTTGGGGATGCTGGGGATGCACGGGATGTACTGGGCCAACATAGCAGTGGACGAGGCCGACCTGATCGTAGGTGTCGGCATGAGATTCGACGACCGCGTTACCGGGCGGGCGTCAACCTTCGCTCCCCATGCCCGCATCATCCACGTGGACATCGAACCCACCCAGATAGGGCGCAACGTACCCGTGGAAGTGGCTCTCCCCGGCGACGCCAAGGCGGTGCTCCAGGCCCTGACGCCCCTGGTTTCCCACACGCCGCGCTCCAACTGGATGGAGCACATCAACCGGATGCGCCGGGAGCACCCCTCGCTGGCCATCCCGCCGTCGGACAAGTTACAAACCCAGCACGTAATGTCGGGTCTGAACCACCTGTTGCAGGAGGACCCGGGAGCCATGGTGGTCACCGGCGTCGGGCAGCACCAGATGTGGGCCGCCCAGTTCCTGTCGTTCAATGTGGCCAACACCTTCGTTTCGTCGGGCGGTCAGGGTGCGATGGGATTCGAGGTGCCGGCCGCCCTGGGGATGCAGGCGGCCCGCCCCGAGGCCACGGTGTGGAGCATCGCGGGCGACGGCGGTTTCCAGATGACCCTCCAGGAACTGATCACCGCCGCCGAGGAGAAGCTGCCCGTCAAGTATGCCCTCATCAACAACGGGCACCTGGGGATGGTGCGGCAGTGGCAGGAGATGTATTTTGACAATCACCTGAAGGCAGTGCCGGTGCCGGGGCCCGACTACATGAAACTGGCCGAGGCCTACGGCGTGGGCGCGGTGAGGGTGTCGGAGCAGGAGGAGGTGCTGCCCGCGCTACGAAAGGCCAAAGCCCATGACGGCCCGTTTCTCATCGAGTTCGTGGTTGACCAGGCTACCAACGTCTACCCAATGGTGCCGCCGGGCGGCTCTCTGGCCGACACCATCGAAGATCCGGCAATCGTCGTCTAGCTTAATTCTGCGCTTTCTGCGTTCACTTTTCTTCGGAGATGGTTATGGAGAAGGTTACAATTCAGGAAGCCTCCCGCCGCCTGAATGTGTCCCAGCGGGGCATCCGCGAATACATCCGCAGGGGCAGTCTGAAGGCGGAACGCGACCAGGAGTCTGCGACGGGTCGCTGGCTGGTGGAACTGCCCGGCGACGGCTGGGAGGACGACTTCAAGGCTTCCCTCAACGAAATGGCAGCCGGGCAAACGCCTTGGTGGTGGGCTTTCGAGCGCAGGACGGGGAAAGTGCACTACCTGTTGCAGGTTGGCATCGAGGAAATCATGCCGGACTTTCTCTGTGGACTGCGGGGCGAAAACCTCTACCCGGCCGAAGGGCACGCCCAAGACCAACGCTGCCCCAACTGCCTCAGCGCCGCCATTGAGCAGAACCTGCCGCTATGGGATGAGAAATAGCGCAGCGGCTGGCGGCTCAATTTCCGGTATGCCAACTCATCCCGGAAAAATCAGGGGCTACCGCTGTGGTAGCCCCATGCTTCGTCTGCAAATCGTGCCGCAAGCGGGCGAGCGCTTCTAGCCCCCGCCGCCCCCCATGTTTACGCCGGGTTCGGTCATGCCCTCGGGGTTGAGCAGGGTATCCAGTTCGGCGTCGGATAGCTCGGTTTTTTCTTTCGCCATCTCGCGGATGGTGGCGCCGGTGGCGTTGGCCTCCTTGGCGATGGCGGCGGCGTCGTCGTAGCCAATGGCCGGGGCCAAGGCCGTGCCAAGCATCAGGCCCTTCTCTACCATGTCCGGGCCAACGGTGGTAGCCTCAATGCCCTTCACGCACTGGTCGGCGAAGTTGTTGGCCGAGGCCGACAACAGGGCGATGGACTCCAGGATGTTGTGGGCTGCCACAGGCATCATGGTGTTCAGCTCGAAGTAGCCCCCCTGTCCGGCCAGCGTGACGGCGGCGTCGTTCCCCACCACCTGGGCCACCACCTGCACCACCGACTCGGCAATCACAGGGTTGATCTTGCCCGGCATTATCGAACTACCTGGCTGCACCTCAGGCAGGGAGATTTCGCCCAAGCCGGCGCGGGGGCCGGAGGCGATAAAACGAATGTCGTTGGCTATTTTGTGCAGGCTGATGGCAACGGTCTTCAGCTCACCGCTGGCCTCAACCAAGGCATCCAGAGAGGACTGAGCCTGGAAGTGATTGCCCGTTTCGCGGATTTCTACCCCGGCTGCCTCGGACACGAAGGCGCAGGTGCGAGCGGAAAACTCCGGGTGCGTGTTGACGCCGGTGCCGACGGCGGTGCCTCCCAAGGCCACTTCGGCCAGTGCCTTCTGCGCCCTCTCCATCCGCTGGATGCTGTAGCGGGCCTGTCCGGCGTAGCCCAGGAACTCCTGCCCCAGCCGCACCGGGGTGGCGTCCTGCAAGTGGGTGCGGCCGGTCTTGATGATGGGCCAGAATTCCTCGGACTTGCGCTCCAGTTCGGTCGCCAGCGTTTCAAGTCCGGGAATCAGGTCTTCCTTGATGGCGAGCAGCGCAGCCAGGTGAATGGACGTGGGGATGACGTCGTTGGACGACTGGCCCATGTTGACATGGTCGTTGGGATGGACCAGCCGGGAGCCGAGGTCGCCGCCCAGAAGTTGGCTGGCCCGGTTGGCGATGACCTCGTTGGCGTTGGTATTAGTAGATGTGCCGGAGCCGGTCTGGAAAATGTCCAGCACGAAGTGACGGTCGAGCTGTCCATCAATGACTTCCTGGGCCGCGGCGACGATGGCGTTGCCGGTGCGCTCGTCCAGCAGGCCCAGGGCCATGTTGCTGCGGGCGGCGGACTGCTTGATGAGGCCCAGGGCGCGGATGAAGGTGCGCGGGAAGCGCAGGTTGCTGATGGGGAAGTTCAGCACGGCGCGCATGGTGGATGCACCGTAGAGAGCGTCGGCGGGCACTTCCATCTGGCCCATGGAGTCGCGCTCGATTCTGACGTTGGGGCTGGCGGTCATGGCGGGACATTCCTCCAGAACTGAGTTTGGCATAGCATACCACGGCGGCGGGCGGAGAGCGTCAGGCGACATTCCGGAGTGGTTGCCCCTTGAAGTGCGTTCTTTGCGGGCGGCCCGCCGTTTTCCGTTCAAGCAATGCCCATAATCGTGCTACAATGAAGGCAGTTCCTTTGCTTAGGGAGTACCAGATTTGGTTGCCGAGGTTCGCGTCAGATACGCCCCCAGCCCTACGGGGCAGCCCCACATTGGCAACATCCGCACCGCTTTGTTCAATTGGCTCTTCGCCCGCCACCACGGCGGGAAGTTCATTGTTCGCATCGAGGACACCGACCAGACGCGGTTCGTGGACGGCGCAATTGAGGCCATCCTAGACGGTTTGCGCTGGCTCAACATCGACTGGGACGAGGGCCCCGAAGTTGAGGGCCCTCATGCTCCCTATGAGCAGTCGAACCGCCTGGAGATTTATCAGCGTCTGTCGGAGCAGCTTCTCGACCAGGGCAACGCTTACTACTGCTATTGCAGCCGCGAGGAACTGGAAAGGCTGCGGCGGGCCAACCGCGAGTCCGGGGCAGGCAGCGGATGCAACTGCCGACGCCAGGGCCGGGCCGGGGCCGTGGCTGGGCAGCCGGTGGATGACGACTCCCGCGTCGTCCGCTTCGCCATGCCGGAGTCCGGCGTCACGCGAGTCCACGACCTGATTCGCGGCGACGTGGAGTGGCGCAACGACTTGCAGGAAGACTTCATCATCCTGAAGTCCGACGGCTTCCCCACCTATCACCTAGCAGTTGTGGCCGACGACCACCTTATGGAAATTAGCCACGTCATGCGGGCCGAGGAATGGCTGCCCAGCACGCCGCGCCACTTGCAGCTTTATAGCGCCTTCGGGTTCCAGCCGCCGGAATTCGCCCACCTGCCCATGATTACCGGCTCTGACCGCGCCAAGCTGTCCAAACGCCACGGCGCCACCGCCATCGGGGAATACCGCAACGAGGGCTACCTGCCCGAGGCTCTGCTCAATTTCATGGTGCTGTTGGGCTGGTCTCTGGACGGCAGTACAGAAGTCGTGTCACTCCAGACGGTCATCGACAATTTCACCCTTGACCGCATCACCAAGTCGGCGGCCATCTTCGACCAAGACAAGCTGCTCTGGATGAACGGCGTCTACATCCGTGACCTGCCCGCCGAAGAGCTGGCCCGGCGGATGGAGCAGTACATCCCCCGGTCTCTGGACGCCGATGAGGTGGAATACCTATGCCGCATCGCCCCGCTGGTGCGGGAACGGCTGAAGCGGCTGGACGACTCCGACGACATGACCGCCTACTTCTTCGGTGAGTTGGCGCCGGAGTATGACAGAGCGATTCTGGTGCAGAAGGGCATGGACGCAGGGAGTACTTTGCAGGCTCTCCAAGCCGCGCTGGACGACCTGAACGCCAACACTGCCAATGATGACTTCGGCCACGAGAAGCTGGAATCGCTGCTGGACGAGACAGGGCAACGGCTGGATCTCTCCAGACGCCAGTTCTTCGGCCTGCTGCGCACCGCCGCCACCGGACGGAACGTGTCGCCACCGCTGTTCGAGACAATGGAGGTCATGGGCCGGGATCGGGTTCTCTCGCGCCTCCGGCTGGCGGCGCAAAAGATGGGAGCGGCAGGTTAATTTTGCTTCCGAATATAATAGGTCATTGCATTCGCAGAATGGACACTTGTAGGGGCGCATAGCCGTGCGCCCCTTCGCATTGGGTTGGAGTAGGACTGAGAATGACGCAACCGGCACACGCTGACACTTCGACGGGCTCCGACTTCATCCGCACCATCGTCGCCGACGACAACCGCACCGGCAAGTTCGGCGGCAATGTCATCACCCGCTTCCCCCCGGAACCCAACGGTTACCTGCACATCGGACACGCCAAATCCGCCTGCCTCAACTTCGGGCTGGCCTCCGAGAACAGTGGCCACTGCAATATGCGTTTTGACGACACCAACCCGACCCGGGAGGAAGTGGAGTACGTCAACTCCATACTGGAAGACGTACACTGGCTGGGGTGGGATTGGGGCGAGAACCTGTTCTACGCATCGGACTACTTCCTGCAGCTTTACGAGATGGCCGTAGACCTAATCCGCAAGGGCAGGGCCTATGTTGACGACCTGACCTTTGACGAAATCCGGGAGTACCGGGGCACCCTGACTGAGCCAGGGCGGGATGGCCCTTACCGCGGGCGTACCGTCGGCGAGAACCTGGATCTGTTCCAGCGGATGCGGGCTGGCGAGTTCGACGAAGGCAGCCGGGTGCTGCGGGCCAAGATAGACATGGCCTCGCCCAACCTGAACCTGCGCGACCCAGTGCTGTACCGCATCCTGAAGACGTCCCATCATCGCACTGGCGACGATTGGGTGATATACCCGATGTACGACTTCGCCCACGGGCAATCGGACTCCATTGAGGGAGTGACTCATTCCATCTGCACGTTGGAATTCGAGGGACATCGTGTCCTGTACGACTGGTGCCTGGACGAGCTGGACGTCTATCACCCACAGCAGATCGAATTCGCCCGTCTGAATCTCACCTACACAGTGCTCAGCAAGCGGCGGCTCATCCAGTTGGTCGAGGGCGGCTACGTCAACGGGTGGACGATCCGCGTATGCCCACGCTCTCCGGCCTGCGGCGGCGGGGCTACACCCCTGAGGCCATCCGCGACTTCTGCGAGCGCATCGGCGTCGCCAAGCGCGACACCTGGACGGACATCGCCCTCCTGGAGAACTGCATCAGGGAAGACCTGAACCGCCGCGCACCCCGCGTGATGGCGGTCCTTGACCCGGTGAAGCTAGTCATCGAGAACTACCCGGAGGGGCAGGTCGAATACATCGAGTCAGAGAACAACCCGGAGGACGCCAGCGCCGGCCATCGCCTGCTGCCCTTCTCGCGGACGTTGTATATCGAGCGAGCGGACTTCTCCGAAGATCCGCCGCGCGGCTTCTATCGCCTATCGCCGGGCCGGGAGGTCAGGCTTAAGGACGCTTTCTACATCACCTGTACCGGCGTGGTGAAGGACGAATCGACCGGCGAGATTGTGGAAATACGCTGCACCTACGACCCGGAAACCCGGGGCGGCATTTCCGCCGACGGACGACGGGTGCGCGGCACATCCCACTGGGTGTCGGTGGAGCACTGCCTGGACGCCGAGGTCCGCATCTACGATCACCTGTTTATTAAGGAAGACCCCAGCGACCTGCCTGAGGGAGGCGAGTTCACCGACAACCTCAACCCCGATTCGCTCAGGGTCATCACCGCCAAGGTGGAACCGTCGCTGGCCGAGTGCCAGCCGGGAGATCGATTCCAGTTTCTGCGGCAAGGCTACTACTGCGCGGACCTTGATTCCAAGCCGGGCACGCTGGTTTTCAACCGGACGGTGGCGCTGCGCAACTCGTGGGCGCGCCAGCGGCGGGGGTAGCGCCAGCCCGGAATTGCAGGCTTTTGCCTCGGGCGCTTTTAGGTTCTCGCGCGGTCAACTTGCAATTCTATGTGCCGTGCGAGCGCGTTGAACGTTAATCACCTGCCGCCGGGGCCGCCTCGTAGCGCACCGAGTATTTCTTCTCGTTGATGGTGTATGCAGCGATGGCCGCCGGTACCAGCAGTGATCCGGCAAGGGCGAAGGGAAGGAGATAGGAGCCGGTCCAGTCGTAAAGCACTCCCGCCAATATAATGCTGAAGAAGGCGCCGACCTGGTGGCAGAGGAATGAAATTCCCGAGATAGTAGCGAGTGCTCGCAGCCCGTATACGTCAGCGGTCAGCGACGTGGTGATCGGAACGCTAGCAATCCAGGAAAAGCCCGCGAGAATGGCGAAGAACCATAGGCTCGCCACTCCCGGCGACCCTAAGAAAGGAATGGTGAACTTGTCTACACGGAATAGGCCCGAAGGGTCTCCCGCCATGCTGACACCGCCGTAGCCAACTTCGCTTCCTCCCGCAAATATCGCTTCTACCGACAACAGGCCGCCAATCAATACCAGGTAGGCGATGCCTCGCACAGCGTAAACCGTCCCCAGCACGTTCTTGCGTCCGAAGCGATCGGCGAGCCACCCGCCGCCGATGGCGCCCATCACGTTCAGGCCCGTTAGGATGCCAAAAATCAGACCCGCCATCTTGAGAGAAATTCCTATCTGTTCCTGGGCGTATGGCACAAAGTGGACGGATATGATGCCTACCGTCACGCCGCAAACAGTGTAGGCTGCGGAGAGGTTCCAGATGGGCGGTGAGCGGAAAGACTGCCGCCACTGGTCAACCTCAAACATACCGCGCCGTCGAGCCGGAGGGGCGGCAGTGCCGTCCGTAGGCGGCACCGGTTCTCCGTCGGGCAGCAGGCCCATCTGGGCCGGGTTGTTGCGAAGGAACATGAAGCCCATGGGCAGGGCCAGAAAAGTTACGATACAGCCCAGGGCAATCCAGGACACTCTCCAGTTGAATAGCTCCACCAAGTATGCGCTAAAGGGAATGAGTATTAAGCCACCCAGGGACGATCCGGACGCCACCAGGCCCAGCACCAATGTCCGCCGCTTCATGAACCAGCGGGCCATCAGCGGCCCCAGGGTGCCGATGGACGCCCCGCTCATGGCAGTGGACAGCACGAAGCTGAACAGGAAGATCAGGAACAGGTAGTGGAAGGTCAGGCTCAACCCGGCGGTAGCCAGACCGGCAATCAGCAGGCTGATGAGAATGACCTTGCGTGAGTTGAACTTGTCAAAAAGGTGCCCGAGAAATGGCTGTGTGATCCCGTTCATTAACCAGCCGACGCCGGCGGCAACGGAAATGGTGGTGCGGTTCCACTCAAAGGCTTCGCTCATCGGGACTACGAAAACCCCGAAGCCGTTGCGTGCCCCGGTGGTCACCGCCGCGATGAACATTGCGGTGACCACGATGTACCAGCCGTAGTAGATGCCTTCCCGTTGCTGCGGCCCGGTTCCCGGGATGAACGATGCCTGATTGTCTTGAGCCATTCCTACCCCGTCTGGCTGTACCAGCGATAGACTTGGACGCGGTGGCGGCAACTGTCAACCACCAGCAGATTACCTTGCCCATCGATTTTGACCGCGGTCGGTCCCCAGAACAGCTTTTCCACGCTGGCTGATTCCCTGCGATCGCTTACTAGATCGGAGTCGCCAGGCGGTTGCAGTATGGGAGACAAGTCAGCTTCCAGCCTCAGAGAGCCTTCCTCGGGGTTGGCCTGGAAGTATTCGTTGGCCCAAGAGGGAGTTACCGACTCGCCCCGTAAAGTGGCCAACAACTCACCTTGCGGCGCCAGCACTCGCACCCGCTCGTTGCCCCAATCGGCTACATAGATTATCCCCTCAGCGTCAAGGCACAGTCCCGCCGGGTGGCTGATGGCTTCGCCCTCCCGCTGCGCCGTTCCGGGGCGCGGCAACTGCTCTATGAACTCTCCGCCGGATGTGAACTTCTGTATCCGGTCGTTCCCCCAGTCGGACACGTAGGCACAGCCTTCGCCGTCCAGCGCGATTCCCCACGGCGTGTTGAAACGGCCATCGCCATCCCCGTAGCCGCCCCAGCTTTGAAGGTACCGGCCATCGGTGGTGAACTTCTGTATCCGGTGATTGCCGCTGTCGGCAATAAGCAGGTTATCGTCAGCGTCGCAGGCGATGTACGAAGGGCTGGCAAGCTGTCCTGGAGCCGCGCCCGTTTCGCCCCAAACGCCCAGCATCTCGCCGGTGGTGGAAAAGACGGTGATGCGATTCAGCGCCTCGTCGGCCACGTACAGCCGGTCGCGGCTATCGAAGGCCAAGGAACTGGGCCACCAGAACTCGCCGTAAGCAGTGCCGCCGGTCCCGAACTCTCCCAGGAATTCCTCATCCACGGTACACATGGAAACGCGCTTGTAGGGCAGGCGGATGGGTAACTCGGGCCCGGCCCGGTTGAGCACGTACATCACGCCCTGAGAGTCCAGAGCCACATCCACGGGGTTCTGAAACCCCCGCCCCTGGTTGGAAAGCGAGCCGACGGTGTGGCTGTAACGGATGGTCGCGGTGGTGGTCATGTCGGGAAATTATCCTCTTTACAGACGGTTGATTCGTTGGCTTTCCACACCTTTACGCCATCTGGTACTCCCGAGTAGACACGATGAGCTGCAAGAGTTCGGCCACCCGCTCCTCGGAGCAGGCTGCCTCGTATTGCGGCTCGAATTTCAGGTCACCCCGTGCGGCGGCGAACGCCACCAGTTCCCGGCGGGTGGCCTCGGACACTTCCAGCCCCCCGGCCAGGGTCAGGCAGGCATCCACCAGGTCACCGGGGCCGTAGACCGGCTGGGCCTCCCGCAGGCGGCGGATGATGCCCTGCACACCGGGCTGCGCCGGGTCCCCGATGAGCAGGGCCGCGGCGTTGACCCGCTCCATCAGGGTGCCGGTGTCCACCCACTCAATGCCGGTGTGCCAGCCCTCCACCGTGGGCGGGTTCAGGATCTCCTGCCCCATGAAGCTGGCGTCCAGGGCCAGGTTGACTATGCTCCAGTGGGGCGCGCCGAAGGCCCCGGCCATCCGGGCCACACCAGCGACAACTTCCGCCGGACTCTTGACCTTGGAGTTCCGGGCCTCTTCGGAGCGGAAGAAATCGGAAAGGAAAATTGTACGCATGGCCGAGCGGACGTCGCCCCCGGTGCGGCGCAGGTCTTCGGCGATGACCTGTGTAGCCGCCTCGTCCGGCTGGTCGGAGACGAAGAAGGCGTAGAGATTCCCAGCCAGAAACCAACTGCTGGCGGGGTGGCCGCAGATGATGTCCAGAACGTCCTCACCGTTGAAGCGTCCCGTCTGATTCAGGAAGGTCTTGGGGCCGTCGTCGTGGTCTTCGGGCCGGTACACGAACTGCCAGTCGATGCGGCCATGAGGCCAGATGGAGTCGCGGGAGGCGCGGACGCTCATGTAGTCCTGATTGGCAATGGTCCAGCCAGTGAAGGCGCGGGCGGCGGCCTTGACGTCGGACTCGGTATAGGTGCCGATACCCATGGAGAACAGTTCCAGCAACTCGCGTCCGTAGTTCTCGTTGGGCGCGTCCTTGTGGTTGTCCTTGTTATCCAGCCAGAAAATCATGGCCGGGTCGCGGGACAGTTCAGAGAGCAAATTACGGAAGGTTCCGAGTCCGTGGCGACGGAAGGTGTTGGTCTGGTTGACTACCGCCTTGGCGTGGTTCAGCTTGCCGTAGGCAGTGGCGAAGAGGCCGTGCCAGAAGAGGGCGATTTTCTCCTCCAGCGGGCGCTTCGAGTTAATCATGCGGTACAGCCAATAGGACTGGGAGCTTTCGATGAGCATCAGGCTGTTCTGGTCCACGTGGTAGCGGCGAAAGAGGGCGTCGTCCCATGCCGGCACGTCTTCTGGGCGAACCAGTCGCTCCACGGTGTTCTCGTAACCCTGAGCCAGGCATTCCTCCAACTCATCGCAGGTGGCGCCGAACCCGGCCCTACGCATCAGATGGGCCATCAACGAAAGCTCTTCCTGTTCATGTCCCTGCCGAACTGCGCTGGTCTGCGTCATCGCCTGTTCCTCCGGGTTGGATGAAATATTGCGCCGCCCGCCTGCTCTGTTTACGTTTGCCGATACCACGTTGACGGTAGTATAGCACCGAAAGAGCGACTCGGCCCCTCCGAGACACGGCCCTTTCGCTGCCGTCGAATTCGGACAGTTGACATTCTACGAGTTATGTCTTAATTTTAAGACGTTTTTAATAAAATGACCAAATTCTACTTGACAATAACTGGAAAAGGCACTTAACCGCTTGCTTGACAATCCCGGGGCGGGGCGGCGGGGATCATCTTTCGCCTCTCTCCCCGGAAGGCCCCGCCGCTTGCGGCCGTAGGGCAGATTCCGAATATTTTATTTAGTGGAAGGGAGGTTGTGGATGTAAGTTTGACAGGCCGGGGAACCCCCGGACTTCTACAACTTAACGCTGGGCCAGGCAGCACGCAGGGATGTTGGCCGTTCCTTAATTTGCAGTATTCTTTCCTTTCATCCGCTTCTGCAACACCTCTATCACGCCGTTAGCATCCCCCCATAACTGCCCCTATGGCCTTTGCGCGTTGGCGAGGAAAATCTTGACATTCCCGGTTGATAAGGGTTTAGGGGTGGTATGAAGATGTCTACACACGTGAAAATCATCAGCGACGGAGTCCTGAAAATCGACGGCGGGTCCATGTTTGGCCCAGTGCCAAAGGTAGCATGGGAGAACAGCGTCGTTACGGACCGCAAGAACCGGATGACATTGGGGCTTAACTGCCTGCTACTCCACGCAGGCGGCCAGAACGTGCTCATCGACACGGGCGTAGGCTCCAAGGACATGGACGCCGACAAGGAGAACCTGGGGCTTGTCCCCAGCCGGTTGCTGCGCGGACTCAAGGCAGTCGGTCTGTCTCCCAAGGACATCAATGCGGTAATCCTTACTCATCTGCACTTCGACCATTCGGGGGGCTGCACCAGGCTGGACCGCGCCGGCAACTTGGTGCCCACGTTTTCCAAGGCCAGGTATTACGTCCAGGAGCGATGCTGGAATGAGGCCTGCCATCCCAACGAGCGGGCCAACAACTCCCACCGCGCCAACAACTTCCTGCCCATCGACGAGCGGGGCCAACTGGAACTCCTGGACGGCGACAGTGAGATAATGCCCGGCCTCAACGTGATAGTGACCGACGGCCATGCCAAGGGGCATCAGATGGTCATGTTCAACCACGGCGGCGAGCGAGTTGTCTTCTTGGGCGACATCGTGCCGACGCCGCACCATCTTAACCTGGTGGCCATCTCCGCCTTCGACAATTCGCCGGAAGTGACCCTGGAGCAGAAAAAGGACCTGCTGTTCCGGGCCGAGCGTGAGGGCTGGCTTCTGGTGTTCTCCCACGGCCACGAAGTTCGCTCCGGCTACCTGGAGCGCCGCGGCGGGATGGGCTTCCTCCGCGATGGTGGGCTATAGCTTGGCCCCGCCGACAGGCGAACAACCCGTAAACCGCAAGCCGCCCCGTTCCAAGCTGGACGGGGCGGCTGCTTTTTGGTATTGATTACCGGCATGGGCCGGGGAGTGCCCTCACGCCAACCCTCTCCCGGGGGGAGAGGGAACTATGCGGGGGCGGGGCCTTTCGCAGACCCTGTAGTCGGTGGGACTTCGGCCAGAACCCAGTCGCCTTCCAGATCGGTCAGGCGGGCGTTGGTAATCCGGTTGGACAGGGATTGGCCGCTGGCGGTCCGGACTCGCAAATAATTGTCGGTGAGACCGGACCAGACGCCGCCCGTTGCGGCCCGCTCCCACAGGACCGGCCGCACGGCTCCCAATTGACCCTCCCGGAACCCTTGACGGGATTCCGCCGACAGCGCCAGCATTCCTCCCATCCGCTCCCGCTTCTCCGGCTGTGCAACCTTGCCCTTGAAGTGGGCTGCCGATGTTCCCGGCCTGGGCGAGTAGGGGAAGGCGTGTATGTCGGAGAAGTGCATGGCCGCGGCGAATTCCAGGCTGGCGTCGAAGTCCGAGCCAGTCTCGCCGGGGAAGCCGACGATGACGTCGGTGGTAACTCCGGCGTCGGGATACATCCCCCGCACCAAGTCCACCGAGGCGGCGAACCTCGCCGTGTCGTAGCGGCGGCGCATGGCCCGCAGCGTCGAGTCGCACCCGCTCTGGAGCGGGATGTGGAAGTGGGGCATCAACCGCCTATCCTGCCAAAGTTCCAGCAGGCGCACCGTGATTTCGTGCGCCTGCAACGACGACACCCGCAGCCGCTCCACGGAGGTCTCGGCCAGTATGCGCTCCAACAGTCGCGGCAGATCGGCGCCGGCAAGGTCGAAGCCGTGGGTGCCCAACTGGGTGCCGGTCAGCACCACCTCACGGCAGCCCTCGGCTGCATGGCGGCCAATTTCAGCTACGATTGATTCCGGCGAGATGCTGCGCTCCCTCCCTCGCACCTTGGGGACAATGCAATAGGCGCAAACCTGATCGCATCCCTCCTGAATCTTCACCATCGCCCGGGTCCGGCCCACGGCCTTAGCCGGTGCGCCGGAAATTCCCTCTCCCTTTGGGAGAGGGTTAGGATGAGGGCGTAGCCCCGTTTCAGCAGGAGCGGCGCCCTCCGACAAGCTAAGGGCAAGCGGGGCGGGTGAAGACGTTTGAGCCTCCAGCGCGGAATGGGCCGATTCCACCAGCGACGGCTTGCCGGTGTTCCCGATGACCAGCGACACTCCAGGCAGCCCCTCCAGTTCGCTGGGGGCGCGCTGGGCGTAGCAGCCGGTGGCAACGACAACGGCACCAGGATTACGGCGGCGGGCGGCGCGGAGGTACTGCCGCGCCTTGGCGTCGGCGGTGGCGGTAACAGTGCAGGTGTTCAGGACCACCACATCGGCGGCATCCGAAGGTCCCACCACGCGGTAACCAGCTTCGCTGAAGCGGCGGGCCAGCGTCTGGCTGTCGGCCTGGTTCAGCTTGCATCCGTGGGTGTGAATGGCGACGGTTCGCGGCGGCGATTCAGCGTCGGGCGCCGGCGTCGGCGGGACCGCGGGCAATAGTTCACTGGTCATCGTAGTCGAAGTCCTGCTCATCGATGGGGAGCATATCCCACAGGCGCTCCACCGCCGAGGTGACGTCTTCGAGGATGGCTATTAGCTGCTGCGCTCCACCCCGCGACTCGCGCATCCGGTCGGCGGCGTCGGCGAAGGTACTGAGGCGGGTGAAGGCGTCGCGGATGCGGCGGTCGTTCCGTTCGCGGCCGAGGCTCTGAGCATACTGCTCCACTGCCTGCCGGTCGTCCACCTCGTCGCCGCGGCTGAGGGCCACGCCCCTGACCGCCAGGGTGACACTGCCCCACAGCAGTTCCTCGCAACGCAGCCAGCGGCTCTGCCGCGCCTCGTTCATGGCGTCGCGCAGTAGCCGGACGCTCTGCCCGTGGTAGCGCGTCAGCCGCGCCGCTTGCTGCGGGGTGTGTTGAGCCATAGCGAATCTCCTTTACATTTTAGCGCAAAGGGAGCAGAACTATCAGGGGCTGGGCAAACAGAAGGGCGGCCCGGCTTCTGCCGGACCGCCTCGGTCATGCTCCGTTCTCCCCATTTGAAGTGGTAAAGGTTACTCGTCGGGCCAGCCTTCGGCTTCCAGACCAGCATCCAACGCGGCCTGTACAGCGGCAGCAGCTTCGTCGCTAACCCAGGCACTCCAGGTGTCGTCCTCTTCCATCAGCCAGTTCATAGCTGCTTCTTCAACATTGGCGTCGTTTTGGTTGGTCCACTGGGCGACGCTCTTGTATACCGAGATGTTGAAGTCCCATTCACGAAGGAAGTCAATGACTTCCGGCGCGCGGACGGGCAGACTGGGATGGACGGCGATGAGGATAGTGGCGTCTTCGAACGCGCAGGCCTGGGTAGTGTACCAGCACTCATCGGTGTATGGAGTTTCTTCTAGGAGCACGAGATCCAACAGCAGGGCGGGGTCGGCGGTGCCCCACATATATCCCAGCCATGGTTCTTCCCTTTCGTAGGCCCCGAAGATCTCGGCGAACATGGCGTCCTGGGAACCGGGCTTTATTACGTACAGGAATTCTTCCAGACCGTATCCTGCTATCTGGGCGTCGTTAACCAACTCGCAGGACCAGCCGGGGACGCAGCCCACCAGCCTGGCCTTGCCGCGGCTGTCGTCAGTAGAGAACAGCTCTTGATACTGGGAGTCTTTCAGGTCATCGATGTGGTCCAGGTCAGGATATTGCTCTTGCAGATAGGCCGGGATGGCGAAGGTGCTCTGCCAGTCCTTGCCCAAGCTGGCTCCGACAGATACGACTTCACCATTGGCCAGAGCCTCGTTCCAAGCATCCGCCTGATTTGGCAGCCAGATTTCCATGGTCACATGAGTATCGCCACCCCGCAGGCCCTGGAAGAGGGGCAGTGTACCGCCGAATACTACGTCGGTGGGGTAGCCGTAGCCGTGCTCAACAATGTACTGAGCAACACGATTCTGCACCTGGGCGCTGGTCCAGTTGAGGTCGGAGAACACTATGGTATCTTTGGGGCCTTCCGGAGCCTCGACTTCGACCTCGACCTCGACAATCTTGGTAACCTCGACTTCCTCGGTTACAATCTTGGTAACCTCGACTTCCTCGGTTACAACAACTTCTTCAGTTACAACCCTGGTGACCTCTACATCTCTTTCTTCAACAACCGTGACTTCTTTCTCGACTTCGACGACCCTGGTAACCTCTACCGTCTCCGTCGTGCCGCAGGCCACCGCGGCAATCATGGCCATAATGGCCAAGAACATAGCCAGAGAGACGAATCTGTTCCTTGTCAACAATTCAGTATCCTCCGCCCCGTATCGGGCCTCTATATTAGGGATGGTTCGCGAGACATCTCGCGAAACAATCAGCAACCCCGTTTCGTGGGATGCCAAAGCCTTGAATTTATAGCAGCGTTAACCCGCCATGTCAAACGGCGGGCAACTCCTCAGGGCAATCGCGTGTTAATTTCAGCAGCTCAGTAGGTTGGGTCTGAGGAGCCGGCATTGCGGTTTGCAGGGGCTGATTTTTCGTTTTCCCTCTCATTTCCTCTCATTTCCTCTCATTTCCCCCCATTCCGGCAATTCCGGGCTGGCCGCTCGTTCAAGACAGACCCGCCGGGATGTCAGGCGGGTTCTGTTTGCTATCCGTTATAGACACAGAACTTATGTTAGAGAGGGGAGCGCAGGCTTGGCAAGGGGCGAATGACAGCAAAATGAGAATCCAGCCTTGAAGGCGCGACTGCCCTGGGTCAGCTCTTTTGTACGCCCCTCTCCTAATTGCCATCCTGGAGGGCTTCCTGTCGGCTGCGTGCCGCAGCCTGGGTCAGCCGGTCGAACACGATGGCTATGAGCACGATGGACATACCGGCGATGACGCTGTTACCCGGGTCCTGGCGTTGCAGCGCACGGAATACGTCTTCGCCCAACCCGCTGGCGCCCACCAGCGAGGCGATAACGACCATTGACAAGGCCAGCATGGTCGTCTGGTTTATGCCGGCCATGATGGTGGGCAGGGCCATCGGAATTTGGACCTTGGCAAGAATCTGTGTAGGCGAGGCCCCGAAGGCGCGGGCCGCCTCCACCGTGGCCGGCGACACCTGCCGGATGCCCAAGTTGGTGAGGCGGATGGCTGGAGGCACGGCGTAGATGACCGTGGCAATGACCGCCGGGGTGTAGCCCAGTCCGAAGAACAGGATCCCCGGCACCAGGTAGACGTAGCTGGGCATCGTCTGCATCCCGTCCAGGATGGGACGCATCGTAGCGTCCGCGCGGTTGGAGCGGCCGCCGAGGATACCCAGAGGCAGAGCAATCACGACCGAGATGACCACCGAGAACAGGATTATCGCGATGGTCTCAACGGAGCTGTCCCAGCGATTCATCAGCCCGATGAACACCAGGCTCAACAGCGCAAACAGCGCCAGCCGCCAGCCAGCCATCACCGCTGCCATTGCCACCACTCCCAAAAAGGTGGCCGGCCAGGGAATCCAGCGCAACCCGTCTTCCAGCTGAACCATCGTCAGGGTTATGGCCTTGTCGATGCCGTCGAACATCGACCCCCAGTTGCGCACCAGCCAGGTGGTCCCCTTCTTGATTTCGTCGGAAATCAAGCGGCTGATTTCCCTGGGCTCAGAAACGCCGTCTTTCTCCATCGAAACTTCGCTGGGGAAGTCCATGTCCGGACCCCAGGCAGCCAGGCAGACGATCAGGACTACCACGAATATGCCCAATACGGCGACCCACCGCATAAAGGCAGGCAACCGGATCAACCGCTGCAACTGGGCCGTTGCCCCGGCGGATTTAGACTGCGCACCTGATTGGTCGCTAGTTATTTCCGCCAAAGAAGCCTCCAATCTTGCCTGCCATCCCGGTTCGCCCGGTCACGGTTAACCACCATCGCTTTGCGCTTCCGCCTCGGCCTCTGCGGCGAGGGCCGCGTTGGCGGCGACATTGGCCTCGAAGTCCTGGTCGGCGGTGGAGGTCTCGGCCAGGGCCTCAGCCAGAGCGCTGCGGTGCACCTCGCCGACCAGCTTATTGTCGCCGTCGGTGACCGGGATGGGGTAGTCGCTGCCCATGGCGAGGGGGATCAGCACATCGAAAGTAGTGTCCGGACTCACCGACTCATATCCCTGGTCAACATATTCCGAGCCCAGGTCCAGCCGGTTGATTCCTGCCCTCAGCGCCTGATTAGCCTTGGTGATGGTGAGCAGGCCAATGTAGCGTTGACGGCGATCCACAATCCAGGCCGCGTCGCCGTCGCTGGCGCCGATGGTGTGCAGCGCGGCGCGGGGGCCCTGGTAGCCCAAGACCATGGCCTTGGGCGTTACCATCACTTTGCTCGCGGTCAGCACGCTTTCCAACCGGACGTCCTGGGTGAAATCACCGACGTATTGGTCTTCGGGGCGCAGCACAATGTCTTCCGGGGAGCCAATTTGCACCACGCGACCATCCTGCATGATGGCGATGCGGTCGCCCAGCTTGAGGGCCTCGTTCAGGTCGTGAGTGATGAATACAATGGTCTTTTTCAGCTCTTCCTGAAGCCGCAGCAGTTCATCCTGCATCTGGCGACGAATTAGGGGGTCCAGGCCGCTGAAGGGCTCGTCCATCAGCAGGATGTCGGTGTCCACCACCAGGGCGCGAGCCAGGCCGACGCGCTGCTGCATTCCGCCGGAGAGCTGGCGGGGGTAGGCCGCCTCCCAGGCTTCCAAGCCCACCATTTCCAGAACCTCGCGGGTGCGGGCGTGGCGCTCGGACTCCGGGACGCCCTGTACTTCCAGTCCCCATGCGGCATTCTCCAGCACATTGCGATGGGGCATCAACCCGTAGTGCTGAAACACCATTGCAATCTTTGCACGGCGAAACTCCATCAGTTCCCTATCGGACATTGCCGTAACATCGCGCCCGTCAATGACGATGGTGCCGGCGGTGGGTTCAATCAGGCGAATCAGGCACCGCACCATGGTCGACTTGCCGCTTCCCGACAGTCCCATGATGACGAAGGTCTCAGCCCTCTGCACCTCGAAAGAGACGTCGTGCAGACCGACGACAGCACCCAGTTCGGACTGCAATTCGGCCTTGCTTTTGTTGAAGTTTCCCGGATCCAGCGCCCGGCCGACGTTCCTGCCGAAGACCTTCCAGACGGAGTCCACCTTGATGATGGGTCCCTGGCTTCCGTTGCTGCCGGTTTCCGGTTGAGGCTCGACCGACAAGTCAGCGCCGCTCTGGTCTGCGATTATAGCCATGTCGTCACCCTCCATCGCCGGTAATGTTGCGCGCCAGCGGGCCGGGTTATTGTGGCCCTAAGGTAGGCGGCTGTCTGTCGTTTGTCAACAAACACCATAGGGCGAAGCCCTCTGCCGGAACCATTGCAGAGTCGTTAGGGCCCCAGGTCCACTGGGCCTGAATCTGTCGAAAACTGGGCGTGGGAGTCCGTCTATGGTTCTACAGATTCGCCATCTACGCACTCCCAAGACTTTGCAGTAGTCCGGCATTCTGCCTTGCAAGTATGTGCTGGCATTATAATAGGGTGAAGGGTCCGCCGAGCCTGAGGGCAGGCGGTGACTCAACTCACGTTTCGAGGAGGTTTTCGCTATGAAGTATGACTATATCGTGGTGGGAGGCGGGTCGGCCGGCTGCGTGGTGGCCACCTGATTATCGGAAGACCCGGACAAGACAGTGCTGCTGCTGGAGGCCGGGCCGGATTACCCGGAATTCGAGCTCCTGCCTGACGACCTGAAGCGGGGCTACAACGTGTGGCGCTCGGCCTACGGCCCCCATAGCTGGGACCTGCGCGGCATCGCCAACTCGACCCAGACCGAGCCGATGATAATCCCTCGGGGCAAGGCAACCGGCGGCTCCAGCGCCATCAACGGCCAGGTAATCTTCCGGGGCGTTCCCGAAGATTACGACAACTGGGCCAGTTGGGGCAACGACGAGTGGGGCTTCACCAACTGCCTCCCCTACTTTCGCAAGATGGAAAACGACAGGGACCATCCCGGCGACGACTTCCACGGCAACGAGGGGCCGCTGCCAATTCGCCGCTTCAAGCGCGAGGAGTGGATACCTGTCTCCACCGCATTTTACGATGCCTGCGTTGGCGTCGGATTCCCGGAAGACGCTGACCAGAATTCCCCCGACTCCAACGGCATCGGCGTCCGCCCGCTGAACAACATCGACGGGGTGCGCATGAGCACCTCGCTGACCTACCTCTCGCAGGCCCGCCACCGGCTGAACATCACCGTGCGCGGCAACGTGACCGTCCACCGTGTGCTGTTCGCCCCTCCGGCGGAGCCGGGTCAAAAGCCGAAGGCCGTGGGCGTGCAGGCCGAGAGCGGCGGCGAGGTATTCACAGTCGAAGGCGAGCAGATCATCCTGAGCAGCGGCACCAT
Source organism: Dehalococcoidia bacterium (assembly GCA_965226875.1). Classification (GTDB taxonomy): domain Bacteria; phylum Chloroflexota; class Dehalococcoidia; order Lucifugimonadales; family UBA3495; genus VXOI01. Next base: position 1,167,668 of record OZ245439.1, on the reverse strand, counting down.
CGGCTCCTGCCAGGCGCTGCTGCTTTCCGGGGTGGGGCCGAAGGAAGAATTGGCGGCCCATGGCATCGCATCGGTGCATGACCTGCCCGGGGTGGGGAAGAACTTCTGCGACCACCCGGCGGCCTACATGGTGTTCCGGGGCTATGGCGACCCGGCCGACGTGGAAACCCCCACAATCCAGGTGGGCCTGCGCTTCAGCACGCCGGGTTCGCCCACCCGCGCCGACTTCCAGATAACGCCGACGCTGATGACCAGCGAGCACCGGCCCGCCAGTGTCAGCTACGAGGGCGACGAGTTCCACTGGGGCCTGAGCGTGGGCTTGCAGAACGCCACTTCCGCCGGCGAGATTACCCTGTCCACTGCCGACCCGCACGTTCAGCCACGCCTCGACTACCAGCTTTTCTCCGCTCCCTACGACCGCGAGCGTATGCGCGAGGCGCTGCGAACCGCCGTGCGCATCGCCGACCACCCGTCCGTGTCGGCCCACATCGCCGAGATGCTGAACCCCACCGAGGCCGATTTCGCCTCGGACGACGCTCTGGACAACTGGATTCTGCGCAACGCCTACACCCAGCACCACATAACCGGCACCTGCAAGATGGGCCCGGCCAGCGACCCCATGGCGGTGGTGGACCAGTACTGCCGCGTCCACGGGCTGGAGAACCTGCGGGTCATCGACGCCTCGGTGATGCCCGACGTAATCCGCGCCAACACCAACGGCACCACCATAATGATCGCGGAAAAGGTTTCGGACTGGATTAAGGAAGGGAAGTAATCTAACTTCAAAGACGGTAGCGCTGTTCCAGAGGGGAAAACCAAGGGGCGGGCTATCCAGCCTGCCCTTCTTCTTATTCATTGCCGGAAAAATGTTTCAGGTCAGCCCTCGCCGCGCCGCGCCGCCTCCAGGGCCGTCTCCAAGTCATCCGGGAGCGGTGAGCGGAACTCCAGCGGCTCGCCGGTGGCGGGGTGGGCGAAGGCGAGGCGGTGGGAGTGGAGGAAGTGGCGGGGGAGCAGCGGGCTGCGTTTGCCGTACACTGCGTCGCCCAGCAGGGAGTGGCCCAGCCAGGCCAGATGCACGCGGGCCTGGTGGGTGCGGCCCGTGTGCAGTTGCAGCTCCAGCAGGCTGTACCGTCCCGCCCGCTCCAGCAGGCAGTAGCCCGTGCGGCTCTCGCGGCCACCGGCGGTCACTGCCATGCGGGTGCGGCGGCGCGGGTCGCGTCCGATGGGAGCGTCAATAACGCCCGACTCAGGCGACGGTTGCCCCTCGACCAAAGCCAGGTAGCTCTTTTCCACGACCCGGTCTTTGATTTGCTGTGACAGGTTGTGATGGGCGTTTTCGGTCTTGGCAGCCATCATCAGCCCCGAAGTGTCCTTATCAAGGCGGTGCACGATGCCGGGGCGAATCTCGCCGCCGATGCCCTGTATATCGGGGCAAAGGGCCAGCAGTCCGTTGACCAAGGTGTTATCCGGGTGGCCGGGGCCGGGGTGCGCCGCCAGTCCTGCCGGCTTGTCTATCACCACCAGCTCGGAGTCCTGGTAGACCAACGTGAGGGGTATGTCCTGAGCGACGGCGACGGCAGGGCGCGGCGGCGGCACGGAAACCAGCACCCGGTCGCCGGGCCGGACGCGGTGGGCTGGTTTCGCCCTATCGCCGTTCACCAGCACATCACCGCTGTCGATGAGTTGGCGCAGGCGGCTGCGGGTCAGACCCAAGTCCAGCTGGGCAAGGTAGTGGTCCAGCCGGGACTCCCCGCTGTCCACCTGAATATCGTAAGACCTCGCTGAACCGGAATGCTGTTGGCCAGGAGTCCTCACAACGCCGAGTCCCCGGCAGGCGGATGAGTTGACGCCAGCACACGCTCGCGCACTCCGCAGGTGGAGCAGCGCCAGCCTCCGCCGGTCAGCGCCCTCATCTCACCGTCGCAGACCGGGCAGAAGTCATCAGCGCCGTAGTCGGCGCCTTCTGCGGATGAGGAGCGTTCGGCCATGATGAACAGCCAGCCGAGGATTATCAGCCCGGTTACTATGGAAGCGTCGGCCACGTTGAACACCGGCCAAGGGCCGATGTCCACCCAGTCGGTAACGTGGCCCATCCGAATCCTGTCCACCAGGTTGCCGAAGGCACCGCCCAGCTGCAAACCCAAACTGAGGCGCAACAGACCTGTGGGAAATCTCTGGCTCCGGTACAGGAGTACCAGAACGGCCACCCCGATGAAGGAGACAAGTATCAGTGGCGTGTTTTGGCCCTGAAACAGTCCGAAGATGCTGCCCGTGTTGAAGGTGTGGGTCACGCGGAGGAACCCCTCGCGGGGAACCGACTCGTGCAGGAACAGTAACTCCCGCACCAGGTACTTGGAAAATTGATCGGTGATAAAGACCAGAACGGCGAGCTGAATCAGCAGGAAGTCACGGTATATGGGGATGCGCCGGGCAGTGGCGTCGTTCGGCTTGCCGGATTTTGCAAACCAGGCCTTATTGCCTCTATTGGAGCGAGTGGTCATGGGCGGCGGCGGGCTTTCGTCGCGGGCATAGCAGAACTTCTCAATATGGCCCGGCGTTTCCGCGAAAGCCGGCCAGCGTAATTCAACCTACTTCAAGTTTTCGATAAAAAACCGGGCCACTTCCGGGACTAGCCTTCCTTCGTGTCCATACCAGAAATGGTCAACGCCCTCAAAAATCTTGCTCTCCGGCTCCCTCTCGAAGGTTTTCAAATCTACTTTTAGCTGCTCAGGATCCACGATTCGGTCGCGGTCGCCGGCGACAATCAGCGCGGGCAGCTTGCGCGTTTTGAGAGGAGTATCACTGACGTACCTCTGAGCGGGCGACACCAGTGCAACGGCGTCAACTTCCTTGTGCAGCGTTTCGTGCCGCAGGATGACGCCGGAGCCGAAGGAGTAGCCCAGGAGGCCGACCTTGCCGCGTGTGTCGGGCCAGGCCTTGATGAGGTCGAGGGCGCCCAGGACTTCCTCGTATTCCGTCTCGCCCTGTCCGTGTTCGCCTTCGCTGTCGCCCACGCCGCGGAAGTTGAATCGCAGGGTGACAAAGCCCTCTTCGGCCAGCCCCAGCGCGATGGCCAACACCACGTTGTTGTGCATTGAGCCGCCATGCTGCGGATGCGGGTGGCAGATGACGACACCGGGCCACGGGCCACCTGTGGCGTCGGGCTGGGCAACGACGCCTTCAAAGCTGAGACCGGCTGTCTGGAAAGAAACGGCGCTCTGTCGCACGGCGTTCACCCCCGCAATGCTACTGACGTACCAAGTCCATATTAGGGCCGGGCGGTTCGGTTTGGCAAGGCGCACGATTAACGATTCTGCAAGCCCAAACAATGGTGCGCTCTCTGGCCATAGGAGATGGCCGCTTCCGGCACAAAGTCGCGGCGACCCGCCGCACTATTTGTGCGTATTGCTTAGTACTACAGTTGCAGATAGCTCTTGGTAGAATGGAGCTACTTTTGGGAGTGGGTGAGGTGAAGTGATGGCGTACGGGGATGAGGTAGCGGAGGTGGCCCGGTGGGCTGAGGGTATTGACCGAGTTCATGGGTGCATCGCGAGACGGTTTCGGCGGGCCGAGCCACGTCGGCGGGCTCTGGACTACCTGTGGGGACTGTTGAGTCCGGTAGAGCGCAAGAACGGCTGGCAACTTGCGGAGCAGGTCGGCGACGCCACTCCCTACGGGGTGCAGCGTCTGCTGTCCACCTACGTGTGGGACGCCGATCTGGTGCGCGATGATCTCAGGAGCTACGTGGTAGAGCACCTGGCTGACGCTGACGCAGTTCTGGTGGTGGACGAGACCGGGTTCCTGAAGAAGGGCGACAAGTCGGTCGATGTGCAGCGTCAGTACAGCGGCACGGCGGGCCGGATTGAGAACTGTCAGATTGGCGTGTTTCTGGCCTATGCCTCAGCCAAGGGCAGGACGCTGCTGGACCGGGAACTGTACCTGCCTCAGGTGTGGGTTGATGACCGGGAGCGGCGCCGGGAGGCCGGGGTGCCCGAGGATGTTGTCTTCCGGACCAAGGGGAAGCTGGCGCAACTGATGCTGGAGCGGGCGGTGGAATCGGGAGTCCCGTTCGGCTGGGCCACCGGGGATGAGGTGTACGGCAGCGACCGCAATCTGAGGCGGTGGCTGGAACGGGCGGGAGTGCCCCACGTGCTGGCCATCAAGAGGAGTGAGAAGCTGTGGGCTTGGACGGACAAGGGGCCTCTTCAAGTGAGGGCTGACCGACTGGCGTCGCAGGTTGACGAAGCCGACTGGGTCAGATGCAGCGCGGGGGACGGGGCCAAGGGGCCCCGTCTGTACGACTGGGCCGTCGTGGAGATACGGCCCCTGAGGGAGCCCGGCGAAGGCCACTGGCTGCTGGTCAGGCGCAGCATTGCCAAACCGGAGGAGCTGGCTTACTACGTGTGCTTTGGCCCGGCCGAGACCAGCCTGAAGGAATTGGTGAGGGTGGCCGGGGTGCGTTGGTCCATAGAGGAATGCTTTGAGGAGGCCAAGGGACAGGTGGGGCTGGATCAGTATGAGGTCCGGAAATGGGACGGCTGGTACCGGCACATCACCCTGGCGATGCTGGCCCACGCGTATCTGTCCGTGATCAAACATCAGGCGATGGACCAGGGATGTTCCTCGGAAAGGGGGGCCATGCTGACTTGGATGAAAGGCTGATTCCCATCACAGTTCCCGAGGTGCGCCGGCTGCTCACCCGCCTGGTATGGAAGGTGAATCACCCCGCCGAGCTTGTTCTGTCCTGGTCCTCGTGGCGACGACATCATCAGACTCAGGCACGACGATGTCATTACCAACGACGGCTGTCACTATTGGCATCACAAGTGCAACTGTAGTATTAGGGGGTGTCGTCAAAGTAATTTAGTCCAAATCGCCATGGCCCGAATCTGGCAGATGGCCAGGTAAGAAAGGGAGTTCTTGGCATACCGGGTCGCCACTCCCCGCCACTGCTTGAACTCCAGGAAACCGTTCTCCACCAAATGCCGCAACTTGTACAGCGCCCGGTCGTAGTCCCGCTTTTCCTTCCGGTTGCTCTTGGGCGGTATCACCGGATTCATCCCCCGGGCCGAGGCCCCGGCCACGATTTCATTGGTGTCATAGGCTTTGTCCGCCAGCAGGTGTTCCGCCTTGATGCCCTCAATCAGGGGCAGCGCTTGGGAGCAGTCAGCCACAGTGCCTGCGGTCACCGCCAGCCTTACCGGCATTCCGTGGGAGTCCACCGCCAGGTGCAGCTTGCTGTTGAGCCCCCTTTTGTGCGGGCAATGGCTTGGTTGCCGCCCCGGGCCCCGGCGCTGTGGGGATGGGCCTTGATGTAGCTGGCGTCAAGCATCAGCCATTCATAATCAGGGTCATCCATCACCGCCTCCAGCAGCCCGGCCCAGACGTTCCGGTCCCGCCAGCGGCAGAAGCGGCGGTGGGTGTTCTTCCAGTCCCCGTAGTCCGGGGGCAGATCCCGCCAGGGGGCGCCGGTGCGCAAAATCCAGAACACGGCGTTGATGAAACGGCGGTTATCTTGGGCCGGCCGGCCTGTCTTGCCCTTGCCGCCGGGGAGAAGGGGTTCCAAGATTTCCCATACCCGGTCTGAAATATCGTGGCGCCGGTGCGCCGGCGCTACGGCTACTGCTGGCATTGCCCAATCCTGCTGCACTAATTGCAATATCAGCTTATTATCACACTCTCACTTTGACGACACCCCCTAGAAGTCTGGCCGGAAACCCCGATTCTCCCCAAGCCGGCGTTTTCTTAACGTCGATTATCGATGAAATAGTGGGTGTTGCAACGTATTACATTCACTACCATGCCATATAAGACTTGAATACGTCTGCTTCGCGTAGCGTAAAACCCGGCCAATGGCTTTCCGGCCAGACTTCTAGCACTACAGCAGCACTACTGTTGCCAGTAGTGATAGCCGGCGTTGGTAATGACTTCGCTGGGCTCTGGCCTGATGCCTCCGTCTCCATTGGGACCACGACAGAACAAAGTCAGCCGGATGGTGTACCGTCCATACCAGCCGGGTGATCAGCCGGCGTACCTCGGGGACTGTCAGGGGAATCAGCCTTGCATCACTGCCGGGGCGGCCCCCTTTTCCACGGAGCATACTTGTGCCGACGCCTGATGCCTGATCACCGCCAGATAGGCGTGGGCCAGCATCGCCAGGGTAATGTGGCGATACCAGCTATCCCAACGGCGTACCTCGTACTGGTCCAGTCCCACTTGTCCCTTGGCCTCCTCGAAGCATTCCTCTATGGCCCAGCGGCGGCCGACCACCTTCACCAACTCCGCCATTGCGGTACCGGACGGGCCGAAGCACACGTAGTAGGCCAGCTCATCAGGCTTGGCAATGCTGCGCCGGGCCAGCAGCCAGTAACCCCTGCCCCGCTCCCCCAGGGGCCGTATCGCCACGGTGGCCCAGTCGTAGACCCGGGGACCCTTGGCTCCATCGCCCGCGCTGCACCTGACCCAGTCTGTTTCCTCGACTTGGGCTGCCAACCGGTCCGCTCTCACCTGTTGGGGTCCCTTCTCCGTCAGAGCCCACAGTTTCTCGTTGCTCTTGATGGCCAGCACATGGGAAATTCCCTCCTGATCCAGCCACAACCGCAGGTTGCGGTCGCTGCCGTAGACCTCATCCCCGGTAACCCAGCCGAAGGGGACTCCTGATTCCAGCGCCCGCTCCAGCATCCCTTGCGCCAGTTGGGGCTTGGTCCGGAATACAGCGTCCTCCGGCACCCCGGCCTCCCGGCGGCGTTCCACATCCCCGGCCCACACCTGGGGCAGGTACAGTTCCCGGTCCAACAGGGCCCTGTCCTTGCCGCAGGCGTAGGCCAGGAATACCCCGATCTGACAGTTCTCAATCCGACCCGCCGTGCCGCTGTACTGACGCTGCACCCCTGCGGACTTGTTCCCCTTCTTCAGGAATCCGGTCTCGTCCACCACCAGCACCCCATCGGCATCCGCCAGATGCTCCGCCACATAGCTCGCCAGGTCGTCGCGAACCAGGTCGGCATCCCACCGGTAGCTGGAGAGCAGGCGCTGCACCCCGTCTGGTGTGGAGTCGCCCGCCTGTTCAGCAAGCTGCCAGCCGTTCTTGCGCTCCACCGGGCTGAGCAGCCCTTTCAGATAATCCAATGCCCGCCGGCGCGGCTCCGGACGCCGGAACCGCCCCGCAATGCGTTCGTGTATCCGTTCGATCCCCTCAGACCACCGGGCCACTTCCGCCACTTCATCCTCACGCGCCACAACCACACCTCAACACCGCTGGAATGCCTCAATTCTACCCGCTTTTAATCTGCTGCTGTAGTACTAGAGACTACCTCAAAACGTGGCGCGACACCCAACCCGTCATTCCCGCTAAGGCGCCCGTCATTCCCGCGAAAGCGGGAGTCTATGGGCTTTGGTCAGCGATGCCGGTATATCAGGAGGGCCAGTTGATTTTGAGATAGTTACTTAGTGCGTACTCCACGTTCAAGCGATCTCGGTTCAAGCGATCTCGGCAAAAGTCATCGGTAAGGAGCACAACCCCTTAGAATTCCGCCTGCATCCCACTGGATACTCCTTCTGATTATCTGCTTCTGGCTATGTTTCCCTCCTCTGCGGGTCATAGATCCTTTACCGTGAATTTCGGTAGTTGCACAGGGGCATAGCTGTTAAAATATGCCGGATTAAACTTGGAAACTCAATTACCGGCGCCGGAAAGATAAAAGAAAAGAGGGCCGCATGACAGCTATTGACCTGCGCAGCGACACCGTTACCCAGCCAACCGACGAGATGCGGCGCGCCATGGGCGCCGCCGAGGTGGGCGACGACGTTTTTGGGGAAGACCCGTCCATCAACGAGTTGCAGGAGCGCTCCGCAGCCCTGCTAGGCAAGGAGGCCGGGCTGCTGACCTCCAGCGGCACCATGAGTAACCTCATCGCCACCTTGGCCTGGAGCAGCCACGGCGACGAAATCATCATGGGCGACCAGGCCCACATGTTCTGGAATGAGGGCGCCGGGCAAGCCGCGCTGGGCGGAGTTCAGACCCGTCTGGTGCCCAACGACCCCCAGGGCCACATCAGCGCCGACGACGTATCCGCAGCCATTCGTCCGCCGGGCAACCTCCACTTCCCCCGCACAAGCATGATCTGCCTGGAAAACACCCACAACCGTTGCAGCGGCGGCGTCCTGACCCCCGAGGACACCAGGGCTGTCTGCGACGTGGCCCACGCTGCCGGCGTACCTGTCCACCTTGACGGCGCACGCATCTTCAACGCCGCCATCGCTCTGGAAGTGCCGGCGGCCGAGCTGACTCGCGACGTGGACGACCTGAGCTTCTGCTTGTCCAAGTCGCTGAGTTGCCCCGTGGGTTCGGTGCTGGTGGGTTCGCAGGATTTCATAGACCAGGCCAAACGCTGGCGCAAAATGCTGGGCGGCGGGATGCGACAGGCGGGAGTCCTGGCCGCTGCAGGGTTGGTCGCCCTCGACACCATGATTGACCGGCTGGCCGAGGACCATCAGCACGCGCGGCGGCTGGCCCAAGGGCTGGCCAACATAGACGGGCTGAGCGTAGACCCGGAAAGCATCCAGACCAATATCGTCTTCTTCGAGGTGGACGAAGACCTCGGAACCGCTGCCGACCTCATCGCCGCCCTGGACCGCCAAGGCGTCAAGGTATCCTACCCCGGTAAGCAGTCAATCCGCATGGTGACCCACCGGCACATATCGCCCGATGACATCGAGGAAGCGCTGTCTCGGACTTCCGCAGCGGTGCGGGAGCTACAGGCGTCGAGGTAGGAGCAAGTGAATTATGGCCGACATTGTCCTTAGAAAAGACCGTACCGCCCTCCTTATCGCCGACTTCTACGAGGCGATGATGACCACCATCCCTCACGCCGTGGAGCGCGACGTGGTCGGGAAGACCGTAGCCTTGCAGAAGGCGGCGCGGGATGCCGGGGTCATGGTCTGCTACTGCGCCACCGTGTTCCGCCCCGGCTACCCAGAGATTGGCGACCGCAACAAGACCTTCGGGCAGCGCAAGGCGTCGGGGCAGACGGCGGTGTTCGATCCACTGGCGGTGATTCATCCCGCCGTAGCCCCGGCCGAGGGCGAGGTGGTGGTCGGCAAGCACCGGGTCAACGCGCTGTACGGCACCGGGCTGGACGTGGCGCTGCGAGCCAACGACATTCACAACCTGATTATCCTCGGATACGCCACCAGCGGCGTGGTGCTTTCCACCGTGCGGTATGCCTCTGACCTGGACTACAACCTGTTCGTGGTGGAGGACTGCTGCTCCGACTCTGATGAGGAAGTCCACGATTTCCTCACCGGACGCATCTTCCCGCGACAGGCCGAGGTAGTGCAATCGGCGGACGTTATGGCGGCGCTGGCGGCCTGATGGAGGATGAGCCTCCCCACGGCGCCCGGCAAACGGGCCGTAGGCGCATCCGAACCCGGCACATTGCCATCCTGGCCCTGGCCGTCGCCATCGGCCATGTGGTCTATGCCATACTCCGCGATCATGTGTTTCACGGCTCCCCGATACTCTCCTGGCTCTCCATAGGCCCAACAGGCTGAACGTATGGACTTACCGGCGCACAGGTTCCTGGAAGAGCGTGGCATCCCCCACCATCGGCTTGAGTTTCCGGCGGATACGGAAAAGGGGGCGGCCAACGTGGCTCGCGCCCTGGGCTACGCCGAGGCGCAGATGGTGAAGACTCTGATATTCGAGACTTCGGCAGGCGAGCGAGCCCTGGTTATGCTGGGCGGCGACAAGAACGCCGTCTCGGGCCGCCTGAAACGCGCCTTGGGTTCCCGAAACATCCGCCTCGCCGACCCGGAAACGGTCAAGACGGTCACCGGCTACGAAATCGGCTCAATCCCGCCCTTCCACTGGCAGCCCCCCGGCTTCCGCTCCTTGGTGGACGCCTGCCTGATGAACGAGGAAGAGCTGGGCGTGGGCGCGGGAGTCTGGGGGCAGGAGATAATGATCACCCCCGCCAACCTGGTAACGGCCAGCAACGCAGAGGTGTTCGACCTGAGCGGGGCTGGCTAGGCAGATTGGCTGGGGTTCGGGGGCAACGCCTGCACCGCCGCTATCACAGTGCGAGCCGAGTCAAGCATAATCTCCAAAGACAACCGACAACCCGTGAGGAAAGCTGACTGGTCCAGTTTGGCAGGTAAGGCGATTTCTGGCCCGTCTCAGGATTCCCAACCTCATTCCTGAATTCCTGGCTATCTCAGTCAACGCGACGCTCACTTGCAGATGGGGTTTCCGGCAAGAGACAGTGTCCGATCCAGGAGCGGGCGACCAGGCTTTCCCGGCAATCGATGGCTAACCTCCCCACCAACGGCGCAGCCGCTCCGCAATCTCCCTCTCCGCTCCCTCTGTTCCCGGGTGATAGTAGCGGCGGCCCTGTAATTGAGGCGGCAGGTATTCTTGGGGGGCGAAGTGGCCCTCGTAGTCGTGGGAATATTTGTAGTCGTGGCCGTAGCCCATCTGCTGCATCATGCCGGTCACGGCGTTGCGCAGATGGAGCGGCACCGGGTCGTTGGGCAGGCGGCGTACGTCGGCCATCGCCTCGTTCAGAGCGGCGTAGGCCGTGTTGCTCTTGGGCGCGGTGGCCAGGTAGACCGTGGCCTCGGCAAGGGGGATGCGGCCCTCTGGCATACCGATGAAGTGCACCGCCTGTTGCACCGCCACCGCCACCGTTAGGGCCTGCGGGTCGGCCAACCCAATGTCTTCCGCCGCCAGGATCACCAAGCGGCGGGCGATGAACAGGGGGTCTTCGCCAGACTCAATCATCCGGGCCAGCCAGTAGAGCGCCCCATCGGGCGACGAGCCTCGAACCGACTTGATGAAGGCAGAAATGGTGTCGTAGTGGCTGTCTCCCGCCTTGTCGTACATCGGCGAGCGGCGTTGTAGGGCATCGGCGATGGTGTCCAGGTCAATGAGGCGAGCGCCGTCGGCGTCAGGCCCTGTGGCGTAGGCGGCTGTTTCCAGCGCGTTGAGCGCAACGCGGGCGTCGCCGTTGGCGATGTTCACCAAGTGGGCTATAGCGTCTGGGGCGATGGCCACTTTCATATCGCCCAGACCGCGTTCCCCGTCCTCGGTGGCGCGTATGACGATAGCCTCCACTTCTTCCGGGGCCAGGCTTTGCAGCGCGAATACGCGGCTGCGCGACAGCAACGGAGCGATGACCTCGAAGGACGGGTTTTCAGTCGTGGCTCCAATCAGGGTAACTGTCCCGTTCTCGACGTGAGGCAGGATAACGTCCTGCTGCGACTTGTTGAAGCGGTGAATCTCGTCAATAAACAGGATGGTCGCCTGCCCGTGCATCCCTCGCCGGTCGCGGGCCTCGGCGACGATGCGCCGCAGGTCGGCGACGCCGGACGTGACTGCGCTGACCGGCTCGAAGGCGGCCTCCGTGGCGGTAGCCAACAGCCGGGCCAGGGTCGTCTTGCCTGCGCCCGGCGGCCCCCATAGGATTAACGACGGCAGACGCCCGGCGGCGATAGCCCGGAACAGCACCCGGTCGCGCCCGACCACCTGCTCCTGTCCGATGAACTCGTCGAAGGCCCTCGGGCGCATCCGTTCCGCCAGCGGCGCATTGCGCTCGGCGTCGAGGCGGCTCTGACGGTCGAATAGCGATTCGCTGGAACTCACTAGCCGAACTCCGCAGCCAGGCTCCATCTTCAGTTTGGGCAAACCGGGAGATTAGCTGAAGTGGGGCATCACTTTTCCGGCGAAGAGACTCATTGAGTTCTTCACCTCCTCATGGGGTATCATCCCGCCGGTATTGAACCAGCAGATGAAACCGTCGGGACCGTACACTCCCTTGAGCTTGTCCAATCTCTCGGCGACCTGCTCCGGTGTGCCGACGGCGGCGTACTCGTCCAAGACGGTCTCGTAGTCCAACGCTTGGGCCCGCGCCGAGCCGCGTCCGGAGCCGCTCCTCAAGGTGTCCAGGTAGTTGTTGATGGTCTTTTCAAACCCGCTGCGAGCCTTGGATTCGTCCTGGTCAACATTGACGTGAACTGTCACATTCACGTCGCGGTCTGCCGGGTCGTGTCCGTTCCTTTCGAGCTCCGAGCGGTAGGTCTCCAGTCCGGCCAATGCGCCCTGGACTGTGACGATAGTGGGCGCTACCAGTATGTTATGCCCCAATTGTCCCACGAGATTGAAGGTGTCGGCGCTGTTGGACGCGATGTAGACCGGCGGGTGAGGTTTCTGGATCGGCTTCGGGGCAATCGTGATTCCGTCGGCCTGATGATACTTACCCTGGAAGTGGTAGTCGTCCTCCGCCCACATTCCCAGCACCATTTCCAACCCTTCCAGGAAGCGCTCCCTAGCCTCTTCCTGATCGATGCCATAACCCTGGAAGTGGGCGGGAATGGCACCCCGTCCGATGCCGAAAATGGAGCGTCCGCCCGAAAGCACGTCCAGCGCCGCCCCTTCCTCGGCCAGTCGTATGGGCTGGTGCAGAGGCATCAAGTGTACAGCCGTGCCGATGCGTATCCGGCTGGTTGTCTGGGCTATGGCGGAGCCTACCATGAGCGGCGCGGGCATTACCGAAAAACGTTGGTTGAAGTGCAGTTCGGCCAGCCATGCCGCGTCAAATCCCAATTCGTCGGCCAACTGCACCTGAGCTATGGTGTCCTGATAACGCTGCGCCGGAGACTGGTCCGCCGCGCAGGGCATCTGGTAAAAAACTCCGAACTTCATGCAAGGCCCCTCAACTACGGTATCTGCCATGATTCTACACCAGAAATCCTTACAGCATCGGGTGGAAATGTTTAGATGACTCAAACCAATGGGCAGGATAACAGGAATGGAATCCTCCAATTCGGAATCCGAGAGATATCGAGAGATATGCCGAACTGAGTCGTAGCTTCATCGAGAAGGCCAACGAATACCTGCGAACGGGAGACCGTGTGCAGGCGTCGGAAAAGGGGTAGGGCGCAGTTGCCAAGGCCATCAAATCCATTGCCAGGCAGCGCAACCACTGGCGGCGGCTCACCGCTGAGTTGCTGCGGCTGGGCGCGGAACCCGGTACATCCGAATGAACTGCATAAACTAAAAGCACAGGGGCCGGGTTAAACCCGGCCCCAACTTCGTCTGGGCCTTGAGATTCGGTTACAGAGGAATGTTGCCGTGCTTCTTGGGGGGCAAGTTGTCGCTCTTGGTTTGCAGCATATCCAGGGCGCGTATGATTTGCGGGCGGGTGTCCGCTGGGTCAATCACGTCGTCCAGGAAGCCCCGTCCGGCGGCTATATATGGCGTGGTGAAACGTTCTTTGTAGTCGTCTATCAGTTCCTTCCTGGTTTGTTCCGGGTTCTCTGATTTGGATATTTCGTCGCGGTAGATAATGTTCACCGCGCCGGCGGCTCCCATCACGGCGATTTCGGCGGTGGGCCAGGCCAAGTTTACATCGGAGCGGAGGTGCTTGCTGCTCATCACGATGTAGGCCCCGCCGTAAGCCTTGCGGGTGATGACCGACACCTTGGGCACCGTGGCCTCCGCGTAGGCGAATATCAGCTTGGCCCCGTGGCGGATAATGCCGCCGTACTCTTGGGTCACGCCGGGCAGGAAGCCAGGAACGTCCACGAAAGTAACCAGCGGAATGTTGAAGCAGTCGCAGAAGCGGACGAAGCGCGCCGCCTTGACCGATGCGTCTATGTCCAGCACCCCCGCCAGGTAGGCCGGCTGGTTGCCCACGATGCCCACGGGCTTCCCGTTCATCCGGGCGAACCCGACGACTATATTGGGGGCATAATTCTGGTGGACCTCCATGAACTCTTCGTGGTCCACCACCTTGTACACCACGTCGCGCATATCGTAGGGCCGGGCGGGGTCTTCCGGCACCAGGTAGCGGAGGTCAGGCTCACGGCGGTCGGGCGGGTCGTCCGCCGGGGCGGCAGGCGGGTCGTCCATGTTGTTGCCTGGCAGGTAGCCCAGGAGATGGCGCACCTCGTTGATGCATTCCTCTTCCGTCTCGCAGACGAAATGGGCCACGCCGCTGCGGGTGGCGTGGGTTGCCGCGCCGCCCAGCTCCTCGTGACCTACCTCCTCGCCGGTCACCGCCTTGATGACGTCGGGGCCCGTGATGTACATCTGCCCGATTTCCTTCACCATAAAGATGAAGTCGGTGATGGCCGGGGAATAGACCGCGCCGCCCGCCGCAGGGCCAACGATGACGGAAATCTGCGGCACCACGCCGGAGTACAGGGTGTTGCGCAGGAAGATGTCGCCGTAGGCCGCCAGGCTGAGAGCCCCCTCCTGGATGCGGGCGCCGCCGGAGTCATTGAGGCCAATGACCGGGCTGCCTGCCTTGGCCGCCATGTCCATCACCTTACATATCTTCTGGCTGACCGCCTCGGAGAGGGAGCCGCCCATGACAGTGAAGTCCTGGGCGAAGGCGAAAATCTGCCGGCCCTCCACCTTCCCGTAGCCGGTTACCACCGCGTCGCCCAAGGGCCGGCGGTCGCCCAGACCGAAGTCGGTGATGCGGTGGGTGACGAAGGGGTCAAGCTCCTGGAACGTGCCTTCGTCCATCAGCCGATCCAGGCGTTCCCGGGCGGTCAGCTTGCCTCGGCTGTGCTGCTGGTCAATGCGATTCTGCCCGCCGCCCAGCCGGGAGGCGCGGCGCATGGATTCCAATGTTTCCAATTGCTGATCAATCTGCCTCTGCTCTGCGGTCACGTTTCCCCCTGGCGCTCCGGAAGTGGCAGCATCCGTTGCCGCGGTCTGCTTCCCGAATTTCGCAATTCGTATTTTATCGCGCAACACCGCCGCGCGCTATGTCCGGTGATAAAATTTAGGCGAAAACTCATTTGCCTTATTGGGCTGGACGTCGTGGACGCACCGATATGTCTACCGGAATTTCAACATTGACCGATCTAGCTGTCGCCAACAGGGAGCGCCTCTCGTGGGGGAAGCGTACCTACGTGATGGGCGTAATCAACGTCACGCCCGATTCTTTCTCCGGCGACGGTCTGGGCGGCGACGTGCGGGCCGCCGTGGAGCAGGCGCTGCGGTTCGAGGGGGAAGGCGCGGATTTCCTGGACATCGGCGCGGAGTCCACGAGGCCAGGGCATCAGCGGATTAACGTGACGGAGGAATTGGCCCGCCTGCTCCCGTCGCTGGAGGCGGTGGCGGCGAGGGTGGCCCTGCCCATTAGCGTTGACACCTGGAAGTCGGGGGTGGCCCGGGCCGCGCTGGACGCCGGCGCCTGCATCATCAACGACGTGTGGGGGTTGCGGCCTCCTGAACCTGCCGAAGGGCCGGAAATGGCGGCGGTAGCTGTGGAGCGCGGCGCTGGGCTGGTCCTGATGCATAACCAGCAAGGCCACCTTTACGACGACTTGTTGGAGGGTGTGAGCGCCGGGCTGCGGCGCAGCGCCGAGGCCGCGCTGCAGGCGGGAGTCTCTTCTGCTAACCTGATAATTGACCCCGGCATCGGGTTCGGCAAGACCGCCGACCAGAACCTTGAGGTGCTGCGCAACCTGCAACGGTTCAAGGAGTTGGGCTTTCCGTTGCTGGTCGGCACGTCCCGCAAGTCCACCATCGGGCGGCTGCTGGGGCTACCGCCTGAACAACGCCTTGAGGGCACGGCGGCAACCGTCGCGCTCGCCATCGCGGGCGGGGCGGACATTGTGCGCGTCCACGACGTGCGGGAAATGGTGCGGGTCTGCCGGGTCAGCGACGCCATCATCCGAGACTGGCGGCCCGCAGGATGGGAAGCTACCCCATGAGAGAATCCATCACCTACCTGGGGCTGGGAACAAATCTGGGCGACCGCTGGGCCAACCTCCGGGAGACGCTCAGGTTGCTGGCGGCAGGACCGGGGCTGCGCCTGCTGTGCTGCTCGCAGGTGTACGAGACCGAGCCTTGGGGCGTGGCTGATCAGCCCCATTTCCTTAACTGCGCCGCCAAAGTCGCTGTCACGTTGTCCCCGGAGAGTCTGCTGACCCGCTGTAAGGAAGTGGAAGAAAAAATTGGCCGGCAGGCGGGCCCGCGCTGGGGGCCGCGCCTTATAGATGTGGATATTCTGCTCTACGGGGATCAGACGGTGACCCTGCCGCATCTGGAGATTCCCCACCCTCGCCTCCACCTGCGGGCCTTTGCGTTGATGCCACTGGCAGAGCTGGCACCGGCGGCGATTCACCCGCCGCTGGGCCAGAGCATCGGCGAGCTGGCGCGGGACGCAGACGGGAAAGAAGGTGTGACCCCCGTGGGGGCGATTGAATTGGCACTCGACTGTTCCAAGTGCTAATTTGTGGTTGACAATCCCATCCGGTTGGCGCATATTTTAATACGTTTTGGTATGTCCTATTGGCCGGTTCCGGTATGAACCAATCGGCTTGCTCTAATGCGGATAACATAGAAATACAAGGAGCCAACGATGGCGGACAAGCAGCTATCTTTTGAAGACGAAGCCCAAGTAAGCCTGCTGAGCGGCGTGGAGCAGTTGCGGCGCGTCGTCGGCCTGACTCTCGGCCCCAGCGGGCGCAACGTGATGCTAAGCCGGATGTTCGGCAACCCGGTTGTGTGCAGCGACGGCGTTACTATCGCCAAGGAAGTTGAACTGCCCAACCCCTACGAGAATCTCGGCGCACAGTTGGTAAAGGAAGCGGCCTCAAAGACCAATGACGCCGTGGGCGATGGCACCACCACCTCGGTGGTGCTGGCCGAAGCCATCGTGCGCCGCGGCTTCAGAAACGTGGCCGCCGGAGCCAACGGCATGGGCTTGCGCAACGGCATCGAAGCCGCCGTTGACGCAGTAGTGGCAGAACTCCGCAACATGGCCATCCCGGTGGAAGGCCGGGAGCAAGTGGCCCGCGTCGCCGCGCTGTCGGCCCACGAGGAAGCCATCGCCGAACAGCTCGCCAACGCGCTGGAAAAGGTGGGCCGCGACGGGGTGGTGACCATTGAGGAGTCCAAGACACTGACCGACGAACTGGACTTCGTGGAGGGCGTCCGCATCGACCGCGGCTATCTGTCGCCCCACTTCGTAACCGACACGCAACGGATGGAAGTAGCTCTCGAAAATCCCGCCTTCCTGCTCACCGATCAGAAGGTAAGCACTCCCAACGACCTCATCGGCATCCTGGAGAAGATGGTGGGCGCCGGGCGCCGCACGCTGGTGATTATAGCCGAGGACGTAGAGGGTGAAGCGCTGTCCACACTGGTGGTCAACAAGGTGCGCGGCATTCTGGACTGCGTAGCCATCAAGGCTCCGGGCTTCGGCGAGCGCCGCAAGGCCCTGCTGGAAGACGTGGCCATCGTCACCGGCGGCACGGTCATCAGTGCCGACCGCGGCCTCAAGCTGGACGCCGCCGAATTCGAGCATCTAGGCTCGGCCCGCCGGCTGGTTGCCACCAAGGACGAGTCCACCATCATTGAAGGCCACGGCTCCGAACAAGGCGTCAAGGACCGGCTGGACCAACTGCGGGTGCAGATCGAGGAAACCACGTCGGACTACGACCGCGAGAAGCTGCAAGAGCGCATGGCCGCGCTGGTCGGCGGCGTCGCCGTGGTCAAGGTCGGCGGGGCCACCGAGCCCGAGGTCAGCGAGCGCAAGTCTCGCACCGAGGACGCCCTATCCGCCACCCGCGCCGCCATTGAGGAGGGCATCGTTCCCGGCGGCGGCGTGGCCCTGATTCGCGCCGGCCACGTGCTGGACGACGTCATCCGCTCGCTGGAGGGCGACGAAGCACTGGGCGCGCGGCTGGTTCGCGACTCCCTGAGTGCCCCGCTATCGCTGATTGCCGAGAACTCGGGCTACGAAGCGGCGGTGGTGGTCGACAGCGTCCGCGCCGGCGAGGGCGACTGGGGCTTCAACGCCGAGCTGGGCGAATACACCCACCTGATCCAGGCCGGCATCATAGACCCGGTGAAGGTCACCCGTTCCGCCCTGGAGAACGCCGGCAGCATCGCGGGCATGATGCTGACCACCGAGGCCATCATCACCGAAATCCCGGTGGAGAAACCCCTGCCCGCCGATATGCAGGACTTCATGCACGACTAAGTAACCCTTTAGTGGACCAACACAGGAGATGGGGTAGGGGCGCACAGCAGTGCGCCCCTACGTTTTTGCGTATGCACGGAAACCCGCTGAACCGCGAAGAAATCGCCCGCCTGATTGCAGGCGCGGACCCTCTCGTAGAGGATTATGTAGCTCTGGAGCCGCAGCTCCAGCCCAATGGCTTCGACCTCACGGTGCAGGAAGTGGCGCGGTTCGCCGCATCGGGGCAACTAGGAGCATCGGACGCTGACCGAGTGGTATCCAGCTTAGCGCCGCTCGATTTCGACGCCGACGGGTGGCTGTCGCTGGAACCGGGGCCGTACCTCATAACTTTCAACGAAGTAGTCAACCTACCGCCGGACCTGATGGCCCTTGGACGCCCCCGCTCCAGCCTGCTACGCAGCGGGGTCGCCTTGCACACGGCGGTATGGGACGCGGGCTACCGGGGCCGCTCTCAATCGCTGCTGACGGTGCAGCATCCCGGCGGCTTCCGCCTGCAACGGAACGCGCGGCTGGCGCAACTGGTGTTCTTCCGCCTGGCTACCCCGCCGGAGCAGGGCTACCGGGGGAGTTACCAGGGGGAGGGGTTGTAGGCAGTCCGTTGGCCTCACGGTAGGCGTCGCGTACAACGTCCAACAATGCCTCAGACCAATCGCGCAAGTAGGTGCCACCATCGCGCAGAAGAGCGGGGCTTATGGCTTCTGCCAAGCAGCTTACAGAGTTGGGGGCGTATCGATTCCAAACTCTCGGCCAGAACTCTATTGAGTAGTCATTTGGGCTGATGTAAATGTTGACCAACCTGACAAAGACGGTCCTGAGATTTAGCCGTAAAACAGTATGTTGGGATCCTTGTCTTGTATATAGGCGGACAAGGCTTTCCTCTTCTAACGACTGCGCCCAATCAAGAAGGCTATATAGCCTTGGTTTGTCATTGTCAGGCATTTCATCGATACGCTTACTGAAAACAGAGCTTCCCTGCGTAGTTTTCACTTGGCCGCGCTGCCCGCGCTCGACATTTTCTCTTTGACGAACTCTCACCAAATAGTCGGTTGCCTCCGGCAACGGTATTATTTGATCAGTATCCATCAGCGTCTCGCCGCCACTGCGATACAGACGCAAACGGATGCAAGTAATGTCCAGCCCATTGTCGTTTAGCCATAAGACGCTGGTGCTCAACTCTTTGGAGAACCCTGC
Source organism: Dehalococcoidia bacterium (assembly GCA_965226875.1). GTDB lineage: Bacteria > Chloroflexota > Dehalococcoidia > Lucifugimonadales > UBA3495 > VXOI01. Next base: position 1,148,472 of record OZ245439.1, on the reverse strand, counting down.
GGAGGCCAAGATTATACGCGGATCCTTGGTGCGTATTTCCGCGTCTGCCTCCTCGGAAACTCCCAGGTGACCGAGAATATGAACTCTCGCATCTTCGTCTTTGCCGCGTCTTACCAGATATTCTCGATGGGCTTCTATTATCTGCTCAAGCGTCATGTTCGAAACCATCGCAGCATAGCGGATGGCCTGTAACTCGCTATGGTCACCTGATTGTGTCCGCTTCAGTTCGATGACAACCAAACGCCCAGTCCGGTCCAAGCCCAGCAAGTCAATGCTTCGGTAAGAATCCTGCCAATTGCTGTACTCTTCGGAGATGATGAATAGACCCTCTTCCAACACGTCAGGCTGGTCGCGCAACAGGCGTTGCAAGTTAGCTTCCTGCAACTGCTCCGCCTCGAATGTGCTGGGCGGCACGGCCTCCAGATTGTCGGCGTTCCATCGGTACAGCGGCATGAATGGCCCTCGATCCTCTGACTGGCCGGATTATACCTTTCGCGCTATCATCATAATACCATGACCAACCTCAAGGCCACCGTCATCGCCCACGCCCGCGCCTGCGGGTTTGACCTTGTCGGCGTCACCGGCGCCGACGACTTCACCGCAGACCGGGACGCCGCGCTGGAGCGCATCCGCGAGGGGCGGATGGACGGGCTGCCGTGGTATACCGAGTCGCGGGTGATGCGGGGGGCCAGCCCGACGGAACTGCTGCCGGGAGCGCGGTCGGTCATCTGCCTGGGGTTGAGCTATTTGGGGGACGACTGGCCGGAGAATGGCGGTCCCCCGTTGTCTGGCCGGGTGGCGCGGTATGCGTGGGTGCGCGACTATCACCGGGTGATGAAGCGACGGATGCGGGATTTCGTGCGCAGCCTGGAACGGGAACTGGACTCGACGGTTTCGGCGCGCTGGTACGTGGACGACGGGCCGATGCTGGACCGGGCCGGCGCCAACCGGGCGGGCATCGGCTGGTTCGGCAAGAACACCAACATCCTGACCCCAGGGTTCGGGTCGTGGGTGTTTCTCGGCCAGGTGATTACCGACCTGGAACTGGAGCCGGACGCGCCGCTCAAGAAGTCCTGCGGCTCTTGCGTCCGCTGCATCGACGACTGTCCCACCGGCGCCATCGTGGCCCCTTATGTAGTGGACAACGCCCGGTGCATCTCCTACCTGACCATCGAGAACCGGGGGCCGATTCCCCGCGAGCTTCGCCCGCTGATGCAGGACTGGATCTTCGGCTGCGACATCTGCCAGGACGTTTGCCCGGTCAACCGCAAGGCACAGCCCGCAGGACAGCCCATTCCGCCGCCCAGTCGGACAGCCAGCAGGCAATCAATGGCCTTGCTTGATTTGGTAGAACTGCTGGGAATGTCCGAGGACGACTTCCGCGCCCGCTTCGCCGGGACGCCGGTAATGCGGGCCAAGCGCGTGGGTATGCAGCGCAACGCTTGCGTAGCATTGGGCAACCTGGGCGACGTCTCGGCGGTGGACGCGCTGGGACGTGCCCTCCGGCAGGGCGAGCCGCTGGTGCGGCGTCACGCGGCGTGGGCGCTGGGGCGCATCGGGGGCGCGGAGGCGGCGGCCCTGCTGTCGGAGGCGGCAAGAGCGGAAACCGATCCCGACGTGCTGGATGAAATTGCCGCGGCGCAGGGAACGCCCTCACTCTAACCCTCTCCCAGAGGGAAAGGGGACTTGTCACCAACCCTCCTAACGCCGGGGGCCGGCTTGCTGCGGGGCCTGGGGAGGGGCAGGTTTTCGGCCACCGGGGCGGCGGCGGCGCTGCTGGATGCGAGTTGGAACTACCGGGGTTGGCTGGTAACCCTTGCCGAAGTGCAGCTTCTTCATCTCTTCTTCGATGAGCAGGAAGTCGCTCTTGGGCAGCAGGTGCAGGTTGCCCTGAAAGGCCATGTACCAGTCCTCGGGCGCCCATCGCTTAACGTACTCCAGCCTCGGCGCGATGAGGTTGGCGTCCATGAACTGCTCATCCGGCAACACAATTTCGGGGCGGATATTGACACGGTAGGGGAATCCGGCCTTTCCTTCTTTTTCCCAAATCGTGTCCTCAGCCTCGAAGTAGTCCGACGAGGCAGTGGCAGTGGCGACGAAGCGGCGCAGGTGGCTGACGTACATCAGGATGCGGTCTCCGTCGGAGATGCGCTGCACCTTACGGCGGTGCTGCGCTTTCAGACCCATGACAGAGAATCCCATCTCCTGGGTAATCCTGAAATTGCGTTCGTTGTTGATAATCATCCAGAAGTTGCTCGGCATGGCTTCCTCTGGGAAATCGGACTGCGGGATGAATGGCGCGTTATGTTGGGCCAAATACCATTCTAGCACGGGCTGAACCGGGAAAGGGGTCGCCGCGCCCGGGTTTGCCCGAAATGAGCTGCCGCGAGGCGACGGCAAATCCCGACGAAAGCCGTCCTTGAAATCGGCGATGGCCTTATGCTAACCTGAAACATCAATTGAGCAAGACGCCGATGCTCCGGCCCGCGGCAAGAGAGAGATAACCGAAATGCGCTGCCAGATTTGTCTGAAATCCGGGATGAGCGGCAACAACGTCAGCCACTCCAACCGGCACACCAAGACCCGTTTCAAGGCCAATGTACACAAGCAGACCCTCGACCGGGACGGCACCCCGGTCACGGTCAAGATATGCAGCCGTTGCCTGCGCTCCCTACACAAGTCCCCCAAGGTCCGCAAGGCTTTCGCTGCGCTGAAATAGCCTCCTGATAGTCCTTTATCGACGATTGACTACGACCATGGCTACCGCTTTGGCCGCATACTTTGGCCGCATATTTGGTTTATACCTGAATATCCGGCTACTTGGCGTTAGAAATAGAAGAAACGCCGGTTCAACTGGCAGAGGAATGGCAGAGGAAGTTCGCTAGATACTGGAAATCCGCGCGGAGTACGGGTTGCCCAGCCGCTAGAGCATCCCGGCCAGACACCCCCGAATCCCCCGCATCGCCTCCGGCACCGTCTCGCGGTTGTTGTAGACGGCGCTGCCTGCCACCAGGATGGTTGCTCCGGCCTTCACCGACTCCTGAGCCGTCCAGTCTGCCTTGATCCCGCCGTCCACCTCCACCTGCACCGACAACCCAGCGCCCTCGATGATCCCCCGCAGCCGACGTATCTTGCCCACGCTCTCCGGGATGAACGACTGGCCTGCGAATCCCGGATTCACCGACATCACCATCACCATGTCCAGCATGGGCAGCACTTCCTCCACCGCCGCCACGGGAGTGCCCGGGTTGATAGCTACCCCCACCTGGTTACCCTGCTCCTTGATATGCGCAACCGTGCGGTGAAGGTGCTGGCAGGCCTCGGCGTGTACCAATATCTGGTCGCTGTCAGCTTTCATAAACGTGGGCAGCAGGTTGTCCGGCTCACGAATCATCAGGTGTATGTTCAAGGGCAGATGCGTGGCCGAACGGATAGCGTCCACCACCACCTCGCCGAAGGAAATGTTGGGCACGAACACGCCGTCCATCACGTCCACGTGAATCAGGTCGGCCCCGGCCTCGGTGGCGGCCTGCACCTGCTCGGCCAGCCGCCCGAAGTCCGCCGACAACACCGAGGGCGCGATTAGCACCCTGGCCTCATTACTCTCAGGCACCATCGCCTTTATCCTCCAGAATTTGCTCCGCCCGCGCCAATGCCTCGGCCACCCGTCCAGGCGCGGTGCCGCCGGGAATGTCCCGCGCCGCCGTCGACGCCGCAGCAGTGATTTCATAAACGCCATTGTCGAAGTGAGAGGAAAACCGCCGGTAATCTTCAAGAGGCAAGTCGCCGAGCGCGATGCCCTGGTCGTCGCAGTGGCGGCACAACTCGCGCATGATGCCGTGGGCTTCGCGGAATGGCACACCTTTGCCCACGAGGTAGTCGGCCAGGTCGGTGGCAAGCATTCCGCTCTCGCCGGCCAGCGACTCCACCCGCCCGGTCTGCAACTCCATGCCGGGCAGCATCGAGGCGAACACCGCGATGGTGGCTTGCAGAGTGTCCACGGTGTCGAAGAACCCTTCCTTGTCTTCCTGTAAGTCGCGATTGTAGGTGAGGGGCAGCCCCTTCAAGGTGGTAAGCAGGCCCATCAGGTCGCCGTAGACGCGGCCGGTCTTGCCCCGGGCCAGCTCAGCGAAGTCGGGGTTGCGCTTCTGCGGCATGATACTGCTGCCGGTGGTGAACTCATCGGCCAGGCGTATGAACCCGAACTCACCGCTGGACCACAGAATCAGCTCCTCCGACATCCGGGAGAAGTGCATCATGCAGAGTGAGGCAGCGAACATGAATTCCGCCACAAAGTCGCGGTCAGACACGGCGTCCATGCTGTTGGCGCTGATCTCGGCGAAGCCCAGCTCGCGGGCCAGGAACTCGCGGTCAGTAGGATAGGGAACGCCAGCCAGAGCGCCACTGCCCAAGGGCAGCACGTCGGCGCGTCGGCGGCAGTCGTCCAGCCGCCCAATATCGCGCTGGAACATCTCGAAATAGGCCAGCATGTGGTGGGGAAACAGCACCGGCTGAGCGCGTTGCAGGTGGGTGTAGCCCGGCATGACCACTGGCTGATACTTCCGGGCCAAGTCCAACAGCGCTGCCTGTACGCCTCGCAGCCTAGCCACGGCTTCTCCGATGACTTCGCGGGTGTAGAGGCGCATATCCAGGGCAATCTGGTCATTGCGCGAACGCCCGGTGTGCAGCCGACCCGCCGCCGGGCCGATGAGCTGGTGCAGCCGCCGCTCGATGTTCATGTGCAGGTCTTCGAGCGAGGCGTCCCACGGGAATTCATCGCGCTCGATTTCCTGTTTAACCTGTCCTAGGCCGTCCACGATTGCGTCGGCGTCATCCTTGCTGATGATGCCCTGCCGGGCCAGCATCCGGGCATGGGCCACCGACCCGGCGATGTCCTGCCGGTACAGGCGGCGGTCATAGTGGATGGAAACAGTGTAGGCGGAAAAGTCGTTCATACAGCCATCAAATATAGCGCGGGCCGGTTCAAGGCTCAAGGGCCGCTGTGGTATGCTGGCAGACGAAAAGTTGCTGGTCGGACAGGCAGAAAGACCGTTTCGACTTTGCCTCACAAGGGGCCAACTTCAGGCGCGTCTGTTCACTGGGAAAAGCTGGGCAGAAAAGCGCCGCCTGAGGCCAACAAAGTTTCACCGTTGCGATTGCCGAATTTTTCTGTGACTGATTTTGCTGGGGAGTCAGAAACAATCTCTTCCGAGAGGACTTGTCATGACCAAACTTGCTCAAGAGCGATGCTCCGCCTGCCGCCGTGATTCGCCCAGCGTCTCGCCGGAGGAAATCGCCGCGCTGCATCCACAGACGCCGGAGTGGGAGCTTACCGAGGGGGATGGCGTACCTAAGCTGAATCGCGTGTTCCGGTTTCGGGATTTCGAGCAGGCGCTGGACTTCACCAATCGAGTAGGTGGCCTGGCAGAAGAAGAAGGTCATCATCCTCGCCTGACAACCGAGTGGGGCCGGGTGCGGGTTTCGTGGTGGACCCACAAGATCCGCAACCTGCACCGGAACGACTTTGTAATGGCAGCCAAGACCGACGGAATTTACGCCGCTATGTCGTCCGACGCATCCAATTGACACACAGGGGGCGGGATGTCACACAAGGGCGGGTCCAATTCTCGTAGCCGCTAAGCCAGAGGAACGACGTTCGACGCCCGCATCACATGGTCGCGTGTCATCAAAGGGACACCATGGACGACGCTGGTGGCAGCGATAAGCTCGTTGGCAGGGTCGCTTCTGAAGTCAAGCCGGGTTGACGCTCTGGCAACTGCCATATCGACAGGCCACACGTGCAACCTCCTAAGCACACGGCTCACCGTCGGGTCGTCAAAGTTCAGGCTGATACGGCCCAATTCGACGAGCATAGCCAATTCCCAGAATACGATGGCGGAGATTGACCAAGGCTCACGTTCCAGCAGCGCCTGTTCGCTTGCGCGAAGCTCATCCGCAACGGCGAAGATTAATATGTGAGTATCAAGATTCAGCATCCCAGCGTATGCCCGTCGAAAAGATGTCGCCCTTGATGGTAACCTTATCCCGCAAGCTGCCAATCAGGTCGGCCCATTGCTGCTCATAGGGGATAAGCCGGGCCACCGGTGTCCCGTGCTTGGTGATTATTATGCCTTCCGCATCTAGCTGGTCCAGTAGCGAAAGACATTGCTCTTTGAATTTTGCCGCACCAATAGTCTGCATACGGCAATACCTCTCTATAATATAGACAGATTGTATGACCAGTTGTAAATTGTGTCCAGTCTGTTGCATCATGCAATTGGAGTCCTTGCCATGAGAGTAACCCACCGCCTGGCTTCGCAATCCCTGGCCGCCATTCCCGCCGAGGCCGCTTGGGCCGAATCCATCGGCTACGACGCGCTATCGAAGAACGAAACGGCCCACGATTCGTTCCTGCCGCTAACCCTGGCCGCAACTTCCACTACCCGCGCCATGCTGCAAACCAGCGTGGCCATCGCCTTTCCGCGCTCGCCGATGATTGCCGCCTACACCGCCCACGACCTGCAAGACCTGTCGCGGGGACGCTTCCGGCTGGGGCTGGGAACGCAAGTCAAGGGGCATATCGAGCGGCGCTTCTCCACGTCGTGGGAGTCGCCCGGCCCGCGTCTTCGGGAATACGTGCAGGCGTTGCGTAGCATCTGGGCGGCATGGGAAACCGGCGAGCAGCTGAACTTTCAGGGCAAGCACTACCAGTTTTCGCTGATGACGCCCTTCTTCAGTCCCGGGCCTGGCGAGTACCCACCTCCGCCGGTATTCACTGCCGCGGTCAACTCCTACAACTGCCAGGTGGCCGGCGAAGTGGCCGACGGCCTGATGCTGCACAGCCTGACATCGCCGGAATACGTGCGCGACGTGGTGCGCCCGGCCTTGGCTCGTGGCGCCGAACGCTCAGGCCGCGGCGCCGGGAGCATTACCGTCAGCGGCGGCGGATTCCTCATCACCGGCCCCAACCGGGCTTCGCTGCGGCTGGCGCAAGCGGAGGTGCGCCGCCGGATTGCCTTCTACGCCTCGACGCGCACCTATCACTCCGTCCTGGCCGCCCACGGTTTCGAGGAGATCGGCCAGCGGCTTCACGAAATGTCCCTGCGCGGCGAGTGGGCCGAGATGGGCGAACTGGTCAGCGACGAGATGCTGGACGCCTTCGCCGTCTCCGGCGAGTACGACGAAATCGCCGGTGAGTTCGCCCGCCGCTACGGCGGGCTGGTGGACGAGGCCAGTTTCACACTGTATTCCGAGAAACCGCCCGGCGAGGCAGACTTGCGCCGGATCATCCGGGATTTCCGGGACTTGTAATAAAGAGGGGCACGCCCCCACTCTTACCCTCTGGGATAGGGAACACTCCGGGGAGGAAATTATGACTGCCAACACCAGCCATGCCCACCTGGTGGGTTCGGTGCCGCTGGACGATTCGGAGACGGTATTCCGCACCGTCTGCGCCGAGTTAGGGCCGCACTTGCGACGGATTCCCGACGGCGAGACCGGAGAGCGCAGACGCTGGATCTGGTTCCAGCGAGATATGCTGTGGAATCACCCGGACTTGGAGGAAGACCCGGACGCCGGTCTGTACGCCGTCTACCAGTGGGACGGAGTGCTGTTGCGGGAAACGCCATATCTGCGCTTCAAGCCGTCGTCGGACCCGGACGCCGTGCGATTCCCAACGGGCTATGCCGAAGCGGCGGCGGCGTCCTATACCGTCTACTCCCGGCTGAGGGAAGAGGGCATCATCGGCCCGGACACGCGCTTCCAGGTGTCGCTGCCCACTCCTATGTCCACGGGCTATATGTACGTCAGCCCCGCCTCCCGCGACGCCTATTTGCCAGCCTACGAGCGTTCTCTGCTGGAAGCCCTCGACGGCATTCTGAAGGCCATACCCCACGACCACCTTTCCATCCAGTGGGACGTATGCCAGGAAGTGCTGCTTTTCGAAGGGTACTTTTCCCATAGCCCGGACGACTACAAGGAACAGGTGTACAACCTGCTGTCGCGGCTGGGAGGCAAGGTGCCCGAGTCGGTGGAACTGGGCTATCACCTGTGCTATGGCTCCCCCGCCGACGAACACCTGGTAATGCCCAAGGACATGAGCATCCTGGTGGAAATCAGCAACGGAGTGTCCGGCGTCCTGAACCGCCGCATGGACTTCATGCACATGCCTGTGCCGAAAGACCGCACCGACAGCGCCTATTACCGTCCGTTAGAAGGACTTGAACTCCCGCGCAGCGCCGAACTAATCCTGGGGCTCATTCACTTCGACGACGCCGAGGGAGACGCGGCGCGCATCGCGGCAGCCCGGGAGTACATGCCCATGTTCGGCGTGTCTAGCGAATGCGGCTGGGGGCGCACTGACCCGGCGCGTGTGCCGGGCCTGCTGTCCAGCCACCGCCGGGCCGTGGAGCGTCTGAACCAGACCGGCTGAGTCAGGAATAGAGGAACTGCCACTCGATGCTGCCGAGGCCGAACCGGATGCGCCGGAAGGACTCGGTGTACTCCACGCCGGTCAGCTCATTGTGCCGGGTGGCGTTGTTGCTGATGCGGGACAGGCGCTCCCCCACGGCTACCGGCGACATTTGGCTGGCGTGGGCCTCCAGCGACTGCGTCTTGGCTTCCAGGTAGTTGCCAATCTCGACGAACACGTCGGGCGACTCGCTGCCCCACATATAGGCCTGCTCCACCATGTGCGGTTGCAGGCCCTCTTCGGTAATCTGCTCCGGGAAGTGCTGGTAGCTCCAGGCGTAGGTGAAGGCCGCGTCCAAGGCAACCTGGCCGCTCATCCGGTGGTCGCGGTGGGTGTGGCTGGTGCTGCGGTATGGGTCGATACACATGATGACGTCGGGCCGGTAGCGGCGAATCGCCCGGACCACCTGGCTGCGGAACAACAGGGTGTCCTCCAGGCCGCCGTCGGGGTGGCGCAGAAACACCACGTCCTTGGCCCCGATAACCTCCGACGCCGCGAGTTGCTCCTGTTCACGGATGGCCGCAAGCCGCTCGGGGGTCAAGTCGCGCTCCGATGTGCCCTTGTTGCCGTTGGTGCACATCACCACCACGGCTTCGGTGCCGAATTCTTTGACCCACTTGGCCAGCGCCCCGCCGCAACCGCCCTCGCAGTCGTCGGGATGGGGCGTAACGGCTAGGGCGACACGGGGAGCGGTGGCAAGGATTTCAAAGGCGGAGCCGGAATCTGTAGCCGGGGCGGCGGGACCGGACATCCCGAATTGCGTGTTTTGGATCATTGCTGAATTCCTACTTCCTTAGAGCCTCAGCCGGCGAGAGTTGTAGAGCGGCCCAAGTCGCTGGCGGCGTAGCGGCCGGCGCGACCAGGGATGCGCTCCAGCCAACCGAACTTGGAACGGGCGGCATTACGCAACGTCTGGGTGAAGCTGTTGGCACGCCGCCAGCCGGCCAGATCGAACAGCCCGCCCAAATCGTCGGCGCTGACCCCTTGGAGGTCGAAGAAGCGGCTGGCAGCCTCGGCGGCGACCACCACGCGCCGCATATCGCCCATGGGGTTCAGGGACTGGCAGAATGCCGCGTAGTCCTCCCTGGCCTGCTGCGAATAACGATCAGGATCGAACCCGAAGTCCCCGCCTTCGCTTCCGGCGGGGGCAGCGGAGCCTCCGTTGGCAGTCGGCTGGACGAGCTGCGGTCCGGAAGCGGTTGCTCCGTCGTTGGCGGTCTGGCGCGAAACGGAGACGTTGGCCCGGCTCGCCGGAGATATAGCGGATTGCCCTGCCTGTTCACCCGCTGCATCCGTACCTTTTTCCCCTGGCATGTCCTCTTGGTGGTCGTGCTGGAGTTCCTTTACACTCGCGAACATTATGTCCAGTGGCAGGCCACGCAGCAATGTGCCGAGGACTTCCTGGACAACATCGGCTTCTTCCGATTCCAGTGTAATCTGCGTGTTATTGGGTAGTGATATGGATAGTTTTACCATCTCTTACCCGTGACCCTGGCGAGTGTGCGACACCGTAACAAGCATACACGCAACTCACTGGCATTAGTCAAGCCAAAATTGCGCGCGTTACAAATTTCCCCTTAGGGGAACTTCCGCCGGGTGTCGCTGGCAGGGTCTGGGGACCGAGTGTTTCTTTAGCCCTGCATAAGTGCAACTGAGCGCGGGAGGGTTAGATGGTCTGCTTGAGGCGTATTGCCAGGGAGCGAGTCATACCAGGGACAGCGGCTATCTCGTCCACCGCCGCTTCCTTGATGCCCTTGAGGGAGCCGAAGCGCCGCATCAGCATTCGCTTCCGTTTCGGGCCGATGCCGCTGACCAAGTCAATAGGCGAGCCAAGGCTGCTCTTGCTGCGCAGGTTGCGATGGTAGGTGATGGCGAAGCGGTGGGCTTCGTCGCGCATACGCTGCACAAGGTAGAGGGCCTGGGAAGTGCGGGGCAGGATTATCGGCTCCGGCGTGTGCGGCACGAAAAGCCATTCGTTCTCTTTGGCCAGAGACGCCAGGGGGATGTCGTCCAGCCCCAGCTCCAGCATGACCTCCAGCGCCGCCGAGAGCTGTCCCTTGCCGCCGTCGATCAGCACCAGGTCGGGGACGGCGGCCCAGCCGGTATCGGCGGCGGCTTCCGCGCTCTCCCTGTCGCCGGAAGTGTTGCGGGCCGCCGCCATGCGCTTGAAGCGGCGACGCAGCACTTCTCGCATACTCTCGAAGTCGTCCACTCCCTCGACGGTCTTTACCTTGAAGCGGCGGTACTGGGAGCGCTTGGGCTGGCCTTCCTCGAAAACCACCATGCTGCCCACGGAGTTGCTGCCCTGTATGTGCGATATGTCGTAGCACTCCATTCGGCGCAGCGGCAGGGGCAAGGAGAGTTCCTCCTCCAGTTCCGCCATCGCCTGCTGGATGATGTCCCGGTTGTCCAGCCACTTGATGCGGTGCTGGGCCAGACCCTGACGGGCGTTGTCTGCCACCGTCTCCATCAGCTGCCGGTTCATTCCCCGCTGAGGCCAGAGCAATTGCACCGCGCCGCCGCGCAGGCCGCGCAGCCATTCCGTCACCACTTCCTGGTCCTCAACGGGATGCTGCGTGACTATCCTAGGCGGGATAGTCAGGGCCGAGCCGTAGAACTGCTTGATGAACTGACCGATAACCACGCCAGCCGAGTCGTCCTGCGCTCTCTCCATGAAGAAGTGCTCGCGGCCGATGAGTTTGCCCTTGCGGACGAAGAAGACCTCGACCCAAGCCTCGGCGGAACCCTGGGCTACGGCGATTACGTCCATACCGGCCTGCCAGGAATGATTGCCGCCGGCGGCCGGGTTGGAGTCAACCTTGATGCGCCGCTCCTCGGCCACGCGCTCCACCGCCTTGATGCGGTCGCGCAGCACCGCCGCCCGCTCGAACTCCAAACGCTCGGCGGCCAGGTTCATATTCTCTTCCAAGTCTTTGGTGACGGAGTCGGTGTCGCCCTCCATGAACATGATGACCTGGTCTATGACCCGGGCGTATTCCTCGCGGTTGGAGAAGCCGGTGCAGGGCGCCACGCAGCGGTTGATATAGTATTCAAGACAGGGGCGGGGGTCGGTCCCGGTTATGGTCTTGGTGCAGGAGCGGTAGGGGAAGAGCCGCTTCACCAGGTCCATGGACTTGCGGACGGTGTTGGCGGTGGCGAAGGGACCAAAGTAGCGCGCGCCATCCTTGGCAACCCTCCGGGTGATGTAGACGCGGGGGAATTCTTCGTTCAGGTCTATCTTAAGGTAGGGATAAGTCTTGTCGTCTTTTAGCCTGGCGTTGTACCGGGGCTTGTACCGCTTGATCAGCGTGTTCTCCAGTATCAGCGCGTCGGCCTCGGAGTCGGTGACGATATACTCGAAATCGTGGACATGGCCCATCATACGCCGGGTCTTGTTGGGCTGATTGGACGGCGAGCCGAAGTAGGTGCGGAGCCGGTTTCGCAGCACGCTGGCCTTGCCAACGTACAGCACCGTACCCCGGACGTCTTTCATCATGTAGACGCCGGGACGCTCCGGGGTAGCCTCAAGCCTTTGCTGGACTAGGGGCAGGGGCATGGCACTTCACGCCCGTTCAGTTTCAGATGACGAAGGACAGAACGATCAAAGCAGCGATTACCGCAGTCGACAGCACACCGATGCGCCGCAGCTCGGATCCCACGTAGTTATAGGCAGGGGGCCGCTCGCCCCGCAACCGGCCCTGACCCCTGAGCTGTGTCGCGGCCCTCGAGACTGGACGGGCCGCAGGCGCAACAGCAGTCGCACCGGCGGGTTGGGCCCGTTGCACGGCATTCACCGCAGTTTCGATATCCTCGGCGGCTCCCGCCGCCACCGCCACCGGCCCGCCGTCCTCCTGCTGGTCTTGGGCGAGGGACGCAGGGACGCCGCTGGGGCCGCGCTGGCCCCTTTTCCTTCGGCGGCTCAGTTCACCTTGCCGGGCCGCGGCCCGGCGAGCCTTACCGGCCATGAGATCCACCTCCATGATGAGGTCGTGGAGGCCGGATGCTCGCGCCAGTTGGGGAGCAGTCCGGCTTTATTTCCTTTTACAGAATTCAACTATATCAGCAATTGGCGGAAAAAGGCAGTGCGCCGTTGAGGGTCCTTCACTGATTTCATTATGTCCGGCAAGGCGGCGAATCCAGGGAATTCGCAGTCGCCCGGTGCGGTCAGAGAGAATGCCCCGCGATATTGGCGGGGCAGACCGATTAGAGCTCGGGGTCCTCTCCATTCGTCGTCAGGCGCGGGGGTGGCTCTTTTCGTATTCGTCCCGCACGTAGGGGCTGGTCAGGTGCGTATAGACCTGCGTCGTGGAAATGCTGGAATGACCTAGCAATTCCTGCACATGGCGCAGGGACGCGCCGTTTTGCAGCAGATGCGTAGCGAAGCTGTGGCGCAGGGTGTGGGGCGTGATGCTGGACTTTATGCCGGCTGATTGGGCATAGTTCTTGAGCACCGACCAGACCCACTGACGAGTCAGGCGCTCGCCCCGGTGGTTGACGAACAGGGCCTGCTCGTCCTTGCGCTTGCCCAGCATCACCTGGCGGGACTGCTTCATATACTTCTTGAGTTCCTGCAACGCCTTGGGGTACAGGTGCACGATCCGCTCCTTGGAGCCTTTGCCCAGGCAGCGGACGTAGGACTCCTCGGTGTTCACGTCGCCGACGTTCAGCGATACCAACTCGCCGACCCGCAGCCCGGTGGCGTAGAGCAGTTCCATCATCACGGCGTCGCGCTGTCCCTCGTTGGTGGCGGGCTTGTATCCCTCGTCCAGCAGGCGGCCCACTTCCTCCTCGCTCAGGTATTTGGGAAGGGACCGGCCCACCTTGGGCGTACCTAGGGACTCCGTGGGGTCCTCGGTGATGATGCCGTTTTCCGCCAGGAATCCGAAGAATGACTTGACCGAGGCGACCTTGCGGGCAGCGGTGGCGTTGCGGTATCCCTTGCGTTCCTTCAGGTCGGTGATGTAGTGGTTCAGCGTGTCTATGTCCACCGCAGTCCATTCGAACGAATCGGAACCCTTGCCCCCGCCGATGCCCTTCTGTTGAAGGAACATCACGAATTGAGACAGGTCGTTCCGGTAGGCGGAGCTTGTGTTCTGGGAGAACCCCTTCTCCACGATGAGGTGTTGAAGAAAAGAAGACACAGTACGATCCATAGTCAGTATCCTTTCGCCGAAGCGTAAAACAGATGAACAAGTCATCAGTGGGGCGATGCTTGTCCAGTACTTGACGCGGATACTAGCACAATGCGCGACCACTCAAACGATTGGAGGGATTTCAAACTTTGACCAAATTTGTGTTCTGTCAACTGGCTTGCGCAAAAACGCCCCGGCGGATGCCGGGGCGTGAATTGGTGGTGCAGTACGCGCGGGCTAGGTAGCCAGCAACACGGTCCCTGTCGAGGAGAGGGAACCGCCGGTGCCGTTTACGATGGCGGTCTTGGCTGCCTCGCCGGGTGAGCGCTTGCTAATCACCTGGCGTTCTCCGCACTCGCCCCGGAGTTGCCGGACGGCTTCCACCAGCAGGAAGATGCCGTACATCCCTGGATGGGTGTAGGACAGGCCGCCGCCGCTGGTGTTCAGCGGGAAGTCTCCGCTGGGAGCGGTGCGCTGGTTGGCCACGAAGTCCGCCGCCTCGCCGCGTCCGCAGAAGCCCAGCGATTCCAGGGTCACCATAACGGTGTAGGTGAAGGAGTCGTAGATCATCGCGAGGTCCAGGTCGTCGTGGGTCAGTCCGGCGCGGGCCATGGCCCTCGGGCCCGACTCCCTGGCAGGGGTGATGGTGTAGGAAGGCATCTGGCTGATGATGTTGTGGTCGTGGGACTCGCCGCCGCCCAGCACCCAGACCGGCTGCTTGCGACAACTGGCGGCCCGCTCCGCCGTGGTAACGATGACTGCCGCGCCGCTGTCGGTGACCAGGCAGCAGTCCAGCAAGTGGAAGGGCCACGAGACCCAGCGGGAGTTGTGGTAGTCGTCGAAACTCATCGGAGTGTCGTGCATCTGGGCCACGGGGTTCAGGTTGGCCCACTTGCGGGTGGCAACGGCGACCTCGGCCATGCCCTGCCGGGTCTTGTCTTCGCCATATTCGTGCATATAGCGGGTGCAGGCCATGGAGTAGTTGATGGGCGCGCCGATGATGCCGTAGGGGGTTTCGTATTGCGCCGCCGGCAGGTTACCATCGGCAGGGACGCGCACCCGCGTCGAGCGACCAGCCTGACCGTGGGTTATCAGCGCGGTCTCGCAGTAGCCGGCCCGTATGGCTGCAATGGCGTGGGCCACGTGAATTACAAAGGAAGACCCGCCAACGTAGGTGCTGTCGGTGAACACCGGCTCGATGCCGAAATACTCCGCCGTCGCCAGCGTTGAGAACCCGGCAGTCAGGATGCCGTCAATGTCGCTCTTCTTCAGACCAGCATCGTCCAGCGCGTTGTGCGCCGCCTCGGCGTGGTGCTGCAATGACGACTTGCCGGGCACGTTTCCCATAACGTCCGACTCGGCAACTCCCACGATAGCGATGTCCCTCGAAGCGGACCCGTTAGAAGCCACGGCAAACCCCCAAAAACCTATGCGCAAAATCAGAGTCAGAAACCGATGGGCCAGATACTACAACACCACCACCGCCCCCACAAGCGGGGAGGCCCGGTTACGGCCCGGTTACGGCCCGGTTACGGCCCGGTTACGGGCAGTGTCGGGTAGGACGGCGACATTGGGAATGGCTGCTCCGGGTCTACTCGGCGCAGCAGATAGGCTTCGGACGCCATAACATCTTCAACGTGGCCGGGGAATTCCTCAAACTTGTCAGCGAAGGCGCGGATGAGCCGGCCGGATAGCTTGCCGCAGTCGTCGCTGCCCAGAAAGACCGCCAGCTCCGCTGCCCGTTCTATAGAAGCCCCTTGGCCGGAGGTTACCTGCACGCCACGCTCGTAGGTGGCAATGTCTCCGATAGCCAGCGCCAGGTCTCGTGTTTCCTCCCACATCCGGGTATGGATGGAGCCGGGGCTGATGGCGTTGACGGTAATAGACGTGTCCGCCAGTTCCAGGGCCAGGTTCTCCGTCAGGTTGACGATGCTGGTCTTGGCCGCGTCATAGGCAGACATATTGGGGCCGCCGACGCCGGACATATTGACGATGCGCCCCTGTCCCCGCGCCAGCATCGAAGGCAAGACGGCTCGGCACCCGTAGAACACCCCCATCAGATGCACAGCGATGGTGCTGGCCCAGTCTTCGGGGTCGTTGTCCCACACCCGGCCCACCGGCCCGATGTTCCCGGCATTGTTGACCAGCACGTCTATAACGCCGTATTGATCCAGGGTTTGCGCTACGGCGGCGTCTACCTGCTCACGGCTGGATACGTCGGCCACGGCGGTAATGACCTCACTGCCAAATCGCTCCGCCGCAGTCCGCGCCGTTTCGTCAAGCTCTGAGGCGGTGCGGGCCGACAGCGCCAATCGGGCCCCCTCGCCAGCGTAGGCCAGCGCGATGGCCCGCCCGATACCGCGTCCTCCGCCGGTAATCAGGGCAACGCGCCCGTCCAGCCTTTTGCGGTCAGCCATCCGATCCCTCCCAAGTTGACCCGACCCGAACGCCGGGATGGTAAAATCAGGGTAGATACTACACCACTTTACACTCCTAGAGCCGGGACGAGGGAGCGACTCAATGGCAGACGCAAACGAGACGGTGGCCTTCACCAGCATGGCCGAAAGCACCCGCGAAGGCTACGAATTTTTGGAACGCCTGGAAGCCAGGTTCGCCGAAGGCACGGCAGATCGGGTTCTGGAGCAGTTTCGGGGGCTGGCGGGCTCTCTTTCCGGCTACAAGGTAGACCGCCTGGAGCATTCGCTGCAAAGCGCAACGCGGGCATACAGGGACGGAGCCGACGAGGAGATGGTGGTGGCGGCCCTGCTCCACGACATCGGCGACCTGCTCTCGCCGTACAACCACAGCGAAATGGCCGCCGCCGTGCTGCGCCCCTACGTTTCGGAGCGCACATTCTGGATTGTGCGCCATCACGGGCTGTTCCAAAGCTACTACTACGCCCACCATACAGGTGGCGACCGCAACGCCCGCGACGTCTACCGAGACCATCCGTGGTATCAGGACACGGTGGACTTCTGCCACCGCTGGGACCAGTCGTCCTTCGACCCTGATTACGAGTCGCTGCCCCTGGAATTCTTCGAGCCGATGGTGCGGCGCATCTTCGCGCGGGAGCCTTTCAGCGAGGCCGGTGGGGACAGTTAGACGACTACCCTTGGCGTGGCAGCGCGTCCTTCAGTTCCTCGCTGCTCTTCCAGGCTGGCAGCGGCGTTTCCCGGCCCGGATGCGGGACGTACTCCGACGGCTCCACGAAGCGGTACTTGTGGACGTAGCGAGGGCAGTTCTTGTAGACCTCCGTGACCTCAACCCGGACGATAAACTGCGCCTCGGCATATTCGGCCAGCAGTCCGTCGTCCTCCTCAAAACGGGCCACGCCCTGAACCCGCAGGCGCTGGCTGCCCTCGAAGTCCACGAACAGCAGGCCCACGTTGGGGTTGCGCAGCAGGTTTCCCATGGACTGGTACTTGCCGTTGCCGTCGTAATTGGGGAAGGCCAGCGTCCTCTCATCCACCACCCGCACGAAGCCGGGATCGCCACCCTTATAGGAGCAGGTGGGCAGTCCCCGGTCGTCGCAGGTTGCGAGGAAGAACATCCGCGCCTCCTCGACTATTGCCCTTGCCTCGTCTCCGATGGTCTCGGTCACCCTGTCCTTGAGCCGTTCGGCCAGCCTGCGAGTGTCGAAGCGGTCTTGCAGTTGACGGTTGCCGTCGTGGTAATCGTGCACTTTCATGTTTTCCACCTATTGCGGACCTATTGGGAGTCTTGAGGATGGCGGGTCCGGTGAATCTGGACTGCGGCAAGACTTATGGATGAACCACGCACTGGCGGGTTGGGTTTCTTGACTGTCACTGACACGGCGTCAATGGGAAACTCGGCCAGCAGCCGGTCGGCGATGGCTTGGGCGGCTGACTCCAGCAGGTTGCGCGGCTCTCCTTCCATCACTGCCCTTACCGTCCGGTAGACGTGGGAATAGCTGACGGTGTCCTCCAACCTGTCCGACGCTCCGGCCCGACTCAGATCCAAGTCGGCGGTCAAGTCTACGACGTACCGCTGCCCCAGCACACGCTCTTCCGGGTTGACGCCGTGGTAGCCGTAGAACTGCATCCCTTCCAGTATGATCCGGTCAGACATTTAACCACCGATTCATCTTCAAGCGGACTTGCCGATGGCCTCGGCGAGGGCCAGCAGATTCTGGGCGCGCTTGACCACCGGCACGTCAACCATACGCCCGTCAAGGGCCAGCGAGCCGCGCCCCCCTGACTCTGCGGCGTCCCATGCTTCCATTACACGGCGGGCGTACTCTATTTCCTCAGCCGACGGGCTGAAGGTCTCGTTGATAATCTCAAGCTGCGCCGGATGAATGGCGAACTTGCCGGTGTAGCCCATGCTTCGCGCCCGCCGGGCGTCCTCGCGCAGGGCGTCGGGGTCGCGGAAGCGGACGAAGGGGGAGTCGAGGGCGCCGACCTCAGCGGCCCGGGCGGCGACCGGCACCCACGCCCGGGGAACGGCAACCTCCTCTCCGGTGTCGCTGCGCTCGATGCCCATGTCGTTGGTGAAGTCTTCGGCCCCGAAGGCGATTGCAACCACCCGGCGCGACGACCCGGCGATGGCGCGGGCGTCCCATGCCGCCTTGGCTGTCTCAATCCACGGGATGACGCGGAGCGACCCAGCCTCCATTCCCGCAGAAGCCTCTAGCGGAGCGAGCAGGCCGTCAAGAGTGCGGACATCGCGTACCGACTCGACTTTGCCCAGGCTGACGCCGTAGAGTGCAGGAGATACCACCGTTTCCAACTCCGCCCGGGTCAGGCCAGTATCCAGCGAGTTGACCCGAACCATGACTCGCTTCCCCTCACTGTGGAGGGCAGGCACCCACTCGCGGGCCATGTCGCGGGCGTTAACCTTTTCGCCGGGAGGCACCGAGTCCTCCAGATCAACCATGATGATGTCGGCCTCAAAGGAGCGGGCGCGCTCCAGCATATTGGCCCGGTTGCCGGGAACAAAGACCAGGCTGCGGATTAGTTCCATCAGGTACGCTCACTTACAACTGGAATGGCGGATGTATTTCGTCGTCCGGCACTTTCTCTATCTGGTGAGTGACCGGATTGACCTTGAATCTCAGGTTTTGCAGCAGTTCGTAACCCAGCAGAGGCGTGGCGGCAGGAACTAAAATAGCTGCAAACTCCTGCCCCATAAGCTCGCCGTCCGCGTGGTATGTCTCCACGTCCACAGGGCCGGTAGCGCTGACCAATCGGAAAACCCCTCGTCCCCGATGGAGACCTAGAAACTCGGACGGAAACCCCCTCTTGGGAAGAGGGATTTGGTCAGTAAGGCCGATACGAGCAGGGTGAGAGTCCAAATTTGCCCGAGCCATGCGGTGGCGGAGTTGACCATTCCAGCGGCCTGGGCGCTGCCGTCGCTGGGACCGGAGCCGGTTTCTCCCGTCATATCGGCTTTGGCGGCCACCAGGGTCAGGTTGGCCACCGTGGCCGCCAGGTACAGCTGGAACCGGGTTTTGATGCGGCCGAAGTAGCGAGACTGGCGGATTCCCAGTTGGACCAGCCGCGCCAGCCGGTGCTCCACTACCACGCGGCGCTGCCGGTACTCGGCAAAGGCCTCGCTCTGCTGCAGGGCGCGGGCCTGCTGTAACAGCGCTTCCTGCGGGTGCAGTTGCACCGTTCGTCCCGTGCCCGGTTTTGCCGCCACGCACTGGGACCGCAGGGGGCATACCCCGCAGACCGCCGCGTCGAATCGGAAGGCCTGTAAACGATAAGTCCGACCCGTTTGGCCGGTGCGCCGTCCCGCCGGCGCCATCGTCCGGGTAACATTCCCCGCCGGACAGGTGCAAGAACCCGCCTCCAGGTCAATATGGAAGTCCTCTTTCGGTAAGTGGGTTCGGTTGGGACGCCCCGGCACCCTGGCAATCAGGGTGCGGCCCGCATCGGCGAAGGCCTGCCTGGTATCGCCGTCTCCGTAGGCGGCATCGCCCATGGCCTCTGCCACCGACACACCGGTGTTGGCCTCGCTTTCCTCCACCAGTTCCAGCGCCCCCAGATTGTCCGGAGCGTTGCCGGGCAGTACGTCCACGGCGGTAATCAGCTGGGAGTCGGTGTCCACCACAATCGCCGCCTTGTGCCCGTCGAACCGCCGGCTGCTGCTCTTGTGGCCGTGGCGCATCTCCGGGTCATGCACCGACATCATCCGGTCCCGGCTCACCCCATCTTTGAGGCTCACTCCACTCTCAGCCCGTTCCACGTCCTGGAGCAGCAACTGGCCCAGCAGTTCCGCCGCGGCCACAATCCGCTGCCGCTCATCGCTGTCCTCGGGCAATTCCCCCTGCGCCTGCCGAGACAACTCCAACAGCCGGTCCGCGTCAGCCACAATCCCAGCCAGCAGCGCCGCCCGCGCCTGCCGGTCGGACCAGTCGATGGCCGCCTCGCCCTTCACGCTGGAGCCCAGGTATCTCTCATATCCCCGGGCCTGGGCCAATTCGCTGACCGGAGCTTGCTCCACCGCCGCCAGCGCCCGCAACAATTTGACGATCCCGTCGGCCAATAGATTGTAGGTGTCCCTCACCGCGCCCCGCCCCAGGATGTTGGTCGTGTCCAATGCCACCCGCATCCCGCGCCCTTTCAGGCAGCCCGACTCCCGGGCCAGTCTCAGGCTGGACTCGAATACCTCCCGCACCTTGTCGTGCAGGATCAGCTGGGCGCGAAACACCTGCAGCGTACTCTTGGCGAAGGGCCGGTCTTCCGCCTCAATCCCCAACGCCACTTTCCACCGGAGGTCAAAGTCAGCCCGGGCCTTCGCCTCGGCGTCGCTAACCTTGTCGTGGGACTGCAACAGCAGCGCCGTCGCCAGCAGGCTGGGCGGCACGCTGTCCCGGCCGTTGTCGGGGCAGTAGAACTCGGCGAATTCGGCGTCTCGGAACAGCCGGCCCCGCAGCGATGCCAGGAGACCGTAGAAGCTTTCCCGCCCCACGTGGTCCAGGTACAGCCGGTCCGCTTCCCAAAGTCCCCTCTGGTCCGATCGCTCTCCCAGCATTCTCAGCCCTCGCTATGCTTGTTGACTCCAAGTATAGCCGCTGACCCGGCTGCCGCCACTTTCCGGCCAGATTTCTAGGGCGTCGATTTCTTCCTGCGGAAGAGCAAGGAACGTCGAACCCGTGTCAACCATGAAACTGTACTCACGGGTCCCCAGCTCGCCGAAGACCTTGGCTTGAACAATTGTAGCTCCCATCGTGATAACTCCCTGTTTCTTTTGGCGCTTGTTGCGCCAGTTACTCCATATCCCCCCAGTTGTCGCCCCACTTGGCGTCCACCTTCAGCGTCACGTCGAGGTTCATGGCGGCGGGCATTTCGTCGAACACCAGGTCGCGCAGGGCCTCCAGCTCTTCGCGGGGGGTCTCGAAGACCAGCTCGTCGTGGACTTGAAGGAGCATCTTGGTGCGCATTTCCTCAGCGTCGAGACGGCGCTGGACTCGCACCATCGCCAGCTTCATTATGTCGGCGGCGGTGCCTTGAATGGGCATGTTGATAGCCATGCGCTCGGCGGCGCCGCGGGTGTTGAAGTTGGGGCTGTTGATGTCGGCCAGGTATCGGCGGCGGCCCAGCGCGGTCTCCACGTACTGGTCGGCGCGAGCTTGGGCCTTCACTGTCTCCAAGTACTCGCTGATGCCGGGGTACTTGGCGAAGTAGGTATCTATGAATTCCTTTCCCCGGTCACGGCTGAAGCCCGTCTGCTGCATAATGCCGTGGGCCGAAAGGCCATAGATTACGCCGAAGTTCAGCACCTTGGCGATGCGGCGCATATCCGAGTCCACTTCGTTCAGCGGGACCTCGAACATCAAGGAGGCAGTGGCGGAATGGATGTCCTCGCCTCGTCGGAAGGCTTCCAGCAGCCCCGGGTCCTGGGACATATGGGCCAGCACCCGCAGTTCAATCTGCGAGTAGTCGGCGGAGAATAGCTGCCAGTCGGGCGCGCCCTCGGCGACGAAGGCTCGGCGCACCTGGCGGCCAACCTCGGTGCGGATGGGGATGTTCTGGAGGTTGGGGTCGCTGCTGGACATGCGCCCGGTGGCCGAGCCGGTCTGGTTGTAGCTGGTATGCACCCTTCCGGTCACCGGGTTCACCATGTCGGGCAGGGCGTCAACGTAGGTGGACTTGAGCTTGGCAACCTGCCGGTATTCGAGAATCTGGTCCACCACCGGGTGCATTCCTTTCAGCGATTCCAGCGAGTTGGCGTCGGTGGAGTAGTGGCCGGTCTTGGTGCGCTTGGTGCGTGGCAGGCTCAACTCCTTAAACAACAGGTCGCTCAACTGCGGGGGCGAGTTCAGGTTTACCTCATGGCCAACGGAATCGTAGATGCCGGTTTCGATTTCTCTCAGCTGCCGGAACATATCGGCAGACATCTCGTGCAGCACTCCGGCGTCCATTTTGATGCCGTGCCTCTCCATGGTTACCAGCACTGGCAAGAGGGCCATCTCGGCGTCGTCCATCAGCCCGCGCAGGTCTTCTCGTTGCACCTGCGGCTCGAAAGTCTCTCGCAAGCGGAGAGTCATATCGGCATCGGCGGCCGCGTACTCGGCAGCGGCGGCGATTTCAACCCTGTCGAAGGTCACCTGCTTCCGGCCGCGGCCGATGAGTTCCTTGATTTGGGTCATCTCATGGCCCAATTCGTTCAGCGATAGGTCCTTGAGGCCAAGCTGGTTGTAGCTGCGGCCCAGCAGGTGAGCAGCAATCATAGTATCGAAGTCCACGTTGGCGAACCTGACGCCATGGTTGGACAGCACGGTCATGTCGTAGTTGGCGTTGTGGGCGCACTTGGCGATCTCCGGCGACTCGAACAGCGGGCGCACGGCGGCCAAGACGGGTTCCAACGGCAACTGTTCCCCTTCGGCGTGGCCCACGGGCACGTACCAGGCGCGGCCCGGCGCGGTGGCGAAGGACAGCCCCACCAGTTGGGCGCGCATGGCGTCGAGGGAGGTGGTCTCGGTATCGAAAGCGAAGCTGCCCGTTTCCTCGATAGCGGCAATCATCGAGTCCAGTTGCGCCGGTGTCAGCACCACGGTGTAATCGGTTTCCTGCTCCGGTTCCCGGTCAGTGTCCGCCTCAGTGGTGTCTGAGCCACCAGGATGGGGAATTCGGGAAACGACGCTGAAAAACTCCAACTCAGTTAGCAGCGCCACAACGTCGCGGCGGTCGTAACGCCAGAAGCGGCACGCTTCCAGGTCAAGCGTAACCGGGGCCCGGCGGTCTATGGTCATAAGGCGGCGGTTCTCGAAGGCCCTCTCCTGATTCTCGCCGAGCGCAGTCTTGACGCTCGGGGGCTTTACCGCGTCAAGGCTTTCGTAGATTCCCTCCAGGTTGCGGTACTCGCCAAGCAGTGCGGCGGCCCGTTTCTCGCCCACCTTGGGGACGCCGGGGATGTTGTCGGATGTGTCCCCCACCAGCGCCTTGAAGTCGGGCTGCTGGGCAGCAGTCAGGCCGGAATAGCGCTCGGCCAGCTCCGCCTCGTCGTACACCCGCCGGTCCTGGATGCTGGAGGCTAGGTCAACGCGAACACGGGAGGAGATGAGCTGAAATGTGTCGCGGTCGCCGGTCAGGATCACCGAGTCTATGCCCGCTTCTTCTGCCTGCCGGGTGAGGGAGCCGATAACGTCGTCGGCCTCCCAGCCGTCCAGCTCGAATACCGGAACGCCAAAGGCTGTCATAAGCTGCTTCACCCGGTCGAACTGCGGGCGCAGTTCCGGGGGCATCGGCGGACGCTGGGCCTTGTATTCCTCGAACTCAACGTGCCGGAAGGTGGGCGCAGAGGTGTCGAAGGCAATGGCGCAGTAGGCCGGGTTCCACTCCTGCAACGCGCGAAGAAACACGTTGGCGAAGCCATAGACGCCGGTGGTGTCCTCCCCGGTGGCGCTGCTGGTCAGGTTGCGCTGGGTGGAGATGGCCCGGAAGGAGCGATGCACCATCGCGTGGCCGTCCATGATCATCAGCAAAGGCCGACGCTCCGGGGGAAAGAGAGGCATGGTCATGGCGGCACCTCGGCAACGACAGGTTCAGGTCGCCGCATTATACAATAGGGTGCCGGAGCGACAGATACTGACGTGCATCCCGTTGGAGGATGAAATGGCTTCCTCGCGGCGCAGCAAGACTTGCGCGTTCTGCGACGCATATCATCGCCATGCTACAATACCCGACGTATGCCTATCTACGAGTATCGCTGCGGCGGCTGTAACTCGGTCAGCTCCAAACTGGTCTACAGTTGGTCGGCTGACCGCCCCTTGGAGTGCCCGCAATGCGGAGCCGCGGACATGGAGCGGCTGATGTCGGCTTTCTCCTTCCGTCCGTCGTGGGGCGACAGTCTGAACTGGGTCCCCAGCGGCGAGACAGCCCGCGACGTTGACGAAAGCAGCCCGGCCAGCATTGACCAGTATATGGGCCGCATCAAGCGCGAGATGGGCGGGCAGTCAACGCCGGACTTCGACCGGATGCGCCGGGAAATCACCGATGGCTGAATCCACGCCCTCACCCCAACTCTCTTCCGGAGGCCGGGGGGCCAGCTAAGGCAGGGAGTGGGGAATCTGGAGAATTCATGCCTATCTACGAATACAGATGCCAGGACTGTGGTCGGGTGTCGTCGTTCTTCGTCCGCTCCATCGGCAGCGATGTTACGGCGGTCTGCTCACACTGCGGCAGCGGCGAGATGGCGCGGCGGATGTCCTCGTTTGCTATGGGCAAGACAACGGCGTCGGTTCATGAGCAGTTTGCGCCGGGCAGCGAGCACCGTTCGCCTGAGTACTACCAGGACCCCCGCAACATAGGCCGCAACGTGGAAGCGGCCTTCGACAAATTCGGGGTGGATATGCCCCAATCGGTGCGGGACAACATAGACGCCGCCCGGTCGGGCGAGACTCCCAAGGGGCTTGACCTGTGAGCGACACCGGACACAGCCATTACTCGATGATTCACCATTGCCTGAGCGCGGTGGCTGCCGCGCCACCGGCTGCGGCAACAAACGCCCTTCGGGGCCTGACGGAATTGCTGCCGTCTCTACCGTCGCCGCTGGCCCTGGCCGAGGCCGACAGCCCTCCGCCACAGACCGGCGAGCAGACTCTGGCACTGATTGCAACGTCGCAACTCCTTCTCTCCCAGCTCGAAGCCAACGAAGCGTCCAGCCCCATTCCGTGGGAAACTGCCGGGCGCATCAGCCACGCCCTTGAGGAACTGTCGGCGCAGTTGGGCGCAGCCATACGCCGAGAGAAGGCCGGCCAGGTGCGCGGCCTGTATGTCATCATCGACCCGCAGGTCACCGGAGGGCGCGACCCGCTGGACATCGCCATCGCCGCCGTCAACGGGGGGGCGCGGATGCTGCAACTGCGCGACAAGCTGCGCGACAAGGGCGAGTCGTTGCCCTTGGCAATGGCGCTGCAAGACCTGTGCCAGCGCAACGGCGCGCTGCTGATCATCAACGACCACGCAGACGTGGCCGCCGCCGTCGGGTCGGGAGGACTGCACGTCGGGCAGACCGACCTGCCCGTTGCCCAAGCGAGACAAATTCTGGCGCCGTATCAGGTGCTGGGGCGCTCCAACCGGGAATTCGAGCAGTTGGTCGAGTCCCAGGAAATGGGCGCCGACCATGTGGCCTTCGGCGCAATCTACGCCACCACCAGCAAGGGCGTGGCCCGCAATCCCCAAGGGCCGGGCCGGGTGCGGGAGGCAAAGGCGCTGGCCAAGGTGCCCCTGGTCGCCATAGGCGGCATCAACCTGGAGAACGTCACGCCGGTGGTGGAAGCGGGTGCAGACGCCATCTGCGTCACCGCCGCCGTCGGGCTGGCCGATGAGCCAGAGGCCGCGGCCGCTCGGATGACCGCGGCCATTGAGGCGGCAGGAGGTCGTATCTGATGCCGTCGAGATACAGCGCCGACCTGACCAACATCGGCAACAACGCCATCGAACAGCTCTCCAACCGGAACCGCGACCGAGAAGAAGGTCTTTCGGTTTCCCGAGAGGTGATTCGACTTTCCGCAAATGCTATTCGCGCTGTCCACCGCTCGGATTACGACGAAGCGAGCCGGCTTATCTCGTCGGCCTCGGACCGCCTGCAAGCTGCCGAGCACATCCGGTCCGACAGCCCGCTCATCTACAACGCGGGTTTTTTGAACGACGCCCGCAAGGAGT
Source organism: Dehalococcoidia bacterium (assembly GCA_965226875.1). Taxonomy (GTDB): domain Bacteria; phylum Chloroflexota; class Dehalococcoidia; order Lucifugimonadales; family UBA3495; genus VXOI01. Next base: position 1,122,736 of record OZ245439.1, on the reverse strand, counting down.
TCACCGAGGCCAACATCACCCTGGCGGTCATCTCCGGGAATGACATACCCACCGCCGAGGAACTGGGCATAGACCCGCCCGCCTACCTCAACGGCATGGCCGAGGTCATCGGAGAACTGCGCCGCTACATCCTCGACGGCCTGCGCAAGGACAGCGTAGGGCGGTGCGAGGAGCTGATGGAAGTCATGGACGAAATCTATGGCGTGCTGGTCACCGTAGACTTCCCCGAGGCAGTAACCGGCGGCCTGCGCCACACCACAGACGCCATGCGTGCCGTGCTGGAGCGCACGCGGGGCGACCTTACCATCGCCCTGCGCCAGCGCGCGCTGGAGGCGCAACTGGCAGCCTGGCAGAAATGGAACGGCCGCCGCTGACCGTCATCGTGTTCACTATTCACCCACTCCGGAGGGAGAATGCTTTCGAGTACAGGAGCAACAGCGGAGACACTCGACCGCTTCTATGAAGAATTGCGCGGCTTCAGCACGTCGCCCCTCTGGTTGGTGCAGGAGGAGGCGCTGGTGGCCGAGCCGAAGAGCAAGGCGTTGCCCTTCCTGTGGCGCTGGCGCGACTTGCAGCCGCAGGCGCTTCGGGCTGGCAATCTCATCGGCACTGCCGACGCCGAACGCCGGGTGCTGATGCTCCTCAACCCTGGCCTGAACCGGATGGCGACGACCAACTCAATGTTCGCCGGCCTGCAAATTGTCATGCCCGGCGAGGCTGCCCGGGCCCACCGGCACACCCCGGCGGCCCTGCGCTTCATCATCGACAGCCAAGGCGGCTCCACCACGGTCAACGGCGACCGCATCCCCATGTACCCCGGCGATCTGGTGCTGACACCCAACTGGACATGGCACGACCACGCCAACGACACCGAAGACCCCATCGTCTGGCTGGACGGGCTGGACATACCGCTGGTGCATATGCTGGAGGCGGTGTACTACGAGCCGTACTCCGAAGATGTGCAGCCGGTAACCGAGCCCACGGACTCGTCGCTGACCCGCTATGGCGCCGGCACCCTGCGCCCATCGTGGGAGACCAACGGCGCGGCCCACTCACCGCTGCTGCATTACCCGTGGCAGCAGACTTGGGAGACGCTGCAACGGCTGGCCCCGGAAGTGGACGGCAGCCCCTTCGACGGCGTGATCATGGAATACACCAATCCCAACACCGGCGGCCCGGTAATGCCGACCATCGCCTGTCACATCCAGATGCTGCGTCCCGGCGAGGCCACCAAGGCCCACCGACACACTGCCGGAGCCATCTACCACGTAGTACAAGGGCGCGGCCATTCGGTGGTCAACGGCGAAACGCTGGAGTGGGAAGACAAAGACGTCTTCTGCGTACCGGGCTGGAACTACCACGAACACGCCAACGCTTCGGTTTCCGAGCCGGCCGTGCTGTTCAGCTTCACCGAGGCCCCGGTGCTCCGCGCCCTGAGCCTGCTCCGCGAGCAGGCTCACCCCGAGGGGCATCAGGTCTAGCCCACCATGAAGATTACATTCCTCGGCACGGGAGCAGGCGCTTCCACCCTCAGGGCACACACGGGCATGGCCTTGGAGTGCCCCGATGGCACAAAGTTGCTACTCGATTCTAGCTCCGGCAACTCCGCGCTCCGGCATGCCGCCGCAGTGGGCATCAACCTGCGCGAGTTCGACGACGTGTTGCTTTCCCACGACCACCCGGACCACATGGGCGGAATTGATTTCCTGCAGTTCGACCGCGCATTGTCAGGGGAAGACCACGGACCCCTCCGAGTCCACGCCACCTACGAGGCGCTGGAAGGTCTGAAACGGCACTCCATCACCACGCGACTGAACATCAGGGATATATCGGGCGATTTCGGGCGCAATTACGAAGGACGCGAACTGCTGCACTGGAAACCCGCTCAACACGGCCACGTAATTGAACTGGGGCCGAGGACTACCGCCTGGCACTTCCCCGCAGACCACATAACTGGCGCATCCGGCTGGCGCATTGAGTGCGACGGTAGGGCCGTGGTGTTCTCCGGGGACACCAGGTACAGCCTCGAGCTGGTGAAAGCGGCGGAGGGCGCGGATCTGCTGATCCACGAGGCCTTTTGCGTTGGCGATTCGGTCCTGGCCAGCGCCGCAGGGCACAGCACCGGCGGAGAGGCGGGTAAGGCCGCCTCAGAAGCGAGGGTCGCCAGCCTTGTCCTGACGCATCTCACCGACCCTTACCACGCCGATTCCCACCTTCTCGGGGTGGAGGCCGCCCAATACTATACCGGACCCATTGCCGTAGCCCACGACTGCCAACAGATTACGCTGGGATGAGTAGCTTGGAAATCACCTTTCTGGGCACCGGATCGGGGATGTCCACCACTCGCGCCCACACCGCCATCGCCATCCGCTGCGACGATGGGACGACGCTGCTGCTGGACGGCAGTTCCGGAAACTCGGCGTTGCGCAACGGCGAGGCCGCCGGCATCCGGGCACTGGATTACGACCATGTGCTGCTGTCCCACGACCACCAAGACCACCTTTCGGGGCTGATGTTCATCCAGGGACGCCGCTCCCATGAGACCACCGAGGAAACGCCCCTGTCCATCTACGGCAGCGCAGGCGGACTGGAGGGGCTGCGCAAGGCAGCAGTGGCGGGCCGCATTCCCGACATACGAGAGAACGCCGCCTACAACCACGGCGGGCGCCAGATAATGCGCTGGCAGGAAGTCCCACGGGGCCACAAGCTGGAGCTGGGGCCGGAGACCGTGGCTTGGTCGTTTGACGTTGACCACATCCCCGGCTCCATTGGCTGGAGGGTCGAGTCCGGGGGCATGGCGGTGGTGTTCTCCGGCGACACAATATACAGTCGGGGGCTGGTAGAAGCTGCCCAAGGCGCCGACCTGCTGATTCACGAAGCCCTGGCCACCGACGCTGCCCACGATATGGCCGTGAGCCGCCTGCATTCCACGTCCGGCGACGCGGCGCGAGTAGCCTCTCAGGCATCGGTGGCACGGTTGATTCTCACCCACCTGGACAACGCCTTCCACGAAAACCAGGACCCCTTGCTGGAAGACGCCTCCCACCACTACGCCGGCCCAATTAGCGCCTCCTACGACTTGATGCAGGTCAGCGTCCGGCGGGCCTAGCCGCCAAACTGGCCCCGGCTTATTACCACTGCTTTCGGCAGGCGCGATTTCTCCCCCTTCCACCTCTTTCAGGCTCTTTCATTCCGCCACCTAAAATTGCTGACAGTTGCCACTTGCGGAACTTTCGTTTTTAGAACTAAAGTTTCAGGAAGCCGAGTGTCGGACAAACCTGCATCTCGACTCCCCGCTCCCGGCGGGACGGAACTATCCGGCCACTGGGACAGCAGGGCCGGCGAGGACATTAGGAGGGTCGCGTGTTAGCTTGCACCAATTCCTGCGCAATGGTAGGGCTGGAAGGGTACATCATCCGGGTCGAGGTTGACCTTTCTCCAGGCGTCCCCAAGTTCAACATGGTGGGCCTGCCGGACACGGCAGTACAGGAGGCCAAGGAGCGGGTACGCGCCGCCTTGCGCAATAGCGGCTGCGAATTCCCCATGCGCCGTATTACCGTCAACCTCGCCCCAGCCGACCTGAAGAAGGAAGGGCCGGCCTACGACCTGCCCATCGCCGTTGGCATCCTGTTGAGTTCCGGGCAACTGGAAGCCGCCCCCGACGACGCGGTATTTCTGGGCGAGCTGTCGCTGGACGGCAGCCTGCGACACACCAACGGCATACTGACAATGGTCTCGGTGGCCCGCAATCAGGGCTATAGCTCGGTCTTCGTTCCCGCGATGGACGCCGAAGAGGCCTCGCTGGTGGAAGACATCACAGTCTACCCGGCAACCACGCTGGACTCGGTGATTCGCCATCTAAGGGGCGAAACTCGGTTACAGCCGATGCAGGGCGACGGCTGGGCAAACTGCGCACCGCTGACCGATGTTCCCGACCAGATGGACCTGGCCCACATCAAGGGGCAGGAACACGCCAAGCGGGCTCTGGAAGTGGCTGCCGCCGGGTTTCACAACCTGCTGTTCAGCGGGCCGCCGGGCAGCGGCAAGACCCTGCTGGCCCGCTGCCTGCCATCCATACTGCCTCGCATGGTCCCGAAGGAGGCGTTGGAGGTCACCAAGATATACAGCGTTCACGGGGCTCTGCAAAGCGATAATCCGCTAATGATGCGGCGTCCCTTCCGTTCGCCCCACTACACCATCTCCAACGCCGGGCTGGTGGGCGGTGGGCGCTCGTTGAGGCCCGGCGAGATCACCCTGAGTCATCGCGGCGTGCTGTTCCTTGATGAACTGCCGGAGTTCAACCACGCGGCGTTGGAATCGCTACGGCAGCCGCTGGAGGACAAGGTGGTAACCATCAGCCGCGTTTCGGGCAGTGTAACTTACCCTGCGAGTTTCATGATGGTGGCGGCCATGAACCCCTGCCCCTGCGGGTTCCATAGCCACCCGGTGAAAGAATGCACTTGCAGTTCCTCGACGGTGGCCCGCTATCAGAAAAAGATCAGCGGCCCGCTGCTGGACCGGGTGGACGTCTTCGTAGAGGTTCCGCCGGTGGAGTACGAAAAGCTGGTGGATAACAGCCCCGCCGAAGAATCCAGCCGCCCACGTGAGCGGGTCGCGCAGGCCCGGGAACTCCAGCGCGAGCGGTTCCGGGACAACGGCTTCCTCTGCAACTCGGAAATGGGCCCCGCCGAAGTCTGGCAACACTGCCAACTGGACGACGGCGCAAGGAGCCTGCTCCAGACCGCCGCCCAGCGCCTGACGCTGTCGGCCCGCGCCTTCCACCGGGTGCTGAAGGTGTCACGCACCATCGCCGACCTCGACGGCGCGGAACGCATCAGCGTGCCCCACCTGGCCGAAGCGCTGCAATACCGGGCGCGTGCGGCGCTGGGGTAGGGGTGGCTGTCCAATATGGGCAGCCCTTTCGGACAATCCTGCGCCGACAACATACAATAACGGCCCTGCTCGATTGTTTCCCATCGGCCCGGAGCGGAGCCGACAACCATCCCGCTTCTTCCAACCGAAATGCCATGCCCCGGAGTAGAATTGCCAGGGCCATTCATTCTCAGGCAAAGTTCCCTCTCCCTTTGGGAGAGGGTGAGGGCGTATCCGTACAGGAAACCGTCGTTGATACGCAGGATTCCACCCTCACCCCAGCACTCTCCCTCAAGGGAGAGGGAGAATGAAAAGGCCCTGGTAGAAATGCGCCAGCCGCTTGCCACCGGGTGGCGTGGGCTACTATGATAGGGGCCATGGAAGAGAAGCAGGTTAAATACCCGCTGGGCGCGATCTCGCGGGTGGAAGCGGTCACTTTCGGTCAGCCGGGACAGCGCACATTCCGGCTGGACTTGCACTCCGGCGCGGCGTACTGCTCGCTGTGGCTGGAGAAGGAGCAGCTGTTCCAGCTTGGAGTCTATCTTCGGGACTTCCTGGCCCGGCTGTCGCCCGAGGAAAAGGCGCGGGAAAGCGCTCCCCAAGAAGCGGCATGGCCCGGAGGCGAAGCCACCATAGACTTCAAGGCCGGCCAGATGTTCCTCAGCCATGACCGGGACACCAACTCATTTTTTATGCAGGCCCACGAGCGGGAGACGGAAGAGGAGCGGGCCGAAGAAGAAGCCGAGTCGGTCAGCTTCTGGATAACACTGACCCAAGCCAGCGAACTGGCCGAAGAGTCGTTGCGTATCTGCGCCGCGGGTCGCCCCAACTGCTTCCTGTGCGGGCAGCCCATCGACCCCGAAGGCCACGTCTGCCCCAGGGCCAACGGACATACCGTCCTGGAAGCAGGCTAAACGCCGGTAACCAACTCCCAACGCCGGACATCGCCCCTTGACCTCCGACACAAAAGCCCAAGATGTGCTGCGCCGCGGCGAAATCCTCTCCTGTCAGTTGACGCGCCTGGGTTCCAACTACACCTTCGTCGTCAACGTCGGGCTGGACGGGGAGGAAACGCTGGGCATCTACAAGCCGCGCGACGGCGAGGCGCCTCTGTGGGACTTCCCCAACGGCACGCTTTACAAGCGCGAGTGCGCCGCATATCTGCTCAGCGAGATCCTCGGCTGGGACTTGGTTCCCTTTACCATCATCCGCGACGGGCCCTATGGCATCGGCTCGGTGCAAGAGTTCATCGACCACGACCCCAAGGAGAATTACTACACCCTCGGCGGTGATTACGCCGACACGTTGCGGGTGGTCTGTTGCTTCGACCTCGTGTCCAACAGCACCGATCGCAAGCCCAACCACCTCATCACTGCCTACGACGGCAAGCTATGGAGCATAGACCACGGCCTCACGTTCCATTCCGACGTCAAGATTCGCACGGTAATCTGGGACTTCGGCGGAGAACCCATCCCCGAGCCGCTGCTGGACTCGCTGACCGAATTTCAGGCCCGGCTCAGCGGCCCGGAAAAGGGCATGCCCAAGCGCCTGCGGGAATTGCTGGAACTACTGGCGCCGGCTGAGGTGGAGGCGCTGAAGGCGCGGCTGGACTGGGTGCTGTCCGATCGAGCCTATCCGGGGCTGTCGCGCCCCCGGCGCAGGCGCGGCGGCTGACAAGGCCACAGGGACAGAGGGGCAGGAATGGGCGTGGAAAGCATCAGCGCGGTAACTTTGGCTGTAACGGACATGGCCCGATCGGTGGTGTTCTACCGCAACTACGTGGGACTGGAATTGCTCTACGGCGGCGAAGCCGCATCATTCACCAGCTTTCGGGTTGCCGGAAGCTACATCAACCTGATGCTCCGGGAAGAACAACCACAGTGGTGGGGAAGGCTGATTTTCCATGTTGACGACGTGGATGCCCACTACCGGAGGCTCACCGGGTTCGGCCTGACGCCGTCCAGCGCACCCGCAGACGCCCCCTGGGGCGAACGCTACTTCCACATAGACGACCCCGACGGCCATGAACTCAGCTTCGCCAAGACCCTGTGAGTTAGACGTTAATCAGGAAGTTGATAACGTCGCCGTCCTTCACCGGGTAGGTCTTGCCCTCCGAGCGGAGCACGCCCTCCTTGCGTCCCTGGGCTAGGCTGCCACAGCGTACCAGGTCATCGTAGTGGATAACTTCGGCCCGGATGAAGCCCCGGGTGAAATCCGAGTGTATGGCGCCGGCCGCGTCAAGGGCCGGAAAACCATGGGGAACCGGCCAGGCGCGGACCTCGTCCTCTCCCACTGTCAGAAATGACACCAGCCCAACGGTGCCGTAGCAGACCTGCTTCACGCGCTCGACGGCGGACTCGCTGATGCCGAGGGCATCGCGGAATTCCTCCGCCTCATCTTCCGGCATCAAAGCAAGGTCTTCCTCCAGCCGGGCGCAGAGTTGGACTTCGCCCAAGCCCTCGGTCATTTCCGGCGGCAGGCCCATTTTCTCGAGGGACGGCGCAGGGCCGGACTCACCGGTGTTGATGGCAACGATGACCGGCTTGTCTGTGAGCAACTGGTAGTCCATGATGGCGGACCGCTCCGAGGGGATCAGGTCCTGCTGGCGCAGCCGAATTCCGGCGTCCAGCCCCTCCCTGACCTTGCGGACGGCATCCGCCTGCCGCGCTAGGGCTGGACGCTCGGCGGGCTTTGCCTTCTTGAGTGAATCAGACAAGCGGGCTTCGACACGCTCCAGAGTCTCCAGGTCGGCCAGGACCAACTCGTTGAGCATGGCGGCCAAGTCGCGGGCCGGGTCCGGCGCCCCTTGCAGGTCGTCCTCGAAGGCGCGCACCACCAGCAACAGCGCCCCGGTACCCTGTAGGATGTTGCGATGCCGCCCGGCCAGCCCTTGATTGCGTTGCGCCCGGTCGTCCGGCGGCAAATCCCAGAACTTCATCTCGGCATAGACCACTTTCCGGGGCAGATACATCCTTTCCAGGGTATCGAGGCGCGCATCAATGACTTTAACCACGCCCACCTGCACCGGGCCGGCGCTGCCTCCGCTGGTAGCCGCGCCATGTCCGGCGGTAAGGGCGTTGAAAGTAGAGGTCTTGCCGCTGAGTGGAAGGCCGATGATGGCGATGTCCATTTTTTGATCCTTTTGATCCCGTTGTATGCAATATCCCATTGTATGCAATTTAGATATTTAAGAGGATTTATTCATCTATGTTAGAGGGTGTCTTCAATTTAAGAATATCGGTCTCCAAGCGTCTGTTTCCGTCATTCCCGCGAAAGCGGGAACCCAGAATCCGGTAGCTGGCAAATACGCATTTGCTGCCAGTGGCCCATAGATTCCCGCCTTCGCGGGAATCACGGGCGCCTTCGCGGGGATGACGGGTTGGGTGTCGCGCCACGTTTTGAGATAGTCTCATAGCCTCCTACTGGAGCCGCCTAGTACGACTGGAACAGGCGGCCCCACTCGGTCTCTAGGGCGGCCTCGATGCGGCGGCGGCCCTTGGTCTTTAGCCAGTAGCCGTTGTGGTAAAGGTTTGAGGCGAGGAAGGCCCAGCCCACTATGGGGCTGCGCAGCAGCATATTCTCCAGCGGTTTGAGCGGGCCCCAGTAGATAAGCTTCTGGCCCCGGCTGGCGAAGGTGTTCTCTGCGCCGGAGAACTGCCAGTTGACTCCGCTGATGTCCTCGCCGCGCACGTCTATGTCGGAGACCTCGCCGCAGCCCAATCCGCGCTCGTGGGCTAGGCGGATGAACGGGATGCTCATTGGGTCGAAGCCCATCATCTTCGCGGCCACGGCGTCAATGGCCACCTGGTCGGCGCTGGCGAGGATGCGGTTCTTGACGTGCCAGCGCATCGCCCGGGGGCCGGGGCCGTCGCCCGCGAAGGTGCCGTCCATCACCGCAAACAGGCCGGGGTGTATCTCCTGCTGGATGGCCAGCAAGTCCACCAGCGTCTCGTGAATCACCGAATGCGTCCAGTGGCGCTTGCGGTGCAGCAACCCTCCGAAGGCGTTCTTCATCGCTCCGGTCATGGTGGTGAAAACGTGGGTCTTCATGGTGGGCAGGTGGACGATGTTAGTGCCAGGAAAGCACTCGGGTATCTGAATACCCTCCGGGAAAATATCGTCCAGGGCCAGCATCTCGGCGCGGGGCTTGTAGTCGATCCAGCGGTTGGGCGGGCTGTCCAGGTGGATTGCCGGCAGGCCGGCCCGTTCTTGGGCAGCCTTATGCTTGTTGTTCTCTTCGCCCTCGTAGGAGTCCACCACCACGGTGCCGTTGTGAGCAGCCACCAAGTCGGTATGGCCCATCGCTTTTAAGGCATTGGCGACGCCCTCTATCTGCCACGGCGTAGAGGAGCAACCGGGATACCAGTGCTGCCACGAGATGTTGACCTTGAGCAGCGTGCGGCTTTCCAGCGGCAAAAACTCGGCGGCTCCGGCAAGCTCCATGGCGCGGGCGATGTCGTCCTGCACCGTCTCTGGCGTCGTGGGCACCACGGCGACCAACGGGGCAGCCGCTGAACGCGCCGACGGGTGGGCGGGGTATTGTTGTGTCTGCATCGGGACTCCTGTCCGTGCGGCGGACGCCGCACAGGCGTAAACGGCGCACAGCAGCGCGCCCCCTACATTTTCTTCAGAATTCTACCCATTGAGCAACAGCGCTGCCGCCGACACAACCAGCCAGGCGATAACCGTCGCCAGCAGGGGCAGGTCGCGCACCATCAACTGCTCCGGAGCCTCGGCCTCACTGCTGTGGTTCAGCAGGTACAGGTAGCGAAACAGCCCCAAGGCCACCAGTGGCAGGGTGAACAGCATGGCGTTGTTGTCGGGCAGATTGTCAGCCTCAATCGTGTATAAAGTATAACTGAGCAGCGCGGCCGTTGCCGAGATGTTCAGCAATTGCGAGATGAACGGCCCCGAATAACGGGCCAGCACCGCACGCTGGCGGTCTGCGCCTTCCCCGGCCAGCCGGACTTCAGCGTAGCGGCGCCCCAGCACGATGAACAGCGCCCCGGCTCCCGTGGTGGTGTAGAGCCAGGGCGACGGGTCAACGTCGATAGCCAGCGCCCCGGAGACGGCGCGGATTACGTAGCCGCTGGCCACCGCAAACACGTCCAGCAGCACCACGTTCTTCCCACCCAGGCAGTAGGCGGCGTTGATGGCCAAGTAGACCCCGCACATCAGCAGCAGCGCCACACCCAAATACCACGCGGCGGCCAGCCCGGCGGCCACCAGGACAACGATCAGGCCTACGGCCAGCGGGACGCCCACCTTGCCCGAGGCGATTGGCCGGTCGCGTTTTCGGGGATGCTCGCGGTCGGCGCTCCGGTCCATCAGGTCGTTGAAGGTGTAGATACCGCCGGACAGAGCGCAAAAGGCCAGGAAAAGCATCGCCAGCCTTCCCAGCAACTCCGGCACTGCTTCGGCCGAATCCACCGACCAGGCGATGTCGACGGCGAAAAGGAAGGGAAGGAAGACCAAGCCGTTCTTGACCCACTGCAACGGGCGCAGCAGGCGAACTACGTCAGACATTTGCAGACTAACGGTGCGGGCCGCTCGTCGCTGGCCCTGAGCTTATCGAAGGGTTATCCCGCTCGGCGGCTCGCAACCCTGAATACCACGCCCCCAAGGCCGACATACTGCCGTAATAGAAGATCCCCACCACAACACCACCCCACACCAGGAACGGGTAGCCAAAGTCACTCACAATAGTGACGATTATCGCGGCAATCACCATGATTACCCCTATGACCGAACCCAGCCAGATGCCATAGGACAGCGCCTTGCGTCCCGGAGTGCCAGGGTGGTCTCTGGCCGCATTTATGCCAAAATACCCCGCAATGAACGGCCCGAATGGGATGCCGAGGAAGTGAACAACAGGAATCAGCGCCAGCAGCAAAACCACTGCCAACCCCACAAATAGCCCTTTAAGCATTAGTCAAAACAACAGCCCTGAAATAAAATTGCCAAGCCATTATATCCGAAAACAACCTCCGCTCCCGGAGCATCCGAGGGCGGGTTTGGCTCTGAAGGAGGGCCTGAATTGCCCGGCGACGACGATTCCCCTTTCCTGCGTTTCATCGGCATTGAATACGGTCGGTCCGAAAACGGCGTGGGCAGCGTCTCACTGGAGATTCAGCCGCATCACCTGCAAGCCGCCGGACAGGTCCACGGCGGCTTGATTGCCATGCTCGCCGACACTTCATTTTTCCGTGCCGCCCGCTCCTTGCTGGCGCCGGGACAACGCACCACCACCATAGAGTTGAAGGTGAATTTCCTGGAAAATACCAACTCAGGCCGCCTCACCGCCACCACCAGGGTGATCAACAACAGCAACCGGCTGCTGGTGGGCGACATCGAAGTGACCGCAGACGATGGCCGCCTCATTGCACAGGGCCTCGGCACCTTCCTGGTCATCGGCGAGTAGTGGCGGAAAACGTAGAATCCCCGGCGCCCGGTCTCTGGTCAACAATAAACCGAGGGCCTCTTGATTCTCCCTCTCCCTTTATGAAGAAGAGGTCTGGGACGAGGTTGGAATCCTGAAATGCCAAAGATTTGACTTACGAACGGGGACGACCCCACCCTAACCTTCCCTGGAGAGGGGAGGGAACACCTGAAAGACAGGTCATTGGCACACGCTCGGTTTGGAAATGAAACCGTACTGGTGTATACTTGCCAACCAGCAGGCCACCCGAAGGAGCGCCGAGATGAAGATCCCCATGCGAGTGGACTATGGGGTGCGGGCCTTGGTGGAGTTGGCCCTTCACTACGGCGACGGCCCGGTGCAGACCGCCGAGATAGCGGCGAAGCAGGGCATCCCTGTAGCATACCTCGACCAGCTTATGGCCTCGCTCAACAAGTTCGGATTCGTGGTCAGCCGACGCGGGCCGCGGGGTGGTCACTCGCTGGCAGTTCCTCCCAGCGACATCAACCTGAGCATGGTGATGTCCAAGCTCGACGCCAACAGCTCCCCCCTCGACTGCCTCATCAACCCCCACGACTGCGTTCTGTCCGACACCTGCGCCCAGCAGGAGGTCTGGAAGTCGGTGGAGGACGCCATTCTGGGCCTGCTCAGCAACATCACCCTCGCCGACCTGGCCGAGCGCCAGTTAAGCCTCGCCGCAACCGTTTCCTAGCTACCGTCCCCGGTCACAACCCAGCCGTCTCGAATGCCGCTTAATGATTGGGCGGCATCTTAATTTCCATCCAAAATGGCATTACGACTTTCGTCGAATTTTACGCCGAGTTTTGACGCAAGCAAGTCAGCATTCCATAGATTGACGGCACGATTGGCAATACCTATAATTCCAACAGTGATCCCTCCAGTGAGGCCACCCCTTTCCCTATTCATTCACTACTAAAGAGGAGAAGGGCCAATGGCAACCTACGACATCATTATCAGAGGCGGCACCATCGTCGACGGGACCCGCACACCCCGCTATGTCAGCGACATCGCCATCAAGGACGGGCGCATCGCCAAGATCGGCGGGCTGAACGGCGGCGACGCCGACCGGGAGATCGAAGCCAAGGGCCTGATCGTGGCCCCCGGCTTCGTTGACCTTCACACCCACTACGACGCCCAGATTTTCTGGGACCCTTATTGCACCCTGTCCGGCTGGCACGGCGTAACCTCCGTGGCTTTGGGCAACTGCGGCTTCGGCTTCGCGCCATCCCGCGTCGAGGACCAGGACCGGGCCATGCTCAGCATGACCCGCAACGAGGCCATCCCCTACGACGCGATGAAAGCGGGAATGCCTTGGGACTGGGTCACTTTCCCCGATTTCATCAACAGCCTGGAGAACACCCCCAAGGGCATCAACTGCCTGACCTACGTACCGCTGACCCCGCTATACGCCTGGGTCATGGGCTGGGAGGAAGCGAAGAGCCGCCGCCCGACCGAGGCGGAATTGCAGGAAATGGTCCGGCTGATTCACGAGGCCATGGACCACGGCGCCTGCGGCTGGTCGGCCCAGGTTCTCGGCTCGACCTCGGTGCAGCGCGACTACGACGGCACCCCGATGATTACCGACCTGCTTTCGGAGCATGAGGTGCTCACCTTCGCCCAGATCCTCCGCGACCGCGACGAGGGCTTCATTGAGTTGGCCTACCAGGAAACGGGCGAAGATGGCCGCCCCTTAGGTGAAGAGACGCGCAATTTCTTCGAGCGTGTAGCCGAGGTTTCGAGACGCCCGGTGCTCTACCAGGCCGTCGCCCCCAACGCCGTCCACCCCGAGCAGCACCGCGAGCGCATCCGCTGGCTGGAGAGTTGCGCCGAGCGTGGCCTGCGCGTCTACGGTCAGGGCGCCACCCGCCGCGGCGGCTTCGAGCTGACCTTCGAGGACTGGAACCTGTTTGACGACACGGCGGCCTGGCGCGAGGTCACCCTGGGCGACAAGGCCACCCGCAAAGCCAAGATGCAGGACCCGGCCATGCGCCAGGCCCTCAAGGACGAGTGGGACTCTGGCACCCGCCCCACCCTGGTGATTCAAGGCTCGGTAGGCAGCCTCCAGGTGATGACCCGCAAGGTCAAGATTGACATCGGTGCCGAGTCCGACTTCACCCAGCTGCCAGCCAAGGTCAACGTCGCCGGGTCAGACTACTTCCTGGTCAACACCCGCGATGGCTTCAAGCTGTTGTCCGTGGTCTGCCCCCACCTGGGCGGCACCATCGGCGACGAGGGCGACGCCTTTGTCTGCGACACCCACGCCTACGAGTACGGGCACGACGGCGGGCGCTGCATCACCAATCCCGAACTGCGCATGAAGTCCTTCGTGGTCAACGCAGTTGACGGGCGCATGATTGCGCTGGCCCCCGACGAAACCGAGGCCTCCAGCCCGCAGGCCGGCCAGACGGTGCAGCAGATTGCCGACGAGCAGGGCAAGCACGTCATTGACGCGCTGCTGGACATGTGCGTCGAGGACGATCTGGCCACTGAGTTCTACGCCGACACCCAGGGCCGCGACCAGGCCCAGTACACGGCCGAGGTGCTGGACTCCAACCACATCGTGGCTGGCGTGTCCGACGGCGGCGCCCACGTTAAGTTCCTGACCGCGGGCATCTACCCTACGGATATGCTGACCTGGCTGGTGCGCGACGAGAAGGTCATCACCCTCGAGGACGCGCACTACAAGCTGTCCTACCTGCCGGCGCACTTCGGCGGCTTCGCCGACCGCGGCGCGCTGCGCGAGGGCGCTCCGGCCGACGTAATCGTCTACGACCTGGAGAAGCTGGAGGTCCTGCCCAGCGAGGTGGCGGAAGACCTGCCCGGCGGCGAGTGGCGCCGCATCCAGAAGGCCAATGGCTACCGCTACACCCTGGTCAACGGCGAGGTGACGTTCCAGGACGGCGAACCCACCGGCGCCTACCCCGGCCGCCTGCTCCGCAACGGCCGCGGCTAGCCGGATAACCGGATAACCGTAAAAGCGGCAAGACTGGCGAACACAGAGGCCCCCGGAGCTTTCCGGGGGCCTAATTCGTCGTATATCAGCAGTGCGGCCCGAGGTAAAATAAAGACTTCTGAAAACATCCACGAGCAGGAAATGCCCCCCAGACCCTTCCGCGGGAGACCAGAACGCTGCGAGCAGCGCATCAGAAAAAACGTCGCTCAAGATCAGAAAGACTGGACCAGCGGGAGTAAGAAAGGCAGAACACCTGCAAGGACAGTTCTACAAAATCTATATGACTCTGCGGACCGTTGAACAGGCCATGGACGACGTAGTGCCTCTGCTGAAAATCCTCTGGGGTCTCTTCCCCAGTGAATACACGGGCGAAGGGACTCTCAGGGAGCAGAAGCCCTCAGCAGGAAACTGACGGCCCGGCCAATCGCCTCCACACCCGTTGACAACCGCCACCGCGCCGCGCTACACTCGCCCCATCAATGAACCTGCCGTTCCGCCTTTGCGATTGCGTCTGCGCCTGTACTCCCACATAGGGGGCAGGTGGGGTTGCCTTTCGCCTGTAACCTGCGCCCGCCCCGCTTGGGGCCGCCCCCGGAGGGCAGGAGCAGGTTTTTTGTTTGGCCGGTTGCCGGGCTTCTCCGGCGCGGCCCGGTTTGCGCCATATCATCGCCGCAGAAGCGGCCAGGAGGGACCGTAGCTATGGCCACTCAGCCCCTTGCCCTTACTCCCGAACAGGTTAAGCGTTACAGCCGCCACATCATCATGAGCGACGTTGGCTCCAAGGGCCAGCGGACTCTGATGCAGTCCAAGGCGCTGATCATCGGCGCCGGCGGGCTGGGCTCCCCCAGCGCCATCTACCTGTCCCTGGCCGGCGTCGGCACCGTCGGCATCGTGGACCTGGACGTGGTGGACCTCTCGAACCTCCAGCGCCAGGTGCTCCATCACACCACCGACGTGGGACGCCCCAAGGTCCAGTCGGCCTACGACAACATCAAGTCCTACAACCCCGATGTAAACGTCGTCCTCCACGAGACCTGGCTGAACTCCGAAAACGCCATGGAAATCATCAGCCAGTACGACCTGGTCGTGAACGGGGCCGACAACTTCGCCACCCGCTACCTGGTCAACGACGCCTGCTACCTGCTGGGCAAGCCACTGGTGGACGGCAGCATCCTGACCTTCGACGGACAGGCCACGGTGTTCATACCGGGCGAGGGCTGCTACCGCTGCCTGTTTCCGTCGCCGCCGCCTCCGGGGATGGTGCCCAACTGCGCCGAGGCCGGAGTGCTGGGTTCGATGACCGGGCTGGTGGGCAGTATCCAGGCCACCGAGGCCCTCAAGCACTTCCTCGGCATCGGCCAGTCCCTGGTCTCGCGCCTGCTGATCATAGACGCCCTGGACATGAGCTTCCGCGAGGTGCGCCTCAAGCGCAACCCCAAGTGCCCGCTGTGCGGCGACAACCCCACGGTAACCGAGCTGATCGACTACGAAGTCTTCTGCGGCGTGGCCGAAATCCACGAGGAACCCGCCACCGTCGGCGCGTCGGACGACTAGACGGACCGGGGAACGCCCTCACCCTAACCCTCTCCCAAGGGGAGAGGGAATTAGATTCCAACCCTCTCCCTCCGGGAGAGGGAACCCATATTTCTGTCGGCCTGCTCCCGAAAGGTCATAGCATAGATGGTTGCGAAACTGACATACAAGGGCATCCTGGACACCATCGGCAACACGCCGACGGTGGAATTGCAGCACATGAGTCCCAAGCCGGACGTGCGCATCTTCGCCAAGCTCGAGGGGGCCAACCCCACCGGCAGCGTCAAGGACCGCATCGCCCTCAAGATGATTGAGATGGCGGAGGCCGACGGCGAACTCGGCGGCTCCCGCACCATCCTGGAGCCGACCAGTGGCAACACCGGCATATCCCTGGCCATGATCGGCCGAATGAAGGGCTACAAGGTCTCTGTCGTCATGCCGGAGAACGTCAGCGTCGAGCGGGTGCAGCTCCTGGAAGCCTACGGGGCTGAAATCATTTCCTCCGACGGCTCCCGCGGCACCAACGGCTCCATCGAGGTGGCCCAGGCCATCATCGAGAAGCGCCCCCACGACTACATCATGATGTACCAGTACGGCAACAGCGGGAATCCGGGGGCGCACTACGAGACCACTGGCCCCGAAATCATTGAGGCCGTGCCGGACGTGGATATGTTCGTAGGCGGCCTTGGCACCGGCGGCACTTTGATGGGGGTGGCCCGGCGGCTCAAGGAATACAACCCCGCCGTCAGGATTGTCGCCGTGGCCCCGGAGCCTGAGGACTTCATTTCCGGCCTCCGCAGCCTGGAAGACGGTTTCATCCCGCCCATCCTGGACATCAACCTGCTGGACTCCCGGATGCTGGTGGGCAGCCTGGAGGCCTTCCAGACCACCAAGCGCCTGCTCAGTGAGGAAGGCATCTTCGCTGGCGTGTCCTCCGGCTCGGTAGTCTACGGGGCCATCCGCCAAGCCGAGCGCATGGAGCGCGGCTCCATCGTTTGCCTGCTGGCTGACGGCGGCTGGAAGTACCTGAGCACCGCCCTCTGGACGCGGGACTACGAGCAACTGCGCGAGGAATCCAAAGGCAAGATCTGGTGGTAACTTAAGCGCCGACGCTCTTTCCTGTCCAGAGCCTCCCAAGTGTTCCTTATTCGCGCCGTGGTTGTGGCCGAGCTACTGGCCGATGTGTCTCCCAAGACAAAGCAGGAATGGGAGCAGTGGGCAAAGGAAAAGAGCATTCCGCTCGACAAAACGTCTCCTCGTCAGCGCAGTAGCGCAGTTAGTCCGGGCCGCAATTGACTGTTTCCCTTAAGGGCCGTCCGTCCATCGACAAGTTCGGGACGGACGGTTGGTTATTGGGGAGATGTTTGGAGGTAATGACTTGCAAAGCCGTCTGAGTTCGGCCCCCCAGGGCAGGGTGGTCATGATACAGGGCACCGCGTCTCACGTGGGCAAGAGTGTGCTGGCCACCGCGCTGTGTCGCATTTTTCGGCAGGATGGGTATAGAGTCGCCCCGTTCAAGGCGCAGAATATGTCCAACAACTCCTTCGTCACCCCCGGCGGCGGGGAACTGGGCCGGGCGCAGGCAGTGCAGGCCGAAGCGTGCGGCGTCGAGCCGACCGTGGAAATGAACCCCATCCTGCTCAAGCCCGAAGCCGACCACCGCTCCCAAGTCGTGCTGCTGGGCAAGCCAATAGCCAAGGCGTCTGCCAGCTACTTTGCCACTGCCAAGCCGATGCTCTGGCAGGCCGTCGCCAATTCGCTGGACACGCTGCGGACTCAGTACGACGTGGTGGTCATCGAAGGCGCTGGCAGCCCCGCAGAAATCAACCTCAAGCAGAACGAAATCGTAAATATGCGCGTGGCCCTGCATTCCGGCGCCCAGGTCCTTCTAGCCGGCGACATTGACCGGGGCGGCGTGTTTGCCTCGCTGCTCGGCACCATGGAAATTCTGGACCCCCACGAGCGCAACGCGGTGGGTGCATTCATCATCAACAAGTTCCGGGGAGACATTTCTCTGCTGGAGCCGGGCCTGGTCTGGCTGGAAGAGCGTACCGGCAAGCCGGTGCTGGGCGTGGTGCCTTACTACTACGACATCGAGATTGCCGAAGAAGACTCGGTGTCCCTGGAACAGCGGCAACAGCTAAAGTCGCAAACCGACTACGTGCTGGACATCGCGGTGATGGGCCTTCCTCACATCTCCAACTTCGACGACTTCGACCCCCTCAAGCGCGAACCGGGCGTGCGTCTGCGATACGTGGAGAGTCGCGACAGCCTGGGAGAGCCGGACCTGATTATCCTTCCCGGCACCAAGACCACTATGGCCGACCTGTGGTGGCTGCACGAGCGCGGGTTTGCCGCCGAGATCCGTCGGCAGGCCGATGCCGGTACCCCGGTCATCGGAATCTGCGGCGGCTACCAGATGATGGGGCGTCGCATCCTCGACCCCCATGGTGTGGAATCTCCGGAACCGGAAACCGAGGGTCTGGGCCTGCTGCCAATGGATACGGTCTTCGCCCCGGTCAAGGAAACCCACCGGGTGCGTGGGACAGTGGCTGCAGACTCAGGGTTACTGGCCAAGGCAGGCGATGCCCCCATCGAGGGCTACGAGATTCACATGGGTTCCTCCACCCCCATCGTCGAGGCGGCCTGCCCCTTCCGCATCAGCCGTCCCGGGCAGCCCGAGTCGGACGATGGCGCAGTCTCCGGTAGCGGACGGGCTCTGGGCACCTATATCCACGGGCTGTTCAATAGCCACCCCCTACGCCGCGCCCTTCTGGAACAACTGGCGGAATGGAAGGGTGTCGCCCTGCCTCCGCCTTCCGACACCGGCGGCCAACTGTCCCGCGACGGCGAATACGACAAGCTGGCCCAAACCGTGCGTGACAGTTTGGACATGGACCTTCTCTACCGTCTTACCGGACTTCAACCGCCGGAAATCGACTGAATTGCGGGGGCGAATTGTGGCCCTCAATTTCTCCGCCTACAAGGAGATGACGTTTTGTTGCCAGGCAGAGCGGTTGCCGACGGTCGGCTGCGGTGCTATAATTTCCGCACATGGTTCCTCCTATATGGAAGCGGGTTCAGCCCGCTTTCTTGTTGATGGAGACATGCCATCTGCGGCCACAATCGGTGTAGGGGCTGAACTATGAAAAGCGATTTTATGGTTGCGTTGAAACAGTTGGCGGCGGAACGTCACCTGCCCATGGAGCAGGTGCTCGGCGCCATTGAGGTCGCGCTGGCCTCGGCATTCAAAAAAGACAACCCCGCCTCCGGGCAGAACATATCGGTCACGCTGAACCCCAACAATGGCGAGGTCAGCGTATATGCCCTGAAAATGGTGGTAGAAACAGTCGAAGACGAAGAGCGGCAGATCACGCTGGTCGACGCCCGGCGCATCAGGAAGGATGTCGCTGTCGGCGATGAAGTGGCCGCGGCCGAACCCTTGCCCCATAACGCCAGCCGCATTGCTGCACAGACTGCCAAGCAAGTGGTATTGCAACGGCTGCGGGAAGCGGAGCGTGAGCTTTTGTTCCAAGAGTTCGCTCAGCACGAGGGCGACATTATGTCCGGCATCGTCGAGACCTCTGACTCTGGACGAGCTATAACCCTGGACCTGGGGCGGGCTCAAGCCATTCTGCCCCAGGAAGAGCAGGTGAGCACCGAGCGTTACCGCAAGGGCCAGCGGGTCAAGGTGTACCTCCTCAGCGTCCGAAGCGCGCCCAAGGGCCCGGAGATCATCGTCTCCCGGAGCCATCGCGATGTGTTGCGACGCCTGTTCGAAATCGAGGTGCCGGAGGTGCATAACGGCGTGGTCGAAATCAAGGCCATTGCCCGCGAGGCGGGCTTCCGCAGCAAGGTCGCGGTGACCGCCAATCAACCAGGCATCGACCCCGTAGGCTCCTGTATCGGCATACGCGGCAACCGCATCCAGAGCATCGTCAACGAGTTGCAGGGAGAGAAGATAGACATCGTTTCCTGGGATTCCGACCCTCGTTCCTTCATAGCCAACTCCCTTAGCCCTTCGGAGCCGGTGCAGGTGGAGTTGCTGGACGCGGAAAAAACCGCCGTGGTGGTGGTCCCTGACCGCCAGTTGTCGCTGGCAATAGGCAAAGAGGGACAGAATACCCGCTTGGCCGCCCGGCTCACCGGCTGGCGGTTGGACATCAAGGGTATGACCGAGTGGGAGCAAATCCGCGAGGCACGTCTGCATGCCGCCGCCCAGGCAGCAGCCAGGGCCGCCGCTGAAGCCGCGCTATTGACCGCAGCCCAAGCCGGGGAGGTAACTGAAGCCGAGGAGGCCGACCAGGAAGCAGAGGCCGCCGTCGCGGAAGCAGTCGCCATTGTCGAAGGCACCAATGAAATCCTCGACGCCCCTGAATCCGTAGAAGTTGCGGGGCAGGAAGTAGTTGCGGTGGCCGAAGGTCTGGAAATCGACGAGGAAAGCATACTGGAGGCCCTCATCCGAGAGGAAGAAATCCTCAGCGAAGTTACAGCAACCGAGGCCGACTCCGCAGAACAGGAGTCCGAGGTCGGCATCAGCGTCGAAGATCTCGATTCCTTCACGTTGGAAAACGTGCCCATCCTTGACGAAGAGGATGATGAGCCTAACGAAGAACCTCTGGACTTCGGGGAAATGCCGGTGTTGACACCCGATGCTGGCAAGATCCGGTTTGCAGAGGACATCGTGGAAGACATACGTGGCGGCGGACGACGGGCTGGCGGCGGACGCGCCCGCCGGGGCGGGGGAGGTTCCCGCCGACGCTAGACCGGACTTCCCGCAACACATCTCCAGCCTCGCAGAGCAATCAGGAGTAGCGCCCTTGCCTAGGAAGCGGCACATCCCGGAACGCACCTGCGTCGCCTGCGGCAGCAAGAAGCCCAAGGCGGAGTTCGTCCGGGTGGCTCGCTCGCCCCAGGGTCAGGTCTCCGTTGACCGCACCGGCAAGGCCCCGGGTCGGGGTGCCTATGTCTGCGGTCCCGACTGCTGGGACACCGCCTTGGGCCGGGGGCGACTGGCTCGCAGTCTCGGCAGCGCCCTCTCGGCCCAAGACCTGGAGAGCCTCCGGACGGAAGCCCTTCAGTCGTAACGCAGCCGGCCGGCCTTGAAACCCAGGCTAGGCTGCTCCAACCCGGTTTTGGCAGGTGAGCGAATATATGACTACAACAACGGCAGTCGAAGAACCTGGCAGAGGTCAGAGGCCCCGGCGGGACCGCAGCGAGAGGCGCAGTGCCCCGACCCGCCCTCTGATATTGCCCTCGACGATGACTGTGCAGTACCTCGCTGAGGTACTGAATCAGTCCGCCATCGACGTAATTAAGCAACTTATGCGCAACGGCATCATGGCCAACATGAACCAGGTCGTCGATTATCAGGTCGCCACCCTGGTTACCACCGCCTTCGGCATACGCACCACCATGGCCCCTGAACCCACCGCCGCCGCCGCTCGCACCGCGGCCGTTACCGAAGGAGAGAGCGAGGAGGACCTGGTTTCCCGCCCTCCCGTGGTTGTGATAATGGGACACGTAGACCATGGTAAGACCTCTCTCCTCGACTACATCAAGAACTCCAGGGTCGCCGATCGCGAAGTTGGCGGCATCACCCAGCACATCGGCGCATACCAGGTGCAGGCCGAAGGCGGCAGCCCCATCACCTTCATAGACACGCCCGGCCATGCCGCATTTACGGCGATTCGCGCCCGCGGCGCCCGCGTGACCGACATCGCCGTGCTGGTGGTGGCAGCAGACGACGGCATCATGCCTCAAACCGTTGAGGCCATCAACCACGCCAAGGCTGCCGACGTGCCCATCGTTATAGCCATCAACAAGATGGACCTGCCAGGCGCCGACCCGGAACGGGTAAAGCGCCAGCTCAGCGAGAACGAACTGCTGGTGGAAGACTGGGGCGGCGACATCATCTCGGTCAACGTCTCAGCCCGAACTGGCGAGGGCATTGACGACCTGCTGGAAAATCTGCAACTAGTTGCCGAGATTTCCGAACTGAAGGCCAACCCTAGTAAACAGGCCTCGGGCGTAATCATCGAAGCCAAGCTCGACCGGAAGCGGGGCCCCAGCGCTACCGTGCTGGTAACCGACGGCACCCTCACGGTGGGCGACCACATCGTGGCGGGTACCGCATCCGGGCGTGTCCGCGCCATGGTCGACGACAAGGGAATGACCATCACCCGGGTTTCCCCCGGTACGCCCGCCGAAATCCTGGGATTCGGCTCCCTCCCGGAGGCCGGCGACCAATTGCGGGTGGTCACCAACGAACGGGCAGCACGGGCTATGATCGGCGGACGGGAACGCACCCCAGGCTCCCGGCCCCTCCAGTCTCGCGCCCTCAGCCTGGAAGAAGTGGTCAACCGGGTGGAATTGGGGGACGTGAAAGAGTTGAACCTGGTGCTCAAGGCCGACGTCCAGGGCAGCCTGGAAGCAATACGCCACTCGCTTGAACGCCTGGTGGATGAGGACGCCAAGGTACGAGTGCTGCACACCGCAGTCGGCGCGGTAACCGAGTCCGACGTGCTCCTGGCCAGCGCTTCCGGCGCAGTAATTATCAGCTTCTCGGTGAATTCGGAACCCAGCGCGGAACGGTTGGCCGACCGCATGGGCGTTGAAATTCGGCGCTACAACATCATCTACCAGTTGACCGACGAAATCGAGCTTGCCCTCCACGGAATGCTGGAGCCGGTCTTCGCTGAGGTAATCGTCGGCCGGGCCGAAATTAGGGAGGTTTTCGGCGGGCGGCGCGGCGCTCAAATCGCAGGCTGCCGGGTAACCGAGGGGCGAATGGTGCGAAACGGCGCAGTCCGCGTAATGCGTGGTGGAGAGAACATCACCCAGACCACCATCTCCAGCCTTCGCCATTTCCGCGACGAAGTGAACGAAATGAATGCCGGTACCGAGTGCGGCATCACCCTGCAAGGATTCAACGAGTTTCAGGCCGGAGACATATTGGAAATCCACCGCCAGGAGCGGGCGCGGCGTTAGACCACTCCCGCCCTCCCCCGGCGGCCCGGCCAGCCGGCAACCGAAGCCGATACCAGAATCTCCCGGAACTCTCCGTTGGGGGTGCGCGATGCCCCGGCGCATCGACCGCGTCAACGAACTGTTGCGCTCCGAAATAAGCCAACTGATCGCCCGCCAGATCAAAGACCCACGGGTGGCCGGCGTCATCAGCGTAACCGAGGTGATCGCCTCCAGCGACCTTCGGAGCGCCCGCGTCTACGTCAGCGTCATGGCGCCGCAGGCCGACCAGCAGTCTGCCTTGGAGGGCATCCGATCTGCGGCCTCCTTTCTGCGGCGGGAGCTGCGCGAGCGGGTAAACCTGCGCCATACCCCCCACATGACATTCTATTTGGACGACTCCATCGAAGAAGGCGACCGGGTGCTTAGGCTGATGGAAGGCGGGACCCCGGAACAGTCCGCCGCAGAATACGTGGAGCGTACCGAACCCCGCCGGCGCATCCGCGCACCCCGCAGAAACGGGAGCCAGTGATTTTGCCCAAGTCAGGAAACAACAATCAGCCTATAGTTAATGGCTTCATCAACCTCTACAAGCCGGCTGGCATAACCTCCATGGAGACCCTGCGCCGGGTAAAGCGCATCACCGGGCAGCGGCAGAAAGTGGGCCACGGTGGGACAATGGACCCCCTGGCTCGCGGTGTCCTGCCAATCTGCTTCGGCCAGGCCACAAGACTGATGGACTACGTGGTGAGCGGAAGCAAGCGCTACGTGATGGACGTCAAGCTGGGGGAGTCGACGACTACCTATGACGCCGAAGGAGAAATCACAGCCACCCGCAGCGCCGAGGGCATAATCCGCGCCGAAATCGAATCAGCCCTGGAAAGGTTCATCGGCGTTGTCGACCAGGTACCGCCGATGTATAGCGCCGTCAAGGTGGACGGGCAACGGCTATACAAGCTGGCCCGCGCCGGCATAGAAGTTGAGCGGCAAGCCCGCAGCGTCGAAATACACAGTATACGCCTGACCGGGGTGGAACTGCCCGAGTTAACCCTAGACGTGGAATGCGGCCGCGGCGTCTATATGCGCACCCTGGCCCACGACCTGGGCGAGGCGCTGGGCTGCGGCGCTCACGTGGCCGACTTGGAACGCCGAAGCTGTGGGGGGTTTCCCGCCACCGACAGCGTAACCCTGGAACAACTGGAGGCGGAAGCGCAGGAGCCGGGCGGTTGGAAACACCATCTTCATCCATTGGACTGGGTGGTGCGCGAATTCAAAACCCTCACCGTCGGCCCCGCTGCCGAAAAATTCCTGCGCAACGGGCAGACTGTGAGCTTGGGGCGGCCCGACGTCAACGCCGGCTACCTGGAGCAGTTCCGGGCTTACAACACGGCTGGCCAGTTTCTGGCGCTGGTGAGATTCGACCGGGCCGACAATTCGTGGCGTCCGGTAAAAGTGTTTCAGCCCGAAGCCCGGTCGCCGCTGGCCCCGGCGTCTGCCTAAGCCGCCGGGTTGGCGATCATAGTCAAGTCGCGCCGCCCGCCGACAAATATAATTGATGCCGTTGTTAGAAGTAATTGCCCTATTGTTCTAAATCCGCAAAACATGGGCCTTGACATTGCCGCCGCGTATGTGTAGTTTGTCCCGAACTCTGCAATAGCGACGGCATCCCATAGCGGTTCAACCGCTCAGTCAAAGCCGCAGACAGTCCGGGGCGGAAGGCAAAGCTGGGGATCCCACGCGGCCAAACGCACCTAGGACCACTTCACGAAGGGGGTACGCCATGGAGGCATATTGCCTGAAATGCCGGGAAAAACGGGAGATATCCAACCCTGAGCAGGTCACATTGAAGAACGGCCGGCCGGCCACCAAGGGAGACTGCCCGGCCTGCGGCACCAAGGTGTTCCGCATCGGAAAGTCCTGACAGGGCGGCCTCCGATGAGCAGGACACCGGCCTGCCTGTCTAGGCCGGCACTAACGAATCCAGCCCCAGCTTCGCCAGCAATTCACGCGGATTGTCTTGCAAAAGGGCGTGAACCTCGTCATCGTCGAGGCCCGCGCCCTTGGCTACCTTCTGGCATAGTTCCGGGGTGAGCAGGTCTTCGGGGGCGTGAGCATCGGAATCCAGCACCAATTTCGCACCGGCCTGCCGCGCTACCTTGACCACATGGCCGTTGGCAAAGCTGTGTCCCCGCCGGGCCGACACCTCAAGGCGCACTCCCCGTTCGGCGGCCAGCCGGGCCTCTACTGGCGTAATCAGCCCGGGATGGGCCAGCACGTCGACCCACGGCGAGCGGATGGCCGCCTCGTTGGTGCCAGGCTCCACCGGCTCCACCGGAGTCTCCCCGTGCACCGCCACCAGTTTTGCGCCCATCTCCTTGGCCGTGCGGGCCACCAGGTCGATGTCTTCCTTGGGAACGTGCGTTATCTCGACGCCGGGCAAGGCCAGGATGTCCCACCGCCTGCTGGCCATTTCACAATCCACTACCAGCGTCTTAACCACGTATTCCACATTGCCCAACCCCACATGGTCGGTCACCGCCATCGCCTTGTACCCGCGCACCAGCGCCCGGCGAATCAGTTCGATAGGCGACAGCACGCCATCGCTCAGAAAGGTATGGG
This sequence comes from Dehalococcoidia bacterium, assembly GCA_965226875.1. Lineage (GTDB taxonomy): Bacteria > Chloroflexota > Dehalococcoidia > Lucifugimonadales > UBA3495 > VXOI01. The sequence goes on along the minus strand of OZ245439.1, from coordinate 1,097,354 downwards.
TGTGAAAATCGTACATCGTTCCTCCGGCCCCGGTATCGCAAGCCAGCCCAGGTGCGGCAAAATTCCGACGTAAGTATAGAATGCCGCCAATAACCCTACAAGCAACGCCCAGGCTACGCAGAGCCTTTTGGTTCTCCCTCTCCCTGTGGAAAAACGGGCTTCCCCGGAAAGCGAAAGGCCCAGACATTGCCAGGGAGCTGCGTTGACTTACCTGAGCGCCGGCGCCTAGAATGCCTGCGTCTCGCAGGCACACATACGCCCTCCAAGGCTGAAGAATGAGTTTGTCTCAGCAGACCGAATCCCTGGCCTCCAGCGACACGGATGCCACTCAGTGCCAGAACTGCGGCCGGATGGCAACCACTGGACGGGCGTTCGTCTTCCGTCCCGGCCAAGCGGCTGACGCCCAGGCGACGGTCAAGTGCATCCGGTGTGCGCCGCGTCACTGGCCGATGTTGCGCCGGTCCGCCGTCGTGGCCGTGGTGGTCGGCACCATCCTGACCTTGCTGAACCAAGGCGACGGTCTGCTGACCGGCCAATGGAATAACGCCCTCTACTGGAAGATTCCGTTGACCTACTGCGTTCCCTTCCTGGTGGCGACCTACGGGGCTCTGACCGCAGCCCGCCGTTAACCGTACTTGCGGAGCACTGTTACCACCTTGCCTCGCACTTCCACATTTTCAGCCGGGCAATAGATGGGCGCCATGGTGCTGTTGGCTGGCTGAAGGCGCACACGGTCGCCTTCCCGGTAGAACTTCTTCAGCGTGGCTTCTTCCTCGCTCTTCAGCCATGCGACCACCATTTCACCGTTGGTCGCCTCTTGCGAGGGCTTGATTACCACCACGTCGCCGTCGTCAATCAAGGCGTCTATCATGGAAGTGCCCCGGACGGTGAGGGCAAAGAGCTTGCCGTGGCGGCGCGGCAGGTCGGGGGAAATCTCGATGGTGTCAAATTCCTCGCTGGCGGCGGCGTCCTCGGACGAGAACACGGGCAACGGCTGCCCGGCGGCGATGGAGCCGACAATCTGCACCCGCGGCGCGCTGGAGACAGGTTCCCCGTCCCGGTCCAGTAACTCGATGCCCCGGGCGACCTCCTTGCGGCGGTTCAGGTAGCCAGCCTCTTCCAACTGCTTGAGGTTGTAGTCAACCACAGAGGTGGAGCTGATGCTGCAAGCCTGTTGAATATCGCGCACTGTGGGCGGTATGCCGTTCTCGAAGTAAAACTCCTGGAGGAAATCAAGGATGCGGCGGCGGCGTTCCGGCATTTTCTTTCTAGTAACCATACTCTCCCAGCCTTTGACATAAAACCTTTGTTCTACCGGCAGGCTACCAAAGGTCACGCAGGGTGTCAATGCGCCGTTGTCAGTAGCTGACAAAGCCAGCAATTGCCTCAGGGCAAAAGAAAGCCGCCCGTCTCGACCGCGGGCGGCAACATTTCCAAGACTACGGGAGCGTCTAGGGTCAGGCTTCCGGTGGCTGCTCCAAACTGGCCAGCTTGGCCATCATGCGCGACTTGCGGCGGGCTACGTTGTTCTTGTGGAAAATGCCCTTGCTGACGGCGCGGTCAAGGATCTTTACGGCGGCCATCACCGCCGGTTGCGCGTCATCGACGTCACCGGCGGCCAGGGAACGGTTGGCCCGGCCGAGGGTGGTACGGGTTTCGGTCCTGATGCTGCGATTGCGCCGGGCGCGTTTGACCTGCTGGCGTCCTGCTTTCTTGGCGGGCAAGGGATTCACTCCTAGTTTTAATTGGCGCACTTGAGTTTCCTGCGGCGGGGCACGAAGCCGAGCCGAAGGAAAGTAACCGGCCTATTATAAATCAATTCATCGGGAATTCCAAAGACCGAGGGTTGGCTAAACGCCCTTCCCCCAGCGGGAGAGGGTTTGTATTGAGCCCTCCCGGAAAGAGGGCCCCTGATTTACACGTCCAGGTTCTTGACGCTACGGGCGTAAGTCTGGATGAAGCTCCTGCGCGGCGCCACCACTTCACCCATAAGAGTGGTGAAAGCGTCCTCGGCGTCGTTGTCGTCTTCGACATTTACCACAAGCATATGCCGGGTGTCCGGGTTCATGGTGGTTTCCCACAACTGCTCCGGGTTCATCTCGCCCAGACCCTTGTAGCGTTGGAGGGTGGGATTACGCTGACTGGTGTTCTTTGCCAGAAAATCGTCCTTCTGCTCCTCGGTGTAGGCATAATCCACGCGCCGCCCGCTCTGGATCCGGTACAGGGGCGGCTGGGCAATGTACAGATAGCCGCTGTCAATCAGACCCCGCATCCGCCGGTAGAAGAAGGTCAGGATAAGGGTCCGGATGTGGGAGCCGTCCACGTCGGCGTCGGTCATAATGATGACCTTGTGGTATCGCACCTTGGACGGGTCGAAGTCCTCACCTTCGCCGGCGCCGACAGCGGCGACCATGGCCCGAATCTCCTCGTGGCCCAGAATCTTGTCGGGCTGCTGGAGGACGCGCTCGACGTTAAGAATCTTACCCTTGAGGGGCAGGATGGCCTGGAAGTGGCGGTCGCGGCCCATCTTGGCGGAGCCGCCGGCCGATTCGCCCTCCACGATGTAGAGTTCCGACTTGGACGGGTCGCGCTCGGCGCAGTCGGCCAGCTTGCCGGGCAGAGATGAGCCGTCCAGCGCATTCTTGCGGATGACCAGATCGCGGGCGCGCTTGGCTGCCTCCCGCGCTTTCTGCGAGGTCAGGCACTTCTCAATCACGCGCTTGCCTTCGGTGGGGTTCTCCTCCAGGTAGCGGGCGAGGCCCTCTCCGACCACCGACTCGACTATGCCGCGCACTTCGGGATTGCCCAGCTTGTGCTTGGTCTGCCCCTCAAACTGGGGCGACGTCAGCTTAACGCTGATGGCGGCGGCCAGTCCCTCGCGCACGTCCTCGCCGATGAGGTTGGCCTGATCGTCCTTTAGCTGCCCCTGCTTGCGGGCGAAGTCGTTGATGACGCGGGTCAGCGCTGACCGGAAGCCCGTCAGGTGAGTTCCGCCGTCGGGGGTGTTGATGCAGTTGGCGTAGGAATGCACCGACTCGGCATATCCATCGTTGTACTGCACCGCCACTTCCACGGCGGTTTCGTCAACGGTCTTCTCGTAGTAGAAGGGTATGGGCTGCAACACCCGGCGGTTGCGGTTGTCGTTCCTCACAAGGTTGGGGATGCCGCCGTCGAAAAAGTAGGTGCGTTCGATGTCGCCGTTCCGCCGTTCGTAGTGCCAATAGCTGATGAAGCAGATTTCCAGCCCCTTGTTCAGGTAGGCAATTTCCTTGAAATGGCGGGTCAGTTCGTCGAATTCGTAGTCGATTTCGCCGAAGATTTCCGGGTCGGGGCGGAAGAGGACGGTGGTTCCGTGCTCGCCGGTTTTGGTTTCCCGGACTAGCTCCGTGGTAGGAATTCCCCGGGCGTATTCCTGGGAATACAGAACGCCGTCGCGCCTGACTTCGGCCCGCAGGAACTCGGAGAGGCCGTTGACCACCGACGCGCCGACGCCGTGGAGTCCGCCGGTGACCTTGTAGGCTCCGCCGCCGAACTTGCCGCCGGCATGGAGCGTGGTCATCACCGTCTCCAGCGCGCTCTTTCCGGTCGTCGGATGAACGTCAATGGGAATGCCGCGCCCGTTGTCAGAGACGGTAACAAGCCCGTCTTTCGATATGCTCAATTCCACTCGGGTACAGTAGCCTGCCATGGCCTCGTCAACCGCGTTGTCGAGGATCTCTATCATCAAGTGTTGTAGACCGCTCAATCCGGTGCTGCCGATGTACATTCCGGGGCGGACGCGGACTGCCTCCAGTCCTTCCAATACCTGAATGTCCTGGGCGGTGTAGTCGGAAGAGGGTCCGGGCGCAGAGGGGATGGGCAAGGCCTGCTGCATAAGGAATACCACCAATACGGAAGGCTGAGGCCGCCGGGAAAGGAGCGAGCAAATCGAGAGCGGAATACCCGCCGGAACGCGATATTTTCGCCTGATTATTATAGCACATGAGTATGGAATTAGCCCTCATCTTCGCCGCGTTTTTATACCTGAACCGCTTACATGGCGACAGCTCGGGGGCGGGTTCAGAACCCGCCCCCGAGCTGCGTTAGACCTCAGCGAATGAAGGCTTCGGGTTACTCCGGGAAGATGCGGCGGTAGACGCCCGGCGAGCCGGTCTCGTGAACCATGCGCGGGCGTATCTCGGTGTTCCAGGTCGGGGTGACGGCGGTGCGCCAATTGTCCCATCCTTCGCTTTCGGCCACGGCCAGCGACTCCATTTCGTGGACGGTGACGTACTTGGGCGAACCCATCACCGCCTCCCAGCGTCTCGCCCGTATGTAGCCGGGAATGCTCAGGCACAGGGGCAGCCGCTCGTTGTTGTAGGCGTCATTGAACTTGGCGTCCAACTCATCGGGAACCGACATCCGGCCCACCAGCAGCACCGGCGACATTCCCGCCTCGGCGGTCTCGGCTGGCACGTCCTGCGGGTGGACCCGGCGGTAGAGGTTGCGGATATATTCCGTGCCGATGACGCTGGGCGACATCCGCTTCGACCACGCGGTAGGCTCCTTGAGCCACTTCTGCCAGTCCTCGGAGTGCCAAGCCTCGTGGCTGCCGAGTTCGTACACCGCCAGGTACTTGGGGCCACCCTGCACTGCCTCGTACCGCGCGGCGCTCAGGACGCCGGGGATGGAGAGCCGCTCGGGTATGTGTTCCTCGTTATACCAGCGGTTATATTCCTCGTCATTCTCCGGGGCCACGTCGCTGTACACCAGCAGCAGGCCGTCGCCTTTCTTCGCCGCCATCATCAACTCCTCAAATTATAAAGTGTCTATATTCGCCAGGAAACTTCCTGCGATTCCCTCTCCCCCTGGGGAGGTCTAGGGTGAGGGAACACCCCCTTCGCCAGAGTAATACTGCCTCCCGGTCCGCAGGCTGTCGAGAGCGTAACGCATGGCCTGGAACAACGGCTCCGGGGGCGACTGTAAGGGAAACCAGCCACTGCCGTCGAAAGCGTTCGGCTCCATCAGCCGCGTCTCCTGGCTGCCGATGTCGCCCAGGAACTCGACATCAAGGTAGTGGCGTCCGTAGGCTACGATGTTGCTCACGCACAGATAGCGCAACTCGCCTACCTCAACGCCCAGCTCTTCCTTGGCCTCCCGGTGCGCGCATTCTTCCAGCGTTTCGCCGAACTCCAGGTGCCCGCCGGCGGAACCCCAGGAGCCACCGCCCAAAGCGCTGCGCCGCCGCGCCAGAAACACCCGACCGTCCCTCACGAACACCACGCCAACGCCCACCAGAGGCCGCGAACTTTCTGCCGTCATACTGGCGAGTATAGCACGGCTGGAGTCCCCCGCTCTTGCCTTGGAACTCCCCCCACCCCAACCCTCTTCCCTGGGGACAGGGACCCATTGAAACACCTTGGTGGGAGAGGGTTTGCCACAGCAGAAAACACCGCCGTCGCCTATAATGGCGGCGGCAGACTGACGCGAGGTGACAGCGATGGCGGATCTGCAACGAGCGGCGATTAGCAGCGACCAGGCACCACCACCCCTGGGCGCTTATTCGGTCGGGATGACAGTCAACGCCGGACGGCTATTGTACGTCGCCGGCCAGGTGGGGGTGAACGTAGAGGGCAACCTAGTGGGGCAAGGCGACGCGGCGGCCCAGACCCGGCAGGTGCTTCAGAACATCGGCCACGTGCTGGCGGCGGCCGGGGCCGGGTTCAGCAACGTGGTGGAGTTCACCACCTACGTCGTCGGGCGGGAGTCGGTGCAGGGCTTTATCGACGGGCGCAACCAGGTCTTCCCCGACATCTTCCCCAACGGCGACTTTCCGCCCAATACCCTGCTGGTGGTTGACGGGCTGGTGCGCGAGGAGTTCCTGGTCGAGATTAAGGCCGTGGCAGCCCTGCCCTGAGCATTTGGAGAATCCCCCCCAAGAGGGAGAGGGTTAGGGTGAGGGAAGATCCCGTGAGCGTCATAGAGACCACTCTGTCCCGACATACATCCACGCCCGAAGGACAGCCAGTGGAATATGAGATTCCGGTGTCGGCCTACCCATGTGATTCGGGCAGGCTGCTCATAATCTCGCCGGGTTCCGGGGAGCTGAAGGACGGTCGGCACGAGCGATGGCGCAAGCTGGCCCTGCACCTTCGGGACCTGGGACTGTGCGCGACTGTGACCTACAACGCGCCGCGCCCCGACTTTCAGGTGCAACTGGAGTGGGAGGCCTATTCCTATCGGGGAGCAAGCTGGAACCGCATTCTCATGGAGAGCCTGTGCCACGTAGCCGACTGGTCGCTGGAGCAGGCCGCCGAGATCTGCGGCGCGGAGCCGCCGGAGGTCTGCATGGCCGGGTTTTCCTCCGGCGGCTCGGCGGTGGGGGCCGTGGCCTTCCAGTATCCGCAGGTGCAGCAAGTGCTGCTGCTGTCGAGCTACGACAGCGTCGGCGACCCGTTCTATGAAGGCATCTCACAATTCACGGGAGACATATTCATGGGCTACGGCAGCCTGGACCCGCCCGCCGGGATGCTGGCCTACGTGGTGAGCGTGGGGCCGCTGTCCGCCCGGTCGCTGACGGGTCGCCCGGTGCCCGCCTGCGACCACCGCTTCAGCGGCGCGGACAACAGCCGTTCCCTGGTCAAAGCGGTCTACTGGGCGCTGGGTCACGACGACACCTTCCCTGATCCGGCAGGGGCGCCGAAACTCTACGAATAGGCAAGAACGGCGCAAGGAGAATTTAAGATGGCAGACCGGCAAAGGCTCATCGAAACCCTCATGGAGCTAATCAGGATTGACAGCCCCAGCGGCGAGGAAGACGCCATGGACCGGGAGGTCAGCGCCCGGCTGTCTGCGCTGGGCCTGACGGTGGAGCATGACGCCTTCAACAACATCGTCGCCCGGCTGGACGGCGCGGGGGAGCCAGTGCTGCTGTCGGCCCACCTGGATACCGTGGAGCCGGGCCGGGGCATCAAGCCGGTGCTGGACGGCGACACCCTGCGCTCCGACGGCACGACCATCCTCGGCGGCGACTGCAAGGCCGGGGTGGCCATCGTGCTGGAGGCGCTGGCCTGCGCCGCCGGGTCGGACGGCCCGCGCCGCGCCGTTGAGGTGGCCTTCACCCGCCACGAGGAGGGCGGGCTGGTCGGTGTGCATCACCTGGATTTCAGCCTGCTGACAGCCAAGACGGGCATCGTGTTTGACGGTGAGGGGCCGCCCAACCGCATCACGGTGTCGGCCCCGTCGCAGAACGTAGTCACCGCCGAAATCGTGGGCCGCGCGGCCCACGCAGGGCTGGAGCCGGAAAACGGCCTGTCGGCCCTGCTGGTGACCGCCGACATCCTCACCCGCCTGCCCCTGGGCCGCATTGACGCCGAAACCACCGCCAACATCGGGTGGATGGAGGGCGGCCTGAAGCGCAACATCGTCCCGGAGCGGGCGCTGCTGGACGGCGAGTTCCGCAGCCGCAGCAACGACAAGCTGGCCTGGATGGAAGGGCAGTTCCGCAAGGTGTTCGACGAGGCCGCAGCCCGCTATCCCCAAGCCCGCATTTCGCTGGACATTCGCAACACCTATCAGGCCTACCGAGTCGAACCGCAGAGCGACACGGTGGCGATGATTGGCCGGGCGCTGGAACCTCTCGGCCTCTCCCCAATCCTGGAGGCGTCCGGCGGCGGCTCCGACGCCAACGTGTTCATCGAGCGCGGCATCACTGCCTTGCCAGTCGGCATTGGCGTCCGTTCCTTCCACACAACTTGGGAAACCGCGCTGATTCCCGAGGTGCTGCAAGGGGCCGAGATGTGCGAGGCCGCCATACGGGGCGGGAACGGCTCCCGATGACGCCCGTATTCATAGTGGTGTTCGACGGGTTGCAACCGGCCCAGGTCATCCCGGAGCTTATGCCCAACCTGGCCCGCCTTGCCGCAGAGGGTGTCACCTGCAACAACCATCACGCGGTCTTCCCCACCGTAACCCGAGCCAACGTGGCCAGCATCGTCACTGGCCACCAGCCCGGCGCCCACGGGCTGACTGGCAACATGCTGGTCATACCCGAATTCGATCCGCACCATGCCATCGGCGCTTTGGAGCCGGTGCTGTTGGAGGTGGCAGCCAAGACCCCGGTGCTGTTGCAGCCCACCCTCGGCGACATTCTTCACCGCCACGGGCAGGAGTTCATCGCCGTAGGAACCGGCACGTCGGGCAACGCCTACCTGCAAAATCCCAACGCCGAGACCCAGGGTGGCGCGACCATTCATCCCGACTTCTGCCTGCCCCGCCCGCTGCACGGTGAAATTACCGCCAGATTCGGACCCTGGCCCGACCGCCGGGGACCGAGCGCCGCAAAGCTGGCCCGCGCCGTAGACGTCGTTACCGAATACATCCTGGCCGAGCGGCAGCCTGCGGTCTCGCTCTTGTGGCTCTCCGAACCCGATTCGTCCCAACACGCCCACGGAGTAGGCTCGAAGGAAGCCGTCAGCACCATCCGCGAAGCCGACCGTCAGTTTGGCCGGCTGCTGGAATGGCTGGACAAACGGGGCCTGTCCCCCGATACCAACGTGATAGTCGTCTCAGACCACGGTTATTCCACCATATCCGAGGTCATCGACGTTGAAGCAGCCTTGCGCGAGGCAGGATTTCCGCCCGGGGGCGAGCCTGGCGGCGTGGCCGTCGCTCCCAACGGCGGTTCAGTCCTCTTCTACGCAGCCAGCGATACCGCCGCCACCGCCGGGCGGCTTGCAGAGTGGCTGACGGCCCAGCCCTGGTGCGGCGCGCTGGTAGCATCCGATGCCGCCGGGCACATCCCCGGAACGCTGCCAGCCGGACTCGCCGGACTGGAAGGCCCGCGCGCGCCGTGCCTCGCCATGTCTTTCCGCTGGGATTCAACCATCAATCACGCCGGTTTCGCCGGTCATGCCTACTCCACCAACCTCGCCCCGGGGCTAGGACAGCACGGCTCCATGAGCCGACACGAAACCCGCAACGTGTTATTCGCTAGAGGGCCGGACTTCAAGCAGTCCGCCACTATCACCGCCCCCACCGGCAACGTGGACCTCGCGCCCACCATCCTCCATCTGCTGGGGCTGCCGGGCGGCGCGGGGATGCACGGGCGGGTGCTACAGGAAACCCTGCGGGGCGGTCCGGAAACCGTGGAATGGCACGCTGCTACGCACGAGGCGGAGCGCGACACGCCGACCGGACACTACCGGCAGGCCGTCACCGTGTCGCGAGTGGGCGAGACTATGTACGTGGAACAGGGTTCCGGCGGGCAACGATAGCGTTCCAATTTAGGTGGTATGGCAGCTTACGGTCCGTCATTACCGCGAAAGCGGGAATCCAGGGGTAGTGGGTGTTAATGTCGGGTACCCGTCTCGACCACCTATTTCGGAACGCTATCGCCTCCTCCCACTTGCCAAGTTAACAGAACACCTGTACTATTATAAACACATGACCCAACGTTCCCATGTCACTCCGACCAAAACCACAAAGCCACTGAGGCCACGCGATGTTTGATGCCTGAAAACCAAAAGAAGACTCCCTGCGCCAGGCTCCCCAAGCGCAACCCCGATTCCAAACCCAACTCGGACACTACACCCACCTCCGACGGTCAGATACAACGGCCCGAAATGACCGGGAATGGCCGGGAAATCGAAATTTCCGAACTCACCTTCCGCCAGCAGGCCGCCCTCCCTAGGATAGCCCTCGCCCAGTCCCTGGCCCAGGCCGCCCAAGACACCGGCGTAGCCGAGCGCACCCTCCGCCGCTGGCTCGAAGACCCATCCTTTCGTGAAGAACTCGACCGCCTGCGCCAGGCTCCCCAAGCGCAACCCCGATTCCAAACCCAACTCGGACACTACACCCAACTCCGACGGTCAGATACAACAGCCCGAAATGACCGGAAATGACCGGGAAATCGAAATTTCCGAACTCACCTTCCGCCAGCAGGCCGCCCTCCCCACGATAGCCCTCGCCAAGTCATTAGAGCTCTCGGCGGACTGTGGCATCGCGCCAACCCATATGGCAGCTTACGGTCCGTCATTACCGCGAAAGCAGGAATCCAAGGGTAGTGGGTGTTAATGTCGGCTCCGCGTCTCGACCACCTAATTCGGATCGCTATCTGCTGGCAACAGTCCGGTTGACGCTGCGTTGACAGTCCAACGATAATTGTAACCCTATGTCCATGGGGTCAGAGTTCATTGAATCGGAAGAGCAAGGAATCGGAAGGACAGACCCCGATGTTCTAAGGGCGCAGATTGATCTCCTGCGCCAGGAGTCCCGGCACAATAACAAGAATGACCTTTAAAGCAAATACGACTAACCACCATCGACAGAGCAAGTCTCGATTCACATACTCTGCAAGGAGCATCAACATGGCAACGGTTACACGCAAGCGTCAGTTGGCCCGGCAGGTCGCCATCGTGGGGGCCGGGCTGTCGCAGTTCGGCGCCTTTCCCGACAAGGACAGCCGCGACCTGTTTGTCGAGGCTTTCCAGGACATGATTGCGACCATGGACAAACCCCTCGACATCGACGACATCGAATGCGCCTACGTGGGCAACTATTCGTCCGACCTGTTCGAGACCCAAGGCCACACCGCGCCCATCGTGGCCGACTGGCTGGGCCTGACACCCATGCCCATCACCCGCATCGAGAACGCCTGCGCCAGCAGCGGCAGCGCCCTGCGCGAGGGGGCAATGGCTATCGCCAGCGGTATGTACGACGTGGTGCTGGTCGGCGGCATGGAGAAGATGACCAACCTGCCCACCGAGGGCGTGACCGACGTGTTGGCCTCCGCCGCCGATGGGTTGTACGAGGTTCCCGCCGGCCTGACCTTCCCCGGCATCTTCGGGGCCATCGCCAAGGCCCACATGGACCGCTACGAGACCAATCTTGACCACCTGCTGAAGGTTGGTATCAAGAACCACAACAACGGCGCGCTCAACCCAAAGGCTCAGTTCAACGTCACCATCAACGACCTGATGGAGCGCCGCAAAGCGCGGGCCGAGCAGCGCGGGCAGCCTGTCCCGAACTGGCAGACCGAGTTGGACTTTCTCAACGACGAGCAGGCCAACCCCTGGATCGCCTGGCCGCTGCGCCTGTACGACTGCGCCCCCATCACCGACGGGGCGTCGTGCGTCCTCCTGGTGTCGGCAGACATCGCTCAAAACTTCACCGACCGGCCAGTATCGCTGGCAGGCATCGGACAGGCATCGGGCAAGCCGCTGCACGACGCCGACGAACTGACCTCGCTCTCGGCGGCCAAGGAAGCCTCGCGGCAGGCCTACGAGATGGCGGGCATCACCGCAGACGACGTTGACCTGGCCGAGGTACACGACTGCTTTACCATCGCGGAAATAGTTGCCACCGAGGACTTGGGCTTCTTCGCTCCCGGCGAAGGGCCGCGGGCCGTGGACGAAGGCCGCACCGCGCTGGACGGCGACCACCCCATCAACACCTCCGGCGGCCTCAAGTCCAAGGGCCACCCAGTGGGCGCGTCGGGCGTGGGCCAAGTGGTGGAAATCTACCACCAACTGCGGGGCGAGGCTGGTGCGCGCCAGGCCAAGAAGTCGAATCTGGAAGTCGGCCTGACGCACAACGTCGGCGGCACCGGCGGCACCTGCGTCGTCAACGTGCTGCGGATGGAGTAGAGGCCATGGCCAGCGAATTCAACGCCACCAATTTCTACAAGCGGCTGCGGGATGACGGGCAGCTCACTGGCATCCGCTGCAATGCCTGCGGAAATCTGTCCCCGGAGGCGCGCCCGATGTGCGCCTCCTGCCGCAGTTCAGATGTGGACTGGCACCCTTTCAGCGGCCGGGCCACGCTTAGCACCTTCACCTGCATCTCGGTGGTTCCCGACTACTGGGGCCAGAAGGGCTACGGACGCAACAACCCCTATTGCAGCGGCATCGTAACGCTGGAAGAAGGGCCTCGCATCAGCGCTCGCATCACCGGAGTCGATGGGAACAACCCGCAGTCCATCCGCACCGGGATGGCGCTGGCGCTGGACCTGGAGGACCTGGACCCGGAGCGTCCTTCCCTCGCCTTCAAGCCGGCGTAGGGGCGACAATCCCCAGCCTTATCCCCAAGTTCTGAACGCAGAGAACTGCAAGGAGGGCGGGGAAACTCTATGGTGATTGCAATTGTGGCCGTGGTGGTAGTTGGCGCCGTCCTTCTGCTTGCGGGGGCAGTTTTCTGGCTGATGCGTCTGATAAGGCAAAAGGAGACGGCCGACCTGAACAGCTACCTGCAAGCCGAAGGCTGCCAGTGGGAAAGGCTGGGTAACGCAGCCGCCAGCAACGCCGTTAACCAGGAAGTTTTTTTCGTCAATCACGCCCCCGCGCCGCAGGGCATCGAAATGCGCGTGTATGAATACGCCGAACCTTCTGACGGGTCAGAGGGCGACGACGAAGGCATCTGCCTGTCCATCATAGACCTGTCGAACCGCAACGGGATGATACTCAACGGCTTTGCGCTACACCTGGAAGCCATGCAGTTCGGCGACACCCTCTGGAATGACCACTTCCTGGGCGACTCCGGCATCATGGAGCGCATGATAGCGGAGAAGCGGGTTGCCTGGGACCAGATGCAGCAGGAAATAATCGTCGGTCATTACCCGCTGTTTGTGCAGTCAGCTACGGCTGATAGTCTCTAATCGCAAACAACTTGCGAAACGAAGAGTGCCCGGCTGACATAGCCGGGCACCCCATTTTCAAGCCGGTATCACTGCGCCAATGGTCGCGGCCTAGTCGAAGCCGCGGGTGCCGACCCAGCCGACCTGGGAGACGTCGATCATCTCGCCGTTGGGACCTTCGTACTTGGTCTCCACGTTCTGGTGGCGGGGGCCGGTGTTGCCGGCGTGCAGGGCCTGGTTGACCGACGCCATTTCCTCGGCGCCGTTGGCGGCCAAGCGCGCCTCGATTTCCTCCAGGCTCTCTACCTCGAAGCCGAGGTGGTGGATGCCTTCCCAGTCCTTGCCGCGCTCGCCAGCTACGGCGTCGTTCTGGAAGTCAAGGATTGCCATGTTGACGTTGCCATCGCTGAGCATAAAGCCCTTGGCGTTTTCGCCGTCCAGCGCAGCCACTTGGCGAAGGCCGAAAACCTCGGAGTAGAATTTGGCGGTCTTTTCCGCGTCGTTGGTGGCGATGGCGATGTGTTTAATCTGGGGCATCTCGCTACCTCTCTGTATCGGATTGCCTTGCCGGGGCAGATTCTTGGTTCGGTAAAGATACCACGTTTGACCGCCCGCCGCTATATTGGAGGCGAGGCGCAGGCTGCGTCTCGCTCTTTCGCCTTGCGTTTTCCTACCGTGTTAGAATGGGCTAAAATCCGTAGCTAAATCCGGCAGCTATCAGGAGGAAAGCGATGACTGTCCCATACAGGATGAAATTCGGCGTATTCATGGCCCCGTTCCACCGGGTGGGCGAGAACCCCACGCTGGCTCTGGAACGAGACCTGGAACTGATTCAATGGCTGGACACCCTGGGGTTCGATGAAGCCTACATCGGCGAGCACCACAGCGCGGGGTGGGAGACCATAGCGTCGCCGGAGGTCTTCATGGCCACCGCCGCCGAGCGGACCCGCACCATCAAGCTGGGTTCTGGCGTGGTCAGCCTGCCCTATCATCACCCCTACATGGTGGCCAACCGCTTCGTGCAGCTTGACCACCTCACCCGCGGGCGGGTCATCCTGGGCGTCGGCCCCGGGGCGCTGGCCTCCGACGCTCTGATGCTGGGCATCAGGCCGGAGAAACAGCGGGCGATGATGGACGAATCGCTGGGCGTCATCATGCGTCTTATGACCGAGACCGACCCCATTTCCCACAAGAGCGACTGGTTCGAGCTTAACGAAGCCGTAATCCAGCTCCGCCCCTTCCAGTTTCCTCACGTTCCGGTGGCCGTAGCTTCCGTGGAGTCCCCCGCTGGCGTCACCACTGCCGGAAAGCACGGCGCGTCGGTGCTGTCCCTCAGCGTCCCCCGCGACACCATCCGACGCACCTCTCTGATGGAGCTGTGGGAGATTGCCGAGGAGACTGCCGCCGAGCACGGCAAGACGATGCACCGCGAGGACTGGGGCATCGTCATGGGTATGCACTTGGCCGACACCAAGAAGCAGGCTTTCGAGGACATCCGCGAAGGCAGCGCACGGGTGGTCACGGAATACTTCGGCCGCACCCTCGGCAACCCGGTGCCGGATGTTCCCCGGGACCAGATCGTGGACTTCATGGTTGACCACAACCAGTGGATCGTCGGCACTCCCGACGACGCCATCGCCGGCATCGAGCGGCTCCAGGAACTCAGCGGCGGCTTCGGCAAATTCATGATTCGCGTGGAGGACTGGGCGCCCCGCGACAAGCTGCACCGCAGCTACGAACTCCTGGCCCGCTACGTGATGCCCCGCTTCCAAGGTTCGCTTATCGGGATCGAGACGTCCAACCAGTGGGCGGCGGACCGCATCGAGGTATTGCAGGCCAACCGCTACGCTGGCATCAAGGCGGCCACCGACTCCTTCGACGCCAGCCGCAGCCGCAACTAGCTTTCCTCGGAGCACAATGAAGCAGCTATAGTAAACGTCCTTCGAGTGCTTCACAGACGAGAAGCCTACAGGTAGAGCGAAAAGAGACACCGCCCCGCTTTGGAGCGGTGTCTTCGCATTTAGCAACGACTCACGACCTGCTGCCTGGTTATCGGCACCTCCGAGATTGAGCCGTTGGCCTCGATCTTATTTATTGATTTATGATAAATATGCAACGATTAGCATACCGGGCAATTGTGAATAAGAATGAAAGACCGACGCTTCTATCTGCAATGTTCATAGTCCGGCAGGCACCTTACGTCATGAGCGACAGGCCCGGCATCTGCCGGGCCTGTCTTGGCGGAACACTGCGGAGATGAGGTTCAGCGTTGAGCCCTGCCGTCGCTGCTGCTCTCGTCTATCAGGCTGGCCGTGCCGTCGGGGTAAATCATGACCCCAGCTATGGGGCCGAATTTCTCGTTAAACAGCCTCACCTCGTCGGTGTCGTAGCCGCCAACCCGGCTGACCCAGTTGGGAATCATCTCGCCCAGGACAACTTCGTTCAGGATGAAGTCGTACATTTCCGCGTCCCAAGGGATATGCTCCATGCCCTCGTCAATGTTCTTCTGGAGGCCAGTGGCGTTCCAGACAGGAGCCATCCTCAGTTCCTCCAGCTCCGCCCGGGCGCCCTCCTCAATCAATATCTGCTGGAAATCGGCAGGAAGGGCGTCCCAGGCGTCGGGGTTGAAGATTAGCAGGTCCGCCGGCATGGAGATGGCCGGGCCGACAATGTATTCTGCCACCTCGTACCAGCGCTGACCGTGGCCCGCGCCCCCGCCGGTCATGCCCGCGTCCAGGATGCCGCGCTCCAAGGCGGTGTATACCTCGGCAAAGGCCACGAACTGAGCGGCGCCGCCGAGGCCGTTAATCAGGTCGGAGAGGGTGGTGCCGTGGCTGCGGGTCTTGATGCCCTCGTAGTCTTCCAGCGTCTGTAGCGGGTCGCGGCTGAAGAACCACTGATCATTGCCCGCGTACCAGTTATGGCTTACCACCACCCCGCCGCCCGTGGCCTCCTCGATGTAGCCGTCCAGGTCTTCCAGCACGGCGGTAACCGCCCGGAAGTCGGTCTCCCGGTCGCTGAACAGCCCCCAGAAGTAGTACATGTCCAGCACCGGCAGGTCGCCGCCCACATAGGCTCCGGTGATTTCGGAAAAGCCCAGCGTGCCGTTGGCCACCAGTTGCACCGTATCGGGCCCGGCTATTCCCAGCTCCGGGTAGCCGATAATCTGAATCTTCAACTGGCCGTTGGTGCGCTTCTCCACATTGGGGGCGAAGTAGCTTTCTTTAGCTTTGCAGGGGAACAGTGAACGGTTGATACATGCGTACTGTATCTCGATATTCTCTCCCTGGGTCACAACTTTGGTCGGATTGTAGGAGTTGGCTTGGTCGAGGAGGAATTTGTAGTAGTCTGAATCGTAAATCCATTCGTTCCCTTCCAGGATGTTGAGGGGAATTACGCCTTCCTCTCCAAAGCCAAGCTGCGCTAGGGGAGCGGGACCGACCAGTTGGGAGAGGTCGCCCACGTAGATGGCCCCCGGCCCGCCGGCCCGCCTTGCGGCGGCCTGCTCCAGCGTCTCCCCGGATGTCGCCGGGGCGACCGCGGCTTGGGGCGCCGACGTCGCGACGGGTGCACTTGTGGCAGGCTGCTCCGATTGGGGTGTCGCAGCGGCGCCGCAGGCCACGAGGACCAGAATCATCAGCCCTATCAGGCTCATCATAACGAGTCTTAGCATTGAGACCTCCCTGTATTCCCGGTTGAGGGTGGGCTTATACGGGGTTCGCGCCTTGAGCGCCCGGTCCGAAAATGCCTACGGGTCAAGAGAGCCGGTTGCTTCTCTTCATCACCTCCATAATACAGGTATAGATAGCATGATTTACATTATATTATTCTCAAGTCGTAGTCAATTCTGTATATTAAGCAGGTTTTCTTAGCTTTGTTCCCGTATTCCAGCGCATAGCGCTTTACGGAAACTCCGGGAAGCTTGTCGGAATACCACTTTTTTGCGCAACTTCAGCTGAGAATCAGCAACGGTTCTGCCGGAATATCGCCATTCAGACAGTTCGACTCCATCTGCGGAAAGAATACCGGAGCTGGGGATTTTACCGTAATCTGCTTCCCGGTTAGCCGTGACCTGTATTTTCGTAAACGTTATGTATTACACTGGATGAAGCAGGTGCCGGTTCCCAAGGCTATCCCCCAAATCCAGAGGCGAAGAAGATGCGCAAAACCAAGATAATCGTCACCATTGGCCCATCGTCCAACGACGAGGAAACCCTCAGCAGGCTCATCGCCGACGGTATGGACTGCGCCCGTCTAAACTTCTCCCACGGCACCCATGAGGAACACGCCACAGCCATCGAACGCATCCGGCGGCTGGCCAAGGAACAAAACCGCACGGTGGGCGTGCTGCAAGACCTAGGGGGCATTAAGCTCCGCCTGGGCCGCCTAAAGGAGAACCAGCAACTCAACATCGGCGATGAGGTGGAGATGACGGCGGACAGAGAGTCCGCGACGCCTGGAGTGCTGCCGTTTCCTCAGCCCGGAGTGCTGAGCAACCTTGAGGTGGGCAATTTCGTGTTCATAGCCGACGGTACAGTGCAGCTTGAGGTGACCGAGGCCACTCCCCACCGCGTCTACTGCCGGGTGCTGAGTTCCGGCGTGGTGTCGTCATACAAGGGAGTGAATCTCCCCGGAGTTCCCATTGATCAACCAGTCTTCACCGAGAAGGACAAAGCCGACCTGCTCTTCGGTGTGGAGCAGCAGGTGGACTGGGTGGCAGTATCATTTGTTCGCACTGCCGAAGATATACATTACGCGCGGCGGTATCTCAATGCCGCAGGCAGCAAGGCGCTGGTGATGGCCAAGCTGGAACGGGGCGAGGGCATCGACAACCTCGACTCCATCCTACCCGAAGTTGACTCGGTGATGGTGGCCCGGGGCGATCTGGGCGTCGAGATTCCCATGGAACGGGTGCCGAGGATGCAGCGGCTCATCGTGGAGAAGGCCAACGCCGCGGGCAAATTGGTGGTGATCGCCACCCAGATGCTCCGCAGCATGGTTATTTCCCCCACACCCACCCGGGCCGAGGTGTCGGACGTCAGCAACGCCGTGCTGGAGGGCACCGACGCCATACTGCTGTCCGACGAGACAGCGATGGGGCAGTATCCGGTGGAGGCGCTGCGGATGGCGGTCTCGACCATCAACGAGGCCGAGTCGGAGGATATGTACCCCTACTACAATGACTTGGCCAGCCACGACCGCACCCAAGCCATCACTGCGGCGGCCGCGGGGCTGGTTCGCACTCTCGAATCCAAGCCCATCGTACTGACCAGCACCGGGCGGGCGGCGCTGGAACTGGCCCGCTATCGCCCGGCCAACGACATTCTGGCCTTCTCTCACGACCCGGCGGTTCTGCGCAAACTGTGCCTGGGGTGGGGAATCCAGCCGACCGGCGTCATCCCGGTACAGCGCGACGTGGCGGAACTGGTCTACCAAGTGCTCCAGTCGGCTTTGGACCTGGGGGCCGTCTCCGAGGACGACGTGGTGACTATCGTCCACGGCTTCCTGACCGGCGTGTCCGGCACCACCAACGCTGTGCAGGTGCTGAGTATCCGGGAGTACCTGGAAAACGTCGGCTGGCTCCGGGCTGAGCGAATGGCAGGAACGCGAACGTGACGCCATGAGGCTAACGCCCTTGCCCTTCCTGGGTTACTCCTGCTAACAGTAGGGGCGCACCGTAGTGCGCCCCTAACCTCTTTCTGACCAGCATGAAGGGCATCCGAACACCTGCTAGGCAGTATCAGGAAGGGAGTGGGGTAGCATGGAGTCGCCCATCAGATAAACATCTATGGCCCGCGCCGTTTCGCGGCCCTCGGCGATGGCCCACACAACCAGGGACTGTCCTCGCGCCGTGTCGCCGGCGGCGAACACACCGGGAACGCTGGACATCCTGTCGTCACCGATGCTGACGTTTCCGCGGCCGTCCAACTCTACTCCCAACTGGGTCAACAGGCCCTCGTGTTGCGGGTGCAGGAAGCCCATGGCCAAGAGCACCAACTCGGCCTCCACCTCGAACTCGCTGCCCGGAACTTCCTCCATCGCCGGACGCCCGCCGTTGGGTGGCTGGCTCCACTCGACCCGGACGGCGTGAAGCCGCTCCAGTTTGCCGTCGCTGCCGGAGAAGGACTTGGTGAGTATTTCGTAGTCGCGGACGCCGCCCTCCTCGTGGGCCGCCGAAGAGCGAAGAATCATGGGCCACTGGGGCCAGGGGTTATCCGTGGAGCGCTGCAAGGGAGGCTCAGCCAGCAACTCGTACTGGTTGACCAGTTCCGCGCCCTGGCGGTGGGCCGTGCCCAGGCAGTCGGCGCCAGTGTCGCCACCACCCAGTATCACCACCCGCTTGCCCTCTGCTGAGATGCGAGCTTCCGCCTCCACCTGCTCCCCGGCGTTGAGCCGATTCTGCTGGGTGAGGTAGTCCATGGCGAAGTGTACGCCGTCAAGCTCCCTGCCCGGCACCGGCAGGTCGCGAGGGACGGTGGAGCCGCAGGCCAGACAGATGGCGTCGAAGTCCTTGAGCAGTTGCTCCGCCGGCAGGTCAACTCCCGCGTTTACGCCGGTCTCGAAGCTGATGCCTTCCCTCTCCAATATGTCGAGACGGCGGCGAAGCACTTCCTTGTCCAGCTTGAAGTCGGGAATCCCCAAGGCCAGCAGCCCGCCGATGTATTCGGCGCGCTCGAAGACTGTGACCCAATGGCCGGCGCGATTGAGCTGCTGAGCGGCGGCCAGTCCGGCCGGGCCGGAGCCGATAACGGCGACCTTCTTGCCAGTGCGGACTGCGGGTGGCTGCGGCTTGATCCAGCCCCGGTCATAGCCCCGGTCGGCGATTTCCTTCTCGACGTACTCGATGGTCACCGGGTCGGAGTTGATGCTGAGGACACAACTCGCCTCGCAGGGCGCCGGGCAGATGCGCCCGGTGAATTCGGGGAAATTGTTGGTGGACAACAGAGTGCGCAGGGCGCTTTCCCAATCACCCATGTAGACGTGGTGGTTGAAATCGGGAATCACGTTGCCCAGGGGACAGCCAGTATGGCAGAAGGGAACGGCGCAATCCATACACCGCCCGCCCTGTTGCCGGGCCGTGGCTTCGGGCCAGCGTGTGTAGAGTTCCCGGTAATCGTGAAGGCGCTCACCGACTGGCCGGCGCTCCGGAGGCTGCCTGCCTGATTCGATAAATCCGGTGGGTTTACCCATGCGATACGGCTTCCGGCTCCCGGTCTTCCAAGCCCCGCATCCTGCGCTCTCGCAAGACCCGGCGGTAATCCCGGGGCATAATTTTCTTGAATTTCGAAAGGGCCGAATTCCAGTCGGCCAAAATTCGGGCGGCGGGGCCGCTGCCGGTATGGCTGTGATGCTCCTCGATGAGTCCCTTCAGGGTAATTATGTCATCGCGGTCAACCACCGGCTCCAGGTCCGCCATACCGTCGTTGAAGCGTATGTGGAAATCGTCGTCGGCGTCATAGACAAAGGCAATGCCGCCGCTCATTCCTGCTCCGAAGTTGCGCCCTGTGGCACCCAGCACCACTACCACGCCGCCGGTCATGTACTCGCAACCGTGGTCGCCCACTGCCTCGACCACTGCCCGAACGCCGCTGTTGCGGACGCAGAAGCGCTCCCCGGCCACGCCGTTGATGTAGGCATGGCCTCTGGTCGCCCCGTACATCGCCACGTTGCCGATGATAATGTTTTCTTCGGGAACAAAGGTGGATTCAGGGTGGGGCTTCACCACGATAAGCCCTCCTGACATTCCCTTGCCCATGTAGTCGTTGGTGTCGCCGTCCAGATGCAGGCTGACGCCCGGCGCCAGAAAGGCGCCGAAGCTCTGGCCCGCCGAGCCAGTGAAGTTGATGCGAATGGTATCGGGCGGCAGCCCGTCCTCCCCGTAAGCCTTGGCGATGCGTCCGCTGAGCATCGCGCCGACGGTACGGTTGGCGTTGCTGATGGGAAGGTTGATCTCAACTGGCATCTTGAGCCGCAACGCCTGTCTGGCAAGCTCAATGAGCTTGTGGTCCAGGGCCCGCTCCAGGCCATGGTCCTGCTCCTCAGAGCAGAAAAGGGTCTCGCCGGGCGTAATGGCCTCTTGGTAGTAGAGCATCTTCGTCAGGTCGAGACCCTCGGCCTTCCAGTGTTCTATGGCCTTGCGGGGGTCGAGGCCGTCGGCGCGGCCAACCATTTCGGTCACGGTGCGGAAGCCCTGTCCGGCCATGATTTCCCGCATTTCCTCGGCGATGAACATGAAGTAGTTGACCAGATACTCCGGCCTCCCGGCGAACCGAGACCGGAGTTCGGGGTCCTGTGTAGCAATCCCCACGGAGCAGGTGTTAAGGTGGCACTTGCGCAGCATGATGCAACCGCTGACCACCAGGGCCGCCGTGGCGAAGCCAAATTCCTCGGCTCCCAGCATTGCGGCGATGACCGCGTCCCGTCCCGTCTTTAACTGCCCGTCGGTCTGCACCACGATGCGGCTGCGCAGGCCATTGGCGACCAGCACCTGCTGCGTCTCGGCGATGCCCAACTCCCAAGGCAGCCCGGCGTACTTGATCGACGACTCCGGCGAAGCGCCTGTACCGCCGTCGTGCCCGCTGATCAGCACAACGTCGGCGTGGCCCTTGGCCACACCGGCCGCGACGGTGCCAACACCGACCTCGGCCACCAGCTTGACGTGGATGCGCGCGCCGGGATTGATATTCTTCAGGTCGTGAATCAGTTGGGCCAGGTCTTCGATGGAATAAATGTCGTGATGAGGCGGCGGCGAAATCAGCTCAACGCCGGGGGTGGTGCGCCGCACCCACCCGATGTACTCATCCACCTTGTGGCCTGGCAACTGTCCGCCCTCGCCGGGCTTGGATCCCTGGGCCATCTTGATCTGCAGGTCGGTGGAGTTGATCAGGTAGTTGGCGGTCACGCCGAACCGGCCGGAGGCCACCTGCTTGATGGCGCTGCTCCGGTTGTCGCCGTTGTCGTCCAGCGCATAGCGCCGGAAGTCCTCGCCGCCCTCGCCGGTATTGCTGCGGGCGCCGAGGCGGTTCATAGCGATGGCCATGGTCTCGTGGGCTTCCCTGCTGATGGAGCCGAGAGAAGCCGCGCCCGTGGCGAACCGCTTGACTATCTCCGAGGCCGGCTCAACTTCCTCAATGGGAACCGGGGCGCGTTCTCCCTTGAATTCCAGCAGGCCCCGGAGTGTGGCGATGCGCCTGCTCTGATCATTGGAGAGCCGCGCGAATTTCTGGTATAAACCAAAGTCGTTGGTGCGGGCGGCGTGCTGGAGCATCCCGATGGTGTCGGGGTTCCACTGGTGATGTTCGCCGCCGCGACGCCACTGGTAGAATCCGCCAGGCGGGAGAGGCTGGTTGGCGGGAACCTCGGTGGCATCGTAGGCCGCTCCGTGGCGCTGCAACGCCTCGCGCTCAATGGCGTCCAGGCCGATGCCGCCGACGCGGGAGGGCGTCCAGCTAAAGTATTCGCCCACCAGGGCCTCGTCGAGACCCACGGCCTCGAATATCTGTGCGCCCCGGTAGCTCTGCACCGTGGAGATGCCCATCTTGGACATCACCTTCAGCACGCCCTTCTCGTTAGCCTTGATGTAGTTCTTGCGGGCGTAGTCCGGGCCATGGCCGTTGAGCTGGCCGGACTCGCTCATACCCTGCACGGTTTCCAATGCCAGGTAGGGATTTATCGCCCCGGCGCCGTATCCGATGAGCAGGGCGAAGTGATGCACCTCGCGGGCCTCGCCGGTCTCGACGACCAGCCCCACCCGGGTGCGGGAACCCTCCCGGATCAGGTGATGGTGTACCGCGCTGGTGGCCAACAAGCTGGGGATGGGCGCCCGCCCATGCCCGACGCCCCGGTCAGACAGGACAATGATGGAGTGTCCCTCTTCAACCGCCTGAGATGCCCGTTGGCGAAGGCCGTCGAGGGCGGTCTTGATGCCCACCGCGGGATCGAACAGTGTCGGCAGCGTCGTGGCCCGAAGGCCGGGCAGGTCGAGGGACCTGATCCGCGCGAGGTCTTCGTTTTCGATGATCGGGGAATGCAGTTTCAACTGGCGGCAGTGCAGCGGTGTCTCTTCGAACAGGTTTTGCTCGCTGCCGATAAAGGCTTCCAGAGAAGTTACCAACTCTTCCCGGATGGCGTCCAGAGGCGGGTTGGAGACCTGGGCGAACAACTGCTTGAAATAGTTGAACAGCAGTTGGTTCTGCTCGGAGAGCACTGCCAAGGGCGCGTCGTTGCCCATGGAGCCGACGGCTTCGTAGCCCGACTCGGCCATGGGGGCGGTGAGCATCCGAAGCTCCTCTATGCTGTATCCAAAAGCCCGTTGCTGTCGCACCAGGTCGTCGGGGCGCATGGCCGGCTCCGCCGGCGCGGGCGGCAGGCCTTCCAACCTGACCTTGTTTTCTTCGAGCCATTGGCCATAAGGCTGGTTATTGGAGAGGTCGTGCTTCAACTCCTCGTCGCCGATGATTCGTCCCTGCTCCAGGCTGACCATGAACATCCGGCCCGGCTGCAAGCGGCCCTTGAGCCTGACCTCGCCGGGGGGGACCTCAAGCACTCCAGTCTCCGAGGCCATCACCAGCTTGTCGCCGGTGGTGACCAGGTAGCGGAAGGGGCGCAGGCCATTGCGGTCCAGGAGCGCGCAGATGTTGCTACCGTCGGAGGAGACAATCATGGCCGGGCCGTCCCACGGCTCCATGAGCGCCGAGTGATACTCGTAGAAGTCCTTCTTTTCCTGGGGCATGGTCTCATGCTGGTTCCATGCTTCAGGGATCATCATGAGCATGGCGTGGTCCAGCTCGCGGCCGGTCATCAGCAGCAGTTCCAGGGCGTTGTCGAAGCTGGCCGTGTCGCTGTCGCCGGGGTTCATGACGGGTGGAACCTTGGCCATGTCGTCGCCGAACAAGGGCGACTCGAACATCGCCTCGCGGGCGTGCATCCAGTTGAGGTTGCCGCGAAGGGTGTTTATCTCGCCGTTGTGGGCCAAGTAGCGGTAGGGGTGGGCCAGGCGCCAGTGGCCCAGGGTGTTGGTGCTGAACCGGGAGTGGACCAGCGCGAAAGCGCTGACCAATTCCTCATCCTGCAGGTCAAGGTAAAAACCGGAAATCTGGTGGGCCAAGAGCAGGCCCTTGTATACGATGGTGTTGCAGGACAGGCTGCAAACGTAAAAATAGTCGGCCTCTTCTTCGGAGAGAGCGCTGTCCTTCATGGAATGTTCGATGACCTTGCGGACGACGAAGAGTTTGCGCTCCAGTTGGGCGGAGTCCAGCCCACTACGGCCGGAGCCGACGAACACCTGGCAGATCCGCGGGCAGCGTCGGCGGGAATCGCGTCCCAGCTTGTCGTAGTCCAGCGGCACGTCCCGCCATGCCAGCACCTCCAGCCCTTCCTCTTCAATGACACGGGACATCAGAGCGCGCGCCTTCTCTTCAGCTTCCGGTTGTGGCGGCAGGAAAACCATGCCGACGCCATACTCGCCGTCGGCGGGAAGCTGGAATCCCAGGCGCTGACTCTCGCGGCGGAGAAGGCTGTGGGGCGTCTGGATCAGGATACCGGCGCCGTCCCCCGTTTCCGGGTCGCTGCCTGCTGCCCCGCGGTGGCCCAGGTTGATGAGCACCTGAAGCCCCTCTTCAACAATCTGATGGGACTTCCGGCCCTTGATGTCGGCGACCACGCCGACGCCGCAAGCGTCATGCTCCTGTTCCGGCGAATAAAGGCCCTTGCTGGCTAACTCTTTTAGCGGATCCATACCTTCCGATTCCCTGCCAGGAAAACTGAGCGCTGGGGCGCTTCGCTCATACCGTCAGCCGCAGAAAATTCGGAATGGCGGGGCAACAATCGCCTTCCCAGCCGGGCTGCCGCTAGATTTGTGTAATATATCACAATTATCCTTCGATACAAGACCTCGGCAAGCTAGAGACGATTGCGAAATTAGCTCTGAGGCCAAAAATCGACCTGCCTCGGCTCTACCAGAGGGCCGAAAAGGTCCAAAACCGCCCGCTGCTAGATTCCGAATTCCGTAATTCGGCCTAACCGTCCGCAGACGGCTTGTCGACCTCCGGATGCCAGCCTCAAACACTTCAAAGGCCAAATTACGAAATGCTGACATCATACGCTGGACATTCCTTGCAAAACGTGGTTATGATAAAAATCTACCAGAGGACAAAGCACCGGCAAGGTTAGACCGAACAAGGCAAAGACCGAAAAGGCATTAGGAACCAGCGTAAGCCCGGCTCTGCAACAGATCGTAGCGCGACACGCCCGACAAACTGCTTCCGGTAACTCCTGGCTCAGGACCTCTCCGGCAAGACCATCCCCGGCCAACCCCCTCGGTACCCACCTCGGTAAGACCCCATTCATCCACGGAAGCAGATGAGCCAGTTACCATTCCCTGAGCCCGAATACCAACTTCCAGAACAACTTAAAACCCAACTGCAAAACCTGTCCGAACCGGATATTGATGACACTTTACAGTGTCAAATCAAAGACCGGAATGGTACAATTGCTCTGTTAATAGAGAAGCCGCCGGAGGTCTCAACTCCAACGGCTTCCAACACCATAAGGGAATCAGGGTCCCTCGTGGCAAGACAGAATAGTAATACACCAAATCCCGACTCTACAATCCCCAAGAGCGGTTACGGGTTCTATGAACTCGTCGTCAACCTGTTCTTGAGGCACTCTGACGAGCTAATCCAAGAGTTGGAGAAAAGCCACAAAACAAGCGGACGCCATGGCTACCCGGTACGGGACCAGCTTTGTGTCTTCCTACTCCAGTGCCTCCTGAATGAGCGTTACAACAGCCACCTGCTGAATCGCCTCAGTGCCAGCCCGAAAATCATGGCGACATGCCAAATCAACGAAGTCCCCAGCGAATACGCCTATTGTCGCTTCAAGAAAAAGCTCGTTGCGTATTCCGAAATGCTGGATGACATCTACAACCTCACACTGAGGGACCTCAATCGAGAAATCAGGCGTCTGAAAAAGGCCGGAATCATCCCCAAGAGAGCGCCGCGCTTGGGCCAATACCTGGCTATCGACGCCACGGACATACCAGCGTGGGCCAGGTACCGCTCGCCACACTGCAACGCTTTGGACAAGGAGAACTGTACCGAGAAGCACAAAAGACATTGCAACAATTCAGACCGGACAAAGTGCAGCACGCACAGTAGCAAGCCCATCGCTGACCCCAGTGCCATGTGGGGTTACCGCACACCCAAGGGAAGGTCGGGGACCAGTACGGCGAATGATGGCGAGGACCGCAAGGAACTGTTCTTCGGCTACAAAGCTCACGTGATTGCCGACGCCATCTACGGAATACCCCTCCACATCGCCCTCCGCCCGGCCAACGAGAATGAGACTAGCCATTTCGCCCAAGACCTGGATGATACGCTGGAGCGTCACCCTTGGCTCAAGCCCAAGTTCGTGCTGGCTGACAAGGGCTACGACTCCCTGCCAAACTTCCAGCACACGGTCAAGCAGGGCATAATCCCCATCATCGCCGTGCGCTGGCCCCAGAAGGACAAGGAAACCGGCAAGCGGCGGTTCGACGGCACCTACGATGAGGATGGCAGGCCGGTATGCGTGGGCGGCCAGTCCATGGCATACCTGGGCACGGACCAAAAGGGAAACCACCACTTCCGTTGCCCCAGCGAGGGTTGCTGGCTGAAGGACAAGGTTGACTGGTCCCGCTACTGCAACTCCGGGCACTCGGAACAGCCCGAAGGCAAATTGCTGCGCATTATCGGGATAGTCCCGCGGTTCACCAAGCTCTGGCGGAAGATCTACAACAAGCGGGGCGCCATTGAGCGATAGTTCAGCAGCGCCAAGCGCTCCCGGCTGCTGGACAAGCACCAGCTCCTGAAGATGGGCAAGATCAGTCTGCACGCCAACCTGTCCACGCTGGCATGGCTGCTGACAGCCCTTGCGCGCCTCAAGACCGACGACTACCGGCGCATGAGGCATATGTTCATCCGTCTGCCGCGGAGGTCCGCGCCCGCGAGAGAAATCAGGGAGATGCAGGGGTGCGAGGATTGCTGCCTCTGCCCGAAGCACGACAGGACCGCAGAATAGAAGAGGATGCGGCGGAAGATCACGACATCAAATCTGCTTTTGAGTAATACTCATCCAAGAGTCTCTCCATAGGGACCCTTGTATTTGGTCAAAGCCGTATTGTCGCGTAGTATATAGTCTGACCCTGGATGCTACCCTTAGATCAGGTGCCTCAGCTATTTCTTCCGCATTACCTCACCACCACATCCTCATCTCCCGCGCTATCAACCCATATTGCCTTACCGGTCATCAGTCCAACGGTGGTGGCCTACTATCGTAAACAATAAAGTGATTGTCTGCACAATGTAGACGGCCTTCATTCCTCACCACTAGACTGTGCCCATCCTATCCAGTTGAGGAGCGATATGAAGAAAACAGTACACATCCGGTTACTTATGGCAATGGCGGTCATAATAGCCATGTTCGCGGCCACAGCATTTTCTTTGACATTGGACACCAGTACAAATGAGGGCGCCGAGCTGGAAGACCTACAGACCATCGCCGATGAGGTGGGCATTACCCTACAGGAGGCCGTGACCAGGTATGGTTGGAACGACGATTTCGCTCGGACGGTTTCTGAGATCAGGGTATCCAGCCTCGGGGAGGTGGCGACGGCGAAGATAACGGGTGATGATTCGGCGTCAGTATCCTTCTCGGGCGAGATCCCAGACTCTGCCCAGACTCTCGTGGACACCTTCGAGACCGACTTCCCTGCTGTAACGGTGACCACAGAGACAAACATGGGCTACACCGAGCAGGAGATTCAGGCCGCTACTATGGCCGCACACTACTCAGTGTACAGGACGAAGGGCGTGCTGGGCGCGGGTTCTTCCTTCGACCACGATACCATGCAAATCGACATTATCGCCCAAACAGGAGGCGCACCCACCGACCCTACATCGGACAGCCTGAGAGTCGCCGCTGAGGATGCCGTCAGGGACGCGACTAGCCAGGGCCTTATCGACATGATGTCCGTGTCTGTATCCGTCGTAGGGCATCAAGTAACTTTCGTCGATAGCGACTCCAAGCACATGGGCGGAGAAATCTTGAAGCACCACCATGACGGCATACAATGCACCTCCGGCTTCGGTGTCATAGACTCATCGGGTACACGGGGAGTGGCGACCGCCGGGCATTGTGAGGACGTACACGGCGACGAAGACTTGTACGATGACGGCGACGAACTCGACCACGAGGACGAGCACATCGGAGACTACGGCGATTTCCAATGGCACACGGGACCTGACACTATGGGAAACGACTTCTACGCGGGATCCTCCACAGAAGTGGAAGTCACTCAGCGACCCATTGAGCGGGTGGAGACCCCCATGGAGAATCAGTGGCTCTGCCGAAACGGGGCAAGGAGTCACAAGGACTGCCAGCAGGTCCACAAGGTGTCGGTATGTGCGGATGATGTCTGTAATCTCGCGCAGTTCGACAGGGTCAGGAGCATCGGGGGCGACAGCGGCGGTCCCGTCTACTTGGGCCGGGGAGCCTTCGGTTTCCACCAGGGGTCCAGGTTTGATTTTCCCAGAAGACGGGATGTGTGGTCGCGGGCCGACTACATCGACGAGGCGTTGCCTGGGCTTTCCATAGCCACGGACTGAACTCTACTGCCAGCACACAGGTCGTTTTAGCTATCCCGTGATACAGAGAGGCCCCGGAAAACACGCCGGGGTCTCTCTCTGTCTCCAAAATGACCAGTATCCCTGACACCGCTGCTGAAGCCGCTGCCCGTTCAAATTCCGCATACATCTCGCCTAGTTGCCAAGAAACCGCTAGGAATGCCACAACCTTCAGACTCAGATTCCGTTAGCGAACTCGCCAGACCCATCGTAAATGGTGCTCATTGCTAGAAGATACGCCTGACTGCGCAATACGTAATCATACATTTGAAATCCGCCATCAGCTACGCCTGTAGGCGGGAATTTTAATTTCGCAATCGACTCAAGCTAAGAAGCATAATGGAGCGAAAAAATTCCCTCCCCTTTTGTATGAGGAGAGGGAATTGTACCCCTCGTCTTCAGCTTGGCAGCCCAGCCCGTTAACCCCGTCAACCCTGGGGTTAGGTGGAACTCATTGCTACAAAGGCAAACAGGAAGTTGACAATTTCCTCTATCTGCGCCTCGCTGATGGTCAGCCCGTAGGATACCTCCAGGCCGCTCTGGCTGATCGTCATACCAGCGAACAAGTCCTGAATTCCCGGGGAGCCGGCCATTGCCCCCAGCATGGCCATGGTGCCCTCGGTATACTCCTTGGATGCGATAGCGGCGGTTTCTTCCTCGAAGAATTGCCTTACCTGCATCTCAAAGGCTGCGTCGCCCACCCGAAAGCTCATCACGGTTAAAGGAGAGGACAGGGCCGTCGGGTCCAAGATGCCGAGCATCCCCATCCCGTCCTCCGTGCCTTCGTCTGTCATTTCCAGCAACTCAGGCGGGGTGGACATGATAACCCCCAAGTGACGGTCTCCCAGGGCATCAAGGGCCTGCATTCCTTCGCCGGACAAAGGCGGCGCGGCTCCCTCGGCCACGTCAATCATCGCCTTCACCCCGTCCGTCGTCCCAAACAGGAGGGTACCTGAATCCAAGAAGCTGAAGGAGAAGCTGTCCTCGTTACCGTTCGAGCCGACGTACAGGTCGAGGCCGCGATAGGATTCGACCTCGTATTTAATCTCAGGGTCTTCTTCCGCCGCCGCCCTCAGTCTTTGAGCGAAGTCGGCCTCATTTAATTCCCCCCGCAGGACTGCGCCCATGATGGGCGAGTCAATGTCCTCTTCCACATCCGCCGAGAGGCCGGCTTCCAGGACGGTCTCCAGATCCGCGAACATTTCCACGAATTCGACGGAAAGCAGGTCAATTCCGGTTTTACTCTCTAGGTTCTGTTGACATTTGTATTTGTAACCGATGTGCAGGCCCATTTCATGTCATTCCAAGTGCAGGAAAGCACTAATGGCCTTGAATCGGAGTGATAAGTCCAGGATTCTTCGTCGCTATTTCCCCGGAATGACCCGCAACAGCAAAATGTCAACAGAACCTAATTCGTCAAGAAAATCACTCCCGGTTCCGCCACTTCCGACACTTCCGACACTGTCGAACAACATTCCCAGGAAAGTCATCATCACCGGCGATTCCAGCATGGCGGCGGGGTTGGCATCAACCACGAAGGTGGCGCCAGCCGGCAGCAATGTATCGCGGGGCAGAGCGATTTCGGTCGTTGGTATTGTCGTGGGTTCCGGGGTTGGAGTGCCCGTGGGCAAGGGGGTCCGCGTCGGTCCGGGAACAACGGTCGGCACGGTCGTGGGAGTCGGCGTCGGGTCCGAGCCGCAGGCCACGGCCAGCATGGCGGCCAAGACCAAGCCGGCCGCAGCAAACTTTGGTAACAGGGAGCCAATGAGATTCATAAGGTACTCCGCGGGCAAGGCAGGCTGGAGCCTGTCTTTTCCCTATCTATATGTTAGAGCCTGTTTACAATCTCTTCAGGATTAGCACCGCGAAGGCGAGAACCACCATTTGCAGGCTGGTATTGAGCTTTCTCTCGCAGTTCTTCCAGAGGCGGCGGCACTTCTCCAGCCAGCCGAAAGACCGCTCCACCACCCATCGTTTCGGCAGCACCACGAAAGTGTGCAGTTCGTTGCGCTTCACCACTTCCACCGAGGCTCCCAGCAGGCTCTGCACCGCCGTGGCAAAGGGTTTCCCGGTGTATCCCCCATCCACCAGCACATTCTGCACCTGCCTCAGGTTGGCCCGGCGCCGGTCAAACATAGCCAAAGCCCCAGCACGGTCGGTAACGTTGGCGGTGGTCACGTGAATCGCATGGGGCAACCCCTGAGTGTCCACGGCGATGTGGCGCTTGATTCCAGACACCTTCTTGCCCGAGTCATAGCCCTTGTTCTCGGCGCTGTCGGTGTTCTTGACGCTCTGGGAGTCCACGATACAGAAGCTGGTCCGTTTTTTCCGACCATTGCTTCGTCGGGCTGTGCCAACCGATTTTTTTTAAGACCTGCTCCAGAATGGAATACTTCGCCGGGTCGGGTCGCTCGCTCCATTGCCGGAAATACTTGTAGCAGGTGCGCCAATCTGGGAAGTCCGCAGGCAGCATCCGCCACTGGCACCCGCTTTTCAGGAGATAGAGCACCCCGCAGAAAACGTCGTACAGGTCCACGGTGCGGGGCTTGGTCCGGCGGCGGGCCGACTCCAAATAGGGAAGAATCCGGGCAAACTGTTCCCGGCTGATGTCGCTGGAATAGGAATGAGACATGATTACCCCCTCTGGTAACAGCCTCAACTTAACATATTGCAAAGATCGTAGACAGGCTCTTACAACTCTATATGTTACTACGTTGAGGCCCGCCCCACAGATTCCGGCAGGCAAATGGCGAGCGTTTAGCCAGGGTTGCAGCGAACCGCCGAGGTCGGCGTGATTGACCGGCGCAGGTGCCAGCCCTATACTCGCCAGAAGTCCATTCAGAGCAGAAACTGGCTTCCAAAAAACGGCGGAGCGCCGCCAAGAGCACGGAGGAACCGACGCTGGAACCCCTGGAAGTAGCGCAGTTCATTGTTGATATCGCTTCGGACAAGCTGGCCGAAGACATCGTGCTGCTGGATCTGCGGGGGCTTGCGCCTTTCGCCGATTACTTTGTAATAATGTCGGCTGAGTCGTCCCGGCAGATTGAGGCGCTGGAGCAAGACCTGACCCAAACACTCAAGGATGCCAGGGTCGTGCGGCACAGGCGGGAAGGCGCGGCGGCCTCCGGCTGGGTGCTTCTGGACTTCAGCAACGTTATCGTCCACGTATTCTCGCCGGAAGAGCGGGAGTTTTACGACTTGGAACGCCTGTGGAGTCGTGCGCCCCAAGTCGTGCGCGTTCTGTAACAGCCAGAACTACGGACGCTCGGGAGGCACCCTCACCTCAACCCTCTCCCTCGAATGGAGAGGGAATTTTTTGTGCACTATGGTCTGCCTTTTCTACTCGACGATCCACGGGTCGCTGCTGCGGGCGTAGGTCAGGATTTCCCCCCACTGAAAGAAAAGAGACAGTTCCCGCTCGGCTGACTCGGGGCTGTCGGAGCCGTGTATCAGGTTGCGCCCGATGTTCACGCCAAGGTCGCCGCGAATGGTGCCGGGGACCGCGTTGGCCGGGTTGGTGGGGCCCATGGTGTTGCGGACGATTTCCACCGCGTTGTTGGCCTCCCAGGCCATGGCCACCACCGGCCCGGAGGTTATGAAGCCGACCAACCCCGGAAAGAAGGGACGGTCTACGTGTTCGCCGTAATGGCGATGGGCCAGGGCCTCGTCCACCTGCATCAGCTTCATTCCCACCAGCTTCAGCCCACGCCGTTCCAGGCGCCCGATGACCTCGCCAATGAGTCCGCGTTGCACTCCGTCGGGTTTCACCAACACCAGTGTCTGCTCCATTATTTGTTCCCTTCCTGTGAATCAGTTTTTCCGGAATCAGACGGGTGACCGGTCAGTTCCTGCCGGGGACTTTCCGGCCAAAGGCTCCACACCATCACTGCGACCCACCCGGCGAGCCCTGCACCCAACAACCCCCACACCCGGAGGGCCACCCATCCGGCGAGCAACGCCCCGAACAGCAGATTGAACACGATGATGGCGTTCTTGTGACGTTTGTCCCGGTAGATGGCAATAAAAGAGGGCAGGAGGCAAACCACCAGCCCAATGAGCATTACAGCGATTCTATACATGATGCCACACGATAGCGCCCCTAGTCCTCGACGGTCTTGGTCAGTCGGATTTCGACGCCGCGACGTTCCATGTCCCAAAGGAAGGGCGCGGGGTCGAGAGACTCCGGCGCATGGAGGCCGGGGGCCGGGAGTTCCCGGGTCAGCAGCATACGGGCGCCGACGGCCAGCGTCGCGGCGACGTTGTCGGCGTCGTCTTCTCCAGGAAAGTGATAGGTCATCGTGAAGCAGGTCTTTCTGCCGCGCAGCAGTCCGCTCACCTGCGCCTGCCGCAGCACAGGCCCCGGCGCGGCCCCGAATCCGTAAAGGGCAGCGGAAAACGAGCCGTCCCAAGTGTCGTGCGGGCCGGAAAAGAAGGCGGCGGCGAACCCGGCGGGACTGAGCGAGCCGGCAGGGGTATCGATGGGGCGGTCGTTGCCAAAGCCGAAGCGCAACAGATTTCGCATCATCTCATCCATCGCCCCATCCGAGAACCCGCGATGGCTCGACACATGGGTCAGCGACGGAATACTGCCGGGGAGCGTAACCGGGCCGAGGCCAACAGTGCAACAGGGGATAGCGCCCAATGGCGGCGGAAATTCGGCGTCTTGGAACTCCGACATTGGCGAAACGTGCCGCCATTCGCCTACGCGCCAGACTAGCGCGGGAGAGCCAAAGGCGGCCAGGCGGTCGCGCCACTGCCTAAGGCTGCGGCGACGCAGGTCGTCCACCATATAGAAGCGGGCCTCGTCAACGCGCTCAAGCCGCTGGCCGAGGTAGCTGGTCAGGGCGTTGGTCAGCCCGGGCGACGCACCCAGCCCGGGCACCACTCCAACAGACCGGTATCCGGTTGTAGCCTCCAGGTACTCCGAATCAAACACCGCCTGAATGGCCTCGGCATCGCTGCCGGAATCCACATACGATGCCCCCGCGTCCACCACATTGCGTATCAATGGCAGCAGGCTGCCCAATGGGAGGCGCAAGGTGTTGACCACAAGAGAAACGTCATCCATAACCCTGGCCAGCGATTCTTCATCGGTGGCGTCGAGACGAGTGGAAACTGCCTTTCCGCCGCACAATTCCGCCGCGGCAGCGGCCCGCTCTGCCACACTATCGGCCGTGATGACGCGGCCGAAAGCGCGGTCCTGTCCCATAAGACGGGATGCTGCAAGGCCAATCGGGCCACAGCCCAGCAGCAGCACCCCGCCGTCAGGCATCGTATCCCGCCGATTTGGGGAAGTTACCCGCCCTCGCCGTCTCTAGGAGAAAACAGGAGTTCCCGGCGAGAAAACGGGGCTTCCCGGCGCGTTCCATGAGCCGGGCCGGCATCATGCCCCCTGCCGTGAGCGGGACGGGCGGCGGGAAGACGCCTGCGGCTTTCGGTCCCGCCGCTTGGGTACGCCGATACTGGGCATACGCAGGTAGTCGGGCTGAAGGCTGTCCAGGTCGTCGGTATCACCGCGCTCCAGACGGCCATGCGCCAGCGCCGCCAGGGAACCGGCCCTGGCCGACGGCGGAGCCTGGCAGATGATGGCGCGACCGCCCATGCGGGCTTTTGCGGCCTCGGCCCACGGCGGCAGCCCCTCACCGCAGAACATCACGGCGTCGTCAGATCCGGCCTCCAGTTCGTCCAGCAATTCCTCCGGGCCGGTTATCCGGTCCTCCCGCAGCCGGGCACCGCCGGGAGTTATCACGGCGGAGGCGGCCTCGCCCCGGCCTGCCTCCAGCAGAGCGCACACATGCAGGCCGGCGTCTCGGAAGGGATATGCTTCCAGGTCAAGACTGCCCAAACCTATGATTGGGATGCGGGCCGCCAATGCCAGGCCCTTTGCCGCGCTGACCCCGGTGCGGAGGGCGCTGAACCCCCCCGGCCCCAGCGCAACGGCCACGGCGTCCAGAGCCCCGGGGCGGACGCCTCGGCTGGCCAGGACATGGGCCACGGCCGGCATCAGCTCGGTGGTGTGATTGACCATTGAGTGCCAGGCCCGAACGGCTACGACGCGCTCTCCATCGGCCAGCGCGACCGAGGCGTTTCTGGTGGAGGTGTCAATCGCCAGAAGCATAATCCAGCCTAAGGGGCCTCCGCAGAAAATGGCCCGGCGGAGGCCAGTTCAGACAACAAGGCGTCGAAGCGGCATGATCCAGCGTCTAGGACAATGTCGCGGCTCTCCTCTGCTTTGCCATAGCTGAACTCCAGCCACAGCGCATCTTCGGGCAGCAGTTCCCCGGCCCGTTCGGCCCACTCTATAACGCATACGCCACTGTCGAAAAGCTGCTCGTCCAAGCCCAAGTCCCAAGCCTCTGCGGGACTGCCAATCCGATAAAGGTCTATATGATGCAGGGTAAGCCGCCCATGGTGCCGGGTCATAAGCACGAATGTCGGGCTACGAACATACCCCTCCACGCCCAGGCCGAGGGCGAGGCCCTGGGTAAAGCAGGTCTTGCCTGCTCCCAGCGGCCCGCTGAGCAGGTACACATCCCCGGCGCGGGCACGTTCTCCAACGGCGCAGCCGAGACGGCGGGTCTGCTCCGTGCTGCCGGAGCGCAGCACGAGGGAATGGGTCACCGGTTCCTGCATATCTGTTCCTTGGCCCTCAAAAGTCCGGGCCATTCGGCCTATGTCGAACGGAAATGGTCCCAGCCGTTTTCCGCCAGGGAAATCTCCCGGCCTGCATCGTCCAACACGGTCACCCGGCCCGGCTCCACGCCGACGCCCGCCTCCACAATGGAGCCGATAACGGCGCTGCCTTCGCCCAAACGGGGGATTAGCGATTCCACAATGTTCGGCGGGCCGGTGAACAGCAGCACGTAGTCCTCGCCACCGCCCAGGGCCAGGGCCAGGCAGTCGCCGGGGAACTCCCGCCGCAGCATCGGGTGCACCGGCACCGCCGAAGCCTGAACGCGGGCTGACACGCCGGACGCGGCGCATAGCTTGCCCAGATCGTCGCCGAGACCGTCGCTCACGTCCATGGCGGTGGTGATTCCCGCTTCGGCCAGCGACTGACCTTGCCGGACCGCCGGGGCGGGCCTGCGATGGGCGCGGCGCAGGAAGTCGGCGGACTCCCCCGTTCCGCCGGATCCTCCGGCAAGCTCCGGATCCAGCATCAGCCGAAGCCCGCCGCCCGAACTGCCGACGTATCCGCTGACCGCCACCGCGTCGCCGGGGCGGGCGTTGGAGCGCAGCATCGGCGGGCGCGTGGTGACGCCGACGAGGGCGGTGGTGACGAACAGCACGGGCGAGCCTACGATGTCTCCGCCCACGACGGCCATACCGTATTCCTCGCCGATTTCCAGCATCCCGCGATACATCTCTTCAATGTCGGCCACCGAAGTTTCGGGCGGCAGGCCCAGGGTTATCAGGGCATAGGTGGGCAGTCCGCCCATGGAGGCGATGTCGCTGACATTGGCGGCGACGGCCTTCCAGCCCAGGTCGCGCCAAGGGGTGGTGCGACGGGTGAAGTGGATACCCTCGACCATAGTGTCGGTGGTAAACAACTCTTGGCCGTCCCCGGCACGCCAGGCGGCGGTGTCGTCTCCGGTATCCACCAGCAGCGGAAAGGCGCGCACGGCGTCGTTGCCCGGGCCCCGCCCGACTACCATGCGATTGAGCCGCTCGATTACCCCAAACTCGCCGATGTCTCTCACCTGCATTGCCCGTCGATTATAGCCCATAGGCGGGTATCCGGGCGCAATTACGGGCAAACGTCCTGGAGAACAGATTGGTAGCAGTTGACAATCTGATTCTGAACTAATTAGTATGCGATACTAGGTTCTGTTGACATTTGCATTTGTAACCGATGTGCAGGCCCATTTCATGTCATTCCAAGTGCAGGAAAGCACGAATGGCCTTGAATCGGAGTGATAAGTCCAGGATTCTTCGTCGCTATTTCCCCGGAATGACCCGTAACAGCGAAATGTCAACAGAACCTAGAGCCAGAGCGACAGGAATGGCGTCGAATTTCGTAGGCTATATAACGGGATACGCCGACACGCTGTCAAGGTCATCTAAATGTTTGGGAAGTACCGGATGTTAAACGTAAGGCTGTTCCAGATTTTTACCCTGATGTCTGTGTTGGCGCTGCTGAGTATGCTCGCAGTGGCCTGCGGTTCGGACCCCACCTCGACAGCCGTCCCTGAGGCGACTGCGATGCCAGCGCCCACGGAGGCCATGGAACCTACTGCGATGGCAGAGGAACCTGAGCCGACTGAGGCGGCGGCGACGGCAATGCCCGCTCCGACCGACGACGAAGAAGTTTTCAAGCTCAAATACAGTTCGCCTCTTTCACCGCCGCCGTTCCTGATTAGCGAGGTTCAGAAGTGGTGGGCCGACGAAGTGGAGCGCCGCAGCGGTGGACGCATCGAGTGGACCGACTTCTATTGGTCGGGCGCGCTAACCAAGGCCGGCGAAACTCTGGAGGCAGTGGAGGTCGGGCTGGCCGACGCCGGCATGGTCGCGCTGCCTTACTACCCCGGCAAGCTGCCGCTGGGCAACTGGACCTATGCCGTCCCCTTCGGCCCCGGAGACCCTTACGTGATTCTCGAGGCAGCCCAACGGCTGTATGCAGAAGTGCCTGCCCTCCGAGAGGAAATAGAGACCTACAACATGATCTTCCTGGTGCCGTCGGTCATTGATACCTACAACCTTATATCGAAGGAACCCATTGTCACCTTCGAGGACTTCGACGGCATCAAGATTGCCTCCATAGGCTCATATCACCCCAAGATTCTGTAAGGCGCCGGAGCCACAGCCATCGCCATGCCGGTGGCGGACCGTTACCAGGCGTTGCAGACCGGGGTCATCGAGGCCGAATTCCTGCCTTGGGACATCTCTCACGCCTACAAGTACCACGACTTCAACAAGCACATCACTTGGGTAGACATGGGGCGCGGCTATGCCAGTGGGCCTGGGCATCAACAAAGATACTTGGGATAGCCTGCCCGACGACTTGCAGCAATTAATGCTGGAAGTGGCCGACGAAGCCGTGCAACTCAACGCATCACTAATTGTGGAGCGGCGCAACGCGGCCTTGGCGGAATGGGAAGAACTGGGCATAACCCGCCACGATATGGCCGACGAAGACCGGGCGCAGTGGGCCGACGCGCTCTCGGACATTCCAGGCGACTGGATTAAGGAAATGGAAGATAAGGGACTTCCCGGCCGCGAGGTGATGGTAACTTACATCGAAATCCTGGAAGAACTGGGCCACCAGTTCCCCAGAGAGTGGGCTGCCAGTACCGGTAGGCGCCGGTGGATTGCTCTTCTAAAGTAGGGGCAAGGTTTGAGACCTGCCCCTACCTCCTACGGTGAGGATTGAAATGAACTTGCGAGCGGTAGGCCGTTGGCTGAACTGGTTGCTGGGCTGGGTGGTTAACACCAGCGCTTTCGGTGCGGCCAGTATCGTCGTCATTCTGATGGCGCTGGTGGTTTCCGACATCTTTGGCCGCAAGGTGCTGAACAAGCCAATACCGATGTCCTATGAAGTCGCCGCGTTCATGCTGGTCTTCATCGTGTTCATGGGCTTGGCTTACAGCCAGCGGCAGCGGGCGCACATCCGGGTAGAGTTTCTTACCCTTCGGATGTCCCCCAGGGGTCGCGCCATCATGGACCTGGTGACGTTCACCCTGGGAGTTGCCATCTACGGGGCAATCTTCTACCAGACTTTCAAGTGGTCCTACCACTCCTTTGAAATCGGGGAGCACGTTGCGGGTCTAATCAACATACCCAAGTGGCCTTCGCAGTTCGCCTTGGCCTTCGGGGCGTTGCTCCTGGCCTTGCAGTTTCTTTCCGACTGGGTTAACCGCGCGTCCGAGGTGGTGGTAATGTTCCGCACCCCCCGCTTGGAGGCGACCCCGGAACCCGAACCGCTGCCCATCGAGCCGGCCGGGGAGCCAGCCACCCCCGACTAGGCAGGCCCGGGGCAACCTTTCGCTTTTCGACAAGCTCGGTGTGAACGGTTTAGGGTCATTCACACTGTATTAAGGTTTAGGAATGGACGATCTCTACTGGGGGATCATCGGCTTTGTAGCGGTTCTCGGTCTGATGTCGCTGGGCATCCATGTGGGGCTGGCGCTGGCCACTACCGGCTTTTTCGGTATGATTGCGATGACGGGCAAGGTGCAGTTGGCGCTGGCCCTGTTCACCACCACTCCCTACTCCACCACCAACGTCTACGCCTTCGCCATCCTGCCCCTGTTCATCATCATGGGACTGTTTGCGATGCACGCGGGCCTGTCGGCGCGTGCCTTTGATGCGGCCTACAAGTGGGTGGGCAGGCTGCCGGGGGGCATGGCCATCGCCACCACCTGGGCCAACGCCATGTTCGCCGCCTGCACCGGCTCAAGCGTGGTGGCTTGCGCCGTCTTCACCCGCATCAGCCTGCCGGAGATGCATCGAAGGAACTACGACAAGGCCTTCGCCTGCGGCACCATTGCCGCCGCCGGAATGCTGGGGATGCTGATACCGCCCAGCGCGCTGATGATTGTCTACGGGATTCTGACCGAGCAGTCCATCGGCAAGCTGCTAATTGCAGGCGTCGGGCCGGGAATTCTGCTGACCCTGATATTCACCGGTGGCATTGTGCTGGTGGCGATGCGGTATCCCGACCGCGCCCCTAGGGCCGACTACGCGCCACCCTTCCTGGAGCGGCTCAAGGCCACTGCGGGCGTGGTCGGCATAGCGGTCCTGGTATTGGGCATCATCGCCGGAATGTACACTGGCATCTTCACGCCCACCGAGGCCGGCGCCGCCGGCGCCGCCGGGGCCTTGGTGCTGGCCCTGATTGCGCCCTTCCTTGAGAGGTGGGTTTTCCGCACAGATACGGCGGCGGCGGCTTCCAACAGCGCGGCGGAAGCGGGCGCCGGGAATGAAGGGCCGATTGCTCCACTGACCGGGACGCAACTACAGACCCCAGGGCTGAACTGGGATCGGTTCAGTCAGGCCATGAAAGAAGCGGCGCAGACCTCGGCGCTGGTGTTTTTCATCCTTATCGGCGCGATGATTTTCGCCCGCTTCCTGGTGCTTACGGGGCTGCCGGGCGAATTCGTCGAGGTCGTCAACGAAGCCAACATACCCACGCTGCTTATCATGATCTTTTTCCTGTTGATGTACGTCTTCCTGGGCATGTTCCAGGACTCCATATCCATGATGTCCATCACCCTGCCCATAGTGCATCCCATCATCGTTGGGCTGGGGATAGACCCGGTCTACTTCGCCATGCTGGTGATTATGTCCATCGAAATCGGGCTTATCACCCCGCCGGTGGGCCTGAACGTCTACACCGTCCGCTCGGTGGCGGTGCAGATGCCGGAAGGGAAGGACCTGACACTGGAGGACATCTTCAAGGGGATTCTGCCCTTCTTCTTCCTGTCCATCGTGGCCCTGATCATCATGATAGCCGTGCCGCCAATCAGCACCTTCCTGCCCTCCAAAATGTTTGGCTAGGCTATGCTTCGACTGCCCCGCCGATTTCGGCGTCCTCGTGCCGAACTGAGGGTCGGTTTAAGCGAACCAACGCCGCCGGATGGATATTCCGGCGGCGTTGCGCGTCTCCAGGCCACCCTGCTGCCACTGGAGCCGTTCCGGGTACGGTGCGGCCGATTGGAGCTGGCGCTGCTGACTACCCTATTCTCTCGAACCGCGCTGGACGGCTACCACGAACACTCCTCGGAAAGGGTGTACCAGACCGTCCTTCTCTGCAAAGACTTTCAGGCGCGGAAGGACGAGTCCCTGCTTTTTCACGCAGACCTGCGCCTGCCGGACGCGCCCCACCATGAATCCCGTCCGGCGCGGCGACAATGGCAGGCCAGGGCACGGATCGAGATTTACGGGTATCGGGAGCTTTGGGCCGCGCGAGTACTGTGCGACGTAAGCCCACCGCAGGGAGGGGCGCCGACGGTGGACGGAAGCGGATTCCTGCCACTCTACGAGTTCGGCGGAAACAGGCCTGATTAAATAGGAGAGCGGAACATCAGCCAGTACGCGGCTGCCCCGATGTTGATCTATCTATTCTCCCTTGGGCCCGGCGCTGGTCACCACCTCGAAGGACAGCAGGTCGGCGGCGGTGCCGACGGGCGCCGGGGCCTCCTGGTTGGCCGGGGCCTCCTGGTTGGCCTGGGCGTGGCCGCGCTGGAAGTCTTGGCTGTTGAACCAATTCTGGAAAGCCTCCTCGGACTCCCAGCGCGTATAGACGAAGTAGCGGTTCTCGCCCTCCACCGGGCGGAGCAGCTCGAAACCCTCGAAACCCGGCGCGTTCTCGACGGCGGCGGCCCGGTGAGCGAAGCGCTCTTCCAGCTCGTGGCCGCGCCCCTCCGGCACGGTAATGGCGTTGATTTTTACCACGCTCATGGCATCCCTCCTGACGTCAGTCCGTATCTGGGCCGGCCCGGCTTTCGGTCCGGGCTGCCTGCAATCTTCTCGTAGTATAGTCCACGGCAGCGGCGGATTGTCAGGGAGGAGCGGAATTGGACGAATTTGGGAAATTGCAGGAAAAAGTGTTGACAAGGAGGGCAGAGCCGACTATGATACTGGAGCTTTCGATCGCACAGACGGGAACCACCGCCGGGCGGTCGCGCACCTTAACAACTGAATAGTGGAAGGAAGCTAGGTAAGTTCTGTTTAGAGAGTTTGATCCTGGCTCAGGGTGAACGCTGGCGGCGCGCTTAATGCATGCAAGTCGAACGTGCTTTCGGGCAAGTGGCAGACGGCTGAGTAACGCGTGAGTAACGTGCCCTCCGGTGGGGTATAGCCTCGGGAAACTGAGGGTAATCCCGCATACGATCCGGTGATCTTGGTTGCCGGATGAAAGCCTTCGGGCGCCGGGGGAGCGGCTCGCGTCCTATCAGGTAGTTGGTGAGGTAAAAGCTCACCAAGCCGATGACGGGTAGCTGGTCTTAGAGGACGATCAGCCAGAGGGGGACTGAGACACGGCCCCCACTCCTACGGGAGGCAGCAGCAGGGAATTTTGGGCAATGGGCGAAAGCCTGACCCAGCGACGTCGCGTGGGGGATGAAGGCCTTAGGGCTGTAAACCCCTTTTCCCGGGGAAGAGAAAGGACGGTACCCGGGGAATAAGCTCCGGCTAACTACGTGCCAGCAGCCGCGGTAATACGTAGGGAGCAAGCGTTACCCGGAATTACTGGGCGTAAAGAGCGCGTAGGCGGCTTGGTAAGTCTTTTGTGAAAGCTCCCGGCTCAACTGGGAGAGGTCAAGGGATACTACCTCGCTTGAGGGCAGTAGAGGAAAGCGGAATTCCCGGTGTAGCGGTGAAATGCGTAGATATCGGGAGGAACACCAGTGGCGAAAGCGGCTTTCTGGGCTGTGCCTGACGCTGAGGCGCGAGAGCGTGGGGAGCAAACTGGATTAGATACCCAGGTAGTCCACGCCCTAAACGATGAATGCTAGGTATAGGGGGTATCGACCCCTCCTGTGCCGAAGCTAACGCGATAAGCATTCCGCCTGGGGAGTACGGCCGCAAGGCTAAAACTCAAAGGAATTGACGGGGGCCCGCACAAGCGGTGGAGCGTGTGGTTTAATTCGATGCTAAGCGAAGAACCTTACCAGGGCTTGACATGTTGGTAGTAGAACCCCGAAAGGGGGACGATCCGGGGGTAACTCCGGAAGCCTTCACAGGTGCTGCATGGCTGTCGTCAGCTCGTGCCGTGAGGTGTTGGGTTAAGTCCCGCAACGAGCGCAACCCTTGTCGCTAGTTATTTTCTCTAGCGAGACAGCCTCCCACAAGGAGGAGGAAGGTGGGGATGACGTCAAGTCATCATGGCCCTTATGTCCTGGGCTACACACACGCTACAATGGCCGGTACAATGGGCTGCGAAATCGCGAGATGGAGCCAATCCCACCAAAGCCGGCCCCAGTTGGGATTGCAGGCTGAAACTCGCCTGCATGAACGCGGAATCGCTAGTAACCGCAGGTCAGCATACTGCGGTGAATACGTTCCCGGGCCTTGTACACACCGCCCGTCACGTCATGGAAGCCGAGAACGATTGAAGTCGCTGAGCTAACCCGTAAGGGAGGCAGGCGCCGAGGTCGGGTTTGGTGACTGGGACGAAGTCGTAACAAGGTAGCTGTACCGGAAGGTGCGGCTGGATCACCTCCTTTAAGGAGCAAGCAGCTCTGTCTGTTTCCCCGATTCGTTCGGGGCGGAGGCGGGGCCCAACTCCCAGGTCGATCGGTGGGTGTTCCCCTCCAGAAAGCCAGCGGGCCACGGGTCTTAGTGCCCAAGGTCCCTGCGATCGAGTGCCGAATGGCGCTCCCAGGCTGATGGAGAGGTTCCCTGAGAAAGTCCACCGAACCCCCGGCTCACGCCGGGGACCTGTTAACCACTCAATGAACATCACCAAATCTCCCTTCCACTATTCAGCAGTTAAGGCGCAAAGTAGAAGCCGGACTCGATGAGCCCGGCTTTTTGTTATGCTGACGGTCGGCTAATCACCCTAGCGATGCGATCACTCGTGCCGGAAACAGAAGACCTGTACGAAATCCTGTACTTACATTCCACGGCACCCACGGCACCTCTGTCAGTCATTCAAGCAGAGTATCGGCAGTTGCTGCTAGATCACTCTGACAAGAAGAATGCGCGAGAGTCCGCCATTTCAGTAGGCCGAGTGCATCGGGCTTATGGGATACTGTCTGACCCCCAGGGGCGACCAGAATACAAAGGGTCACCTTTACGGCTCGTTCACTTCCAGCTCCCGCACCTCCAGTCCTTCCAGCCGCGCCTGTTCCAGGTGATAGCGACCTTCAGACCCAGCTCTGGCCAGGTAACCTTCCAGCAGGTAGCGGGCCTCGGCCATCACTTGGTCCGCGGTCTCCCCTTGCGCTGTCAGGCAGTCGCCCTGGGTGATCAGGTGGCACGAAAAGTAGGGCATCACTGCGGTGTAGCCCCCCTCATCGTCGGGATACAAGATAACCGTAACCTTCGCGTTATCCA
The DNA here is from genome assembly GCA_965226875.1 of Dehalococcoidia bacterium. GTDB lineage: Bacteria > Chloroflexota > Dehalococcoidia > Lucifugimonadales > UBA3495 > VXOI01. Next base: position 1,054,085 of record OZ245439.1, on the reverse strand, counting down.
CGGGGCCAACTCCTGACTCTTGGCAAAGCATTGGGGCGGACTGTCCGAGTCCGCCCCAATCAGTTTCATAAGACATTTTAGTCTACCACAGAGCGCAGCTTCTGCGTAATTATTACTGTGCGGTCCAGCCGCCGTCCAGCACCAGCTCGCTGCCGGTCATGAAGGACGATTCGTCGGAGGCCAGGAACAGCACTCCGTTGGCAATGTCGTCCACCGTTCCGATGCGGCGGATGGGCGTCTCGGCGATGCGCTGGTCACGAACGCCGGGCTGGGACATCATCCGCTCGGTCATTACCGTGTCGATGTAGCCGGGATGCACCGAGTTGCAGCGGATGCCCTCCGCGCCGTACTGCACGGCGGTGGACTTGGTGAGCAGCCGCACCGAACCCTTGGATGCGGCATAGGCCGCGCCCGCGCCGGTACCCGGCGAGAGGCCCACTATCCCGGCGATGGACGAGATGTTGACGATGGAGCCGCCTCCGGCAGCCCGCAATGCCGGAATGGCAGCGCGGGTTCCCAAGAAGACACCCTTGCTGTTCACGTCCATGATACTGTCCCAGATTTCAACCGACGCTCCCTCGATTTTCGGGGCGTCCAGCCCGCCGGTGGATGTGCTGCCGATGCCCGCGTTGTTGACCAGGATGTCCAGCTTGCCGTAGCGGTCAACGGCCTGCCCAACGGCGTTCTCCCACTGCTCCGGCTGAGTCACGTCGAGGTGAACGTAGGTGGCCTGCCCGCCCAACTCTCGGATTTCGGCCTCCAGCTTCAGGCCCTCTTCGTCGAGAATGTCGCCGATGACCACCGACGCGCCCTCGCGGACGAACAGCCTGGCTTCTGCGGCGCCCTGTCCCCTGGCGCCGCCGCTGATAAGCGCTACTTTGCCTTCCAGCCGCATTTCAGTCCTCCGCCACAATGGCTACAGGTGTGTCCGGTACGTCCGATTCCTCTGCGGACCTTGCGACTTCAGGGCGCAAAGGCACATCAACCTCAACCGTGCCAACTACGACATGCTCCGAATAAGCGTGGTCCAAATCGAACAAGTCCCAATCTGTGGGTTCCTGAAGGTTTAATTCCAAGCATTCCTTGGCCATGGCAAGGGCGTGTTTCACTGTCTCTCCCTGAGTGGTGCAGTGGGGGAATGTCGGCATAACTGCGACGTATCCACCGGCAGCATCATCATGAAACAATACCACCGACACTTTTTTCTTGACCATCAGAGAATCTCCTCTGCCCTCCGTTGAAATTCCCTCTTTGTAATGCCCGCTTGCCTCAAGATTGAACTGAAGGTTCCAGGTCGTACTTCTCCTCGATGGTCGGGAACCGAAACAGTCCTGCTACCATCAGGCAGCATGAGTTTAATGTGACTCCCCTCTTGACCGACGCGCTCCCAACCAAGGCTTCGGAGGACACGGATGACTTCTCTCGGGCGGTAGCGGCGGGGCATGAGCGGCATTATACCCCACGGGGGCGGGCGGCAGTCCGTTAGTATGGCCTTTCGCATACTGCGAAGAACGGACGATTGGGGTATCCTAGCACGAACCAGCGCAACCCGGGCTCTCTGACATAAAACGCCCGGAACGCGCCAAGAATCCGCAGGGAGGGTCTAAAGCGATTATGAGACTGGAAGGAAAGGTTGCCCTGGTATCCGGCGGAGCCAACGGCATGGGCGCCGAAGAATGCAGGCTGTTCGCCCGGGAGGGCGCTAGGGTAGCCATCGGAGACATACGCGAGGAAGACGGGCGGCGGGTCGAGGCCGAAATCGCCGAGGCCGGCGGCGAGGCGATGTTCGTCAACTTGAACGTGGCCGACGAGAATTCCTGGATCGCCGCAGTGGAACAGATTGTGGGCCGTTTCGGCAAGCTGGACGTGCTGGTCAACAACGCGGGCATCAGCGGCAGCGGCGAGACCGACTTCCGCAGCACCGACGCCTGGGACCGCCTGCTGGACATCAACGCCCGCGGGGTGTTTCTGGGCACCAAGCACGCCGTAACGGAAATGCAGAAGATCGGCGGCGGCTCCATCGTCAACATCTCGTCCATCTCCGGCATCGTGGGGCAGGAATCGGTGCATCCAGGCTACAACGCCTCCAAGGGCGCCGTGCGGCTGCTCACCAAGGCCACAGCAGTGCAGCACGCCAAGGACGGCATCCGCATCAACTCGGTGCATCCGGGCATGATGCCGCCCATGTTGACATCGTTCCAACGAGGCGACACCCGCCGGGACAGGCTGATGAACGACGTCCCATTGGGCCGGGAAGGGCGCACCATCGAGGTCGCCAACGCCGTGCTGTTCCTGGCATCGGACGAGGCGTCCTACATCACCGGCGCAGAACTGGTGGTGGACGGCGGGTTTACCGCCAGGTAGAGATTTTCGGATACGTGTATACGAGGAAGGCCCAACCGTTCGTCCTTCCACAGATTCAGGATGAACGGTTGGGCGGCAAAGACGGAGGAAGCGATGGGATTCCGGGTGCTGTATCACTTGAACACAAGCAACATCAAGGGCGTTCCCGAGGAAGCAAGGTGGGCCGAGGGCATGGGCTACGACGGCCTGTGCACCGAGGAAACAGGGCATGACCCCTTGCTTCCCTTGGCGCTTGCGGCGACCACCACGTCGCGGGTTACGCTGGAGCCTCGGGTCGCTATCGCCTTCCCCCGCTCCCCCATGGTATTCGCCTACGCCGCCTTGGACTTGCAGAACCTTTCCGGCGGGCGGTTCCGGCTGGGCTTGGGGACTCAGGTTAAGGGCCACATCGAGCGGCGCTTCTCGGCGCAATGGGCGTCGCCCGGCCCTCGGATTCGGGAATACGTGCAGTCGCTCCACGCCATTTGGGACGCCTGGCAGAACGGGACGCGGCTGGCCTACCACGGGGAGCATTACAACTTCTCGCTAATGACCCCCTTTTTCAGCCCCGGTCCATCGGAGCAGCCTCGCCCGCCGGTGTTCATAAGCGCGGTCAACGCCTACAACTGCCGGGTGGCCGGGGAGGTGTGCGACGGGCTGTCGCTGCACCCGCTATGCTCCCCGGAATATCTGAAGCAGCGCATCATGCCCAGCATCGCCGACGGTGCCGGACGGGCCGGCCGAGAACCGCAATCCATCAATCTCACCGGCTCCAGTTTCATCATCACGGGACCCAACCGGGCGGCCATCGAAGAACGGAAACACGCGGTGCGCCGACAAATTGCCTTCTATTCCTCCACACGCACTTACACGCCCGTGCTGGAGGTCCACGGCTTCGAGGACGTCTGCGTCCGGCTGCATGAAATGTCGCTCAAGGGCGAGTGGGATGAGATGGCCGGCCTGATAACCGATGACATTTTCGACTGCTTCGCGGTAGCGGAAGAGTACGACCAGGTCGCAGCCGCCGTCAAGGAACGCTACAACGGCCTGCTGAATGAGGTGGTCTTCGGCATGGACGTGGCCGGCGCGGACGACGAACATCAACTGCGAAAAATCATCGCGGAGTTGCAGGAGTAGGCGCCCTCACTCACCTCGCCGAGGCCAGCGGTCGGATTCCACGGCAGTCAGGAAGTCCAGAATAGTCTGATTAAACAGCGCCGGTTCCTCCAGGTTGATGGTGTGACCGCTCTGCGGGAAGATAGCCAGGCCGCAGCGCGGTATCGCCCGCTTCATAAACAGCCCCGGCTCCAGGCATGGCTCATCCTCGTCACCCACCAGCACCAGCGCCGGAGCGTCAATCCGACGCAATTGCTCTTCCAACTGGTAGATGGTCGGGCGTTTCATCTGTACGCCGCGGAAGGTGTAGGCTGAACCCTGGGCCGAGTGGGCAGCGAGGCCAGCCCGGAATTTCTCCCATCCCACCGGGTCCTTCCGCCGGAACTGCACCCTTTCCGGGCCGTTGGCGTAACCCTCGGCGAACTTCTCCATGCCTTCGGTCAGCATCAACTCGCTGAGGGCCTGCCAAGAGGCCAGCAACCGGTCGCGGTCGGTGGTTCCCGAACCGGCCGACGCTACAATCAGGGCGCGGCACATCTCCGGGTGGGCGATGGCGAAGGACACCGCCGCGCTGCCGCCCATTGACAGCCCGCCGATGTATGCCTGCTCGATGCCCAGATGCTCCAGCAACTCCCGCATATCCGACACCAGATGCTCCTGGGAATAGGCCGCAGGATCGTCCGGCACCTCCGATGGCAGGTAGCCGCGATGGCTGTAGGTGACGACCTGGTAGCGACGGGCAAAGAAGTTGACCTGCGGCTCCCAACTTGTGATGTCGCCAGCGAACTCATGACTGAGCAAAAGAGGCGTTCCCTGTCCGGCCACTTCGTAGTAGATGTTCACGCCGTCGGATGCGGAAAAAGTGGGCATAGCGGCTCTCCTTGAGACTGATGGCGCGGCTATGGCATCGTCAGCCCCGACGGGACTTGTGCGGGGCCTTGAAAACCAATAGGCTTGCCCCAAGTCTACCAGCCTATTCCTCTCTTCGTCATCGTGGCGGCCGGTGGCTGGCAGCCCACACTCATTTCAGTAAAGAAATGGAGGACATCATGCTGAACAAGGTGCATCACATTACCTTCGTTGTCGAAAGTATTGACGACATGGCTGGCTACATAGAGCGGAACTTCTCCCTCACGCCCATTTCCCAGGACGAGTTCGAGGACCGGGGCTTCAAGTCCATCCTCTACCGCATCGGCGAGACGTATGTTGACTTTTTCGAGCCGCTGCGCGACGACACTCCCATGGCCCGGCAATTGCAGGCCACCGGCCCCGGCGTGATGCACGTCGCTTGGGGCGTGGACGGCATAGACCAGGTCTTCGCCGACCTGAAGGGCAAGGGCAACGAAATGCGCGGCGAAGGCCCGTCATTCAGCCCCTTCGGGTACCGGAACCTGAACATCGAGACCAGCAGCTCCCACGGTATCCTGTTCCAGTTGGCCGAGGGAGACGTGGCGGATTAGTGTGCTGACGGCAGCAGAACTCCGCTCCATTTCCGCCACCCGGCTGGAAGACGCCCAAGCGCTCTTCGATGCCGGGCGGTATGACGCCACAGCTTATCTTTGCGGGTACGGCGTTGAGTTGGCGTTGAAAGCCAGGATATGCGAAACTCTGAATTGGGCTTGGTATCCATCCACCAACCGCGAGTTCCGGGAGCTTCAGTCTTTCCGAACTCACAACTTGAGTATGCTGCTCCGTCTGAGCGGGCAAGAGAGTAAAATCAGGGCGGCCATGCCCATCGCGTGGTTGAGCGTGGCCAGGTGGAACCCTGAATTGCGATACCTGATACCGGGCAGCGCCAGTGAATCATCGGCGTCCGACCTTTTGACGCAGATGAAACTCATCGTGGGGACAATATGAACAACACAAAAAGGTTGCTCCGGCACCTCACCCTGGTAGAGCGCGACCTTTCGGAAAAATACGGCGGTTTTTCCTTGTTCGGAATGTGTCAGCGGGAAAATACTTTGGCCGACCTGTGGGACTTGATAGTATCCGCACCCTGGCTGACCCCCAACGTAATTGCCTCCGACAACATTGTTTTCGACGCCCTCCAGCAGCATCTGGGAAAAGACGAGTTGTTTTCTCTGGACGCCGTTCCAATGTTCGCCCCGGAAGACCCGCGTATTCAGGAAATTCAGGACGAGTACGAAGTCGAACACGGCCTGATTGACCTCGGTCAATGCCAACTCTTCGACATGGATATGGAGCGCGTATATCTCATCACCGCCAAGAGGCGGGCCGCTCCGGTCAGCAAGGAGGTAGTTTAGGCAATGAAATACAGCATTCTGGGCCGCACCGGCCTCACCGTTTCCCGCGCCGGGTTCGGCGGCGGCGGCATTGGGCAGGTCTGGGGACCGACTACGGAAGACGAAGCAATTCGCTCGGTACACCGCGCCCTGGAATTGGGCATAACCTTCTTCGACGTTGCCCCGTCCTACGGCGATGGCAGGGCGGAGGAAGCCCTGGGCAAGGCGCTGGAGGGCCGCAGCGAGGATGTGGTCGTCGCCACCAAGGTCAGGCTCCGGGCCGAAGAGATGGACGACGTATCCGGGGCCGTGCGCCGCTCCGTGGACGCCAGCATGGCCCGTCTGCGGCGGGACTCGGTGGACGTGCTTCACGTCCACAACCGCTTCACCGAGTATCGCGGCGAGGCCAGGGACTCGATCACGGGCGACGACGTCCTGGGGCCGGTGCTGGAAGCCTACAAGGAGATGCAGCAGGCCGGTAAGACCCACTACATCGGCCTCTCCGCCATGGACCACCATGTGCCTACGATGCTGCGGATTTTGGAAAGCGGCGAATATGACACCGTTCTGGCCTACTACAACCTGCTCAACCTCACGGCGCAGGAACCCAAGCCTTCCGGCGCGGACGTATTCGACAACGGACAGATTATCCCGCTGGCCAAGAGCTTGGGCATGGGCGTCATCGGCATCCGCTCCCACGCCGCCGGCGCCCTCACGCCAGCCCTCGACCGTCCGCCGACGCCCGGCGACGCGCTGATGCAGGCCGATCTGCGCAAGGCCGCCATGCTGGACTTCCTGCTAGACGGGTCAATAGAAACCCTATCGCAGGCCGCGATGGTCTTCAGCCTGATGAACCAAGACATAGACTCCACGGTTCCCGGCGTCAAGAACGCGGCGGAGGCGGAGGAAATCGCCCGCTGCGCAGACCTGCCGCCCATCCCCGAAGCCCACCTACAGCGGCTCCGCGAGCTGTACGAGCGGGACTTCCGGGAGTAACACGAGAGCAGACCAGAGTAATAGGCGCCCAATTCCCTCTCCCTATGGGAGAGGGTTGGGGTGAGGGCGCACCTGCCTTCAAAATGCGAAGGACAACCCGGCCTGCTCTTCCCTAGTTTAAACCAGGAGTTTAGATCAGGAATTTAAACCAGCAATTTAAACCAGCGGCCACACCTCGTTGGCGAACCGCTCCATCCGGCCCAGCATCACGTCAAGGTCCTCGGTCTGGCGCAGGAAGTCCAGAACCAGCGATCCGACGCCCATGTCCTGGTATTCCCGGATGTCGGACGCCATTTGTTCAGCGTTGCCGACGAAGGGCAGGCGGTTGCCGTTGGCCGCGGCCTCGGTAAGCTCGAACTGGTGCGTCCGGTAGATGGTCTCGATTTCCGACGGGTCGCGCCCGAAGCGGCGGGCGTAGACGGCCAGGCGTTCCAGCCCATCTGCAAGCTGTTGCGGCGTCCCCATAGGGAATGTGGGGTTGGAGCCCAGCGGATACCAGCCGTTGGCCAGCTCGGCGGTGCGGCGCAGGGCGGGACGGCTCTCGCCGCCGACCCAGATGGGCGGGTGCGGCTTCTGCACCGGCTTGGGCAGGAAGCTGATGTTGTCGAAGCTGACGTACTTTCCCTCAAAGTGAGGGTCGTCGCTGGTCCACAGTTCCTTGAAGACCCGGATGTACTCGTCGGTAACCGCGCCGCGCTCCTCGAAGGGCGGCAGATCCAGCGCCTCGAACTCCTCGCGCATCCAGCCTACACCAACTCCCACTACCAGACGACCGCCGGACAGCACGTCCAGCGTGGCCAGGGCCTTTGCCGCCACCAGCGGATTGCGGTGGGGTACGATGATGACGCTGGTCACCAGCCGGATCCGGGAGGTCTGCCCGGCGAGAAAGGCCAACAGCGTCAACTGCTCCATGGACTCGCCCGACGGGCTGCCAGGGAATTCGCCGCCCTCCGTATAGGGATACGGCGAGGCAATGTTCCTCGGTACAAGAATGTGGTCACCGGTGAACAGCGCATCATAACCCAGCTCTTCGCCCGCGCGAGCGATGCGCCCCAGGGTTTCAGGGGTGGCCAGAGGGCCGCGGCCCGGCAGCGTAAAGCCGTATTTCATTTTAATCGCTCCTGCTATATCAGATAGGTGCTTCGCTGAGCGTCTTCACCCTCACCTTAACCCTCTCCCTCAACCGAGAGGGGAAAATCGAGACGAGAAGCGGGCAATTACAGGGGAGAGGGAACTCAAGGGATAGCCACGCTTAAAATGCCCGCCGCAGCACCTCCATCACCTGCGCGGCGTCGGTGATGGGGACGGCGTTGTTGCGGCATCCGCCGTCGGCCAGCACCAGGTCGGCGATGTCCGGCAGGTCTTCCTCTGGTATTTCCAGCTCTCGCAGACGGTGGGGCATACCGAGGCCAAGAATGAAATCGTCAACTGCGCGGGCGGCCAGTTCTGCCGCCGCTTCGTCGCTCATCCCGGCGGTAACGTGGCCGGCGGCGCGGGCCAGCAGCGCCTGCTTGGCGGCGGAGGCCGGACGGTTGTATTCCATGACGTAGGGTTGCGTTACGCAGGAGGTGTAGCCATGGCCGACGGAGTACTTTACGCCGACGATGTGGCCGATGGCGTGGGAGAGGCCGACGGCGAAGTTGGGTGCGCCCATCATGGACATCCACGCCGCCACCAGGCATTGCAGCCTGGCCTCTGCGTCTCCCTCGGCCTGCCGCGACCGGGGCAGGGAGTTGAACAGCATTTCGGCGGCGGACAGTACAGGGGCGTCGATGGCAGGCTGATTGCCACGGCAATACAGCCGCTCGATGCAGTGGTCCAGGGCCTTGACGCCAGTGGACAGCCACAGCCAATCGGGTGTTCCGGCGGTCATGTCCGGGTCCAGAACGATGAGGTCGGCGTAGAGCCGGGGATGGCCCACGCGAATTTTGTGGCCCTCGCCGTCGTCCAGCACGTTTCCGCCGCCCATGTTGAACTCTCCCGCCGACAACGTGGTGGGGATGGACACCTGGAGGGGGAGCGTTTTTCCGCCCAGGTCGGGGCGTAGCAGCATATCCTGCCCGTGACCCTGCTGCCGAAGCTCCTCGACGGTGGTAATGCCCTCGGCCATCAGGACGGCAATCATGCGGGCGGCATCGGAAATCGTGCTGCCGCCCACGCCCACCAGCGTATCGGCCTCGAGGGAGACGGCTAGGTTGGCAGCCTCGACCGCTGTGGAAAGCGGCGCCCGCTGAGTCAGGCCGGAGTAGACCCCCACGACTGAGTCTCCCAATGCCGCTTGCGTCCGCCGGACGGCGTCCGTCTGCTCCGCCACCGTCCGGCCCGACAGCAACAGGGCGCGCTTGCCGCCCAACGACGCGACTTCGCCGCCCAGTGTGGCCGTCTTGCCTTGTCCGAAGATTACACGGGTGGGAACCGTGGGATTAAACTCGCCGCTCAGGTTGGCGTATGCCGTCATGGTCTTTGCCCTCAATCAAAAATTGAAACCGGGCCCACAATTCCCTCTCCCTGTGGGAAAGGGTTAGGGAGAGGGCGTCCCTTCGTTAGTTTCCAGCCTATCAGTCGGACAGAGGGATGATGATAGCGAAGCGCGGCTCGGTACCCACGACGCGGGTCGAATGGCCGGTGCCGGTCAGGTCTTCGGCCATTAGCACCGTACCAGAGCCGTAGTGCTTGATGGTGCCGTCGGGGGTGCCAACCTCTATTTCGCCGGTGAGGGTGATGCTGTACTGTCGGCGCGGGGCGGTATGGAAGTCGAGGAAGTAACCCGGCTCGTACATCCGAAAGGTTATGCCGGGCGTGTTGATTATCTCCGTCGACAGGCCATGAGCTCCTTCGGTGTCAACGAAGCTCTGCATCTCGAACTCCCGCTCCTCGATGACCGACTGGCCATCGTCGCCAGTATAAACTCGAACGAATTTAGACATCACTCCTCCCGTAAATTCTGCTCAATTCAGGCTTGGGCTAATGGTACAGGAATTCGTATGGGCGTCAAGGAACGGCCCCCTGCATGATGAACGTCAACGCCTGGCCTGCCCCAGCCGATAGCACAACCACCAGCCAGGGCGGCCACTTCCAGATGGCCAGCAGCCCCAGGGCCACCAGCGCTAGAAGTCTGGCCGGAAACCCCGATTCTCCCCAAGCCGTCGTTTTCTTAACGTCGATTATCGATTAAATAGTGGGTGCTGCAACGTATTACGTGCACTATCATGCCATATCAGACTGGAATACGTCTGCTTTGCGTAACGCAAAACCCGGCCAATGGCTTTCCGGCCAGACTTCTAGGCCGAAGTCCTCCGGCCCGTGGATGGCGCTGGTCCAGACGGGGTCATAGAGCGCGGCCAACAACAGCCCGACCACCGCCGCATTGATGCCTCGCAAAGCTCCACCGAAGCTGTCCCACGCACGCAGGCGGTCCCAGAAGGGCACGACTCCAATCACCAGGAGAAAGGACGGCAGGAAGATGGCGATCAGGGCAAAAATCCCCCGACAGAGACAGACGGCATTCCGGTGAGGGTCCCCAGATAGGCGGAAAAGGTGAACAGCGGACCGGGGACCGCCTGTGCCGCGCCGTACCCGGCGACAAACTCCGCGTCGGTCACCCAACCCGGCGTTACCACCAGTTCCTGAAGCAAGGGTAAAACGACGTGCCCGCCGCCGAAGACCAGGGAACCGGCCCGGAAGAAGCTGTCGAAAACCTGCAACAACTCAGCGAACGAATTATCGGCAAGAACTCGCCACGCCAGCGGCAATCCCACCAAGAGCACTCCGAAAAGCAGCAGGCATAATACCGCCAGCGCCTTGCTTACCCGGAATTTCTCCACCGGCTCTGCATCGGTCTGCCGGGGGCACAGCAAACGCCACCCGATGATTCCTGCTGTGGCGATAACCGCCAGCTGCCCCCAACTCGTGGGCCAGGCCAGCACGCCTACGGCAGCGGCGATGGCTATTGCGGCCCTGGGACGGTCGGGACAGAGATTGCCGGCCATACCCCAAACCGCAAGGGCCACGACCGCTACGGCCGCCACCTTCAGCCCGTTCAGCCAGCCTGCGTCCTCAACTTCGCCAAAGAAGATTACTCCGAAGGCGAACAGGATCAGGGCCAACGCAGACGGCAAGGTAAAACCCAGCCACGCCGCCAAGCTGCCGAGAAGTCCGGCGCGGCGCAGACCCAGGGCAATCCCTACCTGGCTGCTGGCCGGGCCGGGGAGGAACTGGCACAGGGCCACCAGGTCGGCGTAGGCTTCTTCGTCCAGCCATTTCCGCCGGACTACAATCTCTTCCCGGAAATATCCCAAGTGGGCGACGGGGCCGCCGAAAGAGGTCAACCCCAGCCGCAGGAACACGGCCAGCACTTCAAGGGGAGAGCCGCGACGGATTTCAGCTTCCATTCAGGGCCTTTTCCACCCTGCGGCGCAGGCGTCGAATCCAGAAGCGCAGCAACGTATCGAATGGAGCCGCCACCAGGGAGCGGGCCATCATACCGTACACCCAGCGGCGACTGACCCGTGCCGGGCGCGATGGGTCAAGCCAGCCGTCATTGCGAGCGAGGATTTCCAAGGTGGCAAGCCCCAGCAGGATGGGCCAGAGTGCAGCCAGCCTCAGGCGCAGGCAGCGGCGAGGCGCGGCCAACAGGTAGGTCTCGGCAGCCTCGAAATGCTCCAGCGCGGCGCGAATCCAGGGCGTCAGCGCGGGCCGGGCGCGGGGGGCGTTGGCCGGGTCAAGCAGGTCGGACGGCGCAAGGCCGACCCGGGCCAGCTCCAGCCCCGGCAGGTAGCAGCGCCCAATGCGGAGGTCGCGGGACACGTCGCGCAGCACGTTGGTCAGTTGCAGGGCCTTGCCGAAGCGCACGCCGAGGGCGCTCATCCGTCTGGCGTCCCACCTCGAGAGGCGGGGCTGATGGGCCACCGCCACCGCCGTCCAGAACTCGCCGACGCAGCCAGCGACGAGGTACGTATAACAGTCCAATGCCTCCGGTGTTTTCAGGGCGGCGACGGTTCCCGAGTCCTCGGCGGGAAAGGTGGTCAGGTCAAGCTCCATCCCGCGCGTTAGGGTTACGACCACACCGCGCACCTGCTCACGGTCGCTCTCCGGCAGTGCTTCCAGCAGGTCAAATGCTTGGGGCAGTCTGGCCAGCAGCGCAGTCTCTGCCGGGGAGGCCCCAGCGTCCCGCTCCCGGATTCCGGCGACAATGACGCCGATGGCATCGTCCGTCGCCGGGCCCTGCACCTGGGATCGAAAGGCCAGCAGCCGCTCCAGCCGTTGCTGCGGCGGCAGGGCGTGGGTGTCGGCGATGGTGTCGGCGGCGCGGGCCAGCAGGTAGGCCACCGCCACCGGCTGACGCATACCGGCCGGCAGAACCCTAATGGTCAGGTAGAAGGAGCGGGATACGCTTTTCAGGATCCCGCCCAGAAGCCGTTTTTCACTGGATTGATACATAACCCGGCTTCAGGGCAATCCTAAAATCGCTGTGCCTAGCCCTCGGTCTGGTAAGGCGACGGCACCTGCTCGCGCACCACGCCGGATAAGGCTTCGGCGACCATTTCGCCCACAGGCAGCCCCTGCTCCAGCTTCTCCATGGTGGCCAGTCGGGCGCGGGTTTCGGGGTGCCGGGGAACGAAGAGCGAGCAGCAGTCCTGGTCGGGCTGGATGGATATGGGGAAGGTGCCGATTTTCCGGGCCATGCCGATGATCTCTTCCTTGTTCAGGCCGATGAGGGGGCGCAGAACGGGTATACCGGCTATGTTATCGACTACGGCGATGTTGTCCAGCGTCTGCGAGCTCACCTGCCCGCAGCTCTCGCCGGTGACGACGGCCTTCGCCCCATACTGGCGGGCCAGCGTCTCGGTGATGCGCAGCATGAACCGCCGGTACAGCAGCACCCGGTAGGAGGGTGGCGTTTCGACGATGATTCGCTTCTGTATCTCGGCCAGCGGGACCAGGAACAACTCCGAGTGACGCTGGTGGCGGGTGAGGTGCTGCGCCAGCTCGGAGGCCTTTTCGATGGAGGAGCGGTCAACCAGCGGATAGCTGTGGAAATGCACGAATGAGGCAGTGCAACCTCGCTTCATCATGTGCCAGGCGGCCACCGGCGAGTCTATGCCCCCGGAGAGCATCACCGCCACCCGTCCGCTGGCTCCCACCGGCAGCCCGCCGTGAGCCCGCGTTTCGTCAAAGTAGAGCAGTATGCCCCGGGTCTGTATATCCAGGTAAATGGTCAGGTCCGGGCCGGTCAGGTCCACGCTGGCCCCGGTAAGTTCCTCCACGAATCGGCCCAGGTCCTGGTTCACCTCCGGGGATGTAAGTGGGAAACGCTTGTCAGCCCGGTTGGTCTCGATACGAAATGACTGAAAACTACGGCCCTCCAGCATTCCGGGCAGGGCCTCCCGGATCAGTCTCAATTCCTGCGGAAATTCGTAGGCCATGAAGAACTTCGCCACGCCGAAACATTCACGGACCCGCTCCTTGACCACGGGCCAACTGCTTTCGTCCTCCAGAGTCAGGCCGACCATCAGTTGCCCCTGCCAGACGCGGCTCACACCGGCCCCCTCGGTGGCAAGGCGCAGATTCTCGGTGAGCCGCCGCATGAACCAGGGACGGTTCTTGCCCTTCAGCGCCAACTCGTGAGTCTTGACGATTACGTGAGTTTTCACGCCGCCATTGTACACAACCTGGGTACACAACGGGCGGGCTGGACGCAGGGTGAAAATTCGCCTCCCACATAAAGTCCCTTTTGAGTGGGCCGGGCTGATTTCTCCTTTTTGTTAAGTGGGTCAGGACAAAAATCCCCTCCCCCTCGAGGGGGAGGGTCATGGTGGGGGTGAATTCGCAGGCGCCGGCTATTCGCACTCAGGCAAATATGGACTCTTTGATGGCCTGCACGTCGTGGCGCAACTCGCTGTCCTCGTTCATTTCGGCATTGATTTTACCCGCCCCGTGGATGACCGTGGAATGGTCGCGGCCTCCCAGCAGGCGACCCACTTGGGTCGGGGGCAGTCCGATTTCGTGAATCAGCAGGTACATCGCCACTTGGCGCGGCACCGAGACGCTACGCCTGCGGTTGCGGGCCACCAGGTCGTCCACCTCAAGACCGTAGTAGTTCGCCACATCGGACAGGATGCGCTGGGGGTCTATGGAAGCGCGCGTTTGCTCCGGCGTAATGTCGTTGAGGATGCGCTCGGTGGTGTCCAGCGTGATGTCTACGTTCATCAGCTGGGCGTATGCCACCATGCGGTTCAGGCTGCCTTCCAGTTCACGCACGTTGCGCTGAACCCGCTTGGCGATGAGTTCGATTACTGCGTCGTTCAGTCCGACGTGCATCTCGTCGGCCTTGTTGGACAGAATTGCCATGCGGGTTTCCAAGTCGGGCGGCTGGATGTCGGCTATCAGACCCCACTCGAACCTGGACCGCAGCCGTTCCTCCATCAGAGGCAGGGCGCGAGGCGGACGGTCCGACGACACCACCACCTGATTGCCGGAGTTGTGCAGGTCGTTGAAGGTGTGGAAAAAGCCCTCGTGGGTCTGCTCCTTGCCGCTGAGAAACTGCACGTCGTCCACCAGGAGCAACTGCACCGAGCGGTATCGAGTACGGAAGTCCTCGGTAGTGCGGTTGCGTATGGCGCCGATGAACTCGTTGGTGAACTGCTCGGATGTTACGTAAAGCACCGACAAGCCGCGCAGGGCGCAGGTGCGGCCAATGGCTTGCAAAAGGTGCGTCTTGCCCAAACCGGCCCCGGAGTAGAGGAACAAGGGGTTGTAGGCCACGCCGGGGGTATCGGCGACGGCTTGGGCCGCGCTGAAGGCCAGCCGGTTGGAAGGCCCGACAACGAAGGACTCGAAGGTATAGCGGGGGTTCAGCGACCGGAACTCGAACAGGGGCTGGTTCGCCTCTGGTGTAATTCCCGGAGGAAGCCCGGCCCGCTCCACTGCATAGGGAATCCCCTCGGAGCGAACCCGCAGATGCAATTCCACCGGATGGCCCGCCACCTTCTCCAGAGTGCGCTGGAGGGCGTGAAACATCCGGCGCTCCAGCCATTCCACGGCGAAGGGAGTCGGCGCCTCGACGACAAAGACCTGCGCCCCGTCGCTCTCCTGCGACAGGGACACGCCCTCGGTGGGCTTCAGCCAGGTCTCAAAGGTCGGACGCGGCAGTTGCATCTGGAGATCCCCCAGCACCGCCCTCCAGACCTCCCTGGCTGATGAATTTCTCATCCCTTCGTGCACTCCCGTCTTGTCGCTTCGGCTTCGATACATTCCTCCAAAAAAGGCAAAAGAATACCGCCGGGAAGATAACCGCTTAAGAAAAAAGGGGTAGCAAGCTGCCAGGCCCGTGAAGCTTTCCCGGGCGGGAGAATGCCACCCAGGCTGACGGATCCGGCGGGCACCAAGCCTTCCAGTCACCTCGTGACGGAGGCTCCGGCTTATGACTTCAGGTTTACATTTTTGCTGTCCAAGGGGCAGGAATGTAAAAGCGATGTAGGCAAATTAGCAATTTCCGGCCAAGGCTGTCAACGGAGTTATCCGCCAATATATCGCCATTTCCCGCACTGTCGCTGGCCGAATATTAGAACTGTCAAAAGCCTGTATCTGGCAGCGAATTCCGCACGCGGATAGATGGATTCAGGACGCCCATCAAGCTCTATTGGTTATGTTCAGTGAAGATACCCAAGACAGCTACCCTTGCGCCGCGCCATCAGCCACGACGCAGGGCAAGGTCTTTCGATTGTTTCCTCTCCCTCCGGGGAAGGGCCAGGGTGGGGGTGTCCCCGTTCGTGAGATACATTTGTGGCATTCCGGCATTTCAACCTCACCCCGCCTTCCCCCTCAAGGGAAAGGGGGGATCGATGCAGCTGAACACAAGCGCCGGCATTTGCGGGGCCGGGTTGGGTTGGCTATAATTAAGCGCGTTGTGTCTGGGGCCTGGTTTGGCCCCGACTGCGTTATTCCCCTTACACTTCCGCCCTTGATTATTCAGGGCCTCGTGTTTCTTTTCAAGACCACGGGGCTGGGACACGGGAGAAATAATGCCACCTCGAAAGCCTCGAGCCAGAGTCGATGCCCGTAACGGCGGCGCCGCCGTTGCGGAGGCCGCCGGATCCTTGCCCGGGAACCTGTCGGCGGACGACTTGGTGGACTTCTACCGCCGCATGGTGCTGTGCCGCACCATAGACGAGCGCATCTGGGCGCTCAACCGCCAGGGCAAGGTTCCCATCGCCGCCTCCAGCCAAGGCCACGAGGCCGCCCAGTTGGGCAGCCTGCTGGCCGCCGAAAAGGACGGCGACTGCTTCCTTTTCCCCTACTACCGCGATCTGGCCCTCAAGTTCGCCGCCGGGCTGACCGCCGAGCAGGTTATGCGCTCCTTCATGGGAAAGGTCGGCGACCCGTACAGCAACGGGCGCCAATTCCCCCTTCAGGGCGCCGACATACCCCGCAAGATTATCCAGATTTCCAACGTCGTCGCCGCCGGGCTTACCCAGTCCGTGGGCTACGCCATGGCCTGCAAGATGCGCGGCGAGTTCACCGTTGCGCTGGTCTACTTCG
Organism: Dehalococcoidia bacterium; assembly: GCA_965226875.1. Classification (GTDB taxonomy): domain Bacteria; phylum Chloroflexota; class Dehalococcoidia; order Lucifugimonadales; family UBA3495; genus VXOI01. The sequence goes on along the minus strand of OZ245439.1, from coordinate 1,037,847 downwards.
GCGATGGGGCGTCCAGCCAGGGCGAGACCCACGAGGCCATGAACTTCGCTGGGGTGCACAAGCTGCCGGTGGTGTTCATCTGCGAGAACAACCGTTACGCCATCTCGGTCCCCCAGCGCAAGCAGATGAGCATCCAGGAAGTGGCCAGCCGGGCCGCCGGTTACGGCTTCCCCGGCTTCACCATTGACGGCATGGACTTCATCGGCTGCTACGAAGCGACCCGCGAAGCCATCAACAGCGCACGCGCGCAAGGCCCCGTGCTGCTGGAGATGCAGGTGGAGCGGTTCACGTCGCACACCACCGACGACGACGACCGCCGCTACCGCCCGTCCGACGAGGTGGAGCAGGCCCGTTTGCGCGACCCGGTTGTTACCTTCGGCAAACTGCTGCTGGAACACGGCGTTCTGACCCAAGAGCAGGTGGACGAAGCCGCCGCAACGGCCCTGGCCACCGTCGACGCCGCCACCGACGCCGCCGACAGCGCCAGCCCGCCTGACGTATCCACCCTGCACCACATGGTCTATTCCAGCTAATATCCAAACCAAAATTCCCTCTCCCTCCGGGGGAGGGTTAGGGCGTCCCCTCTCGCAAGGGAATCGGAAGACTGAGCAAGGAGTCTGAATCCGTGGCCGTCAAGAGCGTGATAGAAGCCGTCCGGGAAGCTATCCGGGAAGAAATGCAGCGTGACCCCACCGTGTTCGTCATGGGCGAGGACGTGGGTGCGCGCGGAGGCGTGTTCCTGGCGACACAGGGGCTGGTCGAAGAGTTCGGCGAGGAGCGGGTAATCGACACGCCGCTGGCCGAAGCCTCCATTGTCGGCATCGCGCTGGGCGCGGCCTTCCGGGGCCAGCGGCCCATGCCGGAGATACAGTTTTCCGACTTCGTATGGCCGTCGATCAACCAGCTCATCGGCGAGGCGGCCCGCACCTGCTACGGCACCAACGGCGCGGTCCAGGTCCCGATGACCGTCCGCATTCCCTACGGCGGCGGCATCCGAGGCGGGCTGTTTCACTCGCAGAACGTGGAGACCCACTTCTTCCACACGCCGGGCCTGAAGGTCGTCACCCCCTGCACACCCTACGACGCCAAGGGCCTGCTCAAGAGCGCCATCCGCGACAACAACCCGGTGGTGTTCCTGGAGCACAAGAAGACCTACCGGCTGGTGCGGGGCGAGGTTCCTGATGGGGAATACACCCTTCCGTTGGGACAGGCCGACGTGAAGCGGCCCGGCAGCAACGTGACCGTGGTCAGCTACGGCCTGACGCTGCACTACTGCCTTGAAGCGGCACAGGAAGTCGCCGCCGAGGGCATAGACGCGGAGGTGGTGGACCTCCGCACCCTGACCCCGCTGGACAAGGACACAATCCTGACCTCGGTGCGCAAAACCGGCAAGCTGCTGGTAGCCCACGAGGACAACATCACGGGCGGTATCGGAGCGGAAATCGCGGCCTTGGTGGCCGACGAAGCCTTCGAGTACCTCGACGGACCAATCATGCGCGTCTGCGGACCCGACGTGCCGACTATGCCCTTCGCCCAGACGCTTGAAGACGCCTATACTCCCGACCCGGCGAAAATCGCCGCCGCGCTGCGACGGCTGGCGGCATACTGATTAGGGTAGCACCCTGACCCTCTCCCAGAGGGAGAGGAAATTATTGGGACATCTTTGCAAAGGCAAATGGTGCGTAATTGGCCGTAACGGTTGAGCTTCCCCACGTTGGCGAGTCGGTGGTCGAAGGCACCATCGGCAAATGGTTGAAACAGCCCGGCGACTCGGTGCGGCGCTACGAGCCGCTGGTGGAAATCGTTACCGACAAGGTTACGATGGAAATTCCCTCGCCGGTTGAGGGCCAACTGCTGCGAGTGCTGGCTGCCGAGGGCGAGACTCTGCCCATGGGCGCGCCTATCGCCGAAGTGGGAGCCCCCGGCGAAGCGCCGTCCACGGACGCGCCTCCACCCCCGCCGCCTGCTGCAACACCAGCGGCCCCTGCATCTGCGGCTCCGGTCGGAACCACTGGCTACCTGATGCGCGACGTCACCCCCGTCGGCCCGACGGGCGGGGCGGCTGTCGAGGCCATGGAGCCAACCGCGAGTATTCCCGCGCCGTCCGCTCCCGCCGCAGCCCCGGCGCCTGTGGCGTCCGTCGCGCCCGCGCCCACCGCTCCCATTTCGAGAGACGCCGCACCACGCCTCTCGCCTGCCGTGCGGCGGCTCGCCCGCGAGCACTCGGTGGATCTGAGCCTTATACGCGGCACCGGAATGGGCGGACGCATCACACGGGACGACGTGTTGCGCTACCTGGCCGAACCTCAGACCGTGCCTGCTCCGGCTGCTCCGGCGCAGTCTCCCGCTCCCGCTGTACTTCCGGCAGCCGCTCCCGCCGCTTCTGTCGCAGCCGGGCCGGACGAGGAGCTTATGCCCATCACTCCGGTGCGGCGTATGATAGCCGAGGCAATGGTACGCAGCGTTACCGAAATCCCCCACGCCTGGAGCGTCAAGGAAGTGGACGTCACCGGGCTCGTGGCGCTGCGGCAGAGCGTCCGTGCCGAGTTCGAGCGGCAGGAGGGCGTGGCCCTCACCTATATGCCCTTCGTGATTCGGGCTGTGGTCGAGGCCCTGCGCAAAGTGCCGACGATGAACGCCACTTGGGGCGGCGACTCCATAATCCTCAAGCGCCGCATCAACCTGGGCCTGGCAGTGGCCGCGCCCAACGGCCTGATCGTGCCGGTGATTCACAACGCCGACCGGCTCACCATCCCCGGGCTGGCCCACGCCGTCCAGGACGTAACCGAGCGGGCGCGAACCAACCGCCTGACCATCGAAGACGTGCAGGGCGGGACGTTCACCCTGAATAACACCGGCGCCCTTGGCGGCTCTCTGGTGTCCGGCCCCATCATCAACTACCCGCAGGCCGGAATCATGACCACCGAGACCATTGAAAAACGACCCGTGGTGCGGGACGACGCCATCGCCATCCGCTCGATGATGAACATCTGTCTGGCCTTCGACCACCGCATCAACGACGGAGCCGAGGCCAGCGGGTTCCTGGATGCAGTCAAGGCCCGGCTGGAATCCTACGGACCCGGCACTCCGGTCTACTGAATCCCCTCTCCCCTTGGGAGAGGGCTAGGGTGAGGACGAGCGATGCCGAGACCGGAGCTTTGCCGCTACGCTTGGCTGGGGATGGTCGGATACCCCTGCGCCCGCGCCTTGCAGGACGAGTTGGTCAACCAAGTCCACGACGGCGACTCGCCAAACACGCTGCTGCTGCTGGAGCATCCTCACGTCTACACCCGCGGCCGCCTGAGCCGCGACGAGCACCTGCTGACCCCTGGCGATGAACTGGCGGCCGCCGGAGTTCCGGTCCACGAGACCGACCGGGGCGGGCAAATCACCTACCACGGCCCCGGACAGCTTGTCGGCTACCCGATCATCAACCTGCGGATTTGGGGTGGCGGCCCGCTGCAATACGTCCGCACCCTGGAGCAGGTCATAGTCGAGGCGCTGGCCGACTTCGGCATCACGGCCCACACCGAACCGGGACTGACCGGCGTATGGACGGCGGGCGGCAAGATAGCGGCCATCGGCGTCAAGATAAGCCGGGGCATAACCTTCCACGGTTTCGCCATCAACGTAAACACCGACCTGTCCTACTACCGGCACATAGTCCCCTGCGGCATAACCGACCGCCCGGTAACGTCGATGGCGGCGGACCTGCGCGAGGAAGCAGACCTCGAGGCAGTGCGCTACAGCCTGGTCTACCGCTTCGGCCGGGCAATGGGGCTACAAATGGCGGAGGGGGTGGTGGAAGTGGCGAAAGCGGTGAACTGAGAAAGCTCAGGTACGTGGCGATTATACTTTGACACCCCCGCTTGCCCGTTGCTACACTCGCCCGCAGACTTGAAACACCGGAGGCCGTCGCATGGCAGTATCACAGAAGATTCGGCAGTACATGGCGGAGGGCGGGTGGATTCGCCGGGTCTTCGAGGAAGGGCTGACCCTCAAGGCGCAGATCGGCGCGGAGAACGTGTTCGATCTCTCGCTGGGCAATCCGGTGATCGAGCCTCCGGTCGAGTTCAAGAATGAGCTGCGGCGGCTGGCCGACGAGCCGTTGGCAGGGATGCACCGTTATATGCCCAACCCGGGATACATGGATACCCGGCAGGCGGTGGCCAGTACGCTGGCGGAAGAAACCGGTCTGCCCTTCACCGGCAACGAAGTCATCATGACCTGCGGTGCTGCGGCGGCGGCCAACGTGGTGCTCAAGACCATCCTCAATCCCGGCGACGAGGTCATCGTCCTGGCTCCCTATTTCTTCGAGTATCTGTACTACATCGACAACCACGACGGCGTGGCAGTGGTGGTCAACACCACCGACCGATTCCAGCTTGACCCGGCAGCCATCGAGCAGGCGATTACGCCGCGCACCCGCGCCATCATCGTCAACTCGCCCAACAACCCCTCCGGCGTGGTCTACTCCGCTGGGGAGATAGCCGGGCTCTCGGAGCTGCTGAACCGCAAGCAGGCGGAACACGGCACCGAGATTTTCCTCATCAGCGACGAGCCGTACAAGCGCATCATCTTCGATGGCATGACCTTTCCTCAAGTATTGCCCGCTTATGACAACTCGGTCATTGTCACGTCCCATGCCAAGGATCTCGCCCTGCCAGGCGAGCGCATCGGCTTCATCGCCATCAACCCCAACCACGAGGAAAAGGAAGAGCTTGCGGGCGGCTTCAGCTTCTGCAACCGCACGCTGGGGTTCGTCAACGCCCCGGCGCTGATGCAGCACGTGGTCAGGAATCTCCAGGGCGTCAGCGTCGACCCGGACTACTACCAGCGCAAGCGCGACTTCATGCACACGGCCCTGAGTGAGATGGGCTATGACACGGTGAAGCCGCAGGGGGCCTTCTACCTCTACCCCAAGTCACCCATCGAGGACGACGTGGCCTTCACGCGGGAACTGCTCCAGTGGAACGTCCTGGTGGTGCCGGGACGGGGCTTCGGCACCCCCGGCTACTTCCGTATATCCTACTGCGTCGAGGACTGGGTGTTGGAGGGCGCAGTGGAGGGGCTTGCCAAGGCGGTAGCAGGGTAACAGGACGCCCTCACCCTAGCCCTCTGGGAGAGGACTAGGGTGAGGGCGTCATTCCGGCGCTCTGTTCCGCCAGTACCCGCACCGGAGGCTTTGGCCGGGGTATTGCCAAATAGAAGATCGCGGCCAGCGTGTAGATTGCCACTAGCGGAATTAACGCAATCAAATAGCTTCCGGTATGGTCGTAGATAAGTCCCATCCAGACCGGTGTGCTCATGGACATCAACTGGTCCGGCAGGTGCTGCCAGCCGCGCAGAGTAGCGTAACTGCGGCGCCCGAAGAAATCCCCCATGATGGCCCAGGCGAGAGGATTGGCTGTCTCCGACACCGCCAGCAACACCACAAACAGGCAGACCTGCCACAACGCACCGCTGTGGTTAAGTAGCACCACTACCGAGAAGGCGCCGCCGATCATCGCCACAGCGCTCAGCCGCTGCTTCGACCAGTTGTCGCCCAGCCAACCCACGATGGGGTTCATCACCAGCGAACTTAGCGACAGCAGCCCCACCAGCAGAGCCGTGATGCGAACGCTGTCGTCTTCAGGTCGGCCCGACCCCATCAGGAACCAAATGATTATCGGTGCAAGTAGAAACTGCATCCCGGAGTGTACGGTGTTGCGCATACCCACGGCCAGCACCAGCAGCCAATAAGTGGGCGTCCGCATCGCCTCCCGCGCGGTGAAGTCAGGTTCACCGGGAGACGCGCGGAAGACGGGAGCGGCGCGTGCCGCGGGCCGCGGCATCTGGGCTGAGGCCGGCGGTTCCGTGGCTGGCTTGTCGCCGTCGGGCAGCAGTCCTCTTTCTTCGGGAGAGCGGTAAACGAGGAACGTCAGCGGCAGCACCACTGCCAGAATCACCGCGCCGGAGATGAAAGCCGCATTGCGCCAACCTATCTCATATACCAGCAGCCCCATTACCGGCGCGATGAGGATGCCCCCCAGTGGGCTGCCCATGCCGGCCACGGCCATAGCCAGCGCCCGGTGCCGCCGGAACCACTGGTTGATCGCCGGCATCAGGGCGTTGTTGTAGCCGGCGCGGAACCCCAGAGAAAGCAGCCCCACAAATACCAACAGGAAGTATAAGTAGCTGCTGGTCAGGGCCAGCAGGATGAACCCGAGACCCGACGCAATTCCCCCCAGCGCCATGATGAACCGGGGACCGAACTTGTCGTTGAGCCAGCCCATCAGCGGCCCCTGCAAGCCGCCCTCCATCCTTCCCAACATCTCGGCCAGGGACACGACAGCGACACCTACGCCCAACTCTTTGGTGAGAGGATTGACGTAGAAGGTAAATCCCCGGTTGAAGGTGCCGTGCTTGAGGGCGTCGGCGGTGGCCGAAATCGAGACAATCCACCAGCCGTAGAAAACTTTCTGCGGCAGTTGCAGTATTCGTTTGGCGTCGGACGTTAGCAACGACTGTGGACCTTTACAAGACTGGAAGGGCGGGCTGAAAAGCCTAGTATATCGCGGCGCTACTTGTTACGCCTGCCGGTATGAGACGAGTTGCAGCCAAGCAAAGCTGTAGGGGCGCACGACCGTGCGCCCCTAAGGGTGTTGCGGGTTGCGGAGCTGGAATTAGGGGCCGAAAGCTACTCGTTCAAGTTGATGACGATGTTGTCGGGGCCGCGAGACAGCACTGCCTCGGCAGGTTCGTCGTAGGGATTGCCCTCGATGTGATCGAAGTGGGCCGGGACGAAAATGAAGTCGCCGGGTCCGGCTTCGATGTATTCCTTGTAGCCCTCGCCATAGTACACCCGGATGTGGCCCTTCAGCACGTAGGCGGCGGTCTCCGCCTCGCCATGGTTGTGAGGTGGGCCCATGGTGTTGGGGGTGCATTCGACGTGCCCCAGCCAGATCTTTTCCGCTCCGGCGGTGTTGCCGTCGATGCCGGGCTTGCGAATCATGCCAGGGGTCTGCGCGGTGGAATCGGGGGAGCCGACGTCATGCACGACCTTCAATTCCCGGCCCTTGGTGGATGTGCTCATGTTTCCTCCCAACGGATTGACGAGTGGGCTGTTTTCCATGGTCCTTGGGGGCAATCATAATGCCGCAGCACGGCGGCGGCAAGCAGCAGTTGAAAGCAGGCCAATGCTTGTCAATTTTTCCTCCCGGAGCGGGAAGGAGGACAAATGTGTCCGGACAGCGTCAACCGCAGCGCCTGCCTAAGTCCATGCCGGTTTGCTGGCACATCACCTGCCCGGTCCCTTGACCGGGAAGCCCAATGTAACACCATTAAATTTGTATAGCGTGAATATAACTCTCTTTTCATAAGATTTTTGTGAAAATCATGCAATTACCCCTCCAGAGGCAGGTTGCTCCGCCATTGGCTGTCTGCCATTCCATAGTCCCTGCGCCAGATTGAAAGAGAACTGTCCCATACGGGGAATTTAGGTTAAAGTACCTGCGTACCAGCGAGGTTTTACCGCTAACGGCGCCCGCCCCTGCCGCCTGCCATGCTTGGGCTCCCCGGCCGTAACGCCTTACCGCCCTTGCGCCCTTCCCATTCCAATGTCCTGAAGGCCAAAATCATCCGTCCCTCAAGCCGAATACCCCGCCCCCAAACCCTGGATTCGTGGCTTAAGTACCGAGACTTCCGGCTGCTGTGGTGCGCGAACTTCTGCGCCAATACCGCGGTATGGCTGCAATTACTGAGCGTGGGATGGCTGGTCAAGGACTTGTCCGAGGGTTCTCAGGTCGGCGGCCTGCTGGTGGTGTCCGTGGGGGCCATCAACACGCTGCCCAGTCTCCTCGTGAATCCCCTGACCGGCGTGCTGGGAGACCGGCTGGACCGGCGCAAGCTGATGATGACGGTGCAGGCCATGGGAGCGGTCCTTGCCCTGGGATTCGCCTTTCTGGTGGACAGCGAATTCATCCAAGCCTGGCACGCCTACGCCTACGTGCTGATTTCCGGCGCGTTTTTGGCCATAACCCAGCCGATGCAGCAGGTGCTGGTCTCCAACACCGTGCCCCGGGAGGCGGTGAGCAACGCCTACGCCATCAACGTGCTGACCATAACCGGCACGCGGATATTCGGTCCCTTTGTGGGCGGGCTGCTCATCTTTTGGCTGGGCTTTTTCTGGAACTTCGCGCTGGAATCCGCGCTGTACCTCGCCGTAGTGCTGTTCATGATTTCCATGCGCCTGCGCTACACCACATCGTTCCCGGAAAGAGCCAACCAGCGATTCTCCCCAATCGCAGACTTCCGGGAAGGCATCCTGCACCTGTGGCGTCAGCAGCGGGAAATCCTGCAAATGATGGTGCTGTCGGTGATACCGAACACCATCCTGCATCCGGTGTGGTTCCTGCTGCCGCTGTTCACCGTTCAGGTACTCCGCGCCGACGTCGACATGGGCGGATACCTGCTGGCGGTTACGGGGGTCGGAGGGTTCATATCAACGCTGACCATCGCCTCCTTCGGCCTGCCACCCCGCAGAGGCTACCTGTTGCTGATAACGGCGGCGCTCAGTGCGTGCTCAACCATGGCGTTTGCCTTTTCTTCGTGGCTGATGGCAGCTTTCCTGTTCCTGGCGCTGATGTCGTGCTTCCAGTCTCACTATCGCACCGTCCAGGGAACGGTGGTGCTGACCATCGTGCCGGACCAGTTCCGGGCGCGCACATTCAGCGTGCTGGCATACGAGCGGGGGTTCCTGACTGTCGGCAGCGTCCTAGTGGGAATGCTGGCCGACGCAACTTCGACATCAATAGCCATCCTGACGTTGGGAGCATTGGGGCTGGCGATGACGGCAATCTGCGCCGCCGCGCTGCCCAGGGTACGCGCGCTGGCCTGAGCCAGGCCGCGGCGACGGGCATTGCCCTCTGCTGCCTTTGACTTACGCCTCAGATTCACAGATCTTCCGGCTGATCCGGCCCCGGTGCTGCTAAGAGTCCTATCACCTACGCAAAATAATATGAAAGCAATGCGGCAACATGAAAGCAGAGTAGGACGGGAAACGCGGCAATTCACTTGCAGGAAAACAGAATTGCGACGTAAGGTTATACACTCCTGATGCGAGTTATCCACGATTGGCCGGGGGGTTATCCACGAATCAGCCCCCGCCGTCCTGACGGATCCCGGGGATGCCTGGGGCGCGAATTGCGAATCCGGGCCGGTCGTGGTTTACTGGCCCAACAACATACCGCCTCTTTAGGCCAGTAACCGGGGGTTACCGTGAGCTTGACCAAGAGAATCGCCGAATACATTTCATCCACCGGGCTGGAGGACTTCCCGCCCGACGCCATCGACGCGGCCAAGGCCGCCATCATCGACTGCCTGGGCTGCGCGTTGGCCGGCTCCCGCGAGCCGCTGGCCGACGTGCTGTGCAACTACGTCACCGGGCTGGGCGGGACGCCATCGGCCACCGTCATCGGGCGGGGCTTCAAGACCACGTCTCTGGAGGCGGCCCTGGTCAACGGGGCCATGTCCCACGCCCTGGACTATGATGACGTTACCTTCATCACCAAGACACATCCCAGCGCGGCGCTGATTCCGGGGGCGCTGCCGCTGGCCGAGGAGGTGGGAGCCACCGGCGGTGACCTGCTACTGGCTTACCTGCTGGGGTTCGAGGTCGCCTGCGCCGTGGGCGACGCCATCAGCCCGGCCTACTACGACGACCTGGGCTGGCACCCCACGGGGCCGCTGGGCACCCTGGGCGCGGCGGCAGCCGCCGCCCGCCTGCTGCGGCTGAACCCGGATCAGACGGCCATGGCCATATCCCTGGCGGCGTCTCAGGCGTCGGGGCTGCGCCAGAACTTCGGCACCATGACCAAGCCCTACCACGCCGGAGCAGCCTGCCGCGCCGGGGTCAACGCCGCCAGGCTGGTGCAGGCCGGGTTCACCGCCTCGGCCGACGCGCTGGAAGGGCGGTTCGGCTTCATGCGGGCCTTCTCCGGCGGCAGCGGCTATGACCCAGACAAGGCCGCCGCTTCGCTGGGCAGCCGCTGCTTCATGGTGGAGTCGGGCATCGAAATCAAGAAGTACCCCTGCTGTGGGAGCGCCCATCTGGCCCTCGACGCCACGTCCCAACTGCTGCGGAGCGAGTCTTTCGCCGCCGCCGACGTGGACCGCATCGACGTGCTGGTGGACTTCGACCCGCCCCGCTCCCTAATCCACTCCCGCCCCACTGGAGGGCTGGAGGGTAAGTTCAGTATGCAATACTGCCTGGCCGCCGAGATTATCGACGGGCAGATCGGCCTGGCCACCTTCAGCGACGAGCAGGTGATGCGCGCCGAGGCCCAGGACCTGATCCCTCGCATCGAGATGCGCCGGCATCCCGGCTACGAGGGCCAGACCAGTTGGACCGAGGCCCACAACCGCGTGGAGGTGCATCTCAAGGACGGGCGGGTTCTGAGCGAGCGGGCCGACCGCGCCACCACCGGCGCCCTGCGCGGAGTAACCCGCGACGATGTGCGGGTCAAGTTCCGCGACTGCGCCGCCATCGCCCTGAACGCCCAGGACTCCGAGGCGGTGCTGGCAATGCTGGACGGGCTGGAGGATGTGGGCCCCGTGGGGCCGCTGGCGGAGCTGCTCGGGGGTTAGCGCGACAATCCGAATTTAGAGCAAAAGAACAAGGGCCGGGACAATGAAATGACCCGGCCCTGCCTTTTGCTGGCGATGCCGAGCTACTGCGCCGTTATCCCGCCATCGATTACCAGCTCCGTGCCGGTCATAAACGACGATTCGTCGGAGGCCAGGAAAAGAGCTCCGTTGGCGATGTCCTCTGGCGTGCCGATGCGCTTCAGCACGGTGCGTTCTATGGCTTCCTCCCTGCTGCCGGCGTCTGGCCACACCTGGTCGCCCATGGTGGTGTCTATGGGGCCGGGGTGAATAGAGTTGGAGCGAATGCCCTCTGCCCCGTACTGCACCGCGGCGGACTTGGTGAACAGGCGCACCGCCCCCTTCGACGCGCTGTAGGCGGTGCTGGTCCGGCTGCCCACCAGCCCTGCGACGGAGGATATGTTGATAATGGAGCCGCCGCCGGCCTTTCGCATTTCGGGTATGGCCAGCTTGGTGCCGAGGAACACGCCCTTGGCGTTAACGTCCATTATCGTATCCCACTGCTCGCCGCTGGTCTCCAGCAAGTGGCCGCCGCGCCAGATGGCAGCATTGTTGACCAGCACGTCCAGCTTGCCGTAGGCCGATACCGCAGCCTCGACGGCCTGCTGCCAGTCGTTCTCGCTGGAAACGTCAAGATGAACGTAGGTGGCGTCGCCGCCCAGTTCGTTTATCTCAGCGGCCACGGCCATGCCGTCGGGGTCCAGCACGTCGGCGATGATCACCTTCGCGCCTTCGCGGGCAAAGAGGCGAGCCTCCGCCGCCCCCTGGCCTCTCGCGCCGCCGGTGATCAGCGCAACCTTTCCTTCCAGTCGCATCGCTTCTCCCTTTCCTGTAGGGTGTTCAGACTGTATCCAATTCCGCCAGAAGTGTAGCCGTGCGCTGTTCTAGAGGTCAATTGACAATGGGGCGCGTCAATCCCTAACTTCTGTATCGTGTCGAAGGCGGCGAACTGCGCCCCGGCTCATCCACTCCAGTCTGGCGACTGTTCCGGCGTCGGCGATGAGCGGCCCGAATCGTTGACAACCCGAGGCGTGCGCCACTAATATACTTTCAACCCAGCCTGCGCGCTGGCGGTTTGTGTGTCGCCGCAAATTAGGCACGCGAGTACCAAGAACCAACCTTAGCGAAGGGAGGGAAACCATGGGCAACCAGGACATCGCATTGATGGCTCACCTGATGCGCCGCGCCGGATTCGGCGCCACCAGGGAGGAGCTGGAAGCCAGGGTGGCCAAGGGCTACGAGGCCACCATTGAAGAACTGCTTAGTTCCGAAGAACAGCCCTCGTTGGACCGCAACGAAATGATGCGGTATCACCCTTGGACCTGGCGGCCCGGCACTCTGCCCGGCATGGGCGCCGCAGAGTGGCTCCACGACATGATCAACACCAATCGTCCCTTGGAAGAAAAGATGGCCCTGTTCTGGCACGGCATCTTCGCCACGGGCGTCTCCAAGGTCGACCACTACGACGACGTGATGGACATGATCGTCAAGTTCCGCGAGAAGGGCATGGGTGACTTCCGCGAGCTGCTGGTGGAAATGGCCAAGGATCCGGCCATGATTTACTGGCTGGACAACTGCGAGAACCACGCCGACGCGGTCAACGAGAACTGGGGCCGTGAGTTGCTGGAGCTCTTCAGCATGGGCGTGGGCAACTACACCGAGGTCGACGTCCGCGAGTGCTCCCGCGCCTTCACCGGCTGGACCATTGAGCCCAAGCTGCCGCGCGGGCCCATCGGCCGCCACGACTGGTTCTTCGAGTACCGCCCCGAAGACCACGACGACGACGAGAAGACTTTCCTGGACAGCACCGGCAACCTCAACGGCGAGGACATCGTTCGCCTCATCAGCGAGCATCCCTCCTGCGCCCGGTTCATCGCCCGGCACCTGTACAACTTCTTCGTGGCCGACGAAGCACAGGTCCCGGCGTGGTCGGTGACGCCTCCCAACGACCCCGAGGCCGTTGAGCTGCTGGCCAACACGCTGCGCGAGAACAACTTCGAAATGCGGGCAGCCCTGCGGGTGCTGTTCAACTCCGACTTCTTCAAGAACGCCCGCTTCGCCCGGCTGAAGAACCCCACCGAGGTCGTGGTCGGCACGCTGCGCATGGTCGGCGGCGCCGAGTTCCCGGCCCCCGGCATTGGAGACCTCTCCCGGCAGCCCAGCTACATGGGTCAGGACCTGCTGAACCCGCCCAGCGTGGAAGGCTGGCACACCGGCGCCGAGTGGATCAACAGCGGCTCGCTGATGCGCCGCGTCAACTTCACCGCCGAGTTGGTGGGCGATGTCTCCCGCCCCGGCATCCGCTACATGGTGGACTGCTTGCAGGCGCAGGGCGTCAGCGGCGCCGCCGAGGCCGTGGACGGCTGCCTGGACCTGATGGGTCCGCTGGAAGTCACCAACGAGAGCCGCGACGAGCTCATCGGCTTCGTCGGCGAGGGCGGCGACTTTTCCTGGAACAACGAGCGCGAAGTGGCCGAGTCCACCCGCCGCGTGTCCGAGCTGCTCCAGCTCATCGTGTCCCTACGCGAGTACCAGTACGCTTAATCGAGTTGGAACGCAGGAGTGCGGACCATTCTATCCGCACTCCCCATTCTTGGGTTAGCCAATAAGCAAGCCGGAACGACCGGCAGGAGGACAGCCTGATATGACCAGCACCAAGAAAGACCCGGTCTTGGTAGTGTTCCAGCTAACCGGAGCCAACGACTACCTCAACACTATCATCCCCTACAACGACCCGCTGTACCGGGACAACCGGCCAACGGTGGGCGTCCCCGAAGAGCGCATAATCAAAGTCGACGACCAGATGGGCTTCCACCCGGAGATGGCCCCTCTGAAGCACATATACGACCGCGGCGACATGGCCATCATCCACGGCATCGGCTATGCCAACTCCCCACGCTCGCACTTCCGCTCCATGGACATCTGGCACACCTGCGAGCCGGACAAGCTGGGTACCGAGGGCTGGCTGGGCCGCGCCACCCGCGACATCGACCCCAACAAAGAAAACGTTCTGACCACCGTCAGCTTCGGCCCCTCGCTGTTCCGCGCGCTGGCTCTGCCCGGTGTGCCGGTGGCAGTGGTCGATGACCTCGACAACTATGGGCTGCTGCCCAACATCGCCGGCGAGCAGCGCAACAAGGTGCTGGACCGCTTCGCCCGGATGTACTCACCGGCCATCGGCACAGGCGCGGTCATGGACTACTTGGGCCAGACCGGGCTGGACACCCTGGAGGGCGCCGACATCCTGAAGGAAGCCCCCAAGATATACTCGTCGGACGTCGAGTACCCGGACACGGCCATCGCCAAGAAGCTGAAGGGTATCGCACAGGTGCACATGGCCAACTTCGGCACCCGCATCTTCTACCTTGACCACGGCAGCTTCGACAGCCACTCCAACCAGCTCGGCATGCACGACAGGCTGTGGTACGACGTATCTCACGCGATGGACGCCTTCTTGGACGACCTTAAGGAGCACAACGTCGACGACAACGTTGTGGTTCTGATGTTCACCGAGTTCGGCCGTCGCACCCACGACAACGGCTCCGGCACCGACCACGGCGCAGGCGGAGCAGCCTTCATGTTCGGCTCCGGCATCAAGGGCGGACAGTACAGCGAATTCCCCTCTCTGGAGGAGAAGGACCTGGAGCAGGGCGACGTGGTCCCCAACAACGACTACCGCGGCCTGTACTCCACCGTCCTGGAAGACTGGATGGGCTTGGACGCCAAGCCGCTGGTCGGTGGGCTGTACGAAAAGTTGCCGATACTGTCCTAGACAGATCGCGCCAGCAGCAAATCGACGACAGGGGCGGGTATTGAAACCCGCCCCTGCGCTAACAATCGACCATCCTGATCAGGGAGGATTGCCAAGAAATGCTTACTGAAACAGTGGCCGGGCGCACTTTTGACTACAGCCACAACGTGGGCCGGGGCGCACAGACCGGTATGGGCTTCAACACTCCGGTAGCCATCACCATCGGCGCCGACGGCTTGGTATACGTCGCCAACCGGGGCAGCGAGTCCATCAGCAACGTGGGCTGGAACCGCACTGGCGTAGGCCAGCGCATCTCCAAGGTGTCCCTTGGCAGCACTTGGGGCGAAGAAGAATATATTGGCGAGTTCAGCCGCTACGGCAATAACGACGGCCAGGTAATCTGGCCCGCCGGCATCGTTGCCGACAGCCAGGGCAACCTGTACGTGGCCGACGAATGGCTCAACCGCGTCTCCGTGTTCGATGCGGACGGGGCCTATCAGCGCCACTTCTCCACCGTGCAGCCCGGAGACCCTGAGCTCAACGGCAGTTGCGGCATCGCCATTTCCGCCGACCAGGTTCTCTACGTGTCCGACGGGCGCAGCCACCGAGTGCGCAAGTTCTCCACCGGTGGACAGTTCCTGGGTTCCTTCGGCAGCCAGGGTTCCGGCGAGGGCGAATTCAATTCCCCCTGGGGCATCGCCATCGACAAGGACGGTTTCGTCTACGTGACCGACTCCGGCAACCACCGGGTACAAAAGCTCACCTCCGACGGCGAGTTCGTGGCCCAGTTCGGGAAGCCCGGCAACAGGAAGGGCGACCTGAACTATCCGTCGGACGTTGCTATCGACCCCGAGGGTGACGTTTACGTCTGCGACTGGAGCGACAACCGCTGGGGTAAGGGCCGAGTACACATCTTCGACGCCAACGGCAAGTTCCTGACCAGCCTGGTCGGCGACGCGCAGCAGCTTTCCCACTGGGCGCAGATGACGGTGGACGCCAACGCCGACTACGCCAAGCGCCGCCGCGAAGTCCGCACCACCGAGCCGGAATGGACCTTTGCCCAGCCCACCGCCATCGAGTACGACGAGGCCAACAATCGCCTCATCGTTGTGGACACGCAGCGCAGCCGCCTGCAAATCTACAACAAACTCAGCCGCTATCTGATCCCGCAGCTCAACCTCTGATACCGCGCTGCGGAAGCACAGGAACGCAGAAGTCCGCCGGTTGCCCCGGCGGACTTTTTCATTGGCGGAACGCCAAGAGCTCAGGGTAAAGTGTCGATCAACGCCTCATGCATTTCGAGTACTTCGTCCAAGGCTGGGAACTGGTGCATCATTGTGCGAGCAATTCACCCAATCGGCGATTCTTCTCAACACTTGCCCAAAAATGAGCCATGACCTCGGGGCGAACCTTCCTCTGGGAGCGTCCTTCGATGTAGGCGCGAAATGCATCCTCCAGCACTGCCTGAAACTGCCGCCCGTCGTCGCTGGCGATCTTTGGCATTTGTGCGAGTAATCTGGGGTCGACCTGGCTGGAAAATTTCTCTCGCTTTGGAGTTGCCATTTCTTTCCTCTCAGGTACACTGAACAGCAGATGGCTTGGAACATAGTCATTGCGTCTCTACAATCACGGTATAGACTTGTCAGAATAGGTCAAGATATTTCAGGGTGAGTAGCATCTCATGGAACCTGACCGCGAACAGCACTTCCTCCGCATGGCGGCGGAGCAGCCCGACATACTGTGCGCCGGCGCGCCTGATGAGATTCTGGAGGCCTGCGCCGTCGAGGTGGAGCCCACCGACTTCCTTGAAGAATATTTCGCCGCCGGGCACTCCGCATGGCTTGCTCACAAGCATGGACGGCGCATAAACAAGCCCCAGGTGCTGGTAAACCAGGCTATCCTCGTCCTATACCGTCGGGCCTGCCTGCTCAATACCGCCCGGCTGCTGGGGCAGATCAGCCCCGATGCCGACAAGCCTTTCTTTTCCGACGATGACCTCTACTGATTTTGAGCGCAGGCGGCGGCGGGTGCGCGGGCTGATTCCGTGGCTTCCGCTGCTCCCGGCGTCCGGTTTCCCCTAAAGTAGTACAATCTAGCAACACCAGAATCCTTGGAGGAACGATGCAAGGGAAAACAGCCATCGCCAACATACTGAAGCAGGAAGGCGTGGAACTCGCCTTCTGCTTTCCCAACAATCCGCTGATCGACGCCATCGCCGCCGTCGGCATCCGCCCGGTCATCGCCCGCATGGAGCGCGGCGCAGTGAACATGGCCGACGCCTACAGCAGGATCAACAATGGCAACAAGACCGGCGTCGTCCTGGTACAGGCTGGCCCCGGCATCGAAAACGCTTTCCCCGGCGTGGCGCAAGCCTTCGCCGACAACGTGCCCATCCTGATGCTGCCCGGACACGAAGGCTCCAGCCGCACCACCATGACCTCCGACTTCTCGGCCACCCGCAACTACGCTGGCGTGACCAAGTGGTCCGGCATGATCAACTCGCCGGAGCGGGTGCCGCAGATGCTGCGCCGCGCCTACACCCAGCTTCGCGCCGGGCCTCCCGGCCCGGTGATGCTGGAGACTCCGTCAGACGTGATGAACGGCGAGATTGACGAGTCAGAGTTTTTCTACGCCCCCATCAGCAAGCGCCGCACCGCCGCCGACCCGGTGGACGCCGCGCGGGTCGCCCGCCGCCTGATCCACGCCGCCCGCCCGGTCATCTACGCGGGACAGGGCGTGCTGTACGCCGAGGGCACGCCGGAGTTGGTGGAGTTGTCCGAACTGCTCAACGCGCCGGTTATGACCACCACACTAGGCAAGAGTGGCTTCCCGGAGAACCACCCGCTGTCGCTGGGCACTGGAGGCAACACCGGCACCCGGGCCGTGGGCGAGTTCCTGCGCAAGTCCGACCTGGTCTTCGGCATCGGCACCAGCTTCAACAAGACCCTGGCCTCCGCTCCGGTTCCAGTGGGCAAGGCGATAATCCAGTCCACCGTGGACGACCGCGACCTCAACGGCGAGTACGGGCTGGACGACATGCTGCTGGGCGACTCCAAGCTGGTGCTGCGGCAGTTGATAGATGAGGTCAAGAGCGTTATCGGCGACAACGGGCGGCGTCCCTCGACTGGCTCAGGACAGTCGGATACTGCCACCGAAATCGCTGCCATCAAGCGGGAATGGCTGGCCGAGTGGATGCCACGCCTCACGTCCAACGACATCCCCATCAGCCCCTACCGCGTGGTCTGGGAACTGAACAACGGGCTGGACAAGGCCAACAGCATCGTCACCCACGACTCCGGCAACCCCCGCGACCAGATTGTGCCGTTCTACGAAGCCACCACGCCGCGCGGCTACATCGGCTGGGGCAACTCCACGCAGTTGGGTGCGGGCTTGGGCTACGCCATGGGCGCCAAGCTGGCCGCGCCGGAAAAGACCGTGGTCAACCTGATGGGCGACACCGCCGTCGGTATGTGCGGCACCGACTTCGAGACCGCCAGCCGCAACAAAATCGGCACCATCACAGTGATTATCAACAACGGCGCCATGGGCGGCTACGAAAAGAACATCCCCATTGCAGTGGAGAAGTACGGCTCCAAGTTCCTGACCGGCGACTACTCCAAGATGGCCGAGAGCCTGGGCTGTCACGCCGAGACCATAACCCAGCCTGGCGACGTCGCCCCGGCCCTCGCCCGCGCTCAAGTCATCGCAGCGGGCGGCCAGCCGGTAGTGCTGGAAATCATGACCCGTGAAGAGCCGGTGTTCTCCCGGTACTACTGAGCACAAATTCTTCTGCCAAAGTCGGACTCCATCGCCATGGGAACAAAGTGAGCCGCGCCCTCCTCGACGAGTAGGGCGACCAATCCAAGAGAAAAGAGTTGGCAAAGGAAGTGGACAATTATGTCCACTTCCTCTACGACGCGGCAAAGAGCTTGAGGTCCCAGGTTGACAGCGCACGAAAGGCGCTTAACCGTTAGAGTTATAAAATGACCCGCACCATTACCGACCCGGCCGCCGCCAACCGTGGCAGCCGGAAATGGCTCCAGGTCCTAGTCAACTGTCGTCCTGGACTACTGAACGACGCCATATCTCAACGGCTGCCTGAACCGCCAGGCGACATTGACTGGCGGTCTCCGTTGGTGGACGACCACTATGCCGAATACCGGGATCAGTCCTTCCTAGACCGTCTGGCCGGGTCCCGGTTCTTCCGCCCCCCGGAAAGGCCGCAACAGGAACTCTCCGAATTCTGGCCACGCTTCGGCCCGCAATGGGACGCTCTCGCAGTTACCGGCAAGGGACAGATTGTCTTGGTCGAGGCCAAGGCCCACATCCCCGAAATGGTGACCGCGCCGACGCAGGCTCGGGGCGAGACGGCGCTGCGCAAAATTCAGGAGAGCCTGGGCAGGGTCAAGGGATTCGTAAATTCCAAGTCGCCTGCGGACTGGTCCACCAGCTTCTACCAGTACGCCAACCGCCTCGCCCACCTGTATTGGATGCGGGAGCTCAACGGCCACGACGCCTACCTGATCAACCTTTTTATCGTCAACGACCGCGAGATGAACGGGCCGGAGTCGGTGGCCGAGTGGCAGGCCGCGATCAGGCTGCAAGAAGTGTTTCTGGGCGTAAGGCAAGGCTCTCAGGCCAGCTATGCGCTGGAGCCGTGGGTTGGGGCCTGCGTCCTTGATGTTTTCATAGACGCAAATGACATCCCCGTCCGTTATCCTCCGCCGATTTAGCCCGCAAAGGAGCCGCTGTCATGCCAGAAAAGTTCAGCTACGAAGGTCTGTTCGCTGCCGGAGTTCCCGAGGTTGTGCCCGGCAAGACCCGCCATGCCAGATACGACTTCGCCGTCGCTTACCCCAACCCCGACACCCTGCCGCTGGACGGGCTGGCCGACGCGGTGCGCGGCGCGCTGTCGCGGGAGGGCCGCGACCTGGCCTACTACACCGATCCCGCCGGATACCCGGAACTGCGGCGGCTGGTGGCGGAGCGGCTGGCTCACAGCCGCAATATGCGGGTCGACCCAGACGGCATGGTGCTGACCGGTGGCTCCGGCGAGGCCATTTCGATGGTAATACAGGCCCTCACCGACCCCGGTGATACGGTGCTCACCGAGGAGTTCCTGTACCTCGGAACCCTGCGCTCGCTGCGCCGCTACAAGGCCAACGTGGTCGGCGTCAAGTGCGACGAGGACGGCCTCATCCCCGAAGACCTGGACGCCACTATCGAGCGACTCAAGGGAGAAGGACGCCGGGTCAAATACCTCTACACCATACCCACATTTCAGAACCCTCTAGGCTGGACCATGACTCTGGAACGGCGCAAGAAAGTCTTGGAAGTCACCCGGCGGCACGGCGTTCCGGTGTTCGAGGATGACTGCTACATTGACCTGCGCTTTGAGGGCGAAGACGTCGTCTCCTTCCACTCGCTGGACGACACCGGGCAGGTGATTTACGTCGGCTCCTTTTCCAAGACCATCGCGCCGGGGATGCGGATGGGCTACCTGGTGGCGCCCCCCGAGGTCATCAGCCGGGCCTGGGGCTTCAAGATGGGCGGAGCGGTCAATCACTTCGCCGCCCTCACCATAGCCGAATACATCAACCACGGCGATCTGGAAGGCCACGTGCGCGAGCAAAACGAGTCGCTGCGGGCCAAGCGCGACGCGATGCTGGCCTCGCTGGGCGAGAACTTCGGCGACGCCGCCACCTGGACCAGGCCTGAAGGCGGGCTGTACGTCTGGCTCACGCTGCCCGAAGGCGCCGACCTGGAGGCCCTGCAAGAGCAGTCGTTCCAGGAAGGCGTGGGCTACTACTCCGGCGTGCCGTTCTCCCCCGAGGGTCTAGGCCGGAACTCCGCCCGCCTCTGCTTCGGCTACCCCACGCCGGAGGAGAACTACGAGGGAGTGGCCGAACTGGCCCGCATCCTGGAGCGCCACGGGGTGATCAAGTAGCCCGTCTGGCGCTACGCATTGCCCGCAGAGCCAAGGAAATACACGTATCTCTATTAGGTTGTGTTGACATTTTGGTTATGATGCTTGTATGTCAAATGTTAAATTGCCAGTAGAACAATGGGACAGGATTCTCGATTTCCTGCGTGGCTGCGCCGGCCTGTATGTCGCTCAGGAAGAAGATTGCCAGCGATTTGTCGAGGCCGTGCTGTGGATTAACCGCTCCGGCGCCCAATGGCGGCTGCTTCCGGCCGAATACGGGAATTGGAACAGTGTCTATAAACGATTCGCCCGTTGGGCTGACAAAGGCGTCTGGGAACAGATGCTTCAACATTTCTCCGGCGACCCGGACCTGGAATACCTGATCATTGACAGCACGGTGGTTCGGGCGCACCCATGCGCGGCGGGGGCGCCCCCAAAAACGGGGGACAGGCTTGCCAGGCCCTGGGCCGCAGCCGGGGCGGGTTCAGCACCAAGATCCACGTGAGCGTGGACGGCTTGGGCAACCCCTTGCGATTCATCCTGACCGGAGGGCAACGGCACGACATCACCCAGGCAGAGGAATTGATCGCCGGTTACGCTGGAGAGCAGGTGCTGGCTGATAAAGGATATGACTCCCAGGAGTTTCGCGAGCACATCCTGGCCCTGGGCATGACTCCGGTCATTCCGCCCCGCTCAAACCGGAAGGAACCCGCCGGCTATGACCGGCATCTGTACCGGGAGCGCCATCTGGTCGAATGCTTCATCAACAAGATAAAACACTATCGCCGGATATTCTCCCGGTTTGAGAAACTGGACACCAGATACCTGGGCTTTCTGCATTTCACCGCCGCTCTCATCTGGTTACGCTGAAATGTCAACACAACCTAGAAACAGGGTCAGTTGACCATCAAGCAGCTCGAGCCACTCGTAAGACAAAAAGAGAGTGGCCATGTAGGCCCCTCGTCCATATCCGGCGCCCTACTGCTAATCCCCCGGCTCCTCCGGGTTCTCCAGGTCCAGCATGGCCAGCAGGCGGCCGTAGCCGATGAACTGGCCGGTTATCATGCCCAGCTCGAAGATTTCGGCATCGGTAAACTCGCGCCGTAGTTCGGCGAAAAATTCATCGTCCACGTTCTGGTGGTCGATGGCCATCCGCTGGGCAAAGCGGACGGCCAGCTTCTCGCGGTCGGGCAGTTCGGTATCCTCGAAGTGAGCCAGCGAGGCCACCATCTCCTCGGTCATTCCCTGCTGCACCGCCGGCACAGCGCGACCCAGTTTTCAAGTGGCGCATTCGTTCAGTTCGGCGATCTTGAGGCGCACCAACTCTTTCAGCCTGGCCTCCAGCAGCCCCTCCAGCTTCAACGGCCCATAGAATGCCCAGAAGGCTTCGTAGGCTTCCGGCAGGTTGCCGGCGGCCTGGAAGATCCGTGGATTCAGCTTGTGGGCCTCGGCTGCCTTGGCAATTTTCTGCATTCCGGGTGTTAACTGCTCAGTGGGCACCAGCTTGATGCGGGCCATTTCGCTTTCCTCACTAACCGGAGGGGACACAGGATTTTACCCCGTGTCCCCAGCCTTCACTTTGACGGAATGGTGCCCCTACACTACCGGACGGTCGGCCACGGCGGGGTCCACCTTGCGGCGCAAGAACTGCCCGTCGCCCAGGGAGCCGGAGAAGTTGCCGTCCTCCACCACCACCTTGCCGCGCAGGATTGTGGTAACCGGCCAGCCTTCGATCTCACGGCCTTCCCAGATGCTGTAGTCGGAAATGTGGAAGTCGTCTTTGGTCAGTTGGCGCTTGATGCTGGGGTCTATGAGGCAGATGTCGGCGTCGCTGCCAGGGGCCAGCACGCCCTTGCGGGGGTAGAGGCCCATTATCTTGGCGGCGTTGGCCGAGGTGACTTCCACGAACCGTTGCAGCGTCATGCCCTGCTTGGACACGCCCTCACTGTAGGTGATGCCCATGCGAGCCTCGGCCCCGTTGTGGCCGCCGGTCACGTCGGAAATAGTGCGGCCCGAAATCTTGGTCTCCCACGATGTGCAGTATTCGTCGGTGGCCATGGTCTGGAGGCCGCCGTTAATGATGCCGTCCCACAACATCCGCCGGTCGGCCTCCGACTTCAGCGAGGGATAAGTGTGGTACTTCATCCCGTTGTCTTCCTTGTAGTTCTCCTCGTTGAAGCAGCAGTAGTTGTGCAGCGTCTCGCCGTAGACCGGGCGGCCGTTAGCGCGGGACTCCATGATGTTCTGAACGCCCTGCAAGGCGCTGACGTGGACGAAGTAGACGGGCGCGCCGGTCCACTCGGCCACCCGCAGCACCCGGCGGAAGGAAACGTCCTCCGACTCGGCGCTGTGCACCAGCGACATATTCTGCCACTCGGTGCGCTCCTCGCTGGTGAGCTTCTGGTACATGTGCTGCACCATGTCGTCGTCCTCAGCGTGGACCAGCAGCATGGCGCTGAGTCGCTGGATTTCCTCCATCAGGTCGTGGAGGTGGCCGGTGCCAACCATGCGCGGCTCGCCGGTGGTGGCGGGCGGGCGGATGTTGGTGGTGAAAATCTTGAAGCTGGCGAAGCCGTCCTCCACCGCCTCATGGAGCGAGCCAATGATTTCCGGGGGAATCTGGCCCAGCAGCATCAGGTGGTGGGAGTAGTCGGCATAGGAATTGCCCTGCCAGACGCCGGTGCGCTCGACGATGGCCTGCGGAATGTCAATGCCGGGGTACTGGATGGCGAAGTCCATCAGGGTCGTCGTTCCGCCGTAGAGGGCGGCACGGCTGACCTCCTCCGGCGGAGCGGTCTTGAGGTCGCCGTGGCCCATGATGGGCGCAGAGATGTGAGCGTGGGGCTCGATGCCGCCGGGGACGACAACCTTGCCCGAAGCATCAATGATCCGGCCCGCATCGTCGCCCAATGCTCCCGGAGCGGCCACCGCCGCGATTCTCTCGCCCTGCACCGCCACGTCCCACTCGCCCACGCCCATGGGCGTTACAACCTGCCCACCGCGGATGATCAAGTCCAGCATAAGAAAGCCCCCTGTCCTCGTCTGGCGCAACCGCCGATTTTCACGGCAGTTTAGCACACGGACAGGGCAAGGGGGGCATGGCCGGCAGCTTGGTCAAGGAACGACGTGCAGCACGATAGCGTTCCGAATTAGGTGGTCGAGACGCGGAGCCGACATTAACATCCACTACCCTTGGTTTCCCGCTTTCGCGGGAATGACGGACCGTAAGCTGCCATTTGGGGTGGCGCGATGCCACAGTCGGCCGAGACCTCTAATGACTTGGCGGGGGCTATCCTGGGGAGGGCGGCCTGCTGGCGGAAGGTGAGTTCGGAAATTTCGATTTTCCGGCCATTTCCGGTCATTTCGGGCCGTTGTATCTGACCGTCGGAGGTGGGTGTAGTGTCCGAGTTGGGTTTGGAATCGGGGTTGCGCTTGGGGAGCCTGGCGCAGGGAGTCTTCTTTTGGTTTTCAGGCATCAAACATCGCGTGGCCTCAGTGACTTTGTGGTTTTGGTCGGAGTGACATGGGAATGTTGGGCCATGTGTTAATAATAGTACAGGTGTTCTGTTACTTTGGCAAGTGGGAGGAGGCGATAGCGTTCCGAATTAGGTGGTCGAGACGGGTACCCGACATTAACACCCACTACCCCTGGATTCCCGCTTTCGCGGGAACGACGGACTGTAAGCTGCCATACCAGCTAAATTGGAACGCTATCCTTCGCAGGGGTAGAGCTCCCCTTCAGGTGGCCGCCCCTTTCGGGGCATGGCCGGCAAACCACCTAAATGGCAACGCTACCCGTGCAGCACCCTAATCTCCCGCCGCCGGTTGAGTTTGCGTGGGCTGCGTCTGCGCTTCGGGGGGCAGTTGCTGCTCCCAGTCCGGCAGTTGGTGGCGGCGGGTGGTGGGCAGCAGCACTATCGAGAACACCCCTATCAGGCTCAGGGCCAGCGACAGGCCCAGCGTCGCGTCGAAGCCGCCCGTCCAGTCGCGGAGCCACCCGCCGGTCAGCGCCCCGGCGGCCATCCCCACCCCTGCTCCCATCATCTGCCACCCGTAAGTCGTTCCTATTGGAGCGCTACCGTAATACTGCCGGTTGATTATGGGGAAGGCGCTCATTTCGCCGCCGAAGCCGATGCCGAACAGCACGGCGAAAAGGAAGAAGTGCCACGGCTCAACGGCAAAGAACAGCAGCACTATAGGCAGGGTTTGCAGCGCGAAGCAGACGGCCATCACCCCTTTGCTGCCCATCCGGTCGGCCATCACCGGCACGGCAAACCGGGTGACCGTGCTGGTTACCGACAAGGTTACAAACACCGCTGCGGCCAGACCCGGCGAGACTCCTTCGGCTTCGGCAATCGCCACCAGGTAAACCAGCACGATAGCGTGTCCCGCACAGCCCCAGAAGTGGATGCCGATTAGATTCCAGAAGGCCAGGGTGCGCTGGGCCTGCTTGGAGAAAACGCGGGTGCGAACCCTGGCTACCTCGCCCCCCTGAACCATGCGGACTGGTTCGTTTTCCGCCGCGCCCAAGGGACGCATACCAATCTGCGCCGGTTCATTGTAGAAAAACCGGACCAGCCCCAGGATTGCCACTCCGCCGATGATGCCCGGAACCCAGAATGCGGCCCGCAGCCCGGTCAGCCCTCCGCCGAACCACGCGATGACCAGCAGCATGATCGGCACCGCCACCAGCGGCCCAATCCCCTGCGCTGACTGCAACACGCCCATGCCGGTGCCCAAGTGCCGTTTGAACCACAGGGTGACCGAAGCGGTCAGCGGCACCTGGAAGATGCCCATTGAGGCACTGAGGATAATCCCGAAGAACAGGTAGAACTGCCACAGGTTGGTCATAAAGCCGGTCAGCACCATCCCGGCGATGAACAGCACCGCCCCGATGGTCATGGCGACGCGGGCGCCATAACGGTCGCCCAGCCATCCGGCGGACGGGCCCAGCATTCCCGAAACCACCCATTGCAGCGCGAACCCCATCCCCACCGCACCGTAACTCCAGCCGAAGGACTCCACCAGCCGGGGAATCAGGATGCTGGACGATGAGCGGAACGATGAGCTGAACAGCCGCATCACCGCAGCCACGCCGACAATCACCCAGGCGTAATGCACGGGTTGGCCGGCGATGACCAGGTTGCTGTGGCGGAAGGAATACCTTGAGGCAGTTTTCATACGGCACGGCCTTTTGGTCTATGCGGGAGACTAAGCGCAAACAGGAATTATAGCCCAAACCCGCTGAACCCGTAGGGGCAGGCTACAAAGCGGCGCCGCCTCTTAACAGTTAGTTCCTTCTCCCTCTGGGAAAGGGTTACAGTGAGGCGTTCCTCCACTCCCTGACCGTCTCCCTCGGTGGGCAAAAGCCGCCACTCCCTACGGATTGCCCGCGCAGGATTCCTGAACCAGGTGATACGGCACTCTGGAGTGGCGTCGCCTCCAATCATCCGTGATTTCATCCAGCAAACTCCAGGCATCTACGCCTTCGCTGTCGGCCACACCCACGAGCAGAACCTTGGTAGATTCCCGGCGCAGGCCGCCGGAGGGAGGCTGCGATTGACCATAAACGTCGAGGATTGTCAGGCCGTCGGGGAATCGAGGCGTAATAACGTTGTCCAGAAAGTCCTTCCATTCCTCCTCGGGGATCACCTGTCCACTGATGTCAGACAAGCCGAAGAACAGCCGGTACTCGGTGGCTGGCTCCAAGCCCGCCGGGCATTCGGACGTGTTGATTTCCATGCAAGAGGCCAGAGCCAACAGCAAAGACAACAGCGCGGCAAGAGTCAGCTTTGCTCCGAAACGCTTCCGCACTGAGCCGGATTCCTGCAACAATTTCATTGGTGCTCTCCTATTTATGTATGGCAGGTAACTGGATTCTGAGCCAGGGGAAGATTGCGTAGACCCCCTGCCGATGGAGCGAAATGGCCGACATTCAACATAGTCGTCGTGGCCGGACGTCGTGGCCGGACGTTGACAAATCCGCTGCGGGGAGTATAATTGTCTGTTACTGGCTTATGCTTCGAATAACGCCTTCACTCAAGCAGCCCCGCACCACGCCCCTATACCCGCTTGTCTACAAACTGGGTCTCACCGCGCTCTGAGACCACCCTTCACCCTTTGCATCTACTCTTAGGCGAGGAGAAACGGAATGGCTTTGCCTCCTGTTCGCAATGGGCATTCTCTGAAAACGCAGGATGTCCGGTCTTATGCCCGAATCCCCCAGGTGTTGGAGGTTCCCAACCTAATCCAGAGCCAGATTCAGTCCTATGAATGGTTCAACCAGAAGGGCTTGGACGAAGTTTTCCGCGAAGTCTCGCCCATCAAAGACTACACCGAAAAGAAATATGAGCTTGAATTCGGGGAGCACGAGTTCCGCCCTGCCAAGTATTCGCCGCAGGAATGCAAGGAGCGGGAGATAACCTTCTCCCAGCCGCTCTATGTCAGGACTCGCCTGGTGATGAAGGAAACGGGCGAGATCAAGGAGCAGGAGATATTCATGGGGGACTTCCCCATGATGACCGACAACGGCACGTTCATTATCAACGGCGCCGAACGGGTCGTGGTCAGCCAGTTGGTGCGCTCGCCGGGCATCTACTTTACCACCGAGCGCAGCCCCAGCAGCAACCGCGGATTGTGCATGGCCAAGCTCATCCCTTCCCGCGGGGCCTGGCTGGAGTTTGAGACCAGCAATAAAGATGTGCTGTCGGTAAAGGTTGACCGCAAGCGCAAGGTCTCGGCCAGCACCTTCCTGCGGGCTTTGGGCGTGGCCTACGACGATCAGATTACCGCCCTGTTCGACGAAGTGGACACCGATGAGACCCACCGCTATATGCAGGCCACCCTGCGCAGCGACCCGGGCACCGACTCCGCCGGAGTCTCCTTCCGGGAGGAGGACCTGCGCTCCCTGTGGGAGTGGCTACATGAGGGCGAGGACTTCGACAAGGAGGCAGCCCTGCGTATTGCCGGGGCCCAAGTGGAGTTCTACCGCCGCCTCCGGCCCGGCGAGCCTCCCAGCCTGGACAACTCCCGGAACCTGATCAACAACCTGTTCTTCGAGGAACGGCGCTACGACCTGGGCCGCGTGGGGCGCTACAAGTTCAACCGGCGCCTGAGCCTGCCGGAAGGCCAAAATGGCCCCAGGACTCTGACCCGGGACGACATCATCGCCGTCATACGCATGATGATTGTCATCAACCAGGGCGAGGGCCACGTGGACGACATTGACCACTTGGGCAACCGCCGTGTCCGCGCCGTGGGCGAGCTGGTGCAGAACCAGGTGCGTGTCGGCTTGCTCCGCATGGAGCGGATGGTCAAGGAAAAGATGACCCTGGTGGACCCGGAAACTGCCGCACCCCAAGGCCTGGTCAACATCCGGCCCGTGGTGGCGGCGGTGCGCGAGTTCTTCGGCGGCTCCCAGCTTTCTCAGTTCATGGACCAGACCAACCCGCTGGCCGAGCTGACCCACAAGCGCCGCCTCTCCGCCCTCGGCCCAGGCGGCCTGTCCAGGGAGCGCGCCGGCTTCGACGTGCGCGACGTTCACTTCTCGCACTACGGCCGCATCTGCCCTATCGAGACGCCGGAAGGCCCCAACATCGGCCTGCTCAGCTCGCTGGCCTCCTACGCCCGCATCAACGAGTTCGGGTTCATCGAGTCGCCCTACCGCTTGGTAAGCCGCGAACTTTCCAATGACTCACCCGACCTGAAGGGCCGAACCGTGACCGAAGCGGTGGTCAACCCTGAAAATGGGCACGTCATCGTAAACGAAGGCGTCGCCATCGGAGCCAACCGCCTGAACGCCATCAACCGCCTGCCCGAGGGCACCATGATCAGGGTCAAGCCCTTCGTGGTGGAGTCGCCCGAAAATGGCGGCCCGGACAGCTCCATAGTCTGGCTGTCCGCCGACAAGGAAGAGGAATACAAGATCGCCCAGGCCAATGCCAAGCTGGACAGCCTCAATCAGTTCGTCGAGGACCGCATCGAGATCCGCGTCGGCGACCAGTACACCCAGGGTTCGCCCAGCGAAGCGCACCTGATGGACGTTTCGCCGATGCAGATTATGAGCGTGTCGGCGGCCCTGATTCCCTTCCTGGAACACGACGACGCCAACCGAGCGCTGATGGGATCCAATATGCAGCGCCAGGCCGTGCCTCTGCTCCGCCCCGAAGCCCCCACCGTCGGCACCGGCATCGAGAACCGGGTGGCCCGCGACAGCGGCCAACTGGTGACCGCGCGGGTCAACGGCGTGGTCACCTCGGTCAACGGACGGAAAATTGTGATCACCGACGTGGAGGGCGTGGAGCATATCCACCCGCTCATCAAGTTCTCCCGCACCAACCAGGGCACCTGCTTCGACCAGCGCCCCATCGCCTCTCGCGGCGACGTGGTGCAGGTGGGAACGGTGCTGGCCGACAGCTCTTCCACCGAGCAGGGCGAACTGGCCCTGGGCCAGAACGTGCTGGTGGCCTTCATGTCCTGGGAGGGCTACAACTACGAGGACGCCATCATCGTCAGCGAGCGGCTGTACCGCGATGATTACTTCACTTCCATTCACATCGAACGCCACGAGATGGAGGCCCGCGAAACCAAGCTGGGCCCCGAGGAAATCACCCGCGACATCCCCAATGTGGGCGAGGCCAACCTGCGCGACCTGGACGAGCGCGGCATCATCCGCGTGGGCGCCAACGTGGCTCCCGGCGACATCCTCGTCGGCAAGGTCACTCCCAAGGGCGAGACCGAGCTGACCGCCGAGGAAAAGCTGCTTCGCGCCATCTTCGGCGAAAAGTCCCGCGATGTTAAGGACACCTCCCTGCGCGTGCCCCACGGCGAGCGCGGCAAGGTCATCGACGTCAAGGTGCTGAGCCGCGAGAACCGCGACGACCTGAACCCCGGAGTCAAGGAGGCCGTCCGCGTCTGGATCGCCCAGACCCGTAAAATCTCCGTGGGCGACAAGATGGCCGGACGCCACGGCAACAAGGGCGTGGTCGCCCGCATCCTGCCGGAAGAGGATATGCCTTACCTGGAAGACGGCACTCCCGTTGACATCATCCTCAACCCCATCGGCGTGCCCTCTCGCATGAACCTGGGGCAGGTGCTGGAAACGCACCTGGGCCGGGCCGCCGACCAGCTCGGCTTCCAGGCCAAGACCCCGGTGTTCGACGGGGCAACCGACGCCGCCATCGAGGACTCCTTGGCCCGTATCTGGTTCCTGGAGCAGGCGGGCACGGCCCACAACGGAAACGGGAAGGAGAACGGGAACGGCAGCAACGGCTCCCACGTCGAAGTACAGGAAACGGTATACCGCTGGCTGGAAGAACACGGCTGCGACCCCGGCGACATTTTCGACGAATCCAGGCTGGGCCTGGCCCGCGAGGCCTGCCTGCGCCTGTGGCTGGAAAACGAGGCCGGCCGCGACACCACCGGGCTGGACGCCAACGAAATGCAGCAGGAAGCCCTCAAGGTTCACCGGCAGCGGGGCATCGCGCCGCCCACCTTCGGAAAGTTCAAGCTCTACGACGGGCGCACTGGCGACTCTTTCGACCAACTGGTGACGGTCGGCGACATTTACATCCTGAAGCTCATCCACCTGGTGGAAGACAAGATTCACGCGCGCTCCACCGGGCCCTACTCGATGATTACCCAGCAGCCTCTCGGCGGTAAGGCCCAGTTTGGCGGCCAGCGCTTCGGCGAGATGGAAGTCTGGGCCCTCGAAGCCTACAGCGCCGCTTACAACCTTCAAGAGGTGCTCA
Source organism: Dehalococcoidia bacterium (assembly GCA_965226875.1). Lineage (GTDB taxonomy): Bacteria > Chloroflexota > Dehalococcoidia > Lucifugimonadales > UBA3495 > VXOI01. Next base: position 1,007,777 of record OZ245439.1, on the reverse strand, counting down.
CCGTCAAGTCAGACGACGTAGCCGGCAGGGTCAAGACCTACGAGGCTGTGGTCAAGGGCGAACCCATCGGACAGCCCGGCGTGCCTGAATCATTCAACGTCCTGATGAAGGAACTGCAAAGCCTGGGACTGAGGGTGCAGTTGCTGAACGAAGACAACCGCCCCTCCCTGAACCAGGACCTCGGGCCGAGCCTGGAACAGGAATTCAGGCAGGGCGTCGGCGGTAACACCGAGCTATTCCCTCTGGAGGCGATTTAATAATGGTCAGAATGGCAGACAGGACGGAAACCACGGCCACCGATTTCAACGCCATCCGTATTTCCATCGCCTCGCCGGAGCAGATTCTCGGCTGGTCCCACGGCGAGGTGACCAAGCCGGAGACCATCAACTATCGCACGCTCCGCCCGGAGAAGGACGGGCTGTTCTGTGAGCGGCTGTTCGGCCCCACCAAGGACTGGGAGTGCTTCTGCGGCAAGTACAAGCGCATCCGCTACCGGGGCGTGGTCTGCGATCGCTGCGGCGTCGAGGTCACCCGCGCCAAGGTGCGGCGGGAGCGCATGGGCCACATCCGCCTGGCCGCGCCCGTGGCCCACATCTGGTTCAGCAAGACCAACCCCAGCCGCTTGGGGCTGCTCCTTGACCTCTCCCCCCGCAACCTGGAGCGCGTCCTCTACTTCGCCCAGCACATCGTTTTCGCAGTGGACGAGGATGCCCGCAGGGAGGCCATCGAGGCCGAGCAGCTAAGGTACGAACTGGAAGTGGAAAGGCGCCGCAACAATGCCAACGACGAACGGCAGGAGCTCAACCGCATCCTGCTGAGCCTCACCGGCGGCAGGGAGCCGGAGACCAGCAACCCCGCCGTGGAGTTCGCTCCGGAAGGGGGCGAACCCATCGCCGAGCTGATGGAAGTCCAGAGGCAGATAGACGCGGTCAACAACCAACTCGCCACCGATGAGGCCGAACTTTCGGCCCAGTTGAAGGTCACCCTCGATGAGTTGAACGACCTGCAAAAAATGCGCCTGCTCGCCGAGTCGCGCTTCCGGGATCTGAAGGACAAGTACCCCGGAGTCTTCGAGGCCGGCATGGGCGCGGAGGCCATCCTGGCCATCCTACGGACAGTGAACCTGGAGGCTCTGCGCGACCAGTTGATCAACGATATGCAGTCCACCTCCGGCCAGCGCCGCCAGAAGGCCATCAAGCGGCTGCGGGTGGTGGAGGCCTTCCGGCAGAGCGGCAATCGCTCCGACGGCAGCCACGGCGAGGGCACCCGCGTCGAGGACATGATTCTTACCGTGATGCCCGTCCTGCCCCCGGAACTGCGCCCCATGGTGCAGCTCGACGGCGGGCGGTTCGCCACCAGCGACCTGAACGACCTGTATCGCCGCGTCATCAACCGCAACAACCGGCTCAAGCGCCTGATGACTCTGGGGGCCCCGGAAATCATCATCCGCAACGAAAAGCGCATGCTCCAGGAAGCGGTGGACGCCCTCATCGACAACGGGCGGCGCGGGCGACCCATCCAGGGCAGCCACAATCACAAGCTCAAGAGCCTGTCCGACCTGTTGCGGGGCAAGCAGGGCCGCTTCCGCCAGAACCTGCTGGGCAAGCGGGTGGACTACAGCGGTCGCTCGGTCATCGTGGTCGGCCCGGAGCTCAAGATGAACGAGTGCGGGCTGCCCCGGCGCATGGCCCTGGAGCTGTTCAAGCCCTTCGTCATGCACCGCCTGGTATTGCTGGGCATCGCGCCCAACATCAAGAACGCCAAGCGGATGGTGGAACGCGCCCGCGGCGAGGTGTGGGACATCCTGGAAGATGTCATCAAGAACCGCCCGGTGCTGCTCAACCGCGCCCCCACCCTGCACCGTCTCGGCATCCAGGCCTTCATGCCGGTGCTGATCGACGGCCACGCGATCCAGATTCACCCGCTGGTCTGCTCGGCCTTCAACGCTGACTTCGACGGCGACCAGATGGCCGTCCATGTGCCGCTGTCACGCATGGCGGTGCTGGAGGCCCAGGAAGTCATGCTAAGCACCCACAATATGCTGTCTCCCGCTTCCGGCGACCCCCTGGTGGCGCCCACGCTGGACATGGTGATGGGCTGCTACTACCTGACGGACACCGACACGCCGGAGAATCGCCCCGACGTAAAGGGAGCCTGGCGCAAGTTCGCCGACATCTCCGAGTCCCGCGACGCCTACGACGCCGGCGAAATAGACCTGCGGGCGCCCATCTACGTCCGGCGCATCCGCGGCGGCGATAACAGCGGCGGGTACTACCAGACCACCTTGGGCCGCCTGGAATTCAACCAGATCCTGCCCGAAAAGTTCGTCTTCGACGAGAACCTGCCGGAGGCAGTCCGCATCCAGAACAAGCTCATCGACCGCGGCGCCCTGAACGCCCTGACATCCAGCCTCTACCGCCTGCTGACCAACGACGAGACGGCGGAAGTGCTGGACAGCATCAAGAACCTGGGCTTCCGGTACGCCACCTACTCGGGAATCACCATCGCCATCAACGACATCCAGGTGTCGCCGCAGAAGGCGATGGTAATGGCCGAAACCGAGGAGAGGGTTGACCAGTACAAGACCGAATACGAAGTGGGGCTCATCTCGGAAGACGAGCGCCACTCCAAGATTGTGGACGCCTGGAACCAGGCCTCCTTCGAGACCGCCGACCTGGTGGGCAGCGACCTGACCAACTACGGCGGCATCGGCATCATGGCCCTGTCCGGCACCAAGGGCAACATTTCGCAGATCAACCAGATGGCCGGAATGCGCGGGCTGGTGCGCCGAGCCGGAAGCACCGACGTCATCGAACTGCCGGTGAAGTCCAACTTCCGCGAGGGGCTTACTGCGCTGGAGTACTTCCTCTCCACTCACGGCGCCCGCAAGGGCCTGACCGACACCGCGCTGAACACCGCCAGCAGCGGCTACCTCACCCGCCGGCTGATTGACGTGGCCCAGGAGGTCATCATCCAGGGCGAGGACTGCGGCACGCTGGACGGATGGGCGCCCCAGCGTCCGGCGCCACACAGCAACATCACCCTGGAGTACCGCGTCAGCGGACGCCTGGCCGCGGCCACCCTCGCCCATCCGGAAACCGGAGAGATTCTAGTAAACCGCAATGAGGTCATCACACCGGCCAAGGCCAGGCAACTGGTATCGGCGGGCATCACCGAAATCCTCGTGCGCTCACCCCTGACCTGCGAAACCCAGCGGGGCGTTTGCCGGATGTGCTACGGCGACCTGGCGGCCACCGACCAGCCGGTGCTGGAAGGGCAGGCCGTGGGCATCATCGCCGCCCAGAGCATCGGCGAGCCGGGCACCCAGCTAACCATGCGCGTGTTCCACACCGGCGGCGTCCGCCGCAGGAACAGCGACCTGGACGAAGCAGTGCTCGCCCGGGTGCGGGAGTTGCAGGCCGTGCCCGTGGAGATACGCGAGCAACTGGCCCAGTTCCGCCGCAGTATCCCCTCCACCGGCAAGATCTGGGAGGACAAGGAGGAACTCAGCCTCAACGTGTCCAGCGACCGCCAGACCATGGCCACCAGGATGGCCGAGGCGCTGGGCTACCTGGAGCAGACCAACGAAGCCCGCAACCAGAGGGGGCAAATCAACTGGATACGCGACGACCTCAGCCGTCTCGGTGAAGTCAGGTCCCTGTCCCAGGCACGGGAACTGGTTTCCCAGATCCAGCGAGACGTCAACATCCTCAACTCCAGCCTGAACTCCCAGTTGGTCTCCGTCGGCCAGAGGCGCGACCAGCGGCGGGATACCATGAACCGCCTGCGCCAAATGGCCAACGAGCTGCCCGACCAGGTCGATTTGATTCTTGAGGACGTGCGGCAAACTCCCCTTGGAGAGCTTCAGGCCGCGGTCACCCGGCTGCGCGATGACGCCACGTTGGTTATCCCGGAGCTCCAGAAGGTGATCGGCGAAATCAGAAAGATGATCGAGGATATACCCGGGGCCGACGCCCGGTTGCAGGGAAGGCTGCTACTCGTGATCGAGCGCATCCTGGAGGACCTGCACCGCTCCAGCGCATCCACAGAGTTGCAGGAGGCGGTCAACCGGGTCGAGCAAGACGACAGCACCGACGAAGACCGTTTCCGGGTGGCCTTCGAGCTGAACCGGATCCTCGGCAGCTCCAACCGGCACAGCAATGACCTCCAGCGTGAGGCCGACGTAATCCGGCAGGACGTGGAAGCCCAGAACCTGGACATCACCGGCGGACTGCCGCAGGTGGAAGAAATTTTCGAGGCCCGCGTCCCCAAGAACGCCGCCATCCTGTCCGACATCGACGGCGAGGTCGAGCTGGAAAGCGACGAGGAGCATAACGTCCTGCGCGTCGTCTTCCGAGAAGAAGTCCGCGAGGAATACCCTCTGCCGGAAGGCGCCCGGATCATTGTCGGCGATGGCGACCTGGTGGAAGCGGGCGACGTGCTGGCCGAAGTTCCGCAGGTCGAGCAGTTCAGTCTCCCCGAAGGGGTGGAACTGCTGGTGGACGACGGGGAAGAGGTGACGGAAGGCATGGTGCTGGCCTCTTTGCCGGAGGGATCAGGCGAAAAGTCCTCCCTGGTTCCCACCGCCACCGTCTCCGGGCGCGTGGAACTGACCGGTGGCGAGTTGAGGGTAATCTCAGAGGGCGTGGCCGTACAGGCCACCGTCAGCGGCCGCGTGGAGTTGGGCGATAGCTTCATCACGGTAATCTGGGACGATGTGGAGACCAGGGAACACGTCATCCCCGCCTCCGCATACCTGATGGTGAAGGACGGCGACAAGATCACCGCCGGCGACCCCCTGACCTCCGGGCCGCTGAACCCCCACAACATTCTCCGCATCCGGGGCAAGGAGGCCCTCCAGTCCTACATCGTGGACCAGGTGCAGGCGGTCTACCAGTCGCAGGGTGTGACCATCCACGACAAGCACATCGAAATCATCCTGCGCCAGATGCTCCGGCGGGTCCAGGTCACCGAGCCTGGCGATACTGAACTCATCCCGGGAGAGGTGGCGGACAAGTTCTCCTTCCAGGATCAGGTGGCCAAGGTGTTGGCCGAGGGCGGCGAACCGGCCACTGCCGAGCAGGTGCTGCTTGGCGTTACCCGCGCCTCGCTGCGCACCGACAGTTTCCTGTCTGCCGCTTCCTTCCAGGAGACCACCCGGGTGCTGACCGAGGCGGCAGTCAAGGGCCAGCAGGACTATCTGCTGGGCCTGAAGGAAAACGTCATCATCGGCCGGCTCATTCCCGCCCAGGTGGAAATCCCGGGGATGGAGGAACTCCTCCGGCCCCAGCCTGCGCTGGACATGAGCGCCATCGCTCCGGGCAGTTGGCTGCGCGGCCCCACGGTCGAAGAAGAAGACACCAGTCCCATCCTCGACCTGGAAGACGGCTTTGACCGCTTGGCGCAGGCCGCCCGCACTTACGCCAAGGATGGCGAGGAAGAGGACCTGGAAGAAGACCTCTTCGATGACGACGAGGAGGAAGAGGGGACAGCCACCACCGAGGCAACCACCACCGAGGCAGCCACCCCGGTGATCGGCCTGGCGGATGACGTCGAGGTGCCGCAGGAATAAGACAGGACAGCAAGCCAGTCAACGCAGAGAACCCGCAGGGAGCGCAAACGGGCCAGATACCGGTCTGACCTCCACGCCCCCTGCGGACTCCGTGGTGAAACATGGTGAGGGACAGCACATGGCAGATTCGGATGGCACAGGCAAAGACGGCCTACAGGTTGACTTGGCCCCACGCCACCCACGAGGTCTCCGGCTGGCCAACCCGGTAATGATTGCCTCGGGGACCTTAGGCTACGACGGCTACGGCCGCGGACTCATCGGCAACTACCCGCTCCACGAACTGGGCGCGGTCATCCCCAAGACGGTCACCCGCCAGGCTAGGGAGGGCAACCCGGAGCCGCGCTGGTTCCCGCCGTCATACCGGGAAGCGTGGGAGGAAGGAGACCACCTGTTCCTGAACGCCATAGGGCTGATAAACCCGGGCATCGAAGTTGCAGTTCGTGAATGGACGCCCCAATGGGGCCAGTGGAACGCCACGGTGCTGTTCAGCTTCTCCGCTCACAGCGTCGGAGAGTTCGGCGAAATGGCGGCCATGACCGGCGAGGCGACGGGCATCTGCGCCTTGGAACTCAACCTGAGCTGCCCCAACATAGAGAACGGCGCGATGTTCAGCCATAGCCCCGCTCTGACCCATGACGCCGTGTCGGCGGTCAAGGCCAATACCGACCTGCCGGTGCTGGCCAAACTGGCCCCCAACGTGCCGGACATCACGGAAATCGCCCGCGCGGCGGTGAACGGCGGGGCCGATGCCCTGACTATCTGCAACACGCTGCCCGCCATGCGCATCAACCTCGCCTCTCAGCGGCCGGTGCTGGGCAACATCACCGGCGGCCTGTCGGGCATGGGGCTGCGGCCCGTATCGCTGGCCTTGGTATACCAGACGGCTCAGGTGGTGGACGTGCCGATTATAGGGGTGGGCGGGATATTCGATGCCGAACACGCCATCGAATACATCCTGGCGGGGGCCAGCGCCGTACAGATAGGCAGCGCCAATCTCATCAACCTCGGGGCGCCCTGGCGCATCCTCGACGGCCTGCGGGAATATATGGCTGCCAACAGCATCGGCGGCCTGGACGAACTGCGGGGCGCGGCGCATCCGGCGTTGGCCAAGATGCCCTGAATTTCCTTCCCCCTGCGGGAAATGATAGAGTAAGGGCGTACTGATCCGCCCATCCTCTTCCGGGCGGGCTGCATCCCGCCCGGTAATTCTTTTTCAGGATATAGACAAATATGGTCACAGTTCTTCAGAAAATACTGGGAGACCCCAACGAAAAGGCCCTGAAGAAGCTGGCCTCCGTCAAGGACGCGGTCAACAAGCTGGAGCCGGAGTTTCAGCGGCTCAGCGACGAGCAGTTGGGAGCCAAGACCGGCGAATTCCGGCAACGGCTGGAAGGGCGCGAGGGCCTCGAGGACCTGCTGCCCGAAGCCTTCGCCGCCGTGCGCGAGTCGGCCCGGCGAAATCTGGGACAGCGGCACTACGATGTGCAGCTAATCGGTGGCGCGGCGCTGCACCAAGGCAAGATTGCCGAGATGAAGACCGGCGAGGGCAAGACCCTTGTCGCCACCCTGTCAGTCTACGCCAACGCCCTGACCAGGCGCGGCGTTCACGTTGTTACCGTCAACGACTACCTCGCCCGCCGCGACCCGGTGTGGATGGGGCCGGTCTATCACGCCCTGGGCTTGAGCGTCGGCTGTCTCCAGCACGACGCCGCCTTCGTATACGACCCAGAAGTCGACGGCGGGAAGCTGCCCTTCCTGCGCCCGGTGTCCCGCGCCGACGCTTACCGAGCCGACATTACCTACGGCACCAACAACGAATTCGGCTTTGACTACCTGCGCGACAACATGTCTCTGACTGAGGCGATGCGGGTGCAACGGGAGCTGCACTATGCCATCGTTGACGAGGTGGACAACATCCTGGTTGACGAGGCCCGCACGCCCCTCATCATCAGCGGCCCGGCGGAAGAGCCGGTCCAGTTATACCAGAACTTCGCGCGGCTGGTGCCCCGCCTGGACTCGACGGAAGACTACACCATTGACGACCGCACCCGCGCCATTTCCCTCACGCAAGACGGCATCGCCAAGATGGAGGAGTGGACCAATACCTCCAACCTCTACGACCCGGAGAACTTCCACCTGGTCCACTACATGGAGAACGCCCTCAATGCCTACGTCATGAAGCAGCGGGACAAGGAATATGTCGTCCGCGACGGCGAGGTCGTCATCGTCGACGAGTTCACCGGGCGGCTCCAGCCGGGACGGCGCTGGTCCGACGGCTTGCACCAGGCGGTGGAGGCCAAGGAAGGGCTGAAGATCCAGCGGGAGAGCATCACCTACGCCACCGTCACGCTGCAAAACTTCTTCCGAATGTACGAGAAGCTGTCGGGCATGACCGGCACCGCCGCCACCGAGGCCGACGAGTTCTTCCGCATCTACGGCCTGGAAGTGGTGGAGATCCCCACCAACGTGCCCATGAAGCGGGATGACCATTCCGACCTGGTGTACCAGTCGCATGAGGGGAAGTGGAAGGCGGTCACCGACAGAATCGTAGAAATGCACCAGACGCAGCGCCCGCTGCTCATCGGCACCACCTCCATCGAGGACTCGGAGTTTCTCAGCGATCGTCTACTCAATCGGGGCGTCCCTCACCAGGTCTTAAACGCCAAGAACCATGAGGGAGAGGCCACCATCATCGCCCAGGCCGGACGACTGGCAGCGGTCACCGTTTCCACCAACATGGCCGGGCGCGGCACCGACATCGTTTTGGGTGGCGCCGACACTTTCCGCGAGGACTGGCAGGCGGAACACGATCGCGTGGTGGACCTGGGCGGGCTGCACGTCGTCGGCACCGAGCATCACGACGCCCGCCGCATCGACAATCAGCTCCGTGGCCGCGCCGGGCGCCAGGGCGACCCCGGCAGTTCCCAGTTCTACGTGTCGCTGGAAGACGAGCTGATGCAGCGCTTCGGCGGCGACCGCATCAAGACCGTCATGGGCTGGACCGGGCTGGAAGAAGACACCCCGGTGGAGAACAAGCTGGTCACCAAGTCCATCAGTGGGGCCCAGGTCAAGGTCGAAGGCTACCACTTCGACATGCGCAAGCACCTGCTGGAATACGATGACGTGCTAAACAAGCAGCGCGAGGTGATCTACTCCGACCGCCACCAGGCCCTGAGCGAAGGCAACCTGCGGGATAAAACGCTGGAAATGCTGCGCCAGGAGTATGCCCGCCTGGTGGCCCAATACCTGCCGGGCCGCCACTCCGACGACTGGAACTGCGAAGGGCTGATTGACGACCTGGGTCAAATTTGCCCGGTTCCGGCGGAACTGGACGATGAGGACAAGATTTTCCAGTACGGCGTGGACCAGATAGGCGGAATCCTGTCGGCCCACGCCGAAGCCGCCTTTGCCGAGAGGGAGGCGGCCGTCGGAACCGAGCAGATGGGGCTCACCGAACGGTTCCTGCTGCTTCGCGCCATAGATTCCCACTGGGTGCAGCACCTGACGGCGATGGAGAACCTGCGCACGGGCATCGGTCTGCACGCCTACGGGCAACGCGACCCGCTGGTCATGTACCGCAGCGAGGGCCAGAAGATGTTCCACGACCTTCAGAACCGCATCCAGCGGGACGTGGTTCGCACGCTGTTCCACCTGTCCATTGACCCCGCGCAACTTGCCGCTGAACTGGGCGGCAACGACAGCCGAAACCGCCGCCGCAATGGGACCGCGGGCAGCCCGATGCAGGCCGTCAATGGCTCCAACCGCAACGCGCAGCCCTCCGGCGCCGCCAAGGTGGGCCGCAACGCCCCCTGCCCCTGCGGCAGCGGCCGCAAGTACAAGCGCTGCTGCGGCAAGGCAGCGTAGGCGAGTACGGCAGAAGAGCGCTGGCAAACGCTAAGACGCTATGGAAGGCTTGCTGTACGTGGGGTCAAAGTACAGAGGCGACAAAATAGAACCCTACGTGTTCGCTCCCCACGCGGTGGTTGCCGAAGTGGACGTGGCAGTACCCGAGAGCCTGCTGGCACAGCATCCCGCCAACACCACGACATCCGGGTGAACGTCGGTTACGGGCAGCACCTGCCCATCATTCGGGGCTGACTCATCAATCGGAGAGGGACTTGCCGCCGAAGAGCCGCCGGAAGAAGCCCATGATTCCGCCGCCCTCGGACGGGCGGGATTCGCCATGCCCGTGGCTGCCGTGCTCCATCGTCACCACACCCTCGCCGGAAAGCACATGCTCCGGGTCGCGGTCAAAGGCCACCTTGCAGCCGGGTCCGCAGAAATAGTAGCTAGTCCCTTGGTACTCGCTCTGCCCCCCCGGCGGATTCTCCGTATCGACTTCCATCAGGCAGACCGGGTCAACTGCTATGGCCATTGTCTTTACCTCTTCTCCGTTATCCGGGCCTGAATTCCAGACCCGCGCAACCTGAGGGAATTGGTAATCACCGTCACCGAACTGAAGGCCATTGCCAAGGCCGCCAGCACCGGGTTCAGGAATCCCTGGGTCCCGAAGAAAAACTCCAGCGACCCGGGCACCCCACCCACAGACTGAAAGACCGGATACAGCGCCCCGGCCGCCACCGGAACCAGCAGCAGGTTGTAGATGAAAGCCCAGAACAGGTTCTGCCTGATCGTGCGGATAGTCTGGCGGCTCAATTCAAGGGCAGTGGCCACACTGCGCACGTCGCCGCGCATCAGCGTTATGTCTGCCGATTCGGCGGCGATGTCCGTGCCTCCACCCATGGCCATTCCCACGTCTGCCTGGGCCAGGGCGGGGGAGTCGTTGATTCCGTCCCCCACCATTGCCACCACCCGGCCTTCCCGCTGCAAGTTGCGGACAATCTCGGCCTTGTCCTGGGGCAGGACTTCAGCCTCCACCCGGTCGATGCCAAGCTGCCTGGCGATGGTGTAGGCCGTGGATGCGTTGTCGCCGGTGAGCATCACCACCGACAACCCCATGTCCTTCAGGCGAGCTACACCGTCCCTCGCCTCCGGCTTCAGCGTGTCGGCCACAGCGATGACCCCCCTGGCCTCGTTGCCGACAGCCACGAACATCGTCGTCATCCCTTGCCCGGCCATGGAATCGGCCAGGGGAGACAGGCCGTCCAGCATAACGCCGCTCTCGTTCATCAGCAGCCGGGTGCCCATGCGGACCGTCTCGCCATTTACCTGCGCCTCAATGCCCTTGCCGGGGATGCTCTGGAAACCGGACACCGGCAGGAGGGCCAGGCCCCGGCGTTGCGCTTCACCGACAATCGCCTCGGCCAGCGGATGCTCCGAGCCGCGCTCGGCAGACGCCGCCAGCGCCAGCAGTTCCTCTTCGCTCACTCCCCTGGCGGTAAGACCGGTGACGACCGGCATTCCTGTGGTCAGGGTCCCGGTCTTGTCCAGAACAACCGTGTCCACCTTGTGCGCGGTCTCCAGGGCTAGGGCCTGCTTGACCAGCACCCCATGTTCCGCGCCCTTGCCGATGCCGACGATGATAGCGGTGGGCGTGGCCAACCCCAGGGCACACGGGCAGGCGATAATCAAGACAGCCACGAACACCAGCACGGCGAAGGTCAACGCGGGAGCCGGGCCCAACAGCAGCCAAAAAAGGAAGGACGCGGCAGCCACAGCCACCACCGCCGGAACAAACCGGGCCGACACCTGGTCGGCCAGTCGCTGGATCGGCGCCCGCGAAGCCTGCGCGTCCTGCACCAGATGGATAATCCGGGCCAGAGCCGTTTCCTCTCCAACGTGGGTGGCGCGATAGAGGAGGGCGCCGTTCCGGTTCAGCGTCGCCCCGTACACCTGATCTCCGGTGGATTTTTCCACCGGCATACTCTCGCCCGTCAACATTGATTCGTCTACGGACGAGTGTCCCTCGGTCACTTCCCCGTCAACGGGGACGTACCCTCCGGGCCTCACCAGCAGCAGGTCGCCCACGGCCACGCGCTCGACTGGAATATCGGCTTCCAAGCCGTCTCGAAGAACCGTCGCGGTAGTGGGGCGAAGCTCGATGAGCCTCCGGATGGCCTCGGAGGTCTGCCCTCGCGCCCTCGCCTCCAGATAGCGACCCAGCAGGACCAGAGCGATGATGACGGTGGAGGTCTCGAAGAAAATTTTGCCGTCTAAGCCGGCGTTGGCCAGCACAGCGGGAGCGGCGGTCTCCAGCAACACCACCGCGACACTGTACCCGTAGGCAGTGCCGGTGCCCAGGGCAATGAGGGTGTGCATATTGGCGGAGCCGTGTCGCAGCGCCGTCAGACCGGAGCGGTAGAACCCTGCGCCAGCCCAGAAAAGCACCGGCGTGGCCACGGCCCAAAGCACGAAGGGATAGAAGCCAAACTCCATCCAGCCTGGAACCCAGGGGAAGCCCTGAAAGGCGCCGAGGAACAGCAGCAGGGATCCGGCGGTGGCAACTGCCAGCCGGTCGCGCAGTTCGCGCACCTCCCGGACCTTGGAGAGCCTTTCCAGTTCGCGCTCCTGGCCGCCCGCCGACTCGACGGAGTAGCCAGCTTCTTCCACGGCGCGGCGCAGGTCGTCGAGGCCGGCGATGCCGGGCGCGTATTCCACCGTGGCCTTTTCCACGCCGAGGTTCACGCTCGCCTTCACCACGCCCGGCACGCCGTTCAAGGCGCGCTCAACGTGGTAGACGCAGGCGGCGCAGGTCATCCCGCCGATATTCAGCGAAGCCGAGACACTTTCGGTGTCCTTAACGTCCGTTGTCATGGGCCGGTTACGGGCGGACCTTCACTGGCCGGTGCGCCCGACTAGACGCCCTCGACAAAATAGAGGTCGCCGGTGGAGGCCTTCAGGCGCATTTCCTTCAAGGGCGCATATTCCGGCGAGTTGTACCACTCCTTGGCTTTTTCGACGCTCTCGAACTGCAATACGACGATGCGGACGGGGTCATAATTCCCCTCAATCTTCTCGGGGGTGCCGCCCCGCACGAGATACGTTCCGCCAAAGGCGGCGACGGTGCCGGGAACCTGTCTGCCATACTCGGCAAAGGTATCCGGGTTGGTGACTGTGATATTGCCAATCATGTATCCCGCCATTGGCCGAACTCCTCCAGCAACGCCTTTCAGTTGTTTCCTCTCCCTCCCGGGGAGGGTGGGGGGTGCCCTCGTCGGTGAGGGAACACTGTGTCATCCCCGGTTTTTACCCTCGCTCCAGCTCTCTCCCCAAGGGAAAGGGGGAATTAAAGGGCCCTGACTCATCGAGAAAATCATTTCCGCAATATGCAATAATCAGCGTAGCATTGCGAGGCGCAGTAATCAAATTACGTAGCGTCAGGCTGACAGCTATACGATGGCCGTCATTTTGTACCGCGACGCACGTCAAGCAGACGTCAATTGGCGTTCCGGCTATCGCCCAATACCGCCTGGCGCCGCACCGCTCCCAGGATCTCCGCAGTCACTAGGTTGTGTTGACATTTCAGCGCAACCAGATGAGAGCGGCGGTGAAATGCAGAAAGCCCAGGTATCTGGTGTCCAGTTTCTCAAACCGGGAGAATATCCGGCGATAGTGCTTTATCTTGTTGATGAAGCATTCGACCAGATGGCGCTCCCGGTACAGATGCCGGTCATAGCCGGCGGGTTCCTTCCGGTTTGAGCGGGGCGGAATGACCGCAGTCATGCCCAAGGCCAGGATGTGCTCGCGAAACTCCTGGGAGTCATATCCTTTATCAGCCAGCACCTGCTCTCCAGCGTAACCGGCGATCAATTCCTCTGCCTGGGTGATGTCGTGCCGTTGCCCTCCGGTCAGGATGAATCGCAAGGGGTTGCCCAAGCCGTCCACGCTCACGTGGATCTTGGTGCTGAACCCGCCCCGGCTGCGGCCCAGAGCCTGGCAAGCCTGTCCCCCGTTTTTTTGGGCGCCCCCGCCGCGCATGGGTGCGCCCGAACCACCGTGCTGTCAATGATCAGGTATTCCAGGTCCGGGTCGCCGGAGAAATGTTGAAGCATCTGTTCCCAGACGCCTTTGTCAGCCCAACGGGCGAATCGTTTATAGACACTGTTCCAATTCCCGTATTCGGCCGGAAGCAGCCGCCATTGGGCGCCGGAGCGGTTAATCCACAGCACAGCCTCGACAAATCGCTGGCAATCTTCTTCCTGAGCGACATACAGGCCGGCGCAGCCACGCAGGAAATCGAGAATCCTGTCCCATTGTTCTGCTGGCAACTTAACATTTGACATACAAGCATCATAACCAAAATGTCAACACAACCTAATGTCTGAACTCCACGCTCCATAAAAGTATTGCGTTACGTGTCGTGGCACGGCGCGAGCACTGTGCCACGACGCAAAACGGCGGAGGAGGTTATTTGGCTGAAGGTATCCTCCTGTCTCTTCAGAAGGAGACGGACTGGCCCTTACCCGGAGACGGTTTCCTTGAACCGCCGTATCGCCTCGATGTGCTGGTCGGGGCCCTTGAGGCCGGCCCGCATGGTGTTCACCGAGAGGTGGGTCGCGCCCACGTTGGCCCAGTCCTCGGCCAGCTTGCCCCAACTGTCCGGACTGTCGGAGGCGATACCGACGCGGCCCTCGATGCCGATGTCCGCCGGGTTGCGGCCCGCGTTCACCGCGATCTGGCGCATCTCGGCGATACGCTCGGCGCCCTCTCCGTCGGGCTGGAACTGGGGGAACCAGCCGTCGCCCGTGCGCCCGATGCGCCGCACCACCTGAGGAGCGCCGCCGCCGAACCAGACAGGAATAGGACGCTGAACCGGCAGGGGATTGATGCCGGCGTGGGTGATGTCGTGGTAGCGGCCGTGGAAGTCCACGACCTCCTGAGTCCAGAGCAGGCGCATGACCTCGATCTGCTCGGCGGAGCGGCGGCCACGGTTGCCGAAGTTCTCGCCCAACCCTTCGTACTCCACGTCGTTCCAGCCGACGCCGATGCCCAGACGCAGGCGGCCGCCGGTCAGCACGTCAACCTCGGCTGCCTGCTTGGCCACTAGGACAGTCTGCCGCTGGCTGAGGATCAGCACTCCGGTGACGAACTCCAGCTTCTGGGTGATGGCCCCCAGGTATCCAAAGAGCACAAAGGGTTCATGGAATGTGTCCACCGAGCTGTAGGGACGTTCCCACGATTCGCGCTTGCTGGCGTCGGCGCCCAGCACGTGGTCGAACACCAGCAGATGCTCGTAGCCCAGGTCCTCGGCGGCCTGTGCGAAGTCTCTCACTCCGGCGGGGTCTACACCGATTTCGGTCTGCGGAAAGATGGCTCCCAGTTGCATCACTGCCTCCGTCACATTCAATTCCTAGCCCCGTCCCGGCAAGCATCCGGCGTTCAGGCCAAGGGCGTATAGTATACGACTCGCGACTCGATAGAGGAAAACCCATGAAATATTTGGCAACCACCCTCACCATAATCAGCATCCTGTCCCTGTCCATCCTGGCCGGTTGCAGCGGCAACGGCGACGCCACAATTGAGCCTGTCCGCAGCACTGGGTCCGGTGATTCCAGCGGCAACGCCGAATCCGGCGAGCATGACGAAGGCTCCGCATCGGGCGAGCATGACGAAGGCTCCGCATCGGGCGAGCATGACGAAGGCTCTGAATCGGGTGAAGGCGACGAAGAGTCCAGCGTCCAGTACGCTCTGGACGATATCTATGATGAGGTTAGGGCCGGCGCCCGGCTGATTGTTTCCTATGACCGCGGCAGCAACACCTTCACCGGCACCGTCGAGAACGTCACCAGCGGCACGCTAATGCGCGTCCGGGTCGAGGTTCACCTGTCCAACGGAATCGAGCTGGGACCGACGACTCCGGTTGAACTGTCTCCTAGCGAGGTCGCCGGCGTCACCCTTGAAGCATCCGGCAAGCCGTTCGCGACCTGGAGCGCTCACCCGGAAGTTGGCTGATTGGCGGGTGTTGGCAGGCGCTGAATTTCCGCAATCCACCTCGTCATTTCCGCTGTTCGCCGACATCACGAGGAAGGACGGAATTACGGGGATGGGAGTTTTGGTATACGCGCCTTGCGCCTTGTACGGAATTCGGCAACGGCATATTCTGGATGCCGGCAGGTTCGGAGAAAGCAATGAACGACACGGTTATACAGACCGACGGGCTGACCAAGCGGTACGGCCGCGTGCTGGCGGTGGACGGGCTGTCGCTCAGCGTTCCCCGTGGGCGCATCTTCGGGTTGCTGGGGCCCAACGGATCAGGCAAGACCACGCTAATGAGTATGCTGCTGGGGCTGGTGCGCCCCACCGCCGGCAGCTTCACGCTGTTCGGCGCGCCGCCCGAGAGGGGCGGGCTGGAGCGGCAACTGCACCGCATCGGCGCTCTCATCGAGACGCCGACCTTCTACCCCTACATGTCGGGCCGCAACAACCTGGCCTACTTTCAAGGCATATCCGGGCAAGACATATCCGGGCGCGGCGACCCCAAGGAACTTGACCTTCTGCTGGAGCAGGTTGGCCTGGGCGACCGCGGCGGCGACAAGTTCCAGACCTATTCGCTGGGTATGAAGCAACGTTTGGGACTCGCCTACACGTTGCTGGGCGACCCGGAACTGCTGGTGCTGGACGAGCCGACCAACGGTATGGACCCGGCGGGTATGGCCGAGGTGCGGGAGCTGATTCGCGGGCTGGCCGGCGAAAACCGTACCGTGATCCTGTCCAGCCATCTGCTTAATGAGGTTGAGCTGCTCTGCGACAGCGTCGCCATCTTGTCCCACGGGCGGCTCATCGCCCAAGGCGACGTGGCCGAACTGTTGCAGGAGCGAGGGCAGCCGCAGGTGCGCCTGCGCACTACCGACGACCGCAAGGCCAACCAAATCCTGACCGCGCTGGATTGGGTGGACAGCGTGAGCGCGGCCAACGGCTATCTGGTGGCCGGCGTCGCTCCCGAACGCTCTTGGGAGATAACCGCCGCCCTGAGCCGCAACGATGTCTACGTGGCGGAAATGACCTCGGCCCAGATGTCGCTGGAACAGTATTTCCTCGACGTTACCGATGAATCCTCATCCCGCAGCGAGGTGGCCTGATGGCAATGGCGATGCAGGTGGCCCTGCTGACCCGCTGGGAGTGGTTCAAGCTGCGGCGGCGCTGGATGCCGTGGATATTTCTAGGCTTCGTCCTGGTGATGGAGCAGCTTCTATTCTGGCTGGTGGCCACTCTGGGCGACGAGGTGTCCTATCAGTCGCCGGCCGAGAATATCGCCAATGGCTTGGGATTCTCCGCCTTTTTCGGGCCGTTCATTGCGGTTATTCTGGCTGCTGCCGTTCTGGGCGGGGAATACGGCTGGGGCACGCTGCGCCCGGTGCTGAGCAGGGGCGCCGGACGCTGGCCGTTCCTGGCTTCCAAGGTCGCGGTGGTGGTGCTGTTCACTGCCGCCGTTCTGCTCGTCCTGTCCGTAACTGTGGCGATTAGCGGCTTCATCGCCGAGGCCGTTCTCACCGCCGACCCGCAGGTCGAAGGCTACGGCAACATTTCGTGGATTAACCTGCTGGCGCTGTACGGCAGGATGATATACGGTTTCCTTCCCTACATCATGCTGGCGCTGTTCGTCGTAGTGCTGACCGGGTCCAATGGGGTCGGCGTTGGCCTGTCTATGGGGTACTACATAGCCGAGACGATTGTCCTTGTTCCGATCCTGACCATTTTCGACTGGTCCGACCGGGTCTTCGCCTTTCTGCTCGGCCCCAACGTCGGTGCCTGGCAGAGCGTGCAGGGAGGCGACGAAGGCATCACCATCTCTACCATCGGCGATCTATCTGAAATGGCTCACGGCTTCATCTTCGTGACCATCTACGCTGTAGTCCTGGCCGCCGCCGCCATCGTCCTCTTCCTTCGCCGCGACATTGCTGGGGCAAAAGGCGGGTAGCGGTCAGCCCTTCCTGGCCCAGAAGACGCAGTGGCGCATGGGCTTGTTGTCGTCGAAGTAGAGGAGGCCGCCCATCTTCCCCTCGGCCTCCTCTTCGATAAGGCGCAGGCCGAGGGCGGACAGAGCCTCCAACAGTTCGCGCTCATCGTACAGCACGAAGCTGCGGGCCACTCCCGCGCTGCCGTAGGCCCCGTCAACCGCCGTCTCCACGCCACGCCCCGGCTTGAACATCAACTGCAACACGCCGCCGGGCCGCAGCACCCGGGCGAACTCGGGCAGCACGCCGGCGAATACTATGTCGCTCGGAACATGTTGAATGACCGCGTTGCACAGAACGACCTCAAAGCTGGAGTCGTCGAAGGGCAACGGCTCCTGAATGTCGGCAACCCGCAGGCGGTCAGCGAACTCCGGGCGCAGGCTGCGGGCGACCCGGACGTTCTCTGCCACCGCGTCCAGCCCGAACATCTCGAATCCCAGTTGATCCAGGTACAACATCTCCAACGCCCCGGCGCCGCATCCGGCATCCAGCCCCGGGCCAGGGCGCGCCAGTTCCGCCAGCCGCCGATACAGGTCGCGGTCTTCTCGAAATTCGGGGTGGGAGCGGTTGGCGAACACCTGACGCAACGCCGCGTATTCCGATGCCCGTTCCCGGTAGAACTCCAGCGAGAATTGGCCGTAGTGGGGAGTTTTGTCAGTCATGCCAAAACTTTGGCCCCCGGTCAACCGAGGTTGGCGGGGGCCGGTTTCCTCCTGGTTCAAGTTGCGGCCTTACTTGCCGTTGCGGAACGCCGGAATGACCTCTTTGCCGTACAGCTCGATGGATTCCATCACCTTATCATGGGGGATGGTCTCGGTCTGCATGATGAGCATGACCTGGTCGACGCCGATGTCTTCGTAGGTCTTGATGGTCTTGATGCAACTCTCCGGGTTGCCGGCGATGATGACGCCGCGGTCAGCGAGCGTATTGGCGTCGAGCTGGGCCACCGCCGCCCGCGCCGCCCCAGGGCCGCTGTCCAGCGAAATGCCGGCCTCGGCAGCTTGGGTCTGGTGGTCCTCGTCGGACTGGCGCAGCCAGCGTCCGAAGTCGGCCTTGAGATGTTCCGGCACACCGCCCCAGGCCTCCAGAAGCTCTTCATAGGCATTGATGCGGCCTGCGATGTAGGGCTTGTCCGGGCCGAAGAAGGTCTTCATCGACTCGGCGCACAGCTCCTTCGCTGCCTGGTCGTCCTTGGCGCAGAACGAATGCACGTTGTTGCCCCAGAACTCGTTGATCTCCGCGCCCACAGGGTCCGCATCCTTGATGGCGTCGCGGTACACCTGGACGTGGTTGGCCAGCACATCCACGGCGTAGGAGGCCGACGACAGCACGCCGATGCCCTTCTGGGCGGCAAGGCGGAAGCTCTCGGTCTGGGTGCAGGCCAGGTACATCCGCGGGTGGGGCTTCTGGTACGGCTTGGGCAGCACCCGGCGCGGGGGCACGTTCCAGAATTTGCCCTCCCAGGAGAACTCGCCCTCGGACTGCCAGATCTGGGGGATCATATTGATGGCCTCGTCCCAGCGGTCGCGGGTCTCTCGGGGGTCAATGCCCTGGCCGAGCTGCTCGTAGGCGTTGGAGCGGCCAGTGCCGAACTCCACCCGCCCGTGGCTGAGCTGGTCCACCATCGCGGCCCGCTCGGCAATGCGAACCGGGTGATGGTTGGGCAGAATGGACACGCCGAACCCGATGCGGATGTTCTTGGTGCGCTGCGAGAGCGCCCCGAACATCACCTCGGGGCAGGGAGACCCGGAGAAGCCATAAAGGAAGTGATGCTCCACAAACCACAGGTTGTCGAATCCAACCTGATCGGCCAGTTCACACTGTTCCAGAGTTTCTTGGTAAAGCGCGTGCCAGTCTATTTCGTCGTCATAGGGACGCTGCATTTCGTACAAGAGTCCAAACTGCATGAATCCGCTCCTTCAAGGTTGATGCCAGGGGTCAGGCCGCGGCAAGTATACCTTATGTCCGGTAGGGCCGGGTAGCTTGGTGGAGGGGAGGGCAGGGTCTTTCGATTCTTGAACCGAGAGAATAACATGAGGAAATGGAGGAAAGAATTGAAAATCTAGGGTCCAGGCTGGTGAAGGCCTTCGAACAAGTGCCGGACCCCCGCAGTCCTTTGGGAAGACGCCATAGCTTGCCCGCGATTCTAACCCTGGCGGTCTGTGCCATGCTGGCCAACTGCCACAGCCTCTACGCCATTCACCAATGGGGCCGGGAGCATGGCGATTTGGCTCCCAGGCTGGGTTTCAAAGGGAGCAAGACCCCGGCGGTATCCACTTTGCATCTGGTCTTCAAACGGTTGGACCGGGAGGCTTTCGAGACGGCGCTCCAGGAGTGGGCCCAGGAGGAATTGGGCGACCGGGCGCAGGCGGTGGCCATTGACGGGAAAAGTCTGCGGGGCATTCATGGCGAGGAACTGCCTGGGGTGCATCTGGTGGCGCTATATGGGCAGCAACTGGGCCTGACCCTGGCTCAAAAGGGGGGTAGGGGAGAAGGAAGCGGAGTTGAGCGTGGCGCCGGAACTGTTGGGCCAGGTTGATCTGGCCGGTCGGGTGGTAACTGGGGACGCCCTGTATGCCCAGAAGAACCTGAGTCGGCAGGTGGTGGAGCAAGGCGGTGACTATTTCTGGGTGGTGAAGGATAACCAGCCTACCCTGCGGGCCGATATTGCCCTGCTGTTTGCCGAACCACCCTGGGGGGAAGAGTTGGCCACGGCTGGGGAGTGCGGGCGGCACGGCGACCGTTGGGAAGAGCGTACCCTGTGGACCTCCACCGCCCTCAATGAGTATCTGGACTGGCCCCAGGTACGGCAGGTGTGCTGTGTGGAGCGCAAGGTGACCCGTAAGGGAGCGACCAGAAAGGAGTTGGCCTACGCCATCACCAGTTTGAGTCCGGCTCAGGCTGGGCCCCAAGAGTTGCTGTGCCTGTGGCGGAGCCATTGGGAGATCGAGAACCGGCTGCATTACGTGCGGGACGTGACGATGAAAGAGGACGCATCCCAGGTGAGGAGCGGGTCGGTGCCCCAGGTGATGGCGGCCTTGCGCAACACGACACTGGGGCTGTTGCGACAAACCGGGGCAACCAATATCGCGGCGGCGCTGCGACACTACAGCTACAAGCCTCTGGAGGCTCTGGCCCTCCTCGGAATTTCTGCTCCTTGAGAATCGAAAGACCCTGGAGGGGAGGGCTGGGGGTATAGCTGAACACCGGGTAAGAGCCGGATTGCCGATGCCAGGGTTATTTGTCCTGCACGACGATCTTCCTGCCGGCGCGAAGATCCGCGGGTTAATCCGACTGGTCAACGAATACGACATTGAATTTTATGGCCCCGTCGTTCTCATCGAATCCCGGGGCCATTTCCGCCGATAGCCAACGCCTGCCCTACCCGAAAATATCCAACGGCAGGAAGGCCGACACGACGAAGTTGGGCACGTCCACCACCTCGCTGACCTTGAGGTCCACGGCCACGCTGCAAATGCAGTAGGCCTGCTCGCGGCTCCAGCCACGCTCCATCAGCAGGTGAATCATGTTCAGCAGGGCCTGGCGGGAGGCCAACGTGCCATTCTCCGATTCGTTGCGGCCATCGGCGATGCACATTCCCGTGGCGGCAAGGAAGCGGCGCGGCGCGGCCATCTCCGGGCTGGTGAAATAGTCGTCGCGCTCGAAGTAGGGGAAGTTTATGCCCCGGCTGACCGCCTGTCCCTTAAGCGCCCGGAAGCTGACGTGCAGCGTGCAGTCCATCTCGACGGCTGTGCCGCAGCACTCCGAGTCGCCCTGAGCGTAGTGGGCGTCTCCGGCGGAGAACAGCGCCCCCTCGGTGAACACCGGCAGCATCAGCCGCGTTCCGGCGGTAAGCTGCTTGATGTCCACGTTGCCGCCGTGTTCGCGGGGCGGTATGGTGCGCAGCCCCTCTGAGGCGAAAGGCTCGTGGGCCGGCACCGCCCCGGCGGGCGTCGGGCCGACCACCGCCCCGCCCCTCCGCAGCAACTCGTCCTCGCGCAGCAGTATTTCCTGTCGCAGCGCCCGCGACGGGGCCACGCCGATGGTGCCCATAAACGACGCCTCGGGAATGCGCACGCCGGGCAACTGCTCCGACTGGGCGAATCCGTCGCGCATCTCCCAATGGCAGATGAACGGCTCGGTGTACAGGTCGCGCAGGAAGCCGAAGCCGGGCAAGATGGTGGTGAAGCCCCACGAGGCCGGCTCGATGTTCAGTATCGTAATTTCCAGAAGATCGCCCGGCTCTGCGCCGTTGACGTAGACCGGCCCTGTGAGCGGATGCACCAACCCAAGATCAGTACGCAATAAATCCGGCGCCTGGGTGTTGGGCGTAATCTGACCATCGAAGGCGTTGCGGGTCTGCATCACAACTTCTTCACCCTCGTCGGCGCGAACGGCAGGAGGAATGTCGGGATGCCAGCGGTTGTGACCTTTCTCCGGCTCATCGCCGCACTGTTTCGAGTAGTCCAGCAGTATCTCTTTCACAGGAAATCTCCTTGCCTGACTGGTGTTGGTGCGGTGATTATAAACCAATCGTCAGATCATATCGGGCCGCGCCGGAGTAACCACCGGGTCTTTTCATAGTTCCCTCTCCCTCCGGGGGAGGGTTAAAGTGAGGGCATTCGCAGGTGAGAACCAAAGCCCGTTGAAGCGACGAAATCACTCTCACCCCAGCCATCTCCTTGAAGGGAGAGGGAGAATTACAAGATAATGGGAGTGACAACCGGCCACCGCGCTGATACGCTGTCTGGCTGTAAATCGTTGTCCGGGGAAAGAGGCCAAGCATTTCTTGGCGCAGCCGCTTGTGTTCACCGGCAAACCCCCAAGGCCTCGGCAGAATTCATACTCAGGTTACTCTCTCCGGGAGGGTATAAGAAATGAGGATCACCCTACTGTTGGCGGCGCTCCTGCTGCTCGGCGCACTGGCCGCCTGCGGCTCCGAGCCGACTCCTGACACGCCGACTCCCGTGGCGACAGTGGCCCCTTCGCCAACCTTTGCCCCCACCGCGACTTCGATGTTTGCCACAACTTCCACCCGTGCGCCCACGGCGGAGCCGGAGCCCACGGGAGAGCCGCGCGGCGGTACGGCTTCTTCCGGTGAGAGGGAACTTAAGGGAACCCCCGTCGAGGGCGGCGTACTGAAGCTGCTGGGCGGCGACCCGCCCACTCTCGACCCTCACCAAACCGGCGACGTCACTTCTTCTCGCTACATACTGGAGGTTTTTGGCGGGCTACTCACCATCGACCCCGACCTCGCCATCGTGCCCGACATAGCACAGGAGTGGGAGCTTGACGCCGACGGCATGGGCTACATCTTCCGCCTGAATCCCTCAGTTACCTTCCACGACGGGCGCAAAGTCACCGCCATCGACTTGGAATGGTCTCTGGAGCGCGCCTCCGACCCGGCCACCGAGGCCCCCGCAGTGGACACCTTCCTCGGCGATATAGTGGGGGTCGAGGCCAAGCTGAACGGCGAAGCAGACTCGATTTCCGGCATCAGCGTGATCGACGAGAAGACGCTGCGAATTGACATCGACGCGCCCAAGGCCTACTTCCTGTCCAAGTTGACTTACCCCACATCCTTCGTAGTTGACCGCGCCAACGTGGAAACGGGGCGGGACTGGGTGAAGACGCCCAACGGCACCGGTCCCTTCATGCTGACCGAATACAACCCCGGCGTGCTGATGCGCCTGGAGCGTTTCGACGGCTACCATCTCGGCCCGGCCATGCTGGACGCCGTTGAATTCAACCTGGCGGGCGGCGATAGCCTGCTGATGTACGAGAACGACGAACTTCACGCCGGAGCTGTCGGAATATCCGCGCTGGAGATGTTCCAAGACCCAACCAACCCGCTGAATGACCAGTTCCACCAAGGGCCGCCCGAGTTCGACGTGGCATACATTGGGATGAACGCCAACGAGCCGCCCTTTGACGACGTAAACGTCCGCCTGGCGCTCAACTATACTATCGACCGGGAAACCCTGACAGAGGTGCTGCTGGAAAACGCGGTGGTGCCGGCCAGGGGGATACTCCCGCCCGGCTTTCCCGGCTACAACCCCGGGCTGTCGGGGTATGAGTACAACCCGGAGAAGGCGCGCCAACTGTTGGCGGAGTCCAAGTACGGCAGCGACACCGCCAACTACCCGCACATCACCATGACCCTGCCCGGCTCCTTTGGCTCGACCGTTGACCCGATCATCGAAGTCATAATCGCAACTTGGGAAGCGCAGCTGGGCATTGAGATGGACCTACTGCAACCCGAGTGGGCCACCTACCTCGAAGACCTCCGCCAGAAGCGCTTCCAGATTTTCGGCGGACTGGGCTGGATTGCCGACTACCCAGACCCGGAAAACTTTCTGGATGTGCTATTCCACACCGGAAGCGACAACAACTACACCCACTACAGCGACCCGGAACTTGATGCGTTGCTGGAGCGCGCCCGCGTGGAACAGGACCAGGATGCCCGCTTCGCTCTCTATCGGGAGGCCGAGCAAATGATTCTGGACGGCGCGCCCTGGGCCCCACTGTATCACTCCAAGGGCGACCATTACCTCATCAAGCCCTACATCAAGGGGTGGCCGCTCTCCCCGCTGGTAATACCCCGGTTCCGCTTCGTATACTTCATCGAGTGACCTGCTCGATAATCACGGGGGGCACGGTTGTGCGCCCCTGCACATTCGCCGGTGAACCGTCCACAAAGAGGAATACGATTGGAAATCTACCTGGTTGACGGCACCTACGAGCTTTTCCGCGCCTACTTCGCGCTGCCCAAGCTGGAATCCCCGGGCGGGCAGCCGGTGGGCGCGGTTCGTGGTTTGGTGCAAAGCCTGCTCAGCCTGCTGCGGGAAAACGAGGTTACGCACATCGGCTGCGCATTCGACAGCGTCATCCCCTCCTTTCGCAACGACCTGCTCCCAGGCTACAAGACTGGTGAGGGAACGCCGCCTGACCTATTGGCGCAGTTCGCGCTGGCGGAGCGGGCGGTGGCCGCCTTGGGCGTCTGCATCTGGCCCATGGTGGAGTTCGAGGCCGACGACGCCATCGCCACGGCGACAGCTCAACTGCGCGGTGACCCCGCCGTTGAGCGCATCATCATCTGCTCCCCGGACAAGGATCTGGGCCAACTCGTTGAGGGCAAGCGCATAGTGTGCCTCGACCGCCGCCGGAGCGAAATTGTCGACACGGCGGGAGTATCCGCCAAATTCGGCGTCCCCCCGCAGTCCATCCCCGACCTGCTGGCGCTGACCGGCGACGCCGCCGACGGCATCCCGGGCCTGCCACGCTGGGGAGCCAAGTCCTCCGCCGCCGTGCTGTCGCGCTACGGCCATCTCGAAGACATCCCCAGAGACACCCCTTGGGACGTTTCGGTGCGGGGAATGGCCGCTCTGCAAGGGCTACTGGCGCAAGAGTACGACAACGCCCTGCTCTACCGAGACCTGGCCACCCTCCGCAGCGACGTCCCCATCTGCGCCGCTATCTCTGATGTCTGCTGGAACGGAGTGCGCCGGGGCGAGTACGAAGCTCTGTGCGAGGAACTTGGCTTCGGACGCCTCGCCTCCGCCCCCCACCGCTGGGCGCCCGACTCCTAGCCAGGCCCGGCTTCGTCCATAATTTTGGCCAGACCGATAGCCTCCCGGAAGGACGAGCGACCATGACTCAACCGAAGACGCTACTGACCGCCGACGAATTCTTCCGCCTCTACAGCCACAAGGACGGCAGGTACGAACTGGTGGACGGCGAGGTGGTGGAAATGGACCCGGTCAACGAACAGCATGGAGACACCGCTTTCAACATCAGCGGAGCGTTTTTTGTCTATTCTCGTCAGCGCGGGATCGGCAGGGGGGGCGTGGAAACCGGTTACCGAGTGCGCCAGCATCCGGACATCGTTCGTAGCCTGGATGTTTCTTTCAATCTGCGCTCCAGCCATGCTGGAGAGGATCCGAGCACTGGATTCGTTACCGGAGCGCCTGATATAGCCGTCGAAATAGTTTCGCCATCCAATTCGGCGGCTGAGATAGCGCGAAAGGTTGGCGAATACCTGGCCGCCGGATCCCAGCGGGTCTGGGTCGCATACCCGTCCAGCCGCAGCGTGGTGGTCCACCTCGCCGACAGCAGCACCATCACCTACACTGGCGACGGCGTGATTGCCGACGAGGTATTGCTCCCCGGATTCTCCCTGCCGTTGGCTGACATTTTCCGGTAGCCCCGCACACTGAAATCACCGGCAATAACCCGACCTGCGGCGGGATTGGCAGGGATGCTATAATGCCCGCAATCACCGCCACCGGCGCTCGGGCCGCCTGCCTGCCCTGAGCTCGAAGAAGAGGCGGATATTGCCGATGATAGGGAGTAGACCATGCACATCGGATACTTCACCGAGCGGCCTTACCAAGACCCGCAATCCGGGTACTTCGGCGCCACCGGCAAGCCCATTATGGACTTGACCGTCAGCAACGAGATTTACGACCCTCAGTTGGGCGCCAGCCTCTATAACCGCTACCTCGACGAGAAGGTCTACGCCGAGGAGATGGGCTTCGACGGCCTCATGCTCAACGAGCACCACGGCACCCCCTTCTGCATGGGCGGGGCCATGAACGTCGAGGCGTCCATCCTGGCCCGCATCACCAAGCGCGCCAAGATCGTGCTGCTGGGCAACATCATCCCCATCTGGGACGACCCGCTCTGGCTGGTTGAGCAGCTCTCGATGATCGACATGATCTCCCATGGGCGGCTGGTCTCCGGCTGGGTGCGCGGTACCGGACGCGAGAGCGTGGCCCACAATGCGCCCCCGCCCTATAACTGGGAGCGGTTCCAGGAGGCCCACGAGTTCATCATCAAGGCCTGGACCACCCCCGGCCCCTTCCGCTGGGAAGGCAAGCACTTCCAGTATCGCCACGTCAACCCGTGGGCGCGGCCCTACCAGAAGCCCCACCCGCAGGTCTGGCTCCCCGGCGTAATCAGCCGCGACTCGCTGATGTGGGCTGCCGAAAAGCGCATCCCCTACATCATGCTCTCCACCGAGCTTGAGCCGACCAAGACAGCCTTCCAGCTCTACCACGACACCGCCGCCGAGCTGGGCTACGAGTCCGGCCCGCAGAACCTCGGGTACCTGTGGAAGGTGCACGTAGACGAGACCGAGGAGTTGGCCGAGGAAGCCGGGCGCAAGTTCGTGCAGGGGCCGAGCAACCCCTTCCTGGCGGGCAATGAAGGCACCACCAACCCGGCGCTAGTCAACCTGCCGGGCCTGACCTCCCGCCGTCGGGTGCTCCCCACGCAGGGCAGCGCGACCGCGGCCCGCGGTGGCCCGGCCAGCGCCGCCGGCGTTCTGGGCCGCGCTTATGAGCAGCAGATTGCCGACTACACCATCATCTGCGGCACTCCCAAGACGGTCATACCCAAGATCCGCCACGTGCTGGAATACCTGCGCCCCGGCAGCGTCTTCTTCTGGGACGGCGACGGCGCCATGACCCACGACGACTCCATGCGCAGCCTGCGCCTGATGGGCGAAGAGGTCATCCCGGCGGTCAAAGAAATCGCCAAGGAACTGGAACTGCCCGGCTCCTTCGAGATCAACCCGGCCACCGGCAAGCCCTTCCCCGACGAATCCGCCAGCGCCGAGGGCGGCCACAGCGCCGACTAGGCTATCCAGCCTTGCGACACTCGCAGGGGGCGGACCTTTAGCCAATCTGGCAATTAGGGGCGGGTTTGAAACCCGCCCCTAATTGCAGAAACCCCAATGCTTATCCTTAATCACAAAGGAGTCCGGTTTTCGCTCATGTGACGACGGGAAGCGTGGAGTGATAAAGTAGGGCGAATTCAGTCCGTGAATACAGACTCGCGCCACATTTTGCGCCGCGAGGGCCGCGATGACCGTCAAGCGTACATTGAAAACCCCGGGCAGCGATCAATTTGCCGACATTGTGCCGCTGCCCGACCCGCCCCGTATTCCCGATATGCAGCAAAACAAACACATCACCCGCGCCGACCAGACACTGGACACCTGGTTCCGCCGCATATCGGGCACCTTGGTCAATGGGCAGGGCTACCTCTGCCCGGACCGGGATAACATCCGCAGATCACCATACCCTAACTGCCTGGTGGCTTTCGACGTTGACCCGGAGCGCATCACCGCGACCAATGGCTACGTGATAAGCGAGGTGGGCAAGCCGCCGGAATTCGTGCTGGAAGTGGCATCCTCCACCACCGGCCGGCGCGACTACACCATCAAGCGGGAGCAATACGCCGCCCTCGGCGTGGGAGAGTACTGGCGTTTCGACCACACCGGAGGGCAGTACCACGACGCCGCCCTGGCCGGAGACCGCCTGGTCAACGGCGTCTACGAGCGCATCACCGTAACCACGGAATCTGACGGGTTGATTTGGGGCCACTGCGAGACGCTGGGGCTGGACCTCTGCTGGCGGAACAATGAATTGCTTTTCCGAGATCCGTCAACCGGGGAGTTCCTGCTCAACCAACTGCAAGCTCAGGACGCGCTGGAATACGCAGAGGCCGCACGCCGCGACGCCGAAGCCCGGCTGAGCCAGCTAGAGGAGGAACTGCGCCGTCGGCAAGAGCAAGAGTAGCAGCCACCATTGGTAACGGCATAGCAACGGTAGATACTGGCCGGGGCATCGCCGCAGAGCAGCATTTTTGGCGCAATGCAATGAACACCGCATACTCCAACCCCGACATAGCCGTCATCGGCGGCGGGCCCGCCGGCAGCGCGGCGGCTACCATGCTGGCTCGTCAGGGGTGGCGCGTCGTGCTGCTGGAGCGCGAGCGCTTCCCCCGCGAGCACGTTGGCGAATCGCTGCTCCCCGCGTCCATGCCTGTGTTGGAGGAGCTGGGCGCGATGGAGGCGGTGCAGGCGGCTGGGTTTTTGCCCAAGTACGGCGCGAGTATGGTCTGGGGCCGCGACCCCGAGCCGTGGAGCTGGCACTTCCGGGAAACAAGCATCCAGTATCCTCACGCCTACCAAGTATGGCGCCCGACCTTCGACCAAATACTGCTGGACAACGCCCGCGCCAACGGTGTAAGCGTGCGGGAGGGCTGCCGGGTTGGAAACGTAGAGTTTGGCGAACCTGGATCTCCGGCGACCGTCCATTATGTCGCAGACAACGGCGGGCCTGGCGAACTGTCGGCCCGGTTCGTGGTGGACGCCAGCGGCCAAGCAGCGCTGCTGGCCCGGCAGACGGGAACGCGCCGCTGGGATTCCTTCTTCCAGAACCTGGCGGTGTACGCATATTTCGAGGGCGCCGAGCCGCTGCCCCCGCCTGACGAAAACAACATCTTCATCGAGGCCTACGAACACGGCTGGTTCTGGACCATCCCCCTGCACACTGGATGGAGCAGCGTGGGCGCGGTGGTGGACAACCGCACCGGCCAGGAGGGAATTCAACGCCTGGGAGCGCGGGAATTCCTGTCCTCACAGCTATCGCAGGCTCCGCATACCGCCGCCAAGCTCGCCAATGCACGATGGTCGTCCGAGCCGAAGGTGGTGCGCGACTGGTCCTATTCGGCGGAGCGCACCACCGGGTCAGGCTACGTGCTGACCGGCGACTCGGCCTGTTTCGTTGACCCACTGTTCTCGTCGGGGGTGCATCTGGCGCTGATGTCAGGCGTAATGGCCGCCGCCTACGCCACCACCGCGCTGAAGGCCACCGAGCAGGGCGACGAGCAGTTGCGGGAAAGCGCCGGCGAAGTCTACCAGGAACTTTACTACAAGGAATACAACCAGTTCCGCGAGATGGCCCGGCTCTTCTATGCCAGCAATCTCACCTCCGACTCCTATTTCTGGGAAGCCCGGCGCATCACCGGGGAGAACCAGTTTTCGCCCCGCCACAGCTTCATCCAGGCCGTCGCGGGCCAGCCTCCGCGCGGCTACGAGCGGGCAGTGCTGGACCGTGGCGAAGCGCCTGCCGAGTTCGTCGCCAGCGTCCGCGCCGTGGAGGGAGAAAGGGCGGAGCGGGTGCAGCGCATCAACGGCCTGCGGTCGGACCCCCAACGCAATCAACTGCTGAACGCCGTCCCCCGGCTGGCCGAGGGGGTGCGCGTAGCTCGCAAGCCGGTGCTGGCCGAGGGCGAGTTCGTCTGGGGATACAGCCTGAGCGCGGTGTCCCAGCCCGAAGGTATGCCGTGCAGCGAGCTGGTGGCCGCCCTCGTGTCGATCACCGACGGGCGGACTACCGTGTCGTCGCTGGTGGACCGCTTGGGGCAAGGGCTGGCCCAGCCAGCCCGCGCGCAACTGGAAGCAGCCGTAACCCGGACAGTAGAGATCCTCTACGTTGACGGAACCATCGGCGGGCTCAACCCCCTGTAACCCTGCTGCCTCCCTTCGATTCCGCAATCCGGCTTCCTCCCAACAGCCGCACACGCTCCACGCCGATTGACGGCCCTTATCAAAGCTCGACTTTACGCAAAATCCAGGAAAAGTAATGGATGACATCACCTTTGTGCGTAGCCACTGGTGGTTGGTGTCGGAGGGTTTTTCACTATCGACCGCCAACTCCGATGTACAGAAACTCCCCGCCACTCTGTACCATCGTATTGCAGATTCCCTCGCTTATGCCGCTTAAAATGCGTAAAGTCCAGCAAAGGGCGTATTAAGATAGCTGGGCAACCGAATATTCCAATGGGAGGCTCCAAATGACTACCCGGCAGATTCCCACGGAACGACAGGTCATCGAATGGATGGATACCCTGAGCAACTGGGGGCGGTGGGGCGACGACGACCAGCTCGGCACCCTCAACCTGATTACTGACGCCAAGCGGGCCCAGGCCGCCGCGCTGGTCAAGGAAGGCATCAGCGTCACCTGCTCCCGGCTCATCGTGCCGGAGGGCGCGCCCGACGTCACCTCCATACCGCCGCTCCACTACATGATCCGGGCTGGCGACAGTTGCCCCGACGAAGGGCCGGGCGGGACTTCCGACTTCATCGGACTGTCCTTTCACGGCCTGACCATCACCCACATCGACAGCCTTTGCCACCAGGTCTGGAACGGCAAGATGTACAACGGATTCCCTGCATCGGACGTTAATTCCGACACCAAGGCCAACAGCCTGGACATAGACAAGGCCCAGAGCGGCATCGTCACCCGCGGCGTGATGCTGGACATCACCAAAGTCAAGGGCAAGCCGTGGCTGGAGGCAGGAGAAGCTGTCTTCACCGAGGACCTGGAAGCCGCCGAGGAAGCTCAGGGCGTGCGGGTAGAGGAAGGCGACGCGCTGATGCTGCGCCTCGGCTGGTACAAGCGCCGCCTGGAGCTTGGCCCGCCCGCCGCCGGACGCCCCGGCCTCCACGCCGAGACGCTGCCGTGGCTCAAGGAGCGCGGCGTATCCCTCGTCGGCGGCGACGCCTCCCAGGACGCCGAACCCAGCGGCTACCCCGGCATCGGTCTGCCCGTCCACAAGGTCGGCATCGTCGGCATGGGCCTCTGGCTCATAGACGCGGGCAACTGCGAGGAGCTCGCGGCAACCTGCGAGCGGCTGGGCCGCTACGAGTTCATGTTCAACGTCGCCCCATTGCGTTTCAAGAACGCCACCGGCTCCCCCGTGAACCCGCTGGCAATTTTCTAGACAACATGGCAGAGGTCTATCAGGACATTTTTGGCCGTCGGATTCACCTGACCAATGAGCGGACCGCTCACATCGTTAGTTCCCGCGAAGATACGCCCCCGATGATGGACAGGATAGGCGAGACCCTATAAAGCGCCAAGGTAATCCGGCGGTCAAACACAGACAACACAGACCCGGAGGCCGTCCGGTTATACTACAAGTGGCACAATGATACGCCCCTCGGAGATAGATAGGTTTACGTGGTTGTGAAAATTCTCATTGACGATGCCTTTATTACGACGGCTTGCGCACCCGGTGAAATGATGAGGTGTTATCAACGTCCGTCACAACACAGCCGAGCACTTCTTCGACCTGTACGGGGCCAAGGGCGGCGGCTACCTTGAGACTGAAAGT
Source organism: Dehalococcoidia bacterium (assembly GCA_965226875.1). Lineage (GTDB taxonomy): Bacteria > Chloroflexota > Dehalococcoidia > Lucifugimonadales > UBA3495 > VXOI01. The sequence goes on along the minus strand of OZ245439.1, from coordinate 976,382 downwards.
GAGCATATCCTGGCCCTAATGGGCAGCGACGGCGTCGTGTGCGGTTTCAAAGTCGTAAACATAGATCGGCTATCCGAAGACGAACATGGATTCGCCAAGGCATTCATCAAGGCTCGGATGGAGTCCCCGACCGTCAACCAGCCTTTGTAAGGGAGATAACAAACCATGACCACGCAATCCAACACGCTGGAAGGCAGAATCGCCATCGTCACCGGGGCGGCCAGCCCCATCGGCATGGGCCGCTCCATCACCACCGGCCTAGTGCGGGCCGGGGCGCGGGTGGCGATGCTGGACGTAAACGAGGACTGGCTGGACCAGTCCGCCAACGATATGCGCGAAATCGGCGGCGATGATGCCGTGCTCCCCATCATCGCCGACGTCACCGACCCGGAGTCGGTGGAAAGCGCCGTGCGGCGCACCATCAGCGAGATGGGCGGGCTGCACATCCTGGTCAACAACGCCGGCATCAACGCCCGCACCGGCGGGTTCGGCACGCGGGCCGCCGGAAGCCAGAACGACTTCTGGACCCTTCCGCCCGACGCCTGGCTGCGCGTGATTGACGTCAATCTCAGCGGGCCGTTCCTGATGTCCCACGCCGTGGCGCCACACATGATAGAGCAGGGATTCGGGCGCATCATCGGCGTCACCACCAGCATGGACACCATGTGGCGCAAGGGCGGCGCGCCCTACGGCCCCTCCAAGGCGGGCCACGAGGCACTGGTGTCCATCATGGCCCAGGACCTCGAAGGCACCGGCGTAACCGCAAACGTGCTCACCCCCGGCGGAGCGACCGCCACCAACATGGTCCAGCCGCCCGAGGGTGCCACTGCCGACGCCCTGATACAGCCCGAGGCGATGCAGTCACCGGCGGTCTGGATTGCGTCCGACGACGCCAGCCACTGGAATGGCCGCCGCATCATAGCCTACTACTGGGACGACTCCCTCCCCCTGGATGAGCGACTCGAAAAATGCAGCGCCCCGGCCGCCTGGCCGCAACTGGGCCTGCAAGCCGTCCACCCCGACTGGTTCGGGCGGGCATAGGGCCTCAACTTCGAGACTTGACCCGCATTGCAGGGACTTATTGTTGCAATAGAACAGCAGCCGTTCCATTCTGCTGTCGCATTCAAACGCAGGAGCGACTAAATGGCCTGGATTCGTGAAGAAGACGTCAATTTGCCGGAAGTCATCAAGGTAATGTCGATTCAGCCCCAAGCGATGGAGGCTGTGCAGAAGTTGAACATGGCGGTCACCTTCGGCGCTTCCGCCCTGACTCGGGTGCAGGAGGAGGCCATCGCTACGGTGGTCTCGGCGACCAACCACTGCCGCTATTGAACCATGGCTCACGGAGGGTTCCTCCGTGAACATTCCGGCGACCCGGAACTCGCCAGCCACACGATGCACGACTACACCCAGGCCAAACTCGATCCCCAGACTCGAGCTATGCTGGACTTCGCCGCCAAGCTGACCCGCACGCCCGCCGCCATGGCCCAGGCCGACGTCCAGCGCCTTCGGAACCACGGGCTCAACGATGAGCAGATCCTGTCCATCGTGCTGATTACCTGCACCTTCAACTTCATGACTCGGCTGGCCGACAGCCTCGGCGTGGAGCCTCCGGATGGCCGTCAGGAGTCCCACTCACAGTGGATGAGCGAAGCCACCAAGAGCCAGGGTTGGCTGATGACTCCTCGAACCTGAGCGGCAGATCTCGCTGGGCAAGCAGAAGGGCCGCGTTGTATCAATCCAACGCGGCCCTTTGGCGTCCAGTGGAAATGACAGCGGTCTGCTCTACTTCCCCGCTTTGATGAACTCCGCAATCCGCTCGCCTATCATCATCGTTGTCACGTTGGTGTTGGCGCGGATGCAATCGGGCATTATGGAAGCGTCGGCCACGCGCAGGCCCTCAAGGCCGTGGACGTTGCCGTACTGGCTGACCACGGCCATGGGGTCGTCGGCGGGGCCCATCTTGGCGGTGCAGGATATGTGCTGCGAGGTAGTCACCTCACGGAACAGGTACTCGTCCAGGGCCTCGTCGGTGGCCAGCTCGGCGTCGGTGGGCTCGATGCGTTCCTGGATAATGTCGTTGAAGGCGTCGCTTTCGCCCAGCTTGACGCAGAGGCGCACCGTGTCCCGCAGCCGCTCCAGGTCGAAGGGGTCCTCCAGGTAGCGGTAGTCGAGGAACGGCTGCTCCGCCGGGTCAGCCGATTGCAGGCGCAGTTCGCCCGCTCCCGCCGCCAGTTGTATGCCGCTGGTGATGCGGATGCCCACCGGCTCCATGCGGTCGCCGCCCCGGTTGATGCGCTCGGTGGCGAAGGACTGCATCGACATTTTCATATCGTTGCGCAACGGCGAGCCGTCGGCGGTGTAGCGCAGCGTCACCTGCATCCGGGGGGACAGCCCGTCCAGCGGCACCTCCGGCTTGGTGCGCCAAGTCACCCAGACGTTCGGGTGGTCGCGCAGGTTCTGGCCCACGCCGGGCAAATCAGCCACCACCGGGATGCCAAACTCCTGCAGTTGGGCCGCTGGGCCGACACCCGATAGCAGCAGGATGTGCGGCGAGCCGATGGCCCCGGAACTCAGAATGATCTCCTCGCCTTCAACGGTGAACGTCTCGCCCCCGCTTTCCACCCGCGCGCCCACCGCGCGGTTGCCCTCAAACAGAATCTTCTGGACGTGGCAGTCGGCGCGAATGGTCAGGTTCAGCCGGTGGCGCGTCTGGTCTAGGTAGCCTAGGGCGGTGCTCATGCGGACGCCGCCGGGGTTGTTGAAGGGCGTGGGGCCAACTCCCGTGGAGTCCGGGTTGTTGTGGTCCGGGCTGTCGGCGAACCCGGCCTCGCGGCAGGCTGCGTAGAAGGCAGTCTGCGCCTGGTGCCAGGTCTCCGGTTTGAAGCGGTGGCACACGATGGGGCCGTCGGTGCCGTGGAAGTCGTCTGAGAAGTCGGTGTCGGTCTCCAGCTTGCGGAAGAAGGGCAGGCAATTGGTATAGCCCCACTCACTGTTGCCCACCTCGGCCCACGAATCGTAGTCCTCCGGCACGCCGCGCAGGAAGACCTGGCCGTTGATGGCGCTGGAGCCGCCGGTGACCTTGCCCCTCGGCACCATCATCGGCGGGGCGCTCTCGGTGGCCTTGCCGGTGAACTGCCAGTTGTGGTCGCTGACCATGATGTCGATTTCGGTGGAGTAACCGAACTTCACTTCCTCCGGCAGCAGCTCAAAGTCGGGATAGTCCGGCCCTGCCTCCAACAGCAGCACCGACACGTTCGGGTCCTCGGTCAGCCGCGTGGCGATGATGGAACCGGCGGAACCGGCGCCAATCACGATATAGTCGTACTTCATCTTTGGCTCCTTAATGGAACGCAAAGGCGCAGGGGCGCAAAGACGCAAAGATTTCCAATGCGGCATCGCGCCCTTGCGTCATAGCGTTTAGATCAGGGCGTCCGGGGTCTGGATACCGTCAAGGTCGGCGTCGGTCGCCGAGTTCTCCAGGGTCATGCCGAGGTCGGTGGTCATGTAGTGATAAACCTGCTTCAGGTGGTGGGTGCTGTGGCTGAGCACGATGTTGAGCAACTCCAGAACGGTCACTTCGCCTCCGTAGTGGGCCGGCACCTCGCGCTCGAAGCCCTCGGCGTTGCCGCTGTTCAGGAAGGCGATGATGTCGTCCCGCACCTTGAGGCCATACTCGGCTATCTGCGGCGCGGTGGTGACACCTTCGAGCCGCTTGTCTTGGTCCTGCATATCGTCCCAGCTCATGCTGCCCACCTCATGCGACAGGTAGGCGATTTCCGGGAACGCCAGGATATGCACCACCGTGTCGCGCAGGCTCCAGGGCCGCCACGGGACAATGGTGTCCAACTGCTCCTGGCTGAACTGGTTGTTGGCCCGCACCGCCGCGCTCATTATCGCGCCGTACTTTTCGGCCAGCCACACCGTTTTCCCCGACAGGTCGACGGACACGTCCAGCTTCAGGGCCGGTATCAGCTTCTTGGGGTAGTAGCCGATGATAACTTCGCTGTCGTCAATGATGGTGACCGGCAGCGACTTGATGCCCCGGCTGCGCAGATGCTCCACCGCGGCGGGCTCGCTGAGCAGGTCGTGGTGTTCGTAGGGAACGCCGTTGGACTTAAGGAACTCTTCCAGAGTCCGGCAGGAGAATCAACCAGGCTGGGTATAAACCTGAACATCCATGGCCATACCACTTTCCTCCCTGACGAGTGTTGCCGGTATCCTACCACGTAAGGGGTGCGTGTGGCAGATGGCGGCGGCCAGTGGATAGGACCGGGGATATATGCTACCGTGGCGGCCATGCTGAAAGTGATTCTCCCGGCGACCATAGGAGCAGTCATCCTTTAGCCATGCCTGCCTGCTCCCAAGCCGTCACGGTAGTGGTGACGCCAACGCCGCTCTCAGTTCCAACAGAAGCGTCAACAGCCACGCCCAACATCCAAGCGGCCATCTCCGCCGGCGTGCAACAGACCACAGAAGCCCAGCCTACAGTGGCACAGGTTCCAACAGATACACCCGCACCTACGCCTGTCCCAATCTCCACGGCGACGCCAGCACCAACAGCCACTCCGGCACCAATAGCCACTCTATAGCTTACGTCTTTGCGAACTGGCAAACGAGGAGACCGCCATTCGTGAACTGCGGTCCGACGCCAGGTTCATCCTGAACTTCCGCGACTAGCCCCTACACCCCGATTGCGCGGTACGGAAGTCTCGGAGCGACTGACCGGAATTTTGTTGCCGCCGCCACGCTCGGCTATAATCTGTCGAAAATGCGCGGCGTCTACCCCGCGCGAGGTACGCGATGACCACGAAACCGGCCTTACAATCTCAACCGGACGGCCAGCAAGCGCAGGTTGAGGCGCTTCCCAACCCACGAAGGAAACCCGACGCCATGCGCCAGATGCCTTATATCTCCCGGGCCTATCTCATCCTTGAGGAACATTTTAGCGAACGCTCAGACGTGCTGGTAGGGAGCGAGGGTTATCTCTGCCAGTTTTCCGACGACCGCTCTGACTACGTTGCGCCCGACTGCGTTGTCGCATTCGGAGTCGCCCCCGGAGCAATCAGGGACGACCGCAACGGCTACGTGATCAGCGAAGTGGGCAAACCCCCTGAATTTGTGCTGGAGGTGGCCTCGGCAAGCACCGGGCGGATGGACTACACCGTCAAGCCGGGCATCTACGCCGGTTTGGGTGTCACCGAATACTGGCGATTCGACCGCACTGGCGGCCGGTATCACGATGCCCCACTGGCAGGAGACCGCCTCGTTGATGGGGTCTATGTGCCGATTGAGCTGACTGCCACCGATGATGGCATGGTTTGGGGCCACAGCCAGGTCCTGGGGCTGGACTTGTGCTGGGAGCGAGGCCATCTGCGTTTCTACGATCCGATGGCCGGTGAGTACTTGCCTGATTTGGCTGAAGCGAAGGCCCAGCTCGGAGCTGCGGTCGTGGCGCTCGCCGACGCCGAGGCGCGCGCCGATGCCGAAGCCCAGCGCGCCAACGCCGAAGCCCAACGCGCCAACGCGGCCGAGGCCGAATTGAGGCGGCTGCGGGAACAACTGCGTGGAGAGGCGCCGGAATAGCCTGCTGTCCGGTATGTATCTCTGTTACCCAGGATGTAATTTACTCTGGCGAGCTCCGTAACCAAATTTACGAATATGCGATAATGCCATCTACTACTAGACGGCTGATGGGAGGTCAATTATGGCTTCATTTTGGGAAACGATACAGGTGGATGGCGAGGATATGCACGTCTACGCCAGCGTCCCCAGCGGCAGGGGTGGCGGGCCATTCCCGGCGGTGATTGTCAGCCAGCACGGGGGCGGCGTGGACCAGTTCATCCGCGATATGGCCGACAACCTGGCTGCGGCCGGTTTCGCCGCCGTAGCGCCCAACCTGTTCCACCGCTTCACCGAGGAGCAACTGGACAACCGCACGGGGCGCATCCAGCATCTGAGCGACCCGGAAATCGTCACCGACATCAACGCCACGGTGGACTGGCTCCGGGCGCATCCGGCCATCCAGGGCGACCACATCGGCATCACCGGCTTCTGCATGGGCGGGCGCGTAGCCTGGCTGGGCGCGGCCAGCAACCGCCACATCCGGGCCTGTGTCCCCTACTACGGCGGCAACCTTTTCGTGACCTGGGGCGCCGGCGAAAAGACGCCATTCCAGTTGGCTGAGGGCATAGAGTGCCCCGTGCTGTTCCACTTCGGCGAAATCGACGAAAACCCGTCGCCGGCGGACCGGGGCAGGCTGGACGCAGAGTTGTCGCGGCTGGGAGTGGCGCACCAGTTCCACATCTACTCCGGCGCCGACCACGCCTTTATGGACTACACCGGGCTGCGCCACCAGCAGGAGGCGTCAGAAGTTTCCTGGCCACGCACCATCGAATTCTTCACAGCGCATCTTATGGGGTAGCCCCTCGGTTCCCTTCCTTGAGCAGTAACCTTGAGCAGTAAACTGACTAATTCAAAAGGAGAGACTATGAAATACAACTACGTCATCCTAGGCGCCGGATCCGCCGGATGCACGCTGGCCAGCCGCCTGTCGGAAGACCCGGCCAAGAGCGTGCTGCTGCTGGAAGCGGGGCCGGACTACCCGGAATTCGAGGCTTACCCCGACGACCTGAAGTTCGGTTACGACCAGACCGCCTCGGCCATCGACGCGCCGCACAACTGGTCCTTCCAGGGCAATACCACGGCGTTGCAGACCGAGCCGATGCCAGTGCCCCGCGGGCGGGTAGTCGGCGGCTCCAGCGCCATCAACGGCCAGGTGCTGCTGCGCGGCGTGCCCGAGGACTATGACGCCTGGGCCGCACTGGGCAACGACCAGTGGGGGTTCACCAGCGTTCTGCCCTACCTGCGTAAGCTGGAAAGCGACATGGACTTCGGCGCCGACGACTTCCACAACTCCGAAGGTTTCATCCCGGTGCGCCGTTTCGCGAAGGAGACCTGGCTGCCGGCGCAGCAGGCGTTCTACGGCGCCGCCCGCTCCGCTGGATTCCCCGACGACCCCGACATGAATCACCCTGAGTCGGGCGGCGTCGGTCCCATCCCGATGAACAACCCCAACGGCGTGCGTATGAGCACCTCCCTGACCTTCCTCAGTGCCGCCCGGCACCGTCTGAACCTGACGGTGAAGCCCAACGTAACCGTCCACCGCGTCCTGTTCGACGGGAATAGGGCCATCGGCGCCGAGGTGGAGAGTGGCGGCGAGAGGTTCACTGTCGAGGGCGACGAAATAATCCTCAGTTCCGGGGCCATCGCTTCGCCGCAAATCCTGATGCTGTCGGGAGTCGGGCCCGCCGCGCGCCTGCAGGAGCTGGGCATCCCGGTGGTGCTGGACGCTCCGGGAATCGGCCAGAACCTGCGCGACCATCCCAACATCCGTGTGCCCATTGAGGTCAAGGAGGACTTCCCGCTGGATCCGCAGGACCCGCGCACCCAGGTGGCGCTACGCTACACCGCCACCGGCTCCAACCTGCGCAACGACATCCAGATTATGGCGTCGTCCTTCTCGTCCCCCATCTCCGGCGACCCGCTGGAGGCCGAGGGCATCCGCTTCACCGCCATTCTGGAATTGGCCTACGGCAAGGGCCACATGAGGATTACCTCAACCGACCCCAACGTGCAGCCTGAGCTGAACTACAACTACTTTGCAGACGACCCCCGTGACCTGGCCCGGATGCGCGAGGCAGTGCGGCTGTGCGTGTCGTTCCTGGACCACCCGGACTACGCCGACATCGTCAAGGGGCTGATAGAGCCAACCCCGGCCGACCTCGATTCGGACGATGCCCTGGACAACTGGCTGATGCGCACGGTGTCCACGTCGCAGCACATCTCCGGCACCTGCAAGATGGGGCCGGACAACGACCCGATGTCCGTTGTTGACCAGCAATGCCGCGTCAAGGGGCTGGAAAATCTGCGTGTCATCGACGCATCGGTGATGCCCGACTGCATCCGCGCCAACACCAACTGCACCACCATAATGATTGCCGAGCGGATGTCGGACGTCATCAAGGGACAATAGAAACCTTAAGACCTCCCTCGGAGGGACATCCGGTCCAGGTTCCCTTTCCCCCTGGGAGAGGGTTAGGGTGAGGGCGTTCTACCCTCACCTCAAACCCGCGCTGTCGCCCAACCCCCGCCTCTGATAAAGTGGAAAGGCGGGGGTTTCATTTTGGAGGGTTCCGCGGAACCAAAGGAGGTGGCATCCATGAGCGTAGTGACATCCACCCCACCGGGAAAGCTGCCTCCGGGTCCACGCGGATTGCCAGTGTTCGGCTCCCTTCTAGAAATACGAAACGATACCCACTTGGCAATAGACCGGCTGGTCAGGCGCTACGGTGACATTTGCCTCCTGCGATTCGGCAGCGTACCCACCGTCATAATCAGCGAACCGGCCCTGTTGCACGAGGCTTTCGGCAAGACGGAACTGGCCGACCGCTGGGTCAGCGAAATCATGAACATACTCAGCGGGCAGAAGGACCTGGTCCTGGCTCCATACGGCGACCACTGGCGGCAGATGCAGCGCTTTGCCAACCGGGAGCTTCTCAGTGCGCGGAACATCGACACCGTCCGCGAGCGCTACATCGAGCGGGTGGTCGACGGGCTGGTGGCGCAGATGGCAGAGACGGGGGACACCGGCGAACTGGTCTACCCTATGAAATTAACCGCCCGGAGCAACTCCAACCTGATGTTTCGGGCGCTGTTCGGGCGCGACGAGGACGAATCAGCAGAGTTCGTAGAGCAGCGGGAACGGCTGCTGAACTACATCAGTTGGCTGTTTGCCAGCGCCACAGCTACCAATCTGGTCGACTACATCCCATGGCTACGGTTCCTGCCCAGCAACAACGTCAAAGAAGCCACCCGGCAGGCGGCAATCAGCTCGGAAGTGATTACCGCCCTCACAGAGGCGGCACGAAATCGTCCCGGGGTAGACTTGTCGGCGCCCACCTGCCTGGTAGAGGTGATGCTGGCCAAGGAGGAAACCGGCGAAATAAGCAAAGCGATGACCAATGACCTGTGCGCCGATATGATTATCGCCGGCACCGACACCTCGGCGCAGACGGTCAACTGGTTCCTGCTCCTCATGGCCAACCGGCCCGAGATCCAAGCCAGAGTACACGAGGAACTTGATCGGGTAATCGGACCCGATACCCTTACCACCGTGGACGACCGGACGCGCCTGCCCTACGTGTTCGCCTGCCTGGCCGAGTCAATGCGCTACCGCACCATAGGTCCGCTTGGGCTGCCGCACAGGGCGTCTGAAGACACGGAAATCGGCGGTTACCTGATCCCGGCAGGAACGCAGGTGCTGGGCAACATCTACTCCATCCACCACGACCCGCGGCACTGGGACACGCCCGACGAGTTCATACCGGAGCGGTTTCTGCCACAGGCGGACGGCTCCATGCCGGAGGCACTGACCAGCCCGGCCTACCTCCCCTTCGGCACCGGCCACCGTCGCTGTCCCGGACGCCGCTTCGCCGAGACCACGGTTTGGCTGCACATCACGCGGATGCTGCACCGCCTCCGCTTCGAGACGCCGGATGGCGTTCCGCTGACGGAGGACGAGATGTTCGGCCTCGCAATCGCGCCCAAGCCCTACTCGCTGAAAGCCACGCGGCGATGGTAGTCAAGTCGCGTCTTCGTTACCCCAACTGCTCCAGCGCCCGCCGGTCCAGCATCATCTTGACCGGGCTGATCGGACGGAAGGTGCGGGACATCCGCACGTCGCCGGCCAGGCTGAGCAGGGTATAGGCGTCATAGGGTTCCATACCCTTCTCCCGCACCAGGAAGTCCACCATGCTGCGGACGGCGCCCTTCATGGCTGGGCCCAGTTCCTCGCCGTAGTACAGCACCACGAAGTAGTCGGGCGTCATGGCTTGCGGGCACTCGATGCCCATGCCCTTCTCGACGGTGACGCGGATATGGCTGTCGGCTGCGCACTCGGCGCCGGTGCCGCCCACCGCGCCGTCGCCCACGACGGCGTGGCAGTCGCCCATCGCCAGCAGCCCGCCCTCAACGAACACCGGCAAATACAATGTGCTGCCCTCGACCAGTTCCTTTATGTCAATGTCGCCACCGTAGGGGCCGCTGTCGCTGGCCGTCTGCTGCGGGTAAGTGGGCGTGGTGGCCACCAGCCCCATTGACGGATTCAGCGGCAGCCTGATGCCGCTGGGCAACACGACATGGCCGTCCTCGATGGTCATCACCGTAGGATAAGCGCGGTCGAACTCCTGCTCCAGAAACCCGCGCCCCGGCGAGACCATGTGGGCCGCGCCCTCGCTGGCCCGGGGCGTAACGCTGATGAAGTCCACCCGCAAAGCGTCGCCCGGCTCCGCGCCGTTGACATAGATGGGGCCAATGGCCGGGCCCTTGAGCTGCTTCTCATCCAGCGCCTTGGGGTCGCGGATGCCCTCGAAGGCATCCCAAGTCTCCACCATCAACTCCTCGCCGGAATCAATGGTGATGGCCGGTGGATTGTCGGGGTCAAGCACGTAAATCTTATGGTCGCGGGTAAGCCGTTTCATGGCGGCCTCCTATCGATAACAATTGCAGGCATTCTCGGACACACCTCTGCTCCTAATGCGAGATCAACTGCCGATCTGGTGTCCGGTTGGCCTCACGGCAATGTCTGACACCCTCAACGGCCCCAAATGGAACGAACAACTTCATAGGATCGTTCTATCCGATGGCCTCAACTGTTCAAAAATACCCCAATCCTGACCGTCGCTAGAACGCACCTTCCGCAGAGACGAGACTGTACCAGGGAGTGTCGTCATATTCACCGTCATTCCCGCCTTCGCGGGAATCTATGGGCTTTGGTCAGCAATGCCGGAATAGCAGGAGGGCCAGTTGATTTTGAGATAGTTTCTTATTGGTCTCCCTTAAAGAAAAATCGCAGTTGCGATTGAAGCTCCCAAAAGCAAGCCCCTTATCCCGCCAAAAGCTCCAGCCGGTAGCTGACTCCCGCATCCGGGTCGAGATCCACCACGCAGACCGCGCCCAGCTCCGGCGCGCCGATGGGGCCGTAGGGGCAGCCGGAATAGACGGCAGTGGCGCTGCCGCGGGACACGTCAACGTGGCGATCCCAGTGTCCCAGCGCCAGGTAGTGGCAGCCGGAGGCGGCCACATCCTCGGGGTAGATGGGCGAAGAACGCTGGTCCCGGTCATCCTCGAAGTGGAAATGCCCGTGGGCCATGGCCACCAGCCACTGCCCCTCCGTCGGCTCCGGCATCCCGCGGAGAGGCCGGAAGTCCGGCGTATGTGACAGCATCGCCCGGCCCCAAAGCTCCAGCCCCAACTCAGGGAAAGCCAGCGTCTCCCCCTCCGGCTCGCTGAACACGCTCAGGTTGGGCGGAGCATCCTCGAACGGCGCCCGGCGGTACACCGAAGTCTTATGGGCCAGGTCGTGATTGCCGGGCAACACAATGACCGGCGTGTCCAAACAGGCCATCTGCGCCACGAACCGCGCCACAACGTCGTCGGAAACCCGCTCGTTGTCGAACACGTCGCCCGCCAGCAGCAGCGCATCGCCGCCCAACCGCTCCACCGCGTCCACCACCGACGCCAGCACCTCCTCGGCCCGCGGATGCCCAGTGGGGTCGCCAAGGTGAGTGTCGGAGGTGTGAATCAGGCGGATTTTCTTCATGCGGCTCGGCTGCTCCTACTTCTGTAAGTCCCGGCGTGGATTCTACTCAGTGGCTCCAATCACCCCTCGCGCCCGCAGGTCGGCAATCTGCTCGGCGGTAAAGCCATGTTCGGCGAGAACCTCGTCGTTATGCTGCCCCAGCAGGGGCGGCGGGCGGCGGATGACGGCTGGCGAGTCGGTGAGTTTCAGCGGCGAGTTGGGCGTCTTCAGGTTGGGGATGTTGGGGTGCTCCATCTCGGCGATCATGTTGCGGGCCAGCACCTGCGGGTTGGTGACCACCTCCGAGACGCGGTTGATCGGGCCGCAGGGGACGCCCGCGCCGTTGATTAGCTCGACCCAATACTCGGTGCTCTTGTGTTTGAACACTTCCATAAGAATTCCGACGCACTCCTCCCGGTGGGCCACCCGCTCGGTGTTGGTGACGAAGCGCGGGTCTTCCAGCAGGTCCTCGCGCCCGATGCCCCGGCACATCCGCTCCCACAGACTCTGGTTGGCGCAGCCGAGGATGAAGTAGCCGTCGGAGGATGCGAAACTCTGGTATGGCACCAGGCTGGGGTGACCGGAGCCCATGCGTTGCGGGTCCTCGCCGGTGCCCAGGTAGCGGGTGGCGTGGTAGCTGAGGGCCGCCACCTGTCCGTCCAGCAGCGACGCCTCCACCCACTGCCCCTTGCCGGTGTGGTCGCGCTGGCGCAGAGCGGTCACGACGGTGCCGTAGGCCATCATCCCGGCAAACAAATCAACCAGCGAGAAGCCCACCCGCAGCGGCAGCCCGTCGGGTTCGCCGGTCAGGTGCATCAGCCCGCTGTATGCCTGGATAATCAGGTCATACCCTGGCATATCGGCCATCGGCCCGGTGCGCCCATAGCCGGATATGGAGCAGTAGACGATGCGCGGGTTGATGGCGCTGATGTCATCGTAGCCCAGGCCCATGCGCTCCAGGGCGCCGGCGCGGAAGCTCTCGATCATCACGTCAGCGTCGGCGGCCATCTGGCGCACCAGTTCCACCCCCTCCGGCTCCTTGAGGTTGACGGTCATGCTGCGCTTGTTGCGGTTGAAGGTGACGAACTGGGTGCTCTCACTGTTCCAGAAGGGCGTCCAGTTGCGCGTCTCATCGCCCTGCGACGGCTCCTCAATCTTCACCACATCGGCGCCCATATCGCCCAGCAGCATAGTACAGAAGGGGCCGGCCAGAGTCCGCGTTAAGTCCACAACCTTGATGTCTTCCAGCGCAGCGGCCATGCGTCAGTCTCCGAAATCAACAACTTGGAATACCCTGAACAACCTGCCGATTATAGCACGGAGGACGGCCCAGCCCGGCGATTAACCGAAGGGACAGCCAAGCCTCCCATTGTTCCCCCTCCCTTCGGGGGAGGGCTAGGGTGGGGGCGTCCCCCATTCCAACCCTCTCCCGCAAGGGGCAGGAACAACTGTCAGACTCTGCCGGGCTATCGGGTGCAATTGACCCACATGGCAGGCAATGCTAGGTTGGATCATCGTATTACAGGAGCGAACCGGCGATGAGCGGCAGCGAGACTCCGGGGGTGATAGTGCTGGGCGGCATCAACATGGATTTGGTCACCTACTCCGGACGGTTCCCGGAAGCGGGGGAAACGGTGGCCGGCGAGCGGTTTCTGACCTACGCCGGCGGCAAGGGCGCCAACCAGGCGGTCGCGGCGGCTCGCATGGGAGCGCGCACCGCCATGGTGGGCCGCATCGGCGATGACATGTTCGGCCCGCAACTGCTGGACGGCCTCAGCGCGGCGGGCGTTGACGTATCACGCATCGCCGTAGCGCCGGGGGAGACCTCCGGCATCGCCGCCATCGGCGTCGACGGCGCGGCGCAGAACCGCATCGTGCAGGTACTCGGCGCCAACTCCACCTGCGGTGCGGAGCAGGCCAACGCCGTCATTGCGGCCCTCGAAAACGCAGACACCTTGATGCTGCAACTGGAAGTCCCGATGGACGTATCGTTGGCCGCAGCGCAATCGGCGCGGGCCGCGGGCAAGACGGTGATGCTGGACCCGGGGCCAGTGCGTCCCGTCCCTGCCGAGTTGCTGCAACTCAGCAGCGTCATCACGCCCAACGAGACCGAGGCCGAAGCGCTGGTAGGCTTCGCCGTTGACGGCCCCGACTCGGCGGCGCGGGCGGCGGATGAACTCCTGGCTCGCGGCGCAGGGGTGGCGGTGGTCAAGCTGGGAGCGCAGGGAGCCTACTACGCCACGCCGGAGCTATCGGGATTTCAGCCCGCTTTCCCGGTCGTGGCGGTGGACACAGTAGCCGCGGGCGACGCCTTCAACGGCGCGCTGGCCGTCTGCCTTGCCGAAGGCATGGCCCTGCCCGATGCGGTGCGCGTCGCCTGCGCCGCCGGAGCGCTGGCCGTCACCACCACCGGCGCCCAGGACTCCATGCCGACGCGGGCAGAGGTGGAGGCGTTGCTGGCGGCAACCTGACGCCCTGCTAACGGGGGCGGCCCCTGCTCCGCCAATACCATGCCAGCGGGATTGCGACGCTCACCGCCACCCAGCACAACGCCAGCAAGACGAAGGCCCACCAATAGAAAGGTATTCGTACTTCCAAACCGATGCCAAGACCCGCCAGCGCGGTCAGCAACGCCAGCAGTGCAGCCGACGGCCACGCGAAGGCGCGAACCTCCCGGGCGTTCAGTCCGCCAGTCAGGCCCGGGCCAGAACAGGCCAGTCCTAACGCCAGCAGCGTGACGATGGCTGTCGCCTTCCAATATCCATCGGAGTCGGGCATTAGCCACACCCCGGACACCAGCAGAAGCAACGCTGCCATCGCCAAGGCCAGCGCCGCAGTACGCAGCCCCCGCCCTGCTCCGGTGCGGGGCATCGCAGTGGCGGGCAGCGAGGTCAGGAAGTATCCGCCCGTCAGCAGGGCGGTCAGCAGCAACCGGCCCCGCGTATTGGTATACTCCAACGTGCCAACCATCACGCCAACGACCGCCAGGACGGCCAACAGCGATACCAACAGCCCTAAGATGTGAGTTTGGGGCCGGCCAGCCCACTCGGTAAGTTTCATCCTTGCGCCACGGCGTCGGCTGATGTGAAGAAGGCAGGCATGGCGATCATTATAGCCGCCGCCCACCGGGATTCCGGCGAGCGGCGAGGGTTGCATTGACCACCTCCCAGGACAAATTTTGCGCCTCCTGCGCCACGCCGTTGGAACGGCGGGAAGTCTTCGGCGTGGACCGGCCCGCCTGCCCTCAGTGCGGCCGGGTGGTGTTCTACGACCCGAAGGTCGCCGCCGTCTGCGTCATCGCCCGCGAAGGCCGGGTGCTCATGATTCGCCGTGCCACCGACCTCGGCTATGGACTGTGGAGTTTGCCCGGCGGCTTCGTAGATCGAGGCGAGGTCGTGGAATCGGCGGCGGCCCGCGAGGCCTGGGAAGAAACGGGACTGGAAGTAACCGTAACCGGACTGCTCGGCCTCTTCTCCCTTTCCGACGACCCGGTAATCGTCGCCGCCTTCACCGCCCGCGAGACCGGCGGCATACTTGCGCCCGGCCCCGAGGCGCTGGAAACCGCGTTCTTCCCTCCCGACGCGCTCCCGGAACTCGCCTTCACCCGCGACACCGAGATCCTGGCACGCTGGCAGAACAAGTCCCCTCTCCCCCGGGGAGAGGGTTAGTGTGAGGGCGTACCCCCGTGCTGTCCAGGCTAACCAAGTCAGCCATCGACCTGATATTCCCCATCCACTGCTCCGGCTGCGGGCGCGAGGGCGGCATCATCTGCGGGCAGTGCGCCGACGGTCTGGAGCGGCTGACACCTCCTTACTGCCGCATCTGCGCCGCGCCGGGAGTCGGCGCCGTGTGCCGCTGGTGCCTCCAATTCCCTCGCGGGTTCGACTCGATGCGCTCACCCTTCCGGTTCGAGGGAGCGGTGCGTGAAGCCGTCCACGCCCTCAAGTACCGGGGTGTGAGGGTCGCCGCCGGTACGCTTGCGGCGCTGATGGCGGACTACCTGGATCGCAACCCGGTCGCCGCGGATGTGCTGATTCCCGCGCCCCTGCACTCGCGCCGTCTGCGCAGTCGCGGCTACAACCAGTCGGCCCTGCTGGCCCTCCAGCTTGGCAAGAGCCTGGGCTTGCCGGTGCGCGAGGACCTGCTCATCCGCGTCACAAACGCCCGCCCGCAGGTGGAAGCCCGGACGCAGGAGGAGCGCCGCAACAACGTCGCCAACAATTTCGCCTGCGATGCCGACGCCACCGGCCTGACCGCGCTGCTGATTGACGATGTGGCCACCACCGGCAGCACCCTGTCGGAGTGCGCCAGAGCCCTGAAGAACGCCGGAGCCGCCAAAGTCTGCGCCCTGACCCTAGGGGGTGTCGTCAAAGTGAGAGTGTGATAATAAGCTGATATTGCAATTAGTGCAGCAGGATTGGGCAATGCCAGCAGTAGCCATAGCGCCGGCGCACCGGCGCCACGATATTTCAGACCGGGTATGGGAAATCTTGGAACCCCTTCTCCCCGGCGGCAAGGGCAAGACAGGCCGGCCGGCCCAAGATAACCGCCGTTTCATCAACGCTGTGTTCTGGATTTTGCGCACCGGCGCCCCCTGGCGGGATCTGCCCCCGGACTACGGGGACTGGAAGAACACCCACCGCCGCTTCTGCCGCTGGCGGGACCGGAACGTCTGGGCCGGGCTGCTGGAGGCGGTGATGGATGACCCTGATTATGAATGGCTGATGATTGACGCCAGCTACATCAAGGCCCATCCCCACAGCGCCGGGGCCCGGGGCGGCAACCAAGCCATTGCCCGCACAAAAGGGGGCTCAACAGCAAGCTGCACCTGGCGGTGGACTCCCACGGAATGCCGGTAAGGCTGGCGGTGACCGCAGGCACTGTGGCTGACTGCTCCCAAGCGCTGCCCCTGATTGAGGGCATCAAGGCGGAACACCTGCTGGCGGACAAAGCCTATGACACCAATGAAATCGTGGCCGGGGCCTCGGCCCGGGGGATGAATCCGGTGATACCGCCCAAGAGCAACCGGAAGGAAAAGCGGGACTACGACCGGGCGCTGTACAAGTTGCGGCATTTGGTGGAGAACGGTTTCCTGGAGTTCAAGCAGTGGCGGGGAGTGGCGACCCGGTATGCCAAGAACTCCCTTTCTTACCTGGCCATCTGCCAGATTCGGGCCATGGCGATTTGGACTAAATTACTTTGACGACACCCCCTAGCGCGGGACGGCTAGACCTGTAGCGCCGACAAGATCGCGTTCCAATTTAGGTGGTTTGCCAGATTACGATCCGTCATTCCCGCGAAAGCGGGAATCCAGGGTAGTGGGTGTTAATGTCGCGTACCCGTCTCGACCACCTGATTCGAAACGCTAACGCCTCTTCCCATTTGCCAAGTTAACAGAACTTTTGTGCTATAATAAGCACCTGGCCCACCGTTCCCCATGTCACTCCGACCTAAACCACAAAGCCACTGAGGCCACGCGATGTTTGATGCCTGAAAACCAAAAGAAGACTCCCTGCTCCAAGCTCACCAAGCGCAACCCCGATTTCAAACCCAACTCGGACACTACACCCGCCTCCGACGGTCAGATTCAACGGCCCGAAATGGCCGACAATGGCCGGGAAATCGAAATTTCCGAACTCACCTTCCGCCAGCAGGTCGCCCTCCCCAGGATTGCCCTCGCCCGGCCCCTGGCCCAGGCCGCCCGAGACACCGGCGTAGCCGAGCGCACCCTCCGCCGCTGGCTCGAAGACCCATCCTTTCGCGAAGAATTCGACCGCCTTCGCCAAGAGTCATACGATCTTGCCCGCCAAGTCATGAAAGGTCTCGGCCGACTGTGGCATCGCGCCACTCCATATGGCAGCTTACGGTCCCTCATTCCCGCAAAAGCGAGAATCCAAGGGTAGTGGATGTTAATGTCGGGTGCGCGTCTCGACCACCTAGCCGACAAGCCGCGATTGACAATAAAGGGCGTGTCTGCTGAAATTGGGCTATCACCGGACAGAATGACTGATATGGAGGAGAGCGTTATGGCAGGCAAGACTCTGATCTACATCGGCGCCGAGGCCGACGGTCTGTATCGCAAGGAATCCGGAGACTCCCGGTGGGAGAAGTTGGCCAAGGGTATGCCGCCCTCCCCGCAGGTGCGGGCCATCGTGGTGCATCCCAACGACGCCAACACCGTCTTCGTCGGCACCCAGCGCGGCGTCTACCGCTCGCAGGACGGCGGCGACAGCTTCGAGCGCATGAACATGACCGAGGGCCGCATCGTCTGGTCCATCAAGTTCCATCCCCACGACCCCAGCATCGTGTTCCTGGGCACAGAGGGCGCCGAGGTCTTCAAGAGCACCGACGGCGGCGAGAACTGGCAGTACCTGTCCACCGTCGCCAACCCCGAAGCGGTGCAGATGGCCTTCGCTACCCGCATCCTGGGCCTCGGCATCGAGGCAGGCGACACCAACCAGATGTACGCGGCCCTGGAAGTGGGCGGCGCGGCCCACAGCTCCGACGGTGGCAAGACCTGGACCATCGTCAACAGCGTATTCGAAGGCGACGTTGACCTGCTGGACCTGCACGGCGTAACCGTGGGCGTCAACGAGTCCGTCTTCATCTCCAACCGCACCGGCGTCTGGCGCACCCGCGACCGGGGCCAGACCTGGGACGACCTTCAGTTCGAGAACTTCTCCAACATCCGCTACTCCCGCGGCGTCGAGGTCGCGCCCAACGATCCCAGCACCCTCTACGCCTGTATCGGCCTGAACTTCGGCAGCGAAGAGGGCGGCATACTGCGCTCCACCGACGCCGGGGACTCCTGGAGCCGGTTCGACCAAGGCGTCCAGCCCACCAGCACCACCTTCGGCATAGCCGTCAACGACCGCGCCCCGGAGCAGGTCTACTTCTGCACCCGCAAGGGCCAGGTCTTCGGCACCCACGACGGCGGCGCCACCTGGCAGGGCCACGACCTCCCGGAGATGGCCGCCAACGTCAAGGCCATCGCCTGCACGACGGCCTAGCCGCCACAGAATCCCCTCTCCCTCTGGGAGAGGGTTAGGGTGAGGGCGTATCCATGACCTCCTCAACCAACCCGGACATAGTGGCCGCAGCAAAGGCGCTGCGGCCACAAATAGTTGCGTCGCGCAATGAAATCGAGGAATCCCGGCGGCTGCCCACTGCCATCATTGACCAGATGGACCGGGCCGGGCTGTTCCGTATGTATGTTCCCAAGGCCTTGGGCGGGCCTGAAACCGACCCGCTGACCGCCTTCCGCGCCGTGGAGCAACTGTCTATCGCCGACGGCTCCGTGGGGTGGTGTTGCCTCATAGCCGGTTCCATCTCCCTGTACATGGGCTGGCTGGACGCCGCCACGGCCAGTGAGATAGTCGGAAGCCCGCCCGCGCTCCGGGGAGCCGGTTCCTTCCGCCCCGAGGGAACGGCCCGGATCTCCGACGGCGGCTATTTAGTCAACGGCCGCTGGGACTTCGCCAGCGGCTGCCTTCACGCCAACTGGCTGTTTTTCAACTGCGTGGTGACCGACGAGAACGGGCCGCGTTACAACAGCGACGGTCTGCCCGAACTGCGGATGATGTCCCTCCCTGTCGGTGCGGCCACCATCCACGACAACTGGTCGGTTATCGGTCTCCACGGCACCGGCAGCAACGACGTGTCGGTGGAGGGGCTGCTCGTTCCTGCGGAACGCACCTTCGCGCTGGCGTCCGACTCCGTTGAAACCGCCCCGCTGTTCAACGCCCGCGCCGCGCTGGCCACCGCCTTCACGCTGTTGGCGGCCAACGCATTGGGGATGGCCCGGGGAGCGATGGATGCCTTCCTGGACTTGTCTGGTGCATCGGCCACCACCATGAACCCGGCCCTGCTCCGCGACCGGGGGCCGGTGCAGTTGGCTGTAGGCCGGGCCGAGGCCATCATCAGCGGGGCGAGGACCTACGTGCTCCACGCTGTGGGCGAGATGTGGGACGCGGTCCAGTCCGGCAAGACGGACCTGGGCGAGGAAATACTTCAAAGCAGGCTGGCGGTCACCCACGGCGTCCACGAGGCGGCCCGGGCCATAGATATGCTCTACCACGCCTCGGGCACCAACGCGGTCCGCCGCGGCAACCTGCTGGAGCGCTACTTCCGCGACATCAACGCCGCCATGATGCACGCCGCGGGCCTACCCGCCAACTTCGAGCAGGGCGGCCGCGTGGCGATGGAGCTGCCACCGGGCGCCCCGGGGTGGTAGCGGTTAACCGCGGAGGCCACACCTGGCTTAATGCCCTCCACTACTTCGATCCCGGTGTCAGCACGGATTCCCGCAGCGCGGGTCTGAGACCTTGAGTCCTGCGCCTTCCAAATCGAGCCCCCTCAGTCCCGATGCAGCCGTTATTGGCGGACAAGAGGGCTGTAAAACGGGGCAAAGACGTAAACGCATCGCCGCCATTCAGGAGACAATCAATGAAATCGGATACCGTAGAATTCTGGAACGAAATTTGGTCCACCATGGGCCATACTTTCGCCGATTATGACGGACTCCTGGCAGAGTACACCCTCGGTCTGGAGCCGGGGCGCGCGCTCGATCTGGGATGCGGCTCGGGCGGAAACGCCGTATGGCTGGCCGGGCGCGGTTGGCGGGTGACAGCGGTTGACTTCTCTGCCATTGCCCTTGAACAAGCAAAGTTCCGGGCTGCTGACAGGCGGGTTGAAGTGGAGTTCATTGTCTCAGACGTGACTGCGTACCGCCCAAATGGGCTGTATGACCTGATCACGTCCTTCTACATTCAGCTACGCTCCGAGCAGCGGGCTCAGATGCTCTCCAGCGCCGTTGAAGCCTTGTCCCCCGGCGGCAGGCTCCTCTTCGTAAGCCATGACCAATCGTCGCCACCCTCTGGGTGGAGCCAGGAAGACTTGGATTCACTGACGACTCCCGATGAGGTAGTCGCCGAACTCTCTGGTCTGAGGATAGAGCGGGCGGAAGTCTTGGAAGAGATGGGCGCTCACGCAGAGCATACGCTTTGCTCTGAGGAGCCGGAAGATCATGCCAGCCATGAAAGCCGCGATCATTCCCGCAAAGAGCCTGAACACGATAGCGGCTTCCACGGAGCAACCACAGTAGTAATAGCCGTAAAGGACAAGTAGTGGGCGTTGCTCTGGATTCCCGCTTTCGGGAAACGGCGGAAATCTGTATTCCTAAACCGGAAAATGAAAAGGCACTGCCAGCAGGCTGGGGAATAAGAAAAAGGCACTGGAAGGATGTCTAAAACATGAAGGGTTGGGTGAAAATGCGGCGGCGCGGCCCCACACCGCCATGACTAGGTTGATGCTGCGCCGCATGACACCCAACTCCCCTGTTTAGACACCCTCTTATGGCCGCACCCACGTCTCCGACCAGGCAAGGCAGGCGGTGCTGCTCTGCTTGTCGCCCCGCATTTCCAGCGCCACCTCGCCGTCGGCGTCCTCGCCGTTGACTGTGATGCGGCCGGAGCGGCACGGGATGAAGCAGCTATATACCCCGTGGGGACGGCCCGGCGCGCTGCCCGCCGGCACGGTGAGCATGAACGGCTCCAGGAAATCGTGCCACGTCAGCGTGATCCGGTCGTCGTCGTTTTCGATGGTCTCCGTCCAGTAGGTGTAGGTGTCGCCCTTCTTGCTGAACTCGGCTTCTATGACCTGGAGCGACTGGTCGGCGAACTCCGGGAACAGAAGGCTCTCGATCTCCTCCTGCAACCAGCGGGCCAGGGCGATGTTGTCGGCGTAGACGCGGACGCCGTCGACCAGATCGCTCTTCAGGAACAGGACGTGTCCCGCGCCGCCGGGAGAGTACAGGACCCTCCAATGGCTGGACCGGGTGGTCTGCTCATCGCCCTCCACCAAGCGGATGAAGGAGTTTTCGCCGGTTAGCCGGATGCTGTTGGGATCAATAGGATTTGCCGAGGTCATGTGCGGCCTCCTCTGAATTCACGGTTCGTTTATCGACTGCGTTTCCTGCTATTCTTCCTGGAGAGAAAACTGGAGAAAAAATCCCTGGTGTAAAATTTCCGCCGCAATTGGGCTTTGGAAATGTATATCGAAACGGCCAACGCGATCCCTATGTAAACTCCGATCAGGGACAATCCGGGCCATGAACGGTCAGTATAGACCAGAAACAACGCCATACCGGTAAACAGCAGCCCCAGGATAAAACCGGCGGCCATTCCCATGTAGCCCTGTTTGGCTCTTTCCTTCAGGAGCTCGATTTCTGTCTCGCCGTCATTTTCAAGTCTCTGGGTCGCCCGCTCCATGATTCTGTCGCAGGCTCCCGGAACAAGTTCCTCGTACCGCAGAATAGCTTTCTGCGTCGGCACCGGGCCCAGCAGAATGTCGGCGACCGCAAAGGCGCGACGGTGGAGCATCGGCTCTACCACCAGTTTCCTCGACTCTTCGGCCTCGAAGGCGCCAATCGAGTCGCGGATGTACCAGTCGACTATCCGATTCCTCCATTCCTTGTCTTCCCGGGCTTCGTCCTCGGACTCCCGCTTGGCTTGCGACTTGCGCAGTTCCAATAGTGCGCCCCAGTCAAAAGCGCGCACCATCCCCTCAAGGAAGGCCAGGAAAGGGGTGGTGCGATTTTGATATATGCCGTACATCCGCTCGGTTCCTGGACAACGAATTCCTGCTTGAATATGGTCCTGCGCCTAATTTACCCAGGCACAGACAGCACGCAACGCCGCCCGCCCAGTGGCGGACGGCGCTGCCGTATGCTCGCAGGTTCTTTTCCGGCTTACTCGTCTTTGGACGGGAACCAGTCCTGCTTCCAGGGGAAGTCCCCTTCGGCGGAATCAAAGGCCGGGAGTCCCTGCTCCAGCCGTTCGCGGTAGGGGCTGGTGATGGGCTCGCGGTAGGGGTAGATACCGCCCTCATAGACCTCGGGGCCCTTCTTGAAGTGCCTGGCCTCTTCCAGCGTCTCGATGAACGGCGCGTTTATGTCGTAGAGCTGGTCCACGGTCTTGGGCCGGGGGCCTGCCTTGGAGACGTGGCCGTAAAGCTCGCGCCCGATGATGCGCTCGGCGGTCCAGACGCAGTCGATGAGCTTGTCGATGTCCACGCCGGTCTCGATGCCCATGTCCTCCATCATGTGGAGCAGGTCTTCGCTGGGGGACATGCCGGTGGCGCGGCCGTTGCCGCAGTACGGGCAGCCGCCGAACCCGCCGATGGTGCCGTCCAGCTCCAGCGTATCGTCGGGGCTGAGGGTGCGCATGGCGGCGTAGGCCGAGGCGATGGCCATGTTGCGCCCGTTGTGCAGGTGCAGGCGGAAGTGGTCGATTTCAGGCCAGCGCTCCTTGACCCGGTAGAGGCTCTCCTCCACCTTGGCCGGGGTGCAGTGGCTCATCGGGTCGCCCATGGAGACGCTGCGGACGTTGATGCCCACCTCGTCCCACATAGCGTGTTCCTTTTCCAGCAGGGTCATCAGGCTGTCCACCGGGAACTCGCCCAGGAAGTTGGATCCCCAACTGGCGTTGCAGCCGATGCCCGCTTCCTTGATGTTCAGTTCCTGGGCCTGGACCACGATCTGCGGCCAGCGCTCCATTTCCTGCATCTGGCTGCGGTTGGTGTTGCGGCGCGTGAACACGTCGCACATGTGGCACGAAAGACGCGGATAGCCGTCGCGCTCAATGGTCAGGGGCGGCGAGTAAGCGCGGGCGCGCTCGACGCCGCGCGAGTTCAGCGCCAGTGCGGTGTAGGTAACACCGGGCTTGGGGGTGAACCGGGTGACAATCTCGTCAATGCGCTCCATCTGGGGTGTCCATTTGGGACTGACAAAAGAGCCGACGACGATGTTCTTCAAGCCAGTCTCGGAAAGCTGGTCGAGGAGCTCAATCTTGTCTTCCACGCCGATATTGGCGTCCTCGATTTGCATCCCCTCGCGCATACCCTCTTCCTTGTAAGTAACTTTCGGGTAGCTGGGCATTTTGGGCCTCCTTTGGGCGGTTGATTATCATGCCGTATTGGGGCGATTGTAGGGTTGGCGCAGCCCGCCTGTCAATCGCGGCGCCACCGATGGATAGCGTTCCGAATTAGGTGGTCGAGACGCGGAGCCGACATTAACATCCACTACCCTTGGATTCCCGCTTTCGCGGGAATGACGGATCGTAAGCTGCCATATGGGGTGGCGCGATGCCACAGTCGGCCGAGACCTCTGATGACTTGGCGGGGGCTATCCTGGGGAGGGCGGTCTGTTGGTGGAAGGTGAGTTCGGAAATTTCGATTTCCCGGCCATTGGCGGCCATTTCCGGCCGTTGTATCTGACCGTCGGAGGTGGGTGTAGTGTCCGAGTTGGGCTTGGAATCGGGGTTGCGCTTGGTGATCCTGGAGCAGGGAATATTCTTTTGGTTTTCAGGCATCAAACATCGCGTGGCCTCAGTGGCTTTGTGGTTTTGGTCGGAGTGACAAGGGGAGCGGTAGGCCATGTGCTTATAATAGTACATGTGTTCTGTTAATTTGGCAAGGGGGAGGAGGCGATAGCGTTCCGAATTAGGTGGTCGAGACGCGTACCCGACATTAACACCTACTACCCCTGGATTCCCGCTTTCGCGGGAATGACGGATCGTAATCTGGCAATCCATCTAAATTGGAACGCTATCGCCACCGATGTAGCCACTGGCATACCCGCTTACCCGCATACCTACATACTGCTATACTGTCAGCATCCCAACCCAGCAGAGGTAGGGATCATGACCACCACAAGCAGCAAGCTGCTGACCGCCGATGATCTCCTCGCGCTACCTCGCGGTTACGGCAGACGGTACGAACTTATCCGGGGAGTTCTGGTAGAAAAACCGGGATCCGGAGACCCTCACGCCATGGTACTTGTCTGGTTTACTAACACCCTGGCTAACTATGTAGCATCGGACGGCTATGGCGATCTCCGTGTCGGGGAACCAGGCTATCTTCTGGACTTGGATCCTGACACCGTGCGCTGCCCCGACTTGGCTTGGATTGCGCCGGGCCGCATCCCACCCGGCACTCGCGGCTACCCGAACCTTGCCCCCGATTTGGCAGTTGAAGTCAAGTCGCCAGGAAACTCCAACCCTGAAATGGCGGCCAAGGCGCGGATGTGGCTCAGCTACGGCTCGCAACAAGTGTGGGTGGCCGACCCGGAGGGTGCCACCGTAACCATCTACCGCCTCAACGCCGAACCGCAGACCCTGGGCGAAGACGACGAACTTAGCGGGGGCGGCCTGCTCCCCGGATTCACCACCCCCGTATGGCGCCTGTTCCGTCCGCTGCGCTGACCGCCCGGATACCTTCGCGCTCTACCCTTGCCGGTAGTCCGGCTCCCGCCCTTCACGGATGGCGGCCAGCGCCTCCCCGTGGTCGGGCGACGCCATCGCGATGGTCTGGCGGCGCAGGTACTCCTCGAAGAACTGGCCGTGCGGGTAGTCCTGATAGGCCGACAGCATCAGCTTGGTCTGCCGCGCCCCTTCGGAGCTGACCGACAGGTAGCGTTGCGTCAGCGCCTCCACCTCGGCGTCAAAGCTGTCGGCGTCAACCACATAGTCCACCAGCCCGATGCGCAGGGCCTCGTTGCCGTCCACGTTCTCCCCCGACAGCGCCATACGCTTCGCGCGTCCCAGCCCGACATAGCGCGGCAAGCGGTAAGTCCCCAGCCCGGGGATGAAGCCCTCCTTTGCAGCGGGCAGTCCAAGCTGGCAATCGGCCGTGGCGATGCGAATGTCGCAGGCCAGCGGCAGTTGCAGCCCGCCGCCCAGCGCGTAGCCCTGCATCGCGCAAAGCACCAGCTTGTCTGACAACTCCAACAGCCGCAGCGCCCGGTCCCAGTGGTAGAAATAAGCGTGGGGGGTCTCACCGGCGGCCAGCTCCTTCAGGTCGATGCCGGCGCAGAAGGCTCGCCCCGCCCCGCGGATGATGACCGCCCGCGCCGTCGGGTCGTCGTGAATCGCCTGCGTCGCCTCGTGCAACTCCAGCGTCCCGTGGTAGTTGACGGCGTTCAGCGCCCGAGGCCGGTTCAGCGTGAGTCGGATAAGATCGCCATCGCTCTCATAGAGCATAGTTTCTAGATTCATGGCTTTCTTTCCCGCCGGACCTGGTCCAGTTTCATATGCACGGGCACGCCCCCACCCTGACCCTCTGCCGGAGGGAGAGGGAAATTACAGCCGCCGGTTGTCTACGATACGGGCGGCCTTGCCCTCGCTGCGGGGCAATTGCCGGGGCGCGACGATTTCGACGCGGCAACCGACGCCCAGGCTGCTCTGCAACGACTCGGCCAGCGACTGCCCGGCGGCGGATATGCCCCCGCCGACCCGATGCAGCTCATCCGACGCTTCCACCCGGACAGTCAACTCGTCCATGCGCGAATCGCCTCGCTCCAAGAGCAGCTCGTAGTGCGGCTCCAGCCCCTCCGTCCGCAGTAGCACGGTCTCAATCTGCGAGGGAAAGACGTTGACGCCGCGAATAATAAGCATATCGTCAGTGCGCCCCAGCGGCTTGCTCATCCGGGCGGTGGTGCGCCCGCAGCCGCACTGCCCTCGCTCAAGCCGGGTAAGGTCGCCGGTCCGGTAGCGCAGCAGCGGCAGAGCCTCCTTGGTAACGCAGGTCAGCGTCAACTCGCCGGTCTCCCCATCAGCAAGGGGCTCGCCGGTGTTCGCATTGATGACTTCCGGGATAAAGTGGTCTTCGGCCAGATGCAGGCCCTCTTTCGCGGGGCATTCCATCGCCACCGCCGGCCCCATCACCTCGGACAGGCCGTAGATGTCGAGGGCCGTGATGCCCAGCCGCGACTCGATCTCCGCCCGCATCTCCTCCGACCACGGCTCCGCGCCGAAGACGCCCAGCCGCAGCCGTCCCAGGTCCGCGCCCATCTCCGTGGCCTGCTCGGCGATAAGCAGCGAGTACGATGGAGTGCAACAAAGCACGGTCGCGCCGAAGTCTTGCGCCAGCTCCACCTGCCGCCGCGTGTTGCCTGCCGACACCGGCACCACCGTCGCGCCCACACGCTCGGCCCCGAAATGCAGCCCCAGCCCGCCGGTGAAAAGCCCGTAGCCGTAGGCGACGTGAATAACGTCATCCCGGTCAGCCCCCGCGATGCTCAGGGCACGAGCGACCAGGTCGGCCCAAACCGCGATGTCATTGGCGGTGTACCCAACCACCGTCATCTTGCCAGTCGTCCCGCTGGAAGCGTGAAGCCGCACCACCTCGCTCATGGGAACTGCGAACAGCCCGAAGGGATAGTTGTCGCGCAGGTCCTGTTTGACCGTGAAGGGCAGTCGTGCCAAGTCCTCTGGCCGCCTTATGTCTTCCGGCCCAATGCCCGCTGCGGACAGTCTCTCGCGGTATAGCGGCACATTCACAGCCACACGCGCCACACAACTGCGGAGCCGCTCCACCTGCAAAGCGGCCATCTCATCCCGCGAAATACTCTCCACCGAATCCCACACAGGGCTGTCCAGCTCCTTTTCCCCAGCGAGGTCAGGCCAGTATACTCCATATCAGTCAGCCAAAATGACGTTGCCGAGCTTGGACGAATTCATGCCACCAGCCAGTCGGGGGCGGGGCCGTAACGGACAGTGACGCTCCGTTTGACCGCTTCACGCCCCAAACCCTAAAATTACCCGGCAACCCTAAATTCCCTACAACGGCGGTGTAGCCTTGCCCGTATCCTCAGCCAACTCCAAGGTCATCTACGACGCCCTCAAAGACGCCGGGGTCAGCATCGTCTCGGCCCTGCCCGAGACCTGGCTGGTCCACTTGGTCGGTATGGCCGACGACGACCCCGAGGTCACGCTGGTGCGGCTGAACAAGGAAGAGGAAGGCGTAGGCATCTCCGCCGGCGCCCACCTGGCCGGCAGGAAATCGGCCATGCTGATGCAGAACCACGGCCTGCTGACTTCCATCAACGGCATTGTCTCCCTCGCCCAGCTCTACCGCATACCGCTGCTGATGCTCATCAGCTACCGCGGCGAGATGGGCGAGCGCGACCCCTGGCAGACCGAAGGCGGGCTGGTCACCGAGCGGGTGCTCGACGCCCTGGGCATCATGTACCGCAAGATGTCGGACCCGGCGCTGGTGGCGCGGGACATCCGGCAGGCGCAGACCCTGGCGGAAAGCTCGCTGCGCCCGGTGGCGCTGCTGCTCACCCGCGAACTGATGTGGGAGGACTGACGATGCTGCGGGAAGACGCGCTGCGGGCCATTTACCCCAAGCTGAAAGACCAGGTCGTAGTCACCATCATGGGCGCCGTGGCCGTCGAGCTGTACAACCTGGGCCACCAACCCAACTTCTTCTACCTCGAGCACGGCATGGGCCTAGCGTCCTCGATGGGCCTCGGCCTCGCCCTGTCGCTGCCTGACCAGCAGGTCACGGTGCTGGACGGCGACGCCTCCCTGCTGATGAACCTGGGAACCCTGAGCACCTTGGCCCGCTACCGTCCGCCCAACCTGACCCACCTGATATTCGACAACGAGAGCTTGCTCTCGGTAGGCGGCTTCCCCTCGGCCACCGGCACTGGCACAGACCTTGCCGGAGTAGCCCGCGAAGCAGGCGTCGAACACGTAACCAAAGCCGACACCGTGGAGGCCCTAGAAGAAGCCTACGCCGTCGCCACCGGCCGCCCCGGCCTCTCGGCAATCCACTCCAAGGTCGAAGCGGTAGGCCCGCCATCCTTCGCCATGGACATCGGCCTCCTCGAAAACCGCTTCGAGTTCGCCAGGTACTTGCGGGGCCTGTCCTAGAGCGCCGCCTCCGCCACGCGCTCCAGCGCCTCCACCGTCTCCCGCTCCCCACGCGTCGTCAGCATATGCACCACGTGGTCGGCGCCGGCGTCGAAGAAGCGGCGGTTCTGCTCCCGGTCCGGCGGCGCGTCCCACATCGTGATGTTCAGCGCCGACGGGTCGCGTCCGTTGGCCCGGTACAGTTCCTCGATGTGCCGTCGAGCCTCGGGCAGCTTGTCCGGGTCGTTGTATTCCGACGTGTTGCGGGCGCGGGGCAGCCAGCCATCCCCGTAGTCGGCCACCCGCTGCGCCGCTCTCTGCAACTCACCTCCGACCATCACCGGTGGGTGGGGCTGCTGTACTGGCTTGGGGTTGCAGATTATCGGCGGGAAGTCCACCCACTTGCCGTGAAACTCCGAAACCGGCTCTGTCCACAGCTCCTTCATCGCGTATACATACTCCCGTGTCTGACCCCAGCGGCGGGGGAAGTCCGCGCCCAGCACTTCCGCCTCGCCCTGCAACCATCCGGCCCCGATGCCGAAGATGAACCGCCCGCCTGAAACTAAGTCCAGAGTAGCCACCTCCTTCGCCAGCCGGATGGGGTTACGCTCCGGCACCAAGCAGATGCCCGTCCCCAGCTTGACCGTCGACGTGGCCGCCGCTGCTGCCGCCAGATACACCAGCGGGTCGATGATCTGGTTGATGCGCCCGTCGGA
Source organism: Dehalococcoidia bacterium (assembly GCA_965226875.1). Lineage (GTDB taxonomy): Bacteria > Chloroflexota > Dehalococcoidia > Lucifugimonadales > UBA3495 > VXOI01. The sequence goes on along the minus strand of OZ245439.1, from coordinate 947,331 downwards.
GTACGCGCTCGGCGCACCCGCCCGAGCCCCTGCCGCGCCGACATTGAAGTCCGCCGGCACCACCCCATGCTCCGGCGCCCACAGCGACCCGAAGCCCAGCTCCTCCACCTTCCGCGCCAGCCCAACAATGTCAAAGTCATGCTGCGTCAGCAGGAGGCAAATCCCAACGTTCGACATAAGATTCCTCGTTTAATCTGCGCTTGTGTAAATCGCTTTGCGGCCAGAGTCGCCGGCTGAGTCGTCCCAGCCCTCGTGGCGCCATGTGGCCTTACCGGTCGCATGGATTGGTCACGTCGAAACGAAGAGTAACCAATAGAAGAAATAAGCCGTCAACATTGCGGGTGTAATAATGATGACTATGAACAGTACATATAGGATTCTTCGTACAGTAACTTTATTCCCGCTTAACTGATCCAAATAGGGACCGAACCCGCCTCCCACTGTGGGTAGCACTGCTCTTGTCTAATGGCCGCCACCTCACGCCCGCAGCCCGCAGCCGTCGCTCTATGACCTCCCACGCTGCCGGTGCGCCGTCCATCCCCACGAACCGCCGTCCCAGCCGCGCAGCCTCCAGCAGCGTGCCGCCGCTGCCCGCGTAGCAGTCCAGCACCGTATCGCCCGGCTCCGACGACGTGAGGATAATTCGCTCCAACATGGCGGCGTTCTTCTGCGTCGGGTAGCTGGGACGCTGCGGGTCCTTGTAGACCCAAACATCCTGCGGCAGCTTGCCTGCCGACTCGTCGGCATAGATTATCTTGCGCGGGTTGCCTGTGCTGCTCCACGCTATCAGTCCGGCGGCATCCAGCTGGTCCAGCCTGTCCGGCGGGTAGCGCCAGTGACGGCCCGTAGGCGGCGGCATTTCTCGCCAGAGTCCGCCGGTGGGACCGTTCCGCGTCGTGCCGGGAGCGTGTAGTGGAGTGGTCGCGTAGCGGCGGCCCTTGGCATCCACCAGCGGATAGCGGGACTCAGCGTCGTCAGCGGTCTGCGGCTCTTCCTGCGGATGCCACTTGATGCGGTGCGGCGACACGGAATAAAAGAGAATGGTGTCCTTGATGTTGCCGTAGGAATACCTGTCGAAGTTCTTGGGGTTGCACTTGATGCGGGTGATGCTGTTGCGGAAGTTGCGCGGCCCGAAAACTTCGTCCATCAGCAGGCGGACGTGGTGCTCCATCTTCACGTCTATATGGACATATATAGAGCCGTCATCGGACATTATCGAGCCTATGGCATCCAGGCGCAGCCGCAATTGCTCCAGGTAGTCGCCACCCCGGAGCGTGTCGGCGTAGGCCAACTCGCCCGACGCGCTGACAGTATTGGCGCGGTCGGCATCCATCAGGAATTCGTTACTGGTGCCGAAGGGCGGGTCAATGTACACCAGGTCAACCGTGATGCCCGTCGCGGCGAGGCGGGCCAGCCCGTCCAGATTGTCCCCGGCGTGAAACAGGTGCTCCATCGAGACGGCTCCCCATTCAGGGTCTCTCAGTAGTTCCCTCTCCCTCCGGGGCAGGGACAGGGTGGGGACGTTCCAAGCCAAAATTCACAAAAACGCCCCCCTTTTGCGCCGGAAAAGGAGGGCGGCAGGTTCCAAAGCGACGCGATGGTTACGGGAAGAGCTGCTCGCCGGTCTCAGCGTCCATCACGCTGATGGCGGCCATGGGGCACTGCTCGGCCGCTTCGAGGATTATCTCCTCGGTGTCTCCGTCAACATCCGCCGGGATGGCTTGGCGGTCATCGTTGAGCGTGAGCGCCTTGGTGGCGATGGAAATGCACATCTGGTTGCCAACGCACAGATTGTGGTCGACCGATACGCTTATTTTTCTGGCCATGTCCTCCCCCAGCATTGCGGGATGTAGCTGTAGGCAGCCCCGCGGGAAGTCGCTGCCTCCCTGCCGGCCGACCCGGACAAGGTGGCCGCATTCTATCAGCGGCCCGATTACCCGGTCAACCGGCGAAACCCATCCCCCACGCCCTCCCAAGTTCCCTCTCCCTTCGGAGTATGGTGAGGGTAAGGGCGTCCCCCCAAAACCGTGTACAATGACCCAAACCATCTGAGGGAGCAACCCCATGAAATACGATCACATAGTTGTCGGCGGCGGCACCGCCGGGTGCATCGTGGCGACCCGGCTGTCGGAAGACCCGGAGCGCTCGGTGCTGCTGCTGGAAGCCGGCCCCGACTTTCCCGACTTCGCCCAACTCCCCGATATGCTCAAGTTCGGCTGGGGCACGGTGAACCTCGAGGCCCGAGCCGCCGGTTCGCCCTACAACTGGTCCTTCACCGGCACCGCCACGCCCGAACAGGGGCCGATGCCCGTCCCGCGCGGCAAGACCCTGGGCGGCTCCAGCGCCATCAACGGCCAGACCTTCATTCGCGGCGCGCCCGAAGACTACGATACCTGGGCGTCCTGGGGCAACGAGGGCTGGTCATATCTGGACTGCTTGCCCTACTTCCGCAAGCTGGAGAACGACGCCGACTTTCACGACGATTTCCACGGCACCGACGGGCCGGTCCCCGTCCGCCATCACCCCCGCGAGACTTGGCCGCCGTCGCAGGAGGCATTCTTCCAGGCCGCCTCCGCCGCCGGATACCCCTTCCACCCCGACGTAAACCACCCGGAGGCCACCGGCATCAGCCTGCGGGCAGAGAACAACATCGACGGCGTGCGCATGAGCATGGCCCTGTCCTACATTGACTCGGTACGCCACCGGCTGAACCTGACCATCCGTGCCAATGTCCAGGCCAACCGCGTGGTGCTCGAAGGCGGGCGCGCCCTCGGCGTTGAGGTGGAGAGCGGCGGCGAGACTTTTGTCGTCGAGGGCGGCGAGGTCATCCTGTGCGCCGGAGCGGTGGCCTCACCACAACTGCTGATGCTCTCGGGCCTCGGCCCCGCCGACCAGCTTGAGGCGCAAGGCATTCCCATAGCGGTGGAGTTGCCCGGCGTGGGACAGAATATGCGCGACCACCCCAACGTGTCAGTGCGTTACCTTGTGAAGGATGGCGTTCCCCAAGACCCCAACGGCATGAGGGCCTTGCGGCTGCGTTTTACTGCCTCCGGTTCAGACACGCCCAACGACATGATACTTTCTCCGGCGTCTCTGAACACCGTGGTTCGGGACAACAACCCGGCCCATTCCGTAAACTGCGGACTGTACCTCGCGGCAGGCAAGGGCGAGCTGCGCCTCGTGTCCGCCGACCCGCACACCCCGCCCAGCATGGACTACCGCTACCTGGAAGAGGACTGGGACCGCGAAAGGCTGCGGGAGTCCGTCCGGCTCTGCGTATCGATGCTGCAACACAGCGCCTACGACAACGTCATCGAGGAGATAACCGCCCCCACGCCCGCCGACCTGGAGGCCGACGAGGCGCTGGACGGCTGGCTGCGCCGCAACATCAGCACCTCCTACCACATCTCAGGCACCTGCAAGATGGGGCCGGACAGCGACCCCATGGCCGTCGTCGACCAGCAGTTGCGCGTCCGCGGCGTCTCCAACCTACGCGTAGCCGACGCCTCCATAATGCCCGACGTGGTAAGAGCCAACACCAACGTAACCACCATGATGATCGCCGAGCGCGTATCCGACTTCATCAAGGCGGGGAACTAGGTTCTGTTGACATTTGCATTTGTAACCGATGTGCAGGCCCATTTCATGTCATTCCAAGTGCAGGAAAGCACGAATGGCCTTGAATCGGAGTGATAAGTCCAGGATTCTTCGTCGCTATTTCCCCGGAATGACCCGTAACAGCGAAATGTCAACAGAACCTAGTCACTGAACACTGCCCCGGTTACCCGTGCCATAAAGAACAGGTTACACTCAAATCGAAGCGGGACAGCGAAATGCAATGCTGATAGGCGGATTGTCGTTCGTCGCAACTGAATTTTCGCTGGAGGGATTGGCGCGTGGCTAAAATTGAAGGTATCAAGATCAGCAATTACCGAGTCTTGCGGGATGTAACCCTGGGCAGACTGTGGAACACTCAGGGTGTTGCAGGATTGACTCCGATGACGGCGGTAATCGGCAAAAATGGTGTTGGCAAAAGTTCCCTCTTCGATGCCTTCGGTTTCCTCGGCGACTGCCTTAGGCTCGGCGTTGAAGAGGCATGCGACCAACGGGGGCGTGGGGGATTCGACCGTATCCGATCTCAAGATAGCAATGCTCCCATCGCATTCGAGGTCTATTACCGCGAGGAACCCAATACAAGGCCAATAACTTATGAACTGGCAATTGACAAGGACGAATCTGGTCGTCCATTTGTGTCCCGAGAGCGACTGCGGCAGCGCCGGAAGGGACAGACCCGAGGGTGGCCATTCTCCTTTTTGATGCTAAACGATGGCCGGGGAGTGGCCTGGAAAGGAGATTCCCAAGGGAGCCCCGTTGCTGAGGGCGATGAGGCGAAGTTCGACTTGAGCGCGCTAATTGACCGTATCTTGAGAGGGCCAACGGATGGAGAAAGCGCTGACACAGAGGTGGTCGAACTACAAGACAAACGCAGGCTTGGTATTGCCACTTTGGGTGCATTAAAACAGCATCCCAGAATTGCGTCTTTCCGGGAGTTTATTGAAGGCTGGTATCTGAGTTATTTTACTCCCGATGCTACCCGCAGCTTGCCCCTTGCCGGCCCCCAAAGACGCTTGAATGTTCATGGAGACAATTTGGGCAACGTCGTCCAGTATTTGGAACGGGAACAGCCTGTCCGGTTTGAGCGTATCCTGATCAAGATAGCCAACAGGATTCCCGGAATAGATCGGATTGACACTTTGCCTAGTAGACCAACATCCTTGAAATGACGGGTGGAATGCCCGATTGCTCGGGGGTTGTCTCCATAAGCCCAGTATGCCCGAGGAAAAGTCCTGTACCAATCAACCCATCATTCCAAAGATTTCGGACTACTAGCCCCGACGGCAGACTGTTGCTTCGCTTCAATGACCGTGGCTTCGAAGACCCATTTTGCGCGCAGCAAATGTCAGACGGCACACTGAAGATATTTGCTTATCTGCTTTTGCTGGAAGACCCGCATCCGCCGCCCTTCATCTGTATAGAAGAGCCGGAAAACGGCCTTTATCACAAACTGCTGGAGGTTTTGGCTGAAGAATTTCGCACTCACGCGACTGGGGGAAGAAACGCGCCTCAGATTTTCGTCACAACCCACCAACCTTATTTTGTAGACTCCCTAACGCCAGAAGAAACCTGGGTCCTAGAAAAACAGAATGACGGCTTCGCCACAATCCGCCGGGCCAGCGACGACAAAATAGTCAAGGCAATGGTAGAGGAAGGGCTGCCCCTCGGCAGTCTCTGGTACAGCGACTATCTGGATATGAGGTAGGCAATTGCGTTTTGAGATATTGGTAGAAGACCAATCCGGGAGCATTGCGCTGGAGCACATCTTGGAGAAAGTTCTTGGCGAAAAAGGAATGGTTCATTCTTGGCGGATACATCCTTTCAAGGGTATTGGCCGCCTGCCGAAGAACTTGCACGAATTGCCCAAACCGTTCCATTTGTTTCTTCTGAATCATTTGCCTAGGGGGTGTCGTCAAAGTAATTTAGTCCAAATCGCCATGGCCCGAATCTGGCAGATGGCCAGGTAAGAAAGGGAGTTCTTGGCATACCGGGTCGCCACTCCCCGCCACTGCTTGAACTCCAGGAAACCGTTCTCCACCAAATGCCGCAACTTGTACAGCGCCCGGTCGTAGTCCCGCTTTTCCTTCCGGTTGCTCTTGGGCGGTATCACCGGATTCATCCCCCGGGCCGAGGCCCCGGCCACGATTTCATTGGTGTCATAGGCTTTGTCCGCCAGCAGGTGTTCCGCCTTGATGCCCTCAATCAGGGGCAGCGCTTGGGAGCAGTCAGCCACAGTGCCTGCGGTCACCGCCAGCCTTACCGGCATTCCGTGGGAGTCCACCGCCAGGTGCAGCTTGCTGTTGAGCCCCCTTTTGTGCGGGCAATGGCTTGGTTGCCGCCCCGGGCCCCGGCGCTGTGGGGATGGGCCTTGATGTAGCTGGCGTCAATCATCAGCCATTCATAATCAGGGTCATCCATCACCGCCTCCAGCAGCCCGGCCCAGACGTTCCGGTCCCGCCAGCGGCAGAAGCGGCGGTGGGTGTTCTTCCAGTCCCCGTAGTCCGGGGGCAGATCCCGCCAGGGGGCGCCGGTGCGCAAAATCCAGAACACAGCGTTGATGAAACGGCGGTTATCTTGGGCCGGCCGGCCTGTCTTGCCCTTGCCGCCGGGGAGAAGGGGTTCCAAGATTTCCCATACCCGGTCTGAAATATCGTGGCGCCGGTGCGCCGGTGCGCCGGGGCTACGGCTACTGCTGGCATTGCCCAATCCTGCTGCACTAATTGCAATATCAGCTTATTATCACACTCTCACTTTGACGACACCCCCTAGCGTATTGCGGGCATATGGGAAAAGCCTGGACGATTCCTCATCGGTTGTCGTGGTGGTGGACTTGGATGACAAGGATTGCATCAAGTTCAAGCAAGATTTGCTTGATGTGCTGAATGCCTGCAATCCGCGCCCCAAAACCCTGTTCAGAATAGCTATCGAGGAAAGCGAGGCGTGGCTGCTGGGAGATCGTGCCGCAGTCAAGTCGGCCTATCCCAACACGAAGGATGCCGTTCTGAACAATTACGTCCAAGACAGCATCTGCGGCACGTGGGAAGTTTTGGCAGACGCCGTGCATCCCGGCGGATCCACACCGCTCAAGAAGTTGGGCTACCCTGCGGCGGGGATAGCAAAATGCGATTGGGCCAGAGAAATTGCGCCCCACATGGATATAGAAAGCAACCAGTCAAAGAGCTTCCAAGTCTTTCGAGACGGCGTTAGGAATTTATCGGGCATTCAGTGAGCGCCCGAAGGAATCCGCGCCAGTGACTCTGAGAAATCCATGAAGAAGTCGGCGACCTCCGCGCTCTCGGCGTTTAATCGAACCCATACAGTCGGGCGCAGTTGTCCCACAGGAACTTGCGCCTGACATCGTCCGACAGCGGCATCTCCAGGAAGCGGTCCACCGACTGCGGGTACTTCGAGTCGGCGTGGGGGTAGTCGGTGGAGAAGACCACGTTGTCCTCCAGCCCGTAGCGCGACACGATCTCCGCCGGCTCCTCGTCGCACTCCACCGACAGGTAGCACTGTCGGCGGAAATAGTCGCTCGGTTCCATCTTCAAGTCGGGGTGGTCGTAGGACGCCGACATTTCGTAATGCTCGTCCAGCCTCCACAGCAGCCACGGCGCCCAGGAGCAGTTGCCCTCCAGGAAGGCCACCGTCAGGTCTGGGAACCGCTCCAGAACGCCGCCGCCCACGATGTCCACCACCGCCAGCATCATGCCCATGGGGTGAGTGCAGGTGTGATAGAGCATATGCGTGTCGAAGTTGTCGCCCGGCTGCGGCAGGTTGACTCGTCCGCCCTCGTGGAAGCTGAGCGGCACGCCCAGCCGCTGTATCTCGTCCCATAGCGGGTCGTAATACGGATCGTGCCAGTTGCGCCCCGCCACCGGGTTGGGCCGCACGAAAACCGTCTTGGAGCCCAACTCATTCACCGCCCGCCGCGCCTCGGCCACCGCCCCCTCGATGTCCTGCGGTGGGATCATGGCCGCCCCGAACAGCCGCCCCACCCCGCCGCCGCAGAAGTCGGCCAGCCAGTCGTTGTAGGCCCGCGAGATGGCGGTGGCAAGGGCCGGCTCAAGATTGCTGTCGCCCAGCGTGAACAGGCCCCGGCTGGGAAACAGCACCGCAACGTCGATGCCCTCGTTGTCCATGGCCGCCAACTGCGACGCGCTGTCCCAGCCACGCTGCTCCGACTCGGCGTAGACATCCTGCTGGCTGGTCATCAGGGGCGCGATGGCGTTGGTGTAGCTGCGGCCGGGTAGCGGAAAGACGTTCTCGCCCACCTGCACACCCAGGTCGCGCGGATGGCGGCTCGTGCCCCGCGGAGCCCTGTCCCGGAACGCCGGATCAATGTAGCGCTCCCACAAATCCGCAGGTTCCACGATGTGCATATCCGAGTCCATGACCCTGAAACCGTTCTTCGCCATCGAGCGCGCCTCCTGCCGCCGGGGTGATTGCTGGTAATACGATGATAGCAGAAGCAGGCGCGAGCAAGCGTTTACCCTGCCCGACCACCGTAATAGCCTGGATTTAGAGCCTATCTCAAAACGTGGCGCGGCACCCAACCCGTCATTCCCGCGTAGGCGCCCGTCTTTCCCGCGTAGGCGGGGATCTATGGGCTTTGGTCAGCGATGCCAGTATATCAGGACGGCCAGTTGATTTTAAGATAGTTTCCAAGAATACAAGCCCCGGGAGCGAAACGCTCCCGGGGCTTGTTCGTTTCCGTGCCCGGCGCCCCCGTCTACCTCTCGCCCACATCTACGATCACGTTGCCGATGGCGCCGCCCTCCACGGCCCGGTGGGCCTGCACCACCTGCTCCAGCGGGAAATGCGGGCCGACCAGATGGGTCAGTGCGCCCGCCTCCAGCCAGGCAGTGATGTCGGAGATGGCGGCTTCCTTGGCTGGTTCCGGCATATCGTAGACCAGCACGTTGCGCACCACCGTATTGCTCCGCCGGAATTGCAGCGGCACCGGCGGCGGCTGTCCCGTCCCGGCGGCGTAGATTGCCACCACCCCGGACGACTTGAGCACCTCGCTTGTCACCGGGAAATTGGCGGCGAAGTCCACCTCAACGATATGGTCAACGCCCTCTCCCCCGGTGATGTCCATAACGCGGGCCGTCACATCCTCAGTACGGTAGTTGATGGTGTGGTCAGCGCCCGCTGCCCTGGCGATGCCCGCCTTGTAGTCGGAGCTGATGGTGCTGATGACCGTGGCCCCGGCCAGCTTGGCTTCTTGTACCGCGTAGTGGCCCACGGCCCCGGCGCCTCCCGGCACCAGAACGACCTTGCCGTCCAGCGGCCCATCGGCGAACAGGCAGCGATGAGCGGTCATGGCCGGAACGCCCAGGCAGGCCCCCTGCTCGAAACTGACGGCGCCGGGCATAGCCACCACGTGGCCCGACGGTTGCACCGTGTATTCTGCCGCCGAGCCGAAGGGCCGCCCGAACTGCGACTCGAAGAGCCACACCCGCTCACCCACTCGCGACTCCGGCACACCGGGGCCAACGCGGTCAATAACGCCCGCGCCGTCCTGGTGCGGGATGACGCGGGGGAAGCCGATGCGGGCGGTCAGCCCGGCGCGCCGCTTCCAGTCCGAGGGATTAACGCCCGATGATACGACCCGAATCCGAACCTCGCCCGGCCCCGGCTCCGGGTCGGGCATCTCCCCCACCTGCATTATCTCGGCGGGGCCATTCTGTTCGTACCATACTGCTTTCATGCTAGACTCCATGCTAGACGTAGGGGCGCACACCAGTGCGCCCCTACACGTAATACTGAATCGAATCTACCGGGCGAGGCTAGTTGGTTCGCGCGGCGTAGTCGGCCTTGGCGCGGTCTATGGCTGCGGCGCGTCCCGACTTGAGCGTGTCTCGGCGCTCGTAGGCCCACTGGTTCGACCCGGCGGTGCTGGCCGTGCTGCCCTGGAAAGCGGGCATCACGTAGCGGGCCATCAGCTCGTAGCTGTGCAGCACATGCTCGCGCTTGGCCCAGTCGATGGCCTGCACCATGAAGCCGCCGAAGCCGCCGCTGCGTTCCTCCAGCCGCTTGATCCCTTCGATGCAATCGTCGGGGGTGCCGATGATCCACGCGCCGTTACGGTCCATCACTTCGATTATGTCTTCCAACGGCCCGTCCACGATGGCGTCGCGGCCCATGGTGTGCTCGAAGTATTCCCGCTGGTAGCGTCCGGCGCCGATGCGGGCCTGCTCCATCGCTTCCTTCTTGGTTTCGGCCAGGTGCACCGGCAGCACCAGCCGCCAGTCGTCGCGGTTCATCGTTTTGCCGTGTTCTGCCGCCGATGTTTCTGCAATGTCCCACAGGGTGCGCAGGTCGGAATCAGGGGCGCCCGGGTCGCGCGGCACAGTGATGGTCAGCACCGCTGCGCCGTACTTTCCCGCCAATGCCACGCCCGACGGCGACTGCACCGAGGCCACGGCAATGGGCATATGCGGCTTGGTGTACGGGCGCAGTTGCAGCATCGCCTCCCGGAGAGTAAACCAGTCGCTTTCGTAGGAGATAGGCTCGGTCTCGGTCATCAGCCGCAGCACCATGCCGAGGCCCTCGTCCATCCGGAGCCGCTGCACCGTGGGATCGATGCCCATCATATAGGCGTCTCCGGGCAGCGCCCCCGGCCCGACACCCAGCATCACCCGCCCGTGGGTCATGTGGTCAAGCTGCACCATGCGGTTGGCGACGTTGAAGGGGTGGTGATAGGGGATGCTGATGACGCCGGTGCCCAGCTTGATGTGCTTGGTGCGGTCGGCGGCCACGCCGATGAAAATCTCCGGGGAGGAGATAGTCTCCCAGCCCGCGCTGTGATGCTCGCCAATCCAGGCCTCGTCAAAGCCCAGATAGTCGAGCCACTGCACCAACTCCAGGTCCCGGTCCAGAGCCAGGGTAGGGTTCTCACCCACCCGGTGGAAGGGGCCCATGAAAATTCCGAATTTCATACGTTCAGGCAGAGCCATGCGATTACACTCCTAACTTAACTAACTCTTACCGCGATGCCGCAATTATAGCCCCCATAGCCGTGCGATGCCAACGAATGCCTGGCAGCGCGGGGACTCTCAATTACTCCCTCTCCCGTTGGGAGAAGTTTGAGTGCAGGACCCGTTTGAAGGGGGAAAAGTGCGGCATCCCAAGAATTCGCGCTCACCCCAAGCGCTCTCCCTTCACTTCAATCCTCTCCCTCAAGGGAAAGGCCGAATCGAAGACCCCGACCGCTATGGGATTTGCGTTGCCGTCGGATACGCCCTGTGGTAAATTACCGGCAACAACATCCAGACCCAGCAGGGAGTTTTGCATGGCATACGTTACCCCCCGCGAGGGCGAAGGCCCCGAAAGCCTGGTCAACCGTTTCCGGGCGTCGGTTCAGCACTCCGGCATCCTGCGGGAGCTGAAGGACCGTCGCTTCTTCCGCTCGAAGGCCCAAAAGGAACGGCTGGCAGCCCAGCGCGCCGCGCGCCGCCGCCGCCGCCAGAATCGCCGCAACCGCTAGGCCGGACCTGCAAGGGCCGGGCCGGAACGTCGGCGCATGGCTAAGGCCACGTGCCGTTTTAACATCACCGAATCAGCCGGGTGACCGGCTGAATTCGCATAATCGCCCTTGCCGCAGTTTGGGAGCATTTGTTACCATTGGAGATAGCCGGAGGGATCGCATAGAGGTCTAGTGCGGGCGCCTGCTAAGCGCTTAACCCGTTAAAAGCGGGTTCATGGGTTCGAATCCCATTCCCTCCGCCACTTTACCCTCCCACACAGTCCCATAGAGTGTCATTTCCCACAATTTCGTATTTGAGTCAGTGAAATTTGTCCCTTGAACTTTCCCATTGGGCATCGTAAAATGCCAGCAAGTCCCACACATCGTGTGGGAAAATATGTGGGAAGGTGCGGACATGGGCAAGCTCACCGTACTCTCGGCAAAGGCGCTCCGTGAGCCCGGCCGATACGGCGACGGCGATGGTCTCTACCTTCACATCGCCCCCTCGGGCTCCAAGTCCTGGGTCCAGCGGATAGTAATCGACGGACGGCGCCGTGATATAGGCCTCGGTTCCTACTCCACCGTCAGCCTGGTACAGGCACGAACAATGGCGGCCTCCAACCGTACCGCCGTCTCCGAAGGGCGGGACCCCTTGGCCGAAAGGCAGGCCGTCGAGGAAGCCGCTCGCAACCCCGTACCCTCCGTCCCCACCTTCGCCGAGGCCGCCGTCCGCGTGATTGAGTTCCGCCGGCCCACATGGAGCAACCCGAAACATGCCGCACAGTAGGAAAGCACGCTGGCAACTTACGTCTTCCCATTCATCGGTGAGACGGCAGTCGACGAGATTACTTCAGAAGACGTGCTGGCAGTGCTGGAGCCCATCTGGACCACCAAGCCCGAAACTGCCAGCAGGGTCAAGCAGCGAGTGGAAACAGTCATGGACTGGGTGGTTACCCACGGACACCGCCTCGATAACCCGGCAGGAAAGTCCCTCCTCAAGGTCCTGCCCCCGGTGAACAGGGAACCAAATCACCATCCGGCTCTGCACTACAGCCAGGTGGGCTGGGCCCTGGCCAAGGTGCGGGAGTCAACCTCCAACCTTCTGACCAAGCTGGCTCTCGAGTTCCTCGTGCTGACCGCGGCGCGTTCGGGAGAAGTAAGGAAGGCCAACTGGGGAGAGATCCTGTGGGACCGTCGCACGTGGGAAATCGCCCACATCAAGATGAAAGCCCGCCGTTTTCACAGGGTGCCTCTTTCAGACAGGGCGATGGAAATTCTGCACGAAGCATGGACGGTAACCGGGCCGGACGGGCTGATATTTCCTTCCGAGCCTGGAGGTGGCGTGGTCTCCGATATGACGTACAACATGATGATGAGACGGGTGGGGATACCTGCGGTTCCTCATGGATTCCGAAGCTCGTTCACGGACTGGGCTGAGGAACTTCTGGAAGGGTATTCGTCGGCGGCAGACGCCGCCCTGGCCCACAAGGAGAAAAGCAAAACTAGGCAGGCCTACAAGAGGACGGACTTCTTCAATGCCCGAATCGAGCTGATGCAGAGATGGGCAGACTATGTAGCAGACCGGGAGAGCGACCGGTAAGGGGACTGAACCTGATAGGGAGAAGAGTGCATTCATCGCCCCCGTGGGAGCAGTTCAAAATGCAAAAGTTTGTTCCACGCCGGAGACCGTTGTCCTGATGAGACCGAGGTCGATGGTTCGAGTCCATCCAGGCCCACCAGTTTCGCTTTGGTTCGTGACAGGGCACTCCTTCGTAGGGGGCCGTGATGGACGAGAGGTCCAACTGGTCCACCACGTCGGAGATGAAGTAGGACACGTGGTCCGGGGCAGCCATTCTTGGAGCGCCGAAGGCAGCAGCAACTGCTGGTCTGGGTCGTAGGAAAGGTAAGTCTTGCTCATTGACCGCTCCGCTCGTCTGACGCTCCACCCCATCATGCCCTCAACATCTCGCCAACCCTGTTTCTCGGATAGGCTGCTTGGAAATAGTGCGGCGACCCTCGCTTTTCGACGGTCTCTCAGGACCAATGTCCGGTCGGTCTGCCGCACAAGGGGACGATCCGTCTGTTCGATATCGCCACACCCACAAAGACACAACGTCGGCAACAGCTTTTCGGGAGAAATGTCAAAGGGACGGGCTGGCAGCGGACTGGGCTTGTGAGTGAGGACCGTTGCTTTATCCGCGCAGGTTACATCTATATCGCTGTCTTCGCCCCCGACAGTTCCCGCGGAGGCTATTACAATCGCAGCAGGCGCCCGGGAAGCCGGCGGCCCAGACGCGGGCCGCAGGAGATGCAGCCGGGCCCCGGACGATACCCGCCGAACCCGATCACCGCCAACGTGATGGGGAATCTGCAGAAGAGGTTCAGTAAGAATGGCGGACAAAAGAACGAGCTACCGGTACAAACCGCTGCACCAAGACATCATCTGCGCCGAGACTGCCATCGACGAACTGCCCCGGACGCTGGACGGCCTCGGTTGCGGGCGGGCGATGATCACCTGCGGCCCAACCATCCTGCGGGCGTGCAATGTGGTGCCGAGGGTTCAGGAGGCGCTGGGTCAACGCTATGCCGGCACCTACTCGGGGGTGGCGCCCCACTCTCCGGTGGAGACCGTGGAGGCCGGCGTGGAAATGGCCAGGGAGGTGCAGCCCGACGTGTTCATCAGCGTCGGCGGCGGCAGCACCCACGACACCACTAAAGCCATGGCGACCCTGCTGGCCGAGGGCGGCGATATACGCGACTACGCGATTATCTTCGAGCCTCCCGACCGCATAACCGTGCCGCCGACCCCCTCCCCCAAGCTGCCGATACTGAGCGTGCCCACCACCATGGGATGTGCTGAGTTCAGCAGCGGCGGGGGCGGCATTACCGACCATCGTCTGGGCCGCAAACTCAGCATCGCCGGCGATGGCGTGACACACCGCACGGTCATCATCGACGGGCAGGCATTGGCCACGACGCCGCTGCGGATCCTGGTCTCCACGGCCATCGGACAGCTGCGCATCGCCATTGAAACAGTTTACTCCACGGGTCACAATCCCATCGGGGACGGGATGGCCCTCCACGCCATCCGGTTGCTGTTCGAGAACCTGCCCCGCTGCAGGGATGGGGACATCGACACCCTTCTGAATACCAAGACGGCCTGCGCGATGGCATCCCTGGGGTCCTTCGGTGGCCTCGGCCTCAACACGGCCACCTGCCACCACGTCGGCGGCCTGTATGGTGTGCCCCATGGGGAGGCCAATGCCATCCTGCTGCCCCACACCATGCGCTACAACCTGGATGCCAGCGCCGGCCGCCAACGCCTCATCGCTGAGGCCATCGGGGTGGCGAACGTCCGAATGACCGACGAGGCCGCCGGGCTGGCGGCGGCCGACGCCGTGGACGCCCTGTGCCGGGAACTCGGCCTGCCCCGCACCCTGCGGGAGGTCGACGTCCCCGAAGACGGTCTGGAGTTCATCGCTGCGGCGACGCTGCAAGACCGGAGCCTGAGCACCAACCCCAAGCTCGTCACCGACGCCGGCCCGATCATGGAGGTGCTGAGGGCGGCGTTCTGAGGGCAATGCGGCGTCCTGCCTGGCTTCCAGATACCTGAGCGGACCGCATCCCCGCCGGGGTAGCCAGCTGCCACTGTGGATGCCCGGTGGAGCCAGCCTTTTCCCTTCCTGGTTGATCCCGGCAAAATCACGGGCGCGGGCAAATTGCCCGCCCTGAAGTCATCCTCAAGACCCCTTGGACCTCATTGGCGAAAACGGCTTCCCCCATCTCCGCATCCTTTCTGGTTATAGCGCTGACACCCCACTTGTTCCCTGCTTCAAGGATTTGGGCCAGCGGGTGGCCATGAAGATTGGCGGCCACCGGATGGCGCCGGCAATATAGGCCACTGGGGCAGATTAATAGTGGCCCATCTGTACCTCGCACGGGAATCGAGTGGAGGGTGAGGCGACCCTCGCTCAAGCGCGGTCTTATGTGCCCCAGGCGGTAGCGGTCTGCCGCACCCTGATCCACTCTTTGAAGTGATAGCTCCAAACCAAGGACAGAGATACAAAGTGGCAGCTTTCGTCGCTCATTTCCAGGATGTGGACTTGGTGGGTGAGCCGGTCCAGCAGGGCACCGTTGAGACCTTCTGACCTGAAGAGCTCGGTCCAGTCGTTGAAGGGGAGATTGATGGTCTCCAGGATCGAGCCCCGCTCGTAGCGTTGCCTGAAGACCTCGGAGAGCAACTCTGCCCAGATGCGGGATAAGTGATCGACGACAATTGGTCTTGCCGGTCCCGTTGCCTCACCGGCAAATCTGCGGATGGACCCGTAGGCCGACTACACACTGTGGTCTACAACGCCCTCAGCTCCGGGCCGTCCCTTCGGCTGGCGCTGCCGAAAAGGGACAAATTTGAGCATAGCCAGAACTCCGCCTGACGTAGTAACACGCCGCCGTGCCAGAACCGGGGGCCAGCGAAAGATGAGCGGAAAACTCCACGGATACGCCCGCGTGTCGGTGGCCAGCGACGCGGACGCCAACAACTTGGAGAACCAGCGCCGGGCGCTGGCCGACTGTGAGCCGGTCTTCGAGGACATGGCAATCTTGGCCCCGGAATTCCGGGTTTGATTGGTGGTATCGCTGTATGATACATTAACTGCCGAACTCTTCGGTGCCGCGATGCTGATAAGCAGGGTAATCCCCTGTTCAGGGACTTTCGAATGCCGACCGTAGCGGTGGAGGGGCAGTTCCGCTTCGTGGTCAACACTAGGGAGAACGGATTCGAACCTCCCCACGTGCATGTCTGGGTTGGCAATGAGGACGTGTGCCGCATTGAGTTGAACGGTGGGACCTACATGGACAGCCCCCCGCCCGGCGACTTTCGGGACATACTGAGGGCGTACTCGAAATACGCCGGGGAGATCAGGAACACTTGGGACAGTATTCATGGGAGGTAGCCGATGGACGCCGTGCTGGTGAGGAACGCAGACCGGATGATGCTGTCCGCCGCCCTGCAGGAGGATGGCATCGGGTTGACCTTCGCGGACGGATGCAGGGGGGTGGTCCCCTTCGTCGAACTCCCGGATGTCGGGGGGAGTTCGGGGATCTCCGGCCTGGAGTTGCCGAATCCCTATGAGATGATTCTCATCACGGCCCTCGGAGATCGGGTTGAGATTCCTTGGGACTTTGCCCGCCACTACTGCGACCAATCCTACCGGCCGACCATCGAGGCGATAGCCATCCAGGGGAGACGGACGCTGGGGGAGCGGATCCGCGGGTTCAGGGAGTCCGCCGGACTGACCCAGGAGGCGCTGGCCCGCTCCGCGGACATCGGGCGCGTCACGCTGGTCCGGCTTGAGAATGGGGAGCAGACCCCCAGGTTCAGGACTCTGGAGGCCATCGCAGGGGCCCTGGGGCAACGGGTCCAGGATCTGCTGTTCGCCCCCGGGTTGCTGGAGTGATGAACACCTGCGTTTGGGGAATGCCACCACTCGGGGGTAACAGTGCCAGCCGACTTTGAACTGGTAGCACCCCGTGCCGACGTCCTCATGGAGTCCCTGAGGGCCACCGGATACTCCCTTCCGGATGCGGTATCGGACCTCATCGACAACAGCATCACCGCCGGTGCCCGTGACATCCGGCTGCACTTCCAGTGGGCGGGGGCGGACTCCTGGGTTTCGATTCTGGATGACGGATACTAATTCGCTAACAAACGTTGAGGTTTGTTGCGATGCTCCCAGAGACGTGTTGTCTCAGGAAGGGGGTATCTCCCAAAGCACGAAGGAAAGTCCCCCGTGTGCCGTTGATGTCCCGGTCCATCCTCTGTCCATCGGAGGATCTGACCGTTTTGCGTCCGCCCAGGTTATGGATTATCTCCCCGGTCCAGCTCACGGTCTTCGAGGTGTAGGCCTCGTTGACGATCAGCACGGTCCTGCCGTTTTCGGCAGCCTTGTGCTGGAGGAAGTTCCTGAACCGGTGATGGGCGTAGTTGAGCAGGTTGCGGACGGTCTTTGATCTGATCTTGCGATGTCCCCTGATCACGACTTCGGATGATCTGAAGGCGGGCAGGAGGATGACGTCGAAGTTATCCACGAGGTGCCGGGCTGTCTTGTGGTGGAGCTCATTTATCAGGTTCTGAATCCTGACGGTCATTCTTTCGGCGGCCCGGCGCAGGTTGCGCCGTTTTCCTGACGGCGCCTGCGTAGCACGGGACAACAGGTTGCCCTGGTGCTGGCACAGCCTCTGGATTCGTCCGAAATCGTTTTCTCCCAGCTTTCCGCAGCCGTCTTCGGAGAACCATGCGATGAAGTTTCTCACTCCGGGGTCGAGGGCAACCACTTTGACTTGGTCTGGTGCCTTCGGCTGCAGATTGCTCTCACCCAGGTGGGGTCCCATTCTTTTGAAGGGGACGCTGAGGTGGTACTGGTGGTGCCTCAGTGTCAGCTTGGCGTCCCCGTGGGCGTGGGGTATTGGTTCCCTCTTTTTCAGTGGTCCCAGGAGGGTGTGATAGACGCCCCGGTGGCTGAGGGCGGATGCGTGGATGAAAATGGTCTGGCTGGGATTCTTCCGGGAGCGGAAACGTGCTCTCGCATAGGTCTGCTCTTTTCTGATGCCCTTGCCTTGGTCTGCGGCAAGTTCCCGGTTGAATTTCTTGACCGCGCTGACCGCCAGGCAGGCCTCTCGGACGGCGTTGCTCTTCACCTCATAGGGAGCGGGCTTGGTCCATTCGGGGAGACTGGATAGGATGTCCTTCTTGACCCCGAGCCAGGAGGCTTTTGGGGCTCCCTCTGAGTTGAGGAGTTCGATGGTGCGGTTGTAGGTGAACCGGGCGGCGTCGAGCCAGAGTTTAAGCTTGGCTTTCTGCTGCCGGTCTGGGTAGATTCTGATCTTCCTGGATTTCCTTCCGGTACCTGCGGAGTCCGTTGGCTCTGGCAGAGAAGACAGTAAGGATGGCGAGTAGATCCTGGGTGAGTTCCTCTGGGGGGCTGAGATCTCGCTGGTTGAGAACCAGGAGTTCGCCACCGTTTTGCTGGAGCATCTGCTCGATGAGCTCGGTGCCGAAGCGGGCGAGGCGGTCCCGGTAGGCAACCACAAGTGTGAGTTTATCTCCGCGATGAAGTCGCTCCAGTAGGGACGTAAGTCCTTTCCGCCGGTAGTTGAGTCCTGAGGCGACATCGGTGATTACCTCGGCGTCGGGATAGTGTTGCTGCATGAAAGCGACCTGGCGTTGGAGATCGCCGGTCTGTTTGTGGCTGGAGACCCGGCAATAGCAGACGGTGGAGCTGGGTTTGGAATTACCGAGGTAGGTCTGGACGTCATATCGTCGTTGTCCGCTCTGGGTTTTGATGGAGGGGATGATTCCGGCGTCGGCGTATTGTCGGAGGGGTGGGGATGGAGGCCCAATATCTTGGCGGCTTCCCGTGAGGGCAGGTACTGCATATGGTAATTATAACGGTTGTTGCGTACTTATCACCATTATAGGCTACTGCAGTTAACGGCTGACTTCCAGGAGCTTGGCCAGTTCCCGCCGGCTCACTCCCTTCGACCGCTCCACCCGGATGTACTCCCGTTGCCGCTCGCTCAGGCTCGGCCGTCGGACGGGGAAACGGCCTTCGGCCCGCGCCTTTGCCTGGCCCGCGACCGAGCGCTCCCTGACCGAATTCCGCCACCATTCGCTGAAGGCGAGCACCATCTAGAGCTTGCCGGTGGACGTGGACGTGTCGAAACCTTCCGACAGGGACCGGAATTCCACTCCCGCGCGGTGCAGGCCCTCGATCACCTGCAGCCCGTAGGTCAGTCCCCTGGAGAGCCGGTCGATGTGGGTGACCACCAGGGTATCTCCCGCGACCATGAGGTCTAGCAGTTCCAGGAGGCCGCCGCGGTCGTTCCTGGCCTCGCTGGCCTCTTCGGATCGAATGTTGCCCATGGCGCAGCCGGCGCGGACCAGCCACTCCACCTGCAGGTCCAGATTCTTGTCCTCCGGCTCTCTCACCGAGACCCTGGCATAGCCGTACAGCGTCATCCCACTACACTCCTGGCTGGAATACCTGAAGTATGGGTTTCTGCCAGAGGCTTTGCAACCGGGTTTTCCAGCCACCCCATCAGCTACGGGGAGTGGGGATTTACAGCCATGGCTGTAAACAGGGCTGTTTCCAGCCATCCACCTGCTTGAACGGCGTACACTTCGGAACGGATGGCCCTGTCGGATTGACCCCAAGATTGGCGGTCAAGGCGGAGCTGCTGCTGGCACTGATAGCCGCGCCGGGGTACCTGTCCAGGTTCCCGTGTGTGGCTCCTAAACTAAAGCCAAGGTGAAATGCGCAGATGGTGGGGGCAAACGACGGAGCCGGGTCATTCTCCAAGTACGGGTGAGAGGGATTCACCGGCATAACCCAGCTGATCATCATCGCCACTTAAATGTACATCCCACCTTGGCTTTAGTTTAGTTGGTGAAAAGTTGGCCGGATGCCCGCGCCGGTTCTGCATTGACCCCAACCCTGCATGGTCGAAGTTACCTCGGACACTGGCTAGTACTGGTTCCATGAAGTGTTGATATAGTATGTGAGACTGAGTGGGCTTGGGTATGATCTTCCAAGGAGGCCGTACCCGGATATGCCTGCCATAAAGTACAAAGTCGAACTGACACCATCCCAACGGTCCGATCTGATTGAGGTATCCCGCCGGGGCAAGCCGTTGGCCCGCACGGTAAAGCGGGCCCTTGCGTTGCTGAAAGCTGACGAAGGGCTGTCGGACCGCGAGGCGGCTGAGGCGGTTTCGGTAAGCGCCCTCACTGTCGCCAGAGCGCGGAGACGGTTCGTCGATGAGGGACTCGAAGCCGCCATCAACGACCGGCCGCGGCCGGGCCGGGAGCGCAAGCTGAGCGGCAGGCAGGAAGCGCACCTGGTTGCCATCGCGTGCAGCAGTCCGCCCGAAGGACATGTAAGCTGGACGCTCCATCAGCTGGCGGACAAGGTGGTGGAGCTGGAGTTTGCCGGGAGCATCTCCTTGGAGACGGTGCGCCGGATACTCAAAAAAACGAACTCAAGCCGTGGAAGAAGAAAGAGTGGTGCATCCCCAAGGTGAGCGGGGAGTTCATAGCCCGGATGGAGGATGTGCTGGACCTGTACCACGAAGAGTACGACCCGGAGCGTCCGGTGGTGTGTTTTGACGAGACCTCCAAGCAGTTGCTCGGGGATGTGCGGCCTCCCATTGAGGCCGCTCCCGGACGGATGGGGCGCTATGACACCGAGTACCAGCGAAACGGTACCCGGAACCTGTTCATGTTCTGTGAACCGAAGGGTGGCTGGAGGCGCGTCGAGGTGACCGTGCGCCGCACTGCCGTGGACTTCGCGCACCGGATGAAGTGGCTGGTGGACCAGGCCTATCCTGACGCGACAGTGGTTCGGCTGGTCCTGGACAATCTCAACACCCACAAGTTGGGCTCGCTCTACGAGGCAGTTGCGCCGTCCGAGGCGCGCCGCATAGCCAAGCGCCTGGAGTTTCACCACACACCCGTTCACGGAAGCTGGCTGAACATGGCTGAAATCGAGTTGAGCGTATTGAGCAGGCAGTGTCTGAACCGCCGGATCGGCGATGAAGCGTTGCTGAGACGGGAGGTCGCGGCGCTCGAACGCGAGCGCAACGAGGCCGCCGCCATCATAGACTGGCGGTTCTCCACCCATGACGCCCGCAGTAAGCTCAAACATGTCTATCCATCATGATTACATGGAAACAGTACTAAACCAAAGCCAAGGTGAAATGCGCAGATGGTGGGGGTCAAACGACGGAGCAGGATCATTCTCCAAGTACGGATGAGAGGGATTCACCCGCGCAACCCAGTTGATCATCATCGCCACTTAAATGTACATCCCACCTTGACTTTAGTTTAGGTGGCTTGGGGCGGAATAAGTGAAGCTCTTTGGGCCGATCTAGGAAGCAGCCCTTTTCACTTCCACGACGGTGTGGCCGCTGGCCAGTTTTCCACGGCTCTGCGCATCGTGGGCTGGCTGTTCTTCAGGTAGCCCGATGTCGTTGCCATGCTGATCGTCCTCGGTGGTCCCTGTTTTGTTAGGAGATTTCGCTACTCCACAACGAATGAGTCAGCGTCTGATATCCCACGCAGTTCGCCGCACATCGTTATGATTTCCTCGATCTCTCTGCTCAGTCCGGTGGGGGGCAGCTGCTCTTCGCGTCACAATTCCATCGCGAGTGTTATGGACAGTAAGAGGGAGGATTGGGCTCCGCCAACAATGTAGTCTGGCACCGGGCCTCCTCCTGACCTAATGTGGACGAATCTTGACTGGACTTTGTACAAAACATAGACAAATGAAAAGGACAGGGTAGGCTGGTAAGACCCCTCTCTGACAAAAGGTCTCGCCATGCTTACCCTGCCCGAGGCGATTCTACCTGTTCTCATCCCCTTCGCAACACTTTTCCGCAGCCCGACTTGGCGGAAAGCCCAAATCCTGTTGGTTGGTGCCGTACTGGCCCCTGGCCAGCGCACCGTGGCATCGGCGCTGCGTGTCATGGGACTGAGCGACGATCGCAACTACGCCCGCTACCATCACGTGCTCAACCGGGCGGCATGGTCTCCCCTGAAGGTGTCCCGGATCCTGCTTGGATTGCTGATCCTCTACTTGGATCGGGGCGATGGTCCGTTGGTCTTCGGCATCGACGAAACCCTGGAACGGCGCCGTGGTCCTAAAATCAAATCCCTGGGCATCTACCGCGATGCGGTGCGTTCCAGCCGGAGCCACCTGGTCAAGGCCAGCGGTCTGCGCTGGATTTCCCTGATGTGGCTGGGCCAGATCCCCTGGGCGGGACGCTATTGGGCCTTGCCCTTTCTCACCGTGCTGGCACCCTCGGAACGCTACCACCGGCAGCGCGGACGCCGCCACAAGAAGCTCACCGACTGGGCTCGGCAGATGATCCTGCAACTGCGCCGCTGGCTGCCCCACCGCCCCCTGGTGCTGGTGGGCGACAGCAGCTACGCCGTCCTGGACCTGCTCCACTGCTGCCAATCGTTGGCTCAACCCGTTACCCTCATCGCCCGCTTGCGCCTGGACGCCGCCCTTTATGAACCGGCCCCACCCCGTCAGCCCGGTCAGAACGGTCGGCCTCCGCTGAAAGGCCGACGCCTGCCCGCGCTGAAGACACTCCTGGACTTGCCCACCGTGTCCTGGGCCACCGTGTCGGCAGCCTGGTACGACGGCACTACCCGCACGTTGGGACTCACGTCGCAAACGGCGGTCTGGTACCGCTCGGGCAAGCCGCCGGTGCCCCTGCGCTGGGTCTTGGTTCGGGACCCCCAGGGCGAATTCACTCCCCAGGCCTTGCTCTGCACCGATCCGTCGGCGGACCCGACGCAGATCCTGGAATGGTTTGTGCTGCGCTGGCAACTGGAGGTCACCTTCCAGGAGGTGCGGGCGCATCTGGGCGTGGAGACCCAGCGCCAGTGGTCGGATCAGGCCATCGCTCGCACCACGCCGATCCTGATGGGGCTCTTCTCCTGGACCACCCTGGCGGCCCATCTGCTGCGGCAACAACAACCCGCAACCCATCGCACCGCGGCTTGGTACGCCAAGCCGTCGCCGACCTTCGTGGATGCCATCGCCCTGGTGCGCCGCCACCTGTGGCTGGCGTCCGAGGGTTTTTCACTGTCCGCCGCCGACCCTGATATACGGAAAGTCCCGGCCGCCCTGTACCACCGACTGATAGATTCGCTTGCCTACGCGGCTTGAAATGTGCAAAGCCCAGCCGACATGCCCGAGCAAAACCAGGACGCCGGGCAGGAGGCCCCTCTTCGCCAAAAGTCCAGTTGCCGCGGAGAACAGAAAGCAGCAGAGCAGACATATCTCTGTTCGGAGGAACGAAGACACATCAAGGTTGTAGGATCTCCGACGACGGACTAGACTGAGAAATACAAGAACACAGGACAATAAATTAGTGGAGAGGGCAATGAAGACCATCAGCGTGTCGGTCGACGACGAAACCCACCGGCTGGCACGGATCAGGGCGGCTCAGACCGGGACCACGGTGTCGGCGATGATGCGAGACCTTCTGACGGAGCTGCTACAACGTCCGGCAGAAACGGAGCCGACCGAGACGGAACCTCAAAGGCGCGCCCGGCTCCTGGATGATGTGCTCGAAAGATTCAGGAGGGAAGGGATAGGCGTGGACACCAGCAGGATCCTTTCCAGGGAAGAGATGTACGACAGAGATGCGGCTCGCTGACACCAACGTGCTGATATACGCCGTGAGCAACCGGGAAGCCGACGCCGCCAAACGGACCAGGGCGGAAGCAACTCTGAAGGAAACGGACCTGGCACTGTCCGTCCAGGTCCTCCAAGAGTTCTACTTTCAGGCCACAAGGCCCCAGGGACCGGCGGGATTGACCCACGAGCAGGCCATGGAGTTCCTGCGCCCGCTGAGGACACTGCCGACCCAGGAAATCACGGTCGAACTGTTCAACAGGGCGACCGAAATCAAGCAGAAGTTCGGGCTGTCATACTGGGACGCGGCGATCCTGGCGGCGGCAAAGATGCTGGGCTGCGAAGCGGTGTACTCGGAAGACATGAGCCACCAGGAGGACTATGACGGACTCCGGGTGATAAACCCGTTTTTGGGCGGGGGTTGAGACGTCGATGCGCTGCTGCCATGCCCCCACCTCACACACTCACACGCCGCCCAGTAACCTGCCATCAAGTTGCTATTTTGACGGCACTCCCAAAGCCCCAGCAGAAATCGCTAAGGTGCGAACGGCCCACTTCATTTTGCTGATCCTCATTTTGATGCTCCTTGGGCATCACGTTCTGAGGCTGACTCTTCGCTCGACTTTACGCAAAATCCAGGAAAAGTAATGGATGACATCACCTTTGTGCGTAGCCACTGGTGGTTGGTGTCGGAGGGTTTTTCACTATCGACCGCCAACTCCGATGTACAGAAACTCCCCGCCACTCTGTACCATCGTATTGCAGATTCCCTCGCTTATGCCGCTTAAAATGCGTAAAGTCCAGCTTGAAGGGTATTCGTAAAGCAGGCGTCTCAACCTTTTATCGTGTCCATCTGGCATGTCGCTCGAAATATCTCGGAGTATCTCGCCGGGTTCCCTCCACGGAAAGCCACGTTTCTTCGGTGGTCCGCCCATTGCGGCGACCAAATCTTGCATCTGTGCTCGGAAGTTTCGTGAGTCGCTCACTGTTGTCTCGTATTGCAAGAAATCCTTCATGAAGTGGTAGTCGCAGCTCATTTGCCCTTCGAACCAATCTCGCAGCTCGCTCTTGTTGCGGCTCGGGTATTCCAAGCGGAAGGATGCTTCATGGATACTCCTTGCCAGGGGCGGCAGCCGGTCGGTGCACCCCCCTTGGTCTACGAGGAGCAAGATACCCTCATAGTATTCGATCACTTGGTCGCAGGTGCTCTGGATTTCCACCGACCAGAGGTTGCGCTGGGCGAAAAATTCTTCCCGGGTAGCGCCCCTCCTCGGGCGTGGCAGTGCCTTCATCACCTCGTTCACACGGGCGCAAACTTTAGCCGCTCCATCGCCACGATTCATGGGGGGCGCTCCTCTGCAAAGTTGAGTTTGGTCATCTACAGAGGTTGGCAATGTTTGAGTATCGAAATCGCCTCGTTGTGTTTAGCGTCCCCTGATTAACGTCAAGGCAGCGATGTAGGCCCGTTCGTTGAGATCTATCTGCATGTAGTCGATAATCGCCACTTCGGCCTCCGCCAGCCAGATGGTCGCCTCGTTGCCGGTGAAAACCGCGTTGTGGTCGTAGTCGGCCGAGTGCCGTCGGTTCTGGAGGTCCTGAAAGATGTCCGCGAATATCTGCGATCCCGCCGAAACCTCCTGGCGGTGCCGCTGAAGCTCTCGCCTCGCCGTCCCGTGGTCAAGGCCGCGGTATACTCGTGACCACGCTGCTGCGGTTATCCGATCTTGGGGCGCGCCGATCAGGGCGTCGGCGTTGCTGGTGGCCAGGGAGTGGAACAGTGCGTAGTAGGCGCTGCTGATCGCGCGTCTGATGTGTTCGTCCGTGGGTAGGTCTCCGATTCTCTGTGGGTTGAGCAAATTCCTGCCCGCGTTGATGAGATTCTGCCAGCTGATGGCGTTCGGTGGCAGGTTTGCGGGTGGGGTCATTTGGCGAGTTCACCCCGATTGGAATAGGAGATCGTTGGGCTCGGCGTGATTCCGGCGCGCTCGAACATCGGGTGCATCGTTTGCTTGAATGTCAGCAGCTTACGGGCGTCTAGTTCGGGATGGTCGTCTTCGAGAATGACGTTGACGTGAATGTAGTCCTCGCGGTCCGGCCCGGACAGGCTTTCCGCCTCAACGTTGCTGATGACGAAGTCGTCGGGCAGGTGTTTGGGTAGCTCGGCCCGTACGATCCGTGCGGCCTCTTTGAGAATGTCCTTGGCCGTGGTCATGGCGTGAACCTCTTGATGGATGTCGTTGGATTGATGCTATCTGTAAGGTAGCTTGTGGTCAAACGGTAGCGCGGGTCTACGTGGCCTGCAGGACTGGAAGTCCTCGGTGGTCCCTTCTTCCGGATGGGACTCATTGTCCACGCGATCCGGGCAGTCCTCGGCCGTGATATCGCAGAACCGGCATTCCTGTCTGCTGGGCACCCGGGTCGTCGGCCTCGCGGCCGCGAGTCTGCGGATCAGGGCTGTCGTGCTTTGAACGAACGGGTCGCTGTCGGTCAATGCCGGGACGTCTAGGGTGTGTTCTTGATAGGCGACCAGGCCGGTGAGCTTCAGGTCTCGGTAACGGTTCAATGCTCTGGGGACAGCGTACTGGTAGGTCATCACCTGGACAGCGTGGGATGGGCTCTCCCGTCCATCTTCACGTCGATGTGGACTGCCTCTTTGCCCTTCAGCGCGGCCGGGTTCGGCTTGCCCGCCAGGATTGTGGAGCTGCGGCGCAGCCGAAAGCTGTTTCGGTCGACGACCGAAATGCTGTGTCCCTGCTCTGCCAGTAGCTCCTGACCTCGTTGAGCAGCGCGGGGAGGCGCAGTAGCCACTCCGTCTGGTTGAACTCGGACGGCACCTTGGCCCAGTTGTTGTATTGCCGATATTTATTATGCGGACCAAGATTGAACAGGTTCATGTGGAAATTTGAAATCTGCACACCCACCCGAACCTTTCCCGGTCGCCCGGTCCAGACTCACTTGTGGCAGGAGTGGGACTTCGGCAGGATTTCGACACGGGATCGATGCGCTTTCTGTAGGCTCTCTATAGTGGGAGAGGTTTGTGCTTGCCACATGTTCGTTCCCGCTTGTTGGGTACCGCGTGCTTGGCGTGCGCGGTGAGTGCCGAGGAGGGTAACGGCTGATTGTCATGCCGTCGCTGGACATCTGATAACAGTCGACCGCGGTGCCGCGATCATACGATCCTTAACAGTGCCAACGTGGATGCGGCTATGACCAGTACCGCCAGGGGTATGGCGGAGTTACGCAATGCGGTGTGGGCTATCGCGATTTGATCTACTTTCCGATCGGTGGTCCAGTCGTGTTGTTCTGTCATGTGAAGTAGGTCGGAGATTTGTCGCCGCCTGTACATCTCGATCGGTTCTTCGTCTTGGTTCAGTACCCCCACAGTAGTCTGGTACAGGTACGGTTTTGCGTCCAGTCCGCGGATGGTCGCGAGCACCGCACAAAGCAATTGCAGCATGGCGAAAATGATGAAACCGACGGCTATTCCGGTTAGCCATCGCTCCAAATTGCCGTCCGGCCCGTTCAATTGGGAAGCTCCCACGAGTATGGCTATGGTCAAGGTAGCGAGCAACGAGGTCAGCCGGAACAACGACAGGAGTTTGGCGTTGACAACCTCCATGTTGCGCTCCGACTGAGCCATGCGTCTCAGGGCAGTTGCTTCGACCGAGTCTAACAGTTCCGTCGGGATTCCGTGGGGTTGTATTGGTGGATTTGGAGGCTGTGGTACCTTCCCGATGATCCGGGGCCAAATTAAGTCTGATACCTGATTCCGGATAGCCGCTAGCCAGGGTCTTGGTTTATTAGCCATTGAGCGATCCTTTTAGCAATAGGATAGCCAAGCTGCAGTTCTATCCAGAGCCATTCTCCGTTGGGGTTGATTTCGAAGAATATGTACTCGTCTTCTTCCGTAAGGGCGAAGTCTATGGCACCGAAACCCAGCCCGAGACGGCGCACCAGTTCAAGACATTGATTCCCCGTCCTGTCTGGAAGGTTGTGGATTTTATGCTCGAGATCAGGATTTTCCGTTGCCCTCCAGTCAGTTGCGCTGGATGGATGCGACTGGGACATGATCTCAGCAGCGAACACGTCATCGCCGACAACGGTGACTCTGATGTCCGATTTCTTTGGGATGTGTTCTTGGAATGTTGCCGGAGCTAGGTCGAGACCGCTGAGGTCGAGCAGGTCTTCGTCAGAGAGCGCGGTGGTGAACATCGCTCTGTAACCTTCGGGGCTGTCGATATACCCGGAACTCACTGCCTTGGCGACCGTTTGACGGCGTTCAGCAAATTCCACTACTGCGGCTTGGTCGTTTGTGACCATTGTGGCCGGCAGGCTGAATCCGATCTGATTGGCTACGGTCAATTGGTATAGCTTGCGTTCTGCACGGGAAATCGCCATTGGCTGGCTCAACCAGCGAGTGGTAGGGATTGAGGCGAGCGCTCCGTCCAAAAACGCTCTGGATTCGCGAGTGCAAAATTCTTGGTTATATTGGTCGAGGTGGGACGGAAAGGCAGGCGCTACATTGCGCCGATACCATACAGACTTGATCTGGTCCCCATGAATCCAATCTTCCGAGTTTTTCAAAGCCAAGCCTTGTCTGGGATCGAAATAGGCTTTGACTTGGGTGGGGAATCGGTCGGTGTCTAGCCTGAATACTGATACTCCCATTGCTTGCAGATGATCCGACACGGGTTGAGCCGATTGGTCGTAAGAAGCGGTCACGAGCAGGACAGTTTCAGGCATCGTCGGTAGTCTCCGGGTTGACCCTGGTGCGAATGGTTTGAGGCGGTGGGGTTGTGTTCGCTCCCGTCTTCCGTGGATCTTCTTCACGGGGAACCGGATCCTTTGCGAATTTGGTCAGGAATGGTAATAGCTTGCGCATGTGTAGATCTCCTTTGGTTTGTGCCGCAGTCCCGAACTCCATGTGGGGGTGTCTAAGATACGGGATGCTCCTGTCTCCCTCTGCCTTGGGTGGGAGGTACCAGTTATCGGTCATCCGTAGTTTCAGCATTCACCAAGGTTTGTGTGGTTGGACGTGGAGTGACATCTGGGGTGGGGCGCGCGGTCTGGAGGTCAGAACTATTTTTCTCTTGGGTGGCCCGCTCTGAGGAGGGAGGCTGGCGTGCAAATTTGGTGAGGAATGGTTCGGTTCGTCTCATCACTGACTTCTCCATCTGCGTTATTGGTGCTCGGTGTGGATTCAATTGTCATCGGTGGTCTCGCTACGAACCTTAGTATAGATGGTTGTGGGTGGCTGCGGCGTGACCTCCGTTTTGTCAAGGGCAATGGGATGGGCTTGTTGAAAAAGTCCGCTCCACTGAACGCTGGGGAGGAACGCTTCGTCGTCGTCGAAAGTCGAAAGTCGAGAAGTAATGTTGATCATGGCAAGATTATCCCAAAATTGATGCTGTTAGGACGATATTCGCTCACGATTTTAGACTCTAATCTTAGGATGGTCTTTTTCAACGGGCCTTGGCCGCCGCCCTTGACAATCTCCCGCATTTCCAGGTCCGCGGCGTCGTAGGACACCATCGAGCGGACCGAATCCTGGAATACCTTCTGCTGCCTCCAAAATTCGGTGTCGTAGAAATATGGAGGAATTTCGGGTGAGGACGCCAGGAAGCTCCGGTGGGAGACTCCAGAGAGCCTCCCGCACGCTTAGCACCTGTCGAAGCTGAGACGCACCGGTTCGTCGGTGAATACACCAGACCTTCAAACAAGAGGCGTGGCATCAGCTAGGTCCGTGGTTTCGTCTGATTTATGGCTACTCCGGTGAGCGTAGCGGTGCGGTCGACCGGGGGGATTTCGGAAATTGGCGGGGTCGTTTTTTATCGACGTGGTCTGTATATCAGGTTTATCCAAGCATTCGATGGTGGTTTGTCATCGAGGGTGAGCGTCTGGCGGGTCGTGCTGATGCAGGTAGGGGGTACTTGCCTCCTTGGTGATAATGCCGAGTTCTGCTAGGGGGTGTCGTCAAAGTGAGAGTGTGATAATAAGCTGATATTGCAATTAGTGCAGCAGGATTGGGCAATGCCAGCAGTAGCCGTAGCCCCGGCGCACCGGCGCCACGATATTTCAGACCGGGTATGGGAAATCTTGGAACCCCTTCTCCCCGGCGGCAAGGGCAAGACAGGCCGGCCGGCCCAAGATAACCGCCGTTTCATCAACGCCGTGTTCTGGATTTTGCGCACCGGCGCCCCCTGGCGGGATCTGCCCCCGGACTACGGGGACTGGAAGAACACCCACCGCCGCTTCTGCCGCTGGCGGGACCGGAACGTCTGGGCCGGGCTGCTGGAGGCGGTGATGGATGACCCTGATTATGAATGGCTGATGCTTGACGCCAGCTACATCAAGGCCCATCCCCACAGCGCCGGGGCCCGGGGCGGCAACCAAGCCATTGCCCGCACAAAAGGGGGCTCAACAGCAAGCTGCACCTGGCGGTGGACTCCCACGGAATGCCGGTAAGGCTGGCGGTGACCGCAGGCACTGTGGCTGACTGCTCCCAAGCGCTGCCCCTGATTGAGGGCATCAAGGCGGAACACCTGCTGGCGGACAAAGCCTATGACACCAATGAAATCGTGGCCGGGGCCTCGGCCCGGGGGATGAATCCGGTGATACCGCCCAAGAGCAACCGGAAGGAAAAGCGGGACTACGACCGGGCGCTGTACAAGTTGCGGCATTTGGTGGAGAACGGTTTCCTGGAGTTCAAGCAGTGGCGGGTAGTGGCGACCCGGTATGCCAAGAACTCCCTTTCTTACCTGGCCATCTGCCAGATTCGGGCCATGGCGATTTGGACTAAATTACTTTGACGACACCCCCTAGTAGCTCCAGGGGGTGATCGCGATGTTCGGGGTCATGACGGACCTCGACTTGAATGCATGGCTCGGCGAGGGGGCTTAGCAAAAGGGCCAACGCCAATTCCTTTTTGCCGGGGGGCCGGGGTTTCGACTGCGGGCAGGGTGGGTTTGATGGAGCTGTGCATCAAGGAATTGCGAGGACAAGGCTTGTTGAACTTGGCAGTATGCGTAGGCGAAACTTGGGAATTGCAACAGGAACAGCTGGCAGCAAGAACTAACCTAAAGCCAAGGTGGGATGTACATTTAAGTGGCGATGATGATCAGCTGGGTTATGCCGGTGAATCCCTCTCATCCGTACTTGGAGAATGACCCGGCTCCGTCGTTTGCCCCCACCATCTGCGCATTTCACCTTGGCTTTAGTTTAGGTTCTGTTGACATTTCGCTGTTACGGGTCATTCCGGGGAAATAGCGACGAAGAATCCTGGACTTATCACTCCGATTCAAGGCCATTCGTGCTTTCCTGCACTTGGAATGACATGAAATGGGCCTGCACATCGGTTACAAATGCAAATGTCAACAGAACCTAGTAAGTAGAACGAAATAGCTATTCATATAGTCGAAAGAGTGTTACCCTCATTGGCATGGTTAGATTTCTTCATTCGGCAGACTGGCAAATAGGAATGGTTAGGCACTTTCTAAGCCATGAAGCTCAGGCTCGCTTCAGTGCCGCTCGGCTCGACGTAATCGAGGAAATGGGACGGCTCGCCACCGAAGAGCAATGCCAGTTCGTGGTTGTGTGCGGGGATATTTTCGAATCGAACCAGGTGCAGAGGCAGGTGCTGGTTCGTGCTCTCGAGAAGATGGCCTCTTTTCCCGAACTGGGTTTTTTCCTGCTGCCTGGCAACCATGACCCGGTGAATGCCTCGTCGGTCTACGAGTCTCCGACATTCCGGCAGCGCTGTCCGGACAATGTAAGGATTCTCAGAGAGTTCGAGGTGGTTGAGGCGGTGCCGGGAGTGGAACTGGTCCCCGCTCCGTGGCCCAATAAGCATCCAACCACCGACTTGGTAGAGGCGGCTTGCGCTGGTCTTGAGGGCGGTAGTGCCCTGCGTATCGTTGTTGGTCATGGGGCAATAGACTCGATGTCTCCGGATCCCAATGACCGGAGGGCAATCGGACTGCGGGGAGTGGAGGAGCGAATTTCTGCGGGGCTGGTCCACTACGTTGCCCTTGGGGACCGCCATTCGACGACGAATGTGGGTTCCACCGGCCGAATTTACTATTCGGGTGCTCCGGAGCCCACCGATTATGACGAGACGGACCCGGGAAACGTGCTTGTCGTGGACCTTACGGCTGAGAAGGCGGAAGTGGGTGTCAGGCATGTAGGGAAATGGCGGTTCCGGCAGCGCAACTGGCCGATGAGTTCCGATCAGGACATTGACGCACTGGAAGAATGGTTGTCCGGTTTGGAGGCCAAAGAGCGCACGGTCGTCAAGTTGTCGATGGTTGGCCAGGTCTCCGTGGCTCAGAAGGGCCGTCTGGATGACTTGCTTGAACATCACGCCGATCTTTTCGGGGCTATTGAAATGTGGGAGAGGCAGAGTGACCTTGTGGTGATTCCTGATGAAACGGACGTTGACCACTTTGGGCTTTCGGGATTCGCGAGTGATGCGTTGAGCGAGTTGCGGTCAATGGCTGAGGAGGGTGAGTCGGCTCCCGCAGCTCGTGACGCTCTGGTGCTGCTGTACCGCCTGGTGGAGGCCCGTTCATGAAGCTCCATCGCGTGAAGCTGACGAACTTTCGGGGCGTGGAGTGCAGGGAGGTGACCTTCGTAGAGAATGGCGTGACTATCATTGAAGGCCCGAACGAGGTGGGAAAAACAGCCATCGCCGAAGGGCTTCAATTTGCTATCGACCTACCTGACACTTCTCAGAAGGCAGAGGTAAAGGCTGTGCAGCCCGTTGGACGCGATGAGGGTCCGGAGGTTGAGATCTCGTTGTCGTCTGGTGATTACGAACTGGTGTACTGTAAACGGTGGCTCCGGCGGGCGAGTACCACACTTGAAGTTAAGGCTCCTCGTCAGGAGAGCCTTACTGGGCGGCTGGCCCACGACCGGCTGAAGGCAATCTTTAAAGAGACGCTGGATGATGAGCTCTGGCGGGCTTTGCGGATCGACCAGGGGACGGAGCTGATTTTGCCCAATTTCAGTCTGCCGTCCATGGGAAGGGCATTGGACCGCGCGGCGGGGGGCGAATTTGCTGACGAGCGTGAAGAGTCGCTGTGGACCCGCATCGGAGAGGAGTACGGGAAGTACTGGACTGCAACCGGCCAGAAGAGGGGCACACGGATTTCGTTGCAAAAGAGGGTGGATGAGGAGCGGGGGAGGGTTGCCGGGCTGGAAAAACAGCTTGAGGATATCGAAAGCGATGTTGCCGAGATGGAGAGGCTGGTTGAGGAGGCAGACCGGCTCTCGGGGGTATTGGCAGATTCCCAGAAAAACGAAAGCGAATTCCAAGAGCGTGTGGTCGCAATTGGGCGGTTGCGCTCTGAGGTTGAGCGTCTTGACGCGATTCACGGCGCCTCGGAGGCCCTGCGGGACGGCGCCAGGAGTGAATGGGAGCGGCGCAAAGGCTTGATTGTCAATCTGGAGGAGCGTAGGAAGGAGCTGGCGCTTCTTGAGGCTCAGGCCAAGGATGCAGAGCCGGGTCTGGCTTTGGCGACGGAGCGTAGTGAGGCAGCAGCCGCGGCGCTGAAGGTTGCTGACGTTGCTCTCCGTGAGGCTCAGGAAAGGCTCAACTTGGCAATTGCGGATAGGGATTACCTTCGGCAGTTGATCGAAGTGGAACAGCTCAAGGAGCGCCACGAGCGGTACATCGCTGCGGAGGAATTGCTGAAGCAGGCCGAGGAATACCTGGAGACGGCCGTTGTTGACGATGAGGTGGTCAAACGGATCGAGGATGCCTACATCGAAACTGAGAAGGCTATGTCAGCCGCGGGAAGTGCTGCAGCGTCGGTAGAATTAACGGCTCTGCGCGAATTGCCTCTTGAGGTGGGGGACGAGAGGACTGATCTCGCGGTTGACGAGGTCAGGCGGGTCCGCGTGGAAGACGAAGTGGTCTTGACCATACCTGAGATCGCGCAGGTGCGTGTGATTGCGGGGCCGGAGTCGAAGGGTTTGGCCGAGGAGCGTCGTAAGACGGAGGATAACTACCGGCGGCTGTGTGAAGAAGCTGGTGTTACGGATGTAAGTGGGGCAAGGGGGGCCGGGCGTTCACGGCAGGACAAAGAACGAAATAAGGAGGAAGCTCTTAAGGATATCGTAAGAGAGCTTCGGGACCTGACTCCTGACGTGCTGCTTGGGAAAGTGGAGAGTCTCAGGGGGAGGGTGGCTGCCTATCCCAAGGAACGGCCTTCAGAACCTGCTCTGCCGGCGGACCTGGACCGGGCTCAGGAAATCGAGGCTCAGGTGTCAGACCTGGTTAAGAAAAGTACCGTTGCACTGCGGGCTTGTCAGGATGATGTTCAGGGGACGGAGGCTGCTCTGAAGAGTGTTCAGTCGGAAGGGGATAGTCTTAGGGCACAGATTAATATGGCTCGGGGGAGGGAGGGAGATGCTGCCGAGCAGCTCGCTGCGGAAAGGGAGAAACAGGCAGATGAGGTTCTGGAGGGTGCTGTAGCGGCCGCGCAAGAAAAGGAGGCTGGGGACATAGTGGTCCTGGACGCAGCCAGGATTAAACTTGGTGATGCCGATCCTGAGTCTGTGGAAGAGCGGCTGGGGAACTACAGGTTGGCCGCTAATCGTGCGATGGGAGAGCTTCAGGCGAACAGAGACCGGCAGAACGGGTTGAGAAGCAGTTTGGAGTTGCGCGGGGAGCAAGGACTGCAAACTTCTTACGACGAGGCTGTCAACCTGTTGAGTCACTTGGAACGGGAGTATGCGGGTGAAGAGGCTCGGGCAGAAGCTGCCCGGGTGTTGCGAGATACGTTTGTCAAACATCGGGAGCAAGCTCACCAACGCTACATCGGGCCTTTCAAGGAATCTATAGAACAGCTCGGGCGCATCGTTTTTGGATCTACGTTTGAGGTGGAGATCGACAGGAATTTGAATATTGTTCGCCGCACGCTGGACGGGGTCACGCTGAATGTTGACCAGCTGAGCACCGGGGCTCGTGAACAACTCGGTGTCATCGCTCGGCTGGCGTGCGCAATTATAGTCAGTCCTGAGGACGGTGGGGCTCCCGTGATGATTGACGACGCATTGGGGTGGAGCGATCCTCAGCGTCTTCAGGGTATGGGCGCCGCCATTGCAGCCGCGGGCAGGCATTGCCAGGTGATCGTGCTTACCTGTACGCCGGGCCGTTATTCCCACGTGGGGAATGGGACGGTAGTTTCGTTGTAATTGGGGTGGCGGAACCTGTTGTCTTGGTGGGTGGTGGTCCTAACGGAAGGGCCACCACCGTTTTTTGTGCGGGGGTTAGCGCGTCGGCTGCGGAGCGGGCTGCTGTCATGGTCTTGAGTTGTTCCGAGAGGTCCTAGTGGCCCCAGTGTGCGTTCACCACACTTTCCGCTACAGAAGTTGGCAGCAGTGCATCCGGAGGGCCGCTGTGACTGGCTCAGCTGTCAGGTGGGCCGTTCGGGGCCCAAGTCCTACCCTACTCAACCGGTGCGGAAGAGTTGCTGGCCAGTAGCCTGAGGGCAACTACCTCGCGGACTGTTCTGCAAGGTTCGCGACCGCAGCTCGCACTGTGGTTGGAGTCCAGGACGGCCCGGATCCCAAAATGGACCTTCTCCTTGCCCTGGACGTACCCTTCGGCGTAGCAGGGGCAGGGCTCGGGACAGTCGCAGGGCTCGGGACAGTCGCATACGGGTCGGGCGCTGTCCGTCATGGCAGCCTCCTACCGGTTGTCTGTAGGCCGCATCAGGTCAGCCACTTCAGTGGATCTCCCGCCACCTCGCCCCACGTGTAGCGGGCCACCATGTCGCCGTGCTTCCACCGGCCCCGGCGCTGGGCCGCCGCGTTGGGCGCTCCCGCCGCCGCCACCATCCGCCGCGCCATCCCGATGCGGCCGCTGTGGCGGGAGAAGTCGTCGCCCAGGCCGGCGACCCAAGCTGCGGCGCGCACCCGGTTGGCCAGGGCCTCGCCGGTCAGCCCAAAGACGGCAGTGGTGGGCGTGGCATCGCCGGGCCTGATCAACGGGCAAGCGCGACCTGGCGCTACCGCGACTATTACGAAAGCTCGACAACTACGACTTCCTGCTGCTGGACGACCTGGGGTACCTGCCCCAAGGGGCCGAGGAGTCCGAGGTGCTCTTCACGCTCATCGCCGAACGCTACGAACGCCGGTCCCTGGGCATCACGTCCAACCTGGTCTTCTCCCAGTGGGAGCACATCTTCGCCAACCCAATGGCCACGGCTGCGGCCATCGACCGGGTGGTCCACCAGTGGGTCATCCTTGAATTCGACGTCCCCAGCTACCGCACTGGAGTGGCCCAGCAGCGCGGTCAGAAACAGGAGGTGAACCGGCAAGAATAATCTGCGTAAACCGGCAGAAATAGTTGACGCTGAACACAGGGGCAGCTTCGGCATCCTAGCCAAATGCCTGAACGAGATCCCAATGGTACGTGGAGACGTGCAGGCTAGCTTGCTTGCAGGCCGTGCAGCCACCGAAGGGATTAATGACTGCTCCAAGGCCATCGGCCGTAGCCTCGGATGGCTCACAGGTTTCCCAGCCACATCTCGAAGATGGTACCACCTACCGTGCACTCAGTCCTACCGAATCGTCAAGGAGGTGCGGAAACCCGGGGAGCAGGGGCTGAACGACCTGTACGACCTGTACGTGCGGTTCTTCCGAATGGCGGAGCAGCGCATCCCTGAGAAAACCGGGCGCGTCGTCGTCTGCTTCATCTCCAATTGCTCCTGGCTGGACGGGCTGTTCTTCACCCGAACGCGGGAGCGCTACCTGGAAGCCTCCGACACCATCCGCATAGATTGTCTCAACGAGGACAAGTACAATACGGGCAAGATGACGGCCGACGGCAGGCCTGACCCCAGCATTTTCTCCACGCCGGGAGACCCGGTGGGGACCACCATCGCCACGCTGGTCAGGAAGGTGGAACACGGACCCGCCGAGACCGTAGGATTCCGCCACCTCTGGGGCCAATCCAAGCTGATGGAACTGACTGACACGGCGGAAGCGGAACCGGCGGCGCTCGACGAAGATATCGAGCCTGTACTGCCCTTCGCAGAGGTGGCGGTCAACCGGGGTTGGAGCGAATGGCCATCGCTGCCCGACCTGTTCCCCAAGTGATTTCCGGGGGTCAAGACAAGTCGTGACTCCTTCGTAGTCGATATTGACCCCGACAAACTCAAGACCAGGATTCAGGCATATTTCGACTCTGGAGAAATCCAACGGGCTGGCCCAGACGAAGTTGGTTTCGTTCAATTCGCCTTCCGCCCATACGATACCCGGTGGCTATATTGGGAAGCGAATGGCGGGTTGCTTGACCGTCCGTGCCCTGAATGCAGGCTGCATATATTTAAGAATTCTCTAGACACAAGACCGGCTCAGGTCGGCCTTGTTCAGAGAATTCCTAAATGTACGATTGTGATGGGTCAACTATATGGGGGTGGGCATGTTACAGTAAATTGACCTGCGCCGCGAGAGTCGCTGAAGTTTCCCCAGACGATTGCAAAGTCACTGAGCTCGACCGTAGAGGCGGGCGATGGTCTGCGTTGGGCGGAAGGCGCAAGTCTTGGCTCGCAGGGGCATGGACATCCGGGCTGGAAACCATCCTTCCAGGCGCAGGACGTTCAGCCCGGTGTTGACCAGGGTGGCGAATATCTCGCCCAGCCCCGGACGGCGCAGCGTGTGGACGTCCTCATCCCAACTGCGGTCCTTCACGTGATGCAGGCTGTTCTCAACGCTCCAGTGGTTGCGGAACAACCTGAGCAGTTCCTTCGGCTGGCACTGCCGGGAACTCAGGCTGGTCAGCAGATACCAACGCTCCCGGCTCACCTCCCCGGTGGCTATGTCCACGCTCTCCTTCTCCACCATCGCCCCCTGCCTCGCCCCGGGAAATCCCAACTCATCCCGGATGTAGTCGGCCAGTACGGCATCGCTCCAGATGCGCCGTCTCTCGATCACGCCCGCTTTTTTTCCAGGGTCTCCGCCTGCGGCTCCCCAGGTTCCTCCCCGGCAAAACCGTCGGTCAACGCCGCCAGCACCGTCGGCTGATTCCCTTTGACCCGCACCAAGTAGTCCCGTCCGTGGCCGACTATGGCCTGGCACAGGTCCCGCTCCGCATAGAGGGCGTCCATGGTCAGCAGCCGCAGGCCGGGATAGCGCTCGAACAATGGCGCCAGTTGCTCCCGCAGCACCCCGGGTTCGTACCGCTTATCCGATGCCGGCCACTGGGCCAGGCACAACCTCAGGTCATGGGCCAGCACGTTCACCATGACCAGGGGATTCCCGCTTACGTCCTCGGACTGCTTGGCCCACTTGCCGTCCACCGAGGCGTTCAGTTCCCGGTCCGCCACCATGTGGGCCACCCAACCGGTCAGGGCCTTCTGCAACCGCTGATGCGAGACCCCCGCCAGGGTGCGGGAGATGGTGGTGGCGTGGGGTGGATGATCCCTGAGAAACCCCAGAGGCTCCTTCAGAGCCGGCCAGTTCATCCTGGCGAAGAGGGCGATGTGGGCCATGGTGGTCTGACCGCAGACCAAGCCCAGCAGGGTCAGACGCAGAATGGCTTGAAAGGGATGTCTGACCCCCCTGGCCATCCTGGGGTCCGGCACCTGCTCCAAGCACTCGAACAGAGATTCCTTCGCCTCCATAATCCGCACACCTCCCATCTCTCTTCCCTACCTTATCTTTGTAAACCTCCCTCGCCAACTTTGCAATCGTCCTGGAAGTTTCCCCGCTACTAATGAATCCTTAACCGAGCACAACGATGACTTTGGGAGCCGGCATGCCTGAAGAAGAAAAAGGATCCAGTCTGGTTGATCAGATCGTGGCAAAAGCAATTGAAGGACTATCTCAAGATCCTGCGTTCGACGGCGATGTATTGGCACGGCTAAAATCCTTGGTGGACGCCAATGGCTTGGTTGACGCCGAAAAGGTAGCAAGCACGCTGCAAACTGGAGCAGACCAATAGATGCAATTGCTAAATTTGACGATAAAGAACGTCCGAGGTCTTCGAGATACTACCCTCAAGTTTGACGGGAAAAACTCGGTGATATGGGGCCCGAACGGTGCGGGGAAAAGCTGTGTAGTAGACGCCATCGATTTCCTATTCACGGGTCAGATTTCGCGTTTGACGGGTCCGGGGACGCAAGGAATCACTTTGAACCGGCACGGCCCTCATATTGATCATGCACCTGAAAATGCCAGCGTGTCGGCGGTTGTACGTTTGGACGGTGTAGCTGATCCAGTGTCGATCGAACGACGCATGAGCCAGCCAGATAAGTTGTTGTGCCCCGATGGCGTTAAACCGGTGTTGGTCACAATAGGTGAATCCATCAACAAGGGTGGGGTCATATTGACTCGGAGAGATATTCTCCGTTACATCACTGCAGAGGCTGGGACACGAGCGGATGAGATTCAGGCGTTGTTGCGACTCGACGATGTGGAAAAAGTAAGGTCAAGCTTACGTAGTGCCAAAACGACGCTGACCCGAAACGCAACGGCAGCCCGAAAGGCGATCGAAACGGCCAAGCAAGAGGTCAACGCAACCCTTACACTGCCCAATTACAGCGACCCTGGCTTACTGGATGCCGTAAATGAAGCCCGAGCACATTTAGGTGGAGAACCACTGAACATCATCCGATCGTCTGATTTCAAACAGGCTCTTTCCCCTCCCGCTGCCAGCGCAACGGATGGAGAACAGGTCAACAAAGACTTATTACGGCGATACGTGGCAAACCTTCGTCAGCGCGCGGGAATGATCCAGAGCGGGCCACAGGCGACCCATGACAACACGTTGAGAACGACAATCACTGAACTCCGGGATAATCCTGAGTTGCTTGCCGAGATCGAGCGCTTGGAGTTGACCCAATGCGCAAGCCGGTTTGTTGACGAGTCGACTTTGGAATGCCCCGTCTGCGGAACTACGTGGCCCCAGGGAGATCTGAGGTCTCACCTAGACGCCAGGATTGCGGCTGCCCACGAAGCCCAACCAAAGAAGACCAGCATAGACACATCTGCTGAATCCTTGGCGGGGTTGGTCAGACCCATAGTTGCTCAGATTAATGCGTTGCTTGGTGGGGTGAACGCTGCTCAGATAGAGGGTCTCGACGCAGAAAAGGCAGCGTTCGAAAGTTGGCTTGCGCAGTTCACGAATTTCATCACCGCTCTAAATGAACCGGTCGGACTTTACCTTGGTGGAGAATTCACGGTCGATATCGTGAGCAAATTGTTCGCCCCAGACAACATAAGTGAACTGCTCAATCGAGTAGAGTTACTCGTAGAGCAGTCGGTGCCGGAATCCACGGTAGAGCAGACGGCGTGGGACACTTTGACGAAGTTGCAAGAGAGCTACAGGGTTGTCGAAAATAGGGTAATCGACCACAACGAAGCTCGGCTATTTGCCCAGCGCTCCAATATTCTTTTGGCAGAATATGAGAAAGCACGCGACACTATTCTGGAAGGATTGTACACTCACGTTTCTGACCGGTTCGTGGGCTTGTACAACGCTCTGCACGACCATGAAAGCGAATATTTCAGCGCAGGGTTGCATCCGAACGGCGCATCGTTGAATTTTGAGGTTGATTTTATGGGCCGCGGGACCCATCCGCCTCACGCGCTGCATAGCGAGGGTCATCAGGATAGCATGGGTGTGTGTTTATTCCTGGCCCTCAATGAAGAGGTTACCAATCCTAACCTGAATGTGATTGTACTAGACGATGTGATGATGTCGGTTGACGCTGGTCATCGGCGAGAATTGTGCAGTTTGATCAACGACCAGTTCGGTCATTGTCAATTTGTTATCACTACTCACGACAAAACATGGGCGTCTCAATTGAAACAAGAACGGGTGGTCCAGCCTAGTCAAATGGTCGAATTCACGTCTTGGACCGTAGATGATGGGCCTAGTACGCGCGGTCAGACGGAGTTGTGGGATCAAATTCAGGTTGATTTGGACAAAGGCGACGTGAAGGAAGCGGCCTTCAAACTTCGTAGGAGCACCGAGGATGTTTTTGAGAGTGTTTGCGATGCATTGGGTGCCAAGATCCCTTATAACTCCCGAATGGTGTGGCAATTAGACGATTGGCTGTTCCCCGCGATGGGAGAGTACAAAGATGTACTCAATCTGGCTGGGCGAGCCGCTCGTTCGTGGGACCAGAAGGAACTAGTCGCAGAGTTCACCGAAAAAGAATCGGTTAGGAAGCAAGTATACGATAGGATTTCTGATGACCAATGGGCGATCAACGCGGCAGTGCATTACAACAATTGGGAGAACATGGAGAAGGAAGACTTCCTGCCGGTGGTAGAGGCGTTCAGAGATCTACATGGGCTGTTCGTATGTTCTTCTTGCCGAAGGCTACTGGAGAAAACCCCTAGGAAAGGTAATCCTGAAGCAGTAAAGTGTCCATGCGGGACAGTTTCTTGGAATCTGCGACGGCGTCCCGGCAATGGCTGATCAAAGCAACGGAGATTAGGTTCTGTTGACATTTGCATTTGTAACCGATGTGCAGGCCCATTTCATGTCATTCCAAGTGCAGGAAAGCACGAATGGCCTTGAATCGGAGTGATAAGTCCAGGATTCTTCGTCGCTATTTCCCCGGAATGACCCGTAACAGCGAAATGTCAACAGAACCTAGCAACCGATCTGACAATGTGTCCGTATGCATAGACAAAACTATGGTAGCCAAACCCGCCGCCGATGAACCCGGCATTCCTTGGAATTCTCTGAACAAGACCAGCTCAGGCCGGCCTTGTTCAGAGAATTTCTAAGACGCCTGGCTACCCCTTGCGTAACTCTTGGTTTAATACCTTTGGGGGTTCCGTTTGCTTGTGGTGTATGAGGTAGAACCGCGAAGTCGAAGCACCTGTTGGCCCATAGGACCAGCCATCCGGTTAGACCGAAAGGAGAAACCACGACGGCACGGACTGCGAGGGTCAGGTTGTCCATACACCACAAGCAAACGGAACCCCTCACGGCCCTGATGGGGCGGGGAGTCGAGATCGCAACGTCCGGCAGGCGGTGTGCGCCATCGGGGCCGCCCACCGCGCCACGGGGAGAGGGCCTGAGCCACAGCGCGGAGGGCAGGGCGGGAGCAGCCGGTTGCCCCGGCCTTCCGTTCACCCCTGAGTTTCTGTTTCTCCAGGGCGGATCTGCCGTAAGAGTTGTCCCAACTCAGTGTCAACGGCGGCTTGGCGCTCCATGATATCGGCCCTGACTGCCTCCAGGCTCTTGATGCGTCCCGCCGCGTCCAGCACCTCTCGCACTCGCATGGCCTCAACGGGTTTCGCGGCCGGACGGATGGATTTTGCTTCGTCGGCCAGCTGCTCGATTGATACGTACTTCGGGACGAAGGGCATCCCCCGTTCGACCATTTCCTCGGGCATAGGTTGGCAGAAGGCTCCGTCGACGCATTGCAGCACCTGGCTGGCGTTCCTGTATTGGCGCCCATCGGACAGGGCGTAGTTCGCCTTGCGCCGGGTCGGGAAGACCGTGTCGTCCCGCTTCATGGCTCGGATGGTCCCGTCCAAGTCGCGGCGGTAAAGCCAGATGTGATAGTGGGTGCCCATGCGTACAACTGTACGCCGACTCCTTGGACGGTCAACTGGCGGGCGGAAGGATTACCGGAAGATACGCTGTTGCGGGGATGGAGCGGAGGACCTGGGCGGCCCCGGCCTGGGGGACTTTTATACTCGGCCTGCCGTAGACGGGGTTGAGGGCCTTGGCCATGGTGCCTGCGGCATCCGACCTGCACTTTACCCTCGGTTGCCAACGGCTGGCAGAAGGGGTCCGTTCTGTCCCCCCGGTTACGTCCACCGGTCAGAACCCATCTTGTGCGAACCACAAAATCAGCGTCTAGGGGCCACTTTAAATTTGTCCGCTGGCCTCTTGACTGGCAGTATCAATAATAGTACTCTAGAGTCACTGCAAAATTAGAGG
Source organism: Dehalococcoidia bacterium (assembly GCA_965226875.1). Classification (GTDB taxonomy): domain Bacteria; phylum Chloroflexota; class Dehalococcoidia; order Lucifugimonadales; family UBA3495; genus VXOI01. The sequence continues at coordinate 905,126 of OZ245439.1, read as the reverse complement.
CGGAATATCCGTAACACCCGGAAAATCAGGAGGAGTACCATACCAAATTTCTGCCAAAAAATAAGGAACCGAGGGTCTACCGATGAAAGAGCTCCAGGCGAAAGACCTCCAGGGCGAAAGACCTCCAGGCGGCAATCCGGGAACTCCGTAAGAACCCCAAGGGCAGTCGATTCTCACGTCTCACCCAGATATGTGACGACTTCTTTGGATCTCCCCGACGGCGGGGAACAAGCCACTTGGTATACCAGACCCCATGGCTAGGGAACCCGCGGGTGAACATACAGGAAGGACCTAACGGCCTGGCTAAAGACTATCAAACCAGGCAGGTCAGGAAGGCCCTCGAGAAGTTGGAGAAGCATCTTATCGAAGATTGACAGTCAGGACAGAAAATGGAGTGATGAAAAACCATTACACGTACCGAGTAACTTGGTATCCAGAAGATGAAGAATTTGTTGGGCTGTGTGCTGAGTTCCCGTCGTTAAGCTGGCTCGCTGCCAGCCCCGAGGAGGCCTTCTCCGGTATTCGCGAATTGGTGGCCGACTGCGTCGCTGATATGCAATCCAACAACGAGCCGATACCTGAGCCAATAGCGGGTCGTGCCTACAGCGGGAAGTTCATGGTCCGCGTCCCCCCCGAAACACACCGCGCTCTTGCTCTGCAAGCCGCCGAGGCAGGGGTAAGCCTGAACCGTCTGATTAGCGCGCGGCTTGCCGGCGGCGCCGGTTAGGAAGTCCCCTTCGTGTAACGCCGCAGAACCTGCGGCGTTACACATAATCGTTCGTAACCCATCATATCAGCCCATATACGGCGTTGTGCGAACCGCAGTCTCCACGTCTGGACCCCGTCGGAATCACTTGGTCCGCGGCCCTCGACGGGCCGGACTGCAGGATTCTCGGCCGGGGTGGCCATCGGGTCCCCCCCTGGAAAATTTGAGGGGCCTTAAATCGCGTCCTGGGCTGTTTATCCCTCTTCTTGTCTCTGTGCCAGTTCCGCCTCCAGCTCCCTGACCCGGGCCTCGGCCGCCAGTTTGGCTTCCTGTTCGGCCAACCTGCCATCCCGCTCGGCCAACCTGCCTTCCCGTTCGGCCAACCTGCCCTTCCGCTCCTGCTCGAAGGTGGGTATTTCCTGCCCCGTCTCCGGGTCATGCCAGCGCAGCTCGCCGCGTTCCCACCGGACGAAGAGGCCCAGCGCGGCGCTGTAGCCCTGCAGGATCTCTTCCTCGATCTCCTGGATGGCTATCGGCTCATACCGGCCGTCCACCAGCCGGTCTCCCGCCAGGCGGCTTCCGTGGAATCTTCCGGTCTGGTCGAACCGCCAGTACTCCGGGATGCCCAGGTCGGCGTACCAGGTGCGCTTGTTCCCGGTGTCCTCTTGGCCAGTGCTTTGCGAGGCTATCTCCATTACGAAGTCGGGCGGCTTGCCCTGCTCGGAGATGACGTAGCTGTTGCTGTCTTGGTAGGCCTCAGGGTTGGCGTCGAATGCGATCAGCAGGTCGGGGAATCTCCGGTCCGCCGCCGGGGTGTCCGGTTCCCGGATGATGTACCTCTCCCCTCCGACCACGGTGGTCCCGGGGTGACCGAGGTGTTGGGCCAGATGGTGGGCGCCGCCGCTCTTTGTCAGGTGGTCGAAGCTGGTCATATCCTCTGGCTCCCGCTCCGGCGGGTCGGGGAGCGGCGGAAATGTTCGTGTGGCTCTGGGTTTGGTGGTCATGTCTGGCCTCGTGGGTCTGGCGGTTCGTGGTTGCAGCCTCTGGTATGGGGAATATAGAACATCGTGCCCTTGCTGTAAAAGCCGCTCTCTGCCCGACAGGATACTGTCCGAAGCTCAAAGAGCCTACTTCAGCCCTGTTGAAACTTTTGGTTCAGGAACTCCGGGAGATGCTGAGGCTGGTCCATCACTTTGACGAACTACCCTCGCTTCCGCTGAAATACCACGCCTGCGAACCCAAGACCTGAGGGTGTTGTCCTACCTGCTTCGACAGTTCGGATGGGAACTCAGATTCTATGGCATCGATCGCCTGGAATATCAGCGGCCGGGAGAAATCTCCTTGGGAACCGTACATAAGGGCCATCCATTCGGATGGGTAGTAACGAGCAAAGGTTCCCAGAATGTACGAGGTCAGGTAGAGCTTGAAGAATTCGCTGAGCTTGTCCCCGTTAGGGAAATCTGCTATTCCGTGCATCAGTGACTGTGAACTCTCAGTGTCATGGAATAAAGGAAACTTGGACTGATGAGCGTCGCCTGTTCAGCGTCAACTACTTTTGCCGGTTCCGTCAATTATTCTTGCCGGTTCACCCCCTGTTTCTGACTGCGCTGCTGGGCCACTCCGGTGCGGTAGCTGGGGACGTCGAATTCCAGGATGACCGAGTGGTGGACCACCCGGTCGATGGCCGCAGCCGTGGCCATTGGGTTGGCGAAGATGTGCTCCCACTGGGAGAAGACCAGGTTGGACGTGATGCCCAGGGACCGGCGTTCGTAGCGTTCGGCGATGAGCGTGAAGAGCACCTCGGACTCCTCGGCCCCTTGGGGCAGGTACCCCAGGTCGTCCAGCAGCAGGAAGTCGTAGTTGTCGAGCTTTCGTAATTGTCGCGGCAGCGCCAGGTCCCGCTTGGCGGCGAGCAGGTCCTGCACCAGCCGGTAGGCCGGGGCGAAGAGGACCGAGCGTCCGGCTTCCACCAGCCGGTGGCCCACGGCGCACAGTGCATGGGTCTTGCCGGTGCCGGGCAGTCCGAAGGCCAGCACGTTGACGCCGCGGTCGACGAAGCTGCCGTCAGACAGCTCGCCCAGTTGCTGCCGCAGAGCCAGGGGCACACGGTCGTGCTCGAAGGTCTCCCAAGTCTTGCCGGCGGGCAGCCTGGACGCCGTGCGCAGCCGGCCGATGCGGCGCTGCCTCCGGTCCTCGGCCTCCTGCTCCAGCACTTCCAAGAGGGTCTCCAGGGCGTCGCCGTGCCCGGCGGCGGTGAATCGGGACACCGACTGCGCCCCCATGGTGGGCAACCGGAATTGGTGGCACAGCTCCCCGATCCGGACCTGAATGGCGTTGGCCTCCATCATCAGGCCACCCCCGCCAGCAAGCTGTCATAGACTCTCAGGTCCGGCATCCCGGACAGGGTCAGCACCGGCGCCCGCGGCGGAGCCGGGTTCGCCAGTTCCTTGACCGTGGCGTAGTCGAAGGGCTCACCGGCCTCCAGCAGCAGGGACAGGGCGCTGTCCACCGTCGACTCCATAGTTGTCGCCGCAAGGTGCAGGATCCGCACGTACTCCACGTCAGCCCGTTCGCCACGCCACCGCTTGAGGGCGTCGTAGGCCAAGCGGAAAGTCATGGTGGGAAACATCTGCTCACGGAACCGGTAGCGGGCGAAGGCCCCGGGTTTGCGCACCAGGGCCTGCCCTCGGCCACGACCGGGGGAGCCGATGACGTGGCGGTAATTGACGTTGGCCTCCCTTTCACCGCGCACCCGCTCCATGCGTTCCACCAAGTGGCCCTTGTAGTACACTTCCAGACGCTCGGCGTACAAGCGTATCTGCACCTCCTTTCCGATGAGCCGGGAGGGTACGGTGTAGGTCCGTCCGGCTGCCTGGATGGTGCTCCACTTGCGCACCCGGGCCTGGTGGTTGACGTACTCCGGCACCGGAACTGGAGGCAGGCACTGCAGAAGTGGGAGTTCCTGCTCCAGCTTCCCTTGCACCAGGCGGTTGCGCCGCTCAACCACCTTCCTGACGAAGCCGGTGTAGGACTCGGCGGAATCGAAGTCCCGGCTGCCCCGCAGCATGAGGGCCTGGTCCAAAGCGTCCTTCAACCGGTAATGAGCCTGCTCGGCCACGCCATTCTCGTGGGATTCCCCGGAATTGATCAGCGTGGCCTCGAGCCCGTAGTGCTCCAGGAGCCCAGCGTAGTTGTCGTTCAGGGCCCGGCCGCGGCTGCGCTTTATCTCATGGGTGAGGGCCGAGCTGTTGTCGGAGCGTATGACCTGGGGCGCGCCGCCCAGTTCCCAGAGCGCGTTCTGCAGCCCCTGCTTCAGGGCCACAAAGGTCTCGCCAGCAACCACCTCGGCGTGGCGCCACCCTGAATGGCTCAACACCAGCTGGAACAGCAGGTGGCGGTAGCGCCGGCCGCCGATGGTTACTCCCAGAGAGTTGCAGTGGGTGAAGTCGAGCTGCGCCTCCCGGCCAGGTGGATGCTCCTGGGGGAAGTAGACCTCCTGATCCGGACCGTTGAGTGCCCGCCAGTCCTGTAATCGGCGTTGCAGGGTGCGGAGCTGGGAGGCGCTGAACCGGCCGGGGGATTTCTCCTCCAGCCACTCGATAATTGTCGTTGCCCTGAGCCTGCCGGCGGCCTCTCCCCTGAGCAGGGGCAGGATTTCTTCCTCCCAGACGCCGTCAAAGGGATCGGGGCGCGTGCGCCACCGGCGCTCCTGCTTGGTCTCCGAGGGCAACGGGCCACACTGCCACTTCCGCGCCGACCGCTCGCTCATCCCCGCCATGGCCGCCGCCGTCTGTTGTTTCTTTCCTTCCATCTGTCTTTGCCTCAGTAATGCGACTTGCTGATCCGTAACCAATCCGGCACCTCCTGTACCGAATGATTACCACATGTGACTGGCAAAAATAGTCGTCGCCACCGGCAAGACTAATTGTCGTTGATCAGTTAGCTTTCTGCAGTGGTCTGCAACCTGGCTACATCGGTCTGCAAATGACTCGCAGTGGTCTGCAACCTGGCTACATCGGTCTGCAAATGACTCGCAGTGGCCTGCAAACCGGCTACGTCGGTCTGCAGGCGCTCCACCTTAGCGGCTGAGCTTACCAAACCAAAGGACCCCACCTACAGATACTACTAAGACAGTAATAAGGGATGTGATTATTGGTCCAATGGATAAGTCAGGAGTCATTATTGTCACATTTCCATTGCCACGTCGCTCAAAGCGTTCTTCTCATCGGTGTCCCTATATGATCAGCGAAGCGTATTCGGACTCAAAGAGTTTCTGGTCCTCGCCTACGGCAAGGCGTTGAAGACAGTACAGTCGCCAATAACCCTGCCACCGCTCGGACTCCGAATGGAGATATTCAACTACCAATCCGATGTGGGGGTCCTTGGCATCCTCCCACGAGATCATCTGCGAGTGCGACAACCATCGCCGCGTGTCGCGAAGCTCGTTCGCAGCCTGGGACCAGTTGCCGTCATTATTACGGAACATCCCAATTTTCAACAAAGTCTCGGCGGACTGGCGCGCACGGTCAACGGTTGCTTGCCACAGCTTCACGGTGACAGGGTCAAGCCTGTCAAGCATCATCCGGGCCGGGACGTTGTCGGGTTGCTCAGTGAGCGTTTTGAAGTATTCGTAATAGGCATCAAGATAATTTTGTACCGGCTGCCACCTGACCTGTCCGCTGCCGCTATCCACGAAGCGCATTTGTGGGTCGATTGGCCCCAGTTCAGACATATCGCTCATCACCACACGGTCGGCACCGAGAACCATGAGCGTGCCAGCGCTCTTGGCGAAGTCCGGAACGATAATGTGAACTTGCCCTTGGCGAACCTTGCCTCTCACTGTCCGAATAAGCTTTTCTGCGGCGTCGACGCTGCCCCCGGGGGTATGAAGCAGGAACTCTAGGGTTTCACCAGGCGGCACATTGTGAAGGATGTCGGAGAACGGCATGATGTCATCTTCATCGATACCGGATCTTATACCGGACACATAGCAGACCAACGGGCGCCCAGTGTGGTTCTGGATCTCTCTTATGAGCTCCTGTCGCTGGTAGCGTGCGGAGTGGTTTGCTAGGGGGTGTCGTCATATTCACCGTCATTCCCGCAAAAGCGGGAATCCAAAGGCCATTGGCAGCAAATGCGTATTTGCCAGCTACCGGATTCTGGATTCCCGCTTTCGCGGGAATGACGGAAACAGACGCTTGGAGACCGATATTCTTAAATTGACGACACCCCCTAGGTAAAATGGTGTCCTAGTACTGAACCAAATCAGGATTGGCAGGGATAGAGGCGATGGAGTTTGCGTCTGGCGTCTTGGGCAGTGAACCGCCAGTTAATGGTAGCTCCTATCGCGTTCCGCTCTGACACGCAGGCGCTGACGGCTCTTTCCAGGCTGTCCTCATCTCCGTTGCGTCCGCGCAGGCAGGCCCGGGCCAGCACGCTGAACTCGATCTCCGCCATATTCAGCCAGCTTCCGTGCTTGGGAGTGTGGTGGAACTCCAGCCGCTTGGCGATGCGCCGGGCCTCGGCCGCCGGGAAAGTCTCGTAAAGCGAGGCCATCCGATGCGTGTTCAGATTGTCGAGAACCAGCCGAATCACCGGGACATCGGGGTAGGCCTCATCCACCAGCCACCGCATCTGCTGAGCGAAGTCCTGCATGGTGCGTTGCCGGGTTATCGCCACGTGGCGCCAGCCCCGGCGAGGCTCACAGGTGAGGAACAGGTTGCGCGTCCCTCCCCGCTGGTATTCGTAGTCCTCACGCCTCGGCCTCCCAGGCTTTGCCGGCAGCGGTTCCCTCACGTCGGCCAGCAACTGGGTGGAGGTCTCGTCAAAGCAGACCACCGGCCTCTGCGGATCGTAGGGCTCGGCGTAGAGATCCAGCACGTCCTCCATGGCCGCCACGAACTCTCCACCTACCTTGGGGATGCACCATTGTTTCTTGAGCCACGGCTTGAGCGTGTTTTTTTTAGCCGCAGGCGGACCGTCTCGGGAGATAAAGACTCCACCAATTCCAACTCCACCACCTTGCCCGCTAGAAGTCTGGCCGGAAAGCCATTTGCCGGGTTTTGCGTAGCGCAAAACAGACGCATTCAAGTCTGATATGACATGATAGTGCATGTAATACGTTGCAATACTCACTATTTCATCGATAATCGACGTTAAAAAAACGACGGCTTGGGGAGAATCAGGGTTTCCGGCCAGACTTCTAGGGCCCGCATGGTCCAGTGGTCATGACCGTCGGGCACCGGGCTGCAGGCCAAGGCTATCAGGTGGGCCTCCACCCTTTCATCCACCTTTCTGGGCCGGTTGACCTGGTTATGGTGCCTCAGCACCTCGTCCAGTCCTTCCTCGGCATACCGCCGCTTGGTGCGGAACACGGTCCGCTCCGACACGTCCAGTGCGGTGGCCACCTGGGGGGCGGTCCAGCCCTCATCTATCTTGATCAGGATGCGGGCCCGGGTAATCGCCTGTGCGGAACTCCTCCCAGCCCTGATCATCTTCCTGAGCCGTCCCTTTTCCTGTGTTGCCAGCCGGACTCCGTACTTCTCCTGCACCATGACCACCTCACATCCCACAACCCTTCGTCTATCCCCAAGGTAGCATCCTGTCTGGTCTCACGTACTAACTGACAATGCCAGATTGGCCGAATACTAGTTTCAGACGGCAGGGTGCGTTCTATGCTGGTGCCGTCTTGGTCCGATGAATCGCCATCAGGCTCTATTGGTGGTGTTTGCTGTGTCATTCAGTCATTCTCCGGCGGAAGTCAGCCCAAGTGATTTTGCCGCTCCGGACGACGAAATGGCACCGTCGCTCCGGGCTGATGTTGTCAATGCTGGGGCGTATCGACAGCGGCTTATGAGAGTCCACATTCCAGAATGGGTGTCGGGTCCTGTCCAGATTCACCATCAGCCGGTGCCCCGTGCGGCAGGGGCAGTCGAATGCAGCCCAGGTCGCAGCCCCCCCTAGAAGTCTGGCCGGAAAGCCATTTGCCGGGTTTTGTATAGCGCAAAACAGACGTATTCCAGTCTGATATGACATGATAGTGCACGTAATACGTTGCAATACTCACTATTTCATCGATAATCGACATTAAGAAAACGACGGCTTGGGGAGAATCAGGGTTTCCGGCCAGACTTCTAGCGTCCCCACAAGGAACACCCCCTTGGCGGGTAGCCGGTCAGGCACCTCGTCGCCTGCGGCGACCTGCCCGATCACTCGCCAAGCGCGCCACGGGAATGCCAGCGATTCCCACCAAGCAATCAGCCTGTTTATCCCTGCCATGTCTGCTCCAGAAACGGCGTAGTGACGCCAAGTCCCAGCTTGCCGCTACCTGTGTGGCAATAGTGCCCTTCGCGGGGGGCGCGGTCGTTGGTGGATACATCGCGCTCGTGCGCAAGTAGCAGTATTTCTGTGGGCGCAGGCTCTGGGCCGTAGTGAATGAGCCGTTCAAGCAGTTCGCTCACGGCGGTGGCCGCCACCTGAGTAGTGAACGACACGACTGCGGGCTCAGTTCCCGGCAACGCCGGTGCGTAGCCCTCGTCGGCGAGCCGTCGGTGCTCATCTGGAGGAAGCATCTCGGCGGCCGCTCGTCTGAGGTCAATTCGATTGCGGCAGACTAGACATCCGGATCCGGGAGCGAGCACCGTCACTCGTCCGTAGATCCCTTCGAGTCGGCCGCCACTGCCACTGCTCAACAGCACGCCGCAGTCGATGACTGGAGTCAGCAGGTACGAGGCGATGCGGGACAGAACTAGCCGCCCCGCGTTGTCATCGGTACAGCCGAAGACTACATCGGCGTCGAGCAGAAGTTTGGCAGTGTCCTCCAGTGTGATTTTGGCCTGTGTGGCAACCACTTCGGCATCGGGAGCGATCCGACCCACGTAGGCAGCGATCACTTTCACTTTCGATTGACCGATGTCTTCCGGGAAAGATCCGTATACCCGCGTGAGGTTGCTGGCTGATAACGCGTCGGGATCGAACAAGCTAAGGTGGCGCACACCGAGGCGAACGAGCTGCTCAATAACTGACGATCCTGTACCACCGCAACCGACGATGGCGACGTTCAGCCCCCCGAGGACTTTTTGGATTTCGCCGCCAAACGCGCGAATGTTCCGATCGAAGTGGTCAGAGGGTGGGGTTGTCTCGTGGAGCCAATTCTGGACCAACGCGAACCGTCGACCGGCAACCCATAGGCGATCAATGTCCGCCCGCTTGTTGGCGGACTCGATGTGGCCGGCGAAACATAGCCCTTCTCCGGTTCGGGAGACGACGATTGCCCCGTACAACGGGCTTCCAGAGCGGAGCCGAAAAAGGTCAGTAAGCTCCTCGTCGACGATCTCGTCGCGTTTGCTTGGTCGGGGAGTTGATCCGTTTCCAGGATGCGTATGCAGCCAGATAGGGACAGACAGATCGGCCTCCGCTGCAGCGAGGGCGGGCAAGTAGCCGTGGGATGCAATACTCAGCGCCGTGGCATCGCGCACCAGGTAGGCGTCATCCGGCACCCAGTGCATCTCGCGTGCGAGCAAACGGACATCGCCATTGGGCGTTTTTACGTGCCTCGCCAGCAGCACGCCTGCGGTCTCGACATCAGCCACGGCCGCCTCGAACAGCGCATCCGCGATCTGTTGCGGCAACACAAGTGTGACTGTCATCGGACATTCTCGGGAACACCATGTTCTATGTCTTGTCGAATCAGGGCGAAGTAGCTCTCAAGGCCATCGATGCCTGACTGCCACTGTCCGCTATTGAAGTGTCGCGACCAGCGCTGCCAAGTGCGCCCGAGATGCGTTTCTAAAACATTGGTGTTGGGCAACTCCCGACCATCGGCTAGATGAACCGGCGGGGAGAACCACCACATATCGGGTTGGACGTCTGGGTAGCCAGGTTTCAGCCGAACTAGGAGGTCTGATGCAGGGCGGTCGAAACCACTCGGAAGCGGCCATTGTGGCATTACGACACATATCATACCGGCGTCGGATACTACTTCGTGCGCAATGCCTCGCTCATTGAGATAAGCGATATCGAGTTCTGGGAGGCTCATGGTTACTGAGTCCTCCTACGCCGGCCGGCCAGATTGATGCCGGGGTTGATCGTGTTGGGTGCTGTGAAGAAGCGAAGGCCATCACGAATTAATATCCTGTCGTCGTTCTCAACCTTGCGGTCTGGGTGGCCAGGGATGATTTCAAAGAGGTCGCGTTCTGGCGGGATCGGCGTCGTCGGGAGATTCCGGAGATCAGCTCCGGTGAGCCGATTTTCCGACAACTCGTACTGTATGCGGTCTATCTGGATGGTGAATACCTTGTCGATATCAGGCTTCTCGGAACCATCCTTGTCGGGTTCAGGTTTACCCAAGCCTTCTGGGTCTGGTTGGTTTTCCGTAACCACGGCGTCTCTCCTTCGTTTTGTGATACCATGACACCAACATACCACGGCTGATAGCAACTTGACAACCGCCTACTCCAATTGCAAAATGCGTGGTATGAAACCGTTAAAAACGATGACAATTCGCTTGTCTGCCGAACAGGCGGAGGAACTGGACACGATCGCAGCCGTTGACGGTAAGCCGATTTCGCAGGTGATTCGCTTGGCGATTGCCGGGCACATCGAGGAACGCAAGCGCGACGACGTGTTTAAGGACAGCCTCCGCCAGCGTATTGAGCGTGCTGAGCGAATGCTGACGAACGATACGAAGTAGGGGCAGTTTCCAAGAAAACTGGGCCCGCTTGGTTTCACGAGCTTTGTTGGATGCTAAAGGGTCTGGAACTTGGAGATGCTGACTCTCGCGGTATCTCGTCAATTCGTGAAGGCGTCGTATATGGGTGGCGCCCTTGGCGGCGTGCCGCAAAACTGGTAATAACGGCAAACCGAGCCTTGCCACTCCTGATACGGCAGCTTCTTTGTCTGGTGTAAGGGTCGAAACCCTTAGCCTTAACATCGTACATCGCATCGATGATCGGGATGGTGAGAAGTACTCCGGTAGGCGAATAGCCCGATCTACAAGAAGATCTGTTGGACCTCGGTCGCTGGCGAAAGAAATTAAGCTATCAGTTGAGACTTTGGGTCAAGGCTCTCACCGGACAGCGGCCGATTCACTGACTGGGACCGAGAATCCAGATTGGTGTTCTTGACAGTTCCGCTTTCCCTCTCTCCGGCTTTGCACCAAAAGTCCTAATGCTGGCAGACTTTTGGAACAGATGACGATTGTGTTCCAGAAGTCTACGTGAGTCGCCCATTGAGTCGACTCTATTATGGCGAAGGACATCCTGCAAGGCCGGGGCGTGGCAGGGAGTCTATTGCTCGAAAAACTTCATGGTGATAAGGTCAAGATAAAGAAAATACGCAATCAGAATACTGAAACGAGAGTATGAATGGTTAGTATTTTCCCGTCCCCTGTGGGCGCTCTAGCCGGAAGTGTGATCGGGTTTTTGGTCGCTGTATATCTGATTATGGGCGTGGTGGAGCCCTTTTACCTTAGCGCGATGGCGTCTGCGGAGCCGTTGACAAACGCTACCTTGATTCGAGGTTTCTGTGCGTTAGTCTACTGGATTCTCACGTTGGTGGTTCCGACTGTAACAGGTGCTTTTGCCGGGTCGCACTCGTTAAAGTCAATGCTGAATGGATGGTGACTCAGAGTTATCACTTACGGCAAGGAAAGCCATCGGCAGTTCCGCCGATGGCTATGTCGTGGGCTGGTGCGAACGTGAGAATTACTGAACTTCTGCGGCTGGCCGCAAAGGCTTCGCGTGGAAAGTTATCCTCCTCCGGGAGACTAAGCCAACAAGGCCGGCAAGGCCAATTGCCGTTGCTCAATGTTCGGCCGTCCGGATGAGCTGATAATTTCAGCGCTAGAAAATCGGCAGCCATCTTGGTTGTTTCCATATTCCATCCCTGTCGTGTCTTCATTGACAGCGTCCGCGCGCTGTTAGATCGGCGGGCGACTGTTTCAAAGCCTTGTGTAGCCAGACCGGAGTCGGCTGCTGTGTCCAGCCTGGGTCCGGTCGTCTCCAAATCCTGTAAAGAGCTGAACAGCCTGTGGTTGAGAGCACCCCTCTCAAGGAGTTCTTGTTCTGCTAAGAACGCACCGGAAGAAGGCCGTGCACGCGATAAAAGAGGTATGGCATGGGCATCAATTCGCTAACGCACCGGGACGACGGCTCCAAAGTCGCGGTTCCCGTTTCCACCGACGATTGGCAGCAGTGGGTGAGCGCAGGCAAAACTCGGAACTGGATGCTGGACGACCCGCTCATAGACTGGTTGCAACTGTACGGGGAAAGCCGCGATTACCTGCTCAAGCCAGAATTGGCCGACTACGACAAGGACCTCGACTTCCTTGAGTTTATTTTCGATAAGGGGAGAGAATTCGAAGCCGGCATACTACGGCTGTTTCAAGACCAGTTCGTTGTGGCTACGGTTGCCCAGGACTACCGGGAAATCAGCAGCCTTGGTAAAGCTGAGGAGACCTTTGAAGCGATGAAGCAAGGTCTACCTATCATCTACCAGGCCGTATTATGGGACGCGCAGAATATGACCTATGGCTCGCCCGATTTCCTGGTGCGAAGCGATGTCCTGCGCTGTCTGTTCCCTGAGTCGGTTTCGGATGGGGATGCGGAGGTATCCGCGCCCGGCCTAGGATCCAATGGCTGGCACTACCTGGTGGTGGACACCAAGTTTACGACGCTGCACCTGAACGCCAGCGGCACTGAGATGTCCAATGAGAGCAGTGCCCCGGCTTATAAGGCGCAGGTATATATCTATAACCGGATGCTGGGCCGCCTGCAGGATTTCGAGCCGCCCAACTCCTATCTGCTGGGGCGTGGTTGGCAGCGGACGCAAAAGGGGAGCACCTATCGTGGTACCAACGCTTTAGCTCGACTGGGACCGGTTCCTCAGAATGGAACTGTCGCCAACCGAGTCCTCATCGCAGACGCCGTGGAAGACGCCCTTGGCTGGATACGAAAGGTCCGCACAGAGGGCAAAGACTGGCAGCTTCTGCCGAAACCGTCAGTGCCCGAGCTTTATCCAAATATGAGCAATGCTGACGACGCTAATATGGTGCTGGAAATCGGACCCGCCGAGCTGGAACCGGGCTTTGGAGAGAAGGAGTCGGCCAGCCGATGGATCGGAGCGAAAAAGTGGTTGGCTGGTGAATTGAAGGAGCTGACCCAATTGTGGCAAGTGGGAGTCGGCAAGCGCAATGAGGCCCACGGTTCCGGCATCTACCGGTGGGACGACCCGCAGGCTACACCGGCGGCTTTGGGGGTGAACGGTACTAAAACTGGTGCTACGCTCACCCAGTTATTGACAGTCAACACTGACGGTGGCCCGTCTGTTCTTCCCTTGCGAATCGAAAAAACCAGGGACGAATGGCAGCCGACACCCGGGGTGGAGTTCTACGTTGACTTCGAGTTTTGCAGCGATCTGAATGATGATTTTCCCAATCTGCCGGAGAAGGGTGGGCAGCCACTCATCTTTATGATTGGTTGTGGACACGTGGAAAATGGGGAGTGGCAGTTCAAGTCTCTGGTCGCCGAAAACCTCTCAGCTGGGGAGGAAATTCGCATAATCAAAGAATGGCTTGACCATATGGGTTCGGTCCGAGATAGGCTGGACCCGCAAAACGTCATTCCGCGGGTTTTCCACTGGTCTGCCGCTGAACCAACCGTGCTGGACAAAGCTTACAATTCGGCAAAGGCAAGGCACCAGGAGCATGCAGATTGGCCTGAACTGGGCTGGTACGATTTCCTGACGAAAGTGATGCGAGAGGAGCCTGTGGCAGTTCGGGGCGCGCTGGGTTTTGGCTTGAAGGCGGTGGCCACCGCTTTCCATTCACTCGGCCTCATCGAAACGGACTGGGCCGATAGTCCTATTGACGGATTGGGGGCGATGGTAGGCGCGTGGCGCTGCGACGAGGAAGCCAAGGAGCAAGCCTTGCCGATGGGCCATCTGCCGCTGATGAATGAGATTGCTCGCTATAACGAAGTTGACTGCAAGGTAATGATGGAAATTGTATGTTATCTGCGGGCGAGCCATTAGATGGGGAAAGACTGGACCGGATTGGGATCGCGATGATTCGAAGGGGCGCCGCCGGAGCGTTTGGCCGTTTGCAGGCAAGGTCCTGAGAGCGTAGCTGGGTAGGCTGTCAGCCGGGCATGCTCCGTGCAGAGGCTGAAATTTCCACCCAGCTCTCTACCTGTCTACCTGTTGGATGGTCCAGCGGCTGACCTCCAGTAGCTTGGCAAGTTCCCGCTGGCTCACTCCCTTAGACCTCTCTGTCCTGATGTACTCCCGTTGCTGCTCGGTCAGGCTCGGCCGTCGGCCAGGGAACCGGCCCTCGGTCCGCGCCTTCGCCTGCCCTGCGACCGACCGCTCCCTGATCGAGTTCCGCCACCACTCGCTGAAGGCGAGCACCATCGCGAGCTGGAGCTTGCCGGTGGACGTCGAAGTGTCGAAGTCTTCCGCCAGGGACCGGAACTCCACTCCCGCATGGTGCAGGCCCTCGATCACCTGCAGCCCGTAGGTCAGCCCCCTGGAGAGACGGTCGATGTGGGTGACCACTAGAAATCTGGCCGGAAAGCCATCGGCCGGGTTTTGCGCTACGCCAAGCAGACGTATTCCAGTCTTATATGGCCCAGTAGTGCATGTAAGACGTTGCAATACCCACCGTTTCATCGATAATCGACGTTAAGAAAACGACCGCTTGGGGAGAATCAGGGTTTCCGGCCAGATTTCTAGGGTTACGTCGGGCAGTCAGAAGACCGGTTGTGCGAACCGCAGTCTCAACGTCTGGACCGCCGGCGAAATCAGCGGCCCTAGCCGGGCCGGACTGGAGGATTCCCGGCTGGGATATCAGGTCGACCCAGTAAATTTGAGGACCTTAAATCGCGCCCTGGAAGGACGGATTCCCCGGAATCCTCGCCGATCGGCGGGAATTCGCCCCTGTCAGCCCGACTTCCCGGTGGTCGCCGTCCCGGTCCTCCTGCCGGATCCGAGCCTGAACACCCGGCCCAGCGATCCGATGAAGAGGGAGCGGAGGGCTTGGGCGGCTGCGGACGGTGGAGCTTCCTTCGCCGTTCGCCGAAGAAGTGGTTGAGGGCCTTGGCCATGATGTCCGCGGCACACTTGCCGCAGTAAGGGCCGGCGTCGGCCGCGCGGCAGCATATCCTGCATTTTGCATTGGCCATGGACCAGACCCTTGTAAACGGCGGCGGTCCCCGGCGGCGATCCCTCGAGAAATTCAGCAGTGCGGCAAATCGGAAACCGCCTTACCTTGCAGGCTTGCCGGCACACATCCGCTCAACCGGTTGCCGCCGAGAAACAGCCTTGTTGAGTTGACGAGGTTGCCCAACTCCGGTGGAATCTCCCCGCTCAACTGGTTGCCGCTGAGGGACATCACTTGCAGGTTGACGAGGTTGCCCAACTCCCGCGGAATCTCCCCGTTCAACTGGTTACTGCGGAGGGACAGCTCTTGCAGGTTGACGAGGTTGCCCAACTCAGGCGGGATCTCCCCGCTCAACTGGTTGTTGAGGAGGGACAGCCATGTCAGGTTGACCAGGTTGCCCAACTCCGGTGGAATCTCCCCGCTCAACTGGTTGCCATATATGGATAGCAATTGCAAGTTGACGAGGTTGCCCAACTCCGGCGGAATCTCCCCACTCAAGCGGTTGCCGCTGAGGCTCAACTCAACGACACGGCCCTGGAGATCAATTTCGACGCCGTACCAATCATCCATGGGGGCGTCGCTCAGCCATTTATGGTTCACTGTCCAGTTCTGCCCGTCCGTGGCGTTGTAAAGGGCAACCAAGGCTTCCCTGTCTGTATCGGCCATAGTTTGCGACGGCGGTATGGATGTGGGCTTTGCTGTTGCCGTGGGCATCGGCACTGGGCTCGCGGTCGCCGTCGGCTTAGGTTTGGGTGTCGGAGTTGCTGCTCTCGTCGGTTCACGGGCCGGGTCAGCTGGTTGCGTCTGCACGGCCTGGTTGGCTACTGGTATGGTCGTCCCTGGCGGCGGAGCAGATGTGGGGTACGCGACGCCCGTTGGAGCTGGGTCTGAGCAGGCCATCAAGGCCAGAATGACGAGTAGCATCGTCGAGAGCAGCGCTCTTATCATGAAAAGGTTCTCCTTTCCTTTGGGTGGCCGGCGCGGAATTTCACACTGGTCCCCTTACCCCTTTCCTCAGGTCAGGCTCCTATAAGGTCACTGCTCCCATAGCCATTGGCACCGCATGGGCCATCCCGGGACTCGGTCGACAGATCAGAACCAAGGCATCAAAGCCAGTCAGTAATATGGTCAGATCCGAGCCCGCATGGCCCAGACATATCATCGCAGTCAATAATTCCACGCACAACGCCGGTTCGTAAAAGGCCCGATATGTTCAAGATTGCCACTGGTCACAGCGGGGGCACTTGACCTCATATGATTCCAGGCAATCGTCGCATTGCCCATATTCCTCCCCGCAGTTTTGGCAGTCCGCGGTCGGCGACGGGTCGACCTTCCAAACCTCGCATCTCATCATTCCTCCTGCCCAACAAACGGGCGTTTTTTGCGCATGGTCCGCGGGTCAGGTCCTTCAGCTTTGCCGAGCTGCTCAATAAACCCGCCCAACTTTATCTACAGCCGGCTAACCCATTCGTGGTGCGCCCCGGCCAGCTCCACGTAGCGTTGGGTGTCGACCATCGAGGCGTGGCCCAGCCACTTCTGCAGCACCGGGATCGGGACGCCCCGCAGAACGCAGTTGCGGCCGTAGGTGTGCCGGAAGGCGTGGGGGTGGGCCTTGGCCGGGTCTATCCCAACTTGGACCGCCGTGTCCTTCATCACCTGGCCGATCCGCTGGCGTGACAGGTTCAGCATTGGCTGGTAATGGTTCTTGCTGTGGGACGACGCCAGGTCCCGGAGACTCTCGACGAGGTCAGCCGGCACCGGGACCTCCCGGCCCCTGCGGCCCTTGTTGCCCGGCGAGTCGGCCTGCACCACGATGATCGGCGGGTGCTGGTCCAGGCGCAGGTCCACACGGCGCAGCGCCAGGGCCCCCGACACCCTCAGTCCGGTCCTGAGCATGACCCGGAAGGCCATGCGCGTGGGGTAGGAGGGAGCTGCGTCGACCAAGGCGGCCGCTTCCTCCTCGGTGAAGTAGTCGGGGAGCTTCTTGAGGCTGCGGGGCATCCTACCTCTGTACAATTACCCTTTGGAAAGCGATGCCGCAAATATAGCGGTCGGAAGGCGGGAGCGCAAGGCTGGGAGGGTCGGGAATCGGTGGGGTTGCTTTCCAAAATCGCGGATAAGCGCAAGTGAGCCTCGATCACATCTAGCTAACGAAACCCATCTTGTGCGAGCTGAATTTTCGGCCTCTAGGGGGCCCTCTAGTTTACTCCTCCCCGCGGTCCGTTCGGCACCAAGCCGTGCGCACCAGCGGGGTTTGTTATTGGCCAATGACCAGCACCTCAGGCCTTCTCAGAAGATATTCCACAAGCTGGAATGAAGCGGTCATCGCGCCAGCATGTCGGACATCGTTCATATGCTTGTTGTAGAAGTGGCCGTGCAGCTCACCGACGACAGCCAGGCTGTTCTGCAGTGGGGGTTCCTTGGGGTCCGCCTGCTGCAGGTGTTCCATCACAAGGCGCCTGGACATCGGGCCGCCGCTGGCCATGACAAGCCCGTGGTGCTCAGCAATGGCATTGATGATGTGGTTGACAGCTCCCCACAGCATCTCGCCGGACGCGGTCAGAATGCCCCTGGCCTGGAGCTCTGCGGCCAGAATGGCCATGCCACTGGCCTCAGCAAGCCTTTCCGCAGGGGTCATGCGGCCGCGTAGTATTCCTGCAGGCAGCTTACGAACTCCCTGGCGTTCTCCGGAGACATGAGGGTCTCCTCAATGTCCAGGAAGCGCAGGTGGAAGTTGTCGTACATTGCCCTGGCAGCTTCAAACCGCACGAAGTGAGACCATTCGGGTCCGTGTTCTTCGTCCAGGGTTATGGCCAGGCGGAGCAGGTCGTCGTGGTCTGCATGGGGGAGATTTCTGCGCTGGGCCAGGCCAATCATCGTGGTCTCGATGGCGCTGTACATCATCAAGCCGGCATCCTCGATGTTCCCGGCGCTGATGGCCTTTTCCGCCTGATCGACTTGCCACAGTGGGTAATTGGACGTCTCGGTCATCTTGTCCATTAAAGCCCTCCCGGGCAACCCTGCTTTGTCCATTTTATACCAGGCGGACATTGGCGTTTACCGGGGAACGGTTGTCTATCTCTGCCAGCAATAACTATACAGGCTTTGTGCGAGCCGCAGAATCGGCCGGGTATTTCCCTATCGCGGATAAGCGCAAGCGCCGAGGCGAGGGTTGAGTTTTCCCGGGGAAACCTGGACTCAGGGATCACTGTCCCATGCACGATAAGTGCCAATTACGGGTGGGCATCCCCATAAGGTGGACAGTAGCGGTCGTGGTCGACATCCTCAGATTCGTTCGAGGAGATCAGCATCACCATGCCGATCCTGAACTATACGACGAAGATCCCGGCGGAGCAGACCGCCGCCGAGATCATGTCCATCCTCGTCAAGAAGGGCGCCACCGACATCCTCACCCACTATGGTCCTGCAGGCATGGCCACTGGTCTGAAATGGCGCATGGAGACGGCGAGCGGGACTCTGGCCTTCTCGCTCCCCATCAACGCTGATGCGGTCTTCGAGATACTGACCCGGGGCCGGGTGATGAAGACCAACCCCGCGGCGCGGACGCAACAGGCCAACCGTACCGCCTGGCGGATCATCAAGGAATGGATACTGGCCCAGATGGCGCTTATCGAGACGGAGATGGTCACTGTGGAGGAGGTCTTCCTGCCGTACATGCTCACCGGCAAGCAGACTCTGTACCAGGCCCTCTCCAATGGAGACTTGAAGATGCTCCCCGGTGCCGACTTGGATATGCTCTCCAGCGCCGACATCGGCGATTGACCTACCCCGTGCCAGCGGGTGTTCTGCCCGAGGTTGAGGGACCGGGCTTCCTGAAGGCCGACCGGTGATGTCGCACGCGGCACTTGCCGGAGCAGAAGTTGCGCTCCCTGAGCCGCCACACCCAGAAGGTGCGGCCGCAGGTCCAGCAGGCGGCGATCTTCCTCATTATTGTTACACCGTGTAACGCTAAGGCCCGGACTACCGGAACAGGCGCTGTTGACCGGATGTGTTGCTGAGCGTGGGTCCTGGTCGCCCTGGCAAGTGTCCGTTGTCCTGAGGGAAGTTTCTTGCGCCGGACGCGGAAGTCAGGATTGAGGGCATTGGCCATGATTCCCGCGGCGCACGAGCTGCAGTAAGCGCAGGCGTCGGCGCTGCGGTCGCAGTTCCTGCAGGTGGGATTGGCCATGGCTCAGGCCCTCGGGGAAGAGTGAGGGTTTCACGATAACCCCTCGGTTCTTCCACTCGCAATGGCCGACTGTCGTCAATTGCTGGGCTCCCGCTCCTCTCCGCTTCCCGGGGAACGGTGCCCTGGACGCCATCCACGTCGCCCCGGGTAAAAACGGTCCAGAGGCCTCCAAACCGGTTGCTTTCCTGATTTTCACGCCGATCGGCGCGCAAACGTCATCGCAGGACGTGATTTAAGGCCCCCGTTTTTTCTCGGCCGGGGGCTTTGCACAATGAATCTCTTTTAATTCCGGTTAATTGTGGAAAGCTACACATTTTCTTTGTTGTGATCTCCGGTCGTATACCGGGTTTTTCCGCGTTAGTGCGTTTCTGCTGGTCTCAGGAAGTACCCTTCTTCAGGGAGATGTCTGGAATCGGCGAGGGGTTCGGACTGCGGTAATAGTTCCAGAGGCTGGTCGATGGTGCCTTTGGCCACTGCGATGTACCATTTTCCACCTGGGGATTCCAGGAGTAGCGTGCGGAGGTCGACTTGGCCGGTCCGGAAATCATTTAGGCGCTTGGGACAGACGGCCGCCACTGCGTAGCGGTCAAAGTCTCCTGCGGATTCGATCATGTCGCAGACGTAGTGGACGCCGGTGGTGTCGCGGGCTGCGAACATCTGTATCCCGTCGTAGTATTCCAGAACCTCGGTGAGTGTGATGGTGTTCATAGGTTCACCATTGTGCAGGCTGCCATGATGTCGTGGCTGGCGTAGGGCCACCATGTGTGGTGGGACCTTCGTCCGGTTTTCATGATGTGGCCTGCGCCTTGTGTCAGGGTGAGTTGGCAGACCGCCATATCTCTCAGGTTGCGCCGCCTTGTTAGTGATTGGGCATCGGGTTGTTCAGTGAACACCGACAGTCCTCGTGCTTGGCACTCGGATACGTTGAACTGGGTGGCGGGTCTCAGATCTTTTTGTGACCTGAAGTCGTCGTCGGTGGGCGGATCGTTTCGTACCAAGCGGTACACGGTGAGAGGAACGGAGATTTCCTCCGCCTCGCCGGGTGGGCAGTCTTCTGGCAGGGGTTCGCGGTGGTTCATGGCGATGGGATTCCGATGCCGCCAAGTTTATTTGGGTCTGGGGCAGGTGTCAAAATGAGAGGACTGTGCACGATGAATTTATTGTAACTCCGATTCGTTGTGCAAAGCCTCGGCCGGGTTCCGTTTACCTGTAGAGAAGGCCTGCTATAGTCCACGCCTTCGGATACGCTACAGGCCAACGGAACCAGCGATACCTTTTCCGCCACCCACTGGCAAGGCTGATCTGTCGGCATTTCCGCCAGTGGCGGGAAAGGGGCGTTTCCCGCCAGGCGACCAGCACCAACGTGATGCAATCGGGAGTTTCTGAAGTTCGACCAGCCCTGGGGTCGTGATACGGCACTTCCTCAACCCCGCCACCTGAGAGCAGTAACCCGGGCCGGAGCTGCGGACCATCCGGGGCGCGACGTGGGAGTGGAGCCGACCTCCCTGCCGCCGTTCTCAACCCCGGCGCTCGATGTCCATGAGCATCGCCGGCCCTGACTCGAGTCCGCTCACTCCCCGGAAGTGGGAGCAGCATCAGACCATGAGGCCAGGTCCACCGGGGTCCATCCGTCGCCCCGATGACGCCAGGCGTGGCGCGGCTCCAGGCCCAGGATTAGGATGTCGCCCGTCCAGTCGGCGCCCAGCACCCGCTGGGCCACGTCCATGGGAAACTCGCTCTCGGGCTTGACCTCGGCGTAGGTTTCGCCCTCGTTCAGGACGAGCCGGAAATCGGGAGTCCAGCCGCTGAGCCGGACCGGCTCGTACTGCCAGGCAATCCCGTGCTGGTCGAAGTATGCCGCCCACCGGGCCTCCAGCTGGCTGCGGAAGGTCGTACCGGCGTACTCGGTGATGACGGGGGTGTGCTCGGGACCCAGGGTCTGGGGCGCCATGTTGGCGGCCCACCGGTGCAGCGCTGCCGCGGCATCCTCCCGGAGCAGCCGTTCCTGCCCCGAGCGCTGGCCCGGCTCACCTCGCTGCTGCGCCCGTCCCGGACCACCTGGATATTCTGGTGCGTGGTCCGTATGTCCGCGGGGTGTATCGATTCACGGCCGCACATCACCGTCCGGAGGGCCCGGGCCACGTCCCGCCGCGTGTTGGCATCGTCGAACCAGTCCTCCCAGAGAATGATCAGGGTGGCCGTGGTGCGCAGGCTGGTCATCACCTCGGGGATGCCCTCCCCGTCGTAGTGAACCTCCCGCCATTCACCGTCGCCCGGTTCGCGCACGGCGCAGCCGACGATCCGCTCCCAGGCAATCGCCTGGGCATGGGTGCAGTATTCCAGGTGGCCCAGCCCAGAAACGCGGGGCTGCAGCAGCGTGAGGGTGGCGCCGCTGCGGGTGATGGGCCGGGTCTCCCGCTGGGGAACGTGGCGCGCCGTGGTCACCGTCTCGCCGCCGGTCTCCCGCCAGCCCAGGATGGAATAGGACTGCTTGGCGTGAAAGTAGGTGACCAGGGGGTAGACGTCTCGGGTCACCTCGCTGGTCAGGAGCTCCGGTTTCCCTTCCGGTAGAATCTGCACGGTGCGCGCCCGCCCGTCGGCGGCGTCCCGGATGTCGTTGCGGTGGGGTTGCTGGGGGTCTCCGGTCTGGAACTCCGGCGCGTAGTGGTCGCCCCGGGCGATCTCGAGGAGGGGGTTGATCCCCGTATGGTCCGGGCATTGGCATCAGTACGCAGCTGGTATCCAGCACGACTTCTGTCAAGGGCGATGGGGTGTTGGGGCAGTGGGGCGAACTGCTCGGCGACACGGTCATCGCCGCGGCGGTGCTGGATCGGCTGCTGCACCACAGCCACGTGCTCAACATGCGGGGGGAGCTTCAGGCTCAGGTAGAAAGGCCAGACGGGGCTATTCCCGTCGCAACACCGTCTCGCCGCTTCGCCGGAGGAGGTAGGCGGAACGATGCTACCGGAAGAGGCGTTGTTGAGTGGAAGATGTGGAGGTCCTGACAGCATGCGGTCGAGGGGACTTCTTGCGCCGCCCTCCGAATACGGGGTCGATGGCCCTGGCCATAATGTCCGCGGCGCACGCGCTGAGGTATTTTCGGGCAGGGTTCCGCAAGCAGGCCGGTTCCGTAGGTCCGGCATAAGCGAAAATGAGGCAGCGCCCTTCGAGTGAAGCAACCTTGTGCCTCGAGTTCGCGAGAGGTCCGGCAGGGCATTCCTGCTTGAGTAGCACGAACCCGGCTCTGTGCGCACACTTATAGAATTGGCGGACTCCGCTCTCCGTGCCGGACATTTGTCGATGGTTCACACGTACCCCTTATTCTATGAGTTGGGCTCCCCTTTCCGCATCGGTCACTCAGGGAACGTTGATCAGTTATCTGTGGGAATTGGCTGGAAAGGGGAGCTCATCTCTGGGACCAGCGTGGCATCAGCAGGTCCTGCCAGGAGGTGCTGGTTTTCCGTGGATGTTCCTCAATTACTGTCCGTGATGTCTTGATTGCAGAGGGGTCAGCCGATCTGGACCATCTCACCGTAATGGGACCAGCACTCCCGGTTGCCCAAAGGCCCGTGTTGACGGAGGCGAGCCACAGTTGTGGTCAGCATTTTGATCCCCAGGTCGCTACCTGCCGCGTGGAAATTCGTCTCCGCCAGGTCGTTGGCGCAAACAACGAGTACCGGGAAGTCGTCCCTCCTGAGATGGGACCCATGTCCAAGGAGTTTGCCTCGAACCCGCTCAGGGTTCTGAGCCGTGAGTTCGTATTCGACGTAAACCCATCCGGGGCCGAAAGGGGTGTCTAGCAGGAGGATCATGGCATCGGGGCTGATCCCGCCTCCCTCCTCGCCCATGTCCTCCCAAGATCGGATTCCGCAAGCGGTCTTGTTGCCTGCGATGATGAAAGGCAGTACTAAACCAAAGCCAAGGTGAAATGCGCAGAAAGATGGGGTAGATTTGTTGGAAAGAGTGGGTTAGCTTTTGCAGGAGAGAGAGGGGTTGGTGATGAGTGTCAGGGGGATAGAGCGGTTGCTTGAGCAATGGGAAATGGGTGTGAAGGATGTGCACAGGAGGGTGATACTGTCGCCAACGCCTCGGGAGCGGGAACG
This sequence comes from Dehalococcoidia bacterium, assembly GCA_965226875.1. Taxonomy (GTDB): domain Bacteria; phylum Chloroflexota; class Dehalococcoidia; order Lucifugimonadales; family UBA3495; genus VXOI01. The sequence goes on along the minus strand of OZ245439.1, from coordinate 881,973 downwards.
CTGGCACGCCGTCTGGTTGCTGGCTCAAGGATGGACCGCCTCGGCGGTGGCAGAGGCGCTGGAACGGGACCCGCACACCATCGGAAGATGGGCCGCCGCCTTCGGTGAGGGTGGGCCAGCGGCCCTGATCTTCGAGCAGACTGGGGGTTCCCCCCCGCCCTCGGTGAGGCGCAACAGGCGGTGCTGAAAGGGGCGGTGCAAGAATTGCCTGGGGCGGTGGGTATGGGCTTGGCCAATTGGAACTGGAGGGTGGTCCACCAGTTTGTGGCGGACCGGTTCGGCATCAGCCTGAACCGCAGCAGTTGCTTGAACTACCTGCACCGATTGGGGTTTGCTTTCAAGCGTCCCAAGAAGCGGCTGCTGAAGGCGGACGAAACCAAACGGGAGGCCTTCGTGGTGGAGTACGTCGCCCTCGCCCACGGGGCAAAGCAGTCTGGCGGCAAGATATTCTTTGCTGACGAGGCCCACTTCCGGGCCGACGCGGAGCTGCGGGGCAAGTGGGTTCTGAGAGGAGAACCTGCTCTGGTGGATTCGAGCAGCCCGCGGTATGGGGAGCAAGGCCAGCTACTACTCGGCGGTGTGCCTGGAGACGGGGGAGGTGGAGTGGATGGAACTGGAGGGCAACAGCAACAGTGAGACCTCGGCCTGCTTCCTGAGGCAACTTGGGGAGAGACACCACGGGCCACTGCAAGTCATCTGGGACAACGCGCCAGCGCATCGGGGCGAGGCGGTGCGGGAGTACCTGCAGACGCCGGGTCTGGGGCTGAGGCTGGTGAACCTGCCGGGCTACAGCCCGGACTTCAACGCGGATGAAGCCATTTGGGGATGGGCACGGGAAGAGGCAACGGGAAACCTGTGCCTGGGAACAAGGGCGGTGGTGCGGGAGCGGGTAGGCAGCTTCCTGGCTGGGCTGGCCAGACGGAAAGAGGAAGTCCGGCGGCGCTGCCGAACAGTCCTGCAATCAAGAGCCGAAGCGCTCCAGCCAGCCTCCCTGCCCGATTCCCTTCATCCGGCAAATGCACATCCCACTTTGGCTTTAGTTTAGTACTCAGTCATGTTTGGGATCAAAGGGTTCAGCGGCCCCGGCAAGGTCGGTTGGACAACCACTCTAGAAAGCTGGCCGGAAACTGGAGCGGTTCCGACGAGCGGTTATACTCTGGGCAATCCAGGCTAGCGGAGCAGGGCAATGTTGGGAAAGCGTTCGGACCAGAAGGGCCTCTGGGAAGCGGATCGGTTGTATCTGGACTACGTGGGCAAGGACACTTTCTACGGCTTGCTGGCCTCACTGCGGGGCCAGTTGTTCAGCGATGACGATTTCGCCGAGATCTACTGTCCGGACAATGGACGGGACAGCGTGCCGCCCAGCCTGCTGGCCACGGCGTTGCTGTTGCAGACCTACGACAAGGTCAGCGACGCCGTGGCCAAGGCGAAGGCCGACTTCGACATCCGGTGGAAAAGCCTGCCCCCGGCCACGACCGGGAGTCGCCCTGGGGATTGAGATTGAGGACAGACCCTTTGCCAAGAGTACGCTGCAGATGTTCCGGGCGCAGTTGATACTGCATGACAAGGTGCGGGAGGTATTCGAGAGCAGCCTGCGATTGGCTCGGGAGTCGGGCTACCTGAAAAGGCATGGGATGCGGGTGGCGCTGGACACGAGCTACATTCTGGGCCGGGGCGCGGTGAGGGACACCTGCAATCTGTTGGTGGACGGCATAGTCAAACTGTTGCGGGCCTTGGCTGCCGTGGCGAAAATCGACGTCAGGGAATGGGCCGAAGCCCAGGGGTACGGTAAGTACTTGAGTTCCAGCATCAAGGGCGAGGCGGTGATTGACTGGTCGGACCGCAAAGCGCGGCGGAAGCTTTGGGGTGATATAGTGGCCGATGCGGACCGGCTGCTGGAATTGGCGCGGCAGGCTCTGGAAAGGCTGTCTGCCGACAGCGTGGAGCGGCAGCGGATTGTGGACGCGGCGGAACTGCTGGGGCAGTTGCTGCTTCAGGATGTGGAGCGCAAGAGCGGCGACGGCGATGCTGCTACTGCTGCTGATGATGATGATGATGGGGTGAGCCTCAGGGACGGGGTGAGCAAGGACCGGATGTTGTCGGTGCACGACCCTGAGTTGCGCCACGGACACAAGAGCAGCCATCGACGCTTCAACGGACACAAGGCGGCCATCGTGGTGGACACCGACAGCCAGCTGATCACCGCCGTGGACGTGTTGCCGGGCAAGGCCCCCGACCATCTGGGGGCATTGGAGTTGGTGGAACAGAGCGAGGCGAGTACCGGCTCGGTGGCGGAGGAAGCCATGGGCGACGCCGCCTATGGGGACGGCGGGACCCGCCAGACCTTCGCCGAGGCGGGGCGGCAGTTGGTGGCCCGAGTGCCGGGCCGGCCCGAGCGGAAGCACTTCCCCAAGGATGACTTTCACCTTGACCTGGTGTCGGGCAGTTGCACCTGTCCGGCGGGACAGGTTACCCACACCATGGTGCCGGCGGGAAAACGGACGGATGCCGCGGGTCGGGTCCACCGCTTGCAGGCCTTCCAGTTCGACGGGGCGGTATGTTGGGCCTGTCCACTGCGATCCCAGTGCATCGCGGCCAAAGGCCGGCGGGGACGGCGGGTGCTGATCCATCCGCAGGAAGCCCTGCTGCAGGAGGCCCGATCGTTGCAGCGGAGCGCTGCCTACGACGAGTATCGAGCGCGCCGAGTGGTGGTAGAGCATCGGCTGGCGCGGTTGGTCCAGCTGGGCATCCGCCAGTCCCGCTACTTCGGTAGGGTCAAGACGAAATTCCAGGTGTATCTGGCAGCCACGGTGGCCAACCTGACCCTGGTGGCGGGCAAAATCGGGTGGTCGGGCGGTACCGGTGGCGGCGCAGCGGGCTACCGCGTCGTCCTCAATGATGCCCTCGCTGTTGTCGCCAATGCTGCGGCCAATTCGGGCGCTGTCCGGCTCGGACAACTATGGTCCCTGATTTTGCTCACGTCGGCTTTACTGCCGCAACTCCACTTTCAAATCAGGGCTTTCCGGCCCGGTTTCTAGGAATCGCGGTGAAGTTGGCCGGTGGGCCGGTTGCCCTCGGCCGTACCGCAGCCGTTAATCCGATTGCCGCCGATATTTCATCCAGCGTTTGGAGGCAGTTTGGCCGATACGACGCCTATACTTGAGGTTCGAGACTTGGTGAAGGACTTCGGAGGTGTGCGGGCGGTTGACCACTGCACCCTCCAGGTCATGCCGGGCGCAATCACCGGGATAATCGGCCCCAACGGTGCGGGCAAGACGACCCTGTTCAACTTGGTATCCGGCGCAATCGCCCCAACCAGCGGGCGGATTATCTTCGGCGGCAGGCGCATCGACGGGATGGGAATGCACCGGACCTTCGGGCTGGGACTCATGCGCACCTTCCAGATTCCGAGGGAGATGAAGCGCATGACGGTGCTGGAAAACCTGATGCTGGTGCCGGCGCCCCAGACCGGCGAACGCATCTGGGCTTCGTGGCTGCTGCCCCGGAAGGTGGCCCGCGAGGAGCGGCGCATCGAGTCACAGGCGCTGGAGGTCCTGGAACTGGTCAGCCTTTCCCATCTGGCCAACGAGTACGCCGGCAACCTGTCCGGTGGCCAGAAGAAACTGCTGGAACTGGCCCGCACCCTGATGGCCAAGCCCAAAATGGTGCTGCTTGATGAACCCGGCGCCGGGGTCAACCGCACGCTGCTTCAGGACATCTCGAAAAATATCCTGCTGGCCAGCGTCGAGCGCGGTATCACCTTCGTCATCATTGAGCACGACATGAGGTTCGTCATGTCCATGTGCGACCCGATTATCGTCATGGCTAACGGAGCCGTGATTGCCCAAGGCACGCCGACGGAGGTGCAGCAAGACCCGCAGGTGCTGGAAGCCTACCTGGGAGGAGGCCCCGCCCATGGCGCTCCTTGAGGCTTCGGAAGTGGTGGCCGGGTATGGACAGACCGAGATACTGCACGGCGTGTCCATCACTGTGGGCGAGGGCGAAGTGGTCACCATCATCGGCCCCAACGGCTGCGGGAAGTCCACCTTGATGAAGGCCATCGTCGGCTTGGTCAAGGTGCGAACGGGAAGCGTGACCTTCCGGGGCGAGGACATATCCGGCACCCCGCCGGAGTTGATCGTCCGCACCGGCTTGTGCTACGTTCCCCAGACCAACAACGTGTTCCCCTCCCTGAGTATCCGGGAGAACCTGGAGATGGGCGCTTTCGTCCGCCGCGACGAATACCGGGGACGCATTGATGAGATGTTCGAGATTTTCCCGGACCTGGCCATGCAGCCGGGCCGAAGGGCGGGCAGCCTGTCCGGCGGACAGAGGCAGATGCTGGCCCTTGCCCGCGCCCTGATGCTGGACCCGGTGCTGCTGCTGCTGGACGAGCCGTCAGCCGGGCTTTCTCCGGTGATGATGGACCTGGTGTTCGAGCGCATCCGGGAAATCAACCGGAGCGGCGTCGCGCTGCTCCTGGTGGAGCAGAACGCCCGGGACGCGCTCCGAATGTCGGACCGTGGCTACGTCCTGGTCTCCGGCGAGAACCGCCTGGAAGACAGCGGCCCGGAGCTGCTGGACAATCCGGAGGTAGCCAGCCTTTATCTGGGAGGATAGGCCAGACTTGTTTTTGTCAGACCAAATATGACCACCCTGCGCAACGCTGCAAGGCGAATCGGCCGGGTCTGGACGCCGGGCCACACCACGGCGGCCATCGTGGTGGTGGCGCTGGCGATTGGTTTCCTGCCCTTCGTCAAAATGGGGCTGGTGGTAAACGGGGTTTTCCTGGGGGCCATCATCGCACTGGGGGCCGTTGGCCTGACCCTGATTTACGGCATCCTGAATTTCGCCAACATCGCTCACGGCGACTACATGACCGTGGGGGCCTACTTCGCTCTGCTCATCGCCGGCAGCCTGTTTCCCCGGATTGGGGTTGAAAGCGGGGGCTTGGGCCCATTCACCTTCGGCTATCCTCTGCTCATTGCCTTGCCGGTAGCGGTAGCCGCGGTGGCGGCCGGGGCCGTCATCTTGGACGTGGCTATCTACCGTCGGCTTCGGGAGCGGGGCGTGAACATGGTGGTGATGTCGATGGCCTCCCTGGGGCTGGCCATCGCGCTGCGCGGGTTAGTGCAGATAATCTGGGGCGGCGAGACGCAGCATCTCCCCCGCGAGTCCCGGCAGGTCTATCACCTGCCCATGGACGTGCGCATACCGCCGGACGCCATCTTCATCGCCATCGTAACAATCATCCTGGTGGCGGTCGTCTACGTGATTCTGACCCGCACCCGGATTGGCAAGGCCATGCGGGCCACTGCCGACAACCCGGACCTGGCGCTGGTCAGCGGCATAGACACCCGGCGCGTCCTCTGGTGGACCTGGGCCATGGGCGCGGCGCTGGCCGCCACCGCCGGGGTGCTGCTGGCGGTGTTTCAGGCGCAGATATTACCTATCATGGGCTGGAAGTTCCTCATCCCCCTGTTCGCGGCGGTCATCCTGGGCGGCATCGGCAACCCATACGGCGCGCTGGTGGCCGCCTTCGTCATCGGTGTGACTTCGGAGGTCTCGACCCAGTGGATTAACCCCAGCTACAAACCGGCGGTGGCGTTCGCGCTTATGATTGTGATGCTGCTGGCGAGGCCGCGAGGGATATTCGGCGGCTCCGGTAATTGAGGACTGAGCATCCCGGCTCGGAATCCGGGCCGGTTTTCGGTGAGCTTGCAAAATGGACGTAATCGGCATTGTCAACTACGGAGTGGGCTTCGTCATTATGGCGGGCATTTACTCCATTTTTTCCTTGGGGCTGAACGTCCATTGGGGATTCACCGGACTATTCAACATCGGGATCGCCGGTTTCTTCGCGCTGGGCGCCTACACGTCGGCGCTGATGACCACTCCGCCCCCGGACTCGGCTTTGGCGGAGGATTTCAGGTTCGGCGGCGACTGGGCTGGGCTGGGGTTCCTGGACCTTGGGATTGACCTGTGGTTCCTTCTGGGCCTCGTGGCCGCAGCGATAGTATGCGGGATAATCGCCTTGGTTATCGGCTACGTCACGCTGCGGTTGCGGGACGACTACCTCGCCATTGCGACGCTGGGCATCGCCGAAACGGTACGGCTCTTCTTCCTGAACGAGAAGTGGGCGGCCAACGGCTCTAAGGGGCTGTACCGCATCCCGGAGTTCCTGGGAGACCAAATATCGCCGGAACACTACGACTATCTGTATCTGGTTGTGGTGCTGGCCGCGCTGGCCGTCCTGTTCGTCGCGGTGCAGCGGGTGGTGCAGTCTCCGTGGGGCCGGGTGCTGCGGGCGGTGCGGGAGGACGAGGTAGCGGCCCAGGCCAGCGGCAAAAACGTTTTCCGTTTCAAGCTCCAGGCGTTCATCCTGGGGGCGGTAATCATGGGGATAGGCGGGGCGCTGTTCGCTCATCACTTCCGGTTCATCGCTCCCCTGACCTTCGACCCGCTGCTGGCAACCTTCGTGATATGGGCCATGCTGATGGTCGGGGGTTCCGGCAACAACCTGGGCGCGGTGCTGGGCGCGTTCATCGTCTGGGGAATCTGGACGGGCACGCAGTTCCTGCCGGGGCCGCTGGCCGACCCCAACGTGCGTTTCTTTATGATTGGCGTTCTTATCGTCGCAGTGATTCTGCTACGCCCCGGCGGAATCCTGGAGGAGCGGCGGCGAGTGTCGCAAAGGCCGGACACGAAACCCGCGGCGGACGCCTGAAGATACCCGGCTATGCAAAAAGGGGCAGCCTCAAAGGGCTGCCCCAAAACCTGCCCGATTGACGCGAGGAGAAGCTACGGCGTCTCGTACCTGCCGGTAGACTTGATCTCGCCGTCGGATATGGTCCAGATTTCGATGGTGCCGAACACGTCGCCGTATTCATCGAATTCGATGTCCCCGCCGGCGCCGTTGTAATTGATGTCCTGGCCCGCGGCGATAAGAGCGAGGGCTCTGGCTATCTCATCCCGGCCTGGACCAACGACCTCGCCGGGGGCATTGGCCACGTCCCGGATGGCGTCGCGAATGGCCGCGGAGTCGGTGGTGTTGCCGGCCTTGGCGGCCGCCAACGCAATCAGCACGGTGGCGTCATAGTGTTCGGCCATAAACGGATGCGATACCGGGAACCCGAAAGTATCCTCGTAGGCCATCTCGAAAGCATCCCTTGCCGGGCTGCCCGGGCTGCCTTGCACCGTGCCCATGGAGCCTTCCAGCGCTTCCCACGCATCAATGCCGTCAATCCATTCCGACCCTTTAGTGCCGTCGGCGAACAGGAACTCATCGGCGTATCCGCCTTCCATCGCCTCGCGGACATAGACGGCGGCCTGGCCCGTGTAACTCAGGACCGCCAGCGCGTCGGGGTCGCCCTCGGTGGCCTTATCCAGCTCGGAGGCATAGGTGGGCTGCACGTCCTCGTGGGGGACCTTGGCCGTAACTGTTCCGCCCAAGGCCGTAAAGCTCTCCTCGAACTGGTTGGCCAGGCCCTCGCCATAGGCGTTGTTGATGTACATGATGCCGACTGTCTGGTAGCCCTGCTCCTGTGCGAGACGGGCCAGAACAACGCCCTGAGAGGCATCGGAGGGTGTGGTGCGGAAGAGAAAATCGTTGTCTTCCAGCACCGTGATGCTGGGCGCGGTTGACGCCCCGGAGAGCATCAGAGTTTCCTTGGGAATGGTAACCGCATTGGCCACGGCGACCGTCACTCCGCTGGACAGAGCGCCGACGATGGCGACGACGTTTTCCACGTCCACGAGCGCGCGCGCGGCGTCCACGCCCTGGACCGGATTCACCGCAGTGTCGCGGCTGATGATGACCATCGAAGCGCCATGCACTCCACCAGCGCGGTTGACGTGGTCGGAAGCCAGCTCGACGGCGTTGCGAAGCGGCGGGCCAAATTCGGAGAGGGAGCCGGTGAAAACGTTGAGATTCCCGACAATCAGCGGGTCAAGGGCCTCCATGGGAACCGAGACCTCGACTACCCGGGTTACCTCGACCTCCTTCTCTTCCTCGACTACCCGCGTAACCTCGACTTCTCTCTCTTCCTCCACCACCCGGGTTACTTCGACTTCCTTCTCTTCCTCGACTACCCGCGTAACTTCAACTTCTTGGATTACGGTTTCGCCGTTACCGCAAGCAACCACGGCCAACACCAAAATGGCCGCTAGAGCCGCCGTAAACAGACCGGACTTCCCAACCTTGAACATGAACATTCTTCCCTCTCCGTTCGCTGTCATTCTCGCCTTGAAGGAATGTAACCGGATGATTGCTCTACCCCCTAAAATACACTGTCTTGTCCGGTCTTGCGAGTAGGTCTGTCACGTCGCACCGGGTAGCCGTGGGAATGGCGGTCCGAAACTGCTGTTTCGCTCTAAAAGCGTGTTTAATAAGTACCTCCGCTTGTTCAGCGTCAACTACAACCAGAACAAGGAGAATGACGGTGGTCAAGCAAAGCATGGATCTTTTGGTATTATTACGCAAGCGCGGTATGGACCAGGACGATTGCAAAGTCAGAGAAGGAGGTTTACAAAGGTAAGGTAGGGAAGAGAGACGGGAGTGTGCAGATATGGAGGCGGCGGAATCTCTGTTCGAGTGCTTGGAGCAGGTGCCGGACCCCAGGATGGCCAGAGGGGTCAGACATCCCTTTCAAGTCATTCTGCGTCTGACCCTGCCGGGCTTGGTCTGCGGTCAGACCACCATGGCCCACATCGCCCTCTTCGCCAGGATGAACTGGCCGGCTCTGAAGGAGCCCTTGGGGTTTCTCAGGGACCATCCACCCCACGCCACCACCATCTCCCGCACCCTGGCGGGGGTCTCGCATGAGCGGTTGCAGCAGGCCCTGACCGGTTGGGTGGCCCACATGGTGGCGGACCGGGAACTGAACGCCTCGGTGGACGGCAAGTGGGCCAAGCAGTCCGAGGACGTAAGCGGGAATCCCCTGGTCATGGTGAACGTGCTGGCCCATGACCTGAGGTTGTGCCTGGCCCAGTGGCCGGCATCGGATAAGCGGTACGAACCCGGGGTGTTGCGGGAGCAACTGGCGCCATTGTTCGAGCGCTATCCCGGCCTGCGACTGCTGACCATGGACGCCCTCTATGCGGAGCGGGACCTGTGCCAAGCCATAGTCGGCCACGGACGGGACTACCTGGTGCGGGTCAAAGGGAATCAGCCTGAGGTGCTGGCGGCATTGACCGACGGGTTTGCCGGGGAGGGACCTGGGGAGCCGCAGGCGGAGACCCTGGAAAAAAAGCGGGCGTGATCGAGAGACGGCGCATCTGGAGCGATGCCCTGCTGGCCGACTACATCCGGGATGAGTTGGGATTTCCCGGGGCGAGGCAGGGGGCGATGGTGGAGAAGGAGAGCGTGGACCTAGCCACCGGGGAGGTGAGCCGGGAGCGTTGGTATCTGCTGACCAGCCTGGGTTCCCCGCAGTGCCAGCCGAAGGAACTGCTCAGGTTGTTCCGCAGCCACTGGAGCGTTGAGAACAGCCTGCATCACGTGAAGGACCGCAGTTGGGATGAGGACGTCCACACGCTGCGCCGTCCCGGGCTGGGCGAGATATTCGCCACCCTGGTCAATACCAGGCTGAACGTCCTGCGCCTGAAAGGATGCTTTCCTGCCCGGATGTCCATGCCCCTGCGAGCCAAGACTTGCGCCTTCCGCCCAACGCAGACCATCGCCCGGCTCTACGCCTGTCACCTGGAACGAAGTCGGCGATTGATTGCTGTGTCTGTGTCGCAGGGTTTGTCTTGTCCACGCTCTTGCCATATAACATAATGTAGGCAATTTCTGAAGGGAGGCGGGGCAATGGCAAGGGTTAGTTCGAATGGTTCTTGTGTTCTCTGCGGCAGGTCTTTCAGCAAATCAGGAATGTCGCGACACCTAAAGTCCTGCCGTGAGGAGAACAGTGGCGGCGAGGACGCTTCTGGCCATCGCCCCGGGCGAGGGAGGCAGGGCTTTCATCTAGCCGTGGAGGGCCGCTATCGCCCGGAATACTGGCTGCACCTCGAGATTGCGGGCGATGCTCCACTGGGGGCGCTGGACAATTTTCTCAGGCGCACTTGGCTGGAGTGCTGCGGACATCTCAGTGCTTTCGTCATCGGCGGCAAAAGCCATTTCCTCAAGGACAGGGAAGAGTTCGCCGACCTGGACGACCGGGATATGGAGGAATCTCTGGTCCAGGTTCTCCGACCGGGAACGAGGTTTGTCCACGAGTACGATTTCGGCTCCACTACCGAACTGACATTGCGGGTGGTCTCTCAGGGCAATATCTCGGCAGACCGCAGAGGCATTCGGTTGCTGGCACAAAACGACCCGCCAGCGATTCAGTGCGTCAAATGCGACTCACTAGCCTCGAGGATCTGCATAGAATGCATCTGGGACGGGGAGGGTTTCTACTGTGACCAGTGCGCTAGTCTCCACTCGGGCCAGTCCCCTTCGCACGAGGATATGTTCCTTCCAGTGGTGAACTCACCCAGGATGGGCGAGTGCGCCTACACCGGATCCGAAGAGGATATGCTTCTTTAGCAGGATACGGAGATTCCAGGCACGACCAGGACGATTGCAAAGGGATGGTGGGAGAATTTTACCCATGTGGCTAAAACTGTGCGAAATGCCGGAGTGTGGACCGAGGTGTCTTGCCCAATTTTGCACAGTAATGGTTGCCGTCAGGTCGGGTGACCGGCTGCCGGTGGCTGCAGCCTCTGGCGGCTAGCTGGTTTGGGATCTTCCTTGGTTCCCATTAGGGTGTGCATTTCAATTCACCGGTCAGACGCTTCGTCGGGCTGTCGTTTTGTCAGATACCGTTCTGTTGGCGGCGTGCTTCCCCAAGGAGTTCTTGCGCTGCTTTGCCGGTGCTCCTGAAACATTGGTCCAGTGCCTGTCTGGGTATCCGTCGGTAGAAGTTGGTGTGGAGTCTTTCCGCCTGCCCGAACTGTGCTCTCCAGTCTCTGGTTCCTACTTTCCCTGTCAGGATCGGCGCCGCGGACTTCAGGTCTCCATGCCTGCTGTGGGGCCAATCGTTTGCTTGGGCTATGGCAATGAGCCCGTTTGCGAATGCTCCCCAGAGGAGTTCCGCGGCCGCTGTGTCGTATCGTCTTGCCCTCATTTCCTCCGACAGGTGCATCAGGGTTTCTATTTCCCGGAAATTCTCATCCCTGTTCTGTGTGATCACTTTCCTCTTTCGGACAGTTCTCTGGCCAGTTCCATCGCCGTCCGGGCGTAGTATTGCGAGTCTTCTCTGGCCTCTCGGTTCGTCTCGTTTGACATTCCCATCCTCAGGGATTCCGGGTGACCCATGGAGGCTCCGAAGGCATTTGCGAGGTCGATTCCCCTGTCTGATGCGGTTCCCATCAGTTTATATGTGTCCTCTGTTCCTTCTGGTATACGTCCGGTGGCCAGTGCTGTTACGGCGTCGTATATCTGATTTTCCTCAGAGTGAGGCCAGCCTCTGCTGGCGGCTATGGCCGCCACTTGGCACACGACCGCGTGAGTCATTTCTTCCGCGGCTTCTACGGTCCTTTCTTCACCGAAGAGGGATTCGGCTCTTTCGAGGTGCTCCTTTGTTGCTTGCTCGGCCACTTCCTGCAGGACTTCTCCCCAGTGGTTGGTGAGCGGCGTTGTCCAGCCGGTGGAGTTCATTCCTTCCCGTTGCCGTATTTTTTGTGCCGTTGCGATTTCGGCCATTTCCCCTACTTTGAGCACGTCTGGCAGGGCAGTTTCCAAGGCCACGTATATGGGGTAGATTGCTTCCTCTCGTTCCAGCCTGGATTTCAGGTTGGTCCTGAAGCGTTCCATGTCTTCGTTGGAAAGTTTTCCATGTTCTCTGGTCAGTGCGGCTATTCCCACCCGCTCTGCGAGCGCGTTGACTGCTTCTTTCATTTTCCTGTCGCCTCCTTTAGGAGGTTTGGGATGGCTTGTATCCGGTGTATGGACTCTCGGTGTCGGGGTGACTGAAAAGCATCGCCCCGCCGGGCTTGCGGCGGGGCGATGGATGAGTGGCATAATGTGTGTGCGCCGGCGCGGCTCCCTTGGGGAGTCCTGCGGGCGGGTCCGGCGGTTGACCAGTCCATCGCACAGTCGGTTCTCTGGCTGGGCATCGGCGAACTGCTAGGCCAGTCTATTTCAGGCCAGTTTACTTCCTGCGAGTTTCTGGCGCAAATCCCCGCCTTGCGCGAAAATTGTTTTTTAATCCTTGGCCTTGGGCGGTGTCCTTGGTACTATCGAGGCCGAACTTGGCCCCAATTTCTTTTTTTCCAAGTTTTCTGGGGTGTAGATTCTCTCTGGGTGAGATTGGCTTCGGGTAAAATTCTCCTGGATAGTTGGGGGCGATTTCAGCGGCCGGTTTCGTCTTCGGGTAAAATTCTCCCACTACCCCATTGCAAAGTAACGTCGCCTATCGGTTTCTGCTCATCTTGAGCTTGTCGAAGGATGCCCATACTAGCCACCGATGATTCGACAGGCTCACCATGAGCGGGTAGAAAAGGACTTTGCAATCGTCCTGGTGCCTCATTAGGTTCTGTTGACATTTGCATTTGTAACCGATGTGCAGGCCCATTTCATGTCATTCCAAGTGCAGGAAAGCACTAATGGCCTTGAATCGGAGTGATAAGTCCAGGATTCTTCGTCGCTATTTCCCCGGAATGACCCGCAACAGCGAAATGTCAACAGAACCTAGTCAACTCCTCGACCATGTTGAGGCTCTGGAAGCACGAATCTCCGAGTTGGAAGGCCGGCAGAAGCCTCCAACAGAGGGCGGGAAGGAGCGGAAGCCGCCCTCCTGGGCCAAGGCCAACCGGCCGGACCGTCCCAAGAAGGAACGCCGGAATCGGGCCCACGGCTTTGCCCGGCGGCGGGAGGAGCCCACCCACCGGGTGGAGCACGCCACGGCCAGTTGTCCGGACTGCGGGACACTGCTGCTGGGCGGGAGGGTGCGCGGAAGCCGCCAGATTATATCCATACCCCAGATTATATCCATACCCCAGATTATATCCATACCCCGGGTGCGGGCACGGGTGACTGAGCATGTGGTGCTGGAGCGCACTTGCCGGAAGTGCGGGCAGCGGTGGTCTCCCGAACCGGATTGGAGCGCCCTCGTGGTGGGACGGCAACGGGTGGGAATCTCACTCCAGCAGGAAGTATGCGTGCTCCGGGAGGAGTGCCGGCTTCCCTATGGGGTGATTCAACGCTACCTGAAGTGGCGCTACAGACTGTGCCTTAGCGTGGGGAAACTGGTGGCCTTGGTGCGTGGCGTGGCCAGGCTAGGCCAGGAGGAGTACAACCGGCTACAGCAGGAGATTCGAGCCAGTCCGGTGGTGTATGGGGACGAAACAGACTGGCGGGAAGCTGGGCGCAACGGGTATCTCTGGAGCTTCAGCAATCCGGAAGTGCGTTACTTCCTCCGCCGGGGCAGCCGGGGCAGCAAAGTGGTTGCGGAGGTGTTGGGGGATGAGTTTGACGGGGTGCTGGTCAGCGACTTCTACGGCGCTTACAACGTGCATCAAGGGCTGCATCAGAGATGTTGGACCCACCTGCTGCGGGACATCCACCAACTGAAGGAGAAATACCCTCAACACCAGGGTCTGGCCCAATGGGACCAACCGGTGCGGGCCCAACCGGTGCGGGAGGTGTATGACCATGCCCAAGTCGGTCCCGGTCCCGACCCGGAGCTGCCGGAAACGGTGCAGCGGGCCCAGCGGGTAAAGCTGCAACAGCAGTGCCAGCAGCGGCTATGGTCCATCTGCAAGCCTTATCTCGGCAGCGATGCGCCCATGAGCGTGCTGTGCCAGCGGGTGGAGCGCTTCTTGCCGGAGCTGTTCACCTTCGTCGCCGAACCCCGGGCTAAGGCGGACAACCACGCAGCGGAGCGCAGCCTGCGCCCTGCGGTGGTAAGCCGGAAGATCAGCGACGGGACCCGTTCACCGGAAGGGAGCAACACCAAGAGCGTTCTGGCTTCCCTGTTCGGCACATGGCGCCTGCGGGGTCGCAACCCCTACCAAGCCCTGAACTCCATCCTCGCCCAACCCCAACTCGCTCCAGTCTGAACAGTTACAACAAATCCATGCCATTTGCCCCAACGTATTCGTATGTTAAGCTGGCACGCCGAAACGCTGGGCGGATGCGCACTCAAGCAAAGTGTGCTCTTGGAACTTCGCGCCCCGTCTAGCTGAATCCGAATGAGAGACCGACTCGTAAAAATGGGCCTCTTTTCCTCCCTTGGAAGAATGCTGACCAGGTGGTTCGTCGTTGCGGCGCTCATGGCAGCCTTGGGCGTGGCGGCGGGGTTGCTTATTTTCGTCTTTGTCTTTCCCGGTCAGCCCAAGATCGGGGTGATAGACGTGCCGTTCACGGTCATCACTGAGGATTCCTCCTACGTCATCAGCGAGTACCTCAATTATGCCCGCCGGGATGACTCCATCAAGGCGGTGGTCATCAAGATCACCAGTCCCGGCGGGGGCGCCGCCGCCAGTGAACGGCTCTATCGAGAGACGGGCAAGCTGCGGGAGGAAAAGCCCGTGGTGCTGGTGATGAACGGCCTGGTCGCCAGCGGGGGCTACATGATGGCCATGGGCGCAACCCACTCCTACGCCCAGACCTCCTCCCTGGTGGGAAACGTGGGCGTGGTCTCCTTCTCAGACCCCCTGATTCCCCCATTGCCCGACGAGAGCGTGCTGGCCACAGGGCCTTACAAGCTCTCCGGATTTTCCCGGGGAGAGTGGTTCGGCATCGTCGAGGACCTCAAGGAGGCTTTCGCCCAGATAGTGGTCAGTGAGAGGGGCGACAAACTGCGCATCAGCCAGGACGAACTGGTCCAAGGGCGCCTCTACTCGGGAATGCACGCGGTCAGGCTGGGGCTGGTCGACGAACTCGGCGGCGACAGCGACGCCTTAGAAAAGGCCGCCGAACTGTCAGGCATTTCCAACTACGGCCTCGTGGATGTCAACCTGGAGGTAATGCGGCAATACGTCAAGGATCTCGAAGGAATTTTGCCTTCACTGGGTGGCGGGAATCACTCGGCAGACGCCATGGCCCTTCTGGGCAGGGAGTACCGCGGCAACGACCCGGCCCTGCAATACGAAGGGATTGAACCCAACAGCAGCCTGGAAAGACTGGAGGCCCTGCGCGGGCTGATTCTATACGGCAGGCTGGGGACGAAACAGGAAGACCCCCTGCCGGAGTTCCCCTTGGAATTGAACCACCCCAACATCTATTACCTGTACGTGGGCAATGCTCGTTAGACTGGCGATATTTGCCCTGCTGCCCCTCTTTGCCGCAGCGGCTTTTCTGGTGGCCTTCTTTCTCTTTTACCGAGGGGGCTATGACGCGCCTTCCACGCCGGACGTGCCCTTTGAGCAGATAAATACCTCCTCAGTACCCTCCCGCGTTTCAGTCAGCTTGCCCGCGGGACAACTGCGGCAGGGGCTGCTGGTGGTGGATGCGCAACACGGAAACTCGTTCACGGAAAACGAACTGGTCAATTTCGCCGCGAGGGTGGCGGAGCGGGGCTTCGACGTGGAGTTCCTGGGCGATTTCAGTCTGTTGGAGGACCCGGCCCTAGAAAGCTGGCCGGAAACTGGAGCGGTTCCGACGAGCGGTTATACTCCGGGCAATCCAGGCTAGCGGAGCAGGGCAATGTTGGGAAAGCGTTCGGACCAGAAGGGTCTCTGGGAAGCGGATCGGTTGTATCTGGACTACGTGGGCAAGGACACTTTCTACGGCTTGCTGGCCTCACTGCGGGGTCAGTTGTTCAGCGATGACGATTTCGCCGAGATCTACTGTCCGGACAATGGACGGGACAGCGTGCCGCCCAGCCTGCTGGCCACGGCGTTGCTGTTGCAGACCTACGACAAGGTCAGCGACGCCGTGGCCAAGGCGAGGGCCGACTTCGACATCCGGTGGAAAGTCGCCCTGGGGATTGAGATTGAGGACCGACCCTTTGCCAAGAGTACGCTGCAGATGTTCCGGGCGCAGCTGATACTGCACGACAAGGTGAGGGAGGTATTCGAGAGCAGCCTGCGATTGGCTCGGGAGTCGGGCTACCTGAAGAAGCGTGGGATGCGGGTGGCGCTGGACACGACCTACATCCTGGGACGGGGCGCGGTGAGGGACACCTGCAATCTGTTGGCGGACGGCATCGTCAAACTGATGCGTGCGCTGGCTGCGGTGTCGAAAATCGCTGTCAGGGAATGGGCCGAGGCCCAGGGGCACGAGATGTACCTGGGCTCCAGCGTCAAGGGCGAGGCGGCGATCGACTGGTCGGACCGCAAAGCGCGGCGGAAGCTTTTGGGTGAGATAGTGGCCGATGCGGACCGGCTGCTGGAACTGGCGCGGCAGGCGTGGGTGGAATTGCCCGAGGACAGCGCCCAGCGGCAGAGCATAGTGGACGGGGCGGAGTTGCTGGGACAGTTGCTGCTCCAGGACATCGAGCGCAGGAGCGGCGATGGCGATGGCGATGCTGATGACGGGGTGAGCGTCAGGGACGGGGTGAGCAAGGACCGGATGCTGTCGGTGCATGACCCGGAGATGCGCCACGGCCACAAGAGCAGCCGGCGGCGGTTCAACGGACACAAGGCGGCCATCGTCGTGGACACCGACTCCCAGCTGATCACGGCGGTGGACGTGTTGCCGGGCAACGCTCCCGACAATCTGGGGGCATTGGAACTGGTGGAGCAGAGCGAGGCGATTACCGGCTCGGCGGTGGAGGAAGCCATGGGCGACGCGGCCTACGGGGACGGCGGGACCCGCCAGACCTTCGCCGAGGCAGGACGGCAGTTGGTGGCCCGAGTGCCGGGCCGGCCCGACCGGAAACACTTTCCCAAGAATGACTTTCACCTCGACCTGGCGGCGGGCAGTTGCACCTGTCCGGCGGGGCAGGTTACCCGCACCATGGTGTCGGCGGGGAAGAGGACGGATGCCGCGGGTCGGGTCCACCGCTTGCAGGCCTTCCAGTTCGACGGGGCGGTATGTCGGGTATGCCCGCTGCGGTCCCAGTGCATCGCGGCCAAAGGCAGGAAGGGACGCAGAGTGCTGATCCACCCGCAGGAAGCCCTGCTGCAGGAGGCACGGGCGTTGCAGCAGAGCGATGCCTACGACGAGTATCGAGCGCGACGGGTGGTGGTAGAGCATCGGCTGGCGCGGCTGGTCCAACTGGGCATCCGCCAGTCCCGCTACTTCGGCAGGGTCAAGACGCGATTCCAGCTGTATCTGGCGGCCACGGTGGCCAATCTGACCCTGGTGGCGGGCAAAATCGGGTTGTCGGGCAGTACCGGTGGCGGCGGAGTAGGCCACTGCGTCGTCCTAAACGATGTCCACGCTGTTGTCGCCAATGCTGCGGCCAATTCGGGCGCTGTCCGGCTCGGACAACTATGGTCCGTGATTTTGCGCACCACAGCTTTACTGCCGCAACTCCATTTCCAAATCAGGGCTTTCCGGCCCGGTTTCTAGGTCAGGGTCAGGGTCAGCCCCGCCTGCCTCGACTGGCAGAAAAGCTGCGTCGGGCCGACAGCTTCGCTGTCATACTGCCGCAGGTGGCCTATACGGAAACCGAAGCGGCCCTGGTGGAACGGTTTGTGCAAAAGGGCGGCAAGCTGCTGCTGGTTTCCGACCCCGCACGGCCCCAGAGCATAAATGCGCTGGCCAAACGGTTCGGGGTGGACTTCCAGGCTGACTATCTCTACAACACCGTGGAAAACGACGCCAACTTCCGCCGGATTCTGATCAGGGATTTCCAGCCCGACCAGCTCACCGCCGGGCTGGAGACCATTACTCTGGACTCCGCCGGAACCATACAGTCTCCCGGCGGCGGGCTTGCCTTCGCTGGCCCCGGCACCAAGTCTTCGGTGCTGAACACGGTGGGGAGTTTATCGCCCATCGCCTGGGGCGACAGCCGCAACGTGCTGGCCATCGCGGACTTCACCTTCATGGTGCCGGTCAATGACTCCCTGCTGGACAACGGCAGGCTGGTATCAAACATCGCGGACTACGTTACGGACAGCGTCCGGGAGTTCCACCTGTCGGACTTCCCGTATTTTTATGAAACCGGCCAGAACGAAGGAGTGGACATACTGCTAGGACAGCCGTCCCTGCTGAATACCGGCCTGCAAATGAAAAACAGTCTGGCCCCCTACTGGCTGTCTTCCCGGGTCGGCTCAGTCGAAGACGTCAGCCGGGACTCGGTATTCCTGGGTTTGTTTGAAGACGCGCCACAGGTAAGTCAATACCTGCAAGTCGCCGGAGTGCGGGTGGACGACACGCTGGGAACTGCATTTGCCCCGGAACTGGGGTTGGACAGCACCGCGGTGATAGTGCTGGACCGGAGCCAGAGCCGGGATATGCTGATTATCCTGGCGGATACGCCGCAGACTTTGAACGGCGCGGTGACCAGACTGTTCTCCGGTGAGTTCAGGAGGGATCTGGTGAGTGATTTCGTGGCAATACGCATGTTCGAGGGAATGGGCCAGTAGATTATGAAGCTGCGATTCGGATTCCGTATTTACCTGCCCGTCCTGATACTGACGCTTGTCGCGTTGATCGCCTGCAGCCAAGACGGAGATGAGACTCCGGCGCCCCAGGGGCTGCTTCCCACCCAGTCGCCAGTTGAGCCTGCCAGGCCTCTGACAGGTGCAGAGCGGGCGACCATCGACGAGTTCGCCAGTCAGCAGCAGAGCATCGGCGAAGAACGGGAGCAGTTCTACCAGGAATTTGATGATTGGCAGGCTAACTTGACTGCCTGTCATCCCGGCACAGCCCGGGAGGCCCTGCGAGACTTTGCGGTGTCTTTCGGCGCTATCACCCACAGCGCCAGGGACCTGCGCAGGACCACCAGCACCATGGAGTTGGCCGACCTGCTGATCGATGCCGCCAACGCGGAAGAGGCTGCGTTCCG
Source organism: Dehalococcoidia bacterium (assembly GCA_965226875.1). Lineage (GTDB taxonomy): Bacteria > Chloroflexota > Dehalococcoidia > Lucifugimonadales > UBA3495 > VXOI01. The sequence goes on along the minus strand of OZ245439.1, from coordinate 863,089 downwards.
GCAGTTGCGGGACCGCTGGCAACCCGGCAATATCTCCCTTCTCGAGGCGGTCGAAGTGAAGCGCGCCGAGGCCGGGCGCGCTCAAAACGAAGTCGCGGACTTGTCATTCCAGCTTCAGGACGAGTTCGAGGAGGGCCCGACCGCGGACGAAGTGGCAGAGATGGAGGAGTTTTCCAAGACCTTCGACGACATCGCGGACGCTTGGGTCGACTTCCACGACGACTACTCCACCCTTGTAAAGAAGGAACGAAGGCTGGAGGCTGAGGCCGGGGTTGCGGGCTATGCACAGCTCATCGAGCAGTTCAGCAAGATAGTCTCTGAGATCGGCGAGCTCACGCCCACGGATACCAGCGAGGAACTGATTGAGACACTCCAGGACGCCTCGGAAATCGAGCTGGAAGAGCTGGAGTACCTGGCGGAATCCCTGTCCGAGCCGCCCGATCCCAAGTCCGCCGACACCCCGGTTCCGACCCCCGCCCCCGCCGCACGCACCTCGTCCGAGGAATCGACCCAAGTAGTAACGGAAGGCGTTCCCGAAGCGTCTGCCGGAGATCCCGACGCATCCGACGGGCCGCAGGAAATTGCACTTTCACCGGCGGAGGAGTTGAACGCCGCCATCGAGAGAAGCGAAGCGGCCCTTGAAGCAGTGGAGAAGTCCATCGAGGAAATAGTCAACGACAAGTCGGCGGAAAACCTGGAAGACCTCAAGGGCTTCGGCGTGCAGTACCGGGTGTTTGTCCATGAATGGAACCAGTTCTACGAAGGCTTCTCCGACTGGCGGGCGACCGAAGGCGGCTGCGACCGGGTCGAAGCGGGTATGCGGCTGACCGAGTTCAGCCGGCAGGCCGGAGGGCTGGCCTGGCAGGTGAGGGACCTCCCGCAGTCCGGTTTCCTCCTTCCCGTCTACACCCTGATGGTGGAGGCGGCAGAGCGGGAGGAAGGCGCATTTCGAACCTTGGCCAGCTCCTGGACGCCCTACGCCGTTGACGTCTTCAAGGCAGTTGACGAGGAACGGGTAGCCTCGGGCCAGTTGCGACGACAGGCAAGCATCGCGCTGGAGGAGCTGCGCAACCGGCCCTAAACTAAAGCCAAGGTGAAATGCGCAGATGGTGGGGGCAAACGACGGAGCCGGGTCATTCTCCAAGTATGGATGAGAGGGATTCACCGGCATAACCCAGCTGATCATCATCGCCACTTAAATGTACATCCCACCTTGGCTTTAGTTTAGACGTTACGATTTTCAAGGGTTGCCAACTGCTCACGAATTAGTGGGTTTCAGTATGTGACGGTGGTCAATGGTCAAGCGGACAGACCATGTGCGGTGCCTTTGGTGTGCGTCGCGGACTGAAGCAGCACGAACAGGAGTTCTGGTATGATGTGACCATGGCACGTCGCAGCAGAGTTCACGCAGCATCCGCGGGCTTGAACCCGTCTCAGGGCCCGTTGGTCAGCACGTATCAGACCCGGATCGTTGGCTATGGCTACGTAGAACCCACTGAGGGTGAGGCGGCGTTAGCTGCTTACACGGAGCTCTACGGCCGGGTGCAGCGTAAACTGTTTGCGGATTTTTCAGCTGGTGAGGCACCTGCGTCTTTGAAGAAGGTGTACCTGCAGCGGTACAGGATACCGGCTCGGATGTTCAATGGCCTGCGGATATCGTTGGAAGGCAAGGTGTCCGCTGTCCAGAAGACCATGGGGCTGAGGCGGGATAGCCTTCAGCGCCGGATTGGCCAGGCTGAGATTGAGATTGCCAAGGCTGTTGAGCGTGGACGCTTGAATCAGGTGCATCAGAAGCGGCGCCGGCTGGCCAATCTGAGATTCAGGTTGGCTGGGGTGGATGCTGATGTTGCTGCAGGCCGGGTCAGGCTCTGCTTCGGTTCGAAGCGGTTATGGTGGAAGCAGCATGAGCTTGAGGCCAATGGTTATGACAGCCATGAGGAATGGCTGAGTGACTGGCGGGATGCCCGGAGCGACGAGTTCTTCGTACTGGGGAGCCGTGATGAAACCGCTGGTTGCCAGCTGTGCGTTGCGAATGTTGCCGATGATGGTACTCTGACCCTGCGGTTGCGCATGCCGGACTGTTTGGCAGAGCAGTATGGCAAATACTTGGTCATTGGGGGAGTGCGGTTCGCCTACGGCCACGACCAGGTGCTGGCTGCGCTTCAGAGTGGCGTGGGGTACATCCGGTATCGGCGTGAACATGGGGAGAAGGAAGCCCGGTCTACGGGGTTGGGTCAGGCCATCAGCTACCGCTTCAAGCGGGATGGCAGGGGATGGCGGGTGTTCGTGAGCACCAATATGATGGACGTTCCGGTAGTTACGGATCAACGGAGCGGCGTGATCGGTATAGACCTCAACGCCGACCACTTGGCCGTGGCGGAGACCGACGCCAGCGGCAACTGCCTGAACGCTTGGCGGGTACCGTTGGTGACCTATGGCAAGAGCACTCATCAGGCTGAGGCTCTGATCGGCGACGCCGTGGCCTGGGTGGTCGAGTACGCCCGTGATGCTGGCAAGCCCATCGTTATCGAGAAGCTGGACTTTCGTCAGAAGAAGGCTGTCTTGGAAGGTGATAACCAGAGGTACTCCCGGATGCTTTCCAGTTTCAGCTATGGGAAAGTCAAGGCTTATTTCATCTCCCGCGGTTATCGTCAGGGAGTGGTAATTCATCAGGTCAACCCGGCCTACAGTTCAGTGATTGGCCGGGTCAAGTTCATGGAACGATATGGGCTCAGTGTCCATCAGGCGGCTGCCCTGGTGCTGGCCCGTCGTTTACTTGGTTGCTCAGAGCGCATTCCACGCCTTCGGGTTGCACCCGTTGGCAATGGCGTCCATGTCGCCTTCACCGTACCTGCAAGGAAGCGAGTGAAGCACGTATGGGCGTACTGGGGTGCGATCTCTCGGCAGCTGAGACCGGCGCTTGCAGCGCAATCCCGGCTGGAGAGGCAGAGACGCAGATCCAATCCGGCTCAGGCTGGTTCGCAGGTTCAGGCCTGCGGAAGGGCTTGAGCGGGGACCAGTTCGGTGTTTCCGGGTGCGATTCCCGGGCGGAGCCGTCTTGAACTGTTGGGGCGGCGAACGGTGGGGTTTTCTAGGTCATTGCGACCAAAGTCAACCTTTTTTACAACGGTTGCTGTGGAGTTACGACACCGGCGACTGGGCGCAGTACTCCCCTACCGTAAGTGGCGGGATGGTCTACCTCGGCGCACTGGCGGAGGGGGACCACAGGGTCCACGCTCTCGACGCAATGACCGGAGAAGTCCTGTGGTTTGCCGAAAGGCCGTATCCGTTCACCCCTGAGTTCACTCCTACGGTTGCGGGCGACAAGGTCTACGTGCCGGGCGGATTCGGCGAGTTCCATGCCCTGGACGCATCAACCGTAAGCTACAGTAGCGTATAATGGTGATAAGCACGCAACAACCATTATAATTACGATATGCAGCACCTACCCTCACGAGAAGCCGCCAAGATATTGGACCTCCATCCCCACACCCTCAGACGATACGCCGACACGGGGATCATCCCATCAATCAAAACCCAGAGCGGACAACGACGATATGACGTCCAGACCTACCTCGGTAATTCCAAACCCCGCACCACCGTCTGCTATTGCCGGGTCTCCAGCCACAAACAGACCGGCGATCTCCAACGCCAGGTCGCTTTCATGCAGCAACACTACCCCGACGCCGAGGTAATCACCGATGTCGCCTCCGGACTCAACTGCCGGCGGAAAGGACTTGCAACCATACTGGAGCGATTACACCAAGGCGATAAACTCACAGTTGTGGTTGCCCACCGGGACCGCCTCGCCCGCTTCGGCACCGAGCTCATCGAGCAAATGCTCCAGCAAAACGGTGGCGAACTCCTGGTTCTCAATCAGCGAGCTCTCAGCCCCCCAGAGGAACTCACCCAGGATCTACTCGCCATCCTTACTGTCTTCTCTGCCAGAGCCAACGGACTCCGAAGGTGCCGGAAGGAAATCCAGGAAGATCAGAATCTGCCCAGACCGGCAACAGAAAGCCAAGCTTAAACTCTGGTTTGACGCCGCCCGGTTCACCTACAACCGCACCATCGAACTCCTCAATTCGGACGGAGCCCCAAGGGCCTCCTGGCTCGGGGTCAAGAAGGACATCCTGGGCAAACTCCCCGACTGGACCAAGCCCGCTCCCTATGAAGTGAAGAGCAACGCCGTCCGAGAGGCCTGCCTGGCGGTCAGCGCAGTCAAGAAATTCAACCGGGAACTTGCCTCAGACCAAGGCAAGGGCATCAGAAAAGAGCAGACCTATGCGAGAGCACGTTTCCGTTCCCGGAAGAATCCCAGCCAGACCATTTTCATCCACGCATCCGCCCTCAGCCACCGGGGCGTCTATCACACTCTCCTGGGACCACTGAAAAAGAGGGAACCATTACCCCACGCCCACGGGGACGCCAAGCTGACACTGAGGCACCACCAGTACCACCTCAGCGTCCCTTTCAAAAGAATGGGACCCCACCTGGGTGAGAGCAATCTGCAGCCGAAGGCACCAGACCAAGTCAAAGTGGTTGCCCTCGACCCCGGAGTGAGAAACTTCATCGCATGGTTCTCCGAAGACGGCTGCGGAAAGCTCGGAGAAAACGATTTCGGACGAATCCAGAGGCTGTGCCAGCACCAGGATAATCTCCTGTCCTGTGCTACGCAGGCGCCGTCAAGGAAACGGCGCAACATGCGCAGGGCCGCCGAAAGAATGACCGTCAAAATACAAAACCTCGTGAACGAACTCCACCACAAGACAGCCCGCTTCCTCGTCGATAACTTCGACGTCATCCTCCTTCCTGCTTTCAGATCTTCGGAAGTGGTGATCAAGGCACACCGCAAGATCAGATCAAAGACTGTCCGCAACCTGCTCAACTACGCCCATCACCGGTTCAGGAACTTCCTCCAGCACAAGGCTGCCGAAACCGGCAGCACTGTCCTCATCGTCAACGAGGCCTACACCTCGAAGACCGTGAGCTGGACCGGGGAGATAATCCATAACCTGGGCGGACGCAAAATGGTCAAATCCTCCGATGGACGGAGGATGGACCGGGACATCAACGGCGCGCGTGGGATATTCCTGCGTGCATTGGGAGATACCCCCTTCCTGAGGCAACACGTCTCTGGAAGCATCGCAACAAACTTCAACGTTTGTTAGCGAATTAGTATCCGGAAAGGTGGTCTGGAGCTTCGATACCGGGATCCCCGTGGAATCCCCACCCACAGTCATCGGAGGAATCGTATACCTGACGGCCTTCAATACCGCCCAAGCCCTGGACGAGGCGACCGGGGCGCTCATCTGGAGCTACGGGACGGAGAGGTTGCCCGCGAGGGACTTCCCGGCCGCAGTCGCAGACAACGTCTACTACTTTTCGCCGGACGAACACATTTACGCCCTGGACACAGCGACGGGAGAGATCCTCTGGTCATACGAAGCGGGCATGATGATCAACACCGCGCCCGTGACTGCCGGGGGCATCGTGTACGTGGGTTCCGAATCCGGCCGGTTCTACGCCCTTGACGCCGCCACCGGCGGGCTCGTCTGGAGCCGGGAGTCGATGGCCTGGGCCTTGCAGTCACCCATGGTGGCCGACGGCGTTCTGTATGCAGAGTCCAGCGATGGACACCTACGGGCGCTGGATGCGGCAACCGGGGAAGAGCTCTGGAGGTTTCAGAAGGGCTATTTCGATGGCATCCCCTCCTACACCGTTATCGGCGGCGTCTTGTACGTGGGCTCCCTGGACGGCGGCGTCTACGCCTTCATCGCTCCATTAGGAACCACAACAGAGGGCTAACGCCCAGACCACGTTTTGCTAACAAATCCTCACAATCACCGTCATACGGACCAAGCCAGACCTGTCGCCGCACATTCCGAAAATGCAGGAGCCGGCCAACCAGTACCTCCGGAAAACGATATGCTGGTTTACACGCCAACCACAAACACAACACCAGAGTCGGGTGACCCCTCAATGACTCAAACAGTCCTCATCAGCGACAAGCCCGAAGACACCATGCCATGTAGGACGCCGGGAAACTCAAGCCCCGGCAGAAACAACGCCACGCCCTACTGGTCCGACTTCACCGACTCATTGAGTCCTCACCTCTGGCTGCCCACCCTCAACGGCCAGGAAACTCTCAACTCAGCCCAGTACAACGGCCTGCCAGACAAACCCTCCTCAGGCTCCTGGTTCTCAACAACCCAACTCACAGCACCAATCGACCACGCCGACAGAATATTCACCCCAGCCTCAACCGCAACCCTCTCCCTCGAGGACCTCACGGCCTGCCTCAATGCAAAAACCCAGTCCACAAGAATCCGGGTCTACCCGACCAAGGAACAAACCAAGATACTCAGACTCTGGTTCGACGCAGCTCGCTGGTGCTACAACGAAACCGTCGCGCAACTCAACCTCACCGGCGAGGACGCCAACTGGAAAACCATCAAAGCCAGAATCATCAATGCCATACCACAACGCCTCAAGGACGTCCCCTACCAAGTAAAGAGCATCGCCGTCCGCGACGCCTGCAGGGCCATCTCCCAAGCGAAACTCAAAAACCTCCTCCTCAAAGAGGACAAGACCCGGGGCCTCATGTTCAGCGTCAACTACTTTTGCCGGTTCCGTCAATTATTCTTGCCGGTTCACCCCCTGTTTCTGACTGCGCTGCTGGGCCACTCCGGTGCGGTAGCTGGGGACGTCGAATTCCAGGATGACCGAGTGGTGGACCACCCGGTCGATGGCCGCAGCCGTGGCCATTGGGTTGGCGAAGATGTGCTCCCACTGGGAGAAGACCAGGTTGGACGTGATGCCCAGGGACCGGCGTTCGTAGCGTTCGGCGATGAGTGTGAAGAGCACCTCGGACTCTTCGGCCCCTTGGGGCAGGTACCCCAGGTCGTCCAGCAGCAGGAAGTCGTAGTTGTCGAGCTTTCGTAGTTGTCGCGGTAGCGCCAGGTCCCGCTTGGCGGCGAGCAGGTCCTGCACCAGCCGGTAGGCCGGGGCGAAGAGCACCGAGCGTCCGGCTTCCACCAGCCGGTGGCCCACGGCGCACAGTGCATGGGTCTTGCCGGTGCCGGGCAGTCCGAAGGCCAGCACGTTGACGCCTCGGTCGACGAAGCTGCCGTCAGACAGCTCGCCCAGTTGCTGCCGCAGAGCCAGGGGCACACGGTCGTGCTCGAAGGTCTCCCAGGTCTTGCCGGCGGGCAGCCTGGATGCGGTGCGCAGCCGGCCGATGCGGCGCTGCCTCCGGTCCTCGGCCTCCTGCTCCAGCACTTCCAAGAGGGTCTCCAGGGCGTCGCCGTGCCCGGCGGCGGTGAATCGGGACACCGACTGCGCCCCCATGGTGGGCAGCCGGAATTGGTGGCACAGCTCCCCGATCCGGACCTTAATGGCGTTGGCCTCCATCATCAGGCCACCCCCGCCAGCAGGGAGTCGTAGACCCTCAGGTCCGGCATCCCGGACAGGCTCAGCACCGGCGCCCGCGGCGGAGCCGGGTTCGCCAGTTCCTTGACCGTGGCGTAGTCGAAGAGCTCACCGGCCTCCAGCAGCAGGGCTAGAAGTCTGGCCGGAAACCCTGATTCTCCCCAAGCCGTCGTTTTCTTAATGTCGATTATCGATGAAATAGTGAGTATTGCAACGTATTACGTGCACTATCATGTCATATCAGACTGGAATACGTCTGTTTTGCGCTACACAAAACCCGGCAAATGGCTTTCCGGCCAGACTTCTAGGGCGCTGTCCACCGTCGACTCCATAGTTGTCGCCGCAAGGTGCAGGATCCGCAGGTACTCCACGTCAGTCCGTTCGCCTCGCCACCTCTTGAGGGCGTCGTAGGCCAAGCGGAAGGTCATGGTGGGAAACATCTGCTCCCGGAACCGGTAGCGAGCGAAGGCCCCGGGCTTGCGCACCAGGGAGCCGATGACGTGGCGGTAATTGACGTTGGCCTCCCTTTCACCGCGCACCCGCTCCATGCGTTCCACCAAGTGGCCCTTGTAGTACACTTCCAGACGCTCGGCGTACAAGCGTATCTGCACCTCCTTTCCGATGAGCCGGGAGGGTACGGTGTAGGTCCGTCCGGCTGCCTGGATGGTGCTCCACTTGCGCACCCGGGCCTGGTGGTTGACGTACTCCGGCACGGGAGCTGGAGGCAGGCACTGCAGAAGTGGGCGTTCCTGCTCCAGCTTCCCTTGCACCAAGCGGTTGCGCCGCTCAACCACCTTCCTGACGAAGCCGGTGTAGGACTCGGCGGAATCGAAGTCGCGGCTGCCCCGCAGCATGAGGGCCTGGTCCAAAGCGTCCTTCAACCGGTAATGAGCCTGCTCGGCCACGCCATTCTCGTGGGATTCCCCGGAATTGATCAGCGTGGCCTCGATCCCGTAGTGCTCCAGGAGCTCGGCGTAGTTGTCGTTCAGGGCCCGGCCGCGGCTGCGCTTTATCTCATGGGTGAGGGCCGAGCTGTTGTCGGAGCGTATGATCTGGGGCGCGCCGCCCAGTTCCCAGAGCGCGTTCTGGAGTCCCTGCTTCAGGGCCACAAAGGTCTCGCCGGCAACCACCTCGGCGTAGCGCCAGCCTGAATGGCTCAACACCAGCTGGAACAGCAGGTGGCGGTAGCGCCGGCCGCCGATGGTTACTCCCAGGGAGTTGCAGTGGGTGAAGTCGAGCTGCGCCTCCCGGCCAGGTGGATGCTCTTGGGGGAAGTAGACCTCCTGATCCGGACCGTTGAGTGCCCGCCAGTCCTGTAATCGGCGTTGCAGGGTGCGGAGCTGGGAGGCGCTGAACCGGCCGGGAAAACGCTCCTCCAGCCACTCGATAATTGTCGTCGCCCTGAGCCTGCCGGCGGCCTCTCCCCTGAGCAGGGGCAGGATTTCTTCCTCCCAGACGCCGTCAAAGGGATCGGGCCGGGTGCGCCACCGGCGCTCCTGCTTGGTCTCCGAGGGCAACGGGCCACACTGCCACTTCCGCGCCGACCGCTCGCTCATCCCCGCCATGGCCGCCGCCGTCTGTTGTTTCTTTCCTTCCATCTGTCTTTGTCTCAGTAATGCGACTTGCTGATCCGTAACCAATCCGGCACCTCCTGTACCGAATGATTACCACATGTGACCGGCAAAAATAGTCGTCGCCACCGGCAAGACTAATTGTCGTTGATCACCTCCGCCTTGACCAGCATTACCACGAGGTCAAGTTCCGAAGTCGAAAGGCTCCCAAACAGGGTTGCTTCATACCCCAAAAGGCCGTGAAACAATCAGGCATCTATCAGAAGAAACTGGGCAAACTGCTCCTGTCCGAAACGCTGCCCATCAACCACCGCGACTCCAGGTTGACACTCCACAACGGCCAATATCACCTGGCCGTCCCCAAACCAGCAGAGCGGCGCCAAGACGAGACCCAAGCCCGCGTCGTCGCCCTGGACCCCGGTATACGCTCCTTCCTCACCTGGTTCTCCGAATCCAACACCGGCCACATCGCACCCGGGGCCTTCGGCAAGATCCAGCGCCTATGCGCCCAGCTCGACGACCTGCTCTCGCGGGCCAAGCTCGAGAAAAAGAGGCTCGCCAAACGCAACAAGTACCGGGCCGCCGACCGCTTGCGCGCACGCATCCGCAACCTCATCGACGAGCTCCATCATCAAGCAGCAAGGTGGCTGGTCGACAACTTCGACGTCATCCTCCTGCCCACCTTCGAAACCCAGGACATGACCAAGCGCGGAGCAAGAAAACTCCGGTCGAAGTCAGTGCGCTCGCTCTTGAATTACGCCCACTACCGGTTCCGGCAATTCCTAGCCTGGAAGGCTTGGCAGGCAGGCAAGGACCTGCTGCTGGTCAACGAGGCCTACACTAGCAAGACCTGCAGCTGGAGCGGCGAGATCATCGCTAACCTGGGCGGACGCCGGGTCGTGGCCGGCTCCGATGGCGTCCGGGTTGAAAGGGACATCAACGGCGCCCGCGGGATACTCCTGCGGGCTTTGGGAGATACACCTGCCCTGCGCGAAATCGCGCAGAAGCACATCGGCAACTGCACTACCGGCATTGGTAGCGTTTGTTAGCGAAGAAGTATCGGGAAAGTTCTGACAATCCTCTATTGGCAGGCTCCAACTCTGCCTGGACCCTACCTGTCGGGTGGCACCAAAGACTTGGATGCCGGAGCAATCACGTTGGAGCCTCTGGCTAAATACGACCCGGACGGCAACCTCGTGCCAGCGCTGGCCGCCCAAATCCCGACAATCGAGAACGGAGGCTTTCCCCAGGACCTGATGTCGATTACCTGGAAGCTGAAGGAGGGCCTGAAGTGGTCGGATGGCAGCGACATGACGGCCGAGGATGTTGTCTTCACGTGGCTCTATTGCGTGGATGAAGATACGGGATGCACGGCCGAGAGCTCATTTGACGGCATCGCCTCCGTGCTGGCCCTCGACAATCTCACCGTCCAAATCGCCTTCGACGCGCCCACACCCTACCCGTACCGGGCCTTCGTTGGCGCCGGAACGCCCATCATCAGCCGCACGCAGTTTGCCGACTGCATCGGCGCGGCCGCCACGACCTGCGAGGCGCAGAACACCGCCCCGATGGGCACCGGCCCCTACCGCATCACCGGTTTCAAGACCAACGAAGGGGCCGTCTACGAGCGCAACCGTTGTAAAAATGGTTGACTTTGGTTACAAACCGCCGTCGTCCATTCCTGAAGACGCGGTCTCTGCCGCGCCGCCGCCCCAACAGTGCAAGACGGCTCCGCCCGGGAATCTCACCCGGGAACACCGAACTGGTCCCCACTCAAGCCCCTCCGCAGGCCTCAACCTGCAAACGAGCCTGAGCCGGATTGAATCTGCGTTTCCGCCTATCCAGCCGGTACTGCGCTGCAAGCGCCGGTCTCAGCTGCCCCGAGATCGCACCCCAGTACGTCCATACGTGCTTCACACGCTTCCTTGCAGGTACGGTGAAGGCGACATGGACGCCGTTGCCAACGGGTGCAACCCGCCGGCGTGGAATGCGCTCGGAGCAGCCGAGTAAACGACGGGCCAGCACCAAAGCAGCAGCCTGATGGACACTGAGCCCGTATCGTTCCATGAACTTGACCCGGCCAATCACCGAACTGAAGGCCGGGTTCACCTCCACCACCTCAACACCCTCCCGGGCTCCCCGGGAGTGGAAATAACTACGCACCAGGCCGTAGGCCAAGGACGACAGCATCCGGCTCATCCGCCGGGACCGGCCCTCAAGCTCAGCCTTCTTCCGTCGGAAGTCGAGCCGCTCTATCACCACCGGCTTCCCCGCATTACGGGCATGGGCCACCACACCGGCGACCGCGTCCCCGACAAGGGCCTCCGTCTGACGCCCCGACTTTCCATAGGTAACCAAGGGCATCCGCCAAGCCGAAACCGGGTTCCCCGACGGATTCGTCTCGCACACCGCCAGATGATCGGCGTTCACATCCACCCCGATCGCCCCGGAACGCCGGTCCGTCACCAACGGCGCTGCCTCAACTGCCGTGGACGCGAAAACGCGCCAGCCCTTCCTGTCCCGGCGGAACCGGTAGCTCAACGCCCGGCCGTACTCCGACGCCCGGGCAGCCTTCTCACCGTCCCTGCGACGGCACTCAGCATACTGCCGACAGGACTCCAGGGCCGACAGCACGGCCCGGTGACCGTGGTTGAACCGGACACACCCTCAATCACCAGGTACCTGCCGTGCTCAGCCGCCATGCAGTCCGAGAGCCTGAGCCGAAGGACTAGGCTCCCGTCCTCGGCAACGCCAGCAACGCACAGCTGGCAGCCAGAGGCCTCATCCCGGCTTCCCATCAGGAAGAACTCATCACCGCGGCGCTCCCGCCACTCCCTGACCCAGTCGGCGTGACTGCCGTACCCGTTACCCGGCAAGTCATATTGGCCCAGCCACAGCTTCCGTGAACCGAAAGTCATCCGCACCCGGCCTGCCGACATATCGGATACCAAGGCGGCAAGCCGCGACCGCAGGGAGAAAAGCCGACGGCGCTTGTGATGCACTCTGAAACGGGAATCATCCTGCGATTCAAGCTTCCGGATAACCCGCTCAGCCCGGCCTATCGCACGCTCGAGTCGCTCCCGATCCCGCTGCATCGACGCCCGGACGGCCTTCACCTTACCCTCGACCGACACCCGCAGGGAGTTGAACAGACGGGCCGGAATCCGGTGCTCCGCTGTCCAGGACCGCTTCAGCATCGGAAGACTCCGGCCGGCACACTGCTCGGCAAACAGCCGCCGCTCCAGCCGCCCGAACAGGGCACCCAATTCGGACAGGATGACATCACCATCCTCACGGGACACACCCCGGTAGGAGCGGACCCGGTCCTGATAGGTGAACATTGACTTGCTTTCAGACGCCGCAACCATGATGGCATGATAGACGAACAGACGTGCGGATGCCATCACCAACTGTCAGGGTAACTGTTCAGACTGGTTCAAACCCGAGTGAGGGTCACGAATAGAACGACATAACAATGAGGTAGGCTAAAACCATGAATCTGCCCGTGGATTTGGCCGCCGCCTCCCGTGAAGAGTTGATTGAAGTTGTTGAGCAACTGCTCAGCTACATTGGTACTCTGGAAGCACGCATCGCTGAATTGGAAGGGCAGGCAAAGCCTCGAACCGACGGTATGAAACCCGGTATGAAACCCGGTATGAAACAAGGGACACCTCCCGCTTGGGTCAAAGCCAACCGGCCAGCCCGCGCCAAGAAGGAACGCCGGAAGCGCACTCACGGCTTTGCCCGGCGCAGGGAGGAGCCCACCCATAAAGTAGAACACGTCACGGCCAGTTGTCCCGATTGCCAGGTACCCCTTCTGGGAGGGATGGTGCGACGACGCCGGCAGGTGATTTCCCTGCCTCGGGTGCGGGCAAGGGTGACGGAGCATGTGGTGCTGGAACGGGCCTGCCCCAAGTGCCGCAAGAGGTGGGCCCCAAACCCGGATTGGAGCGCCATCACCGTGGGCCGCCAGCGGTTCGGCGTCTCGGTGCAGAGCGAAGTGAGCGTGCTCCGTGAGGAGTGCCGGCTCCCCTTCAGGGTGATACAAGGCTACCTGAAATGGCGTTTTGGACTGGGCCTTAGCGTGGGTCAAATAGTGGCGTTGACCCGTGGGGTAGCGCAGCGCGGCCGGAAGGAATACGCCCGGTTGCAAGAAGAGATTCGAGCCAGCCCAGTGGTGTACGGGGACGAGACGGGCTGGCGGGAAGACGGCCTGGGCGGTTACCTCTGGAGCTTCAGCACTCCCAAGGTGCGCTACTTCCTACACCGCTCGAGCCGGAGCAGGCACGTGGTTGAGGAGGCGTTGGGTGATAAGTTCGAGGGGGTGCTGGTCAGCGACTTCTAGGGAGTGTCGTCATATTCACCGTCATTCCCGCGAAAGCGGGAATCCAAAGGCCATTGGCAGCAATCCCGTAATTGCCAGCTACCGGATTCTGGGTTCCCGCTTTCGCGGGAATGACGGAAACAGACGCTTGGAGACCGATATTCTTAAATTGACGACACTCCCTACGGAGCCTACAACGTGTACCAGGGGCCGCACCAAAGATGTTGGACCCACCTGTTGCGGGACATCCACCAACTGAAGGAGCGGTTCCCGGAACATGATGGCCTGGCCCAGTGGTCCAGGAGGGTGCGGGAAGTATACGACCAAGCCCAAGCCTACTCCGGCCCCGACCCGGGACTGCCGGAAGCGGTGCGCCGGTCCCGGCGGGTGAAGCAACAGCAGCGGTTCCAAGAGCAACTGTGGTCCATCTGCCAACCCTACCTGGGCAGCGATACGCCCATGAGGGTGCTGTGCCAGAGGGTGGAACGCTTCCTGCCTGAGCTATTCACCTTCATAATTGAGCCACGAGCGGGAGCGGACAATAACCCGGCGGAGCGGAGCCTGCGTCCGCCGGTGGTGAGCCGCAAGATCAGCGGCGGTACCCGCTCCGCACAGGGCAGCGAGACCAAGAGCATCATGGCTTCCTTGTTCGGCACCTGGCGTTTGCAAGGACGCAACCCTTACCATGCTCTCAATTCCATCCTCTCCCAACCCATATCTGCCCCAGTCTGAACAGTTACCTGTCAGGAAAAGAGACGAGCGGTCGAGGAGACCACCGCATACCCGGAGCGACTGGAATCAACCTCGTCGGGAACAGTTCAAGGAACCCCTTCTACCGGGGCCCGGCGCCCTATTTCGACAGGGTGGCCCTCAAGGGCGGCGGCGATGCGATTTCGGCGGCCCGCGCCGTGATGGAAAGGGGCGAAGCCGACTACGCCTGGAACACACAAGTGGAACCGGAGATTCTTACTCGGATGGAAGGAGCCGGACTGGGCACAGTGGTCGTCGCCTTCACCAGCCTGGTGGAGCGTATCGTCGTCAATCAGACGAATCCCGACCCGGCTTTGGGCGACAATCGCTCCGAGTATCTGGATGGACAAAACCCCCACCCCTTCCTGACCTTCAAGCCCATTCGCCAGGCCATGTCGCTGGCCATAGACCGCAGCCGGATATTGGAGGACCTCTACGGCTTCGCTGCGGAGCCCACCTGCAATCTGTTGACCGGCCCGCCCATTTATGTTTCGACCGCCAACGACGGGGGCCTCACCCAGGACATCGAGGGCGCCAACCGGCTGCTGGACGATAACGGTGTCCTCGATACCGACGGCGACGGCGTCCGTGAATACAACGGAGTGTCCCTGCGGATCACTTACCAGACCTCGGTCAATGCTATTCGACAGGACACGCAGGCCCTCGTTCGCGGTTGGTGGCGTCAGATAGGCATCGAGACGGAGCTGGTACAGCACGATGCCAGCGTCTTTTTCGGCGGCGACCCCGTGGCTGACAATGAAGCGTCGTATCGCAGGTTCTTCGCCGATGTACAGATGTACGCTTCCGGTTCCGGCATAGACCCGCAGCAGTCCCTATCCGGCCCCCTCTGCAAACATATCCCGACCAAGGGCAATAACTGGGCCTTGGGGAACATTGCCCGCTCGTGCAATCCGGAGTACGACAGACTCTACGCCCAGCTGGAGCAAACCCAAATCGGCTCGGAGCGGGAGGCGCTGGTAAAGCAGCTGCACGACATGGACGTGCAGGGCTATTACGAGATTCCATTGGTGAGCCGGGGCTTCGTTTCCGCACACCTGAACACCCTGAAGGGCGTTCGGATCAACGGCTGGGATAGCGAGATGTGGAATATCGCCGAATGGCGGCGCTAAGGCTAATCTCCAGACGCAGATATGTTACCATTCACTAACAATCAGGAAAGGTAACGTACACCGCCATGGCCCACCTCCCAAGCCGGAAGGCAGCCGCAATCCTCGGGCTGCACCCCAATACCCTGAGGTCCTATGCCAACAAGGGCAAAATCCCCCACTACCGAAACGCCGCCGGACAGCGCCTCTATGACGTCGACTCCTATCTCCAAGGCAACCAGGAAAACAACCAGGAAGCAGAAACAGTCTGCTACTGCCGCGTCAGCTCCCACCAGCAAAAAGACGACCTGCAAAGACAGGTCCAGTTCATGCAGGAACGGTTCCCTGACGCAAATATCGTCACCGACGTCGGAGGCGGGCTCAACTTCCAAAGGAAGGGACTTGTCTCCCTACTGGAACGACTCCATCGCGGAGATAAGCTCCAGATTGTGGTTGCCCACCGAGACCGCCTCGCCAGGTTCGGCTTTGAACTCATCCAGTGGATGGCCGAGCAGAACGGCGGCGAGATCCTGGTTCTGGACAACACGGATCACAGCCCCCAGCAGGAACTCACCGAGGATATTCTCGCCATCCTCCATACCTTCAGTTGCCGGCTCCACGGACTCCGCCATTACCGAAACCAAATCGAGAAGGATACGACTCTATCCCACAGCGATCCAGAAACCGGTACTGAAACTCTGGTTTGACGCCGCACGGTGGTGCTACAACGAAACCGTCGCCCACCTCCGTAAACCCGGCACCGTCGCCAACTGGAAGAGCATCAAAACGGCGATCATCCACTCCGCACCGGAAAGGCTGAAGGCAGCCCCCTACCAGGTCAAGAGCATCGCAGTGCGCGACGCCTGCCGAGCGGTCACCCGCTGCAAGAAGGCCAACAGGGAACTGGCCAAGGCCAAGGCACAAGGAGAACGGCTGGATGAACCCTACGCCGAGGTCGGCTTCCGCAGCCGCAAACACCCCAAGCAGGGGTGCTACATACCAAGAAGGGCAGCAACCAAGCGCGGCGCCTATTGCACCATCCTGGGAAACCTCCGCATGGCCGAGCAACTGCCCGACGGTCACCAAGACTGCCGGCTGACCCTGCACAACGGCCAGTATCACCTCGCAGTAACCTTCAAGGCGGAACGACGCAAGAGCGAGACCCAAGCACGCGTCGTCGCACTCGACCCCGGCATACGCACCTTCCTCACCTGGTTTTCGGAAACCGACGCCGGCCAAATAGGCAAGCACGACTTCGGAAGAATCCAACGCCTGTGCCACCACCTAGACCAGCTCATCAGCAGGACGGCCAAGGCCGGAGCCCGCCGAAAGCGCAACCTGCGCAAGGCCGCAGACCGCATGAGGGTCCGCATCACGAACCTCATCGACGAGCTTCACCACCAGGCCGCACGCTTCCTGGTCGACAACTTCGATCTCATCCTCCTGCCAACATTCGAAACCAGCGACATGGTGCAACGGGGGAAGAGAAAGATCCGCAGCAAGAGCGTACGCTCCATGATGACCTTCGCCCACTACCGATTCCAGCAGTTCCTACTGTGGAAGGCCGGGGAGACGGGCAAACAGGTGCTGCTGGTCAACGAAGCATATACCAGCAAAACCTGCAGCTGGAACGGGGAGATAATCGCCAAGCTCGGAGGCCAACGCTGGATCCAGAGCTCAGACGGCTTCCGCGTCGAACGCGACATCAACGGTGCCCGTGGGATATTCCTGCGGGCTTTGGCTGGACTTTACGCATTTCAAGCGGCGTAAGCAAGGGAATCTACGAGTCGGTGGTACAGAGCGGCCGGGACTTTCCGTATATCGGGGTCGGCGGCGGACAGTGAAAACCCTCCGACGCCAGCCACAGGTGGCGGCGCACCAGAGCGATGGCATCCACGAAGGTCGGCGACGGCTTGGCGTACCAAGCCGCTGTGCGATGGGCCGAGGGTCGTTGTTGCCCAGAAGATGGGCTGCCAGTGTGGTCCAAGAGAAGAGCCCCATCAGGATTGGCGTAGTACGTGCAATGGCCAGGTGGGTCCGCGCCTCCCGGAAGGTGACCTCCAGTTGCCAGCGCAGCACAAACCACTCCAGGATCTGGGTCGGGTCCGCCGACGGATCGGTGCAGAGCAAGGCCTGGGGAGTGAATTCGCCCTGTGGGTCCCGAACCAAGATCCAGCGAATGAGCACGGGGGGCTTGCCCGAGCGGTACCAGACCGCTGTTTGGGAGGTGAGTTCCACCGCGCGGGTGGTGCCGTCATACCAGGCCACCACGGCACTGGCCCAAGCCACGTTGACCGGTTCAAGCAGGGCTTTGAGCGGGGGTCGCCGTGCGCCTTTCAGCGGCGGGCGGCCGTTCTGACCCGGCTGACGGGGTGGCGCTGGCGCGTACAGGGCGGCGTCCAAACGCAATCTGGCGATGAGAGTAACCGGCTGGGCCAGAGACTGGCAGCAGTGGAGCAGGTCCAGCACGGCATAGCTGTTGTCGCCCACCAGCACCAAGGACCGATGGGGCAGCCAGCGGCGCAGTTGCAATACCATCTGCCGCGCCCAGTCGGTGAGCTTTTTGTGCCGGCGCCCCTGCTGGCGGTAGTACCGTGCCGAGGGCGCCAGCACCGTGAGCACCGGCAAGGCCCAATGGCGACCGGCCCAGGGTATGTGACCCAGCCACATCAGGGAGATCCAGCGTAGACCGCTGGCCTTGACCAGTTGCTGGCGACTGGAATGTACCGCGTCGCGGTAGATGCCCCGCGCCTTGATTTTGGGGCCGCGACGCCGTTCAAGGGTCTCGTCGATGCCGAACACCAACGGGCCGTCGCCGCGGTCCAGGTGCTGGAGCAGCAACGCCAGCAGGATGCGGGCCGCCGCACGGGACGACCACACCGCCCGGTTGAGCACCTCATGATAGCGGGCGTAGTCGAGGTGGTCGCTGCGGCCCATGACGCGCAGCGCCGCGGCCACAGTGCGTTGGCCCGGGGCCAGTATCGCGCCGACCAGCAGGATTTGGGCTTTCAGCCAGGCCTGCCCTCGGCCCCGACCGGGGGTCGGGTTGCGAAACAGCGTGGCGAAGGGATGGAGTACGGGTAAAATGGCATCGGGCAGGGTGAGCATGGCTGGACCTTCCGTGAGAAGTGGGTTTAGGCCAGCTTACCCTGTCTTTTTTACCTCTCCTAACTTTTGCGTAAAGTCCAGCTGGGAACTCGCTTCAGAACATGACGTTGCCGCCGTTGCCAGTTTTGAGGCAGGGGTGGCCCCCCGAGACAGGGTTCCTGCATATCCACAGCCCTGCGGATCAGCAGCAACGATCAAAGCGACACGACCCTACCTCAGAACCCAGCCACGCTCGTTGGCCTTTAGCAATCCCAAGCCGTGTGCAAGCTACGTAGTAGTAGTGTTGGTCTCATATTTATACTGAAAATAGATTGACTGCTATTACTACGACTACGAAAGTACATGGCCGGGAAACGGCTGTTCATGATGACAAAGCCACAACCTGCATCACGTGAAACACTGCAGTTGGGATGGGGGCGTGCACACACTGCGCCATTTGGGGTTGGGAGAGGTCTGAGTCACCCTGGTGAATACCGGGCTGAACTTGCTACGCTTGGAACAGTGGTTTCCACCCTGGATGTCCATGCCCCTGGAACCCGGGAATTGCGCTTCACGCCGAGTTCACAGTCTTTGCAATCGTCCTGGATTCAGCCCCAGGACGATTGCAAAGTCAGAGAAGGAGGTTTACAAAGGTAAGGTAGGGAAGAGAGATGGGAGGTGTGCGGATTATGGAGGCAGCGGAATCTCTGTTCGAGTGCTTGGAGCAGGTGCCGGACCCCAGGATGGCCAGAGGGGTCAGACATCCCTTTCAAGCCATTCTGCGTCTGACCCTGCCGGGCTTGGTCTGCGGTCAGACCACCATGGCCCACATCGTCCTCTTCGCCAGGATGAACTGGCCGGCTCTGAAGGAGCCCTTGGGGTTTCTCAGGGACCATCCACCCCACGCCACCACCATCTCCCGCACCCTGGCGGGGGTCTCGCATGAGCGGTTGCAGCAGGCCCTGACCGGTTGGGTGGCCCACATGGTGGCGGACCGGGAACTGAACGCCTCGGTGGACGGCAAGTGGGCCAAGCAGTCCGAGGACGTAAGCGGGAATCCCCTGGTCATGGTGAACGTGCTGGCCCATGACCTGAGGTTGTGCTTGGCCCAGTGGCCGGCATCGGATAAGCGGTACGAACCCGGGGTGTTGCGGGAGCAACTGGCGCCATTGTTCGAGCGCTATCCCGGCCTGCGGCTGCTGACCATGGACGCCCTCTATGCGGAGCGGGACCTGTGCCAAGCCATAGTCGGCCACGGACGGGACTACCTGGTGCGGGTCAAAGGGAATCAGCCTGAGGTGCTGGCGGCGTTGACCGACGGTTTTGCCGGGGAGGAACCTGGGGAGCCGCAGGCGGAGACCCTGGAAAAAAAGCGGGCGTGATCGAGAGACGGCGCATCTGGACCGATGCCCTGCTGGCCGACTACATCCGGGATGAGTTGGGATTCCCCGGGGCGAGGCAGGGGGCGATGGTGGAGAAGGAGACCGTGGACCTAGCCACCGGGAAGGTGAGCCGGGAGCGTTGGTATCTGCTGACCAGCCTGGGTTCCCGGCAGTGGGGACCAAGGGAACTGCTCAGGTTGTTCCGCAACCACTGGAGCGTTGAGAACAGCCTGCATCACGTGAAGGACCGCAGTTGGGATGAGGACGTCCACACGCTGCGCCGTCCGGGGCTGGGCGAGATATTCGCCACCCTGGTCAACACCGGGCTGAACGTCCTGCGCCTGGAAGGATGGTTTCCAGCCCGGATGTCCATGCCCCTGCGAGCCAAGACTTGCGCCTTCCGCCCAACGCAGACCATCGCCCGCCTCTACGGTCGAGCTCAGTGACTTTGCAATCGTCCTGGGGCTGAATCCGGCCCGCTTGACATCCGTTGCGTAAGGAATAGCTGGGGAGACTGCATCTCACCATGCGAGGGCGGTTGTTACTCCATTAGTGAATAGATCTCCTGATCCGGTGGCCCATCGTGGATCAGTTCTCCGTCCCTCAGCACCAGCATCCTCCGGCCATGCCGCATCGCCATCTGCAAGTCGTGGGTGATGAGGATAACGCCTTTGCCGCCCTCGGCCATATCGGAAAGCATCCTGAAAAAAAGTTCCCTCATTGAATAGTCCATCTTGTGCAGGGACTCGTCCAGCAGGAGAAACTTCCGTTGCTGGGCCAGGCAGAATGCAAGCCAAACTCGCTGCTTCTCACCCCCTGAGAGTTGGGCGAAAGGGCGATCAGCGAAAGACTCGATGAGACATCTGGCGATGTATTCCTGGACAGCCTCTCTGTCGTTCCCGCTAACCCTCCATCCGAGGCTGCGTTTCGGGCTGAACCGTCCCAGGGAGACCAACTCCCTAACGGTAACAAAAGGGGGGTCCTGAAGGTCCTGCGGGAGATAAGCGATGTGTCGTCTTACCTCGGTCGGTTCGCCGGAGGTATCTTCTGCGTCCAAGAACACTCGGCCCTCCGTCGGAGCCAGTTCACCCGCAATCAGTTGAGCCAGGGTGGTCTTCCCCGCGCCGTTAGGCCCCACCAGGCATACGAATTCACCCGCGGCCAAGGAGGCTGAAAGCTCCCTCAAGACAGCCTTCTCTCCATAGGAGTAGGACACGGCATCCAATTCTATACTGATCTTCATCCCACGGATCCTGATTGTCGGCTCACTGGAGCCTCCTCGCCACCCAGATCATCAGCGGCGCACCCAGGGCTGTGGTAACGAGGCCAACCGGGATTTCGGCCGGCATTAAGGCCAGCCTCGACAACTGGTCAGCGTAGAGCACCACCAAAGCCCCGGTTGGGATTGAGACAGCCATGACAATCCGGGCGTCGTTGCCCAGCATCAGCCTCACGACATGAGGGGTGAGCAGACCCACGAAACCGACCACGCCGGCTAGGCTTACCCCAGCGCCAGCCAGCACCCCGGCGGAGACCAAGGCAACAAGACGCGTACTCCTGGGGCTGGCCCCCAAGTGTCCGGCGAGACGGTCGCCCAACAGCAGAAGGTTCAAACGCCCTGCTGCCAGGACTGCCAGTGCAATTCCGAGAGCAAGGAATGGAACCACCGGCATAACATCGTCCCAACTTCGGTTGGCCAGGCTCCCGCTGAACAGGGCCAACGCCTGTAAGCTGAAAACCCGTGCGTGCGTCAAGACGGCGGCGGCAATTGCCACAGTCAGAGCCCCGATGGATACGCCAACGAGAGCAAGGCGAGCCGGGGTCAGACTCTCCCGCGAGGCCAACAAGAAGATGAGCAGAGCGCCCGCCACGGCGGCCACAACCGATAGCGAGGTTACCCCCCACGCCCCGGCTCCCAGAACTCCGGCCATGGCCAGAGCCTGGACTATGGCTGCCCCGCCGCCCAGTCCGAACAACTGGGGATCTCCCAAGGGATTGCGCGTGGCGCTTTGGAGCAGGGATCCTGCTGCTCCGAGACAGGCGCCCACTACCAGGGCGGCCACGACCCTGGGTATGCGAAATGAGTGCACTATCACCTCGGCTGTGGGATCTCCGCTGTCGGTGAAGAGTGCCTTTACCAGCGTAGAGGCGTCCAGATTGGCAGTGCCAAAGGCAACCCCGGCAATGCAGCCCGCCAGTAGTGCGACGCCGAGGCCCGCCAGGACAAGGACGGGAGACGCACCTATCGGGAGCCTCCTACCAGTTCGGCCATGGCCTCCACAGCCTCGGCAATGCGTGGCCCCTGATTGCGCAGGAAGATGACATGATCGATTTCATGCATCTGGCCGCTTGATATGGCCGGCAGGTTGGAGAACCCGGGTATGCGGGGCAATGTCGCAGAGAGTCGCGGGGCAGGTTCCGGCGCGGGTGTAATTGTAAACAGGTAATCCGGATTCATGGTGAATATCTGCTCGGCCGAGATAAGGGCGAAGCCCGGGAACGTGCCGCTGTCGGGCAATTCGGCAGCGGGATTCAACAGCTCAAACATGGATGCTATGGCGCCCGGATACGACTGTGGCTTGGCGGCATACAAGTTCCTGTCGGCGTCCGAGATCAGGATCAAGGCGCTCTTGCCTTCGCTCCCACCCTCCGCGGATGACGCAACCCGCGCAGAAATCTCCTGTGCTGCCTGTTCAGCTTGCTCATCCATCTCGATGATCTGGCCGATGAGCTTGATGCCCGTGGTGATGTCATCCAGCGAAGTCGCACGAACAGCCACCACTGGCGCCCCAAATTGCATCAAAGGCTCCAGAAAGCGGGCTTGAGACAGGGCTTCGACCAAAATCAAGTCGGCCCTCTGGGCGGCAATCGCTTCAAAGCTGGGCGAGTAGGCTCCACCAAGTTCAGGCAGGTCGAGGACCTCAGCAGGAAAGATGGAGCTCGAGTCGCGAGCAACCGCTGTTCCTCCGGCAATGTACAGCATCTCCGTGGCGGTGGGACTGATGCTCACGATACGCGCCGGCTTTGCCGGAATGGTCACAGGTCTCCCGATCATATCCATTATTTCCAATGGATAGGTCTCCGGCAGGGCCTCCGGAGTGGACGTTGGTTCGAGAGTGGGAGCAGGTGTTGGTTCGGGAGTTTGCGTTGGCGCTTGATTACTCGTGGGAGCCTGGGTAAGGCGAGGTGTATTTCGCAACGGCTCGGGGCTCTCCGTGGGGACCTCAGCGGGAGTCGCCGTGGCGGCCACGGCCACCGCCACCGTGGGGGGAACTGTAGCATCCTCCTCTGATTCCGAATCAGCACACGCGGCCATTGACAGGGCCAAAGCGCATATCAGGGAGATGGACCCGGCCCAGGCCAAGCCGCGCACAGTGGACTTGAAGTATGTCAATCAACTCACCCGTGTTTAGTCTAAACAAATTAGGAGATTAGCATATTCAGGCTTGTGATGAGTTGTCAATCAGCGGGTATGGCAGGACGATTGCAAAGTCCATACCAACCGGATCGTGTTATGCCTGTCGAACTATCGGCGGCTTGGGAAAGACTTTGCAATCGTCCTGGATGTTGGGCCCCTGGTGTATCGTTGATCGGGGAAAGATAGGCACTAACTGGCCAGCGAAACCGTCCGCGCCAGTTGTTCAGGAGAAGTATCACAGTGACAGGCTGGCAGCAGACTAAACTAAAGCCAAGGTGGGATGTACATTTAAGCGGCGATGATGATCAGCTGGGTTGCGCGGGTGAATCCCTCTCATCCGTACTTGGAGAACAACCCGGCTCCATCATTTGCCCCACCACCATCTGCGCATTTCACCTTAGATCGAAGCCGCACTGGCCGACTTGGGAGTCTCGGTGCTGCAGGCCCGCACCACCCAGCGCGTCTCCTACCCCAACGCAATCAACGATGGGAACTCGGTGGTCGATGGCCGCGACCAGACGGCCCGTAAAGAGGTCCTCGCGATTATCGGTGAACTGGAGGGCTAATCTCCAGACGCAGATATGTTACCATTCACTAACAATCAGGAAAGGTAACGTACACCGCCATGGCCCACCTCCCAAGCCGGAAGGCAGCCGCAATCCTCGGGCTGCACCCCAATACCCTGAGGTCCTATGCCAACAAGGGCAAAATCCCCCACTACCGAAACGCCGCCGGACAGCGCCTCTATGACGTCGACTCCTATCTCCAAGGCAACCAGGAAAACAACCAGGAAGCAGAAACAGTCTGCTACTGCCGCGTCAGCTCCCACCAGCAAAAAGACGACCTGCAAAGACAGGTCCAGTTCATGCAGGAACGGTTCCCTGACGCAAATATCGTCACCGACGTCGGAGGCGGGCTCAACTTCCAAAGGAAGGGACTTGTCTCCCTACTGGAACGACTCCATCGCGGAGATAAGCTCCAGATTGTGGTTGCCCACAGAGACCGCCTCGCCAGGTTCGGCTTTGAACTCATCCAGTGGATGGCCGAGCAGAACGGCGGCGAGATCCTGGTTCTGGACAACACGGATCACAGCCCCCAGCAGGAACTCACCGAGGATATTCTCGCCATCCTCCATACCTTCAGTTGCCGGCTCCACGGACTCCGCCGTTACCGAAACCAAATCGAGAAGGATACGACTCTATCCCACAGCGATCCAGAAACCGGTACTGAAACTCTGGTTTGACGCCGCACGGTGGTGCTACAACGAAACCGTCGCCCACCTCCGTAAACCCGGCACCGTCGCCAACTGGAAGAGCATCAAAACGACGATCATCCACTCCGCGCCGGAAAGGCTGAGGGCAGCCCCCTACCAGGTCAAGAGCATCGCAGTGCGCGACGCCTGCCGAGCGGTCACCCGCTGCAAGAAGGCCAACAGGGAACTGGCCAAGGCCAAGGCACAAGGAGAACGGCTGGGTGAACCCTACGCCGAGGTCGGCTTCCGCAGCCGCAAGCACCCCAAGCAGGGATGCTACATACCAAACTCGACTTTACGCAAAATCCAGGAAAAGTAATGGATGACATCACCTTTGTGCGTAGCCACTGGTGGTTGGTGTCGGAGGGTTTTTCACTATCGACCGCCAACTCCGATGTACAGAAACTCCCCGCCACTCTGTACCATCGTATTGCAGATTCCCTCGCTTATGCCGCTTAAAATGCGTAAAGTCCAGCCAAGAGGCGCAACAACCAAGCGCGGCGCCTATTGCACCATCCTCGGAAACCTGCGCATGGCCGAGCAGCTACCCGACGGGCACCAGGACTGCCGGTTGACCCTGCACAACGGGCAGTATCACATCGCGGTCCCTTTCAACGCCGAACGGCGCAAGAGCGAGACCCAAGCACGCGTCGTCGCACTCGACCCCGGCATGCGCACCTTCCTCACCTGGTTTTCGGAAACCGACGCCGGCCAAATCGGCAAGCACGACTTCGGAAGAATCCAACGCCTCTGCCACCACCTCGACCAGCTCATCAGCAGGACGGCCAAGGCCGGATCCCGAAAGCGAAGGAATATGCGCAAGGCCGCAGACCGCATGAGGGTCCGAACAACCAACCTCATAAACGAGCTTCACCACCAGGCCGCACGCTTCCTGGTCGACAACTTCGACCTCATCCTCCTGCCAACATTCGAAACCAGCGACATGGTGCAACAAGGGAAGAGAAAGATCCGCAGCAAGAGCGTACGCTCCATGATGACCTTCGCCCACTACCGATTCCAGCAGTTCCTACTGTGGAAGGCCGGGGAGACGGGCAAACAGGTGCTGCTGGTCAACGAAGCATATACCAGCAAAACCTGCAGCTGGAACGGGGAGATAATCGCCAAGCTCGGAGGCCAACGCTGGATCCAGAGCTCAGACGGCTTCCGCGTCGAACGCGACATCAACGGCGCCCGTGGGATATTCCTGCGGGCTTTGGGAGATACCCCCTCGTTGATGCAATCAGCGTGCATCGCAACCGGCGTTGTTAACGTCGGTTAGCGAAAAAGTATCGGGTCGAGAGAGGCTGTCCTAAACTAAAGCCAAGGTGGGATGTACATTTAAGTGGCGATGATGATCAGCTGGGTTATGCCGGTGAATCCCTCTCATCCGTACTTGGAGAATGACCCGGCTCCGTCGTTTGCCCCCACCATCTGCGCATTTCACCTTGGCTTTAGTTTAGTAGTCAGTCACGTTTGAAATGGCAGGATGAGTCTCACGATCAGTTCTCTGAATTCGCTTTTCAGCAACTAGCATTTCTCGTATGATTGACTACTAAACCAAAGCCAAGGTGGGATGTACATTTAAGTGGCGATGATGATCAGCCGGGTTTCGCGGGTTAAATCCTCTCATCCGTACCTGGAGAATGACCCGTCCTCGTCGCTTGTCTCCCACCGTCTGCGCATTTCACCTTGGCTTCGGTTTAGTACTGTTTCCAGATAGTTTTGTTGATGTTGGAAAGCTGCCTCTAACCCCGAATCCACCGATGGACGGCCTTGGGGACAGCCCTTGAAGCAGCCGGAGGGTGCTCCTTTGAATCTGGGATAATGGTTTTGGAACAGAAACCCGCCCGGAAAGAAGGAGCACCCAATAGATGCTGCCACAGAACAATCCCGACCGTATCCGCATCGCCTTTGACGATCACCGCCTGGTGGCCAATGCCGGCCTGCTCCTGCCGGCCACCCTCGCCTGGCACCTGGGCCTGCGGGAACTCGTCGACCATCACCTTGACCTCGGCGGCGCGCCAGGGCGGGCCAACAGGGGGGACAAGATGCTGACGCTGGTCGCCTCCGCGCTAGCTGGCGGCGACTGCATCGACGACGCCGATGCGCTGCGTGCCGGTGGGACGGCCGGTGTTCTCGGTTGCGCAGTCAAGGCGCCATCCACCCTGGGGACCTTCCTGCGCAGCTTTCGCTGGGGCCACGTCCGTCAACTCGACCGCGTGAGCCGCCAGTTGCTGGCCCGGGCATGGCAAGCCGGGGCCGGACCCGGCGACTCGCCCCTGACCATAGACCTGGACTCCACCATCTGCGAGACTTACGGACTGGCCAAGGAGGGAGCGCGCCACCACGGCTATACCGGCGTCCGTGGCTATCACCCGCTGCTGGCCATTGCCGCCGGCACCGGCGACGTGCTGATGGCCCGGCTGCGCGAGGGCCAGGCCAACACCGTTCGGGGCGCTGGACACTTCCTGCGGGAGACGGTGGGACGGGTACGCTACGCCGGAGCCAGGGGACAACTCACGGTGCGGGCCGACAGCGGTTTCTATACCCACGCCATCGTCGCCGTCTGCCGCCGGATGGATGTCCGCTTCTCCATCACCATCCGCCAGCACGCCAGCCTGCGCAATCTCATCGAGGCGATACCCGAGACGGACTGGACGCCCATTCCTTACTGGATGGACGGTGCCGCCGATGTGGCCGAGACCACCTACACCCCCTTCCAGAGTGAGGCGGACGCCGCGCCGGTGCGGCTCATCGTCCGGCGGGTGAAGCCGACGCCCGGTTCCCAACTGGCCCTCTTCGCCACCTACAGCTATCACGGCTTCATCACCGACCGGGACGGAGAAACCCTGGAGCTGGAGGCCGATCACCGCCGCCACGCCGAGGTCGAGAACGCCATACGCGACCTCAAGTACGGCGTCGGGCTGAACCACATGCCGTCCGGCCGTTTTGCCGCCAACGGCGCCTGGCTGGCGGTTCAGGTGATGGCGCATAACCTGGCCCGCTGGACGGCCCGCATCGGCTTGGGTGAGCAGATCGTGACCACCAAGACCCTCAGACGACGGGTCTTCGCCCTGGCCGGACGGCTCACCCGCTCGGCACGCCGCCTCACCCTGCATCTGCCACAGCGCTGGCCTTGGGAAACCCAGTTCAGTCGCGCCCTGACCCGGCTGCGAGCCATTCCACTCCCAACCTGACGGCGCCCGTCCGCCAGTGCCCCCAACGTCCCCTCCAACTCGCGCCAGTCCGGTCCGCGAGCGCATCTTGCCGTGTCCTATCCCGCCATCTCGCTCACCACACCCACTGTAGGCCGCCATCGGCGTCCCCAAAAGCGCCTGCAGACCGTCGCCAACCCCCCATCTACCCGAATTCGAGCCCGGACCATCCGCGTCTGTTACTTCCTCTCCCCCTTCCAGTGTCCTCTCCCCGTCCATCCCTGTCCATCGGTGGATTCGGGCTAACTCTGGATTCCTGATTGCGCGGGAATTACTACAGGTGAAGCGGATATCCGGTATAAGGCATATTCAAATGGAAACGGTACTAAACTAAAGCCAAGGTGAAATGCGCAGATGGTGGGGGCAAACGACGGAGCCGGGTCATTCTCCAAGTACGGATGAGAGGGATTCACCGGCATAACCCAGCTGATCATCATCGCCACTTAAATGTACATCCCACCTTGGCTTTAGTTTAGTCGAACTGTTTTTCTAAACTCAGAACTAAACCCTGAGGGCAGTATTTGATAGTATCAGGGTATCACGGGACAAGTTCGGAAGCCGCCGCGAGCATCATGCAGGAAGGATTCCAAGCTAGCCAGAATCCTTACGATTGGCTTGGTGATGGGGTCTATTTCTTTCAAGATGCTCCACAAAGCTGGACTTTGTACATTCGAGCCGCGTAGGCGGTCGTATAGCGCGGCTGGGACTTTTTCACTGTCGCTGTCGCGCCTAGACATTGAAAAACCCCCGGGCGACATCCACAGGTGGCGGCGCACCAATCTTGTCGTTACTGGTTTATGGTTACTGGCTTTTGTACAAAGCATCAATACGCCCGCGTTTCGGGCCGTGCAGAGGCGACTAACTGGTGAGTCCGCCCCAGCGGTCACGGCGTGACATCTTAATTTAGTGGGGAGCATTGTTATGCCCGTATCCGGCCCGTGCAGAGGCGACTAACTGGGTGAGTCCGCCCCAGCGGTCACGGCGTGACATCTTAAGTCAGTCGGGAGTCCAGCAAAGGGCGTGGGACTGGGCAAGGGAGAGACACGGAAACCATGGAGCCGTCGTCGGAGCGCGCCTTCTCTTGGAATACTGCATCGACTTGTTGGATTTAGGCTGGTATCAAGTGATGTCAGATGCGTATGACTCTTACACGAGGAATCTCAAAGACTATGGCCAACCTATTCCCACACAATCCAGAGGGGTTGCCAACTGCTCACGAATTAGTGGGTTTCAGTATGTGACGGTGGTCAATGGTCAAGCGGACAGACCATGTGCGGTGCCTTTGGTGTGCGTCGCGGACTGAAGCAGCACGAACAAGAGTTCTGGTATGATGTGACCATGGTACGTCGCAGCAAAGTTCCCCCAGCATCCGCCGGTTTGAATCCGTCTCAGGGCCCGCTGGTCAGCACCTATCAGACCAGGATCGCTGACTTCGGCGACATGGACCGTGCGGTGGGTTATTCGGCATTAGCCGCTTACGCGCAGCTCTACGGCCGGGTGGAGCGGAAACTGTTTGCGGACTTTTCAGCTGGTGAGGCACCTGCGTCTCTGAAGAAGGAGTACCTGGAGCGATACGGGATACCGGCGAGGATGTTCAACGGCCTGCGGGTTTCGCTGGAGGGCCAGGTGTCGGCCGTCCAGAAAACTATGGGGCTGAGGTTGGATAACCTTCAGCGTCGGATCGCCCGGGCTGAGCTTGAGATTGCCAAGGCTGTTGAGCGTGGACGCTTGAATCAGGTGCATCAGAAGCGGCGCCGGCTGGCAAATCTGAGATTCAGGTTGGCTGTGCTGGAAGCCGATGTCGCCGCAGGCCGGGTCAGGCTGTGTTTCGGCTCGAAGCGGTTGTGGCGGAAGCAGCATGACCTTGAGGTCAATGGTTACGGCAACCATGAGGAATGGCTGAGTGATTGGCGGGACGCCCGTAGCGACGAGTTTTTCACACTGGGGAGCAGGGATGAAACCACTGGTTGCCAATTATGCGTCGCCACGATAGCTGAGGACGGGTGCCTCAACCTCCGGGTCAGGATGCCCGATGCCCTGGCAGAGCAGCATGGGAAATACCTGTTGATCCAGAATGTCTGGTTTGCCTATGGGCATGAGCAGGTACTGGCTGCGTTGCAGAGCAATACTGAGTACACTCGGTATCGGCGGCAACATGGTGAAAAGGCGGCGCGTTCCACAAAACTGGGGCAGGCCATCAGCTACCGCTTCAAGCGGGATGGCAGGGGATGGCGGGTGTTCGTGAGCACCAATATGATGGGCGTGCCGGTTGTAACGGACCGACGGCGTGGAGCAATCGGCGTCGATTTGAACGCCGATCATCTGGCGGTCGCGGAGACCGATGCCTCGGGGAACTGGTTGAACGCTTGGCGGGTGCCGTTGGTGACCTATGGCAAGAGCGCTCATCAGGCTGAGGCTCTGATCGGCGACGCCGTGGCCTGGGTGGTCGAGTACGCCCGTGATGCTGGCAAGCCCATCGTTATCGAGAAGCTGGACTTTCGTCAGAAGAAGGCTGTCTTGGAAGGTGATAACCAGAGGTACTCCCGGATGCTTTCCAGTTTCAGCTATGGGAAAGTCAAGGCGTACTTCATCTCCCGCGGTTATCGTCAGGGAGTGGTAATTCATCAGGTCAACCCGGCCTACAGTTCAGTGATGGGCCGGGTCAAGTTCATGGAACGATATGGGCTCAGTGTCCATCAGGCGGCTGCCCTGGTGCTGGCCCGTCGTTTACTTGGTTGCTCAGAGCGCATTCCACGCCTTCGGGTTGCACCCGTTGGCAATGGCGTCCATGTCGCCTTCACCGTACCTGTAAGGAAGCGAGTGAAGCACGTGTGGGCGTGCTGGGGTGCGATCTCTCGGCAGCTGAAACCGGCGCTTGCAGCGCAATCCCGGCTGGAGAGGCAGAGACGCAGATCCAATCCGGCTCAGGCTGGTTCGCAGGTTCAGGCCTGCGGAAGGGCTTGAGTGGGGACCAGTTCGGTGTTTCCGGGTGCGATTCCCGGTCGGAGCCGTCTTGAACTGTTGGGGCGGCGAATGGTGGGTTTTCTTGGTCGTTGCGACCAAAGTCAACCTTTTTTACAACGGCACACCGACTGGATCGAGAAGTAATGAACTATATGGTAGGTGTGCTGCGTGAGGGCGGATTAAGGGTGACCTGCGTGCGTGCAGCTTTTGGTGAGGGGCGTCCCGTGTACTCCGACTCGGCCTTCCGCGATCGTGCACACGTGCAAATATCAGTCTGTGATATAGAAGCCTGCATTCAGGACAAGTGGCTGGAAAGTCCCCCTGCGCTAGAGAGGTGAGTATGGTCAACCCACAGGATGCCCAGAATATTATGGCCACACATTTCAAACAGATCACTCTCGACGAGTTCAAAGACCGGCGTGAAAAGTACGTTGGTGAAGTAGACAATGCGCTGCTTCCGATACCGGCGCACTCAGAAGATACCGCGATGATCCTGTATCAGCGAGAAGCGGCTCCCTTGCGGCTGAATGCTTACCTGGCATCGGCACTGACGTCATTGACCTCGGCACAGATGAACCATCTGATCGCACTGTCCGAAACTGTAGCGTCCGTTTGCGCAGAGCTTGAAATAGATTTGTACGAGCCTCGAAAAGTAACAGACCCTGTAAACCATCCTCAGGTGCCACCTGAGGATGTATTCACAATGGACAGAGAGCGAGTGCATAACAGCGATCTAGTGGTTCATTTTGCCGATTACCCTAGGGGGTGTCGTCAAAGTGAGAGTGTGATAATAAGCTGATATTGCAATTAGTGCAGCAGGATTGGGCAATGCCAGCAGTAGCCGTAGCGCCGGCGCACCGGCGCCACGATATTTCAGACCGGGTATGGGAAATCTTGGAACCCCTTCTCCCCGGCGGCAAGGGCAAGACAGGCCGGCCGGCCCAAGATAACCGCCGTTTCATCAACGCTGTGTTCTGGATTTTGCGCACCGGCGCCCCCTGGCGGGATCTGCCCCCGGACTACGGGGACTGGAAGAACACCCACCGCCGCTTCTGCCGCTGGCGGGACCGGAACGTCTGGGCCGGGCTGCTGGAGGCGGTGATGGATGACCCTGATTATGAATGGCTGATGCTTGACGCCAGCTACATCAAGGCCCATCCCCACAGCGCCGGGGCCCGGGGCGGCAACCAAGCCATTGCCCGCACAAAAGGGGGCTCAACAGCAAGCTGCACCTGGCGGTGGACTCCCACGGAATGCCGGTAAGGCTGGCGGTGACCGCAGGCACTGTGGCTGACTGCTCCCAAGCGCTGCCCCTGATTGAGGGCATCAAGGCGGAACACCTGCTGGCGGACAAAGCCTATGACACCAATGAAATCGTGGCCGGGGCCTCGGCCCGGGGGATGAATCCGGTGATACCGCCCAAGAGCAACCGGAAGGAAAAGCGGGACTACGACCGGGCGCTGTACAAGTTGCGGCATTTGGTGGAGAACGGTTTCCTGGAGTTCAAGCAGTGGCGGGTAGTGGCGACCCGGTATGCCAAGAACTCCCTTTCTTACCTGGCCATCTGCCAGATTCGGGCCATGGCGATTTGGACTAAATTACTTTGACGACACCCCCTAGCACGGGTGCTGGTGAAGAGTTGGAATTCGCCCAATCCGCTCTCATTCCCATAGTCTTAATAGCTCATGGGGACACCAAAGTGAGCAGGATGGTTACAGGCATCCCGGCGCTCAAACTGGAAATTACATACCACGATCTCCGTGAGCTTAAGCAAGCATTGTGGAGCCGCCTATCCGAGATACGGCCAATACTGGAAGAGCGCAAACTTGCTTTCTCGGATTTCGACAAGAATATGGTGGGGCATAAGGTGAGGATTTCCCGTGAGGAATCTGGGTTAACGAGAGCGGACGTAACGCTTCAACTAGCTGAGTTACTCACTGCCGAGAGGTTGCGACAGATCGAGGAAAGCAGCGATAAGGTAGCGAACCCTACGCTCTTGGAATTGCGCCGTTTGGCTGTGGTCCTCAAAACCACTGTGGCCGACTTGGTGGAGCCAGACTTGGACGAGCGCATGGTTGCGTTACTGCAAGAAGTGATGCTGAGTAACGTTGAAGCACGATTTCGCACGACTTCGAGAGACCAGCGCAAGATTTTCAGACGCATGATGTACAGGGTACTAGATAAATCTGAGGAAGATTGACGACGAATGCCTAGGTTCTGTTGACATTTGCATTTGTAACCGATGTGCAGGCCCATTTCATGTCATTCCAAGTGCAGGAAAGCACGAATGGCCTTGAATCGGAGTGATAAGTCCAGGATTCTTCGTCGCTATTTCCCCGGAATGACCCGCAACAGCGAAATGTCAACAGAACCTAGTTTCCCAAACGTCGAGGAAGTCTGTGAACAGCTTTTGGAAGCGGTGGGCCATACCCGGCCTCCCACCGACCTCACCGCAGTATGTTCACTTTGGCCAGACCTTGAGGTCGACGAGGAAGACTTGGATAAGGAGGGGTATCTCATTCCGCTCGGAAACCTAGGTGCGGAAATACTAATACGGAGAAAAGATCCGTTCACTAGAAAGAAATTCACCTTAGCCCACGAATTGGGACACTGGACGTTGGCGAATCTAACGGCTGGCAAGGTTTCCTTCGGCAGAACGAACAGCGAGTCTTTGACGATTCGCACGGAACACAAGACCAGGAGCCCCGAGGAGGCTTGGTGCAACAAGTTTGCTGCTTCCCTTTTGATGCCTGTGCGGGATATTCGAAGTTATCTTAACGGTGTTGGTGAGGGCAATTTACCTGAAAAAATATCTGAAGGGCACTTGATATTCAAGGTTGCAGAAGAAGCGTTCCTTTCCAGGGTCCGAGAGACTACACCGATTAGCATCTTCGAGGTCGTAAGTTTTGACGGGTGTGTCAGGGTTAGGCGCAGCTACTTCAACGCATCCAAGCGTGAGGAGCAAGTCAAGGAAATTCTGGATGAGCTGTTAGACAGCTTTCGCCGAACCGATGGCTTGCCTCGTGGACCTGTTTCCGTTGGCGATTGTTGGGTACAAACCAACCTAACGCGCAATTCACAGTACAGTTGTTCCTGGCTGGTAACAGTGACTCCAGTTGCCTACTATGATGGGCAGTCCCGGCCCTCCGACCAAGTTGAGAATATAGACCGAGCACGATAATTTACTTGCGCGCCAAGGAACGGGTCCGCCACTACGCCCTTTCGCCCTCGGATTACGTACGGTAGTCATAATGGACCTTTTGCGAACCGGCGTTGTGCGTGGAATTGCTGACAGCCAGGCCTTGTGAGGAGGAGCACGGAAAGGGTATTGTCAAATCCTCACTCTTCCCACGAGGGCCCCGGTCATGGCGAACGCGAAGTGCCGCTCCTGTGATCATGCCGCCGGCGCTTACTGCAGCTCGTGCGCCGCGGACATCATGGCCAAGGCCCTCAACTCCTTCTTCGGCGGATGGCGAAAGAAGCTCCCCCGGCCGGAGCCGCCCAGGCCCTCCGCTCCCTTCACTCAACACCGGCTCTTACAATAATCCCGTGCGTATAATTGTACGCTGACTACTTAGAGCCTGTCTACGATCTTTGCAATATGTTAAGTTGAGGCTGTTACCAGAGGGGGTAATCATGTCTCATTCCTATTCCAGCGACATCAGCCGGGAACAGTTTGCCCGGATTCTTCCCTATTTGGAGTCGGCCCGCCGCCGGACCAAGCCCCGCACCGTGGACCTGTACGACGTTTTCTGCGGGGTGCTCTATCTCCTGAAAAGCGGGTGCCAGTGGCGGATGCTGCCTGCGGACTTCCCAGATTGGCGCACCTGCTACAAGTATTTCCGGCAATGGAGCGAGCGACCCGACCCGGCGAAGTATTCCATTCTGGAGCAGGTCTTAAAAAAAATCGGTTGGCACAGCCCGACGAAGCAATGGTCGGAAAAAACGGACCAGCTTCTGTATCGTGGACTCCCAGAGCGTCAAGAACACCGACAGCGCCGAGAACAAGGGCTATGACTCGGGCAAGAAGGTGTCTGGAATCAAGCGCCACATCGCCGTGGACACTCAGGGGTTGCCCCATGCGATTCACGTGACCACCGCCAACGTTACCGACCGTGCTGGGGCTTTGGCTATGTTTGACCGGCGCCGGGCCAACCTGAGGCAGGTGCAGAATGTGCTGGTGGATGGGGGATACACCGGGAAACCCTTTGCCACGGCGGTGCAGAGCCTGCTGGGAGCCTCGGTGGAAGTGGTGAAGCGCAACGAACTGCACACTTTCGTGGTGCTGCCGAAACGATGGGTGGTGGAGCGGTCTTTCGGCTGGCTGGAGAAGTGCCGCCGCCTCTGGAAGAACTGCGAGAGAAAGCTCAATACCAGCCTGCAAATGGTGGTTCTCGCCTTCGCGGTGCTAATCCTGAAGAGATTGTAAACAGGCTCTTACAGCAGGTCCCTGGCCGACAAGCCAGTCTGGACTTCGCCCTGAGATCTCGAAAGAGGCCCGGAAACTGCCCCGCGTGCCTTGCTTTTATGATGCACGATAAATCTTTAGCGTGCATATCACGAGAGTTTCCGGGCGCTCTGAAAAAGAAGTTTCAGGAGGTCCAAGTGACCGCCAGAGAACGCCCCCTATGCGACTGCCCCGAGCCCTGCGCCTGCTACGCCGAGGGCTATGCCGCCGGCAAGGACAAGGCGTACCTCGATGTGATCGCCAGCCTCGAGGGCCCGCCCCACGCCGAAGGCTGCGCCTGCCAGCCCTGCCAGGTCAAGCGGGCCTGCCTGCAGAAGGTGATGACACTGATGGACAGAAGCTCACCCGGGATCTTCGAATTGGTGGAGGCCTGGGCCCTGGAGGACCATGACAACTGAAACCGCGCACGAGCTCATCCTGATCCGTCCGGAGAGAATGACCCACGCCAGCCGGCATTGGCCAGATGGGAGACGCACCGTACCGGTGGGCCGTTGCACATGACGTGGTAGAATGTGGTCACATTGCACATCAACATGACCCTAACGTGATGGACTACATGACCACATACAGCATCAGGGAAGCGAAGGCCCACCTCAGCGAGATACTCCGGGACCTGGAACGTGGCGATGAGGTGATCATCACGCGCCGGGGACGTCCCTGCGGACGGCTCACCGCGGTGGATGCCGACGCCGACGACAGACCCTCCCTGGCCACACTGAGGGGTGCTCTCTCCCAACTGCCCGACGCTGGCTACCAGGACCTCTTGGACATCAAGGGCATCTGGGAGACCGGGGAGCGGTTGCCCGACGGGGTGTCCGGGGACAAAGGTGGTTAGCTGGACCCGGTTCGTTGCCGACACCCACGCCCTGTGGTGGTATTTCCAATCCCCGGAGCGCCTCAGCATCGCCGCCAGCGCCGTCTTCCAGTTGGCGGAGACCGGCAACGCCACGGTGGTGGTCCCCGCCATCGTGGTGGCCGAGTTCTACTACCTGTCGGCCAAGCTGGGCAGTCCCCTGGAACCGTCGGCATTGTTGGAGGCGCTGGACTCGGTGAGCGGGATAGAACTGTCCGAGTTGGGCCGGGCACAGCTGGAGAGGCTGGACCGGTTTCCCGAGGTTCCGGAGATGCACGACCGGCTGATCGCCGCGGAGGCGGACGCGCTGGGCGCACCGGTGGTGACCCGGGACGAGGTGCTGGCGGCGTCGGACCGGGTGGCCACCGTCTGGTAGCTGCCGTCGTGCCCGCCGCTGCCCTGACCATTACCGCGACAGCATGAACATTCACGACGAGATCACAATCCCCGGCCAGGAGGCCCGCCACGGCGAGGTGCCCGCTTGGCTGGCCGACAGTCCGGTCTGGCCCGCGGTGAAAGCCCAGACGGGCGGAGGCCAGCTCTTCCTGCACCAGGCCACGGGGCTGGAGCTGTTGGGCCAGGGCCACAACCTGGTGATCAGCACCGGCACCGCCAGCGGCAAGTCCCTGGTCTTCCAGGCCCCCACCCTGCACCACCTGGCGACCCACCCGAATGCCACGGCCATCGCCATCTACCCGATCAAGGCCCTGGCCCGGGACCAGGTCATCCGCTGGCAGAACATGGCGGAGGCCGCCGGTCTGGACCCCGCCGCCATCAACCGGATCGACGGCGACGTACGCGACCTGACCGAGCGGCGGCAGATCCTGCAGCGCACCCGGTTGGCCCTGATGACTCCCGACGTGATCCAGCAGTGGCTGATGGCCTACTCGGAGCCCCTCTACGGCAAACGGCCGCTGCGCCACGACCTCAGGGAGGTGCAGAACACCCAGTACAACGTGCGCCGCTTCCTGTCCAACCTGGCATACCTCATCCTGGACGAGGCCCACACCTACGACGGCGCGCTGGGCACCCACTGCCTCTACCTGGTGCAGCGGCTGCAGCAGAAGCGCCGGGAGCTGATGTCCCGGTTCGAGCCCCTGCGGGTCATCGCGGCCAGCGCCACCATCCACAACCCGGCCCAGCACCTGGAGACCCTCACCGGCCTGCCCTTCCAGGTGGTGGACGACCGGTACGACGGCAGTCCCCGGGCGGAGCTGACCGTGCAGCACGCCGTCGGCCGTGCCCCCCACGACGAGGGGTGGCGGGACCTGCAGGACGCGGTGCGGGAGGTGATCAGCGACGATCCGGACCGGTCGTACATCGCCTTCGTGGACGACCGGCAGCTGGCGGAACGCGCTGCGGCGGGCATCGAGGCCGCCCGCAGCATCACCGAGGAGGCCATCATCGTAGAGTCCCGGGACGCCATGGCCTACCGTTCGGGGCTCATGCGCCGGGAGCGCATCGAGGAGGCCCTGCGGGCCGGTGAGATCCGGGGCATCGCCAGCACCAGCGCCATGGAGCTGGGCATCGACATCCCCGACCTGCAGGTGGGTTTCAACCTGGGGTTGCCCCACTCGGTGGGGCGCCTCAGGCAGCGGGCCGGACGGGTGGGACGCAACAGCCCGGGGCGGTTCATTGTCGTGGCGCCGCGCCACGCCTTCCAGTTCCACGACGACAGCCTGGAGGCCTACTGGCGACAGCCGGTGGAGCCGGCCCGGCTCTATCCCTCCAATCCCAACATCAGGAACACCCACGGGCGCTGCTTGGTCAAGGAGACGGACCTGAACGGACTGGAACGCGCCATACCGTCGCCCACGGATGCCTGGCCGGAGCAGCTGCCCCCGACGCTGCGGGAGATCGCCCGGGGCGACCACTACGCACCGGAGTTCCAGACCGGAGATCCCCGGCAACCCCACCGTAACGACATCCGGGACGCCGCCGACGGGCGGGCGCGCATCGTGCAGATTCTGCCGGAAGGGGAAACGGAACTCCTGACCAGCGAGGTGAGCCGCCGAGAGGCGGCCCGCGACGCCTACCCCCTGGCCACCTACTTCCACGCCAAGCAGTCCTATTCCATCCTGGGCTGGCGGGAGACCGGCGGCGAGACGGTGATCACGGCGCGCCACGCTCCACCGCAGGAGACCCGGCCCATCACCCGCAGCGGCGCCACCCTCACGCTGCAGCAGCCCCGCGTATCCGCGATGGGCCACCTGGAATACTGCACCCACGCCCAGGCGGTGGCCTGGGAACGGATCGTCGGCTGCGCCATGCGCGAACCGGGCGACGTGGAATGGCGGGAGGTTCACTACGACGGGGAGGGCATCCCCGAGGTGATGACCCAACTGCGCACCACGGCCACCCTGATCATTGTCTGGGAGGAGTGGTTCGACGATGCCAGCACGCGGCGGGACGTGGCCCGGGCCCTCCGGACGGTGATGTGCGGCCGTGAATCGATACACCCGGCCGACATACGGACCACGCACCAGAACATCCAGGTGGTCCGGGACGGGCGCAGCAGCGAGGTGAGCCGGGCCATCGTCATCTGGGACAAGGTGGGCGGCGGCCTGGGCCTCTCGAAGGCCGTGGCCGACAACCTGGGCCGCTACACCCAGTCCCTGCTGGAGATCGCCCGGCAGCCGGGCCAGCGCTCCGAGCAGGAACGGCTGCTCAGAGAGGATACCGCCGCGGCGCTGCACCGGTGGGCCGCCGGCATGGCCCCCCACACCCTGGGTCCCGAGCACACCCCCGTCATCACCGAGTACGCCAGTACGACCTTCCGCAGCCAGCTGGAGGCCCGGTGGGCGGCATACTTCGACCAGCGCGGGATTGCCTGGCAGTACGAGCCGGTCCGGCTCAGCGGCTGGACTCCCGACTTCCGGCTCGTACTGAACGGCGTAGAAGCCTACGCCGAGGTCAAGCCCGTGAGCGAGTTTCCCATGGATGTGGCCCAACGGGTGCTGGGTGCCGGCTGGACCGGCGACATCCTCATCCTGGGCCTGGAACCGCGCCACGCCTGGCGCTACCGGGGCGACGGATGGACTCCGGTGGATCTGGCCGCATGAAAACCGCCGTCCCTTGTGGTGGCCAGCGCGTCCGGACGCATATCCCGACAGCGTAGCGCTCACAGCGACGAGCAGCCCGTTCGGGGAATGGCTGACCAGTAGGGATTTAGCTGGGACCAGCCGACGGCAACCATTCCTGAGCGGCGCGGATACGTACACGCTTGCAGTAGCTGGAATACACCGGACGCCCGCACTCAGCATGAGCGGGGATATGGCGTGCCCTGCTGCGGCGGCCATCGCCAACCTGATCAGCATGACCACGGCCCCGGCAGTGGAACAGAGAAGCTGGCCATCCCCCGAGCTTCTCGGGAACACGCCGGAATTCACGCGGGAGTTGCAGGCTGGCGCGGGTCAACTAGATAACCCTGTCTCCCCGTCCTGGCGTGGACTGGCTGTCCGGCTCGCCCGCCGCCCCGGGCAGCGGGGTCAATATTACGCGCCAACGGGGAGTTTCCTTGGACGCCTCGACAAGGATTTCCTCCAGCGGGACATCGATGTCAATATCGTCGAATTCGAAGTTGAAGGCGGCCTTCACGTGGGCGGGGCAGACGAGGCCCGCCGTAGCGTTGTTCTCGCGTCCCTCCCGCCTCAGTTCTTCGCGTTCGGCGAGGGTCATCTTCAGCCGGCGGTGGCAGCCGGCAATGGCGCATTTGACCGGGACTTTTCTGAGCATTTCCCTAATATTACAACGACAGCTCAAGGGAGGGGGTTTCGGAGGTACGTCGTGTAAAAAGGTATATCGCCCAGCGTTCCTTCCACATTGAACAAAAGAACCGCACTACGCCTGCCAGAAAAAAACAGGAGGCAGAATCAGGACCGAATAATACCAAGTCAAAGAAACTCAAGACACCCAAAACACCCAAGGTGCCCGCCCCGAAGAGAACCCCACTCACCCCCGAGGAAAGAAAAGAAAGACAGCGAATCCAGTTCAAGGCAAAACTCGAAAGGGCAAAGTCCCTCGGCCTCTGCAGAAATTGTGGTGAACCCGCCATCCAAAATCAGACCAGGTGTGAGACGTGCGCCGAAAAACACAGAGGTTTATACAAAAACAAATATCGGGAGAGGTACGACGCAGCGAAGCTGGCAAATGGTGATCCGAGCAACAAACCAAAGGTGCCGGAACATCTGGGCAACAACTTGCCGCAACCAGTCAAGCAGACCACCCTACATCAAGCGAAACCGCTTTCAGAAAGGACTAA
Source organism: Dehalococcoidia bacterium (assembly GCA_965226875.1). GTDB lineage: Bacteria > Chloroflexota > Dehalococcoidia > Lucifugimonadales > UBA3495 > VXOI01. The sequence continues at coordinate 823,007 of OZ245439.1, read as the reverse complement.
TTCCGAGAGCCGACGACAGTACGAACGCCTTCGGGGACAACGACCAGAACGTCGAGAGGCCCTCAGAAAGGCAGCTGAGGCGAGCAGGCAGAAGGCCAAGGACCTCGGGCTCTGCAGAGTCTGCCGGAATCCAGCCCTCCTTGGGCAGACCAGATGCGAAATCTGCGCCGAAAAACATCGGCAGGGAAACCGGAGAGGAGCGGCAGTCCGCAGAGAAAAACAAAAACCGAACAAAATCTGAACAACCGGGCGTGACTGCGCAGCATGAGAACACCAACAGCGAGTTGCCGACGTACTTGATAACATTGCTACGCTGAAAGCGCCAGAACTGCGAGTCCACACACAGAGGCGCACGAGAAAGATCAACAAGAATCAACAAGACACGAGGCCCGGCGCAAGCCGGGTCCATATTTTTGGTACCGGCACCAGCGGCCAAAAGTGGGGATGTTTCAATGCCACCATCGCGGCACGATTTGATGACAGAAGGTGCTTGAGAATCGCCCGCCGACATCGGACAATGGAACCTAAACTAAAGCCAAGGTGAAATGCGCAGATGGTGGGGGGCAAACGACGGAGCCGGGTCGTTCTCCAAGTACGGATGAGAGGGATGCACCGGCGCAACCCAGCTGATCATCATCGCCACTTAAATGTACATCCCACCTTGGCTTTAGTTTAGGCTTGGTTGCTGTTGGCGAACAGCATCCAGGCCAACACCGGCGCAAACGACTTTATACCAAGGAGAACGAGATGCAAGAGGACAGCACCAAGGATGAGAGCACCAAGAAGGCATCCATCTACGTGAGAAACTCGTCAACCGGCCCAGACGCAGGGAACAACCTCCAAGCCCAGACGGATGCGTGCAACCAGCACTGCAGCGAGGAAGAAGCGGAGATAGCCACGGTGTACTCCGTTGCCAACGGAAGCCGGGAGGCTTTCGACCGGATGATGGCCGACGCCACGGATGGCACCGCGCCCTTCGACCACATCGTGGTATGGGAAAGAAGCCGGTTCTCACGGTCCGCCGAAGAATTCACCGACTTCGAAGACCGGCTGAATGCCTGCGGCGTCCAAGTCGTATCTGTGAAGTAGCGGGCTGTGAGAAGGTAAGGCAGAAGGCCTCAGAACCTACCCACTAGTAGTTGAACGTCATTGAATTGAGGCACAACTGGTGTATTCTGCCGGCATTGGCGAATTGTATCCAAGGAGAGGGGTCGTGCCGGCTAAGAAGTACCGTATCGAACTGACCACGGAAGAGCAACAGGAACTGAAGGCCCTGGTTTCCAAGGGACGGGCAGCAGCGTACAAGCAGACCCATGCACGCATCCTGTTGCTGAGCGATGAAGCGCGGAAAGACGGAGGCCTGACGGACGAAGAGGTTGCCCGGTCCCTCGAGATCGCCAGCGCCACAGTGGAACGGATACGCCGCCGTTGCGTGGAGGAAGGGATCGAAGCGGCCTTGGGGCGTAAGGAGCAACAACGCCGCCGGCCAAAGAAACTGGATGGCGCTGCGGAAGCCCACTTGATTGCGCTGGCCTGCGGGGAACCGCCGGAAGGCCGGGCCCGTTGGACGCTGAGATTATTGGCGGACCGGCTGGTGGAGTGCGAAATAGTGGAGAGCATCCACCCAGAGACGGTGCGCAAGACGCTGAAAAAAACGAACTCAAGCCTTGGCTGAAAGAGTGTTGGTGCATCCCGCCGGAAGGCAGTTCGGACTTTGTGTGTGCCATGGAAGACGTGCTGGAGGTCTATCACCGTCCCTATGAAGACAATGAAGTCCTGGTGTGCTTGGACGAAACCAGCAAACAGCAGGTGAAGGAAACGCGACTGCCGCGTCCGCCTCGCCCCGGATCGGCACTCGCGTATGATTACGAATACGAGCGCAACGGGGTGAGCAACCGGTTCATGCTGTTTGCGCCGCTGGAAGGGTGGCGGCGGGTCGGAGTGACGGACCGGCGGACGAAAGTGGACTGGGCGCACCAAGTGAAGAAGTTGGTGGACGAGGACTACCCGGACAAGGACTGGATTGTGCTGGTGATGGACAACCCCGTATCGAGTACGGGGCAGGCTCTGAACACCCATCATCCGGCCTCATTATACGAGGCGTTCGAGCCTATGGAAGCGCGGCGTATCGCCGAACGTCTGGAGATTCACTACACCCCCAAGCATGGGAGTTGGCTGAACATGGCTGAAATTGAAATCGGAGTGCTGGCCCGGCAGTGCTTGGACCGCCGGATTCCTGATCAAGAGGTGCTGCGCCGGGAAGTTGACGCCTGGCAGAACCAGCGCAACCGGGACATGGTGCGAGTGGACTGGCGCTTCACCACCGATGACGCGCGCATCAAGCTGAAATCCCTTTACCCGGCAATTCAAAATAGCTGAATTACTAAACCAATACCAAGGTGGGATGTGCATTTCGGGGAGATTGACGATGACCGAAAGGACTCCACGGCACCTCATATCACCTTTAGGCCCCAACTGGGTGGGCACCGATAGTGCGGTCTAGCGATATGTACATTTCACCTTGGCTTTAGTTTAGTAGCGAAACAATAAGACCCGGCACCCGGCGCAAGCCGGGTCTCTGTTTCTTCAACATCAATGGAACCGGACCAAGATCGCCAAGGGAACGAGGCAGATCAACCACTGCGCCAACCTCGCCTTGGAAGGCCATAACAGGTGCCAAACCTGCGCTGAGAAACATAGGCAACCTCAAAAGCGCCTCCACGAAAAGAGGACGACAAAACTCCGGCACTACAAAGCCCCCGATCTCCACGCGAGGCCGGGGGCTTACCATTTTCCGCCACCGGACCAGCGGCCTATGACAGAAGCCCCTTCGGGGAACCCCTACCGCCCGGTACCATGGAGGCAGCACTGCCATCATCAAGGAGCGTCACCCGATGCCGACCACAGGGCTCACCCGCGCCGCCATCTACATCAAGGAAGCAGCCGGCTACCCCACCGGCGAGAACTCCAAGGAACTTCAAACAGAAGAATGTGAAAAGTTCTGCCTTGCAGAAAAATTCAAGATCACCACCCGCTACTACGACCCGCCGAGAGACAGGCGTCAGTTCGACTGGATGATGGGCGAGGCCACCGACGATGAACCACCGTTCGACGTCATCGTCGTCTACAAGCTCAGGAATTTCTCCTGGTCCCTCGATGAGACCGTACTCTGCCGCGCCCGGCTGAAGGCCAACGGGGTCAGCCTACTGTCCACCGCGGAAATCTCCATGTAGATCGGCAACCATCACCACCGGCGACCCCAACCTCGAAAACCGCCCGATTCCTCCAAGGAGGCGCACCGTCAATGGAAACGAAACTAGGGGTCGTCACCCTCGAACAGCTCGGCCAACCACTAACCTATCCTAACCGGCCCCGCCGAGATCCCGAGCCAAGCCAGAGGGAGGAGAACCCCCTCAAGGTTCCACCAACCAACCGGACAGCCATCTACGTCAGGAACCTCCCAAGCGACCAGGACCCGGAGCAAAAACTCCAAGATGATTTACGGCGCTGCCGCGAGTACTGCACGGAGCAGGCACTCGAGGTCGTCATCGAGTACTCCGATCCCAAAGGAAGCTGGAAGGAGTTCCGCCAGATGATGACCGTCGCCACCGGCAGCAGGCCCGCCTTTGACAACGTCGTGGTCTCAAACATCAATAGCAGGTTCGCCCCTTATCCTGCGTACAACATGGATTGCCGCGAACACCTCCAGAACAACGGCGTCACCGTCAGGCAAGTACCACCAAGCGTGTAACGCCAGGCAGCGACCCCCGAGCAACGCAGCTCAGCAACAAAAGGGCCGGCTTTCGCCGGCCCTTCTCTTTACCGGTCGTCCCCATCCAGAGCAAAAAGACCCCGCAATTCACCATTAGACCCACGAGACACCGGACACCCCAAACCCGCCCCACCCCCTCGCTCTAGAAATCACAACCCGCCCAGACGGGAAACCCTCACCCTAGAAACGGGACAATGTGGCTGGAGTCCACGCACCAGCCCACAATTTCCCACCCCGAGGCTCCTTCTAAACCAGCCCTATCTAGGAACCGACAGGGTCTCGAACAATCGACACAGAACAAGGGGACTAATGACAGAACAAAAACGCCCCACCAAGAAAGCCCCCTACATAGCCGCAATTGGGGTGACCGCGGTGGTCCTCATAGTCATGTTCATCATGTACGACGACACCCCAAGCCCATACCTCGACGGGCAACGCACACCCCAACAAGTTATCAACGACATAAGTCACATCAATAACACCATAGAGCTTGAATGCTCGGATCAGGGCCTTAACGACCCAGAATGGACATGCCCAAAGGTCACCCAAGACCAGACCATATTGATCATCGCTAGGCTGCTAACCAACTACGTCGAGTACAACGACGCGACCGTTCTTGGAAAGCACTACTCGGAAGAAACCATCAACGAGCTGAACACGGCGCTCCGCCGAACGGTCCAAAGAATGAGAAGCGGCGAATGCGTCCCTCAAGCCCGAATAAACCTGCAGCCCAACATCATAACCAAGCTAGAGCAGGGTGAATTTATGCAACAGTGCGCCAACGGCTGGAGTCTGACCAAGCCATGGCATGAAGTCATATCCCGGCAGTCTCCTCCTCCCACGCCAGATTGGGCGTTCTACCAACGCCACCTGCCCGCGGAGTTGCTCCCATGAAGAAAAACACCAACGCCAAGATCGTGGTAGGCCTGATAGGCGTAGTAATTCTGCTATATGCGGGCTGCACCATATGGGCGAACAGTGACTCGAACGAGGAAGACCGCATAGCCTACGAGCGAGGGTATAACCACCCAAGCATGGTCGGTGCGGACCTAGCCTCCATTGACGCAGGCGCAAGAATTAAATGCCACAGCATGGGGCTGGATAAAGATGGACGTCCCCAGTCCGACGGGGATACAACACGACGGGTCTTGGCCACCCTGATGACGCAAACCATCGAGAAAAACGGTCCAGCATGGCAAGGCAACGCATACCTGCCGGATACCACCAGAGCCATCAATCACCGGTTTTACGACCTAATTCACCACCTCCAGGACAACCCCTGCGGCCCCATACCATATGGATACGCCAACGATCAAATCCTGGAACAACTGAGAGAGGGCAGGTTCATATACCGATGCGGGCAAGGATGGAGCATCACAGCCGAATGGCTCGAAGACCTCACCAAGCCTGAATTGCTCTCTACCAACACCCCAAGGGGACACGATCCACGGGCCACATCGGTGGACCAAGGCACAGTGGTCCGATTGGACCAAGAGGAAGACACCACGAATTTCGAGAGCGCCACGCAGGGCCAGGAAGCCGCGGAACAAGGTGACTGCGACCAGTTGCTCCGGAACCAGTTGGTATTTCAGAAAGGAGCATTCAATCCCAACCAGATACAAGGCATGGTCACCCAGATCCAAACCCAGAGAGACGACTGTATCTCAGGGATATGGAACCCAGTGGTGGACGACCCCAACGTGACGGAGCCCAACGGGTGCTGGGAATCCGAAGCTGCTACGGAGAGGATCAACAGTCCCAAGGTCGGCAACCCAGAGGTCCCAGATGGGCTGTTTGACAGCCAAGACTCCACAAGCAGTGTCATACGGCAATCCGGAAGGGACAGCGAAAACAACATCATCGTCTACTGGTGGAACATACGAACCCCCGCCGACGGCGCGGCATGTTGGATGTATGTCAGCAGACTGAACTCATGGAGCAAGAAAAGAGGCACCTCCAATCTCACATCACCTAACCCAAACTGCGACTACGTGCTCCGAAATCAGTTCATTTTCCAGCGGAACGCCACAACACCTGCCTCTCTGAACGCTGTCATCTCAAACCTCCAGAACCAGCGCGTCGACCAATGTTCAATTGATACATGGAACCCAGTAGTCGCTTCCCAGAACGACGTGGAGGCTGGCGGAACCGCCGGGTGCAAAGCAGCAACCATTGGTACCCAAGATGTTCCTTCAGCGTTACATGAGAACGGGGCAGCTGACATGAATGCCCGGAACCTCTCCGGCCGGGACCGCGACAAAAACATCATCATCCACTGGAAGCACAGCAACCGACCATTCGACAACGCCAACTGCTGGCTATACGTCGACCGGCTAAGCGCATGGAGCGCTGAATAACAAACCCATTGACCCACCAGCGCCACGGCGCCAGCAAAACAGCCCTCTCCACCCAGCAGCGTTGTGGAACCCACCACCGCGGATCGACAACCAGAGGACGCTCGCATGAAGCCTCACCGGCCGACAGCAGGAAACGGAGTCCACAAGGACCAACCCGAAAAGGAGCAGCAGCCCCCACCCTGGTGCGAACCCTGCCAGAAGGAAGTCCGGCCGGTCAGGCCCACAATCTCCCTCGGCTGGCTCGCGCTGTGCATCGCGCTGGCAGCAATCCCCGGGCACCTGTGGGGATGGATATTCACCTGGCCGCTGATCGTCTTCGCCATCAGCAGGCTCGCAAAGCAAGCCATTTGCCCGGGCTGCCGACAGCACATACCAAAAGCAAAGACCACCTTCGACACCGAAGCGGCGGTCATGACCGGGCTCATAGTCCTCTGTATAGCAGGAGGCATCGGAACCCACATCATCAACAAAATCAACCAACCCAGCGCCGAGTGCGCGACCGCCCTGGAAACGGTGAAAGAGGCGGGCGGGCCGGACCTCTGGACAGCCAGCGACGACGAGATAGATCACTGGTTGGAGGAAGACCAAGATGCATGGGACCTGTATGACAGGGCCTATGACACCTGCTGGCCAGAAGATGACGGCTGAAAATAAAGCAGCAACGTCACAAAGGAACCCGTTAAGCGCACCGATTAGAAGTTCCAAAGACCACAAAGAACACGGTCGAGGTTCTCCTTCAGAACACGGCCGCAGTCAGGACCCACGGCGCCACAGCGGTACAGGAACGTTGTAGAATGTCGGGCCGGATACCGATAAGTACGGAGATGCCCCGACATGCCCAAACTACTGTCCCTAGCCCTAATGGCCTTGCTAATCCTGATTGCATGTTCAGACCCAGCCCCGACGGCAGTTGTACCGCCCACCGAGGCCCCGCCGCCGGAGGCAACAGCACCGTCAGATAACCAACCGGTTCAGACGCAGCCCGCGGTCCCAACCGAAGAGCCTACAGTAGTAGCGACCCAGCGACCGACGGAGATCGCCACAACGGCACCAGAACCCCCTACCGCGACCCCGGCACCCGCACCGACGACAATCACCGAGCCGACGCCCACCTCGATCCCAGCGCCCACTATGGCCCCCACAACGATGCCTACGGCCACCACGGTCCCCGCACCGACCCAGCCACCGACAACCCCGACACCGCCGGCAACCGCAGCCCCCACCCCAACACCCACCCTTATTCCCACGGCAACCCCGAGTCCCACTGCGACATCCACCCCTGCGCCAACGCAGCTACCCGCGCAACCTTCAAACTTGTGGCGCGGGATCACCGTCGCAGCCGAGAACCGGTGCGCGCCCTACGACGCGGACGAATACCGCTATTCGCCCTCAGTTGAACCACGCATCGTCGAGGCCCAAGGCGGAATTTACGGCCCATACACCGGCACTTGGTTCGAAAGCATCAGGGAGACGGACATCGAGCACATCGTCGCCCGTTCCGAGGCCCACGACAGCGGCCTCTGTGCCGCCGGCGCAGCTACCTGGTCGGAGTTCGCATCCGACCTCCTGAACCTCACGCTGGCGTCGCCCAGCGTCAACCGCCACCAGAAGAGCGCCAACGACGTTGCCGAATGGCTCCCTGACCTGAACCAGTGCTGGTACGTCGACCGAACCCTGCAAGTACGTCGCGAATACGGGCTCACCATCGACCGCGCCGAGGCTGACGCCGCCGACACAATATTGGCAGGATGTCAGTCAACCGACATGGTCGTGCTGGCGCCAGGAACCTCAGCCACTGCCACTCCGACTCCAACTACTGCGGCAACCCCGACGCAGAGCCCCGACGTGGACGCCCTGGCCCTATGGGACGACAACGGCAACGGCCGGATCACCTGCGCCGAGGCCCGTGGCCACGGCATCGCGCCGGTTCACCGCGGCCACCCGGCCTACCAGTACATGCGCGACGCCGACGAAGACGGCGTGGTGTGCGAATAGAAAGGTGCAGGATGGGAGCCACCTTTTAACCGCCGTCGGAACAGCCAGCTACTGGACTCGAGGTATGTAGCCCCGTGCGCGGGTCCCCCGACGACGCGGCTGCGACCGCGAAACGCAGGGTATGGAACTAACGCAGTCCAAGGCGGGGATCCCCAACGGAAATGCCTTCCAGCGCCCGCGACGGGGACGCCAATGATGTAGTATGTGAGCGCTAAAAGGGAAAATCTACGGAGAGAACACTGTACAGGACAGCCAACTCGCCAGTGTATCCAACTTCATCTGGAACACCGAGGACACTGTGCTCCGGGACACCTACATCCGCGGCAAGTACCGGGACGTCCTGCTGCCCATGACCGTCATCCTCCGGCTGGACGCAGTGCTGACAACCCGGTCAACCCAGACGGACTGAAGGCTGCGTACCTCTTGGAAGAAATCCTCACAGCGGAACGGACACACCGACACCCCTTGGAACCACGCCCAGAACCTGGGCAAGAAGCAGAAACGACCCACCGTCAATATACGCGGACTCCGAGAATAGCAATCGACTAGCTGGAGAGGATTCATGCCGTTACGGAACCGCATCCTAGACAATCAGGCCGCCACCGTCGCTGACCACCTCCGGCACAACCTGCGCAGCGCCGACGCCTTCGACCTAGCGTCGGCTTATTTCACCATCTACGGCTACCAACTGCTGGCGGACGAGTTGGACAAAGTTGGAGGTGTCCGGTTCCTGTTTGGAGATCCTACGTCGGTAGAGGACCTAGACCCAACCCCCAGCGCAGCCAAGTCGTTCGAGCTTACCGAACGAGGATTGGAACCCAACCACACACTGCAACAGAAGGCCCTAGCCAAGCGATGCGCTGATTGGATAGCCAAAGATACCATAAAAGTCCGTTCCATCAGCCGCGCCAACTTCCTGCACGGCAAAATGTACCTCACAGCTTCGACCGACAGCGCCACCGGAGTGGTCGGCAGTTCAAACTTCACCAAACGGGGGCTTGGTGGCAGTGACCGCCCCAACCTGGAGATCAACCTAGCCACCGACGACGCCGACACCCTTGCCGAACTGCAGGACTGGTTCAACCGCCTATGGAGCGATGGCCGGCTCACCGAAGACGTGAAGCAACGGGTGCTGGACGCCCTGCAACGTATCGGTGGCGACTATGCACCGGAAGCAGTTTATTACAAGACGCTGTACGAACTGTTCCGTAAAGACATTGAAGCACGCTTGGCCGGCGACACCGCTGCCACTGCTACCGGGTTCACAGACAGCCAAATCTGGAACGCGCTTTACGAGTTCCAGAAGGACGGAGCTAAGAGTGTCATTGCCAAATTACAGGCGCACAACGGCTGCATCCTAGTATTCGGCCAATCTGGCATTGTCAGTTAGTACGTGAGACCAGACAGGATGCTACCTTGGGGATAGACGAAGGGTTGTGGGATGTGAGGTGGTCATGGTGCAGGAGAAGTACGGAGTCCGGCTGGCAACACAGGAAAAGGGACGGCTCAGGAAGATGATCAGGGCTGGGAGGAGTTCCGCACAGGCGATTACCCGGGCCCGCATCCTGATCAAGATAGATGAGGGCTGGACCGCCCCCCAGGTGGCCACCGCACTGGACGTGTCGGAGCGGACCGTGTTCCGCACCAAGCGGCGGTATGCCGAGGAAGGACTGGACGAGGTGCTGAGGCACCATAACCAGGTCAACCGGCCCAGAAAGGTGGATGAAAGGGTGGAGGCCCACCTGATAGCCTTGGCCTGCAGCCCGGTGCCCGACGGTCATGACCACTGGACCATGCGGGCCCTAGCGGGCAAGGTGGTGGAGTTGGGATTGGTGGAGTCTTTATCTCCCGAGACGGTCCGCCTGCGGCTAAAAAAAACACGCTCAAGCCGTGGCTCAAGAAACAATGGTGCATCCCCAAGGTAGGTGGAGAGTTCGTGGCGGCCATGGAGGACGTGCTGGATCTCTACGCCGAGCCCTACGATCCGCAGAGGCCGGTGGTCTGCTTTGACGAGACCTCCACCCAGTTGCTGGCCGACGTGAGGGAACCGCTGCCGGCAAAGCCTGGGAGGCCGAGGCGTGAGGACTACGAATACCAGCGGGGAGGGACGCGCAACCTGTTCCTCACCTGTGAGCCTCGCCGGGGCTGGCGCCACGTGGCGATAACCCGGCAACGCACCATGCAGGACTTCGCTCAGCAGATGCGGTGGCTGGTGGATGAGGCCTACCCCGATGTCCCGGTGATTCGGCTGGTTCTCGACAATCTGAACACGCATCGGATGGCCTCGCTTTACGAGACTTTCCCGGCGGCCGAGGCCCGGCGCATCGCCAAGCGGCTGGAGTTCCACCACACTCCCAAGCACGGAAGCTGGCTGAATATGGCGGAGATCGAGTTCAGCGTGCTGGCCCGGGCCTGCCTGCGCGGACGCAACGGAGATGAGGACAGCCTGGAAAGAGCCGTCAGCGCCTGCGTGTCAGAGCGGAACGCGATAGGAGCTACCATTAACTGGCGGTTCACTGCCCAAGACGCCAGACGCAAACTCCATCGCCTCTATCCCTGCCAATCCTGATTTGGTTCAGTACTAGCCGACAGCGTCGGCCTAGGGAAAACTTATACTGCCCTAGCGGTCATTAAATATTTTGAGCTACGAAACGAGCGTGTCCTTGTTCTCTGCCCGCGCAAACTGCTCAGAAACTGGTCGCTTTACCCTGCCTTCTACGGCCAGCGGCACAACCCGTTTTGCGCAGACCGCTTTGCGTACAACCCACTGGCGCACACTGACCTGTCTCGGGTATCAGGTTCATCGGGAGGGATTAACCTAACGAATTTCAACTGGCAAAACTATGACTTGGTGGTGATTGACGAGTCGCACAATTTCCGCAACGACGGAGGGCAGCGTTACCGGCGGCTTTTGGACGAAGTTATCAAGGCGGGAGCGAAGACCAAGGTGCTGATGCTGTCGGCGACGCCTGTAAACACTTCCCTTAGCGACCTGCGCAACCAGATTTATCTGATGACGGAGGGACGCGAAAACGCTTTCCGCGAAAGTCTGGGCGTAGGCAATATCCGCAACGTAATGGCAGCGGCGCAAAAGCAATTCAAGCAGTGGGAAACGGACCAGGCCCGACACGGCCACCGCGACAAGGCGCAATTGCTGGAAAGTTTGGGTGCCGATTTCCTTCGACTACTGGACGGCGTGTCCATCTCCCGCTCCCGCCGACAGATTGAGCATTTCTACGCCGCCGAGATGGAGCGCGTGGGGCAGTTCCCGCATCAAGAAAAGCCCGAAAACCGCTACCCTCACACGGACTTGCAGGGCGAACTCTCCTATCGGGAACTTGCCGAACGCATCGACCAATTCAAGCTGTCGGTGTACCAGCCCAGCGAGTACGTCACTGACCCAGCGCGGCTACAGGAACTGAGAGAGACCCGACAGCGGCAGAACTTCAACCAGCAGGACAGCGAACGCTTCCTCGTCGGGATGATGCGGACTAACTTCCTCAAGCGGCTGGAAAGCTCGGCCCATTCGCTGAAGCTGACGCTGGGGCGCACCATCAACAAGATTGACGACCTGCTCGCCAAGCTTGACCGCTACGAAGAGGATTCCCAATCGGACATGGAAACGACGGAAGCGGATACACAACCCGATGATGACGAAGAAGACGAAGATTTCTCCGTCGGAGGCCGCCGCCAGTCCTACCATCTGCGGGAACTCGATGTGGTCCGCTGGCGGAACGACCTGCAGAAGGACAAGGACACCCTTGAAGCCGTTCAGCTGCAAGTAGCCGCCATTACGCCGGACCGCGATGGTAAGCTGCGCGAGATCAAACAGGCCGTCCGCTACAAGGCTACGAACCCCACGCTTGACCGAGACAACAAACCCAACCATAAACTGCTGGTGTTCACTACCTTCAAGGATACGGCCAAGCACCTGTACGATAACCTCACCGGACTGTCCACGGAGCTTGGTATTAACATGGCAATGGTATCCGGCGACGAAACCCACACCACCGTTGGTGCCAACAACTTCAACGACGTTCTGACCAACTTCGCCCCTAGGGCGCGCAACCGAGACACCGTGGACACCGGCACTGACATAGACTTGTTGATTGCCACCGACTGCATCTCAGAAGGCCAGAACCTGCAAGACTGCGACGCTGTAGTCAACTACGACATTCACTGGAACCCGGTGCGCATAATCCAGCGTTTCGGGCGCGTTGACCGCATCGGTAGCCGCAGCAAATCCGTGCGAATGATCAACTACTGGCCCACCGCCGACATGGAAGTGTACCTGAAGCTGGCGAACCGGGTACAAGCGCGGATGGCTCTGGCAGACCTAGCCGCCAGCGGCGACGAAGACCCTTTCACCGAGGACGACGCCCAGCTGGAGCTGAATTTCCGCGATACACAACTGCTCAAGCTCCGTGATGAGGTCCTTGACCTAGACGACCTTAGCGACAGCCCGACTTTGGGCGACTTTACACTGGACCACTTCCTGACCCAACTACTGCGCTATCTCGAAGCCAACAAGGACGCGCTGGAAGCCATGCCACCCGGCGTGTACGCCGTTACGGAATCATCGGCCGATGCCCACCCAGGAGTGGTATTCTTTCTGCGCCAGCGCAACGCCGGCGACGCCGGTTCACGCCAGCGGCCCACCAGCCCGGTGCATCCCTTCTATTTTGCCTATATCCACGACGGCGGCAACATCCGATTCGGCTCTGGCAACGCCCGGCAGACACTAGCCGTGTTCGAAGCGGCGGCATCCGGGCAAACGGCTCCCATTACCGAGCTTTGCGACCGCTTTGACCAGGAAACCAGACAGGGCCGCGACATGGCGCAGTATGAGAAGCTGCTGAACGATGTTATCGCACACATTCGGCAAGCCCACGCCAACACTCAAGCCCGTCAACTGGGAATCGGTGGCGCGCGGGATTTCGTTTTACCCTCGGCATCCGAGACGCCGAGGGACGCGAGCGATTTCGAGTTGGTGACCTGGTTGGTCATCAAGGAGTTGCAATGAGCACCCAAAGCACCATGAGCGACATTCGGACCGCGCTCTCCGCTGCCGCCGCCGGCGACTTACCAGAACTAGCCAGCGCACTCCTGGGTGCACTCGGCTACCGGAGTGAGCGCACGCTTGCCGAACAAACCGGCAAGCCCGCAGACTTCATCCAGAGGTTTCCGGCGCAGAACCCAGGCACTCAGTTCGAGCAGTCCTTCTTGGACAACACGCAATCAGTGCGCATCCTGTTTCAGTTCACCGGCAGCGAAGTCCAGACCCAGACGCAACAAGGGCTGTTCGACGCCGTCGATTTCGACACCGGCAACGCTCGCAGCTTCCTGTTCGCCGCCATTGAACTCAACGGCAATTCTTACCCCCGGGGCCAGTACGCTGCCTTTACCCGAGAGCTGAACAAGCACATCCAGCTCCCGACGGTGGCGCTGTACCGCACCGCCGATAACCGGATTACCCTGGCCTTCGTCCACCACCGCCCCAACAAGCGTGACGCCACCCGCGACGTGCTGGGCAACGTCTCGCTAATCCGGGAAATCGACCCGGCCAGCCCGCACCGGGCGCATCTGGACATCCTATCCGAGCTTGCCCTGCCGGAGCGCCTGCGCTGGATGGACTCCCACGGCAAAACGCACAACTTCGACGGCCTGTTGGACGCCTGGCTCGACGCCCTGGATACCGAGGAACTCAATCGCCGCTTCTACCGTGACTTGTTCGCCTGGTTCGAGCGGGCCATCAACGCCGCCAAATTCCCCACTGACGAAGCCAAGACTCTGCCCGCAGAAGAGCACGTCATCCGCCTAATCACCCGGCTGATGTTCGTCTGGTTCATCAAGGAGAAAGGCCTGGTGGCCGAAGACCTATTCATTGAGACACGGGCAACCCAACTGCTGAAAGAATACGACTCGACCAACGGCGATTCCTACTACCGCGCCGTGCTGCAAAACCTCTTCTTCGCCACTCTTAACACCGAAATTGACCAGCGTGGTTTCAGCAGTGAAAACAGCGATGCCCATGGCGATTTTTCTCGCTATCGCTACCGCAACGAGATGAACGAACCCGGTGCCCTGCTGGCCCTGTTCGACAAAACGCCCTTCATCAACGGTGGCCTGTTCGACTGCTTGGACACCTTCGACGCTACCAGCAAAGGTGGCTACCGCATTGACTGCTTCTCAGATGTCCATTACCGCAAGTTGAGCATCCCCAACTTCCTCTTCTTCAGCGCCGATGATCGCAGCCCCGGCCTAATTGACCTATTCAACCGCTACAAGTTCACCGTGGAGGAAAACACTCCTGCTGAGCGGGAAGTTGCGCTTGACCCCGAGCTGCTGGGCAAGGTATTCGAGAACCTTCTGGCCGCGTTCAACCCAGAGACGCGTGAAAACGTGCGCAAGCAGACCGGTTCATACTACACGCCCCGTGCCGTGGTGGACTACATGGTGGATGAAGCCCTGATAGCGACGCTGTCACAACGCGCCGCCCCGCTGACGGCGACATTGATTTCTGGCAGGAGCGGTTGCGCTACCTAGTGGACTATGATGACGCTTTCGCCGACGCCGAAGAACTGTTCACTCCAGCGGAACGGGAAGCAGTCGTACGGGCCATTGCCGAGACTAAGGCACTGGACCCCGCCGTAGGCTCCGGCGCTTTCCCCATGGGCATCCTGCACAAACTCACCCTAGCCCTGCGCCGACTGGACGGCGACAACAAACTCTGGAGAGAACTGCAACAGGAAATCGCCACCAAACGCGCCGCCAACGCCTTCGACACCGATAACCAGCAGGAACGCGACGCCGAACTGGCCGAGATTAGCGATACTTTCCAGCGTTACAGCAACGACTTCGGGCGCAAGCTCTACCTCATCCAGAACAGCATCTACGGCGCGGACATCCAGCCCGTCGCCACGCAAATCGCCAAGCTACGCTTCTTTATCTCCTTGGCCATCGAGCAAGAACCCACCTCCGCCGCCGCCGACAACTACAGCGTTAAGCCCCTGCCCAACCTGGAGACGAGATTTGTCGCTGCCGATACCCTGCTGGGGCAGTCCCGCCCAGCGCAGTTGAGGTTGGGCCAAACCGATGCCGTCAAAGAGCTGCAACTGAAATTGAATGCCAATCGGGAGCGGCATTTCCACGCCAGCACCCGCCAGCGCAAGCTCTATTACCGGCAAGAGGATGCGCGGCTCCGCAAGGAACTGGCCGCGGCTCTGCGCCAAGCCGATTTCTCTGCTGGAGACGCCAACAGAATCGCCGCATGGGACCCCTACGACCAGAATTCCGGCGCCGACTGGTTCGACCCCGAATATATGTTCGGCGTATCTGACGGCTTTGACATCGTGATAGGCAACCCGCCGTATGTTGAATCCAGAAATAGCTTACTGTCCGATGATATGAAGGAAGCATACCTCAGCCAAGTGCTAAGCGATTGGGGCGAGACCCTGCCGCGTGGCAGCGATCTGCTCATATACTTTTTCGCCCGGGCACCCAAACTGCTGAATGACCTAGGGGGTGTCGTCAAAGTGAGAGTGTGATAATAAGCTGATATTGCAATTAGTGCAGCAGGATTGGGCAATGCCAGCAGTAGCCGTAGCCCCGGCGCACCGGCGCACCGGCGCCACGATATTTCAGACCGGGTATGGGAAATCTTGGAACCCCTTCTCCCCGGCGGCAAGGGCAAGACAGGCCGGCCGGCCCAAGATAACCGCCGTTTCATCAACGCTGTGTTCTGGATTTTGCGCACCGGCGCCCCCTGGCGGGATCTGCCCCCGGACTACGGGGACTGGAAGAACACCCACCGCCGCTTCTGCCGCTGGCGGGACCGGAACGTCTGGGCCGGGCTGCTGGAGGCGGTGATGGATGACCCTGATTATGAATGGCTGATGATTGACGCCAGCTACATCAAGGCCCATCCCCACAGCGCCGGGGCCCGGGGCGGCAACCAAGCCATTGCCCGCACAAAAGGGGGCTCAACAGCAAGCTGCACCTGGCGGTGGACTCCCACGGAATGCCGGTAAGGCTGGCGGTGACCGCAGGCACTGTGGCTGACTGCTCCCAAGCGCTGCCCCTGATTGAGGGCATCAAGGCGGAACACCTGCTGGCGGACAAAGCCTATGACACCAATGAAATCGTGGCCGGGGCCTCGGCCCGGGGGATGAATCCGGTGATACCGCCCAAGAGCAACCGGAAGGAAAAGCGGGACTACGACCGGGCGCTGTACAAGTTGCGGCATTTGGTGGAGAACGGTTTCTTGGAGTTCAAGCAGTGGCGGGGAGTGGCGACCCGGTATGCCAAGAACTCCCTTTCTTACCTGGCCATCTGCCAGATTCGGGCCATGGCGATTTGGACTAAATTACTTTGACGACACCCCCTAGGACACGGCTATCTAATAACGCAGAACGCTTGGCTGAGCACCGATTACGGAAAAAAATTTCAAGATTTTTCACTGGGTAAGTTTTCTGTACAGAAAATCATCGATACCTCAGCGAAGTTCTTTTCCGACAGTAACGGGCCGCAGATCAACGCTGTTGTCGCCATTTTCGGTAAGGAACTGCAACAGGATGTAAAGTACGAAATCGTCGACGAAAGGATGGGAACAACGGCGACCAGAACTTTTGCCGCACAACAGACAATGAAATGGGGCCATTTAGCGGCCATGCCTGAATTTTTCGTTGATATGCTTTCCGAGATGGCAGTGCGTACTGACTCTGGCGGCAACATAACATTCGGTCAAGGTCTGAACTTCCCATTGACAGAATTGAACCAACCAGGCAGCAACCAGCCCATCATCGTCAAGGATGTACAATTCGTAGCTGTCTCCGCTGATGGGAGAGTAAGAGCGGACCGAATCAGCGCGTCCCGTAAGAGTAAAGTGCCAGCCCTTATCATGCCGCGTGGGGTTGGGGATCGATTCTACTGCACGTTCAATACTTGCAGGGCATTTTCGTACAGCTGCGTCGAGTTGTATCTCCCGGATGCGCTGTGGGATTCCGACCTGCATTACTGCCTGTGGGCGTACCTGAATTCGTCCTTTGTATGGCTATTTCGGGAGATCACAGGACGGCGGAACCTCGGCGGTGGATTACTCAAAGCCGAGGCAACCGATATGAAGACCTTACCCATCGACTTCGCCTTTGACTTCGCAGACGAAGCCAAAGCCGTGTTCAAGGTACTCAAGGGTAGAACCCCATTACCTCTTGCACCAGAAATTCGCACAGATGAGCACGTGGCTATTGACCAGATGGTATTCAATTACTTCAGGTTTTCCGGTCTGCAGAACGATACACAGGACCGATTGCTGGAACAAGTAGCTTTCCGTACACGTCGATCAAGTCGATAGCCGAGCTTCTGTACTCCCGGTGCCCGCTCGTCCACCTCATTGATCGCATCCCGGGCACCAAGGTTGCCAAACCAGCGGCGGACACCACAGCGCATTCGATGTGGAGTTAAACCCGCTGGTCCATGCCCTTTCCGGTCTAACGGAGGCGCAGATTACGACGGTGGAAGGACACGAATGAGAATCGGCAGTACAGACTTCCCTGAACCGCTGCTTAACGCGCTGCGCGACGGGCGGCTAGTGGTTTTCGCCGGAGCCGGCGTCTCTATGGGGCCGCCGGCCAATCTGCCCAGTTTCCGGGAACTGGCGCACCAAATAGCGGAGGGAACCCGCCAGACTATTGGCGAGTTCGAGCCGGAAGACAAGCGGGCGCAACGCCCGTGGAGATTGTGGAGGTTGATGACGACCGCATATGGACCTGGTATTCCAGCTTCGTCATTAACCTCAGGTTTCGCAACAGCACAACCTGGTCTGTCCGGACGGCGATAAGGTGCGACCTCACGTCGGAAGGGAGGAAGACGCACTGCCTGCCTGTGCCGGACCATTGGGAATTGCTCCACCGCAACGAGGTCGTCGTGTCGACGGCGCTGACTGAGTGGTTCCAGCAGGTTCGAGAGTACATGCCCAGTGTCGAGCAGTACGCATTGCCCGATCAGATACGCCTGGGTGAGCCGTTCATCATCTCCGGGGCGGGCTATCACGAAGGCGATAGAGTCGAGCTGAGCATTGAGTTCATAGACCAGAGCAAGCTGCCTCTCGGCGAGGCGCCGGTGGACCATGGCACCTTCCGTTGGGAAGGGGAGTTCCCGAAGACGGCTCCCACTGGCTACGCCATAGTCTCCATGCGGGTCTTCGACGGCACGGAAAAGGTGGGTGGCTTGACCGTATCAACCACCGTCGCAAGATCGACTGCCGCAGATGCCACAACTCCATCACCCACGCCGCCACCCAGGTCCAAATCGACGCAAGTGAAAGGGTTTCAATATCGCCAGCCGGACTCATCGCCGACGCTAAGATCGACACCAATGCCCCCCCAGGGCTGTGGCACCAGCCGACAGCGTCGTTGGCATCGCGAACACCTTGTGCTAAATTCCCTCTATCGTTGCGCTGGATAATCTACTGCTTACGCCAACCAGGAGAGACCTTGACGTCAATTAGAGAAACAGCCTCCGAGACACTCCATTTCACAGCCGTACTCGGCTGGTTCGATGCTGACGGTCTAGGGCCTGAAATCACGGCAAGCACAACGCCGCTGTCAGGAATTGCCTGGGAGCCGCTGCTGCAGCTCGACGCACCCGGCTGGGCGCGGGTTTTCGCCGTTAATGACGTCGACCGCGACTACACCCGGAGGCTGGACAGACTGGTGGCCACCTGGCTCACGCAGGAGGATTACCGGGAACTCAGGGAAATAGCCTCCAAGAAGACCGACCTGCCGGCCGGCGGAGCAGCCGAGGCCACCTTCTCGGATTGGATAAACGACAGTGCCTGCAAGCGGCTGAGCCACCTGGTAATGGGCATGAGGTTCACTGAACCCCAAGTCCCGGTCTGCTACGCGCTCTGCAATGCCCACAGGGCAGTCCACTCGGCCGTGGACTACTCCAGAAGACCGCAGGGACTCAGCGAACAGGCGATCGCGGCCGCCAAGCAGGAACTGGAAGAGTCCGCTGGCGAGTACGCAGCACTGGCTTCGCTGGGCATCCTGGAAGAACCAGCAGAAGGGACCATGTGAGAAGAGGCGAGATAAGGCGCGTCCACAGTTGGAACTACCTCGGCCACGAGGCCACAGGAAACCGCCCCTGCCTCATCATCAGCCCAGACTGGTTCAATTCCAACGGCAACGCCATCATCGCTCCGCTAACCACCCCAGGTCCCAACCACGAACACTGGTGGGAGATCCATATCAGCTCCACCGACTCCACCTGCCTGGTGCCCGACATCAGGACGGTGCCAGAGACGGCCCTCGGCCCCTCGGTGCTGGGCAATGCCACGCAGTACGAACTCGAGGACGTGACGTTCGCCCTGTACCGCCTGATCGCCGGGGCAGAGGACACTTCAGCCCCCAACTGCAACCGCGGCGAAGTCTGGACGGCGGATCTCTCGGCCGTGCAACCGAATTCCAATCCCGCAATCGCTGAACTCCTCATATTGCACTACAACCCAGGCAACCTTATGGCGATGACAGCGTTCGTGACCGAGAGACCCCGGAGAAGGTCACCCATCGTATTCCCGCTTGCCCGGTCATCGGGAATCATGGGGCGATCAGCCCTGCTTGCGCAGGTCAGGCCCGTTTCGGCACATCCCAGGCTGGTGGACCTGGTAGGCACCGTGCCTCAATCAGACATGGAGACAATTTCCGGCCGGTTCATGGCGCTTATCGAATCCTAGCCCAACAAGAACCCGGTACTCAAAGCAGCCCGAGGGCACCCACGGGGCCTGGCAACAGCCAGGCCCTTTTCCTTGCGAATACAAAGAGAGAACTGGAGAAGAGAATGACGAGACAATACCTGAACCCCTTGGGCTTCATTGACAGACTCACCGAAACGGGTGCAACCTTCATCCTGACCAATCCCAAGGACTCGAAGGACCTCGAGCCTGGCACCCCCGTGACGGTATGGAGATATTCCCGGGGAGTCTTGGCCCTCGACAGAATCCGAGGCGAGATATCCAGGGTAGGACACACCACCGCCTCTTTTATCATCGCGGCCCGCGAAACCGGCCCCAGGTGGCCACAGGGGCAAGAGACACTCAGGCAGAAGACACCGGTGTACCTCGCCCTGAAGGACTCCTTTGAACCCGACGTGAGCCGGATGCTGTCACCCGAGCAGGCGGCGGAAATAGCGAGGCGCGCCCAGATGTATACACAAGTAACCGGCCGGACGCCCAAGGCACCAGAGTCAGAGGACCAATCATAAAATTCCAAGACCGCCAGGTGCGAAATTCCACAGGCACTTGACGAATACCAATTATCCTGAAAAACTAAGGGTAGAGAATCCCCTCCTTGAGGAAACAGATGACCAGCAGGACAACTGCCCAGGAAAACCGGCACATGTTGGCCGGAATCGTAAAATGCACCGCCTGCGGGGCCGTGATGGTCAACTTAGGGGGAGAATACATCTGCCCCAGGAATATCACCAAGATGCAAGAACCCTGCTCCACAATGAGCATAAACTCCGAGAGGCTGCTCAGGGCCCTCATGACCCGATTGGTAATGACCCTGAACTCCGAGCCCACGGTCAGCGACGTCGTGACCCTGCTCCAAGAGCAGACAGAAACCCAGTCAGCCCAAGCCAAGAACTACCTCGACGAGGCCGAGACCGCCCTCATGGAACTGAACGACCGCAAGCGCATCATGCGCGGCCGCGCCTCGGAAGACGTCGCGGCAGACGATGCCTTCCGGGAGGAAAGCGATCAGATGGACCGGCAAACCGCCGCCCTGGCTTACCAAGCCCGCATCTCCCGAAGGGAGCTCGACGGGTACGAGTTCGTGAACGACGAGGATCGCATAAGGGCAACCCTGGCCCAAGTGGAAACCTACCTGGACGACGCCGACCCTGCGGACACCGCTGAGATGATCAACCTGCTGGTCCGGGACGTCACCATCGGACAAGACACCGCGACGGTCAACTACAAAGGACCCCTCCCCAAGGAGGGATACCCGGAGGGAGTGACGTCCGAACGAATCCCACTGGAGTGATCCAGACAGGGACAGACCAGCAGTGACAACACAGAGAATCCCGCCCCTGCATCGGCAGGGGCGATTTCATTGTGCCCCGAGAGTCGGGTCAGTAGTAGTGGACGGAACCCGCCTGATCGCCGTCCGAACGGTCCTCAATCTCCAAGATGGGGGGCTGGAACAGCGCAGCACCCTCCGGGCCGAGAAGCTCCTCCAGATCCCCTAGAAGTCTGGCCGGAAACCCCGATTCTCCCCAAGCCGTCGTTTTCTTAACGTCGATTATCGATTAAATAGTGGGTGTTGCAACGTATTACGTGCACTATCATGCTATATCAGACTGGAATACGTCTGCTTTGCGTAGCGCAAAACCCGGCCAATGGCTTTCCGGCCAGACTTCTAGGTGATCATCATCAACCCTGTCGTTTATGAGGGACCGGTGGAAGGAATGCCCGACCTGGGGCATCTCGTCCCAGTCCAGGGTATCTCCGCCCAAGGACGGGAGGCTGTCGCCCGAAGCGCCGGTGCTCTCCGCCCACTGTTTCCAGATCTTCTTGGCTCCCAACCGCGCCATCAGCCGATGGATATCCTCCATCGGAGGGAATTGACTCCGGGAGTCTGCTATGCTCTCTTTCGCCTTTCCTTTCCGTTTGTTTCCGCTTTTCCTATCTGCCATGTTCGTGATACACTGCCCAGAGCCAGATTCCAAATGGTCATGGATGAAACCAGCGTTTTAATCCCCCTTGTATTTTGATTGTGCTTACCGTCAAACAATTATAGCACCCACAGGATAGGAGTCAACAACAGAATGACATTATTAGAACATACGACCCAAAATGAATCAAGAGGTAATCCGCTTGACCAAGAATCAGCGGACCCAACACCCGCCATAGGCGCTCTGCTCAGGAGGCTGAGAGGGATCAGATCTCTCCGGCAGATAGAGTCGGATACCGGCATACCGAACAGCTACGTGTCCAACATTGAAAAGGGACGCAAGAGCCCCGGGTTGAAGACCCTCACCCGGCTGGCCAGCTACTATGAAGTGCCGCTCCAAGACCTCCTGCATGCCGCCGGGCTGACCCAAGCCAGTTCCCCCGAGGTTCACGGAACTTCCGTACTCGACGTCGAACGAAGCTACGCTTACGTCGTGGCCGACCCCAGCCTGGGCTTCGTGAAGCCCGCCAATGATATGCCCCTCGACGGGCAGAGGTTCGTCGTTGAGATATACCAGTTCTACACCGGGAGAAAACTCCTCTAGGATCCCGGGATGAGCCACAACAAACCAACACCCTACACCCGGGTTTCCACGGGCGACCAACAGTCCCAAGCGGCACAGCTCGAAATTACCCGAAAAGCGGAAGAGGAAAATGGACTGTCAATGAACCCTGGGATACGAGGACGAACGACACAACGAAGCCACGGCCAACCGGCCACTGTTCCAGCAGATGATCGCCGGCCCACTGTCGGACGAAAAGCCCTTCGACACCATCATCGTCTATGACGACAGCAGATTCTCAAGGAACGCCTCGGACCTCAACCAGTACAGGAAACAACTCGAGAACCCAGGGGCACACTGTTGAGCGTCACTGAACTCCAATGAAGTTGAACCGCGGACGGTGAAAATTGACGGCCAGAAAGAGGAAGACAAGGATAGCAGAGCAGGACCGCCCAAAGAGAATCCGGGCGGTGTACTACGTCAGGCAGTCTACGGAAGGACAAGACGACCTGCTGTCACCAGAGGCCCAGATCCGAATAATAAAAGACTTCGCGGAAACGGAAAGCGCCGACGTGATCGGCGGGTACGAGGACATCGCCATCAGCGGCTACCACGCCGAGAATCGCCCAGGGTTCCTGCGGATGATTGCGGACGCTATATCCTCCGAGCATCCGCTCGACATGATCATCGTCTACGATCTCTCAAGGTTCAGCAGGAATACCCTCGATTTATTGCAACACGTCAAGCTGCTGAGAGAACATGGCGTAAGGCTCCAGTCCGTAACAGAACCCCACAACGGTGACCCAGCCTCCGACGAAAGCTGGACCCACACCTCAGCCGGCAACGAAGCCCTGATTCCAAAGACGGCCATCAAAACCCGCGACGGCCAGGCCGAAGCCCTGTTAAGAGGCTATCACCCAGGAGGCCCCACGTCCTTCGGATTCAAAACCGAGGACGTGGTCGTGAAAACCAAGAGGAACACCCCTGGAGGACGCCAGCGGGACAGGGAGACGTTTCATTCCAGACTGGTGCCAGACTGGGGCGGGGAAGCCGACTGGGTCGTAAAGATGTACGACATGAGCAACGAGGGCCACTCAACGGCGGCAATAGCACATTACCTGAGAGAACAGGGGGTGAGGACACGGGACGGAAACGACTTCCTCCCCGGCGCCGTGAACTACATACTCCGCAACCCGCGGAACGCTGGCAACCAGGAGAGAGGCAGAGAATCCGTATCGGAGCACCTATATCAGCACAAGATCACAAAAAAGGAACAGGCCCACGAGCCCATCGTCTCCTTAGAGGTTTGGAATAAGACCAAGGAAATGCTCCAAAGCCGGAGCCCTAACAGAAAATCAGGCGAGAGCGAATCAGACGAGAGCAACCACGGCTCTCCCAGAAGCAACTCCAGCCCCAGCAGGTTCAGCGGACTGACCGAATGCGGCGACTGCGGAAAGTCAGTGGTCCTTGGCTACCAGGGGGAAATCCTATGCTCACGGAAGAAGATCAGGGTGGCATACTGCCCCAACAGCCACCGGGAAAAACTCGCCGCCGTCCAAGGCCCGGCCATAAGAATACTGATAGGCGACCTTATGGACGAAGAATTCCTGAACGAACATTTCGACCATGTTGTCGAACTCAACAAGGTGCTACTCAATGAACACGAGCAACAGGAATCTGTAATTGATCAGAAGATCAAGGTCGCCAAAGGGAAAATAAAGAATCTGACGGACACAACCGAGAACACCGAACACAAAGATCGAAACATGACCGAAATATTCGACCGCCTCGACGAACGCAGGGAAGAACTGCGCAAACTGGAAGAGGACAAAAGACAGCTGGCAGCCGAGTCAGAAGGTCTGGTGGCCTTTGTGAATGACCGGGACCGCATCATAAAGAACGCCATGGACCTGAGAACAATTATAGAAACTGCAGAGCCGCAGATCGCCAACCAATTCATCAAGCTGTTTGTCAAAAAACTGGTCATCAAAGACCACACAGGCACAATCCACTTTAAGGTTCCCTCGCTGGGCGAAGGGCCTTACCGCCCCCAAGAGTCCTTCAGGATCGGAGAATACCCTGACCCAAGCCCAGACCCTTTTGAGAGCGAAAAATACCCTTTTGAACGAAGTATGGGCATGCACGCAGGGTGTGCGGCGTCAACTTGGATGCCGCCAAGGGTGGGCGCATTGGGCGCTTTCTGCGCCAGAGTTGACTGCTGCACTTCAAGACCGGCACGTGCGTGGAGCGTGGCGTTATTCCCAGAGATTCAGGGTAAACTTCACGTCGTTCAGCCGCGACCGGAAATCGACTCTTCGGTAACCAACTTCCGGAATCAGAGCGTTGGCCGCCAGCCTTTTGGATTCACGGGCAGTGCTGAAGTAGGCTAGGTCTTCGGATAGCCACTCGTCCAGGATATGGAAGTAAGCGGTTGCCGCGTCGTGGATGTCGGCAAGAAACTCCGGTGGCCGCAGCATGTCCACGCGAACGACCAAGGCTTTGGACCGATCCTGCAAGATGGTGCCCTTCTCTTCCGCTTTGACGCGGTTGAAGTTCCGGTTCCACTCTTTTATGAGATCTCCCCGCAGTTCCCGAATCGCGGCGTCTTCATCCGCCAGCTCGTCCAGGACTTGGAGATACGGACGCGCCGTCGCCCTTCCGGGCTCGTCCCAGGCCGTCAACCAGAGAGCGAAGTCCGATTCAAGCTGCGGATAGTCCACCCCGGTAACCATGTACAATGGAGGTCAGTAACAAAT
Source organism: Dehalococcoidia bacterium (assembly GCA_965226875.1). Taxonomy (GTDB): domain Bacteria; phylum Chloroflexota; class Dehalococcoidia; order Lucifugimonadales; family UBA3495; genus VXOI01. Next base: position 797,892 of record OZ245439.1, on the reverse strand, counting down.
TTCCCGGCAAGGTAAGTAAGGCAGGAAATGTCAAAATTATTCTATTCCATGGCCCTGGTAGCACTGGTGGCGGTGCTGGCGTGCGGTGGTGAGGATGCCACCGAGGCACCGGCGGATACCCCGGCGCCACAGCCTACCGCTGTGCCAACGTCCGCACCCGAGCCGACGGCTGCTCCGGAGCCAACCAGCACCCCTGAGCCAACGTCGACACCGGAACCCACCGAGACCCCCAAGCCGACGGCGGCCCCGGCCCCTGAGCCGACGGCGACCTCCGCGCCACCTGCGGTTGTTGCGACCCAGACCCCGCCTCAGCAGGAAACGGCAGCCGGACAAATCACTCCCCTGAGCATGGATAACCCGGCGGCGATCGTGTCGGAACTTTCCGAGTCCGAGTTGGCCTGTCTGTCAGAAATCGCGGAAACCGTCCGGTTGCTGCAGATTTTCTCTTCGCCGGAGTCGGCGAGCCCTCAGGAGCAGGCCGGGGTCATCAATTGTCTGGATGACGAGACGCTCACTCGACTCTTCCTCACCGGACTGATCGGTGACTCCGGACCTCTGAGCGTTGAGACATCGGCGTGCGTTCGTTCAGGAATGGAGGAAGTCGACCTGCGCTCGGTGATGCTGGCGGGTTCAGGAGGGGACGCAGAAGCTGCAATGGTTGGCAGCATGACCGCCCTCTTCCTGACCCTCTCGTGCCTGAACGAGGAGGAATTTGCCCAGGCGGCTCCCGCCCTGGACATGACTCCGGAGGACCAAGATAGCCTCCAGTGTTTGCAGGAACAGCTCGGTGGTCCCCAGGGTATAGCCGCTACCATCGGGGCTGAAGATGGGAGCGGCATCATGGTCCTGATGGGAGCCGCGCGGGGATGCGGCCTCCAGATGGACGGCGGCGGTCCTGGCGGTTAGTCCCGCCGCAGACTCAAGCCAAGCGTTAAGAACGCGCGGCGGCTTCGGCCCGCAGGATTGGGATGAGTTTCCTGCCGTAATCAACGGTGTCCTCCCGGGCCAACCGGTCGAAGTGAACCCGGCCTGTAGCTCAGTCATAGGCTGGGTCAAGTTCATGGAACGATATGGGCTCAGTGTCCATCAGGCAGCGGCCCTGGTACTGGCCCGACGCTTGCTCGGCTGCTCCGAGCGGAGCCGCCTGAACTATTGGGGCGGCGGCGCGGCATAGGCTGCGTCCTCAGGAAAGGATGAACTCAGTCCTGCGACTAGAGTCAACCTTTTTACAACGGCACCATCGTGTCCGTCACTGAACCCCAGGACCAGGTCCTTGGAGGTAAGGCCGGCCGGAGAACCAGAGGTGGGACTCCAACCGGCCCGCCGCGGGGCCGCCAAGCCTGGGGGGAACGGACAGCGGTGGGAATCACATGCTTCAGGGAACGCCAGGGCGGCCCCGGAGGACGCCCCGGCGCCGAACCTGCGGACATTCCAGCCTTGAAGTCATCAAGCCCGGTTGGAACCCCGGAGCATCCACCACAGGTTCCCCACCGAGATCAGCCCCACAGCCATCCACAACAGCGACCCGTAGAGCGGACTCTGGGTCAGCCCCACCCCCAGCCTGTCAAGGGCGTCGACAAAACATACCAGTGGGGCGGAGCAAAAGTGTACCACCAGAGAGGTCATTGGCTGGCGTAAATGTCCGCGCCAGTTGTTCGGGAGAAGTGTCACAGAGGCAGGCTGGCAGCAGGCTGGGCGGGTGAGTGAGGACGGCTTCTGGCACGACTTATGGGTTGTCTGATTCGTCCGTGGCTTGAGCTGCAGCGTTCTCCCTGCTGCGCTTGAGGCGGTAGCTCTCGCCGTTCATCTCCAGTATGTGGACGTGGTGGGTGAGCCGGTCCAGCAGCGCGCCGGTGAGGCGCTCCGAGCCGAAGACCTCGGTCCATTCGTCGAAGGGCAGATTGGTGGTCACCATGATGGAGCCCCGCTCGTAGCGCTGGCTGAAGACCTCGAACAGCAGTTCCGCCCCGGTCCGGGAGAGTGGCACGAAGCCCAGTTCGTCGATGATCAGCAGATTCAGCCGCGACAGTTGCCGCTGCAGATTGAGCCGCCTTCTCTCGTCTCTGGCCTCCATCAACTCGTGCACCAAGGAGGCTGCCGTGGTGCTCGACTTTACGCAAAATCCAGGAAAAGTAATGGATGACATCACCTTTGTGCGTAGCCACTGGTGGTTGGTGTCGGAGGGTTTTTGACTATCGACCGCCAACTCCGATGTACAGAAACTCCCCGCCACTCTTTACCATCGTATTGCAGATTCCCTCGCTTATGCCGCTTAAAATGCGTAAAGTCCAGTGGTGAAGCCCACTGACATCCCTCGCTGGCAGGCGGCCAAACCCAGTCCCAGGGCCACGTGGGTCTTGCCGGTGCCGCTGTTGCCGACGGCGATGACGTTCTCCCGGCGCTGGATGTATTCGCAGCGGGCCAGTTCCATCACCAGCGCCTTGTTCAGCGACGGGATGGCCGGGAAGTCGAAGGTGTCCAGGCTTTTTACGGCGGGGAAGCGGGCGGCGCGGATCCGCCGCTCCACCATGCGCTGGTGCCGGTCTATGAGCTCAAGCTCGGCAAGACGGAGCAGGTACTGGGGATGATCCCCACCCTCGGCGGCGCACTGGGCCGCCAACTTCCCGTATTCCCGGAGGAAGCAAGGCAGCTTCAGCTCCTTCAGATGATGCTCCAATAACAGCGTCGACCGGTGGTTCATGCCGCTCTCCCCGGCAGCAAGGTCAGGTAGTCCCCGGCGGACGTGGCGCTGACCCTGACCCGGGGCAGGTAGGGATAGAGCTCCAGATCCAGCCGGGGCGGCCGCCCCTCCAGCCGGCACAGCACCAGGTGTTTCACGGCGTCGAAGCTGATGGCCCCCAGCCGGATGGCGTCCTTTGCCGCTGCAGCCACCTCCTGCTGGGAGAAGGTCTCCAGCAGACGGAGCACCGGCACGTATTCCCGCTTACCCCGCCGTCCCATGCGGGACTCCAGCAGACGCCGCAGCGTCCCGAACTCCTCGGGTAGAGCCCAGCCCTGTAGCGGAGCGGCCTGATCCAAGGCTCCCGACTTACGCTCCAAGAGCGGCAGGTAGTGGATGGGCTCGTAGACGAAATCGTCCCGCTCATAGGAACGGATGTGTCTGGCGATGACCTCGGACCCGCAGCCGATGACCATCGCATCAACGTAGCCCCGAACCAGCACGTCCCGGTATCCGTAGGCCACTGGCACCGAGTAGTCGTTGGTCTTGTACCGGACCAGGGACAGCGAACTCACCCGGCCCGCCTGCTTCTCGCAGGCGTCGTATGCTGCTGGCGGCAGCGGCAACAGGGGTCCAGGTCCCGCTCCATCCGCTGGCCGATGGTCTCCGTATGTCCCCTGAGCTGGGCGTCCGTTCGTTCCAGGCATCGTCGCTCCAGGTAGGCATTGAGCGCATCGAAGCTCTCGAAGGACGGCACCGGCACCAGGAAATTTCGGCGCGCGTACCCTACCAGTCCCTCCACCTTGCCCTTGTCGTTGCCCTTGCCGGGGCGGCCGAACCGGTCCTCGAACAGGTAGTGGGACTGGAGCTCGGTGAAGGCGCGGGTGCGCTGACGACGGCCGTCGCCAAGGATCTTCGCCACGGCCAGCCTGGTATTGTCGTAGAGGATGCTCTGGGGCACTCCGCCCAGAAAGGAGAACGCTGATACATGGCCGTCCAGGAAGGCCTCGGTGGTCTCCGCCGGGTAAGCCTTCACGAAGCAGCCGTCGCTGTGGGGCAGGTCGACGACGAAGCAGTGGGCCTTGCGCTCCACGCCGCCGATGACCACCAGGGCCTCCCCGAAGTCGCACTGGGCCGGTCCCGGCGGATGGGACAGCGGCACGAACATCTCCCTGGTCTGACGGCGATTCTCTCTGACGTAGTCCTTGACCGTGGTGTATCCGCCGTCGAAACCGTACTCGTCCCTGAGACGCTCGAAGATGCGCTTGGCCGTGTGGTGCTGCTTCCTGGGACGCCTGAGGTCGTCCTCCACGACCCGGTCGATGACGCCGGTGTAGGGCTCCAGCTTGGGACGCCGGGGCGGGGTCTGTCTCCGGTACCCCGGCGGCACGGAGTACGCCAGCATCTTGCGCACGGTGTCCCGGTGCAGGCCAAACGTCCGGGCTGCTTCCCGCAGGCTCATCCCATCCACCATCACCGCCCTTCGGACCCGCAGATATACGTCCACTCTGTACATCCGTCGCACCATCCATGGGGTCGGCTACAACCCTATGAATGATGGCAGGCGGTACAGTATTTGGTCGCCGATACTCAGCAATCTTCCGCCCACGCGGTCCACTTTAACTCCGCCGTTTACACATAACCTGGGCGGACGCAAAACGGTCAGATCCTCCGACGGACGAACGATGGACCGGGACATCAACGGCGCACGGGGGACTTTCCTTCGTGCTTTGGGAGATACCCCCTTCCTGAGGCAACACGTCTCTGGGAGCATCGCAACAAACCTCAACGTTTGTTAGGGGGTGTCGTCAAAGTAATTTAGTCCAAATCGCCATGGCCCGAATCTGGCAGATGGCCAGGTAAGAAAGGGAGTTCTTGGCATACCGGGTCGCCACTCCCCGCCACTGCTTGAACTCCAAGAAACCGTTCTCCACCAAATGCCGCAACTTGTACAGCGCCCGGTCGTAGTCCCGCTTTTCCTTCCGGTTGCTCTTGGGCGGTATCACCGGATTCATCCCCCGGGCCGAGGCCCCGGCCACGATTTCATTGGTGTCATAGGCTTTGTCCGCCAGCAGGTGTTCCGCCTTGATGCCCTCAATCAGGGGCAGCGCTTGGGAGCAGTCAGCCACAGTGCCTGCGGTCACCGCCAGCCTTACCGGCATTCCGTGGGAGTCCACCGCCAGGTGCAGCTTGCTGTTGAGCCCCCTTTTGTGCGGGCAATGGCTTGGTTGCCGCCCCGGGCCCCGGCGCTGTGGGGATGGGCCTTGATGTAGCTGGCGTCAATCATCAGCCATTCATAATCAGGGTCATCCATCACCGCCTCCAGCAGCCCGGCCCAGACGTTCCGGTCCCGCCAGCGGCAGAAGCGGCGGTGGGTGTTCTTCCAGTCCCCGTAGTCCGGGGGCAGATCCCGCCAGGGGGCGCCGGTGCGCAAAATCCAGAACACAGCGTTGATGAAACGGCGGTTATCTTGGGCCGGCCGGCCTGTCTTGCCCTTGCCGCCGGGGAGAAGGGGTTCCAAGATTTCCCATACCCGGTCTGAAATATCGTGGCGCCGGTGCGCCGGTGCGCCGGGGCTACGGCTACTGCTGGCATTGCCCAATCCTGCTGCACTAATTGCAATATCAGCTTATTATCACACTCTCACTTTGACGACACCCCCTAGGGAGTGTCGTCAATTTAAGAATATCGGTCTCCAAGCGTCTGTTTCCGTCATTCCCGCGAAAGCGGGAACCCAGAATCCGGTAGCTGGCAAATACGGGATTGCTGCCAATGGCCTTTGGATTCCCGCGAAAGCGGGAATGACGGTGAATATGACGACACTCCCTAGTACTGTTTCCATGTAATCATGATGGATAGACATGTTTGAGCTTACTGCGGTCGTCCCCCGGTCGTGGCCGAGGGCAGGCTATGGGTGGAGAACCGCCAGTCTATGATGGCGGCGGCCTCGTTGCGCTCGCGTTCGAGCGCCGCGACCTCCCGTCTCAGCAACGCTTCATCGCCGATCCGGCGGTTCAGACACTGCCTGCTCAATACGCTCAACTCGATTTCAGCCATGTTCAGCCAGCTTCCGTGATTGGGTGTGTGGTGAAACTCCAGGCGCTTGGCTATGCGGCGCGCCTCGGACGGCGCAAATGCCTCGTAGAGCGAGCCCAACTTGTGGGTGTTGAGATTGTCCAGGACCAGCCGAACCACTGTCGCGTCAGGATAGGCCTGGTCCACCAGCCACTTCATCCGGTGCGCGAAGTCCACGGCAGTGCGGCGCACGGTCACCTCGACGCGCCTCCAGCCACCCTTCGGTTCACAGAACATGAACAGGTTCCGGGTACCGTTTCGCTGGTACTCGGTGTCATAGCGCCCCATCCGTCCGGGAGCGGCCTCAATGGGAGGCCGCACATCCCCGAGCAACTGCTTGGAGGTCTCGTCAAAACACACCACCGGACGCTCCGGGTCGTACTCTTCGTGGTACAGGTCCAGCACATCCTCCATCCGGGCCACGAACTCCCCGCTCACCTTGGGGATGCATCACTCTTTCTTCTTCCACGGCTTGAGTTCGTTTTTTTGAGTATCCGGCGCACCGTCTCCAAGGAGATGCTCCCGGCAAACTCCAGCTCCACCACCTTGTCCGCCAGCAGATGGAGCGTCCAGCTTACATGTCCTTCGGGCGGACTGCTGCACGCGATGGCAACCAGGTGCGCTTCCTGCCTGCCGCTCAGCTTGCGCTCCCGGCCCGGACGCGGCCGGTCGTTGATGGCGGCTTCGAGTCCCTCATCGACGAACCGTCTCCGCGCTCTGGCGACAGTGAGGGCGCTTACCGAAACCGCCTCAGCCGCCTCGCGGTCCGACAGCCCTTCGTCAGCTTTCAGCAACGCAAGGGCCCGCTTTACCGTGCGGGCCAACGGCTTGCCCCGGCGGGATACCTCAATCAGATCGGACCGTTGGGATGGTGTCAGTTCGACTTTGTACTTTATGGCAGGCATATCCGGGTACGGCCTCCTTGGAAGATCATACCCAAGCCTACTCAGTCTCACATACTATATCAACACTTCATGGAACCAGTACTAAACGCCTGTGCATCCACGCCAAACACTGCCGATGGGCAAGTCATTGGATCCCCGGCGGTTGTGCAGTAGGTGCTTAACCGGGACCTGAGATGTAGAGATCTATGATCGTAAAAAGCTCACCTATGCCAATTACACCGGCAAAGTAATCATCGATGGCCGAAAAGAGTTCGCCGGCCTCAATTGACTCGTTGTTATTGGCGTCGTACTGGATAAGCAGCCAGTCCCTGAGGGACACTGACACCATGTCATCACCACCCACTGGATGCTCATTCCCTTCAGAATCCATCACAGTGCCGGAGAAGGTATGGGGACCCTCGCTGCTGGATGCGGTAACGGTGTAGGTGAAGGATGTCTCTCCGGTCAGCACGAACGTTACCTCCTGGACCTCCTGGCCGGTGACCGTGGCCTGACCCTCGGAGAGACTGCTGGATAGGTAGGCGAACCCTGGAGGCAGGGTCTCCGAGACTTGTCCGGCACCATCGTAATCGGCGGCTGTGATGGTCACCATCACCTGCCTGCCCGGCGCAACGGTGGTTGCGGAGAAGGACCTGGTGGCGGTCGCAGGGGGGCAGAAGGCCAGCCCAAGCTGGGCGAGATCGTTGTCCTCCACATCCATCAAAGCGGCCGGTACACACCCGGTCAGTTGGTTTCCGGAAAGGTGCAGCAACGTCAGATTCTGCAGGAGGCCCAGACCGTTTGGTATCTCCCCGGTCAACTGGTTATCGTTGAGCCGCAATTGCTCCAGGTTTGTGAGGCTGCCCAGTTCCACCGGGATCTGGCCCCTCAACGCATTATTCTGGAGCTCCAGCCTGGAGACGCGGCCGCTGGCGTTGGTGGTTACGCCGTGCCATTGGCCCACGGGCGCGTCGGTCAACCAGTTGGCGCTGCTGGTCCAGTTAGCTCCGCCGGTGGCGTTGTAGAGGGCAACCAGCGCGTCCCTCTCCGCATGGTAGGCGTAAATCTTGGCGTCTTCCGAGTCCGAAACCCAGGTGGTCGTGCCGTCGGACCAGATGCCTCTCGGTCTCAAGTTGCCAGCGGCATCCAGGGCATTGAATTCCCTGCCGGGAACCCGGGCCGTGGTAGCCATGTCGTAGGCATAGACCTTAGCGATACTTGAGTCTACCACCCACATCGTCATCCCATCGGACCAGATGCCTATTGGACTGAAGTTCCTGGCAGCTTTGAGGAAATTGAAATCCTTGCCGGAGACCCGCGCTTTAGTGGCCATATCGTAGGCGTAGATCTTCTCGTCAAGGAAATCTACCACCCACATCGTCTCGCCGTCGGACCAGATGCCTGTCGGCCAAGTGTTTTCAGCGGCTTGCAAGGTATCGAAATCCTTGCCGGCGACCCGCGCCTTGGTCGCCATATCGTAGGCGTAGATCTTCTCGTCAAACAAGTCCGCCACCCACATGGTCTCGCCGTCGGACCAGATGCCGAACGGCCAAGTGTTTCCAGCGGCTTCCAGGGTATCGAAATCCTTGTCGGAGACCCGCGCCTTGGTCGTCATATCGTAGGCGTAGATCTTGTTGGAAGACAAGTCCGTCACCCACATCGTCTCGCCGTCGGACCAGATGCCTGTCGGCGCCCGATTGGAAGCGTCGGCCAGCGTGTTGAAGTCCGCCGCCGGGTTCCAAGTGAAGACATTGGACGGCACTGGAACTGGAGGCGCTGTCCCGTCCGGTGGTGGGAGTTGGGCGAAACCGTGCCCCCAGGTGTCGTTGGGATCCGGGCTCCGCCTCTGCTCCGCGTTGTCTTTCAGGTAGCTGGCGACCTCGGCCGGGGTGTAGCTGGGGAACCGTTGGCGCACTAACGCGGCCATGCCTGCAACATGGGGTGCCGCCTGGCTGGTGCCACAGAACCCGTCATTGTACTCGTCCAGGGAGCTTCGCGCTGTTACCCCGCAGTCTGCCCCGACGACGTCGGGCTTGACCCGCCCGTCCGGAGTGGGGCCTCGGCTGCTGTAAGGCTCGATGGTGTGAACGTCGTTCCAATGGGCCGCGCCCACGGCCAACATACCGGGGTTGGCGCTTTCCGCCGGATTTGTGATGCTGCCGTTCCTGGTGTAGTGCTCAATAGAAGTTCCCCATACCACTACCTGGATCCAGGCCGGCGCGTCGCCGCCGTAGTGGAAAACAACTATGCCATAATCGTCGCTGTCAAATGCGAACTGATAGGAAAATGCTTCGAATGGCACATGACCGCTTCCCCCCGATTGTTCATCTTCGCTGGGAAAAGCGATTTCGCCAGTATATTTGTTGTACAAGTAAAGGTTTAGATCCGTGCTTGCTCCTTCCCAGGTGTCTTCCCACCGCAACTGGACCGTATACGTCCGACACGCCCTGACGGGTATGTCCATGACTTCGTCATTCTGACCGCCAAATGAGATTGGCCTATCACCGTCCGGGTTGGAGTAGCCGCCAAACCAGGCGCGCTGGCCAGAATTGCCCCCTGCGTTGACCCAAATGACTCCGCTTGCCACCGACTGGTCCACGGTTTTCAGAGGGCTGATGCTGGAGGGAGATGTGCCATCGCCGGGACCATCGAAAATCCAACCCACCGAGTAGTTGATAACCGATACGCCCTGGGATGCCATCCACTCAGAGGCATTTTGCAGGTCTGCCCGTGAACCAGGTTGTGCGATGTAGAGTTCTACCGCAGGCGCTATGTCAAGGACTGACTCTGCAACAATAGTGCCATGATCGGCCCCTTCCACGGCCCCGCGCTGAACAACGTCGCGACATTCCGGAAGGGTGGTTTCGGGCACCGGTTCGACTGCCTCACAGTCAGCCAGGTTTTGGGTGAACACTCCGATATCGGTGTAGCACCTGGCCTGGACCGTTGCCGGCAGCTCGGTCCCCATAAGACTGGTCAAGCCCCTGAAGCCGAGGTCGATTATCCCCACCTTGACGCCCTGGCCGCTGTATCCCGCTTGGTTCCAAGCCGGGGAGCCATGCACCGCCGGGCCGTGTCCGACGATCCGCTGGATGGTCTGGACGGGCTGGGGCGGCACGATTTCCCGCACCCGGACGACGCCGGGCTGCTCCGAGACCGGTCCCAGCAGAGTCACCGGCACGTAGGCTTCGATGTAGTCCTCGCCCACGTTGCGCGGGTCGCCGCCGTTCTCCTCCAGGAAGGTGACCACGTCGTCCACGTTGCCGGACCGGTATATCGTCACCGCCACCGACGCCCCGGAATGCACCGGAGTGTACCCGGCGGCGTCCAGGGAGGTGGCTTGCCCTTCTTCCACGCTGGCCACCAGTTGGTCCAGGCGGGAGCCTAAGTTGGGGTAACTCAGTTCGGCCTTTTCCGGGATGGGTGGAGCCTGCTGCTGACCCTGGGCAAATTCCCTGTTCTTGTCCCCGCCGCCATCGGCGGATACGCCGGGCAGGGCCGCCGCCAGGGTGACTGCTAGGGCAGCCAGGGTTGCCATCATCAGGAACCTGAAATGTTTCATGGAGAGCATGTGAGCTACCTATCACAGATTTTTCCGGTTGCGTTCCCAAAGGTATCCCGCAACCCTGACTCCTTACCTGGCCGCCCGTCATCCCTGGCACTGGTATCCTTCCGGCTCGTCCTGGCCGGCGAACGGCTAGGTTGTGTTGACATTTTGGTTATGATGCTTGTATGTCAAATGTTAAGTTGCCAGCAGAACAGTGGGACAGGATTCTCGATTTCCTGCGTGGCTGCGCCGGCCTGTATGTCGCTCAGGAAGAAGATTGCCAGCGATTTGTCGAGGCTGTGCTGTGGATTAACCGCTCCGGCGCCCAATGGCGGCTGCTTCCGGCCGAATACGGGAATTGGAACAGTGTCTATAAACGATTCGCCCGTTGGGCTGACAAAGGCGTCTGGGAACAGATGCTTCAACATTTCTCCGGCGACCCGGACCTGGAATACCTGATCATTGACAGCACGGTGGTTCGGGCGCACCCATGCGCGGCGGGGGCGCCCCCAAAAACGGGGGACAGGCTTGCCAGGCCCTGGGCCGCAGCCGGGGCGGGTTCAGCACCAAGATCCACGTGAGCGTGGACGGCTTGGGCAACCCCTTGCGATTCATCCTGACCGGAGGGCAACGGCACGACATCACCCAGGCAGAGGAATTGATCGCCGGTTACGCTGGAGAGCAGGTGCTGGCTGATAAAGGATATGACTCCCAGGAGTTTCGCGAGCACATCCTGGCCTTGGGCATGACTCCGGTCATTCCGCCCCGCTCAAACCGGAAGGAACCCGCCGGCTATGACCGGCATCTGTACCGGGAGCGCCATCTGGTCGAATGCTTCATCAACAAGATAAAACACTATCGCCGGATATTCTCCCGGTTTGAGAAACTGGACACCAGATACCTGGGCTTTCTGCATTTCACCGCCGCTCTCATCTGGTTACGCTGAAATGTCAACACAACCTAGTCTCTCCTACCCGGCGCCGGCGGGATGATTTCTCGCACCCGGATGACGCCGGGCCGTTCTGAAACAGGCCCCAGCAGGGGCACCGGCACGTAGGCTTCTATGTAGTCCTCGCCCGCGTTCCTGGGGTCACCGCCGTTCTCTTCCAAGAAAGCAACCACCCCATCCACGTTGCCGGACAGGTAAATGGTCACAGCCACCGGCGCGCCATTATATACGGCAGCGCCTCTGGCGGCCTGCTCGGCCGTGGTTTCTCCCGCTTCCACGCTGGCCACCAGTTCATCGAGACGGGAACCCAGGTTGGGGTACTTCAACTCGCCCTTATCCGGGATGGTCAGCGCCTGGTCGTCGCCGGTTCCGCCGCTTCGCGGGATGGACGCCGCCTTGTCATCGCCGCCATTTCCGCCGCTTCGCGGCATGGATTCGGGAGTGTCCTTCGGGGCGTTGACCGTGGCTGGGATTTCCCCGGTTTTTTCAGGTGTGGCCTTGGGTATTGTGGTAGACGTCGAAATTTCCGTCCCGCCGGCTTTTGGACTAACACGGACCGTGACTTCCATTCCGGGAGTGTTGGACGGCGCAGGCGTGGATACGGCGGCGCAGGCCGCAGATACAAATAATATCACCCCGAAAAAGCCAAGTTGCAGGGCCACAGCCGCCCGTTTCCACGTATTGCTCATGGCTTCCGGCTCCTTGCCTTGTTAGTTGATCTTACCGCTGTCATATCGGCCCGGCAAACTCCGCCAACGGTCGGCGGAGGGGCTGACCAACATCGGCGACTGCCATGGGTTTCGCCGTCTCCAGCTACGTTCAGGGGCCCGTCCACGTGGGCGACGTCGTCGAGCACCTCGGGCCCGGTCTTTTGCTCAAAATCAGCCTTGAGGCTCTGCTGTCGCAGAAGTAAGGCCAGACATGGTTGGTTAAGTCTTCTTTCTTAATGCTCATAACGCAATCTATCTGATTCGAGCTTCGCCGGGCAACAGGTCAGTAGTGAATCGAGACGGTTGCAAAATTGCCTTGCGGTTCCTAGGGGGTGTCGTCAAAGTAATTTAGTCCAAATCGCCATGGCCCGAATCTGGCAGATGGCCAGGTAAGAAAGGGAGTTCTTGGCATACCGGGTCGCCACTCCCCGCCACTGCTTGAACTCCAGGAAACCGTTCTCCACCAAATGCCGCAACTTGTACAGCGCCCGGTCGTAGTCCCGCTTTTCCTTCCGGTTGCTCTTGGGCGGTATCACCGGATTCATCCCCCGGGCCGAGGCCCCGGCCACGATTTCATTGGTGTCATAGGCTTTGTCCGCCAGCAGGTGTTCCGCCTTGATGCCCTCAATCAGGGGCAGCGCTTGGGAGCAGTCAGCCACAGTGCCTGCGGTTACCGCCAGCCTTACCGGCATTCCGTGGGAGTCCACCGCCAGGTGCAGCTTGCTGTTGAGCCCCCTTTTGTGCGGGCAATGGCTTGGTTGCCGCCCCGGGCCCCGGCGCTGTGGGGATGGGCCTTGATGTAGCTGGCGTCAATCATCAGCCATTCATAATCAGGGTCATCCATCACCGCCTCCAGCAGCCCGGCCCAGACGTTCCGGTCCCGCCAGCGGCAGAAGCGGCGGTGGGTGTTCTTCCAGTCCCCGTAGTCCGGGGGCAGATCCCGCCAGGGGGCGCCGGTGCGCAAAATCCAGAACACAGCGTTGATGAAACGGCGGTTATCTTGGGCCGGCCGGCCTGTCTTGCCCTTGCCGCCGGGGAGAAGGGGTTCCAAGATTTCCCATACCCGGTCTGAAATATCGTGGCGCCGGTGCGCCGGCGCTATGGCTACTGCTGGCATTGCCCAATGCTGCTGCACTAATTGCAATATCAGCTTATTATCACACTCTCACTTTGACGACACCCCCTAGGGAGTGTCGTCAATTTAAGAATATCGGTCTCCAAGCGTCGGTTTCCGTCATCCCCGCGAAAGCGGGAACCTGGAATCCGGTAGCTGGCAAATACGCATTTGCTGCCAATGGCCTTTGGATTCCCGCTTTCGCGGGAATGACGGTGAATATGACGACACTCCCTAGCGGTGACACCTGAACAGGGCGATCTTCGGACTAGATTCTGGCCAGCGCTGGAGCGGTCCGTGTGGATGGCTTCGCCCTGGTTGGGTGGTTCACAAACGCGCGTTTGTGACACTGGGCCACAAGTCACTCCCTCCAGCTTGTTCAGGCGTGGGTCACAAAGGCATAGTGCAATACGCACCAATTGGAGGGAGAATGTCCCGCGTCAAGCATTCTTACCGGTCTGGCGTCAACTATTCTTGCCGGTTCACCTCCTGTTCCTTGCCCCGCTGCTGGGTTGCAGCGGCGGGCGGAGTTGCCCGCCCGCAGGGAGATCAAGGGGTACGTGGCCGACTTCAGGGAGTTCCTCCAGGAAGGCACCTTCCCGGAGCGGCAGGCTCTCATCCGCAACTTCGTAACGGGCATTGAGATCGTGGAGGGCGAGGCGGTTCTGGCGTAAACTGTCCCCATGCCGTCGGACGGTGTGACGTCCGTATCGGTCCCTGCCGCAAGCGGCGCCTAGTAGACCACCATCATTGAAACGATGGCTGGTAAAATGTGAGAGGATGGCAGCCAAAGGAAAAATGTTGGGAAGTGGGGGTGGATGTGATGGTGAAGAAATACCGTGTGGCGCTGGCTGAGGAGGAGCAACAGGAACTGAAGGGGCTGGTGGGCCGGGGGCGGGCGGCAGCTTACCGGCAGACCCACGCCCGCATCCTGCTGCTCTGCGATGAGAACCAGGCCAACGGGTCCATGAAGGACGAGGAGATAGCCCGGGCCCTCAAGGTGGGAACCGCCACGGTGGAACGGGTGCGCCGCCGCTGTGTGGAGGAGAGTCTGGAGAGGTCCCTGGGACGCAAGGAGCAGCTTAACCGCCGCCCCAAGAAGCTGGACGGCCATGATGAAGCCCAGTTGATTGCCTTGGCCTGCTCCCAACCTCCGGAGGGCCGGGCCTCCTGGACGCTGCAACTGCTGGCGGATCGGCTGGTGGAATGCGAGATAGTGGACAGCATCAGCACCGAAACCGTGCGCCAGACACTGAAAAAAACGAACTCAAGCCTTGGCTGAAAGAGTGCTGGTGCATCCCGCCACAGGGCAACGCCGAGTTCGTCTGCGCCATGGAGGACGTGCTGGAGGTCTACCACCGTCAATTCGGGGACAACGAGGTGCTGGTGTGCCTGGACGAAACCAGCAAACAGCTGGTGAAGGAGACCCGCCAGCCCCTCCCGCCGCAGCCCAGGGCTGCCATGGCGTACGATTATGAATACCAGCGCAACGGAGTGAGCAACCGGTTCATGCTATTCGCCCCCTTGGAGGGGTGGCGGCGGGTGGAGGTCACCGAGCGACGCACCCGGACCGATTGGGCGCGAGTGGTACGGAAACTGGTGGATGAGGACTACCCCGACAAGGAGCGGATAGTGCTGGTGATGGACAACTTGAACACCCATCATCCGGCTTCTCTGCACCAGGCTTTTGAGCCGGCCGAAGCGAGGCGTATCGCTGAACGGCTGGAGATTCATTACACGCCGAAGCACGGGAGTTGGCTCAATATGGCCGAGATCGAACTGGGAGTTCTGGCCCGGCAATGCCTGGACCGCCGGATTCCCGGGCAGGTAGTCCTGGAACAAGAGACCAAGGCGTGGCAGAACCAACGAAACCGTGACTCAATACGGGTGGACTGGCGCTTCACCACCAAGGACGCCCGCATCAAACTGAGGTCGCTATACCCATCACTCCAACGATGACAGACTACTAGATGGAGGTCCTCAGCCATGGTTCAGAACAACAACGAAACCGGCATCACCCGCGCCCTAGGCAGCTTCGCGCAGGCGCTCGAGTACGAGGACCTGTCGCCGGAAGTGATCGACTGGGCCAAGTACCTGTGCCTGGACTTTGCCGCAGTTACGCTCAACGGCTCCACCACCGGCTCGGCGCGCGCTGTCGTTGATGCGCTGCAGCGGCTGGACCGCTCCGGGCCGTCGGTGGTCGTGGGCACGCCCTATCGAGTGCTGCCGGAATACGCTTCGATGGCCAACGGCGTCGCCTTTCACAGCATAGAGTTGGACGACGTGAACAACGAGGCGTCGCTGCATCCAAGCGTGGTGGCCTTTCCCACCGCCCTTTCGATGGCCGACCTGGCCCATGTGTCGGGCAAGGACTTCATCGCCGCAGTGGTTGCGGGCTACGACGTCATCGTGCGGCTGGGCCGCGCATTGCAGCCAGCCGAGCATTACGGGCGAGGCTTCCATCCCACCGGCACCTGCGGGGCTTTCGGCGCTGCGGTGGTGGCCGGGCGGCTGCTGGGACTGCAGGGCGACGACTTCATCCACGCCCTGGGCATCGCGGGCAGCCAGACCGCTGGCAGCATGGAATACCTGGCGCAGGGAGCCTGGACCAAGCGATTCCATCCCGGCTGGGCGTCGCACAGCGGTTCCTGGGCGGCCCTGCTGGCC
Organism: Dehalococcoidia bacterium; assembly: GCA_965226875.1. Taxonomy (GTDB): domain Bacteria; phylum Chloroflexota; class Dehalococcoidia; order Lucifugimonadales; family UBA3495; genus VXOI01. Next base: position 782,266 of record OZ245439.1, on the reverse strand, counting down.
CGCTCCGGCTACACCGGCCCCACCACCATCCTCGAGGGGCGCGACGGCTTCCTGAAAGCCTATTCCGGCAATCCCGACCCGTCGCTGGTGCTGCAAGACCTGGGGGACGAATATCTGATTACCCGCACGGGAATCAAGCCCCATGCTTGCTGCCGTTACAAGCAGGGACCCATAGACTGCCTGATAGACATCCGCAACACCCATGGTCTGGAGGCCGATGACGTCGAGGAAGTGACCGTCGGAGTACTCAGCGGCGGTTTCAAGCTGGTAGCGTCTCCAGAAGCGGCCAAGGCCAACCCCAAGACAGTCGTGGATATGCAGTTCTCCATGCCCTTCGGCGCGGCGGTGGCCTTGGCCTATGGCCGCGCGTCGCTGGAGGAATACGCCGACGGGGTGCCTGATCGCCCGGAGATAAGCCGCATCCTGCCGCGGGTGAAGTGTGTGACCGACCCGGAGTTGGACGCCCACTTCCCCCACGAGTTTCGCGCCTGGGCTGAGGTCTCCACCGCCGACGGACGCCGCCTGCGCAGCGACATCCGATACCCCAAGGGCGACCCGGAGAACGCCCTGTCGTGGGCCGAAATGAAAGAGAAGTTCAACGTCCTTACCGCAACGGTCATCAACCCGGAACGCCAGCATCAAATCATCGCCGCCATAGAATCGCTGGACGAAATGGAGGACGTGCGGGAGCTGGCAGCCCTCCTGTCCACGGAATAGGCCACCGAGCAGGGAAGATGGGCAAGAGAATATGACTCCTCCGTTGCAGGGTGTCCGCATCCTCGAAATGTCGCAGGCTATCGCCGGGCCGGTGGCGGCGCGCACGCTGGGCGACCTGGGTGCTGAGATAATCAAGATCGAGCAGCCCGGCGTGGGGGATATGTCGCGGCGCATCGGCCCCCACTTCCTCGGCGGCGAGAGCGCCTATTACCTGAACTTCAACCGCAACAAGAAGAGCGTAACCATGGACCTGCGAACGCCGGAAGGCCGGGAAGTCTGCCACCGGCTCGTAGCCGTGTCCGACGTGGTGTTCGATGCATTCCGGCCTTCGGTGCTGGAGCGCCTGGGCCTGAACTACGAATCGTTGAAGGCAATCAACCCGTCCATCATCGCCTGCTCGCTGTCGGCCTTCGGGCAGGAGGGGCCGTACCGTGAGCGGCCCGGTTTTGACGGCATCGTGCAGGCCATGGGCGGCGGGATGAGCGTCACCGGCAACCCCGGCCAGCCGCCGGTGTTCATGGGCTTCCCGGTGGGCGACATGGTCGGCGGCTATGTGGCCGCCCTAAGCATCGCCTCCGCGCTGTACGGGCGGCGGGTAACCGGCGAGGGGCGCCGCCTGGACATCTCCCTGCTGGACGTTCAGATTGCCCTGCAAGCCCACCTGGGCCAATTCTACCTGGTGTCCGGCGAAGTGCCCCAGCCCATCGGCTCCGGTCACCCGTCCAATCTTCCAGTCGGAGCCTACCAGTGCGCCGACGGCAGGTACGTGCAGGTACATTGTGCCAGCCAGGAATTCGCCATGAAGACGCTGCGCATGATGTCGGGAGAGGTAGATGGATTGCAAGGTATGGACGAGGACCTCCGATTCACGACCGCCCCCGCCCGTATCGAGAATCGCGCCGTGCTGGAAGAGGCGCTGACTGCTGGCTTCGTCACCAAACCGCGCTCCGAGTGGGAGACTCTGCTCCTGAAATGGGACGTTCCCGGCGGGCCGGTCAACAACATAGCCGAGGCGCTGGCCGACCCACAGGTGCAACTCCGCGACATGGTGGTGGAAATCGACCATCCCACCGCCGGAACGTATCGCACCGCCGGCAACCCCATCAAGACCGGCGGCCCCGACGCTTTCGCGCCCCCGCCAACCCTCGGCGAAGACACGGACGGCGTGCTGACCGGGCTGTTGGGCTACACCGATGCTGAGGTAGCGGCCCTGCGGGAATCGGGGGCGGTTTAAGGGCCAGTATGACAAACAACCCCGCGAAGCGAATCCTCATCATCGCCGGGCCCAACGGGGCCGGCAAGACCACTTTCGCCAGAGAGTTTCTGCCCAACGAGGCGGAATGCCCCACATTCATCAACGCCGACCTCTTGGCCGCCGGCCTGAATCCGCTGCAACCGGAAAGGGCGGCGATTCAGGCGGGGCGGATGATGCTGGAGATGATTGACGCCTGCGTGAGTAGGGGCGAAAATTTCGCTTTCGAAACCACGCTGAGCGGACGGGGCTATGCCCGAATGATTCCGCGCTGGCAGGAACAAGGCTATTGGGTGAAGTTAATCTTCCTGCGTCTTTTGTCCCCAGAAGCGGCGATAGCCCGGGTTCGGCAGCGTGTACTAGAAGGCGGACATCACGTACCGGATGATATAATTCGCCGTCGCTATCATGCGAGTTGGCACAATTTCCAGCACCTCTACCAGGATTTGGTGGACGAATGGGAAGTCCGTGAGATACCGGAGGAAAGGCAATGACCAGCAAGGAAAAGACTGACACGGATGACCAGCTATCAGCCAATGCGGAGAGCGAGGGTTGGGTGTGGCGGTACAGCAGCGGCCAACCCGACCCCGGCTTGGAAGCGGCGATGCGCCGGGCCACGATGAAGGCCAGACGCCGGGCCATCGCCTTGACTGGCCGGGTAGTAACCATCAGGAACGGTAAGGTGGAGTACGACACGGAACCGTAGCGCAGGAGGTTCGTTATGGCAACCAGCGCGAAACTGGGCATCCTGGTTCCCGGCGGTTTCGGCGGAGCGCCGCCGACTCTCGCCGAGTTCTCCGCCTTCTTCCGCCGGGCTGAGGAGCTAGGCTACGATTCTCTGTGGGTCATTGACCGTATCTTTCACCCCAACAACATAATCGACCCGATGGCCCTGCTGACCGTCGCCGCCGCGGTCACCGAACGGGTGCGCCTGGGAACCGCGGTCTTGCTGTTCGTCCTGCGCAACCCGATACTCGCGGCCAAGACTACCTCGACGCTCGACTACCTGTCCGGCGGGCGGCTGACGCTGGGCATCTCACTGGGCGGACGCGACAACGAGTTCGGCCCCCTGGGCGTCGACGTGCGCCGCCGGGTGAGCCGTTTCAACGAGGGCCTCGAGGTCATGCGCCGCCTGTGGAGCGAGCGCGATGTCACCCATCACGGCCGCTACTTCTCGATGGACAACGTAAACATCGACCCCAAGCCGGTGCAGCAGCCGTCCATCCCCATCATCATCGGCGGCTCCGCCGACACCGCACTGCAACGGGCCGCCGAGCAGACCGACGGCTGGGTCGCCGGCGGCGCCGCCAGCCCCGAGGTCTTCACCCAAGCCTGGGGCAAGGTGCGCGACTACGCCGCCGCCGCAGGCAAGAACCCTGACACGTTGCAATCGGCCAAGCTCATCTACACCTACGTTGACGCCGACCGCGACCGGGCCAAGCGCGAACTGGAAGCCTTCACCCACGCCTACTACGGCCCGCAGTACGACGTGGAGAACGCCTGCGCTTTCGGACGGCCGGAAGACTGCGCCGCGAAGCTGCAAGCCTACATCGACGCGGGGGCCCAGACGGTGATGGTAGGCCCCACCTGGCCCGACCCGGCGCAGATAGAACGCATCCAAACCGAGGTCGCGCCGCTGCTGAATTGAGCAAACGCACCCTTGCCCTTAATTCCCGGGGGCTGAGGGTGAACGGGTGCAGGTCATGGGGATCCAACGCAATAGAGTCCCCTGGTTGCCCGCCAGTTCAGGACCTTATTTTTATTCTGCCAAAGAGGGAGAACCCTGACAGGGTGAGTTGGGTTGCGGACGAGGCCGGTCCGGCGCGTCTGTAGTCTATGCTGCCTAAAACCGCTCCGGTTCGGGCATTAACCGCCCAGTCTTCCGGCACGGTAAGCCTGACGCTCCCGAAAATGGCGAGGACCTGAACTGCCGCTTGGCCGTCGGATAGGGCAGCGCGCCGCAGGTCGATCTCGCTGCCCCCAAACAGTGCAAAAATTCGGCCACCACGGACCTGCTGACTTGAGACCTGGCTTTCGCTACTGCCAAATATGCTGGTCACACTGATTAGGTTCTGTTGACATTTGCATTTGTAACCGATGTGCAGGCCCATTTCATGTCATTCCAAGTGCAGGAAAGCACTAATGGCCTTGAATCGGAGTGATAAGTCCAGGATTCTTCGTCGCTATTTCCCCGGAATGACCCGCAACAGCGAAATGTCAACAGAACCTAGTGAACCGACAGAAGAATCCTTTGCCATCCGGGACCACCTCCGCTAGTAGTCTGTCATCGTTGGAGTGATGGGTATAGCGACCTCAGTTTGATGCGGGCGTCCTTGGTGGTGAAGCGCCAGTCCACCCGTATTGAGTCACGGTTTCGTTGGTTCTGCCACGCCTTGGTCTCTTGTTCCAGGACTACCTGCCCGGGAATCCGGCGGTCCAGGCATTGCCGGGCCAGAACTCCCAGTTCGATCTCGGCCATATTGAGCCAACTCCCGTGCTTCGGCGTGTAATGAATCTCCAGCCGTTCAGCGATACGCCTCGCTTCGGCCGGCTCAAAAGCCTGGTACAGAGAAGCCGGATGATGGGTGTTCAAGTTGTCCATCACCAGCACTATCCGCTCCTTGTCGGGGTAGTCCTCATCCACCAGTTTCCGTACCACTCGCGCCCAATCGGTCCGGGTGCGTCGCTCGGTGACCTCCACCCGCCGCCACCCCTCCAAGGGGGCGAATAGCATGAACCGGTTGCTCACTCCGTTGCGCTGGTATTCATAATCGTACGCCATGGCAGCCCTGGGCTGCGGCGGGAGGGGCTGGCGGGTCTCCTTCACCAGCTGTTTGCTGGTTTCGTCCAGGCACACCAGCACCTCGTTGTCCCCGAATTGACGGTGGTAGACCTCCAGCACGTCCTCCATGGCGCAGACGAACTCGGCGTTGCCCTGTGGCGGGATGCACCAGCACTCTTTCAGCCAAGGCTTGAGTGATCAACGACAATTAGTCTTGCCGGTGGCGACGACTATTTTTGCCGGTCACATGTGGTAATCATCCGGTACAGGAGGTGCCGGATTGGTTACGGATCAGCAAGTCGCATTACTGAGGCAAAGACAGATGGAAGGAAAGAAACAACAGACGGCGGCGGCCATGGCGGGGATGAGCGAGCGGTCGGCGCGGAAGTGGCAGTGTGGCCCGTTGCCCTCGGAGACCAAGCAGGAGCGCCGGTGGCGCACCCGTCCCGATCCCTTTGACGGCGTCTGGGAGGAAGAAATCCTGCCCCTGCTCCAAGGCAAGGCCGCCGGCAGGCTCAGGGCAACGACAATTATCGAGTGGCTGGAGGAGAAATCCCCCGGCCGGTTCAGCGCCTCCCAGCTCCGCACCCTGCAACGCCGATTACAGGACTGGCGGGCACTCAACGGTCCGGATCAGGAGGTCTACTTCCCCCAGGAGCATCCACCTGGCCGGGAGGCGCAGCTCGACTTCACCCACTGCAACTCTCTGGGAGTAACCATCGGCGGCCGGCGCTACCGCCACCTGCTGTTCCAGCTGGTGTTGAGCCATTCAGGGTGGCGCTACGCCGAGGTGGTTGCCGGCGAGACCTTTGTGGCCCTGAAGCAGGGACTGCAGAACGCGCTCTGGGAACTGGGCGGCGCGCCCCAGGTCATACGCTCCGACAACAGCTCGGCCCTCACCCATGAGATAAAGCGCAGCCGCGGCCGGGCCCTGAACGACAACTACGCCGAGCTCCTGGAGCACTACGGGCTCGAGGCCACGCTGATCAATTCCGGGGAATCCCACGAGAATGGCGTGGCCGAGCAGGCTCATTACCGGCTGAAGGACGCTTTGGACCAGGCCCTGATGCTGCGGGGCAGCCGGGACTTCGATTCCGCCGAGTCCTACAACGGTTTCGTCAGGAAGATGGTTGAGCGGCGCAACCGCCTGGTGCAAGGGAAACTGGAGCAGGAACGCCCACGTCTCCAGTGCCTGCCCCCAGCTCCGGTGCCGGAGTACGTCAACCACCAGGCCCGGGTGCGCAAGTGGAGCACCATCCAGGCGGCCGGACGGACCTACACCGTCCCCTCCCGGCTCATCGGAAAGGAGGTGCAGATACGCCTGTACGCCGAGCGTCTGGAAGTGTACTACAAGGGCCACTTGGTGGAACGCATGGAGCGGGTGCGCGGTGAAAGGGAGGCCAACGTCAATTACCGCCACGTCATCGGCTCCCCCGGTCGTGGCCGAGGGCAGGCCCTGGTGCGCAAGCCCGGGGCCTTCGCTCGCTACCGGTTCCGGGAGCAGATGTTTCCCACCATGACCTTCCGCTTGGCCTACGACGCCCTCAAGAGGTGGCGAGGCGAACGGACTGACGTGGAGTACCTGCGGATCCTGCACCTTGCGGCGACAACTATGGAGTCGACGGTGGACAGCGCCCTAGCCCTGCTGCTGGAGGCCGGTGAGCCCTTCGACTACGCCACGGTCAAGGAACTGGCGAACCCGGCTCCGCCGCGGGCGCCGGTGCTGAGCCTGTCCGGGATGCCGGACCTGAGGGTCTACGACTCCCTGCTGGCGGGGGTGGCCTGATGATGGAGGCCAACGCCATTAAGGTCCGGATCGGGGAGCTGTGCCACCAATTCCGGCTGCCCACCATGGGGGCGCAGTCGGTGTCCCGATTCACCGCCGCCGGGCACGGCGACGCCCTGGAGACCCTCTTGGAAGTGCTGGAGCAGGAGGCCGAGGACCGGAGGCAGCGCCGCATCGGCCGGCTGCGCACCGCGTCCAGACTGCCGGCGGGCAAGACCTGGGAGACCTTCGAGCACGACCGTGTGCCCCTGGCTCTGCGGCAGCAACTGGGCGAGCTGTCTGACGGCAGCTTCGTCGACCGAGGCGTCAACGTGCTGGCCTTCGGACTGCCCGGCACCGGCAAGACCCATGCACTGTGCGCCTTGGGCCACCGGCTGGTGGAAGCCGGACGCTCGGTCCTCTTCGCCCCGGCCTACCGGCTGGTGCAGGACCTGCTCGCCGCCAAGCGGGACCTGGCGCTGCCGCGACAATTACGAAAGCTCGACAACTACGACTTCCTGCTGCTGGACGACCTGGGGTACCTGCCCCAAGGGGCCGAGGAGTCCGAGGTGCTCTTCACGCTCATCGCCGAACGCTACGAACGCCGGTCCCTGGGCATCACGTCCAACCTGGTCTTCTCCCAGTGGGAGCACATCTTCGCCAACCCAATGGCCACGGCTGCGGCCATCGACCGGGTGGTCCACCACTCGGTCATCCTGGAATTCGACGTCCCCAGCTACCGCACCGGAGTGGCCCAGCAGCGCAGTCAGAAACAGGGGGTGAACCGGCAAGAATAATTGACGGAACCGGCAAAAGTAGTTGACGCTGAACAATCCTCTCACATTTTACCAGCCATCGTTTCAATGATGGTGGTCTACTAGTCCAGGAGCTATTAGCCGGCTCGTAGCTGGCGGTAGACTCACTGGCCATCGGACCCGATATCGAGGAGCAACGGATGGAAGACCTATCGATCCGTGGTGGACAGGTGATTGACGGGAATGGGACACCGGCGCGGCGGGCGGACGTTGCTATTAGAAATGGACGCATCACTGCTGTGGGAGACTGCGAAGACCTGGAGGCGCAACGGGAGATCTATGCCTCGGGACAGATCGTCGCTCCGGGTTTCATCGACATCCACACCCACTCCGACTTCACCCTCCCTCTGAATCCACTGGCCGAGAGCAAGGTGCGCCAGAGGGTCACCACGGAGGTGGTGGGCAACTGCGGCTACTCCACTGCGCCTGTGTTGCCTGGCAAGGCCCAGGACCTTCAGGACTACCTGAGGGCCGGGGCTCCTTGGCTGGACTACGAGCCGCGCACCTTTGCCGAGTACCTGGACGGCTTCCCAGCCACCTCGGTGAACACGGTGATGCAGGTGGGCCACGCGACCCTGCGTCTAATGACCATGGGCCTTGAGGCGCGGGACCCCACCGCCAGCGATCTCTCACATATGCAGCAACTCCTGGCCGAGGGCCTGGAAGCGGGCGCCCTGGGCATGTCCACCGGGCTGTTCACTGCGCCGGGCAACTATGCCCGGAGCGAGGAGTTGCTGGCCTTGGCAGATGTCTTGCGCCAGCACGGCGCCACCTATGCCTCGCACATCCGCGACGAGGCCAACCATGTGTTCGAGGCAGTACACGAGGCCATTGGCATCGGCGAGAATGCCGGAGTGCGAGTGCAGATCGCCCACCTGAAGCTCTCGGGCACGGACAACTGGGGCGACGTGCCGTCGCTGCTGTCGATAATCAGCGAGGCGAGGGAACGGGGCATCGACCTGTTCTGCGATCAATATCCTTACACTGCAGGCACCAACCCTCTGCGCAACCTGCTCCCCGTCTGGGTGCAGGAGGGAGGGGTGGAGCCCATGCTCCAGCGACTGCGGGACGGCGAAGTCAGGGAGCGCATGCGGGGTGAGATCCTGCAGGATGGCCTCAACAATTTCGGGTGAGTGGATTCATGGCACGCCGTTCGCATCGCCATCAGCCCCGAGATGCCCGAGCTGGCAGGCCAGACGGTGGGCCAAGTGGCCCAGGCCAGGGGCATCGATCAGTTGGACGCCGCCTGCGACATCCTCTTGGCCGACAAGGGGCATACCCGCATCGTGGTTACCTCGATGGCGGAAGAGGACGTGCAGGAAATCCTGCGCTCGCCCATGGTCCTGGTGGGCTCCGACGGTAACTCATTGGCGCCCTACGGTATCACCGCCCAGGGGAAGCCGCACCCCCGCTTCTACGGCACCTTCGTCCGAGTCCTCGGCCACTACGTCCGTGACCTGGGCCTGATGCCTCTGCACACCGCCGTCCACAAGATGACTGGTGGGTCGGCGGCGGCCCTGCGGTTGGTGGATCGTGGCACCCTGAAAGAGGGCAACTGGGCCGACGTCACGGTCTTCGACCCGGACACCGTAGCGGAGGTAGCGACCTATGACGACCCCCACCAATACGCCACGGGCATCTCGACGGTGGTGGTGAACGGGGAGGTGGTCATTGATGAAGCAGAGCACACTGGGGCTCTGCCTGGGAGGGTGTTGCGGAGGGGCACCAATGGCGTTGGCTAGCCCTTGGGGCAGCCTTCTCGACCGGCGGCCCCAGTGAGAAGGCCCTGCTCCTCATCAGACCGAGGTCGATAGTACGGGTCACCCCAGCTCCGCTGATCTACAAGGGTGGCGGCGGCATTCGCGTTCTCATCCTTCTCTGTGAGGCACACCGGGTTGCGCCCCAGTGAGCCTTTCCTTTTGACTAGGTTGTGTTGACATTTTGGTTATGATGCTTGTATGTCAAATGTTAAGTTGCCAGCAGAACAATGGGACAGGATTCTCGATTTCCTGCGTGGCTGCGCCGGCCTGTATGTCGCTCAGGAAGAAGATTGCCAGCGATTTGTCGAGGCCGTGCTGTGGATTAACCGCTCCGGCGCCCAATGGCGGCTGCTTCCGGCCGAATACGGGAATTGGAACAGTGTCTATAAACGATTCGCCCGTTGGGCTGACAAAGGCGTCTGGGAACAGATGCTTCAACATTTCTCCGGCGACCCGGACCTGGAATACCTGATCATTGACAGCACGGTGGTTCGGGCGCACCCATGCGCGGCGGGGGCGCCCCCAAAAACGGGGGACAGGCTTGCCAGGCTCTGGGCCGCAGCCGGGGCGGGTTCAGCACCAAGATCCACGTGAGCGTGGACGGCTTGGGCAACCCCTTGCGATTCATCCTGACCGGAGGGCAACGGCACGACATCACCCAGGCAGAGGAATTGATCGCCGGTTACGCTGGAGAGCAGGTGCTGGCTGATAAAGGATATGACTCCCAGGAGTTTCGCGAGCACATCCTGGCCCTGGGCATGACTGCGGTCATTCCGCCCCGCTCAAACCGGAAGGAACCCGCCGGCTATGACCGGCATCTGTACCGGGAGCGCCATCTGGTCGAATGCTTCATCAACAAGATAAAACACTATCGCCGGATATTCTCCCGGTTTGAGAAACTGGACACCAGATACCTGGGCTTTCTGCATTTCACCGCCGCTCTCATCTGGTTGCGCTGAAATGTCAACACAACCTAAGGAGTCTCGACAGATCTGAACTCCTCACCCACTGCCCAATAGGGTCCGAAGCAAGCAGGCGTTATTTCCTCCAATCCTCCATGCTCAAGTGCCTGATTGTAGGTGACGTTAAAGGCGCTGAACTGGACCTCATCCCCCACGCGTGCGACAACACGGTTCATGTTCGGCCCGCCGAAGTTCATGTTCGGCCTCATCCCCCACGCGTGCGACAACACGCCTACTTGCGTCGATTATCTCGGCAACCCCATCGTCGACGTTCAACTCGAAAGCACTCGGCCAAAGGAGCAGCACAGGCTGCGGGACGCTGGAGTCGTCGCCAACTCTGACCCTCAGGCATTTTCCATTGAGGACCAGCTCCCCGACGTGGCGCTTCGCCCTCCGGCCTGTCGCCAGCGTCTCATCCTGCCTGGAGAAGTAGATTTCAACGTCCGGAAGGACTTTGATCTCCTGAATAATGACAGCCCTCCCACGGGCCGGTGAATGCCCTCCCCTGGGCGTTGACGGACCGGCGCACAGCAGCAGGGCATGGCGGCTGCCCTGTATCCTGGGAGGGACGGAACAAGAGGAGGCACGGCCGTGGCGCTCTGGACCATGACCCCCGACGGGACGTGGTTGCTGGTGGTCCCCGCCCACCGGGCCTACGCCGCCGCCATGACGGAGGACGAGCCCCTCTCCGGGGAGCAGGCGGAACGGCTGAAAGCCGCCCTCAGGAAGATGGACGCCAAGATGGGGCACGCCGTCCACTACGGCCCCGGGGAAGTCCCCCTCTGCAGGGCAGAGCCTGTCCGCGCGCTCTGGACCGATGAGCTGGAGGCCGTTGCCGGTTGCGACGACTGCCTGGAGCTGGTCGACGAGGACCTTGCCGACAACAACGTGGCCATATGGGTCGTGCGAAGAGTGGCCAGGGCGAGAGTTGGTGCTCCGGCCTTTTTGATTCTTGGCAAACGAGATTTTTGCGCACGTTTCGAGATCGGTACCTGGGCCACTTTTGGGCGAGTCGGTAGCTGACAGCATGGCTTAGAACCATAGACGACCCAGCGACTGGTCGAGGAATCATGCCCTACAGCCACTTCCATAACTGGTCTTTCCATACTCATCACAGGCAACCAAAAGGTGGGAATCACTACAACGCTGTCCGTAGAAGGCAAAGACCTTGGCGGATCGGCTTTGTGGTGGTGCTCATTGGCTCACTGGCATGTCTGGCGGTGTTCGCAGGCCTGCGCTTCGATACTCAAGTTGAGGCGGTGAAAACCTTCGTGGTGGGAAATGCCAAGGAGCAATCTCAACGCCAAGAGGAGCGAGCTCAAACGCGGGTGGCCAAAGAGGGAATTGAGAAGCAAACCCGGACGGCTAACGAGGGAATTGAGAGGCAAACGCGGGTGGCCAACGAGGGAATTGAGAAGCAAACCCGGACGGCTAACGAGGGAATTGAGAGGCAAACCCGGGTGACCATTCAGGAAATGGAGAGCCAAACACGGGTTGCCAACGAGGACAAGAAACAGGAACAGCACGAGCGGGCAATCGTCTCTCTCATCAACCAGGAACGCAACCAGCGCGGGATCCGCGAAATGACTTGGGATCCCAAATTGCAAGCCATAGCGCGGGCGCACAGTCGAGACATGTCAGACAGAGGTTACTTTGACCATACGAACAGGTCAGGCTTGGACTACCGGCAACGAGCCATTGCAGCGGGTTACGATTGTCCGAACCTCAAGTGGCAAGGAGTTGCTGAGAATCTATACTTCGGGTCTCGGGGACATCAGAGCCCTCAGGCGGCGGTCAACACTTGGCTGGACAGCCCCCTACACAAGAGAGCAATGTTGGATTCGACATTTTCCAAGGCAGCCATCGGGGTCCATGAGGGTTACTTAGCGGGGTATGGGTACGGATATTTCACGACGTTGTTACTTTGCTAGGTCCTGTTGACATTTCGCTGTTGCGGGTCATTCCGGGGAAATGGCGACGAAGAATCCTGGACTTATCACTCCGATTCAAGGCCATTAGTGCTTTCCTGCACTTGGAATGACATGAAATGGGCCTGCACATCGGTTACAAATGCAAATGTCAACAGAACCTAGAAACGGCTCCCCCGTGCGTGACGGAGGCGCATAAGCGATTGCTTAGGTTTTGCTCAACCACCTAATCCGGCTTGATGCAAGAGCGGGCGTTTCGCCCCTAGAGATTTGTTTATTGGTTGAAATAAGGGTTTGCACTTCCCTCGCACATTGTCGGACACCTATCAGTTAGGATGCTATATCTTGCATTTGTGACATATGTTCCATAAAATCGAGGCAGTCACTGCGTACATTAAGGGGAACCGTTTAGGCAATGCCATTCCGCTTCATCCATACTGCCGACTGGCAGATCGGCAAGGTGTTTCGCTTCGTCGATGATACCGCGATGGGCGGGCTCCAACTGGCGAGGCTGGATGCGATCACGCGCATCGGAAATCTCGCCTACGAGCACGACGTGAGCCATGTACTGGTGGCGGGCGATATCTATGACCATGCAACTCCCTCTCCCCACACGCGCAACCAGGTCGTCGAGCGAATGCGTGCTTACACCTCCGTACAGTGGCATCTGTTGCCGGGAAACCATGATCCGTACCAACCCAATGGACTGTGGGACCAGCTTCGAAAACGTGGCCTGCCTGACAACATTCACGCGCATACCGAATCTGCCGCCACCGTCATCGAGCAAGATGCCGCCGTCCTGCTTCCGGCTCCTCTCCAACATCGTCGTACGCTCAATGACCCGACCGCCTGGATGGACGATCAGGTTAACGAAGCCCACTTGATCCGTATCGGCCTGGCTCATGGCGCCGTCTATGGCTTCGACACAAATGAGGAACAGAGAGCCAACCCGATCGACCCCACGCGGCCGCAGCTCGCTCGACTTGACTACCTGGCGCTAGGCGATTGGCACGGAGAGCTTCAGGTAAACGAGCGCTGCTGGTACAGCGGCACGCCCGAGACGGACTCGTTTCAGACGCGCGGTAGAGGCACAGCCCTGCTGGTAGAAATCGACAGTCCGAAGGAGTTGCCCCAGGTCACTCCGCTCTCGACAGGTCAGTACCGCTGGGAATCGATCGATGAGCGCGTGGAGAACCTGGAAGACGTAGATCTACTTGAACACAAATTGCGGAACCTGAACGGCGACCTCACCCACACACTGGTCGATCTGAAACTTTCAGGAGCGCTCTCACTGGCTGACCTGCTGCACTTCGAGGAACTGATCGTCGAGGGGGCGGCGGCAGCGCTCTATCATCTTCGGATCGACCGAGGGCAGCTGTTTCCAGAACCCACCGACGACGACCTCGACAGTATTGATCCTGGTGGGATTGTGCGCGCCGCTGCTGACAGGCTTCGAGGAATCATGGAGGCAGGGGGGGGGGACGCCCAACTCGCTCGTGCCGCTCTTCATCGACTTTACATCGAACACATGAAGCTTGAATCAGGGCAACGATGAAACTGCGCAAGCTCTCAGTCAACCAGTTCAAGTGCTTCACCGTGCCGACACAGTTGGGCGAGCTCGGCGACGGTCTCAATCTGGTCGTTGGGCCGAACGAGCTTGGCAAATCGACCCTGTTGGATGCGCTTCGAGCAGTGCTGTTCGAGCGCTACAGCTCCGGGGCGGGGCCAATCAGGGCACTGCAGAACGATCGAAGTGGCGCGGCACCGGTCGTTGAACTGGTGTTTCAAGTCAATGGCGCTGAGTACACGCTGACCAAGCGCTTCGTCAAGAGCCCCCTTGCGCGGCTGCAATGCCCTGATGGAACACTGCTCGAAGCGGACGCTGCCGAAAACAAGTTGCGCAACCTTCTGGGTTTCTCCGAGGCCGGCAACCGGGGGGCGACTTCGGAAACGCTTGGCATGTGGGGCGTCCTCTGGGTTCAGCAGGGACAGTCATTCGGCAGACCGCACCTGCCCCATTCGGCACTGGCGAGTCTCAGCGCCGGGCTGGAGTCCGAGGTCGGCACGGTCCTGGGCGGCCGGCGTGGCAGAGAGTTGCCGCAGGTCATCGAACAACAGCGGGGCGAATTTGTAACTGCGGCCCAGCGTCGGCCGCGCGGCGTATACAAGGAAACGCTTGATAATGTCAGTGATCTCGAAAAACGTCTCAGCGAGCAACAACAGCAACAGAAGGTGATGTCGCAAACGCTCGAGCAGTTGGCGGAGACGGCAGGACGGCTCAAGCGGCTGGAGGAGGGCAGTCAGGACCGAATCGATCAGGAGGAACGTAAGGAGGCTCAGGACCAGCTTGACGAGGTGATGCGGCACGACCTGCAGCTAGAGGTGGCTCGCAGCGAACTGCAGAACCGGCAGGGGCAGTTGGAGCAAGCCGAACGCGCCCAATCCGAGCGCGGATCCCGGCGAGCAGAGCTCAAGACGGATCAGGATCAGTTGAGACAAGAGACCGAGCGCTTGAAGGAACTGCAAGAACACGAGCGAGAATCGCTGGCCTCACTAGAAGAGCTTCGGCAGGTTGCGACCAACGCCGAAGCAGCCGTTGAAGCAGCAATGCTGTCCGAGGCAAGCTGGCGCCGTATCCTAGATCGAATCACTCGCTCCGCAGAGTTGAACGACCTGCTCCGCCAGCAAAGCGATGTCGAAGCTGCGCAGGAACGATTCGCTGATGCCCAGCGTCAGTCGGAGCAGATAAAGGTCACGGACGAATCTCTACAACGCATCCGCCATGCCGCCGACATCGCCGAGCAGGCAAATGCCCGGCTCAGTGTCGCGGCCACTCGTATCAGCTTTGAGATCCCCAGCGACCGTCTTGCCGGCATTGAGGCCGACGGCGTTCCGTTGACAGACCCGCCCACGACGGTCGAGGCGGTCGAGCCGGTCGCCATCACCATCCCCGAGCGGGGACGGATTCTCATCGAGCCGGCCGTCGCTGACCGCGATCAGCTCTTGCGCGCAGAACGGGAAGCAAGAGCAGAGCTTCATGCCGCACTCAGTGAAGTCGGTGCGAACACGCTTGTCGACGCACAGATCCTGCGTGACCAACGGCGCGATCTCGAGGCTACTGCCAGCGCAGCCCGTCGGGAACTGGAGCGGCTCGCGCCGCCCGGTAGCGCACCGACACTGCAGCCACGAATCGACGAGTTGCGCCAAGCACTGGAGGCCTTGCCGGCAGAAGAGGATACGGTTCAGGTACCGCAGAGGGATCACGCAGAGGCTGCCTTGGACTCGGCTCAGTCAGAACTACAGAAGGCGAGGGACGAGGAACGGATCGCTCGCGAGGCAGTGAATGGGAGGGCACGCGCCGTCGCAGACCTCAGTGTAGAAGTGCGCACACTGCAAAACGCTGTGGATAGTCAAACCGAGTTGGTTGAAAGGCGCGATGAAAGGCTCCGGAGCGATGCCGAAGCCGTACCCGATCAGCAACTCGCAGCGGCGTCTGAAACAGCGGCGCAGGCTGTGACGGAACAACAACAAGCCGTCTCCTCGCTGGAGGAGGAGCGACCGTCCAGCGCCAGGACGCAACTGGAAGCTCGGATCTCACGACTGCAGACGGCGATCGAGCAACGCGCAAGCTCACGAGTTGACTTGAGAATCGAGAGCGTCCGCCTGCGTGAACGCATCGAAGTTCACGATAGCGCCGGCATTGACGAAGCCATCGAACATACGCAGCACGAACTCGAACAAGCGACACGCCGACGCGACCGTTTTGAACGCGAACTGGAGGTCCTTGACCTCCTGTCCGAGACGCTTCGCGCGGCCGAGAGCGAAGCCAGAGAGCGCTACCTCGCCCCAGTCGTCAATCGCGTCCATCCGTACCTCCAAATGCTCTTCCCCAACGCCGAAATCGGCATAAACGAAGACCTGTACATCACCGGCATGTCCCGCCACGCGGGATACGAAGAAAGCTTCGATCATCTGAGCATTGGTACTCAGGAACAGATCGCCGTCCTCGTTCGCTTGGCCTTCGCTGAAATGCTGATTGATCAAGGCGCACCCGCCGCCGTGATCCTGGACGATGCGCTCGTGTTTTCCGACGACCAGCGGATGCGGCTGATGTTCGACATCCTCTCGCACGCTGCTCAGCGCGTACAGATCCTGGTTTTCACCTGTCGCGAGCAACTCTTCGAGGGTCTCGGCGCGCACCAGCTGCAGCTCGCCTCGGCCGATGCCGAGTCTCTCCGCTCGGCCTAGAAATCTGGCCGGAAAGTGGCGTTGGCCGGCCAGCGGCTATACTTGGGGTCAAAAAGCATAGCGAGGGCTGAGAATGCTGGGAGAGCGTTCGGACCAGAGGGGCCTCTGGGAAGCGGACCGGTTGTACCTGGACCATGTGGGGCGGGACACTTTCTACGGTCTGATGGCATCACTGCGGGGCCGGTTGTTCCGGGACGCCGATTTCGCGGCGTTCTACTTCTTGGACAACGGCAGGGACAGCGTACCGCCCAGCCTGCTGGCCACGGCTCCCTGCTCCAGTCCCACGACAAGGTGAGTGACGCCGAGGCCAAGGCCCGGGCCGACTTCGACATCCGCTGGAAAGTGGCGTTGGGGATTGAGGTGGAGGATAGGCCCTTCGCCAAGAACACGCTCCAGGTGTTTCGCGCCCAGCTGATCCTGCACGACAAGGTGCGGGAGGTGTTCGAGTCCAGCCTGTGGCTGGCCCGGGAGTCGGGGTACCTGAAAAGACGGAGCATGCGGGTGGCGCTGGACACAACCAACATCCTGGGCCGGGGCGCGGTGAGGGACACTTACAACCTGTTGACCGACGGGATCGTCAAGCTGCTGCGGGTGCTGTCGCAGGTTGAGGGAATCAGCGCCGGGAAATGGGCCAAGGCCCGGTGATACGGGCGGTACCTGGCCTCCAGCATCAAGGGCGAGGCGGCCATGGACTGGTCGGACAATCGGGCGCGCACGGCCCTGCTGGCCGGGATTGTGGCCGACGCGGACCGGCTGCTGGAGTTGTCGCGGCAGGCGCTGGGGGAGAACGGTGAGGAGCGTCAGCAGATAGTGGCGGCGGCGGAGTTGCTGGGCCGGTTGCTGCTCCAGGACGTGGAGCGCACTGATGACGGAGTGAGCCTCAAGGATGGGGTGAGCCGGGACCGTATGATGTCGGTGCATGACCTTGAGATGCGCCACGGCCACAAGAGCAGGAGTAGACGTTTCGACGGGCACAAGGCGGCGATTGTGGTGGACACCGGCACCCAGCTGATCACCGCCATGGAGGTATTGCCCGGCAACGCTCCCGACAATCTGGGGGCGCTGGAACTGGTGGAGCAGAGCGAAGCCAACGCCGGTGTGCCGGTAGAGGAGGCCATGGGCGATGCCGCCTACGGCGACGGCGATACCAGGCAGGCCTTCGCCGACGCAGGCCGCACCCTGATTGCCAGGGTGCCGGGACGCCCAAACCGGAAACACTTTCCGAAAGAGGACTTCCATATCGACCTGGAGGCGGGCACCTGCACCTGTCCGGTGGGGAACGTTACCCGGGAGAATCCGGCCCTTGGGTACTCGCACCGCAGCAACAGGCCGGACGCACCAACTGAAGGCCTTCCAGTTCGATGGAGCGGTCTGCGGGGTGTGCCCGCTGCGGACCCAGTGCGTGGCCGCGGCGCCGGGCACAGGACGGACGGTGCAACTGCACCCGCAGGAGGCTTTATTGCAGCAGGCCCGGGCCCTGCAGCAGAGTGAAGCCTTTAGCGAATACCGGCAGCGCCGGGTGGTGGTGGAGCACCGGCTGGCGCGGCTGGTCCAACTGGGAATCCGCCAGTCCCGCTACTTCGGGCGCGCCAAGACGAAATTCCAGTTGTACCTGGCCGCCACGGTGGCCAACCTGACCCTGGTGGCCGCCAAGGCCGGTCTGCCGGCCGGCGCCGGCGGTGGTTCCAGCATCGGCAGATCCCTCCGCACCGAGACCATCCGTTCCGCCTTTGATTTCGTCCCTGCGCGGCTCTGCCAAATCTTGACCCTGGCCTTGCTTGCGTTGGCCTCACTGCCGAAATACATCTCCACGAACAGGGCTTTCCGGCCAGATTTCTAGGCCTGATACGCGGTGAGGCGGAACAGCGCGGGCGGATCAAACGGAGTCCTCTTAAGGCCACAAATTTGGATGTGCCGGGAAAACGGGTTCTCTTTGATAAATGGCAGGAACCAGCAACCGTCCAGAATCACCTGGCAGATTGGATGCGCCTCAACCCAAGAGGCTCAGAACTGCCGATGGGAGAGGTGGTGTCCCTTTTCACAGGACCATTCCTAAACAGCCATTGCTCAATAGAAAATTGCTTCAACAAGGATTCTGCAGGACCATACATACACAACATGCACAATATAGCTAACGATACCCGATGGACCGTCCACCACCATGAATAACATGAATAATTTTTTGATTCCCCAAATTGCCCACGAGCTTCAGTTGGAGCGGAGGCAAGTTGTGGCCACCGTTGCCTTGCTGGACGACGGGGCAACCGTACCCTTCATCGCACGTTACAGGAAGGAGAATACCGCCACCCTGGACGAGGTGGCGATTTCCAATATTCGGGATCGTCTGTCGCAGCTTCGGGAACTCGGGGATCGTCGGGAGGCCATACTGTCTTCCCTGGAAAAGCAGGGTCTTCTGACGGAGGAACTGGGTCAGGCGGTTCTCTCTGCTGAATCCTTGGCAGCCCTGGAGGACGCATATTTGCCCTTCAGGCCCAAGCGACGCACTCGGGCTGCCATCGCCCGGGAAAAAGGGTTGGCTCCCCTGGCTCTGTATATTCGGGGCCAGGAAGATTTTGACGTCGGCCTGGCTGCTGCAGAGTACGTGAACCCCGACACTGAGGTAAAAAATGTCCAGGACGCCCTGAGCGGCGCCAGGGACATTATCGCCGAATGGGTCAGCGAGGACGCCACAGCGCGGCGGGCAATTCGGGAGCTGTTTTGGGACGAGGGAGTATTTTCGGCGACGGTGGCTTCGGGTAAGGAAGAGGCGGCAGCCAAGTACCGGGATTACTTCCAGTGGCAGGAACCTGTTGCGGGTGTGCCTTCCCACCGGGCACTGGCCATGTTCAGGGGAGAGAAGGAAGCGTTGCTTTCGTTGCATATAGCGCCTCCGGTTTCCTCTGCGTTAGCGATCCTGGAAAGGCTCTTTGTTAGCGGGCCAACCCAGGCATCTGAGCAGGTTCGGCTGGCCATTAAGGACCGTTATAAGCCGCTGTTGGAATCGTCAATGGAAACGGAGGTCCGCAAGGAGGTCAGGCTTCGCGCCGAAGAGGCGGCCATCAGGGTATTCGCCGACAACCTGCGGCAGTTGCTGTTGGCTCCGGCCCTGGGCCAGAAGAACATCCTGGCCCTGGACCCCGGCTTCCGCGCGGGCTGCAAATTGGTCTGTTTGGACCGGCAGGGCCGGCTGATGCACCAGGATACTGTCTATCCGCTATTGGGGTCGCGGGGGCGGGAGGAAGCCGCCAGTAAGGTGCTTCTGCTCTGCCGACAATACCAGGTGGAAGCCATTGCGGTGGGCAACGGAACCGCGGGCCGGGAGACGGAAGCCTTTCTGAGGAAGCTGGATTTGGACCCTCAGATTGCGGTGGTGATGGTCAACGAGAGCGGGGCCTCGGTCTATTCGGCTTCGGATGCGGCGCGGACCGAGTTCCCCGACCAGGACATCACCGTGCGGGGGGCGGTTTCCATTGGGCGGCGCCTGATGGACCCGTTGGCCGAATTGGTCAAAATAGACCCCAAGTCCATCGGTGTGGGCCAGTACCAGCACGACGTCGATCAGAAAGCATTGAGGCAGCGCCTCGACGACGTGGTTGCTAGCTGCGTCAACAGCGTGGGCGTGGAACTGAACACGGCCAGCAGCCAGTTGCTCTCGTATGTTTCTGGCCTTGGACCTCGTTTGGCCAAGGCAATTGTGGAGTACCGGAACGACAACGGCCCGTTTGCCTCCCGGCAATCGCTGAAGAAAGTGCCTCGCCTGGGTCCCAAGGCTTTCGAGCAGGCTGCCGGGTTCTTACGCATCAGAGACGGCGACCATCCGCTGGACGCCAGTGCAGTGCATCCCGAGTCCTACCGGGTTGTCGATGCCATTGCCCAAGGCCTGGGCCAATCGCTGGTGCAGATGGTGGGCAATGCTGCTATGGCCCAGAGGATTGACCCCAGTCGCTACATCAGAGATAACGTTGGGCTGCCGACATTGACTGACATCATCGAAGAACTGGCCCGGCCCGGCCGGGATCCACGCCAGGAATTTGAACCCTTTCACTTCGCCCAGGGGATAAACCAGATCGGGGACCTGACGGCAGGCATGAAGCTGCCCGGGGTGGTAACCAATGTGACCGGTTTTGGCGCCTTTGTCGATCTGGGTGTACACCAGGACGGGTTGATTCACATCAGCAGGCTGTCGGACCGCTTCGTCAGCAACCCCTCGGACATCGTTAAAATTCAGCAGCGAGTGTGGGTGACCGTGCTTGAAGTCGACCTAGAGCGCAAACGAATCGCTCTGTCTCTTCGGTGAACTGAGAAGAGACTTCCGGCACAGAGTTACGCAGCGGCAGTAAAACAAGCCGTTGGTGCCGGGAACGACCAAAAACCCAAATGCGGTTGCCCTGCGCTGGTATGTAAAGAGTTGTCCATTCGAGGTATGGCGAGGGAGTTGGGCATCCACAGAGAGACCGTGAGGAAATACATCCATACTGAAAGACAGCCGTGTCGGCTGTCTCGGGCAACTCCGGCTATCCCGCCATCGGATACCGGCATAGTCCACATTGCCACCGGTGGCTGTGTGCTCGCCGAATGCCTCGCCTGCGGCAAGCACTGGAACCTCCAGGGCGTACCGACCCACGACACAGGCCCCATGCTGGGACTGCCCCGTATCCTCACCGAACCCACCGGAGGCGCATGAAGACCATCTATCTCGCCAGTCCCTACGGGTTCTCCGAACAGCAGAAACGGCTCCTGCTCCCCGAGCTGATCCAGGCCCTAGGCGACCTGGGCCTGGAGGTCTGGGAACCCTTTCAACGAAATAACCAAGTGGATTTCAGCCAGCCCGGCTGGGCCCACGAGGTCGGTCAGGCCGACAAACGGGACGTTGAAGGGGCCGACGCCATCTTCGCAGTCGTCAACGGCTGCCCGCCCGACGAGGGCGTCTGCATCGAACTCGGAATGGCAATCGCCCTGGGCAAACCCACCTTCCTCTTCCGGGACGACTTCCGCCGCGTAACCGACAGCGAGGAATACCCGCTCAACCTGATGCTCTTCACCGGCATACCGGAGCATTCCTGGCAGGACCACTACCACACCTCGGCCTCGGAGATCCCCCAGAAGGCCCTGGCACAGTGGGCCCGGGAATAACGACGCATCCTCAGAGCGGCTTTGCACAATGAATGGACATTTACACGAAAAAAAACATTACTGTGCAAAGCTGGACTTTACGCATTTTAAGCGGCATAAGCGAGGGAATCTGCAATACGATGGTACAGAGTGGCGGGGAGTTTCTGTACATCGGAGTTGGCGGTCGATAGTGAAAAACCCTCCGACACCAACCACCAGTGGCTACGCACAAAGGTGATGTCATCCATTACTTTTCCTAGATTTTGCGTAAAGTCGAGCAAAGCCGTCAAGCAGATAACGAGCCCCAGCAAAAGATATGGCTCAGGCCCGCCTGTTCAGCGTCAACTACTTTTGCCGGTTCCGTCAATTATTCTTGCCGGTTCACCCCCTGTTTCTGACTGCGCTGCTGGGCCACTCCGGTGCGGTAGCTGGGGACGTCGAATTCCAGGATGACCGAGTGGTGGACCACCCGGTCGATGGCCGCAGCCGTGGCCATTGGGTTGGCGAAGATGTGCTCCCACTGGGAGAAGACCAGGTTGGACGTGATGCCCAGGGACCGGCGTTCGTAGCGTTCGGCGATGAGTGTGAAGAGCACCTCGGACTCTTCGGCCCCTTGGGGCAGGTACCCCAGGTCGTCCAGCAGCAGGAAGTCGTAGTTGTCGAGCTTTCGTAGTTGTCGCGGTAGCGCCAGGTCCCGCTTGGCGGCGAGCAGGTCCTGCACCAGCCGGTAGGCCGGGGCGAAGAGCACCGAGCGTCCGGCTTCCACCAGCCGGTGGCCCAAGGCGCACAGTGCATGGGTCTTGCCGGTGCCGGGCAGTCCGAAGGCCAGCACGTTGACGCCTCGGTCGACGAAGCTGCCGTCAGACAGCTCGCCCAGTTGCTGCCGCAGAGCCAGGGGCACACGGTCGTGCTCGAAGGTCTCCCAGGTCTTGCCGGCGGGCAGCCTGGATGCGGTGCGCAGCCGGCCGATGCGGCGCTGCCTCCGGTCCTCGGCCTCCTGCTCCAGCACTTCCAAGAGGGTCTCCAGGGCGTCGCCGTGCCCGGCGGCGGTGAATCGGGACACCGACTGCGCCCCCATGGTGGGCAGCCGGAATTGGTGGCACAGCTCCCCGATCCGGACCTTAATGGCGTTGGCCTCCATCATCAGGCCACCCCCGCCAGCAGGGAGTCGTAGACCCTCAGGTCCGGCATCCCGGACAGGCTCAGCACCGGCGCCCGCGGCGGAGCCGGGTTCGCCAGTTCCTTGACCGTGGCGTAGTCGAAGGGCTCACCGGCCTCCAGCAGCAGGGCTAGGGCGCTGTCCACCGTCGACTCCATAGTTGTCGCCGCAAGGTGCAGGATCCGCAGGTACTCCACGTCAGTCCGTTCGCCTCGCCACCTCTTGAGGGCGTCGTAGGCCAAGCGGAAAGTCATGGTGGGAAACATCTGCTCCCGGAACCGGTAGCGAGCGAAGGCCCCGGGCTTGCGCACCAGGGAGCCGATGACGTGGCGGTAATTGACGTTGGCCTCCCTTTCACCGCGCACCCGCTCCATGCGTTCCACCAAGTGGCCCTTGTAGTACACTTCCAGACGCTCGGCGTACAAGCGTATCTGCACCTCCTTTCCGATGAGCCGGGAGGGTACGGTGTAGGTCCCGTCCGGCTGCCTGGATGGTGCTCCACTTGCGCACCCGGGCCTGGTGGTTGACGTACTCCGGCACGGGAGCTGGAGGCAGGCACTGCAGAAGTGGGCGTTCCTGCTCCAGCTTCCCTTGCACCAAGCGGTTGCGCCGCTCAACCACCTTCCTGACGAAGCCGGTGTAGGACTCGGCGGAATCGAAGTCGCGGCTGCCCCGCAGCATGAGGGCCTGGTCCAAAGCGTCCTTCAACCGGTAATGAGCCTGCTCGGCCACGCCATTCTCGTGGGATTCCCCGGAATTGATCAGCGTGGCCTCGATCCCGTAGTGCTCCAGGAGCTCGGCGTAGTTGTCGTTCAGGGCCCGGCCGCGGCTGCGCTTTATCTCATGGGTGAGGGCCGAGCTGTTGTCGGAGCGTATGATCTGGGGCGCGCCGCCCAGTTCCCAGAGCGCGTTCTGGAGTCCCTGCTTCAGGGCCACAAAGGTCTCGCCGGCAACCACCTCGGCGTAGCGCCAGCCTGAATGGCTCAACACCAGCTGGAACAGCAGGTGGCGGTAGCGCCGGCCGCCGATGGTTACTCCCAGGGAGTTGCAGTGGGTGAAGTCGAGCTGCGCCTCCCGGCCAGGTGGATGCTCCTGGGGGAAGTAGACCTCCTGATCCGGACCGTTGAGTGCCCGCCAGTCCTGTAATCGGCGTTGCAGGGTGCGGAGCTGGGAGGCGCTGAACCGGCCGGGAAATTTCTCCTCCAGCCACTCGATAATTGTCGTCGCCCTGAGCCTGCCGGCGGCCTCTCCCCTGAGCAGGGGCAGGATTTCTTCCTCCCAGACGCCGTCAAAGGGATCGGGCCGGGTGCGCCACCGGCGCTCCTGCTTGGTCTCCGAGGGCAACGGGCCACACTGCCACTTCCGCGCCGACCGCTCGCTCATCCCCGCCATGGCCGCCGCCGTCTGTTGTTTCTTTCCTTCCATCTGTCTTTGCCTCAGTAATGCGACTTGCTGATCCGTAACCAATCCGGCACCTCCTGTACCGAATGATTACCACATGTGACCGGCAAAAATAGTCGTCGCCACCGGCAAGACTAATTGTCGTTGATCACCGCCTGCGGCAGCTAGAATGACCACAGGCAGCGGCCCGCATGGGGAAAAGGACAGGAATGGGAACTTTCCGAATAACAGTTGAGATAGCTGACCCACGAGGCCAGCACTTCGAAGCAGTGGAGATGCTCGTGGATACCGGGGCCACGTTCACCAAGGCCCCCAGAGACCTGCTGGAACGGCTAGGCGTCCCAGTGGAAAGCACCTACACCGCCGAGCTCGCCGACGGAAGCCGCGTGGAACGGACCCGAGGCAGGACGGTAATCCGGCTGGAACGGTAATCCGGCTGGAGGGGAAGGAGTTCCCCACACCGGTGACCTTCGGAGAGGATGGAGAACAGAACCTGCTGGGGGCCATGGCCCTAGAAGACGCCATGCTGGCAGTGGATCCCCACTCGAAGAGGCTGATACCGGTCGACGCCCTGGAAATGACCAACACGGAAGAATGAACGAGGGAACCGTAAACTGCAGTAGCCTATAATGGTGATAAGCACGCAACAACCATTATAATCATCACATGCAGTACCTGCCCTCACGGGAAGCCGCCAAGATATTGGGCCTCCATCCTCACACCCTCCGACGATACGCCGACGCCGGAATCATCCCCTCCATCAAAACCCAGAGCGGACAACGACGATATGACGTCCAAACCTACCTCGGTAACTCCAAACCCAGCTCCACCGTCTGCTATTGCCGGGTCTCCAGCCACAAACAGACCGGCGATCTCCAACGCCAGGTCGCTTTCATGCAGCAACACTATCCCGACGCCGAGGTAATCACCGATGTCGCCTCAGGACTCAACTACCGGCGGAAAGGACTTGCGTCCCTACTGGAGCGACTTCATCGCGGAGATAAACTCACACTTGTGGTTGCCTACCGGGACCGCCTCGCCCGCTTCGGCACCGAGCTCATCGAGCAGATGCTCCAGCAAAACGGTGGCGAACTCCTGGTTCTCAACCAGCGAGATCTCAGCCCCCCAGAGGAACTCACCCAGGATCTACTCGCCATCCTTACTGTCTTCTCTGCCAGAGCCAACGGACTCCGCAGGTACCGGAAGGAAATCCAAGAGGATAAGAATCTACCCAGACCGGCAGCAGAAAGCCAAGCTTAAACTCTGGTTCGACGCCGCCCGGTTCACCTACAACCGCACCATCGAACTCCTCAACTCGGACGGAGCCCCAAAAGCCTCCTGGCTCGGGGTCAAGAAGGACATCCTATCCAGTCTCCCCGAATGGACCAAGCCCGCTCCCTATGAGGTGAAGAGCAACGCCGTCCGAGAGGCCTGCCTGGCGGTCAGCGCGGTCAAGAAATTCAACCGGGAACTTGCCGCCGACCAAGGCAAGGGCATCAGAAAAGAGCAGACCTATGCGAGAGCACGTTTCCGCTCCCGGAAGAATCCCAGCCAGACCATTTTCATCCACGCATCCGCCCTCAGCCACCGGGGCGTCTATCACACCCTCCTGGGACCACTGAAAAAGAGGGAACCAATACCCCACGCCCACGGGGACGCCAAGCTGACACTGAGGCACCACCAGTACCACCTCAGCGTCCCCTTCAAAAGAATGGGACCCCACCTGGGTGAGAGCAATCTGCAGCCGAAGGCACCAGACCAAGTCAAAGTGGTTGCCCTCGACCCGGGAGTGAGAAACTTCATCGCATGGTTCTCCGAAGACGGCTGCGGAAAGCTGGGAGAAAACGATTTCGGACGAATCCAGAGGCTGTGCCAGCACCAGGACAACCTGTTGTCCCGTGCTACGCAGGCGCCGTCAGGAAAACGGCGCAACATGCGCAGGGCCGCCGAAAGAATGACCGTCAGGATTCAGAACCTGATAAATGAGCTCCACCACAAGACCGCCCGGTACCTCGTGGATAACTTCGACGTCATCCTCCTGCCCGCCTTCAAATCATCCGAAGTCGTGATCAGGGGACATCGCAAGATCAGATCAAAGACCGTCCGCAACCTGCTCAACTACGCCCATCACCGGTTCAGGAACTTCCTCCAGCACAAGGCTGCCGAAAACGGCAGGACCGTGCTGGTGGTCAACGAGGCCTACACCTCGAAGACCGTGAGCTGGACCGGAGAAATAATCCATAACCTGGGCGGACGCAAAACGGTCAGATCCTCCGATGGACAGAGGATGGACCGGGACATCAACGGCGCACGGGGGACTTTCCTTCGTGCTTTGGGAGATACCCCCTTCCTGAGACAACACGTCTCTGGGAGCATCGCAACAAACCTCAACGTTTGTTAGGGGGTGTCGTCATATTCACCGTCCCGCGAAAGCAGGAATCCAAAGGCCATTGGCAGCAAATGCGTATTTGCCAGCTACCGGATTCTAACGGATTCTGGTTTCCCGCTTTCTCCGGAATGACGGAAAAAGAGGCTTGGAGACCGATATTCTTAAATTGACGACACTCTCTAGCGAATTAGTATCCGTGCTATCCATGAATCTGCTGGGGGACTGGGTGAGGGACAAGCTGGATCCCAAGCTTCGAAACGTGTAGCCGGCCAGACTGCGCGACTGGCATCCCAAGTCAACCTCAAGGGAAAAGCAGCCGCGCCACCCTTAGCGGTCCGGCGACTCTGTCAGTTCGGGGGCGAATCGTAGATTGTCGAACCCGGATGACTAAACCAAAGCCAAGGTGAAATGCGCATTTGAAGGATACCTGACAACGAGGGCGGAGTGGCTTCAATGAGCGGGCGGGAGAGCTTCTCTTGGCAGCGCTGATCTGCTCTCATCATCTCAGAAATGTAGATCCCACCTTGGCTTTAGTTTAGTAGACCAACATCCTTGAAATGACGTGTAAAATGCCAGATTGCTTGGGGATCGTCTTCATAAGCCCAGTATGCCCGAGGGAAAGTCCTGTACCGATCAACTCATCATTCCAAAGATTTCGGACTACTAAGAGACTATCTCAAAACGTGGCGCGGCACCCAACCCATCATCCCCGCGAAGGCGGGAATCTATGAGCTTTGGTCAGCGATGCCGGTATATCAGGAGGGCCAGTTGATTTTGAGATAGTTTCTTATTCCTCTCCCATCCCCTGGAGCGCTTTCTGCACCTCGGTTTTCAGGGCTTGGAAAACGTCGCCCACGCTGCCCCGGCCATCCACGGTCACGAAATTGTGATGCTTGGCCAGGCTGCGGAACTCTTCGATTAGCGCGCTCTGATAGCGGA
The DNA here is from genome assembly GCA_965226875.1 of Dehalococcoidia bacterium. Classification (GTDB taxonomy): domain Bacteria; phylum Chloroflexota; class Dehalococcoidia; order Lucifugimonadales; family UBA3495; genus VXOI01. The sequence continues at coordinate 755,037 of OZ245439.1, read as the reverse complement.
TGAAATTGTCGTACAAATCCGGCCCGCGGAGGAAGTCCTCGCCTGACTCCCAGTGGTCCAGTTGGCGCACCGAAAGCACCCTTGGCAACAGGTGTTCCACATCCACGTCCAAGTAGAGCACCAAGTCGGGCACCAAGGCGAAGTCAAAGACGTCGTTCAGCCAACGGGCCGGCACCCCTCGCACCCTCGCTCGCGCGATGATGGAGAAGATGTACCGGTCCACCAGTGCTACCATGCCGGTGCGCAGGGCAGGCACGATGTTCTTCTCCAGCCGGTCCCAGAAGTCGGTGGCATAAAACAGGTTCAGCGTTAGGGCGTCCAGTGTGTTGCCGCGCATGGCCCGGTCGATTCCCGATGCGGCCAGTTCCGAGCGGCGGAAACCGGTCACCAATACGGCATAGCCTTCGGATTCCAGCCACTCCTGCAACATGGCAATCTGCGTCGAGCGTCCCACACCGTCGGTTCCTTCCACCACGACCAAGCGTCCCGGGGTAGTTTCTTCGCCTATTCCGGGGGGAGTATGGCCGTAGAAAGTGAATGTAGTCATCGTTTGACTCCCAATACCGTTGGCCCGGCAAAACGCGGCCGTGGCCTACCGGCCGGCGATGTCCTGCTCTGTCAGTCTGCGCGGAACCGGCGGTTTTACGTAGCGTCCGGTCAGGCCAGCGTTGCCCAATGCCTCCGGCACGCTTTGCCCGTGTATCGGCATCGCATTTTCGATGAGCGGCTCAACGTAGCGGCGTAACAATTGTTGTTGCACGGCAATTGGCTGCGTGGCGTCAATGGTCATCATGCCGAATTCTTCCGTCATGGCCTCGTACTCTTCCAACAGCTTGCCCTGGAAGATGCGGAAAGATTCTTCCCGGTCGGTGGAGAAGCCCATATCCTGCCCCGATTCGTAGAACCCCAGTTTCTCGCGGCCGGTATTAGGTTCTGTTGACATTTCGCTGTTGCGGGTCATTCCAGGGAAATAGCGACGAAGAATCCTGGACTTATCACTCCGATTCAAGGCCATTAGTGCTTTCCTGCACTTGGAATGACATGAAATGGGCCTGCACATCGGTTACAAATGCAAATGTCAACAGAACCTAATACGGTGAATGGACACGTCCAATGGGACTTTGAAGTACAGGGCCAGCGTCGGCTCCACTGCGAAGGAATAGATACGCCGCAGCCAGTCGCGATTTACGCCCCGCGCCGCATCACGGGCGAAGGCGGTGTAAACATAGCGGTCGGCCAGAACAATGGCCCCGGCCCAAAGGGCCGGCAGTATCTGCGCGTGAACCCGGTTGGTGAAATCGGCGGCGTGAATGAGGCTGAAGGACATCGGAGTGAGCAGTCCCTCCACCTTTGCTTGCTTGGTGGTGCGCCGGACAATGGGAGATGAATTCCACTGGGTGAATACCGTTACCAGGTTGCGACTGTTGAGCCATTTCTGAAGCAGGTCAATCTGAGTGCTTTTGCCCGAGCCGTCTATGCCCTCTACGATAATCAGAGTTCCGGGATACTTGCCGTCGTCCGGGTGCCGGCCGTAGCGCTCCCCCATCCGGTAAGCCGTGTTGGTTTGCAAGGTGGACATGGCGAACCCCTTTTCATCTGCCGTATATATTTGTAGTGCCTATGGTTCCAATGGAGGTGTCCGGATTCTACTTGCAGGCCGCTGAGATTGAAGCTCGGTTTCATGCGGAAGCTTGGTATGTCCGCAGCAGTTTGAACGATTAACGGGAAGGTGCCACATTTTAGCGTTATGGGACGAAATTTGCATACAAGAATTTACCACTATGAAAAGCATAATTCCATCATTGCAATTTTGCGAATCGCGTGAATCTTGTGGTGGCTAGTACCGTTTCAATTTAATTCTATTGGATAGACATGTTTGAGCTTACTGCGAGCGTCCCGAGTGGAGAACCGCCAGTCTATGATGGCGCCAGCATCGTTGCGCTCGCGTTCGAGTGCTGCGACCTCCCGTCTCAGCAACGCTTCATCGCCGATCCGGCGGTTCAGACACTGCCTGCTGAATACGCTCAACTCGATTTCAGCCATGTTCAGCCAGCTTCCGTGAACGGGTGTGTGGTGAAACTCCAGGCGCTTGGCTATGCGGCGCGCCTCGGACGGTGCAAACGCTTCGTAGAGCGAGCCCAACTTGTGGGTGTTGAGATTGTCCAACACCAGTCGGATCACCGTGGCGTCAGAATATGCCTCGTCCACCAGCCACTTCATCCGGTGCGCGAAGTCAACGGCAGTGCGGTGCCCGGTCACCTCGACGTGCCTCCACCCACCCTTCGGTTCACAGAACATGAACAGGTTCCGGGTCCCGTTTCGCTGGTACTCGGTGTCATAGCGCTCCACCCGTCCGGGCTTGGCTTTGACGGGCGGCCTCACGTCCCCGAGCAACTGCTTGGAGGTCTCGTCGAAACACACCACCGGACGCTCCCGGTCATACTCTTCGTGATAAAGAGCCTGCCCCGTACTGGATACGGGGTCCAGCACGTCCTCCATCCGGGCGACGAACTCCCCGCTCACCTTGGGAGTGCACCATTCTTTCTTCTTCCACGGCTTGAGTTCGTTTTTTTGAGTATCTGGCGCACCGTCTCCAGGGAGATGCTCCCGGCAAACTCCAGCTCCACCACCTTGTCCGCCAGCAGATGGAGCGTCCAGTTCGTGTGTCCTTCGGGCGCATTGCTGCATGCGATGGCGACGAGGTGCGCTTCCTGTCTGCCGCTCAGCTTGCGCTCACGGCCCGGCCGTGGCTTGTCATTGATGGCGGCCTCAAGTCCTTCCTCGACGAACCGCTTCCGCACTCTGGCAACGGTGGCGGCGTTGATCAAAAGCGCACCGGCTATCTCAGCGTCCCGAAGTCCTTCATCCGCTTTGAGCAACGCCAGCGCCCGCTTGACGGTGCGGACTGACGGTTTGCCCCGGTGGGAAACCTCATTGAGACGGGAGCGTTCGGATTCAGCCAGCTCGACTTTATATTTGATGGCAGCCATGTCTGGATACTCCCCCACAGAAAGATCATGCCCAAGTATGGCTGCCTTCTCATATTCTTGTAAATCTATCTGGAAACGGTACTAAACCAAAGCCAAGGTGAAATGCGCATTCGAAGGATACTCGGTGACCGGGGGAGGACTGACTTCAATGTGCGGACGGTAAAGCTTTAGTTGGCAGCGCTGACCTGCCGTCATCATCTCAGAAATGTCGATCCCACCTTGGCCTTAGTTTAGAGACCTGCCGCCGGGCCTTCGTTTACTGCCTAAAGAAGCACAACGTCAGCTACACCCCCGGCGCGGTGCAGGAGTTTATGGAGGTCTACAAGGGCCTGAAGCCTTACGGAAACGCCATTGAAGGGCTGCAGTCGCTGGCGGAGCGTTACAAGCTGATTGCCCTTTCCAACGGGGAGCAGTGGTACTTGGAGGAGCTGCTGGGCAACAACGTCCCGGTAAGGTTCGACGCCATAATATCCGTGGATCAGGTTGGCGCGTTCAAGCCTTCGCCAAGGATATACCGCAAGGCGATACAGCGGCTGGGGTGCGAACCCGGGGAGATCATGATGGTCGCCGCGCACGCTTTCGATATCCTGGGTGCCCAGGCCTGCGGCTTCAAAGCGGCCTACGTCAACCGGTACAAGCTCCCCACCGAAGACTCGGAGTACCAGCCCGACATCATCGTGGACGACTTCATCGAGTTAGCCGACAAACTTCTGACGTAACCGAGAGGTCAATAGTGACCTGATCGGCCAAGCTGTAACGCTCCTGCGGCCCATGCTTTCCGGCAAGGAGCGCCTTGTCATGACGCCCGCCCTCCCGATGCGCAGCGAGAACCTCAGCCGACGCCGGGCCCGGCCGGGCGGGGAGTAGCAGAAGCTCTTCTGTCCAACGGAAGAGAGGTCGGCTTTTTGGCTAGCATAAACAGAACGCCGCTCATCATTCCCAGACTTCCGATTACCAGGAACGCAACGGTGTAGCTTCCGGTCGAGTCGAACAGGAACGCCGCGAAGAGCGGGGCGGCCAACATGAACACGTACATGGGGGCGCTGGAAATGCCGGTGATGGTGGCAAAGGCGTTTTTGCCGAAGTAGTCGCCGCGTATCGCGGTGGTAAGCGGATTTCTCCCGCCGAATCCTGCGCCGAAAGTTATGGCAAAGAGCATCGCCATCGGGAGACTATCGATCAACACCGCCATGAGAAAGCCGCCCGCCTGAATAAAGCCGAAGATGGCAATGGCGATGTTTATTTGGATCCTGTCCCCGACGTAGCCGCCGATTAACTGAAAGATCGCGGCCGACCCCATGACCACCGAAAACACGTATGCCGCCGACTGCAGGGACAAGCCCTGGTCCGTCAACATGGGCACAAGGTGCACGGTCAAGGTTGCGAAAAGTATGGTAGAGCAGGCGTGGCCGAAAGTGATCAGCCAGAATGCGTGGGTTCGGATTGCTTGCCGCGCGGTGAAATTCAGTTGGTCTGGCGAGGCCGCTCTCCCAGCGGGTCTGGCCGCTTCGCGCACCGCTTGGTCCGGTGGGTCTCCATCAGGCAGTAGCCCATGGTCTTCCGGGCGTTCCCGGACCAACCAAGACATCGGCCACGCCAGGCACAGGAACACCACCCCAATCCATTGGGCGGTGACGCTCCAGCCGTGATTGCCGGGCGTAACTGCCCACGCCAGGATCGGCACCAGCACCAGACCGCCCAGTGGCGAACCCTCGGCGGCAACCGCCATGGCCATGCCCCGCCTTCGCACGAACCACCGGTTGACCACGGTCATATACGGCAGCCAGGTACCCGCCGCCGTACCCAGCATGATCAGCCCGTAGGACAGGTAAAAGATGTAAATGTTCGCGGTGCGGCTGAATAGGAGAAAGCCCAAGCCGGTTATCATCATCCCGATGAGGACCATCCGGCGGGAATCCAGCCGGTCGATCAGGTATCCCATCAAAGGCCCGATGATGCTGCCCTCGAGCTGAGCCATGGAAAACGCGCCAGTCAACTGGGTGCGGCTCCATCCGAACTGCAACTCCAGTGCCTTGATCCAGACGCCGACACCACTCCAGACCGGGCCGCTCGACAGGCCGTTAACGAACAAGGCCGCGCTGACCATTATCCACCCATAGAACAATGTTCTCACCCTTCTCTGAGCTTCGGTGCGGTGGGGATAGTGATGAGCGGGAGGCCTGGGGACAGAATCAGCAGAGTGGCGGTCGACAAGACGCAGACACCTATAGTCCCAGTCTCGACTTAAGCTCACGGCACCAAGTCGGGTTGGCTGGCGCGGCTGAAGCGGTGTTAGCAAAAGCTCAAGCGGGACATCTTAAGGACAGATGCCGGACCTGTGGCAACCAAGTCGTCTTACGAGCGTTCGGCTGCTCGGGGCCGGAGATTGTTGGTCCAAGAGAGCCAAGTGCTAGACCAACGCTAGCATACCAGATTCCGGGCGTAGACTGACGCGAGCGGCTCGGCTGGACTTTACGCATTTTAAGCGGCATAAGCGAGGGAATCTGCAATACGATGGTACAGAGTGGCGGGGAGTTTCTGTACATCGGAGTTGGCGGTCGATAGTGAAAAACCCTCCGACACCAACCACCAGTGGCTACGCACAAAGGTGATGTCATCCATTACTTTTCCTGGATTTTGCGTAAAGTCGAGCTCGGGACCGGAGAAAGGTGAGCGGAAACAGGCTAACGATGTGTTTCATGGCCGCCCGGGCACCCTCAAAGCCCGGAAGTATAGGCCTGGATGGACGTTCCGGCAAAAGCAAGTCTTCCTCATCTCTTTGGCAGTGATAGCTTGAGAAGGCCCCTCTTTGCGGTTTGACTTCGTTTCAAGCCCCGGCCATAATCGCCGCAATTCGTCAATCCTGAATCGCCCGGAGGCAAGCCTCGCAGGCCGTTCGGGTGGGTGTTGGCGCCTAAAGCCCACTGTAATTTGGCGCTAGGTTGGAAATCACCAAAGACTGCATTCGGAGAGCCGAGCCATGGCTTATTACAGGATCATTTCGTCTGATAACCATGTGATGGAACCGTTGTAAAAAAGGTTGACTTTGGTCGCAACGACCAAGAAAACCCACCATTCGCCGCCCCAACAGTTCAAGACGGCTCCGACCGGGAATCGCACCCGGAAACACCGAACTGGTCCCCACTCAAGCCCTTCCGCAGGCCTGAACCTGCGAACCAGCCTGAGCCGGATTGGATCTGCGTCTCTGCCTCTCCAGCCGGGATTGCGCTGCAAGCGCCGGTTTCAGCTGCCGAGAGATCGCACCCCAGCACGCCCACACGTGCTTCACTCGCTTCCTTACAGGTACGGTGAAGGCGACATGGACGCCATTGCCAACGGGTGCAACCCGAAGGCGTGGAATGCGCTCTGAGCAACCAAGTAAACGACGGGCCAGCACCAGGGCAGCCGCCTGATGGACACTGAGCCCATATCGTTCCATGAACTTGACCCGGCCCATCACTGAACTGTAGGCCGGGTTGACCTGATGAATTACCACTCCCTGACGATAACCGCGGGAGATGAAGTACGCCTTGACTTTCCCATAGCTGAAACTGGAAAGCATCCGGGAGTACCTCTGGTTATCACCTTCCAAGACAGCCTTCTTCTGACGAAAGTCCAGCTTCTCGATAACGATGGGCTTGCCAGCATCACGGGCGTACTCGACCACCCAGGCCACGGCGTCGCCGATCAGAGCCTCAGCCTGATGAGCGCTCTTGCCATAGGTCACCAACGGCACCCGCCAAGCGTTCAACCAGTTCCCCGAGGCATCGGTCTCCGCGACCGCCAGATGATCGGCGTTCAAATCGACGCCGATTGCTCCACGCCGTCGGTCCGTTACAACCGGCACGCCCATCATATTGGTGCTCACGAACACCCGCCATCCCCTGCCATCCCGCTTGAAGCGGTAGCTGATGGCCTGCCCCAGTTTTGTGGAACGCGCCGCCTTTTCACCATGTTGCCGCCGATACCGAGTGTACTCAGTATTGCTCTGCAACGCAGCCAGTACCTGCTCATGCCCATAGGCAAACCAGACATTCTGGATCAACAGGTATTTCCCATGCTGCTCTGCCAGGGCATCGGGCATCCTGACCCGGAGGTTGAGGCACCCGTCCTCAGCTATCGTGGCGACGCATAATTGGCAACCAGTGGTTTCATCCCTGCTCCCCAGTGTGAAAACTCGTCGCTACGGGCGTCCCGCCAATCACTCAGCCATTCCTCATGGTTGCCGTAACCATTGACCTCAAGGTCATGCTGCTTCCGCCACAACCGCTTCGAGCCGAAACACAGCCTGACCCGGCCTGCGGCGACATCGGCTTCCAGCACAGCCAACCTGAATCTCAGATTTGCCAGCCGGCGCCGCTTCTGATGCACCTGATTCAAGCGTCCACGCTCAACAGCCTTGGCAATCTCAAGCTCAGCCCGGGCGATCCGACGCTGAAGGTTATCCAACCTCAGCCCCATAGTTTTCTGGACGGCCGACACCTGGCCCTCCAGCGAAACCCGCAGGCCGTTGAACATCCTCGCCGGTATCCCGTATCGCTCCAGGTACTCCTTCTTCAGAGACGCAGGTGCCTCACCAGCTGAAAAGTCCGCAAACAGTTTCCGCTCCACCCGGCCGTAGAGCTGCGCGTAAGCGGCTAATGCCGAATAACCCACCGCACGGTCCATGTCGCCGAAGTCAGCGATCCTGGTCTGATAGGTGCTGACCAGCGGGCCCTGAGACGGATTCAAACCGGCGGATGCTGGGGGAACTTTGCTGCGACGTACCATGGTCACATCATACCAGAACTCTTGTTCGTGCTGCTTCAGTCCGCGACGCACACCAAAGGCACCGCACATGGTCTGTCCGCTTGACCATTGACCACCGTCACATACTGAAACCCACTAATTCGTGAGCAGTTGGCAACCCCTCTGGACTCCAGTTGTTCAAGGTACCGGATAGTGAGCTTCTGACTGCCGTTTTCAAGACTTACAACGATTGGCTGGCCGAGTTCTGCCAAGCTGCGCCAAAGCGTCTCGCCGGAATCGCCATGATCAACGTGGATGACGTGGACATTGCGGTGGCCGAGCTGGAGCGATGCCACAAACTGGGATTCATAGGCGGCATGATTACGGTTTACCTGCAGGAGGACCGCCGGTACGACACGCCGGTCTATGAACCCCTTTGGGCGGCTGCTCAGGACTTGGGGATGCCTTTGGGGCTTCATGCCGCGACCAACCGGTTTGGATCGGGGGAGGGCGACCGCGCCATTACCAACCGGTTCTCCGTAACGGTGAACTTCGATCACTACGTCCGGATGTCGCTTACCGACATGATTTTCTGTGGGGTGTTCGAGCGTTACCCGCGCCTGCAAGTTGGGGCGGTTGAGCACGAAGTGTCATGGGCCGCCCATTTTCTGGACCGCATGGACTACAACTACACCCAACGGGCCAGAGGCGTGAGCGGCTATCGGTTCAAAGACAATATGCTTCCGAGCGACTTCTTTCGCCGGAACGTTTTCCTGGGGTTCCAGGAAGACGGATTGGGGATTCAGCTTCGGAATATTATCGGCGTCGATACTCTGCAATGGGGCTCCGACTACCCCCATCAGGAGTCCACTTTTCCAAGAAGCCGGGAAATCCTCGAGGAAATCCTGGCTGAATGCACCCTGGAGGAACGGGCCAAGATAGCCGGTGGGAACGCGGCCAGGGTTTACAACTTAAACTAGTACCGTTTCCACCTGAATATGCCTTATACCGGATATCTGTTTCATCTGTTAGTCATTCTCGCGCAAGCAGGAATCCAGAGTTGGAGGCAGCTTTCCAATATCAACAAATCTATCTGGAAACGGCACTAGTCTTCTGCAAGGAACCGGGCAACGAGCACCGCTACCGCCACGACGGCGATGTCTCCAACGAGTGGGAGCTGATCACCACCAAGCGCCTGCGTCAGGCGGCCAGTAAAAACCGCATGTTGGCCGACATCCCCCGGTTCTGGCCCCCGCGTCCAGCAAGCAAGTTCAACGTGAACACCGTTCACGGACGAAACGCCCACTGGCTGCTGTGGAACTCCGGCGCAGCGCTCCTGTCCATCCTCGGTGCCGTCTACCCCAGGGACTCCGTGGCGGAGATGGCCCGTTCCATCGCCCAGCACGACGCCGGCTGGAGCCACATCTTCCAGAGCGACCTTGACCGCATCGACCAGTATTCCGACTGCGGATGCGAAGTGGTCGTCACCGACCCGATCGACGACGTGCCGTCCATGCGGCAGGACCTGCAGGTAGACCGCGATGCACTGTGGGAACGGATCCGCGATCTCACCGGCTATGACCTCACCCTTGACCCTGTAGGAGCTCCGTCTACGTCATAGTTCCCGACCGCCGCCTGACCACCCCTGCTCCCCAACGCCCACCCGTTGTAAAATACTCCTCGAGGAACCCCCGATGACCACCCCCATCAACACCCTCGAAGACATACTCAACGCCCTGGAGCGCGACCCCGCTCTCAGGGAGGCCCTGCGCCGCCACATCCTCACCGACGAGCTCCTCCAGATGCCCGTCCGGCTGGAGAGAATCGAGGCGGACGTCAGCACCCTCAAGGACAATCTCACCACCCTCACGACAACTGTGAACAGAATAGGAGGCGACGTCAGCATGCTGAAAGGCTCGGACTACGAGTCCCACGTCGCCAGGCTCGCCAACCGGTTCCTGCGCCGTCAGCTGGGCGTCGCCGCCACCATCTTCTCCTCCCAACGCAACCAGGCCGCCCTCGCAACCCTACTGGACGACGCCGAGACGCAGGGCAACATCAACGCCCACGAGACCGACGAGCTCGACAAGACCGACCTCATCCTCACGACCGACGGCCCCACCGATTACATCCTCGCCGAGATCTCCATAACCATCCAGCAGCACGACGTCGACCGCGCCGCCCATCGGGCCGCACTGCTCGCCAAGGCCACCGGCCAGACCGTCACCCCATTCGCCATCGGCACCCAGGAAGAACCCGGCCTCAACCGCCGCGACGTCCAGATCATCCTCATACCCGAACCCACCGACGACTGAACCCAGCCGGCGGGAATTCCGGGAATCAGTCCTTCCAGAATGCGATTTAAGACTCCTGGCAGAACCAGCGCAACCGGGACATGGTGCGAGTGGACTGGCGCTTCACCACCGATGACGCGCGCATCAAGCTGAAATCCCTTTACCCAGCAATTCAAAATAGCTGAACTACTAAACCGAAGCCAAGGTGAAATGCGCAGACGGTGGGAGACAAGCGACGAGGACGGGTCATTCTCCAGGTACGGATGAGAGGATTTAACCCGCGAAACCCGGCTGATCATCATCGCCACTTAAATGTACATCCCACCTTGGCTTTGGTTTAGCTGTAATGGCAACAGTCCAAACCCGCCGGTCACTGCATAAGTGCGGATCATGAATAAGAAACGCTCAGAGACTGACAGGCAGTAAACGGCGACCACGCCGCCCCTGCCGGCTCATCATGAACTCGAGGAACGTGCTGCTTCACTCTGTATAATTGTAAAAGCAACAGGTCCCGACTGCCGAATAACCAAAAGCAGACTACACCGGCTTCCCAGCCACCGGAGGGGAAGATGAACGAGGAAAAGACCGCCCAGGCCCTCACCAAGGACGACTTCATGCAAGCAGTGGCCCAGGCCGGAGGACCCAAGGCAGTACAGGCAGCCTTTGACGGCCTGCGGTTAGCCAACGACCAGCTGGACAAGGAGTACAGCCGCATCCTGGAACAGTACCCCCGGCACTGGATCGCCATGGGGCCCGACGGCATGATAGCCAACGTCCCGGTCCCCGAGGACTCCTCGGAAGAAGACGAAGAACAAGCCTTAGAAAGGCTGTTTGAACTAATCGGCGAGTCCGGGAGCAACAGGAACGGATACCTGGTCCGGTACATCGACCCGGAGGGAGGAGCGTTGATTCTATGATCGAGGGATACTTCGACCCTGCCGGGCGCCCGTATGTCCGGGCCTACGTGGTGGTCCCTGGCCTGCAGCCGGCCCCGGAAGCGACCGCGCTGCTGCTGGACACCGGCGCAGACAACACCTTCATCCAGCCCGCCGGGGCGAGGATACTGGGAATAAGCACACAGGACCTGAGCCCGACGGGCACAAGCAGGGGAATCGGAGGCACGATCAGCTACGCCACGGTGCCAGCCTTCATCGCATTCCAAGAGAGGCCCTGGCCCTGGCGAAAGACAAGACTGGTCTACTTCCAGACAGAACTGGCGGTAGCGGTGCCCGACCGGGGCAACAGAAACCTGCCGTCTCTACTGGGCAGGGACGTGATCGACCGTTGCCGGCTGCTGTACGACAAGACGAGAGGCAAGCTCCAGCTCACTCCGCACCTGGCGGACGGGACAATGAGCCTCTGACAGCAGCGGGCTTGACGCCTCGGACACCTCCTGACTAGGGATGAAGAGCTCCAGCAGCACTCCCCAACCCGGCTCCCCGGACGGAACACCGGACCAAGGACCCTTAGAGCCTGTCTACGATCTTTGCAATATGTTAAGTTGAGGCTGTTACCAGAGGGGGTAATCATGTCTCATTCCTATTCCAGCGACATCAGCCGGGAACAGTTTGCCCGGATTCTTCCCTATTTGGAGTCGGCCCGCCGCCGGACCAAGCCCCGCACCGTGGACCTGTACGACGTTTTCTGCGGGGTGCTCTATCTCCTGAAAAGCGGGTGCCAGTGGCGGATGCTGCCTGCGGACTTCCCAGATTGGCGCACCTGCTACAAGTATTTCCGGCAATGGAGCGAGCGACCCGACCCGGCGAAGTATTCCATTCTGGAGCAGGTCTTAAAAAAAATCGGTTGGCACAGCCCGACGAAGCAATGGTCGGAAAAAACGGACCAGCTTCTGTATCGTGGACTCCCAGAGCGTCAAGAACACCGACAGCGCCGAGAACAAGGGCTATGACTCGGGCAAGAAGGTGTCTGGAATCAAGCGCCACATCGCCGTGGACACTCAGGGGTTGCCCCATGCGATTCACGTGACCACCGCCAACGTTACCGACCGTGCTGGGGCTTTGGCTATGTTTGACCGGCGCCGGGCCAACCTGAGGCAGGTGCAGAATGTGCTGGTGGATGGGGGATACACCGGGAAACCCTTTGCCACGGCGGTGCAGAGCCTGCTGGGAGCCTCGGTGGAAGTGGTGAAGCGCAACGAACTGCACACTTTCGTGGTGCTGCCGAAACGATGGGTGGTGGAGCGGTCTTTCGGCTGGCTGGAGAAGTGCCGCCGCCTCTGGAAGAACTGCGAGAGAAAGCTCAATACCAGCCTGCAAATGGTGGTTCTCGCCTTCGCGGTGCTAATCCTGAAGAGATTGTAAACAGGCTCTTAGAAATCTCCCACCACGGGCGCCCACCACCACCACAGTTGTCAACGCCGAGCGCAGAGCTATCACCGTACGAGGCCCAGCATTGGCTGGGCCCTTTGCATCGCCTAAACGAAACAAAGTTTGAGACCGACCAGATCAACAGCACGACAAAGCCGAGTTACCTGCCTCGAGGCTTTGCACAATGAATGGGAATTGGCATGAATTAAAAAGGATTCATTGTGCAAAGTCCCACGGCCCCTCTGATGCCCACGGTGGAGTCTCCGGTGCCGCACCGATCCCCAGCGGGCAGGGTCCTTTTCGGTCCCGTTTCCCAAGCACGCCCCCGCCAGCGGGTGGCTGGAAACAGCCCACCTGTTTACAGCCATGGCTGTAAATCCCCACTCCCCGTAGCTGAAGGGGTGGATGGAAAACCCAGTTGCACAACCTCTGGCAGAAAGCCATAGTTCAGGTATTCCAGCCAGGGGTGCAGATGGATGACGTTATACGGTTACGCCAGGGTCTCGGTGAGAGAGCCGGAGGACAAAAATCTGGATCTGCAGGTGGAGGGAGCGGCTGGGCCGCGCCGGCTGCTCCATGGGCAATAAGAGCGACAGTCGGGCATGGCTTTCTGTGTCCAAGACACAGGAAACCCGGAATACACCGCCTTTGACCTGAATCTGGAAATCAAACTTTAACAAGAGGTGAAAAAATGAGTACAGACGAGCAGACCGCACGCATCAGGGAACTGGTCGAGCTCTCCGACCAGGGGTTCGAGACGAGTGAACGCATGACAGACCAGATGATTGCCGCCGACATGCTCTGGGGGGCCTTCGCCCGCGGCCTGATCGCCGTGGCAATGGTCCACGGGTGGGAATGCTGTAGCGAGCAACACATGAAAGATGTGGCCGACAGGTTGGCGGACAAACAACACCAGCCCGGCTGGCGGCAGGACTTCGAAGCCGCGGCCCAGCTCCAGCAGCACTTCCTGCACGGACACCTGGACGAAACTCGCTTGGCAGCGGACAGGCGTTCGACCAAACGTGCGGTCGACCAGTTGCTGAAGATCATCTTGGAAGAGGATACGACCTAAACCGAAGCCAAGGTGAGATGTGCACCAGGGAGGGATTGGCGATGGGGCTGGAAGTGCCGCAGCAGCTTTTCAGCCCTCGATTGCAGGCGGTACCACTGCTCCGCACCCGCAATCACACGCTGGACAACACGCCCGCAGTTGGATATATATTATATATCTATCTGCGACAGTGAGGATCTCAAATGGGAACGCAATCGCACGTAGCCCGGTGGGGTAGCAGCCTCGCGGTACGGATACCAAAACCCCTTGCAGAAGAGTGGGGCGTCCACGTCGGGTCGGCAATTGAGATGACCACGGACGGTGAACGTTTGACCCTGACCAAGAGGGCATACGACCTGGATGAATTGTTGTCCCGGGTCACCACAGATAACCTGCATTCTGAATGGGATACAGGCTCAGCCCAAGGCAACGAAACATGGTGAGTGCACCCTATGTTCCCGACAGAGGCGACATCGTTTGGCTGAACTTCAGCCCTCATGCCGGGCCCGAGCAGGCGGGCCGCCGGCCGGCGCTGGTCCTGAGTCCCAGGAGCTATAACGACAGGACAGGCTTGGCCCTATTCTGTCCGGTTACCACGGCAGCGAAGGGTTACCCCTTTGAAGTACCCCTCCCGCATGGAGGCGCCATCACCGGCGTGGTGCTGTCCGACCACATCAAGAGCCTGGACTGGCGCGCGAGGCAGGCGGGTTTAGCAACCCAAACAACTCCGCGAGTGGTGGAACAGGTTTTGGGGATGATAGGCACCCTCCTGCGATGAAAGCGAATCAGACCCGGCAAAGGCGAAGGCCACTTCGGAATCAGGAAACCCAGCAGGCACGCTGACTCTCGCCGAAGCTCGGCCGATCCCCGCAAATGGCACATCCCGCCTTGGCTTTGGTTTACTTCAAGGGCCGCACAATGCGACGAGGCCTACGCTCCCATGATGTGCGGAAACCAGGATCCAGAAATGATGCAAGGAAAGAGTTACATATGGCAGAGAGTGCTCTCGAATACTGGTCCCCATCAAGACGGATGGTTTCGATGGACAGAGCCTTACAAACTGCCGTTACTCCCAAGGAGATAGACTACGATGATCAATTTGACCGACGAGATGGTATCGCGATTGGACAGCGCTTTAGCCGACGGATATTCTTGCCTGGTGGGCACGGCCTCCAAGGACGGCGAACCCCAGATAAGCCCCAAGGGAAGCGTGATGGCCTTCGACAGAGATACGCTGGCCTATTGGGAGCGGGCCAAGCGGTCGGCCTTGGACAACGTTGCCGAGAATCCGCAGGTCGTCGTCTACTACGCCCACGCTGCCGACCGGGTGAGGTGGCGGTTCCACGGCAAGGCCACCGTCCACGAAGACGGTCCCATTCGCCAAGAAGTCATGGATCGCTGCGTCCAAGCCGAACTGGACCGGGACCCTGAACGTCTGGGTGTCGCCGTCCTCATTAAGATAGACAAGATCACAGAATTATCCGGAGAGGTGCTGCAACAAATGGACTAAACTAAAGCCAAGGTGGGATGTACATTTAAGTGGCGATGGTGATCAGCTGGGTTGCGCGGGTGAATCCCTCTCATCCGTACTTGGAGAATGACCCGGCTCCGTCGTTTGACCCCCACCATCTGCGCATTTCACCTTGGCTTTAGTTTAGTAGTCTGTCATCGTTGGAGTGATGGGTATAGCGACCTCAGTTTGATGCGGGCGTCCTTGGTGGTGAAGCGCCAGTCCACCCGTATTGAGTCACGGTTTCGTTGGTTCTGCCACGCCTTGGTCTCTTGTTCCAGGACTACCTGCCCGGGAATCCGGCGGTCCAGGCATTGCCGGGCCAGAACTCCCAGTTCGATCTCGGCCATATTGAGCCAACTCCCGTGCTTCGGCGTGTAATGAATCTCCAGCCGTTCAGCGATACGCCTCGCTTCGGCCGGCTCAAAAGCCTGGTGCAGAGAAGCCGGATGATGGGTGTTCAAGTTGTCCATCACCAGCACTATCCGCTCCTTGTCGGGGTAGTCCTCATCCACCAGTTTCCGTACCACTCGCGCCCAATCGGTCCGGGTGCGTCGCTCGGTGACCTCCACCCGCCGCCACCCCTCCAAGGGGGCGAATAGCATGAACCGGTTGCTCACTCCGTTGCGCTGGTATTCATAATCGTACGCCATGGCAGCCCTGGGCTGCGGCGGGAGGGGCTGGCGGGTCTCCTTCACCAGCTGTTTGCTGGTTTCGTCCAGGCACACCAGCACCTCGTTGTCCCCGAATTGACGGCGGTAGACCTCCAGCACGTCCTCCATGGCGCAGACGAACTCGGCGTTGCCCTGTGGCGGGATGCACCAGCACTCTTTCAGCCAAGGCTTGAGTTCGTTTTTTTCAGTGTCTGGCGCACGGTTTCGGTGCTGATGCTGTCCACTATCTCGCATTCCACCAGCCGATCCGCCAGCAGTTGCAGCGTCCAGGAGGCCCGGCCCTCCGGAGGTTGGGAGCAGGCCAAGGCAATCAACTGGGCTTCATCATGGCCGTCCAGCTTCTTGGGGCGGCGGTTAAGCTGCTCCTTGCGTCCCAGGGACCTCTCCAGACTCTCCTCCACACAGCGGCGGCGCACCCGTTCCACCGTGGCGGTTCCCACCTTGAGGGCCCGGGCTATCTCCTCGTCCTTCATGGACCCGTTGGCCTGGTTCTCATCGCAGAGCAGCAGGATGCGGGCGTGGGTCTGCCGGTAAGCTGCCGCCCGCCCCCGGCCCACCAGCCCCTTCAGTTCCTGTTGCTCCTCCTCAGCCAGCGCCACACGGTATTTCTTCACCATCACATCCACCCCCACTTCCCAACATTTTTCCTTTGGCTGCCATCCTCTCACATTTTACCAGCCATCGTTTCAATGATGGTGGTCTACTAGACCAAAGCCCAGCTGAAAAATGCAAGGATTCGCGTCAGGGTCTATGTAGATTCCACCTTGGTATTGGTTTAGTCATCCCGGCAACAACAGCCGCCGCGAACACGCCATCCGCGACGCCTGAACCTACGGCACGTCCGCCATGGAGTGGGTGCTGCCCACGATGGGAGGGTAGATGCGGAGCGTCACCTCCGGGTTGGCATGCCCCAGCCACTGGGAGACCACGTTCAGCGGGATCCCCGCGGTGGTCAGCCAGTGACGGGCGGCACTGTGCCGGAGGCTGTGGGCCCCAGCTCTCTGTCGCCCGGTCCCCGGCGACTCCTCATCCAAGTCGGCATGCTCGATGCCAGCCCGCAGATGCCGCAGGACTGTTTTCCTGGTCAGTCCGACAACGGGATCGCGCGGGCCATAGGACGTGGGCCAGTTGGCGAACAGGCTGGCCAGGTCCGGGTGCAGCGGGACGGTCCGGCCCCTGCCGCCCTTGCCGCGGCGGACCAGCAGGGAGCCGACCGTGACGTCTATGTCCCGCCATTCCAGGGCCACGGTCTCACCGACACGCAGCCCGGTTCGCCACATGATGAGTGCCGCCACCCGGGTGCGGCGAAGCCCCAGGGCCGCCAGGGAGTCCAAGAGCCGCTCGACCTGTTGGGGGTTCCAGTAGTGGGGAATCATATGGGAACTTTTGGTGTAAAAGTTCCCATATGATCAAATTCCGAGGCGGCCCGCAAGGTTGAACATGCTGTCCCGGCAGCGCGCCGAGGGCCGCCCGGCGGCCCGGAATCGGATCAAGACGGTCTGCGAGGGCCGGTTTCAGTAGACCCTACCGTCCTCCCGGCGAAAGCCGGGACCCAGGAATGCTAAGAGAACTGCACCGTTTTCCAGTAAGAGATCCTGGATTCCGGCCTCCGCCGGAAAGACGGCGTGCTTATATTACGGTATAGCGGTTGGCCAGGGCCGTCTTGGCCTTTTCCTGGTCATCGGTGGTGATGGCTGCGGTCGCGTAGTCATCCCGGCGCTCGATGATGTGGAAAGTCCTGATGCTGAGGCCGGCGTCCTTGAGTTCGCCGGCTAGGTTGGCCAGGGCTCCGGCCTGGTCCGCCAGCTGGACCAGTACAGCTTCGTCAGCGACTGCTTTGAAGCCGGCTTGGTTGAGGATCGCAAGGGCGTGGTCCGTCCGGTCGGTGGTGATGATCACCACTCCGTGTTGTCCCTCGTTCTCGGTCGCGATGCTATTGAGGTTCACTCCGCTCTCGGCCAGGGTGCCGGCAATCCGGGCAATGGTCCCGATGCGGTTTTCGGCCATGATCACGATGCGCGCCATCGTTGTTGCTTGAGCGGGCTCCGTCTCCTGCTCTTGAGCCAGCAGGACAGTTTCCGCTGGCTGGAGATCGTGTTCCGGCGGCGGTTCGGAATGCGGGCTGATGCAGTCCTTGACCAAGCGGTCAATGGTGTGGAAGTCCACATGGGGCATGGTGATGATGTGGGCCACTTCGCCCTCGGGGGCAATCTGCCACCTGTCGAAGACTTCCTGCGAGGGTCGGTCGAATACAACGGTGGGAGAGTTCCGGTGTCGCCATGCGTTGATGCCGTGTTCATTGAACCGTTTCACGGCGTACTCGGCGGTGTCGAGCATTCCTCGAACGGTTTCTCTCCATTCATGTTCGCCGTAACGGTTAATGGCGTACCAGAGCATGAGCGGGGTCAGGCCGTTGCGGGAACCGGACAGGGTGGTGTCGTTGACGCCGACGAGTTCCACGGCCCTGCCCAGGATTTCAACCAGGTGTTTGCGGGTGAGAACGATACCGCAGGGCAGGGGTGCGCCGATGAGTTTGTGGCCGCTGATGGAGATGCTGTCGATGCCGGCGTCGAACCCGAAAGGCTGTGGGTCATCCACGTAGGGCAGGATCATGCCGCTGAGTGCTGCGTCCGCGTGAATGTAGTGTTCTCCGATGTCCAGTTCGTCAATGATCTGCCGGATCGCGGGGATGTCGTCCACGGCACCGCGCATGGTGGTGCCGATGGTGGCCAGGATGATGGCGGGACGGTCCCGGTGGACGGTCAGCATGTCCCGGAGGTCGTCGTAGTCGATCTCGCCGTCGGTACGTCGTTTGACGGTGGTGTGAGGCATGTTGAGGATGCGGGCAATCTTGAGGATCGAATAGTGGGCTTCCTCGGAGAAGTAGAGCATACCCTCGGGATGGAGTTCCCGGGCGAGGTAGAGGCCGTACATGTTGCCCTCGGTGCCGCCCGATGTGACGTAGCCCCAGGCGTCGTCGGGATCCAGTCCGGTGAGTTGGGCGAAATGGAGGATGACCTCTCGTTCGAATTGGTGGGTGTTGGCCCGGTAGTTGGTCTGGTGGAAGGGGTCCCCGAGGTTGTTGAGGCAGTGGCTGAGGAATGGTATGAGAGGGGAGTAATCGAAGTTCTGGTTGCCTGGGTAGCCCACCTGCCATTGGTCCCCGTCCTTGATTTCCTTGAGGAGTTCGGCCAGGCGGATTTCGATGTGGTTCTGTGAGGTCATGGTTGCTTCGTCCTCGGCGTGCTCGAGCGAACAGTGTCTTGGATGGGGTCCGGCGTTGGAGATGTTGGCAATATTATGCTTCGGGCCGCCCCCTAAGCGGGGCGGCCCAGTACGTTTCTCTGAACCGGGGGTTTCGCCGGCAATTACGGCTGATGCACCTTGGTTCAGCCACATGTTGCGTAGTCGGCGGCAAGTCCTCAAAGGCTCATGGCAAAAAGATGACCGCCCGGTTGGTCGGGCCGGCCAGCGTCGCCGTTGGTCAGCGACCGTTCAATTATGCCAGCGGTGGATGCTTCCGCGCTACGGCCAGATGTCAACGGCACTCCCGGACCACCGTCCCTGCCGCATGATCGCCGAGTCTGAAACGCCGGCTCTGGCCAGGCCGCACCCGCCCGCCATGGCTGGAAACAGCCCCCCCTGACAGGGGTATGTATTTTATTTTGAGACTTACGCAGTTGATCGTGAGATCGGATAGTAGGTTAGGAGAACGCAGATACAAAATCGCCCCCAAATGCTTACTACCGGGCCCATTCGGTCATTCCGGCGTAGTCGGGAATCCAGGGGTGGCGGGGACGGTTCGTAGCTATAATCTCGCTTTTACATACCCCTGTCAGCCCCCCCCGTTTACAGCCATGGCTGTAAATCCCCACTCCCCGTAGCTGAAGGGATGGCTGTAAAACCCGGTTGCAGAACCGCTGGCAGACAGTCATACTTCAGGTATTCCAGCCAGGGGTGTAGAGGGTTGACGCTGTACGGCTATGCCAGGGTCTCGGTCAGAGAGCCGGAGGACAAGAATCTGGACCTGCAGGTGGAACGGCTGGTCCGCTCTGGCTGTGCCATGAGCAACATTCGAGCCGAGGAGGCCAGCGGGGCCAAGAACGACCGCGGCGGCCTCCTGGAACTGCTGGACCTGGTGCTCGAGGGGGACACCCTGGTGGTCACCCACATCGACCGGCTCTCCAGGGGGCTGACCTATGGGCTGCAGGTGATCGAGGGCCTGCACCGGGCGGGAGTGGAGTTCCGGTCCCTGGCGGAAGACTTCGACACGTCCACGACCACCGGCAAGCTCCAGCTCGTGATGGTGCTCGCCTTCAGCGAGTGGTGGCGGAACTCGATCAGGGAGCGCTCCGTCGCGGGCCAGGCGAAGGCACGGACCGAGGGCCGTTTCCCTGGCCGGCGGCCGAGCCTGACTGAGCAGCAACGGGAGTACATCCGGGCGGAGCGGTCGAAGGGAGTGAGCCAGCGGGAACTGGCCAAGCGCCTGGAGGTCAGCCGTTGGACCATCCAACAGGCGGACAGGTAGGGGTTGGATGGAAATTGCAGCCTCTGCACGGTGCATGTCCAGGTGGTCTGATGCTTCCCAAGCACGGACCTTCCTGCAGCCGTCCTCGGATTGAGCCAGAAGCCTGAGACCATGCTTGCGTTGATGGCCGGCCACCCGGTAAATTCGTCAAGGATACGGCTCCTGTCCACTCTGGAAAACGCTTGTCAGCGATCCCGTGTTTTTGCCAGAAACTCCTGTTTTGCCGTTCTGCTTATGTTTCCCGCCAAGCGACTGCCTCCCAATTTTTCGGTAGCATCTTATTGAGGCTATGCGGTTGTTGACGTCTAAACTAAAGCCAAGGTGGGATGTACATTTAAGTGGCGATGATGATCAGCTGGGTTATGCCGGTGAACCCCTCTCATCCGTACTTGGAGAATGACCCGGCTCCGTCGTTTGCCCCCACCATCTGCGCATTTCACCTTGGCTTTAGTTTAGTAGACCACCATCATTGAAACGATGGCTGGTAAAATGTGAGAGGATGGCAGCCAAAGGAAAAATGTTGGGAAGTGGGGGTGGATGTGATGGTGAAGAAATACCGTGTGGCGCTGGCTGAGGAGGAGCAACAGGAACTGAAGGGGCTGGTGGGCCGGGGGCGGGCGGCAGCTTACCGGCAGACCCACGCCCGCATCCTGCTGCTCTGCGATGAGAACCAGGCCAACGGGTCCATGAAGGACGAGGAGATAGCCCGGGCCCTCAAGGTGGGAACCGCCACGGTGGAACGGGTGCGCCGCCGCTGTGTGGAGGAGAGTCTGGAGAGGTCCCTGGGACGCAAGGAGCAGCTTAACCGCCGCCCCAAGAAGCTGGACGGCCATGATGAAGCCCAGTTGATTGCCTTGGCCTGCTCCCAACCTCCGGAGGGCCGGGCCTCCTGGACGCTGCAACTGCTGGCGGATCGGCTGGTGGAATGCGAGATAGTGGACAGCATCAGCACCGAAACCGTGCGCCAGACACTGAAAAAAACGAACTCAAGCCTTGGCTGAAAGAGTGCTGGTGCATCCCGCCACAGGGCAACGCCGAGTTCGTCTGCGCCATGGAGGACGTGCTGGAGGTCTACCACCGTCAATTCGGGGACAACGAGGTGCTGGTGTGCCTGGACGAAACCAGCAAACAGCTGGTGAAGGAGACCCGCCAGCCCCTCCCGCCGCAGCCCAGGGCTGCCATGGCGTACGATTATGAATACCAGCGCAACGGAGTGAGCAACCGGTTCATGCTATTCGCCCCCTTGGAGGGGTGGCGGCGGGTGGAGGTCACCGAGCGACGCACCCGGACCGATTGGGCGCGAGTGGTACGGAAACTGGTGGATGAGGACTACCCCGACAAGGAGCGGATAGTGCTGGTGATGGACAACTTGAACACCCATCATCCGGCTTCTCTGCACCAGGCTTTTGAGCCGGCCGAAGCGAGGCGTATCGCTGAACGGCTGGAGATTCATTACACGCCGAAGCACGGGAGTTGGCTCAATATGGCCGAGATCGAACTGGGAGTTCTGGCCCGGCAATGCCTGGACCGCCGGATTCCCGGGCAGGTAGTCCTGGAACAAGAGACCAAGGCGTGGCAGAACCAACGAAACCGTGACTCAATACGGGTGGACTGGCGCTTCACCACCAAGGACGCCCGCATCAAACTGAGGTCGCTATACCCATCACTCCAACGATGACAGACTACTAAACTAAAGCCAAGGTGGGATGTACATTTAAGTGGCGATGATGATCAGCTGGGTTATGCCGGTGAATCCCTCTCATCCGTACTTGGAGAATGACCCGGCTCCGTCGTTTGCCCCCACCATCTGCGCATTTCACCTTGGTTTTAGTTTAGTAGACCAACAGCTTTGAATTGATGTATAAGAGCCTGTTTACAATCTCTTCAGGATTAGCACCGCGAAGGCGAGAACCACCATTTGCAGGCTGGTATTGAGCTTTCTCTCGCAGTTCTTCCAGAGGCGGCGGCACTTCTCCAGCCAGCCGAAAGACCGCTCCACCACCCATCGTTTCGGCAGCACCACGAAAGTGTGCAGTTCGTTGCGCTTCACCACTTCCACCGAGGCTCCCAGCAGGCTCTGCACCGCCGTGGCAAAGGGTTTCCCGGTGTATCCCCCATCCACCAGCACATTCTGCACCTGCCTCAGGTTGGCCCGGCGCCGGTCAAACATAGCCAAAGCCCCAGCACGGTCGGTAACGTTGGCGGTGGTCACGTGAATCGCATGGGGCAACCCCTGAGTGTCCACGGCGATGTGGCGCTTGATTCCAGACACCTTCTTGCCCGAGTCATAGCCCTTGTTCTCGGCGCTGTCGGTGTTCTTGACGCTCTGGGAGTCCACGATACAGAAGCTGGTCCGTTTTTTCCGACCATTGCTTCGTCGGGCTGTGCCAACCGATTTTTTTTAAGACCTGCTCCAGAATGGAATACTTCGCCGGGTCGGGTCGCTCGCTCCATTGCCGGAAATACTTGTAGCAGGTGCGCCAATCTGGGAAGTCCGCAGGCAGCATCCGCCACTGGCACCCGCTTTTCAGGAGATAGAGCACCCCGCAGAAAACGTCGTACAGGTCCACGGTGCGGGGCTTGGTCCGGCGGCGGGCCGACTCCAAATAGGGAAGAATCCGGGCAAACTGTTCCCGGCTGATGTCGCTGGAATAGGAATGAGACATGATTACCCCCTCTGGTAACAGCCTCAACTTAACATATTGCAAAGATCGTAGACAGGCTCTAAGTAATTGGCAGCCTGACGGGAGAGCAGCATTTCCCGAATATTGCCACGCAATCAGGCTAACCTCAACTAACCCTCATTTCAAAGATGTTCGACTACTAAACTAAAGCCAAGGTGAAATGCGCAGATGGTGGGGGCAAACGACGGAGCCGGGTCATTCTCCAAGTACGGATGAGAGGGATTCACCGGCATAACCCAGCTGATCATCATCGCCACTTAAATGTACATCCCACCTTGGCTTTAGTTTAGTACCGTTTCAATTTAATTCTATTGGATATACATGTTTGAGCTTACTGCGAGCGTCCCGGGTGGAGAACCGCCAGTCTATGATGGCGCCAGCATCGTTGCGCTCGCGTTCGAGCGCTGCGACCTCCCGTTTCAGCAACGCTTCATCGCCGATCCGGCGGTTCAGACACTGCCTGCTGAAGACGCTCAACTCGATCTCGGCCATGTTCAGCCAGCTTCCGTGATTGGGTGTGTGTTGAAACTCTAGGCGTTTGGCTATGCGGCGCGCCTCGGACGCTCCAAATGCTTCGTAGAGCGAGCCCAACTTGTGGGTATTGAGATTGTCCAACACCAGCCGGACGACCCTGGCGTGGGGGTACGCCTGGTCAACCAGCCAGCGCATCTGGTGAGCAAAGTCCACAGCAGTGCGGCGCTCGGTCACTTCGACGTGTCTCCATCCGCCCTTCGGTTCACAGAACATGAACAGGTTCCGGGTCCCGTTTCGCTGGTACTCAGTGTCATAGCGTTCCACCCGTCCGGGCTTGGCTTTGATGGGTGGCCTCACGTCCTCGACCAACTGCCTGGAGGTCTCGTCGAAACATACCACGGGACGCTCCCGGTCATACTCTTCGTGGTACAGGTCCAGCACATCCTCCATCCGGGCGACGAACTCCCCGCTCACCTTGGGAATGCACCATTCTTTCTTCTTCCACGGCTTGAGTTCGTTTTTTTGAGTATCTGGCGCACCGTCTCCAGGGAGATGCTCCCGGCAAACTCCAGCTCCACCACCTTGTCCGCCAGCAGATGGAGCGTCCAGTTCGTGTGTCCTTCGGGCGCATTGCTGCACGCGATGGCGACGAGGTGCGCTTCCTGTCTGCCGCTCAGCTTGCGCTCACGGCCTGACCGTGGCCGGTCGTTGATTGCGGCTTCCAGTCCCTCCTCGACGAACCGTCTCCGCACTCAGGCAACAGTGGCGGCGCTGAGCGAAACCGCCTCAGCTACCTCGCGGTCTAAGAGTCCTTCGTCAGCTTTCAACAGCGCAAGGGCCCGCTTTACCGTGCGGGCCAACGGCTTGCCACGGCCGGATGTTTCAATCAGAGCGGAGCGTTCGGATTGGGTCAGTTCGACTTTGTATTTGGAGACAGGCATGTCAGGTACGGCCTCGCTAAAGGATTTTACTCAAGCCTACCTGATCTTCTTTATGATTGTAAGACTTTCTGGAAACGGTACTAAACCAAAGCCAAGGTGGGATGTACATTTAAGTGGCGATGATGATCAGCCGGGTTTCGCGGGTTAAATCCTCTCATCCGTACCTGGAGAATGACCCGTCCTCGTCGCTTGTCTCCCACCGTCTGCGCATTTCACCTTGGCTTCGGTTTAGTAGTCTGTCATCGTTGGAGTGATGGGTATAGCGACCTCAGTTTGATGCGGGCGTCCTTGGTGGTGAAGCGCCAGTCCACCCGTATTGAGTCACGGTTTCGTTGGTTCTGCCACGCCTTGGTCTCTTGTTCCAGGACTACCTGCCCGGGAATCCGGCGGTCCAGGCATTGCCGGGCCAGAACTCCCAGTTCGATCTCGGCCATATTGAGCCAACTCCCGTGCTTCGGCGTGTAATGAATCTCCAGCCGTTCAGCGATACGCCTCGCTTCGGCCGGCTCAAAAGCCTGGTGCAGAGAAGCCGGATGATGGGTGTTCAAGTTGTCCATCACCAGCACTATCCGCTCCTTGTCGGGGTAGTCCTCATCCACCAGTTTCCGTACCACTCGCGCCCAATCGGTCCGGGTGCGTCGCTCGGTGACCTCCACCCGCCGCCACCCCTCCAAGGGGGCGAATAGCATGAACCGGTTGCTCACTCCGTTGCGCTGGTATTCATAATCGTACGCCATGGCAGCCCTGGGCTGCGGCGGGAGGGGCTGGCGGGTCTCCTTCACCAGCTGTTTGCTGGTTTCGTCCAGGCACACCAGCACCTCGTTGTCCCCGAATTGACGGTGGTAGACCTCCAGCACGTCCTCCATGGCGCAGACGAACTCGGCGTTGCCCTGTGGCGGGATGCACCAGCACTCTTTCAGCCAAGGCTTGAGTTCGTTTTTTTCAGTGTCTGGCGCACGGTTTCGGTGCTGATGCTGTCCACTATCTCGCATTCCACCAGCCGATCCGCCAGCAGTTGCAGCGTCCAGGAGGCCCGGCCCTCCGGAGGTTGGGAGCAGGCCAAGGCAATCAACTGGGCTTCATCATGGCCGTCCAGCTTCTTGGGGCGGCGGTTAAGCTGCTCCTTGCGTCCCAGGGACCTCTCCAGACTCTCCTCCACACAGCGGCGGCGCACCCGTTCCACCGTGGCGGTTCCCACCTTGAGGGCCCGGGCTATCTCCTCGTCCTTCATGGACCCGTTGGCCTGGTTCTCATCGCAGAGCAGCAGGATGCGGGCGTGGGTCTGCCGGTAAGCTGCCGCCCGCCCCCGGCCCACCAGCCCCTTCAGTTCCTGTTGCTCCTCCTCAGCCAGCGCCACACGGTATTTCTTCACCATCACATCCACCCCCACTTCCCAACATTTTTCCTTTGGCTGCCATCCTCTCACATTTTACCAGCCATCGTTTCAATGATGGTGGTCTACTAAACCGAAGCCAAGGTGAAATGCGCAGACGGTGGGAGACAAGCGACGAGGACGGGTCATTCTCCAGGTACGGATGAGAGGATTTAACCCGCGAAACCCGGCTGATCATCATCGCCACTTAAATGTACATCCCACCTTGGCTTTGGTTTAGTCGACAAACTGCCGCCGCACCTCACCGGTGCCCACGAACTGCGAGAGGAGCCTGTAATTGCTCCGCTCATGCCGAATCCGGCCTGCGATGATCGCCGGGTGCACCTGGGCCTCCCATGCCATTTGCAGGACCGCCATTGGACTGGGATCCTCCAGGATGCCGCCGTCGTCCCATACCTCGGGGGGTATCAGGGCATCCTGGGCCAACTGGTCCGCCTCCTGTTCCAAGGTGTCTGCCCCTTCAGGTTGGACCCTCCGAAGACTGTGGTCGTCGACAAAACCCGCATCCTCGCCACAGTGGCCCATATGAGAGCCAACGTGGCCAAGCTCGTGCAGCAGGGTGAACCAGAAGTTGTCTATCCGGTCATACCGCAGAGTGACCCCTACCACCGGCCTACCGTCCGGCAAAGGCAGGGCCGCGCCGTCCAGGTGCGTCCTCGGTAGGTGGGGCACGTACTCCAGGGACACCCCGTGCTGACCAAGGAGATCTCTGGCCTGTATAGGGCCGTTCCCCAGAGCGCTCATACGCGCCAGCTGTCGCATGAACTGGGGGGTGACGGCGTCGGCGTTGTACTCCACGGTAGGCTCATCGTCCCTGGCCTGTGCCAGTACTCGCCAGCACCACGCCCGGAGGGCGTAGTCGTCAGTCTTGGCGTTGATTCTGCGGCTGTCGTTCTTCCGGTATAGGGGAGCGGCAGCAAACCGCCGCCCTCCAGCCTGTTCCATCAGGCCAGTTACCAATTCCTCGGCTTGCTCTCTCAGGTTTCGCACCCTGGGAATCCAGCCAGCCTTGGCCATGTCGTTCAGAGGAAACCTGGAGTAGTCAATGCTCGGTAGATCCTCAGGCAAACTGCCTCCTGGTTCCCTCAGCAGCACTTCGGCGGGTATTCCCAGGTGCTGGTGAAGTGCCCTGGCCATGGACATGGTAATGGCCCGTTTCCCTGAGAGAACCTCGGAGACCTTGGCCCGGCTACCAATGAAGGGCACCAGGTCGCGGTGGGTCAGGTTGGCCTGGTCCATCCGGAACCTGATGGCGGAAACCGGGTCGGGGTAGCCGATGGGATGGTTCCGCTCCTCATAGAATTCGACGAGGTCGGTCAGAGCATCCAGATCTACCCGGTGCGGGTTGTCCGCGTCCTCAATCTGGCCATCTGGACCGGACAGTGCGTCCATGAGTTCGTTGATCCGGGCCAGCGCAGCGGCGTAGTCATCTTCTGAGCGAATCGCCCGGACTTGTACCATAGTTATACCTCCCCTGCATTGATGCGGTCATACTCGGTGTGGGTGCCAACGAAGCGGATGTAAACCTGTCGCCCCGGGTAGAACACCCTGACAACGATTCGAATGTCCTTATGCCGGACTCGGAATACCACCCGGTCCGCCCCCACTATGCTTGCATTGGGATAGCGCGCAATGACCTGAGCCGGCGTGCTCCAGTCCTCTTTCTCAACTTCCCGAAACCACGCTTGCAGCGATGCCTCGGTTTCAGGACGACGCTGCCAAAATAGCCGTAGTGTTCTCTTGGATATGACCCGCACAATGGAATACTTAATCCTTCATGTTACTAGTATTTTACATTATTCCCTAAAACTCATCAAGTACTTATAGTAAATTCTCAGCTTAGTCGCTCAAGTGGAACATGGTGGCGGTACACGAGCTGCGGCGAGTGGTGTCGGGTGAGTCAGCAGGGGCTAATCTCCAGACGCAGATATGTTACCATTCACTAACAATCAGGAAAGGTAACGTACACCGCCATGGCCCACCTCCCAAGCCGGAAGGCAGCCGCAATCCTCGGGCTGCACCCCAATACCCTGAGGTCCTATGCCAACAAGGGCAAAATCCCCCACTACCGAAACGCCGCCGGACAGCGCCTCTATGACGTCGACTCCTATCTCCAAGGCAACCAGGAAAACAACCAGGAAGCAGAAACAGTCTGCTACTGCCGCGTCAGCTCCCACCAGCAAAAAGACGACCTGCAAAGACAGGTCCAGTTCATGCAGGAACGGTTCCCTGACGCAAATATCGTCACCGACGTCGGAGGCGGGCTCAACTTCCAAAGGAAGGGACTTGTCTCCCTACTGGAACGACTCCATCGCGGAGATAAGCTCCAGATTGTGGTTGCCCACAGAGACCGCCTCGCCAGGTTCGGCTTTGAACTCATCCAGTGGATGGCCGAGCAGAACGGCGGCGAGATCCTGGTTCTGGACAACACGGATCACAGCCCCCAGCAGGAACTCACCGAGGATATTCTCGCCATCCTCCATACCTTCAGTTGCCGGCTCCACGGACTCCGCCGTTACCGAAACCAAATCGAGAAGGATACGACTCTATCCCACAGCGATCCAGAAACCGGTACTGAAACTCTGGTTTGACGCCGCACGGTGGTGCTACAACGAAACCGTCGCCCACCTCCGTAAACCCGGCACCGTCGCCAACTGGAAGAGCATCAAAACGACGATCATCCACTCCGCGCCGGAAAGGCTGAGGGCAGCCCCCTACCAGGTCAAGAGCATCGCAGTGCGCGACGCCTGCCGAGCGGTCACCCGCTGCAAGAAGGCCAACAGGGAACTGGCCAAGGCCAAGGCACAAGGAGAACGGCTGGGTGAACCCTACGCCGAGGTCGGCTTCCGCAGCCGCAAGCACCCCAAGCAGGGATGCTACATACCAAGAAGGGCAACAACCGACCGCGGCGCCTATTGCACCATCCTGGGAAACCTCCGTATGGCCGAGCAACTGCCCGACGGTCACCAAGACTGCCGGCTGACCCTGCACAACGGCCAGTACCACCTAGCGGTAACCTTCAAGGCGGAACGGCGCAAAAGCGAGACCCAAGCACGCGTCGTCGCACTCGACCCCGGCATACGCACCTTCCTCACCTGGTTTTCGGAAACCGACGCCGGCCAGATCGGCAAGCACGACTTCGGAAGAATCCAACGCCTGTGCCACCACCTAGACCAGCTCATCAGCAGGACGGCCAAGGCCGGAGCCCGCCGAAAGCGCAACCTGCGGAAGGCCGCGGACCGCATGAGAGTTCGCATAACGAACCTCATCAACGAGCTTCACCACCAGGCCGCACGCTTCCTGGTCGACAACTTCGACCTCATCCTCCTGCCAACATTCGAAACCAGCGACATGGTGCAACGGGGGAAGAGAAAGATCCGCAGCAAGAGCGTACGCTCCATGATGACCTTCGCCCACTACCGATTCCAGCAGTTCCTACTGTGGAAGGCCGGGGAGACGGGCAAACAGGTGCTGCTGGTCAACGAAGCATATACCAGCAAAACCTGCAGCTGGAACGGGGAGATAATCGCCAAGCTCGGAGGCCAACGCTGGATCCAGAGCTCAGACGGCTTCCGCGTCGAACGCGACATCAACGGTGCCCGTGGGATATTCCTGCGGGCTTTGGGAGATACCCCCTCGCTGATGCAATCAGCGTGCATCGCAACCGGCGTTGTTAACGTCGGTTAGCGAAAAAGTATCGGGTCGAGAGAGGCTGTCCAAGGATCCGGTGGGCAACTCCTCCGGGCTACAGAGGATCCGGGGCACCCGTCCCTGAGTCGTCAGAGCTTCACCAATTGACGGGCCGACGCGGTCAACAAGCCTACAAGAGGCATCCGGCGCGGTCAACAGCGTAACAGGCGGGATGGGTGTAAACGGCGAGCATATCCTGTGTTTCAAGCACCGCATGAGAGTGGCGCGGGACAACACCGTGAAGTATTACAGGCACACCCTGCAACTGCTGCCCAGTCCGGCATCTCTCCGCAGCCGCAACCATCCCAACCCTCGATCCCGAACTCGTGTCAAAACCTTCGGTTGAAGCTCTCGATCTGCCGGGCGCAAAGCCAGATCAAGAAGAAGATGCTCACGCTGCGGCAATTGACGATCCGGACGTAGCCGGGTTGCGGGTCGTCGCATCGCCGCGGAGGCCGACGTTCCTGCAGCAGGAGAGATGGAAGGCGGTGCAGCAGGCCAAACTTAAGGGGATGTCCATTCGACGGATGGCGCGGGAGTTGGGAATCCACAGAGACACGGTAAGGAGATACATCGACGCCGAGAGTCCGCCGACGCGGCGAACCCCACCAACTCCTCCGGCACCAGCATCTGATACCATCGCAGACTAAGCAAAGGACATTTCTGCTGAACTTCGACAGCCGATAGTCAGCAATCTTCCGCCCGCACGGCGCACTTTACCTCTGCCTCGTTTACATACAGCCGGGCATGGGTTCCCCATTACGGGTTCACTATGGACTCGTTTGTTCGGGCGCAAATTACCGAGCGATCCCCGAAACTCCAAGTCTCGGCGGTGGGAGCGAAATAATACTCCCAACCGAGTTCGCAGTTTTGGGCTGCCTGGTCGCCGAAGTAGCTGTCGGCTGGAAAAGCCCCGTCCAATGGAACAGAAAATATGCCTACGACCTGCCATTCCCATTCGCTGGAGCAGCTTAATATTTCGACCAGCGAGTTGGCGGGTTCGGGAGCCGGATTGAAGCACTCTCCCGCCATCAGGCTGTCTATACTTACAAGTCGGTCCAATTTCGCCGGATCAGTTGCGGACAGTCCAAAACCGCCCTGAAGACAGATGATAGTCCTGTCCCCCAAAAGCCAAGTATCGTCGGTTGGTAAGAATTGAGAGCTCGATCGGCGGTCACATCTCTCCCCAGCCAATGCGGAGAAAAAATCATCTCCCGGAAAGCGGCCAGCCCTCTCGACGGTAAAGGTATTGAGCACTCTGACCTCCCAATCCGCAGAGCAGCTCAAGAGTTCGACGAGAATATAACTGGTTTCCGGAGCTTCATTGAAGCACTCTTCCGCCATCAGGCTGTCTGCACCTACAAGTCGGTCCAATTTTGCCGGATCACTAGCTGGAACAGGAATAAGCGACTTCATGACCACGCAAACGGCACAAACAAAGGGCAAAGAGGTGAACAAGGCGTTGTTCTACTTCGCGCTCTGTCTCGCCGTTTTTGCCACCATGACCGGGGTGATGATGGTCCCGGCGCTCCTTGTGGAGATCGGAAGGGACCTCGATGTCTCGGTGGCGGTGGCAGGGCAGTTGACCACGGCAACCTTCGCGGCCTGGGCGGTCTCCATTGTCGCCGTGGGACCGCTGGCCGACTCCGTCGGGCGCCGGCCACTGGCTCTTGCCGGTGTGTTCCTGGTGGTGGTCTCCCTTCTTGCGTCTGCATTTGCGCCCAATATCGAGGTACTGATGGCGCTTCGCGTGCTGGCCGGCCTGGGAGGGGGTGCAATTGCGCCCACATCGATCGGAGTGATTTCCGACGTCATCTCCCAGGCCAAACGGGCCCAGGCCATCGGCGGCATTGCCAGCACCATCGTGTTGACCTCGGCCATCAGCATTCCGCTGATTGCCTTGTACGCGGACTGGCAGGGCTGGCGTTCCAGCTTTGTCCTGGCCGGATTGTTCCTGGCGGCGGCGTGGCTTTTGAACTGGGTCTGGTATCCCCGGGACAGCAGGGAAAGCCTTCGCGGCTTTGTGTTCTTTGCCAGGTATTGGTCCCTGCTTTCCATGAATTATTTCCGTGTGGCTGTTACGGTGAACGGCACTCAGCGTATGGCCTACTGGAGTTTGCTCGGGTATTTCGCCGCATATTTAATACAGGCCTACGACATCAGCCTGGGGTTCGTTGCCCTGCCGCTGGTGATTTCCGCATTGGGCCAAGTGGTGGGAAGCTACACCGCGGGGCTCGTGGCGTCGAAGAGCTACCGGGTCGCGTTGGTGGCCGTGACCTCAGCGGCAGGGGGTGTTTGCGGGTTCCTGTTTTTCGTAGTCGATTTCGGACTTTGGCCATCGGTCGCGGTGGCTACGGCAGGGTCGGGCCTGTTGAGTATTACGACCCCTGTGCTGTTGGCAGGCAGCACGGAGTACTCGGGAGAATCAAAGGCCACCGGCGCCAGCCTGATAGGTTTCAGCAACCAGACCGGCGGAGTGTTCGGGGCCGGCCTCTCCGGCGTGTTGCTGGCAACCATAGGCTACGACGGGATTGGTTACCTTTGTCTCGCGTTCACCGTCGCCAGTGCGTTGGTGGCGACCGTGTTCGCCCGACTGCTGCGCGTCGGCACTGGCTGAGACCCTCGGGGCTGCAAATTGACTGATAGGACCTTGCCGGAACAGGTATTGATCAAATGACCACCCAAGCGGCGCAGACAGAGGGCAAAGAGGTAAACAAGGCCTGGTTCTACTTCGTACTCTCCCTCACCATTCTAAGCACCCAAACCGCGATTGTGATGGTTCCGGCGCTCCTGGTTGAGATTGCAACCGACCTTGACGTTTCAGTGGCAGTCTCAGGGCAATTGAATACGGCGTCCTTCGCGGCATTGGCGGTTTCCATAGTCGCCGTGGGGCCGCTGGCCGATTCCTTCGGCCGCCGCCCGGTGACTCTCGCAGGGGTGCTGATGGTCCTGGTCTCAGTGCTAGGGTCGGCCTTCGCGCCCAACATCGAGGTGTTCCTCGCGCTCAGAGTGCTGGGCGGATTGGGAGGAGGAACCATACCGCCCACATCGGTGGGGGTGGTGTCCGACATCATTTCCCCCGCCAGGAGGGCCCAGGCCGTCGGCGGCATTATGGGAACAGTCGTGTTGACCCCTCGGCCATCACCGTCCCGCTGGTGGCCCTGTTCGCGGACTTGTGGGGCTGGCGGTTCACTTTTGTACTGGCGAGTTTGTTGCTGGCAACGGCGTTACTCTTAAGCGTGGTCTGGTATCCCCGGGACAGCAGGGAACGCAGTCGCCAGTTCATATTCTTTGCCAGGTATTGGTCGCTGCTTTCAATGAGTTTTTTTCGGGTCGCCCTGACGGTGATTGTGACCCAGCGGCTGGCCTACTGGGGTCTGATCAGCTTCTTCGCCGCCTATTTGATACAGGCTTACGATTTGAGCGTGGGATTCGTGGCCCTGCCGCTGCTGATTGCTGCGGCAGCCCAGGTGATAGGGAGCTACGCCGCCGGATTCGTGGCCACGAGGAGTTATCGAGTCGCACTGATGGCCATTACCACGGCCGCAGGGGGTGTCTGTGTATTCCTCTTCTTCTCCGTCGATTTCGGGCTCTGGCCTGCGGTGGCCCTGGCAACGGCGGGATCGGGCTTGTTGAGCGTCCTGGCGCCAGTGATGGTCGCTGCCACGACGGAGTATTCCGGAGAATCCAAGGCTACGGGAGCCAGCACTATCGGTGTCGGCAACTTCGTGGGCGGAGTGCTTGGGGCCGGGCTCTCCGGCGCTCTTCTGGCCAGCGTGGGCTACGAGGGAATCGGCTACCTGTGTCTCGCTCTCACGACCGGCAGCGTGCTGCTTATGGCCGTGTTTGCCAGGCAGTTGCGGGTGAACACCGGCTGAGGAGCCCGTTTCCGCCCGGCAATGTCGTCCAGAGACGTGTTGTCTCAGGAAGGGGGTATCTCCCAAAGCACGAAGGAAAGTCCCCCGTGCGCCGTTGATGTCCCGGTCCATCCTCTGTCCATCGGAGGATCTGACCGTTTTGCGTCCGCCCAGGTTATGGATTATTTCTCCGGTCCAGCTCACGGTCTTCGAGGTGTAGGCCTCGTTGACCACCAGCACGGTCCTGCCGTTTTCGGCAGCCTTGTGCTGGAGGAAGTTCCTGAACCGGTGATGGGCGTAGTTGAGCAGGTTGCGGACGGTCTTTGATCTGATCTTGCGATGTCCCCTGATCACGACTTCGGATGATTTGAAGGCGGGCAGGAGGATGACGTCGAAGTTATCCACGAGGTACCGGGCGGTCTTGTGGTGGAGCTCATTTATCAGGTTCTGAATCCTGACGGTCATTCTTTCGGCGGCCCTGCGCATGTTGCGCCGTTTTCCTGACGGCGCCTGCGTAGCACGGGACAACAGGTTGTCCTGGTGCTGGCACAGCCTCTGGATTCGTCCGAAATCGTTTTCTCCCAGCTTTCCGCAGCCGTCTTCGGAGAACCATGCGATGAAGTTTCTCACTCCCGGGTCGAGGGCAACCACTTTGACTTGGTCTGGTGCCTTCGGCTGCAGATTGCTCTCACCCAGGTGGGGTCCCATTCTTTTGAAGGGGACGCTGAGGTGGTACTGGTGGTGCCTCAGTGTCAGCTTGGCGTCCCCGTGGGCGTGGGGTATTGGTTCCCTCTTTTTCAGTGGTCCCAGGAGGGTGTGATAGACGCCCCGGTGGCTGAGGGCGGATGCGTGGATGAAAATGGTCTGGCTGGGATTCTTCCGGGAGCGGAAACGTGCTCTCGCATAGGTCTGCTCTTTTCTGATGCCCTTGCCTTGGTCGGCGGCAAGTTCCCGGTTGAATTTCTTGACCGCGCTGACCGCCAGGCAGGCCTCTCGGACGGCGTTGCTCTTCACCTCATAGGGAGCGGGCTTGGTCCATTCGGGGAGACTGGATAGGATGTCCTTCTTGACCCCGAGCCAGGAGGCTTTTGGGGCTCCGTCCGAGTTGAGGAGTTCGATGGTGCGGTTGTAGGTGAACCGGGCGGCGTCGAACCAGAGTTTAAGCTTGGCTTTCTGCTGCCGGTCTGGGTAGATTCTTATCCTCTTGGATTTCCTTCCGGTACCTGCGGAGTCCGTTGGCTCTGGCAGAGAAGACAGTAAGGATGGCGAGTAGATCCTGGGTGAGTTCCTCTGGGGGGCTGAGATCTCGCTGGTTGAGAACCAGGAGTTCGCCACCGTTTTGCTGGAGCATCTGCTCGATGAGCTCGGTGCCGAAGCGGGCGAGGCGGTCCCGGTAGGCAACCACAAGTGTGAGTTTATCTCCGCGATGAAGTCGCTCCAGTAGGGACGCAAGTCCTTTCCGCCGGTAGTTGAGTCCTGAGGCGACATCGGTGATTACCTCGGCGTCGGGATAGTGTTGCTGCATGAAAGCGACCTGACGTTGAAGGTCGCCGGTCTGTTTGTGGCTGGAGACCCGGCAATAGCAGACGGTGGAGCTGGGTTTGGAGTTACCGAGGTAGGTTTGGACGTCATATCGTCGTTGTCCGCTCTGGGTTTTGATGGAGGGGATGATTCCGGCGTCGGCGTATCGTCGGAGGGTGTGAGGATGGAGGCCCAATATCTTGGCGGCTTCCCGTGAGGGCAGGTACTGCATGTGATGATTATAATGGTTGTTGCGTGCTTATCACCATTATAGGCTACTGTAGTTTACGGTTTTAGTTCGAGTCCAGTTCGGTGGTGCTTATAGGGGCGCTCACACATGAGCGCCCCTATAATGTCAAACAGCGTCGCCGGTGGACCAAGCGGACCCAACAAGTACTCCGTAGACGATTCAGGCGTGGAGATTGCAACGGGTGACCCCGCTGCAGGCGGCCTCTACCTTCGTGGACTCGCGCGCGAAGGCGTCGCCCTACGGCGGGAGATCCTGCGATTCCTGACGCGTCTGCGCTCGCAATCTGGCCTCGCGCCGGTTGATTTCACTCGCTACACGACGATGCTCAGGTAGGGGCGCGGCCCGGCTGGGCGCCTGGGACCTACAGACGTCCTGGCGCAAGAGGATGCGCTACTCACTTCGCCGCCCGAACGGACGTGCGCAGCTAGGCGTGCATCGGCGGTGAGAAACGCCTAGACTCCGTGCAGCCCAGCAACTGCATGGGGAACGGTTCTGCCATGCGTGCGTCGGTTCTATTAAGTCTCACCGGAAAGGACGGCAATGATGGAAACTTACATCGGGAAGACGATTTCCGATTTCACACTTCAGTCCAGCGATGGACAGACGATATCCCTTAGCAGTCTTCGCGGACAAAAGGTCCTGCTGTACTTCTTCACGAGTCCGGGCGGTGGTAACTGAACCCGCATGGCTCTTGGGTACCGAGAGCATGCTGCCGAGTTCACCGAGAAGAACG
The DNA here is from genome assembly GCA_965226875.1 of Dehalococcoidia bacterium. GTDB lineage: Bacteria > Chloroflexota > Dehalococcoidia > Lucifugimonadales > UBA3495 > VXOI01. The sequence continues at coordinate 719,392 of OZ245439.1, read as the reverse complement.
TCGTGCTGTTCGGAATCCATGACGGAAGCTTGGATGCTGCACGCCAGTGGATCGAGAAAGAGCAGCTTCCGTTCGCGGTCCTGAACGACCCTGATCGACGAGTAGGCATTGAGCTAGGCATGTCCGCTCTCGATGGAGAGAGGTACGTCAAAGACCCGTCAGACGGGAAAAGGCCCGCAGTTGTCATCGACGAACACAGTGTGATCTGCGAGTGGGAACCCGACATGAACCACACCGATCAGATTGCAAAGTTACTGGAGCGTCTGTAGGACGACCTCAACGGTGCGGGCTTTTCGACTGTTGCCCGCCCTTGTGCAGCCGACAAAACGGGCTTCAGCCCGGACTGTGGCTTAGCAGGCCGATGAAGAACATGTCGAGGGCGGCGAGACCCTAAACTAAAGCCACGGTGGGATCTACATTTCGAGGGTCTTGAAGACTACCGAAAGGACCCTGATACTACAGCCGCAGATCAGTAGCAGGTCTCTTCTTGATCGTCGGCGCTACCTTACCATTCCAGTTTTGGGGCTGTTACAATTAGCCCCGCAACCCCAAACTAACGAAACTTTTGGAGAGCAATCATGGCTGTTTCCGCCGGGATATCAAATGCGCTGGAACGTAACTGGGGTATGGTAGACCGCGCCATAGACGGGCTAAGTGATGAGACACTGGCGCGCCAGATATCCGACAGCGACAATTCCATCGGGTGGCTCCTCTTCCACATGAGCCGGGTGGTGGACGTTTTCATGAATGCCAGGTTCCAAGGCAAGCCTCAGATATGGATAGAGGACGGTTGGTGCGAGAAATTCGGCCTGAGCGACGACCCGGAGACGACCGGCCAAGGCTGGGACACGGCGCGCGTGGCCGCGTGGCCGCTTCCCTCCAAAGACGTCCTGGTAGGGTACTACGAGGCCATGAAGGCCTGCTGCCAGGACTATATGTCCTCCGTGACCGACGAGGAGTTGAGCGCCACCATGAGCCTGAGGCCCGGTTCGGACCCCGAGCCGAAAGAGACCATCATCGGTGTCCTGGTCTTTGACAACATCGTCCACGGAGGCCAGATAGCCTTCCTGCGCGGCCACTGGGAAGGCATGGGCTGGTTCGTCTAGCCCGAACGCAGGCTTCCCGGACAATTTCTACAGGTTTACCGAAGAGCACGGCGAACTCAAGCCGTGCTCTTCCTTAGCTCGACGCTAAACCAATACCAAGGTGGGATGTGCATTTCCGGGAGATTGACGATGACCGCAAGGACTCCACGGCACCTCATATCACCTTCAGGCCCCAACTGGGAGGGCACCGATAGTGCGGTCTAGCGATATGTACATTTCACCTTGGCTTTAGCCCGAATCCACCGAAAGGATGAGTGTCGCGGCGGGTTGAATGGGTAAGAAAGTGCTCCTGTGCATCTGGGATAATGGTTTTCGAGACAGAAAACCAACCAGAAACAAGGAGCACCCAATAGATGCTACCACGCAACCACCCCGACGGCATCCACATCGCCTTCGACGACCACCGCCTGGTCAACAATGCCGGGCTGATCCTTCCCGCCGCGTTGGCCTTGCACCTGGGCCTGCCCCAACTGGTTGACCGGCACTTGGACCTGGGCTGGGCCCCAGGCCGAGCCAACACCGGCGACAAGATCATGACGCTGGTGGCTTCCGCGCTGGCGGGCGGCGACTGCATCGACGATGCCGATGTGTTGCGCACCGGCGGGACAGCCTGCACCCTGGGCAGTGTAGTCAAGGCGCCCTCCACCTTGGGCACCTTCCTGCGCAGTTTCCGGTGGGGCCATGTCCGCCAACTGGACCGGGTGAGCCGCCAGTTGCTGGCCCGGGCCTGGGAGGCTGGGGCCGGACCCGGCGACGGGCCCCTGACCATCGACCTGGACTCCACCATCTGCGAGACCTCCTCACTAACTTAATCTGTCACGCCGTGGCCGCTGGGGCGGACTCACCCAGTTAGTCTCCTCTGCACGGGCCGGATACGGGCATAACTCTGCTCCCGACTAACTTAAGATGTCACGCCGTGACCGCTGGGGCGGACTCACCCAGTTAGTCGCCTCTGCACGGGCCGGATACGGGCATAACTCTGCTCCTCACTAACCACAGTCGTTACGAGGCAATCGGCGCGCCAGGAGGTGCGTAGGTGGTGTGTTCCGGAGCATCGGGCATGGGCACCAGCCGGTAGCCCAGTTGAGCCGCCCGACGTTGTGCCGCACGCAAGGCTCGTTGTTGATATTGGCTCTCGTAGTATTCAGCGCCGGCATCCACGTATTCCTGGCCGTAGCGCAGCATGGAATAGATGAGCCTGGCCAGCTTGTGGGCCGTGGCGGTGATGGCCTTGGGCGCTCCCAGTTGCGCTTTCTTCCGGCGCAGGAAGGCGCCCAGGGCGCTGTCGGAGCGGTGCAGCGCGTTGGCCGCCAGACGCAAGGCCGCCGCCGCACGGTTGGCGCTGGGTTTGGTCTTGGAGCTGATCACCCTCCCACCGGTGATGCGGTTGTTTGGGCTCAGCCCCAACCAGGACGCAAAGTGCTTCGCACTCGCCCATTTCGTCATGTCGGTGCCAATCTCACTCACCACCTTGAGCGCGGTGTAGGCATCCACACCGTCGATCCGGGTCAGGTCAATCCCCGTCATCCGGTACAGGTGCGTCCAAACGTCGAAGCGTGGGGCGTTTCCTTTGCTGCGTCTCCGGCCGGACTTCGCCGCTGGAGGATCACCATTGCTGTGATCCTCGAAACGCTCCAACTGGGCTTCAATCTCCCTGTCGCACTCGGCAATCTTATCCTGATAGAACCGGTACAGCTCCAGGGCCTGGGTCAGCTCGAAGATGTGCTCTTCCCGCCAGTGGCCTTGCAGCGACTTGGCGATGGTCGCCTCGTCGGCCTTGATCCTGGGGTCGCGCAATTGCGCCAGTCGTCGCGGGTCCCGTTGGCCACCCACGATTGCCTCCATGATGTCCATGCCGGTCTTGCCGGTGATATCGCTGATGACGTGGTGGAGCTTCACGTTCATCTGGGTCAGCGCCTTCTGCATATGCTGGATATGGTGGGATGCGTACTGCACCAGCATGACCCGCTGCCGCAGGTAACTGCGTAAGCGTCGGATCTCCCCGTCGGGTCGGAAAGCCCCCGACAGCAGGCCGTAGGTGTGCTGCTGCTGTAGCCACTGGCAGGTCCAGCACGTCGGTCTTGCGACCAGGCACGTTCTTGATGCGCCTGGGGTCCACCAGCATCACCTGGAAGCCCCGTTCTTCCAGCACCCCGAACAGGGGGTATCCAGTACACGCCGGTGGACTCCATGACCACGGTCTCCACACCGCACTCGGCCAGCCAGTCCGCCAGACGGTATAGGTCCGCCGTGAAAGCCTCAAACTCCTGCACCGGCTGCTCCGCGCGGTCGGCGGGAACCGCCGCGAAGTGGCTGGTGGCCCCCACGTCAATGCCCGCCGCGTTCAGGTTCAGCTGGGACAGCCCTGCCGGTTTCGCGCTGCTCTGGCGTCCGTGGCTCATCATTCCCTCCACGCCTACAAGGTAGACGTGTCGCCGGAGGGAGCCACGCAACGTAGCCACTCTCCTCAACGGGATCGCCCCGATCGGGGCGTCACCAATGATGCCGTCGTAAGGCTCCCTGACCATGCTACGGTTCGGGCAATAGGCACCAGAGTCTGCTCGGTCTTGGTCCGGACGACGCGCCTTACCATGAGCATACATCCTTGGGCCGACTCACCAGTTAGTCGCCTCTGCACGGCCCGGATAGGGGCATAACTCTGCTATGGACTAACTTGAGATGTCACGGCGTGACCGCGGGGGCGGACTGACCAGTTAGTCGCCTCTGCACGGGCCGGGCACGGGCATAACAATGCTCCCCACTAACTTAAGATGTCACGCCGTGACCGCTGGGGCGGACTCACCCAGTTAGTCGCCTCTGCACGGGCCGGATACGGGCATATCAATGCTCCCCACTAACTTAAGATGTCACGCCGTGACCGCTGGGGCGGACTCACCCAGTTAGTCGCCTCTGCACGGGCCGGATACGGGCATATCAATGCTCCCGACTAAATTAAGATGTCACGCCGTGACCGCTGGGGCGGACTCACCAGTTAGTCGGCTCTGCACGGCCCGAAACGCGGGCGTATTGATGCTTTACGCATTTCAAGCGGCATAAGCAAGGGAATCTACGAGTCGGTGGTACAGAGCGACTGGGAGTTCCTGCGTATCGGGGTTGGCGGCGGACAGTGAAAAACCCTCCGACGCCAGCCACAGGTGGCGGCGCACCAGGGCGATGGCGTCCACGAAGGTCGGCGACGGCTTGTCGTACCAAGCCGCTGTGCGATGGGCCGAGGGTCGTTGTTGCCGCAGAAGCTGGGCTGCCAGGGTGGTCCAAGAGAAGAGCCCCATCAGGATTGGCGTAGTACGGGCAATGGCTCGATCCGACCACTGGCGCTGGGTCTCCACGCCCGGGTGAGCCCGCACCTCCCGGGAGGTGACCTCCAGTTGCCAGCGCAGCACAAACCACTCCAGGATCTGCGTTGGGTCCGCCGACGGATCGGTACAGAGCAGGGCCTGCGGGGCGAAGACGCCCTGGGGATCTCGAATCAGCACCCAGCGAATGAGCACGGGGGGCTTGCCCGAGCGGTACCAGACCGCTGTTTGGGAGGTGAGTTCCACCGCGCGGGTGGTGCCGTCATACCAGGCCACCACGGCACTGGCCCAAGCCACGTTGACCGGTTCAAGCAGGGCTTCAAGCAGGGCTTTGAGCGGGGGTCGCCGCGCGCCTTTCAGCGGCGGGCGGCCGTTCTGACCCGGCTGACGGGGTGGCGCTGGCGCGTACAGGGCGGCTCCAAACGCAATCTGGCGATGAGAGTAACCGGCTGGGCTAGAGACTGGCAGCAGTGGATCAGGTCCAGCACGGCATAGCTGTTGTCGCCCACCAGCACCAGGGACCGATGGGGCAGCCAGCGGCGCAGTTGCAAGATCATCTGCCGCGCCCAGTCGGTGAGCTTTTTGTGGCGGCGCCCCTGCTGGCGGTAGTAGCGTTCCGAGGGTGCCAGCACGGTGAGAAAGGGCAAGGCCCAATGGCGACCGGCCAAGGGTATGTGACCCAGCCACATCAGGGAGACCCAGCGTAGACCGCTGGCCTTGACCAGTTGCTGGCGACTGGAACGTACCGCGTCGCGGTAGACGCCCCGAGCCTTGATCTTGGGACCGCGACGCCGGTCCAAGGTCTCGTCGATGCCGAAGACCAACGGGCCGTCGCCGCGGTCCAGGTGCTGGAGCAGCAGCGACAGCAGGATGCGGGCCGCCGCACGGGGCGACCACACCGCCCGGTTGAGCACCTCATGGTAGCGGGCGTAGTCCCGTTGGTCGCTGCGTCCCATGACGCGGAGCGCCGCGGTAACCGTGCGTTGGCCCGGGGTCAGTATCGCGCCGACCAGCAACCCCTGGGCTTTCCGCCAAGTCGGGCTGCTAAACAGCGTCGCGAAGGGAACGAGAACGGCTACAATGGCATCGGCAGGGCGAGCATGGCTGGACCTTTCGTGAGAAGTGGGGTCAGGCCAGCTTACCCTGTCTTTATGATTTTTCTAAATTATGCGTAAAGTCCAGATAAGAGAATGAGCAATACCAGATGGATGTAACTCCAATACCCCACCCTCCGTACGAGTGGGACGAAAACAAACGTCAGGACACGCTCACCTTACGCGGACTCGACTTTGCGCTCGTTACCCAGATAGACTGGGGCATCGCCACCTACCGCAGGGAGGAACGACAAGGCGAGGTCAGATACGCTTCGCTCGCGTTGATCGCCGACAGGTTACACCACATCGTCTGGACTCCCAGAGGCAACAGCACAAGAATCATCAGTCTCAGAAAAGCCAACGCCAGGGAGAGAGCACAATATGACCGGCAACAGACGTAATATCCTGCGCAACACTCCCGAGGAAGAAGCCGAAATAGCCAAGCAGATCGCCGAGAATCCCGACGAACGGGAATGGACCGACGAGGACTGGGCCAACGCCATGACTGCGGAGGACCTCTCCCCAGAGTTCGCCAAGTGGGCCAGGGAACGTCAAGCAGCCCTCGAGTCCGGCCTGATCGAGCACATCACGCTGACCCTCGACCGCGATACCATAAACTGGTTCAAGACCAAAACCGGCGAGGACGGGCCCATCGGCGGCACCAAGTGGATGATGCTGGCAGAGCAGACGCTCAGAGAGTTCGCCCAGAAAGCCAGCGATGCCTGAACAGAACCCCGGAGGAGCCAGCATGACCACCCCCGACTGGCAGGACGTCGAACGACACATAGCCAACGCCACCGGTGCCGCCGTAAGCTGCAGTAGCATATAATGGTGATAAGCACGCAACAACCGTTATAATTACAATATGCAGTACCTGCCCTCACGGGAAGCCGCCAAGATATTGGGCCTCCATCCTCACACCCTCCGACGATACGCCGACACGGGAATTGTCAAGGGCGTCGACAAAACATACCAGTGGGGCGGAGCAAAAGTGTACCACCAGAGAGGTCATTGGCCAGCGTAAATGTCCGCGCCAGTTGTTCGGGAGAAGTGTCACAGAGGCAGGCTGGCAGCAGGCTGGGCGGGTGAGTGAGTGAGTGAGTGAGTGAGTGAGTGAGTGAGGAGGAGGGCTTCTGGCACGACTTATGGGTTGTCTAAGCCCTCCGTGGCTTGAGCTGCAGGGTTCTCCAGGCTGCGCTTGAGGCGGTAGCTCTCGCCGTTCATCTCCAGGATGTGGACGTGGTGGGTGAGCCGGTCCAGCAGCGCGCCGGTGAGGCGCTCCGAGCCGAAGACCTCGGTCCATTCGTCGAAGGGCAGATTGGTGGTCACCATGATGGAGCCCCGCTCGTAGCGCTGGCTGAACACCTCGAAGAGCAGTTCAGCGCCCCGGTCCGGGACAATGGCACGAAGCCCAACTACTCGTCAATGATCAGCAGGTTCAGGCGGGACAGCTGTCTCTGGAGGTTGAGCAGCCGCCTCTCGTCCCTGGCCTCCATCAACTCGTGCACCAGTGCCGCTGCGGTGGTGAAACCCACCGACATCCCCCTCTGGCAGGCGGCCAGGCCCAGTCCCAGGGCTATGTGGGTCTTGCCGGTGCCGCTGTTGCCGACGGCGATGACGTTCTCACGGCGCTGGATGTATTCGCAGCGGGCCAGCTCCAGCACCAGTGCCTTGTTCAGCGACAGGATGGCCGGGAAGTCGAAGGTGTCCAGCAACTGTCTTTGATGTCAAGGTGTGATGACCGGTGACCTCCAGGGCTGACCGCTCTTCACCATGGCATTGAGGATGGTGAGCAGCTTGCGCATACAGGCAGTGAGGGCGACCTTCTTGGGCTTGCCGGCCGTCAGCAGCCGTTGGTACAAGTCTCGGAGCACCGGGTTGTATCGGCTGCCGACCAATGCTGCCATGTAGAGCACGGCCCTCACTCGAGCCCGGCCGCCCCAGATGGACCGCTTACCCCGCATCTTCCCGTATTCCCGGAGGAAGCTGGGCAGCTTCAGTTCCTTCAGATGATGCTCCAATAGCAGCGTCGACCGGTGGTTCATGCCGCTCTCCCCGACAGCAAGGTCATGTAGTCCCCGGCGGACGTGGTGCTGACCCTGACCCTGGGCAGGTAGGGATACAGCTCCAGGTCCAGCTTGGGCGGACGTCCCTCCAGCCGGCACAGCACCAGGTGTTTCACGGCATCGAAGCTGATGGCTCCCAGCCTGATGGCGTCCTTTGCCGCCGCAGCCACCTCCTGCTGGGAGAAGGTCTCCAAGAGCCTCAGCACCTGCACGTACTCCCGCTTGCCCCGCCGTCCCATGCGGGACTCCAGCAGACGCCGCAGCGTCCCGAACTCATCAGGGAGCTCCCATCCGCGCAGGGGTGCGGCCTGGTCCAGGGCGCCCGGCTTCCGTTCCAAGAGCGGCAGGTAGTGGATGGGGTCATAGACGAAGTCGTCGAGTTCGTATGATCGGGGATGCTTGGCGATGGCCTCGGAACCGCAGCTGACGAACCGGTCCTCGAACAGGTAGTAGGACTGGAGCTCGGTGAAGGCGCCGGTGCGTTGACGCCGGCCATCCTCCAGGATCTTCGCCACCGCCAGCTTGGTATTGTCGTAGAGGATGCTCCGGGGCACTCCGCCCAGAAAGGAGAACGCTGATACATGGCCGTCCAAGAAGGCCTCGGTGGTCTCCGCCGGGTAGGCCTTCACGAAGCAGCCGTCGCTGTGGGGCAGGTCGATGACGCAGCAGTGGGCTTCTGCTCCACGCCGCTGATGACCACCAGAGCCTCCCCGAAGTCGCACTGGGCGTGGCCCGGCGGATGGGACAGCGGCACGAACATCTCCCTGGTCTGACGGCGATTCTCTCTGACGTAGTCCTTGACCGTGGTGTATCCGCCGTCGAAACCGTACTCGTCCCTGAGACGCTCGAAGATGCGCTTGGCCGTGTGGCGCTGCTTCCTGGGACGCCTGAGGTCGTCCTCCAGGACCCGGTCAATGACGCCGGTGTAGGGCGAGAGCTTGGGCTTCCTGGGCGGATTCTGCCGGCGATAACCCGGCGGGACCGAATAGGCCAGCATCTTGCGCACGGTGTCCCGGTGCAGACCGAACACCCGGGCTGCCTCCCGCATGCTCATCCCATCCACCATCACCGCCCTTCGGACCCGCAGATATACGTCCACTCTATACATCCGTCGCACCATCCATGGGGTCGGCTACAACCCTATGAATGATGGCAGGCGGTACAGTATTTGGTCGTCGATACTCAGCAATCTTCCGCCCACGCGACCCACTTTAACTCCGCCGTTTACAGCGCTGAGACGCGAATCGGCGGGAATCCCAGAAAATCAGTCCTTTGAGGATGCGATTTCCGGCCCCTGGAATTTTCCAGCCGACTGGAGAGAGGATTACCTCCTCCAGGTCCTACTCAGTTAAGGCGCGATTGCCCTGATGCTCCTCTCCATGGTCTGGCCCCAGACAGGATCGACCGTATAGACTTGGCTGATGATTGTCGCGAAGGCCACCATGCGCCAGAGCCTGCAACCATTGGCGCCGACGCCATCAAGGCGCGAGGCAGCGCTGACTACGCCGGATGCAGGATTGGCCTGAATCGTCCCACTGCCGATGGCCCGTGGCTGCGCCCATAGAGAGCCCCGCACGAGCGGCCGCCGTACCATGACTACGGCCGGACCAACATCGTTGATGGGGTGTACGCTTGAGCGCCCTGAACATCAGCAGCGCCGGCAGGCAGAACCAACTGCTCGTATACGGGGATGAAAGGTAAAGGATGAGATCAAGCCTAACGGCAGCATTGGTCGCCATCTGCATCACGCTGATGCTGACTGCGTTGATGGCGTGCGACCCCGAACCCACGCAGACGGTAGTGCCGACGTCAACAGCCGCGCCGACCGCTACCTCAATCCCCACTCCGACTCTCACGCCCGAACCCACAGCCACGAAGACGCCTAAGCCTACCCAGACACCGGCGCCCACACGCACTTCAGCCCCTGAGCCTACGGTTACCCCCGGGCCCAACACTCCCCTGGCCTTTGATCCTCTGGTGGTCCGCGGTACTCTGTCCAACGGCCTGAGCTACTTCATAAGGCACAATGAGGAGCCGCGAGACAGGGCGCAGATAGCACTGGTTATCAAGGCTGGCTCCGTCCATGAAGAGGACTCCCAGCAGGGACTGGCGCACTTTGTGGAGCACATGGCATTCAATGGTACGGAGCGCTTCGCCAAGCAGGAGATAGTGGAGTATCTGGAATCCATAGGAAACGTCTTTGGCCCTGACGTGAACGCCCAAACCGGCTTCGATAACACGACGTACTGGCTGGAGATTCCGACCGAAGACCCAGAAATAACCGAGACCGCTTTCCGGATTCTAAGCGACTGGGCTTTCGGAATATCCCACGATCCGGAGGAAGTTGACCTCGATCGCGGTGTGGTACTGGAGGAGTGGCGACTTTATCAGGGGTTCGGGTCTCGGCTTCAGGACAATCTGCTCCAACTGCTGTTCGGATCCTCCCGCTATGCCAGCCGCAGTCCCATCGGCCTCCCCGAGGTCATTGAGAACGCGACGGCAGAACTCCTGAGAGAGTACTACGAGCGCTGGTACCGCCCTGACCTGATGGCCGTTGTAGCCGTTGGCGACTTCGATGTCGCTTCGATGGAAGCCAAGGTGAAGCAGCACTTTGCGCCGCCACCAGAGGGCGGGGCCAACCAGGAGCGGGCCGCCGTCGGTCCCTCCACCGATCGGCCGAACATCGAGATTCCCGGCCACGAGACTCCGTGGATCGAAGTGTTCACGGACGCCGAGTCGCCGGGTACCCGGTTTGTTTTGCTGCGAAAGCTGGCCCCGGACAAGGGTCAGGACCAGGCGGTATTCCGTCGCTTTGTGGTCGAAAAGCTGGCCCTGATGATGATGAACGCTCGTCTCTTCGAGCGAGTACAGGGCGCGGACCCGCCCTACCTTGAATCTGGAGCTTTTCGCTCGCCCTATGTGGAAACGTTGGACATCCTGCAGTTTACAGCGTGGGTGCCGCCGGACGGGGTCGAGCGCGGGTTGGACGTTGTGCTGGATGAGTTGCAGCGCATCAGGCAGCACGGCTTTACCGAGGGCGAACTGGAACGGGAGAAGAGCAACCTGTTGCGATCGGTGGAGAACGTGTACAAGCAGCGAGACCAGCGACCGTCACAAAACTTTGTCGACGAGTACGTGACCCACTACCTGACCGGGATACCCGCTCATGGAATCGAGGCATTGTGGGAGCTGTACCAGGAGCTGCTGCCGCAGATCTCCCTGGGGGAGTTCGTTGCCGTGGCGGAGTCTTGGACCAGGTCTGAGGACACGGCGCTACTGGTCGTGCGGCCCGGGGAGACTGAGGTCGCCTCGGATGACGAATTGACCGCCGCGACCCTGGCGCAGCTAGAGGCTGCGAACTCCCGAGAGGTGGACCCCTACGCCGACGTCCTTGGGGATGTCCCATTGTTGGAGACGATTCCGACTCCGGGGAGCATAATCAGTGAAGAGCAGATCGAGTCCATAGATGCTCAAAAGTGGACCCTGTCCAACGGCATCACCGTGATAGCCAAGCAGACCGACTTCCGCAATGACGAGGTGGTCTTCAGGGCTTTCAGCCCCGGCGGGCACTCGTTGGTATCCAACGAGAGCCATGTATCCGCACTCCACGCTGCGGAGCTGATTGCGGGAAGCGGCGCCGGTCCGCACGGCAGCGTGGCATTGGATAAGCTGCTGGCCGGCAAGAGGGTCTCCGTGTCCCCATTTATCGGAGAGCTCTTTGAAGGGTTTACGGGCAGCGCCTCACCGGAGGACATGGAGACACTGTTCCAACTGATCACGCTTTACGCAACCGACCCACGGCTTGACCCGGCCTTCTTCGCAAGGTATGAGGCAAGCCAGCGCAGCGTCGCCGAGACTAACGCCGCTCAGCCGGACGCGGTTCTCTTCGACACCGCAAGAACTGTGCTGGCCCAGGAGCACTTCCGCCGCCGACTTCTCACGGTCGAACTGCTGGAGGAGCTGAACCTGGAGCGGGCGAAATCGGTCTATGGCGACCGGTTCGCCGACCTTGGCGACGCAACCTTTGTCTTTGTGGGAGCGTTCGACTGGGAAACCCTGCGTTCGCTCGCCGCCACATACCTTGCCAGCCTGCCTACCATCGCACGAGCGGAACAGTGGATGGACCACGGCATCGACCCTCCGGTGGGCGTGGAGGACCACGAGGTGCACAGCGGCACGGAGCCGCGCAGCAACACGGTGCTGGTGTTTGCCGGGGATTTCGAGTGGAGCCGCGCTGAGGCGCTAACCCTGAACGTGGCAGGGGAGATGCTGGGGATCCGCCTGCGCGAGCGAGTGCGTGAGCAGCTTGGGGGAACTTACCACATTGGGGTAAACGCCGGCAGTTCCACCCTTCCAGACACCGAGTACCAGACCACTATCATTTTCGGCAGCGAACCCTCTCGCGTTGAGGAGCTGTTCGACGAAGTCATGGATCAGGTGGACTGGCTGCGCGAAGCGGGTGAGCAAAGATACCTGGACACGGTCAAGGAGCTGCTGCGAACGGCACGGCAGGAGCAGTTGAGGGAGAACGGGTTCTGGCTGGGCGAGATCCGCGCTGCAGTGCAGCGGGGTGAGTCCTTCACTGAGATAATCGGCTTCGATGAGAGGTTGGAGGCCCTGACGCTGGAGGATGTTGCCGCTGCCGCCGAACGCTACTTCACTCCTGAAAGCTACGTGCGGGTTGTGCTGTTCCCGGTCGAGGGAGAGTAATCCCTCCAATACGGATTGCCCGTCTGCGCGCTGGGCCAGCCACAGCTCAGCGGTTATCGCGCCTGGCTGGACTCAAAGCTACGGGATCCGCAAAACTCGCACTATGCCTGGTACAGGAATTGGGGCAAAACCACGTATGTAAACGGCGCCATTGACACTTGGGCCTGTGCCACGTCCGGTGATTCCATGCGGCCGCCGCGGCCGCGTCTCGGAAGTCGGGCAGTCTCCCGGATCCGGGCCAGGGCATCGGCGGTGAGTGCGTTGGCTTGTTTGGGCGCTGGGGCCTGATTGTGCCAGCCCTTCATCGCTTCGGCCACGACGGGATGGCGGGTGGGATTGTCGGCCTTCGCCGTGCCTGCGGCGGCATGGGCGTGGGAGATGGCGGCGCGGGCCTGCTCGATGGTGGCCATGTCCCTGCCGTCGGCTGCCAGGCGGCCCAGGTAGAGAGCGACGAGTAGAGTACCGGGAGGTGGTGTAAAAGAATCGGTGTAGCAAAGAGCTGACCACCGCGTCATCCTTGATGGCTGTTCAGCGTCAACTACTTTTGCCGGTTCCGTCAATTATTCTTGCCGGTTCACCCCCTGTTTCTGACTGCGCTGCTGGGCCACTCCGGTGCGGTAGCTGGGGACGTCGAATTCCAGGATGACCGAGTGGTGGACCACCCGGTCGATGGCCGCAGCCGTGGCCATTGGGTTGGCGAAGATGTGCTCCCACTGGGAGAAGACCAGGTTGGACGTGATGCCCAGGGACCGGCGTTCGTAGCGTTCGGCGATGAGTGTGAAGAGCACCTCGGACTCTTCGGCCCCTTGGGGCAGGTACCCCAGGTCGTCCAGCAGCAGGAAGTCGTAGTTGTCGAGCTTTCGTAGTTGTCGCGGTAGCGCCAGGTCCCGCTTGGCGGCGAGCAGGTCCTGCACCAGCCGGTAGGCCGGGGCGAAGAGCACCGAGCGTCCGGCTCACCAGCCGGTGGCCCAAGGCGCACAGTGCATGGGTCTTGCCGGTGCCGGGCAGTCCGAAGGCCAGCACGTTGACGCCTCGGTCGACGAAGCTGCCGTCAGACAGCTCGCCCAGTTGCTGCCGCAGAGCCAGGGGCACACGGTCGTGCTCGAAGGTCTCCCAGGTCTTGCCGGCGGGCAGCCTGGATGCGGTGCGCAGCCGGCCGATGCGGCGCTGCCTCCGGTCCTCGGCCTCCTGCTCCAGCACTTCCAAGAGGGTCTCCAGGGCGTCGCCGTGCCCGGCGGCGGTGAATCGGGACACCGACTGCGCCCCCATGGTGGGCAGCCGGAATTGGTGGCACAGCTCCCCGATCCGGACCTTAATGGCGTTGGCCTCCATCATCAGGCCACCCCCGCCAGCAGGGAGTCGTAGACCCTCAGGTCCGGCATCCCGGACAGGCTCAGCACCGGCGCCCGCGGCGGAGCCGGGTTCGCCAGTTCCTTGACCGTGGCGTAGTCGAAGGGCTCACCGGCCTCCAGCAGCAGGGCTAGGGCGCTGTCCACCGTCGACTCCATAGTTGTCGCCGCAAGGTGCAGGATCCGCAGGTACTCCACGTCAGTCCGTTCGCCTCGCCACCTCTTGAGGGCGTCGTAGGCCAAGCGGAAAGTCATGGTGGGAAACATCTGCTCCCGGAACCGGTAGCGAGCGAAGGCCCCGGGCTTGCGCACCAGGGAGCCGATGACGTGGCGGTAATTGACGTTGGCCTCCCTTTCACCGCGCACCCGCTCCATGCGTTCCACCAAGTGGCCCTTGTAGTACACTTCCAGACGCTCGGCGTACAAGCGTATCTGCACCTCCTTTCCGATGAGCCGGGAGAGGGTACGGTGTAGGTTCGTCCGGCTGCCTGGATGGTGCTCCACTTGCGCACCCGGGCCTGGTGGTTGACGTACTCCGGCACGGGAGCTGGAGGCAGGCACTGCAGAAGTGGGCGTTCCTGCTCCAGCTTCCCTTGCACCAAGCGGTTGCGCCGCTCAACCACCTTCCTGACGAAGCCGGTGTAGGACTCGGCGGAATCGAAGTCGCGGCTGCCCCGCAGCATGAGGGCCTGGTCCAAAGCGTCCTTCAACCGGTAATGAGCCTGCTCGGCCACGCCATTCTCGTGGGATTCCCCGGAATTGATCAGCGTGGCCTCGATCCCGTAGTGCTCCAGGAGCTCGGCGTAGTTGTCGTTCAGGGCCCGGCCGCGGCTGCGCTTTATCTCATGGGTGAGGGCCGAGCTGTTGTCGGAGCGTATGATCTGGGGCGCGCCGCCCAGTTCCCAGAGCGCGTTCTGGAGTCCCTGCTTCAGGGCCACAAAGGTCTCGCCGGCAACCACCTCGGCGTAGCGCCACCCTGAATGGCTCAACACCAGCTGGAACAGCAGGTGGCGGTAGCGCCGGCCGCCGATGGTTACTCCCAGGGAGTTGCAGTGGGTGAAGTCGAGCTGCGCCTCCCGGCCAGGTGGATGCTCCTGGGGGAAGTAGACCTCCTGATCCGGACCGTTGAGTGCCCGCCAGTCCTGTAATCGGCGTTGCAGGGTGCGGAGCTGGGAGGCGCTGAACCGGCCGGGAAATTTCTCCTCCAGCCACTCGATAATTGTCGTCGCCCTGAGCCTGCCGGCGGCCTCTCCCCTGAGCAGGGGCAGGATTTCTTCCTCCCAGACGCCGTCAAAGGGATCGGGCCGGGTGCGCCACCGGCGCTCCTGCTTGGTCTCCGAGGGCAACGGGCCACACTGCCACTTCCGCGCCGACCGCTCGCTCATCCCCGCCATGGCCGCCGCCGTCTGTTGTTTCTTTCCTTCCATCTGTCTTTGCCTCAGTAATGCGACTTGCTGATCCGTAACCAATCCGGCACCTCCTGTACCGAATGATTACCACATGTGACCGGCAAAAATAGTCGTCGCCACCGGCAAGACTAATTGTCGTTGATCAGGGCAGCCGCGACTTCGATTCCGCCGAGTCCTACACCGGCTTCGTCAGGAAGGTGGTTGAGCGGCGCAACCGCTTGGTGCAAGGGAAGCTGGAGCAGGAACGCCCACTTCTGCAGTGCCTGCCTCCAGCTCCCGTGCCGGAGTACGTCAACCACCAGGCCCGGGTGCGCAAGTGGAGCACCATCCAGGCAGCCGGACGGACCTACACCGTACCCTCCCGGCTCATCGGGAAGGAGGTGCAGATACGCTTGTACGCCGAGCGTCTGGAAGTGTACTACAAGGGCCACTTGGTGGAACGCATGGAGCGGGTGCGCGGTGAAAGGGAGGCCAACGTCAATTACCGCCACGTCATCGGCTCCCTGGTGCGCAAGCCCGGGGCCTTCGCTCGCTACCGGTTCCGGGAGCAGATGTTTCCCACCATGACTTTCCGCTTGGCCTACGACGCCCTCAAGAGGTGGCGAGGCGAACGGACTGACGTGGAGTACCTGCGGATCCTGCACCTTGCGGCGACAACTATGGAGTCGACGGTGGACAGCGCCCTAGCCCTGCTGCTGGAGGCCGGTGAGCCCTTCGACTACGCCACGGTCAAGGAACTGGCGAACCCGGCTCCGCCGCGGGCGCCGGTGCTGAGCCTGTCCGGGATGCCGGACCTGAGGGTCTACGACTCCCTGCTGGCGGGGGTGGCCTGATGATGGAGGCCAACGCCATTAAGGTCCGGATCGGGGAGCTGTGCCACCAATTCCGGCTGCCCACCATGGGGGCGCAGTCGGTGTCCCGATTCACCGCCGCCGGGCACGGCGACGCCCTGGAGACCCTCTTGGAAGTGCTGGAGCAGGAGGCCGAGGACCGGAGGCAGCGCCGCATCGGC
Source organism: Dehalococcoidia bacterium (assembly GCA_965226875.1). Lineage (GTDB taxonomy): Bacteria > Chloroflexota > Dehalococcoidia > Lucifugimonadales > UBA3495 > VXOI01. The sequence continues at coordinate 703,332 of OZ245439.1, read as the reverse complement.
CGGCTGCGCACCGCATCCAGGCTGCCCGCCGGCAAGACCTGGGAGACCTTCGAGCACGACCGTGTGCCCCTGGCTCTGCGGCAGCAACTGGGCGAGCTGTCTGACGGCAGCTTCGTCGACCGAGGCGTCAACGTGCTGGCCTTCGGACTGCCCGGCACCGGCAAGACCCATGCACTGTGCGCCTTGGGCCACCGGCTGGTGGAAGCCGGACGCTCGGTGCTCTTCGCCCCGGCCTACCGGCTGGTGCAGGACCTGCTCGCCGCCAAGCGGGACCTGGCGCTACCGCGACAACTACGAAAGCTCGACAACTACGAAAGCTCGACAACTACGACTTCCTGCTGCTGGACGACCTGGGGTACCTGCCCCAAGGGGCCGAAGAGTCCGAGGTGCTCTTCACACTCATCGCCGAACGCTACGAACGCCGGTCCCTGGGCATCACGTCCAACCTGGTCTTCTCCCAGTGGGAGCACATCTTCGCCAACCCAATGGCCACGGCTGCGGCCATCGACCGGGTGGTCCACCACTCGGTCATCCTGGAATTCGACGTCCCCAGCTACCGCACCGGAGTGGCCCAGCAGCGCAGTCAGAAACAGGGGGTGAACCGGCAAGAATAATTGACGGAACCGGCAAAAGTAGTTGACGCTGAACATGAGGGTAGCGACCTTAGAGCCTGTTTACAATCTCTTCAGGATTAGCACCGCGAAGGCGAGAACCACCATTTGCAGACTGGTATTGAGCTTTCTCTCGCAGTTCTTCCAGAGGCGGCGGCACTTCTCCAGCCAGCCGAAAGACCGCTCCACCACCCATCGTTTCGGCAGCACCACGAAAGTGTGCAGTTCGTTGCGTTTCACCACTTCCACCGAGGCTCCCAGCAGGCTCTGCACCGCCGTGGCAAAGGGTTTCCCGGTGTATCCCCCATCCACCAGCACATTCTGCACCTGCCTCAGGTTGGCCCGGCGCCGGTCAAACATAGCCAAAGCCCCAGCACGGTCGGTAACGTTGGCGGTGGTCACGTGAATCGCATGGGGCAACCCCTGAGTGTCCACGGCGATGTGGCGCTTGATTCCAGACACCTTCTTGCCCGAGTCATAGCCCTTGTTCTCGGCGCTGTCGGTGTTCTTGACGCTCTGGGAGTCCACGATACAGAAGCTGGTCCGTTTTTTCCGACCATTGCTTCGCCGGGCTGTGCCAACCGATTTTTTTTAAGACCTGCTCCAGAATGGAATACTTCGCCGGGTCGGGTCGCTCGCTCCATTGCCGGAAATACTTGTAGCAGGTGCGCCAATCTGGGAAGTCCGCAGGCAGCATCCTCCACTGGCACCCGCTTTTCAGGAGATAGAGCACCCCGCAGAAAACGTCGTACAGGTCCACGGTGCGGGGCTTGGTCCGGCGGCGGGCCGACTCCAAATAGGGAAGAATCCGGGCAAACTGTTCCCGGCTGATGTCGCTGGAATAGGAATGAGACATGATTACCCCCTCTGGTAACAGCCTCAACTTAACATATTGCAAAGATCGTAAACAGGCTCTTAGAGCCTGTTTACAATCTCTTCAGGATTAGCACCGCGAAGGCGAGAACCACCATTTGCAGACTGGTATTGAGCTTTCTCTCGCAGTTCTTCCAGAGGCGGCGGCACTTCTCCAGCCAGCCGAAAGACCGCTCCACCACCCATCGTTTCGGCAGCACCACGAAAGTGTGCAGTTCGTTGCGTTTCACCACTTCCACCGAGGCTCCCAGCAGGCTCTGCACCGCCGTGGCAAAGGGTTTCCCGGTGTATCCCCCATCCACCAGCACATTCTGCACCTGGCTCAGGTTGGCCCGGCGCCGGTCAAACATAGCCAAAGCCCCAGCACGGTCGGTAACGTTGGCGGTGGTCACGTGAATCGCATGGGGCAACCCCTGAGTGTCCACGGCGATGTGGCGCTTGATTCCAGACACCTTCTTGCCCGAGTCATAGCCCTTGTTCTCGGCGCTGTCGGTGTTCTTGACGCTCTGGGAGTCCACGATACAGAAGCTGGTCCGTTCTTTCCGACCATTGCTTCGCCGGGCCGCGTCAACCGATTTTTTTTAAGACCTGCTCCAGAATGGAATACTTCGCCGGGTCGGGTCGCTCGCTCCATTGCCGGAAATACTTGTAGCAGGTGCGCCAATCCGGGAAGTCCGCAGGCAGCATCCGCCACTGGCACCCGCTTTTCAGGAGATAGAGCACCCCGCAGAAAACGTCGTACAAGTCCACGGTGCGGGGCTTAGTCCGGCGGCGGGCCGACTCCAAACAGGGAAGAATCCGGGCAAATTGTTCCCGGCTGATGTCGCTGGAATAGGAATGAGACATGATTACCCCCTCTGGTAACAGCCTCAACTTAACATATTGCAAAGATCGTAGACAGGCTCTTAGTGATGAAGGCCGCAGGGTGGGTGGGATACTCAGGTTTCTGAGGTCGAATGGCGTGATCGCGGGCTATGGTCAGGCGGTGCTGCTGCTGCACAGCGTCAAGGATGCGGTGAGCGGTCCGTACCTGGACGGCCTGGAGCTGGCGGGGGTACGGGCCCGCTGCGAACCCGCCGGACACATCGGCATGCATGTGGGCGATGAGCTGCTGGTGACCACCATCCACCAGGCCAAGGGACGGGAGTGGGACGCGGTCTTCGTGGGATCGTTGGGCGGACCGGACCTGGAAACGGACCGTGTGGGCCGCAACCTGGCGGAATACTGCAGCGCAGATGCCGGCGAACCGGGGGAGCGCATCGGAGACTTGGACCGGGCGCGCCGGCACTATGTCGCCTTCACCAGGGCGCGCAACCTGCTTGTGCTCACCGCCAGCGGCGAGCCACAGGCCAGGTTCCGGTCCCTCTGGGAGGGAGCCGCCCGCTGGTCATGGGTGGGCCGCGAATCCCTGCCGCGCCAGCGGTTCGGTGTGGCGGGGGCGGCGCCGCGAAGGGTGGTGGAGATTGACCACCTGGACCGGCTGGTGATCAGCCTGATGAAATCCAGACTGGTGTTGTCGATGGCGCCCGGTGATTGGGCCACCGTGGGAGAGGAGATCCAATCCCCGCCGGAGACCACCCCCAGGAAAACTCCAAAGACCGCCAAGCCCGCCACTGCGAGGAGTTCTGCAGGGCTGACGGGTGCTTGACGTCGACTGCCGTTGCCCGGCGGCAGATCCAATTGCCGTTGATCAAAAGCGCGCGAGACCAACTTAAGGAGCGAAATCGATGCAACCCAAAAACCTCCCTTCCCCCGGCAACGGTGAAGAGCATGGCGAGGACCGGGCCACCGCCGACATGCTGGCCAGCGGCGGCGCCGACGGCGTATCCGCCTTCGCCCTCCGCCACTGGCGCCCGGGCGGCAACCCGACGGAGCCGGTGTTCATCACCTGGCTGCCGGGCATCGGCCGGTTCTGCCTGACGGTGAAGTACGGCCGGTACTCCCTGAGGGGCAGGGACTGGTACGTCGATACCGGATCGGGCCTACGCAGCACGCAGTCCCCGCTGGACCAGGCCCAGCTGGAGGCGCTGCGGGTGAGTGGGGCCTTGCAGCGGCGGCTGAACCGGCGGGCGCCCGTGTCGCCGGCCCTGGCCCTCTTGGACATGGAGCGGGACCGGCGCATGGAGCGCATCGCCCGCCGGAGCGGTGTTCCCCTGCTCCGGAGCCTGGAAGGCTACACCGGCAGGCTGGCTGAGGCAACAACCGGCACCCGCTCTTGCCAATCTCTGGAAAGGTCCCAGGTCCTGGCGCAGATATCCGCGCTGGTTGTCGATGGTGGCCCGCGGGTGCGTTACGCTCCGCCGCGCAAGCGCTGATGCTCTTTTGCAGAGCCTCCTCGTCGGCGCAGGAAGGATTCGGGCGGCTTCCGGGCTGGAGCGGGCTGACAGTCCACCACTGGTGAGGAGCGGGGATGCTCGAGCCACCGGGCCGCCGCCGCAGGGACTCCACCCTCTTCCGATTCACCGGCAAGCCCGCGCCCGCCCGCCGCCCGGTTGAGTAGAGTCCACGGAGATGGTGTAGGAGGAGTTGGTCTGGAACGGCAGAGGCCACCGTGTCATCCTTGTAGGAAGCATCACCAACACGGCAGGGAGGACAACGATGGCCAAGGGCAGGATGGACGTTATCGAGCTACTGCGCAAGCGTGGGGTGGACGCAGACGTGGACTTTCCCAGCGAGACACCGAGGGTCTTGGTGGACGGGATCATGGACGCAGAAGTTTCGGCGAGATCGGCACCGAGTACGGCGAACGGAGTCCTGACCGGCTCACTCATCGCAATGGCTATCGTACCCGCGCTTGGTACACCAGGGTGGGCTCCATGGACCTGCACATCCCCAAGACCCGGGAGGGCAGCTATTTCCCGGCTCTGCTGGAGCCGCGACGTCGCGGTGAGCGCGCCTTGCTGACCGTGATCAAGAAGGCCTACGTCGAGGGAGTATCCACCCGGAAGGTGGACGACCTCGTATCAAGTACGGGGCAGGCTCTGGTCAAGGCCCTGGGTTGCGACGGCATCTCCAAAAGCCAGGTGTCCCGCATCTGCCAGAAACTGGACGAGGTGGTCGAGAGTTTCCTCGGCCGGTCCCTTGGACGGACAGACCTACCCTTACCTGTGGCTGGACGCCCTGACTCAGAAGGTGCGGGAGTCAGGGCGCATCGTCAACGTCAGCGTGGTGGTCGCCACCGCGGTCAACAGCGAGAGAGTCCGGGAGATCCTCGGCATGGACGTGGGGACCAGCGAGAACGGCGCCTTCTGGCTGGCCTTTCTGCGTTCCCTGAGCGCCAGGGGACTCAGCGGTGTGGAACTGGTGGTTTCCGATGCCCACCAGGGCCTGAAGGACGCCATCGCCACCGTATTCGCCGGCGCCGCCTGGCAGAGATGCCGGACCCACTTCATGACCAACCTGCTTGCCAGGGCGCCCAAGCGTGCGCAACCTGGAGTGGACACCCTGGTGCGCACCATCTACCAGCAGATTACGCCCCAAGAGGCCCATGCCCAGCTGGACCGGGTGGCGGCGCAACTGCGGGAGCCCTTCCCGCAAGTGGCGATGATGCTGGACCCGACATCCTGGCTTTCACCGGCTTCCCCACGGCACACTGGCAGAAGTTGTGGTCCAACAACCCGCTGGTGTCGTTATTCAGGAAATACACTGTCGTACCGGCTTGGTGGGGATCTTCCCCAACCGGCCTGCGGCACATCGCCTGGTAGGAGTGGCCCTGGCCTAGCAGCATGATGAATGGGCCGAAGCTCGTCGCTATATCACCTTCCACAACGATGTGGCGATGGAGGCTCTACCGGAGCCTGGAGTCCTACAAGCCGCAGACTAACTTGGTAAACAAGGATGACGAACTATCACATCTATTGACGGGACTTTACCCCCGTCGGTGCCGGCTCGGCGCCCCAACCCTCCCGGCGGACGCCCTCCCGCGCTGGAGCGGGACAGGAGAGCAGGACAGTCTCTGGCGGGACCTGACGGCCGGCGACCCAAGCCTTGGCCACGGACTTCAGGGCCATCGGTATTTTCGCCTGTGGCAGTGTGAAAGCGGCTCCGTAACCGGGCGGGATTCGTCCCGATATTGTGTGAATTTGCTATCGCTATTCATATATGATTAGCATGTATTTCTATTAGAGCCTGTTTACAATCTCTTCAGGATTAGCACCGCGAAGGCGAGAACCACCATTTGCAGACTGGTATTGAGCTTTCTCTCGCAGTTCTTCCAGAGGCGGCGGCACTTCTCCAGCCAGCCGAAAGACCGCTCCACCACCCATCGTTTCGGCAGCACCACGAAAGTGTGCAGTTCGTTGCGTTTCACCACTTCCACCGAGGCTCCCAGCAGGCTCTGCACCGCCGTGGCAAAGGGTTTCCCGGTGTATCCCCCATCCACCAGCACATTCTGCACCTGCCTCAGGTTGGCCCGGCGCCGGTCAAACATAGCCAAAGCCCCAGCACGGTCGGTAACGTTGGCGGTGGTCACGTGAATCGCATGGGGCAACCCCTGAGTGTCCACGGCGATGTGGCGCTTGATTCCAGACACCTTCTTGCCCGAGTCATAGCCCTTGTTCTCGGCGCTGTCGGTGTTCTTGACGCTCTGGGAGTCCACGATACAGAAGCTGGTCCGTTTTTTCCGACCATTGCTTCGCCGGGCTGTGCCAACCGATTTTTTTTAAGACCTGCTCCAGAATGGAATACTTCGCCGGGTCGGGTCGCTCGCTCCATTGCCGGAAATACTTGTAGCAGGTGCGCCAATCTGGGAAGTCCGCAGGCAGCATCCGCCACTGGCACCCGCTTTTCAGGAGATAGAGCACCCCGCAGAAAACGTCGTACAGGTCCACGGTGCGGGGCTTGGTCCGGCGGCGGGCCGACTCCAAATAGGGAAGAATCCGGGCAAACTGTTCCCGGCTGATGTCGCTGGAATAGGAATGAGACATGATTACCCCCTCTGGTAACAGCCTCAACTTAACATATTGCAAAGATTGTAAACAGGCTCTTAGAGCCTGTTTACAATCTCTCCAGGATTAGCACCGCGAAGGCGAGAACCACCATTTGCAGACTGGTATTGAGCTTTCTCTCGCAGTTCTTCCAGAGGCGGCGGCACTTCTCCAGCCAGCCGAAAGACCGCTCCACCACCCATCGTTTCGGCAGCACCACGAAAGTGTGCAGTTCGTTGCGTTTCACCACTTCCACCGAGGCTCCCAGCAGGCTCTGCACCGCCGTGGCAAAGGGTTTCCCGGTGTATCCCCCATCCACCAGCACATTCTGCACCTGGCTCAGGTTGGCCCGGCGCCGGTCAAACATAGCCAAAGCCCCAGCACGGTCGGTAACGTTGGCGGTGGTCACGTGAATCGCATGGGGCAACCCCTGAGTGTCCACGGCGATGTGGCGCTTGATTCCAGACACCTTCTTGCCCGAGTCATAGCCCTTGTTCTCGGCGCTGTCGGTGTTCTTGACGCTCTGGGAGTCCACGATACAGAAGCTGGTCCGTTCTTTCCGACCATTGCTTCGCCGGGCCGCGTCAACCGATTTTTTTTAAGACCTGCTCCAGAATGGAATACTTCGCCGGGTCGGGTCGCTCGCTCCATTGCCGGAAATACTTGTAGCAGGTGCGCCAATCCGGGAAGTCCGCGGGCAGCATCCGCCACTGGCACCCGCTTTTCAGGAGATAGAGCACCCCGCAGAAAACGTCGTACAGGTCCACGGTGCGGGGCTTAGTCCGGCGGCGGGCCGACTCCAAACAGGGAAGAATCCGGGCAAATTGTTCCCGGCTGATGTCGCTGGAATAGGAATGAGACATGATTACCCCCTCTGGTAACAGCCTCAACTTAACATATTGCAAAGATCGTAGACAGGCTCTTAGAAGGTATGGGGATGTCCCCTGAATTTGGCCATTTTCAGGCCTTTTCTGGGGCAAAACAGGTAGGTTTAGCTTTGGAGTGAAGTGTGAAATTAGATTTTGACCCAGCCAGAGCAGTCAGTAAAAGGTGATTTTGCCATCCTCCATCCTCAGTCCAGTTTAGCCCCCTGGAAGGGCCGATCCAAGGGAAGTCGCCAGACCACATTTTCGTCGGTCTTGATGTACAGATGGGACCACAGGTCGATCGGGGCGTCGGGTGTCGGAGTCTCTTCGTTGTCGTACCAGGACCACCAACATCCCTCTTCCCCCTCCACTACTCCGTCCTGGATTACGGCGCGTCCGTGCGGGCCCTCCCGCACCGCCTCCAAGGTGGTGGCCAGGAGGTAGGGACATCGAAGCATGGCCAGTTTCTCGGCAGCCTCCACAGTCTCCGTAATGAACAGGACGGGTATCGGATAGCCGATTTGCTGGAGGCTCAGGAACTTTCCGGCCTTTTCCCGTACCTCCGTTTCGGAGGTGGCGCTCCGCTCGAACTCCACGGCCGCCAGGACGCCGGGCGGCAGTACCACAAAGGCATCAGGGGTGACGCGAATGCGCAGGCCGTTCCGCCAGTACTCGATCACCACTCCCATGGTCGGATACGCTTTAAACCCGTGCCGCCGCAGAAAACGCAAGGCATCAGCCTGCCCCTGGTTGTGGTGGGTCTGTAGACGGAGATACTCTCCCCCTTTTTCAGCATAGACTCCCCACCGCCGGTTCGTCCGAGTCCGGGTGATCCTTTGAGAGTCTGCCAGCAGGCCTCTGCCTGAGACGTCCAGGTAGTAGCCATGGCCCCGGCCCCTGACGGCCAGCACTTTCTCATCCACCATGGCCCTGAGCAAACGCCCGGCAACGCTGGTGTCCACCCCGACCGACTCTGCGACCTGCTCGAGGCTCACTCCGGGAGAGCCGTCGACGGCGCGGAATGCGCCCCAAGAGCGAACCCCGTTGACCGCAGCGTAAGCGCCGGAGACGAGTGTTCTCACCACCCTCGAAACATCGTTAACCTCTTCCAAGGACAGCCCATGACGAGGCGGGTAGAAGGTTTCCCACCAGTCAGTCGGCGGCGGCATGGCGCGGACAACCTGCCCCTGGGCATCGATGATGGAAACAAACGTCGCGTTGTTTATGGTCCAGGACTCGATCCAGTTTCTCTGCGCCATCGCGGCACTTACGCGGACGGGGCTGAAGATGATCATGCCAGGGCAGTGATCAGGAGAAACCCCTTGTTCCATAGGGAGCCGTCCCCACCGCTTGTCCTCTATGAAGACGTCTCCCATATCTGTAAACGGCGGAGATAAAGTGGGCCGTGTGGGCGGAAGATTGCTGAGTATCGGCGACTAAATACTGTACCGCCTGCCATCATACATAGGGTTGTAGCCGACCCCATGGATGGTGCGATGGATGTACAAGGTGGACGTATATCTGCGGGTTCGCCGGGCGGTGATGGTGGATGGGATGAGCATGCGGGAAGCAGCCCGGGTGTTCGGCCTGCACCGGGACACGGTGCGCAAGATGCTGGCCTATTCGGTCCCGCCGGGTTATCGCCGGCAGACTCCGCCAAAGAGGCCCAAGCTGGAGCCCTTCACCGGCGTCATCGACCGGATCCTGGAGGACGACTTAAGGCGTCCCAAGAAGCAGCGCCACACGGCCAAGCGCATCTTCGAGCGGCTGCGGGACGAGTACGGTTTCGACGGCGGATATACCACGGTCAAGGACTACGTCAGAGAGAATCGTCGTCAGACCAGGGAGATGTTCGTGCCCCTGTCCCATCCGCCGGGCCACGCCCAGTGCGACTTTGGCGAGGCCCTGGTGGTCATCGGCGGCGTGGAGCGCAAGGCCCACTGCTTCGTCATCGACCTGCCCCACAGCGACGGCTGCTTCGTGAAGGCCTATCCTGCCGAGACCACCGAGGCCTTCCTGGACGGCCACGTCTCGGCCTTCGCCTACCTGGGCAGTGTGCCCCAGAGCATCCTCTACGACAATACCAAGCTGGCCGTGGCGAGGATATTGGGGGATGGCCAGCGCCAGCGCACCCGCGCCTTCACCGAGCTGCAGTCTCACTACCTGTTCGAGGACCGGTTCGGCCGCCCCGGCAAGGGCAATGACAAAGGTAAGGTGGAGGGCCTGGTGGGGTACGTGCGCCGCAACTTTCTGGTGCCCATACCGTCCTTCGAGAGCTTCGATGCGCTCAATGCATACCTGGAGCGGCGATGCCTGGAACGAATGGACGCCCAGCTCAGGGGCCACACGGAGACCATCGGTCAGCGTATGGAGCGGGACCTGGACGCCCTGTTGCCACTGCCTGCGGTGCCCTACGACGCCTGCGATAAGCAGTCGGGCCGGGTGAGTTCGTTGTCGTTGGTCCGGTACAGGACCAGCGACTACTCGGTGCCGGTGGCCTACGGACACCGGGACGTCCTGGTACGGGGCTACGTGGACCAGGTGGTGATCAGCTGCGGAACCGAGGTCATCGCCAGGCATCCCCGATCATACGAACGCGACGACTTCGTCTATGACCCCATCCACTACCTGCCGCTCTTGGAACGGAAGCCGGGAGCCCTGGATCAGGCCGCTCCGCTACAGGGATGGAACCTCTCCGAGGAGTTCGGGACGCTGCGCCGTCTGCTGGAAGCCCGCATGGGACGCAGGGGCAAGCGTGAGTATGTACAGGTGCTCAGGCTGCTGGAGACTTTCTCTCTTGAAGAGGTGCACACAGCCGTCAAGGGCGCCCTCCATCTGGGGGCTATCAGCTTCGACGCAGTGAAGCACCTGGTGCTGTGCCGGCTGGAGGGACGGCCGCCAAGGCTGGACCTGGAGCTGTATCCCTACCTGCCCAGGGTCAGGGTCAGCACCACGTCCGTCGGGGACTACATGACTCTCCTGTCGGGGAGAGCGGCATGAACGACCGGTCAACTCTGCTATTGGAACACCATCTGAAGGAGCTGAAGCTGCCCAGCTTCCTCCGGGAATACGGGAAGATGGCCGCGCAGTGCGCCGCCGAGGGTGTGGATCATCCCCAGTACCTGCTCAGGCTGGCTGAACTTGAGCTCATCGACCGCCACCAGCGCATGGTGGAGCGGCGGATCCGGGCCGCCCGTTTCCCCGCAGTCAAGAGCCTGGACACCTTCGACTTCCCAGCCATCCCATCGCTGAACAAGGCACTGGTGATGGAACTGGCCCGCTGTGAATACATCCAGCGCCGGGAGAACGTCATCGCCGTCGGCAACAGCGGCACCGGCAAGACCCACATGGCCCTGGGACTGGGCCTGGCCGCCTGCCAGAGGGGGATGTCGGTGGGTTTCACCACCGCCGCCGCATTGGTCCACGAGTTGATGGAGGCCAGGGACGAGAGGCGTCTGCTGAATCTGCAGCGGCAACTCTCCCGGCTCAACCTGCTGATCATCGACGAGTTGGGTTTCGTTCCACTGTCCAGGACCGGCGCGGAACTGCTCTTCGAGGTCTTCAGCCAGCGCTACGAGCGAGGCTCCATCCTGGTAACCACCAATTTGCCTTTCGACGAGTGGACTGAGGTCTTCGGCTCGGAGCGGCTCACCGGGGCGCTGCTGGACCGGCTCACCCACCACGTCCACATCCTGGAGATGAACGGCGAGAGCTACCGACTCAAGCGCAGCAGAGAGAACGCTGCAGCACAAGCCCCGGACGAATCAGACAACCCATAAGTCGTGCCAGAAGCCGTCCTCACTCACTCACTCACTCACCCGCCCAGCCTGTTGCCAGCCTGCCTCTGTGACACCTCTCCCGAACAACTGGCGCGGACATTTACGCTGGCCAATGACCTCTCTGGTGGTACACTTTTGCTCCGCCCCACTGGTATGTTTTGTCGACGCCCTTGACATCTGAGAGTTTTCTGGGCATGGTTGTTCCTCCTCCGGGATCGATGACTGTTTAACGTCAACTACCCTGTTGACTACCTCGACCAAGACTAATTCCACCTTTTCGCTCGGCTCCGATGCACGTTCTAGGGGAGCAGTGTAGACCAGCTTCCTGGCCATGACGCTGCGCCAGTTCTTGACCCTGCGCTGGACGGTTCGCAGTTGAGCATCTCCGGACCGGCCCGGATGAGCTTGGCGCAGTCTTGCCAACAAGTCTTTGGCGTTGGTGTCAGGGTCCTTTTCGAGCCACAGCAGCACATCGCGCCACACGCCCTCGAAGGGTTCCTTGCGGGTGCGCCGTGGCAGGTTGGGCGCACACGCGCCTTATGCGTGGCCCCTGTTGCCACAAGCTGGGCAGGCGGGCCAGAAACCGCTCCAGGCTTTCACAGGAAGCAGCTTCCTGAGGCTCGGGTGTGGATATTGCTGCCAGTGCCGACTGTGCCTCGCGGATGGACCGCAACAACGCCACCGGGGCCAGCCTGGGACGGTATTCACTCAACTCTTCCTTCGTCTGGGCGGTGATCCGTCTGGGCGGTGATCGTGTCGTCCTCCATAAGCCGGTCGGAGGGCGTTGCCGGCGAGCTGTAGCGCTTGATGGTCTTGGCACCGTAGCCACGTCCACGCGCATCCCCATTCGATGCCTCCTCGGGCGCTATGTGCGGGCCGTTGCCCAACAAGTGAATAGCATCCATCACCTAATCAATCTCCAAGCTCCTTCCGACACCGCGCAAGGGTCCTGCAAAATCTGTTGGCGAATTGGTCTCCACCGCCGACTCAACGGGACCGTCGGCGGGCCTTAGCCATTCCGGCTGGACCTCATGGAAAGGACAGAAAGGCTCGGTCCTGATGGGGGTATTCAGGCGGCAAAGGCATAAACCGCAGATCGGTATGATCTGACCGGACCGTGGCTTCATTTCAGTGGCCGGCTTTCCACAGTTGCTGCACTTGCGGCGGGCCATCCGCCGCCCTGACTGGCCGCCCGCCTGTCTCGCTCCGCGCGTGTAGCCACAACAACCTCAGCAGCGTTGTGCCTCCGTAAGTGATATCGCGAGCGCATCACCTACTGGATGCGACAGGCCTTTCCTCAAGCCAGGCCAATAGGTCCTTCCCCCGCCAGGCCACCGCACGCCGACTAATCCGTACCGGAGCAGGAAACTCGCCACTGCGCACCATCCGGTACAGCTGGCTTTTGCTGATGCCGCACATCCGAAGCACTTCGGGGAGTCGAAGGAGGCGAAAATTGTCGCTGTCCATCAGTGCTCTCCTAGAAAGACATTTCCCTAAGTTTTCCACAGGGTACCAGTCGTCGATGGGCGTGCCGCAGAAAAAAGATGCACACCCCGAACGTGAGTTTCCTCGCCTCTTATGCGCCATCACACGCTCTTGCGAATGACTAGGTTGTGTTGACATTTTGGTTATGATGCTTGTATGTCAAATGTTAAGTTGCCAGCAGAACAATGGGACAGGATTCTCGATTTCCTGCGTGGCTGCGCCGGCCTGTATGTCGCTCAGGAAGAAGATTGCCAGCGATTTGTCGAGGCTGTGCTGTGGATTAACCGCTCCGGCGCCCAATGGCGGCTGCTTCCGGCCGAATACGGGAATTGGAACAGTGTCTATAAACGATTCGCCCGTTGGGCTGACAAAGGCGTCTGGGAACAGATGCTTCAACATTTCTCCGGCGACCCGGACCTGGAATACCTGATCATTGACAGCACGGTGGTTCGGGCGCACCCATGCGCGGCGGGGGCGCCCAAAAAAACGGGGGACAGGCTTGCCAGGCTCTGGGCCGCAGCCGGGGCGGGTTCAGCACCAAGATCCACGTGAGCGTGGACGGCTTGGGCAACCCCTTGCGATTCATCCTGACCGGAGGGCAACGGCACGACATCACCCAGGCAGAGGAATTGATCGCCGGTTACGCTGGAGAGCAGGTGCTGGCTGATAAAGGATATGACTCCCAGGAGTTTCGCGAGCACATCCTGGCCTTGGGCATGACTGCGGTCATTCCGCCCCGCTCAAACCGGAAGGAACCCGCCGGCTATGACCGGCATCTGTACCGGGAGCGCCATCTGGTCGAATGCTTCATCAACAAGATAAAACACTATCGCCGGATATTCTCCCGGTTTGAGAAACTGGACACCAGATACCTGGGCTTTCTGCATTTCACCGCCGCTCTCATCTGGTTACGCTGAAATGTCAACACAACCTAGCTACGGCACTATTATTTTTTGTGTCGTTTTTTAGGACGCAGTTGGGTTCGGATCCTCCTATAGGAAAACTGGCCTATGTGTGATGTACCAGTGGAAAAGACATGTCCCAGATGCTACGGGACCCATGTCGTGAATGACGGACACAGGCAGGGCCAGCAGCAATACCGGTGCAGGTCAAGAGGATGCGGATACCAGTTCATCGACAGGACAGAGGCTCCTGGTCATTGGTTCCCTGCCGACGTAATCGCCACGGCCATTGAACTTCGCCTCCTGGGCAGGCCATACAGGAAGATAGCCGCCGACGTCGAGCGCCTGTTTTCTATATCCGATACCAAGATTTCAGGGAGGACTGTTCAAAGTTGGGTCGAGAAGTACATCAACATCGCGGCCGAGGAAGTCTGGAATCTGCCAGTAAGAGCTGTCGGCCCCTGGATGGTGGAATATGCATCGCTGCATCCGGCCGAGGGAGGCTGCTGGGTTGTGCGGGATTCAGTGAGTTCCTACGTCTTGGCGGCCCAAGCCGGAGACTCGTTTGATCCTGCTGTGGCTGCTGAACTGATGCGGATATTTCAAGTGTCGATCGGCAACTTGTCAGATAATTTGCATCTTTTAATCTTTGCGACAGACGAGGACTTCGGAGATTCGGAGGACTCCCAGGATGTTCCGGAGGCAATCAAACAACAGTTTCCCTTCGGGGACTACATCCCGTCCAAGGACTTCCTTGTAGCACACAAGCCCGACAGTATTTTTGAATTCCCAAGCGTTTTCTGGTATCCCTTGCAAATTATGCGAAAGCGAAGGGCTTTTAGCAGCCCGGAATCGAGACAGCAATTTCTCGATGGATGGGTGGTGACGCTAAATTTCTTCATAGAGCATGACGAGCCAGGGGGCTGCACGGAGCCTGACGACACAGTAGGCTATACGCCCGCGCTAGGAGTAGGAGTCGAGGCGCCGTTCCGCTCCTGGCTTGATGTGGTGAACTACCGGGCCTGAGTATCTGCGGAAAGATCGAGGCAAAGATGAGGAGACCGCGTTGGCCGGTGCCAATAAGGCGATTTCAGGTAAATCCATGAAGAGAATGGACACTGGGTAGCAGGAAGGGAAGGTTCTGTCACCCATTGCGTCAGGGGCTCCGGCCGCAAGGCCGTTCGAGCGCCGGCCAGCCACACGGGTTTATATTGCCGGGGCACTAAGTCGCGTCGGTCTCGTGCAGAGTGGTCCCAGGAAATGCCATAAAAGCCCGGTGTCAGTGTGGGAAGAAATGTGGTAAGAATCAGAATGTTGCCGCGAATCCGGTACAATCTAGCTACATTTTGATAATAATTAGAATTCCATTCCCTCCGCCACTTTATCTTGAACATCGCACGCTTCGGCTCCAAATCCTGGGTCCGGCGGATCATAACCGACAGGCGGCGCAGGGACATAGGCCTGGCATCCTACCCCACCGTCTGCCTGTCCCAGGCGCCTTCGCTGGCAACGGCCAACCGCTCCGCCGTCGCCGGTGCCCAGGACCCACTCGGGGAAAAGTGGGAGCCCCAAGGAAGCCGCCCGAACTCCCGCCCCTTCCATTCCCATATTTGCCGACGCCGCCGCGCGCGTCATCGAACTGCGCCACTCAACGTAGAGCAACCCGAAGCACGCCGCACAGTAGAAGTCCAACCCTCGAAACCGACGATTTCCCGGTAATAGGGAAGAATGCGGCTGACGAGATTGCCATGTCGGATGCCGTGGCATTGCTGGACCGTCAGGCCGGAGACGGCCGGAAGGGTCGGGCAGCGGTATGGAAACGGTCATGGGCTGGGCGGCCATCCACGGCTACCCCCTCGACAATCCTCAGGGCGATCCCTGCCCAAGGTATCGCCGCCCGTGAACCTTCCCCCGAAATAACACCGCCTTATGACCGGGTGCCGGGCGCGTTGGCGCCCGCCGGTGCCGGGGGCTCGGCGCCGAACCGGTCATCTGCCCTGATTTGATCATCGACTCGCTGGCCACGCTAACTCCTGTTGTCGAGATGCCCGGCAGAGTCGGATACTTTCACGAGGGCGAGTTGGGCATACCCGGAAGCGATGCCTTCCGGCGGAAAGATCATACAGTGCCTGAAGACGGCTCTGGCGAGGTGTGGCCGGGCCATCATCTCTCGAGGGCCTTCACGTATAGCGATGTCGATGTGCCCAGCCTTGGTAGACCACAGGACGATTGCAAAGTTGGCGAGGGAGGTTTACAAAGATAAGGTAGGGAAGAGAGATGGGAGGTGTGCGGATTATGGAGGCGAAGGAATCTCTGTTCGAGTGCTTGGAGCAGGTGCCGGACCCCAGGATGGCCAGGGGGGTCAGACATCCCTTTCAAGCCATTCTGCGTCTGACCCTGCTGGGCTTGGTCTGCGGTCAGACCACCATGGCCCACATCGCCCTCTTCGCCAGGATGAACTGGCCGGCTCTGAAGGAGCCTCTGGGGTTTCTCAGGGATCATCCACCCCACGCCACCACCATCTCCCGCACCCTGGCGGGGGTCTCGCATCAGCGGTTGCAGAAGGCCCTGACCGGTTGGGTGGCCCACATGGTGGCGGACCGGGAACTGAACGCCTCGGTGGACGGCAAGTGGGCCAAGCAGTCCGAGGACGTAAGCGGGAATCCCCTGGTCATGGTGAACGTGCTGGCCCATGACCTGAGGTTGTGCCTGGCCCAGTGGCCGGCATCGGATAAGCGGTACGAACCCGGGGTGCTGCGGGAGCAACTGGCGCCATTGTTCGAGCGCTATCCCGGCCTGCGGCTGCTGACCATGGACGCCCTCTATGCGGAGCGGGACCTGTGCCAGGCCATAGTCGGCCACGGACGGGACTACTTGGTGCGGGTCAAAGGGAATCAGCCGACGGTGCTGGCGGCGTTGACCGACGGTTTTGCCGGGGAGGAACCTGGGGAGCCGCAGGCGGAGACCCTGGAAAAAAAGCGGGCGTGATCGAGAGACGGCGCATCTGGAGCGATGCCGTACTGGCCGACTACATCCGGGATGAGTTGGGATTTCCCGGGGCGAGGCAGGGGGCGATGGTGGAGAAGGAGAGCGTGGACATAGCCACCGGGGAGGTGAGCCGGGAGCGTTGGTATCTGCTGACCAGCCTGAGTTCCCGGCAGTGCCAGCCGAAGGAACTGCTCAGGTTGTTCCGCAACCACTGGAGCGTTGAGAACAGCCTGCATCACGTGAAGGACCGCAGTTGGGATGAGGACGTCCACACGCTGCGCCGTCCGGGGCTGGGCGAGATATTCGCCACCCTGGTCAACACCGGGCTGAACGTCCTGCGCCTGGAAGGATGGTTTCCAGCCCGGATGTCCATGCCCCTGCGAGCCAAGACTTGCGCCTTCCGCCCAACGCAGACCATCGCCCGCCTCTACGGTCGAGCTCAGTGACTTTGCAATCGTCCTGTGGTAGACCACAGTCCCGATGCCGGCACGACAGTCAAGGCTGTATAATTTGTCAAGCAATCGGCGAAGGGCGCCAAAGGCCGTATCACTCTCTTATGTTGAAGAGTGGATACTCTTCGGCTAGTTCCGCAGCTCAGTTGTCGCCCAGGCGAAAGTACATCACTGGCTACTCCTCCTAAGCCGGGCATCCTTGGACGTGCCATCCCAATCCACAAGTTGCCCTGAGAGTCTCGCCCTAGACACGGGCGGCGTGGAGCCGGCCCGTATGTTCCCTTTCCCTTCCTCGCGATGAGATGAAACGTGCTCCGCCAGCCGGGCCTGTAGCTTTGGGCAGCGGATAGTTTAGAGGAGGTCCAGCCATGAAGTACGGAATCATGTTGCCTTCGCGAGGAGACTTGGCCCGGCCCGACAACATTATCCCCATCGCCAAAAAGGCGGACGAACTCGGCTTTGCGATCATGATGTTTCCTGACCATATCGTCCTGCCCAATGAGGTCGATTCACCCTACCCCTATACTCAGTCCGGTGTTTTTCCAGCTACGGACACCAATGAGGCCACGGAGCAGCTGACCATGCTTGCCTTTCTGGCCGGCCAGACCGAGTCCATCAGGCTGGTTACCAGCGTGATGATCGTGCCCCACCGGCCCCCCGTGCTCACTGCCAAGATACTGTCCACCATCGACGTGTTATCGAACGGCAGGCTGACCGTGGGTGTCGGAGTTGGCTGGCTGCGAAAGGAGTTCGAAGCGCTGCAAACGCCGCCCTTCGAGGAAAGAGGCACAGTTACCGACGAATACATCCGGATATTCAAGGAACTCTGGACCAGCGACTCCCCGAGCTTTGAAGGAAAGTACCATAGTTTTTCTGACCTGTCCTTCCTGCCCAAGCCGGTGCAGAAGCCGCATCCCCCCATCTGGGTTGGCGGCGAGAGTCGCCGGGCCCTGCGCCGCGCCGCCGAGCTGGGCGACGGTTGGCAACCAATCGGGACCAACAACCAGTTTCCTTTAGCTGCTCCAGATCAGATCGCTGCTGCCATGAAAAGATTGGACAGGTACGTAGAGCGGGCTGGCAGGCCCCAGGGCTCGGTGGAGGTAGTTTGCAGGATGCACGGTTACAGCCTCGAGACCAACGGCGGCCGGCCAGACTCCCCCGACCGGCCAGCCTTTACCGGCAGCGCCGGGCAGATAGCGTCGGACATCAGGCGGTATGAGGAAATGGGAGTAAGCCACTTGATCGCCGCCTTCGTTCCGGTTGCTCAACTGGCCAGCAGCCAGGAAGAGATGATCCGCGACATGGAACTACTGGCCGATCAGGTCTGGCCCAAGGTGTGACATCTTGGGGCCGGTGG
The DNA here is from genome assembly GCA_965226875.1 of Dehalococcoidia bacterium. Classification (GTDB taxonomy): domain Bacteria; phylum Chloroflexota; class Dehalococcoidia; order Lucifugimonadales; family UBA3495; genus VXOI01. The sequence continues at coordinate 685,094 of OZ245439.1, read as the reverse complement.
CGCCGATGCAGATAGGAACGTCTATGGCTTCTCTGGGGGTCCCTGCTCCCAAGTCAAGCCGCAGGTCTTGCACCTTAACGATTTCGCCGTCGCAGGTCTCCGTCTCCATTTCGAGCAGCCGTCTGACCACCGTCACGTACTCCCGTATGGCGGACAGGTGCTTGTGGAGGCGTACCCCTTGGTTTCGCGCCAAGGAGTCCCGGTAAGCGCCGTTCCCCATCACAACCCCGCCGCCGGACAGCTCGTGGAGCCTACCCCGGGTCTTCGCCATCAGACCGGCTCTCCGCAAGTCGGCTCCTATGGCTGCGCTGGTCTCGGCCGCCTACAACGCGCTGCGTTTGAGGAAACGGCCGCCTGCCGAAATGCCGGTGTACTTTCCGTCCTCCACCAGCACACGCCCCTCGGCGATTACAACCTCGGGCACACCCTTCACTTTCATGCCCTCGTAAAGGTTATAGTCCACGTTCATGTGGTGGGTTTGGGCGCTGATTACGACCTCAGCATCCGGGTCGAACACCACTATGTCAGCGTCGCTTCCCACTGCGATGGTGCCCTTGCGGGGGAAAAGACCGAACAGCTTGGCCGGGGTCGTCGAGAATATCTCCACCAGCCGGTTCAAGTCCATCAATCCCGAGGACACGCCGTGCGTATAAAGTAGGCTCAGGCGGTTCTCGATTCCGGGTCCGCCGTTGGGAATCTTGGAAAAGTCGTTGACCCCCAGGGTCTTTTGGTCGCTGAACCGGAAAGCGCAGTGGTCTGTGGACACAACCTGAAGGTCGTTGCGGCGCAGGCCATTCCAAAGCTCCTCTTGGTGCCACTTGTCTCGCAAGGGCGGAGTGAGAACGTACTTGGCCCCTTCAAAACCTTCCTGGTCGTACAGGCTGTTGTCCAGGGTCAGATAGTGGGGGCAAGTCTCGGCGTAAACGTATTTTTGCTGGGCGCGGGCTGCCTGCACCTCCTTCAGCGCCTCTGCACAGCTCAGGTGGACAAAGTAGACCGGCGCCCCGGCGACCTCGGCCATGCGTATCGCCCGGTGGGTGGCTTCTGCCTCGGTTACGGGCGGGCGGGTGCTGGCGTGAAACCTGGGTGCGGTGTTTCCTTGAGCCAGGGCCCCTTGCACCAGAACATCGATCATGTGTCCGTGTTCCGCGTGCAGGCAAATCAACGCTCCGTTGTCCGCCGCCCGCACCATAGCTTTGAAGATCGTGTCGTCGTCCACCATTACCGCGCCGCGGTAGGCCATGAACATCTTAAAGCTGGTGACGCCCTGTCTGACCATCTCGTCCATCTCGGACAAGCGGTGATCCGGCAGGTCCTGGATGATCATGTGGAAGCCGTAGTCGACCACAGCCTGGCCTTCGGCCTTCTGGTGCCAGATTTCCAGAGCCTCGGTCAAAGATTGGCCCCGCTGCTGCACCACAAAGTCCACAATGCTGGTGGTCCCCCCCACCGCCGCCGCAATGGTGCCGGTGCTGAAGTCGTCGGAAGAGACGGTGCCGCCAAAGGGAAAGTCCAAGTGCGTATGAGGATCAACACCACCCGGAATAACGTACTTGCCAGTGGCGTCGATGGTCTTTTCAGCGTCTGCCGACAGATCAATCCCGATGGTGCGAATTTTCCCGTCGTCCACCAGAATGTCGGCCACGTAGCTGTCCACTGCAGTGAAGATGTGCCCGTTCTTGATCAGAACGCTCATTACGCCCTCCATACGGTTGACTGGGGAAACCTCATATTAGTCATTGGGAGGCGCTTTAGCCAGGCCGGTGCAGAACTTGTCGGCTGCGACGCAAGTATTTCCTCGTCATCGCCGGCCAGCGCGCTTGAAGCCGGACCGTCCGGAGCCTGCTGGCGTCTGTCACTGCTCGAATGCAGCCACAATAGCCCAACGGGGCGGGGCAGGCGACGGGAGGATGGCTGGCTGCAACGGGCAGAGGGCTTGACTTACCCCATTATCCGCCTGAAAAACGCCAGAACGTTGCCGCCGGCGATCTTCTTGACGTCCTCGTCGGAGTAGCCGCGGGCTATGAGGCCGCGGATGATGTTCTTGCCGTCTGCCGGGGACTCCAGGCCATTGAGATAGGGCGCCGGAGCGGGGCCGGTGCGGCCCATCACCACCTGACCCACACCCACCATGTCCCCGATGCTCGTGTCGGTGCCGATGGCCACGTGGTCCACGCCGACCAGTTTGACCATGTAGTCGTAATGGTCCAACACGCACTCTATGCTCTGCTCCGGGTCGTTGCTGAGCCGGTTGGGTACGGCGGTGATGCCGATGACGCCGCCCTTCTTGGCGCAGGCCAGCAACTCCTCGTCCTTCCTCAACCTGCGGGCCTGAAGACTATCGCTGGCGCGGGTGTAGGAGCCGTCGTGGCTGAAGGTCACCGGGGTATCGGACGCCTCGATGGCGTCCATGGCGGTGCGGAACGAAGCGTGGGAAACGTCGACCACCATCCCCAGGCCGTTCATGCGCTGAACGACTTCCACTCCGAACTCACTGAGGCCTCCGTCGTTGCGCTCGAAGATGCCGTCGCCTATGTAGGCCTTGCGGCTGTAGGTCAAACCCGCCAGCCGTATCCCGGCGTTATAGAGCACGTCCACCCGGTTCAGCTCATTGCCGATGGCCAGGTGCTCCGCCGTGGGCAGGAATCCCACCTTGCCTTGCCGCTTGGCCGACTCTATATCGGCTGCGTTGCTGACCGGCATCACGTCGTCATGCCGGGAAATGTCCGAAATCATCATTGTGATCTCGTCCAGCAAGTCGGAAAACCGGATGAAGGACATCTCGCTGGTGTGCAGCATCCCGCGAAAGACGTTGGCTGTTCCAACGGCGGTAAAGCCGCCTTCCCGGACCGCGTCATACCCCCAGACGTAGCTGTCGCTGCGCAGGTACTCAAAGTACTGGTTGAAGTCATCGGGCAGGACCATCGGATGCTGGTGAAGGTCGATCATTATCGACTCTTCCATCAGGCGTTGGAACCTGCTTTCCTGCCGCAGGTCGAGCGGTACGGTCATGGATGGGACGCGGCCCACTTGACTGACGAGGCTGAACCGGCCAGGCGTCATAATGCCAACTCCCTCCAATACGACCGCAAGTGTCGCTTCTACGACGTTTGGGGCGGCGGCCCGCTGCCCCTAATCTTCCAGGGCGCCTTCCAAGTACGAGCGAAAGGCGTCAGGGTCGTTGATAAGGGCCTGAAGTTCCATGGATGGCAGGCGGTGTGGGTCGGTGCGTTCGGAAATATATCTTGTGCTGTGGGGCGGGCCGCCGTCGGCCTCGTCGGGTTCCGTTGAACCGGCCAGCTCGGCATAGCGTATGGGCTTGCCGTCGGCCTCGTATTCGGCTCCCACAATCCACAGTCGGCCAAACCGGTACCTTTTCCTGACCTCGGCCTCCGCGGCGCTGCTCCAACTGGTGCCGGTAAACGCGAAGTCCTGCGGGACAAAGCCGAGGTTTTCCTCGATTACCCGGTTGCACCGGTCCAACTCCTCCCGTATCACCTCCCCTCCCGGGTCCTCCGCGGCCAGATTGGACAGGTTGGGATGGCTCACGGTGTGGGCGCCGATATGCCAGCCAAGCTCGCGAAGTTCCCGTATTTCCGACCAGGGCATGTGCTCGGGAACCTGGGCCAACGCCAGCGGGCGGGGATAGTCCGGGTCGTAGGGCGAGGTGTAGATGAACAGGTTCCCTTTGAACCCGTACCGTTCCAGCGTCTCGAATACCTCCCGGCGCATCGAGACGACTGGATGGTCGAAGTCAATCATGATGGGCCGTTCCGGCAGGGAGGACGTTCCCTGACGCCAGGCCGCCAGTTGATCGTAGTTTATCGACTGGAACCCCATTTCCGACGCGGTCCTCATCAGCAAGTCGAACCGCTCCTCCGTCAGGGGGTTGCGGAGAGCGCCGGCAGCAGTGGGGCGGATTCCGTGGCACATTGTGATAGGAATTCTCATAACACGCTCCAGAATATCACAGGGCCTGCGAGGACGTTATGCGCACGGCGGAGGCGTTCCGTCAGCCACACGGGCGCACACCCTAGATAATATCTCAAAACGTGGCGCGGCATCCAACCCGTCATTCCCGCGAAGCCGCCCGTCATTCCCGCGAAGGCGGGAAGCTATGGGCTTTGGTCAGCGATGCCGGTATATTAGGAGGGCCAGTCGATTTTGAGATAGTTTCTAAGTCCATTCCCAACGGGGGGTTCTATGCCAGCTCCCAGAGTGATTTACCAACCCAAACCCGGCAGCCCCATTGACGTAGACCGGGAATTTTACGCACGCTTGGGGCAAGATACCGAGGCTCGAAGCCTGGTTGAACAGTTCGTGGTGCCGATACGCTCCGGCAAGGCCTGGCCGGTCCTGGCGGGCCAGATCTGCCGCATCGTCGTCGTGGAAGGGGCGCAGGTGGCCGACTTTAACGCTTGGAACCTGAACAATCCCCGGGAACGGTTCTGGGCGGCTCGTACCAAGCAGTTGCATCGGGCCCACGTCAGCACATTCGACCGGCTGTGGTCGTGTCTGCCGTACCTGCGCCCCATGCTTACCATCACCGGAGACACAGTGGACTATCCCTTGGACGAGGACGGCGCCGGATGTCACGACCTGCTGGGCACCCGCTGCGATCCCTACGTTCACAAACTGCTGAACGGTGAGGACTTCGACTACTGCTGCCACTCAAACCTGGTGCGGGCCATTGCTCCGTACCATCTCAACGAGAGCGACGTCCACGACGTGCTCAACATATTCCAGGTGACCGGACTTACCCGGGACGACCGTTACTTCGTGAAACCTTCACCGGCAAAGCAGGGGGACTACTTCGAATTCTTCGCCGAGATAGACCTGCTCTGCGCCATTTCCACTTGTCCCCACGGAGACCTGTCGGTCCAGGTGTGGGGAGATGACGCCGGCGATCCTATAGACACCTGCCACCCGCTGGGCGTCGAGATTTATCAACCACGTCCGGGACTCGTGGAAGGTTGGCAGTCCCCTCCAACAGTCGATTACCGTGGTATCCACGGACTTGACCGTCCATGAGATTCCGGCAGCCGGTATGCGGTGAGCCGGCCAAGTCATCGAGCAGGGGAATCAGCCGGAGGAAGAGATGATAGTAGTAACCGGAGCGGCGGGAAGGCTGGGACGCAGGGTGGTGCAGTTGCTGGTGGACCAAAACAGAGAAGTCCTGGCGACAGACCAAGTGGATGCCGATAACCTCCCGACGGAGTTTGTGCGTTGCGGACTCCAGGACGCCGAGGCAGTGGGGGGTATTCTCAAGGGGGCGGAAGCCGTAGTTCACATGGGAGCTATCCCCGGGCCGCTGCGGGAAGACCCAAGGGTCATTTTCGAGAATAACGTAGCTTGCGACTTCAACGTCATGATGTCGGCGGCGGAGTTGGGGCTGCGGCGTGTGGTGTTCTCATCCAGCGCCTTCGGCATGGGGTGGGCCCACGACGGGAACGCCTTCGTGCCGCTGTACCTGCCATTGGATGAGGAACATCCCATGATGCCTTTTGAGCCGTACGGCCTTACCAAGCAGGTCGGAGAGGATATCGGCAGAATGATCGCCCGCAATTCAGCCACCACCGTCGTCAGCCTGCGGTTTACCAACGTGGCGCTGCCCGAGGTACAGGCGGAGTTCCCCTGGCCGGCCCCCACACCGGAGAATCCCCTGACACTGGTGATGTGGGCCTACGCCGATGCAAGGGACGTGGCCGAGGCCCACGTACTGGCGCTGGATGCAGAGATAGAAGAATATGAAGCTTTCATGATCGCCCAGCCTTCTAGTCGTTTCCAAGAGCCGACAATTGACCTTGCCAAGAACAACTTTGGCGACCGCGTGGAGATACGGGAAGGGCTGAGCGGCACCGCCAGCGTAATCAGTACGGAAAAGGCGCAGCGACTGCTGGGCTGGAGGCCCCGCTACGACTGGAGATAGACGGGAGGCGCTGGTGAGGAACTCCCCTGCACCGGCGAGTAGTTCTTTGGACGCCAGTAGGGCTCTCCGATAGACTACCGGAGACCCATTTGCTTGAAAGGGACAGCGTAAAAGAGTGTGATCTCCAACAAATAGTGTCCCCTTCAGGCAAACGAAGCCCGCATAGATTTAGAGACTATCTCAAATCGTGGCGCGGCACCCATCCCGTCATTCCCGCGCAGGCGGGAATCTATGGGCTTTGGTCAGCTATGCCGGTATATAGGGAGTCAAGAGTATCTACTCGGGTATCCCCAGGGCCCTTCGCACCGCTCCGCCGATGGGTGTCAGCGGGCTTTCTTCGGGAGGACCGTGGGGAACCATGCGGTTGTGCTGGATAGCAACCGCCAGCCGATGCTTAGGGTCCGCCCAGCCCAGACAGCCGCCAGCCCCGTTATGGCCGAAAGCCAGAGGGTTGCTGCCCATGGCGCCCATGCCGGGACTGCCCGCGAAGTGAAAGCCTCCGATAGTGCCATGGTGGGGTCTGCCATGCACCGGGTCATAATCGCTGGGGGGACGGGGTATATGAAAGGTCCGCACCCGGTCCTCGGAAAGAAGGCGCACGCCGTCCAGCTCGCCGCCATTTGCCAGCATGGCGTAGAACCGGGCTTGGCTCCGCGCATTCATAATCCCTTGGGCTCCGGGGATGCAGGCCTGGCGCACATCAGAGCGGCCAAACACCTCCTGGTTGGTCCCCACCTCCGGCGGACTGGCCCGGAACCGCAGCGAGTCCGGAGGCAATCCGGGAGCGCCGGGAGGGAGCGCCGGTAAATTGGTAAGTTTGGCCACCCGGGGCTCGACTTCGGGTGGAATGCCGGCCCACAGGCCAGTGATGCCCAGGGGTTGGCAGATTTCATCCTGGATAAACTGGCCGAAGGGCCGGTGCATCGGATCGGTGCGGCGCACGACCTCACCTACCACCCAGCCAAAGGTGTAGGCCATGTAGCCGCTTCGGGTCCCCGGCTCGAAGAGCGGATGCATCTCCGCGATCTGCCCCACCATCCAGTCCCAGTCGCACATCAGCTCCGGGGTAACTCCCACGGGCATCAGGGGCACCCCGATACGGTGGGTCAACGCATCGAACACCGTGCCCTTGTCCTTGCCGTGCTTGCCGAATTCGGGCCAGTATCTGGCTACTGGCTGGTAGTAGTCGACCAGACCCCGCTCTGCCTGAATGTGGAGCGCTGTCGCGGTCATTGCCTTTATGTTGGAAAACACCGGGAAGAGGGTGTCTCCATCGACCTCCCGGCCGGTGGTCTCATCAGCCAGGCCGCCCGACTGGTCAATCACCAACTCGCTGTCCAGGTAGGCTGCAACCTGAACCCCGATTTCCCCGCGTTCTCCGACGGCGACGTCGATAGCTTCTTGTACGATACTCTTCGGACTTTCCGCCATAGCGGCACCTCTCTGTCAATAATTCTGGTAAAGGCTGGTCTATCCTGGTGAATCCGGCTTGGAGTGTGGATGTTTCAAAAGTCCCTCCACCTTGGGGAGGAAGGGATGAAACCTCCGCGTTGCTAGCCAAGTAAGCATATCAGTCGTGGGGCGCTCCCAGGTCCCGGTCCTCAAATCGAGAGACCCCCGAGCTGGAAAAAGCTGTGGCCATCTCAATCCTCGTCATCGGATTTGCGGCATATAGTACTACACAGCCCCGTACAGCGAATAACCAACTTCAGCGGCAGGGCCTATTCTCTCGGAGTAAACAGCCCCCTGCCGCCATTACGGCGCAGGCCGGAATCCAGAAAGGTTTGAGGAAGGCAAATTCGACTCCTGTCGAGGCTCCCTGGCTCCCGGCTTTCGCCGGGAAGACGGGTTGGCTGCGACGGACGATCGCAGCGAGAATGATAAGGCCCTCCACCCGGAGCCCACAGTCCCTCACTACCAGCCCTCTCCAGGCGAAACGATAGCGCCCGGTTCGCCTACCGGGGCAAGTGACGCTCAATCCAGCGCCGCTCCTCTTCATCGTCGTCGAAGTATATGAAACGGTGGAACAGCTTGGGTTGCTCCCGCCCCTGCCGGAGGTCTTTCCGAAAGGCCAGGCTGCCGGGGCCGTCTGTTTTCAGCGTTTCCGGGTCAATTACAACCCCATATTCTGAACGAGCCGATTTCAAGGAGACGAAGCCGCCCCGGACATCCTTCTCGACCAGGTGAATTTCCCGCTCCAGGGGATCCCCCCAGCCGCCTCCGCCGGCGGTGTAGATTCTCACCAGGTCGCCGGCCTGCCAAGGATTGTCGTCGGAAAAGGGACGGATTTGCCTTTCGCCGTCGCGCCCCGGATTCAGCACCACGCTGGAGGTGCCTCCGGCCTTGCCTCCGGCGACACCCCACGCCGGGAAACGGTTGTTTTCCACCCGCAACCCGAATGTACCCTCTGGAGCCAGCAGCCGGACATCCCGGATGATCCCGCAGCCGCCGCGATACTTGCCGGGGCCGCCGGTGTCGGGGTTGATGGCGTACCGCTCCATTCGCAGGGGGTACTCCATATCCATAAATTCTGCCGGGTAGTTTTCGTTGTGGCGACTGTAAACGGCGTCGATACCGTCGGCGCTGGGACGGGCGCCATGCCCGACCGCAATGCCATCGGTGCACAGCATCCATTCCCCCGATTCCGCGTCCTTCATCCGCCAGTAAGCGATGACGTAGACCGCCATTGCCGCCATGGTGTCTCCGCCGCTAGCCTTGGCAACGACGGCACGGACGGCGTTCTTCAGTTTGGTGAAGGTGTGGGCGCGGCAACCCAGCGCCGCAGGCCACCGGGGTTGCAGGATACTGCCGGGACGCAGCTTTACCTCGTCCACCGCCGCCAACAGTCCCTGGTTCATGGTCAGGGACGGATCGTACTGGTGAAAGTGTTGGCCGAAGTAGGCCCCGATAGTGCCGTCGCTGGCCATGAAGTTGATGGAGCCGGGGGCCTGGTCGTCGCTCTTAGTTGCATCCAGAGTAATCTTGTCGCCTGTGCTGCTCAGTTCCAAGTGGAAGGAGTGCCACTCATCGCCCACTCCGTCACTGTCCATGTAATCACGAGTGGAGTAAATCCCCGGCGGTATCATTTCCAGCGTCTTCTGGCGGATGAATTCCGCCGTTTCCTCCTGGTCCTGGCGAATGGCCGCCAGGGTGGTCTCCTTGCCGAAGCGGCGGAAGATTTCCAGTACCCGTTCCTCGGCCCGCTTCGCCGCCGCCATTAAAGCCCGGCTGTCGCCTTCCAACAGGTCGGGGTACCGGGAGTTGCGCAGGATGATCCGGTAGGCTTCGTTGTTCAGCCTTCCCTGGTCAACTAACCTGATGGGTGGCACCAGCGTACCGTCGTGGAAGATCTCGGTGTTGGCCGGCCCGATGCTGCCGGGGCGGGAGCCCCCCAAGTCCCAGAAGTGGGCGAAGGAGTGACAGTAAGCCACCAGTTCCTCTTCAAAGAAAACGGGCGTTATGAACACCATGTCCGGGGTGTGGCTGATGCTGCCCCGGGAGATGTAGGGGTCGTTATACCAGTACACATCACCGCGGTGCATGGTCTCCGGCGGGTAGCATTCCCACACACAGCCCAGTATGTCGCTGCCCAGAGTCTCGCCGTAAATTTCCTCTCCCCGGTGGTCCAGGAAGCTGACGGTGTAGTCCTTCTTTTCCCTGATGAAGGCCGACATGGCCGTCCGCTCGATTATCAGCTCGCACTCCAGCCGCGCCGAACGCAGTGAGCCGCGAACAAGTTGCAGCGTAATCGGGTCTACGAAGTTCTTGGCAAGGGCGCTTTCACCCTGGGCCGGGGTTGTTGCCATACGCGGGATCTCCTTCACTAAATTGGCTGCATTATGCAATTGCCGAAGTCGTCAATCCGGGACTGCCAACCGGGGTCGATGACCACCGTGGAGTCGACGTTTTCCAGAATAGCCGGGCCGTGTATGGTCGAACTCGGCGCCAGCCTCGCCCGGTGGTAAATGTCGCAGGAGACGAACCCTCCGGCGTCGTCAAAGTAGACCGGGCGCTGCCCCGACAGGGCCTCAGCCGCGGTGCTCAACTGACGGGAAAGCGGGGCAATTCTGGCGGATTCCAGGTGTCCCCAAGCAGTGACGCGCAGAGTGACAATCTCCACCGGCTGGTCAAGGAAGAACCCGAACAGACGGTGGTGTTCCCCGTGGAAACTCTGAATCGTTGCATCCAGGCTGGCTGCATCCACCGCCCTGCCTGCCAACTCCACCGTCACCTCGAATCCCTGGTGAGCGTACCGCAGGTCCGCCGACCGCGCCAACTCCCGCCGGGCAGCGGGAACCGCCTCTGAGTCGAGCCAATGGACCGCTTCACCCTCCAGCTCTCGGTAGATGTTATCCATGGCGCGATGGTCGTAGTTGGGCGGCTTCTGGATCGAAGTCCTGGCGTAGTCGTTCTTAAAATCGGCCACCAGCAGCCCGTAGGCCGAGGCGACGCCCGGGCTTGGCGGCGCGATGACAGTGGCCATGTCCAAGAGACGAGCCACACTGATGGCGTGCATCGGCCCCGCGCCGCCAAAGGCGACCAACGCAAAATGGCGCGGGTCGTGGCCGCGCTCCACGCTGACGTTGCGAATGGCGCCCATCATGTTGTTGTTGACTATTTGCAGGATGCCGTGGGCCGCCCGGTACAGGTCCAAGCCCAGGGGAGAAGCGATCTTCTTCTGTATGGCCGATCTGGCTGCCTCCACATCCAGGGCCAGGGCGCCCCCGGCAATAGTGTCATTGATACGGCCCAGCACCAGGTTGGCGTCGGTAACCGTCGGTTCGGTTCCTCCCAGGCCGTAGCAGACCGGGCCGGGTACAGCCCCGGCGCTGCGCGGCCCCACGTTCAGGTTGCCCGCCGCCGTCAGCCAGGCGATACTGCCGCCGCCGGCGCCGATGGTGGCGATGTCCAGCATCGGCAGTTGTACCGGCCAGTCGCCCAGCTCCCCCGTCAGGGTGACAGTGGGAGTGCGACGGTTGACCAGGGACACGTCGGTACTGGTTCCGCCCATGTCAAAAGAGATGCAGTCCTCAGTCCCGGTGTTCGTGGCCACGTCAATGGCGGACATGACCCCGGCCTGGACTTTACGCAAAAGTTAGGAGAAATATAAAGACAGGGTAAGCTGGCCTAAACCCACTTCTCACGGAAGGTCCAGCCATGCTCACCCTGCCCGATGCCATTTTACCCGTACTCCATCCCTTCGCCACGCTGTTTCGCAACCCGACCTGGCTGAAAGCCCAAATCCTGCTGGTCGGCGCGATACTGGCCCCGGGCCAACGCACCGTGGCCGCGGCGCTGCGCGTCATGGGCCGCAGCGACCACCTCGACTACGCCCGCTATCATGAGGTGCTCAATCGGGCGGTGTGGTCGCCCCGCCAAGCGGCTCGCATCCTGCTCATGCTGCTGCTCCAGCACCTGGACCAGGGAGATGGTCCGTTGGTGTTCGGCATCGACGAAACTCTGGAACGGCGCCGCGGCCCTAAGAGCCTGTTTACAATCTCTTCAGGATTAGCACCGCGAAGGCGAGAACCACCATTTGCAGGCTGGTATTGAGCTTTCTCTCGCAGTTCTTCCAGAGGCGGCGGCACTTCTCCAGCCAGCCGAAAGACCGCTCCACCACCCATCGTTTCGGCAGCACCACGAAAGTGTGCAGTTCGTTGCGCTTCACCACTTCCACCGAGGCTCCCAGCAGGCTCTGCACCGCCGTGGCAAAGGGTTTCCCGGTGTATCCCCCATCCACCAGCACATTCTGCACCTGGCTCAGGTTGGCCCGGCGCCGGTCAAACATAGCCAAAGCCCCAGCACGGTCGGTAACGTTGGCGGTGGTCACGTGAATCGCATGGGGCAACCCCTGAGTGTCCACGGCGATGTGGCGCTTGATTCCAGACACCTTCTTGCCCGAGTCATAGCCCTTGTTCTCGGCGCTGTCGGTGTTCTTGACGCTCTGGGAGTCCACGATACAGAAGCTGGTCCGTTTTTTCCGACCATTGCTTCGTCGGGCTGTGCCAACCGATTTTTTTTAAGACCTGCTCCAGAATGGAATACTTCGCCGGGTCGGGTCGCTCGCTCCATTGCCGGAAATACTTGTAGCAGGTGCGCCAATCCGGGAAGTCCGCGGGCAGCATCCGCCACTGGCACCCGCTTTTCAGGAGATAGAGCACCCCGCAGAAAACGTCGTACAAGTCCACGGTGCGGGGCTTAGTCCGGCGGCGGGCCGACTCCAAACAGGGAAGAATCCGGGCAAATTGTTCCCGGCTGATGTCGCTGGAATAGGAATGAGACATGATTACCCCCTCTGGTAACAGCCTCAACTTAACATATTGCAAAGATCGTAGACAGGCTCTAAGATCAAGGCTCGGGGCGTCTACCGCGACGCGGTGCGTTCCAGTCGCCAGCAACTGGTCAAGGCCAGCGGCCTGCGCTGGATTTCCCTGATGTGGCTGGGCCATGTCCCCTGGGCGGGACGCTATTGGGCCTTGCCCTTTCTTACCGTGCTGGCGCCCTCGGAACGCTACTACCGGCAGCGCGGACGCCGCCACAAGAAGCTCACCGACTGGGCTCGGCAGATGATCTTGCAACTGCGCCGCTGGCTGCCCCACCGCCCCCTGGTGCTGGTGGGCGACAGCAGCTACGCCGTCTTGGACCTGCTCCACTGCTGCCAATCGTTGGCTCAACCCGTTACCCTCATCGCCCGCTTGCGCCTGGACGCCGCCCTTTATGAACCGGCCCCACCCCGTCAGCCCGGTCAGAACGGTCGGCCTCCGCTGAAAGGCCGGCGGCTGCCCGCGCTGAAGACACTCCTGGACTTGCCCACCGTGTCATGGATCGAGGTGTCGGCAGCCTGGTACGACGGCACTACCCGCACGTTGGGACTCACCTCGCAAACGGCGGTCTGGTACCGCTCGGGCAAGCCGCCTGTGCCCCTGCGCTGGGTCTTGGTTCGGGACCCACAGGGCGAATTCACTCCCCAGGCCTTGCTCTGCACCGATCCGTCGGCGGACCCGACGCAGATCCTGGAATGGTTTGTGCTGCGCTGGCAACTGGAGGTCACCTTTCAGGAGGTACGGGCTCACCTGGGCGTGGAGACCCAACGCCAGTGGTCGGACCTGGCCATTGCCCGTACTACGCCAATCCTCATGGGACTCTTCTCTTGGACCACCCTGGCAGCCCATCTGCTGCGGCAACAACGACCCTCGGCCCATCGCACAGCGGCTTGGTACGCCAAGCCGTCGCCGACCTTCGTGGATGCCATCGCCCTGGTGCGCCGGCACCTGTGGCTGGCGTCCGAGGGTTTTTCACTGTCCGCCGCCGACCCTGATATACGGAAAGTCCCGGCCGCTCTGTACCACCGACTTGTCGATTCCCTTGCTTACGCGGCTTGAAATGTGCAAAGCCCAGCCCGGCAGCCGGGCCGGAAAGGGCGGTATAGACCGGCTGCCGGGTGGCAGTTTCCACGCCGATCACGCCCCCGTTGGACTTCATAATCAACAGGGGGGCCTCCACTCCCAGATCCCGAAGCTCCCGGTCCAGATTCTCGATGTAGTAGCTGACCCGCGGCATGACGTAGGCGTTGAGGACGGTGGTTATCGTCCTCTCGTACTCCCGGAAGACGGGGAGCACTTCGGATGAAAGGGACAGGTGTGCCTCGGGGAACTCCTCCAGGACCAGTTCCTGCACCCGGAGCTCATGCGTGGGGTTGGCGTAAGAATGCGTTAGCGACACGGCAATGGACTCGATGCCTCCGCTGCGAAAATGCGCTGCCGCCGATCGCACCGCGTCTTCGTCAAGGGCGGTTATGATGGCGCCGTCGAAGGCGGTCCGTTCCGGAATTTCAAGCACCCGCTCCGGGGGTACCGGGCGTTCCGGCTTGACCCAGACGTGGGGGTTAGCCAGCCGGGCCATGCTGTGCCGTCCGATTTCCAGGACGTATTTGAATCCCTCGGATACCAGCACCCCGACGAGTGTGCCCTTGCCCTCCAGAATAGCGTTGGTTGCAATGGTGGTGCCGTGGAAGATGCGGCTAACTTGAGAGTAGGCCACACCGTTGGTGTTGAGTATCTGGGAGATGCCGGCGATGAAGCCCCGGGACGGGTCGTCGGGAGTGGAAGGCGTTTTTAGCAGTTGGAAATCGCCGGTGGTCAGGTTAAGAAGGACAATGTCGGTGAAGGTTCCCCCCACGTCGATTGCCAGTGCGTAGTCGTCCATATACTCCCAGCCAACTTGGTTTGCCACCGCCGCCCGCAGGTCGGGGTGACGTCATTGCCATCCGGCACGGGCGCCCGCTTTCCTTTGGGGGCGGGCGCTGGGGTGGCGCCTATGGCGTTGTCGGCCCCCATTGGTCCCGCCTGGGGCCTTTCCTCACGCCACCGGAGGATGAGTCCGGTACCATTCCACGACCTCGGCCCCGGAGGCGGCCCACACGCCCTGCCGCCGCATCATGTGGCCCAGCGCCTCGTCCAGGCTGCCGATGCGGAAAGGCTGCCCGATGAGCCAGGGGTGCAGGCTCAACACCATCGCCCGCCCGTTGCCAGCTCCGTCGTCGTACATCTCGTCGAAGCTCTCGCGGAGCATGGTGGCGTAGCGGTCGATCGTTACCTTGCGGTGGGCCATGGCCACCACGTCGTCCAGTTCCAGCATGACGGGCAGGGCGAAAAGCTCCCCGACAGGCACCTTCAACGGGTAGGGCTGCTCGTCGTTGGCCCAGTCGCACAGGTAGCGCACACCGGCTTCGCCCAGGAGCCGGGGAGTGCGTTCCGACTCGCCGTATTCCGGCCCCATCCATCCCACCGGGGCTTCGCCGGTCGCCTGGGTCAGGGCGTCCATAGACTCCCGGATGTAGTCCCGTTCCTCCTGCTCCGACATATTGCCGGTTATCATCCGGCTGACCGAGATGCCGTGCCCGATGATTTCACACCCACGTTCCAGGCAGTGCCGCACAAGGTAAGGGTAGTTGCTGGCAGTCAGGGCGTCCATAGCCACCGTGGGGCGTATGCCATGCCGTTCCAGCACGTCCAACACCCGGTAGATGCCCACCCGGTGGCCGTACTCCCGGTGCGATATGCGGGCGTAGTCCGGGAATGGCCGTGCCGCCGAGCCTCCCGCGAGGTTGGTTGCCTGGAAACTGCCCTCAGGAGGCATCCACTCCATGTGCTCCAGGGTGACCACCACTGACAGCGCAAGGCGCGCATTCTCGGGCCATCGGAGAATGCCCCGGGTACTCAGGGGCGACCAATCATAGTGTTCATGGTCCATACCGAAGCGGCGTTGAGCGGGCATGGCGGCGGCCTCCTGTTACTGTTCCCTGGGTGAGAATTAGAGCCTGGGTAAGTATTGGAAAAGGATATTAAGTCCGGGTTCGGCGCCGTATCCGGTTCACCCGTTCAGCCGCTGGGCGTGAGCAACCGCCTGGTCGTAGTAGTTGGCGATGTAATACTCGGCAATCTCGTCGGCGGTGGTCTGCCAGACTCCGTCGTGGGACATGATGTAGCCGAGGATGTCGTCCAGATATTTGATGCGGTGAGGCTGGCCGATCAGGAAGGGATGCAGGGCAATGCACATGACCCGGCCGCTCTCGGCCCCTTCCCGGTAGAGCTGGTCGAACTGGGCCTTGCAGATACGGGCGAAGTAGTCCCCTTCGTAGTGATTGTCCCGCAACAGGGTCGAGTCGTTGAGCTCGATGGAGTAGGGCACTGATACCAGCTTGCCGCTGCTGACCTTGATGGGAACCGGCTGGTCGTCGTGCATCCAATCGGTGTGATAGATGAGTCCGGCTTCGGCCATCAGGTCCGGGGTCCTCACGCTGCCGGAGATGGCCGGGCCGAGCATACCCTTAAGCTGTTTCCCGGTGTGCCGGCGCAGCGTCTCGATGGTGTCCCGGTAGAACTCGCGCTCCTGGTCTTCATCGTGCGTGTAGAGATACCGGGTGTTGTAAATGCCGTGGCTCATGTAGTCCCAGTCCCGCTGCACCATGGCCTCGCCGATTTCCGGGAAGTGCTCCAGAACCGCCATGTTCAAGGAGACGCAGCACTTGATGCCGTGTTTATCCAGCGGTTCCAGCATCCGCCAGAATCCCACGCGGTTGCCGTAGTCCCGGTAGGAGTACTGCTGCACGTCCGGGTAGGGAGTCCGGGGCCAGGGATTTCGAGCCCCTTCGTACTCCGGCAGGTACTCGTAGTGCTCCACGTTGGGCGAAATCCAAAGGGCCACCCGGGCATCGTTGGGCCACTTGATGGCGGGCCGGTCTATGATGGGCAGGTAGTCCACCCGGTTAGGCGGCAGTGGCATCTCAGTATCTCCTTACTCGACACATGACTGAATGGGGAAGATGGCCCCCACTGGTTGTACCACCGGATATGTTAATCCTACAAGCATTGGTCTGCGTCCAGAATGCTGACGGCGATTCCAGAGCCGTTTTCGGGGGCAGGTTATTGCCGTGATACTGGCAATGATGGGAACGAGGCTTCGATGACTGCCTGGCAAGACGGCAGCGCGTTACCGGGTGATGTGTGTCAGGATGGTTATCAGGATGGTTAAAAGAGTCGCCCCCCAGGGAAAACTGGCCTTGGGTTCGGGGTTGCGCGCGCTCCTCAGGAAATGGTTAGCTGACCGCTAGAAGTCTGGCCGGAAACCCCGATTCTCCCCAAGCCAGCGTTTTCTTAACGTCGATTATTGATGGAATAGTGGGTGTTGCAACGTATTACATGCACCACCATGCCATATAAGTCTTGAATACGTCTGCTTCGCGTAGCGCAAAACCCGGCCAATGGCTTTCCGGCCAGACTTCTAGGCGTAACCCCCCACTGCTGGGAGGTGCTCACATCCCCGCGCCTGATTATAATGGCCATCAGCCGGCTGCGGAGTGGCAACACCTCTGCCGAGGGTAATGTTGCAAGAGATGGTCATCCCCGGCCGGACGTCGAGCCAAGACTTTTGCGGGCTACAGGAGGCTATATGCCAGTTTTGAAAATCGAAGGCGTAACCCACTGGTCGATTCCCGTGAACGACCTGAACGAAGCGGAAGAGTTTTACGGAGAACTGCTGGGCCTCACCGCCAAGGGCAGGCTGGGCAACAACACCATGTCCTGCTTCAACGTCGGAGACCATAACATACTGCTGTGCGAGCGCTCCAGCCCGGTGGACGGAATCTTGTCCGAGGACGGAGGCGCCCACCATTCATTCACCGTATCGCCCGAGACCTTCAATGAAGCGTGCCGGGTATTCCGCCAAAGAGACATCAAGATCGACAATTTGACCTACCGGGGGCGGGGGTTCTTCACCGGCCGCGAGCTGTACTTCTACGATCCCAGCGGCAACCGGCTGGAACTCAGGGACCCGGCATGGACCGAGGGGATGCCAGAGCCTCCGTTTGACGAGTTGGCCAGCTCCTGATCCAGGATCCGGCCCTCCACTTCCCCATCCTCATCACCAGCGGTCTTGATTCTAAAATAGTTTGTGGGTTGAACACCCGCCAATTTGTGCTTCGTCTCTGAGGAGGTCTACCCATGCAGTCCGCCGAACTCAACCTTACCACCACCGTAACGGGATACCAGCGGTTTCTTTTCATCAGGCTCCCGGCGGGCGGCGCGGACGCCGGTCTTGCCGAGAGCATAGGACTCCTCGGGGATGGCATGGAGAACACGCACTACGTGGCGGGGCCGCCATCGACGGAGGCGTTCCGGCGGGGGCGGTTCCAAATTATGAGGGCGGAAAAGGCCATGAGCCGGGAGCAGGGCCTGTCCCACCCGGCGGTAATGGATGCCGATGGCTTAATCCGGCTGGAGGCGGAGGATTCCGAGCCGCTGCTGAAGTACGAGGAAGGCCTGCGGGCGTTGCTGGCTCCCGTTGGTGGTAGCGTCGAGACGCTGTCTGGCGTACAAAGGCCTCGCAGCTACACCAGCCACGCCATGACCCAATACGCTTATGCTCGCGCCCAACAGCCCGGCCCCGGAAGCGCCCATCCCCTGGGTGTAGTGACTCCGATGAACAAGAATGCCGAATGGTGGGGCATGGACTGGATGCACCGGGAAAGCTTCTTTCTGCCCCGGTACGACGCGAAGGAAAACATGGTATTAAAAGGCCACGCGCTGGCGGCGGACGCGGGCATCGCCTGCATAACCCGACGACTGGTGCACGCTCCTGAGGGATACGGCAAGGAAGGAAATTATGACTTTGTGGGGTACTTCGAGTTTGCCGAAGCTGACGCATCCACCTTCAGCGCGGTGATGGCGGCCTTGCGGGACACTGAGCAAAACCCGGAGTGGGCCTACATCAGCGAAGGCCCGGAGTGGTGGGGCAGAAGGGTTGGGGAACCCTCGGGACTCTGGAAAAAGCAATAAGAGACTATCTCAAATCGTGGCGCGGCACCCAACCCGTCATTCCCACCAACGCACCCGTCATTCCCGCGAAGGCGGGAATATATGGGCTTTGGTCAGCGATGCCAATATATCAGGAGGGCCAGTTGATTTTGAAATCGTTTCTTACTGGGCTGTCCTTCCGCCGTCTATCACCAACTCTGAGCCAGTAACGAAAGACGATTCGTCGGAGGCCAGGTAGAGCACTCCGTAGGCGATTTCCTCCGGCCTTCCGATCCGGCCCAACGGCACCCGCTCGATCGCTGCATCAAGCTGGGAAGTGGAGCCGCGGGCGGAACGCAGCATCGGCGTCTCAACGGGGCCGGGGTGCACTGAGTTGCAGCGTATGTTCTCCCTGGCGTACTGCACCGCCGCGGACTTGCTGAAAATCCGCACCGCGCCCTTGCTGGCCGCGTAGGCTCCCGAGGTGCCAGGCGCGGGGGCAATGCCAGCTCCCGACGAAATGTTGATGATGCTCCCGCCTCCTGCGTTTCGCATCTCGGGTATGGCGGCTTTGGTTCCCAGGAACACACCCTTGGCGTTGATGTCGAAAGTACGCTCCCAATCCTCAACCGTCAGGTCCTCAATGCCGCCGGTGATTGAGATACCGGCGTTGTTGACCAGCACGTCCAGCTTGCCGAAGCGGGACACCGCGGTGGCAACGGCAGCCGTCCAGTCGTCCTCGCTAGTCACATCGAGTCGCACGAACACGCACTCGCCGCCCGCCTCGTTCACCGCCGCCTCGGTCCGTCGGCCCTCCTCCTCCAGCACATCTCCGATGACTACCTTGGCCCCCTCGCGGGCGAACAGGTGGGCCTCCACTGCCCCCATTCCCCTTGCCCCTCCGCTGATCAGGGCAACCTTGTCTTGCAGACGCATTTCAACCCCCTCGGTTTGCTTTCCGCTCTTCTCCGCTGAATATCGCTATTGTAATTCCAATCTGGTTGGAATCAGGTTTTTGCATCCACTTCATCTTAAAGTGGTCTTAAGAGACTATCTCAAAACGTGGTGCGGCACCCAACCCGTCATTCCCGCGGCACCCAACCCATAGATTCCCGCGAAGGCGGGAAGCTGGATTCACATTTCAAGTGCAACACCTGATTCCATATGGTCTCGGATGGAGTGTAGTAGCCGAGGCATTTGCGCGGAGTATTGTTGTAGGCCTGTAGGAGTAGAGTGAACCGGTCGTCCGGCAATTCCGCCAGGTCGGTCTTCCGTGGCAGAGTGCGCCGCAAGCGACCGATGGCGTTCTCGATCCCCCCTTTCTGCCACGGTGAATGGGTATCGCAGAAGAAGGTCTGTATGCCCAGGGTATGGAGTTGGTAATGGCGAGCGAACTCCGTCCCGTTGTCGAAGGTGACCGTCTGACGCAGCTGGGGCGGCAATGGAGCCAGGACTTCGGCCATGGCCTTGGCGATGGGGTCTGCCGCCTTGCCAGCCAGTCTCAGGGCAATGAGGAGGCGGGAGTGCCGCTCGTGGAGGATGAGAACCGCCTGTCCATAGGTTCGAAACAGCATCAGGTCAGCCTCCCAGTGGCCAGCCGTCTGCCGGTCAGCAGCCTCTTGAGGACGTTCCGCCACAGGCCGCCGGTGAGCCATGAAGGAAGCCGGACTGCCCCCTTTGCGTCCCCGCCAGCCCCGTTTCGACTTGGCCCTGGGCAGGTAGTGGCGCCACGAGTAATCCTTCGTCCGGGCCAGTTGGCCGTAGATAAACCGGTAGATGCTCTCGTGGGAGATCACCTTCCTTCCCTGCTCCAGAGCAAAGCGTCCGGCAACCTGCTGAGGCGACCAGCCCTGTTGCAGCCCGGCGAGAACCCTACGGCGCAACCCCTCATCTCGCTCCAAGCGAGACCCGCACCATCGGCGCTCCTGGGCCTGCTGGTCCGCATACTTCGGCCAGTAGCCTTGGCTCTGTGAAACATTGCGTTTCAACTCTCTCGAAATCGTCGACGGCGAGCGATCGAGAGTTGCAGCAACTTGCCGGATCGACTGTCCCGAGGAACGTAGACGGGAAATCTCACACCGTTCTTCAATGGTGATATGCTCATATCTGATTCCCATGACAACACCTTAACTCGGTGTTGCACTTCGTTTGTGAGTCTAGAAGTCTGGCCGGAAAGCCATTGGCCGGGTTTTGCGCTACGCAAAGCAGACGTATTCCAGTCTGATATAGCATGATAGTGCACGTAATACGTTGCAACACCCACTATTTAATCGATAATCGACGTTAAGAAAACGACGGCTTGGGGAGAATCGGGGTTTCCGGCCAGACTTCTAGGGAATATATGGGCTTTGGTCAGCGATGCCGGTATATCAGCAGGGCCAGTTGATTTCGAGATAGTTTCTAAGAGGGTGTGTGACAATCGTCTAAAATTACATTGGAACAGCTTGGTATGGTTTGCAGGTAGCCTGTAACTTTGGGATATGGATCGAAGAGCGTATCCCACTGATTTTACCGATGCCCAGTGGGGCTTGCTGGAACCCCTGTTGCCCGCGGATTCGCGCAGGGGACATCCCCGAACCGTGCACCTGCGGGAGGTGGTGAACGGCATTTTGTACGTCTTGCGGGGCGGTATTCCCTGGCGAATGATGCCCCACGACCTGCCCCCTTGGGGAACGGTTTGGTGGTACTTCCGGAAATGGCGCAGGGATGGCACTTGGGAGCGGGTTGAGGAGGCACTGCGTCCCATGGTCCGGGAGAGCGAGGGACGGGAGGCCACCCCCAGCGGGGCAATCATCGACAGCCAATCGGTGAAAACCACGGGAAAAGGGGGCCTCGCGGCTACGACGCCGGCAAAAAGGTGTCCGGACGCAAGCGCCACATCGTAGTGGACACCAGCGGGCTGCTCTTGGCCGTGGTCATTCATGCCGCCAACATCCAAGACCGGGACGGGGCCAGACTGGTGCTGGCCAAACTGCTGGGCCGGTTCCCCCGGCTCCAAGTCATCTGGGCCGATGCGGCCTATGCCGGTCGGCTGGTGGCGTGGGCTTGGGCGACTGGCGGATGGTTGCTGAAGGTGGTGCGCCGGAACCCGGACAGCCACCAGTTCGAGGTGCTGCCCCGCAGATGGGTGGTTGAACGCACGCTGGCTTGGCTCAGCCGGTGCCGACGGCTTAGCAAGGACTATGAGGAACTGCCAGAAACCGGAGAGACTTGGGTTTATATAGCGATGGTCCACCTGATGCTCAAGAGGCTCAAACCAACCTGATTAAACTTTGTCACACACCCTCTAAGCGTTACTCGGGGCGGACCAACACCGACAGCCGCCCATTTTCAATATCCACGCGGACAGACCTCAGGCGAACATGAGGCTGGTTTACGCACACCCCTTCATCCTTGTCAAACTGCCAACCGTGCCCGTCGCAGGTGAACACTTCCTCACCTTCGTCCTGTATCTCACCACCTTGATGAGGGCAGATCACGGATAGCAATTTGTAGCCATCGCTACCTTTGGCCAAGAAGAATTTGGCGTCACCCACCTCGACTGGAAAGGGAAGACTTGGGAGCGACGACTCTTCCCCCAAGTCCACTTTGATTCTCCTTGGCCGCCCGAGGGCGTTGAGTGGTTGAGAAGACATAGCTATTCATCCTGCATCTAGTTGGAAATGAAGGAGTTGAATGCTGCGAGCATAGCAAAAGCCTCCGATTCCATCAATTAGCCACAATAAATTAGCTTGCGAGTGGTCACCAGTGCCGGGATTACCTGCTACCGCAAATCGAGAGAATAACCCACTTAGCGCAGTATGCCGTGAGAAACCGGCTCTCCTAGTTCGAGAGCTGCATGGATGAATCGAGAGCAACACGTCTGATGGTGGCCTGCCGCGCCCACGTCCGGCAAGGGGAAGTTGCTACAAGTAACCAGAACGGCCCCGGTCTTCCGACCCGAGCCGTTGCCGGGAAGCCTACGAGGCGGGACTGTTACTTGTGCGGCGGGTTCTCGATATATTCCGCTGCCTTGCGGCGTCCGAGTTCCCGCATCTGCTTCGTATCCTCCTCGGGGGTGGCCGCCATGGGCATCGGCACTGCCGTGTCGATGCAGAACGTGGAGACGCGGCCGTTCTCGTCCCGCCCCTGTGAGCCGGGACCTTCGCCGGCCTGCACCGCCCTGATGCCCTTTCGTATCTGTCGCCTGAACATCGTGACGCCCCGGTCGGTCGCGCCCAGGTGCTCCAGTCCGTGGACGGCAATGGGGCGCTGGCTGACCTGGGCCTCGAAGTCGCTGGGTTGCATTTGTTGCTCGCGGAGGTTGTCAGACTCTGGAAGCTGCGCGGGCAGCATCTGGTCCCGGTCCAGCCACCAGGCCGGTTCCCTCTCCTCGGCTTCGGAGATGTGGCGCAACTCCAGCAGCATCGTACTGTTGTCGTCACGGGGCACGATCCAGCGGGTCATCATCGGCCCGTCGAACCCCTCCCGGCCCCTTGCCGTCGTTCCAGACGGGGGCTATCTGCTGCGCGTTGGGCAGCACGCACTCCGTCGTCCGCACCCATACGTTGTCGCCGACCCGCCGGGTGCCCATCGAGATGACCCCGGAGGGCGTCTCCACAAAGTCGAGGTTGGGTATCACCCCGAACTCGTCGGTGAATTGAGTTCCCGCGACTATGGTGTGAAGGAAGGAAGCGTGGACCGGGTCCATCGCATTCTCCAGAATCTGCAGCCAGTTGCACGGGTAGTCGTACCGCTTGCCGGGCATCATCCGATATCCTTCGCGCTCGAAGGTGTCCAGGACGGGAAAGGCCGGAATGTCTTCAGGGGGTCCCATGTAGGCGAAGACTATGCCCTGGAACTCGTGGACCGGGTACGCGCCGTGGCAGAGCCGGTCCTTGAACGTGCTGCCTGCCGGCTCGCCGGGTGTCTCAAGAATTGTGCCGTCGACGTCGAACAGCCAGCCGTGGTAGCAGCAGCGGATTCCGCGCTCGGAAACCAGTCCGAACTCCAGCGACGTGCCGCGATGCGGGCAGTGAGCCTCGACCAGCCCGATGCGCCCGCTGAAATCTCGGAAGGCCACCAACTCTTCGCCGAGAATCTTCAGGGCCACGGGAACGTCGGCGAGCTCGTCGGCGTAGCAGACCGGCTGCCAGAACCGGCGCAGATACTCCCCGGCGGGCGTTCCAGGGCCGATGCGGGTCAATTCCGCATCTTCTTCGGGTACTTGCGAATGGTAATAGGCGCTGTATTTGGTCGACAGGAAGGGCGCTCGTGTGGTTGCCATCGTCTTCCTCCCCATGTATTTCTCGGCGTCTGTATCTAGGCCAGGTTGGGGATAACCATACCTTTTCCGCCACTCCCTCACAAGTCCCGGGGAAATATCTCAAAATTGGCGGCCCGCTTCGATTTCGGCACAAGCTGGGGGGCCCGGCGTCGAGGGGCTCGCTCCCTGGTCCTGGGGCCAATCGACGGCTGGGGAAAACCAAAAGCGGGAGCAGGCCGGCCGCCCTACTGATTCCTTACCCGGTCACATAACCGTTCTTCAAGTCCCATTTCATCGCGTCTTTGTCCCGGTTTTCCGGCTGGCCGAAACCGCCGCCCCCGGAGGAGAGGCAGACGATGTGGTCGCCGGGATTCACGACGACCCCCACTTCCTTCGACCCCAACACCCGCTCCGTTCCGTTGGAAACGATCTTGTAATGGTGCGGCAGACCGTTGTCCGCGCCGAACAGCCCAAAGGGCGGCACCACCACGCCATCGCCCGCGGTGTTGAGCAGGGCGGGGCCTTCTCCTTCATAGACCAGGTCGCACACCGCCCCCAGGCCACCGCGCCATGCGCCAGCTCCTCCTGAATCGGGTCGCAGCTCATGGCGCTCGATGAAGAATGGGAAGCGCTCTTCCGTTACCTCAATGCTGGGCGACCGTATTCCTCCGGCCACGTTAATCTCACCGATGTTGGACCACCCGTCGAAGCCATCGGAGGCGCCACCGCCGCCCCTGGCCAGAAAGAAGTGCCAGATGAACCGGCGTCCCGTCCTCGGGTCGGAGCCGGTGATGGCGTAACGCAACCGGCGGGAAAACCCCGCCGACACCGCACTGGGGATTGCGGGTGCCAATGCCTTGAACACAGCTTCCACCACCTCCTCGGCACAGTGGTTGGTGCTCATGCACACCGGCGCAGGAGGATTGGCGTTGACGACGAGCCCCCGTGGGGCGATTATCTGGACGGGCCGCATGGAACCCTCGTTCCGGGCCACGTCCATCGGCGCGAGGTACATGATCGCGGCGTGGGCCAGCGACCGGGTGTTGGCGTAAGCGCTGTTTATGAACCCCTCGACCTGGGGACTGGACTCGCTCAAATCGATGGTCATGGAGTCGCCCGCAATGGTGACTTTCGCGCGGATCGGCACCAGCTTGCTGGCAAACCCATCGTCGTCCACAAACGACTCCCCGTAATACACACCGTCGGGCCACCCGGAGATGAACTGCCGCACCTGCCTCTCGGTGGCCGACAGAATTTCGGCAACCACCGCCATCAGCCAGTCGGGACCGTAGTCGGCGAGTAGGGACTCGATCCTCTGGGCCGCCAGCATCACCGAGCCTATCTGCGCGTTGAGGTCGCCCAGAAAATTCTCCGATTGCCGGCCGTTGGCCGACAGCATCTGGAGCAGATCGGTGCGGGGGACGCCCTTATCGTAGAGCTTCAATGGTGGTATGCGGATGCCCTCTTGATATATCTCATTGGCGCCGGGGTTATAACCTCCGTGGGTGCCCCCTCCAACGTCGCTGTGGTGGGCCCGGTTCACCCCATAAAACAGCAGCCGTCCTTCGTAAAAAATGGGCCGGATGATGGTGATGTCCGGCAGGTGGCTGCCCCCAAAATAGGGGTCGTTCAGGATAAACAGGTCTCCCTCGGACATGTCCTCTCCAAAGTAGTCCCGAACGGCCGCGCCCGCCACCGGAAGCGCGCTTATGTGTACCGGGATGCCCTCTCCCTGGGCCACCAGTTGGCAATCACCATCCAGGATCGCCGTGGAAAAGTCCCGGCTGGAGTTGAGGATTTGGGACATCGCTGTGCGCAGCATTGCCTCGGTCATTTCCTGGGCGATGGATTCCAGCCGGTGCTCCACCACTGCCAAGGTAATGGGGTCGTCGTGCGCTGGGATGTCCTGTCCGCCCGCGTCAGCCGAATCGGCCGCCGAGTCCTGCGCGGCTGGGAGGGTCTCCAGGTTCACGCGCAACTCGATGCCACCCATGGAATCGACCGTAGCGTAGTCACCCGGCCACACCAGGATGGTGGTGAAATCCGACTCCAGGATCGCCGGGCCGGCGATTTCCGCCCCCGCCGGCAGGGAATCGGCAGTGTATGTTGGAGCCTCTCGCCATTCACCCAGATAGACCCGGCGGGAGCCAACGGGGCTGGCCGCGTTTCCGTCCCCCGTCCGGTCAAGCTGGGCGATCCTGGGGAGCTTGCCCACCGCCGCCACCCGAAGAGTGACCAGCCGCACCTCCTGGTCCTGTTGGTTGTAGGAGTAGAGCTCCTCGTATCTTCGATGAAAATTGGCGGTCAACTCGGCAATAAATTCCGAGTCCGGCAGAGTCGGGTCCGGTAGCGGCACGGTGACTTCGTAGATCTGGTCCAGGTACCGCATGTCGGCGGAGTAGAGAATCTCCACCGCTTCGTCGGCCACGCCCTGGGCGGAGAGCTTGTCCCGTCCCTGGGCCGCCAGCTCGTCTGGAATGGACCTGAGCTCGTTCAGGTCCAGCCGGTCCAGGCTTACCGGGTATGACCGGAAGAAATCGTACTTGATGTCGGTGTTCAACATGCCGTAGGCCGACAGTACCGGCGCCGACGCCGGTATATAAACCTTTGCCACCTGTAGCTGCCGGGCAACCTCCGCAGCATGAAGACCCGAAGCGCCGCCGAATCCCATGATGGTAAATTCCCGCGGGTCCACGCCCCGTTGCACCGACATCAGACGTATGCCCTCTGCGATGGTGGTGCAGACCACCTTGTACACACCGTAGGCGGACTCGACATTGGAAAGGTTGAGCGGCGTTGCCACGTTCTCAGCCAGGGACCGCTCGGCGGCCGCCGGGTCGAGACTGGCCTTGCCTCCCAGGAAATTGCTCGCGTCCAGGTACCCCAATACCAGGCTGGCATCGGTAACGGTGGGATCGACTCCACCCTTGCCGTAGCACGCCGGGCCGGGTTCAGCCCCGGCGCTGTCCGGGCCGACATGGAGAATGCCTCCTTCATCCACCCTGGCGATACTGCCTCCGCCCGCGCCCATGGTGTGGATGTCGATCATCGGGGCGGCGATCTTCCAACCGGCCTCGAACTTCTCATTGGTGATGTGGGGAACCCCGTTCTCAATCAGCGAAATGTCGGTGCTGGTGCCGCCCATGTCGAAGGCGATGACCTTGGGTTCCTCCAGCAACTGCCCGATGTACGCGGCGGCGCTGACGCCTCCCGCCGGGCCGGACAGGATAGCCCGCACCGCCATGCGGCTGGAGTCTTCTATCGGGGCCACTCCGCCGTTGGACTGCATGATCAGCACGTCACTCAATTGGGAGTATGCCTCGAACCGCTCATTCAGGCGCGAAAGATAGCGGCTGAACACTGGCCCGACGTAGGAGTTGATCACCGTAGTACTCAGGCGGTCGAACTCCTTGATCTGGGGAATCACCTCATGGGAGAGGGAAGTGTACGTGTCGGGAAAGCGGCGGCGTATGATTTCCGCAGCCTGTTGCTCATGGGAGGGGTTGAGGTATGAGAACAGGAAACACACCGCCAGCGCTTCGGCCCCCTCTTGGACCAGGTACTCGAGGTTTTCAACCAGTGCGGCCTCGTCCAAAGACCGTTCCACCACACCGTTGGCGCGAACTCGTTCCGGGACGCCCACCCGCAGATAACGGGCCGACAACGGCTCGGCGGGCGTCATCCGCAGGTTGTACCGGTCCTCTTTCAGTCCCTCGCGCATCTCCAGCAGGTCACGGAAACCGTCGGTGGTTATGAGGCCCACCCTTGCCCCTTTCCGTTCCACCAGCGTGTTGGTCGCGACGGTTGACCCGTGGATCACCAAGTCCGTATCTCCCAGCAGCTGGTCCGGAGACAGTCCGTGCGCGGCGGCGGCTTCCTGCAATCCGGTCATAACGCCGATCGAAGGGTCGTCAGGGGTGGTCTGCGTCTTGAAGAAACGCGGCCGCCCCCCTTCGTCAGCTACGACGAAGTCGGTAAAGGTGCCTCCAACGTCTATACCGATCTTGTACACCTGGGACCTCCTGAGCCAATTGGCGGCAAGTGTGCCCTATTGTCTGCATCTTACGCCATGACACTGTGTAACAGCCACCTCATAAAGCCTGAAGCCGTGTCGCCAACAGCCGGCGTACACGCTGCCGCCGCTTCAGGCCAAAATTTCAACCGCTGCCTATGCGCAACTGCCTGCCGAACAGGACCGCCATCAGAACGCTCACGACTGTTGCTCCGAGGCACAGGTACGCTATCCCCCCATAGCCTGTGCTTGCCAGGAGGCCGCCGGCAATCGCGACGCCCAATACGCCGCCCGACTGGTTGCTCAGGCCCATCATGCCGACCCCAGTGGCCTTGGATTCTCCCGAATGCTCGGTGCTGGCGGCGACCAGGGCAGGGAAATTAACGCTCAGCAAGCCTGTTCCCAGCGTTGCCACGGCCACCGCCACCCAGAGTTGGAGCTCGACAGCGAAGAACAGGAACCCGCAGGCGCCCCCAACGGCGCAGGTGGCGGCAATGA
Organism: Dehalococcoidia bacterium; assembly: GCA_965226875.1. Lineage (GTDB taxonomy): Bacteria > Chloroflexota > Dehalococcoidia > Lucifugimonadales > UBA3495 > VXOI01. The sequence goes on along the minus strand of OZ245439.1, from coordinate 657,117 downwards.
GGACAGCGCGGTACCTATTCCCCGCCATAACTCCGCCTGCGTAACTTCCTATCACCTGGCCGATTGCTATTATTGCCAGCGGCAGAGACACGAACCGCAGGCTCACGCCGTATGTATGGATCATATAGGCGACGAAGAAGCTGACCATAGCCCAAAACACGAGGCGGTGGGCGAGATTGACCGTCAGAGCCACCTGGAAGAAACCCAGGACGATAAGGGACCAATACCTGGAGAAAATTACGACGTCGCGAACCCGCTCCCTGCTGTCTCTCGGGAACAAAAACCAGTTGGCAACAAGGCCCGACGCACTCAGCAAACCCGAGGCGATGAAAGTAAATCGCCATCCGCCCCAGTCAGCCAGCAGGGCAACGGCTGGCAGACTGACCACCGATGCCAGCTGGCCAACGGCCAGTAGCCCGCCGACCGCCCGAGCCCGCCTTTCCGGGGAAATAACATCGGAAATCGCGCCCACAAAGGTGGGAGGCAACGTTCCAGCGCCCAAGCCAGTCAACACCCGGAGCACCAGTAACACCTCGATATTAGGGGCGAACGCAGACCAGATCAGGGATCCGGAAATCAGCAGCAACCCGGCAAGGGCAATGGGGCGACGCCCGAAGGAATCGGACAATGGGCCCAACGCAACGACCGAAACACCCCAGGCCGCATATGTTGCGGTCGCCAACTGCCCGGCGACCGCCACCGATATATCCAGGTCAGTCGATATCTCCACCAGGAGAGGAGTAACCATCAGATTCGCGTTCATGGCGCCGAAGACAGCCACGAAAAGTACTGCAAGAAACAACGCTTTGTTTACTTCTCTTCCGCTTGCCTGTATCACTTGAGTGTCGATTTTGCTTTTCCCCTTCAACAAAGTGCGCGGCGCACACCCCGAACCTCGTATGGCAAGACCAGTATAATGACGCGCCAATTGGCGTCAGAGAGTGTCGTCAATTTAAGAAGATCGGCATCCAAGCGTCTGTTTCTATCATTCCCGCGAAAGCGGGAATGACGGTGAGTATGACGACACTCCCTAATACTACAGCCGCAGATGGCCGCTTGGAGTTTGGGTGGTCTTGAAAATCGCAACGTCCAGCTACGGCCACCGTATGGGATTTCAATGAAGCTAAGCTATATTTGAGACGAAAGTACCGAGTTAGCGTTTGTGCGGCTGTAGTACTAAGAAACTATCTCAAATTGGGGTTTCAGATAGTAGTTAACGGGTGAAGGTCGTCGCTAGGATTATGCCCAAAGGCGGGTGGAGGTGAATCGTGGTGGAGGGGAAACCGTTACCTACTATATGGGATGTTCCGGACGACCTTTGGGAGCGAATCGGACCGGTGATACTGGAGTTGGACCCGCCCCAATCGAAGGGGCGCAAACGGGTGGACCAGCGGAAGATGCTGGAAGGGATTATCTTTCGGCTGCGAAGCGGTTGCCAGTGGAACCACCTGCCCAGGGAGTTGGGGGACGACAGCACCATCCATCGGACCTTCCAGCGCTGGGTAGGGTGTGGGGCGCTGGAGGGCATCTGGGCGGTCCTGATAGAAGAATGCCAGGAGTTGGGCGGTGTGGACTGGGAATGGCAGTCGGCGGATTGCTCCATAGGCAAAGCGCGTTTTGGGGGGGCGCCATTGGGCGAAACCCCACCGACCGGGGCAAAGCCGGCAGCAAGAAGAGCATCCTGGTCGACGCAGCAGGCGGACCCCTGAGCGTAGCGGTGGCTGGAGCCAACGTCCATGATACGAAACTGTTGAGACCGACCTTGGAGAGCATGGTATTGGCGCGCCCGCCAGGCGCTCAAAACCTGTGCTTGGACAAAGGGTATGACAATCCCACAGGCCACGGAACAGTTGCCGCCTACCAATACTGTGCGCATATCCGGCGCATTGGGGAGGAGAAGCTGGACCAATGGGGCCAGAAAACCTGCCCCGCCCGACGGTGGGTGGTGGAACGCACCTTGGGCTGGCTCTCCAAGTGCCGAGCGATATTGGTGCGCTACGACAAGAAGCCGGCCAATTACCTGGGCCTGCTTCAATTGGCTTGTGCCCTCATCTGGTACCGCCGTCAGCGACGCCTCGCTGTTTTGAGATAGTTACTTAGCCCTCCCCGGTGAGGTTCATGGACGTTGCTAGTTTTGTGGCTGGGGACTGGGGGCGGCAGAGACTGGCGCTTTGGCCGGCGCGCGGCTGCTGACCGCAAGCGCGCCCGCCAGGATCAGCGCTAGACCGATAAAGGCCTCGAGTGGCAGCCGCTCGCCCAGCGCCACCGCGACCACCGGGAAGAACAGCGGCACCAGCGAGCTGCGCGTGGCGCCGATCCGGCGGACGACCACGAAATAGAGGCTCATGGCAATCGCCGTGCAGAAGACGCCGGTGACGAGTATGGCGGCGATCGCCCCCACGCTCGGCGTCAGGCTGAGCGGTGCCTCCAGCGCGAACGCCAGCGGCACCAGAATCGCCCCGCCAAAGATCATCTGGCCGGTGGCCATGGCGGGCGGCGGCAGATGGGTCTGCCGCCGGGCATAGATCGCGCCCAGCGTATGGCTCAACGGGGCGAGAAAGGTGATGACGATGCCCAGAATCTGGGCGCCGGCGTTGGCCACCACCGACGGGCCGATCAACAGAATGATGCCGGCGAGCCCAACCACGCCGCCAACCAGTCGCCTGCGGGTGAACGTTTCTTCGGCGAGGAACAGAGGCGCCAGCACGACCGCCAGGATTGGCATGGTGCCGAACAGGATGCCGCCCATGCCGCTCTCGATATACTGCTGCCCCCAGGCGATTGTGCCGAAGGGGATCGCCGCCGTCAGCAGGCCGAGCCAGAAGAGCGCGATCCATCCCTGGCGGGTGCGTGGCAACTGTACGCCGAAAGCGCGCATCAGACCCCAGCAGATGGGCGCCGCCATCAGCGTCCGGAGCGCGGCGGCGGTGAGCGGCGGGATTTCCTTTATGGCAATGTTGAGGAATAGAAATGTACTGCCCAGAAGCAGCGCCGCCGCCAGGAGCAGGCCCCAGTCGGCCAGTGAAATCGAGCGATTCATAGTTTCAGTCTCATCAAAGGCAACGTCGTATTACTTGCGAATTGCAAGCAACCATACAGGAACACTTGTTATTTGCAAGTAAATTCCAAGACCAGTATGCTATGCACATGATTTACGAGCCTAATCAATGCCCGATTCGGTTTGGGCTGGGTGTATTCGGGGATCGCTGGTCACTATTGATCATCCGCGACATGATGTTTCGCGGCTTTACCCGGTTTCAGGACTTCCTGGATGCCGGCGAAGGCATTTCGACCAACGTGTTGTCCGACCGGCTAAGCCGACTGGAAGCGCAGCAAATCATCAGCCGGCAAAAGGATCCAGCCAACGGGCGCCGAGTCTTATACGATTTGACAGACAAGGGGAAGGATCTGCTCCCGGTCTTGCTGGCAGTAATCGGCTGGGCCGAAAAGTATGACCAGGAAACCAATATTTCCAGCGAGTTAGGGGAACGAATACGGACTGACATTTCTGGGGTCCGCGATGAAATGCTGGCCGCTATGGAGCTTTCAAACTCGAATCCAGTTTTGCCACATCTACTTGGCGCGATTGCAGATGCGCAAACCAAGTCTCCAGGAGGGTGAGAGTGTCAGAAGTGTTCATGCCCTTCTACGGGCACGTTGTCGTCTCCTGGCGCTTCTTTGACACGGCCTCCCGACGCCGCTCTGTCGTCGAACAAGTAGAGGGACTGAAACTCAGTGAAGGCGTGGATTCGCCGACGCCGGCACCCGGCCCTTCCGGGGCCTAGATCCGGGGCCGGATGTTCTGGTTGTGGCTGAACAGGTTCGTCGGGTCGTACTTCTGCTTCAGGGCCGCCAGCCTCTGGAAATTGTCCCCGAAGGCCGCCTGTATCGCCTCCGCCCCTTCCTCCGCCTCGATGCCGACCTGGTTGACGTAGGCCCCCGACGAGAAGGGCAACAATGCCGCGGCAAATTCCCGGGCCCATCGGACATGGACCTCCGACTCCCCCGGGTCCAGGAATACCGAGTTGACGCCCCACTCGCACAGAGCGTCCCGGTGGCCGAAGGCGGTCTCGCCGGCAGCCACGCGCCGGGCGGCGTTGCCGAGATACTGGAAGAAGACGGCCGACAGCGGCGACGTTACCCGCTCGAAATAGTCGAGCATGATGTCCACCGCGTCGTCGCTGACCTGCTTCATGAAGTGGGACTTCAAGTAGTTCTGCCGTCCTTGGGGGGCCAGCGCCAGCGTCTGGGCCTCGGTGTAGGTCATGGGCCGCACGTCGTCGATTAGTGGCGGGCCAAATTCCCGGAGCGGCCGGATGACCCGCTCCCCCTCCTCGATGGGGCCGTGGTAGCAGAGCAGAATGGTGCACGCCTTTCCGCCGCCCTCGGGGAGGGTCGTCAGGAAGGTGATAAGGTTCATCTCGTCGGGCATATTGGCGGTCAGCTCGCCGATCAGGGCGAAGAACTCCCTTACTTTGTCGAACGAGTAGACCAGGAACCCCGCCAGCACCTTGGGGCCGACGGGTTGCAGTCGGTACTCGAGAGAGGTGGCGACGCCGAAGTTGCCGCCGCCGCCCTGGAGTGCCCAGAACAGATCGGGGTTCTCGTCGGCGCTGGCGGTGAGCGACCGGCCGGCGGCGGTGACCACGTCGGCGGAAACCAGGTTGTCGCAACTGAGGCCATAGCTGCCGGACAGCCATCCGATGCCCCCGCCCAGCGTAAGACCGGCGATGCCTGTATCGAGGTCGGTCCCTCCGGGCGCGGCGAGTCCGAAGGCTTGGGTCTCGTGGTCGAACGCGCCCCACTTTGTCCCGCCCTGGGCCCGCACCGTTCTGGCCGCCGGATCGACGCGGACGCCGGTCATCCGGGAAAGGTCGATCATCAGCCCGTCGTTGCAAACGCTGTTGCCCGGGAAGTTATGGCCGCCGCCGCGCACCGAAATCAGCAGGCCGTTCTCCCTGGCAAAGTTGACCGAGTTGATCACGTCGGCCGTTCCGCTGCACCGGGCGATCAGGGCGGGCCGTTTGTCGATCATGGCGTTCCAAATTCGCCGGGCGCCGTCGTACCCAGCGTCGCCGGGGAGCAGCGACTCCCCGTTCAGGCTGCCCCTGAAGTCCTCGACTGCCGCCTCGCTGATGACGGCGTAGTCGCCGGAAAGGGTCGCAATATTCAGGTCTGCCATACGTCTGCCCTCCTGCCTGCCTGTGGCGCCCCCGGCGCCTCTCTCCTGCCTGTAGCGCCCCTGGCGCCTCTCTCCTGCCTGTGGCGCCCCAGCGCCTCTCTGACTATGACTGCCGCTCGCTCCCGGCGCATCCGGCAGCCGGTCTAGTCCGCTCTGACCGTTGCAGATTATATGGCTGACGCGGGGCCGCCGCCACTTGAACCTACCCAATGACCGCCAACCGGGGCGGAGTGCAACCAGCCGCTGCCTGCTCCGGCAGACGCTCGGCAGACCGCATGATATATTGCCCTATGCCGCCGCGCCTGCCGGCACGGATTCAGGGAGGTTACGAAGATGGTCGACAAGGAACAGGACTGGGAGTATGGCCTGCGCGCCGAGGGACACGGGACAGATGGTGAAAAGACCGAGCCGGCTGTGATCGGCGAGAACGGCTTCCACTACCGGGTCTCGGGCCAGAACTGGGGCCAGCTTCCCGAAGGCTGCGTCTACCGGGAAGGAACGTCCGTCGCGGTGGACTCGAAGGATCAGGTCTACGTCTTCAACCGCGGGACCATACCGATGCTCGTGTTCGACACCGACGGGAACCTGCTGCGCACCTGGGGCGATGGGGTGTTCGCCAACCCCCACGGCGTGACCATCGCGCCGGACGACACCGTATTCTGCGTGGACAACGGCGACAGCACAGTCCGGCAGTTCACGCCCGAGGGCGAGCTGCTGATGACCCTTGGTACCCCCCACAAGCCGAGCCCCAAGATGAGCGGTGAACCGTTCAGCGTTCCCGCCCACGTGGCCTTCGACAGGCGTACCGGAGAATTCTACGTGGCCGACGGCTATTCCAACGCCAGGGTGCACAAGTACGCACCCGACGGCAAGCTCCTCTTCTCGTGGGGCGAATCGGGCACCGGAGACGGCCAGTTCAACATCGTCCACAACGTCGAGGTCGACAACGACGGCTGGGTATACGTCGCCGACCGCGAGAATCATCGCATCCAGGTCTTCGGCTCCCAGGGGAAATACGAGACCCAGTGGGGCAACCTCTCCCGCGCCGCCGCCATCTGCATCGGCGACCGGGCGGGCGAGGAACTACTTTATATCGGCGAGTACTTCTGTGGCATCGCCACCAACGACATCGGCACCGACCTCGGCCCCCGCGTGACGGTTATGAACACCAGCGGCAAGGTCTTGGCCAGGGTCGGGCGCGAGAGCTACGGCGACCAGTCGGGCCGGTTCTATTCCCCCCACGGAATAGCCGTGGACTCCAGGGGAGACCTCTACGTGGCGGAGGTGTCCTGGACCGACTACGGCCGGCACATGAACCCACCCCGCGAGCTTCGCTCAATGCAAAAGCTGGTCAGGGTTCTCGACTAGCCGACGGCAGCTATCCGCCGAACCGGACAAAATCAAGAACCTTGCCTATGGCGGAGAAGGAAACAGTGAATCTAGCAACTGGTGCGGTGAGCGTTGGCTGGTATCTGCTGACCAGCCTGAGTCCCTGGCATTGCGGCCCGCAAGAATTGCTCAGGCTATCCCAGGGTCTTTCGATTCTCAAGGAGCAGAAATTCCGAGGAGGGCCAGAGCCTCCAGAGGCTTGTAGCTGTAGTGTCGCAGCGCCGCCGCGATATTGGTTGCCCCGGTTTGTCGCAACAGCCCCAGTGTCGTGTTGCGCAAGGCCGCCATCACCTGGGGCACCGACCCGCTCCTCACCTGGGATGCGTCCTCTTTCATCGTCACGTCCCGCACGTAATGCAGCCGGTTCTCGATCTCCCAATGGCTCCGCCACAGGCACAGCAACTCTTGGGGCCCAGCCTGAGCCGGACTCAAACTGGTGATGGCCTAGGCCAACTCCTTTCTGGTCGCTCCCTTACGGGTCACCTTGCGCTCCACACAGCACACCTGCCGTACCTGGGGCCAGTCCAGATACTCATTGAGGGCGGTGGAGGTCCACAGGGTACGCTCTTCCCAACGGTCGCCGTGCCGCCCGCACTCCCCAGCCGTGGCCAACTCTTCCCCCCAGGGTGGTTCGGCAAACAGCAGGGCAATATCGGCCCGCAGGGTAGGCTGGTTATCCTTCACCACCCAGAAATAGTCACCGCCTTGCTCCACCACCTGCCGACTCAGGTTCTTCTGGGCATACAGGGCGTCCCCAGTTACCACCCGACCGGCCAGATCAACCTGGCCCAACAGTTCCGGCGCCACGCTCAACTCCGCTTCCTTCTCCCCTACCCCCCTTTTGAGCCAGGGTCAGGCCCAGTTGCTGCCCATATAGCGCCACCAGATGCACCCCAGGCAGTTCCTCGCCATGAATGCCCCGCAGACTTTTCCCGTCAATGGCCACCGCCTGCGCCCGGTCGCCCAATTCCTCCTGGGCCCACTCCTGGAGCGCCGTCTCGAAAGCCTCCCGGTCCAACCGTTTGAAGACCAGATGCAAAGTGGATACCGCCGGGGTCTTGCTCCCTTTGAAACCCAGCCTGGGAGCCAAATCGCCATGCTCCCGGCCCCATTGGTGAATGGCGTAGAGGCTGTGGCAGTTGGCCAGCATGGCACAGACCGCCAGGGTTAGAATCGCGGGCAAGCTATGGCGTCTTCCCAAAGGACTGCGGGGGTCCGGCACTTGTTCGAAGGCTTTCACCAGCCTGGACCCTAGATTTTCAATTCTTTCCTCCATTTCCTCATGTTATTCTCTCGGTTCAAGAATCGAAAGACCCTGCAGGCTATCCCCGATAGATTGCCATTGAGGACAACTCGCAGTTACAATGCAAGGATAACTAACGCTGGGGAGGAAGGAAACGGGCAAGCGACCTGAGCGAAGGGCTGCCATACCTCTAGCGCATCCTGCGATCCGATGGTGTGGCAGGTTCAGAAAGCTCCATGAGCTCCCGCATTTCGTGGGGGGAAAATGTAGGGAAATTGCAGAGCACCCCGGATTCCCGGCTTAAATTAGCTTTAAACCAAAGACCTATCGGGGTTCCATTCCTCCGTAGCCTCGCCGTCTCCGTTCCTCATTGCCTCGTATTTAATTTCACGATATAAAGCAGGATCTGCCTTTATTGGCGCCATGAACAGTTATCACATCTGGACCATTGGCTGTCAGATGAACACGGCGGACTCAGAACGCCTCGCCTCCGCCTTGGAGCAGTTGGGCTTGGAGTCTGCCGACAACGCCAAGGACGCCGACGTGGTGGTGCTCAACTCCTGCGTGGTGCGGCAGTCGGCGGAAAACAAGGTCGTCGGCAACCTGGGCGCGGTATCGCGGCTAAAGAAGCAGAACCCCGACCGGGTCATCGCCCTGATGGGCTGCATGGTCGGGCCCAAGTCCGACCAACTGGCTCGCCGCTTCCCCTACGTCGACGTCTTCATGCGTCCGCAGCAGTTTGAGCCGCTCCTGGATCTGATTGGCGAGCGTCAAGGTCTCGACTGGGAGGGCTGCGTCGGCACGCTGGCTCCCACGAGCCCCGGCGTTGCCTGCCACGTCCCTATAATCCACGGTTGCGACCTCATGTGCACCTTCTGCATCATCCCCTATCGCCGGGGCCGGCAGGTCAGCCGACCGGTGGACGAGGTCGCCCGCGAGGTGGAGTTGCTCGTCTCCCGCGGGGTCAGGGAAGTCACCGTGCTGGGTCAGACGGTGGACGCCTATGGCCACGACCTGCCCGATGAGGACGGCGGACGGCCTGATCTCTCCACCCTGCTTACCCGGCTGAACGATGTTGACGGCTTGGACCGCGTCCGGTTCCTGACTTCGCATCCCAATTTCATGAGCCGACGCATCATCGAGGCCGTAGCCGAACTGCCCAAGGTGTGCGAGCACATCAACCTGCCAGTGCAGGCCGGGGACGACGAGGTGCTGGCCCGAATGCACCGCAACTACACCCGGGCCGACTACATCGCGCTGGTGGAGGAAATCCGCGACACGGTGCCCGGCGCGTCCCTCAGCACCGACATCATCGTCGGCTTCTCAGGCGAGACAGACGCGCAGTTCCGCCGCACCCTGGACCTGTTGGAGCAACTGCGGATGGACAAGGTTCATTGCGCCGCTTACTCCACCCGCCCCGGGACCATCGCAGATCGCACCATGGAAGACGACGTACCACAGGCCGAGAAGGTCACCCGCCGCGAGCAGGTGGACGCCCTGCAGCAAAAGATTCTCACCGAGGTAAACTCCGAATTGGTCGGAAGCGAGTTCGAGGTGCTGGTCGAAGGCCGGAACAAGGGCAAATGGCAGGGCCGCACCCGCTCAAACAAGCTGGTGTTTTTTCCTATCAATGACGACGACGGCGACCGGCTGGGTGAATTGGTGAACGTGCGGGTCGAGCGCGCCGGGCCGTGGTCACTGCAAGGCCAACCGAACTAGACATTGGGATTGCGGAGCAACGAACCGTCCGGGGCACGGACCTCGTCACGCTCCGAATTCCTCTTGAGAGGGTATGGAAGATGACCACCCGTCGCCGACCCATCGTACCCATCACCGAACTGGAACACTCGGCCTTCTGCAAGACCGAGGACGAACTGCCCGCCAAGCCCCTGGTCGAGGAACTGAGCGTCAACGTGCGCTGGCAGCAGATCCCCACCGAATATCTGCACTACACCGCCGACGAGCTGGACGAGCGCATCCACGCGGTCCGGCAAAAGCTGGGCAGCACGTTAACGGTGCTGGGCCACCACTACCAGCGTGAAGAGGTCATCAAGTACGCCGACTTCCAGGGCGACTCCTTCCTGCTCTCACAGCAGGCGGCCAATACGCCGGAGGCCGATTACATCATCTTCTGCGGCGTGCATTTCATGGCCGAGACCGCCTGCATACTGGCTGCCGACCACCAGCGGGTCATCCTTCCCAACATCACCGCTGGCTGCTCCATGGCCGACATGGCTCCCATGGACGACGTGGATGACGCCTGGGAGGACCTGACCGAGGTTCTGGGGCCGGGCGAAATCGTCCCGGTGACCTACATGAACTCCATCGCGGGCATCAAGGCCTTGTGCGGACGCAACGGCGGCGCCGTTTGCACCTCATCCAACGCCGACGCCGTGCTGAAGTGGGCCTTCGAGCAGGGCAAACGGGTGCTGTTCCTTCCCGACCAGCATCTTGGACGCAACACCGCGCTCAAGATGGGCGTACCGCTGGACGAAATGGTGGTCTGGAACCCCTTCCGGGCCATGGGCGGCAACACCCCGGAGCAACTGCGCCGCGCCAAGATGGTGCTCTGGCAGGGCCACTGCTCGGTGCACACCCGCTTCACCGTGAAGCAGATTGAGCTGGCCCGCCAGCGGTTCCCCGACGTCAACGTGCTGGTGCATCCCGAGTGCGTCATGGAAACGGTGCAGGCCGCCGATCTCGTGGGCTCCACCGAGTTCATCCGCAACCAGATCAACAACGGCCCGGCGGGCAGCGTGTGGGCCGTGGGCACCGAGATCAGCCTCGTCAACCGCCTGGCCATCAACAACCCCGACAAGACCGTCTTCTGCCTCGACCCGGTCACCTGCCCCTGCTCCACGATGTACCGCATCCACCCGGCCTACGTCCTGTGGGTCATGGACTCGCTGCTCGAGGGCCGCGTGATGAACGAAATCACCGTCCCTGAAAACATCCGCCGCGATGCCCTCGTAGCCCTCGAACGGATGCTGGCCCTGCGGTAGTCGCAGGCGGGGCGGCTGCGAATTGAATCAGCGGGAAATCAAGGGGGTCACAATGGAACGAGCGGCGGAAATGCTGCTTCCGAAATTGAGAAGCCACTAACAAACAACCCCACGCCCGGAGGTCGAGCCTTGCCCGAATTCCCGCCGGAAGTTTACAGCCTGATTGACGCGGCCATCGCCGAGGACCAGACCTTCAACGACCCCACAACCGCCGCGCTTGTGCCGCCGGAGATCCGCGGTGTCGGGATGCTGCGGGCCAAGGCCCACGGCGTCCTGGCTGGCGTCGACGTGGGCATGGCCGTCTTCCGGCGGGTGGAGCCGGACCTGAACCTCGACCCCCTGATGGCCGACGGCGCCACGCTCGCCCCTGGCGACGACATCGCCCGCGTCGCTGGCCCGGCGGCGGGAATCCTGCGCGCCGAGCGCATCGCCCTCAACTTCATGCAGCGCATGAGCGGCATCGCCAGCCTCACCAACCGCTACGTCCGTGCCATCGAGGGCACCCGCTCCCGCATCGTCGACACCCGCAAGACCGCCCCCGGCCACCGCTACCTTGACAAGTACGCCGTCCGCGCCGGCGGCGGCTACAACCACCGCTACAACCTTGCCGATGGCATCCTGATCAAGGACAACCACATCGAAGCAAATCGCTTCCGCGAGATGGGGTTGCGTCAGGTCATCGAGCTGGCGCTGGAGCGCGCTTCCCACACCATCCGCGTCGAGGTCGAGGTCGAGTCCCTGGAGGCCGCCCGCGAGGCCCTGGAGGCCGGCGCTCACATCATCATGCTCGACAATATGCCCGCTGACATGATGCGCGAGGCCATGGGCTTCATCGGCGACCGGGCTGTGGTCGAGGCTTCCGGAGGCATCAACTTCAGCACCGTCCGTGCCGTGGCCGAGACCGGAGTCCACCTCATCTCCATCGGCGAGCTCACCCATTCGCCGCCCGCCCTGGACATCAGCCTCGACCTGGAGTTTGAGTAATCTCAAACCCGTCATTCCCGCCTTCGCGGGAATCCACGTCCGTTTTTCGGCGAGATGCGGAGTAGACTGACAGTACCCCTGGAATCCTGCTTTCGCGGGAATGACCAGGAGTTCGCGAGAATTACGGGGAGGATACAACCATGGCCAACACCACCGACCCTATCGTCAGTTGCCTTGAACGCAACTGGAACATGATTGAGTCTGCGCTGGAAGGCATGGACGACGATATGCTCTCCCGCGCCCCTGCCGCCGAGTGCAACTCCGCCGCCTGGATCCTGTGGCACCTGAGCCGGGTGATGGACATGTTCATTCACACACGCCTTCAGGATGCCGGGCAGTTATGGACCAAGGAAGGCTGGGCGGAAAAGTTCAGCATAGCCCCCGGCATCGAAGACCGCGGCGTCGGCTGGACCGCGCAGCAGGTGGCCGAGTGGACCCCGCCGTCCCGCCAGCTCCAGGAGGGCTACTATCACGCGGTCAAGGCAGCGACACAGGCATACCTCGCCCAGGTAAGCGAAGACGAACTGGCCCGCGAGATCGTGCTGCCGCCGCTGCCGGAGCCGCGCACCATCGCCGCCTGCTTCGGCCAGGTCATGTGGGACAATCTGGCCCATGGCGGTCAGATTGCATATCTGCACGGTCTCTTCCTGGGTATGGGCTGGCACCGCTGACGTTCAACGCCGGGGGCGCAGCCGGTCGGCGCTGTCCAGCATGATGGTGACCGGCCCGTCGTTTTGAAGACGCACCTGCATATACTCCTGGAAACGGCCTGTTACCACGGTCAACCCGGTCGCCCGGAAGAGCGACACGGTATGCTCGTACAGCCGCAAGGCAAGTTCGGGCGGCGCGGCGCGGGTGAAATCGGGGCGACGGCCCCGGCGGGTATCGGCGTAGAGGGTGAACTGGCTCACCACTAGCAAGTCGGCCCCCACGTCCACGGCGGAACGGTTAAAGCGGTTGGCGTCGTCGGCGAAGATGCGCAGGTTGCTGGCCTTGGATACCAAGTAATCGGCGTCGGCTTCCTCATCGTCATCACCTACTCCCAGCAGCGCCACCAGGCCCCGCCCGATGCGGCCGACCTCCGCGCCGTCGATTTCCACCGATGCCTCCGCAACCCGTTGCAACAACGCTCGCATAGGGTACGCCTAGCCAAGGGGAATTGTGGGGGAATAACAGACAGCCAGCGCGCCCGGAGGCGCAACCGGCTGTCCAAATGTCAGCCTTTAGGTGCAACCATGCGAGTTAGCTGGCGGCGGCTCCTGCGGTGGCCGAAGCGGACTCGCCGCTGCCGGAGCTTCCCGAACTCTCGGACGCGGAAGAACTCTTGGACCCGGAAGAAGTCTCTGCGGGCTTGCTGTCGGCGCTGGGCTTGGCCGTTTCACTCTCGCTCTTGCCCGAGCCGTTCTCAACGGGGGGCTTGGGGCGGCCGTAGTCGGTGGTGTAGAAGCCGCTGCCCTTGTAGATTACCGGCACGGCGTGGTATACGCGCTGGCCCTCGCCGGAGCACTGGGGGCACGTCCCCTTGCCGGCTTCGCTGAAGCTCTGCCTCAACTCGAAATTGTGATCACACTCGAGGCAGCGATAGTCGTATCGAGGCACTGGCCATCTCCTAGCGTTCGACATCCGGCGCGTCCGGCTTGCCAAATAAGGGCCGGGCGCATCCGACGGCAATATGGAAGTTTAGCATTTGGATAGGGGAAACTGCTAATTGACAACTAGGTTAATGTATCAGTCGCGCCCACGACTGTCAACGCGCGGCAATGCTGCATCAGGGCCTCCGGTGCCACCCTCTCCCCTCCGGGAGAAGGAGGCCGAACAGCATCGGGACGGAGCGCAAAGGGGGCAGATTTTGCGAAAAGCAATCAATGCGAAAAGCGCGATGAATTGGCAGATTAGACCACTATATGGCGCGTAAAGGCAGGATTTATGCTAAAATATGAATTGAAAAGCATGATTTCGATGTTGAGACTCCCCAAAGTCGGAAATATGATGTTTCGCTATGGCGAGTCGCGTCTCAGGCCCTGTACACCGACGCGGTGGGACACAGTGCCTCAGGCAACTCAAGGGAGCGTGTAACTATGGACGAACTGGACCGCAAGATTATCGCCCTGTTGCAGTTGGATGGAAGAGCGTCCAATGCCAAGATTGCCCGGGAGGTCGGAGTCAGCGAGGGCACAGTACGCCGCCGCTTGCGGCGGCTCATCAAGGAAGACGTGGTAAAAGTTATCGCGGTGCCCAACCTCGAAAAACTGGGCTATGCTACCACCGCCCTCATCGGCTTGCAAACCGGGCCCGGAAAGTCCGACTCCGTCGCCGAGGCCATCGCCGCTCTGGACGAAGCCCACTACGTCGCCATCACCACCGGCGCCTTCGACGTGTTCATCTGGGCCGGACTGGAATCGGCGGAGAGCCTGGGCAACTTCCTGCGCACCAAGATCGGCGTCGTGGAGGGCGTGCAGCGCACCGAAACCTTCGTCAACCTCTCCATCAAAAAGCGCACCTACGGACTGGTCCTGTAGCCCGGCCGGCTGCCGTTCCAACCCGAGTCGCAAAGATAGCTGCTGTGCCGGGAAATACCCTTTGCCTCTCTCGGTGCAGCATAGAGGTTTGCAGTCGTTCTGTTGCAACAGAAAGCGCAGACGTGCTGTTTGACGGCAGTGGCGGGCGAACAGTAGCGGGGCAAGCTGGAGCGGGCGAAGGGATTCGAACCCTCGACGTCTTGCTTGGGAAGCAAGCACTCTACCACTGAGTTACACCCGCTCGCTTCGGTAGGGCTGCACACCTTCATATTATTACAGCAAGACCGGAATAGCAAAGCCCTTGCCGCGCCACTTCGGGCAATCGCGTTTTAACTTTCAGCACAACTGGCAGTTCCAACCCAACGGAAAAATAACCGTCATCCCGCGACATAACCGTCATCCCCGCGAAAGCGGGAACCCATGGGCTTTGGTCAGCGACGCCGGTAAATCAGCAGGGCCAGTTGATTTCGAGATAGTTTCTCAACAGGGCCCTCGCCTAGCCCTCCGTTTCCAGTTCCGCCAAGCGGGTCTGCTGGACGTTGTCCCAGTGTACCGCCCACTCCTCCCGGGTGGTCCGCTCGGTCTTGCCCGGAACGTAGGCGGGGGAGACCACCGGCAGCGCCCGGTCCACCTTCAGCAACACGTACGACCGCGCCGGCAATTGCACCTGGTGTATGCCCCGCGCGCCGGTCTCGAAGGCGTGGCATATCTCGTCGAACAGCCCTTCCCCCTTTTCGACGATACTCACCGTGCCCTTGAACCGGTAGCCCTTGCGGGCGTACACGTCCACCACGTTCAGCTCCAGCGCCGGATTGTGGCGCAGGTTGGCCATCGTCGTCGGCGAGGCCAAATCGGCGAATACCAGGTGGTCGTCGTCCCACACCGCCGTCGTCCCCTTGGGCGAGAGGTTCGGCGTCCCGTCGGGGCAGACGGTAGCGATAAACCCCATCCGCTGCTGCCGCACCACCCGCTTCATGTCGTCGTTGAGTATGCCCATGGTTGCTCCTTTTGCATTTGTAGGCCAAGTAGGGGGAGACCGCACTGACTACAGGTGTCAGGCAGAAGACACTAGTTCCCGGTATGCCCGCCTGCCTGTTAGACCACGAGACAAGCCGGGCCGCTTCCCACATGTCGTATGCTGAAACCCGCACCTCCGCAGCGAGGGATTCCAGGATTCTGCCGCCGCGACGGTCAGTTCGTTGCCTTCCCGCTCAATCCAGTTTATCCCACTTCCCTCCTACCCAATCCACCCAGCCGCCCGCTCCGCAATCATGATGGCCGTGGCATTGGTGTTGGCGCGGACCACGTTGGGGGCCACTGACAGGTCCACCACCCGCAGGCCCCCGATGCCCCGCACGCGGCAGTACTGGTCCACCACCGCCATCGGGTCCCCGTCGGGGCCCATCCGGCACGAGCCGCAGGAGTGGAAGGTGGTGCCGATGTTCTCGTGCAGCCAGGCGTCCAGAGACTCGTCGGACTCCAGGTCGGCCTCGGTAGGTGCCGCCAGGCCGCTGACCAGAGCGCCAAACTGCTCGTGTTCCACCAGGCTGGCGCAGAGGCGAATCGCCTCGCGCATCCGGCGCAGGTCGAACTCGCCCTCCAGGTAGCGGTAGTCTATGCGCGGCCCGTCGGCGGGGTCGGTGGAGGCCAAGGTCAACTCCCCGGCGCTCTCGGCCAGCTCAAGGATGACGGTGAAGTGCAGCGTGCGCCCGTTGCGGCTGCGGCTCGCCCCGGCGATGGGGTCGCCGCCGCCCGCCCCGGCGTAGGAGGTCAGCGTGATCTGCATATCGTTGCGCAGGTCCGAACCCTCGGCGGTGTAGCGCAGGCCGGTCTGGATGCGCGGGATCTCCTCGGACAGCGCCACGCCCTCGCGGGGTTCCATCTCAATCAGCGCCATGGGATGGTCACGCAGATTCTTACCCACGCCGGGCGAGTCCAGCACCACCGGAATGCCCATTCCCCGCAGGTGTTCCGCCGGACCGACGCCCGACAGCAGCAGCAGTTGCGGCGAGGCCAGGCCCCCGGCGCACAGGACTACCTCCTCGCCCTCAACGGCAAACCTCTCACCGCCGCTCTCCGCCTCGACCCCAACTGCTTGTGGTGAGCCTGTCGAACCGGCCTCGAACAGCACCCGCCTCGCCGACACACCCCCGCGCACCGTCAGGTTGAGACGGTGGCGCACCGGGTTCAGATAGGACAGGGCCGCGCTCATGCGGATGTTGCCGGGGTTGTTCATCGGCACCGCCCCGGTGCCGGTGGTCTCCGGGTTGTTCATGTCGGGGTCGTAGGGGTACCCGGCGTCCAGCGTGGACTGGTGGAAGGCTTCGTAGACCGGCAGCCACTCCTGGCGAGGCACCCGCCGCACCGGGATCGGCCCCTCGGAACCGTGGAAGTCGTCGCGCACGTCCATGTCGGTCTCCAGCTTGCGGAAGAAAGGCAGGACGTTGACATAGCTCCACTCGGTGTTGCCCTGCTCGGCCCAGGAATCGTAGTCCTCGGGCAGCCCGCGCAGGAAGACCTGCCCGTTGACCGACCCGGAGCCGCCGATGACCTTGCCCCGCGCTATGTTCATCGGCTGCGACTGCCGGGCGCTGCCGGTAGCCTGATACGACCAGTTGAACGGCGATTCCACCTCCGATGCCCCGTTGTTATACCCGAACTTGATCTCGTCGGGCAGCAACTCGAAGTCGGGATAGTCCGGCCCCGCCTCCAGCAGCAGCACCGAGCGGTTGGGGTCTTCCGACAACCGCGCCGCCAACGTACAACCCGCCGACCCGCCGCCGACTATGATCACGTCGTATTTCATGGTTCCCTCCGTTTGTTGGGGAATTGGGGGAGCTTCCCGGGAGCTTCCTATTAAACGTTGCGCTCATCTTATGAGCGAGGCGCAGGATTGGCAAACCCTCGCTGCGGCTTCTCCCATTAAAAAAGAAGGGCGCACGTCTGTGCGCCCCCAAGATGTTTAAGTTATATATTTAAGTTGCCCGGCTGCGTTAGTTCGTCGCCGCCGCCGCCTGTCCCAGCAGGCGCATGGTGCGGTCCACCGACGCTGCGGGGTCGGAGCCGGCGGAGATCGGCGAGGCCAGGACTTCCGTTGATCCCAGGTCGAAGAGGCGCTGTATGCCCTCAGCGCACTTTTCTTCGTCGCCCCAGATTACGGCCCCGTCGATCATGCCGTCGCTCCAGACGCCCTCGGTGGCCTCGGGGTAGCCGGCGGCCACCAGCATCCGCTGGTAGTAGGGCAAGCGTGGGTTCATCACCTGCTGCCTGACGGCGGCCCGAGCCTCTTCGGCGTCGTCGTGGACGCAGATGGGCGCATGGGCGATGAGCGGCGGCGTCTCCCTTCCGGCGCGCTGCGCCCCGGTCTCCATCGAGGGCAGGGCCACGTCGCGCAAGTACTGGCCGGGGCAGATCCAGCTTATGGCCCCGTCGGACTCCTCGCCGCACAGCTCGAAGGAACCCTTGCGCAGCGCCGACCCCATGATTTCGATGTCCACTGGCTCGGCGATGCCGTCATGGGCGGTATAATGCTCGCCGTCGTAGTCAACCCGGCCCTCTTGCAGTATAGCCTTGAGGATGCGCAGGTACTCCCGCAGGTGGGCCAGTGGCTTGTTGAACTCAATACCCATCGCCTCGATGGTGGGCCGGTGACTGGGGCCGACTCCCAGCCGGAAGCGCCCGGGGGCGAGTTGCGCCACGATCTGCGCCTGCTGCACCATCACCAGCGGGTGCCGCGGGTAGGTGGGGACGATGGACGTTCCCAGCTTGATGGTCTCGGTCAATCCGGCGGTGGCGGCAAAGGCCGTCATGCTGTCGGGCCGCGCCCCGCCGGTGGTCATCCACGCCGCGTGAATTCCCAGCTCTTCGGCCCGCAGTATCATCGCCTGAATCTCGCGGATGCCCGCGCCGCCTACCGCTACTCCAACCAGCTTTCCCGCCATGACTGCCTCCTCAACGGTCGTTTTCAGATTGTCCAGTTCGTAGCCAAAGCAAAACACGCCGAATATGGCGTGTCAAGCAAGCAGCCAGCGATGTCAGGGCCTCTCAACATTCCCTCTCCCTCCGGGAGAGGCAAGACGGAGAGGAGACGCCTATCCCTGCTCGTCTTCCTCGTCGCCGCCCACTGCCCCGAGAAAGACCTGGGTCAGGATGTCGCTCTCTCGTATGTCGTTGGGTGTGCCCTCAAAGACCACCCGGCCCTTGTCCAGGACATAGCCCCGGTTGACGATGCCCAACACCCCGTTGATGTTGTGCTCAACAACCATGATGGTAGTTCCCAGACGGTCGCTGATTTCCGAGACCTTCTGAAACACTTCCTTGACGATGATGGGCCCCAGGCCCAGCGTCGGCTCGTCCAGCAGCAGCGCCTCCGGGTTGGCCATTAGCCCCCGGCCCAAGGCCAGCATCTGCTGCTGTCCGCCGGACATCTGGCTGGCCATGTCGCGGCGCTTCTCGTACAGCACCGGGAACAGCTCCATCACCGAGTCGAGGCGACGCTGCCTCTCCGTCCGGTCGTTCAGGTGCAGGCAGCCCATCTCCAGGTTCTCGGCGACGGACAGGTGCGTGAATACCCGCCTGCCCTGCGGCACAAAGGCGATGCCTTCCTTCACGATCTCGTGGGTAGCCGCCGGCAGCGGCCTCTGCCGCCACCGGACCTCGCCGGCGACCACGGGGGCCAACCCCATGATGGCCCTGAGGACGGTGGACTTTCCGGCTCCGTTCGGCCCCATCACCGCCACGACCTCGCCGCTGCGGATTCCCAGCGACACCTCGTCCAGCGCGTTGACCACGCCATAGCGGACGGATATGTCGGTCAGTTCCAGCAGGTTGTCTTCCGGTGTGTCCATTTCCTTCGTCCTGCGGTTTTGGCTGGTAGGGGACACCCCTGCCCTGGAGGGAGAGGGGACGTTAGGCGCCCAGGTAAGCCTCGATCACTACTTCCCGGTTCAGCACTTCGTCTGCCTCGCCCTCGCCCAGCAGCCTGCCGCTGTCCAGCACGATTAGGTGGTCCGACATATCCCGCACGATGTCCATGTTATGGGAGACGAAGATGATGGTGTTGCCGTCGTCCCGCATCTGCTTCATTATGCCCGTAACCCGCTCCAGCATCCGCGGAAAGAGGCCAGCGAAGGGTTCGTCGAACAGGTAAGTGTTGACGTCCAGCGCCAAGGCCCGGCCGATTTCCAGCAGCTTGCGCTGTCCGTAGGACAGGTTCATGGCGAGGTCGCGCCGCTTCTCCCACAGGCCGACGGTTTCCAGGATGCCCTGCGCCTTCTGGCGGTGCGCCGGTCTCACCCGTTCCAGCAGCGCGGGGAACAAACCGCGGGCGGTCAGCACCACCATTATGTTATCCCACACGCTTATCTGCTCGAAGAGCCGCACTTCCTGGAAGGTGCGGGTAAGGCCGTGCTCCGGGTTCTCGTGAGCCTTCACCACCCGGAGGCCCACGCCGTCAATAATCACCATGCCCCCGTCCAGCGGCAGCACCCCGCTCAGCAGGTTCACCAGCGTGGACTTCCCCGACCCGTTGGGGCCGACGATGCTGGTCATCCCCTTCCGGGGAATGGCCAGGCTAAGTTCGTCCACCGCCCGCACCGCCCCGAAGAGCTTGGAAATGTCGATGGTCTCAATGGCCGTCCCATCAACTCCCTCTCCCTCTCGGGGAGGGTTAGGGTGGGGGCCTTCAGCTTGAACAGTCATAGCTTGAACCTCCCAACCAGGCCTTGAGGCCGAAACAACATCAGCACCACCAGCAGGACGCCCAGCACCATCAGCCGCGCCTGCCCGATGAGCTCGGTGGGCAGGAACGGGATGAACCGCATCCCCTCCTCCAGCAGCACAAAGGCCATCGCCCCCAGCAGCGAACCCCATATCGTCGCCAGCCCGCCCAGAATCACGATGGATACCAGCAGCATAGACTCCAGCAGGACAAAGGAGTTGGGGTCTATGAAGGTGGTCCAACTGCTGAATAACCCCCCGGCCAGGCCAGCCATCATCGCCGATATGATCCACACCGCCAGCTTGTAGTGCGTGGCGCGGTAGCCGAATACCTCGATGGCCTGCTCGTCCTCCCGGATGGCGGTCAGCACCCGCCCGAAGGAAGAGGTCACAATGAACCACGAAATCAGCAGGACGATGGCAAGGAACGCCAGCACCAGGGCGAGAAACTCAAGTTCCCCGGTCAGCGTCCGGCCCCAGATTTCGGGCCGCGCAATCTCGTGTATCCCGAATGCGCCCCGCGTCACGCTGCGCCAGTTCAGAAACACGTTGAAGGTGATGATGGTGAATCCGAAGGAAACCAGGACGAAAATGTCGTCGCGGAATCGGTTGAAAACCACGCCCACAGCCAGCGCCACCACTCCGGCCAAGGCCGCGCCCACGGGTAAAGCCGCAAAGAAGGGCCACCCAAAGGTGGGTATCGCCTCGGTCCGCAACTGCTCGTAGGGCGCGTTGGAGGTGAGAATCGCCACGGTGTAGGCCCCGATTCCAAAGAAGCCGATATGCCCCACCGACAGCAGGCCGGTATAGCCGACCACCAGGTTCAGGCTTATCGCCAGTATGGCCCAGATGCCGAAGACGGTGCCGATGGTGATGGCAAACCCAAACCCCTGCCACACCATAAACCCAACGGCCCACCCGATAATCACCAGGTTGGCCCACAGCTCCAGGTTGCTCCTCGCCAGCGCCAGAAGCTCTCGTGGGTCGCCGGCTGCCTTCACCGCCTCGATAAAGCCCTTCGGGTTGATTAGCATACCGTCTCTTCTTCAGAGAGTGAGTGACAAGTCCCCTCTCTCAGGGGGAGAGGATTAGGGCGAGGGCGTCCCGCTGGTTTCGCAGGAATTACGCAGGCAACCCATTGGCGTAATCCTGTCGGAAGAAGTTTGTCACCCACTCTCTCAGTCCCTACTTTCTGGGAATCAGGCCCGTAGGCCAGAACGACAGGAACAGAATCAGGACGATGAAGGATATAACATCCTTCCACTCTCCGGCCAGGTCCCAGATGCCGAACTGCTCGATTATCCCCAAGGCGAACCCGCCAACTATCGCGCCATACAGGTTGCCCATACCGCCCACTACGGACGCGATCCAGCCCTTCAACAGCAGCAGCAGGCCCATGCGCGGCTGAATCGCCGTGTCGTGGCCGCTGAGCAGCCCGGCCATGGCCGCGAACATGGCTCCGATGAAGAACACGGCGGCGATGATCACGGTCGTGTTTATCCCCACCACCTTCGAGACCTCTTCGTCGTCGCCGATGGCCCGCACCGCCTTGCCAAAGGCGGTCATTTTGAGCAGGAGCAGCAACCCGGCGAACCCAGCCAGGGCCACGCCGATGGTGAACACGTTGAACCCCTTGATGTAGGCTCCCCCGATGCTCCATGAGGAGACACCGAAGGCGTCCGGCAGGGGCCTCGGCGCGCTCTGGAAGACAATGGTCGTGGCGGCGGTGATAGCCAGCAGGATTCCCAGCGACGCCACCAGCATGATCAGGGGCGACCGCGACCGCTGGCGCATATACACGTACAGGCCCCGGTACAGGGCCAGCGCCACCACCCCCGCCAGCAGGCACGACACCGCCCAGCTCAGGTAGAGCTTCGATCCCGGCTCACCGGACACTAGGAAGCCGCACCAAGCCCCCAGCCCCGCCGCAACAACTCCGGCCGCCGCCAGGACCGGCGCGGCATCGCTGTTGGCCGATACGCTCTGGTAGCCCTGCCGCATCGCCATGAACGCCGCCAGCGCCACCGCAATCCCCACGGCAGGAGCGAAAATGACGTGCAGTTGAGCGGGAAAGGAAAGCACGAACCCGATGTATGCGCCCGCGCCGCCCGCCAGGAGCCCGATGCCCGCCAGCGGCACGGTCGCCCCGAAACGCGCCCGGAACCGCCTGTAGGCGCTGGTATGCAACACCCACGCCACCACCCCGGCGGTCACCACCGCGAAGCCTACGTTGACCGCCGCCTCGTTGACCTCGTACCTCCCGCCCAGGGCCTCCGATGACCGCAGATAGAAGACGCCGTAGGCCCCAATCGCCGCCGCCGCTCCGTAGTACAAGTCAAAGAACCACACGGTGCTGTAGACCAGGGTGAAACCCATGGCCAACAGCGCGTAAATCGCGCCCACCGAAACCCCGTTGAAGGCGAACTGCAATGCCTGGTCGGGCGACTGGCTGACCTTCCACGCGATATAGGCCACAGCCACCAATGTGAGGACGATGGCCAGCAGCTTGGAAGTGGAGAAGTTGGACAATGGAGAAAGGCGGCTTTCGCCTGCCGATTGGCCGAGCAAAATGTCACCCGCAAGTCGAATTCAAATCCGTTGGCAGCACCGGAAACAACATAACCACTATATCAATAGTCGCCTCAGTACCCAACCCGTCACTTCATCGAGTATCCAACCCGTCATTCCCGCGAGCATCCAACCCGTCATTCCCGCGAAAGCGGGAATCCACAGGCCTCAGCCATCGACAAGGGGGGTTGCCACCGGAATCAGGTTGCTTTGGAATAATTTATGGTGGTTATAGCATACAGGGGGCCGGCCTTTGCTATGAAGACCGGCCCCGTAATTAGCCGATTCCGGGAGGCCTACGGCGTGGGCGCCGGGCCCAGCCTCCGCTTGCCCCGGTTTTCCGCGGTTCGTTCGGCAGTGGGCAGGACCTCGACGACCGCGTTGGAGAGGCCAGCCACGTCTCCGTTCTCATCGAAGCCGTAGTTGTCCCCGATGGCCCCGCTCCAAGTCAGGTTGTTCAGGCATTCCCGGAAGCCGTCGGCGTCTTGGTCGTCGCCCGTCTGCCTCAGGCACTCGGCGGCGATGTAAACATCGTCGTAAGCTGATCCTTGGAACCACGGCAGCGGAGCAACGTTGCCGAATCGCTCCTCAAAATTGGACAGGAAATTCCCTCCCTTGTCTGTGGACAGGTCCTCGTCCGGCACCACGGCCTTCAGCCCCGTGGCGGCGTCGCCCGCGATGCTCAAGGCGTCCGGCTGCGTGGGCACGACTTCGGAATATATCTGGCCGTTGTAGCCCAGTTCGCGGGCCTGCTTCACGATGGTGCCGCCGGAGACCTCCCCCTGCGCGGTGAGGAGCAGCGCGTCGGGATTCTCGTTGATCAGCTTGGTAAGCTGGCTGCGGAAGTCTATGACATCCGTTGCGTAAGCCTCTGCGGCCGCTACCGTGCCGCCAAGCTCCTCGAACCGGGCAACGGAGGTCCGCCGGGCGCCCTCGGCGTAGTCGGTGGACTCGGTAATGGTAGCGATGGAACGCACGCCGTCCACCCACATGGTGTTGCCGATGTCTATGCCCAGTTGCAGGTCGTTGATCGCTGTGCGGAAGATGTAGTCCCCCGCGTTGGCGATGTCCGGGCTGGTGGCCGATGCGGACAAAAGGATGACGCCTTCCCTCTCCGCCAGGGGAGCCGCCCCCAGCATCGCGCCGCTGCAAGTGGTGCCCAGGATAATCTTCACACCGTCCACGTCGGTCAGCTTGTTGTACGCGGTAATCGCGTCCTGCGCCGCGCACTTGGAGTCCTCGAAGACAATCTCCAGCATCCGCCCGTTGATGCCCCCGGCGGCGTTGATCTCCTCCACCGCCAGCAGCTTGGCCCGCTGGATCGGGTTGCCGTAGGACTCCGCCACGCCGGTCAGCGCGTCCATCGCGCCAATCACGAACGGCTCGTCCGAGACCGGAGCGGCGGCCCCCATGGCCATCGCTTCGTTGGGAGCGCTGCCCAGCACCCGGTACCCTTGGTTCGCGTCGTCGCGTTCGCCTGTGGGCAGGACTTCAACAACCACGTTGGACAGGCCGACAACTTCCCCGTCCGCATCGAAGCTGTAGTTGTCGCCGATGGCCCCGCTCCAGGTGATGTCATACAGGCAGTCGCGGAAGCCGTCTGCGTCCTGGTCGTCGTTGGTCTGCTTGAGGCATTCGGCGGCGATGTAAACATCGTCGTACGCCGAGCCCACGTACCAGGCCAGTGTCAGGTAGTCGTAACGCTCACGGAAGTTGGTCAGGACTTCCTGCCCCTTGGCGCTGGCCGGGTCAATGTCGGCCAGAATGGCCTTAACGCCGGTGGCGGCGTCCCCGGCGATTTCCAGCGCCGTCGCCCCCACTGGCACAATCTCGGAGTATATCGGCCCGTCGTAGCCCAGCTCCCGGAGCTGCTTGATGATGGTGCCGCCGGTGAACTCGGACTGCGAGGCGATGTGCAGTGCGTCCGGGTCTTCGCCAAGCAGCTTGGTCAGTTGCGTCCTGAAGTCGGTGATGTCCGAGGCGTAGCGTTCCTCGGCTGCCACCGTCCCCCCCAGCTTCTCGAACTGCGCCACCGAAGTCCGGCGGACGCCCTCGGCGTAGTCCGTGGCCTCGGTGATGGTGGAGACGGTGCGGGCCCCGTCGGCCCACATCACGTTGCCGGTGTCGATGCCCACCTGCTGGTCGCTCATCGCCGTGCGGAAGATGTAGTCTCCCGCGTTGGCGATGTCCGGGTTGGTCGCCAGCCCGGAGAACAACACCACGCCGTCCGCCTCAGCCAGCGGGGCCGCCCCCAGCATCGCGCCGCTGCACGAGGTGCCCAGAATGATCTTCACTCCGTCCACGTCCGTCAGCTTGTTGTAGGCCGTGATGGCGTCTTGGGCGGCGCACTTGGAGTCCTCGACAACCAGCTTCAGCTCACGCCCGTTGACCCCGCCCGCTGCGTTGATTTCGTCTACCGCCATCTCCTTGGCCTGGACCGCCACGTTGCCGTAGGTCTCACCCGGCCCCGTGATCGACTCCATCACCCCGATGATGAAGGGATTGTCAGACGACGGAGGCATCGCCGTCGGCGCGGGCTGATCCGTTGGCGATGGCTCAGTAGTTGCACCCGTAGGGGCAGCCGGCGTGCCTGCCGCGGGCGGCGTGGTAGCCTCAGTCTCCGCCACGGGCGTTGCGGTCTCGTCGGATCCGCAGGCCATGACAGCCAGCGCCAGGACCATCAGCAGAGTCGCAAATACAATCAGTTTCCAAGGAATAGCTCGCACTTTTCGCTCCTCACCGCTCTCTGGTGATTAACATTATATAACAAAACCATTGTCAACCCTTGGGGCAAATCCGCAAGACATTAACGCGCCGTTCATGTAAAGATAGTAGCCATTCTATGAAATTGGCGGCAGAGCCGGCGGGTGTCGGTAGGATACTGCGCAATCAAGTATACTTGGGCGGCACACCAGCAGACAGGGAGAATGGAGCCGATGCCGGAGCAGGAACTCAGGCCCATAACCCCGGATGAGTTTCTCCAGTGGCTGCGGGCCGAGTCGAGGTCCCACAGCAACCGCCTGGACCACGACCCGGAGGAACTGCGCACTCATTTCGACCTCTCCCGCTCCATTGCCGTGTTCGAGGGCAGCAACATTATCGGCGGCTGCCAGCATCACCGGCTGGAGATGTCCATCCCCGGCGGCATGTCGGTCGTCGCCGGTGTCGCCAACGTGGCCGTGCAGCCGACCCACACGCGGCAGGGCCTGATGACCCGGATGATGCGCCACCAGATGAACGACATCCACCAGCGGGGCGAACCCCTGGCCGCCCTGTTCGCCTCCGAAAGCGGCATCTATGGACGGTTCGGGTACGGTGTCGGCACACAGCACGAATTCTGGCAGATTGACCGTCCCCACAACGCCTTTGCCCGCAAAAATGAAAGCCCCGGAAGAATTGTCTTCGTCGAGCCCGAGGACATTGGAGACAAACTTCCCGACATATTCCGGCGCAGCACCGAAGGTCGCCCCGGGGTCTTCCCGAAGCCTCCGCACAAGTGGGACGAAGAATCCCACGCCCCCGACGCCCGCGACCCGGAGCCGCGGGTTAGGGGACGCGGCCGCGGCGGCCAGTTCTATGCTGCCTACGAGGAAGACGGCAGGCTGGACGGCTACGTCGCCTACCGCTCCAACCGGCCCGCCATCACCGTCAACGAACTGATGACGGTGACCAGGGAGGCCACTGCCGCCCTGTGGCGCTTCTGCTTCGACCTGGACCTGATGAGCGTCACCGAGGCCGTCAAGCGTCCCCTGGACGATCCGCTCCCCTGGATGCTGGCCGACCCGCGCCGGTTGCAGCGCACGATCCGCGACGGGGTATGGCTCCGCGTGGTTGATGCCCCCGCCGCCTTGGAGCAACGTCGCTACGCCGAATCAGGCCGCCTGACGCTGGAAGTGCGCGACGGATTCTGCTCCTGGAATGAAGGACGGTTCGAGCTGGAAGGCGGCGCCGAAGGGGCGGAGTGCCGCCCCACCAACTCGTCACCCGATTTGACCATCGAAATTTCCGCCCTGGCCTCAACCTACCTCGGAACCGTGCCTTTCACCGCCCTCCACGGCGCGGGCCTAGTGGACGAGCATACCCCCGGTGCGCTGCATCGGGCCGACCGGATGTTCGCTGTCCCACATCAGCCCTGGACGCCCTTCAACTTCTAGCAACGGATTCTAACGACGGAAAGTCCTCTCTCCCCCTCGGAGAGGGTTAGGGTGAGGGCTTCTCCCCTAGCGGAACGGCGGCCAGACACTCACGGGAAAAGTTCGGGGGGATTGGTCTGCCGGTAGTTGAATATCCGCCTCAACTCGGCAGCTACGTACAGCCGATTCACCAATGCGCCGCCGGGAACCAGGTAGGAGACATCGTCGGTCACCAGAGTCCCTTCGGGCGTCTCCTCGAAAACGTGGCTATGCACCCACTGCCTGTAGGGCCCGCTGATCTGGGTATCCTGGAACCGGAACGGCGGATCCCAGTCCGTGATTTCGCTCACCCACCGCAGGGGAATTCCCCGGAGCCGTATCCTGTATTCGATGCGGGCGCCCACCTTCATCTCAATGGGCAGCGGGGTCAAAATAGAGAAATGAACCCACGGCGGAGTAACCAGGTTCAGAGTCTCGGCCGTGGAAAAGAACTCGAACACCTGTAGCAGCGGATAGCGCAGCAACACCGTTGAGTGAATAGAATAGGCACACATCGAATTGGCCTTTCCTTTAGAAGGAAAATAGAAGGAAAATCAAAAAACCCTGAGCCGTGCCCCGCGTGATTCGGTTTGCCGGAGCTAAGGACGTACTCTGGGGCATGATTGCAATGCGCTCTGTGAAACCCGTTGGCCGTGAGCTTGTCGAAGGATAAACGGGTTTCAATCCCCCGCAGGCTCCCACACCACCACACAGGGCCGCGGCGGTTGCGTGCCCCTCACCTGCCACACGCCATTCTCCTCGTGCAGCGAGTCATCCAGCGCTCGCTCCAGCCGGGCCATTGCCTCGGTACCGGGAGTGACATAGAGTCGGCGGGTGATCATTTCCCGCGCTTCCTCGAGGCTGTCGAACCCTCGGGGCGGTTGCCCCTCCGTTTCGGTCACCACCGGGCGAATGCCCAGTTCCGCCAGCACGGGCAGGAACTCCGGCAGGCAGGGCAGCCGGTGGCGCGGCTCGCCGTGGACCTGCTCCCACAGCCCGTAGATTTGCGACTGCGGCGGGAACTGGAAAAGGACGCACAGCACCAGGCGACGAGCGTGTTTCTCCAGCTTCCGCACGAAGGCCCCGATGTCCTCTATCACATACACTACGTGGCTGCACAGCGCAACGTCGGCAGGCTCAACCGAGGCTTCCAGCCAGCCTGTTTCCGACACCGAAACATTCTTAATGCCGTACTCATCGGCGGTCTCCCGCAACACGGCGCACATACTGGGCGACGGCTCCACCGCCGTCACCGAGCGGCAGGACAGCGCCAGCGGCAGGGCCAACCGTCCGCCGCCCGCGCCCACGTCCAGCAGTGTGTCCTCGGGCCTCAGGTGAGCTCGCAGCGCCTCAACCACCGCATCGCCCTGGCGGTGGGGGTTATCCTTGAACTGGTGCGCATACTGAGTCCAGTGGTCGCTGGGCCGCACCCCCCGCATCCGGTCCGACTGCTCATGCTCCACCCGCACCATTTCGCCCCACGTTTCGACTGCGCTCATACAGGCCCCTTGCCTCAGAAATGAAAATTGCGCTTTTCCGTTCTTGCGCTTTTCCGTTCTTGATTAACCATTTAACGGCGCTAACGAAACCGATTGTCCGGGGTAGCCCAGCGCAAACGCGCGCCGACGTTCACGAACCCCGCCCGCTCATAGAACTCTATCTGACGCTGCCCGTTGCGGGGCGTGCTCAGCTCCACCACCTGGCAGCCGCTGGCTACGGCGTGCTCCAGCGCGAAGTCAATGACAGCCCTGCCCACGCCCGAGTTGCGCGATTCGGGTTCCACGTACATTTCCTGGAGTATGACGTACCGCCCTGCTGTCCGAATAGCGCATACCATAGACGCCGTACAGACCGCCTTGGCAACCCCGTCCTCCTCAGCGATGACAACGAATCCCGCGTCCTTGCCGGACACCAGCTCGTCAAACACCCCGAAGAGCGCATCGGCCGGTGCCGGGTTGCCGCCCAGCTCGGTCAACAGGCCGCGCGCCAACCGCAGCGCTTCCGACCGGTCAGACTGTGTTGCCAGTCTAACGTTCAGCACAACAATAACTCCCAAGCCACAGGTCCGCAGAGACAGGGCTGCATTATACCCCTGTTCAGCAGACTCGCTGACCGCATGGCGCAGAGTGTGTAGAATGCTTGAGGATGATCGGGATAGCGACAATACTGCTCGCGCTGCTGGCCGCCTTGATTGCGGGCTGCGGTAACCCCTCCGCAGAACCCACGCCCACGCCTGCGCCTGCGTCAACACCTGCGCCCGCGTCAACGCCCACCGCACCGGCGCTGGGAACCCTGCGGTTGGCGCCCGTATTGGAGGGAGAGGTGAGCCTGGAGTTCATGGGCCTCACGTCGCCTACGAATCTCGTTCAGGCGGGCAACGGGGAAGTGTTCATAACCGACCGGGCAGGGCTGGTGCTGTCCTTCGACGAAACAGTGCTGCGGAGAGAAAGCGAGCACATCTTTTCCACCGCGTTCCTTGACATCCGTGACCGGGTGAGCAGTCGGGGCTCAGAGGAGGGGCTACTGGGGCTGGCGCTGGCGCCATATAACGATGAGCATCTCTACGTGTACTACTCAGCAGCCAACCCACGCCGCTCGGTGGTATCGCGCTTCAACTACTACGGCCCTGGCAGATACGACGCCGACCCCGACAGCGAACTGGTGATCCTGGAAGTGCCGCAACCCTACGCCAACCACAACGGCGGTCAGCTCGCCTTCGGCCCGCGCGGCTTCCTCTACATCGGCTTGGGCGACGGCGGCGCAGCCGGCGACCCCATGGGCAACGGGCAGGACACCTCAACTCTCCTGGGGTCAATCCTGCGAATCGACGTATCCCAATCCACACCGGAGCAGCCCTACGCCATCCCGCCCGACAACCCCTTCGCCGCTGGCGGCGGGCGCGGCGAAATCTGGGCCTACGGCCTGCGCAACCCCTGGCGCTTCTCCTTCGACCGCGAAACCGGCGAGCTGTGGGCCGGCGATGTAGGCCAGAATCAATGGGAAGAGATCGACCTTATCCGAAAGGGCGGCAACTACGGCTGGAACACCCTGGAGGGCAACCACTGCTTCGCCCCCCGCGACGACTGCGACCGCGAGGGCAAAATCCCGCCCGTATTTGAATACCCCCTCGACGGCCAGCCCTGCTCGGTCATCGGCGGCTATGTATACCGCGGCGCGTCCATCCCGTGGCTGACCGGGGCCTACGTCTACGGCGACTTCTGCTCCGGCAAGGTCTACGGCCTACGCCACGCCAACGGCCAGGTGGTTGAGCACAAGGAACTAGCCTCCACCGGCCTCCGCATCATGTCCTTCGCGCAGGACAACGACGGCGAGCTTTACCTGCTCTCCCAGAGCGACGGCATCTTCTGGCTGACCGCAGACCCGTAGGGGCGCACAGCCGGGCGCCCCCACAACGAAGGCGTCCGCTACGACGACAGGTGCTTCCCGTAGAACCCCAGCACCCGGTGCCACATATCCTGCGCCGGCGCCGCCCGGTAGCTCGGACGGTAGTCCGCAAAGAAGGCGTGGCCAGCGCTATGGTACATCACCCACTCGTAGGTCTTGCCGTGCTTATCCAGCTCGGCCTTCAGCCGTTCCGCCTGCTCCGGCGTCGGGTTTTGGTCCTCGATGCCGAACAGCGCCAGCAGGGGGCAGGACAGGTCGGCCACCATGTCGATAGGATTGACCGGGCGCAGGTCGGTAATTTCCTGGTCGGCGATATGCCCGCCCGCCGAGTCCACGGCGGCATCAATATTGCTGCTATGGCACGCCATCATCAGCGTATAGCGCCCGCCGGAGCAGAACCCGATGATGCCCACCTTGCCGTTGCTGTGGGCCTGAGACTTGAGGAACAGCGCCGCGCCGTCCAGGTCGTCCATGGTCCGCGAGTCGGGGCTGGCGAACAGCGTCGCCAGCACGTTCTCCGGCTCCGGCGTTCCCTCCCGCGTATACAGGTCCGGCGTGATGGCCAGGTATCCCTGTCCCGCGAACCGCACCGCGATGTCCTTGTGATGGTCCATCAGGCCCATGCCTTCCATCGTTACAATGACGCCCGGATAGTTGCCCGGCTCGGCGGGGCGGCTGTAGAAAGCGTTCATCGTAGTGCCGTCTCGGCTGGTGTACTGAATCGTCCCTGTTTCGAGCTGCTGACCTGCCAGTACCATCATTTCACCTCCGCCAGTTCTAGCCAGTTCTATCGGTTGGCTGGTTGCCCCATTCTAACCCAATCGCTGACGCAACGCCGAAGGCCCTTTGTCAAGGCCATCCGATAGTTCCCTCTCCTTGGAGGGAGAGGGATAGGGTCAGTCGGTGATATACGTGTGGGTGATAACCTCCCAGACGTGACCGTTATCGCACTCGAAGTAGAACCCACGCCCCTGGTGCAGGTGGTTGATCTCCCCGTCCGTCCGGGAGCGCGGCCCGCTCCCGAAGACGACCCCCTCGTCCTTGATCCGCTGTAGGATCGCGTCAAACTCTTCGTCCGAGGACAGGAAGGCGTAGTGACTGGAACGAGGGTTGTCCGAATCATCGAAGTCCAGCGTCAATATATCGTTGACCTTGACCGGCGCGAAGTGCCCCCAGGGCCCCTCGTACTTCAGCCCGAACATACGGGCGATGAACTCCGCAGACTTCACCTTGTCGTAGGCAGGCACGATTGTGTGATCTAGCTGCAAAGGCATGGTAGTCCTCCTCCAAACAATTTAGTTAACCTAGACAAGCTGGCCAAAACAAGTGGGCCTAAGCGTACCATACTGCGAACTTTTCGCTGGGAGGTCTTGATATGAAATATGGGTTAGGCGCTCGCCGTCAATGCCACCTCCGTCGCCGAGCCCGCCGACCAGTTCTATGGCGACCGCTTGCTCGCATTATCGTCCCCTACGGCAATTAGTGGTCCATCTCAACCCACATAGAAGACCTCACTTCCGACCAAATAGCGGCGCTCATTGCCGGCTTGCACCAAGGCTAGCGGGCCATAGTGATCGGCCGTAGCGTCGTCATTTTTGACTGCATGTGGAGACAAGTGTGGAAGGGGAGCGGGGAACTTCTACCGTCCATAGCCGTAAGGTATATCTATACATCGCCGCAACGATCACGAAAATGCCCAGTCTCAAAGGACCTCACAACTTAAGCCCGCAACCCGCGGCCACCATCGACAGCGATTGAGGCGGGTAAGTGTGCCTTGCTATTAACTTGAAATTAACGCTACGCCTGCTACTTGAATCACTCTCATAAGGTGTTAGCTAGGAGTGATTGGAGTAAGGCTGGTCCTTTTGCTATTTGGTCGTTACCACCAAGCTCAAAGTATTTGGATTGTACGAAATCCAAGCTGTTCTTTAAGACGGCGTCGTTCAAGCCAGCGATGTCGAAGCTCGCGATCATTTTGGGGGATCGGCAGCTTTTACTTCCTGCCACGGCGTGCATGCCGACATAAAAGCGCAGATTGTTTCTGTGCTCCGCTGCAACATTTGAATTCGATGACTTCAAGTAGTGTTCAACGAGCCTCATTGCCTCAGCACACACGTAGTACAAGTGGATTGGATATAAGGGATCGAAAACCTTTGAGTAGTTCTCCTCAGTTTTTAGCAGAGACGAAGGGCGAGCACGTGCCGTATCTGGTCTGCGAAGCAATATTGCCATGACAGCCTGTGCCATGTACGGAATACCTATGATATGGTCTCTAGGCCTACCGTCATTCTTATAGTAGTTCTTTCTTCGATCGTAGTACAATCCCTTGGGCTTTAAGTACTCTTCGATATTACGGTGAATCTTTTCTGTTGCTCGTAAGGAAGCTGCTTGGACAGGTGTTTGACTGTTCGTCGCCTTGATGACGCGATCTCGGCTCTCGTCTTCCGTTGGAACCATAACCTTTGCGAGAATTTTTCTCTTTTCATCATCCGTTACGGCCCCCTTTATAGTAGTTGTAAATTTCTGTCGAGGTTTGTAACCCGTTTACGATAAGAGGATCCTCTATCGTCAACGTCTTTCCTGCCAAAGACACCTTACTGGCCAGTATTGACACTCCATTGTTCAACCACCAGAAGTCTTCCGTTGCGGAATTCCGAAGAGATTCTTGAATGTCATCGTTAACCTGTGTCCGCCCTTGGTAATCTCTCACATTGGCTTCGAACATCTGTCTACGCAAGCCGCCTGCTTCGTCAGTAATGAACTTGAAGAATTCGGCGAGTCCAACCAAACAAACGAATCCTACCTGATTCTCTGATGAGATAGGAGTCTCGGCCAAGGGCAGGAGATAAGTTGTTTGGGGATGCTGCCGAGCAAGTTCAAGAAGTTCAGTGGCGCCCAAGAACTCAAACTGAAACGAACAGTTGGGGAAATACTTCTTTACTGTATTCTCCAGAAATTTAACTTTGTGAAGAAGGCTGTCGCCGGGGCCAACACCCTTGCAGGCATAAAAAAAGGACACCCTCAGTGTTGGAAAATACATTGCAAGGTCCCGCCAAATTCCATGAAGGTATCTAATCACTTCCAAGAGCGACTCGTTATAAATTCCTACTAGCATTCCAAGTGCAGGAAAGCACTAATGGCCTTGAATCGGAGTGATAAGTCCAGGATTCTTCGTCGCTATTCCCCCGGAATGACCCGCAACAGCGAAATGTCAACAGAACCTAATCACTTCCAAGAGCGACTCGTTATAAATTCCTACTAGTTTCGACAAGTCTTTAGAGAGGTCGAACAGATCGTTGCTAACGGAATTAAATCGTTCGATTGGTGTCTCCTGGAATCCAGCACTGATCTTTGATTGCACCACTATCAGGTCGATGACAATGTCTCGTTTAAGGTTACTGAAATCTGATTCCTCCTGCACCAACTCACCGTTCACAAGCAGATATATCGCATCTACTCCGCCGTCCCCGCCGTTACCCACCAGCCCAGACTCGATTTCATCAGATGACAAGTCGTAGGCCTTCAGGACCTGCTCGGCTGTGAAATATTCAAAAAGGGAATTTCAGTGGTGCTAGAGCTAATTTCGCCCATACCCCTTCGCAGCACTTCGTCCAATATGGTCCGGTCGTTCGATACCATCTCTTTGTCTCCTTTTGTCCAATCTAAGGTTATGCAGGTTGGCTGAAGTTTCTTGTCCCGTGAAAGTGCGCTGATATCGTGCCTATTCCCCGTCCGTCCGGGAACGCGGCCCGCTCACGAAGACGACCCCCTCGTCCTTGATCCGCTGTAAGATCGCGTCAAACTCTTCGTCAGAGGACAGGAAGGCGTAGTGATTGGAACGAGGGTTGTACGAATCATCGAAGTCCAGCGTCAATATGTCGTTGACCTTGACCGGCGCGAAGTGCCCCCAGGGCCCCTCGTACTTCAGCCCGAACATACGGGCGATGAACTCCGCAGACTTCACCTTGT
Source organism: Dehalococcoidia bacterium (assembly GCA_965226875.1). GTDB lineage: Bacteria > Chloroflexota > Dehalococcoidia > Lucifugimonadales > UBA3495 > VXOI01. Next base: position 622,966 of record OZ245439.1, on the reverse strand, counting down.
CGTAGGCAGGCACGATTGTGTGATCTAGCATGGTGGTCCTCCTCCATAAAATATCGTTCACCTACACAAGCTGGGAAAAAGAAGTGGGCCCGGCAGGGATCGAACCTGCCACCAGCCGGTTATGAGCCGGCTGCTCTACCACTGAGCTACGGGCCCTCATCTCTAGCTTATGCCCCGCCTTTTCGCGGTGTCAAGGACGAATAAGGCGGTGGCAGCGTTCCCCATCAAGGGATCAAATTCCCCTCCCCAAACCCGCATTCCCGCGAAAGCGGGAACCCATGCGTTCCCGGCTGGAGCAGGTATGGCCCCCCGCCCGCGCCGGGACAGCTCCGTCAAGAAGCAATCGACTGACATCCCTCCCTTGCCAAGCCCGGATACACCCTTATAGCATAGATACTGTCAGCCTGAGCCTACCCGGCGGCCCCGTAAACCCGCCGGCAACCCGGTCGGGCAGCCGGAATGGGCCGGAATGAGCGGAAATGAGAGGAAATGGGAGGAAAATCGAAAATTCCGATGAAAGACCTCAGAAATCGCGTCAACGCCCTACGCCGCAAAATGGCCCTCCCTTTGGCCGTTGTCCGCCTCCGCCCCGTTGCCGAAGAATTCTGTCTCCAGTGGAACGCGGCCCTCGCCTGCGGCCAACCCGCGCCCCAGTCCCATCCTTTAATCGGCCGGGTGGTCGGCCAAGGATTCCGCCTCCCCACCTTCCTGGCCCTCCACAACTATCTGGACCGCTGCCGCAGCCGGAACACGCTTCCAGACTGCGATGAACTCCTCCGCACCCTTCTACCCTGGGCTGCGGCCTCCTGGGAGCGCCCCAAGGCGCGCGCCTGCAAAAATGAAGACCCCTGGCCCGTTATCTCAGCGCAACCGAGTATATGCAGGGATCACGTAAGAGCGCGGGTATACCGTGAGGGTAGCTCCAGGCTCTTTTAGTTGTTCCCTCTCCCGGCGGGAGGGGGTTAGGGTGGGGGCGTCCCGTCCGTGGGCAACCATCATCCAGCCAGGCATTTCACCCGAACCCCAAACCGGCGCCCTCAAGGAAGATGGAGACTGAAGCTATGCAAAGAGGCGTTCAAAGAGAGTGCTGGACAGCTACTCCCCCAGCCCAAGCCGCTCGCGGTAGTCGTGGTCCCACGAGGCGATGATGCCCCGCTCCAGGGCCTCAGGCTGCGGCACCACCGGCGACGGCTCCCCGGAAGTCGGCACGGAGCTGATGACCACGTCCTCCACCAGTTGCTGATACGCTGCCTCCGGCACGCCCAGCAGGTCCTTCAGGGCCGGCTCATTGTGCTGTCCGAAGGCCGGAGACGGCCCTTGTATCCGCAGCGGACTCTTGGAGAACTTGTACGGACGGCTCAGGAACATCCGCTCGCCGAGCTTCCGCTCCGGCGGGTACTGCACCCGCTCCAGAAAGTTGCGGCTCTTGAATTGCGGGTCGTAGTGGATGTCCCGCCCCGTCAGCACCGGCCCCGACGGGATGCCCTCGGCCTGTAGCGCGTGCATCGTGTCGTAGCGGTCGCGGGTGGAAGTCCAGGCGGCGATGACTTCGTCCAGCGCGTCGTGGTTCTCCCGCCGCCCGATGACCGAGGCGAAGCGCGGGTCGGCGGCCAGCTCCGGCTGCCCCATCACCCCACAGAAGGCCCGCCACTGGGCGTCATCGCCCACCGACAGGGTAATCCATTGGTCCTGGCCCGCCGCCGGGTAGCAGCCCTGCGGCGCCCGCCACGGGTGCCGGTTGCCGATGCGCCCGCCCTCGCGCCCATTGGCGATGGAGTCCAGCACATACTCCGACAGGAACATCACACCGGCCTGGTACATCCCCATGTCCACCCACTGCCCCAGCCCGGTGCGGCTGCGGTAGCGCAGCGCCGCCCCGATGGCGAACAGCGCCGTCCAGGTGGACAGGAAGTCCACGAAGGACGCCCCGGCCTTGGCTGGTCCCTCGCCGGGGTAGCCGGTGACCCAGCAGTGCCCGTGGGTAGCCTCCTGAGTCGTAGCCTGCGCCGGATACCCCGAGTATGGCCCGCCGCCATGCCCGTACCCGGTGTTCGACACCAGGATCACGTCGGGCCGCAGCTTTCGCATATTGGGGTAGTCCAACCCCCAGCTTCGCATCACCCGGGGCGTGAAGTTCTCCATCACCACGTCGGAGACCATCACCAGCTCCCGGAACAGATTCCGCCCCCGCTCGTCGGTCATGTCCAGCGTGATGGACTGCTTGCCCCGGTGAATCAGATTGTACGTCGAGGGCCGGTTCCACCAGTCCTCGCCCACGTCGTTCTCCGCGAAGACGCCGGAGTAGCCGCCCGTCCGTGTAACGTCGGGCCGCCCAGGCCCCTCGACCTTGATGACCTCAGCGCCCATGTCGGCCAGCAACCCGCCGGCGTAGGGCAGCGCGAAGACGTAGGTGGAGTCCAAAACCCGGATACCCTCGAGAGGCAGCCTGTTTGCCGTTCCCGCCGCGAGAGGGTTGGCGCCCGACATTGTTCCCTCCTCCTGAGTGGGAGGGTTAGCGTGGAGGTGAGAGTCTGGTGAGGTCATCAGATAGCGTCCGTCTGCCGAAGCACGGTCAGTTCCTGCATGGTGTAGCCCAGCCCATCGGCATAAATCTCCCGGTTGTGCTGGCCCAAAGTCGGAGCGGGCATGATGTACTGGTAAGGAGTCAGCGACAGGTTGAACAGCACCGCCGGCACCTTGACCCGCCCGATCACCGGGTGGTCAACCTCGCGGTAGAAGTCCCGCGACTCCAGTTGCGGGCAGTCCGCCAGCTCCGAGGGCGTCTGCACCAGCCCGAACAGCATCCGCGAGTGCGCCGCTTCGGTGAACAGGTCCCACTTGCCCCGCTCGCTGATGGACTCCAGGACAATGCGGTCCAGCTCCTCGCCGTTGCGGTTGCGCTCGGCCGTGTCGGTGAAGCGCTGCTCGTGCAGCCTGGGGTCCCGGAAGAAGTTGGCGATGGTCTCCCAAGTGGCCCCGCCGCCGGTCTGCACGATGATCCAGCCATCCTCGCAGGCCATGGGGTGACCGAAATTGCTGCCCGAAGCCCGGCGCCGCGGCTGCGTCGCCCCGATGAAGGGATACATCGTCTGCGTCGCCATCATCGTCGAGGCCACGCACTCGGTGATGGACACGTCGATGTGCTGCCCCTCGCCGGTGTTGCCCTGCATGAACAGCGCCATGGCCGTGGCCGCCGCGCCGTTCAGCCCGCCCTCGTACTGCCCCTGGAACCCGCCGTGCTTCAGCGGCTCCCGATCCTGCCGCCCGCTGATGCTCATGATCAGCCCCATGGCGTAGTTGACGATCTCTTCGCCGGCATACTGGCTGTACGGCCCCGTCTGCCCGAAGGGCGTGATGGACGTCAGCACCAGCCCCGGGTTGATGGCCTCCAGCACCTCGTAACCCAAGCCCAAGTCGGTCAAGTACCCCGGTCGGTAGCTCTCGACAACAACATCAACGTGCGGGATCAACTCCTTGAAGAGTTGACGGCCTGCGCCCGTTTCCAGATTCAGGGTAGCGCCCTTCTTGTTCAGGTTCATGGCCAGGAAGAACAGGCTCTTCTCCGGGTGCGGGTCGTCGCCGAAAAAGGGCGGCATCCGGCGCAGGGCCGCTCCGGCGGGCGGCTCCAGCTTCAGCACCTCGGCCCCATAGTCGGCCAGCAGGCGCGCGCAGAAGGACCCTGCGATGTCCTCGCTGAGATCCAGAACTTTCACGCCGTCCAGGGGCCCATGGCCCAGCGGCGGCGGAAACGTAGCTTCTTCGGTCAAGGCTCAAATCCCCGGCGTATGGTCACAGACGGCCACCGAGCCGCCCCGCAGATTGTGCAGATTGTAGCGAAAGCCATCGGGCGCGGCAACGCTTGGGGAGTGCAGTGCGATGGATTAGCTAAAAGCGGTATCGGCAGATTCCCAACTAGATTCCCAACCTGGTTACCAATCTGGAAGCAAGAAGAGCCGGCCAAGTTTCTCAACCGCAAAGTTCCGCCCGAAGTGCTTGTAGATTGTCGGGCATCACTCCCCGAAACGTTCCCGCAGCGTCCGGTCGTACTCTTCCTGCGTGTAGCTGTATGTCTGCGTGCCGTTGACCTGCACAGCGTAGTAGCCGCAGGCCACGCCCATCTGCACCGCGCGTTTCATCTCGACGCCTGTGGCCAGACCCTTGATCAGGCCGCCGCGGAAGGCGTCGCCGGCTCCAGTTGGGTCAACCGCATCGGTGGGGATTACCGGTACCGACTCCAGCGAACCTCTGGAATTCAGCTCGGCCCCCTGCTCGCCCCGGGTCACTACCAGGTGATCCACCATTCCCACAAGGGCGGGCCGGGAGAGGCCAGTGCTGCTGGAAATCAGCCCCAGTTCATAGTCGTTGCAGACGAGCATATTGGATTGCTCAATGCACCGCCCCAAGTCCTGTGGCTTCCACATGGGGAGCGACTGCCCAGGGTCGAAGATGGTGTAGATGCCCATTTCGTGGTGCTTTGCGGTGAATTCCATCATGTCGTCAATGTTGCCGGGGGCGACGATGGCGATGGTGTCCGACGGGTCTGTGCCTTCGTAGCTGAAACCGGCCTGCTGCTTCATCGCGCCCGGATTGAAGCCGGTAATCTGGTTCCCGTCCAGGTCTGTGGTGATATAGGCCCCGGCAGTGAGTTCCTCGGCCACCACTCGCATATCGCCGGTGCCGATTCCGCAGGACTCCAACCACTCGAAATAGCGGTGATAGTCGCTGCCCACGGTGGCCACGATGCGGGGTTTCTCGCCCAGCAGCGACAGCGAGTAGGCGATGTTCCCGGCGGTGCCGCCGAAGTTTTCGCTCAGGCTGTTAACCAGGAAGCTGACGTTGATGTTGTGAAGTTGGTCGGGGAGAAAGTGGTCCCTGAAGTGGCCCCCGAAATTCATAATGCGGTCGTAGGCCATAGAGCCGAATACCAGAATGTCCATCTAAATTCCTGTCTTTTTCTTGTAGCAGAGCCTGGGATCAGCAGCCGTACTGACCCGCAATTGCTCCTTGAAATTCTACCGCGTCGCCCTCAGACAGCCCGTTGCGCGCCGCTTCGCCGGCGTTCACTTCCAGGACGAAGCGGGCGGGTAAAGGAGATTGCGCCCTTGGTATGTCATCGTTCCCTGCGTTGGGGACAGGTGTCGGCACCTCGGCGGACACGCCAACCAGTCGGCACTGGGCGTCGATCCAGATGATGTCCAGGGGGAACCGCATTTCCTTCATCCAGAAGTGAAGCTGCTGCTCCTCCTCGAACACGAACAGCATCCCGGCGTCCTGGGCCATGTGCTCGCGACCCGACAAGCCCTGACGACGCTCTTCGGGCAGAACCGCCATGTCCACCGAGTAGGATGCGCCGCCGATACGCACCACCTGCTGCTCCGGCGCGGGGGTGGGCCCTGGCGGCGTCGCCTGCTGCTCCGCCCCGGCGCAACTCAGCCCGGTCAAAAGCCCTAACAAGAGAACCACAATGAACATCATCGACCGTTGTTCCATACTCCCAGGGCGTACACCAGATCTATCAATCCGCCCTGACAGAGATACACTCGAACCCTGAACCCTTGAGCCTTGCCTCTCCCACACACATCGGCGCCGTTCCGCTATGTTATCCCAATGGCCGCCACCGCTCAACTTGGAAACCGCCCGGTTCGCAGGCTCCAAGTTCGCGCCGCATTCGCACTTGCCAACATAGGGCGGTGCTGGCAAACTAGAAATATGCGTATTGGAGATTTTGAGTTCGACGAACCGCTTCCGGAGCTGAAAGATCCGCACGTCCTTGCCGTTCTGCGGCCTTGGATTGACGTAGGCAGCGTAGGCAGCCTCAGCTTGCGCCGAATCGAGCGTCACTTGGGTGCGAAGGAAGTCGGGCGGCTGGTCCGTCCCGGGCGCTTCTACGACTTCACCCGATACCGCCCAAAGTCGGTGTTGCGGCAGGGCAAGCGGGAGTACACCATCCCCTCCACCACCGTCAAGGTCGCCGTGCGAGAGAACGGGCCGGACCTCATCACCCTGCATCTGCTGGAACCCCACGCCTACGGCGAGGACTTGACCGACTCGGTCGCAGAGATGTTGGGTAAGCTGGGAGTGAAACGATACTCGATGATCGGCGCAATGTATGACATGGTGCCGCACACCCGCCCGCTGCTGGTATCGGGAGGGACGGTGGACGCTTCCAACGAAGAAGAGTACCGGATGGTGGAGGTGCGACCCAGTGACTACGAGGGGCCGACCACCATCACCCAACTGATTTTCCAGCACGCCGAGTCCATGAAGATGGAAACCCGCATATTCGTGGTGCATCTGCCCCAGTATTTCCAGGTGGAAGAGGACTTCACCGGAACGGCCCGGCTGACCGGCATTCTGTGCCGCATCTACGGGCTGCCGAACCGGTTGGAGGACCGGGAGCGCGGAGTCCAGCAGTACGAATCGTTGCAGCACATCGTGTCCGATACGTCCGAGGTGTCCAGGCTGCTGTCGCGGCTGGAGGAACGGTACGACCGGGAGAACCGTGAGGCGTCCCCAGGCCAAGCTCCCATTCCTCCTCTGTCGCCGCAGATAGAGGAGTTCCTGCAAGGCCTGGACTTCAGCGGCAGCCCTGGCCCGCTGCTCGACCCGGACGACGACCCCAACGACGAGTAGCGGCGGCTCGCCGACCACCCGGGGGCTTTAACCTGGGCGAAAGCCATTAGACCGGCGGGAAACTGTTGCCCAGAGCGCGTTGACGGCGGCGCAGGCGTATGGTAGATTGCTTTATGTCCATCGGCAAGGATGGGGCATAATTCATTGGAGGTAGGCCAGCATCGCCAGGCAGTATCGGGTAAACGAACGAATAACCAGCCATCAGGTTCGGGTCATCGGTGGAGACGGTTCGCAGTTGGGGGTCATGGAAACCCGCCGGGCGCTCCAGATGGCGCGCGACGCCGAGGTGGACTTGGTGGAAGTCGCGCCCAATTCCGATCCTCCCGTATGTCGGCTGCTTGACTACGGCAAGCTGCTGTACCTGTCTTCCAAGAAGGAAAAAGAGTCCAAGAGGGGCCAGAAAAGCACTGAGCAGAAGGAAGTGCGCTTTCGCCCCAATATCGGGATTCACGACCTCAACGCCAAGGTCCGCAAGGTGCGGGAATTCATCGACGACGGCTCTAAGGTCAAGCTCACCGTTCGCTTCCGCGGACGGGAGGCGGCCCACCAGCAGTTGGGGCTTTCCGTACTCCGGCGGGTTGCGGACGAGTTGAAGGACGATGTACGCTTGGAGCGTGCCCCCGCAATGGAGGGGCGGTCACTCTCGATGGTGCTCATCCCGTCGTTGCAGAAGGGCGAAGAGCGGGCAGCGCAGCGTGCGCCGTCCACCAAGAATCAGGACAACCAATCCGACGAAAACCAATCCGGCGAAAACCAGCCGGAACAGGTAGAAGAACTGGCTGATGCCAAAACTTAAAACACACAAAGGCGCCAAAGCCCGCTTTCACGTAACCGGCTCGGGTAAGCTCCTCCGCCGCAAGCGAATGAGCAGCCACCTGCGGCGAAAGAAGCCCACCAAGGTGACCCGCAAGTATTCCGACAAGATTGGAGTCGCAGCCGCTGACGTACCGCGTCTGAAGCGGTTAATGCCCTATGGCTAGCCGGCCGGCGCCCCAGATGGAGACCGTTCCGTGGCACGAATAAAACGCGGCGTTACCAAGCGCCGTCGGCACAAGAAGATTCTCAAGGCGGCCAGGGGATTTCACGGCGCTTCTCACCGCAACTACAAGTGGGCCAAAGAAGCGGTGATGCATGCGTGGTCCCATGCCTACCGTCACCGCCGCGAGCGCAAACGCGAGTTTCGAAGCCTGTGGATCGTTCGCATCGGGGCCGCTTGCCGCGCCGCTGATATGCCCTATAGCCAGTTCATTCACGGTCTGAAACTGGCCGACATCGAATTGGACCGCAAGATCCTGGCCGACTTGGCCGTCCGCGACGAGGCCGCCTTCGCCAAGCTGGTGGAAACGGCCCGCGAGCAACTGACCGCCGCCGCTGTCTGATTAGTCGGCTTCCCGGTCGCCAAAAAGAAATCGCCAGGAGCTATGCGCTCCTGGCTTCTTTGGGTCTTCCTCTATTTCCATACCCCTACGCCTGCGCGAATCCGTAGTAGGTATCGGAATCCAGCACGCGGCTCAGGTGCGCCTCGTCTATCGAGATCGGCCTGAGAGCGTTGCTCCAACGGTCGGTCAGCTCATGGTGCAGGCCGCTCAGCGACATGGGATCGTTGCCTTGCGCCAGCAGCATGCGGAAGATTATTTCCTTTATCGGCATATCGAAGCGGATGAAGTCATCTGTATCGACGTTGAACTCTCGTATTTCCCGGATCAGGGCCACCGGGTCCAAGTCCGAGTACGGTCTGCCATAAGAGGGGCAGGCATCGGTAAGGCGTCCCGCGATGAGATGGACTGCCGAGCGGTTCAACTCCTCCAGCCGGGACAGGCTGATGTGATAGCGTCCGCTGCCCGGTGTCTGTCCTTCAGGGGCCCCGGTAATTTCCGGCCCGGCAATGGTCATAGGTCCACCTCTTCGTTCCAGTCCAGCATGATAATGCGCACCTGCTCGCCGGCCTGTTTGGCGGGCAGGTCTTCGGGGCAAATCGCCAGGCCGTTGGCCCGAGACATCGAGGTCAGGATATTGGAACCCTGTGGGCCGGTGGGCGTGGCGTAGTAGACCCCGTCCCGGCGCTCAACCTCGACTCGAGCGTAGACCCGGCGGCCGTCGTAGTTGCGGATTGGCCCGGTCAGCACACCGTCCACCGCGGGGCGCGGGCGCACCACCCGGCCCAGCATGGCCTGAATGGCCGGACGAGCAAACATCTCGAAGGCCACCATGGCGCTCACCGGGTTGCCCGGCAGTCCCAGCAGTGGCACGTTCTTGCCGCCGTTGCCCCGCAGATGCCCGAAGGCAAGGGGCTTGGCCGGGCGCATTCGCACCGACCAGAAGTTCATCGCCCCCCGTTGTTCCAACACGTCCTTCACGATGTCGTAGTCGCCCTTGGAGACGCCCGCCGATGTTATCACCAAGTCGGAGCCTTCGGTGGCGGCCAGCTTGGCATGAAGGTCGTCCAAGTTGTCGCGGGCGATGCCCAGCAACCTCGGAACGCCGCCGCAAGCCACCACCGACGCGGCCACGCTAAAGCTGTTGCTGTCGTATATCCTGCCGCCAGACAGGGCGGAGCCGGCGGTTTCCAGTTCGTCGCCGGTGGCCAGCACCGAGACTACGGGACGGCGGATAACCCTGACCCGGTCAAGGCCCAGCGATGCGAGAACGCCCACCTCGGCGGCGCGAACCACGGTGCCCGCTTTCAGCACCAGTTCCCCCTTGCGGATGTCCTCCCCGGCCGGGCGGACATTGGCCCCTGCGGGCATCTCCGTGAAAATCGCCACTTCGTCCAGCGGACGGCCCTCACGTTTGCGCTGCACCTCGTCGGTTTCCTCGAAGGGCACCACGGTGTCGGCTCCGTCGGGCACCGGCGCGCCGGTCATTATGCGCATTGCCGTGCCGGACTCAACGGCCCGCTCCGGCATCTGCCCAGCGGCGACGATACCGACAACCGGCAAGCGGCGCGGCGAATCTGCCGTCGCCCCGGCAATGTCGCCGCTGCGCAGGGCGTAGCCATCCATCCCCGAGTTGGCCAGCGGAGGCAGGGCCAGAGGCGAAGTGATGTCTTCGGCCAATGTTTGCCCCAGGCACTCCAGCAGCGGGGCCTCGACCGGCTCCAGGGGCGCAAAGCTGGCCATCACTCGCTCATAGGCCTCCTCCACGCTCAACATATCCTCCCCGGCGTGGCTGTGGCCGTGGTGATGGGCCGCTTCCTCGTGATGGCCCTGGTTGTGTCCATGATGTGTCGCCATTTTGCGCCTCCCAAATTTAGGGGAGAAGAACTCGGAGTACAGGGTTCTGTGTTTAATATCGGTTGATGATGAGCGTAATGTTAGCTGCCGAAGTCCAGCCCTTTCAGCGGCGTCAGAAGTTCGAGCAGTTCCGCCATGCTCTCTATTTGCTCACTTATAGCCCCGGATTCATAGTCCCGGCTTCCGTCCAGGAACTCGCGGGCTTGGGCTTCGTAACTGTCTGCTTCGTCGAAATCGGGAGTTGTCATCGAGTTCTCCATAAAGACTGCTGCGAGTCAACCCTGTTCAAGCGGAACGCCCTCACCCCGACCGTCTTCCGGAGGGAGAAAGTATTGATCTGGCCCCCTATTCTAACTCCTTAGAGTGGCCCCTGCTTCCCGCTCCAGGGTGCGCAGCAGGCCGTCCAGCGACCGGCTCACCTCATCATTGGTCAGTGTGCGGTCTGCGGCCTGGAAGTGGACATGGAAGGCCAGCGACTTGGTTCCCGGTGCCAGGTTCTCGCCGGAGTAGATGTCGAACAGCTCGGCCCGCTGCACCATTCTGTGCCGCAGAATCAGCCCGGTCACGCGGCCCGCTGAAACGTCGGCAGGAACAATCAGAGCCAGGTCGCGGGTGGCTGCCGGGAAGCGGGGTAAGGACGCGAAATGCCGCACCGACTCCGGCAGCGCATCAAGAAGGGACGACAGCCGCAGCTCGAATCCCGCCACCGCGCCGAAGTCCAGCCCGAAGCGCTCCCTAATCGCGGGGTGGACTTCGCCGGCGAAGCCTAGCTCGGTCCCGTCGGCCTTGACCACGGCGCAACGACCGGGCTGGTAGACCGGATGCTCGCCCGGCTCCCAGTCGGCTCGGATGCCCAGACTCTCCAGCAGCCACTCCACCATGCCCTTGGCGTCGTAGAAGTCCATGCCGCCGCTGCCATCGGGCGAAGCCAGCCATGACTCTTCGCCGCGCCGTCCAGCCACTACGGCAGCCACCAGTTCCACCTCTTCCGGCAGGTCGCCGCTGCGGGGCAGGAAGACCCGCCCAGCCTCAAACAGGCGGAAGGGGCCGGGGCCTTGAGCCTGGTTGGCGGCCAGATTTGCCAGCAGCCCGACCTGAAGCGTCGGACGCAGGAATTCGTGGGTCGCACTCATCGGGTTGGCGAGGCGCATTGGTGGGGCCACGCCGTCGACGGACGGTATACGGTCCAACACCTCCTGCGACACCAGTGTGTAGTTGATGGCCTCCTGCATTCCCCCCGCGGCCAGCAGGTCCTTTACTTCATCCCGCAGGTCGATTGCCGGTGAAGGGCTGTGGAAGGGTATGGGGGTAGACAGCATCACCGTGGGTACGGCGTCGTACCCGATGACACGCACAACCTCCTCCACCAAGTCATCCTCGATGTTCACGTCGTTGCGCCACCAGGGGATGGTTGCTTCAAGAGCATCTCTGTTTGCCATGCAGGTGAACCCCAGCGATTCGAGGGCCGACTGCGCCGAAGACAGGGGCAGGTCCATGCCCAGCGATTGCCGCAACCTTTTGGCTGTCAGCGTCACGCTCAATGGAGCATCAGGCGGTTCGGGGTAAACGTCAATGATGCCGCGAGCAACCGTGCCGCCCGCTACCTGCTGAATCAGTGCCGTGGCCCGCCGCAGGGCCAAGGGCGCCAGTTCAGACCGCAGCCCCTTCTCAAAGCGCAGCGTAGCCTCGGTTCGCAACCCCATGGACGTTGCCGTCTCGCGGTTGTTGGCGGCGTTGAAGTTGGCCGACTCCAGTAGCACCGTGCGGGTCTCGGGGCCAATCTCGCTGTTGGCCCCGCCGATGACGCCGCCCAGGCCGATGGCGTCGTGGGAGTCGGCGATGACCAGATTCTCGGTGGTCAGCGCCCGATCAACACCGTCCAGCGTGGTCAGCTTCTCTCCGGGCCGGGCGCGGCGCACGATGACCGTGGCGTCCTTGACGGCGCCGAGGTCAAAGGCATGGAGTGGCTGGTTGTATTCCAGCATGACGAAGTTGGTGACGTCCACTACGTTGCTGATAGGCCGCAGCCCAGCCCGGGTCAGCCGGTCCTGCAACCACTGGGGCGAGGGACCGATGCGAACGCCGTCAATGACCGTCGCGGTGTAGCGGTGGCACAGGTCGGGGTCGGCGATGGAGATGCCGACCCGCTCGCCTATGGGTGGGCCGCTTTCTTCATACCGGATTTCCGGCTCGGTGACCTTGCCGCCGGTAAGGGCCGCCACCTCATAGGCTACGCCCAGCATCGAGAGGCAATCCAGCCGGTTGGGGGTCAATTCCAAGTCTAGAATTGTATCGCCCAAGTAGTCAGACAGCGGCTCTCCCAGCGGCGCGTCCTCGGGCAGCACAATGATGCCCGTATGGTCGCTGCCCAAGCCCAACTCCAGCTCGGAGCAGATCATTCCCTGCGATTCGACACCGCGAATGCGGGCCGCTGCCAGCGTTTCGTGCCGTTGACTGTGGGCATCGTAGAGATATGCGCCGACGCGGGCGAAGCAAATTTTCTGCCCGGCGGCCACGTTGGGCGCGCCGCACACCACCTCCATCTCATCGGAACCAGTGGTGACAGTGCAGAGCCGGAGCCGGTCGGCGTTGGGGTGCCGCCGGACGGAAGTAACGCTGCCGACGTACACATCGCTCCAACCGCCGGTTTCCTGTACCTCGCCCACTTCCACGCCAGCCATCGTCAGCCGGTGGGCGAGGTCAGCGGCGGGGATATCCACGTTGACGTATTGCCGGAGCCAGCTAAGGGGAACTTTCAATCAGGGCCTCAGTTCGTAGGGTCTCGGGATTCCTTCTGGTGCAGAGAACAGATGAGATTCTAGTCGTCTTCGGCAGGCAATGGCAGGCAATTTATGTAACACGGCAGCGCAGATGTCCCTGAAGTGCGTATGTCCGTTCAGAGCTGCCGGCAGTTGGGCATTTCCGCGACGCATCTCCGCCAGCAATTTCTCACGGGTGCGGCGCACTTCCTCGCGGGTTTCTTCGTTGGTGCGGCGCAATTCCTCGCCGCAACCGCCTGAATTGTTGCCGCATCCATAACAACTTGTCCTTCTCTAAAACTGGCGGAGGAACCGCAGGTCGTTGGCGTAGAAGTGGCGTATGTCGTCTATGCCGTATTTCAGCATAGCGATGCGCTCCGGCCCCAAGCCGAAGGCGAAGCCAGTGTACTTGCCCGGGTCGTATCCGACGCCGGCCAGCACTCGGGGGTGGACCATGCCGGCCCCCATGATTTCGATCCAACCGCTGTCGCGGCAGATGCGGCAACCCCCTCCCTCTCCGTTGCAGGCGAAGCAGTCAATCGACATATCCACGCCCGGCTCGACGAAGGGGAAATAGTCGCAGCGGAAGCGCACTTTACGCTCTTCGCCAAACAGTCGGCGGGCGAATTCGTAGAGCGTGCCTTTCAGGTTGGCGAAGGTAATGCCCTCGTCCACCGCCAGCCCTTCCACTTGGTAGAAGTGCCATTCGTGGGTGGCGTCGGTGGCCTCATAGCGGTAGCACTTGCCGGGAACGATGACCCGCACCGGCGGTTTGCGGCTTTCCATCACCCGCGCCTGCATCGGCGAGGTGTGAGTGCGGAGCAGCATGGGCTGCTCGCCTGCTTCGTTGGTGTAGTCCACCCAGAGGGTGTTCCACATATCCCGCGCCGGGTGCCCCTTGGGGATGTTGAGCATCTCAAAGTTGTAATGGTCCCACTCGACTTCGGGGCCTTCGACCACGCTGAAACCCATGCCAACGAAGGCGGCGCAGATTTCGCGGACAATTTGCGTGGTGGGATGCAGCCGCCCCTCTGCCGGGGGCCTTCCGGGCAGGGTGACGTCGAGGCGGTCTTCCTGCGCCGCCCGCAATAGCGCGGCTTCGTTAATCTGCTGCGTGCGGGCTTCCAACCCGTTTTCCAGCGATTCCTTAGTCTGGTTGGCCAAGGCGCCGATGCGGCGGCGTTCCTCTATGTCCAGCCCGGACAGCGCCCTGAGCAAGGTGGTCAGGGTGCCGCGCCGCCCAAGATAGGCTATGCGCCACTGTTCCAGGGCGTCTGGGCTGTCCAGCGCCGATAGCTCAGCGAGGGCCGCGCTTGCCAAGTCTTCGATATTTTGCTGTGTCGGCTGAACCAAAGGGAGTTACATTCCTCTTGACTGTTGAATTCTTGACTGTCGATTATAGGAATAGCCCCCAATGCGGTCAAGAAGCCGGAGCGGAGGTGCTCTCCATACTCAAAGTGATAGCGTTCCAATTTAGATGGTATGGCAGCTTACGGTCCGTCGTTCCCGCGAAAGCGGGAATCCAAGGGTAGTGGGTGTTAATGTCGGGTACCCGTCTCGACCACCTAATTCGGAACGCTATCGCCTCTTCCCACTTGCCAAAGTAACAGAACCTTTGTACTATAGTAAACACATGGCCTGCGGCTCCCCGTATCACTGGGGCCAAAACCACAAAGCCACTGAGGCTACCACGTGCGAGATGCCTGAAAACCAAGAAAAGACTCCCTGCTCCAAGCTCACCAAGCGAAACCCCGATTCCAAACTCAACTCCGACACTACTCCCGCCTCCGACGCTCAGACACAACGGCCCGAAATGACCGGAAATGACCGGGAAATCAAAATTTCCGAACTCACCTTCCGCCAGCAGGCCGCCCTCCCCAGGATAGCTCTCGCCCAGGCCCAGGCCGCCCGAGACGCCGGCGTAGCCGAGAGCACCCTCCGCCGCTGGCTCCAAGACCCATCCTTTCGCCAGGAATTCGACCGCCTTCGCCAGGAACTCGACCGCCTTCGCCAGGAACTCGACCGCCTTCGCCAGGAACTCGACCGCCTTCGCCAGGAACTCGACCGCCTTCGCCAGGAGTCATACGACCTTGCCCGCCAAGCCATGAGAGGTCTCGGCCAACTGTGGCATCGCGCCAACCCATATGGCAGCTTACGGTCCGTCATTCCCGCTTTCGCGGGAATCCAGGGGTAGTGGATGTTAATGTCGGGTAAGCGTCTCAACCACCTAATTCGGAACGCTATCTACTCAAAGTCCGTTTCTGGACAATGACCAGGGGGCGGGCTAGACTTATGGCGGTTTCCCCAATGAACTGTCTTTAAACTAACCCTGCTACGCCCGAGGTCTCGTTATGCCCGTTTTTTCGCCTGAATACCTGCACAAGGCGGCCTACCATATCTACCGCGCCAAGGGCACCCCGGAGGCCGAGGCCGAGGTGGTCGCCGCGCATCTGGTCAAGGCCAACCTGTGCGGCCACGACTCCCACGGCGTCATCCAGATTCCCACCTACGCCGACCGCATCGACGTCGGACACATCGTCCCCGGCGCGCCCTTCGTGGTGGAGCGGGAGGCTCCCTGTACCGCCGTCATCAACGGCAACTGGGGCTTCGGCTTCGTGGTGACTGAACGAGCCATGCGGATGGCGATAGACAAGGCCCGCACCCACGGCGTCGCCGCCATCACCGTTCACAGCCAGAGCCACATCGGCCGGCTGGGTGACTACCCGACCATGGCCGCTGCCGAGGGCATGATCGGCATGATTACCGCCGACTCCGGCGCGGCCCCCAAGCACGTCGCCCCTTTCGGCGGGCGAGCCCGCAAGCTGGGCACAAACCCCATCTGCATCGGTATGCCCAGCGACCTCGACGGCCCGGTGCTGATGGACATGGCTTCCAGCACCGTCGCGTTGGGCAAGATTTCCCTGGCCCGCAACCGCCGCGAGTCCATCCCTCTCGGCTGGATCGTTGACCGGGAGGGCAACCCGACCACCGACCCCAACGACTACTTCTCCGGCGGGGCCATACTGCCGGTGGGCGTGGACCAGGGGCACAAGGGCTACGCGCTGTCGTTCATGGTCGAGGTCCTTTCCGGTCTCCTGACCGGCCTCGGCTTTGGCATAGACCCGGAGGGCCGCCACAACGACGGCTGCTTCATCGCCGCCTTCAATCTGGAGCATTTCCGCCCGCTGGACGAGTTCAAGAAGGACATGGGCGAGTTCGTCGAGTTCGTTAAGGATTCGCCGCCAGCCGCCGGGTTCAGCGAGGTGCTGTACCCCGGCGAAATCGAGCATCGCACCGAGCAGACCAGGCGACGGGACGGCATCTTCGTAGAGGACGACACCTGGGCCCAGATCAGCGGCCTGATGAAGTCGCTGGAAGTGGAGAACCTGGTAGGCGAACCATAAGTTCCCTCTCCCTCCAGGGGAGGGTTAGGGTGGGGCGTTCCCAATCGCCATTGGTATGGAGGATCACATGAGTTCCCGAAGCCCTTTCGGCGACAAAATTAGAGAAGCGTACCTGGAATCAGCCGAGTTCTTCGCTGGGCTGGTGGACGGAGTGGACATTGACGGTTGGGAGGAGCCGGCGCTGGGCCAGTGGACGGTGCGCGACTTGGCAGGCCATGCCTACCGCTCCATCAGCACTGTCGTCGGTTATTCGGAGAAGCCCGCGCCGCAGGTGGATGTTGAGTCCACGACACAGTGGATTCTCAACGTGAGACAGAACGCGAATCCCGATCGCGTGGCGGAGCTGGGCCGGTCAGCCGGGCTGGAAATCATGGACAACCCGCAGATGATGGTCCGCGGCTTCCTGAACATGGCCCGCGACAGAGTCAACGACCTTGATGAAGACTTCATCCTCGCCACGCCCCAAGGCGGGATGAGGCTCATAGACTACCTGCAACTCCGCACCATGGAACTGGTAATCCACGGCAGCGACCTGGCCCAAGCGGTAGGCGTAGAGGCAACACCACCTGCCAGCGGAATGCAAGTGGCTCTACAGGTGCTTACCGGGGTGGCCGTCGCCGAAGGTCGCGGCCCCGCCTTAGCCAATGCCCTGACTGGCCGGGGGGCATTGCCCGCCAACTACAACCTTCTTATCTGATGCCCGACCCGCTCACTCCCAAGTGTCGGCGTCTGCTCTGATGCCCGATTACCGCATCGCCGGGGTCTTCCTCCTTCTGACCGCACTGGCGACGGCAATATCCGTCCCGGCTCGCTTGATGGCGGGCGCAGACCTGCCAACCCCCGAGGAATCCTTTGCGGCCATCGGCGGCGCCGCCACGGCTTACGGCGTTGGCGGTGCGGCCCGGTTAGTGGGCGGACTGATGCTGATGGCTGCTGGGTTTTACCTGTGGCGGGCCATCGGTGAGCATCATCCCACCGCGATGGCTGTTGTTGCAGTGCTGCTGGCCGCATCGGGAATTGCCTCCGCTGTCTCCGGCGCGTCAGCCATCGCGCTGGCTGTGATGGCCCCGGAACCGCAGGCAACCCGCATATATACCCAAGGAATGGCATCGGCACTCGGCACCGAGCAGACGCTGTTCTCGGTACGCTGGATCACCGGCTCGCTGGGCTTCACGCTGGCCGGGCTGGGGTTGGTGGCGCTGGGGCCGGTGCAGTGGCGGATAGACGGGTTCCTGCGCGTTTCCGCTCCGGTTGTCGCCGTGCTGGGGGTGGCGATGCTGTTCATCTGGGTTGACGGCGCCACCGTGGTTCACCGGATAACGGGCATCGGTTTCCTGATATGGCTGATACTTGCCGGGCTGTGGTTGTCCGCTGGACGGGTCAGGCCGCCCGCTGAATCGTTATCCCGCTAACCCCAGGGAAACACCCTCACCCTCTCTCGGAGGGAGAGGGAACTTCCCCCTAACGTCAGCCCGCCTGCTCCCGCAGTTTCTTCAACAGCGGGATCTGCCGGATTTTAGCCGGGGTCAGATCGTCCCAGTAGATGCCAGTCGGGCGGGGCATGGCGCCGCTGCACTGGAGGAGTTCGTCGGGTGTTACCACGTAGTCGAGGAACACGTCGTGGCGGGTGTAGGGCAGGTCTTCGTTCAAGAGCTGCATAGGGTGAACTGTGCTGACCACCGGCGTATGCGGCGACACGATGCCGGCGGCGATGGCCAGGCCGTACTCCAGGTCGGCGAAGCCGCCGCCCTTGCCGACCCGCGTTCCCAGCCGGTTGACTGCCACCGAGCCGGAGACTACCAGGTCAACCGGGCGCATCTCTTCGACGTATACCGGCCGACCCCAGCGGAAGGCCCCGGCGATGGTCGATGCCTCGGCGGGCGACGCGCCCATCGTTGCCGGGTCCAGCTCCACAAAGCACTGTTCCTGCCGGAGGCGCGGCACGGCCATGTAGAGCGTTTTGCCCTCCTCCAGCGCCTTCTGCCGCAGGGGACGCTGGGCCTTGTCGGGGTTGCCTTTGATGACGCGGGCTTCCTGCCAAGCCTCTAGCTCGCCAACGCGGTCGGCGGCGGCCTCGCAGCCCCGGAAGTGGGGAATCTTGTCGTGCAGCTTGAGGGTATGGGCGGCCCCGGCAGCTTCCATCGCCGACCACACCGCCTCGCGAACTTCGTCCTTGCTGCGCATTTTGCCTGCTACTCCGATTTGCAGTCGAGTTCGGTTTTCCATTATAAGCGCATGGGAAAGGGCCGGGGAACTTTCCCATGCAAGACACATCGCCCACCGGCATCAGGTGACGCCTGGAGCCGTCATTGATGTGAAAGCGGGAATCCATAAACTCTTGCCCCGGGAAGGAAATCAAGGGCGTCAAGCCCCAGAATTCCGCCCCCGCCAAGACAGGCGGAGTCTTGGAATTCCAAGCGCGATTACCCTGCGCTGCGACGAATTCCGTTTGACACTCCGGGCGGTTTGTGATAAATTTCCGGTGCTAAAAAAGCCCCCAAACCTCCCTACTCACACCCTCCGAGAGACTGCATGGAATCGCTTATTGTCGCCTTGGCCGCAGGGGCCGTAGCCCTCGTTTTCGCCGCTTTCACCGCTATGCGCGTCCTCGCCGCTGATCCTGGCAACGAGTTGATGCGCAGCATCGGCGACGCCATCCGAGAGGGAGCGGGAGCGTTCCTCCGGCGCGAGTATTTGACGCTGGTGCCCTTCGTGGTTGTCGTAACCGTGATACTGGGCGTACTGGACTACACAATCTTTGACCATGATCTACCGGTGCCAGCCACAGCTATCTCCTACCTGGTTGGAACAATCTGTTCGGGCACCGCCGGATACATCGGCATGAACGTGGCCGTGCGAGCCAATGTCCGGACCGCCGCCGCCGCGATGCGCGGGCTGAACCCGGCCCTGCGCGTGGCCTTCTCCAGTGGCACGGTTATGGGCGTAACCGTGGTGGGCATCGGCCTGCTGGGCGTTACCATTCTCTACCTGATTTTCCAGAATATCAGCGTCGTTGTCGGATTCGGGTTCGGGGCCAGTTCCATCGCCCTGTTCGCCCGCGTGGGCGGAGGCATCTTCACCAAGGCCGCCGACGTGGGCTCCGACCTGGTGGGCAAGATAGAAGCGGGAATCCCCGAGGACGACCCCCGCAACCCCGGCGTCATCGCCGACAACGTGGGCGACAACGTGGGCGACGTGGCGGGCATGGGCGCCGATC
Organism: Dehalococcoidia bacterium; assembly: GCA_965226875.1. Lineage (GTDB taxonomy): Bacteria > Chloroflexota > Dehalococcoidia > Lucifugimonadales > UBA3495 > VXOI01. Next base: position 603,720 of record OZ245439.1, on the reverse strand, counting down.
TGTTCGAGTCCTACGTCAGTTCCATCATCTCCGCCGTGGCCCTGGCAGCCAGCGCCGTGGTCGTGGCAGGCGCGGCGGGCAGCAAGTTCACCGACTCGCAGTCAGTGTTCCCGATGCTCCTGGCCGGTGCCGGCATCGTCGCCGCCATACTGGGCACCTTCGTAGTCCGCAGCGGCGAGCAGGCCAACTTCGAGAAGTTGTTGTGGTCGCTGCGCTACGGCATATTCGCCGCCGGCGGCCTGCTGATTATCTTCGTCGCCATCCTGACTATTACCTTGACGAATAACTGGTGGTGGTTCGGCTGTGTCGTCGCAGGGCTGGTGGCCGGCACGATTATCGGGTTGGCAACGGAGTACTTCACTTCTTACAGCTACAAGCCGACACAAAGGGTTTCCGCCGCCTCTGAAACCGGCGCGGCCACGGTAATCATCCAGGGCATCGCCAGCGGTATGTTGAGCACTCTCATACCTGTCATCTGCGTGTCCATTGCCATCCTGCTGTCCTACTGGTTCGCCGGATTCTACGGCGTGGCCTTGGCCGGAGTCGGGTTGCTGTCCACGCTGGGCATCACCCTGGCGACCGATGCCTACGGACCGGTGGCCGACAACGCGGGCGGCATCGCCGAGCAGGCCAACCTGGACCCCGAGGTACGGGAGCGCACCGACGCGCTGGACGCCCTGGGCAACACCACCGCCGCCACCGGCAAGGGCTTCGCCATCGGCTCGGCGGCCCTGACCGCCCTGGCCCTGCTGGCCGCCTACTCGGTGACCGCCAACCTTATCGAAATCGGGGAAGACGGCAAGCTAGTGGCAGGAAGCCTCGGCATCAACCTGTTGCAGCCGGAAATTCTGGTGGGACTGATCATTGGCGCGATGCTTCCGTTCATCTTCTCGGCCCTGACCATGCAGGCCGTGGGCCGGGCGGCGCAGGGTATCGTGGACGAGGTGCGTCGGCAGTTCCGCGAAATCCCCGGCCTGCTGGAAGGCACCGGCACTCCCGATTCCGCACGCTGCGTGGACATCAGCACCCGCAGCGCCCTGCGGGAGATGATTGTCCCCGGCTTGATGGCGGTCATCGCTCCCATCGCCGCAGGCTTCATCCTTGGCCCGGCAGCACTGGGTGGCCTGCTCATCGGCTCGGTGGCCTCCGGTTTCATGCTGGCCATCATGATGGCCTCCGCCGGCGGCACGTGGGACAACGCCAAGAAATACGTCGAGTTGGGCAACTACGGCGGCAAGGGATCCGAGGCCCACAAGGCGGCAGTCGAGGGCGATGTGGTGGGCGACCCTTTCAAGGACACGTCCGGTCCGTCTCTCAACATCCTGCTCAAGCTGATGGCCGTGGTGTCCCTGGTCTTCGCCCCCGTGTTCCTGGAAGTTACGCCGCTGATCAATGTGGCATAGTTCAGGCTGGCATAGCACAACGCTTCCGGCAGGGAGCGATAGGGGATTGGACGAATTGAGCGCAACCGAATGCGTCAATCTGCGGGCAATCCTCGAGGAACGCCGGGACGGTAGGGATGGCGGTGCCTTCGGTGCAGCGGGGGGGCATCCCTAACCCACTGAAGCCTGACCCGTCTCCAGGTCGATAATCCGGGCGGTGGTCTTTCCGTCTTTGTTCTCCAGCAATCCGACGGTGCCCAGAGCTCCCAGGCGGTGCCGCTTGCCTGGGTAGGTGGGGCTGCCCGGGTTCACCATGAGCGCACCATCCCAGCGGCAGACCAGTTCCTCGTGAGTGTCGCCGAACAGAACCACGTCTACCTGCTCGCCGAACTTGGCTGCCAGCGTTTTCGCCGCTCGTCCCTCCGGCAGCACCAGGCCGGTGCCGTCGCCGGTGGTGGCAATCTTCGGCCCCGGCCACTGGATGTCGTGAATCATGCCGATGGCGAGGCCGCCGGTGTGTACCACCCGCACGGCGTCGGCCAGCCGGTCGCCCGGCTCTCTGGGGTCTTCGTAGCCCCGGACAGCCAACACCGGCGCGACAGTTTCGAGGTAGTCGAGAACGCCCAGGCACTCCAGGTCGCCGCAGTGCAGGATGAGGTCAACGCCGCTGAGGGCTTGCAGCACCTTGCCGGGCAGGTCCCGGCCACTGCCTGCGGAGTGCGTGTCGGAAATCAGGCCTATACGCATGGATTCACAATTCTGTTGGCGGCGGCCATCAGTTGAGGTTGTCCCATAGTGTGAAGTAGTCCGGCGAATCGCCGCGAATGGCCTCGGCGAGTTCCTCCCGGCTGAGCCGCTGGGTGATCTCCGATTCGCGGGCCACCATGTCGGTCAGCTTGCCCTCCCACTCCGGCAACGATTCATGGCCGCCACTACCCAGCAGGGAACGCAGGGCGTCCAGCACCACCTCCGAATGGGCCGACGCCGCGCCACCGGCAATCACATAGACCACCACGCCCGGCAGGTCGTCGGGGGAGAGGTCGGTGCCGGGTTCGGCGTGCAGCCGCACCCCGAGGCGTTCCAGGATAAACGACATCACCACCTCGCGGATGGTCTCCTCGAAGTGCATCGTCAGGTTCATCAGGTGGGAGAAGGGGAAGTCGCCGGTGTGGCGCAGGACATGGGAAAACTCGGCTTCGACGGCGCTGAAGAAGTCGTCGCCCAGAATCTCGTCGGTGTGGAGCAACTGCACCTGCGGCTGACCCGGCCTGGAGTCGAAAACCAGGAACTCGTGCAGATGGGGAAAGATGCAGAGCTGGATGTCGGGAGACCCGGCCTCGAAGGGGCCGGGGCTGAAGAGCTGTTCCATACAATCCACTTTACCCCGCCCGCCCCGAATAATCCAGCGCTTCAAACGCACGGCCAGACTCTCTTGGTTGCTCCCCCCTTACGGACAGATGGGGCGAGGGTGGGGGCGTCCACCTAAAGCAAGGCTGCAATATCCTGCAATTGCCGGGCCAGCCAGTCGTCGTTATCCTGGCGGCATACGGAGCGGTAGAGCAGGTCGGCCCGCCGCTTGCGTTCCGCCGCAGGCATGGTGAGGGCCTGGTACAGGGCCTGCGCGGTGCCTTCCACGTCGGCGGGGGCCACGCTGAGCGCACCCTCGGCAAGCTGCGGATGGGCCCCGCTGCTCTGGGACAGCACCAACACGCCGTCGCGGGTGTTGACCACCGGCCCCTCCTTGGCCACCAGGTTCATGCCCTCCACCAGGGTGTTGACCAGCAGGGCGTCGTACAGCTTCATCCCAGCGATGGCCTGGGCGTAGTTATTCTCCATGAACGTAACTATGGGCTGCCATCCGCCGGAGGCGTGGGCGCCGTTGACCTGCTGGATGACCTGCTTCACTTCGTCCGCATATCGCTGGTATTGCCGGAGGTGGGTGCGTGACGGCACCAGGAAGGCCAGGAATTTGACCCGGCCCTTCAGTTCGGGTTGATGGTTGAGGAGCAGGTCGTAGGCCCGGAAGCCCCGGATGATGTTCTTGTTGGGCTCGGCGCGGTCTATGCGCACGATGGTTGTTGACTCGCCGGCCTCGGCCCTAAGCCGCGCTTCGAATTCCAGGGTGCGCGGCGCGGCGGCGATCTGCTGAACTTCTTCCACGTTGATGGAGCCGGGGTAGACCTTCGCAGCGCAGCGTTGACCGTACAGCTCAACCTCGCCCAACAGGCGGTCAACTCGCGCCTCCGGCACGAACTCTTCCACCGTGTCGAGGAAGCAGCGGCGGTCCTGCGCCGTCTGAAAGCCTACGAGGTCCGCCGCGCACAGCGACTCGCAGATGCGGCTGACAATGTAGCGCGGAATCAGGTTCCAGTACAGCGGCGTGGGCCAGGGGATGTGGACATAGTGCTGGATGATGGCTTCGGGCACGTCTCGCCGCACGAACTCGGGAAGCAGGTACAGGTGGTAGTCGTGGCCCATGACCACCGGAGGGGCCTCTCCGTTCAGGGCTTCGCTGGCCACCGCCCTGGCGAATGCCTCGTTTACCGGCACGTAGCCGTTCTCCCAAGCGTCGTGAACGCTGGCGTCCACCGTGGGATTGTAGGGCGGGTTCCACATATAGTGTTGCAGGAACCACAGCAGCGGATTGCAGATGACGTTGTAGTACTTGTGGTAGGCCCGCCGGGGCGTGGTCACATAGCGCAGGCCGATTTTTTGGCCGGGAAGGGGCGACTTGACGCGCGGCCCCGCGCTGTTGCCCGACACGGTCCGGTCGCCTTCGCTCATGGCGCTGGAGACCCAAGTGAAATCAAAGCTCTGGGCCAGTGGGCCGAAGGAGGTCACCACGCTGCCGCTGCCCCGGCGAGGCTCGGCCCGCCCCTCCGACATCTGGTGCTCCACCGGGCCGCGATTGCTGACCAGGACTAGGGGACGACGCGAGAGGATACCAGCGCAGAGTTCATTTACGTCTGCTACGCTGTCTTCCTGTTCGAGTCCCTGCCTGTCGTTCACCAGCCGCATTGATTGCCGATTCCGCCCGAATGGATGGATGCAAATTAGGCTCTTTCAGCGCAGAGGCTCCGAAAGGGCGCGGAGATCTCGGAACTTTCCAATAATATCTCTGCGTTCTCTATGCCTCTTCTGCGTTCTCTGCGTGAGCTATCCCCGCCCGCAGAGACGCTCGATGGCGGGCACCACGGCGCCCAGCCCGTTCACGGTCTCGTCGGGCTCGGTGGCCGGGTCGGTGGGGTCATCACGCTCGCTGAAGCCCGTAATCCAGACCGTCCTAAGGCCGCACTTCTTTGCGCCGGCAACGTCGTTGCGAATGCTGTCGCCGATATGCACTGTCTGTTCCGGCGCGGCGTTCAGGCAACGCAGGGTGAGCAGGAATATCTCCTTGCCCGGCTTCGACATTTTCACTTCGTCGGAGAAGGTCAGCGTATCGAAGTAGTCCAGCATTCCGGTGTTGGCGAGGTAGGTGCGGAAGGTCGTGCCGGGGGTCATGCCGGTGTTGGAAATCAGTCCGATACGCAGCCCCATATCCTGCACGCTCTGCAACACAGCCACCGCGTCGCCGTGGGCCGGAGGTGGGTAATCCAGGAACGAGTCGGCGTAGACGCGGGTAATCTCCGCCAGCGCGCCGGGGTCCAGGCGCTGCGAGAGTCCGGGGCTGATGTTCTCGACGAAGATGCCTATCTGCTCGGCGAAGCTGACATCCAGCGCCCGCTCGCGGATGGCCGCGCACTGGCGGTAGCACTCCCAGTAGGCCTCGCTGATATGATCCGCGTCGAATCCCTCGCCGCAGTCCGCGAGGATACGGCGCACACCTTCCAGCCGCGCGCCGGAGCGTGTGAGGCCCAACTCGCGGTTGTCAACGAGCAGCGTCTGCCACAAGTCGAAGGTGACGGCGGTAATTTCAGGCAAGGCGGAGACCTCATCCCCAGGTTCCCGCTTTCACGGGAAGGACGGCACCGACGAGGGGCCATCTTGCCATTCTACACGATGCGGGGGGTTTGGGTAGGCAGCCGAAGACATTGCAGGGCAATCGCGTTTTGATTTCAGCAGGTTGGGCCGGAGGAGCGGAGATTGCCGGTTTGCAGGGGCTGAGTTTTCGTTTTCCCTCTCATTTCCGCTCATTTCCCCCCATTCCGGCAATTCCGGGGTGGCCGCTGGTTCAAGGCAGACCCGCCGGGATCTCAGGCGGGTTGTGTATGTCATCCGTTATAGACATAGCACTAATGTTAGAGAGGGGGCACCAAGCTTGGCAAGGGGCGAATGACACCTCTTTTTCGTCCAAATGCGATAGCCCTGGGCATTGGATGCCGAGCCGTAAATCTCTCTGCGGTGGCCGATGGCGTCAACGATCATGTTGCGGGTTTCCTGGTCAAGATCATTTACGGCCCGGTAATTACCTATCCTCAGCCTATACATACCACGAAACTGCACGGTCATTGCTTCGTGGCGAACCGAGTCGGCGTTTTCGGCCAGCCAGTCAATCTTGTGGCGCACCTGGCGCGCTATTGCCGTGTCCAGTCGAGACAAATCGCCCGCGGCTCTATCTGAATACTCCAAGAAGTACGCTATCAGTCAAGCCGCAGTCTACGGTACACTTCCTCCGCCAGAATGGTCGGCTCCCCGTGCGTTCGTGCGTCTATGGACGCTTTCAGCTTCCCAGCGAACTCTGCGGTAAGCTCTGCATCGGGGTGGAAGTCTTCGTACATCTCCCCAAAACACTCGACTACGACCTCGTAGATTAGCTCACGAAACTCCGCAACGGTAAGGTCGGCAACTCTTTGCGCGGTAGAGTCGCCAACTTCTTGCGTCGTCATAGTTCTCCTTTATTCCCTTGCCTATTGCTCATTCATTGACCGGGGCAAAGTGGTTTTATCAAGGGTCGCATCATCGCCCACAATGCCAAGGGAAGAGCGAAAATGGGAGCGACACTGAGTGAAATCTGAAGGAGTCCCTGCAATGAAGGGCTATGTGCGGCCCCGGCTTGCCCTGACAAAATCAGAAGAATGTACACTACGAAGGGGGAATAGGGTGCCGCCGCAAAAATCAGAGTTCCGATAGTCACATGATGCAAGCCCATCATAAATCGCCTCTATCCGCATCCTAAACTAAAGCCAAGGTGAAATGCGCAGATGGTGGGGGCAAACGACGGAGCCGGGTCATTCTCCAAGTACGGATGAGAGGGATTCACCGGCATAACCCAGCTGATCATCATCGCCACTTAAATGTACATCCCACCTTGGCTTTAGTTTAGTATCTATCATACTAAACTAAAGCCAAGGTGAAATGCGCAGATGGTGGGGGGGCAAACGACGGAGCCGGGTCATTCTCCAAGTACGGATGAAAGGGATTCACCGGAATAACCCGGCTGATCATCATCGCCAATTAAATGTACATCCCACCTTGGCTTTAGTTTAGGTTGTGTTGACATTTCAGCGTAACCAGATGAGAGCGGCGGTGAAATGCAGAAAGCCCAGGTATCTGGTGTCCAGTTTCTCAAACCGGGAGAATATCCGGCGATAGTGCTTTATCTTGTTGATGAAGCATTCGACCAGATGGCGCTCCCGGTACAGATGCCGGTCATAGCCGGCGGGTTCCTTCCGGTTTGAGCGGGGCGGAATGACCGCAGTCATGCCCAGGGCCAGGATGTGCTCGCGAAACTCCTGGGAGTCATATCCTTTATCAGCCAGCACCTGCTCTCCAGCGTAACCGGCGATCAATTCCTCTGCCTGGGTGATGTCGTGCCGTTGCCCTCCGGTCAGGATGAATCGCAAGGGGTTGCCCAAGCCGTCCACGCTCACGTGGATCTTGGTGCTGAACCCGCCCCGGCTGCGGCCCAGGGCCTGGCAAGCCTGTCCCCCGTTTTTGGGGGCGCCCCCCGCCGCGCATGGGTGCGCCCGAACCACCGTGCTGTCAATGATCAGGTATTCCAGGTCCGGGTCGCCGGAGAAGTGTTGAAGCATCTGTTCCCAGACGCCTTTGTCAGCCCAACGGGCGAATCGTTTATAGACACTGTTCCAATTCCCGTATTCGGCCGGAAGCAGCCGCCATTGGGCGCCGGAGCGGTTAATCCACAGAACGGCCTCGACAAATCGCTGGCAATCTTCTTCCTGAGCGACATACAGGCCGGCGCAGCCACGCAGGAAATCGAGAATCCTGTCCCATTGTTCTACTGGCAATTTAACATTTGACATACAAGCATCATAACCAAAATGTCAACGCCGTTCACCTGCTGGCAGCCTGCGCCTTTTTCGTAGTCTGGGTCATGGGCCTTCGGAGAGCCGCATCGCCCTTCCACGCGATTGGGCTGACGCGGCCCGGAACGTCGCTGCTGGTGACCGCGCTGCTGGCGGTTGCGGCTCTGGCGTTCAGCATCCTCGCATCCTTCGTCTATGGTTTTGTTGTAGACCGGCTCGGTATAGAAGTCCTGCAACCGCCGGAGATTGAGGCCGATGTGATCTTCCCCGGCATCGGCATCCTGCTGACCATGCAGGCGCTGGCCCTGGTCACGCCGCTCAGCGAGGAGATCATGTTTCGCGGCTTCGTGCTGAGGGGGCTGCTGTATCGCATCGGCCCCGGCCCGGCGGTGGTCGCTACCGCGCTGATTTTCGGCGCCTTCCACCTGGATGCCGGAACAATAATCCCGATATTCTTCACTGGCTTGGCCCTCGGCTGGCTCTACGTCCGGACAGGCTCCCTGTGGCCCTGCATCGCCGCCCATGCCGGCCAGAACGCAATAGCCCTGCTGGCAGTGCGGGCCGACCTGTGACTTTCCGAAGGGCCCACCCGGCCCCCGGGAAATTTCTGATCCAGGCAGCCTCGGAATGCGCTGGGGGCTGGACACTTTCGGGCAGTTGGGTTACATTTGGCGCACTTATCCGGCGATTGACCGGGTCTTATCAGCTTGGAACTTTAGACAGGTAATTCCTGCCAATGGGCAAAGAACGAATAGAGCGGATGTTTGCCAGCGTCCGGGAGCGGGAGCGCCCCGGACTTATTGTATTCCTGACCGCCGGATTTCCCGACATGGAGGCGACGCTGGAGCTGGTGCCGGCTCTGGTGGCCGCAGGCGCCGACGCCGTGGAGTTGGGGGTGCCCTTCAGCGATCCCTTGGCCGAGGGACCGACCATACAGCAGTCCAGCTTCCTCGCGCTCCAGAACGGCGTCACCACCGCCGACTGCCTCCAGGCCGCCGAAACGCTGCGCGACCGGGTTGACGATGCTCCTCTGATCCTCATGGGCTACTACAACCCGATCCACTCCTATGGGATCACCCGTTTCGCCGCCGAATGTCAGCGCGTCGGGGTGGACGGCCTCATCACAGTCGACCTCCCCGGCACCGAGTCCGGGCCGCTGGCTGCCGAGTGCGTCAGCCGCGACATTTCTCTCATTCCCCTGCTGGCTCCCACCAGCACCGGGGAGAGCATCGCCGAGTATTGCCGCACGGCCAGCGGATTCGTCTACTGCGTTAGCGTCACCGGCGTCACCGGGGCGAGAAGCGAGGTTTCCGGGCGCGGGCTGGAACTGCTCCAGCGGGTTCGCGCCCATACCGCCCTGCCGCTGGCCTTGGGATTCGGCATCTCCGCCCCGGAGCACGTGGCCGAGGTCGGGCGCACCGCCGATGCCGCCGTGGTGGGCAGCGCACTGGTGCGGGTGATGCTGGACTCGCCCCGCGACGAGGTGGTGGAGCGGGCCAGCGCCTTCGTTGCATCCCTCGCCGGACGCACTCCCGCCGGACAGGCTGCCGATGGAAGCCGAAGATGACCGTCTGCCGGGGCCTTCGCGGGGCCACCGTTGCCGAGGCCAATACCGGCGAAGCCATTCACGGGGCTACCACCGAGCTGCTGGAGGCGCTCATCGAGCGCAACAGCTTGGAGGAGCAGGATGTGGCGTCGGTGATCTTCACCATGACGCCCGACCTGAACGCAGTGTTTCCAGCCGCCGCCGCGCGACGCCTGGGCTGGAACAGCACCGCCCTGCTGGGCGCCGTTGAAGTGGATGTGCCCGGCAGCTTGAACCGCTGCATCAGGATACTTATACTGGTGAACACCGATAAAGAACCCGGGGAGTTGGTAAACGTTTATTTGCAAGGAACCGAGACCCTCAGGTCGTAACTGGGGTTTCGGACTAAACCACAGGCCGTCGGAGGAGAAGAGCCGGGATCGTACGGCAGGCCGCAATGCCGGCTGCCGCCGTCCCGGCGTGTATTTATTTATCGCGCCGTGACCGAGGTTAAAGGCGCAATACATCACTCCATAAGAACGAAACCGGATGGTGAAGCGAAAATGATTGTGGCAATGGCTGCCGGTAGTACCCAGGAAAATGTTGACGAAGTACAGAAGCGCATCGAGGCTCGCGGTTTGACCGCCGCTATCTCCCTTGGAGTGGAACGCGCCGTGATCGGCGTGATCGGCTCCATTCCCCCGGACTTCAAGGACGAGTTGGAACTTCTTCCCGGAGTGATGCAGGTGCTGGTAGTTTCCAAACCTTACAAGCTGGCAAGCCGCGAATTCCATCCCGACCCGACAACGATACGAGTGGGCGAGGCTCTAATCGGCGGCGACACTCCAGTCATCATGGCCGGCCCCTGCTCGGTGGAAGACGAAGAGCAGATGGTTTCCACGGCCAAGGCGGTCAAGGCCGCCGGGGCCACCGTGCTGCGAGGCGGCGCCTTCAAGCCGCGCACCTCTCCCTACAGCTTCCGCGGCATGGGCCTTGATGGCCTCAAGCTGCTAGATCTCGCCAAGCAGGAGACGGGCCTGCCCATCATCACCGAAGTAATGTCTCCGGTGGACGTGGACACCGTGGCCCAGTATGCCGACATCCTCCAAGTCGGCGCCCGCAATATGCAGAACTACAACCTGCTGGACGAGGTGGGCCAGACCCGCAAGCCGGTGATGGTCAAGCGGGGCCTGGCGGCATCCTACGAGGAGTGGCTGCTGGCCGCGGAGTACGTCATGTCTCACGGCAACGAGCAGGTGATGCTTTGCGAGCGGGGCATTCGCGGGTTCGAGCAGTTCACCCGGTTCACGTTGGACGTGGCCGCCATTCCCGTGATCCAGCGGCTCTCGCACCTTCCCATCATGGCCGACCCCAGCCACAGCACCGGCAAGTGGTATCTGGTGACGCCGGTGGCTCTCGCCTCCGTAGCCGCCGGGGCCCACGGGCTGCTCATCGAAGTCCATCCGAACCCCGACGTGGCGAAGTGCGACGGCCCTCAGTCGCTTACCTTCGAAAATTTCAACCTGCTGATGGACCAGGTCAAGGCTCTTAACTCCGTCCGGCAGGCCCCCGTCCCGGCCTAGCGTCAGCCGGAACCGGCGGAGAAACTGGAAACGGTGGCGGGGATGTTCCCGCCACCGTTTTTCTATTGCCTTTCGCCGTCTAAAGCCCCGCTTTGTTAGCCGATTCGCGCATACCCTCCAGGTAGGCGACGCTGGAGGTCTGGATCAGGCTGTTGACGTTGCCGTGGAAGTACTGGACGCCCAGATCGAGGAACTTGGGCACCAGGTTGTCCGGGCAGCTTACACCGGCCACCTTTCCCGCCTTGACTATGACGTCCACGCCCCGCTCCATCTGCGCCTGCACGTCGGGGTGGGTCTGCTGACCGGGAACGCCCATGGATTGCGACAGGTCGCCGGAGCCGATGAAGAAAACGTCCACCCCGTCCACCTGCACCATGGACTCCAGGTTTTCGATGGCTTCCACTTCTTCCAGCATCAGGCAGACCAGCGTGTTGCGGTTGGCCTCGACCACGTAGTCGCCGGTGGAGCCGCTGAAGCCGTAGCCCGCAGGACGGCTGCGGCTGAAGATACCCCGGTGTCCTTCCGGGTAGTATTTCACCGCGTCTACCGCCGCCCTCGCTTCTTCCGCCGTATTGACGTGAGGCACCTGAACGCCCCACGCCCCCCGGTCCAGGAAGGGGGCGATGATTTCCGGCTTGTTGGCCACCGGGCGGACGATGGGCGCGATGCCGGAGAGTTCGGCGGCCCGCACCAGGTCTTCGGAGTTGTCCACGGTGATGGAGCCGTGTTCGTTGTCTATCAGCACCCAGTCGAACCCCAGGCAGCCCAGCATCTCCACCACCGGGGCCGAGGGGAAGGTAATCATCACTCCGAAAACGGCCTTCCCTTCTTGCAGGGTTGCCTTCAGCGTGTTTTCTCGCATACGTCCTCTCTTGCTGATGTCAAGTGTTTGCGCGGCGACGCTCATTGCCTGCCGTTTAAAAGAGTATACTACCCGCCACCTCACACCGGGACGTTACTGGTGAGGTCGAGTATTTGCCGGGCACCCCAAAGTAGCCGTATCCGCGCGACATGACGCTTGCTATACCATAGGACTTGATATAATGTATGCAAACTTTTTCTGGTAATTTTTCTGGTAACAGGAACTGCGGGCGCCTCGGCCCCATCAGTGAATCAATAAGGGGGTGCAATATGTTTCCACAGGTTTCACTGACGCCGCCCACACGCGAGGACGTGGAGCGGTTGACCGAATGGCTGAAGGACGATGAGGTTAGTACTTCATGGTATGGAATGGGGGAGGACGGACAACCGCTCCACGCCGGCTATGCGCCGTCTCATGTCCTGGAAGGCGACGACAACGAATGGAACCGGATATTCAATAGCGACAACCGCAAGGTATTTGCCGTCTACACCACCGAAGGCGAACACATCGGGGAGGCCCAACTGGTCATCGAGTGGCCCCTGCTGGAAGCCCAAGCCTATATTCTGGTGGGCCGCAAGGATCTGTGGCATCACCACTACGGCACCATGGCCATGGTCGGCCTGCTTGATCATGCCTTCGATAGTCTGGGGCTGCATCGGATCTGGGTTGACGTTCCCGAATACAACAGGCCGGCCCTGACCATGGTCGAGCACATCGGGTTCGTGATGGAAGGGCACTTCCGCAAGGCCCACAGGCGCGGCGACCAGTGGTTCGACTCCTATGCGCTGGGCTTGCTGGCCGACGAGTACGCCCGCCGCCGCTCCCGCCTGCTGGAAAGCGGCCTGTAAGCCCGACGGCGGGCCGGTTCGGGCACGGGCGACGTTCTTCACCAATCGAATAGGGAGGAAAGAGCGATGGCAATCATAACGATCAACGGCCCTCTGGGCGCCGGCGCGGTCTCCATCGGTCAGATGGTGGCCGAGCGGTTGGAGATGAATTTCTACGACCGCCTGGTCTTTACCGAGGCCGCCAAGATCATCGGGTCCCCGGTGGGAGCGGTAATTGCCAAGGAGCAGCGCGTCGACCGCTTCCGCGACCGCCTGGGGCGGTTCCTGCAAACGATGCTGGAGCGTTCCGCGATGTCGGGCGTCAGCGGAGAGCCCTATTTCGGGCGCGGCATAGAGAACCTTCCACCGGAAACCTTCCTGGAGATGATGGGCGAGGGCAACTCCGCCAACAAGCAGATTAACGACAAGACCTTCCTGGACGCCACCGAAAAGGTGGTGAACGACATCTATGAATCCGGCAACGCGGTCATCATCGGCCGCGGCGCAAACGCCATCCTCGTCGACCGCCCCGGCACTTTCCACGTGGGCCTGATGGCGCCGCTGGAAGTCCGCGTTGAAACGTTGATGCAACGCGAGCTGTACAGCCGCTCCGAGGCCGAATCATACACGCTGGAACTGGAGCGCGCCCGTGAGGAATACTTCCGCCGCTTCTGGGAAATTCAACCCCAACGATCCCACTCACTACCAGATGATGCTGAACATGGGGATGATGACGAACCAGACGGCGGCTGAGGTAATCGTCCACGCCACCAGCGACATCGTTTCGGCAGTCGGTACGCCATCTGCGCCGTGATTTCGGGCGCTCTTAGTTCTGTCATTGCGGCGGGCGTCCCTGTCGGCAGAGGAATGAAGACTTGTTTCCTTTTGCCGACGCTGGCGCCCGCCGACGGTCTCCGCCTCCGGTCACCGTCGGACTGATTGGCCTCAACGTCCTCGTATTCCTTTATGAATTGCAGGTCGGAGGGTTGGGCGTCCTGACTGGAGGCGGGAGCTTCGACATCTCCGTTTTCTTCTTCAAGTGGGGCTTCATACCCTCGGAACTTGCCGAAGGCCGGGACTACCAGCTCCTGGCCAGCGGGACGGACATCGCCTCCTCTTGTCCCCACATGGGCCACCGTATTCTCTTCTATGTTCCTTCACGGCGGGTTCCTGCACCTGGCCGGCAATATGCTGTTCCTCTGGGTGTTTGGAAGGAGCATGGAGGACAATCTTGGGCCGGTGCGTTTTCTGCTCCTGTACTTCGCCACCGGAGTCGCCGCCACCCTCGCCCACATGGCCATAAATCCGCAGTCCCAAGCCCCGCTTATCGGGGCCAGCGGGGCGGTTTCCGGCGTGTTGGGCGCATACCTGCTGACCTACCCGTACAACCGCATACGCGCGCTCATTGTTATGTTCTTCATCACAGTGATCGAAGTGTCGGCGGTGTGGCTGCTGGGCGGCTGGTTCATCTGGCAGATATTCCAGGGGCTGACTTCTCTGGGGTTGTCCAGCACGGTCAGCATCGCATTCTTCGCGCACGTCGGCGGGTTCGCCGCCGGGCTTCTGCTGGTCGCCACTGGCCGCGTAATCACCCGTCGGCCGGTGCTGCCGCGGCGCTGCCGCGGGGGCTGCAATGATAGTGCCGCCGGTATACCACGGCGGCTTTGACGGCGGTGGCGGCGATGTTGGCGGCGGGTTCTAGCAGCGATGCAGAAGGGCGTCCCATCAAGGGACGCCCTTGTTTTGGCCCGCTGTCGTCAACTCACCGTCAGGCGGTGATCAGGTTGTGGTACGGGCGAGTCATCAGATTCCAACTGTCGGCGTTGCGGTCGTAGCGGGAGTTTACGAAGACCCGCCAATTGGCGTCGTCCAGGTTGGGGAAGTCCGAGCGATAGTAGTAGCCCGGCCAGCGGGTTTCCTCCCGGTGGAGCAAGTGACGCAGGTGGGCCTCGCCGACCCAGGCGCGGTGCACCAGCTCCCAGCAGCGCATCAACTCGTGGGGGCTGCGGGCCGCCAGGTGGGAGAGGTCTTCCCGCAACATTTCGATGAGTTGGATGCCGCGCTCCAGCGTCGGGCCGTTGGTGGTGTACCAGGCCGAGACCCCGGCGCCGTACTCGTCCATGATTTTCTGGAGCCGCACCAGTCCCTGCTTCGGCGTCAGGTAGTTGGGGTTGATTTCCTCGGCGGTGCTTGCGCCCTTGTGCCGGTTGAAGGTCGCCAGGGGGGCCAGGATCGTCTGTTGCAGTCCCTGCACCTGCTCGCCGGTCACCGCGGGGCGGGCCGGGTTGTCGGTCAGGTAGTTGACCGCTGCTTTGGCAGCGATGCGGCCCTCGGGTAAAGGAGCCGGACGAGAATTTGTGCGGGGCCGCTCCCACGCCATCGCCGGCGGCGAACAGACCCCGGATGGTGGTCATGCGGTTGTAGCCCCAGAAGTAGTCGTCGCTGGCGATGTCCTCCGGGCCACTGACCCACGCCCCGGCCTCGCCGGAGTGGGAACCCATGATGTACGGCTCTGCCAGCACAACCTCGGAAGGCGTCTCTTCCGGCGCGATGTTCTGCGCGGCCCACGTGAGGGCCTGAGAAATGGTCATATCTAGGAAGTCTTCCCACGCTTCGTTGCGCACCTGATCCATCTTGGCTGGGTCGCCGCCCGACAGGGCCTGCATCGCCTGATCGGTGCGCATATACATCGGGCTGTAGCCGTCGCGGATGTCCAGGAACATCTGGTGGTTTCGCAGTGGTGTGGGCGTCGGGATGGCCGAGCCGTAGGGTTCGTACTTTTTCAACTCGTCGGCGCGGGTAACAGTGTAGTCGTCGCCCAAGGCGTTCAGCACCTTGGCGTGGAAGTACTGGAACCACATCCCCACCGGGCCGTAGCCGTCCTTGAAGCGGGTGGGAACAAAGCGGTGCTCCATCTGCGTCATCTCGGCCCCGACGGGTATCATCAGCCCGTAGGCCGAGCCGGTGGCGAAGACGGAGTACCAAGTGCGCCCCAGCCCCTCGCCGACCGAGCGGGGGGCGGAACACGTTGGACGCGCCGCCCGTGGTGATGATGACCACCGGAGAGCGGAAGACGTAGAACTTGTTGTCCCGCACCGAGAAGCCCAAGGCCCCGGCAATCTTGCCTGGGTCGTCATCGTCAGTCAGCAGGTGGGTGATGGCGACGCGCTCGTAGATGTTCTCCTGTCCCAGGGCGGTGCGGGCAGGCTCGGCGGCGATTGGCTTGATGGACTCGCCGTGAATGGGAATCTGCCAGCGGCCAATGCGCTCGTACTGACCGTTTTCTTGCTTCCAGATGGGCAAGCCCCACTCTTCCAGCAGGTGGACCGAGTTGTCAACGTGGCGGCCAACATCATAGACCAGGTCTTCGCGGGCCAGCCCCATCATATCGTTGACCACGTAGTTGACGAAGTCCTCGGGGGTGTTCCAGCCATAGCGCTGGCCCATGTAGCAGTTGATGGCCGAGAGGCCCTCGCCGGTTGCGCCGCTGCGCTCGATGACCGCCTTTTCTGCCAGCACGACGCGCTTGTCGCCGGCCCAGTATTTCGCCTCGAAGGCTGCGCCGCAGCCCGACATTCCTCCGCCAATAATCAGGATGTCGCAATCAACCGTTTCTGTGGTTTCAAAAGCCACGGCTAGAACCTCCACGTTTCGGGGTGCGCCCTCTGGATTGCAGAGTGAGGAATCGCCCTCACCCCAACCCTCTCCCAAGGGAGAGGAGACTAAGGTGACTCTAACGGCCCGACGGGACAGGCAGGCTATCGACGCCCAGCCAGTTCGAGTCTCCGGCCAGGTTCTGACTGCGAAGGTCGGCGGTTCGGTCTTCGGTGAAGCCCTGGTAAGGCACCACCGAACCGGCGGGACGAGTGCGCGACGGGTAGGTGAACTCGAAGCGGCGTCCGTCGCGGAACACCACTTCCCATTGCAGTCCGTCATCCGTGCGGTGGGGCTGCACCAGCGCGCCCAGCGGCACGAAGTCGGCATAACCCCGGACGTGGATGGCCTCCTCCGGGCAGAGCTTCACACAGGCGTAACACTCCGAGCACATATCGGGTTCCTGGTTGAAACCCTTGTTGATATCTATGTCCAGGGCCATCAGGTCATTGGGGCAGATGTAGACGCACAGGGGCCCCTGATGCTCCCCGACGCAGGCGTTGCAGGTGTTGGGGTTTACGAATGTCGGCACGGCTTACCTCCGGTTTCGAATTCTTTACTAAATGTCCGGAGCCCAACAAAGGAAAACCCCCTCGCATCTCAGAGAGGGGGCATGGAAAGACAATAAATCAAGCGGATTGACACTCCGTACAGGTGCAAGAGGTCATCTCCGGCATGGTGATGACCGGCGTGCGCCGTTCCAGGTATTCCGGTGTTACGAACGGAGAACCCATCCCGTATCTCTCGGCGCAGTCGCGCACTATCTCCAGCACTTGCGGCCGCAGGGTGGTGGCCCGCGGCCCCTCGCCGCCGCTGATTATGCTGCGAATCAGCGTTCCAGCCAGATCCTGTTTGCGGTCGCGATGGGCGCAAATCCCTTCATAGGCCACGCTCTCGCAGACCGGACAGTACCACCACTCCAAAGTGAGAACTGACTTTATACCAAGTTCGGGAAGCGTGTCAAAGACCTCATGGGCGGCGTAGCGTCCGTAGTGATTGCCCACTCCGGCGTGGTCGCGCCCGAACATGTGGTGAGTGCAACCCAAGTTCTTGCGGACGATGGCGTGGAACACTGCCTCGCGCGGCCCGGCGTAGCGCATATCCCACATCAACGTCGAGGTCTCGTGAATCTCGGGGAGGAAGAATCCTTCTTCGCGCAGCAGGGCGTGGGCCAGGACGATGGCTTCGTCGATGTAGTCACCGGGTTTCTTCTCGCCAATGACCGCGCTGACCAGGATGCCATCGGTGCCCGAGGCGAGGAGCGCGCCCTTCATCATCATCTCGTGGCCGGCGTGGGGCACGTTGCGGGTCTGATGGGCCACTGCGGACCCCCAGCCCAGCTCGGCCAGCCGCGTTCGCAGTTGCTCCGGCGTCTTCCAGAAACGGTCGAAGGGCGGATTGACGCGGGGCGGGTTGACCAGCGTGACCTTGCCGCCGACCAGCGTGTCATCCAGCGCCATGGTGCGGGCCACGCCCGGATGCTCCGGGTCGGTGGTGCCGTAGACGTTCTGCGCCATCAACGCCTTGTCGTAGGCATACACCTCGGCCACGTCCAGCGTCGCCAGCGGTTGCCCCTGATGGGTAAGGAGGACGCGACTGCCGGGAACCGCGCCGGTTGCGGCCCACTCCGCAGTCGAAACGTCTAGGATGATGGGAATGCTCCACACCAAGCCATTGGCCAGCCGCATCGTCCGCACCACCGAGTCGAGGTCGGCGCGGCCCATAAAACCGTCCAACGGCGAGAAAGCGCCGTAGGCCAAGTTGATGGCCTCCCGCGCTATCTGGTCGCCGACGGACAATCCGGGCAGCTCGGTAATTGAGTGCGCCGCCTCTGCGGGGGGCGCTACCGAAACCTTCAGCTCGCCGCCGTGAGGGGATAGACTATTATCCACAGCCATTGCTCGACCCGTGCGGTGAAGTCTGGTTGACCTTGCACGATGGCCCTTCCGTCCCATTCGGTTGGTTCAGGGCAAGCGTAGGCCCGTGCCTGAACCCGTATCCAGCCCGGCATTATTCGGACGAGACGGCTGCTCCACCCTCCGACGGACTGCTCCCCTGGACTCTACACCCGTGGCTGGCCACGGTTGAAAGGAGAATCAACCCGACGGCAGCGAGTGCCACAATTGCCCGGCCGACGCGCCTGCCCGGTATACGCATCCTTGCTGTTCTCTCCCGATCAAAGTTGCCCGCGCGCCCCGGCCTGATGCCGCTGTGACCGGCGAGGCTGCTAACGGTTGCGATTTCCGCAGGCAGTATATCCTAACCCCCGATTCGCGGCTAGTGTTGGAATTCGCCATTCCTGCGAACGCGGTAGTCTATACCTCTTCGGAATACAGTCGGGCACAAATGCCGACATTTCCTGAGGATACCAGGCAACGCGAAAATACCAGGCAACGAGCCGCCAAGGCCGGGCTTGCCGAAACTTGCTCAAGGAACCATTTGGATTCCTGTCTTCCGGGAATGGCGGGTAACTATGGGAATGGGATGATGGGAATGTGGAGCCGGAAGAAAGCCCCCTTATCTACAGAGGAGGGAATCGCTGGACGATGTTGAAACGGCCATGCTCACCAATGCGCCGGGTCGTCTTGTGATACTATATTCGCCGTAGCCTAGAAGTCTGGGCCGGAAACCCCGATTCTCCCCAAGCCGTCGTTTTCTTAACGTCGATTATCGATTAAATAGTGGGTGTTGCAACGTAATACGTGCACTATCATGCTATTATCAGACTGGAATACGTCTGCTTTGCGTAGCGCAAAACCCGGCCAATGGCTTTCCGGCCAGACTTCTAGACCCCTTATACCTGTTATAGCCAGGAGACGCATATGCTGGGATTACAAGCCGAACATCGTCCTCTCAAACGAAGAATTTAACGTGGTCGGAACCCGTCCGATACGGCCCGACGGCGCCGAGAAGGTCACCGGCCGGGCGAGATATGGGGCAGACCAGAACCTGCCCGGCCTGCTCCACGGCAAGATACTGCGCAGCCCCCACTCACATGCCATCATCAAGTCGGTGGACACCAGCGCCGCCGAGGCCCTGCCCGGCGTCCACGCCGTCGTTACCTCCGCCGACTGGCCGGAGACCTCCGGTCGCCTGGCCGACCTGGCCGAGGGCGCGATCCAGAACCTCGGATTCCTCAGCATGAACGTTCTGGCCCGCGGCAAGGCGCTCTACAAGGGCCACGCCATCGCTGCTGTCGCCGCCGCCAGCCCCCACGTCGCCGAGAAGGCGCTGGAACTCATCAAGGTCGATTACGAAGTCCTCACCCCGGTCCTCAGCGCCGATGACGCGATGAAGCCCGATGCGCCGACGGTCCACGAGAAGCTGGCCAGCCTCTCCAACGCGGCGATGCGCCCCGGCGGACTGCTGAACGAAGACGACGATACCAAGGGCAGCAACATCGCCAACCACTTCGAGTTCCGCCTGGGCGACGTGGAGCAGGGCTTCAAGGAAGCCGACGTAATCGTCGAGAAGGAAACCGAGACCGTTCCGGTGCATCAGGGCTACATCGAGCCCACGCCGGAACCGCACAGTGGGGAGCCGACGGCAAGCTGACCATCTGGTCCAGCAGCCAGGGCCAGTTCACCGTCCGCGACCACACCGCCCGGTTCATGGGCATCCCGGTGGCCGACGTCAAGGCCATTCCGCTGGAAATCGGCGGCGGGTTCGGCGCCAAGACCGTGCTGTATGCCGAGCCGGTGGCAGCGCTGCTTTCCCGCAAGAGCGGCCACCCGGTGAAGGTGCAAATGTCGCGCAAGGAGGTCTTCGAGGCCACTGGCCCCACCTCCGGCACGAAGATCAAGGTCAAACTGGGCGCAACCAAGGAAGGCAAGCTGGTGGCCGCCGAGTCCACGCTGATCTATGAGGCCGGCGCCTTCCCCGGTTCGCCCGTATCTCCCGGCGCCCAGTGCATGATGGGCCAGTACGACGTTCCCAACGCCCACCTGATAGCCTACGACGTGGTCATCAACCGGCCCAAGTCCGCAGCCTACCGCGCCCCCGGCGCGCCGGCCTCGGCCTTCTGCATGGAGACGGCCATTGACGAGCTGTGCGAGAAGCTGGGCATGGACCCAATGGAATTCCGCCTGCTCAACAGCTCCAAGGAGGGCGTCCGCCGGGTCACCGGTCCGATGACCCCCAAGGTGGGCTACATCGAGACCCTCCAAGCCCTCAAGGACCACCCCCACTACAACACGCCTCTGGAGGGCAAGAACAACGGTCACATAAAGCGGGGCCGGGGTGTCGCCAGCGGCTTCTGGGGCAACAACACCGGCCCGGCCAGCGCCCTCGCCGTGGTCAACTCCGACGGTTCCGTCAGCCTGACCGAGGGTTCGCCGGACATCGGCGGCAGCCGCGCCGCCGTCTCGCAGCACATCGCCGAGGTGCTGGGCATCGCAATGGAAGACATCAAGCCGCAGGTGGGTGACACCGACAGCATCGGCTTCACCTCCAACACCGGCGGAAGCAGCGCCACCTTCAAGTCTGGCTGGGCCGCCTACGAAGCGGGCCAGGACGTGAAGCGCCAGATGCGCGAGCGCGCCGCCCGCATCTGGGACATCCCTGTCGACGACGTGGAATACGTGGACGGAGTGCTGCAACACACGTCGGACCCCGAACTCAAGCTGACCTTCAAGCAGCTTGCCGCCCGGCAGGTCGGCACCGGCGGGCCCATCGTGGGCCGGGCTGGCGTCAATCCGCCCGGAGCCGGCCCCTCTATCGCCGTTCACCTGGTGGACGTTGAAGTGGACACCGAGACCGGCAAGGTTGACGTGCTGCGCTACACCGCCGTTCAGGACGCGGGCAAGGCCATCCATCCCAGCTACGTCGAGGGCCAGATTCAGGGTGGCGTCGTCCAGGGTATCGGCTGGGCGCTCAACGAAGAGTACCGCTTCGACGACCAGGGCGGGATGCTCAACAGCAGCTTCCTGGACTACCGGATGCCCATCAGCCTTGACCTGCCGATGATCGATACCGTCATCGTCGAGATTGCCAACCCGGCCCACCCCTACGGGCTGCGCGGCGTTGGCGAGGTACCTCTCGTGCCGCCGCTGGCCGCCGTCGCCAACGCCGTATACGACGCTATTGGCGTGCGAATGGACTCGCTGCCCATATCGCCGGACAAGGTTCTCGAGGGCCTCTGGAGCCAGAACGGCCAGGGCTAGGCTGCAAGGCGCACTGGCGCTGGGCCGGTGAAAGGCGTTACGATGCGGGGCGGGTGCTGAATCCGCCCCCAGTGGTTTCAGGTTTTCTATAGTTGTCCATAAGCCAATGCGAGCAAGCTGACTTTGAGGGGTGGCGCAATGCCGGAAGTATGGCTCCCGCCGCGAATGCATTACATGACCGGCGGCCGCCAGCAGGTGGTCGTACCGGGAGCGACAGTCCGTCAGGTAATCAACAACCTGGAGCGCGAATACCCCGGAACCCGCGAGCTGCTGATGGACATGGAGGAGGACGACCTGCTGCCCGGCCTCGCGGTGGTGGTAGACGGCGAAACCAGCCTACTCGGCCTGCTGGAACGGGTGCAGGAAACCAGCGAAGTCCACTTTCTCCCCGCCATCGGGGGCGGGTGAGCGGCTGCGAAGCAAAGCAACTGCTTACCCGAAAGATACTTCAGGATTGAGTACTGAATCCGGTCAACGCCCACCCAGCGCCCAAGCTGCCCGGGAGTTGCAGCGTGACACGCCGCTGCGCCGCGCCCGCACTTGATACGGACACCTTGCCGGAGTTGCTGGCGTCACCCTGATGGACGAACTACTCCGCCGAGGGTGGCTGGAGGAAACTCCGTCTTCCCCCGAAGGACGCCGGGTCCACCTTCGCCCAACCGAAGCAGGCGTCGCAGCCCTCGCCGACCGGGGAGTGGCCTTCCCTGCTGCAAAATCGGGAAAGCCAGTCGCCTATTGTTGCCTTGACTGGACTGAACGCCGTGGCACCTGGGAGGAGCGCTAGGCACCTGGGAGGAGCGCTAGGTCGGGCTATCGTGGACGCAATGTCCGAAACAGTTAGCATCAGGCGAGTCCCAGGAACGAGGGTGGTCGAACTTACCAGCTCTCTTGATGGCTGGCTTGATGGCTGGTTGGATTAGTAAGTACCGCCCACAGCCACCTTCTCCATTCCCCCGTGTTCACTATTGGACGCCCCCTTTCTCTTGCGCTAGAATGCCCCGCAAGGCGCTTGCCGCCGAATTTCGCCCACAGTGCGCGATTGGGAGGAGCTATATGGCACAGGAACTTACCCCCTCGCAACGCAAGTGGTACGACCTTGCGGCCAAGCACGCCGACGCCTTCGCCGAGCGCGCCGCCGAATACGACCTAGAAGGCAAATTTCCCTTCGAGAACTACGCGGAGATGAAGGAGTCAGGCTATAGCGCCATGCCCATCCCGGCGGACTGCAACGGCGGCGGCGCGGACCTACTGGACATCTGCATCGCCCAGAACCGCCTGGCCCAAGGCTGTGGCGCCACAGCTCTGGCGGTCAATATGCACTTCGGCCTGCCTTTCGTTATGACCGACCTGATTGCCCTCGGCGAGGACGGGCCTAAGGAACTGCTGACGAGAATTGCCGACGAGAAGCTCATAGTATTCGGCGCCATCACCGACCCGCAGGTTGACAGCTACAAGGGCATCACCGGCATGGGCTACACTACCGTCAAGGCGGTGAAGGAAGGGGAAGGCTTTCGCATCAACGGGCATAAGGGCTTCGGCACCAACAGCCCCATTGGAGACTTGTTCGGCTCCTCCGCCGTATACGACGATCCCGAACAGGGAGAGATCGGCCTGATATTCGTCCTGCCGTCGGATACCGAGGGGCTGGTCTGCCTCAACGATTGGGACACGATGGGGATGCGGGCCAGTCAGAGCCACAGTTGGCGGCTGGAGAATGTCTTCGTCGAAGAAGACCACGTCTTCAAGCATAATCTATGGGAGTGGGACAAGTTCGCCCGTGGGTTGTGGTCCTGGCACGGTGGAACCTTCGGCGCAGTGTACTTGGGAATCGCCAAGGCGGCCCGCGACTTCGCCATCAATCAGACCCGGGACCGTACCCGCCTGCCCTTCAAGCACCCGGAAAGCTACTACCCGGGCCACCAGTTCCTGGCCGCTGAGATGGACATCGCGCTGCACGCCGGTTGGGCCTGGCAGCAGAAGATAGCCGAGCGACTGATAGACATTAACAACCGCGACGACTCCACCATCGTTGAGGCGGTGGCCATGCAGTATTTCTGCATGAAGTCCGCCATAGACGTGGTGGGCAAGGCGGTGGACATGGTGGGCGGCGCGGCGCTGGCCCGAAGGCTGCCCCTGGAGCGCTACTACCGAGACGTGCGCGCCGGCACCATGCACCCCATCAGCGGTTTCGATGCCCTGGAGCTGATCGGCAAACACGCCTTCGGCCTCCACCGCGACGTGGAACCGCGCTACGTCTAAACTAAAGCCAAGGTGAAATGCGCAGATGGTGGGGGCAAACGACGGAGCCGGGTCATTCTCCAAGTACGGATGAGAGGGATTCACCGGCATAACCCAGCTGATCATCATCGCCACTTAAATGTACATCCCACCTTGGCTTTAGTTTAGTCTAGCGGAGAGTCCACGGAAGACGACGGGAGCGGAATATATCCGCTCCCTTTTTCATGTAAGAACGTGGGCGACAAATCCAAATTGAGGAATTAAGGATAGTACTGTCGCCTCTCCGGAACCCTGCTTGGCCGGCTGTCTAGTCCCGGAACAGCCTCGCCACCCGGTCCAGGATGCGGTTGCCGACCTCGTACTTGGTCAGCAGGGGCAGTTCCTCAACCTTCATTTCCCTGTCGATGAGGGTTACGCGGTTGGTGTCGGTGCCGAAGCCGCTGCCCTCGCTGGTGATGTCGTTGGCGGCGATGAGGTCGAGAGACTTGGAGGTCACCTTGGCGGCAGCATTGGCCACGAGGTTCTCGCTCTCGGCGGCAAAACCCACGCGCACAAAGTCGCCCCGGGCCGTGGCCAGGATGTCCACGGTCTTGGCCAAGGGGATGTTCAGGTCGTCTTCGGTCTTTTTGATCTTCTGGTCGGCGGCGGACAGCGGACGGTAGTCGGCCACCGCCGCGGCCATGATGAGCGCGTCGGCCCCTTCGGTCCGGGCAAGCACCGCGTCGCACATCTGCTGCGCTGTGCTGACCAGCACCACATCCACCAGCGCCGGGTCGGGCAGCGAGCGGGCGGCGGACACCAGCACCACTCTCGCGCCCCGGTCGCGGGCGGCCTCGGCCACGGCGTAGCCCATCTTGCCGGAGGAGTGGTTGGTGATGACCCGCACCGGGTCTATCGGCTCGGCGGTGCCCCCGGCGCTGACCACGATGGTGCGGCCCTTGAGGTCGCCGTCTCGGCCCAGGGTGTAGGCGATGTAGCCCAGCAGATCGGGGGTTTCCAGAAGCCGCCCCCATCCGGTCAGACCCGATGCCAGCCGTCCCTGCCCCGGCCCTGCGATGACCGCCCCCCGTTGCCGCAGCCGCTCCAGGTTCTCCTGCGTCGCCGGGTGCTCGAACATATCGGCGTCCATCGCCGGGGCCACCATCAGCGGCGCCTTGGATGCGACCACTGTGGTGGTCAGGGGGTCGTCGGCCATCCCCATAGCCAGCTTGGCGATGGTGTGGACGGTGGCGGGGGCGACGATGATTATGTCGGCCTGCCGCGCCAGCTCAACGTGCTCTACGGCGTATTGGGAGTCGACATCAAAGGCGTCGGTTACCACCGGCCGGTGGGTGAGGCTGCGGAAGGCCAGCGGGGTGACGAACTGCGCCGCCCCGTGGGTCAAGATGGTGTCCACCAGCGCGCCCGCCTGCGTCAGCTTGCTGGCCAGGTCCAGGGACTTGTAGCAGGCGATGCTGCCGGTAACGCCCAATACTACGCGCTTGCCGTTTAACACGCCGCTACCCCCAAGCATTTAATCCGGGTTCTTGTTCAGGTCGTATATTTGCCGCAGGCCGACGAGGGTCAGGTTGGGGTTGATGTGGTCGAAGATTCCGGTCTCGCGGGAGATGATGTCGGCCAGCCCCCCCGTGGCGACCACGGTGGCCGAGCCGCCAAGCTCGCCCTTGATTCGTCCCACCAGCCCCTTGACCAACTCGGCGTAGCCCAGCACCAAGCCGGACTGAAGGGCCGCCGTTGTGTTCTGCCCGATAGCCGAGGGAGGCGGCGTCAGCTCGATCCGCCGCAACTGCGAGGTGTTGAGGAACAGGGCCTCGGCGGCCACGCTGATGCCCGGAGCGATGGCGCCGCCAAGGTACACCCCCTCCGCCGATATGACGTCGAACACCGTGGCGGTGCCGAAGTCCACGATTATTGTCGGAAAGCCGTACAGCTCCTTGGCCGCTACGGCGTCGGCGATGCGGTCGGCTCCCACGTCGCGGGGGTTGTCGTAGGCAATCTGCAACCCGGTGCGCACGGCCCCGGTAACCGTCAGCGGCGATACCCCAAAGTACCTGGAGGCCACTTCCTCGAATACCCCGGTCAGAGGCGGGACGACGCTGCACATGGAGACCTCGGTGATGTCTTCTCGCCGGATCCCGTGCAATTGAAGCAGGTTGGTCAGGAGCAGCCCATATTCATCAGGGGAGCGGCGTGAGTCCGTGGCGGCCCGCATGGTGCCAACCAGCCCGGAACCGTCAAATACGCCGATGGTCACCATGGTGTTACCAATATCAAGGGCCAGGAGCATAGCATCATCCGTACATGGAATCTGGAGCGGCAAAGGAAGGGAATCCGGCACGCGGCAATTCCAAACCTGCTGACAAGCGGAATTATATGCCACGGCAGGAAAGGGGGGCAACGCGGCGGGGATGCGGAGGCAGGATGTAGTAATGTCCATCCCCTTGGGGGTGAAAGCCGGAATCCGGTGAAATCCTGGGAATTCCGGGATGAAACCCTGGGAATTCCGGGATGAAACCCTGGGAATTCCGGGATGAAACAAAGTTTGCTCACAAACGGGGACGCCCCCACCCTAATCCTACCCCGGAGGGAGAGGGAACTTACGATAGACCCCAGAGAGATGCGCAGGGTCTTTCGATTCTTGAACCGAGAGAATAACATGAGGAAATGGAGGAAAGAATTGAAAATCTAGGGTCCAGGTTGGTGAAGGCCTTCGAACAAGTGCCGGACCCCCGCAGTCCTTTGGGAAGACGCCATAGCTTGCCCGCGATTCTAACCCTGGCGGTCTGTGCCATGCTGGCCAACTGCCACAGCCTCTACGCCATTCACCAATGGGGCCGGGAGCATGGCGATTTGGCTCCCAGGCTGGGTTTCAAAGGGAGCAAGACCCCGGCGGTATCCACTTTGCATCTGGTCTTCAAACGGTTGGACCGGGAGGCTTTCGAGACGGCGCTCCAGGAGTGGGCCCAGGAGGAATTGGGCGACCGGGCGCAGGCGGTGGCCATTGACGGGAAAAGTCTGCGGGGCATTCATGGCGAGGAACTGCCTGGGGTGCATCTGGTGGCGCTATATGGGCAGCAACTGGGCCTGACCCTGGCTCAAAAGGGGGGTAGGGGAGAAGGAAGCGGAGTTGAGCGTGGCGCCGGAACTGTTGGGCCAGGTTGATCTGGCCGGTTGGGTGGTAACTGGGGACGCCCTGTATGCCCAGAAGAACCTGAGTCGGCAGGTGGTGGAGCAAGGCGGTGACTATTTCTGGGTGGTGAAGGATAACCAGCCTACCCTGCGGGCCGATATTGCCCTGCTGTTTGCCGAACCACCCTGGGGGGAAGAGTTGGCCACGGCTGGGGAGTGCGGGCGGCACGGCGACCGTTGGGAAGAGCGTACCCTGTGGACCTCCACCGCCCTCAATGAGTATCTGGACTGGCCCCAGGTACGGCAGGTGTGCTGTGTGGAGCGCAAGGTGACCCGTAAGGGAGCGACCAGAAAGGAGTTGGCCTAGGCCATCACCAGTTTGAGTCCGGCTCAGGCTGGGCCCCAAGAGTTGCTGTGCCTGTGGCGGAGCCATTGGGAGATCGAGAACCGGCTGCATTACGTGCGGGACGTGACGATGAAAGAGGACGCATCCCAGGTGAGGAGCGGGTCGGTGCCCCAGGTGATGGCGGCCTTGCGCAACACGACACTGGGGCTGTTGCGACAAACCGGGGCAACCAATATCGCGGCGGCGCTGCGACACTACAGCTACAAGCCTCTGGAGGCTCTGGCCCTCCTCGGAATTTCTGCTCCTTGAGAATCGAAAGACCCTGGAGAGATGCGGACGGCTTCTTGCAAACCCTTTGCGCTGTGCTATAATCACCGCGTACCCAGCCTGCCCGCATCGGGAAGGCACGACTCCTATTTCATTGGGAGAGCCGACCGCAATGACCTACATCATCGTTGAGCCCTGCGTTGGCCTGAAAGACTCCGCTTGCGTCGATGTCTGCCCGGTGGACTGCATCTACACCCGCGACGAAGACGACCAGTATTACATCAGCCCCGACGAGTGCATCGACTGCGCCGCCTGCGAGCCGGTGTGCCCGGTTACCGCCATCTTCGCCGAGGATTCGGTTCCCGCCGAGTGGCAGGACTACATCGCCAAGAATTACGACTACTTCAAGAACACCGACCCCGCCGAGATGAAGCGCAAGTAGGGCCGCTTCAACGGAGAATCGCCCGGCAAAAGTCAGGGGCCTGTGATTTGCAGGCCCCTTTTTCCGTCTGCTTCTGTGCCCCCCTGGCATCGAGCAGGGTGAAATCCTGGGATGACACCATGCTCGCTCACCAGCAGGGACGCCTCCACCCTGACCCAGCGGGAAAGGGAACCCCCAAACCCTGTCTCTACCCCAGGTCGTCGAGGCAGGCTTCCACGGTCTTGCTGATGCAGGAAAATATGGGCGTGTCCAGCAGCGTGTAGGGGCGGGCCTTCGACTCGCGGAGATCCATCACCAGGTCCAGGAAGTTGGACGGGTCATCGGTCTCAAAGCCCAGCACGAACTCCTGGTCGTCCAGGCCGAATGAGTAGGCCGTGCTGATTTTCACGTCGGGGTACTTGTGGCCGATGACGAAATGCTCGTTCATCAGTTCCTGCCGCTCTTCTTTGGGGAGCTGATACCAGTCGTGGGTCTTGACGAAGGGGTAGACGAACAGGTACTTGCGGCCCACGATGCGCATGGTTGACGATGCGCCCTCCTGTCCCTCGTGGCGGTGATTGACCACGTAGGGCGAGCGACGGGTCATCGCCAGGTAGGAGTAGGGCGTGGACAGGAAGGGGGCCAAAGCGGTGCGGTTAATCTGAGCCGAGAGTTCGTTGATGGCCTCCAGCGTGGGGCTGACCATCCACAGCATCATGTCGGCGTCGCCCCGCGTTCCCACCAGGCTGTAGCTGGAAACGTCCACCCGGTCGGCGAACTCGTCCAGCACCGCCGCGAACTCCCGCTTGCCCTGCCGTCGCTCGTCCTCGGCAATTCCCCGCCATTGGGGATCCACCTTAAATAGCGAATACTTTACGAAGTCGCGCCGAGTCTGCTGTTCCTCGTGATGTGGCATATTTCCCTGCCTGCGCCACCGCGCCCATAATCTTTTTCCTGGATTTGCCGCCATATTAGCAACCGCGCTGCGGGCTGGCAAACGGTGCCGTCCCGCGCCCGAAAGTTCTCGTGCTAAAATCTTAGCTGGCCGAACAATTGATTGGTGCCGGATGAGCAGACGGACCAGCGTCAAGCGCCTGGGGGACTGCCGCCGGTGAAAAGAGGTAGAACACTTGCGAGTCAGCGAGCGGAGCCGCATCAAGAACCATCCTGAACGGGCCGTCCCCGAGGAAGCGGCGGAAATTCTCGGCAGTGGGCTGGTGGCCCACGTCGGATTCATTGAGGACGGCCTGCCTTATGTCATTCCCCTGTCGTACCATTACGACGCGCAGCAGCCCGACAGGCTGTATCTGCATGGCTCCATCCGCAGCCGTGCCCTGGAGTTGCTGGCGACAGGCGCGCCGGTCTGCGTTACCGTGACGCTGACAGACGGTTTGGTCTTCTCCCGCAAGGCAATGAACCACTCCATGAACTACCGCAGCGTCGTTCTGTTCGGCACCGCCCGCGAAGTAACCGACCACGACGAGAAGTTCGCGCTCTTCGACCAAATGGTGCAGCGTTACTTCCCTAACCGGAAGCTGGAGCGCGACTACAACCCGCCGCCCGCCACCGATCTGGGCGTGACCGCCCTGGTGGAGGTGCAGATCGAGGACTGGAACGCCAAGGCCCGCCGCGGCGGTCCCACAGGGCCGGACGACGACAATCCCGACGCCGCCGGCTCGGCCGGCTTTACGGAATTCCGGGAACTCTAGGGCCGGGGCAGTTTCTGTCCCGGCACGTCTGCTGTTGAGGAACCCAAAGCTAACTACAATTCTGGAGGCCACAAAATGGTCACATTAGGCGAGGGCGCATACAGATACGAGGTCGCCGAGGGGTGGGGGACGCTGCCCGATGGCTGGTCATTCAAGGAGTGCGCGGCGGTGGGCTGTGACGCCAACGACAATGTTTACGTGTTCAATCGCGGCGAGCATCCGATGATTGTGTTCGACGCCGAGGGCAACTTCCTGCGCTCCTATGGCGAGGGGATGTACCCACGGGCCCACGGCATCACCATGAGTCCCGACGGCACCATCTTCTGCACCGACGACGGCGACCACACAGTCCGCAAGTGCAACCTGGACGGCTCGGTGCTGTTCGCCCTGGGCATTCCGGGAACACCTGCGCCCTTCATGAGCGGCGATCCGTTCAACCGCTGCACCCACGTCGCCATCGACCCGCAGACGGCCGAGTTCTACGTGTCGGACGGCTACGGCAACGCCCGCGTCCACAAGTACTCGCCCGATGGCAAGCTGCTGTTCTCCTGGGGCGAATCCGGCACCGGCGAAGGGCAGTTCAATATCGCCCACAACGTTTGCACCGACAAGGACGGCTGGGTCTACGTGGCCGACCGCGAGAACCAGCGTATCCAAGTCTTCGACAAGAACGGCAAGTTCGAGACCCAGTGGAAGAATATGGCCCGCCCCTGCGGCCTGTACATCGACCAGAGCGGGGACCAGAAGGTCTACGTCGGCGAGCTGGGGGTGGCAATCGGCCCCAATTCACAGGCTTACGGCCTCGGCCCGCGCGTCGGCATCCACGACGTGAAGGGCAACGTGCTGGCGCGGCTGGGGGATGCGCCGGAAAGCGAGGAGCCGGGCCATTTCATCGCGCCCCACGGCGTTTGCATCAACTCGAAAGGCGACATTTTCGTCGGCGAGGTGTCGTGGACGCACACCGGCAGCCACCTGAACCCGCCCCGCGAAGTCCGCTCCCTGCAAAAGCTGACGAAGCTGGGGTAAGTGTCATGGCTCAACCACCATTGAACGGGCCTTACGACCCAGAGGCCGTAGACGATTATAAGCAGCAGGCTCGCGATTTCTTGGCCAAGGGTCAAGATTACCTAGCCGCCGGAGAC
Source organism: Dehalococcoidia bacterium (assembly GCA_965226875.1). Classification (GTDB taxonomy): domain Bacteria; phylum Chloroflexota; class Dehalococcoidia; order Lucifugimonadales; family UBA3495; genus VXOI01. The sequence continues at coordinate 573,267 of OZ245439.1, read as the reverse complement.
TTGCATCAGGCGTCCGAAAAGGGATGGGGCGCTGCCGCGTGGATGACCAAGGCGGTTGCAGTAACGCACGGCTGGGAATACGAGCGACACGAACACTTCAGCCTGGTGCTCAATAATGCCCGGGCCTTGACAGGCAATGACAGACTGCCCGCCTTGCGCTCTATCGCCAACGAATTACACGGAAACTACTACCGGCGGAGAAGGCATCTGGACTCCGAGTCAATCGGTATCGACCTAAAGGCGGTCGCGGTACTTCTCGACGTTCTTGAGCCGCTCACTGATACCACCGGCGAGGGCTGAAAGACGCAAGGCGTTACTGAGGATTTGGTATGGAAATACGCATGGGCAGCCTGGTGCGCGATGCCCGGGAAGCCACGGGGACGGCCATCATCATCGACGTGTTCCGGGCGTTTACCACCGCCGCCATCGCTCTCGACCGGGGCGCGACGCAGATAACGCTGGTGGCCGAGGCGGAGGACGCCCTGGCACTGCACCGCAGCGGCGTCGGCGACCTGCTGATGGGCGAGGTGGACGGAAAGCGCCCCTATGGGTTCAACTTCGGCAACTCGCCCCACGAGATTTCGCAGGCCGACGTTGCCGGCAAGAGCCTGGTGCAGTCCACCCGCGCCGGAACCGTCGGCGTGGCGGCGGCGGAAAACGCGGAAACCATCTTCCTCGGCTCTTTCGTGGTGGCCCAGGCCACCGCCGACGCCGTCCGTGCCCAGCGCCCCGACGTCGTCTCCATCATCGCCATGGGTGACCAGGGCCGGGTGCGCTCCGACGAGGATGAGCACTGCGGAATCTACCTGCGCAACATCATCGAGGGCCGCAAGCCGGACTTCGCCGCCGTCAGGTCGCTGATTATGTCCGGTGGCGCAACCCAGAAGTTCTTTGACGATACGCAGCCACAGTTCCACCCGGAGGACGTGGCCCTGGCGCTGGAGGCCGACCGCTACCCCTTCGCCATGCGCATCAGCCGCGAGGACGGGCTGTTGGTGGCGCGCAAGCACGAATAAAACGATACGCGCTCCAATTTCCGCTCAGACTTGGGCGAACCTTCCTGGCGCCAGATGTTCCGCCCCGACCACTTCGGTCTCGCCTTGGGTTATCAAGTCGGCGGCCACCTGGCTCATGCCCACGCTCCAGAGGATGCCCTTGCGACCGGCCCCTGTGGCCAGGTAGAGATTGTCCCATCCGGGCAGCCTCCCCACAACGGGGATGCCGTCGGGCGTTACCGGACGGAGGCAGGCCGTGTGGTTCATCAACTGAGCCGAGACCACGGAGGGGGCCATCAGGGCAAGATCGCTGAGAATGCTGTCGCGGCCCCTGGAGTTGGGCATATTGTCGAACCCCACATCCTCTTCAGTGGAGCCAGCCCAGATAAGTCCGTCCGGCTTCGAGTCCACGTAGTTGCCCCGGTAATTCAGGGCGACGTTGAAGGGAGGGCCGTCGTACCTCATCCGCAAGATCTGCCCCTTCAGGGGCTCGACGGGGGCCGGGGCGCCGCACCACTCGGTGAGCAGGTTTGACCATGGCCCCATGGCAACCACCACGGTTCCGGCTTCAATCTTCCCTTCTTCTAACGTGACAGCGATGGCGTGTCCGCCACTGTGCTCCAAGCCCGTGGCCCGTTGCATTACCAGCTTTGTCCCGAACCGCTCGGCGGCGCGAATGGAGGCCAGGGTCAGGCGGTAGGCATCGACGGAGGCGGCGCCCTGATGAAATAGCCCGCCGATACAATTGGGGTTGACCTTGGGCTCCAGGCGCCGGGCCGCGTCACCGTCCAACCAGTGGACGTCGAACATGGAAACATCCTTCATCCAGGCCGCTTCGGCGTCGTACTGCTGGATGTCTGTGTCATCGAAAGCCAGGTACAACCGGTCGCGAGTGCGGAACCGAGGGTCGATCCCTGTCGCGCCCTGCAATTCCCGGGCGATGGACCAGTGGCGGCCAAAGCAATACAGGCTGAAGTCCAAAAGGGGATCCGGCACTCCAATCCCGTTCAGCGGGTCGAGGCCGCCGAAGGCCATACCGGAGGCGTGGCTCCCCAGATTATCGGCCTCCAGCATGGTCACGCTCAAACCCCGACGGCACAGAAGGTAACTGGTCAAGCTGCCGACAATGCCAGCGCCGATGACTACAACGTCCGTGGTGTGAGTGCTCAACGCATCACCCCCCTATATTTCCAGGCGTCGGGGACTCCTTCCGATATTGCCGCGGGGAGAGGAGCCACCCAGGGAACCTACACTCCCCGGAACCAAGACTCGAACCGGTCCAGCAGACCGGGGTCGCCGGAGATGGCGAATTCGTTGGCGGCGATGGCCTCTCTCCCGGTTATCCGCCCGTAGATGAACAGGAGGAAGGCCGGAGCCTCGCCGCACACCGTCCAGCGTTCCGGGGCCTCATCCTCCGACGGCATATCGAAACTGTCGCCCGACACGCGGACTATGATGCTGGTCTCGTAGGGCGGCGCCAGGTCGAACTCGTATACCACCGGCGTATCCAGCTTTTCGCCGGGCCGGAAGCACATACCCAGCCACTTCGGGGCCATTTCCAGCAGGGAGGCTATGCTGTCGGGGTGCAGCGACGGCTCCGATTCCAGCGCCTTGCGAATGTCCCAGTCGTGGATGGCGAGCTCCTGGATCCGCAGTTCCACGTAGTCGGAGGCGGGCATGGCGCCCCGGCGCAGGTGCCAGCAAGGGGTAGCCCAATCGTTCGAGCCGAAGCCGTCCAGCTCCTGGTGCAGTTGAGCATAGCCCTCGTTGAAGGCGGTTAACAGGCCGTCGCCCAGCCCTTCGCGGCGGCGGATGTCGCGCTGAGCGTTGGTGGCCGACATGGCGGAGCTTTCCATGGGCGTGAAGCCCTCGGGCGGCCCCGCGTCGCCCGCCTTGCCCCGGCGCATACTGTCAATCTGCCGCTCGGCGCCGCCGATGAGGTGGCTCACCACGTCCTGCACCTGCCATTCGGAACAGGCGCTGGGCAGGGCTAATTGCTCCGGCGTGAGCGACCCGGCGCGGGCGCTGATGCTGGACACCAAGGTCTTTACCAGTTCCATTTGCGATTCGACGCTCGTCATTATTTCATCTTCCTGTTGTCAAGAGTTCCCTCTCCCTCTGGGAGCAGGGTCAGGGTGAGGGCGTCAGCCTCATGTGGCGGCGGGAAGCTCATTCGTTGTAGAATCAGCGAAAACCCGCTTTACAGGATTGTTTTACCATGAAAATGTGCTTCTTCCACCTGATGCCCTACCAGGGATTGCCCGGCAACTTTGAACAAGATTACCACAGCGTATGGGTCGATGTGCCCAATTCGCTCTTCGACCCGCGCCAGGGGCACCGGCTCTACGGCGACTACCTCGACGAGCTGGAATTCGCGGAGACGATGGGCTTCGACGGAATCTGCGTCAACGAGCACCACGCCAACGCCTACGGCCTGATGCCCTCGCCCAACATCATGGCCTCGGCCATGGCCCGCGGCACCTCCCATGCCGCCATCGTCGTGCTGGGCAACAGCCTGGCCCTCTACAACCCACCCATTCGCGTGGCCGAAGAGTTCGCCATGTTGGACGTTCTCAGCGGCGGGCGGCTGATCGCCGGCTTCCCGCTGGGCACGGCGATGGACACCATCTTCGGCTACGGCCAGGTGCCCATCACGCTGCGGGAGAAGTACCAGGAGGCCCACGATCTGGTGGTCAAGGCCTGGACCGAGCGCGAGCCCTTCTCCTTCAACGGCAAGTACAACCAGCAGCGTTACGTCAACATCTGGCCCCGGCCCTACCAGCAGCCGCGCCCGCCCATCTGGGTGCCCGGCAGCGGCAGCCTAGAGACCTGGGACTGGACCATCCGCAACGACTACGTATATTGCTACCTGTCCTACGGCGGCTACAAGATAGGCAAGACGGTGCTTGACGGGTTCTGGGATGAGATGGAGCGGCAGGGAAAGGAGTTCAACCCCTACCACGCCGGGTTCCTGCAACTGGTGGCAGTGTCGGAGACCGACGCCCAGGCCGAGGAATACAAGGAGTCCATCGAGTACTTCTTCAAAAAGTGCCTGCACATCCACTCCGGCTTCGGCAATCCGCCGGGCTACCGCTCTGTGCGAAGCAACAACTCCCAGGTGGCCAACTCGACCACCCAGTCGCGGGAGGACCAGCTCAAGGAGTTCACCTGGACCGACTACCTGGAGGCCGGCAACGTCATTGTCGGCGGGCCGGAGACGGTGCGCGAACACCTGGCCCATGCCATCAAGGAGCTGCGTGTGGGCAACCTGATGCTGTTGCTCCAGTTCGGAGATATGCCCAAGGAACTGGCGATGAAGAACACCGAGCTCTTCGCCCGCGAGGTCATGCCCTACGTCCGCAACATCTGGTCGGAGTACGAGACGCGCTGGTGGCCCGAGGGCGTCTCCAACCCCAACGCCATCGCGCCGGTGATGGCCGGGTAGGTCCGCACCCGCAATAGGGGAAGGTGCGGGGGCGTCCTGCACTCCAGAGGACGCCCCCGATTTGAGGCGAAACGGTTGGGGGATCACAGAAATGCCATCACTGAAAGAAGAATTGCCGAAGTTGATTGAAGATCAGCCCGAAGATAGCTCCCTCGAAGAAATCACTCGGGCCTTGGCCTTTTATTTCATGGTTCAGCGAGGTCTGGTTGACGCTGACGCTGGCCGCGTAATCTCCGACGATGAGATGGCACGTCGCATCGAGTCATGGGCCAAATAAGATGGTGCGTAGAAGCACAACTCTGTTTGGACGAAATATTCCGGTAGATTCCCGAAGATAGCCCACAAGCTGCTATACGCACAATCTAAGTCATTTGGCAGCGAGTGTTGCCGCTGACAGAATTCCCCGAAATGGGCCATCGTAACCAGGATTCGGAACGCCATGTGCGAATCCTGCTTCACGGCCAATATCAGATACCGTATCTGGTGCATGACAACCGAGATGTAACTAAATTGGGCGCATTTCACGGTTCGATGGACATCACCAGGTTAAAATTTTAGGGAGCAGGCATTTGGCAACCAACGAAATATCGCCCCTTGACCCCCACCCCCGCAGCCGCGCCGTCCTGGGCGGGGTAGAGATGGCATACGTGGACACTGGCAGCCCCGGCGACGACTCCGGCGCGGTGGTGTTCCTGCACGGCAACCCCACGTCGTCCTACCTGTGGCGCAATATCATCCCCCACGTATCGCCGCTGGCCCGGTGCCTGGCCCCCGACCTGGTGGGCATGGGGGAGTCGGACGGCACACCCGACGGCTCGTACCGCTTCGCCGACCACAGCCGGTATCTCGACTCCTGGTTTGACTCGGTCCTGCCCGAGGGCCTGGTGACGCTGGTGGTGCATGACTGGGGTTCGGCCCTGGGCTTCCACTGGGCGCGCCGTCACCCGGAGCGTGTTAGCGGACTGGTCTACATGGAGGCCATCGTGCGCCCGGTGTCGTGGGACGAATGGCCGGAAGCCGCGCGGCAGGTGTTCCAGGGATTCCGGTCGGAAGCGGGCGAAACCATGGTGCTGGAACGCAACATCTTCGTGGAGCGGGTGCTGCCGGGCAGCACCATCCTGGGCATCAGCGACGAGGCGATGGAGGTCTACCGCCGCCGCTACGCCGAACCCGGCGAGTCGCGCCGTCCCACGCTGTCCTGGCCCCGCGAAATCCCCATCGAAGGCGAGCCGCCCGACGTGGTGGCCATCGTCGCCGAATACGCCGAATGGCTGTCGCAGACCCCGACGCCCAAGCTGTTCATCAACGCCGAGCCGGGCGCCATCCTCACCGGCCCGCAGCGAGAGTTCTGCCGCGCCTTCCCCAACCAGCGGGAAGTGACCGTCCCCGGCGTCCACTTCATACAGGAAGACTCGCCGGGCGAGATCGGCGCGGCAATCGCGGAGTGGTACACGGCGCTGTAAATTGCTGACAGTTGCTGGTTGCTATGCCCCGTCTGTAGGCTAGGGTTCTTTGAGGGACTAGAGTCCTGCTCATGATCTTGGTTTAGCGAGCCTATGGCCTTTGGCAGCAAAATCGAGTGGGCTGAAAGGGCGGCTGCTGGACGGCAGGACTTGGGATGAGATGCCCAACTTTGATAAATCGCCCGTTGCGATGTAACCTAATAGCAGCAAAGCAATGGATGCGGTAACAAAACCTCCTCGGAGCAACGATGCCTGAAACCATCAACCTGGAAATGCGCGGCGGCGACTTCCATGCCGAGGTCGTAACCGCCGGCGACGGCCCGCCGCTGCTGTATCTGCACGGCGCGGTGGGGCAGAAGGGATGGGCGCCGTTCCTGGAGCGGCTCTCGCAGCAGTTCACCGTCTACGCCCCGACTCTGCCCGGCTACGGCGCGGCCACCGGGTTGGAGCACCTGGCCGACCTCACCGACCTGACGCTTTACCACCTAGAGCTGCTGCACGTTCTCGGCGTCTCCCGCGCCCACCTGGTGGGGCACTTCCTCGGCGGTATGATTGCCGCCGAGATGGCCGCTTTCTCGCCGTCGTCGGTAGGCCGGCTGGCCTTGGTGTCGCCGGCGGGCGTCTGGCGCGACGAGGAGCCGGTGGCCGACCTGCTGGCCCTGAATGCCAACGAGCTTGCGGATCGCATGGCAGCAACGCCGGAGGGCGCATCGTCCCTCGACGGCCTCGCCGATGTGCTGGCCCGCGACCGGATGCAGGACATCGGCGCCGCCGGCAAGTTCCTCTGGCCCCTGCCCGACAAGGGGCTGCACCGCCGCGCCTACCGTATCAAAGCGTCCACGCTCATACTCTGGGGCGAGCAGGACCGCATCAACCCACCGTCCTACGCCGCCGACTTCCAGGCTATGATCACCGGGTCGCGGACTGGAACGGTACCCAACGCCGGGCATCTGCTGATGCTTGAGCGCCCCGACGCCTTCGCCGATACAGTGGCCGCTTTCCTTAACGAGGGAGATTAACCAAAGAGCGCACAGAGAACACCGAGGATAAGTGGTTTTCATGGGTTTTCCCAGGGGCCTCCACACTTTCTGTGTTCTCCGCGGTGGAAAATAGTATGGACGAGAGTCTGGACACACAGCTCGACAAGTTGCGGGGCATCATCTGCGAGATGAAGTCGGTGGTTACGGCGTTTTCCGGCGGGGTGGACAGCGCACTGGTTGCGGTGGCGGCTCACGAAACGCTGGGCGAGAACGCGCTGGCCGTAACAGCCGTATCTCCGGCGCTGGCGGCCCGCGAGCTTGCGGAGGCCGAGGGACTGGCCCGGCAATTCGGCTTCGCCCACCGCGTCATCCGCACCAACGAAATGGAGCGCGAGGGCTATACCACCAACTCGCCCCGTCGCTGCTATTTCTGCAAGACAGAGCTGTACACCCAGTTGACCGCGCTGGCCCGGGCTGAGAATTACGCCTGGGTTGCCAACGGGGCCAACACCGATGACCGGGGCGACTACCGCCCCGGCATGGAAGCCGCATCGGAACACCACGCCCGCAGTCCTCTGCTGGAGGCTGGGCTGGACAAAGCAGCAGTCCGAGCCATCGCCCGAAAGCTGAACATCCCGGTGTGGGACAAACCCGCCCAGCCCTGCCTGTCCTCACGGGTGCCTTATGGCACGCCAGTCACCGTGGAAACGCTGTCGCAAATCGAGCGGGCCGAGGATTTCCTGCGCGGCCTGGGCCTGCGGGAAGTCCGGGCGCGCCACCACGACAAGCTCTGCCGCGTCGAGGCGTCTGAGCCGGATATGGAACTCGCCTTCCGCCACCGCGAGGAAATCGTGGCCGGGCTGAAGAAAATCGGCTACCTGTGGGTCTCGCTGGACCTGGCCGGCCTCCGCTCCGGCAGCCTAAACGAAGTCTTGAAGAAGTAGAGACGGGGAGACGCCCTCACCCTAACCCTCTCCCAGAGGGAGAAGGAATTGGGTTAATCCTTTCCCAAAGGGAGAAGAGTGGGCCGGTATCCGAGCCACTCATTCCGCATTCGATGAAGATTGCTTACATCCAGTCCATCGGCGGGGCCAGCGGCGATATGCTGCTGGGGGCGCTTGTTGACGCGGGCCTGCCGCTGGAACTGCTGCGGAGCGAGCTGGCCAAGCTGCCCGTAGGCGGCTACGGCATCAACGCGGTGGAGGAAACCCGCTGCGAAATTCGCGGCACCCACCTCAAGGTCCAGCTCGAGGACCGCACCCGACACTCCCCCGCCGCGCTGCTCCGGGCCGTAGCAAACAGCGGCCTCGAACCGGCAGTCAAGGAACGCGCGGAGTCGGTGCTCCGGGCACTATGGCGGGCCGAGGCGCGGGTCCACGGCGAGCCGGAGGAGTCCTTGGAGCTGGAGGAACTGGGCAGCGTAGACACGCTGGTCGACGTCGTGGGGTTCTGCATCGGACTGCGAGAGCTGGGCGTCGGCGAAGTCTACGCCGCGCCGCTGGTGCTGGGCGAACCGTCGCCGCCGCGGCGGCCCGGCGGGTATTCCAACCCCGCCCCGGCCACGCTGGAACTGGTAGCGGCGACGGGCGCGCCGGTGGCCGCCGATACCCCGGCCCACGCCGGAGCCGGCGAGCTCACCACCCCCACCGGCGCTGCGCTGATTACCTCGCTGGCCGAGTTTCGGCGTCCTGCGTTTTCTGTTCAGCGGGTAGGCGTCGGCTTGGGAACGAAAGACCCGCCAGGTTTCCCCAACGCCCTGCGATTGTGGCTGGGGGAAATGTCGGAACGCCCGCACCATGCCCCTCTCCCGGAGGGAGAGATTAGTGGCATCTTCCGGCCCGCCAGCGTGGTGCTGCTGGAAACCAACCTGGACGATGCGCCGGGGCTGGTGCTGGGCTACGCTCAGGAGAGGCTGTTCGCTCTAGGCGCGCTGGACGTGTGGCATACGCCGGTGCAGATGAAGAAGAACCGCCCCGGCGCGGTGCTGTCCGCGCTGGTTCCCCCGCACCTGGAGCAGGCCGCTGTGGAGCTGATACTGCGGGAAACGCCGACGCTGGGCATCCGCTCCCGCCGGGTTGACCGCTACGTGGCCGACCGCCACAGCGTCACCATCGAAACGGAGTTCGGGGACGTCAACGTCAAGGTCAAATCGCTGAATGGCTCAGACGTAAGCGCCGCCCCCGAACCCGACGACTGCCGCCGAATCGCCATCGAAACAGGCTTGCCCTTCCAGGAAGTCTACCGGCGGGCAGCCGAAGCCGCCAGCCAGCAGCTTTTGGGCTAACGCATGGCAGACAGTCTCCCAACGAAAGGCGGCGACATTCAGCGGGTGCTGGAGCAAGTGCGTGAAGGACATCTGACCACCGAAGAAGCCCTGTCGCAACTCCGCGACCTGCCCTATCAGGACTTGGGCTATGCCCGCATCGACCACCACCGCCCCCTGCGCACCGGCTCGCCGGAGGTGGTGCTGGGCAAGGGCAAGACGCCGGAGCAGGTGGCGGGCATCGTGGCAGCGTTGCGTGGGCGCGGTCATCCGGTGCTGGTGACCAAGACCGGACGCGACGCCCATTGCGCCGTGCTGGAGGTCGCGCCCGACGCGGAGTTTCACGAACTAGCCGGGGCCGTGGTCATACCGTCGGCAACGGACGCCCCAAAACAGCCGGGGACGCTGATAGTGACCGCAGGCACCGCCGACTTGCCCGTGGCCGAGGAAGCGATGCTGACCGCCGGCCTGATGGGGCAGGACGCCTCTCTCATCGCCGACGTGGGCGTCGCCGGGCTGCACCGCCTGCTGGACCGGCTCCCGGAGATTCGAGCGGCGCGGGTTATCATCGTGGTTGCAGGGATGGACGCCGCCCTGCCCGCGGTCCTCGCGGGGCTGGTTTCGGCCCCGGTCATCGCCGTGCCCACCAGCGCGGGCTATGGGGCCAGCTTCGAGGGGTTAGCCGCTCTGCTCTCCATGCTCAACAGTTGCGCCCCCGGCGTGGCGGTGGTCAATATAGACAACGGCTTCGGCGCGGGCTACCTGGCCGCTCAAATCAACCGCCAAATCAAGGCCCCGGAGCAAACTACGCCTTGAATCAACGCACTGGCTGCCTCATCCTGGCCCTCGTGGTTGCGCTGCTGTTCGTGTCATGCGGTATGCTTGGCCGCTCGCTGACATTTTGGCCTTGGGGTATTTTTTGAGGTAGAGGGCCGGGGTAAGGGTGAAGTACAGGCAATAGGCGATGGCTACAACTCAACGGCGTGGGGTATGTGGCTGACGGATATGAGCCTGCCCTGGCGGTCCAGGTTCAGGCAGACAAGGTCGATGCGCCAGGCAGTTTCGGAGTGATACTCCCCATCCAGCCGGGATAGCAGGAACTCCTCGGCTACGGAGGCCAGACGTTCAGCCTTGGCGGGGGATATGGACTCCTCGGCGTGGCCGAAAGCGTCCCCTCGGCGGGTCTTGACTTCCACGAAGACCAGCTCGTCGCCCTGCCGGGCCACGATGTCAATCTCACCCGCGCGGCAGCGGAAGTTGTTGGCGACGACGGCGTATCCCTTCGCTTCCAAGTGCAGCCGCGCCTGCCGCTCACCCCACTGTCCCAGCCGCCGGTTGGCGCCGCTCACGGGTCAGGCTGCTCCGGGAAGCGCAGCCGGGCCTGGGCCACCGGGGCGAAGGAGCGGCGATGGATGTCGCAGGGGCCGATTTCCCGCAGCCGCTCCAGGTGCAGCGCGGTGGCGTAGCCCTTGTGCCGAGCGAAACCGTAGCCGGGGAAAGCTGCGTCGTATTCACCCATCATGCGGTCGCGGGTGACCTTGGCGATGTTCGAGGCGGCAGCAATGCTGTAGCTGCGGCTGTCGCCCTTGACCACGGTATCGTAAGGGTAGTCGCATTGTCGCACCGGGATGTAGTCCAGCAGCAGGTGCGCCGGTTTGACGCTCAAAGCGTCCACAGCCAGCATCATCGCGCGGAGCGCGGCCACGCCGATGCCGATGCGGTCGATTTCATCGTGGTCAACGAAGCCCACGGCCCAATCGAGGGCGTATTCCTGCACCGCCAGGCAGGCCCGTTCCCGTTGCAATTGGGTGAGGCGCTTGGAGTCGTCCAGCAGTCCCAGCCAGTCCTCATCGCCGGTCAGGTCTGGCGGAAGGATGACGGCGGCGGCCACCACCGGCCCGGCCAGCGGCCCGCGCCCGGCCTCGTCGGCCCCGGCCACCGGCCGAGCGCCACGGCGCAGCAACTCACGTTCAAGGGAGAGATCGGGCATATTTTATTCTGCACCGTTATTCTGCGAAGGATTCCAGTATAGACAGGGGTGCAGCGGATTTTTCGCCCCCCTTAGCATAACGAGCATAACGCCGGTCACAGTCCTGCCGCCTTTGCAATTCCGTGAAATGGTCGCGGAATGCGCCGACAAAACTCCTTAAGCTTATGCCCTGGAGAGAGATTCAAGCTCTTGTCCGGTTGCGAGATTTGTATACGGCGGCTCGATGGTGCCGCCCCCCAGCAGGGTGTCGCCGTCGTAGAACACGGCCGCCTGACCGGGGGTTACGGCGCGCTGCGGCTCGCGGAAACGCACCAGCACGCCGCCGGGCCGGGGATGCAGCGTCGCCGCAGCCTCGTAGGACTTGTATCGAATCTTGACCGAAACCAGCGTCCCCTCAACTAGTGCCTCCCCGCTCACGTAGTTGACGCCCGAAACCCAGGTCTCCCCGGCGTACAGAGCGCTCTCCGGTCCGACTACCACGCGATTGCTGTCGGCCTCCAGGCGCACAACGTAACGCGGCTCACCCGGCGTGTGCGGCAGCCCCAGGCCCCGGCGCTGGCCGACGGTGAAGTATTCGATGCCTTGATGTGTGCCGACCACCGCGCCGTCCAGCTCCACAATCTCGCCGGGAACGCCGGAGGCCCGCTGGCGCAGGAACTCGCGGTAGTCGCCCAGCGGGATGAAGCAGATGTCCTGGCTCTCGGGCTTGTCGGCGGTAATCAGCCCGGCGTCCAGCGCCAACTGACGGATTTCTTCCTTGCGGTAGCCGCCCACAGGCAACAGGGTGCGGGCCAACTGGGCCTGCGTCATGCCGAAAAGAACATAGGACTGGTCCTTGCCGTGGTCAGCACCCTTCCTGAGTATCGCGCCGCCGCGGGCACGCTCAACGCGGGCGTAGTGGCCAGTGGCGACGTATTCCGCGCCCAGGGCATCGGCGCGGGCCATTAGCTGGTTGAACTTTATTTTGTCGTTGCAGGCAATGCAGGGATGCGGAGTGCGGCCGCGGCGGTACTCGGCCACGAAATAGTCCATCACCTGGTCGTGGAACTCCCGCTCCATGTTCAAGACGTAGTGAGGGATGCCCAGCCGGCGACAGATGGCTCGCGCATCCTCCACGTCGTCCAAGGTACAACAGCCCTGGTGGTCGTCGGGCAGTTCGGTCTCGTCCAGGCTATACAGCTTAAGGGTGACGCCCACGACATCCCACCCTGCGCGATGCAGCAACAGCGCGGCGACAGAGGAATCAACCCCCCCGCTCATGGCGACGACAACCCGGCCCGGCGCGTAACGCTCATTCATAACGGCAACCTACCTCGAATTCAGCCTAGCACACCGCCGCCGCAAGGCACAACCGGAGCGGAGCGTCCACCGTAAAATGCTTTCCGAGAGAAGTCTTCCCGCCTCACTCTTTCGGAGCGCCGGGGCGAGACTCGCAGGCCACGCCGTCTTTGTCGCGGTCAAGGCGGTGCGGGTCATCGGCCGGGCCACCCTCTTCCTCGAAGAACGCTTGCGCTTTGTTCCAGGTATTAAAGTCACCACAGTTGCGGTCTACAAAGCCGTCGTCATCCTTCGGGGTTGCTGTGGGCGCTGATCGTGACGGGGAGGACGGGCTATCCGAATCGCCCTGCTCCGGGTCGTCCCCGGGAGCGCCGGAGAGCGACTCGCAGGCTGTGCCGTCGCCGTTGCTGTCAAGACGATGCGGGTCTTCTTCCGGGCCGCCGGCGGCCAGATAGAAATTCTGGGCATCCCACCATGATGAGAAGTCGCCGCAGTTCCGGTCGGGGCCGAGGGGGTCGAAGGTCAGGCCGGAGTATGCCGCCTTCACGGGGGTAGGCTCCGGGGTGGGCGAGGTAGACGGAGCAGGCGTTGGCGTCGGGGCATCTTCTGGCGCTCCGGGGAGCGACTGGCAGGCCACGCCGTCTCCATCCCGGTCCAAGCCGTGCGGGTCGGCGTCGGGGCCTCCCTCGGCCAGAAAGTAGCTTTGCGCCTCCTGCCAGCCGGCGAAGTCACCGCAGTTCCGGTCGATAAAGGCGTCTACCGGTGGCGCTGTTGGTTCCGGCGCAGGGGTGGGGGCAGGGATTGCCCTCGGGGCCGGGGTCGGTGCTGATGCTGAAGCAGGCGTGAGTTCCGGTACGGGCGCTGGTGTGGGTGTTGCGGTCGGGACAGGCATTGGCATTGGCGTTGGTGTTGCAGTCGGGACAGGCATTGGCGTTGGTGTTGGTGTTGCAGTCGGGACAGGCATTGGCGTTGGCGTTGGTGTTGCAGTCGGGACAGGCATTGGCGTTGGCGTGATGGTCGGTGTGGGGCTAGAAGTCTGGCCGGAAACCCCGATTCTCCCCAAGCCGTCGTTTTCTTAACGTCGATTATCGATTAAATAGTGGGTGTTGCAACGTATTACGTGCACTATCATGCTATATCAGACTGGAATACGTCTGCTTTGCGTAGCGCAAAACCCGGCCAATGGCTTTCCGGCCAGACTTCTAGGGGTCAGCGATGGCTCACAGTTCAGTTCGCCGGAAGCGCCGGGGGGGCAGTCAGCGCCATCCTCATCCGAGGGGCCGTAGCCGAAGGCGGCGTAGAGCGCCGTTCCATTGTCCGGCGTCGGGGATGCCCGGGCCGACGGCCCTCCGGGCAAGGACTCGCAGGGCTCGCCGTCTCCGTTGACATCCAGGTTGTGTGGGTCATCGTCGGGGCCTCCGGCGGCCAGGAAGAACGCCAGCGCCTCATCGTAGGTGTCGAAATCAGCGCAGTTGCGGTCCGGGCCGAAGGGGTCGTAGCGCAACCCGGCCGACGGAGTGGGCGGGATGGCTACGGGTGGGACGGGTGGGACGGCGCCCTGGGTGGGTTGCAGCAACACTGGCATGGCGCATGTGGCCAGCATCTCGGACAGCGCCGCATACTCGGCCTCGGTGACGCTCAGTCCCCAGTCGCGTTTGATAGTGACCCAATCGGTGGCGTAGGAGCACCAATAGCTTTCCAATGGCGGACGCCATTTCTCGGGGCCCTTAGCCCCCTTGGAGCGGTTGGCCGAGCTGATGGTCGCGATCAGGTGGTTCTCGTAGCCCAGGTGGTTAGCGTATTCCCGCTTGCGGTCTCGGTCCCAAGCCCAAGCGCCGGAGCGATGCGCAATCGCCAGCGGCACCAGGTGGTCGATGTCCAATTCGCCGGGACTGCTGACGGCCTCTCCTGTGTACGGCCCCACCCAGCGCCCGGCGACCACCCGGCACTGTTCATCGGACTGAAAGGTAACGCCGATACTGGACTCGGCAATCAGGGCCTCCTGCCTTGCGTTCTGGCAGTCGCCGTCCTCGTCGTTCCAGTGGCGCCACTCTCCACGGTCGTATTCCGGCAGGCCGGACGGCACTGGAGCCACTGAAATTCGAAGCACGACCCCGGAGGCAGAGGGAGTGCCGGCAATAATCGGGGCGGCTGGCGAAGCCGCGATCTCGGTTGTCGCAGCGGGCGGCGCGACGGTGGGCAGCGCGGCGGTGGGAGACACAGGGACAGGCGTAGATGTCGCGGAGAATTCGTCAGCAAAGTCGCAGCCCGCCGCCGCCGCAAGCAAGAGAAGGACCGAGAGTAGCAGGAGCAGGGAAATCCAAAGCGATACCGGGACTCCGATTGAACCTTGCGGCACCACCCGCCTGAGAGGAGACAACCCCCAAGCCCTGGCGGAAATTGTCGCAACTGTCGCTTTTGCCCTGTTGACCAACAACCCTGAAACCTCGACGCCCGTTAAGCCCAGTTCAGCGGATACGCATTATATGGGCTAATTCTGTTATGTAAAGCTGCAAGCCTGCATCCTACAGGGTGTTCGCACAGGGTCCTATGTGCCTACTGCCGTCGGCGGTTCAGCCCTGGGTTGAGGCGGGCAGTTGGGCGGCGTATGCTGTTGTCCGGTAATTCGTGATGCAACAGGAAATATCGAGCAATGACCAGCGAATCAGGTTTCGGCGCGGGACAGTCATTTTGTGGAAACTGCGGGGCCGTCGTGGAACCGGGCAGCCGGGCCTGCGGCGTCTGCGGGCAGCCGGTGTCGGAGGCAGCCGGGACAGCGGATGCGCCACCGCGGGACTATATCCCCTACTGCCGGAACTGCGGCGTGGGCGTGGCGTGGGGAACGGGTCATACCTGCCAGCGATGCGGTGTGGCTCCCCTTTGCGCGTTGCATTTCCGGGCTGCCGACGGCCTGTGCCTGGACTGCGCCAACGCCCCCGCCTACGCGGGAGGCGCGACCGCCACGGGCGGGCTTCGCTGCGGGGCCTGCGGCGCGCCTGTCTCGCCCGACGCCGACTTCTGCCCCAACTGCGGGCGGGCCGTGGCCCTTCCACAGTCCGCTCCCTCCATTCCCTCCGCTCCTTACGAAGGAGTGGAGTACATGGGGTTCTGGATTCGCGCCGGAGCTTTCCTGATTGACTGGATTGCCGCCTATCTCGTAGCAGCCATTCTTGCAGCGGTCATCGGAATCTCGTTAACATCCGGCGAGGTTGATCCTGCTGCCATGGATGACATTACCATTGCACTTGAAAACATCAATTACAGCTTTCTCCTGATGTTCTGGGGGTTGTCGGTAGCGCACTCGGTGCTGCTCACGGGGCTGAGGGGGCAGACCCTGGGCAAAATGCTGCTGCGGATTCAGGTCGTGGACGCCAACGGCAACGTACCGCCGTGGCAGCGAGTGGCGGTGCGTGAAATGGCCCGCGCGGTGGTATTGCTGGCGCTGTTCCCGCTGGGTTTCATCTACATCTGGGTAGGTTTCGACGCGCGAAAACGCGGCCCGCACGACCAGCTTGGAGGGTGCTACGTCGTCCGCAAGCAGCGGGGCGCCCGCCCGCCTAGCAGCATATTCTAGTTCGCAACCCCTGGGGCATCTGCTACACTGGCCGGAGAATCACCGAAATTTCACGGCGCGAAGTTCGCGCCGCCGGAGAGCATGATGCCAGTCACTTTCGGAACTTCCGTCCCCACTCGCGGCCAGCTGGCCGGCCCGGATGAGATGCGCGCGCTGGCGCAGCGGGCCGACGACCTGGGCTATGACCATATCTGGGTCAGCGACCACGTCATCCTGCCGAGGGAGGTCAACTCCTTCTATCCCTACGCCTCCGACGGCGTGGCGACCTTCCTTCCCGATCAGCCCTACTTCGAGCCGCTGGCGGCCCTGAACTTCCTGGCTGGCTGCACCCAGCGGGTGCGGCTGGGCACCCATGTGCTAATCCTGCCCTACCGCAACCCGGTGCTGGCCGCCAAGATGCTGTCCACGCTGGACGTGCTGTCCGGCGGGCGGTTGATTCTGGGCGCCGGAGTGGGATGGATGGAGGAGGAGTTCGAGGCGCTGGGGCTGGACACCTATGCCCAACGCGGCGCGGTCACCGACGAGTTCATCGAACTGTACAAAGAGCTGTGGACGAAGGATAACCCGTCCTTTGACGGCGAGTTCTACCAGATTTCCGGCAGCGGGTTCTCGCCCAAGCCGGTGCAGAAGCCGCATCCGCCCATCTGGATTGGCGGGCACACCGGCCCCGCCATCCGCCGCGCGGCACGGCATGGCGACGGCTGGATGCCCATAGGTCAGCGTCCCCCAGCCATCCTGGAGCCGGAGGAGCTGTCCGGCCTGATAGCCCGCCTGCGCCGCCTGACGGTTCAAGCCGGGCGCGACGAGAACGCCGTTGACCTGACCTTCAGCACCGACGTGCGCTTCAACAACTCCGCCGACGGCTCCCGTCCGTGGATGAACGGCCGCCCGGAGCAGATTGCCGCCGACCTGCGGCAGTACATGGACCTGGGCGTGTCCAATTTTATCATCGGCTTCCCCGCTGGCGACAGCGTGGCTTCAATACAGGAGAACATGGAGCAGTTCTCGCGGGAAGTGGTGCCCCTCATCCCTCAGGATTAATCAGGGCTTTCAACGCAGAGCGTGCCGAAGGGTCTTTCGATCGTTCCCTTTCCCTGCGGGGGATCAGGACGGGGGCGTTCCCCTCGTTAACGAGGGAGCATCGTGTTATCCCGGGGCTTCCCCCTCATCCCCGCCCTATCCCTCAAGGAAGAGTGAGAGTCGAAAGACCCTGGAACGCGCCGGGATACCCTGGGCGCTCCCGGTTTTCTCTTCGTTCATTTGCTTGCGGAGGCAGGAAAGATGTCAGTACGGACCGACCTAAGAGCCAGGATTCAGTCCGGGGAGCAGATTGTCGCGCCAGGGGCATACGACCCCATTTCGGCGCGGCTGGTGCAGTCGCTGGGATTCAGCGCCGTCTATTGCGGCGGCTACATTTCCGGCGCGCACCTGGCGGTGACCGAGCCGCTGATGACCATGACCGAGCAGCTCTCGGTGGCAGAAAGGGTGGTGCGGGCGGTGCCGCTGCCGGTAATCTGCGACGCCGATGCGGGCTACGGTGAGCCGGTGCACGCGATGCACACGGTGCGTTCCTTTGAGAAGGCGGGCATAGCCGGCATCCACATCGAAGACCAGTTCTTCCCCAAGCGGGCCTCGTACCACGCCGGGCTGGAGCACGTCATACCCATGGACGACTTTCTCCAGAAGATAGGCTACGCGCTGCGGGCCCGCACCGACCCCGACTTCCTGATTGTAGGCCGCACCGACGCCTTCACCGCGGTGGAGGGCGACATGGACGAGGCTATACGCCGGGGCAACGCGCTCAAGGAACTGGGAGTGGACTTGGTGATGCCCCGGGGCGTCCGCAGCCGGGAGGACCTGTCCACCTTCCGCCGGGGTGTGCCGGACGTGCCTCTGATGGTTATCGCCGGGGCCGACGACATCACGGTGGAGGAATACCGCGACCTGGGCTGCCAGTTCCTAATCTACGCCACCTCTTCGATAATCGCGGCGGTAGACGGCATTCGCCGCATCTACGAGAGTTTGAGGGACACGGGCCACATCGGCATCAACGCGCCGCAGGTGGCCGAGATGCGCGCCGGAGTGGAGGCGCTGATCAGCCTGCCGGAGTATCAGCAGGTGGAGGCCGAAACAACCGAGCGGGAATTCCAGGATCGCCGCGAGCACTAGCGCCTAAATGCTCAACCCAGCAGCCGCTGGCGCATATCCTCCGGCACCGATCGCAACCGGCTGCGGAAGGCAGTGTTGACCCGGTCGGACACGCGGCGGGCGGCTTCCTCCATCAGGGCCACGCCACCGAGGTAGTCGTCCACATGGATGTACTCGGCCTCAATGCGGCCTTCGGGCGCGCCGTTGTGGTAGTTGCCCAGGGGGAAGGCGATGCCGGTGGTTCGGTAGCCGTAGGCAGCGAAGGCGCTGGCCTCGCAGACGCCGCCGCTCATCAGTTGCCGCTGCGCCGCGAAGCCGCCCTCCTGCTCGTTCAGGGCTTCCCGTGCGCGAATCAGCACCGACTCGGCATCGGCGTCGAAGGTGGAACCGGCGTCGCCCACCCGGATCACCGGCCCCCGGCCCTGCTCGGCCCCCGGCAGAGTGCGGCTGGACTCGGCGGAGACAATCAGCGTGCCGGATGGCAGCAGGCCAGCGTCGGCGGCCAGCCTCGCCCCGACAAGGCCGACCTCCTCGGCGCGGGTGAACAGGGTATACACATCGCCTTCGGGCTGCTCCCCGCTTCGAACCAGACGGGCCATCGCCGCCAGCGCGGAAGCGCAGCCGGCCAGGTCGTCCACCGCCCGCATACGAATGTACTCACCGTCCAGCTCGAAGTCGGGCAGGTCGAACACCGCCGCCGCAGGCAAGGGAAGTTCCGCCGCAAGGGAGGCGTCGGCCACGCGAACCAGGGCGCGGCGCTCGGACTCATCACCATAAGGCCCGGCCGTCAACGCTGCAATCCTCTGCCCGCCAGGCAGGATAACCTGCAACGGGACTCCCTCGGAGAAGCTGGACGCGGGTATGCCTCCCAGCGCGTCGGCCACGAACTCCGCGCCATCGCCGTGGCGCCCGGTCAGTTCAAAGCCGGGATGGTCCATGTGCGCCACGATAGCCAGGGGCGGAACGTCGGGGTTGCGCCCGGGCAGCTTGGCCAGGATGTTGCCGAAGGCGTCCCGGCTGTATTTTACCCCCGTCTCTTCCAGGATTGAGCGCACCGCCGCCGCCACGCCAGCCTCGTGGAAGGCCACCGCCGGTTGCACTCCCAGCCTGGCCAGAAAGTCCAAAGCCTCTGCTCTTTCGTTCATAGTCATTCCTCCACCCCGGAAACTTATCACATTCAGGGCCATTCCCATAATGCTATACTGCCAGAAATTGGAACGGGGGGATTAGCCGTGCTGGAGCAATTCAAGGTAGGCCACGACGAGGCGGAATTTGTGCAGGGCGAGACCCTGAAGTCCACGGTAGCCGCCATTTTCCAGACGCTGGGAGTTCCAGCGGACGACGCTGAGTTGGGGGCCGACGTGCTGGTGCTGGCCGACTTGAGGGGCGTGGACTCTCACGGCGTGTCCAATATGCTGCGGAGCTATGTCAACGGCTACCAGGACGGCTCCATCAACCCGCGCCCGGACTGGAAGGTCATCCGCGAAACGCCTTCGACCGCCACGGTGGACTCCGACCGGGGCCTGGGAACCATCATCACGCCCAAGGCCATGAACCTCGCCATCGAAAAGGCCCGCAACGTGGGCGTCGGCATGGTCGCCATCGGCAACGCGCGGCACTTGGGCATGGCATCGTATCACTCGATGCTGGCCCTGCCCCACGACATGATCGGGGTCTGTATGACCAGTTGCCCGCCCTCGGTGCTGCCCACTTTCGGGGCCGAGCCGCGCCTGGGCACCAACCCGATAGCCGTTGCCGTTCCGACAGGGGACGAGGCGCCCTTCGTCTTCGACGCCGCCACCAGCTCGGTGGCGGTCAACAAGATACGCATCGCCCAGCGTCTCGGGGCCGACATCCCGGCGGGATGGCTGGCCGAGCGGGACGGCACGCCCATCATGGAGGAGAAGCCGGCCCCCGACAGCTATTGGCTGCTCCCCGTGGGCGGCACCCGCGAGGGCGGCTCCCACAAGGGCTACGGGCTGTCCTGCGTGGTGGACATCCTGGCCGGAGTGCTGACGGGCTACGGCTACGGCGCGGTTCCGGGACGCCCCAACTTCGGCCACTACGTCGCCGCCTACAGCGTAGACGCCTTCACCGACGTAGCCCAGTTCAAGCAGGAAATGGACGAGTGGGTCCGCATGATGAACGCCACCAAGCCGGCCCCCGGCCACGACCGTGTGCTGGTAGCCGGCCAGCCAGAGGCCGAAATGGAAGCCATCCGCCGCGACGAGGGCATCCCCCTGCACCCAGATGTCGCCCAGTCCATCCGCGACATCTGCGCCGAGTTGGGCGTGGGGTGCGGGTTCTAGGGGGAGTAGTTCAATATCCTTCCATCTGCTAAAGGTATGAGTCAAATGCGAGAAGACCGCTCAATGCAAATTGAGGGCATTGAGATAAAAAACTATCGGCTTTTCCGGCATTTGATCTTGAACGATCTGCCACGAATGACCGTTGTAGTGGGGGCCAATGGCTCTGGCAAGTCAACTTTGTTCGACGTGTTTACCTTCTTGAAGGATGCGTTGACCGAAAACGTCTCCGCAGCGGTTGCCCGCCGGGGTGGTTTCCACGAACTGGTCAGCCGCGACACCACCGGACCAATCGAACTCACCATCAAGTTCCGCGAAAGTGGCGGGCGGTTAGTCACCTATCAATTGGTGGTTGGCTCCGAAAGCGGAAGGGCGGTGGTAGAGCGGGAGGTGTTGCGTTATCGCCGAGGGCAGCGCGGCCAGCCCTGGCGATTTGTGGACTTTAGCAAAGGCATGGGAACCGCAATTACCAACGAATCGGCTTATGGTCAGAAAGACGCTGAAGAAGTACGCGCCGAATACGTTCTGGACGATCCAAGCATCCTCGCGATTAAGGGTCTAGGCCAATTTCGCGAGTTTCGCGTCGTCTCAGAATTTCGTAGCCTGATTGAGAATTGGTACATTTCGGATTTTCACATCGCCGACGCCCGCCCCAGTTCAGAAGCAGGTTATGCCGAGCATCTGTCAACTCGCGGAGACAATGTCGCACAAGTTGCTCAGTTTCTTTTCGAAAATCACAAAGACCGTTTCGAGCAGGTTTTGGAGGCGATGAGCCGTCACGTTCCAGGAGTAACTGGTGTAGAAGCAAGGCCCACGGACGATGGAAGATTGGTACTGCGGTTTCAGGATGGGAGTTTCAAAGATCCATTCATCGCCCGATACGTGTCCGACGGCACCATAAAAATGTTTGCGTATTTGGTGTTGCTCTACGATGCCAAGCCTCACCCTCTGCTCGCCATCGAAGAGCCGGAGAACCAACTGTATCCCGAACTTTTGCAGGAATTGGCCGAAGAGTTCCGGGCGTATGCACAGCGAGGGGGACAGGTGTTTGTATCGACGCATTCTCCTGATTTCCTGAACGGCACTGAACTTAACGAAATCTATTGGTTGGTCAAACAGAACGGTTTTAGCACTATCAAACGAGCTTCAGACAGCGAACTCTTGCGAAGGCTTTCAGCTAGTTCATTGCCTGGATATTTGTGGAGTCATAACCTCTTTGAGGGGGCAGGACTAACTTGGGCAGAGTGATTTTCCTTCTTGAGGAACCTTCCATGCGAAATCTGTTGGATGGTCTTCTGCCTCGCATTTTCCCAGACTTGCACTTTCACTGTGTGCCGCACGGCGGTAAGAATGACTTGGAGAGCAATATTCCTCAGATTCTACGAGATTGGAAGGAGCCTGGAGTCAGGTTCGTCGTTGTGCGCGATAACGACAGCGCTGATTGTCTCGCATTGAAGGACAGGCTTAGACAGCTTTGCCGACAGGGTAAACGTGAAGACACACTGATCAGAATAGTGTGCCTGGAACTGGAGACGTGGTATTTGAGCGAACCCCCTGCGTTGGCCGCTGCCTTTGGTGATGAGCGACTTCGGAATATCGGGAGGCAGGCGCGCTACCGTAACCCGGAATTGCGGGCTAATCCTTCGGACGATATTCGGAAACTTATCCCCAGCTTCCAGAAAACTGACGGCGCCCGCAGGATGGCAGAACGCATGACCCGCGAGGGTAACCGCTCCCGCAGCTTCGCAGTCTTCTTGAACGGTGTCGCAAGCCTGTGGGACCATGACTCCTGAGCGAAAGTCTCCTCACGCATGGGGCGGGCGCATGGTGTGCCAGGGGGTGTGCTGCTCGTAGGCGTGGGCCACCTTCAGCACCGTTGACTCGTCGAATGGGCGGCCGCCGATTTGCAGGCCGATGGGCAGTCCTTCGGAGTTGAAGCCGCAGTTGATGGAGATGGCGGGCGCGCCAGCGAGGTTGAAGGGCCGGGTCATTACCGGCGGCAGGTCGCGGGCCATTTCCTTGGACGTGATGACGGGGTCTTGACCCACCAGCGGGGCGCAGCTCTTGGATGTGGGCAGGATCAGCACGTCGTAGTCGGCCAAGGCTCCAAGCACTTCCCGGCGCACCAACTCCCGCAGTTTCTGAACCTTGTAGTAGGCTTGGGCTGGCATGATGCTTCCGGTGAGCAGTCCCACCTGATTGGAGTGGCCGAATTCGTGGAGCCGCTCACGGATCCAGTCGCGATAGGTCACCGACGCTTCCGTGTTGATGAGGGCCGCGGCCAGCGTTCCGCCGTGGACGGTGAGGGGCAACGAAACATCCTCCACCGTCGCGCCAAGCTCTTCCAGCACCGCGCCCGCGGCGATAATCCCCTCGCGCACTTCGGGGTCAACGATGTCGCTTTCGATCAGCTCCCTGATCGCACCCACCCGCAGGCCGGCAAGTCCTCCGCCCAAGGCCTCGCGGTAGTCCGGGACTGGCGCGTCCCAAGTGTAGGAGTCCTTGGGGTCGTGGCCAGCGATGGCTCCCAGGGTAATGGCAGCGTCCTCCACCGTCCGTGAGATGGGGCCGACCTGGTCCATTGACCAGGAACCGGCGGCCACTCCGTAGCGGCTGACCCGCCCCCAGCTTGGCCGCAGTCCGACGATTCCGCACCAGGCCGCTGGCCGCCGTATCGACCCGCCGGTGTCCTCGCCCAGCGATGTGGCGCACAGGAAGGCGGCAGTGGCCGAACCGGAACCGCCGCTGGAGCCGCCGGTGAAGCGGTCCAGGTCCCACGGGTTGCGGTTGTAGCCGTAGCGCTGGGACGCGCCGAGGGCGAACTCGGTCAGGTTGGTCTTGCCCAGCAGGACGGCCCCGGCCCTCTTCAGATTGGCGATAGCCGTGGCGTCCTCGTCGGGAAAGAAATCGGCCATCAGCCGCGAGCCGACGGTGGTCCTGATGCCCTTGGTCCAGATCTGGTCCTTGACCGCCACCGGGATTCCGTGCATCGGGCCGAGGTACTCGCCCCTGGCGATGGCCTGCTCCGCCTCTTCGGCGGAGGCCATCGCCTCGTTGCGGCAGACGGTCAGGTAGGAGTTGAACTTGAAGTTGAGGGCGTCGATGCGGTCAAGGTAGGCGGAGGTCGCCTCAACTGGCGACACCTCCCTCCTCCTGATGAGATCTGACAACTCCGCCGTGGTCAGAAAGGGAATATCGTGCTGGTCCATTTTCCGCTCCTGTGGCAACCGTCTGTTTTCCGAAAAGGGTGGAAGTGCGCTAATCCTCCCTTAGTGCGGGGATGACTTCCTTGCCGAAGAGCTCCAGGGAGCGCATGGTGTCCTGGTGGGACAGGGGACCGCCCTGGGCTTCCAGCAGCAGCGCGCCGATACCCAGCTCTTCCTTGATGTAACGCAGCTTCTTGATGACGGTGTCGGGACTGCCCACTACGAGATGATGTTCGTCCTGCAACTCCTGATAGGACAGCTCGTTCAGCGGCTTGGGACGGCGCAGGGCGTTGGCGGCGGCTCCGGCGGCAGAGAAGTATCCGGGGGGCGCCCAGTATTCCTTCGGCCCCTTGAGCGGGTGGCCCATGCGCCACATGAACGCCTTGCCCGACTCCTGCGCCTTCTCGTCGGTGTCGTTGACGTGGGCGCAGATCATAAAGGCGAACTTCTCCGGCCCCGGCTCCCAGCCGTCCTCGGCGGCGAACTTGCGATAGTTGCCGAACAGATCCCGGGCCACCTCCATCTTGGTCAGGAAGGCGGCGTAGGTGTAACGGTTCTCGGCGGCCCACTTGACCGTCTCGGGGCTGCCGGTGCCTGGCACCCATATCGGCGGGTGTGGCTGCTGGATGGGCAGCATCCACGGGTTGACGGCCCGGTAGTGGTAGTGCTTGCCTTCCCAGCGGAACGGCCCCGGCGTACTCCAGGTCTTCATTATCAGGTCGTGGCATTCTTCGAACCGCTCCCGGTTATAGACCGGGTTGGTGTTGTTGGCCCAGCTTTCGATGCCAATGCCGCGCACGAAGCCGGAGATGATGCGACCGCCGGATATGACGTCCAGCATGGCGATTTCCTCGGCCAGACGCACCGGGTTGTCGGAGGTGGGCAGCATATTGCCCAGCATCAGGATCTTGGCGCGGTTGGTGACGCGGGCCAGGATGCCGCCGGTGATGTTGACCTCCACGTCCATGCACGACGGCGTGTTGTGATGCTCATTGATCATCAGCCCGTCGAAGCCCACTTCCTCGGCATACTGGTATTCGTCCAGATAACGCTTGAACAGGTCGTGGGCCGTGCTGGGGTCGAAGTAGGTGTTGGGAAACGTCAGCCGCATGGAGGGATAGTCGTCAACAACCGACTCTGGGAAGGCAGGGTAAGGGAACTCGGTGAAATAGAAGACTTCAAAGGACATAGAGTGAACTCCGTTTGCCAGATTGGGTTCAGGCGCTTCTCAGGTTTCGTTTGCAAGTTGGTTTCGTTTGCAAGTTGTAAAAAGCGATTACTTCTGCGACAGTAGCCAGTCTACCAGAGCGTCCACGAAGTCGTCGCCGTAGCCGGGGGAGTGGCCGCTGCCCTCGCCCATCCAAAGCTCGATATTGATGCCATCGGCGCAGCCAGATCCCATGCGGAAGGTGTAGGTTTCGGGGCCCGGCAGATATTGGTCAAGGTCGAGGGTGGCGTAGGGCTCAGGGTGTTCGGGCCAGTCGCAGCCGGCGCGCTGGCCCCAGCGCATTACCATCTCCTGAGCGCCAGCATAGAAGGCCGACTCGCTGTCGGCCTCCATGACCGGCTCGGCAACTTCGCCCTCGAACTGGATCACGCCGTCGGCGGTGCCGTGGATGTGCAACACGGACACGGGGGGTGCGCCGTCGCAGCTGGAGTCCTCCACGTAGCTCGTACCGGCCAGGCTGGCCACGGCACGAAGGCCGGGCAGACCCTTGCAGGCCATGTGGTAGGACATGAAGCCGCCGTTGGAGTGGCCGAAAATGTACACCGGCCCGAAGTCCTTCAACTTCTTGGCCCTGTTTACCAATTCGGTCAGATAAGCGACGTCATCCGCGCTGCTCTTGCCGGAATCACAACACCGGTCCGTGGGGTTCCAAAAACGGTTTCCCTCTGCGTCCATAGTGCCGTTGGCCAGCAGCAGCCCGAACCCGGCCTCGTTCACTCGTTCGTGCAGGGGGAAATACAAGCTGTGGTCGGCGGAATTGCCCCCGTAGCCGTGCATGGAAACTATGAGAGGAGTCTCTCCCTCGATGATTTCCAAGGGCATTATCAGTATTGAACGGTCTTCAACCCCCGGAGGGAAATCATCAATGTTGTAGACTTCGCCTCCGGCCGCTTCTGCCATCCTTCTGGTTCGCTCCAGAACGGTTCCTTCCAACGCCCTCAGCCGCTCTTCCAGCTTGTTGAACCAAACCCGCAGCAGAGGAAGAAATCCTTCGATCCCCGACGCGGCCCTCTCCAGTTCCTTCAACCGTACATCCACATCTTCGAGGCGATCATTGTTTCGGGCCTGTCCTTCTACCAGGTTGGCCAGTTGCTCTTCCTGCACTTCTTCGAATTCGGCCTGCTCCCGCCTGAGGGCGGCGATTTCGTCTCTCAGCTTCGCGTTCTCGACCAACAGGGACTCCAGGGACTCCTCCAGTGAGTGCGCCTTAGCCTCCAGCTCCAGCATTCGCTCCTCGACGGCGGAATCCGGGTCGGCGGCGCATGCAAGCAAGGTGGCGGCCAGCAGGATGCAGACCGCCACCGTACCAAGACATCGCAGAGGGCCGGCGCCTAAAGACGCCGGAGCGCCGCTAGTCTTCATCAGCTACGCCAGGAACTCCAGCGCCGTCTTGATGAACTCGTCGGGCTTCTCTACCTGCGGGGAGTGGCCGCAGTTCTCGATGACCACCAGCTCGGAACCGGGGATGGCCTCCAGGTAGACGCTGCCGCACTCCACCGGGACGATGCGGTCCTGGCGGCCCCAAACCATGCGCGTGGGCACGTTGACGCGCTTGAGGAGGCCACCGGCCAGCCGCGGGTCGTACATATAGGGCTTCCAGGTCAGCCGCACCGCCATCTCGCGGTTCAGGTCGGAGGTAAGCTGCTCCTCGGGCGAGAGTTCCCGGCCGTAGATGGCGTCGTATTCCGCCACCTGGCTGGTGTCGTGGAACTGCAACTCCAGCACCTGGGCCGGGCTAATGATGAAGATGTCGGCAATTTCGCCCTCGCGCGGCTTCACGCCGGCTGCGCCCACCAGCATCAGCTTCCCGATGGCGTTGGTGCAGGTGGCAACCAACTCGGCGGCGATCCAGCCGCCCATTGAAAAGCCGATGGTGCGGACTCTTTCCAGCCCCAGGGCGTCCAGGTACCAGGTGTAGAAGGCGGCCATGTCGGGGATGCTTTCCAGCCAGTCGGGCCGGGGAGACTGACCGTAACCGGGATGCGACGGGTAGTAGACGGTATAATGTTCGGCCAGGGCGTCAACATAGCGGAGCCACCCCGAATTGCCCCCGGCGCCGTGGAGCAACAGCAGCGGATCGCCGCTGCCTCCCTTCAGCGTGTGGACTTTGGCTCCGCCGACATCAACAATTTCTTCGGTAAACGCGGGCATGGCTGCTCTCCTCTTAATTCTCAGATTTCAACATGGACTTGGCCGATGTCGGGGCGCACAGCTGTGCGCCCCTGTTAGCTTGCCGTCTCGTTTCAGTGAGACTACTCCGCCTGCATTTTCTGGAACGGATCGGTCAGCTCCAGCTCCTCGCCGATTTCGCGCAGGGCTGGCAGCACTTCCTCGCCCATGAGCTTCAGGCAGTTCATGGTGTCGGCGTGGGTCGTGTCGCCGTCGTTGGTCCAGACACCGAGGATGCCGGGACGCAGTTGCCCCAGCACGTCGCGCAGCTTGCGCACCACGGTTTCGGGGCTGCCGACAATCCAGCGGTTGGAGGCCAGAATTTCATCGTAACTGGCCTCTTCCAATCCCAGGCCGAGGAATGGGTCCTTGCGGACGCGACCCTGATAGCGGGCGACGCGGGGGTCCTTGACGCTGCCGCTATAACCGATTGGCATCATGTAGTCGCGGGGCATCGGCACCCGACCCACGCCGACGTTGCCGGTCAGGAAGCCTTTGGCGGATTCGTAAGCCTTTTCATCGGTGTCCTGCACATGGATGCGGCACAGGTAGCCGAAGTTCTCCGGGCCGGGCTCGTAGCCGTTCTCGCGGGCGGTCTCGGTGTAGATGGTCATCATGTCTTCGGTGCCCTGCGGGTCGGTCTCGAGGTAGATGTAGGGGTAACGGCGCTCGGCGGCCCAGACCAGCGTCTCCGGGCTGCCCAGGCCGGGAATCCAGACGGGCGGATGCGGCTGCTGGATCGGCCGCTCAAAGGGGTTGACCACCCGGAATTGATAGTGCTTGCCCTCCCAGCGGAAGGGGCCGGGGGTGGTCCAGGTCTTGATGAGCAGGTCGTGGGCTTCCTCGAACCGCTCCCGGTTGAACAGCGGGTTAACGTTGGCCGCCAGGCTCTCGACGCCAGTGCCGCGCACGAAGCCCGACACCAGCCGCCCGCCGGAGATCATGTCTATCTCCGCCAGCTCCTCGGCCAGGCGCAGGGGGTTGTCGAACACCGGCAGGGGGTTGCCCAGCAGCACGATCTTGGGCGTCTTGGTGTTGCGGGCGAGGATGGCAGCCTCCAGGTTCATGGTGGCGCCCAGGCAGGTCGGCGTGTTGTGGTGCTCGTTGAGCATCAGCCCGTCGAACCCCACCTCTTCGCAGTATTCATACTCGTCCAAATACTCGTTGTACTGGCGAGCGCCGACCATGGGGTCGAAGTTGCTGTTGGAGAAGGTAAGCCGTACAGCCTGGTTGGGGCTGTTGCGAACATCCTCCTCCGTGTAATTGGTATAGGCCCGCTCGGTAAACCGCATCAGGAACATCGCATTCGTCTCCTATCCGATTAGGGTCGAAAATTGGCACTGGGTATTGATTCCGTTTGCGTTGCAAGGTTTTCTTGTCTCTAGTTTACTTTAGTTACAGCACAAGCGAACGTAACTGCAAAGTCCGTGGAACTGACCTGTACGAAGTATCTACCCTGTGCATTGTCGTTGGCAATTAAGGCGTAAACCTCTCCACTGACGCCACTCAGCCGCTCCCAATAACATGAGTCCAGTACCCCGGTTCCAGTCAGTCCTTCGTAGATGCTTGGTTCGATATCCCTACCTACGAGGTAGGTCCCGGGCGGCAATTGGGTCAAGTACTCCTGCTTGTCCGGCACACTTTCCAACCCAATCAACTCGCATCGCGTGGACAGTGCTACGTCCGTAGGTGACACCTCAACATAGAAAGGACCCACCGAGTTGTCGTTTGCGATGGTGTCGGAAAGTTCTCCGCTAAGTCCGCTTAACCGCTTCCAAAAGCAGGAATCCAACACTTCAGTTCCGGCAAGACCCATATATATTCCGGGTTCGATATCTGTTCCCACTATGTGTGTGCCGACACCTATCTTATTAGCTTTGGGGGTTGGAGTGGCCGTTAGTTCAGGTGTAGCAGTCGGTTGAGACTCGGCTGTTGGTTCTGGCGTCGACATCGGTTGTGCTGTGGGCAGCGGGGCGAGCGTAGGTTCTGGCGCAACCGTGGGCGATAGCGTGGGTGTAGGTACCTGTGTTGCCGTCTGAGTTAGTACAGGCACTACAGTCCCTTGAGACAAAGGAGTGGTGGCATCGACATCGGAACCTGAATCGGAGCAACCTAGTAAACCAATTATGATGAATGTGAAGAGTAAACCTAACCGTGCGATGCCTGTGCTCTCAAACAATAGGAGTTCTCCTTGCCGTCTGTTCGCCCCACTCCAGCATTTTCACGCCGTAAACTATCCTACCCGTGCGCCTAGCGAGGGTCAAGGAACGCCGCTTGCGGCGCGTCTCTCCGCCACGCCGCTACAAACTCGTGTGCTATATTTGATAGCAAAGTCAAGAAAATCCGCCGTCCGGGCAGGGCAATCGCATTTGGACGAAAAAGAGGCGTCATTCGCCCCTTGCCAAGCCTGGTGCCACCTCTCTAACATTAGTGCTATGTCTACAACGGATGGCATACACAACCAGCCTGAGATCCCGGCGGGTCTGCCTTGAACCAGCGGCCACCCCGGAATTGCCGGAATGGTGGGAAATGAGCGGAAATGAGAGGGAAAACGAAAACTCAGCCCCCGCAAACCGGCAATCTCCGCTGCTCCGAATAGCGGGAAATGACCGGAAATGACCGGAAAAACGAAAACTCAGCCCCTGCCAACCGGCAATCTCCGCTCCTCCGACCCAACCTGCTGAAATCAAGACGCGATTGCCCTGGCCGTCCGGGCTGTTACGGCCCTGGCGCAAACTTAACAGGGTTCAAAGGGGTTTCCGCCTATGCCCAGAGTTCTAGTTTCCGATCCCATCGGCCCGGAGGGGGTTTCCCTTCTGGAGACCGGGGCCGACGTAGACGTCAAGACGGGCATGAAGCCCGCCGAGTTGCTGGAAACCGTCGGGGGCTACGAGGCCCTGGTGGTGCGCAGCGAGACCAAGGTCAACCGCGACGTTATCGAGGCCGGCAAGAAGTTGCAGGTCATCGCCCGTGCCGGCATCGGAGTGGACAACATCGACCTGGAAGCGGCCACCGGCGCTGGCATCGCCGTGGTCAATGCTCCCACCGGCAACACCGTGGCCGCCGCCGAGCATACCCTGGCCCTCATGCTGGCCTTGGCCCGCAACATCCCCGGCGCCCACCACTCGCTAAAATCCGGCGAGTGGCGGCGCAGCGCCTTCATGGGCATCGAAGTGCGCGACAAGACCCTGGGCATCTGTGGCCTGGGGAGGGTCGGCACCGAGGTTGCCCGCCGCGCCCAGCCCTTCGGGATGCGGCTGGTGGGCTACGACCCCTTCGTCGCGCCCGACTACGCCCGCCGCATTGGGGTGGAGTTGCTGTCGCTGGACGATCTGCTGGCCGAGTCCGATTTCGTGACCCTGCACACTCCGCTCACCGAGGGCACACGCGGAATGCTGGGGATGCGGCAAATCGAGATCATCAAGCCCGGCGCCCGCGTCATCAACGTGGCCCGCGGCGAGCTGGTGGACGAGGCCGCCCTTCTGGCGGGTCTGGAGTCGGGCCGCCTGAGCGGCGTGGCGCTGGACGTGTTCGCCCAGGAGCCGCCCGAGCAGGGCCCGCTGCTGGAGCATCCCAAGGTCATCGTCACCCCGCACTTGGGCGCCTCCACGCGGGAGGCGCAGCGCGAGGTCGCCATCGAGGCGGCCGAGCAGGTGCTGGCGGTGCTGAAAGGCGAACCGGCCCGCAACACCGTCAACGCCCCCTTCGTCGCCCCTGAAGTACATGAGGTTTTGGCGCCCTACGTTCCGGCCGCCTCCATGGTGGGCAAGCTGCTGGGGGTCCTGTCCGAGGGGCAGATTACTGGCATCACCGTCAGCTACGAAGGCGAGATCGCCCAACACGACTGCCGGATGCTCCAGGCGGCGGTGCTGGCCGGGCTGCTGGGGCCGGTCAGCACGGTCAACGTCAACCTCATCAACGCCCCGGTGCTGGCCAGGGAGCGGGGCTGGAGCGTCACCGAGCAGAGCAACCGGATGGCGCGAGAGTACGCCAGCCTAATTTCCGCCACCCTGCAAACCACCGAGGGCAGCCTGACCATCGCCGCCACTTCCATGCGCAACGAGACGCACATCGTCAAGTTCAACGACTACTGGATGGACATAGTTCCCAACACTCCCTACCTGCTGTTTGTAGACAACCGGGACCAGCCCGGCTCCATTGGCGCCGTCGGCACCATCGCCGGCCACCACAACATCAACATCAGCTTCATGGGCGTAGGCCGCATCCGGCTCCGGGGCCAGGCCATGATGGTCATTGGCCTCGACGACCCGATTCCTCTTCATGTGATGGAGGAAATCAGGGCGCTGTCTCATATCGAAAGCGCCCGGCTCGCCATGCTGGCCGGATAGGAACGAAACCCCACCCGCGTAGGGGCCGCAAAATCATGCGCCCCTACGACAGACATAGGAGGAGCATCGTGGGAGACAAAATCGGCATCATGGGCGTGGGCGCTCTGGGCAGCTACGTCGGCGCTTTCCTGTCCCGCGAGGGCGAGGACGTGACCCTTATCGATATGTGGCCGGAACACGTGGAGAAGATGCGGGCCGACGGCCTGCACGTAACCGGCAGCCAGGGGCCGTTTACCGCGCCGGTGAAGGCGATGCACCTGACCGAGGCCCAAGGCATCACCGAACCCTTCGACTTCGTCTTCATCTCCGTAAAGTCCTACGACACCGAGTGGGCCACCCACTTCATCAAGCGATATGTGAAGGATGACGGCTTCTTCGTGTCGCTGCAAAACTGCTGGAACGACGTCATTATCGGCGGCATCGTGGGCGAGGAGCGGACAATCGGCTGCATCGCATCCCACATCGAGGTGGCCCTGTGGGAACCGGGGCATGTGACGCGCGGCGGAGCGGTGGGCCGCGACCACGGGCATCACGTATTCCGGGTCGCCGAACTGGACGGGCGCGTCACGGCGCGGGCTGAAATGGTCGCCGGACTGCTCGACACCATAGACGGGGCGTATTCCTCCGATAACCTGTTCGGGGAACGCTGGGCCAAACTCTGCCAGAACTCCATGGGCAACGCCATATCCGCCTCCTCCGGCCTGGGCTCGCAGGAAATGGCCGACGACCCCCGCTGCCGCACGATACGCATCCAGCTATGCAAAGAAGGGGCGCAGGTCGGGTTGGCCATGGGCCTGAACGTGGTGGACATCAATGGCCTGCCTACCCAGACCTGGGCCGACGCCGACAAGGGGGATGTGTACGAGGAGCTGGACGCATTCATGGCGGCCCGCGGCGGGCGCGTCAACTGGCTGGCGTCCATGGCCCAGGACGCTCACAAGGGCCGCCGCTCGGAAATAGACTTTATGAATGGGCTGGTGGCCGCCAAGGGCCGTGAGGTGGGTATCCCCACACCCTTCAACGACGCCGTAATTGAGGCCATGCGCGCGGTGGACGCCGGCGTGCTGCCCCAAGGCCCGGAGCACGTCGACCGCGTCATGCGCGCCGCTGGGCGGTGAGGCGGCGATAGTTCCTAAGAACCCAAGTCAACCCTCACACTGGCTCAAAGCGCTTTCCCCGGCAGGGGGATCCATTTTAGCCCCAACAGGAGGGCAGCCATGTTCATCAAGGTCGAACCCGCCGAGTTCTTCATGTACCGGGTCATCTTGGTATTCGACCTGGAAGCCCCCAACTCCGAAGACCAGGAAGTGCGCGGCTACATGACCGAGTGGGAGCTGGAAGCCAAGTACCAGCGCGTCGGCGATTTCGAGGGAAGCAACAGCGAGATTATGCAGTTCGGCGGGTGCTACCTCGGCAAGCACCTGGGCCGGATTTCAGAGATTCAGCGCAACCACGTGGAGCGGGAACTGATTACCGCCGAGATAGGCCGGCTGCTGGAGGACGACGGCGATCCGGTCGCCATTCCCGACGCTCACCGGGAGGAAACCGTGCGGCAGTTGGCGCAAACTTTCCACCAGCCCGAGGTCTTCCAGCCCAACGAGGAGGGGCTCCTGGAGGCGGCGCTGGATGCCCCGTCCGTCCGGCAGGCCGCCCGCGAGCTGCTGGCCGCCTCCAACTAGGGCCGGGGACGCCGCCGGCCACAAGCCTTCACTGCAATAACGAGGCCATGAAGAGGCCCCGGCAGTTGCGATGCCGGGGCCTTTCTGGTTCGCTGTTTACGCTCCACCATCCGAAGGCGGAAGCCTGAGTCAGGCGGTTGGAGCGGGCGATGGGAATCGAACCCACATGGCTAGCTTGGAAGGCTAGAGCTCTGCCACTGAGCTACGCCCGCCCTCGGCGGATCCGGGAACCGGCGCGGCTCCCTATCCCATCAATTATAGCCCCGGCAGATATTTCCCGCCAGTTTCGGCGCCCGGCTATTCCCGCAGCCTCCTTGCACCGGGTCGTGTCTGCCTGGGGTTGGAGTTGCTTCCGCCGCGCTCCGGGGCGGGATCGGGAGGGGAGGCCCCATCACCGCCGGGAGCGTAGCCGCCCGTTCCCGGGCGTACGTCCCGGCCGGGGCGCGGGACGCGACGTGACTCGTCGGATACCACGAAGCTGAGGCGTTCCCGCAACTGGTAGATAACCCGGTCAACCTCATAGTCGGGAGTCTGATAATGGTAGAGGGAGTGGCGCACGATTTCGAGACCTGCCTCCATCTCCGGCCAGACCACCTCATTCACTCCCATTTTCTGCAAGTCTTCGCCCTCGGAACGCGCTCTCACCCGCGCCACGATATCCAGTTCGGGCTGAAGCTGGAGGGCCCGGTAGGCGGTCATCTCCACCGACACGGGGTCGCCGGTGGTGACCACCAGCAGCCCTGCCTGCGGCACCCTGGCCGCCCGCAGCACCTCCTCACGGTCCGAGGAACCCAGAACCGTCTGGTACCCGTTGGCCCGCCACTCATCCAGGGTGCGTGGGTCCAGGTCAACGACGGTGAAGGGTACGTTGTGTTCCCGCATCTCCTGGGCCACCAGGGAGCCGACCCGCCCCAACCCGCAGATGACCACGTGCCCGAACATCTGCCGGGGACGCTCCTCTCCGTGAGGGTCGCCGATTCGGTAGGGCCGCAGCACACGGAATCGCCCGCTCAGCACCGACACCAGCTTGGTGCCCCCGGTTATTATGGGAGGGCCGGACGCCATAGTCAGTACCGCGGAGACCACAATCAACGAGTGGAACGACTGCTCCACCACGCCCAGGGCCAGCGCACTGGCTACCAGGATGAAGCTGAACTCACCAATCTGTCCCAAACCCACCCCGGTCAACAGCGCAGTGCTGGGCAGGTATCCCGAAACGCGGACGATGATGGCGGTGACGATGAACTTGATTGCCACCGCCGCACCAATGACCGCAAGCACGCTGGCGTAGTTGTCCACGATGAATACCGGATCGGTCAGCATACCCAGCGATGCGAAGAACAGCGCCGCGAACACGTCGCGCAGCGGCGCCACCTCTGCCAGCGCCCAGTGGCCGATGTCGGACTCGCTCAGCAGCAGCCCGGCCACGAAGGCGCCCAGGGCCGCCGACAGCCCCACGAAGTTGGTGAGGCCGGAGATAGCGAACACGAGGGCCACCACCATCAGCA
This sequence comes from Dehalococcoidia bacterium, assembly GCA_965226875.1. Lineage (GTDB taxonomy): Bacteria > Chloroflexota > Dehalococcoidia > Lucifugimonadales > UBA3495 > VXOI01. Next base: position 538,686 of record OZ245439.1, on the reverse strand, counting down.
CGAACACTTCGCGGGACCCCAGCAGCGTAATGCGGCTCATCACCAAGGGCATTACCTTGATGCCCAACAGCGCCACGCCGCCGATGATAACCACCGTCTTGAGCACACCCAGCCCGATTTCCCGCAGCACGCTGGCCCCACTGCCGCTCCCGTCCAGGGCCGGCAGCATAGCGATCATCAGGATGAACACCAGGTCCTGCATCAGCAGAAAGCCGGTCAGCAGCCGCCCGTGAAGGCTGTGAATCTCCCCCCGGTCGGTCAGCGTCTTGAGCACTACCATGGTGCTGCTGAGCGCCCCCACCATCCCCAGGATGATCGCCGTGGTCATGTCGAATCCCAGGATAACGCCGATGGGCGTCAGCAGCGCGGCAGTCACCGCAATCTGCAAGATTCCGCCGACCACTATCACCTTGCCGAGGCTCACCAGCTCACGGAAGGAGATTTCGATGCCGATGGCGAACACCAACAGGACGACACCGATCTCGGCCAGCTTGTGTACCGTGTCAACGTCGGCAACAGTGGCGAAGTGGAGCCATTCGACGCCCGGCCGCCCGGCCACGTAGGGGCCGATGATCATGCCCATGGCCAGATAGCCCAGCACCGGCGGCGCCCGCAGAACGCGAGCCGCGACGCCGCCCAGGAAAGCGGCAATGACAACCGTCACCAAGTCAACGAAAAGGTGACTTTGCAGGTTTGCCTCTAATTCCATTCTAAGCCTGAAATTCCGATCCTCTGCCGCTGGTCCAAACCGGGGCAATTGCGTCTATTATTAAGTAGACTCCCGGTCTGCGCGGCTCCCCTTGCCCCCTGAGAACGAGCAATTGGGATGCCGCCCGCGGGCCGCAGTCCCCAACGCCGGAGTCCGGCAAGCTCAATGTCTTTGATAATACAATAGAAATCAGCCTGAGGAGAAAGAAAATGCCTGTTGAACATCGAGACTACCCCGACATCGCGCCCGCCGGGCCCACCTACAGCCGCGGCACGCGAGCCGGCAACCTGCTTTTCGTGTCTGGCTGCACCGCCCGCGGCTCGGACGCTCAGGGCAAGCCGCTGATGGAGCAACTGGAGGTCACCCTAAGCCGGGTCGTGGGAGTGGTCAAGGCCGAGGGCGGCTCGCCCGGCGACATCGCCAAGATTACCTGCTTCGTCACCAGCATCGCCGACTGGCAGAACAACCCGGATAAGCAGGCGGAACTCTTCGCCCGCTTTTTCGAGGGCAAGTACCCGGCCAACTCCCTCATCGAGATCAGCGCCCTCGCCGAGCCGGGCCTCGACGTGGAAATCGAGGCCATCGCCGTTATTGAGTAACTGAACCGTGGGGGCAAGAAATTCCCTCTCCTGAAGGGAGAGGGAATTTCTTATGGGTGTCCGTCCGCTTCCCCAAGCCACCGTCGGATGTTGCCGGGGCTGAGGGGCAGGCTGTTGACCCGGATGCCGAAGGGCGCCAGGGCGTGGGCCACGGCGTTGCCGAGGGCGGCGCCGGTGGCGAGAATCGCGCCTTCGCCCGCGCCCTTTACGCCCAACGGGTTCAGCGGCGAGGGGGCCTCCTCCGTTATGACCGTTTCAACGTCGGGAACGTCCAGGCTGGTGGGCAACAGGTAGTCCATCAACGTCCCGGAGAGCAGTTGGCCGCTGCCGTCGTAGACCAGCTCCTCCAGCAGCGTTCCGCCGATGCCCTGCACCGCCCCGCCCACCGACTGGCCGTGCATGGTCAGCGGGTTGATGCAGCGGCCCACGTCCTCCACCACCACGTAGCGCAGCACCTCCAGCTTGCCGGTCTCCGGGTCAACGGCAACGTGGGCGGCGTGGCTGCCGTAGGAGTAGGTCCACTCCTCAATGCGGAAATACTCCGTGGCGTCCAGCGCGGTATCCGGGTCATCGAACCGGCGTTGCGTCTCGGCCAGCTCGGCCACCTGCCTGAGCGTCAACTCCCGCCCGCTGCCGTGGTCGTCTGTGACCGTGACCACGCCGTGCCGCAGATCAAGGGCCTCGGGCGCGGTGTCGAGATAGCTGGAGGCCAGCGACAGTATGCGCGCCCGCAGCGTCTGGCAGGACAGGTGGATGGCGCTCCCTGCCATCACCGAGGCGCGGCTGCCGAAGGTGCCGATGCTGGCGGGCAGGTAGTCGGTGCTGCCGTGAAAGATGCTGACGTCCTCCATCGGAACGCTCAGCGAGTCGGCGCAGATCTGGGCCATCACCGTCTCGTGGCCCTGCCCCATGGTGGTGATGCCGAGATAGACCTCCACGCTGCCGCTGGGTGTGACCAGCACTCGCGCCCCCTCGAAAGGCCCGAAGCCAGTGGGTTCCACGTATGACGCGATGCCGACTCCGTGATACCGCCCCTGCTCGTCCGGCCCCTGGCTCGCGGCCAGTTCCTCGTACCCGATCTGCTCCAGGGCGCGGTCGAAGGCGCTGGCGTAGTCGCCGCTGTCGTAAACCGTGTTGCGACCGTCCAGCCGCGTCGGGCCCGCGTCGTAGGGCATCTCGCTGGCGGCGATCAGGTTGCGGCGGCGCAACTCCGCCGGGTCCAGCCCCAGGTCGCCGGCCACCATGTCCAGCAGCCGCTCGCGGATGAATGTGCCCTCGAAGAAGCCTGGGGCGCGGTAAGTACCTGCGCCCATCTTGTTGGTCATCACGCAGTTGACCGAGGCGTGGAAGTTCGGGACGCGGTACGGCCCGGTCATCATCACGGCGGTCAGGGCCGGAACGACGCTGCCGTGGGTTCGAATGTATGCTCCCATGTCGCCGTAGACCGTGGTTCGCAGGCCCAGCAGCGTGCCGTCGCTCTTGGCGGCGACCTCCACTTCGCACAGCACCTCGCGGGAGTGATTGGCCGAGGCCAGATGCTCCACCCTGTCTTCCACCCACTTCACCGGAAGCCCCAACTTGAACGACGCGAAGGGGATCAGGAAGTCTTCGGCGTAGAACTCGCCACGCACCCCGAAGCCGCCGCCCACGTCCGGCTCGATGAAGTGGATGCGCTCTTCCTCGATCTCCAGGTGGCGGGCCAGTATCGCCCGGTTGGTGTGGGAGACCTTGGTCGGCCCCCAGACCCGCATCTGCCCGTCCCCGGCGTCGTAGCTCGCCAGGAGGCCCCTTGTCTCCATGGGGTTGGCGGTGTGCCGGTTGGTGCGGAACTCCTCCCTGCGGACGTAGTCGGCATCGCGGAAGGCTGCCTCAACGTCGCCGACGCTGATTTCGGCGGAGCCGGCCAGATTGGTGCCGTTGGCCGGATGCACGACCACCGCATCGGTCAGCGCCTCGGCAATGTCGGTTACCGCCGGAAGCGGCTCGTAGTCCACCAGGATGAGGTCGATGGCGTCCTCGGCCAAGTAGCGGCTCCCGGCGACCACCACCGCCACCGCCTCTCCGGCGTGGCGCACGGTGTCGGCGGACAGCGGCGTTTGCAGGTATTTGTCCAACCCCGGCAGGGGAAACACGCGCATGGGGATGGACTTGGCCAGATCGGCGATATCGGCGTAGGTGAACACCGCCGCAACGCCGTCGAGGGCCAGGGCGGCTGAGGCGTCGATGCTCCCCACCCTCGCGTGGGCGTGAGGGCTGCGAAGGATGGCGGCGTGCAGCATCCCCGGCAGGCGTATGTCATCCAGGTACTGCCCCCGCCCGGTGAGAAAGCGGACATCCTCCCGCCTGCGGATGGGCGCTCCGATATAGGACTGCGTTGGCGGCTGTGTGGTCACTGCGGCATCCATCCTTACCTCGTGGCCCTACCTTGTGGCTTGGTCAATTATACCCCGGTGTCCTGGGGTGGCGATGTCCCCTGTGACGCCTCCTTGGTATGGCGGCGAATAGGATGGCGGTTGACAATGACCCGGCCCCGTTCCACGCCCAACCGCATTCGCTCATACTCCGAGGAGAATTCGGCCCCGGCAATGAGTATTAGGCCGGAGAAGTAGGTCCAGGCCAGCAGCACGATAACCGAGGCCAAGGAGCCGTAGACCTCCTCGTAGTGGGCAAAGTGGTCCAGATAGAAGACGAAGGCGCTCTTGAACACCTCAAACATCACCGCTGCCAGCAGCGCGCCCGGCCAGACATAACGCCAATGCGTCTGGGTGTTTGGCGTGAACTTGTAGATAAGCAGGAATATGGTCAGTGAGAACAGGAAGGGCAACGGGCGAGTTAGCAGGTTGATTACGTCATGGTCCAGGAAATCGAAGCGCCCTATTACCGGCAATTCGTGATTGCCCAGAAATTGCAGAGCCGCTGTGGTGCCGATGGACATGAGGAACAGGGGGGCGACGCTGAATGCCATCAGGAGATGGCGCAGCTTGTCTATATAGAAGGGCCGGTCCTGGTGTATGTCCCAAGCCCGGTTGACCGCTCTGCTGATGGCGCCGAACAACAGGCTGGCCGACCAGAACAGGCCGAGAAAGCTGACAATACCCAGAAAGCCGCGGATGCTGCCCCTGGCCTCCACGTTGGAGGCCAGCAGCTCTTTAGAGCCAGGCAGGTAGAACTGGAAAAAGCCGAAAATCTCCCCCTCCAGAACCTCCGAGTTCAGCACGAGGCCCAGCAGGCTGATCAACCCGACGGTGAGCGGGAAAAGGGAGAGGACTGCATAGTAGGCCACCCCAGCCGCCATGTGCGTTGCGTCGTCGGCGCCCATCTCCCGCACTGTCCGGTACACCAGACCTATCGCGGGCATATCGAGCAACCGCCTCCAGAACCGCCGGGCGCGCACGCGGACTTTGAGGTAGTCGCGGTTGCGCGCCACCCTCGCCCGGAACCGCGCGAAAGGGGCGGTCAGCGTTGATTTGAGGCGTGCCGGAAGTATCAGCATAGCGCAATAACTATAAATGAAATAGCTGGGGCGGGTTTGAAGCCCGCCCCTCCGTCTTGCTGTGCCTGTGCCAACAGGAAGGCCATCTCTTACGAGCCGTCCTGCTTCTCCTCGTCCTTCTGCTGCTCGGCGCGGAAGGGAGCTCGCAGGACGACTGAAACCCCGCCGACAACGCCGCCGACGGATTCGGTGACAGCGGTGGTGGTGGCCTCCCCGAAGGAGCCGGCGGCGCTCACCGCGCCGTTGGCAACGGCCGATGCCGCATCCTCGGCCCGCAGGCCGATGCGCTTGGCGGACTCAATGGACTGTTCAACGGCGTTGCGAGCCACGCCGCCTACGTCGCCGCCCACCTCGGCGGTGCCTTTGACCAAGCCCCGGGCGCTGTCCTCGATGGCCTGCAACACGTTGCCGCCAATCTGGTTGGCCCCGGTAACTGTGCCGTCGATGGTGTCGCGGGCCGTGGCCCCCAGGTCGCCGCCCACCTGCCGGGTGCCGTGAATCGCGCCGCGCGCCGCGCTGAAGGCGGCATCCTGTATGCGGACGGTGACGCCGCTGGTGGCCTCGATGGCGCCCTCCACGGCGTTGCGGGTGACGGAAGCCAGGTCGCCGCCCACCTCGGCGGCCCCCTGTATCAGGCCGCGGGTGCTGTCCTCGACGGCTTGCAGCACGTTGCCGCCCACCTCGGCGGTTCCAGTGACCGCGCCCTTGGCGGCGTCCCGCGCCGTGGAGCCGAGGTCGCCGCCCACATCGCGGGTGCCCTGGATTGCGCCGCGCGTGACGCTGAACACGGTATCCTCGGCCCGCAGGCCGACACTCTTGGTGGTTTCCAACGTGCCTTCCACCGCGCTGCGGGCCACGGTGGCTACATCGCCGCCCACTTCGCTGGTGCCCTTGATGGCGGCTCGCACCGTGTCGCTACAGACGCCTACGGTCACCGTCGTTACCTCGCCCACGCCGCGTATGACGCCAATAACCGCGCCCTTGGCGGTGGAGCCAAGTTCAGCCCCCACGCCGCCGGTGGCCTGTATGGTGCCCTTCATCACATCCACGACCAAGCCTTGGAACTCGTTAAATGTCTCCCGGGACCCGGAAAACGCCCCGACGGTGACTCCTCGCGCCGCCGATATGGTATTCTCCAATACGTCCCCGGCCCCACTGATAGTCCCGGATATCGTGTCTCTTATGGTCCTGCCGATATTGCCAAGAACCATAGCTCTCCCTCTCTTCTCCGTAGCTTTGCAGATGAGAATTCGCAACCCCAAGCATTCTTCACGCTGGGCAAGCCCTACATGAAACGCTTGAGGCAGCCAACCCAGATCAGTTTACCATAGTGGATGCAATTGATTGAGGCTTAAGGGGATGGCCGAGAGAGGGAATTCCCCCATCGGCAGCGGCGGGACGGGGGCAGATTGTGGAAGCATAAGCGTCATGCAGCGCAACTGCCGGAGCAAGCACCACAAACGGCTCCGTCCTATTCGCGCCCTCCATCTGTTTCCCCCTGTCTGTTTCCGCCTGTAATGTTTCCGCCTGTAATGTTTCCGTCTGTAAAAAAGGGCTGCGAAAGTCTAAACTGCACCCTGCGCATGAATCATCTCCGGGCGGCGGTGTCGCCGCCTGGAGCCGGGGGTAACCGGATGAGCCAACATGACGGCGCCAACGCCATCTCCTGGCGGGATTGGAATGAGGCAGCCTTCGAGTCCGCCAAGTCCCAGGGCAAGCCGGTGCTGCTTACCCTGGGGGCCACCTGGTGCCACTGGTGCCACGTCATGGACCAGACTTCCTACTCAGACGAGCGTGTCATCGAGCTGGTGAACTCCCGGTTCATCCCGGTGCGCGTGGATGTTGACCAGCGGCCCGACATATCGCTGCGGTACAACCAGGGCGGGTTCCCGTCGGTGGCCTTCCTGACCGGGGACGGCGAATTCCTGACCGGCAGGCCCTACACACCACCGGACGAGATGGCCGCCCTGCTGGAGCAGGTATCCAGCGGCGAGGTTTCCCCGGACGATGTATACGCTAACAATGGCACGCCATCGCCGCGCCGCACTGGGGCCGGCGCCTCGGTCGATGCGGTGCTGGCCCGGCTGACAGAGCTTTACGACGAGGAATTCGGCGGTTTCGGACTGGAACCCAAGCAGCCGCCGTGGGAGGCACTGCAATTCCTCACCGTACGCTACGGACTCACCGGCGACCGGTCCATCATGGCAATGGTCGAAACCACCCTACAGGGTATGTGGCACGGCATCTACGACCGGAAGAACCAGGGGTTCTTCCGCTACGCGGTAAGCCGCGACTGGAAGGTGCCGCACTACGAAAAAATGCTGGTCAGCAACGCCAGCCTGGCAATGGTCTACCTGGAGGCATTCCAGATTACCCGCAAGGCAGCCTACAGGTCCGCCGCCGAAGGCATCCTGCACTACCTGCTGAACACCCTGTTCAGTCCGGCTAAGGCGTTGTTCTTCGCCAGCCAGGACGCCGACGAGCCCTTCTACCAGATGTCCTGGAAGGGCCGCGACGCCCTTGCGCCGCCGCCCGTTGACCGCACCTTTTACGCCGGATGGAACGCCCTGGCCGCCCACTCCCTGATTCAGGCGGCCAACGTGCTGGGCAGCCCGGATTACCGGCGGCGCGGTTCCGGTATTCTGGAAAGGCTGTGGCGGGAGAGCTGGACCTCCGCAGGAGGCTTGCCCCGGCGCGCGGGCGAGTTGAGCGACGCCACGCCCATCCTGTCCGACCAGGTGGACTTCCTGCGGGCCTGGCTGGCCCTGTATCAGTCCACGGGCGAGCCGGAGTGCCTGGCGCGGGCGGTCGAGGTCGCCGGAACCGTCGAGCGGCTGTTCGGCGCACCCAATGGCGGCTGCTACGACACCACGCCGCCCCGCTCTTTCGAGGCAAGTCTGCTTCCCCGGGAGCAGCCGGCGGGGAATAATGGTTGTTGGGCCGAGGCTCTGCTGGCCCTGTATCACCTGACTGGCGACGCTGGATATTCGCAGCGGGCCGCCTCCGCGCTGGACGTTTTTGAGTCCGTAGTTCCGGGGAAGAGCTACCTCGGCGCCCATCTCTCCCGCCGCATGGAGGAAGACGAAGAAGCCCTGTTCCTGCCGGCGGGCTCGGCCTGGGGGCGAGCCCGGGATATGCAGACCAACGGGGCAGTGAGCCTGGTGCTGGTGGGCGATTCGTCGGCGCCGGCCTATCGTCGGCTGCACCGTGCGGCTTTGCGAGCCTACGCTCCCCACCGGGTCGTCCAGCCGCTGGACTCGGAGCGCGACGCCGAACAAATCCGGGAATTGGGTTTCCCGCCGAACCGGGAGGCGGCGCTGTACGCCTGCATGGGAGACCGTTGCCTCGCCCCCATCACCACGCCCCAGGGCGTCCGGGAAATGGCCCGGTCACGCCCATGGGCCACCGGGGGGTTCTGAGGTCCATTCCAGGCGGCTTCTTCGCATGACCCGCAGCGCTCAGGCCGAGGCCCCGACCCGCCGGGCGTTTTCAGGGGCCGGGCCTGTGTCCGGCCCCTGTCGTGTCCCTTATTCCCAGACTTGAGCCGCGATGGAGATCGCGTTCAGTGCTGCCGGATAGCCCGCGTATCCTCCGGTCTGCATAAGGACTTCCACAACTTCATCCTTGGAAAGCCCCACGCGGGGGCCGGCCTGTAGGAAGTTGCGGAGCGGGCCATCGGCTCGCAGGGCCGTCAGGGCGGCGGTGGAGCACACCACCCTGGACTTCAAGTCTAGGCCCGGACGGAAAAAGATCTCCCCAAAAGCGAACTGGAGGGTGAGCGTCCTCAGGTCCGGCGCGAGGTCCACCAGGGCGTTGGCATAGCCGCCCCGGTCCTGAGTGCCCAACAGCTGTTCCCGGAGCTCGCGGCCCCGTCGCTCCATCTCTTCCAGGCTGACTTCGGGCACCTCCGTCTGCGGCACCTCAATGCCCCTCTCGCGGAAGGCCTCGTGGACCAACTCCAACGAGTTAACCGCCGACGGGAACCCGGCATAGAGGGAGCAGTGTATGGGCACTTCCTGTATCTCCTCCGCGCCCAAGCCCATGTTCAACGCGCTGTGGACGTAGGTCTGAAACTGGGAGAGGCGTTGCAGTGAGGACAGTACGGAAAGGGTCGCCAGCATTCGGTAGCGAATGTCCAGGCCGGGACGGGACCAAACCGCTCCGAAGATTGCCTCTCCGGTGTAATTCCTGAGTCCGGGGATACCGGCGACTGCCCTGGGCCGCTCCCGGGCCGGGTATGTGCCGTGCTGTAGGCGCTCCCGTATTTCATTGCCCTTCCGCCGGAGTTCCTCTCGACTGCTCATCGTTGCCCTCCCATTTTCGTTGTGTTCAGATAGCGCCCCAGTATACTCCATGGTGGGCGTTGCAGATGCGTGGGCATGTGAAGGCAACCTTCGGTGTTAGAATACGGCGCAGCTAAAAATATCCTGTACATCCAGTGCATCCATGTAAAAAACAAATATCAAGGAGGGAGTATGACACTGCCCGGAACACCGCCGGTTGCCACCGACCTGGTGCATCACATCGGCATCGCCGTCGCCAACCTGGACGAGAGCATCGAGTTCTACCGGGGCCTGTTCGGCTTCAAGCCCGGACAGATAATCGTCCGCGAGGACATCGGTGTACGCGGCTGCTTCGTGCCGGTTGGCGAGACCAACCTGGAGCTGCTGGAAGGCACCGGCCCCGACAGCCTGATCACCACCCACATCGCGCAGCGGGGCGAGGGCCTGCACCACGTCTGCTTCGAGGTGGAGGGAATCGCCGACAAGCTGAAGACCCTGGACGACCTCGGCGTCCGCTTGATAGACAAGGTGCCGCGCACCGGCCTCATGGGAGGAGACATTGGTTTCATGCACCCGTCGGCGGCCCATGGCGTCCTGATAGAACTGGCCCAGCACGGTCACTAGACGGGGAACAGGCGTTCCCGCAGACCCGTCCTCCGGCAGGCACGGGATTAATGGCCGGGGGCTTGTAGCGCTTGGGACAGCCCTTGGCCGCGTCGCGGTAGCGTTCTAATTTAGGTAGTATGACAGCTTACGGTCCGTCATTCCCGCGAAAGCGGGAATTCAAGGATAGTGGGTGTTAATGGCGGGTACGCGTCTCGACCACCTAATTCGGAAGGCTATCGCCTCCTCCCACTTGCCAAGTTAATCGAACAGGTGTACTATTATAAACACATGGCCCCCCGCTCCCCATATCACCAGGGCCAAAACCACAAAGCCACTGAGGCCACGCGATGTTTGATGCCTGAAAACCAAAAGAAGACTCCCTGCGCCAGGCTCCCCAAGCGCAACCCCGATTCCAAACCCAACTCCGACACTACACCCACCTCCGACGGTCAGATACAATGGCCCGAAATGGCCGCCAATGGCCGGGAAATCGAAATTTCCAAACCCAACTCCGACACTACACCCGCCTCCGACGGTCAGATTCAACGGCCCGAAATGACCGGAAATGGCCGGGAAATCGAAATTTCCAAACTCACCTTCCGCCAGCAGGCCGCCCTCCCCAGGATTGCCCTCGCCCAGTCCCTAGCCCAGGCCGCCCGAGACACCGGCGTTGCCGAGCGCACCCTCGCTGGGACGCCCCCGCCAGGGCATGAAAGCTCTCGGCCGACTGTGGCATCGCGCCACCCCATATGGCAGCTTACGGTCCGTCATTACCGCGAAAGCGGGAATCCAAGGGTAGTGGGTGTTAATGTCGGCTACCCGTCTCGACCACCTAATTCGGAACGCTATCGCCGCGTCGCGCTCCGATTGACAATCCGGCTCAGGCGATGGTACGTTTTTCGTTGGCTGACTGGTGCGCGGGCGTTTTGCAGGAGCGAAACGAGACGCCGCCGGATTACCACTGCATCCTTCATGAACAGGCCGGGCGGAGCGCCATTCAACCCCGGTCAGGAGCGTCTGCCGTCGGCTGTCCATGGGCCTTCTCCGTATCTTTCCGCCTTCGCCTTCCCTTCCTGACCCCAGTCTGTTGCCTGGGGGAAAGTTGCTTTCCATTTGGTTCATATATGGGGGACTCTCGTGGCGGTAGCCGTGGGCAGGCGGTTCCGGGCGGGCAGCGTCGGCGCGGAAGGCTGGTTTCGGCGGCTGGCCTGGGCCACGGTGGCATCGGTCTTCGCCATGCTGATCCTCGGCGGCGTGGTGCGGGTCACCGAGTCGGGCCTGGGCTGCGGCGACGACTGGCCGCTGTGTTCCGGCCAATGGCTGCCGCCACTGGAAACAAAGTCCATCATCGAGTACGCCCACCGAGTCGCGGCCTCGTTCCTGGTGGGGCCGCTGGTTGCCGCGACGTTTGTCGGGGCTTGGGTGCGCTACCGAGGGGAGCCGTGGATATTCTGGCCGTCCCTTGCCGCCCTGGTCCTGGTCATCGTGCAGGCCCTGCTGGGCGCGTTGACCGTGGCGACCGAGCTTTCGGCCCATACCGTGATAACGCACCTGGCCGTGGGCGAATTGACGCTGGCCTGTTGTGTGCTGATCCTGGTCATGTCCTACCGTGGCGGGATGCAGTCAGAATCGCCGCCGTGGGCTGTGGGCAAGGCTCGGCTCTTTCCGCCGCTGTCTCTGGCGGCGGCGGGAGCGCTGTTTCTGCTGCTGCTGTCGGGTTCCTACCTGACCAACACCTCCTCGGCCACCTGGGCCTGCCCGTCGTGGCCGCTCTGTAGCAACGAATGGGGCGGCGTGTTCCCCGGCGGTAAGCTGGCGATGATTCACATGGCGCATCGCTACGTGGCCCTGATCGCCGGGCTTCTGGTGATATATGCCCTGCATCTGGGGTTCCGGCGCCCTTCCACTGGCTCAGGACAGCGGCAGCCGCCCGTGGTACGATTGCTGTCTGTGGCGGCGCTGGCGCTGTTCGCCGCGCAGGTTCTGGCCGGGGCCGGGGTAATCTGGGCCGGGTTCGGCCGCGACGTGGAGTTGCGGGCGCTGCACCTGGCGCTGGCCTCCGGGGTCTGGGCTTGCGCCGCCGCGCTGGCCACGCTGAGCTACTCCCGCGAATCGAGTCCTTCCACTGGCTCAGGATGAAATGGCTGACCAAGCCGGACATATAGAGATAGAAACGGAAAACCCCGCCACGGATGCCGCCGCAGATTCCCACCCCCAAACCCGGCGACGGGAGCGGAGCGGGCTTACGGGGCTTCTGGCCGACTACCTGGCCCTGACCAAGCCGCCCATCATCTCGCTGCTGCTGGTGACCGCCATCGGCGGGATGTTCCTGGCTTCCAGGCACGTCGGAGGATCGGGAGTTCCCGATCTGCTGACATTGCTGCTGGTCTGTGTGGGCGGCGCCCTGGGGGCCGGGGGCGCCAACGCCATTAACCACTACCTTGACCAGGACATCGACGCGCTGATGTCCCGGACGGCGCAGCGTCCGGTGCCGGGGCGCCGGATTCGCCCGCTGATGGCGCTGGCCTTCGGCATCGCGTTGAACGTGGCCGCCTTCGCCGTGCTGTTCTACGGGGTGAATCTGTTGGCGGCGGTGCTGACTCTGGCGGCGACGCTGTTCTACGTGCTGGTATACACCGGCTGGCTCAAGCGCACCACGCCGCAGAACATCGTCATCGGCGGCGCGGCGGGCAGCATCCCGCCCGTGGTGGGTTGGGTGGCGGTGACCGGGAGCTTCGACCTGCCCGCGCTCTATATGTTCGCCATCGTCTTCTTCTGGACGCCACCCCATTTCTGGGCGCTGTCGCTGCTGATACAGCAGGACTATGAGCGCGCTGGGGTGCCGATGCTGCCGGTGGTGGCCGGGCTGGAGAAGACGGTGGGCAACATCTTCGCCTACTCCCTGGTGCTGGTGGCCCTGACCCTGGTGTTCGCCGCCACCAGAACGGTGGGCGCCATTTACCTGTTCTCGGCGGTTGGTCTGGGCGCAGCCTTCATCTGGGGAGCCTGGCGGCTGCTGCGAGTGCAGAGCCGGCAGAAGGCCCGCAACCTGTACCTCTACTCCCTGCTCTACCTGGCCCTGCTGTTCGGCGCGATGATGGCCGACGGCGTCTACCGCCTGTGGCTGTGAGCCGCCGGGCGGCCAGCGCCGCCTGACGCTATACTGCCTTGAGCGTGTTTTCCAGCGGGAAAAGGCTAAAATTCCCTCGCAGTCCCTGGCGATAACAATGCCTCACCCGCAACAGTAGCAGAGGGCAATCTACTGAATCCCTGAACCCAATCTCACCGAGGAGGCAGTCCGATGGCAGTACCGGAACAGGTCAGCGTGGAAGAGGCCCAGGAGTATTACGACGCCGCCGACCGCATCCGCATCAAGCCCGGCTGGATGCAGGGAGAGGGTCAACCCATGCCCGAAATAGAACCTTTCTTGTGGCGCTGGTCGCAGGTGGAGCCGCTGGTGCTGAAGAGCGGCGAGCTGGTGACCCCCGACCGGGACGTGGAGCGGCGCACCCTGCGCCTGGCCACTCCGGGGATAGACCGGGGCACCACCCACACCATTACCGCGGCCCTCCAACTTCTGCTTCCCGGCGAGAACGCCCCCGCCCATCGCCACACCCCCACGGCCATCCGGTGGGTGCTGAAGGGCCAGGGCGCCTACACCACTGTCGAGGGCGACAAGTGCTACATGGAGCCCGGCGACCTGATTCTCACCCCGTCCTGGACCTGGCACGACCACAACAACGAGGGTTCAGAGCCGATGATCTGGCTGGACGGCTTGGACGTTCCCCTGGTGCGCTATCTCAGGGCCAACTTCTACGAGGCCTATCCCGAAGACCAGCAGCCCATCGTCGGCGTGGCCGAGTCGGAGAGGAAGTTCGCCTCCGGCACCCTGCGTCCGGCGTGGGAGAGTCCCAGCGCGCCCTACTCTCCGTTGTGGCACTACAAGTGGGACAAGACCTACGAGGCCCTGCAACGCCTGGCGGAGGTTGACGCCAGCCCCTTCGACGATGTGGCGATGGAGTTCAGCAACCCGGTGACCGGCGGGCCGGTGCTGCGTTCCATGACCTGCTGGGCCCAGCTCATCCGGTCCGGCATCCGCACCCAGGCGCACCGCCAGACCAGTTGCGCCGTCTACCAGGTGTACCAGGGCGAGGGATACAGCGTCATCGACGGCCAGCGGTTCGACTGGAGCGAAGGCGACTTCTTCGTGGTGCCGCCGTGGGCCTGGCACGAGCACGCCAACGACTCGGTCAGGGAGGCCGTGCTGTTCTCCATCCAAGACATCCCCGTGATGAAGGACCTGGCCCTCTATCGGGAAGAGCCGTACACGGAAAACGCAGGCCATCAGCCGGTGACCAGCCGCTTTACAGGATAGAGACAGGCCAAGCTCACCGCGTGAATGCGTCGTGAATGCGTGAAGAGGGGCACACGGCTGTGCGCCCCGTGGGTTTTGGGGAGAAGCCGCCCCGCTATTCGCGGCTGCATCCTGCTCGACCTGAATCCTACTCGAAGAGAAACCCCCGGACTACGCGGCTGTATCGCTGGTAGAGCAGACCGCCCGCCACCAAGATCAGCCCCAGCGCCAGGAAGGCTATCACCCGGTACTCCTGCTCCAGCGATAGAGAGTCGAAGGCAAAGAGCTTGACTACCGGCACCGCCAGCACCGCCAGTCCCGCCAGCCGCACCCACCGCCACCCTCGGATCACGCCCAGCACGATCAGCGCGGCGGCGTAAACGGCCCACAGCAGGCTCAACCCCAGGCTCGCTGCGTCTTCCCTGGCCTCGAACGGCAGATTGAGGAAGTCGCTGTTGGCCGATGTGATGACTTCCGCCGAGAGCAGCCAGAGCGTAACCAGATTGCCCAGCGCCAACAGGGCCGGCAGGGCCGCCCGCCTTTCAGTATCCTCTATGGGGTTGGCCGAGTCTTCGGGGCGGCGGAATGCCAGCCATCCCGCCGAGTACAGGGCCGCAATGCCTGCGGCAAACGCCAGGAACCGCCAGTTCAACGCCGGGCGGAACGTCTCCAAATCCACGTCAAAGGTGTCCAACGCCAGAAGCCGGAGCAGCATCGCGGCCAGCAGGCCGTAGCCAATCCAGCGCACTTCCCTGATTGCCAACCTCTCCGACAGACCCAGCAGAAGCACGGCTTCCGCCGCCCACGCCACAGCAATCCAGACGCCATCCACCTGCACGGGAACGGCGGCGGCGGCGCAGGCGCAGGCGGCCAGCGCAAAGGCGATATAGCTCTGCTGTTCCTGACGTACCAGGGAGTCCCGGCGCCGCCAGAGAAGATAGCCGGCCAGGATGAAGGAGCTGACGGCTACACCGAAATTCATCATGTGCCAGTTGAGGAAGAAGGTAAAGTCCTCCCCCAGCGCGCGTGGCGTGTCCCACCCCAGCAGCCAGGCGGCGGAGGCTGCGAACAGGAGGTAACCGAACCAGCGTATCTCACGAATTTGCAACGCGAAGGACAGCCACAGCAGGAGCAGAGCCTCCACAGCCCACGCCACGGTTATCCATGGCCACTCCAACTGGATCGGGACGGCTACGGCACCGGCGGCGGCCGCTGCCACTGCGAACACCGGATAGGCCGCCTGCTCGTACCCTTCCAGCCTGTCGCGTTTGTACCAGAGCAGCCAGGCGGACTGAATACCGGACAGGATTACCGCCAAATACCCCAGCATATTGAGGTTCAGGAAGGGCGTCAGTTCCTTTCGGAACGCTTTGGGGGAGTCCACCGAAATGAGCCACGCCGCGCATACGACATACATCACGTAGCCGAACCAGCGCAGCTCCCGGATCCCGAGGGGGAAGGACAGCCAAAGCAGCAGCGCCGCTTCCACGGCCCAGCCGATGGGGATCCAGACACCGTCAACCTGTATGGGAACCACTACGGCGGCAAAGATGGCGGCCCGCAGGGCAAACACAGGAATGGCCACCTGCTCCCGCGAGTTCAGGTCGTTGCGGCGAAGGTGCAGCAGGTAGCCGGCCAGCGCAGGCAGGATGACCGCCGAACCGTAACTGATCATGTATTCGTTGAAGAAGGGCGTTAGCTCTCTGCCGAACGCGCCCGGCGTGTCGAGGGCCAGCAACCACACGGCCGATACGACAAACATCGCATAGCCGGCCCAGCGCAGCTCGCGCATTCGAAGCGGGAAGGACATCCACACCAGAATTAGGCCCTCGACGCCCCAGGCCACGCTGATCCACGGCCCGCCCAACTGTATCGGCACGGCCAGGACAGCGAACACCACGGCCAGCCCCGCCGCAAACAGCGTCAGGTTGAATTGCGCCTCTCCCCGCCAGCGGCAGCCGACGGCCAGCAGGGCATAGAAGGCGCCCAGCGATGCGGTGAAGCCGCCCATCCAGGGGCGGTATTCATCGTATATCAGCCAGTAGCTGATGCCGTAGTAGGCCGCCGCGTTCAGCGTAATCAAGGCCAGGTCGATTATTCCCGACGCCTGTTGCCGCGCCACATGGAAAGCCACGGTCGCCCCGGCGAATATGAGGAATATGGCTGTAATGCCAATCTGCGCCAACGCTGTCGACGGTTCCAGCTCCTGCTGCCAGAACCCGAAGAGGACCAGCGACCCCACCCAAGCCAGCAGGGTGAACCAGCGCCAGTTGCGGAAGCTGGCCAGCGCCAGCACTCCCACGTCCAGCACCAGCACGTACCCCAGCAGCGCCCGCTGGTCGGGCAACCGTTCCTGAAGTAACAGGGGAGTGGCGAATCCGCCGAAGATGGAGAGACCGGCGACGGCCACCGACTCATGGCGCAGCGACAGCACGGCCCCGGCCAGCGTAATCAAGGAAAAGGAGCCGAAAGCGGCCCAAGGCGAAATCAGCTCGTACAGGGCGAATGCCCCGTACACCGACAGGTAGAGGATTGCCAGCCCGCCGCCGGTGACCGTCTGCGCCCAGACGGCGTATCGCCTGCGCCAGTATTCACCCGCGCCGAGGAAGGCCAGCCCACCGGCGACACCCAGCGCCACCCGCTCAATCTCTCCCAGCCAGCCCCGGTCGATGGCCAGGCTGATGAAGAACGCCACGCCGAATATCAGCGCCACGATTCCGATGCGGGCCAGCCAGTTGCCGCCCAGCAGCCACTCCCAGTTCCAGTTGGAGAAGTCCACCGATGGCAGAGATAGCCCAGTGGGCAATCCGATTCCACCACCCGCGGGAGACGTCGTTGCCTCAGAAGGCGAGTACTGGCCGGTTCGTGCGCCCGCCCGTCCCAAGGCGGCGTCAGCCTGTCCGACCTGGGACGGGATGGCCGGAGTCGCAGCCGCGGAGGAAGACGGAGCGGGTACGCTCTCCGGCTCAGGCGAGGGCCGCCGTGGAGCGGAAGGAGCCGCTGCCGCTGGTGGCGATGGCGGAGCGGATGGTCGCGCCTGCTGCGGTGCGCCGGAGGAGCCGCGTTCTCCTTCCAGCACTGACAGCCGCAGCGACAAGCGGGCCAGTTCGTTGGTCATGGAGGTCACGGCGGCACGGAGTTGCCGCAACTCCTCATCCGCCGGGTCGGATGGCCCATATTCGGGCCCGCCGGTATCTTCCGCAGACGGCGAAATGTCCGTTTCATCCGAAAGGGGAGCAGGCGCGCCGCACCAGGGACAAAAGCGGTCGCTGGCCGTTGCCGCACGACCGCAGCTACGGCAGTTCATATGTGCCTTCCATCCCTGTCGCCCTCTTGCCCGTCATCCAGCGCTCGGCTCCGGGCTGTCGGCCTTTCAGAAGAATCTCGCGCTGTCTCCGGGGGGAGCAACCTGCTGCACCGGAATTGCATGGCACCGGAGTTTTCCGATTGTTCCCTCTCCCCCCGGGAGAGGGAGTATCAAGCACCCTGTCGCGGCTTCGGGGTGTATACAAACACCGGAGAGCATCTGCTATAATAATCTCAAGCTGCACGGAAAGTCTTGACTTTCCAATGGCGATGCGAGCGGAAGTGGCTCAGTGGTAGAGCACCTCCTTGCCAAGGAGGGGGTCGCGAGTTCAAATCTCGTCTTCCGCTCCATATTTTTGCCTTGCGACCTCTCCCCACCCGGCCTCCGTTTCCTCCTGCAACTGCGCCCTTCGCGGCCCTACGGTTCCACCACCATCTGAAGTTCGCTGGAGGGTCGGCACAGGGACTCGAAGGCTCCCTGGATTCCGTCCAGCGGCACGAAGTTGGTGGCGTTCAGCATATGGTCCACCGAAACCCGCCCGGTGCGCATCAGCTCCAGCGCGATGCGCCAGTCCTGCGGCAGGGTGCCGAAGGACGACTGCATCCGCACTTCCCGCGCCATCCAGTTGGGAGGTAGCACCGGGGTCGGCTCCCAGGCGATGGCCAGCATCACCACCTGCCCGCCCCGCGCCGACAGGTCGAGGGCCTGTTCGAGGGTGGATGGCGCGGCGGCGCACTCGAACACCACCTGCGGCCCGGCCCCGCCGGTAAGCTCCATGACTTTGGTTTCCAGGTCGCCTTCCAGCGGATTCAACACGGCGTCCGCGCCCAACTGCCGGGCCGCTTCCGCTCGTCCGGGGGCCGGCTCCGACACTATCACCGTGGTCGCCCCGGCGACCCGCGCCGTCTGCATACACAGCAGGCCGATGGGCCCAGCGCCCAGCACCACAACGGCGTCGCCCAGCTTGATGTCTGACAGCCGCACGGCATGGACGGTGACGGCGCACGGCTCGCAGAGCGCCGCCTGCTCGTCGGTCACTTCGTCCGGAACCGGGGTGGGTTCCCACTCGTCCAGCAGCACATACTCGGCATAACCGCGAGGGCGGGGGTTGTGCTGGAAGCCCATAGTCCGGTAGTTGAATCTTGGATTCGTCCGAGTTGAGGGGCCCGCCCCGGCGGGAGGATGCCCACCGCCGCCCACCACGCGGTCGCCGCTCTTCCAGCGGGAAACGCCTTCGCCCACGTCCACGATGGTTCCGGTGTACTCGTGGCCCATCACCGTTCCCGGCTGGGCCAGGTCATACATGAAGGCGTGGACATCGGTCCCGCAGATGGCCGAATACTTCACCCGCATCACCACCTGGCCGGGGCCGGGAGTCGGGTCGGGAATGTCCTCGACCTGCAAGACCTGCTCGCCCTTGTACACTGCCGCTCGCATGAGACACCTCGCTGGGGTTGATTGGTCAAAGTATAGCCGCTCCAGCCGCAGACGACAGTTTCAGGTTTTCACATTCCACATTCTGCCCTCGCGGGGTTAAACTGGCACACAAAGCAAGCGGTGTTAAACGCCGGGTTAAACAAGGAGGGAAAAAGATGAATTCACTGGGACGGGTTGCCATCGTTACCGGGGCAGGCTCCGGCGTGGGACGAGCCTCGGCCCTGGCCCTGCTGCGCGACGGCTATTCGGTGGCGCTGGCGGGTCGCAGGATAGAAACGCTGGAGGCGTCGCTGGCGGAGGCCGAAGAAGCGAGGGAGCGGGCCATCGCCGTCCCCACCGACGTTGGGAGCCCCGGCTCGGTGGGCGAACTCTTCGCCCGCACCCGCGAGGCATTCGGGGGGCGACTTGACGTGCTATTCAACAACGCGGGCAGCTCCTCGCCCCCGGTCAACATGGAGGACCTGACCTTCGAGCAGTGGATGACCGTGGTCAACGCCAACCTGACCGGCACCTTCCTCTGCACCCAGGAAGCCATCAGAATTATGAAAGACCAGGACCCGATGGGAGGGCGCATCATCAACAACGGCTCCATCTCGGCCTACGTGCCGCGCCCCAACAGCGCCCCCTACACCGCCACCAAGCACGGCGTCATGGGGCTGACCAAGGCCACGTCGCTGGATGGGCGCAAGTACAACATCGCGTGCAGCCAGATAGACATCGGCAACGCGGCCACCGACATGACCGCGCCCATGGAGCGGGGCATCCTCCAGCCCACCGGCTATGTTATCCCGGAACCGCGCTTCGACGTGGCCCACGTCGCCGAGCAGGTACTCTACATCTCCAACCTGCCCCTCGACACCAACGTCCAGTTCATGACCATCATGGCTACCAAGATGCCCTACATCGGAAGGGGGTGATTCACCATGGCTTTGATCGAAGCTGGCGATTTCAGGTTTGACGTTGACGAAAGCTGGGGCCGCTTGCCCGACGGTATGGCTGCGGGCGTCGTAACCGGCGTGGTGGCGGACTCGCAGGACCGGGTCTATCTCTGCCAGCAGCAACAGGACCCACCGGTGCTGGTGTTCGACCGGAACGGAAACTTCCTGGACTCCTGGGGGACCGGCTACGTCGTGGAGCCTCATACGATGTACATAGGGCCCGACGACGTGATCTACCTTGCCGACCGGGGCGCTCATGTGGCGATGAAGCTCTCGGTGAACGGAGAGGTCCTGCTGGAAGTCGGCAACAGGGGCCAACCCTCGGATACCGGATGCTTCGAGGACGAGGGAGTCGTGCCGCGGGCGGGCGGCCCGTTCAACCGCCCCACCAGGCTCTCGCCTTCGCCGTCAGGGGACTTGTACGCATCCGACGGCTACCGCAACTGCCGGGTGCACCGCTTCGCCGCCGACGGGCAATTCATCGCATCCTGGGGACGGCCCGGCGGCGACGGGCCAGGCGCGTTCTTTTCGCCCCATTGCCTTTGGGTAGACAACGAGGGCCTGATTTACGTCTGTGACCGCAAGAACAACCGCATCCAGATTTTCGACCCCAGTGGAGAGTTCGTCACCCAGTGGACCAACGTGCAGCTCCCCACCGACCTGCACATCGGGCAGGACGGGCTGTTTTACCTCGCGGAGCGGGAGAGCAACGAGGCAACGGAGAACCTGCTGACTGTGCGCGACAGCGCCGGCAGCGTGCTGGCCAGTTGGACGACACCGCGCAGCCACCAGATTTGGCCCGATGTCCACGGGAACATCTACCTGGTCAGCGGCGGAGCAACGGATGCCACCAAAGGCCTGGGAACCAAGTACGTGAGAGTGCGGTAGACCCGCTAGACCGAGGAAGATTGCCAACGTCCTGGAGCATAAAGGCGCTGCGACAGCCTGAAGAGGCATCCTCCAATCCACAGGCAACATCCACCCAGAACCCCTGCTTCGACGTGGCCCATGTGGCCGAGAGGTGGTCTACATCGCTAACCTGCCCCTCTAGGGAGTGTCGTCAATTTAAGAATATCGGTCTCCAAGCGTCTGTTTCGTCATTCCCGCGAAAGCGGGAACCCAGAATTCGGTAGCTGGCAAATACGCATTTGCTGCCAATGGCCTTTGGATTCACGCTTTCGCGGGAATGACGGTGAATATGACGGCACTCCCTAAAATGTTCCATCAATAAGCGGCCAACCGGGCCTTACCCGCCTTTCTGGCGCGATGTTAGTTGAGCCAGCAGCAGCCGCGACGCCTCGGCAACCTCGACGACAGCCGCGTCAAACGCCTCGGCGTTGGCCTGCGACGGCTGGCGGTAGCCGCTGATCTTGCGGACGAACTGCAACGCCGCCGCCTCGACCTCGGCGTCCGTGGCGGGCGATTCCGGATTGCGCAGGACCTTGATGCTGCGACACATGGCGGTCTCCGATACGTTCAGTTGGCGTTGCGGGGCCGGTACTTGTCGCCCTCTTCGCGGGTTATGCGGCCCGAGGCCATCAGCCACATCCGGGCTATCTCCGGCCCCATGAACTTGAAGCTGCGGCGCAATTCCTGGGACAGCGGGGGGTATTCGCGGCCTTCCAGCGTGTCGTAGAACCAGCCGCAGAAGCTGCCGTGCTCGTCGCGCAGGGACTGGACACGCCGGGCGTTCTCTATGACCGCCTCGATCTTCAGGCGATTGCGGACGATGCCTCCGTCCTGCCGCAACCGCTCCACGTCGTCCGGGCCCATGTCGGCCACGGCGTCGATCTTCCACCCGGCGAAGGCTCGGCGGAAGGCGTCGCGCTTGTCCAGAATCATCTTCCACGTCAATCCGGCCTGGAAGACCTGGAGGCTCATCACCTCGAACAGCGCGTCGTCGTCGGTGGCCTGGCGGCCCCATATCTCGTTGACGTACCAGTCCCGCAGCGGGTCCGGCGGCTCGTTGGAGTCGGGGGTGGATTCGTGGGGCATCGGGGCCTCCGTGGAGACGCCCCCACCCTAACCCTCTCCCTGCGGGAGAGGGTTAGGGTGGGGGTTGGTTATGGCTGAAAGGGGTTGAGGGAACAGTCGCCTAGCGCGGCACGATGGGCAGGGTGACGTGGGACGGGTGGGCCGAGTCGTGCAGGATGGTCTGGACGGCGGGCTTCAACTCGGTGTCGGCGGCGATGACTCCGCCGGTGTTGGTGTTGCGGTCGAAGCGGGGGAAGTTGCTGCTGGACACTTCCAGCCGGATGCGATGTCCCGCCTTGAACACGTTGCTGGTGGCCAACAGGTCGATGGTGTAGCAGTAGGCGCGGCCCGGCTCCAGCAGCGACGGGGTGGACATCGACTCGCGGTAGCGGGCGCGGATGATGCCGTCGGTCAGGTTGCGGGCGCAGCCGTCCTCGCACACGTCCACCAGCTTGGCGGTGAAGTCGGTGTCGGTGGCCGAGGTTGCCGCCCACAGTGTTACGGTGATCGGTCCTGTGACCTCCGTGTCCCGCTCCAGCGGCGGCGTGGAATAGACCAGCACGTCGGGGCGCGATTCTATCTCGTTCTGGTCGAAGGCCCCGCTGGTGGCGAAGTAGGGGTTGCAGCACAGTTGACCGCCCCGGGTCGGCACCGGGTTGCCGGGGTTGTACAGGAACACGTCGGGCGACTCGTCTGCCGGCGTCGCCGGACTCAGCTCACCGTCACCGTGGAGGGTGTTGGCGTTGCCGCCGCTGTGCAGGTAGTAGTTGGTGGCCTGGGCGCGGGCCAGCGGCCATTCTTGCTCGTCGCGCCATACGTCGTCGCCCATGACGAAAATCTTGACCGGCGGCTCGTCCAGCATTCCGGTGTCATCGCCCTTGAGCCAGTGCTGGAACCAGCGCAGGTGCATCTCGTCCAGGCCCAGGGCCAGGGCGTCGGCGGCCACGCCGAAATAGTGGCTGCCCGCCATGCTGGTGCCCCGTGAGCTGTGCGGCCAGGGGCCGATGATGAGCTTCTGGCCCCTCCGGGCCTCCTCGGTGGCCGCGTTCTTCCGCATTCCCAGGTAGTTGCGGATGGTGCCGCGAAGGAAGATGTCGTACCAGCCGCCGATGTTCAGCGCCGGCACGTTGATGTTGGAGTGCTGCTCCTCGATGCACAGCTTCTTCCAGTAGTCGTCGAAGCCCGGATGCTCCAGCCAGTCGTAGAAGTAGTCGGCCAGCCCGCCCTTGAGGTGTGGCATTTCCTTCAGCGGCAGGTGCAGGAAGGCGTCGGTCATCCCGTCCACTGCTTTAAGCAGGTCGCCCTGGCGGGCCTGCGGGATGCTCCTTATGCCGGAATGCGTCTTGAAGTTGGCCAGGGTGAGCTGAAGGAGCGTCCAGGAAACATTGAAGCCCAGCTCGAAGGCGCCGCCCTGGTAGGTCCAGCCGTCATGGTAGTTGGAGGCGGTGACGTTGGGCGCGATGGCGGCCAGATGCGGCGGCCGCGTGGTGGCGGCCAGCCATTGGGTGGCGCCGACGTAGGACGCGCCAATCATGCCGACCTTGCCGCTGGACCACGGCTGCGAGGCGGCCCACTCCACGGTGTCGTATCCGTCGTTGATGTCGTCGGTGAAGCAGTAGAACTCCCCACCGGAGGTGAAGCGTCCGCGGGTGTCCTGGATAATCAGCGCGAACCCGGCTTTGGCCGCCTTGATGGGGTCGAGCATCTGCGACGCCAGCGACGCCGATTTGTCGTAAGGGGTGCGCTGCAGGATGGTGGGGAACGGGCCGGGGCCGTCGGGCCGGTAAACGTCGGCGTAGAGCGTAGTGCCGTCGCGCATGGCGGCGGCCAGGTTGGTTTCCACCTTGACCGAGACCGAATCTGGCATGGCTCACCCTCCTAAATTTGCTAACCACAGAGTACCCGCAGAGTTCATGGAGAGCACAGAGGTTTTCTTGATTAAACCTACTATATGTCCATCTCTGTGCTCTCTATGGTTAATTAACCTGGTCTATAATTAACCTGGTCTAGTTGAAGTGCGGCATGACCCGCTCGGCGAAGAGGTCCATCTGACGGTAGAGGCCATCGGAGTCA
Source organism: Dehalococcoidia bacterium (assembly GCA_965226875.1). Classification (GTDB taxonomy): domain Bacteria; phylum Chloroflexota; class Dehalococcoidia; order Lucifugimonadales; family UBA3495; genus VXOI01. The sequence continues at coordinate 514,913 of OZ245439.1, read as the reverse complement.
TCCGAAAGGAACCCCACGTTGACGTGCTCGGCTCCGGCCTCGATCTTCGCCTCCATCTCGCGGGCACAGTCGTCGGGGGTGCCGGCGACGCAGAGGGCGCGGGCGATGTCCTCGGCGCTGCGTTCCGGCGTAACGTATCGCTCGCCCACGTTGCGCACCGCCAGCCCCAGGGCCTCGTCGCCATTCAGGGAGATGGCCGTGGGCTGGTTCAGGCCCCAGTGGAACCCGCCCAGTTCGCGCCCCGCTTCGGCGGCGAACTGCTGCACCATGTCGTTGCTCCACTTGATGCGGCGGTTGGTGAAGAGGTACGGATACCAGCCGTCGCCGTGCAGCGCGGCGCGGCGCATCGCCGCTTCGCTTCGGCCCGACACCCAGATGGGCGGGTGCGGCCGTTGCACCGGCCGGGGCAGCAGGGTAACGTCGTTGAACTCGAAGAACCGGCCCTGGTGAGAAACGTGTTCCTCCGTCCACAGCCGTTTCATCACCTCCAGCATCTCGTCAGTGCGCCGCCCGCGGGTGCGGGTGGAGATGCCCAGGGCGTCGAACTCGACGTGGGTGCCGCGCTGACCGCTGATGCCGATGCCGAAGTCCAGCCTCCCGCCGGATACCTGGTCCACGCTGGCTACCAGCTTGGCCAGCATCACCGGGTGGTACAGCGGCACGATGACGATGCCGGTCATTACTCGCAGGTTTTGCGTTGCCCCGGCGGCGGCGGCCATAGCGGGCAGGTTCAACACCGTAGGGCGCGGCGGGTTGCCGTCCATGATGTGCTCGCCCATGCTGATGCGCCGGAAACCAAGCTCCTCGGCGCGCCGGGCGAAGGCGGGGACATCCCAGTAATCCTCGACGCTCAGGCTGCACCCGAAAGTGATGCTGGCGCTCATGCCGACTCTCCTAGGCCTTTCCTTGGCCGAAGCCGAAGGGGGCGAATGACGCCCCAATTTTAACAGCCGCCCGCCGTTCCTGCTTGTCGTTCCTGCTTGTCGTTCCTGCTTGTCGTTCCTGCTTGTAAGGTACTCAAAAGCCCGCTGGCGTATGCTAACCTTGCAATGGGTAGCCGCAGATGGATTCCGGGTGATGCAGTGATGAGTGCCGAGAGCAACGGTAAGGCAAATTCCATGCAGGACAAGACTTGTCTGATTACCGGAGCCAGCGACGGCATCGGCTACGTCGCCGCCCGCGAGCTGGCCCGCATGGGTGCGCAGGTGGTCATCGTGGGCCGCAACGCCATCAAGACCGATGCCGCCGTGGAGCGAATCATCGACGAGACCGGCAACTCCGCGGTGCGTTGCCTGATGGCCGACCTGTCATCGCAGCGCGATGTGCGCCGCCTGGCCTCCGACGTGCGGAGACAGTTGCCAAGGCTGGACGTGCTGCTGAACAACGCCGGGGCCATCTTCCTGTCCAACCGGAGCAGCGCCGACGGCATCGAAATGACCTTTGCCCTTAACCACCTGGGCTACTTTCTGCTGACCGGCCTGCTGTTGGAGCGGCTCCAAGCGTCGGCCCCGGCCCGGATTATCAACGTGTCGTCCAGCTCGCACGGCTCGCCGGGAAAGTTCCGGCTGGAGGACCTGCCCAAACCCGGCGGCAACCGGGGCTATCGCGCCTATGGACGCTCCAAGCTCTGCAACATCCTGTTCACCTACGAGCTGGCGCGGCGGCTGGAAGGTACGGGGGTGACCGTAAACGCCCTGCATCCCGGCCTGGTGCGCACCAACATCGCGCGGAACAACGGCATCCTCGGCCGCGTGGTTAACGGCTTCATCGGCGCTCGCGGCGTGGACTCCGAGCGGGGCGCGGAGACGCTGGTGTACCTCGCCTCGTCGCCCGACGTGGGTGGGGTGTCCGGCAGGTATTTCGTGGACTGCCGGGCCGTGCCATCGTCCGCCCTCAGTTATGATGCGGAGCTGGCCGCCGACCTGTGGGATATGAGCGCGAGGCTGATCGGACCCGGGCGATAGCGTCTGCCCGCAAAACCCTTCACAGTGTGATATTCTCACCCGGACGCAGGAATTTCCTGCAGCAGAGAACGGAGGGGGATGTTGGAAACGGGAGAAACGACACGGAAACTCCTGGCCGCCAAGAGGGCCAAGGGACTTAGCTTCGCCGAGCTGGGAGAGGCTATCGGACGCGATGAGGTGTGGGTGGCGGCTCTGGTCTATCGCCAAGCCAGCGCAGAACGGGACGAGGCCGTCAAGCTGACCGCTACGCTGGGACTCGACTGCGATATTGCCGAGGAGCTCACAGAGCCGCCCCTGAAGGGTCTCGGTCCCGTTGTTCCCACGGACCCCCTCATCTACAGGTTCTACGAGATAATGCAGGTCTATGGTATGCCGCTGAAGGAGATAATCCACGAAAAGTTCGGCGACGGCATAATGAGCGCCATAGACTTCACGCTGAATGTGGAAAAAGAAGAGGACCCTTACGGCGACCGGGTAAAGGTCACTATGTCCGGGAAATTCCTGCCCTACAAGAGATGGTAACAAGGGATGGTAGCGGTGACCGCCTTTTTGGCAGTTAGCCGTGGCTGAATCTGGCGCTCAGCCCGCCCCAAAATCGCAGGAGATTTGCTAATGAAGCGAGCGGTCGAGTTTTACAGCGAGGGATTCAAGCTCCAGGGCGATGTCTACACGCCCGACGACCTGGCCCCCGGCGAACAGCGGGCCGCGGTGTTGTTGTGCCACGGCTACACTGGCGTCAAGGACCTGTACCTGCCCGACAATGCCCGGGTGCTGAACGAAGCGGGCTACGTGGCCATGGCCTTCGACTACAAGGGCTGGGGGCAGAGCGAGGGCGTCTCGCCGCTGCGGCTGGCGCCCCACAGCCGCGTCTCCGACGTGCAGGCCGCCATGACCTTCCTGGGCGAGCAGCCCGAGGTTGACGAGAACCGCATCGGGATCTACGGCACCAGCTACGGCGGCGCCACCGTCTGCTGGACCGCCGCCATCGACCAGAGGGCCAAGTGCGTGGTCAGCGTGGTGGGCATCGGCCACGGCGCCCGTTGGATGAGCCGTGTGCGCCGCATGGACGAGTGGTTCGACCTGCTGAACCGCTCCAAGGACGACCGCATCCAGCGCGCCATGACCGGCAAATCCGATATGGTCGAGCGCGGCGAAATCCTGCTGCCCGACCGCCAGTCGGCCGCTCTGGCCGCCGCGCAGCGGGCCAATAACCCCAACGCCGTTATGACCATACCCGTCGAGTACATCGACGATACCCTGGGGTTCAACCCGGAGTGGGTGGTGGGCCACATCTCGCCGCGCCCGGTGCTGTTCATCACCAGCGACCAGGACCGCCTGGTGCCGCCGGAGGAGTCGGAGCAGCTATACGCCCACGCCGGCGAGCCGAAGAAGCTGGTCATGCTCCAAGGCGTGGGCCACTACGAGGTCTACGAGGAGCCGGCCTTCAGCCAGGTTATGAAGCACACCATGGACTGGTATCAGCGGCACTTGCCCGCCAGGTGTTAGACGCCAGGTGTTAGAATTGAGCATCAGGCGCAGAGTTTGCCCTCGCGGAAGCGGGAAAGGAACAGGAGGTGACAGTGATGTCGAACAAGGGATTCTCGCACATCGGCCTCTCCACCCATGATCTAGACGCCACCCGCGACTTCTACGAGAATGTTCTCGGCTTTGATGTCGTGCGGTGCGACATCATCAAGATACGGCAGGGCGGCCACATCCGGCACATGTTCGTTGACGTGGGCCGCGACCAGCTCATCGCCTTCATGGAACCCAACGACATTTCCGCTCTGCCCGCGGACTTCGACACCGGCATCAACCGGGGTCTGGGCATCCCCGGAGTCTTCTACCACTTTGCCTTCGAAGCCGGAAGCGTGGACGCGCTGAACGCCAAGCGCGAGGAGCTTATCGGCAAGGGCGTTCAGGTGACCGACATTGTGGACCATGAATGGGCCATGTCCATCTATTTCACCGACCCCAACGGCATCTCGCTGGAATACTGCTGCCTGACCCGCGACATCGGCACCGACGACGACGTGACCTTCCAGGAGCGGTTCGAGCGGTCCATCGAAATCCGCAACGGCGAGCCGGTCTTCGTCCGCGAAGTCCAACCCGACCCGCTGGAAGCGGTGCTGGCCGACGACTAGGCCATTGTCCCTCGCCGGGTTAAGTGCCGGTTAATTAACCGCAGAGAACACAGAGCGCACAGAGTTCTAATCCCATCATTCCTCCGGGGTTTCTGTGCGCTCTGTGTTGAAAACTAAACGCCCACCACACGCACCCGGTGGTTGTTGCTGTCGGCGATGTAGATGTTGCCATGGGCGTCCACATCCGCGCCGTGGGGGCGGTCCATGGCTGCCTTATCGGCAGGGCCGCCGTCGCCCTCGCCGCCCAATCGCCCTCCGGCGATGGTGGTGACTATGCCAGTGTCGGCGTCGATGCGTCGGATGGCGTGATTTTCGGTGTCCACCACCAGCAGGTTGCCCGCGTGGTCACAGCGTATGGCCTTGGGGCCGCCCCAAGTGGCCTCCAGCGCGGGGCCGTCGTCGCCGGTGTATCCGAACTCTCCCGTCCCCGCCAGCGTGTGCATCACGCCGTGGGCGTCTACCTTGCGAATGCCGTTGCCCTCGCGCTCGGCGATGTAGGTGTTTCCCGCGCCGTCCATGCACACCGCCCGCGCGCCGAGGATACTGGCTTCCAGCGCCAAGCTCCCGTCGCCGCCGCGCTCCTTCTCACCGTTGCCCGCAAAGGTGGCGATGACGCCCGACGACAGGTTCAGTCGCCTGATGCGCTGGTCCTGCACATCGGCAATCAGCAGCCCGCCGCGCCCGTCGAGGTAGCAGTCGTTGGGTTCTCGGAACTGCGCCCGCGTTGCCAGGCCGCCGTCGCCGCCGTAACCCGATTCGCCGGTACCCGCGACGGTGGAGATTATGCCGGTACCCGCCTCAATCCTGCGGATGACGTAGTTGAGCCGGTCAACGATGTAAATGTCGCCGTCGGTGTCCACCTGCAACGAATAGGGCTGGTTGAACGTCGCGTGTATCGCCGGCCCTCCGTCGCCGGAATAGCCCTCCTCCCCTGTCCCGGCGATTGTGACGATGACGCCGGAGTCCCGATACACCCTCCGTATACAGTGATTCATGGCCTCGGCGATGTACAGGTTGCCGACACGGTCGAAGGCGCACATGAACGGCTCGCTGAGCTGCGCCACTGTGGCCAGTCCGCCGTCGCCGTGGTAGCCCCGCTCGCCAGTGCCCACAACGGTGGTGATGATGCCGGGTTGGTAGGTTGCCATATCTCTACTTCCAACAGTCGTTTTGAAGATGTGTGCCGTGTCGCACTTTATTTCATTCCTTGGCGTGCTACCCACATACGTTTCAGAAGCGGCAAGGCAACGGCAGGACTTTAATCGAGATCCACGCAGTCCAAGACCTCAGCTGCATTGCCGCCTGTCCAAGAGTAGCTGTCCGCCTCGCCGGTTGACCAGCGGCTCATTTCCGCGTACTTGTTTGATTCCTGATTTGAATCCCGGTTTGATTCCCGGTTTGATTCCCGGTTTGATTCCCGGCCGTTGGAATCCCTGCTCTCGATTCTCTTGTCTTGAGTGGTTACTCGGAGTTTGCGGTTTCACTATTGTACCAGTCGAGAATCTCGCTGCCGGTCATGAAGACCACGCCCTCGAATCGGCTGAGGTACTCGAAGATCGCGTCGTAATATTTGATGCGATGGGCCGCGCCGGTGATGTAGGGGTGGGTGGAGATGCACATCACGCGGGCACTGTCGGCTCCCTCGCGGTACAGCGTGTCGAAGTGGTCCTTGGCCCGCTCGAACAGCTCCGGCGAGCGGTGGTTCTGGATCAGGTAAATGGGGATGTCGTTCAGCTCCACCGTGTAGGGCAGGGCCACCATGCGTCCCGACTTTACCTTCATCTCGTAGGGCTGGTCGTCGTTGCACCAGTCGGCGATGTACTCGATGCCCTCCTCGGCCAGCACGTCGGGGGTGTCGAAAGTCTCGGCCAGGCCGGGGCCCATCCAGCCGCGGGGAGCTGTGCCGGTGGCCTCGGCGATGGTGTCGATGGCGCGGCGTATGACGGCCCGCTCGTCCGGCTCGCGGTTGATCACCCGCTGGATGAAGCCGTGGGCCAGCATCTCCCATCCCGACTTGAGACACTCCTCCACCAGCATCGGGTAGCTGAGGCATACCGAGGCGTTGAGGCTGACCGTGGCCCGGATACCGTATTTGTCCAGCACCTGCTTGAACCGCCAGAAACCCACTCGCAGTCCGTAGTCGAACCAGCCGAAGTTGGGGATGTCCGGGATGGTCGTGACGCCCTGCGGAGTGGGCAGCACGGTGCGGGCCATCGGCTCGTTGATGTCCCACTCCTCCACGTTGATGACCGGCCAGACGGCGACGCGGGCGTTGTTGGGCAACTTCAGCGGCGGACGGTGGAAGATGGGCGAGAACTCGGCGCGGGGATTGGCCATGACTGCCTCCTGCGGCTGGCGGATGCGGGCATTCTACACAGGTGCGCCAAGGGCTGACAATGCAACTGATCCGCTTGGGCGGGTCCGGCAACAAGAACAAGTCTAGGTAAGAAAAGTAGTGGTTGGAATTAATGTATAGAGACTTCCAAAGAGCGTCCCAGAAACAATGCAGCAAACATTTTGCGGACTTTTAAGCCCCCAGCAAGATGCTGATAGAAGAACTTCATTGGATCGGGGCACTCAATTAGTTGTGTGTTGTCATCGTGTATTGTATGCTGTGTTTAGAAAGAATTACGGAGGGCAAAATGGAAACCGGGAATTGCAATCCGGTTCTTGTCGACCTAGCCACTGAGTACAGCAAAACGCTGGAGGAGCACAGTCGGGTTAAGAAGAGCATCTTGGAATCTCAACAACGAGAAAAGGATCTGGCTGACTTGCTTGACGCATACGAGAAAATCTTTGAATCCAAAGGCGTCCCATATGAACCACGGTCCCCTGAAGACTATCACCCCGAAGGTGAGAAGAAAATGTTGGTTGGCTCTGAGTCCGTAGTCAGAAAAAACAGTGGAATCGCAACTGAGTACGCCGAACGAGTAGTCGCCTTCATGGATAGCATCTATCCGGAAGCGCGACATTTCCGCGATATATACGAGGCAATGATGGCCCAAGGGGTAGTTGTAACGGGTAAGGACCCAGCTAGCACCCTATTGGCTCGCTTTTCCAGCGACGACCGCCTAGAGCGCGTCAGTCGGGGCACCTACAGAGCCAAACACTAGGGCGTGTTTGCAAACTCCCAACGTGTCCTGAAACCGACCATATCAAGCGAGGCCGAAGCGTCTCCGACAAGGACAAAGTGGAGGCAGATGGCTGACTGAACATGGTGAGACCAGTCCGATTTTGCTCTGGATCATAGTTTGCAAGCACGCCCTAGCTCATATACTGTAGACAGAATACGAGACACAACATACAATAAACAAGGGGCCTCGGCGGATTTCCAGCCCCGGCCAAGGCCCCGACTCCCCCCACGTAGGAGAGTAATGTGTATGGTATCATCGGCGTCTTTCGCCGTCTACCACCGCAATGGCTTGCCTGACCCTTGCCTCGTTGAGGTCATAGAGCCAATAGCGCATACACAATTTGGCTTCGCCATTCGAGTATGGGCTCGCTATCTGCCGCTCTTGGTCATCCCCATACAAGCCCGAGCCCCAGAACGGCAGATGGAACCCGGCTCGCGACTGTGGCTGTCGGGCGTCCGAAGCGTGCGAGGGCTGGATATATCAGTTGATATCCCGGTGGTGTGGGCCTTTATCCATAAACACCATCCCCACCAGCTGAAGTTACAGTTCTGACGGTTGTCGCTACTACCCGCCGCCGTACACCCACGTCTCCGGGGCGAAGGCGGCCCAGGCGAACCAGAAGTGGTTGCCGTGGACTATGGGCGCCAGGGACTTTCCAGCCAATGGCCCGCCGACGGCTTGCCCCAGGACATTCCAGAGAGAGCCGGTCTGCTCGTCGACGAAGCCGTCGCCCTCGGCGCGGAATGTCAGTGTCTGCCCGTCCAGCGCGGCCTCGAATACGCCGGTGGAGCCAACGTCCCTGGAGTCGGCGATGCGAGACTGGCCGAGGGCCGAGGCGGTGCCTGGCTGGAACAGCACCACGATGTCCCGCCCGTCCGCCGGGTAGTTGACGGCCCGCTCCTCCTCCAGCAGCAGGAAGGGGAAGGCCAGAGGTTGCCCGTCGAGCAGAAGGGCGGCCACTCGCTCCATGGGCAGCAGGCGCTCGTCGGGACGGCCCTTGAAGAGGAACGGAGACTGGTCGGCGCGGTCGTAGCTGCTGTACGGGTTGCGCCCGTAGTCACGGTTGTGGCCTGTATCCCGCGACAGCACGTCGGCGTCGGGGAAGGCCGCTTTGAAGTCCCGCCACGAGACCAGTTGCGCGGGAAGCAGGTCCAGTTGGTAGCCGGCGTAGGCTCCAACGATTCCCTCGCCTGTAAGCTGCTGCCACCAGCTCTCCGTCTGCCGGTCCCACATCACAAGGTCGCTGTGGCGCAGGTTGCCCGATACGCCGAAGTCCAGCGTCGCCTCGCCCACCCGCCGGTCAAAGGCCACCGCCGAGTTGCACAGCGGGCAGAAGGTGACCGACACCGGCACCCCGCCCAGCGTATCGTTGGCAATCTCGTGCCAGGTCAGTATCGCAAGGGGATAGGCCCGGGCCGCGCCGTTGATTTCCAGCGCGACCACCGGCTGCACATCCTCAAGCCAGCCGTCGGCGTCAACGATGCTCTCGAACTTGGGATCGTCCAGCGGCGGGATGCCGTCGCGGGGGACGCCCCCGGACAGGAACTCATCGTAGGGGACGGTGTGCAGGCTGAAGTTGGTCAGCCACCGCCCTCGGCCGAACCGGGCCGAGTCGAGGGCGTTCTGAAAGTCCGGGTCCGGTTCCACCATCGGGACGGGCCAGTCCGAACCTGTGGTTGTGGCGGCGGAGGACGCAGCAGTGGCCGATGGCTCTGCCGTTGGCTGATCGGCGGTGGCTGTCGCAGGGGCAGCCGTCATGGTCCGCTCCGTGGGCCGGGGCGCCGCCGTCGAGGTTGCAGTAGGGTTAGCCTCGGCAGTCGGGACGTTTTGGGTAGCTGCGGGTGTGGTGGTTGGAATATCCCCGGGCGGAAGGCCGATTCCGACGCAGGCCAGCGCCAGCAGGCTGAGGGCGGCCAGCATTAAGCCGGCCAGGACACTGGGCCGACCGACGCGGCTAAAAAAGGTTGCCGCGCCCAACGGTCAACCAGTAAAAGACGATGTAGGCTCCGGCGATCACCATGAATGCTGAGGCGATGGGCTGGATGTAGGGCAGGGCGCGGCGCATCACGCGCACCATGGCGCCCTTGAATATCGCCATGCCCAAGGTCATCACCAATATCACCAGCCCCATTCCGAAGGCATAGAGGAAGAAGTTACCCACCACCTGCAACAGCGAGTCGGTGGCGCTGCCAATGCCCACCACGGCGATGAAGATGGGCAAAGTGCAGCTCAATGACGCAGTGCCATAGCTCAGGCCGAAGGTGAAGAAGCTGCGGACGCTCACGGTGTTGGGGTTCCCCAAGCGGTCGGCGGCCCGGGCGGCGATGCCGGTGTAGAGCTTGCCGCCCGCCACCATCCAGGCCCCCGCCCCCACCAGCGCCGCGCCGATTATCAGGCCGAGCCAGGGCAGCAGGTCGCTGATGAATGATGCCGACAGTCCCACCGCGCCGCCGACAACTCCGAAAAGCAGAATGAACCCGGCAGACACCGCACCACCCACCACGAGACCGCGCAGTATCGCGGCCACCGGCCCGGGGCGCTCCTCCTCGGCCAGGTTGGAGCCAAGGTACAGGCCCAGGTAGGCGGGGAGCATGGCAAACCCGCAGGGATTGACCGCCGAAGCCATTCCCGCAGCGAATGCGAAGAGCGCAGTGCCGCCAATCAGCCCGCCCAGAAACTCCTGCGAATTCCCCGACAGCTTACCATCGACGAACAGATTGACCGGGTCAATCCCACCTCCGCTGCCGGCCGCCAACGCGCCGCCAACAGCCACAGCCAGCGCCGCCGCCGCGACCAGGATCGTTACCGTCCAGGTGCGCCCCCGACCTGCAAAATACCTTTCACTTACAGCCACTTGGCCACCACTTGCTGATGGAGTGCTCGTTGATGGATACGCTATGAAAATGGCAATGGATTCCCGGGAACGCCCTCACCCCAACCCTTTCCCAGAGGAGAGGGGGGACTTTTATGATCGAAGATTTTTATCTGAAGGGCTGCGGGTCGAAGATTCCGGGCGGGGCCAGACCCTCAAAGCGCTCCGGGTGCAGGACTTCGGCCAGCCCTTCCAGCACATCTACGACACGCGGCCCGTGACGGCTGGGGATGCGCCCGTCGAACACGTAGGCCCGTCCGTCGCGCACTGCCGGCAGGTCATCCCAGCCCGGCAGCACCGTCAGCTTGTCCTCGGCTTCCTGCCGCGAGCGTTCCGGGCCGAAGGCGCAGGGCATAATCATCAGGTACTCCGGCGCGTAATTCCGCACCTCGTCCCATGACAGCTCTCGGGAGTGTCCGCGCGGAGTGGCCAGCCCTTCCTCGCCCCCGGCCATTTCCGAAATCTCCGGCAGCCACTGCCCGGTATTGCGCAGCGGGTCCAGCCAATCCAGACATACGACACGGGGGCGCGTAGTGTCCGGGGGCACTCCGCCCATTACCTTCTCGACTCGCGCATTCAGCGACTCGCGTAGCTCGCTGCCCCGCTCCGAGACTCCGGCGGCGTCGGCGAGGTTTGTGATATTTTGCAGGATGTCTTCGATCCCGCTGGGACGGATGGTCAGTATCTCCGGCTGGTAGTCCAGCACCCTGGCCGCCGTCTCGAAGACCGAGCCGCTGGCGATGGCGCAGACTTCGCAGAGTTCCTGCGTGATTATCAGATCGGGACGCAGCCGGGCCAGCAACTCCTCGTCGATCCAGTACATCGGGTTATTGTTGGCGCGGGCCTGTTGCACCAGCGCGTCAATCTCTCCGCTGTCCAGGTGCTTGATGTTCCGCAAGCTGTGACTGACCACCGGGCGCGATGCCGCCTCGTCGGGGTAGTCGCAGGCATAGGACACGCCCACCAAGTCGTCGCCCAACCCTAGGGCGAACACCATTTCGGTAGCGCTGGGAAGCAGAGAGCAGATACGCATGGAGCACCCCTCATCGCAGAGTACGGCCAGTATAATTCCACGCGCCAGCGGCATACAAGGCAATGGCAGGTCATGGGCTGACCATTGCGAAATTGAAGGTGTGGAGTATGGTGTGGCGCGCTCCCGTCATTTTCCGCAGACTCACCAGTTTTGCCGACCGCACGAACAGTTCGGAGGCGTCTGCGACTGTTTCCAATTTGTCTAGAGTTGGCTCCAGCAGTTCACTATGTACTGCCGCGCCTAACCGCTCACCGATGCAGTCCCATGTTACAATTCCTGGCATAAGGTGCATTGGGAGACGTGCCGGTGGCGGCCAAGATTCTGTCCGGGAGAGACCTGTCGGCTGAGATACGCGGCGAAGTCGCGTCCGGTGTCGTCGAGATGCAGGAGAAGCACGGCGTAACGCCCGGTCTGGCGGTGGTGCTGGTGGGCGGCGACCCGGCGTCTGCGGTATATGTCGCCAACAAACAGAAAGCCTGCCAGCAGGCCGGACTGTTCAGCGATTCCGTTCACCTGCCTGGCACGGCGGCCGAAGATGAAATCCTTTCCGCCGTCAGGGGGTTCAACGAAGACCCGCGAATTCACGGCATCCTGGTGCAGCTTCCTTTGCCCGGCGGCATTGACCAGCACCTCATAGTCGAAGCCATCGCCCCGTACAAGGACGTTGACGGCATACATCCCTACAACCTGGGCAAGCTGCTCCAGGGCCGCCCCGACTTCGCCCCCTGCACCCCCGCCGGCATCGTCGAACTGCTGCTGCGAAACGGTCACGACCCGGACGGCGCGAACGTGGTGATATGCGGGCGCAGCGACATCGTGGGCAAGCCGCTGGCGGCCCTGCTGATGCAGCGAGGGCGCGGCGGCAACGCCACGGTCACCGTCTGCCACACCCGCACCCGCGACCTGGGCGACGTCACCCGCAACGCCGACATACTGGTGGCGGCGATTGGGCGGCCAGCGGCGATTACGGCCGATATGGTCAGGGATGGCGCAGTGGTAATCGACGTGGGCATCAACCGCGTCCCCGACGACTCGGCCCGGCGCGGCTACCGGCTGAGGGGCGACGTGGATTTCAAGGCGGTCTCCGAAAAGGCCGCGGCCATCACGCCCGTCCCCGGCGGTGTCGGCCCCATGACCATCGCCATGCTGCTGGTCAACACCCTCACCGCCGCCCGCATCAGCATCCACGGGCATTAGCCGCTCCGTGCATTTCAGGCAACCGGATTTGCCCGTGCGAACCAGCGATTTCGACTACGAACTGCCCTCCGAACTCATTGCCCAGACGCCGGTGGAGCCGCGTGATTCGTCCCGCCTTCTGGCGCTGGACCGGGCCACCGGCAGAACGGAACATCGCCACTTTACCGATGTTCCGGACTATCTGCGCCCCGGCGACCTGATGGTATTCAACCAGAGCCGGGTGATTCCCGCCCGGCTGCTCGGAGTCCGCGACGACAACGGCGGGCGGGTGGAGTTGCTGCTGCTCCGCCGCCAAGCCGAGGGCCTATGGCAGGCGCTGGCCCGCCCGGGCCGCCGCCTGCGCCCTGGCGCAACGGTTACGGTAACCCCACCCGGCAGGGAAGGCCCCCACCCCAACCCTCGCCTGGAGGGAGAGGAAGATAGAAAGGACGCGACGCTGACCGTCGAAATCCTAGAGTCGCGGCCCAACGGCACAAAGATCGTTCGGCTATCGTCGGAGGACGCAATTGAGCGTATGGGGCATACTCCGCTGCCGCCCTACATCCGCCGGACGCTGGAAGACCCGGAGCGCTACCAGACGGTCTACGCCCGCCAGCCCGGCAGCGCCGCCGCCCCCACCGCCGGCCTGCACTTCACGCCGGAATTGCTCTCCCGCATCCGCGCCGCTGAAGTGGAGACCGCGTTCGTCACACTGCACGTCGGGCTGGATACCTTTCGCCCTGTACAAGAGGAAGACCCGGCGGCGCACAGCATACACACGGAGCACTACTCGCTGGACGCAGACGCCGCCGATTCGCTGAACCGTGCCCGCGTCGAGGGCCGCCGCATCATCGCCGTCGGCACCACCAGCGTCCGCGTGCTGGAGCAGGCCGTCGCGGATGGCCGGGCAGTCTTCGCGCCAGTGGAGGACGACGCTGGCATCTACATCCTCCCCGGGCACCGCTTCCGCTGCGTGGACGCGATGATCACCAACTTCCACCTGCCCCGCTCGACCCTGCTGATGTTGGTCTCGGCCTTCGCCGAACACGGCGCAGGCGCAGGCGTTTCGGGCCGGGAGATGATGCTGGGCGTCTACGCCGAGGCTATCCGGCGGCGTTACCGCTTCTACAGCTTCGGCGACGCCATGCTGATTGCGTAGCCGGGTCGGGCTGGCCTGTCGGGCGGCCTTCGGATAAATCGCAGCCGTTCAGCCGACGTTCAGGCGGATGTCGCCGAGGCCCTCGAAGGTGAAGGCCGCCTCGTCGCCGGGGTTCAGGAACTTGGTGCTTACAATGCTGCCGGTCATCACCAGCATTCCCGAATGCAATTCCTTGCCTCTCCCGGCCAGGGTGTTGGCCAGCCAGGCCAGCGCGTCCAGTGGATGCCCCAAGACGTCGCGCCCGTAGCCCTCTCCGGCGGGCTGCCCGTTGATGGTCATCGCGCCCTTGGAGCCTTCCAGGTCGAGGTTTTGCCAGTCCGCCTGCTCCTGCCCCAGTACCACCCCGGCGTTCCAAGCGTTGTCGGCGGCGACGCCAAGGAAATAGAGGCTGCTGTAATCGGCCCCCCGGTCGTCCACCAGCTCGAAGGCGGGCATCAGCGCGCCCACCGCCGCCGCCACGCCGTCGCGTCCGTAGGGTGCGCCACCGGCGGGCAGGCCCGATTGCAGGCGCACTGCGACCTCGCACTCCGCGCCCAGCCGGACGTAGTCGGCGGCCTTCACCGCCGCCGGTGAGTGGTGGACGCCGCTCTCGAAGACCGCGCCGGCGCAGGGGGCGTCGAACCCGACCATCGCCTGCATCACCGGGGTGGTGAGCGCGATCTTGTAACCGGCGATTACCCCACGCTCCGGCGCCAGCAACGACTGAAACGCCTCCTGCATATCGTAGGCTTCCTCGATAGTAGCGGGCGAGATGTCATCGGGTAGCGGCTGGTAGGGCTGCCGGTCGCGGTGGGCCTCGAAAAGATGCCGGGCCGCTCTTTCCGCCTTGCTCAGTTGGGCCATTACGGGACCTCCAAAGCGAATGATCAGGTTCCCTCTCCCTCTGGGAGAAGGTAAGAGTGAGGGCATACCCTGCACTATGCGAATTATACAAGTTGCAGCAGTTGCAGCGTGTTTCCGTCAGGATCGCGGAAGGTGGCGACCCAACCTCCCCAACTCTCCTGCTCCGGTTGCCGTATGAACTCCACCCCCGCCTCGGCCAGCCGCGCCGCGACGGCGTGGATGTCGGCCACGCCCAGGTGGGGCATGAAACGGAAGGGGTCTTTCGACGCCCCCGAGACCCGGTCGTGCTGCCCGATATTGAAGCGCACCTCGCCCAGCTCGAAGGCGATGAAGTCGGGATGCCGGGAATGCAGCGGCAGTTGCAGCACATCGTTGTAGAAGCGGAACATCCGCTCCAGGTCGTCGGTCCAGAAGGTGACGCCCACCACTCCCGTAATCATCGCTGGAACCTCCGCAAAACGAAACCGGCCAGTGCGGAACACCGGCCGGTTTCTTCATTACTTTCGCAGGACTGACTGTTGCGCCCTCACCCTGACCGTCCCCCGGAGGGAGAGGGAAGGCCCGTTCAGACCTCCGCCAGTTCTCCCCTACGCTTGGCGGCGACGCAACGGGGGCACAGACCGTAGAAGTCCACCCGCTGCCACCCCACCTCGAAGTCGGTGCTGTTGGCGATGCTGTTTCGCAGGCTCACCACCAAGTCGTGGACTTCGCTGGCGGTATCGGCGTCAATGACGTTCTCGCACTCTATGCAGACCAGGTTGACGTGCGGCTCCATGTTGGGCTCGTAGCGCGACATCCGCTGAAAAGGGAGCTCCTGAATCAGGCCGCTCTTTTGCAGCACTCCCAGCGTCGAGTATATGGTGGCCAGGGTCATCGAAGGGAAGTGGCCACGCACCCGCTCGTAAATCTGCTGCACCGTCGGGTGGTCCTGCGAGTTCAATACCACTTCGGCGATGGCCAGCCGCTGCGGAGTAACCCGGACGGCCCATTCGCGCATCCGGTCTACCAACTCCTGCTGTGTCAACATAGACTGCTCCGGGGCGGCGCTGCCACCACCAAGGCGGATGCTCCGACACCCGCCTTATGAATTTCGTAATCCACTTTAATATATCGTTATTTGCGCCGACAGGCAACCCCGGCGGCCTCGGGTTCCAGGGCCTTTCGATTCTCCCCTTCCCTGGAGGGAGAGGGAACAATCAAAGACCTCGCCCGCGTTGGCATCAAAGTCTCCGGGTGCATATAATCTCCAGAGGCTTTGGATAGCGGGAGGAACCATGAAGAGAAGCGAATCCAGGATTCTCACCACCCACACCGGCAGCCTGCCACGGTCGACCCACCTCCAGGAACTCCTGCGGGAGCGCGAGGATCGGGCCGGGTTCGACTCCGGGCAGCTCGCCGCCGGTGTGCGTGAAGCAGTATCCGAGGTGGTGACCAGGCAGCAGGGCATCGGCATCGACGTGGTAAACGACGGCGAGCAGGGCCGCTCCCAGTACGCCACCTATGTGAAAGAGCGCCTGACGGGGTTCGAGGGGGAGCGGCTGGTGCGCGCCCGCCCGCGCCTGGACGACTCCGATTTCCCCGATTTCGCCGCGACGCAGGTGCATTTCTCCTCGCGCAATATGCCTCAACCGGCCTGTACCGGCCCCATCGCCTGGAAGGACTGGCCAGCGGTGGAGCGGGACATCGCAACCCTGAAAGAGGTGTCGGCGAACACATCGGCGGAGGAAGTGTTCATGACCGCGGCGTCGCCGGGGGTCATCGCCAACTTTCTTCCCAACGAGTATTACCCCACAGAGGAGGCTTACCTGTACGCCCTGGCAGAGGTTATGAAGGACGAGTACAACGCCATCGTCGCTGCGGGACTCCTCCTTCAAATCGACTGCCCCGACCTTGCCATGACCCGCGTCTCCCAGTTCTCCCACCTGACCGAGGAAGAATTCAAGAAGGTGGTGGAACTGCACGTCGAGGTCATCAACTACGCCCTGAAGGACATCGACCCGGAGCGGATGCGGCTGCATCTCTGCTGGGGGAATACCGAGGGCCCGCATCATCATGACATCCCGCTCAAGGAAATCGTCGACATGGTGCTGAAGGCGCGGCCCCTCGGCCTGTCCTTCGAGGGCGCCAATCCCCGCCATGCCCACGAGTGGAAGCTGTGGGAAGACATAGACCTGCCCGACGGCAAACTATTGATCCCCGGCGTGCTGGATACCACCACCAACTTCATTGAGCATCCGGAGCTGATCGCCCAGCGCATCGCCAACTACGCCAACGCCGTGGGCCGGGAAAACGTGATGGCCAGTAGCGACTGCGGTTTCGGCACCTCGGCCTGGGGTCGAAAGGTCGAGACTCAAATCGCCTGGGCCAAGCTGGCCTCCATGGTAGAGGGCACCCGGCTGGCCTCCCAAGAGCTGTGGTAAGGTTCGCAACGACGAATCAGGAGGAGTGGTACAACAGTGAGTGAGCAGACACTGGCAACAATCCTCTCAACCGTGGGCTGGGACACGGCCCGCGCCGCCGAAGCGCAAATCACCGGCGGACCGGACCCCATTCTGCCGACGCCCTTCCGCATCGGGGACACCGCATCCGCCAGCCTGGCCGCCGTCGGGCTTGCCGTTTCGGACCTCTGGGAGTTGCGCACCGGACGACGCCAGGAGGTCGGGATAGATGCCCGGCAGGCCACGGCTTCGCTGCGCAGCGGCAAGTACCTGGCAATGGACGGGACGCCGGTGGCCGCCGAGCGCACCCCGGTGATGGGTGTGTATCCGGCAAAAAACGGCCGCTGGAGCTATCTGCACTGCAACTTCCCCAACCACCGCGACGCGGCCCTGGGCGTTCTGGGCGTCGAGGAAGACCAGGAGGCGGTGCGCCGGGTCGTGGCCGGCTGGGACGCCCTGGAGCTGGAGGAAGCCATCATCGCCGCCAGGGGCGCCGGCGGAATGGTTCGCTCCATGGCCGAGTGGGCACAGCATCCTCAGTCTGCCGCCGTAGCGTCTTTGCCCCTGCTGGAAATCGAGAAGATCGGCGACAGCCCGCCGGAGCCGATGCCCGAGGGCTCCCGGCCCCTGTCGGGGATACGTGTCTTGGACCTGACCAGGGTGCTGGCAGGGCCGAGTTGTGCCCGCACACTGGCCGAACACGGGGCGGACGTGATGAAAATCAGTGGCTCCCATCTACCCTTCAGCCCGACCCAGGAACTGGACACCGGGCACGGCAAGCTCTCCACCCACATAGACCTGCGGGAAAGCCGGGAGGTGGAAACCCTGCGTGAGCTGGCGCGTGAAGCTGAAGTGTTCTCGCAGGGCTACCGTCCGGGAACTCTGGCGCAGCGGGGACTCGCACCGGAGGATTTGGCCAAGCTCCGTCCGGGCATCGTCTACGTCTCCCTGTCCGCCTTCGGCCGCGTGGGGCCGTGGGCCGAACGGCGCGGCTTCGATACCGTGGTGCAGACAGTCAGCGGCATAACCCACCGGCAGGGCGAGCTGTTCCCCGGCGCGGAGCCGGGGCCGCAGTTCTACCCAGTGTCGGCCATTGACTACCTGACCGGCTACCTGATGGCCTTCGGCGCGATGGTGGCCCTCGCCCGGCGCGTCCGCGAAGGTGGAAGCTGGCTGGTCCGCGCGTCCCTGGCGCAGACAGGCCGCTGGCTGGTGGATCGCGGCCAGGTGCCGGAAGCAGAACTGCGGGACGTGCCGGAGGAGTTCACCGCCGAGGAATTACGGCGGTGGTCCACGGCCAGTGACGTTCCGGCAGGGCGGTTGAGCCACCTGGCGCCGACGTTGCAACTCTCGGAGACTCGGCCCCACTGGACCAGGCCGACGGTGCCTCTTGGCTACCACGACCCGGTATGGCCGGAGCGGTCGGCGTAGCTGCTGGCCAACTTTTTGTCAGTGAAGTTCCATGTTCCCCTTGGGAGAGGGTCGGAAAGTTCCTCTCCCAGAGGGATTGGGAAAAGAGAGGCCCCAGGCATTTCCCTCGAGGGATTGGGCGAATGTAGGGCCCGGGGCCGCTGTGTTGACAGTTGCCGCCTGCTGCCCCAATTGTGGGCGGTGCAAACCGAATAGTGTGCGGTGCTCTGTTGTCCCGTTACGCCGGGCAGCGGGGAGAATGGGGAACCCAGTGTAATTGAAGCCGGTGTAATTCCGGCACGGGCCCACCACTGTAATTGGGGAGTCCTTCGGATTGGTGTATCCGGCCACTGCCCGACTATGGGCGGGAAGGCGCCGAAGGACGCTGATCCATCAGTCAGGAGACCTGCCGCGCATCGTCCGGGCCGCCCATCAGGGGCCTCGGTGGGATTCATGCAGCCTTGGAAACTCATGCTGGTCAGCGACGTCGAAATGCGGGGGCGGGTCAAGGACCTGTTTGACCGGGAAAGGCCAGCTGCCGCCCAAAATGATTGTGGCGACGCCTGATTGGCGACGCCACGAAGAGGATTGCCCTGTCGCGCCGAATCACAGATTCAGCGGGTGCTCCTCGTAGTCCTGGACCTTTTCGTAGACTTGCAGGCGGTGGCGGGCCGCCTCCAGCACGTAGATGCGATCGTGCTCGTCCACTTTCACCGCCACGGGGCGGCGGAAGCGCCACTCCGGCTCCAGGTTGACCCGGCGGCGGGCCTTGATGATGTCGGGGTTGGCGTCAATGTAGGTCTGTGTCCAGGGCGAGGGCTGCTGCGCGTCGCCCACCAGCGTGGCGATGAAGCGCCCGTCGGCGTCGTAAATCTGCAACTGGTGGCTGCCCCAGTCGGTGACGTACACGTCGCCCTCGGAGTCCACGGCCACCCCCGTCGGTCCCTCCAGCGCGCCGATGCCGGAGGCGGACGCCTCGAACTTGAGCAGCAGGTTGCCATCGGCGTCGAACTTCTGCACCCGCCTGTTGCGCCAGTCGGCCACGTAAATGGCGCCATCCGAATCGATGCAGAGGCCCCAGGGCATATCGAACTGCCCGTCGCTGCTGCCATGGCTACCGAACCCGCCCAAGTATTCGCCGTCACGGGTGAAGCGCTGGACGCGGTGGTTCAGGCTGTCCACCATGACCACGCTTCCGTCGGCGTCGAACGCTATGCCCGACGGGCCGTTGAGCTGCCCCTTGCCGCTGCCCGGCTCGCCCCAAGTCGAGAGGAACGCGCCTTCGGAATCGAATACCGAGACGCGATTCAGGAAATCGTCGGTGGCGAAGACATTGTTGTCGCCATCCAGGGCGATGGACCGGGGCCATACAAACTGCCCGTCGCCGCGCCCGTAGCCCCCGAACTGACCAAGAAACTGGTGGTCGAGGGTGACCCGGCTGATGCGCTGCCCCAGCTCCTCCGCGCCCCGGTTGATGATGTAGACCACATCCGCATCCCCGTTGGACCCCGGGGCCAGGGCCATGTCCTGTGGTGTCCAGAACCCTTGCCCCGACATTCCGTACATACCCAGGCAGAAGCTGTAATCGAACACCCTGCCTGCGGCCACTGTCGTCAGCATTGCTGCACCTCCCGATTGATGTAGGGGCGCACAGACGTGCGCCCCGTCGCCAATTCTGAGGGACTGTTCGCGCTTACACGAAGTCCAGTTGCTCGTACTTGCCGCCGACGATAGGCACCGGGTCGAGGCCCAGCCAGCGGTCGATGATGGTGGAGTAGAAGCCCCGGAAGTCGTAGTTGGGGGCCAGATCGCCCTGTTGCAGGTCCTCGGGTTTGAGGGACGGGTACTGGCTGTACATCCCGCCCTTGACCTGGTTGCCGATCACGAAGGCTGCGCCGCCCGCGCCGTGGTCGGTGCCGGTGCCGTTGTCCCTGACCCGGCGGCCGAACTCGGTGAACAGCATCATTACCAAGTTGTCGCCCGCGTCGTGCTCCTTCAGGTCGTCGAAGAAGTCGCTGATGGCGCGGGACATATCAATCCACAGCTTGGTGTGCATCGGCGGCTGGTTGAAGTGGGTATCGAAGCTACCGTTCTGGGTGTAGAACACCTGCGTCCCCAGGTCGGCCAAGTAGACCTGGGCGATGTCGCGCAGGAACTTGGCGATGGGAGTCTCGGCGTACTCTACGGTGGAGGAGTAGCGCTCCGGGGCGCTGCGGATGATATCGGCGCCCTGCAACGCGTCGCGGCCGGTCTGGCCCAGGTAGTCCATTACCGCGCCGGTGCCTACCGCAGGGGCGTACATCCGGGCGAAGCGGTCCAGGATCTGGGCGCGCTCGGCCTCTGCCGACACGCCTGGCACGCTGGACAGCACACCGTAGGACTCCAGGCTGGAGACCGACGTCACCGGCACGCCGCGCAGCGCCAGGGCGCGGGGCAGGCCCTGCCCGAAATTGACGCCCTTCAGCACATTCTCGGAGTTGGGGTCAAGTTCGCGGAGGACGCGGCCGACCCAGCCCTCGGTGCCGACGATGTCCGGCTCGCAAGTGTGCCAGATGTCCATGGAGCGGAAGTGCGAGCGGGGCGAGTTTTCGTAGCCGATGCCGTGGATGATGGCGACCTTTCCCTCATCGTACAGCTTCTTGAAGGGCGCCATGTTGGGGTTGAAGGCCAACTCGCCGTCGATGGGCAGCACCTGGTCTTCGGGGATGCCGACCCTGGGGCGGGCGTCACGGTAGTGGCCGCTGGTGTAGGGAATGATGGTATTCAGGTAGTCGTTGGCGCCGGTCATTTGCAGCACCACCACCACCGGGTCCTTCTTTGTCGTAGCCATTGCGCTCCTCCGCGGTTTGTATGTCTTACTCCCTCTCCCTGTGGGAGAGGGATGGGGTGAGGGCGTCTCTTAAAGACGAGAGCCGTCAGGCGAACTGGAAATCCCGGGATGCGGCGATCAGGGTCAGCATTAGGCCGGCGCGCTTCTCGGACCCAGCCAGGTCGTCCTCGTTGTCCCAGCGAACATCGCCGCCCTCCCTGGCCTGCGCCAGCAATTCGGAGTAGGTGGCCTCGCCGACTTCCACCGGTCCGGCCAACTCCAGGCAGGCCTCGACCAACTGCGCAGGGGTCATGGTCCCGCGCTCTTGCAGGTTGCCGATGATGGACTGCACGCCGGGCAGGGAGGTGTTGCCCAGCAGTCCGGCGGCGAAGTTGACCCGGCGCACCAGCGCGCCGCCGTCAATCCACTCTGCGCCGGTGTGCCAGCTTTCCACGCTGGGCGGGTTCAACAACTCCTGGCCTTGGTAGGCGCACTCGAAGGCAAGCTGGTTGAAGCCGGGCCGCGGCCCCTGATAGTTGCCCACCAGCTTGGCGGTGCCAACCACCAACTCGGCGGGGCTCTTCACCCGCGAGTACCGGGCTGCCTTGAAGAAGTCTGAGTTTAACAGCGTCCGCAGCATCGCGCGCACGTCGCCGCCGGTCTGATTGTAGGTGTCGATCAGCGCGTCGACGGCCGCCGGGTCGTTGGGCGGGGTGATGTTCCAGCTTGGCACCTGCGGCTCGTCGGCCACGAAGAAATTGTACAGGTGGCGGGCCAAAAACCGGGCGGTGGCCGGCTGGTTCACCACGATGCCGATAATGTCGTCGCCGTTGAAGGCGCCAGTCTGGCCCAGGAAGGTCTTCTCGCCGTCGTCGTGGTCTTCCGGTCGGTACTCGAAGCTCCAGTAGAACCGGCCCAGCGGGTTGCGTGGAATCTTCGGGCCAATGGTCCAGCCTGTGAAGGCGCGGGACGCTTCCTTTATGTCGTCCTCCGAGTAGTTGCCCACTCCCATGGAGAACAGTTCCAGCAGCTCCCGGCCCCAGTTCTCGTTGATGGCGCCCCGGTGGTTGCCGTTATTGTCCAGCCAGAAAATCATGGCCGGGTTGCGGGCCAGCTCCACCAGCAGTTCGCGGAAGCTGCCCATGCCGTGCTCGCGGAACATGACAATCTGCTGGGTCAGTTCCGGCGGGTTGTCCACCTTGGAGTTGCCGGTGGCAAAAAGCTGGTGCCAGAAGAGGGCCATCTTTTCTTCCAGCGGCCGCTGCGTGTTGATCATCCGGTAGACCCACTCGGCCTGGTTCAGGGGCGGGCCGAGGGCGCCCTCGTAGCCGGGCATGAAGCGGTAGAGCAGCTCGGCATCCACTGGCTCCTGCTCTTCGGGATGGAGCAGTTCCTCCACTGTGGCCTCGTATCCTTTGGCGGCGCGCGCCACCAATTCTTCATACGGTGCGCCGAAACCGGCACGGCGCATGAGGTGGCCCATGAGTGCGATCCGTTCTTTGTCAGGCATAAAAGACCCCCCTGAAATTACGGGTCTGGAAATCCAAAGACACCAAGCGCGGAGCGCGGAATCCCGCGCAATGCGCATTTATGGTAATCCTATGTTTGTAGACCTGCCCCTGTCAATGGTGTGACGGAAAACGTGCTGGTCTGCGGCCCTGCCACAACCTTACCGCCGCGCCGGTAGTTCGACATGCCCGAAATTACATTGTATATTCACCGAGGAAGTTGTCTTGCAACGCTCCAGGTGGGATGGTTGCATTGTCCCCTTAGAAACTACCTCAAAATCAACTGTCCCTCCTGATGTACCGGCATCGCGACCAAAGCCCATAGATTCCCGCCTTCGCGGGAATCTATGGGTTGGGTGCCGCGGGAATGACGGGTTGGGTGCCGCGCCACGTTTTGAGATAGTCTCTTAATCCAGGTCCGTAGCGGCTTGTCCCCCGACTATCCGGTTTGCCACAATTGGATTGGAAGTATCTCCATGGCTCCATCGCTCCATCAAGCCGGTCGCTGGCTTTGCATCTTTACGATTTCTCTGATTCTGATCGTTCTCATTGCCTGTTCCTCGGACGCGCCAACGGTAGCGCCCACCACGGCGCCGCCGACTGCCGCTGCAACGGCAACGGCGACGCCGCCGACTCCCACGGCTGAGCCAACGATAGCGCCCACAAGCCCGTCGTTGAATCCCACAGCCACAGCCGCACCACCGCCTCCGCCGACTTCCACGGCCACTTTCGTGCCACCGCCGCCCACGGTCAGTCCGTTCGTTTCCGACGAACACGAGGCAGCTTCAGAGCGAGTGTTCGACCTTGTTGAGGAGTTGGTGCAGGAACTGGGGCACAGGGAAGCGGGCACCCATGAGGAACTCCTCGCCGCCGAGTATATCAAGGAGCGGCTGGACGCGATGGGTTACTCGGCCGAAATCCAGTCGTTCACCATCGAGCACTTTGATGTCCAGCGTTACCTCCAAACCCGCGGGGAAACAGCGAAGGTCATCGTCGAATCGCCCATAGAGATTCAGTTGCCCGGGTTGCTTTTAAGTTCGACGCCCAAGGGCGGAAAGCAGAATGGTCCCATGGTGCCCGTGGGCCAGGGACGCAGCGAGGACTTTCCGGCGGATGGGCTGGTAGGGAAGGTCGTCCTGATACAGCCCGGAGACATCGCGTTGAACGACCCGCAGACCCTGCCGGCCTTGCTGGAAAAGGCCAACAGCGCCGGCGCGGCAGGGGCGATCGCCGCCGTTATTTCCGGGAACATCTCGGGCATGGAGCAATACGTACCCCTACTGGCAGCTCCGTCCGAAATCCCCGCCCTGATCCTCCTCCAGTCAGAGACCGGTGCTCAGCTTCAGGCGGCGTCGCAAAGCGGAGAAGTAATCCTGTCGGTGATGATAGAGACCCAGGAATTGGAGTCCCGGAACGTGGTCGCCGAGCTGAAAGGGGAAGGCGGTAACCTGGTCATTGTGGGGGGCCACTACGACGTTGTTCCCCAGACGGAAGCGGGGGTCAACGACAACACCTCCGGCATTGCCTTGGTGCTGGCACTGGCGGAGGCGCTGGCCGGGGAGACCCTGCCCTTCTCCGTTCGATTCATGGCCTTCGGGGCTGAAGAACTCGGGCTGTACGGCAGCAGCCGCTACGTTGCATCGCTGAGCGAAGCTGAGTTGGGGCGCATAGTGGCGATGCTGAACCTCGACGCGGTGGCGAGCGGTCCGCTGCTGGCAGTGACAGGCCAAGAAGAACTCGCGGACCTGGCGCTTCGAATTGCTGAAGACCTTGGCTTGGAAGCCGAATCCCGGCCCCTGCCGCGGTGGGCTTCCAGCGACCACCAGCATTTCGTGAGCGCGGGCGTGCCGGTCTTGCTTCTCTACGGGCCCGATGTTTCCCGGATTCACACGCCGGAAGACCGCCTGGAATTCGTGCAGCCTGAACTTCTGGGCAGCGCCCTGTTGGTGGTGAAGGCGCTGTTACGGTCTCCGGAGTTCCCGCAGTAAGCGCGAACGAGGACCGTTTCGGTTTGCATTAGCAGGCTGGTTGCTACCTGGTTGCTACACTGGTTGCTACAGCGGTGGATTCAGTGCCAGTTGTATCAGTCCGATTATGGCGCCCAAACCGGCCCCGAACCAGTTGATCCAGCGGAGGTGCTTGCCTGAAATTGACATCACCAGTTGCTCAACTTCCTTGACGTCAAAGCTGTTAATCCGGCTGGTGACCATGGCCTCTACGTCTAGTATCCCGCTCAATTCCGGCAGTTGGTCGCTCAAGAACCCGATGACCTGCTCGCCCAGGTATTCGTCCAACCGCTCCGCCGTTTCGTCGGAAAGCGGGACCAGCGCTTCCAGGGTGATGGGATCGGTGATGGGATCGGTGATGGGATCGCCGTCGCCATTCCCGCTTGTTCCCAGCTGGCGGGCCAGCCTGCTGATGTTGGCGGGAGTTGCCGGGTCGGCGAGGTAGTTCACCATCAGGTTGGCGGTCACGCCCGACACCGCCGCAGTTCGGACGCCCAGGGTGCGCTCGGCGAATTCGCCCAAGGTGGCATTGGAGTTCATTTCGTAGAACCGGCTCGCGGCCTCCCGTACCCTGGATTCGGACGTTTCCGAAAGGGCCGTAATCGCATGGCGGGTCGACTGGTCAGCCATCCAGTAGATGGTCTGCTCGTTGCGGCCTATGAGCCACCTGATCCGCCTGCCTGATATACGGTCCAGTGCCACACCGACGGCATCGGAGACCAAGGCCTGCATCTCCGGGGTGTTCAGGGCCTGCTCGGCGTCGTCGATCACCTTGCCGATGATGTTGGGCATATCCCGGATGGCTTCTTCCTTCTTGCCGCTGAGGCTCAGGATGAACCGGGTCATCAGGCTCTGGTGGCTTACGGTGTCTTCGACCAGGTCCTGAACGATCTTCACCAGCTTTTCCGACATGTCCGGCTGGCGCAGCCAGTTAAATATCAGCCAGATTGCCGTGGGCATATTGTTGCGGATGAGCTGCTGCACCGCTTCCAGGTTTTCCGGTGTCAGGTATTCCTTCAGTCTTTTGTTTTGGCTGAACTGATCTCGGATCCAGTTATTGACGAACTCGGAAGCGGTGTTGCTCAGCTCCTCGTTTCTCAGTGCAGGCAGAACGCTGCCATGCACGAAGGCCGCCACCTGCTCGGCACTGGTGATGTCCGAAATCCGCTTTCCGCCAACTTCGTGCGCAACCTGTTCCGCTAGGGACTGCACCATGCCGGCGCACTGGGGCGACTTGAGGAACGCTCCAAGCAATTCCTCCAGCAGCTCCTCGGGAAAGGAGGGGCCGCCGCCGTTGTCGGAATCATGCCCGTTGGTGCGTCCGTTGCCCGACGGCAGGTTGATGGGCCGCTGCATCAGGGCGCGGCGGCGCTCGCCGACCCAGCGCTTCAGGCTGTCGCGGAAATCCGGGGTGTCCAGTTGCTCCCGGAGCGCCTGGGGAGACAGCAACTGTTCCGAAACCATGCGCCCGATGGTACTGGCGAGGTCGAAGCGGTTGCGGGGTATCACCCCGGGGGTCAGCGGAACGCGCACGCCAAGAAACCGCTTGGGGTTCAGTGGACGAAACAACATCTTGATGGCGATACGGTTGGTGACGTAACCGATGATTGCGCCAAGCAGCGGGGGCAGAATCCAGGGCAGGACTGCGAGGGCGGTGTCCATCGTTACCTTCTCTGCCGCATCGGTTCTCTTCGACTGCCGGAGGGCGCTTTGAGGGGCGCTGGAGATATCATCCGATTAATCTGTTCTACTCCTGTTGGCTCCAGAATTCAAGTTTAAGTTTTCCCGTGGCGGTACGGCGCATCCGCAGGCGCGAGAGGCCGGTGGTGGCGGCGGGTGAGCCTAGTCACCGCACGCCGCCGGTTCGTCGATCAGCCCCGCCTCCGATGGCAGCCTGGCGAAATCGTATTCATCACCCGACGCCGAAGACCCGACGCCGAAGCCCGACGCAGCAGCAACATGGCGGGCATGAGCACCCGGAACTGATTGCGGTCGGTGTAGATGGATGCCCTCAGGCCACTGTAGGAGGTGTAGGCAGGAGGTGTAGGCCACCACCACGACGCCCACGGCTATGCCCGCAATGCCCACGGCGTATCCGACGAGGGAAACAATGCCGAAGTTGGCACCCGTCTCGCCGGGACTGAGCAGAACCCAGGCGCCGAACATCGACGCCATCAGCGTGGCGATGCCGGTATATCAGGAGGGCCAGTTGATTTTGAGATAGTTTCTTACTATTAGCGAAGCTGGACTTTACGCATTTTAAGCGGCATAAGCGAGGGAATCTGCAATACGATGGTACAGAGTGGCGGGGAGTTTCTGTACATCGGAGTTGGCGGTCGATAGTGAAAAACCCTCCGACACCAACCACCAGTGGCTACGCACAAAGGTGATGTCATCCATTACTTTTCCTGGATTTTGCGTAAAGTCGAGCGAAGTAATGGTATTATTTCGTTTATTTCGGGGCGTTCAAAGCAGAAAATTGCGGAGGCCGGCGATGACTACCTACACGGGCCAGTCCATCAAGCGATTTGAAGACCACCGCCTGCTCACCGGGCAATCCTCTTACGTTGACGATATGACGAGGCCAGGGATGCTGCACGCCCTTGTCATACGCAGCCCTCACGGCCACGCCCGCATCCGCAGCATCGACGCTTCGCTGGCGTTGTCCCTTCCGGGAGTGGCGGCGGTCATCACCGCCAGGGACATCGAGGAAGCGGCCCAACTGCCGACCCGCGAGTCCACCGACGCCGACGAACTGCGCCCGCCCCGTCATCCGGCGCTGGCCATTGACAAGGCCTGCTACGCCGGGCAACCGGTCGCCATAGTGCTCGCGGAGGACATCTACACCGCCGAGGATGCGGTGGAACTGGTCAACATCGATTACGAGATCCTGCCGGCCGTAATCGACCCGCTGCAAGCGACCGGAGAGAACGTCCCCGTGATCCACGAGCACCTTGGCACCAACATCGTGCTGCGCACGGTCAACGCGGGAGGCGATCTGGACGGGGCCTTTGCCAACGCCGATTGCGTCATCAGCCAGCGTTTCGACGTGCAGCGTGTGGCCCCCGCGCCGATGGAGCCTCGCGGCCTGCTGGCCGAGTACGACGCCGAGGCCGACCTGCTGACGGTGTGGGACTCGACCCAGCACCCCCACGAAATACGGGAGCACCTGGCCCGCCTGCTGAGTCGGCCAATGGAGTCGGTGCGGGTGGCCTGCCCCGACGTGGGCGGCGGCTTCGGCGAGAAGGGATGCTTCTTCCCCGAGGAGCTGGCAATCCCCTACCTGGCGATGAAGCTGGGACGGCCCATCAAGTGGGTGGAGAGCCGGCAGGAGAATATGCTCTGCTTCCACGGGCGCGGACACAGCATCGACCTGGAGGCGGCGGCCCAGAGCGACGGTACGCTGCTGGGCATCCGGGTCAAGGTCACCGCCGACCTGGGGGCCTACTTCTTCATGTCCACGCCGACGGTCCCTATCCTGACCAGCCACCGGCTGACCGGCCCCTACCGCACGCCCGCGATGTCGGTGGAGGTGGTGGGAGTGGCGACCAACAAGTCGGTGACCGGCGCGTATCGCGGCGCGGGCGGGCCCGAGGCGGCCTTCTGCATGGAGCGCGCCGTGGACCTGGTGGCCCAGGAGCTTGGCCTTGACCCCGCCGATGTCAGGCGCCGCAACTTCATCCCGCCCGACGCCTTCCCCTACGAAACACCCACGGGCATCATCTATGACTCCGGCGAATACGCCGCGGCCTTTGAACGCTCATTGGAAATGTCCGATTATCAGCAATGGCGGGAACGCTCGCGCCAACAGTCGGAGACCGACGGAGCGCTCGTCGGCGTGGGCATTGCGACGGTGGTGAAGGGGTCCGGCGCCAAGGTTACCATGCTCGAAGAACACGCCCGGTGCATCATCGGACCGGACGGAGAGGTCGAGGTTCACACCGGCATCTCGCCCCACGGTCAGGGCACGGAGACGACCTTCGCCCAGGTGGTCGCCGATGAGCTGGGCATCGCGCCCGGCGACGTCCGTGTGCGTCACAGCGACTCCGCCATCCTGCCCGCGGGCGGCGGCACATCGGCCAGCCGGGGCGTCATCGCCGGTGGCACGGTCTTGTACAACGTAGTGCAGGAAGCGCGGGAAAAGCTGATAACTATAGCGGGGCACCTGCTGGACTGCCCGACCGGAGATGTAGACCTGAACGATGGCCGGGCCGTCGACCGCAACAACCCCTCCCGCAGCGTACCCTTCGCCCAGCTCGCCGCCGCAGCCCACAACGAAGAGCTGCTGCCCCCGGGCGCGGAGCCGGGGTTGGACTTCGTCGGCTCCAACACGCTGAACCGGAGCCCCTACTCCTTCGGCTCCCACGTCGCGGTGGTGGAAGTCTCGCGGGAAAACGGGGCCATCAAAATCCTGCAATACACCGGCGTCCACGACTCCGGCAAGGTCATCAACCCCATGCTGTACGACGGCCAGATTCACGGCGCCATCGCCCAGGGCATCGGCCAGGCCCTCTGGGAGGGCATGGTATACGACTCCAGCGGCCAGCCCCTTAGCGGCAGCCTCATGGACTACGTATTGCCCAAGTCCATCGACCTGCCGGACTTCGACCTGGACAGCACCTTCGAAACGCCGTCGCCCATCACGGCGCTGGGCGTAAAGGGCATCGGCGAGCTGCCCACCCTGGCAGCGCCGGTGGCAATAGCCAACGCGGTGATGGACGCCCTATCGTCTGCCGGAGTGAAGCACATCGACACGCCGCTGACGCCGGAGAAGGTCTGGCAGGCGTTGCAGGATGCAGCCCAGAGCTAACCGCCGGTTTTCGCCGTCAAGACCTGTTTTCGCCGTCAAGAAGGAGCGCGGGCACTCAAACAGACTACCCGCGCTCAACCTTCATCTTACGGCGGAAAGCAGCCGACAGGGAGGCCCTAAACGGTGACCTCTGCTTCCTTGTACGCCTCCTCCACGAAGCCGGGTATCTGTGTCCAGTGGGGATTCCTCGCATCGTGGTGCAGGCCGACGGCGTCGCCCTCGGAACTTTCAAGGCCCAGCGGGTGGCAGACCAGCTCAATCAGGTTGCCGTCGGGGTCGGCGATGTAGGTGTAGTGCTCGCCGGTGTCCTCGCGGCGGCCTTGGTACGGGTCTTCGCCGCCGGTGCCGGTGAAGGCCCCGCCGGCAGAGCGGGAGTAGGCGACGCCCAGCGCATCCAGGTTGGCCAGCGCCGGGTCCCAGTCCTCCACCTCAATGGCGAAGTGGACGCGGGGAATATGCACCATCTCGGTGACCTCGCTGGTGTGGATCTCGCCATTGCCGATGCGGAGCTGGAGCATCCGCCGGTTCAGGGCCGGGCCGCGGTCCAGGAACTCGGCTCCCAGCACCTTCTCGTACCACTCGCGGGTGCGCTCCCGGTTGGTGATCTGGATGTTGACGTGGTGAATCATGTTGACTTTGGACATGACTTCGCGCCTCCTTCTCCCTTTGCGTGGTGGTTTGACGCATTATCCGCCAACATCCCGCGGTGGGCAAGCGGAAGAGCACCGCGGACACCCTAACCCTCTCCCAGAGGGAGAGGAAACATTGGCGCGGGGGCAGGGAGCATCGGCGCACTCCTAACCCTCCAGCGTGGCGACGCTGAACACGACGGCGAAGGGGTAGCAGTAGATGACCACGCTCCGGTGTATCGAGGTGTCCACGCTGGCCGGTATCGGGTAGTTCTGGTTGCCCCGGTTGCCCTTGAGGTCGCCGAGGTCAACGTAGCCCTCCTGCTTCACCTGCTCGGAGCGTTCCGGGTCGGGGTGCGTGGACAGGACGACGTGCAGGGCCGGGCCGTTGGTGACCTCCAGGTTTTCCAGGCGCAGGACTTTGCCGCCGTCGGGAGTGCGGTAGATGGTGGCGGTGCCGCTGCCCCGGTGGAAGGCGTCAGCGTCCTTGAAGCTGCCCATGGCCACCGCCTGCACCTCGCTGGACGCCGCTGTCTGCATCGCCATCTCCGACTGCTCGATGGCTTCCTCCATCATCGCCACTGCCTTTTCGGTCATTTGAGCCGCTTCTTCCATGCTCCCGGTTTCCAGCGCCTGCATCGCCATTGCCATGCCATCGTCGAGAGCCGCGCGGCGGGAGGGAGTAATCACCACCAGCGCGTCCTCAGGGTCGGCTTCTTCCGACGCCAGGGCCGCCGAAGCGTCTATTGCGGCGGGGGCAGGCATGGTCTCCATCACCGGGCTGTCCACCTTGGCGAAGCCGGAGAGGACCTGCTCCACGTCCTCGCGCTCCATTCCCTCGGGCACCGTGGCGGTGGCGGCGAAGGGGAACGCCTCGTCCACCGTTACGTTGGTGAACAGCGGCGAACCCAGTGACCAGCCGAGCCATAGAGTCACCAGGAGCAGGGGCACGGACACGATGCCCAGAGGCTTGCGGTAGCGCCAGGCCCACAAGTGCCAGCCGCGCCACCACGCGAAGGCCAGAAACGCGGCGATAAGCACCAGCACCGCTGCCCCGATGGCCCACCTGTAGGGGTAAAGGTCAGCCAGCGCTCTTTCGAGATCTCCAAATGTTGCCATACGTCCTCTCTCTTTCCCGTCCCGCCCACTCGCCCACGTTAGTATAGAATACGCTGGGCTTGGTTATATTATACGGCTCCAGATTGCGACATGCCATCATTTGATGATATAAAGTATCATAATAACGCATCGAACAACGCATTTATTTGGACGGGGGACGACGTGGAGCGTTCAGAAATCGGCGGAAACGACAAGCTGGTAGGCGCATCAGTACGACGAAAGGAGGATTTTCGCCTGATTCAGGGCGAGGGCCGGTACGCCGGTGACATCCAGCCCCGCAACGCGGCGTTCATGGTCGTCCTGCGCAGCCCGCACGCCCACGCCCGCATCCGTGGCATAAATGCCGATAACGCTCGAAACCTGCCCGGCGTGCTGGCGGTGGTCACCGGAGCGGAATTCAACGCCCTCTGTGCCGCCGAGCTGCCCCTGGCCGGCGTGCGCGAGCACATGAAGGCCGTGAGCCGCTGGCCCATGGCGGCGGATGTAGCCAAGTACGAAGGCGAGCCGGTGGCCGTGGTGGTCGCCGAGGACGCCTACATAGCCCGCGACGCCATTGAACTCATCGAGGTCGACTACGAGCCGCTGCCTGCCGTGGTGGACGCCGAGCGAGGGCTGGAGGACGGCGCGCCCCTGGTTCACGATGAGCTGGGAACCAACCTCTGCGTCACCAGTTCCCGCACCGTCGGCGACCCGGACGCCGCCTTCGCCGAGGCCGACGGTGTCCTGTCCCTGCGGCTGGTGGAGCCTCGCCTGGTCCCCAACGCCATGGAGCCTCGGGCGGTGACCGCCAGCTACGAGCGCGGCGTCGACGAGTTGACCCTCTGGCTGTCCACCCAAGCCCCGCACATGGAGCGCCGCGCTGTGGCCGGCGTGCTGGGCCTGGCGGAGAACCGGATCCGCGTCCTCTCCCGCGACGTGGGCGGCGGGTTCGGCGCGAAAATCGACACCTACCCGGAGACCATCATCGCGGCGGCGCTGGCGATGCGCCTCAACCGCCCGGTGCAGTGGGACGGGGAAAGGCAGGAGGAGTTCACCTCCACCATCCACGGGCGCGGCGAGGTCCAGTACGTCGAGGCCGCCTACCGCAACGACGGCAATCTGCTGGCCCTGCGGACGCAGTATTACACCGACCTGGGCGCATACTCTTTCGGAGGCACCCACGGGGTGGCCGAGACGCTCACTCCGTCCGGCGCCGCTGGCGCCTACACGGTGGAAAACCTGGAGTGGGAGGTGTTCGGCGTCTACACCAACAAGATGTCGGTCGGCCCCTATCGCGGCTACGGACAGCACGCCACCGCCTACGCTGCGGAGCGGGTCATGGACGGTATCGCCCAGGCGCTGGGCCTCGACCCGGCGGAGGTGCGGCGTCGCAACCTGATACCCGCCGCAGCCTTCCCCTACCGCACTCCCACGGGCCGGCTCCACGACAGCGGCGACTATCATCGCGGGCTGGAAATGGTCCTGGAGTTGGCGGGCTACGCCTCCTTGAGGGAAGAACAAGCCCGACAGCGTTCATCGGGGGGCGCGAGCGGCGGCCTGTTGGGCATCGGCATCGCCACCACCGTCGACGCCTCCGGCTTTGGGCCGTCCGGCTCCCTCAGCGTCCGGCCCGGCTACGAAACCTCCACGGTGCAGGTGGACACCACCGGACGGGTCACGGTCTACACCGGGTCATCGCCCCACGGCCAAGGCCACGAGACCACCTTCGCCCAGATTGCCGCCGACGAGCTGGCCGTGGCGCTGGAAGATGTCAGGGTAGTGTATGGCGATACGGCCCTGATTGCCCAAGGCACCGGCACGCGGGCCAGCCGGTCCATAGTAGTTGGCGGCTCGGCGGTGGTCACGGCCAGCCGCCAGGTCAAGGATAAGGCACTGAAGCTGGCCGCCACCCTGCTGCGCACCGAGCCGGAGTATGTCGAGCTGGGCCGGGGCGGTTTCTTCGCCGAAGACATACCAGACCGCTACGTCACCTGGCGCGACGTGGCCGCGCTGTCCACTGGCCCCCAGCCCCTGCCGGAGGGAACCGAACGCGGCCTGGAGGCCAGCGTGTACTGGGAACCCGACAGCTACACCTTCCCCTACAGCGCCAACGTGGCCGTGGTGCGGGTTGACCCGGACAACGGCGCGGTGCAACTGGTAGGCTTCTACTCGGTGAACGACTTCGGCGTTATCGTGAACCCGATGGTGGTGGACGGGCAGGTTCACGGCGGGCTGGCCCAAGGCATCGGCGCGGCGCTGATGGAGGAGGCGGTCTGGGACGAAAGCGGCCCGCTGCTCTCCGGCAGTTTCATGGACTACGCCATGCCGCTAGCCAAGCACCTGCCCGATTTCACCGTGCAGCTTATGGAGACGCCTAGCCCCTTCAATCCGCTGGGCGTCAAGGGCATGGGCGAAACGCCCACCATCGCCGCCGTTCCCGCGGTGGTCAACGCCGTCGCCGACGCCCTGTCGCACCTGGGCCCGCCGCAACTGGACATCCCGCTGAAGCCGGAGCGCGTCTGGCGGGCGATAAACGGGGAAGAGTAGCCGCCGGCCACGCTGCGCCGTCAGGGACCGGACGAGCTATCCGGCTTTGCCATCGTCCTGTCCCATCTAACCCTCTCCCTCGAGGAAGGGCGAACTTTTCTGAACCGGCACCGGCGCGAGGGGGCGGCGCACGGAGGCGGGATTCATGCCCGCCTTCAGGGCCGCCATCACGCCTGCGGCCTCCCAGTAGTTGGCGACGCGGTGGAACTGGCCCTGACGCCACGGGAGGCCCGACAAGTCGTTGCGCATCAAGTTGGCGTTCTCCTCCACCTCGATGACCGGGATGCCCTGCTCCAGCGCCGCCAGCGTGGGCAGTCCCAGGCAGCCCTGCGGCAACACCAGGCAGGAAACGTCGCGGGCGGTCAGCACACCGGGTTCTCGCATCGCCTCGCGGCCGGTGATGATTCGCGGGCTGCGTTGCAGTCCCTTGAGGACCGATTGCAGGAAGGTTATGGAGACGGTCTCGGCGGCCATGCGGGGGTCCACCACGCCCACGTCGAGGTCCAGCACCTCCTGCGACTCCAGCATCGGCGAGTGGGCCGACGGCACGTCGTAGCGGCTGGAGACGGCGTGGGTCAGCATAGCCTCCACACCGCCCCAGGGGTTGACCATGCCGCCTTCGCTGGTGAAATAATCGGTGTGGTACTGGAACGGGACGGAGATCACCGACGACAGCGCCACGGCATCGTATTCGCCCCGCCGCGAGTCCAGCACGGCAAACAGCCGCTCCACGTCCTCTACCGTACCGGCGGCGCGGGTGGAGCCGGTGTACACCGAGCGCATCAGCAGCGGCGGCTCCACGGCCACCACGCCGGGGCAGAGCAGGCCGTAGGAGGCATGGGCCGCGTTCACTGCATTCACCGCCAGCTCGGTGAAGAGCGGGTTGGGGTGGGAGTCCACCACCGCAAGCACCCGGTTGGCCCGCACCGGCTGCAACCCTGCCGTCCCCATCAGCAGGCGGCAGGCCACGCTGCCCTCCACGTACAGGGCGTTGGCGGGCATTTCGTTGATATCTGAGGCGTTCACGACGTTGGGATGAGTAACCAGCGTGTCGCACACCGACGCCAGGAGCCGGGCCACCGGCGTGGCGTCGCCGGCGTGCCCGCCGATGGCCGCCCCGATGCCGGTCGGCACCAGCAGCACAGCGTTGAACTGCGCGGTGTTCTCGGTGAGCCGGGGGCGGAACTCGGTGATGCCGCCCTCCGGCAGGCCGTTGGGCGAACTTAACATGGGTCCGTTGCCCGCCAGCGTGGTCACTTCACAGCGATAGCCCCGTGCGTGGGTTTCCGTCACCACCAGCCGCAGGGGAGTCCGGCCCGACGCCAGCCGCTCCGCCATCTGCCGCGACAGCCACTCCAGCAGGCCCGCGCCCGCCGGGGCCGGGGGTATGTCCAGTTCGGTTTCAGTGAGGAACACAGGGCGACACCATCTATTGGAGTGGGCGGGTTGAAATTTGCTTCTGAAACGTGAATCGACGACTGGCCTCTGCCACACCCTGCCGTCATTGCCAATGAAGGCTTGATTACGCAGGAGCGATTTCCGACAAGTAGCAAATGAGGCGATTCCTCATTTGTTCTGGCGGCGATGTAGAATACGACCGCAGTTTACAACGAATACGGAAGGTTGAAATGCCCGAGCACCGATTGCTGGCCTGTTTTGCTCACCCCGACGATGAGGCGTTCCCGGTCGGCGGGGCGCTGGCGGCCCACACCCGCCGGGGCGTGGATGTGCGGCTCGTAACTACCACGCTGGGCGAGGAGGGCGAGATCCGGCAGGAGGGGTCGGCCACGAGGGAGACGCTGGGTCAGATACGCGAGGTCGAGCTTTCCTGCGCCGTCCGGGCCTTGCGGCTGGGCAGCAACGACGTGTGGGGCTACCGCGATTCCGGGATGCAGGGCTGGGAGGCCAACCAGCACCCCAAGGCGTTCATCAAAGCCAGCACGGAAGAGGTGGTGGAACGTCTGGTGCTGGAGATGCGCACGTTCCGCCCCCAAGTGGTGTTGACCTTCGGCCCCGACGGGCTGTACGGCCACCCCGACCACATCGCCATCTCCAACCACACCACGACGGCATTTCATCTGGCCGCCGACACTGCCGCGTTCCCGCAGCAGCTATCGGGCGGACTGGAGCCATACCAACCGATGAGGCTGTTCTACAGTGTGCGTCCTCGCGGGTTCCGCCGGGAGTGGGCCGAGGCCCTACGGGGCGAGGGCATCAACTGGCCCATGCCCAGCCCGGAGCAGGAGCTTCAGGGCGTCCCGGAGGAGGAGCTGCACCTAGAACTGGACGTCTCCGGCGACGGCGACATAGAGGCCAAGATAGCCTGCATCCTCTGCCACCGCACCCAGGTTGCCCCCGACTGGCCCTACCACCGCGTCCCCCGCCACGTCACCGCCCGCATCCTGGGCCGCGAGTTCTACGTCCGCGCCCATCCAGAGGTCGCAGAGAGCGAAAAGGTCGGCGCGGACTTCTTCGAGGGGCTGATGACGGATTAGCGCTCTTACATGGATGAACAGGATTTACAGGATTGGGAGTCAAATCCAAACATCCTGTGCATCCTGTGCATCCATGTTGGACTAAGCCGTTGGGTTAAGCCAGCACGACCTTTTCTTCACCAGCGGCTGGGCGCTGGATGATCTCGACGCTAACCTCGTCGGGGGCGACGATGAAGGCCACGGCGGAACCGGAGGGCATCACCCACGGCTCGCAGTTGAAGTGGACGTCGTTGGACTTCAGCGTGGCTGCGAGGGTCATGATGTCGTCGGTCAGGAAGCCGAGATGGTCCAGGCCGTAGCGCGGCTCGGTGGACCCTGCCACCGGGTCTTCGCCCTGGGCCCTGCCGGAGATGGTCATCAGGTAGGTGCTGTTCAGCGACAGCTCGATAGACTTGGTGTTGGACAGCGGTCGCTCCGCCACGATCTTGGCCCCGAAGTTGTCGCAGTAGAACTTGGCCGCGTCATCGGGGTCGGCGCTGCGAAAGTGCAGGTGATTGTAAGAGACGTTCACAGGTTCCCTCCTGTATCGTTTCGGTTGGGGCATTATTTTATCCCAAAACCGACGGCAAGGGGAAATCAGTTCAGGAAGTCCGCCGTCCACTGATTGTAGCTGTCGCGGCGAGTGAACTGGGCCATCTGCTCGTCCGTCGCCAGATTGGGGCGCAGGTCGGCGGGCGCCACGCCGTCGCGCAGGGCCTTCAGGGTGTCGTAGACCGCCTTGACCGCCGCCGAGAAGGGCAGATGCCCTTGCAGGGCCACCTTCACGCCAGCGGACCCCAACCACTCCTTGTCCTGCAACTCGCCGGTGGTGCCGCCCAGCAAAATCGGCAGCGAAACCTCGGCGGCCACCGCCGACACCTCGTCGCGGGTGGAGGCGCCGGCCAGGAACATGGCGTCCACCCCGGCTGCCTCATAAGCCTTGGCCCGCTTGATGGTGTCCTCGACGCCAGTTATGCGCAGGGCGCTGGTGCGGCCGGCGATGGTCAGGGCCGGGTCGGTGCGGCCGGACAGCGCCGCCTTCATCTTGCCTATGCCCTCTTCGACGGACAGCAGTTGTGCGCCACTCGCGCCGAAGCCGATGGGCAGCACCGTGTCCTCAATGGTCAGGGCCGAAACGCCTGCGGTCTCCAGCTCCTCTACCGTGCGCATCACGTTGAGGGCGTTGCCGTAGCCGTGGTCGGCGTCCACCATCAGCGACAGGTCTCCGGCGCGGCAGATGCGATGTATCTGCTGGGCAAACTCGGTCAGCGTCAGCACCACGATGTCCGGCGCCCCCAGCACGGTGAACGAGGCGATGGACCCGGCGAACATCCCCACCTCGAAGCCCAGGTCCTCGGCAATCCGGGCTGAAATCGGATCGAACACCGACCCCGGATGCACACAAACGTCCCCCTCCAGGATCCCCCGGTATCTCGCCCGGCGCGTCGTGAAGTCCATAGCAACACCCCTATCGTCAATTCTCAGCCGTATAATGCAATCAGAACCCGGCCAATTCTAGCACGGGGGCAGCGCGATGGCAGAGCGGATAACTATATGGGGCGTTGACTACAGCGGATCGAGAAACAATGATCCCTGGGTTACGACGGCGGCTTTGAGTGGTAGCAACTTAAGCTTGGAATCGTGTTTCCCCTTGCCTCGGGAAGAGTTGACTAGCCGCATATTGGCCCTTTCAGGGGATGCAAGAGCCGTTGTAGGGGTGGATTTCCCGTTCGGGATACCCAGAGCCTTTGCTGAAGCCGAATTCGGCTTTGAAGGAACCGTTATGCCAGAGATGTGGGAGAAAATCGCAATGCTAGTTGACCTGCCGAAATACATCCAGGAAATTAGACCGCGCCTTCGCCAAGGGGACTTGAGGAAGTTCAACAAACTTTTAAGGCAGGGTGACAGAACGAACTTCCCAGAAGCATACTCGCCTTTGAATCCAGCCGCCCCGGAAATGTTCGCAATGACCTTTTTCGGCATGAGTATGTTGCATACGTTGTGGACGGAATCAATTTGTAAGGTGCCGCCATTGGACAAAACCGGACGCACTGGCCCGGTTTTACTTGAAACCATGCCAGGTGCCATACTTCGCGCCTTCTCCCTGCCTGCTGCAAACTACAAGAGAAAGAACAAGACCAACGGCGGATACCCAGAGAAAGTTCGCTCAGAAATTCTAGATGGGTTGAAAAAGAAGGCGACCATACTATTGCAATTTCCTGATTCTATACATCAAAAATGCATGGAAAATCACGACTGTCTAGATTCGCTAGTAGCCGCCATAGGAGCGGCTATGTGGGCGCAGAACCCCGAACAATTCCGCAAACCCGGTCCGAATGAACTCGCCGCCGCCCAACTGGAAGGCTGGATATACGCGCCCAGAAAATAACCTCGGCGTCCTCCGCACCCTCGGCGTTAAATCCCTGACACCCGCCGGTTGCCACGCGCCGCGCCGGGGATTAAGCTACGCCGCAAGGAAGCTCAGCCCTAGAAGTCTGGCCGGAAAGCCATTGGCCGGGTTTTGCGTTACGCAAAGCAGACGTATTCCAGTCTGATATGGCATGATAGTGCACGTAATACGTTGCAGCACCCACTATTTAATCGATAATCGACGTTAAGAAAACGACGGCTTGGGGAGAATCGGGGTTTCCGGCCAGACTTCTAGGAGCAACAAACACCGCATGGTAGCCACCGGCCGCATATCCGCAGTCTTCGCCGACGCGCTACGGCTGCTGTAGTCTGGCGACGTCCGCAGATGAGGTCAACCGGCGCATCCTCGAAACTGCCGCCTATATCAATGATACCGAAACGTTAGCGAGTCAATCCCATACCGACGCAGGGCAATCGCATTTGGAAGGATAAGAAGTGACATTCGCCCCTTGCCAAGCCTTGTGCCACCTCTCTAGCATTGGTGCTATGTCTATAACGGATATAAACGGATGGTACACAACCCGCCGGAGATCCCGGCGGGTCTGCCTTGAACCAGCGGTTAGCCCGGATTTGCCGGAATGGCGGAAAATGAGCGGAAATGAGCGGAAAAACGAAAACTCAGCCCCGGCAAACCAGCAATCTCCGCTTCTCCGGGTGGCAGGAAATGACCGGAAATGGCCGGAAAAACGAAAAAATCAGCCTCTGCAAACCGGCTATGTCCGCTCCTCCGACCCAACCTGCTGAAATCAAGATGCGATTGCCCTGCATACCGACGCTACGGGAGAATAGGACATGGGTATCTACCGCCTGTATTCCGGCGACGACGGGCAGAGCCATCTTGAGGAGCTCCAGATCGCTGACCATCCGGAGCTGTCGCAGGCTATCGCCGTCTCGACCATCACCTTCCGGGAGTGGGCTCCGGGGCATTTCATTGACTGGCACCCCGCGCCCCGACGGCAGTACATCATCTCGCTGTCCGGCAACATCGAGATCGAGCTGGGCGACGGCACCACCCACACCTTCAACCCCGGCGACGCCCGGCTGGTGGAGGACACTACCGGAAAAGGACACATCACCCGTGTGCCGGGCGGCACTCCCAGCATCAGTTGCGTAGTTCCGCTGGCGTGACTCCGGCAGGAGGAACGCCCCCACCCTAACCCTCTCCCAGAGGGGGAGGGAACCTGTCTTGAGAAAAGTAATATTCAGGAGTTGACTATGGGAATCTACCGGATGTACACCGGCGACGACGGCCAGACACACATCGAGGAGCAGAGCCTGGCCGACCACCCGGAACTGAACAACCCCCGGAACGTAACCAGCATCACCTTCAGCGAGCGGGACTCAGGCCACTTCATCGACTGGCACCCGGCGCCGCGCCGCCAGTACGTCATCTGCATCCAGGGCGGCATCGAGATTGGGGTGGGCGACGGATCGGTGCACCAGTTCGGCCCCGGCGACGCCCGGTTGGTGGAGGACACCAGCGGGAAGGGCCACACCACCCGCAGCATCGGCGGCGGCAAGTGCATAACCGCCACCGTCCCCCTGGTCGACCAGTAGCGTCAACGCCTAGCGCGCTCCAACCGTCATCCCCGCGAAGCGGGAATCCGGAGGCGGCATCGGGCACAGGCTGTCCCAATTCTCACAGGAGAAAGCGATATGAACATAGTTCGCGTTTATTCGGGCGACGACGGCGAGTCCCACTTCCAGGTGGTCTCTACCGAGGAGTTCGCCGAGATTGCCAGGCACAAGGGCAGCGGCGACGTGCAGCTGAACACGCGCCCGTCGCCCTCGTTCTCCGACTACCACACAGCGCCGCGCCGCCAGTACGTGGTGGGCCTCAGCGGGCTGTCGGAGTTCGAGTGCGCCGACGGCACCAAGTACCAGATGGGCGTCGGCGACATCCTGGTGGCCGAGGACCTGACCGGCCACGGCCACATCGCCCGCGGCCTCGGCGACGAACCCCGTGTCCTGCTGGCCGTGCCTCTGGCCGGCTAGGAGCATTCACCCAGAGAGCACAGAGGACGCAGAGACTTAAGGAAAAGTAATCTCTGTGTTCTCTGTGGTTAAACACCCACTTGAGAGAGACGAAATGAAGATAATCCGCGTGTTCGCCGGCGACGACGGCGAGTCCCACTTTGAGGAAGTCCCCGTTGAAGAGATGGCTGGCATCGTGAACCGGGTCGGCCCCGGCGATATCAACATCAACCGCCGCGAAGCTCCCAACTTCTCCGACTACCACATCGCCCCGCGGCGTCAGTATGTCGTCAACCTGGAAGGCACAGCCGAGTTCGAGTGCGCCGACGGCTCCAAGATACAGATGGAGCCGGGCGACATCCTGGTGGCGGAGGACCTGTCGGGCCACGGCCACATCGCCCGCTCCCCTTACGCCGGGATGCGCACATCTCTCGCCATCCCCCTGGCCGAACCGGACTAACAAAACTCCCCTCTCCCTCTGGGAGAGGGTTAGGGTGAGGGCGTCCTCTGCGGAATCAGCTCCCACCCCGCAGCAGGGCGGCCAAGTGCAGCAAGCCCTGCTGTCGGCGGCTGGCGTTGACTTGTGCCCGCCATTCCTTCGGCAATAGTTGCTCCTCCATCTCGCGGACGACCTCGTTGCCTTGCAGCTTGGGGAAACGGCGGTAGTGCGCCAAGTAGGGAGAATTCGCGCCGCTGTTCAGGCCATGCAGCAGCGACAGGACGGCGTTGACCGCCAGATCCCGCGCCCGGCCCACACCGATGGGAGCAGCGCCTCCACCTCGACCGTCAACCGTCAGCGCGGCGCTCAGTTGTTTCGGGGATGCGGCGGCCTCGGCCAGCCCCGCCAGCAGGCCGCGCTCCATGAACCGCGCGACCAGTTCCGCCGCGCCCTCGATTCGGGCCGCCGGGTGGTTGGACGGCCGGACGCGGAACAGATGCCACTCCTTCCGCTCCATCGCGGGGCCAAGTCCCGACGGCAGGCGTGAAGGAGCGGCGGATGCGCCGTCGGCCAAGCCCGATACGGCAAGCAGCCAGTGGCGGAGAACCATCGGCCGTTGCTCGGACAGCACCGGCAGCGCCGCCCGCCGCAACGCTGCATACGGGGCCGCCTGCGCCAGCTTCACGAAGGTCTGCTGATTGTGCCGGTAGCCCAGCCCTTCCAGCAGTGCCTCGTACAGCGTTTGCTCCGGCCCCTGCCCGGCGGCGAACCGGGCCAAAGTCGCGGCCTTGCGCCGGAACCGCTCATCGCCCGCCCGGTCCAGCAGCGCGCCAGCCTCCTCTGCGCTGCCGGGACAGGCATAGCCGCGACGGGCCAGTAAATCCCACAGGTCGGAAGTTACTTCAGCGTCATCCGGATCAACCGAGTCGGCGTCGTCCGTCCCGTCCAGCAGGCCGGACAGTGACACCACCGGCGCGGATGCTCCGCTGTGGAGCGCCGTCTCCGCCTCGTCCACTTCCAGCGCGCCGTGAAACACCACGCCGTTGTAGTTGGGGTCATCACCGTGGCCGTGGGATTTCCAGTCGCGCTGCTTCAGGTGGATTTCCACGTCGCCGCGCACCAGCCCGAGGCCCTCGACATCCAGCAGGGCGTCGCGGAAGTCTGGACCGGCGGCGGTGCCGGACCGGCCGGGGTACAGCACTCGGATACGGGAGCCCGCGCCTGTGCGGAACTCATCCTGCCGGGCGGCGCGGCGTTTCCACAGCTTCCAAAGCAGCCTTTCC
The DNA here is from genome assembly GCA_965226875.1 of Dehalococcoidia bacterium. Classification (GTDB taxonomy): domain Bacteria; phylum Chloroflexota; class Dehalococcoidia; order Lucifugimonadales; family UBA3495; genus VXOI01. The sequence goes on along the minus strand of OZ245439.1, from coordinate 472,733 downwards.
GGTATCTTGTGCTCCTCGCCTTTGGGCGATTCGCCGATGCCGCGAAAGGCCGTGGCTACTCCTCCACCGCCGTATGTGATGCCCATACAGTTCTCGCCGTTGCGTTGAAGTTCCCTCTCCGTCCGGGAGAGGGTCAGGGTGAAGCCGCGTCCCTACCCCGGTATTTCGTCGTAGTAGTGTTCCTCGGAGATGACGCGGCCTTGGCGGAAGGACTCGATCTGCTCCTCGCTATAGCCCAGCGCCCTCTTCCTTGTGGAGGTCGATGGACAGCGACTTCTTGCCGGAGTTGTACTGGACCCAGTAGGAGGACTGCTTTCTGACCCAGGGGCCGTGGTATCTGGTCCCCTCTCCGCCGAGGCGTTCGACCTTGATGACCTCGGCGCCCATGCGTGCCAGAACCTGGGCGCAGCGGGGCCCGGCCTGGTGGTGCCCCAGGTCGATGACTCTGACGTTCTCCAGGGGATGGTTCAGTCCTGCCATTCTGCTCTCCTCTCCCGGCCTGCGGCGCTGCCGGCCCGGTGGGCCGGACCATCGCAGCTTTCCGGCATTCTACGGCCCACAAGCGCTGTCGGCAAGACTGGGAAAATATACTCGCAATTCGTAATACTGCTGTAAGATTCAGGGGTGTACCATCCCAGTTCGGTTTCCTGAATCGATGCTGGCAAGCGACAAATGGAGGACAGTTATGTTCAAGTTGCGCGGCTGCTCCAAGTGCCACGGAGACCTCTACGCGGGCGAGGACGTCTACGGCGCATACTTGGCCTGCGTGCAGTGCGGGCGCTATTTCTTCGTAACCGAGAGCCCTGCCGGGGCAGGGCGGGAGGCGCCGGCCGCTCCACCCTCCGGCCCGCCGGAGCTGGCGGAACTGGACCTGGCAGCCTAGCGGAGTCCGGGTCGGACTTTGGCGCAATTTCTCAAAATTATTTGGGAATTGCGCCAAAATTATTGACTCAGGCCACCCTTTCCCGATAGGTTGAATGTGGCGCATGGTTCTTGCACAGGCTTGGCCATCCGCCACTGTTTTATTTTCTTTTTTCCAGTTGAGGGTTTGAGGAGGGGAGATATGGTTTTGGATAGGGCGCAGGCGGCGCCGTTGGTCATGTCGGTGATAATAGAGGAAGCCCCCGTCTGTCGGCATCATTGGATCATTGAGCCGGCCAACGGCCGCCACAGCCAGGGCGAGTGCCAAAACTGCCACAAGGTGCGGACCTTTGAGAACTCAATCTACGAAACCCCGGAGGCTGGTTCTCAAGCCGAAACTCAATAGGTAACACGGGTTACGTGCGGTCAATAAGGGCAAGCAGCGGGGGCAGGTTCCAAATCTGCCCCTCTTTGCGCAAGTTAGCCTGGCGGACGCCGTTGGCTACAGGATGGCAACCGGGTTGACGGGGGAGCCGGTGCCGCCGACCACCCGCAGCGGGTTGATGGTGAGCATGAACTCGTAGCGGCCCTCCTCGGCGCAGGCCTCGGCCAGCGGTTGCAGCAGGGCGTTGTCCAGCAGGCCGATGCCGTAGGCGAAGATGGAGCCGTGCACCGCCCAGCTCAGGTCGTAGCCGTTGGGCGTGTGGTCCATCATGTCCCATCCCAACAGGCAGACGTCGGACTCGCGGATGAACTTCAGGCAGCTCATGTGCAGGCCGGGGCGCTCCAGGGGCTCGCTGCCCCAGATCGGATTGCCGTCGGCGTTCCAGGATTCTCGCCCGCCGTAGACCAGCAGCGCATCGCCGGGGCGCATTTCCACGCCCTGCTCCTGGGCGATGTCCTCCAGCTCCCAGCCGTGGATGGGGGTGTCCATGGTGACGTAGGCCCCACCCCGGTGCTTGGGAACGTCCAGCAGCACGCCCCGGGTGATGAGGCCCTCCTTCCAGTGATGCACCGCACCCCACTGGGCGCCGTCCATGGTTATCTCCTCATCGGGGTTGCGGCCGTTCCACATCCCGTTTTCGTCCCAGACGTGACAGAGTGCGTCGAGGTGGGTGGTGGCCGTGCCGTGGTAGGAGATGCCGTAGTAGTCGGCGGAGAACCCGGCGGTGGGGCTGCGGTAGACCTTCTTCATGTAGTGAATGGCCGGGGTAGGGTTGTTGGGCGCGGGAATGGAAGGGAATTCGCGGCTGAGGGACACGGCCCGTCCCGACCTGACCAGCCCGGCGGCCTCGATGCGCTTCTCCGGAGTGATCATGTTGACTGCGCCGACCTGATCGTCGTCGCCCCAACGGCCCCAGTTGCGGTCGTCCTTCAAGTATGCCAACACTTCTTCTTTTGTGGGGACTCTGCGTTCCATAGGGAACCTCCTGATTATTAACGAAATTTGTCTCTAATTCGTAATTGACTCTTATAGCTACATATACAGGCTTTTTACCCGGATTCATATCCTCAAACACTGACTGCTGAAATTGCTCCTCTCATCAGCAACGCAATTGCGCCGAATAATGCTATCACTAAACGGCGTCTCCTAATATCCCTTAAACGAACTCCGCTTTCTAGGGAGTGTCGGCAATTTAAGAATATCGGTCTGCAAGCGTCTGTTTCCGTCATTCCCTCGAAAGCCGGAATCCAGAATCCGGTAGCTGGCAAATACGCATTTGCTGCCAATAGCCTTTGGATTCCGGCTTTCGAGGGAATGACGGTGAATATGACGACACCCCCTAATACTACAACCGCACTAACACCGATTTGGTACTTTCGGTCTCAAATTCGGCATAGTTTCATTAGGGGGTGTCGTCAAAGTAATTTAGTCCAAATCGCCATGGCCCGAATCTGGCAGATGGCCAGGTAAGAAAGGGAGTTCTTGGCATACCGGGTCGCCACTCCCCGCCACTGCTTGAACTCCAGGAAACCGTTCTCCACCAAATGCCGCAACTTGTACAGCGCCCGGTCGTAGTCCCGCTTTTCCTTCCGGTTGCTCTTGGGCGGTATCACCGGATTCATCCCCCGGGCCGAGGCCCCGGCCACGATTTCATTGGTGTCATAGGCTTTGTCCGCCAGCAGGTGTTCCGCCTTGATGCCCTCAATCAGGGGCAGCGCTTGGGAGCAGTCAGCCACAGTGCCTGCGGTCACCGCCAGCCTTACCGGCATTCCGTGGGAGTCCACCGCCAGGTGCAGCTTGCTGTTGAGCCCCCTTTTGTGCGGGCAATGGCTTGGTTGCCGCCCCGGGCCCCGGCGCTGTGGGGATGGGCCTTGATGTAGCTGGCGTCAATCATCAGCCATTCATAATCAGGGTCATCCATCACCGCCTCCAGCAGCCCGGCCCAGACGTTCCGGTCCCGCCAGCGGCAGAAGCGGCGGTGGGTGTTCTTCCAGTCCCCGTAGTCCGGGGGCAGATCCCGCCAGGGGGCGCCGGTGCGCAAAATCCAGAACACAGCGTTGATGAAACGGCGGTTATCTTGGGCCGGCCGGCCTGTCTTGCCCTTGCCGCCGGGGAGAAGGGGTTCCAAGATTTCCCATACCCGGTCTGAAATATCGTGGCGCCGGTGCGCCGGGGCTACGGCTACTGCTGGCATTGCCCAATCCTGCTGCACTAATTGCAATATCAGCTTATTATCACACTCTCACTTTGACGACACCCCCTAAACTAAAGCCAAGGTGGGATGTACATTTAAGTGGCGATGATGATCAGCTGGGTTGCGCGTGTGAATCCCTCTCATCTGTACTTGGAGAGCGACCCGGCTCCGTCGTTTGCCCCCACCATCTGCGCATTTCACCTTGGCTTTAGTTTAGTATTGGAGACGTTGTTCCTAGCAGGAGGTTGCGATTTCAGGACCGTCCGACACTCCAAGCGACCACCCGGGGCTCTAGTGCTACGCTGAGAGCGCTGCGGCAACGCCCTCTATTTTCCCTGGCCCTAATGTAGTCAGCTCACCGATCGCTTTGACGATGTTCGGGTGCTCCAGTCCAGATACGAGGAAGGTCCACCGCCACGCCCGCTGCGTCTTCGTCATGATCTCCTCCTTCTCGGCAGCCGTGAACGTCCGTCCTGTCGCCTTCTCAAGAGCTTCTATGTTCAGCTCAATCTGCTGTGCCAGGAGCCCGTCGATCGCCCCACCAAGCTCCAGAACCTCATCGATTGCTGTCTCCCGCTCTTGAAGGGTCAAGTGCTCGGCTACTTCGCCGATTAGCAACGTGTCCAGCTTGGCGTGCTGCGCCTCTTCCATCCAATGAAACCTCAAGAGATCCCGGAACAGCCCATCGAGGTCCGACTCGTCGCGCACATGCTCTATGTAGTGGAGCTGGGTGAACCATTCGATAATCGCGGTCAAAACCATGACGGCCAGCTTCGACTTGCTCCGAACTACTTTCGCCACCTCTTCCCGACCAGGGATTAAGCCGCACTCACTGCCGAAACCCCGGCCGAATAGTTCGACCGATCTCCGAAACAGCTCCTGATGCTTGAGCTCTTCCTCAGCGAACCGCAACAACGAGCGGGCCCTGACTTCATCCCCATAGACATCCTTCATAGCCTCTTCCGTGACGGTGGGGACGATAAACTCCTCCACGAACGCGAAGATGTGGCAATAGCCGTTACCCATAATCTGATTCAGTTGAAGCTTCTCGTTGTCGTTCAAACATCCGATCTCGTCTACACCGGTCAACCTATTGGGCAGAAAGCGTTTCGAGAAGTCGAAATTCTTGTCGGCCAAGACATCGTCTTCCACCCACGAGACCCTCTTCGAGATGTTCAGACACTCTTGGTACGTGTAGTTGTGTGAAAGCATGGGCTTCGCCTCCTTGTACTGGGCCTTTCGCTGGGATTCTCCATACTCAGCTGACTGGATCCAACACCAACCCATCATCATCGGCGAAAGCCATATTACTATCACTCACGAATGCGGGCAAACTTTCTATCAAGCTCGCAATCCATCCGGTGAGCGGTCTGAACTGGGTGACCGATGGGCACATCCCGTCGCCCTAGGTCACAAAATCACCGAAGTAGATTCCACTCCAGACGGTAGCTTGGGCCGCTACAGCTTCCCGAGCTTGGGTAAAAGGCTAAAAGGTCAGGAGTGGCTACAACGTCTTATCCAAGAGCAGCGTTCCAGATAATGTCCTGTTCATTCCCACGCTTTGACCGACCTGGACATCCCGGCGCCGATGGGCCACTCGGTCCGTACAGTTAGTAATCCTGATCGGCAGCAATGCCGAGGGGGGCGCTCTATGATCCTGCTGATGTCTCTGTAGTCCTGACGGTGTACTAAATCACCACACTGACCCAATGCAGCCGGTTGCAGCTCCAACCAAAGCCTCAGGATGAAGGATCTTGGTTTCGTGGATCTTGGTTTCGTGTTGTTTGGTGAGCCCAATACTACGGCCGGACTAACACCGGCTCGGTACTTTCGGCCTCAAATTCGGCTTAGCTTCATTGGGATCGGATAAGTTGGCCGTAGCTAGACGATGCGTTTTCAGCATAGTCCAACACCCCATGCGGCCATCTACGGCTGTAGTACTAAGATTGATGGGCCCGGGGAGTGGCTTCGGGCCGTCCCCGATTAATTTCGAATCTCCCGATCCACATTACGGACGCGGAATCAAAAGGACTCGATCACTCCTTCACGGCAGCCTCGGCCAGGCAGCCGAAGAAGCGGTCCATCATGTTGCGGGAGACGCTTTCCATCATGCGCTGTCCCACGCGGGCGATCAGGCCGCCAGCCTGCCCGTCCCCGTCAACGGTTACCGTGGTCACGCCGCCGTTCTCGGTCAGGGTGACAAAGGCCTCGCCGTTGATGAAACCCGGCGTCCCGTTGGCCGACACAATCATCCGGTAGGATTTGTGGGGGTTCCAATCCCTGATGGACACCTTGGCGTTGAAGTTCCCGCGAACCGGCCCTAAGGCCGCGCTGATGGAAGCCTCGTAGTTGCCGTCGCCCACGTCATCAAGGCGCTGGCATCCGGGGATGCAGCCCTTCAGGGACGCTGGTTCGGTGAGCACGCCCCACACCGTCTCGGGCGGGGCGGCGATTTCGTAGCTGCCGGTGAGTTTCACGATGGTTGTTCCTTATCGGAAATGATTCCATTTTGATGCTGGCCGGCCCGGGATTCTCTACTGCTTAGCCTCCTGCGAGGGTGGCGCTTCGACCCCAGGTTCCGTCTGCCAATCGTCCGGTTGCATTGAGTCCAGCCGCCTGACTCCGGGTACCCTAGGGAATTCGCCAGTAGGGGGACGTCCTCACCGTAACCCTCCCCCGGAGAGAGGAGACAATTGGGCTGGTTACAGCCGCTCGTCGGCCAGGAGCAGAAGCTCCAAGAGGACCTGCGTTCCGTTGGCGCAGTCCTCGGGGGAGGAGTATTCCTCGATGGCGTGGCTGATGCCCTCCACACTGGGGACGAAGAGCATGGCCATGGGCGCGATAGAGGCGATGGCCTGGGCGTCGTGGCCCGCGCCGCTGGGGACGCGCTCCCATGTGAACCCAGCCCTCTCGGCGGCCTCGCCCACCCATTCCTGCATCGCCGGTTCAATGGGCACCGACTCGGTGAAGCGGTGGCGGTTGATGGCAATTTCCACGCCGTCCTGCTGCTCGGACTCGAGGGCCAACCGGGTCAGCTCCCGCTCGGCGGCCTCCAGCGCGGTCATATCCAGGTCGCGGAACTCCAAGCCGACGGTGGCCCGGCCCGGCACGACGTTGACGGCGTTGGGCTGCACATCCAGCGCGCCGGCGGTGGCGACGCGGCAGATTTCGTCCTCGGCGGCCATCCGCTGCACCTGAACCACCAGCTTGGCGGCGGCCACCAGGGCATCGCGGCGCTCGTTCATGGGCGTCGTGCCTGCGTGGTTGGACATCCCGGAGATTTCCAGCTCGAAGACGGCGCGCCCGGTGATTCCGGTGACCGAGCCGATGGGCGTGCCGGAGCGGAAAAGGTACGGCCCTTGCTCGATGTGCAGCTCGAAGTAGGCCGCCAAGTCGCCGGTGCTGCGGGCCGCCTCATCTACCCGCGACAGGTCCCCGCCGATGTCGGCCATGCGCTCGGCCAGCGTTACACCCTCGGCGTCCACCGCCGCCAGGTCCTCCGGCTCCAGCATCCCGGCCATGGCGCGGCTGCCGATGAGCCAGCGGTGAAAGCGGGTGCCCTCCTCGTTGGTGAACACTATTGCTTCAACGGGATGGCGGGTGACATGGCCGTTCTCCGCCAGCGTCTTTACGACTTCGATGGCCCCCATGACGCCCAGAGCGCCGTCGTACTTGCCGCCCAAGGGCACGGTGTCGGTGTGAGAGCCGAGGGCGATGGGCGGCAGGGAGTCGTCGGCCCCGGCGCGCCGCCCGATGATGTTGCCCGCGGTGTCGATGCGGACCTGCAATCCGGCCTCGCGCATCAGGCCGATGGTGTACTCGCGGCTGGCGACGTCGGCGGGCGAGAAGGCCAGGCGGTCCATCCCCTCGGGCGTCTCGCCGAACTTGCCCAGCTCGTCGAGGGTGCGGTTGAGGCGCGCTGGGTTGATGGCGAAACCGGGCATGGCGGCAATTCTCCTGTACTTTTCTTCTATTCCGCCCTGCTACAGGCGTTGGGAGTTTATGCTGAAAGGGAATCCAACCGCTGCCGGATTTCTTGCTGGCTGGCTTCCGGCTTTTCCTGGCCGGCTTCCGGGTTCTTTTGACCAGCCTCCGGTCTTGCCGGCTGATCGTTTATTTTAATCATAGTGTTATGAAGTGTCGTCAATTCTAGAATATCAGTCTCCAAGCGCCTGTTTCCGTCATTCCCGCCAACGCGCGCCTGATGATGGTAGCTGTGGGGCCGTCTATTGTCGCCGGGATAACCCCTGTTGGATTCACGCCCTTCGGCGGCGGAGGGGGCGCACTTCCTTTATCATCTCTTCCAGCGCCTGCCGATCTATGCCGAGGGCGACGGCGGTTTTGATGTCGCGACCGACCTGGTCGTGCTGTCTCAGCATGGCGTTCGCGGTGGCCCGGTTGACGTAGGCCACGGCGAAGGTCGGCTCCAGCTTGATGGCCTCGTTGAGGTCTCTGATGGCCCACTCCAGCGCGCCCGTGGCGATGTAGGCGTCGGCCCGGTTGTTGTAGGGAACTGGGAAGCGCTTCTCCAATCGGATGGCCTGGGAAAAATCGTCGATGGCCGGCCCCAGCCGTCCCGCCGCTCGGTGGGCCGCGCCCCGGTCGCTAAAGAATCCGGCGAAGCGCGGGTTGATGCTGATGGCCCTGGACAGGTCCAGAACCGCCTTGTCGTGCTCGCCCATGGAGTGATGGGCGTTGCCCCGGACGCTGTAAGCCACCGGCTGCCGGGGCTTGCGGCGAATGGCTTCGTCGGCGTCGGCGATGGCCAACTCCGGCTGGCCCAGGTTCAGGTAAGCGCCGCCCCGGTTGCTGTAGGCCGTGGCCAACTCCGGGTCCAGCCGCAGCGCCTCGGTATAGGAGCGCACCGACTCTTCAAGGTTGCCGCGGCGCTGCTGGGTGACGCCGTGGTCATACCAGCGCTCCGCCGCCGGCTTGCCCATGGCGCCGGGCAGGAAGCGACCCAGTTTCTGGAATACGCCAGTCACTTGCTGTCCTCTCCTGCCGCGGTCGTCTTTTGGGAAATCGGGAACCCGGTAATGGATGGGCGGCGGCTTATGTGCCTACCCTCATTCTGGCGTCCGAGATCTGCTGCTCCAGGGTGTCGCGGTCGGCTCCCAGGGCCACCGCCTGCTCCAAGTCGTTAAGGGCTTGCTCGTGCCTGCCGGTGAGAGTATACACAATGCTTCGGCTGATTCGGGCGTCCAGGTGGGCCGGGCTGATCTGGATGACCATAGAGAAGTCGCCAATGGCCCGCTCCGGCGCGCCGATGGCAAGGAACAGCATCCCGCGATTGTAGTGGGCCTTCAAGCCGCCAGGGTTCATGGTCACGGCCCGGTTGAAGTACCACAGGGCGCGGGTGGGCTGACCCCACCGGGCGTAAATCATGGCCCACTGGTAATAAAAGTCGCTGACCAGCACTCGCAGCAGGGTAAACCCCTGCCCCAATAATCGAAGCACAAACATGACAGTCACATTTAACCACAAGAGAGGGTGGCGGGACAGGTCAACCACACCCATACGGAGCCCGGACAAATACCGGACCAATGATCCCCTCGCTGGAGCTATATCGTGCCACGCCATGAACCCGATCCCCGATTCCGAATTTGCTGGAATGTGGATTACACTGAAATCCAGGTCTTGGGCGTGATCAATGGAACATTCAGTCTGTCGTGGCCGCAAATCACAAAACAGGCCCGCAGCACATACAAGACGCCGTTTATCACCTCCAGCAGGTCCACGGAACGCGGGCGTCCTCCGGGCTTGGCTGCCAGGAGCATGGGCGCCGGAACATCCCACTGTTTGTTGGTCAGGCCGCTGGGATATGGTTTGCGGTTCATACATACAATTATAAGAATTTGGAAACACCTTCTAAGACCCGTCGGTCAATCCATGACTGCGCCCCTTGCCCTGTCCCACCAACCGGATATAATGGCCCGCAAAGCAGCGGGACACCGCTCCAAATCTGCCACTCAAAAAGACACGGGAGGAAACCGCAATGGGCGCTACCGAGACCATCGCAAGGTGGGTCGTCAACACCAACTACGAGGACATTCCGCCCGATGCCATCCGCGTTGCCAACGAGTCCTGCTTCGACCTGCTGGGCGTGATCCTGGCCGGGTCGGTGCAGCCAGTGGGCCAGATTATCCAGAAATACGTCGCCGACCAAGGCGCCGTGCCTGAGGCCACGGTGCTTTCCGGCGGGGCGCAGAGCACCTTGGCCAACGCCGCCCTCGCCAACGGCACCATGGGCCACGCGCTGGACTACGATGACTTCGGCGGCTTCGGCCACCCGACGGTCGCCATCTTCCCGGCCCTGCTGGCCATCGGCGAGCAGAGTGGCGCCACCGGACGCGATCTGCTGGAGGCCTACGTCATCGGCTGCGAGGTGGGCCTGGCGTTGCAGCACACCACCAAGTACAAGCAGATGGACCGGGGCTTCCACAGCACCGCCGTCATCGGGCGTCTGGCCTGCGCCGCCGCCTGCGCCAAGCTGCTGAAGCTGGACGAGGAGAAGACGGTCACCGCGCTTGGCATCGCCGGCTCAATGGCCTCGGGCCTGATCCACAATTTCGGCACTATGACCAAGCCGCTGCACGCCGGCCTGACCGGGCGCGACGGCGTCACCGCCGTGCAGTTGGCCCAAGCCGGGCTGACCGCCGGCGACCAGGTGGTGGAGCACCCCTTCGGCTTCGCCAACACCGTTTTGGGCCCGGGAATTTACGACCTCGACGAGATGGCCAACAACCTGGGCCAGCCCTTCCGCATCCAGGATGCGCTGATCATCAAGAAGTACCCGTGCTGCGGCGGCAACCACGCCATGCTGGACAGCCTGTTCAGCCTTATGCGCGACAACGATTTCACCGTGGACGACGTGGCCAACGCCGAGATCGACCAGTCCTACTTCTCGGTGGTCATGCTCTACCAGGAGCCGGAGGACGACCTCAAGGGCAAGTTCAGCGCCAAGTACAACGTCGCCGCCGCGCTGGTGGACGGCGAGGTCAACATCGACACCTTCACGCAGGAAAAGATCGACGACCCCACCATGGGCGAGGTCATGGACAAAGTGCGGCTCCGGGTGATGGCCAAGTCCGAGGAGATGCTGACCAACTCCGAGGGCGGCCTGAAGGTCAAGATAACGCTCAAGGACGGGCGCGTATTCGAGCACGCCACGGCCCGGGCCGACATTCTGGGCAGCCAGAAGAACCCCTGGGGCTTCGACAACATTAAGGCCAAGTTCGAGGGGAATGTCGCCCTCGTCCTCAACGACGACGACGTGAACCGCGCCGTGCAGGCCTGGTCCGACATCCCCGAGGTCACCAACGTCGCCGAGCTGGTCCGCAGCACACTGGTGGCAACCAAGGCGTAAGACCCTTCTATTTCGAGTTAAGCGGCGGGCCGCTCCCGGAATCGGGGGCGGCCTTTTTGTTGTGCTCCAGAAATTGACAATAAAAGGTTATTCCAATTAGAATCGCCCATCCTTTAGAGAAATCAGTCCTCTATATTAGCGGATTATTAGGTATTTTTCGTTATATATGTCTGTATTTTGAGAGGAGACATTCAGTTGCCTGGAGGAAATCAATATGCTTGGAATCATCAGTGACAGACTCCGGTTTTTCGCTCTGCTGGCCACGTTGGCGGCCGTAGTGTCGCTGGCTCCCGTGTTGCTAGCGCAAGGCGGCGTCCAATGCGGCGACCAGGTGGTTAGTTCATTCGACGAATGTCAGCAGTTGATGAAGGACAGCCAAGGCGGAGCAGTGGAAGACGGTGACGGGGAGGCGATGGAGCAACGGCGACGGGGAGGCGGTGATGGAGTCTTCCGGTGACGGGGAGGCGATGACGGAGTCTTCCGGCGACGAGGGCGACTGGTGGCCTTCCCGCTGGGGAGCAGATGACGAGGCCGGAGCTTCCAACTGGATAACTCCCGAAAAGGTGATGGAGGCCGCCAGCCTGATCCAGACCGGAGAGATCTACGAGTTGGGCCGCCAGTACGAGCACGGGATGCCCCTGTTCGGGCAAAGGACCTACTCGCTCACCATTCCTGGGGCGCCCACCGGCGGGCCCTTCCCAGGCGGCCTCGTTTTCCACGACGAATTCGTAGTTGGCGAGATTGGCCAGGTGGGGACCCAGTTCGACGGCCTGGGGCACGTCGGGGTGGTGCACAACGGTGTAGAGCGGTTCTACAACGGGCACACCGAGGCCCAGATAAAGGGCGCCTACGGCCTACAGAGTCTGGGAGTCGAAGGGATAAAACCCATCTTCACCCGGGGAATCCTGATAGACATCGCCGGTTACAAAGGAGGAATGCTGGACGCGGGAACAGTGGTCACCATGGCCGATGTCCAGGGAGCCCTGGAGCGTCAGGGGATGTCGGAGGATGACATTCTAGACGGCGACGCCGTGTTGTTCCACACCGGATGGGGCGACCTCTGGGGCGTGGATAACGACAGGTACAACGCCGGTGCCCCAGGCATCGGCTTAGAAGTCGGCCGATGGCTCTCAGGCCAGAACATTACCATGGTCGGCGGCGATACCTGGCCGGTGGAAGTTGTGCCGGGCGAGGACCCTGGTAAGGCCTTCCCGGTCCATAATCACCTGCTCACCGAGAACGGCATCTTTATTCACGAGAACCTGAACCTGTCCGCGCTGGCCGACGACGAAGTGTACGAGTTCGCCTACATCTTCGTTCGCGTCCCCTTCAAGGGCGGCACCGGCTCTCCCGGTAGCCCCATCGCGGTCAAGTAGCAACCCCAAGGCGCCGCTTCCGGCGGGGCAGGGACCCGGCAAAGTCACAGGGAGGCCCCGGATATGCGTCCGGGGCCTCCCCCTAATGTAAGCCACCAGGATGAAGCACATGTGCCCAGGCCGGGGAGATCACGCTTGGCGGTGTAGCCAATGGCGCTCATCACCGCAAAGACGCCAGTGGTCAGCGCGAAGGCGGGAATCTATGGGCTTTGGCCAGCGAGGCCGGTATATCAGGAAGGCCAGTTGATTTTGAGATAGTTTCTTATGCCTGTCGTTATCGCTTGACTGCCTACTCTGCCTGCTGGGCCAGCCAGCGCTCGTTGGCCTCAGCGAAGGCCCGCATGGCGCCGTCCACGCTGTAGGGCGCTTCCGGCGATGATTCGTCGGCCCACTCGCTGCGAGGCTGGGCGAAGAAGTCGCCGCCGTAGATGTGGATGGCCCCGGTGTACATCAGCCGGGGGTTGTGGACGGCGTGGATGGCGTCGCGACCCAGGTTGATGGCGTCCTGCGACTGAAGCTCCCGGAACCCGGCGCGCTCCAGCCCCTGGCCCTCACGGTTGCGGCGGAAGAAGGTGTTGTCCTCCTGCCCGCCGTACAGCCCGATGACCGCCCAGAGCTGGTGGTCGTGAGGATAGATGGCCATGCCCGGCGGCCAAATCACGTTGATGATGGTCAGTTCCGGCGAGCGGTGCAGGGTGGTGATGCCGCCCTCTCCCGGCGTTCCCAGCGCCGCCTCAATCTCTCCGGGGCGGGCGACGGCGGCGCTCAACAGTTCCTTGACCGCCAGTTCCGGCGTGTGTTCCTCCAAGGCGCCGCGACAGACGGCGACAAACTCTTCAGCATCAAACATTGATTCGATTCCTCACAGCTCTCGGTGTAGGGGCCCGCGGCTGCGCGCTGGCCTGTGGCTGCCGGAGCGGGACCGGCTCTGCGGAATAGGGCACACGGCCGTGCGCCCCTACGTTACACTGGCAGGCCCTAAATTATGTCGGCCAGACGCTCCAGCTGGTCAATTTCGGCCACGCTCGGCAGGAAGACGACCTCGTCCATTCCGATACCTTCCATATCCCGGATGGCGTCCTTAACCGATTCCGGGGAGGATATGGCGTTCCGGGCCATCTGCTCGGCGGCGTCGCCTAGGAAGGAGTAGTAGTGGCGGATGTAGCCCCCCACCTGGTCGGCGGCGTTGGGGCCAAGGGCGAAGGAGGCTACGCCGGCCAGCCGGGGCTTGCCGGAGCGTCCTTCCGCCTCCCACGACTCGAGGGCCACTTGGTAGAGTTGCTCCACCGCGGCTGCATTGCCCGCGGCGGCGATGAACCCGTCGGCGTGCTTTCCGACGCGGCGGACGGCCTGGGGCGCCCCGGCACCTATCAGCACCTCGGGCCCGCCGGGCCGCGCCGGGGCCGGGCCCATGGGGCCTGCGCCTCCTTCGCCCATCACCTCACCGTTCCAGATGCTCCGCATGGTAGCCAGACTGCGGCCCATGTTTCGGCCACGCCTCGCATACTCTGACGGCGCAACTTGGTAGTCGTCGGGGCGCCGGCCCACGCCCACACCCAAGGTCAGGCGTCCGCCGGAAATCGCGTCGAGGCTGGCCGCCTGCTTGGCCAGCACTCCCGGCTTGCGCAGCGGAGCCAGCAACACGCAGGTGAGCAGCCGCACCCGGCTGGTCGCGCCCGCCGCCGCCGACAGCATCACCAGCGGCTCATAGTTGTCATAGACCAGCCGGTCGATGACGCCGAGGCTGGAAAACGGCCCGGCGTCGGCCCGCCTGGCCCACTCCAGGATTGTGTCTCCCTTGGTGCCCGGCACATTGCCCGGCAGGCCAATGCCAACTTTCACTTCATTCTCCCGGAGGTTGAATGCGAAGCGCCGAATCAGGGAGTCCCCTCTCCCTCTGGGAGAGGGTTAGGGTGAGGACGCCGCCCGCACCAAGTCCAGCTTCTCGTAGTTGCCGCCGACGATGGGCTGGGAGTCCAGGCCCAGCCAGTTCTCGACCAGCGTGGCGTACACGCTGCGGAAGTCAACCTGGAAGTGCAGGTCGCCGTCCAGCAGCGACTCTTCCTTCAGCGACGGGTAGACTCCGTGCATTCCGCCGGCCACGGCGTCGCCGATGACGAAGGCCGCGCCGCCCGAGCCGTGGTCGGTGCCGGAGCCGTTGTCCTTGACCCGGCGCCCGAACTCGGTGAACACCAGCATCGCCACCTCTGCGGAGGCCTGATGCTCGCGCAGGTCGGCGAAGAAGTCGCTGATGCCTTGGGCCAGTTCGCTCAGCAGTTGGGTCTGCACAGGCATCTGACCGGAGTGGGTGTCGTAGCCCGCCTGAGCGGTGTAGAAGACGCGGGTTCCCAACCCGGCAATCAGGGTCTGCGCGAGGCCCTTCAGGTTGCGGGCGATGGGCGTTTCGGCGTATTCAACAGTGGACGTGTAGCTCTGTCCAGCGGTGCGGAGGATGTCGGCCCCCTTCAACGCGTCGCTGCCGGTGCGGCCCAGGTAGTCCAGGGCCGGGCCGCTGCCGATGGCGGGGGAGTACATCCGGGCGAACACGTCCAGGGCCCGCGAGCGGCGTTCCTCGTCGGATATGCCGGTCAGGAAGCCGTGGTTCTCCAGCGAGCCGACCGAAGCCACCGGCACGCCGGGCAGGGCCAGCGCGCGGGGCAGGCCGCGCCCGAAATTGACGCCGGTGAGCACGTTCTCCCCCTGCGGGTCCAGGTCGCGGATGACCCGGCCCAACCAGCCCTCGGTGGCGACCCTTTCCGGCTCGCAGGTGTGCCAGATGTCCATGGCCCGGAAGTGGGACCGGTTGGGGTTGGGGTAGCCGATGCCGTTTATGACCGCCACGCGCCCGTCGTCGTAGAGTTCCTTGAGCGGCGCGAATACGGGGTTGAAGCCGTAATGCCCGTCTATGGGCAGCACGTCCTCTTCCGCCACGCCGACCGTGGCACGGTTGTCCCGGTAAAGCGGATCGGCGTAGGGAACTACGGTGTTCATGTAATCGTTGCCGCCGGTCAACTGCACCACAATCAGGACCGGATCCCGTTGTACGCTGGTCATTGCACCCTCCATCCCCGGCCTTGCCTCGGCCCGGACTCTGCCCCGAACAGTAACTGCCGTCATTGTATTCGGTGAAGGAACAGGTTTCAAACGATAGCGTTCCGAATTAGGTGGTCGAGACGCGGAGCCGACATTAACATCCACTACCCTTGCATTCCCGCTTTCGCGGTAATGACGGACCATAAGCCGCCATATGGGTTGGCGCGATGCCACAGTTGGCCGAACCTCTCATGCCTTGGCGGGGGCGTCCCAGCGAGGGGGCGCTCGGCTACGCCGGTGTCTCTGGCGGCCTGGGCCAGGGACTGGGCGAGGGCTATTCTGGGGAGGGCGGCCTGCTGGTGGGCAAGGTGAGTTCGGAAATTTCGATTTCCCGGTCATTTCCGGTCATTTCGGGCCGTTGTATCTGACCGTCGGAGGTGGGTGTGGTGTCCGAGTTGGGTTTGCGGCGCGTCGGAGCTGGCTTGTTGCGGTTATCAGGCATTTTACACGTAGTGGCCTCAGTGGCGGGTTGGATTTGTTCCTGGCGATATGGGGAGCGGTGGGCCATGTGTTTATAATAGTACAGGTGTTCTGTTAACTTGGCAAGTGGGAGGAGACGATAGCGTTCCGAATTAGGTGGTCGAGACGCGGAGCCGACATTAACACCCACTACCCTTGGATTCCCGCTTTCGCGGTAATGACGGACCGTAAGCTGCCGTACCACCTAAATTGGAACGCTATCGTTTCAACCCGGCTTCCCGGTTCTCCTTCCTACTCCTGCGGTGAAGGGTCAGGGTGGAGGAACAGCGAAAGGCCCCGGAACGTCCCGGGGCCCATTTGTGGCGGGATATGGCAGGAGCGGCAGGATTCGAACCCGCGACCACTGGTTTTGGAGACCAGCGCTCTGGCCAGACTGAGCTACGCTCCTGCGTGCCTAGCCATTTTAGCCCAAACTTCCGGCTGTTTCAACGCGGACGCTGAGGCATTGAGGGTCTTGGGGTTGTCCCCTCTCTCTCCGGGAGGATTAGGGTGGGGGCGTCCCTGTTCGTGACGGAACATGGGCCGGAGCGATAACCGCAAAGCAACTGGCCCGGCAGGTAACGTCCTTCATCCAGGAACTGCGGGGAACCGAGCTTTACAAGATCCCCGTCGCATCAGAAACGCTCGACTTGACATTGGCGCTCATGGCGCCGAACATCCGTGAGCCGGAGCCGGAGCCGGAGCCGGAGCCGGAGCCGGAGAACCGGAGCCGGAGAACGACGACACCTTGGGCATCGTGCTGAAGTACCAGGATGACATTCAGGCGATGCGCGGCGAACCTGTGCGCGCCCTGCCGGAACGCTCACGCAACCGCCGCCCCGCGTTGGAAGGAGATGCAACTGATGGTCTTTCCCGAGAAACCTCTGAACGTGGCCGTCATCGGCGCCGGCATCCTGGGCGCCGCCATCGCCTGGCGTCTGGCCCAACGCGGCGTCCACGTCACCCTCATCGACAGGGGCCAGCCCGGGCACGGCGCGTCGAGCCACAGCTTCGCCTGGATCAATGCCGGGGCGAAAGAACCCATCGGCTATCACAACCTGAACCGCCGCTCCCTGGAGATGTGGCCCCGTTTCGCCTCCGACATCGGCGATCATGGAGACCCGGACAGCGTCGGCCTCCGCTGGGGCGGCAAGGTTTCTTGGGAAGCCGATCCGGTGGCCGCCGAAGGGTTGGTGGCCCGGGTGCGGCAACTCCAATCCTGGGGCTATCCGACCCGCCTGATCGACGCCGGCGAGCTTGAGCGCCTGGAACCCGCGCTGGACGTTGGCCCGGTGGCCGCCGCGGAGTACAGCCCCAACGAAGGCCAGGTGGAGCCGCAAGTGGTGGTCGATGCCTGCCTGCGTCGCCTTCGGGAAATGGATTGTGAAATATATTCCGACACTGAAGTTCATGGATTTGAACAGTATGATGATGGCCAAGTCCACGGCCTGGTAACCGCCTTGGACTCCCGGGAAGTGGATGCAGTGGTAATCGCCGCGGGCACCGAAACCACCCGCCTGGCGGCATGGGCCGGCGTCAACGTGCCTCAGGCGGAAAGTCCCGGCGTGGTGATACGGACGAACCCGCTGCCGCCGCTGCTTCGCAACGTTCCGGTAGTGTACGCGCCGTCCTTGGGCGACGGCCGCCGGGAGATTCATCTGCGACAGTGCGCCGACGGACGCCTGATGATCGGCGAAGGCGACCAGGAGAGTCTGGCCGAAGACGACACGCAGGCCCACGCCGACGACCTGCTGGCCCGGGCCAGCCGCTATCTGCCGGGACTCGCCGGTGCGCAGGCCGTTCCGGTGCCTGTGGGCTGGCGTCCCATGCCCCTGGACGGCTATCCAGTGATGGGGTTTGCGTCCGAGGCGCCCAACCTGTACGTGGCCCTAACCCACAGCGGCGTTACGCTTGCTCCGGCGTTGAGCCAGCTTGCCGCCCAGGAAATCTGCGACGGGATGCCGGCGGACGCGGTGCTGGGGCCCTACCGCCCGCAACGGTTCGCCGGTCTGACGCCCGAGGAAGTGGCGGAGGCCGCCCATCCCCGCACCGCCAAAATACGCTGACCCGCAAAGCAACTCCACTCCCGCCATATTACGTCATACAGAAGCCTCCCATGACCACTACCGGCGCCTAACCGGGTTAGGCTATGGGAACTCAAGATTCACCCCAGCGCGTCGGCCAGCACCTCCGCCAGGTGGCGGGCCCTGCGGCCGGTGCCGTGCTCTATCTGCTGGCGGCAGGATACGCCCATCACCGCCACCTCCCAGTCGGGGCCCTTGGCGTTGACCGCCGGGAAGAGGGCCTGCTCGCCGATGGTCATGGACAGGTCATAGTGCTCCTTCTCGTACCCGAATGAGCCAGCCATGCCGCAACAGCCGGCGTTGGTCAGCTCCACCCGGTAGCCGGGAGCCAGCCGCAGCGCGTTCAGCGATGATGCCGTCCCGGCCAACGAGCGCTGGTGGCAGTGGGCGTGGAACAACACCTGCTTGGCCGTATCGCGGAACTCGATGTTGAGCTGGTCCTCGGCCTTCAGTTTCGCAAGGAATTCGTCTATAAGGAACGCCTGGCTGGCCACGGTGCGGGACTGCTCGCCGGGGACGAGCTGCGGGTACTCGTCGCGCAGTGTGAGCAGGCAGCTCGGCTCGCAACCGATGATAGGCACGCCGTTGCCCGCGTAGGCGTGGAGCAGCCCGACGTTGTGTCGGGCGTTTGCTACCGCCGCGTCCATCATCCCCTTCGAGATCATCGGACGTCCGCAGCAGGGCGCATCGGCCAACTCCACCTTGAACCCGGCGGCTTCCAGCAGGGCCACTGCTGCCTTGCCGATCTCCGGGTAGTTGTAGTTCATGTAGGTGTCGTTGAGCAGCACCACCGTTCCCGCCGTCGCCGGACGGCGGTCCGTCCGCGAGCGGAACCAGCGCGGGAAGGTCTGCCGGGCGAATTTCGGCGCGCGCCGGTTGGGGTGTATGCCCAGCAGCGAGCTTGACAACAACTTGCCGATGGGGCTGGACGCGGCCCAGTTGGAGAAGGGCGCGAAGCGGCTGCCCAGCTTGCTGTACTTTGCGATGTTGCCGAATATCCTGTTGCGCCGCGGCAGGCCGTTGGTCTTGTAGTAGTTGTCGAGGAATTCGTACTTCAGCTTCGCCATGTCCACGCCGGACTCGCACTCGGCGCGGCAGCCCTTGCACTCCAGGCACAGGTCGAGGGCGTCATACAGGCGCTGGCTGGTTATCGAGCCTTCGGGCAGCTTGCCCGACATCGCCGCCCGCAGCAGGTTGGCCCGCCCGCGGGTGGAGTGCTCCTCCTCCCGCGTCGCCATGAACGAAGGGCACATGGTGCCCTCCAGCTTGCGGCAGGCCCCCATGCCGTTGCACATCTCCACCGCGCCAGCAAAGTCTGTGTCCATGGAAAAGTCGAGGCTGGACGGCAGGGATCGGGCGCTGTAGTCCGGGCCGTAGCGCAGGTTCTCGGTCATGGGCGGGCAGTCGATGATCTTGCCCGGATTCATGATGCCGTCGGGGTCCCACGTTGACTTCAATTCACGAAAAAGTTCGTAGATTTCCGTGCCGAACATCTTCTCGGTCCACACGCCCCGCACGATGCCGTCGCCGTGCTCGCCGCTGAGGGAGCCGCCGAACTCGCGGGTCAGGTCGCTGATCTCGTCGGCGATGGCGTACATCCGGTTGACGCCCTCCTGATTCTTCAGGCTGACCACCGGGCGGATGTGCAGGCAGCCGACGCTGGCGTGGCCGTAGTAGGCGGCCTCGGTGCCGTGGTTGCGGACAATCTCGTCGAACCTCCGCACGAACTCGCCCATGGTCTCCGGGTCGACGGCGGTGTCCTCCACGAAGGGCAGGGGCTTGGCGTCGCCGTGCATACTCATCAGCAGGCCCAGGCCGTTCTTGCGGACGTTCCAGATGTTGGCCTGTGATGTCCGGTCCAGCAGGTTGACGCAGGCGTAGCCTAGCCGTCGCCGCTCCAGGTCCTGCTTCAAGCCCTCCATCTTGGAAGTAAGCTCATCCTCCGACTCGCCGTAAAACTCGATGGCAAGGATGGCGCCGGGGTCTCCCTCGATGATGGACATGGCGTTGCCCAGCCCCAGCGACTGCCGGGAGCGGTCCAGCACGTTCTTGTCCATGATTTCGACGGACGAGGGACCGTGCTTGAGAATCTCCTTCACCGCCTCGCTGGCCTGGAATATGTCTTGGAAGTGGGCTACCGACAGGGCGGTCATCGTGGGTCGCGGCACCAGGTTGAGCGTGGCCTCGGTGGCGACGCACAGCGTTCCCTCGGAGCCGACAACCATGCGGGTCAGGTTGAAGCCGTGGCTGTTGGCCGAACCTGCATAGGGGCCGATTGACTCGGTCAGGAACTCGTCCAGGTTATAGCCGCTGACCCGCCGCATGATGTTCGGGTAGCGCTCCCGGATGGCCGCGTCGTTGTCTTGCGCCAGCCGGCGGACGCCCCGGTATATCTCTGACTCCAAGCCCACGCCGCTGAGCCTGGCTTCCAGCTCGGCGCTGTCCAGCGGCCGGAAGCGGGTGGCGCTGGCGTCAGACAGGATGACGTCCAGCTCCTTGATGTGGTCCAGGGACTTGCCGTATATCACCGAGTGGGCGCCACAGGTGTTGTTGCCGATGCCGCCGCCCACGCACGCTCGGTTGGAGGTGGTCGGGTCGGGGGCGTACATCAGGCCGTAGGGCAGCAGCTCGCGGTTGAGCTGGTCCAGCACGATGCCCGGCTGCACCCGCGCCCAGCTCTCCTCCCGGTTGACCTCGATCACCTGGTTCAGGTACTTGCTGAAATCCACGACGATGGCGTGGTTGACCGTCTGGCCTGCCAGGCTGGTGCCGCCGGCGCGGGGCAGCACCGGCACGCCGTTGTCGCGGGCCACCTCGATGGTCGCCTGCACATCGGCGGCCGTCCGGGGGATGACCACGCCCACCGGCTCCATCTGGTAGATGCTGGCGTCGGTGCTGTACAGGACGCGGGAGAAGGGGTCGAAGCGCACCTCGCCCGACACCCGTTGCCGGAGCTCTTGCTCAATTTCGCGCCGCTCCGACGCCCGGATACGACTGGCGCCCTTCGACGTGCTAAGGGTTGCAGCCATGACACTTCTCCTCTACCGGCCCATTGGGGCCGCGCCAAAGAATAGGGCGGGAATTAATCCCGCCCTATTCTACACAAACCGGGGAATGGATTGGGGCGCCACGCCGCATGGGGCCTCCCGGTCAGTCGCCGAAGTCGAAGGGAACCTCATTGGCGATGGCGTCGGCAAAGCGGGTTCGCAGTTCGTCGGTCTGCCGACTGCTGAGGATTCCTTCGGAGCCGGTGTTCCCGGTGGGGCCGGGCGGTTCCCCGGTTCCTTCCAGTATCTCTACCTCGTGCATACCGTTGCCACCGGAAACCACCCGATACCCCCCGCCGTTGCTTTCAAGAGCGGGGCCACGCACCGCAAGAAAATAGACCTTGCCTGTCTCCAGCAATTGGGTATCGCCCGCCATGAAGAACATCGAGCCGTCCTCGTCCACGCCGGCTGCCTGAACTACTTTGACCACGCCTGACAAGCTTCCCTTCAAAACCTCCAGCACTTCCACTTGGAACAGTGTGTTAGGAAATTGATCCAACATAATCTACCCGGGATTTTCCACAACCCGCCCAAAGAAGATATCCGAGGCGAAACCTACCACGTGCCTATCGTCTGTCACGTCTATTGCATATATTGCATGACCAATGGAAACTTCACTTGTAGTGCCTTGAAACCACGGCGCTGGGGCGAATTGCCAAGCCAAGAGACCCACCGCTACCGCATGGCTAAAGTCAATCGCCAACAGCCATATCCGGCTGGTTGAGAGCAGGTTCTCGCCTTTCTCAATTATTGCGGCCCCTAAAGTTCCTCGTAATCGGATATGTCGTGGTCCCTGAGTTCGCATATATTGGAAGCCCAAGAGTTCATTACGCTGTCAAAGAAATAGGCCTCATATGACCCATGCGGCATCTCTTATGCTAAGCTGTTGCTTTGAGCCGACTCCATACTGGGACGGAACGCAAAGTTATGACTGCTGAGCGTATGCCTGCGTCCACAAAGCAGCCCCCTCACCAGGACGTGGAAGACGACCTGACAATCGAATATCCCTCCTCGGACGGCGAACCCATGGCGGAAGACGAGTGGCAACTGACGGCGATGATTGACGCCATTAATTCGCTGAGGGAATGGTTCGACAGCCGAGAAGACGTGTACGTGGGCGGCGATATGCTCATGTACTATCGCATAAACGACAATCAGACACGGGTTGCGCCCGACGTGTTCGTGGTGCTCGGCGTCGAAAGCAGGCACAAACGCCACTCTTGGATCGTGTGGCGAGAGGTAAGGCCCCCCGATTTCGTGATGGAGATGGCGTCCGGCAGCACCTGGCGACGCGACATGAGACAAAAACGGGACATCTACGCCGAAATGGGGGTGACCGAATACTGGCGCTTCGACCCCTCCGGCAGATACTACGCCACGCCCCTGATTGGCGAGAGCCTTGTCGATGGCGAGTAGCGCGAAATCCCGGCGCATACCGATGCCGACGGCCTGCTGAGGGGACACAGCGCCGTTCTTGGCCTGGACTTCTGCGTGATGCCTGATGGCGACCTTCGTTTCAACGTCCCCGGCACCGGCCAATGGCTCCGTACTCACAGGGAAAGCGAGGCTGCCCTGCGAGCGGAAACGGCAGCACGCCAGGCGGCTGAGGCGGCGCTACAGACGGTTGAGGATGAGAACCGGCGGCTGCGCGAGGGTTTGCGCCAGTTGGAATCGGGTCAATAGCCTGTCATAGCTCGCAATCCGGCGGGTAGTTAAGCCAAACAGCCGCCCCTCTGCCCGTTCCGAGGGCATTGAGGGGCGGCTGTTGCGATTCCAAATCGTATGGATACTGTTCCGTCGCCGGTCTATTGAGACTCGGGTGCAGTCTCCGAGGGACGGTTGCGGGCGCGGGGCGCGGGAGACCGCAAGGCCGCTTCCACTTGGGCGCGCAGCTTCCGGTTCTCGTCCTCAAGGTCCTCAAGCCGCTCTTCCAGCCCAATGACGCGCTCGAACATCCGGTCAATCTGGCTGCGAGACGGCATATTGAGGGCCTTGAGCATAGTATCCTGCTGCGGCTCAGCCTGCCTTGCCATTCTCTGTTCCCAGATGAGCAACTGCTCCATGTACTTGCCCAGCATACTGGCGAAGGCCTCGGTGCCCATGGCCTCGGCGAACATCTTGGCCATGGCTTCCAGTTGATCCGACCACTGCTTCTGGGCGTTCAGGAGGGCCTCCGGTCCCGGACTGCCCGAAGCCATCGCCTGCTGCGCCTGCTCCGTCCAGGAATTGAAGAACTGTTGCCACACCTGTTGCAGGTCGCCGGAAAAAGACGGCGGAGTGAATTGCCCGAAGGGGTTGAAACCGGGCATGGTGTTGAAGCCCGGTATCTGGCCGAAGCCCGGCATCTGGCCGAAGCCCGGAAAATTAAACCCCGAAGCCGCTCCGCCGGGGGCCGCGCCGAAGAACGGGGGCCAGACTCCACTACCCGGCGCGCCCGTGGCGGCCTGTGCCCAAGCCTCGGTGGATTTCTGGAACATCTCGCGCCAATACTCGAAGGGATTGGCGGCGCTGTCTTGCGTGGTCATTCCTGCTCCTTGACTGTTGTTGCCCTCACCCTGACCCTCTCCCAGGGGGAGAGGGAAGTTCAGGGAGTTTAACCATCACGTGAGGTAAGTGACGCTAGAAGTCTGGCCGGAAACCCTGATTCTCCCCAAGCCGTCGTTTTCTTAATGTCGATTATCGATGAAATAGTGAGTATTGCAACGTATTACGTGCACTATCATGTCATATCAGACTGGAATACGTCTGTTTTGCGCTACACAAAACCCGGCAAATGGCTTTCCGGCCAGACTTCTAGGAAGCGCGGGCCGAAACCCATTCGTCTATCTTGGGCCAGAGGGTCTGGTGGGCCTGCCGCCCGGAGAATACGGAGATGTGGCCGCCGGGCAGTTCGACGTATTCTTTGTCTTCGCTGGACACCACATCCATCAGGCTGCGGGCTGCGGAGGCGGGTACGATAAAGTCCTGGTTGGCCGCCGCCACCAAAAGCGGCTGTGTGACTCGTCCCAGGTCAACCCTGCGTCCGTTCAGGACAAACTCGCCGTTGAACAGCCGGTTATTGGCGTACAGATCCTTGGAGAGCTGGGAGAAAAAGCGGCCCGGCATTCCGATAAAGTCGTTGGCCCAGCGGCTCATAGCCTTGTAGCCGTCCACGTAGCCGGGGCGGTTGACGTTGGCCCACAGGCCGGAGAGGGCCTGGGCTTCCAGCGTGGGGCGCAGCATCTTGAAGCCGGTGCTCATCAGGTTGGCGGGCAGGCCGTTGTACCGCTCCACGATCAGGTCGGCGGGGAAGTGCGGATCGTTCAGCCAGGTGCGGAACAGGCCGCCCTCATCGAAGTTGATGGGGGCTACGACGGCAACGAAGTTTCGCACGGGGGCGTCGGGGGTCAGCCCCAGGTAGGCGGCGCTGAGAGTCCCGCCGAGGCAGAGGCCATTCAGGGTGACTTCTTTCGCGCCGGAGGCTTCCATGGCCCGGTCTATGGCGCGGGGGAGGAGCTTGAACACGCCTTCCTCGAACCCCAGCTCCTTATCTTCCTCGGCAATCTCGCCCCAGTCCAGCAGGTATACGTCATGGCCATGGTTCACCAGGAACTCGATCATGCTGGCGCCGGGCATCAGGTCCAGAACGTAGGGGCGGCTGATGCCCAGCCAAGGGACGATTATGTAGGGTGTGGGATAGGCGACTTCCCGCTCGGTGGAATGATAACGGTAGAGGCGGGTCTTGCCCCGCTTCCAGACGACCTCGCGGGGAGTGAGGGCCATCGGCGGGTCGGACGGGTTGACCACGAAGGAATCAATTATCGCCTGCACCCGCTCCATGTTCTTTTGCGATTCTTCCTGGAATTTGGACGCGAACTCAGCAGAGTTGACCACGAACAACTCCTAACTCTTCATTCCATTTGTGGTTTCCTGCGACCATTCCATGCAGGCTTCGCCGTACTTAACGGCGCTCTTCATCACTTCCTGACCCGACTCGATCATCTTGACGTTGCTTTCCAGCATCGCTTGGGCCGCCGCGCTCCGGCGAGCCTCCATTTCGGCCAGGTAGTCAATCCAGTTCTTGGTGAAAGACTGGTAGAAAGCCACCTCGCCCTCGATGAGCTTGCTGACCGATTCCTTGGCCTCGGGTGTGAAAGACGGCGCGCCGGAAACAGGCATGGCTGCCATGCTCTGCATGACACCGGCCAGATTCTCGCCGCGAGTGCGGGCGTGGCTGACTGACTTCTCCACCGCCTTGCCGTACTCGTCCCGTTCGGTCTGGAGAGCCTCGGTGAACGTCTTGATCGCCGCCGTGGTCTGAGCCATGCCGGCATCCGTCGCGGCGAAACTGCTGGAAACTGCCTGATTGTACGCCTGAATCAGTTCCTCGGCGCTCTTTGTAGCCTTGCCTGCCATCTGTGGATTCTCCTTCGTTGATATAGTTGCCTGTCCATTGAATTGCAGAGGTTAGAATTAGCGAAAAATTCCCTCTCCCTCTGTGGAGAGGGTTAGGATGAGGGCGTACCCTCGTCCTCCAGTTCGACCAATGTCCCCTCACCTTCCGCGGAAGGGTCAGGGTGGGGGCGTTCCGCCGTCTCCGAGGGCGGCGCGAACCCGAACACCTGGGCATAGAGGTCGAAGAAGCCGGTGATCATGCGCTGGTATCCCGATACCACTTCGGTCCATCCCAGCAGCATTTCCTCGCCGGCGTCGGTTATGCGGTAAACGCGCCGGGCCGGGCCGCTTTCGCCGGTCTCCCACTCCGAGACGACGAACCCCTGGCTCTCCAATCGCCGCAGCTCCCGGTAGAGGGTAGCGTGGTCGATACCGGAAAACCCCATGCGGTTAAGCTGTTGCAGAATCATGTAGCCATGCAGGCTCCACTGCTTCAGCACCAAAAGCACCCACGGGGTGATGAAATTCTTGGGCAACCTCTGGCCGCCGGGAACGCCAATGTGTTCCATATATGTACTTTTAACACATAGGTGCGGGAAACGCAAGAGTTTTGCCCCAGCCCGGTTCACGAGGTCTCTTATTCTCCCTCTACCTTGAGAGAGCTGGAGTTTGGGTGAAACCCTGAGATCGCACAATCCTCCCCCGCCAGCGGGGGCGCCCCCACCCTAACTCTCCTCCGGAGCACTGGGCCGCTTCCCGAGTGATGGCAGCGTACCGCAACATGGTAACTGTTTAGGTGCGGTGGGCCGGCCATATTAGCGTAGCTGCTGCCCTGCGACGCCATGCCGCTCATGTCGCCGAGGCTTTCACCCTGCTGGTAATCTCCTACACCTCCAGAGAATGAAAATACTCTGCCGCACAGCCCGCAACGACTTGACAGCCGCCATCGGGCGGGCCTACGATTCGGATAGAGTGCTACCTTCGGATTAGGTCTGGCAGGCTCACCGTGGGGACATAGCTCAATTGGGAGAGCGCGGCGTTCGCAATGCCGAGGTTGGGGGTTCGATCCCCCCTGTCTCCACCACTTCCGGCCTTGCTTGACGGTAGACAGTACCTGACCGTACAGAAAGGTCCTCCGTTTCTGCTTCCGATAAATACCTGCTAAATGCGTACCTTCCAGAATGGAAGTGTGTCGATAGCCAAGGCAGGGGTCGCCATGTCCTGCCGTAGTCCATACAGGCCGATATGTTGGCATCAACAGGGCGCTGCCAGACCGGCTCACCCGCCATGCACACATCCTGGACACGGTGCCTCGGTGGGTGTGGCCGGTGCCCCCGTGGCTGGTTCAACGGGTGGGGCCGCCGGTGCCTGGTAGTGCCCTCCCAGCATGTCCCTCACCAGGGACACCACGTTCCCCGTGTGCCACACCCCGGCCGCTTCAATGCCTCGCAACTACGCACCTGCAACGACGATTACAGGATTGGCGGGCCATTCACGGTCCGGAGCAGGAAGTCTACTTTCCCCAAGAGCATCCGGACTCCCGCTTAATTCCACCTCAATTCTGTCCAACTGACCGGGATCCATCTCAAGGTTGTTTCAGGGCGCTTGGGGCACAGCACCATCGGGGTTTTTGGTGATTTGTACTCCTATGTGTTACCCTCGGTGCAGGTAGAAGCAGTGAGGCGTTTTAAGTCCGAGTGGAGAAACGGGACTGGCAAAAGAACGGCAAATTTAGCTCCATCTGACTGAAAACCTTCCATTTTTGTATCTGACGCCGGTGTAGCTCAGTGGCAGAGCAGCGGTTTCGTAAACCGCAGGTCAAGGGTTCGAATCCCCTCACCGGCTCCATCTCTCTTCCTTCATTTCCTTGGCGCCTTGATTCCTGACCCTCATTCCTTATCCTGCCCCTTTGCGCGTATAATGGCGCGAATACAGCTTTGTACAAGGGCGGGATTCACTGATGAAATTCGGACTTTTCTATCAGATTCAAGTGCCCAAGCCTTGGGATGATGAGAGCGAGGCCCGGCGCATCTGGGAGGCGCTGGATCAGATTGCCTTTGCCGAAGAAATGGGCTACGACAGCGTGTGGTTTTCGGAGCATCACTTCCGCCCGGTGTGGTCACACAACAGCGCGCCCGACCTGACGCTGGCGGCGGTATCCCAGCGCACCTCGCGCATTCGCATGGGCATCGGCGTGGTGCTGGCTCCGATTCACCATCCGCTGCATACCGCGGCCCGCATGGCCACGCTGGACATCCTCAGCAGAGGCCGCGTCGACGTGGGCCTGGGCCGCACCGGTTATCCCTACCAGCTCACTCCCTACGGTGCCACCCTGGAGGACACCCGCGGTATGTGGGAGGAGTTCGCCCAAGTGCTGCCCCGCATCTGGATGGAGGAAGAGGTCAGCCACGACGGCGAGTATTTCCACATTCCGCCGCGCAATGTGCTGCCCAAGCCCTTGCAGAAGCCGCATCCTCCGCTGTGGTCGGCCTGCGGCAGCGAGGAGACCACCCGCCGCGCCGGTGAGCTGGGACTGGGCGCGCTGGTGGGCAGCGAGGGCGGCCCGGACCGAGTCGCGGGGACGCTGGAGCTTTATTACAAGAGCCTGAACGGGGCTCACGGCCCCACCGTGAACAGCCAGAACGCGCTGATGACGGCGGGCTTCTGCCACGAAGACCCGAAGGTCGCCAAGGCGCGGGGCACTGAATTGATCGGCTGGTATTCCGACCAGCAGCGCGAGCGGGCGAGGCTGGTGTGGCAAGGCGTAGACCCGGCGACCATTCCCCCCGACTACCAGGGCTACTACGAGCGCGACATGCGCCTTGCCGCCGGCCCCCACCCAGGCGATCCCACGCCGGAGGAAGTGGTCGAGCGCGGGGAGAATTTCTGCGTCGGCACCCCCGGCGACTGCATCAAGTTCGTGGAGCGCTACGAAGCCATGGGCATCGAGCAGATTTTCTGCCTCAGCGCCATCGGCCCCGCGACCCACGAAGAGACGATGAACACGCTCCGAATGTTCGGCGAGCATGTCATCCCCCACTTCAAGGCCAAGGAAAAGACCGCTTAGGAGTTCGACGATGAAAGCAGGAGTTGTCTTTCCCCAGACCGAGATCGGAGCTGATCCGGCGGCGGTTCGGGACTACGTTCAGGCGGCGGAAGGCCTCGGCTTCTCACATCTGATCGTCTACGACCATGTGCTGGGGGCCGACTCCACCAAGCACGCCAACTGGACCGGCGGCTATGTGCTGGAGAGTATGTTCCATGAGCCCTTCGTGCTGTTCGGCTACTTGGCGGGCATCACCACGTCCATCGAGCTGGTGACGGCCGTGCTCATCCTAGGGCAACGGCAGACGGCGCTGGTGGCAAAGCAGGCGGCCCAGTGCGACGTACTCAGCGGCGGGCGGCTGCGCCTCGGCGTGGGCGTAGGCTGGAACCATGTCGAGTATGAAGCCTTGGGCGAAGACTTCAGCACGCGAGGCGCCCGGCAGGCCGAGCAGGTCGAGGTGTTGCGCCAACTGTGGACCAACGATGTTATTGACTTCCACGGCAAGTACCACAACATCACCAACGCCGGGATCAACCCGCGGCCCATCCAGCAGCCCATCCCCATCTGGATGGGTGCCGGAGCGCGGGCCAACCCCTCACCTCCCGACCGCGTGCTGCGCCGCGTGGCGCGGCTGGCCGACGGTTGGTTCCCGCAGGTCGGCCTCGATGACGCCCCGGCCGTGCTGGAAAAGCTGGCCGGTTTCGCCGAGGCCGCGGGCCGCGATCCGTCGGGCATCTTGATGGAGCCACGCATCAACTCAGCCGACGGCGATCCTGAATTCTGGCAGGGGCAGACCGAGGCCTGGGCCGGGCTGGGCGCAACCCACATCTCCATCAACACCATGCGGGCCGGATACCAGTCGCCTCAAGACCACATCAACGCCATCCAACAGTTCCGCGAGGTGGTGGGGTAGCGATGTGTGCGACGAAGAAAGACGACCTGCCGATGCCCCAGTCTCCGGTCACTCGAAATCTCGTAGTTCTACGGAATCGCCGTTGAAATGTGGTTTGAGGACGAGGACCTGCCACGTATTCACGCCAACTACGTTCGATGGGCCTCGCCTCACCAGAACGAGTTGAGCAATGCGTGGCTCCAGTGTCACCGAGGGGGAACCCCCGGACGTATCCCGCCTCTGGAGTGACCGCCCATGTGCGGCAGGTATACGCTAATCTCCGACATCAGCGAGTTGCAGGGCCGGTTCGGGTTCGTGATGGAGCCGTCCGCGCCGGAACCCCGTTATAACATCGCGCCCACGCAGCCCGTGCTGACGGTGGTCAACGACGGCGCGCGACGGGGTGAATTGATGCGTTGGGGGCTGGTGCCGTCGTGGGCCAAGGACATCAAGATTGGCGCCAGGATGATCAACGCCGTCAGCGAGACGGCGGCCACCAAGCCTGCTTTCCGCAGCGCCTTCCGGCGTCGGCGTTGCCTCGTGCTGGCCGATGGCTTCTACGAGTGGCGGCACGAGGGAAAGCAGCGTGTCCCGATGTACTTCTTCCAGAAGTCGGGCGAGCCGATGGCCTTTGCCGGGCTGTGGGAAAGCTGGCAGTCGCCGGAGGGCGAGTGGATACGTTCCTGCGCCGTCCTGACCACCGCCGCCAACTCGCTCATTGAGCCAGTGCATCACCGGATGCCAGTCATCCTGTCGGCAGAAACGGAACCGCTGTGGCTGGACCCGATGACCGAGACGCCGGCCAGCCTGGAGCCTCTGCTCTTGCCAGCACCGACGGAACTGCTGGATTGCCGAGAGGTTTCAGCGACGGTGAACAACGTCCGCAACGATAATTCCGGCTGCATCGCGCCGACAGCGACGCCCCAAGAGGTGCGGCTGTTCGGCTAGCTGTAGACGCATCCGGCGCTTCGACAAACCGGGGCCGCCTGTTCATGGCGGTGATGACGCTGGCGGCCCACCTGGCCGCCGGACTGAACCTCTTTGCCGTATCCCCGCTGCTGCCACTGGCCATAGATGACTACGGCATCAGCCGCGCCGAGGCGGGACTGCTGATTTCGCTGCCCATGCTGGTCGGAGCGGGGCTCGGCATTCCCGGCGGGATGCTGGCCGCCCGCTTCGGGCTGAAGCGCTCCTATATGGTGTCCTGGGCGGCGATGGCCCTCCTGTCCCTGTCCGCATTCACCCCCAACTTCTATGCCATGCTGGCCTTGCGGCTGTTCTACGGGGTCGGGCTGGCCCTGATGGTAGCCTCCAGCGGGCCGCTGGTGATGCAGTGGTTCCGGGGCCGGGAAGTGCTGGTCGTCAACGCCCTCAACACGGCGATCCTCAGCCTCGGGGTGGCCGTTTCCGTGGCCGGGGCAGTGCCGCTGGCAGAGTGGCTGGGCTGGAAAATGACCCTGACCGTCTTCGCCGGCATTGGAGTGATCGGTACCTTCATCTGGCCTGCCGCGCCGGGGGACCGCAGCGGGCAAACCGGGCATAGAACGGGCATCTCGGTGCGGGAAGTCATCGCGGTGCTGCGCGGGCGGACAGTGGCGCTGCTGGTAGCCGCCGACGCCGGGGTCTTCATCCAGTACACCGCGCTGACCGGGTGGCTCCCCACCTTCTTCAGCGAAGCCCGGGGGATTCCCCTCTCGGAAGCGGGCTTTTTGACCAGCATACTTCCCTTTGTCGGTATGTTCGCGGTGTTTGCCGGGGGCGCCCTTCCCATGCGGTTTTCCTACCGCTCCATCCTCGTTTTCTCAGGAATTCTGGCCATCCTGGGCGGGCTAGGTTCCTTCCTCTTCGCCCATCCCGTGGGCATCTATGCGTCGGTAATTGCGCTGGGGGTGGGTTCCTGGCTCTACGTGCCTACGCTGCTGACCGTACCGATGCGCCTAGCCGGCGCCACGCCGGAGCGCGTGGCTGTGGTCTGGGGTTCCTTCATGACCTTCTCCGGCATCGGAATGTTCATTTCGCCCATCCTCGTTGGTGCCCTTCGAGACACATCAGGGTCATTCTTCCCCGGCTTCATCATTTGTGGTGTGGGGAGTTGGGCGCTGCTGGTGGCGGGCCTGCTGATGCCCCGCGACACGGGCTCGCAAGCCTCCGATGCTTGATTGACAACGCTCGATTGCGGCGCGTAGGGTTAGGGCGGTTCACCTCGCACCTGCAACCCCCTCTCCCGGAGGGAGAAGGTCAGGGTGAGGGCGTCCCCTGAACCCTGAATCCACAGGAGGTTGATCATGGCGAGAATCCCCATCGCTACCCGCGAAAACGTCCCGCAGGACCAGGTTGCCGAATTCGACCAGATGGTGCAGAACCTGGGCGGAGTACCGCCCTACGGCCCTGGCTCCGTGTTGATTCATGTGCCCAAGGCCCACCAGGCCGCCACCGCGCTCAACAACTACCTCCGCAACGAGTCCTCGCTGTCTGCCGCTGCCCTGGAGCTGGCGATGCTGCTGGCGGCCCGCGAATACGACTGCCAGCACATCTGGAACGCCCACGCCGGGGCTGCCCGCGCCGCCAGCGTACAGGACGGCGTGGTGGACGCGATCCGCGACGGCAAGGAGCTGCCGCCACTCACCGACCTGGAGCGGGCCATCATCAACTACGCCCGCGAGTTCTTCCAGGACCGCAAGG
The DNA here is from genome assembly GCA_965226875.1 of Dehalococcoidia bacterium. Lineage (GTDB taxonomy): Bacteria > Chloroflexota > Dehalococcoidia > Lucifugimonadales > UBA3495 > VXOI01. The sequence continues at coordinate 440,814 of OZ245439.1, read as the reverse complement.
TGGGACGAGGCGCCTTCCAGGACGCGCTGGAGCAGCTCGGCAAGCAGGGTCTGATCGAGCTGACGCTGGTCATCGGAAACTACAGCCTTCTGGCCTTCATAATCAACACCTTCGACCCCGACCTACCCTCGAACCGCACCGAGTCGCTGCTGCCGGGGTAGGGGTCAAAGTTCCCAATCCCCTCCCTCATAGCGGGGAGGGTTAGGGTGGGGGTGAAAGCCCGCGGTCATGGATGGAATATCGAAGGCCCGTCGTCTGCGGAAAGACTCTACTGAAGCTGAGAAGCTCCTGTGGCGCCATCTTCGCAACCACCAACTGCACGGCTACCAGTTCCGCAGGCAGGAGCCCATCGGTAAGTACATCGTTGACTTTCTCTGTTACCGCCGAAGGCTGGCGGTAGAGCTTGACGGAGGGCAACATCAGGAACAGGCCGACTACGACAACGAACGCACGAGATGGTTGAAGTCTCGGGGGTTCAAGGTCATCAGGTTCTGGAATGATGATGTGCTGAAAGAAACGGATGGAGTGTTGGAAGCGATCCTCATTGCACTGCGAGAGACGTCTTAAGCGAGCGAATCACCCCCACCCTAACCCTCCCCCTGAGGGGGAGGGGACTTGTATTCAGGTGGTTAAGAGTTTCTGCCTTCGTTAGCAGATAATGACAGGAGTAGACATCATGCCGGTTACACCCTTCAAAATCGAAGTCCCCAACTCCGTGCTGGAAGACCTGAAGGCGCGGTTGGGGCGCACGCGGTGGCCGGATGAGCTGCCGGGCGTCGGCTGGGAATATGGCTCCAACATGGACTACATCAAGGAGTTGGTGGAGTACTGGAAGAACGACTTTGACTGGCGCAAGCAGGAGGCGCTGATCAACAGCTTCTCCCACTTCAAGGCGCCGGTGGATGGGCGGCAGGTCCACTTCATCCACGAGAAAGGCAAGGGGCCGAATCCGCTGCCGCTGATTATCACCCACGGGTGGCCGGGCACCTTCTTCGAGATGCACAAGGTCATACCTCTGCTGTCCGACCCGGCAGCCCATGGCGGCGACCCGGCCGACGCCTTTGACGTGGTGGCGCCGTCCATGCCCGGCTACGGCTTCTCCGACGCCGCCCAAGAGCGTGGACTGGATGTGCTGGCGGTCGGCGACGTGATGGCGAAGCTGATGGCCGAGCAACTGGGCTACCAGCGGTTCGGGGCACAGGGCGGCGACTGGGGCGCCAGCGTAACGGCGCGGCTGGGGCACTCGCACTCCGACCACTGCATCGGCATCCACACCACCTCGGTCACCCGCCCGACGCCCTATATGGGGCCGGGTTCGGAGCCGCTGTCCGAAGCGGAACAGGGCCTGCTTCGCCAGCGCGAGGAGTGGCTGGCCGCCGAGGGCGGATACTCTCACATTCAAGGCACCAAGCCACAGACGCTGGGTTACGGCCTCAATGACTCACCCGCCGGCCTGTGCGCCTGGATCGTCGAGAAGTACCGCACCTGGAGCGACTGCCACGGCGATGTGGAGTCCAGCTACACCAAGGACGAGCTGCTCACCACCGTGACCATCTATTGGGTAACGCAGACCATCAATTCGTCCACCCGCCTGTACTATGAGACGCTGCGCAAGCCGTGGGACTTCGCCCAAGGGGAGCGCATCAACGTGCCGGTGGGCGTGGCGTTATTCCCCGCCGAGATCAGCCGCGCGCCCCGTGAGTGGGCCGATCGCTCCTACAACGTCCAGCAGTGGACGGTGATGCCCAGCGGCGGCCACTTCGCCGCCCTGGAGGAGCCGGACCTGCTGGTGGAGGATGTCCGCAACTTCTTCCGCCCCCTGCGGTAGGCAGACGGCAAGGGCGCGCCACGAGGAGAGCGAATTGCGCCAACCGCCCGTCCTGAGCTTGTCTCCGGGCGGGCGGTTTGTAAGTCCGATGCCCCCCGGGAACAGGTTACAATGGAAGCCGACCCACCAGGGAATGACGGGCGCCTTGGGGGGAATGCCGGGTTGGGTGCCGCGCCACGTTTTGAGATAGTCTCTTAGTAACCACATCTCACCCGGACTCGAGTATGCGAGGTAAAATGGGAGTGCCATGGCCAAACTCATAAAATACAGGCATGACTCCGAGTGGGACATCCTGCACTTGGCTTCCCTGTCACCTGCCGTGGGCAAGTACGCCCCCTCGGACTGCGACCCCCCCAAGCAGGAACGGATCCGGCGCTTCCGCAAGAGCGGCGTGGCGCAGTGAGTCCCGGGGGTCGCCGATTCTAGCCAAGAGCCTCGCCGTTTACTGGCTCCGGTCCTATTCCGGGGTCATGTTGCTGGTCGCCTTTCTGGTCAACCTAGCCACCGGGTTTGTTCAGTTCGGATTCAGCCTCACCCTGCCTTCTATGGAGGAAGCGCTCCACCTTTCGCACACCGAGGCAGGGCTGCTGATTACCATCTCGGCGGCGATTCGGATGGGCAGCTCACTGGCCTCCGGCACGCTGGCCCCACGCTACGGCAGCCGCTCCATCATCGTCGGCGGCACATTAGCCGTCGGCGTCAGCATGATTCTGCTGGGGTTCGCCCGGAACTACGGCATGGCCGTCGGGGCCGGCGCACTGATGGGTGTCGGCGGCGGCGCGGCGCTGACACCGATAATGGGGATGCTGTCCGCCTGGTTTCGGATGCGCGACCGGGGACTGGTGGCTGGGCTGGCAGCCTCCGGTGGCAGCATTGCCTTTATCGTCGCCGGGGTTTTCGTACCGATCCTTACCGGGGCCAATTGGGACGATGGATGGCGTCATAGCTGGCAGTTGTTCGGTGGCATGGTTCTGGCCGTGGGCGTGGTATCGCTGCTCGTCCGGGAGCGGCCCGCCGTACCCCTGGAGCCGGAGCGCCAGTCAGGGCCGCCCGGCAGCAGCAGAGCGCCAGAGAGAGTTAGGAGCGCCTGGCCTGTGGAGGCATTCAAGCATCCTGCCGTCTGGCTGATTACCCTGATAGCCTTCACCTCGGGGTGGGCGCAGAACCTCTTCACCACCTTCTTCGGCCTCTACCTCACCCAGGAAAACGGTATATCGCTTGCTACGGTCGGGCAGTTGGTCATCCTCATCGGTACACTGAGCATCGGCAGCGGCGTGCTCTGGGGCTGGATGTCCGACAAGCTGGGGCGCGGCCAGGCCTTCGGATACTCCTTCGTGGTGCAGGGGGGCGCCTTCGTATTGCTGGCCCTCATACCGGGGTTCGTGTCATTCCTGATAGCATCAATACTGATGGGGGTGACACTGAGGGCGACCTACACGATATGCGCGGCGTCGTCGGGCGATTACGTGCCAGTGCGATTCTCGTCAACGGCCTTCGCGCTGATGTCGGTGGGCGCGGGGTTGGGCAGCACCATCTCACCCACCATCGGCGGCCTGATAGCCGACTATGTGGCGATGAAGTGGGTCTTCTGGATGGCGGCGGGTGGCTCGGTGGTCGGGACGCTGGGGGCGGTTTACCTGCAAACCCGGCGACAGACAAGTCCCGTTGCCGTCTAGTCCGTACCGGCGTTCCTGCGCTTGGCTGTCAGCCGCCGGTATGCTTCCACCGCGCCGAAGGACAGGCCGGCCAGCGCGCCGCCGGCGACGGCGTCGAGGATGAAGTGGTTGCCGGTGACGGTGATGGCGAAGAAGGTCATCGCCGGGTAGAGCAGACCCACCGCCTTGAAGCCTCCCGGCAGAGTCCGCCACCAGTACACTCCCAGGATGACGGTCCAACTGAAGTGCAGGCTGGGCATGGCCGCCGAGGTATTGTAGAAGTTCGCCATCGCCTCCGTGCCGTAGAAGGTCGGGCCGAATGCCTGGATCGAGTCCACCAACCCCACCCCAGGGATGGCGAAGGGCGATGCAACCGGGAACAACATGAAGGTCAGAAGCGCGGCGATCAGGTTAAGCAACACCACGGTGCGGAAATAGTAATACTTGCTCCGGTCGCGCAGGAACAGAACGACGGCCAGCGCCAGTATCACCGGCCAGTAGGTGATGACGTAGGCCCAGTTGAGGAAGACAACGATCCCGTGGACGTGCTCGATGGCCCAGGACTGCCAGCCGGGTTCCCACAGAAACCCCAGCCGCTCCTGAAGCCAGGCGATGCGCCCGGAGTTGATGATACCGACGGCGCGGGGGTCTCCGTACACCAGCCCGCGCGTAAACACGTAGACCAGATAGGCCCCGATGTACAGCGCAACTTCGGCCAGGGGCTGGCGCTGCTCCCATGCCCATTGAGCCGCCGGAGCCTGACGGCAAACCGAAAGCCAGGCCTGCGCCCATGCCGGAAGGGCCGGCGGCCATCCCGCACCGGCGTACCTCACGCGCATTCGCGCGCGGCGGACGCTACCCATTCTATCTACGCGCATTTGCTGTCAGTCCGTGAGTGGCCTTAACATTAAGGCCCGAAAATGAAAAGGGAATCGGAATGGTCAAAAAGTGTTGGGATTAGCTGAAAGAGGGTCGGGCTGCCGGGAACGGTTTGTAGGGCCGTTTCAGTCAGCGGATGCAGTTCCCGCACTGTCGGCGGCTCTGGGCATCAGAGGACCGGCCTTTCTCCGTCCGAGGGGCAGCGGAGACGATGCGAATGGAACGCCATTGACCGGCAAATGGCGCTCGCTCGGCTGGGCAGCGTTCTTCATAGGCCGGAATAAGGGATTAAGACGGTTCATGCCTCGCTGCATCCCCTTTCCAATGGGTCTATTCTAATATCATACAACCCGGTGAATCCCACGAGCAACAGATTGGAAACAGGAAATTCCAGTTTCGGGAGATGATTTTCGGGAAGGAGAGGACGGCGTTGGCCAGAGTAGAAGTAGTTACGGAACAGCAAGCCACCGGCAAGGTAAAGGAAATCTACGACGACATCAAGGCGAGCATGGACTGGGAGTTCGTCCCACAGACCTTCCAGCTAATCGCCCACAACCCGGAACACCTGGAGTCCTACTGGGCCTACTACAAGCAGACCATGACCGCCGGAAGGCTGGACCTCAAGACCAAGAAGCTAATCGCCTATATCGTTTCGGCCATGAACAACTGCGGCGTTTGAGTGCGCTTCCATCTGGATGCCGTGAAGCATCTGGACGTGGACGACGAGACGCTGGCCGAGGCGGTGGAGGTGATGACCGAAGTAGCCAAGGGCAACCTGATAATGCACTCCACAGGCCACCGGCATTAGGGCGGCCCGCTCTCCATATTCTCCTCGTCCTTCAATTGTTCCCTCTCCCTCTGGGAGAGGGAATTTGGCCGGTCAGTCCTGCAAGAATACGTAGGCCGCCGAGTTGGGGCCGCGGTCCATGTGGCTGTGGCCCTTGCCGGAGGTGTCTTCCATCAGGCGGGCGTCGCCGGGACGGAAGACGTGGGATGCGCCGTCGCTCACCGTAATTTCGGTCTCGCCGCTCAGGTGGATGATGAGCCGGCGGTCGGGCAGCGGGTGGAAGTCCATCACCCGCGGCTCCGTCCACCACTGCACTCTTACCTCGCCGACATTCAGCATCGAATGCAGTTCCGGGTACTCTTCCAGGCTCAGCTCCTCCATGTGGCTTTCCCCGTCATCGGTGGCGTACACCCGGTAAATTCCCATAACAAGCCTCTGCGTTGGAATATCGCTCTTCATTGTAATGTATGCTGGAAGAAAAGCGGAAAGGAAACCGGGGTTGGACTGGAAATTCTGGGTGATTCTGGGGGCCATAGGGCTGGCGCTGTCGGCCCTGATGTGCGTGGGCGTGGTGCAGTTGCTGCGGCGGCGCGAACCCTACGGCGCGTTCATGCGGCTGCGGCTAAGGGCCAAGCTGACCTTCCTGCGGCTGCTGTCGATTGACCGCCGCCTGCCGTGGTACATCCGCGCCCTGCCGCTGCTGGCGCTGGCCTACTGGATCAGCCCCATAGACCTGATACCGGGCTTCATGCCCGACGACATAGCCTTCACCCTGCTTATCATAGTGGCTATCGTCCGTTTCACCCCGCGCGAACTCATCGCCGAGTTGCTCCAGGCCGCCGACGCCGCCCACCCGCCCCGGCGGGGAACGCCCTCACCCTAACCCTTGCCCAAAGGGAAAGGGGACCATCAGCGATGAGCCTACCCTGTCATCCACTCCCGCACTCGCCGGGTCCAGGGGCTTTCCGGGTCGGCGTGGTCCAGGCTGATCTGGAAGTGGTTATGGCCGTAGCGCACCATCTCTTCCACGTAGCCCGGCTGCGAGCGGAGGGCCGCCAGCATTCGCGGGTGCTGGGCCCTCAGGTTGTCGAAGTCTTGGCTGCCTATCTCCAGCAGGAAGGGCGTGGCGTTGCCCTCAGCGTGGTACAGGGGGCTGGCGTCGCGGGCGTCGGCGTCGGACTTCAGGAACGCGTCGCGCCGGTCCGGGGGAGTCTCGGTGACGTCGAAGACGCCGCTGACGGGGAAGCAGCCCTTGATTATGTCAGCCGGCAGTTCGAAATCGGCCAGCCTTTGGTGTTGCAGCGTTATCAGCGCCGCCAGGTGCCCGCCCGCCGAATGGCCAGCGACATAAATGCGGGCCGGGTCTCCCCCGTAGTCCGCGATATGGTCGTACACCCAGCGCAGGGCGGCGCGGCAGTCGTCCACCTGCTGCGGATACTTGGCTCCAGGCGCCAGCCGGTAGCCGACGGGAACCAGCAGCGCCGGGGCGGGCGTGATGGCCGGGGCCATGAATCCCATCAGGTCCTTGTGGCCGATGACCCAATAGCCGCCGTGGAAAAACAGCAGCACCGGCGCCGGAGTGCCGGGGGCCGTTGCTGGCATATAAACGTCCAGCTTCTGCCGCTCATCGTCGCCGTAGGGCAGGTCCGGCGCGACCCGCGATGCGGCCCGCACCTCGTCCGACCAGGCCATCGCCTGCTCCAGGTATTCGCCCGCGCCCGGCGACGGCGGCGGGACTCGTTCCGCCTGCTCAACCATAATAACCCCCTCAATGATTAACCACGGAGAACACAGAAATGCTCTGGTATTTGAGGCCCCTATAATAGAGTATAAAATAAAACTCTGTGTCCTCTGTGGTTAATAGCATCTGTAAATGACTGACCACGCATTGATTGACCGTTTCCGTCAGGCTCGGCGTGATACATCGCTGGCGGCGGTGGACGGGCTGCACGCGGTGAAGCACGCCCTGCGCTTCGGGGCGGAAACGCTGGAGATGGTCAGCCCCGATGCGGACGCGGCGCTGCGGCTGGCCGCCGGGGTCGCGCCAGACATAGTCCCCATACTGGAAGCAGAACTGTCAGAAGTGTCGCCCGACGACTTCCGGCGGCTCTCGCCCGTTCCGCCCGATACCGGCGTCATCGCCATCGTCCGCCGTCCGCAGACGATGGCCGGCGACGTGCTGGACGGCCCGCGCGATGCGCCGGTGGTGCTGCTGGAGAACCCGCGCAATCCGTTCAACATTGGCGCGGCGGTGCGGGTGGCGGCGGCCGCCGGAGCGGCGGGAGTGCTGGTCACCGGGCCGCAGGACCCGTGGCATCCGGCGGCCATCGTTTCCGCCGCCGGGTTGCAGTTCGCGCTGCCGGTGGCCCGGGCCGGGAGCATACCCAGGGGGACGCGCCGCATCATGGCCATTGATCCCCAAGGCGAGCCGATGCCCTGGGACAGCGTGCCGTCCGGCGCGATTCTGGCCTTCGGCACCGAGCGGCAGGGGGCAAGCCCGGAGCTGTTGGCCTGTGCTTCCCGGCGACTGGCCATCCCCATGACACCCGGCGTGTCCAGCCTCAACCTCGCCACTTCCGCCGCCGTCGCGCTCTACGCGCTGAAGTTCGGTTGAGCGGGCCGGTGCCGACCTTCCCGCAGGGACGCAGGGCCGTGCCCCTCACAGCACGACTCGCACATCTGAGCCTGACGCAGAGCAGACATAACCGAAAATGGCACAAACATGAAGAGCACACTATGTCAAGCAGGCTTCAATTATGATAACCTGATATCAAAAGAGTCAGTCACGGATATTTATCACTTCGCAAGAATTTCGGGCCGAAACCGGCAAGAATTCTTCACGAATTTCATACATATTAAGAAACTATCTCAAAATCAACTGGCCCTCCAGATATACCGGCATCGCTGACCAAAGCCCATAGATTCCCGCCTTCGCGGGAATGACGGGCGCTTTCGCGGGAATGACGGGTTGGGTGCCACGCCACGTCTTGAGATAGTCTCTAAGGGCGGGTGTCGATTTTGCTGGTCCTTTGGATGCTCAGGGCATTGGGGGCCGTGGGGTTCGGGGCGCTCGGCTGGTGGGTATGTCTGTCAACTGAATTGTCGACCATGAAGGGCCCGTTCCTGCCTTGGGGGGCGGTCTTCATCGTCGCGGGGGTCGCGGTCGGCGGCCTCGGCGTGCCGTACCTCATCCTCGGCCCGGGGCGCAGAGGGATCAGATACTTCACCGACTTGCCCGGCGCGACATTGGTCGCCGCCGTGGTGGGGCTGGTGGTCGGCCTGATTATAGCCTCGCTGGTGTCCATCCCCTTCTATTCCCTGACGGGAACCATAGGCTGGGCCGCGCCTATCGCCATCAGCCTGGCCGCAGGCTTGGGCGGGTTATGGCTGGGCATTCAGCGGGAGAGAGACATCCGCGCCATCATGCCCGGCCTTGACTCCACGCCCCGCGCCGGGTCGACAACTCTGGCGACGGCGGCTATACCCAGACCCGAATTCCTCCCGGACGTCACACCGTCCCCGGAGCAGCGCAACGGCACGATACTGGTGGATACATCGGCCATCATAGACGGGCGCATCGCTGACCTCACGGTCACCGGGTTCATCAACGGCCCGCTGGTGGTGCCCCGCTTCGTGCTGGACGAGCTGCGCCACATTGCCGATTCCAGCGACTCGCTGCGGCGCAACCGGGGCCGGCGCGGGCTGGAAGTGCTGGGCCGCTTGCGCAAGGACGCCTTGGTGCAGCTGCAGGTGCTGGACGTTGGCGTGGACAACGGCGTCGAGGTTGACGCGCGGCTGGTGGAACTGGCCCGGGGCATGAAGTCCTCCATCCTTACCACCGACTACAACCTGAACCGAGTCGCCGAAATCCAGGGCGTCAAGGTGCTGAACGTCAACGAGCTGGCCAACGCCGTCAAGTCCATCGTCCTGCCCGGCGAGAACCTGCGGGTGGACATCTTGCAGGAGGGCAAGGAGGCGGGCCAGGGCGTCGCCTACCTGGATGACGGCACCATGGTGGTGGTGGAAGGCGGCCGCCGCTACATCAACGCCAGCCACGAAGTGCAGGTCACCCGCGTACTGCAAACCGCCGCCGGCCGCATCATCTTCGCCCAGCCGAGGTAGGGGATGGTCAATTTCTCGCTTCCTCCGGGACAGGGTGTTTTATTGATGCGTGAGTCATTTGCCAAGCATTCCGTCGCCCAACACTCGTTGTTCCCGCGAAGGCGGAAATCCAGAGGTCCGATTGCCTACAGCGCGAACACTGGAGCCTGCGCACCGGATTCCCGCCTTCGCGGGAATGTCGGTATGGTTTAGTAACTCATTCACGCATCAGTAATTCTCCCTCTCCCTTAAAGGAGAGGGTTGGGGTGAGGGTGAATTCTTTGGGCAGTGAAAGTCTCCCGCTCACCATCGGCGCCGTTATCGTCGCCGCCGGGCGCAGCTCTCGGATGGGCGGCGTGGACAAGACCTTTGCGCCACTGCTGGGCGCGCCGCTCATCGCGCACACCGTGGAGCGGTTCGAGGCGCACCCCGCCGTCGGCGAAATCGTGCTGGTGCTGGCCGGGGAGTCGGTGGCGCGGGGGCGGGAGCTAGTGCTGTTACGAGGCTACCGGAAGGTCACCCAAGTGTGTTCGGGCGGAGAACGCCGTCAGGATTCGGTGCGCCAGGGACTGGAGCGTTTGTCGAGTTGCGACCTGGTGATGATTCACGACGGCGCACGTCCCTGCGTAGACGCCGACACGCTAGAGCGCGGCATACGGACCGCACACAAACACGGCGCGGCGGTAGCTGGAACGCCGGTCAAGGACACCATCAAGCGCGTATCGCCCGAACTGCTCGTCGAGGATACCCCGGAACGCGCCCGCCTGTGGGCCGCTCAGACGCCCCAGGTCTTCCACTACGAGTTGCTGATGGAGGCCCACCGTCTCTGCCAGGCCGACGTCACCGACGATGCCGCCATGGTCGAAAGCCTGGGGCACCCGGTGCGGATGTTTGAGGGGACCTACGAGAACATCAAAGTCACCACCGCCGGTGACCTGGCCATCGCCGAGGTGTTCCTGCGCCAAGGGCAAGGGTAGGGACCCACGGTGGTTTGCTCATACATATCCATATCAGGGAGGAGAAGGGGAGTGTTTAGTTCTGCTCTCAGTTCCGCTTTCAGGTGATAGACTGGAGTGGCGTTACGCCAACAGATTAAGGCAACCTGATTTCTTGGAGACGGAACCGGATATGGCTGCTGGCCGGTTGCCAAAGACTATAACGGCCAGTGGCAAGGCCAGGACAGTCAGCCAGCATATGCAGAACGAGCCGCATCCTGGCATCACGGCGGAAAGGGTAGAGTGCGTTCTCGAGCATTGGGTGGTTCGTGGAATCCGCACTGAGCGAGACGGGAGCCAAAGCCGATGTTATCTGGCTTTCGTGTCTGGGTTGGACGAAATTGTGAGAGTAGCTGTTTCGATGGACGACGAGATAATCATCACTGGTTTCCGAGACCGGACGGCTACCCGGCATTGGAACAAGGGCGACCGCGGCTACTTCGTCCGAAATTACCAGGACTTGGAGGAACGGGATGCGAGTTAGCTACGACCAACTAGCCAACGTTCTGCGCGTAACCACTGATACTCCTGCCACCACCGCCGCCTCTCTCCTGGATGACCCTGGAATTGCTGTCGAGCTTGCCACAGCGGACGGCCACGAAATAGTGGGGCTTATCGTCATGGGCGCGTCGGCCTACATCCCATTTGGGAAGGCATATAACGCCGAATCAGACACTTTATTCATAGGTAGAAAAACCGGCGACCCCAAACTCACTACCGAGAACGGCGACATAATAGGGTATTGGAAGGTAGACGAGGACGACCCGGACGGGTTTCGTGACCCCATTGGTATAGCAATCACGCAGGCTTCAAAGCACTTCGCAGTCATTTCCGGGCAGTCATTTCCGGCCTGAAAAATAAGGCCGCTTGAACGTTGGTCAACTATCAAGACAGCGGACGTTTCCAGGCGTAAAATCTTGGGACTATGACTGCTTTTGACTTCCGGGTAGGCATCGGCTTCGACTCCCACCCCTTGGCTCCGGGGCGGCGGCTGGTGCTGGGCGGGGTGGAGATTCCCCACGACCGGGGGCTGTCCGGGCACAGCGACGGCGATGTGCTGATTCATGCCATGCTGGACGCCCTGCTGGGGGCCGCCGACCTAGGCGACAAAGGAACGCACTTCCCGTCGTCCGACCCGCAATACAAGGATATATCCAGCCTGCTGCTGCTGGAACGGGTGGGGGAGATACTGGCGGAGGCCGGTTGGCGCGTGTCAAACGTAGATGCTACAATGCTGGCGCAAACGCCCCGGCTCGGGCCGTTCATCCCGGACATGAAGGAGCGGGCCGCCGCCGCGCTGTCCGTACCTCCCGGCCGCGTCAGCATCAAGGCGACCACCACCGACTATCTGGGCTTCGTCGGACGGGCAGAGGGCATTGCGGCCTGCGCCGTCGCCGCCATAATGTCGGCTCATTGATTCCCTCTCCCTTCAGGGGAGGGTCAGGGTGGGGGCGCTCCCGGATGTTTGGGGCCGGGACACAGCCCAGCCATGTTCCGCCCGGAGCCCGCTTGAATGAAGCTGTATAACACGCTAACCGGCGAAGCCACCGATTTCGCTCCCGCCGACGGCAACACCGTCAAGATGTACGTCTGCGGAGTAACGCCCTACTCCTCTACCCACATCGGCCACGCCCTGAGCTACGTCGCCTTCGACGTGCTGCGCCGGTATCTGGAGTATCTGGGGTTCAACGTGCGCCACGTCCAGAACTTCACCGACGTGGACGACAAGATAATCCTGCGGGCCCAGGAGCAGGGCATCGAGCCAACAGAGTTGGCCGAGACGTACATCGAAGATTTCTTCCGGACGATGGACGCGCTGAACATCCGCCGCGCCCACGTCTACCCGCGGGCCACCGAGGAAATCGGCCCCATCATCGAGACCATCGGCAAGCTGGTCTCTTCCGGCCACGCCTACGCCGCGGGCGGTGACGTGTTCTTCCGCGTCGAAAACAGCGACGGCTACGGCAAGCTGAGCCACCGCACCCTGGAGGGAATGCAGGCAGGCAGCCGCATCGAAATCGACGAGAACAAAGAGCATCCGATGGACTTCGCCCTGTGGAAGAGCGCCCGCTCCGGCGAGCCGTCGTGGGAAAGCCCGTGGGGGCCGGGCCGGCCGGGCTGGCACATCGAATGCACCAGTATGTCCATGACCTACCTGGGCGAGAGCCTGGACATCCACGGCGGCGGGCAGGACTTGGTCTTCCCCCACCACGAGAACGAAATCGCCCAGAGCGAAGCGTCCACCGGCGTCGTCCCATTCTCCCGCTACTGGGTTCACAACGGCCTGTTGCGTCTTGGCGGCGACAAGATGAGCAAGTCGCTGGGCAACCTGGTGTCGGTGGAGGAGGCGCTGGAGCGCTTCTCGCCCGACACCATCCGGCTGTACTTCCTCAGCTCTCACTACCGCAGCCCGCTATCCTACACTGACGGCGGCTGCGCGGCGATGGAGCGCAGCCTGGAGCGCCTGCGCCACGCGCTCGAGCGCGACGGCGCAAGCCAGGGCGACGGGCTGGATGCGGAACCCTATCGCCGTCAGTTCTTCGAGGCGATGGACGACGACCTGAACACGCCGCGAGCCTTGGCCGCCCTGTTCGACCTGGCCCGGGAAATCAACCGCAGCAGCGACGCCGACCGCCCCGTCGCCGACGCGCAGGGCAGCCTGCGCCACCTGGGGGGCATCCTCGGCCTGACCTTCGCCCAAAGCGAGGCCGACGGCGGCGCAAACACCGCCGGGGCCGGGCCATTCATCGAATTGCTGCTGGAAACGCGAACTGCCCTGCGCCAAGCCCGACAGTTCGAGCAGGCCGACCGCATCCGCGACGGCTTGGAACAGCTCGGCGTGGCGGTTGAAGACACCCCCAACGGCCCCGCCTGGCAGTTCCGCGCGCCGTAGGCTCCGTTTTTCAACGGCTTGATACTTCCTTGATACTTCAAGGGACCCGCTAAAATTTCCAGGTTTGACCCTTTGTGCCTGCGGAGGCCAATCAGCCGCAATGACCGACCATCTGAAAGCCTCGCCACCGGAGAGGTACGAAGAGATCAGCCGCCACCTGCTCGAACAGGCGCGGGAAGAGCTGGAGAAGGGCGACATCCTGCAAGCGTCGGACAAGGTGTGGGGCGCGACTGCCCATGCCGTCAAGGCCGTCTGCCAGCGCATGGACTGGAACCACCACGCCCACAACCACCTTAACGCCGCCGCCAACTACGTCTCTTCCGGGCTGAATCGTTATGATTTGATGGAGGCCTACGGGTTCTTGGAGGCCATGCACACCAACTATTACGAACACCAAATAGAAGCAGACCAAGTGCGGGTGGAAATTAACCGGGCTGCCTTCTACATACGCGACTTAGCCGCGCTGCCCTTTGCCGAATTGCCAGGAGACCAGTCTCATCTATCTCCTCTTGAACAAGAGGGCCAAGAACGTCGCTTGCGTATGCTTACTCGCAAGAACCAGTATTCCCACGGCCCTCAGTTCAGCCCGGAAGAAGCAGAGGCCCTGCCGCCGGTGAAACCGTCGCTTGGAGACCGATATTCTTAAATTGACGACACTCCCTAGGAGACTTGCCCGGTGAACGCAATGCTGGATGATTTGGCCATCGCATCCCTGGCCCGCATCGTGGGGGCGGAGAACGTGCTTGCCGACGCCGACTCCCTCGACCGCTACACCGGCGATTCGCTGTCTCCCAGCCGGGCCTTCGAGGCTGCCGACGCCTTCGAGCGGCTGGCCGACGTGGTGGTGCGTCCGGGATGCGCCGCCGAGGTCTCGCAGGTCGTCGTCTGGGCCAACGAGCGCCGCGTCCCCATAGTTCCCTACGGCGGTGGCACGGGCGTCATGGGCGCCGTGGTCCCGGCTCATGGCGGCATCGTGCTGGATGTCAAGCGCATGAACCGCGTGCTGGAAGTAGACGCCGTCAGCATGACCGCACGGGTGGAAGCGGGTATTGTGCTGGGCGACCTTGAGGTTGTCCTCGCCGAACACGGGCTGATGATCGGCCACGACCCTTACAGCGTCCCCATCGCCACTATCGCCGGGACCATCTCCACCAACGGGGTCGGCTACCGCGCCTGCGCCCACGGGCCGATGGGCGAGCAGGTGGTGGGCCTGGAGGCCGTGCTGCCCGACGGTCGGATTATCGAGACGCGCGACGTTCCCAAGTATTCCTCGGGCCCCAACCTGAACCACCTGTTCATCGGCGCAGAGGGCACCTTCGGCGTCATCACCCGCGCCACCATCCGCGTCTACCGCATCCCCGAATGCAGCCAGTTCGCCAGCGTCGGCTTTGACTGCTTTGAAGACGGTTTCAAGGCCGCCCATGAGATGCTGGAGCTGGGCATTCGCCCGTCGCTGCTGGACCTTACCGAGGAAGAAGGCGACGTGACGCTGCACCTGCTGTTCGAGGGCTTCACGGAAGGGGTGTCAGCCCAGGCGACAAGGGCCGCCGCGATCTGCGACGCCGCCGGGGGCTACTCCCTGGGCACGGAACCCACCGAACACTACTGGGAGGTGCGGCGCGACTCCGCCGAGAACTACAAGCTGACGGCCTTGGGGCAGCCGCGCAAGGTGCGCTGGAACCGCTGGCGCCGCCGCCGGGGGTTCGACTACCTCCACCTGGCCCTGCCTGCCTCCAAGGTGCTGGAATACAAGCGGCAGGCCGGGGAGATCCTGGCGGCTCAGGGCATCGCTGTGACGGAGTACGCCATCTGGAGCCGCCCGGAGATGTTCTCTATGCTCATCCTGCCCGAGTCCGGCGACCCTTCCGAGGCCCGGCAGCGGCTGGCCCGCACCGTTGACCGTGTGCTCAAGCTGGGACAGGACATGGGCGGCACGATGGAGTACTGCCACGGCGTCGGCGTCAAGCTCAATCACCTGCTGGCCCGCGAGCTGGGTATCGGCCACGACATAATTCGCCAAATGAAACAGACCCTTGACCCCAACAACATTATGAACCCCGGCAAGCTGGGACTTTGATTTGGAATTCGGACTGCAATTTTCCCCGGACGTGTCGCCGGCCCAGAAGTCGGGGCAGCAGTATTGGTCGGAATGCCTGGCGCTGGTTGACCTGTGCGACGAGCTTGGCTACGCCCACGTCCGCACCGTGGAGCATTACTTCGATCCTTATGGCGGTTACAGCCCGGCGCCTCATGTCTTCCTGACCGCGGCTTCGCAACGCACCCAGCGGGCGCGGCTGCTCACCGGGGCGGTGTTGCCGGTGTTCAATCACCCCCTGAAGGTGGCCGGCGAAATCGGAATGCTGGACGCCATCTCCGGCGGCCGTCTTGATTGCGGGTTCGGACGCGCCTTTCTGCCTCACGAGTTCCAGCGGTTCGAGCGTTCGCTGGACGAGTCCCGCGCCCGCTTTGAAGAGGGCATGGAAGCGGTGCGGCTGCTGCTGGAAGAAGAGAGCGTCACCTTCGAGGGCGAGTTCTACCGCTTCCGCAAAGTGACCTCGCTGCCCCGTCCCACGCAGCGGCCCCGCCCGCCTTTCTGGACTGCCGCGCTGGGGACGCCTGAATCGCTGCGGCGGGCCGGGGAGCGCGGCTTCAACCTGATGCTGGTGCCATTCGCCGGGCCGCAGATGCGCGAGGCCATCGGGGTCTACCGCGACGCATGGCGCGAGGCAGGACATCCGGGACAGGGACGCATCGCATTGGGCTTCCATATGTTCTGCCACCAGGACCGGGAGGAGGCCCGCCGCATCGCCCAGCCCAACATCGACGCCTACTTCCGGTCGCTGGTGGCCGCCGCAGAGCTGGATTCGGGCTGGGGCGCAGGAACATCCTCGGGCGACTATCCCAACTACGACAGCCACATGGACAAGCTGCGCCAGGCCAGCTTCGACGCGCTGCTGGACAGCGGCACCATCTGGGTCGGCACCCCCGCCGACGTGAAGGAACAGATAGCCTCCTACTGCGACGCCGTGGGCGGCTTCGACACGGCATCACTGCAAGTCAACTTCCACCGCATTTCCCAAGAGGAAGCCGACGCCTCCATGCGCCTCTTTTCAGCCCAGGTAATGCCCGCCTTCCGCGACTAGCTCCAGAACTAGCTCCAGTTGCACTGTCCCTTCCTTCTCCGCCGTGAGGCAGCGGCTCCGGCTACATATTTTCTCCACAATACCCTCACAATATCGAATACTTATATTCATATAGAATCGGTTGACATGATATTAATAGCATTATATCATTATTACAAATCACTTAGGCAATATAGTATCTCTAATTGCCATACTTCTATCGACGGAGGAAGCAACGCAAGATGGTTACGATGAACCAGGGTATCAAGGAAGTCCGCGAGACCGGTTCGCGGTTCATCCACCGGATGGAGACGAGTGTAATGGCCGTTTACGACTGGGTCTCCGGCCCCGCCATGACCGAGCACGAGCGGATACAGCACCAGCTGGTGGAGATCGAGGCTATCCGCCGCTACTCCCAGCCCCTTATCTAACCGGCAACGCAAAGGCGGGCCCTTGCTGGTCGCAGGCTCGCTCCGATTCGGTAAACCCCGAAGGGGCAGATTTGGAATCTGCCCCTTCGTCTTATGGCATTAGGGGGTGTCGTCAATTTAAGGATATCGGTCTCCAAGCGTCTGTTTCCGTCATTCCCGCTTTCGCGGGAATGACGGTGAATTCGGGGGAATGACGGTTAATATGACGACACTCCCTAGACGCTGGTCGCGAGATGCTTGTAGCTTGCATCGCACCTAGAAAGGCAGCTCCTGCCCGATGCCCTGCTCCCTGGCCTTGCGGAATACCAGATCGGCGGCGGCGATGTCCTCCAGGGCCACGCCCATGGACTCGAACAGCGTCACTCCCTCCTGCGAGAGGCGCCCTGGGACACGGCCGGCCACCACTTCCTGAAGTTCGTGGGCCATGTCCCAGCGGAAGGTGCCCCGGGCCTCCAGCCACATCAGGTCGCCGCACTCTATCCTGGCCTGTTCCAGGTCGTCCACCACTATCAGCTCCGACTTGAGCACCGCCGCTTCGTCTATCTCGCGGCGCAGCCAATGATTGCCGCCGGCGGCGTTGACGTGGGCGCCCGGCGCGAGCCAGTCGCCCAAGACCACCGGCTCGCGGGCCGAGGTTATGGCTATCACGATGTCGGCCCCTTCCACGCACTCTTGGGCACTCTCCACGGGCTGCACGTCCACACCCAGCCGTTCGCTGCTGCGCTTGGCGAAGTCCTCTCGCCGTTCCTGCCTGCGGCTGAAGACCCGGGCCTCCCCGATGGAGCGCACGGCGCAGACCGCCTCCAACTGCGTCCTGGCCTGAAAGCCGGAGCCGATGACCGCTACCGTTGACGCAGCGCAACGAGCCATGTAGCGGGTCGCCAGGCCGCTGGCCGCGCCGGTGCGAATCTGCCCCAGCCTTCCCGCCTCCATGCAGGCCAGCAGTTGACCCGTTTCGTAGTCGTAGAGCATCATCATCATCTTGGCGCCGCCCGGGCCGGCGAAGGACGGGTACGCCTTGTAGCCGAACACGCCCTGCTCGCCGTCGGCCGCCGCCATGAAGTGGAAGAAGCCGCCGGGCATCCTGATGCGCGACCGGGGCTTGTTGTCCACTTTCCCTGCCCCGGCGTGGGCAAAAGCCCGCTCCAGAGCCTCGATGCACTCGTCCATCGGCAGAAGCTGGGCCACTTCCTGTTCGTTCAGAAACAAAGCCATAGTGTCCCCCCGTGCGTGTGTTTCAATGTTAAGGATACCCGATTCTGGCGCGGGATGCGGCCATTGGCTACACTAGAATTGACGTGTGGGAACCTTCACTTACAATCGGTTAGCAGGAGACGGAGCCATGAGCCAGCCGCGGGTCTTTGTCAGCCGCATGATGCACCCCGACGCCATCGCCCTGATTGGCGAGGCCACCGACATGGAGGTGTGGCCCGACGACCCGCCCCCCACCGCCGAGCGGTTGCGGGCCAAGCTGGCCAGCGCCGAGGGAGTGCTGATCAACATTATGGACCGGGTGGACGCCGTCCTGCTGGATGCCGCCCCCAAGCTGCGGGTCGTCAGCCAGCTCGCCGCCGGGCTGGACAACGTGGACATCCCGGAATGCACCCGGCGGGGCATCCTGCTGGGCAGCACGCCGGGCATCCTGTCCAAGGCCGTCGCCGACCATGCCTTCGCCCTGCTGCTCTCTGCCGCCCGCCGCGTGGTGGAGAGCGACAAGTGGGTGCGCGGGAACAACTGGGAGCTGGCCTTCCATCCCAACTACTGGCTGGGCACTGAGGTGCAGGGCAGCACCCTTGGCATAGTCGGCCTCGGCCAGATCGGGCTGGAAGTGGCCCGGCGCGCCCAGGGCTTCGATATGCGCGTCCTGTACCACTCGCGCAACCGCCGCCCCGACGCCGAGGCGCAATACGGGCTAACCTACGCTACGATGGACGACCTGTTGGCCGAGTCGGACTACGTTTCGCTCCACGTTCCGCTGACCCCCGAAACGCGGCATCTCATAAACGCCGATGCACTGCGGCGGATGAAGTCCACGGCCATCCTGATCAACATCTCGCGCGGGCCGGTGGTGGACACTGACGCTCTGTCCCAGGCCCTGCGCGAGGGCTGGATCGGCGGCGCAGGCCTGGACGTAGTGGACCCGGAACCAATCCCCGACGATCATCCGCTGCTGTTCATGGACAACGTCACCATCACCCCGCATATCGGCAGCGCCTCCGTCCTATCGCGCCGGGCCATGAGCATCATGGCGGCCCGGAACCTGATAAACGGCCTCAACGGGCAGCGCCTAGTCCACTGCGCCAACCCGGAACTGTACGAGCGCCTGGGAATCTGAAGGGGGTGAGAAATCACGCCCCTTCAATCCTCCCTCTCCCTGGAGGGAGACGGTTGGGGTGAAGGTGCAATCCTGGGCTGATGCAATGTCCACTCCCGAACAGGGACGCCCCCACCCTGACCCGGAGAGAGAGGGAGGGAACAACAAGACCTCGACGGTTCCCTGCAAATACCAGTCGCCCCCGTTGGGCTTTGTCAGGCCTCCGGGAAATGCGCCCGGTGAAATGGTATCATTGGCGCGCTTACCCTTATTCAAACCCGGGTTTCAAGCCTGGGTTTCAAGCCCGGTTCTGGAGGGATTGACGTGCCTTTTGGAAATGACGACTGGTTGGCTCTCACCCAGGAAGCCCCTATCGAATCCGAAATACCGCTCTGCGACCCGCACCACCATTTCTGGGACAGACGGCTCCAGAGCATCCCCTATAAGCGATACCTGCTCCATGAGCTAATGGCCGATTTGGACTCCGGGCACAACGTCCGGTCCACGGTCTTCGTGGAGGCCAGGTCCATGTACCGCGCCTCGGGGCCAGCAGAGATGCAACCCGTGGGCGAGGTGGAGTTCGTGCAGGGCCTCGCGGCGGCCAGCGCCAGCGGCGTCTACGGCGAGGCAAGGGCCGCCGCGGCCATCGTCGGCCACGCCGACCTGAAGCTGGCCGAGGGCGTGGCTCCGGTGCTGGAGGCCCTTCAGGCGGCCAGCCCCAACCGCTTCAAGGGCATCCGACACAACGTCACCTGGAGCCCCGACCCTGATATCGACAACCGGGAGACGCCGGGCATCATGGCCAACGACTCCTTCCGGGCCGGTGCCCATGTTTTGGCCCGCATGGGGCTGTCGCTGGACGTGATGCTGTCCTTCCCGCAGTTGAACGAGCTGGCCGACTTTGCCCGGGCCGTGCCGGAAGTCCCCATCATCCTCAACCACCTGGGCGGGGTAAGCCGGACGAGCATCTACGCCGGCAAGGACGACGAGATCATACCGGCGTGGCGGGAGGGCATCGCAGCCGTGGCCCAATGCCCCAACATCACCTGCAAGCTGGGCGGCATGGGAATGCCCCGCTGGGGGTATGGCTGGCATGAGCGGGCCATCCCCATAGGCTCGGAGGAACTGGCCGAAGCCATGGCGCCGTGGATGAATTACTGCATCGAGCAGTTCGGGCCGGAACGCTGTATGTTCGAGAGCAACTTCCCGCCCGACAAGGTCTCTTTCTCCTACAACGTCATGTACAACGCCTTCAAGCGTCTCTCGCAGGGTTACAGTCCCACCGAGCGGGCCAACCTTTTCCACGATGCGGCAGCCCGGGCCTACCGCATCGAAACGTAACCGGGAGCGAGTGGCCGCATGAAATACGACGTCATCATCGTGGGGGCCGGATCGGCGGGTTGCGTCCTGGCCAACCGCCTGTCGGAAGTCCCCGCTCGCTCCGTGCTGCTACTGGAGGCCGGGCCGGACTACCCGCCCGATCAGTTGCCCGACGAGTTGAAGTACGACATGAACCAGGCCGCCTCGGAGCAGGGCGCGGCGCACAACTGGTCCCTGGTGGGCCGGTCTACGCTCCAGCAGCCGCGTCCGCTGCACGTGGCCCGGGGGCGGGTGACCGGCGGAAGCAGCGCCATCAACCACCAGATCCTGCTGCGCGGGGCCCCCGAGGACTTCGACGCCTGGGCCGCCGCAGGCAACGACGAGTGGAGCTACCAGAAGACGCTGCCCTACTTCCGCCGGCTGGAAAGCGACGCCGACATACGGGACGACTTTCACGGCACCGACGGCCCCATCCCGGTGTGGCGGCATCGCCGGGAGACCTGGCTGCCCTTGCAGGCAGCGTTCTACCAAGCCTGCCGCGACGCCGGCTTCCCAGACAGCCCGGATTTGAATCACCCCGACGCCACCGGCGTTGGCGCTATGCCGCTGAACAACCCCGGCGGAGTGCGGATGAGCACCGCCATCACCTACCTGGACGCCTGCCGCCATCGCCTGAACCTGACCATCAGGCCCAACGTCCTGGCCCGGCGCATCCTGTTTGACGGCCAGCGCGCGGTCGGGGTGGAGGTTGAAAGCGATGGTGAGACATTTGTCGTCGAGGGCGAAGAAATCATCCTGAGCGCCGGGGCGATTCATACCCCGCATCTGCTTCTGCTGTCCGGTGTGGGGCCTGCTGATGAGCTTAAGCCATTGGGAATCGACCCCGTTCACGATTTGCCCGGCGTGGGCCGCAGCATGAAGAACCACCCCTCGGTTTCCATCGTATTTCGCTCGGAGCCGGAGCATCACTTGGCGCCGGACGCGCCACGGAACCAGGTGGGCCTGCGTTTCACTGCCAGCGGCTCGTCCGACCGCAACGACATCCAGGTCCAGCCCACCACCTCCTACCCGGAGAGCCGGGATCCCCCAGATATTCGCTTCGGCTGCCGCCTGGAGTACCCATACAGCGAGGGACTGCTGACCCTGGCGTCTGCGGACGTTTCGGAGCAGCCGCACCTGGACTTCCGGTTCCTGACCGACCCGAGGGACATCCCCAGGTACCGCGACGCGGTGCGTAGAACGGTGCAGATTTTCGAGCATCCGGCCTTCGCCGGTCTGCTGGCGGAACGCCTTTCGCCCACCGACGCGGACCTGGCCGACGACGACGCGCTGGACGCCTGGATTCAGCAGAACGCCGGCATCGCCGGGCACACCTCGGTTACCTGCAAGATGGGGCCGGACTCCGACCCGCTGGCGGTGGTTGACCAGTACTGCAAAGTTCACGGTCTAGAGAAGCTCCGGGTCGTCGACGCCTCGGTTATGCCCGACATAGTGCGGGCCAACACCAACGCTACCATCATCATGATTGCGGAGCGGGTCGCCGACTTTATGTCTGCGCCCTTGCGCTAGTCGCCGGAGTCGTCGAAACGGGACAACGGGCGAAGGCTGCAATGGAGCGGCCCGGAATGAGGTTTCATCCGTGTTGCAGTGGGGCACAGGATTAGGTAGTTCCCTCTGCCTTGAGGAAGAGGATCGGGGCTAGATGAGATCCTGGGACGACACGATGTTAGCCCGCCAGCAGGGACACCCCCACCCTAATCCTCCCCTGGAGGGAGAGGGAACAATCGAAAGACTCGCGGCCCTTGGGAGTGCCCGCTCTTTCCACCAATGCCGCCCCCTGGATTCCTGTATAATGGCGGCAATAATCGCGCTATCGGGAGGCCCCATGCCAGTCGTCCAGAGACCCTACGTGCCGCCGGAAGACCAGACACCGCAGGAAGAGACCTTCGCCCGTCCGGGAGACACCCAGGCAAACGAAGGCGGCTCCCTGGACCCCATCACCTTCTACAGCGACTCGATGCACATCTTCAGCAGCCTCTACTCTGCGGTGCTGTTCTTCGGCGAGCAGATGGAGGAGCGCGAACCCATCCTCCGGGCCCGCATCAAGGTCAGCCCTCAGATGCTCAAGGCCCTCGCGCTGCTCACCGCCAAGCACGTCCGCGAGTACGAGAACGCCGTTGGCCCCATCACCCTGCCGGAGCAGGTCTACACCGCCTGGGAGCTGGACACCGACGGGAGCAACAACCATGCCGGCTGACGATGCGTCGGCAGCCGCCGGAGCGCCGCCCGAACAGGGTGACGGCCCGCCGCTGGCCGAAGACCTGTCGTTGCCGGTTACCGTGGAGCCGGGGGTTGACTACGCCACGCCGCCCGACTGGAACTGGCGCGACGTAGACTCCAGCCAGCCCAATTCCGCCGTCTTCCACCTCAGCCACTCGGAGGTAACCCGGGTGCTGGTGGACTCCCTGCGCCCCGAGGACTGCTCCCCCAATGCCAATTTCGTAGTCAAGAGCGAAATCCCCATCGTGGTGCTGGACAGCCTGGACAAGTACTGGGCCGGCGAAGCCAAGCACCACCTGCCCCTGAACGGCGTGCGCGTCCCCGTAGAGGCCGACACCGTGGCCGAGGCCAAACGCGCGCTGGCCGACGACCTGGCGGCCCAACTGCGCCTGCTCCTGCTGCTCCGCAACTCACACCAGCGCCAGCTTGCCCCGCCGCTGCTGGATAACCTGATAAGGCTAAGCGAGTTAATGGAGCCGCGCCGCGACTGAACCAGGAGCCACTGACGCGGAATAATTGCGCCGGGGATCTTGCCTGGTACCCAATCGCCTGTCGGGCCCATTCCCCAGTTGCCCACGGCCTTGCAATTGTCCCCTGCCCTCCGGGGGAGGACTTGTCCCCTGCCCTCTTAATTCAAACGGCCTTGCGTAAAACCCGCCACTGCTCCGATTCTGTACTCATCCTGTCATCCCACGCAGGGCGGGA
Organism: Dehalococcoidia bacterium; assembly: GCA_965226875.1. Classification (GTDB taxonomy): domain Bacteria; phylum Chloroflexota; class Dehalococcoidia; order Lucifugimonadales; family UBA3495; genus VXOI01. The sequence continues at coordinate 417,504 of OZ245439.1, read as the reverse complement.
TGCCAGGATGGCCGTTTCCGTCGGTCATCACTCCCCGGCATCGCTCTCGGGGGCCAGCTCCAGCAGGCGCATACCTCGTTCCACCAGCTGCCCCGGCTGCACCGCCACCCGCCGCACGACGCCGCTGCGGGAAGCCGTGATCGTCAGCTCCATTTTCATGGACTCCATGACCACGACGGTCTGGTTTCGCTCCACCCGGTCCCCCTCGCTGACCAGCACCTCAAGCACCGCGCCGGGCATGGGGGCCAGGATGTCGCCGGATGCTTCGGCGGCGGGAGCGTTGCCGCGCCGCCGGGTCTCCGCCCGCTGGAACACGAACAGGGCGCCATCAAGCCACAGGTGCAGCTCCGGGCCGACCCAGGCCCAGGCAAAGGCGTGGATTCGGCCCGACTCAGTGCGGCATAACCCTTCCCCGGTGTCCCGCGACTCAATGCTGAGTGCAATGCCGGCTGGCAAACCCGCCCCTGCCTCCCCTTCCAGGTCGAAGGTGAAAGAGCTTTCCCCCTCATCTATACGATAGCGATAGGCTTCTCCCGTCACCGGGTACATCTCGCGCATCTCGCCCTGGCCCTGAGTCATGGGAACCTCTGCCCCCCTGCGGACTGCCAGGGGCTGACGCTGACCCGGCTGTCGCCCCCGACAGCCGGGGACGCCGGGCCGACAGTTTTGAGCTGGCCGAAGGACGACGCCCAAGCCGCCAGCGCACGGGCCATCATGCGGGATTCGCCGGGCATGGCCGGGCTGGTAACCGCCGGGTTCCACTCCAGGAAGCCGGTATCATACTCGCCCCTTTGAAACTGGGGATGCCCCACCACCGCCCGCAGCAGGGGAATGTTGCTCATCACGCCCAAGACCAGGAACTGAGACAGGGCCACCTCCATCCGGCGCAGGCTCAGGTCGCGCCGCGGTGCCCAGGCTGTCAGCTTCGCCAGCATGGGGTCGTAGTAGATAGACACGTCCTGTCCTTGGACCACACCGCTGTCCAGCCGCAGGCCGGGGCCGCTGGGGGGCCGCCAGCGCAGCAGCGTGCCGATGGACGGTACGAAGTCGTGGTATGGGTCTTCGGCGTAGATGCGGCACTCTATGGCGTGGCCCCGGGGCTGGATGTCATCTTGTTGCAGCGTCAGGGGTTCCCCGCTGGCGATGCGGACCTGCCACTCCACCATGTCCAACCCCAGGACGGCCTCGGTGACCGGGTGTTCGACCTGGAGCCGGGCGTTCATTTCCAAGAAGTAGAACTCGCCGCTGTGCGGGTCCAGTAGGAACTCCGCTGTCCCGGCGTTGACGTACCCGGCCTCGCGGGCCAAGGCGATGGCGGCGTCGCCCATGCGCTGGCGCAACTCCGGCGTCAGGGCCGGGGAGGGAGTCTCTTCGATTATCTTCTGGTGGCGCCGCTGTACGCTGCATTCCCGCTCGCCCAGGTGGATAGTATGCCCGCAGCCGTCGGCCAGCACCTGTATCTCCACATGGCGGGGGTTGCTGATGTAACGCTCCAGGAAGACCCTGCCATCGCCGAAGGCTGCCTGGGCCTCCCGGCTGGCCGACTCCATGCCTTCGTCCAACTCGCGCTGCCGGTTGACCAGGCGCATACCCCGGCCGCCGCCTCCAGCGGCCGCTTTTACCAGCAGGGGGAACCCCCACCGCTCCACGAACTCTCCCGCCGCGGCATCCCCCGGCAGGCATTCGGGAGAGCCGGGCACCACCGGCACCCCGGCGCTCAGGGCGATGTCCTTGGAACGCAGCTTGTCTCCCAGGGCCTCCATGCTTTCAGGAGTTGGCCCGATGAAGATTATCTGCGAGTCCAGGCAGGCCCGGGCGAACTGCGGATTCTCCGACAGGAAACCGTAGCCGGGGTGTATCGCATCAGCCCCGCAGTCGCGGGCGGCCTGCACGATTTTGGGGATGCTCAGGTAGGTCTCCTCAGCGGTATTGCCAGGCAGGGCCACGGACTGCTCCGCCGTGGTCACGTGAGGAGCGCCTGCGTCCGGGTCGGAATAGACTGCGACGGGGGTAATCCCCATGGCGCGGAGAGTCTGGTTAATGCGGACCGCGATTTCGCCTCGATTGGCTACCAGGACTTTGGAGAACATCCTTCGACACGCTCAGGAACAAACATACGGGGCGGGAACTTGTGGACGAAGCAAAAGAAGGCTGGCCCTCACATACGGAAGACACCCTGTTTCTTCTCTGGGAAGGGGGCGTTGATGGAAGCGGCGATTCCCAGGCCCACCACGGTCCGAGTGTCCACCGGGTCGATGATGCCGTCGTCCCAAAGGCGGGCGGTACTGTAGTAGGGGTCGCCCTCCAGCTCGTACTTTTCCAGGATGGGCCGTTGCAGGGCGTCCCGTTCCTCCTGCTCCAGGGTCCTGCCCTGACGCTCCAGCTGTTGCAGCCTCACGGCGGCCAGGACCTCCGCCGCCTGCTGTCCGCCCATGACCGAAATGCGGGAGTTGGGCCACGTCCACAGGAAACGGGGCTGGTAGGCCCGGCCGCACATGCCGTAGTTTCCCGCCCCGAAGGAGCTGCCGATGATTACGGTGAACTTGGGGACGGCGGCGTTGGACACGGCCATGACCATCTTGGCCCCGTCCTTGGCAATGCCCCCTGCCTCGTACTGTCGGCCCACCATGAAGCCGGTGATGTTTTGCAGGAACAGCAGGGGAATTCCCCGCTGGCTGCACAGCTCGATGAAGTGGCTCCCCTTCAGCGCGCTCTCGGAGAAGAGGACGCCATTGTTGGCGACCACTCCCACCGGATACCCCCAGATGCGTGAGAAGCCGCAGACCAGGGTTTCCCCGTACCGGGCTTTGAACTCGTGGAGGCGGCTACCGTCCACGATGCGGGCTATCACCTCGCGCACATCGTACTGCCGCCGGTTGTCCGGGGACACTATCCCGTAAAGCTCCGCCGGGTCGTGGGCCGGCGGCTCCGGTACGGAGACTTCGAAGGGGGGAGTACGCCGCCGCACGAAGTTCTCGACGATGTCGCGGGTGATGGCCAGGGCATCCTCATCGTCGGCGGCCTCGTGGTCGGCCACCCCGGACACCCTGGTATGCACCTCGGTGCCGCCCAGGGTCTCCGGGTCCACCTCCTCCCCCGTGGCCGCCCGCACCAACGGCGGCCCGCCGAGAAAGATGGTGGCCTGCTGACGCACCATCACCACCTCGTCGCTCATGGCCGGAATGTACGCGCCCCCGGCAGTGCACGACCCCATGACCACCGCCACCTGGGGAATGCCCAAGGCCGACATGTGGGCCTGGTTGTAGAAGATGCGACCAAAGTGGTCCCGGTCGGGGAATACCTCCGCCTGCAATGGCAGAAAGGCTCCGCCGGAATCCACCAGGTAAATGCAGGGCAGGTGGTTCTCGAGGGCGATTTCCTGCGCGCGAAGGTGCTTCTTCACGGTGATCGGGTAGTAGGTGCCGCCCTTGACTGTGGCGTCATTGGCCAGAACCATAACCTCTTTGCCGTGCACCACGCCGACGCCAGTCACAATCCCGGCGGACGCTTCCTCCCCGTCATACATATCCCACGCCGCCAGTGGACTCAGCTCCAGGAAGGGAGTGTTGGCGTCGACCAGCCCCTCGATTCTCTCCCGGGCCAGCAACTTGCCACGGCTGCGGTGCAACTCCACCGCGCGCTCCCCGCCGCCGGCACGCGCTCGGCCCAGCCGCTCTTTCAAGTCGCGCACCAAGTCTTCCATACGGGCCTGGTTGTCCAGAAAATTCCGGTCGGCGATTCGCAGATTGGAGCCGATTACTTCCATGGTATCCCTTGGCAGCGTCCTCTAGGGCCGGCGCACCTGTTCCCGGCCCGTATTATATCCTTCTCCAAGAACCGTGTCAGAAAGGGAACCCCGTCAGAAAGGGTTGGCCATATTCCCAGGGCCTTTTCATTCTCAGGCAAAGTTCCCTCTCCCTCTGGTAGAGGGAGAATTAAAAGATCCCGGACCCTGTTCTTCACGGCAATCGCGTCTTAGCGAAGGACCTCGACTGTCAGGGGGGACGCCGCCTATGTCCCCTTATAATCGCTTCGCGGAAGCGGGGTGTGCATAAATGTATAATGGGCCATCGGCACCCAAGGCGGGGCAAAACGTATGCCCGGGAGAGGTTGACACAATGGCGCTTGCGAACAATTTCGGAGTCCTGCTACCCACAAGGGGCGTGCTGGTGTACGCCGGGAGCAACGGCCCCAGGGTGGAGCAGACATTGGCAGATGGCCGAAGCCGCCGAGCGGGCCGGCTATGACTCCGTCTGGGTCGGCGACAGTATCACCTCCAAGCCCCGCATGGAGCCGCTGACGGCCATGGCCGCCGTCGCCGCCCGCACCAGCCGGGTCAAGGTCGGCACCGCCGTCCTGCTCAACGCCCTGCGACATCCCGTCCACCTCGCCCACGCCGCGGCCACCATCGACAACATCTCCGGCGGGCGCACCATTCTGGGACTCGGAGCGGGCCGCAGCAACAACCCGATGTTCGTCGCCGAACACGCCGCCGTCGGCGTTCCGATTATGGAACGCGCCTCCCGGATGGAGGAAAGCATCCGCGTCATGCGAGCGCTGTGGACGGGAGAGCCGGTCAGCAACTCCGGCGAGTTCTATCCCCTTGAAGACGTCGAGCTGGAACCCCGGCCCGTTCAGCCGTCCATCCCCCTCTGGATTTCCAGCAACTGGGTGCGCCGCGGCCTGGCCAGGGTCGCCGAGTTGGGCGATGCCTGGATTACCAACGTCCCATCTACGGAACTGTTCACCCAATGCTGGGAAAGAATCGAACAGTGCGCCGGAGAAATGGGCCGCGACCCGGCGGGCATAGGCCGCTGCCTGTATGTCTCCGTGAACCTGAACGATGATACCGATGCCGCCCTGGCCGAGGGCGACCAATTTATGCGGTCGTACTACAGCATCCCATACGACGTCATCAGCAAGAACTTGCTGTGCGTGTTCGGCCCCACCGAGAAGTGTATCGACACGATACAAGCCTACAAGGAATGCGGGGCCGACTACTTCATCGTAAGGTTCGCTTCCCCGGACCAAATGCGTCAGATGGCGCGGTTCACCGAGGAAGTTCTCCCCTTCGTCGCGTGACCCGCCGCCTCTGCGGGGCGACGCCGGGTACAGCGAAACCGTCAGCCGCTGCGGTCGGCGTACTCGGCCTTGGCGGCCTCCACCAGCGCGGCGTCGCGCAGTAGGTCGCTGGCCGTCAGGCTCAGGGCCTTGGCCACCAGCAGGGCGTTTGACAGGGCCAGGTCGGTAACGGCCGTCTCCTGCATCTGCCTGGTGTGCGAAGGCACCGGCGTCTCGCTGACGGCGTACCGCAGCTCGAAGGCCGGCATGGCCTGGCTGACGTTGCCGAAATCGGTGGAAGCCCCGCTGCCCGGGCGGCCCGGCACTGGCTCATCCAGCTTGATTCCCAGCGCCTGGGCGTTGGCTCCCACCGCCTGAGCCAGGGTCACATTGGGCTGAACGTTCTCGTAGAAGGGATAGAATTCCTCGACCTCGAGGCGCGCGCCGGTCATGGCTGCCGCCCCTTCCGCCACCTGTCTCACCTTGCCCACCACCTCGTCGCTCAGGTATCTCCCGTCCCTGGAACGCAACATGAAGTTGGCGGCGGCGAACTCCGGCACTACGTTGGGCGCCGTGCCACCGTCGGTGATCACGCCGTGAATGCGGACGTCGTCCCGCAGGTGCTGGCGCAGGGCATCTATGCCGGTGAACAGGTGGATGACCGCGTTCAAAGCATTGATGCCGGCCTCCGGGGCCGCGGCGGCGTGGGCCGCCTTGCCGTGGTACATATACCGGTAGCCGACCATGGCCAGGCTCCAGCTCTCTCCCTTCGGCGATGCCGCGGGTATTATGGTGCGGTTGGAGAATGGATGGGAGGAAAGGGTGGCGTCAACGCCGTCGAATACCCCGGCCTCCAGCAGCCGAATCTTGCCGCCGCCCCCCTCCTCTGCCGGTGTTCCGATGACCACCACGCGCCCCGGCAGGTCCTGGGCGTTGGCTTTCAGGCCCAGGGCGGCGCCCATGGCGGCCATCGCGATGAGATTGTGTCCGCAGCCGTGGCCGATCTCGGGCAACGCATCGTATTCCGCCAGCACGGCGATTGTCGGGCCCTCGCCGCCTCCTCCCGGAATGGTGGCCCGGAACGCCGTCTCCACGCCGCCGATGCCCCGTTCAACCGCAAGGTCATGCTTTTCTAGGAACTCGGCCAGGGCGTCGGAGGAGTAGAATTCCTGGTAGTTCAGCTCCGGGTGGGCATGGACATCCTTCGAAAGGTCGAACAGGGCCTGCCTCGAGGACTCGATGGCCGAATTGGAGCGGCCGGCCAGCCCGTCTTTCGCTCCTGCATTCTGGTTGGTCATAATTTGCCCTCTCCTTTTGCGCGGGAGGTTGGGAAGGATCGTATCGTTTCCGGGGTTGTCCTGAGCATTCTACACTGGGCATTCTACACTGGGCATTCTACAAGCGTTTCGCCGGGTGGCGCCATGCGTCATCATGATGACCGAGGGTCTTCTGGAAGTTCCCTCTCCCTCTGGGGGGAGGGAGAAATTGCGGACTGGAGGTGTCCAATATGACGGCTGCATCTCTGATTGCCATCCCCGCCCGGCGGGGCAAGGCCTCTCTGGTGGCTCGAGGCCAGAGTGTCAGGGTGATCAACACCCATGGACAGCAGGTCGTTGACACCTGGGCCTTCCGGCGCGGCGACCTGACCGAGTTCATGTCCATGGAACACTCCCGCACATCCCTGGGGCGCATCATTCCCGCCGTAGGGCAGTCCATGGTCACCAACCGCAGGCGGCCAATCCTGACCTTGGCGGAGGATACTTCGGGTGGGATACACGACACGCTGCTGGCGGCGTGCGACCGCTATCGTTACGAGCTGCTGGGTTGCGAGGGATACCACGACAACTGCACCGACAACCTGGCCGCGGCGCTTGCGGAGTTGGGCCTGACTCCGCCGGAAACGCCCAGCCCATGGAACCTGTTCATGAACATCCCCGTGGCACCGGACGGCTCGGTGAGCTTCGAGCCGCCGGTGTCCAGGCCGGGAGATCACTTGACGCTCCGCGCCGAGATGGACTGCGTCGTCGTGTTCTCCGCCTGTCCGCAGGACATCGTCCCCATAAACGGGGTTGACTGCGTGCCCACCGAAGCCCATTTCCAGGTGATTTAGACTGTGGCAGACGGGATTTTCAACGTTCATCCGCCCGGTTGGTTGGCCCCTGTCTAGCCCTGGGAGAGCGACACGTCGACGTAGGCGAGGCCTTCAAGGGCAAGGCCGTAGCCCAGCATGTCCTGCATCTGCCGCTTCATTTGCAGGGTGAGGGCGACGCGGCTGTAGCGCAGGGTCAGCGGCGGCCTCTCCGCCAACTGCCTGGCCAACTCCCAGGCTCGGGGCAGCAGTTGGTCCTTGGGCAGCACTTCGGCTACCACGCCCAGGTTAAGCGCCTCTTGGGCCGATAGCGTCTGCCCGGTCAGGAGGAAATACCGGCCCCGGTTCTGTCCCAGCAGCAACGGCCAGATGACGTGGACACCGTCGCCGGGCACAACGCCGCGCGGGAAGTGGGGGGCATCCTGGAAGGTGGCGGTCTCCGACGCCAGTACGATGTCGGACATCGCCGGAATCTCGGCGTGGATGGTGGCGGGGCCGTTGACCGCGCCGATGACCGGCACCTCGATTTCAAGCAGGTTCGTCAACAGACGCTTGCCTTCCCAGTAGGTCTTGTCCCAATCCCTGGGCATCCGCCGGGTGGCGCGGTTGGGCTCGAAGTTGGCGCAGTAGTCGTCGCCGGTGCCAGTGAGAATGACAACCCTGTTGTCCGGGTCGGCGCCGATGTCGGCAAAGGCGTAACCCAGTTCCCGGTGGGAAGCCTCGCCCCAGAGGAGGCTCCCGTCCCCGGAGTGGAAGGTAACCTGGAGTATCCCGTCTTCCCGATGCACGCTAACGGTCTCGTACTTGTCCGAATAGTCCGCCAGAACTGTCATGGCTGTCCTCCTGTGTTTTTGGCTTGTACCGGGGCGTGGGCGACTTGGCCCGGGCTCCACTTTACACCAGCGGGCCGAATGCGCTCTTGGCGTCCTTGTCCAGTGGACGGCATCCTTACAAGTCCCGCGAATCACGGACGGTTGCCAAGAGAGGACAGAGGGCCCTCTCTCGCTGCCGGTCGGGCCCCATCCCCGTCCTCCCCGGAAAGCGCTGACATTGAAATCCAGGTGCGTCTGCCCTACGATTGACGCTGTGCTGCTCACCATCTCTACGACGCATCAGCCAGCGACCGACCTTGGGTTCTTGCTGCATAAAAACCCGGGCCGGTTGCAGTCGTTCACGCTGCCATTCGGGCGGGCTGATGTTTTCTACCCCGAAGCGGAGCGCGACCGCTGCACCGTAGCACTGCTTCTGGGCATCGATCCGGTGGGCCTGGTACGCCCCAAGCCCGGCGCGCCCAGTTCCGGCGGCTGGCTGGAGCAATACGTGAACGACCGCCCCTACGTCGCATCATCCCACTTGAGCGTGGCGATCGCTTCCGTATTCGGCAGCGCGCTCGCTGGCACAAGCAAAGAGCGCCCAGAGCTGGCCGAGTCGGTCATTCCGCTGGAGGCCCAGATCGCAGTGGTGCCATCCAGAGAAGGAGCGGACCTCATCCAGGGCTTGTTTGAGCCGCTCGGCTACACTGTTGAGATTCAGGGACACCCGCTCGATACGCGCTTTCCTGAGTGGGGCGCCAGCCCGTACTACAGTGTGCGTCTCACATCGGAATCCCGGCTCAGGGACCTGCTGGCCCACCTGTACGTGCTGCTGCCGGTACTGGACGACGACAAGCATTACTGGGTCGGCGACGATGAAGTAGACAAGCTGCTGCGCTTCGGCGGGGGGTGGCTGGGCAGCCATCCCCAGCGGGACCTGATCTCCCACCGCTACCTGAAGCATCAGCGCGGCTTGGTGCGCCAGGCGCTGACCCAACTGCTGGAAGCCGGCCAGACCGACCCGGATATCACCGCAGCGCGGCAGGAACAGGAAGAGGAGCGGCTTGAAACTCCGCTTCGACTGGGAGAGCAGCGCATACAAGCAGTGCTGGCCACGCTCCGCACCCTTGGGGCAACCAGGGTGCTGGACCTTGGTTGTGGTGAAGGAAGACTGATTGGCGAGTTGCTCGGGGAGCCGGCGATTCGTTCGGTAACCGGCCTGGACGTCTCCCACCGGGCGTTGGAAACAGCGCGCCTGCGCCTGCGCCTCGATTCCCTGCCCACTCAGCAACGGGAGCGCATCACCCTGCTGCACGGTTCCCTGACCTACCGGGACAAGCGGCTGTCCGGCTTTGACGCCGCAGTAGCAATGGAGGTGATCGAGCATATAGACGCCCCACGGCTTGACGCCTTTGAGGAGGTCGTATTCGGGGCCGCGAAGCCCGGCGCGGTGCTGATCACGACGCCCAATGCAGAGTACAACACCCTCTTCGGCGGGCTGTCCGCCGGGGCGTTCCGGCACAGGGACCACCGGTTCGAGTGGACACGGGGACAATTCCAGACTTGGGCGAGGCAGGCAGCGGAGCGCCGCAAGTACGATGTGCGTTTCCAGGACATCGGCCCCGAGCACCCCGCTTACGGAGCGCCGACTCAGATGGGGGTCTTTACCCAATGAAGATTGCCATTCCTGAACTGTGTCTGGTGGCGCTCATTGGCCCAACGGGATCGGGGAAGTCTTCTTTTGCCGCCAGCCACTTCAAGCCCACGGAAGTGGTGTCTTCGGACGCCTGCCGGGCGATGGTGGCGGATGACGCCACCGACCAGGCCGCAACACCCGACGCCTTTGCCCTGCTCAACTTCATCGCGGCCACGCGCCTGCGAGCCGGACGCCTCACCGTCATTGACGCCACCAGCGTACAGCCGCAGGCCCGCAAGTCCTTGGTGGCACTAGCCAAGGAACATGACTGCCTGCCAGTGGCCATCGTGCTGAATATGCCGGAGGCTCTGTGCCTGGCCCGCAACAAAGGACGCGCCGACCGGCCGTTTGGCCCGCAAGTGGTGCATCGGCAGGCGGAACAGCTCCGGCGGTCGCTGCGCGGGCTGAAACGCGAGGGCTTCCGGCATGTGTTCGTGCTCAACTCTCCCGAGGAGGTCGAAGAGGCCACCGTTGAGCGGGTGCCCCTGTGGGTCAACTTACAGCACGAACACGGGCCATTCGACATCATCGGTGATGTCCACGGGTGCTTCGATGAACTGGCCATCCTCCTCGAACGCCTCGGCTACAGACTGGAGACCCGCGCCGGCGCTGACGGGGAAACCGGCTTTTCGGCAACCCACCCGGAGGGCCGGAAAGCCGTATTCGTCGGCGACCTCGTGGACCGCGGCCCAGGCGTCGCCAAAGTGCTGAAGCTGGTGATGGACATGGTGTCCGACGGCGTGGCGCTATGCGTCGCGGGCAACCACGAGTCCAAGCTCGTCCGCAAGCTCCGGGGCCGGAATGTGCAGGTATCGCACGGACTGGCGGAATCACTGGCACAACTGGAACTGGAGTCCCCGGCGTTCCGGCAGCGGGTTGCCGAGTTCCTCGACGGACTGATCAGCCATTACGTATTTGATGATGGTGGGCTGGTGGTGGCCCACGCAGGAATGAAGGCGGAATATCAGGGCCGGGCGTCCGCGCGGGTCCGGGATTTCTGCCTTTATGGCGAGACCACCGGAGAGACCGACGAGTTCGGTCTCCCGGTGCGCGCCAACTGGGCCGCCGGTTACCGTGGCCGGGCGATGGTGGTTTACGGTCATACCCCGGTTGTGGATCCCGCTTGGCTCAACAGTACCATTAACATAGATACGGGCTGTGTCTTTGGCGGCAGGCTGACCGCGCTCCGCTACCCGGAAAAAGAGCTGGTATCGGCTCCGGCGGCTAGGGTCTACTATGAGCCGGCGAGACCTTTGGCTGATGCCGCCCGGACAGACGAACCCTCCGCGCCCGCCGAGGCTCGCGCGGCGAACCTCCTTGACATTGACGACGTGCTGGGGAAACGTATCGTAGCGACGCGGCTGCGCGGCAATATCACGGTTCGGGAAGAGAACGCTACGGCGGCGCTGGAGGTGATGAGCCGTTTTGCCCTAGACCCCCGCTGGCTGGTGTACCTTCCGCCCACCATATCCCCATGCGATAGCTCCAAACTCCCCGGTATGCTGGAACATCCAACAGAGGTGTTTGCCTACTTCCGCAATAACGGCGTGTCCAGCGTGGTCTGCGAAGAAAAACATATGGGTTCACGGGCCATCGTCGTGGCGGGGCGGGACGCCGCAGCGATCGAGCGGCGGTTCGGCATCACCGGCGAGGGCATTGGCGCCTGCTACACGCGGACAGGAAGAAGGTTCTTTGAAGACCGCGCCCTCGAGGCGCAGTTTTTGGAACGTGTCGGCTCGGCGCTTGCCGAAACGGGTCTTTGGTCGGAACTGGGCACCGACTGGGTGGTGCTGGACAGTGAACTCATGCCGTGGTCCGTCAAGGCGCAGGAGTTGCTCCGCGAACAGTATGCGGCGGTAGGCGCAGCGGCGCGGATCAGCCTCACGGCCGCGGAAGCGCTCCTCCGGCAGACGGCAGCGCGGGGTATTGACGCCAGCGAGAGCTTGCCCGGAGTCGAAGAGCGGCTGCGCCTGGCCCAACTCTACAGCGACGCCTATGCCCAGTACTGCTGGCCGGTGGGGTCGCTCGCCGACATCCGGCTGGCGCCGTTCCACCTGATGGCCAGCGAGGGCCAGGTGCATACAGATAAGGCCCATCTTTGGCACATGGACGTGGCCAAGCGCCTGTGCCAGGCTGATCCAGGGCTGTTCCAGGCTACCAGGCATCAGGCAGTAGACCTGAACGCCGCGGACGAGCTTGAGGCCATACGCTGGTGGGACGAACTAACGAGCAAGGGCGGGGAGGGTATGGTCGTGAAGCCGATGGACTTTATCGCCACCGGGAAGCGGGGCATCGTGCAGCCCGCCATGAAGTGCCGGGGCCCCGAATACCTGCGCATCATCTACGGGCCGGAGTACACCCTGCCGGAGAACATAGAACGCCTGCGAAATCGCGGCCTCTCCACGAAACGGTCGCTGGCGCTTCGGGAGTTTGCATTGGGTGTAGAAGGTCTCAGGCGTTTTGTCGAGGGAGAGCCTCTCTACCGGGTACATGAGTGCGCCTTCGCTGTACTTGCCCTGGAAAGCGAGCCGGTTGACCCCAGGCTATGAGAGGCAACCCGGCGAGTGTGCCGCCAAGATGCTCTATGGACACCGGACGGCCTGGCAACGACCATCGCGCGATGGTCAACGGCATCCTGTGGGTGTGTTGCGCACCAGCGCCCCCGTGGAATGAACGCCCGCAAGTTGCAAAGGAGAGACCATGACCAGCGTTGAATACAATCCTGTAGCCCGATTCGACGTCGAAACGACCGATCTGGTCTACCTGGAACACGAGAGCGGCAGCCTGGAGGCTACCATCTACCAGCCCCAGGGCAAAGGGCCCTTCCCAGGCTTGCTGAACGTCCACGGCGGCAGATGGTTCCTGAACGATCGTTCCGAAGACCATTCCATGAATCTGGCCCTGGCGTCCAGCGGCATAGTGGTCGTCGCCGTGGACTTCAGGTTGGCCCCGCAACACCCCTACCCGGCCCAGATCGTCGACGCTAACTATGCCACCCGCTGGATGAAGGCCCAGGCCCGACAGTTCAACATAGACCCGGCATCGGTGGGCGCAATGGGCTGCTCCAGCGGCGGTCATACCGTAGCTCTGAACGGGATGCGTCCCAAGGACCCCCGCTATGCGTCGCTGCCGCTTCCAAGAGGAGAGGACTTCGACGCTTCACTGCGATTCATGCTGTGCTGCTGGCCCGTCGTTGACCCCCACGCCCGCTACACATGGGCCCGCGAAATCGACGACGACCGATTTATAGGCCCCACGGAGTCCTACTTTACGGACCACGCGAGCCTCCACGAAGGAAACCCGCAGGAGGCCCTGGAACGGGGAGAAGCAGTGGAGCTGCCCCCTGCGATTATCATCCAGGGCACCAATGACTCCAACATCCCCCTGTTCATTCCCCAGAAGTTCGAGGCCGCGTACCGGGCCGCTGGGGGCGACATAGAGCTGGAACTGTTCCCAGGGATGCCCCACCGCTTCGGCAATATGCCCGGACCTGAATCCGAACGGGCCATCGAGTTGATGAAGGGCTTTATCGCGCGGCAACTGGCACGTCCGGCGGTGGCGCCGGTCAGTTAGACCACTTGGGAGGCAACGCTGCCTGATCTGCGGCGCAAGGAGACGGCAATGGCCACGCCCGCATTACCTCAGTCTCCGGGCGAATTCAGCCCGCCACGCCGTCTCCCACGAAGTAATCGTACTTCCGCCCCGCTAGGTCCACCAGCTCGGACACATCTTCCTCCAGCAGGTAGCCCTCGGCCACCAGGTCCATCGCGGCGCGGGTCACCTGCTCCAGGTAGTCCTCGCGGCCGGCGTAGCGTTCCTCGATGGAAGCTCGCGGATCGCCGGAGGACTCGCGCTCGGCCTGGGTGGCGGGCAGGGAGAGGGTCCAACCGGCAAGGCCGCCGGTGATGCCGATGAAGAGGTCGGGGTTGCCGATGCTCTCGTCGCGCAGGTTCCAGCCGGTGTAGGTGGCCACCGGGACTGTCAGGTCCGGCAGGCGGATGCCGCCCCGCTCGTTGAAGGACTCGTCAAGGTCGGCCACCAGCGCCGGGAATTCCGCTCCCTCATCGGCGGGCAACTTGGTGCTGCGCCCCAGGTGCGACTCCGGTCCGTAGTCCAGCCTTATCGCCCTTATGGTCTGGGTCGGGACCCGCACGCGCGGGAGTTGGGCGAACCGTTCCAGCAGCGTATGGGACTCCACCGCCGTGCCGTCGTTCAGGCTGGGATGACGGCTGGCGGGAGGCTCTTCGCCCGTGGTGACCCAGCGGTCCAGGTTGTCCAGCGCAGCCCGCAACAAGGGAGCGTAATCAACGCTGTTGAGGGGAAGCTGTCCCCTGATCCCGTCACTCGCACGGAATTCCAGCGGAGGAAACTCGCCTGAGCCGTGCTGGCAACCAGCGAAGTGGTAGCGGCGGACCGACGGCGACTCCGCAGCGTCGGTCAGGCTCTCCAGGTCGGTGTGGATCAGTGCGGCATCGCCACGCCAGTACTCGGCGGAGGTGTTGGAGAACATGATCTTGGGCACCTTGCCCCGCAGCTCCTGGGCGTCGAGCAGGGAACCCCGGGCGCCGGTAACCGGATCCGTCTGTGGGGTGTCGGTGAAGGGGAACATCTCCGGGATGATGTAGCAGACGTCCTTGGAGGGCTGCCCGAAGCGCAGGTTGAACTCGCCGCGCATCCCGCCTGCCACGTGGGGGATGATTCCGTCCAGGGCCGTCCGGTCTTCTTCGTCCTCGTTGATGCCCACATGGATGTACTGGCGCAGGAAGCGCCCGCTCTGGGAACGTCCCATGGCGTAGGCGTAGTCGATAGCCCCGGCGCAGGGGTTCCCCCGTCTCCCATCAAACGGGGCCGGGCCGTATTTCAGGAAAGAGACGGCATCCCGCATTGCGACGAACCCCAGTCCCACGATGCGGCTGCCGGTTGTGGTGTAGACCAACTGGTATATCCTCCCCGGCTGGAACCCGGAGGGCATATAGATGTGGCTGTGCTGCGGTTCCACGTCCTCATCCTCGACCCGGACGAAGGACCACTGGCTCCGGTCAACGGGTATAGCGGGGCTGTTGGGCAGGTCCCGCACCGTCAGAATGGCCTCCGCTTCTTCAGGGTCGGCGGCGGGATTGGGCAAGTGCTGCCGGTCTGCCAGCAGGAACACCTGGGTGGGTTCGTTGCACTGGAACTGGCAGAGAATCTTGCCGGTCAGAGGCCCCTGGGGGCCGATGGCTTCCGGTCCCTGAAGTCCGATGAGTCCGGGAGTGGGCGGCACGTCGGCCTGCCAGCCGCCCCAGACCACCGTGTAGCCCCGTCGCATCAGGTAGCCGTTGCCCGCGTCCAGGGGCGCGGTGGAGTCAGTAGCGATGGGGACGCTGTTCATGGTCAGAGCGGTCTTCCGGCCCCGGTTCACCACGTCGAACAGGATGCGGCGGTTGCCCCTGTCGATGTTCACCGGCTGGAGCATGGCGAAGTCCGCCGAAAACTCCACCTTGCCAGCGGAATTGCGGGGCGCCAGGTCCAGGTCCGTAATCCCCTGATTCTGGACGTGCGACGGTTCCACGGCGTAGTGGGCCATGCCTTCCAGAAGCTCATACGCCCCCACGTCGCCGAAGCTCTCGCCAGACGCGAAACTGGTGCGATTGGTGATTTCCAATTCTGCTATTGCCAAGACGCCTCCGGTCGGCCGACGCTTGATCGCCAGTGGCCGATACTCAATTCTTAGTTGCCAGTCTCCAAGGGGATTTTAGCATCTGGGGACGGGCCGTGGTGGCGGCATTCGTCCAGGCAGAAGGGAGGAGATTGCGAAACTCGCACTAAGCGCACTTAGCTTGGTACAGAAAATGGGGTAAGGCCATGAGATTGGCGACCCTCGTCAACGCGGAAGTGGTTGCCAGGGGCTTTGGTTACCGATCGCCTCTACGTACAACGAATAAAGGGACTGGCTACAGGTCATAAACAGACGGTTCCTTTTGACGCCGCCGAAGCACAGGTTTGAGCAGGGTTCCGGAAGGAGAATCCGGCCGATCAATTCACCGTCAGGTGTCAAGCAGTGCACGCCATCCGTCCCTGGTCCAGCCCAGCCTACGCTGGACCACAGGTTGCCGTCGCGATCAGTCCGCATTCCATCGGCAAATCCGGGGGACATATCGGCGAAAACCTGGCCGCCACGCAGCTTCCGACCATCAACTACCTCGAAGACTCGG
The DNA here is from genome assembly GCA_965226875.1 of Dehalococcoidia bacterium. Lineage (GTDB taxonomy): Bacteria > Chloroflexota > Dehalococcoidia > Lucifugimonadales > UBA3495 > VXOI01. Next base: position 401,652 of record OZ245439.1, on the reverse strand, counting down.
ATGTGCCCCGGTCCATCAGGGTCGTGGGAGATACCGCTGTCGGAAATGTACAGCCGTGACTCGTCCGGGGAAAAGCACAGGCCGTTGGGCTTGACCAGATCGTCGGCTTCCACCGTAGCTACGCCGGTTGCAGTATCCAGCCGGTATACCCGCGTGGGAAGTTCGGCCTCGGCTCGCTCTCCCTCATACGACACCGAAATTCCATAGCCGGGGTCAGTAAACCAAACAGCTCCGTCGGAATGAACCACCACATCGTTTGGGGCGTTGAGGGATTTGCCCTCGAAGCGGTCCAGTAGCAAGGTGAGACTCCCGTCGTGCTCGGTGCGGGTAATCCGGCGTGTCAGGTGCTCGCAAGTAATCAGACGCCCTTGCCGGTCGCGGGTGTTGCCGTTGCTGTAGTTGGAGGGCAGACGAAACAGCGTGACCTTTTCGGTTACCTCGCAGTATCGCAGCATCCGGTTGTTGGGTATATCGCTGAAGATCAGTGACCTAAAGTCGCCAAACCATACCGGACCTTCGGCCCAACGCGCTCCGGTATATAGTCGCTCTATGGCGGCATTCCCGATTCGGTAGGCGCGGAAGCGTGGGTCCAGAACCTCCACCGCCGGATCCGGGTAACGAACTATTCCCTGATCCCAGCGTCGGCTCAGTTCGGGAGTCCATTGTGAATTGCCGGCCATTGCGCACTTCCTCATTTCATAGCCCTGGACCTGATGGAACACCCAAGTCCTATACTTCCTTCCTCTACATCAGACCGCGCTTACCGTCACCGAACCCGTGTTATTCGAACTGCGAAGTTGCGGACATCGGGTGCAAAGCCGCGCGCTGTGTCTATGACGCTTGCGAGCACCCACCCCGCAGCGCTCGCCGTCCACTCGGGCAGCGTGACCGAGATGCCGAGACCCGAGTGCGCAGGGGAGACGCCGATCCCCTCACTCTCTACTGGCACCTTGATCGAGTGCCCCTCGGGCACGGCCATTACTGGTCCGAACTCGAACGATCCGGTGTTCCTGCGCTGGAGGCTGGCGACCAGTTCAGCCTCGGCATGGCCCCCGTGCAACTCGTGGTTAAAAGTGATGAGCGCATTAGCTCTGGCCTTCATAGTAGTGTTGAACCAATTTCGCACAGAGCTAAGATAGCCGCCCGCGCTGGATCGTGTGCTGGGGTCCAGGCCACTTGCTGTCACCTGGATCCCAGACAACTCAACGTCTCCAAAGCGGCGGAGCGCGTCATCGAAGCATTGGATCAACGCCGTCAGCGTCACAGATGGCTCGCCGGGGCGTTGGCGTCCCCCGAAACCTGATACCGGTGTCGGAGGCACCCTGTATTGCTCGACGTCACCAACTTCCAGCCCAACCTGCACCCATCCGATCCGAGATGCGTCGATTCCGGCGGTCAGCTCTGCCTCCTCCATATTCCAGAGCAGCGAGCGGCCGTGGGGAGACGTGGTGGACCAACCCATCAATTCAGCACGCGCACGGAAAACGCTATAGAGGTCCTCCTCCTCGGAATCGATCAAGTTCGTGCCCGGGGAAAGCTGTCCGAAAGCCTCAAGGAAAAGTGTCGACATGGCTAGGTTCTGTTGACATTTCGCTGTTGCGGGTCATTCCGGGGGAATAGCGACGAAGAATCCTGGACTTATCACTCCGATTCAAGGCCATTCGTGCTTTCCTGCACTTGGAATGACATGAAATGGGCCTGCACATCGGTTACAAATGCAAATGTCAACAGAACCTAATCCTTTCCGTTATTGCAGGTGCGGCAGCAGTTCCTCGGAAATAAGCTGCAAGTACTCCAGCCTGGCAGGGAATTCCTTGGGCAAATTCAAGCTGGCCAGCCCGATGTAGTCCAGGCCTTCCTCGTCCTTGCAACGGTTGATGATTTCGGCGCAGTCCTGCGGGCTGCCGGCTACCGCCCAATCGGGCAACTCCCGCTGCCCACCAAGTCCAAAATCGACCGTGGTGTTTTCCTGCATATTGAAAGAGCTGTACATACCGGCTTTCTTTGCAGCCATTTCCCTGGCCTGGGTGATGGCCGTTTCACGGTCTTTGGCAATGGCGATGGAGCGGTGGACGCCGATTCGCCCTGCGGGGTCCTTGCCCAACTCTTCGAGTGCTTCCTTGTACTGGCGGGTCAGGACGCTGATGTCCTTCCATCCCGGCTGCGGCCCGAGGATAACCCGGTCGGCGAGGGCCGCGGCACGGCGCACCGCGCCGCGGCTCTGCGCCGCAATCCAGATCGGAGGATGCGGCTCCTGTACCGGGGTCAGGGCCAGCCTGGCGTCATGTACTTGCCAGTGCTTCCCATCGTAGTTGACCTCCTCCCCGCTCCACAGCAGCTTCATCAGCTCAATGGACTCTTCGAACCGGCTCACCCGGTCTCTCCGGTTGGTTCCGAATGCAGAAAGCTCCGCTTGCCGGTAGCCCAACCCCACTCCGAGAATGAACCGCCCGTTGCTGATGTGGTCCAGCGTTACCGTCTGCTCGGCGATGTCCACCGGGTTGTGGTAGGGAAGCAACAGAATGCCGGTCAGAAGCTTCAAGCCCTCGGCATCGGGAGCCAATCGGGCCAGCGTTTGCATCGGTTGCATCCAGACGGTGGGGTGAGATATGTAGTGCTGGGGCATGTAAATGACCGAAAACCCCAAAGATTGGGCGCGACGGCATACCTCGGCGGCTTCTTCCACCTGCTGGTACATGGGCCGGTCGGCGTCTTCCATGTAATCGCGTATGTAGAGTCCTACTTCCATGAGTCCCCGCTAAATTTATTGATAGCAAGCTACGTCGAATGCCTACTCAAAGGCGGTGAGCTTTGGCCCACCAAGGCGAAGGAGGCTTGCAACGCCGTCGTTCCGCAGCAACTCGGCGCAGGCCTTTCCTTCACCACGGAGCGAGTCTAACCTGGCGGTAATTACCAACGCCGGAGGCAGGTCCGACAGGACGCCGGCTTGGACAGGCGCGGCGCGGGGGTTGGCAACATAGCCGTCGTTAACCGGATATTGGTCCCAAAACCACCTCACGCCGTCTTGGGTCAACCAGTAACCGGAGGCGTTGTCGCGGTAGGAAGCGGTGCCCACGGTTCGCTCAGTCACCGGATATACCAGAAGCTGGCACGAGATAGCGGGACTGTTGCGGTCGCGAGCCATGAGAGATATGGCCGCCGCCAGGTTCCCTCTGTCGCTGTTCCCGCCAACGTCTGCTCGGGCCGGATCACCGTTGATGGCGGCGGCATTAACCACCGCCCACTAGGTGGCGGCGTAGCAGTCTTCGGCAGGCCCTGGAAACTTTATCTCCGGCGCCAGGTGGTAGTCTACGGAAACCACCACGCAGTCCGTCCCAACGCACCTATGCTGTGACGGGCCGGCGGCGGTGTCCAAGTCTCCGATTACCTAGCCTCCGCCGTGAAACCACACCAGAATCGCGAAAGGGCTGGCCCCTTGGGTCCTAGCATTTTGGAACAAGAAGCCTTGCGCTTCCGGGGGTGTTGTTGAAATCCCCCTGAGTTATACCTGTTGGCCCAGTAATGCTTCGACTGAGTGCTGACAAACTATCAAACGCTGGGGCGATTGTCTATGCACGAGTCGATTGCCCCCGAAGTTATCAGCCCTCGGGAAGCGGTTACCAACGGTTGTGGCATCTAAACCAAAGCCAAGGTGAAAAGCGCAGAAACAAAGGGTGAATTTGCGGAGTCGCTGGGTTACTTTCCGTGTCGTCTGTGAGGGGTTGGTGATGGGCGTGAGGGAGATAGCGCGGTTTCTGGAACAATGGCAGATGGGAGTCAAGGATCTGCGTCGGCCGATGATTCCGAAGCCCACGCCCCGGGAGCGGGAGCGTTGGCACGCCCTTTGGCTCTTGGCCCAAGGCTGGACGTCATCGACGACGACGGCGCAGGCACTGCAACGGGACCCTTACACCATCGGCCCCCTTCTACAAGCTCAGGAGGGCGTCGGCCATCGGGGAGGGAGGGCCCACTGCCTTGGTCTTCGAGCAGTCCGGGGGTTCCCCCCCGCCCCACGGGGGCAGGCTCTGCACCGGCTGGGGTTTGTCTTCAAGCGCCCCAAGAAGCGGCTGCTCCAGGCGGACGAAGCCAAACGGAAGGCCTTCATAACGGAGTACGCTGCCCTGCGATACGAGGCGGGACGCACTGGCGGAAAGATATTCTTTGCCGACGAGGCCCACTCCCGGGCTGACGCGGAATTGCGGGGGAAATGGGTGCTGAAAGGGGAGCCGGCCTTGGTGGACTCCAGCAGTCCCAGGCACGGCGAGAAGGCCAGCTGTTACTCGGCAGTGTGCTGGGAGACCGGCGAGTTGGAATGGATGGAACTGGAGGGGAACAGCAACGGGGAAAGCTCCGTGGCTTTCTTGGAACAGTTGCGGGAGAGGCGCGGCGGACGGTTCAACGTAATCTGGGACAATGCGCCGGCGCACCGGGGTCCGGCGATGCGGTCATACCTGGAGAGCCTGGGCCTGAACTTGCGGCTGGTGAACCCCCGTTTTCACGAGGGCAGGCTCTGCCGGGCTACAGCCCGGACTGCAACGCGGGCGAGGCGGTCTGGGGCTGGGTGAGAGAGGAGGCGACAGGGAATCTGTGTCTGGGAAGCAAGGCCCTGGTCCAGCAGGGAGTCGGCAATTTCCTCTCTGGCCTGGCCAACCGGAGCGGCGAAGTCGAAGGGCGCTGCCGGACCGTCCTACATTCAAGGGCCGAAGCACTCCTGCGAGACTCTCAGCCCGATTTCGGGCACACCCCAAATGCACATCCCACTTTGGCTTTGGTTTAGTCTTGAACGAGACTTCGTTGGCGGTTGTCAGTACGTTGGGTCGAGGTGCTTCCTCGACACTTCAGCCCGAATTATCTGTACTGATTGGGTGAGACCAGGGCATTACAGGGGAGGACTTCGGATCGACCGAGATTGGCAACAGCAAAAGTATGTCTTACGTTTATTATAAACATACTACATACATACATACAGAGACAGGGGAACCTTGATGAGAATCGGCGTTAACATCCCCAACGGATTGCACCGGCGTCTAGAGCCGCTCAAGCAATACATAAACGTATCACAGATATGCCGGGACGCCATTGAAGAACGCATCAGGTGTTACGAGAAGGCTCTGGCAAGTAGGAGTGGCCAGGACATCGCCCGATCAATCGAACGTGTGTGGGAGGAAGAGCGAAAGATGAGGGCCATCGTTGAAGTCGACTGGGGGATGTTAGGTTGCGCGGATGCCAAATCTTGGGTAACCGCGGCCCAATTGAAAGACTGGGAATATCTGCATCACTGTCAAGACGTCATTCAGAGGCAAGGACGACCTCGCTGGGAAGTTCCACCCCCCTACCTCGAAGGAGTAAGGACATCCAATCACCGCGATTCCGAACTCTACCATCGGATTTGGCAACAAGATGACCAGTTTCTTGATTGGCTCTATGACGAGCACGGTGGTCTCGATAGAGCGGCTGCGGAACGGGAGTACATTCCCTCCTGGTTGGCATACACCGACGCAGCGTGGGACCTGTCTTGCGAGAAACGGGAGGATTACTTGAGGGGACGCCGCCAGGAGATGTCGGAAGCGGCAAGGAACGGACCGACCCCGACAGTACCCGAGAGACTCTTGAATGAACTCGACGCAACAGATTAGCCTTTCCAAGGCTCAGCCACATCGTTCAAGCACCTTGGTTATATGTCCATTGTTTGCTTCCGCGGGAGAACCAGATCTTAGGGCCGAAGGGATGGGTGGAGAACGCCAGCGGCAATCTGAGAGACAACGGGTGCACCAGAAGGTATTTGACACGTTTATGGAGGGATAGATCCCGGCCGAGGAGTACCGACATAGCTACACCCGACAAACCCCACGGCTCGCTAAGTTATAAGCCTGATGGGCGCTAGGTTAGGGCGAATCGACAATTGCTAACCCCAGATGACAGAGGAGACCAGGTAGAGGGCTGATAGAAAGTAGATACTCCTGCGGTCATAGCAGGTGGCGATTCTGCACCAGTGCTTCAGTTTATTGAAGGCCCGTTCAATCAGGTTGCGCTGCCGGTACAGTTCCCGGTCGTATTCCCAAGGATCCCTGCGGTTGGCCTTGGGCGGTATGACCGCTTCGGCTCCCTGGTCCCTGATAAATGCCAGTACACGGTTGCTTTCATACCCCTTGTCAGCGATTATCGCCCCGGTCTCGATACCGGTCAGCAAGAGGATGGCCTGGGGTGCATCCGCTGCCTGACCTCCCGTGAGGGCAAAGCGCAGCGGCCTGCCCGGAGCATCAGACACCAGGTGTATCTTGGTGCTCAGACCGCCTCTGGAATGCCCCAAAGCCTGGTCATAGCCCCCCTTTTCCACCGGCGGCCTGCTGGTGGGCCCGAACAATGGCGGAATCAATCATGACGTACCGGTTGTCTGAGTCCTCCAGCAGGACTTGGAAGATCCGCTCCCATAGCCCAGCTCTGGCCCAGCGGGTAAAGCGTTTGTGAACGCTTTTCCAGTTGCCATGTTCGGCGGGCAGGTCTTTCCAATAAGCGCCGCTGCGCAGGAGCCACAGAACACCGTTCACGAAAATCCGGTTGTCCCTGGCGGTTACCCCCACCGACCCGGGACGCCCTAGCAAAAAATCCTTCTATGCGACGCCATTGAGAAGCGCTCAGTTCGTAACGCTGCATCCCCGTCTCCCCTCCACCTCACTTCTGCTCCAGAGCTACGCTCTACCTACCCGCTCCGCGTTCTTCCCCTGCCGTTCCGACACGGTTTCGTCCAATTGTCGAATCGCTCTAGTTGTCCCGACAGGCGCATTGTCGAATCAACTGGAGAAGAAGCCATTGTGCCGCTTCCGTAAGGGATAGCCGGTTGTCCCTACTCTGTCGCATCCATTCCGGTAAGTCCCCCGCAGCAACTCCGGCGACCACACATGGCTCCGACTGCACGCAATGTCAAGGGCGTCGACAAAACATACCAGTGGGGCGGAGCAAAAGTGTACCACCAGAGAGGTCATTGGCCAGCGTAAATGTCCGCGCCAGTTGTTCGGGAGAGGTGTCACAGAGGCAGGCTGGCAACAGGCTGGGCGGGTGAGTGAGTGAGTGAGTGAGGACGGCTTCTGGCACGACTTATGGGTTGTCTGATTCGTCCGGGGCTTGTGCTGCAGCGTTCTCTCTGCTGCGCTTGAGTCGGTAGCTCTCGCCGTTCATCTCCAGGATGTGGACGTGGTGGGTGAGCCGGTCCAGCAGCGCCCCGGTGAGCCGCTCCGAGCCGAAGACCTCAGTCCACTCGTCGAAAGGCAAATTGGTGGTTACCAGGATGGAGCCTCGCTCGTAGCGCTGGCTGAAGACCTCGAAGAGCAGTTCCGCGCCGGTCCTGGACAGTGGAACGAAACCCAACTCGTCGATGATCAGCAGGTTGAGCCGGGAGAGTTGCCGCTGCAGATTCAGCAGACGCCTCTCGTCCCTGGCCTCCATCAACTCGTGGACCAATGCGGCGGCGGTGGTGAAACCCACCGACATCCCCCTCTGGCAGGCGGCCAGGCCCAGTCCCAGGGCCATGTGGGTCTTGCCGGTGCCGCTGTTGCCGACGGCGATGACGTTCTCCCGGCGCTGGATGTATTCACAGCGGGCCAGTTCCATCACCAGTGCCTTGTTCAGCGATGGGATGGCTGGGAAGTCGAAGGTGTCCAGGCTCTTGACTGCGGGGAAACGGGCGGCCCGGATCCGCCGCTCCACCATGCGCTGGTGGCGGTCGATGAGCTCAAGTTCAGCCAGCCTGAGCAGGTACTGGGGATGATCCACACCCTCGGCGGCGCACTGCGCGGCCATCTTCCCGTATTCCCGGAGGAAGCTGGGCAGCTTCAGCTCCTTCAGATGGTGTTCCAATAGCAGAGTTGACCGGTCGTTCATGCCGCTCTCCCCGACAGGAGAGTCATGTAGTCCCCGACGGACGTGGTGCTGACCCTGACCCTGGGCAGGTAGGGATACAGCTCCAGGTCCAGCCTTGGCGGCCGTCCCTCCAGCCGGCACAGCACCAGGTGCTTCACTGCGTCGAAGCTGATAGCCCCCAGATGGAGGGCGCCCTTGACGGCTGTGTGCACCTCTTCAAGAGAGAAAGTCTCCAGCAGCCTGAGCACCTGTACATACTCACGCTTGCCCCTGCGTCCCATGCGGGCTTCCAGCAGACGGCGCAGCGTCCCGAACTCCTCGGAGAGGTTCCATCCCTGTAGCGGAGCGGCCTGATCCAGGGCTCCCGGCTTCCGTTCCAAGAGCGGCAGGTAGTGGATGGGGTCATAGACGAAGTCGTCGCGTTCGTATGATCGGGGATGCCTGGCGATGACCTCGGTTCCGCAGCTGATCACCACCTGGTCCACGTAGCCCCGTACCAGGACGTCCCGGTGTCCGTAGGCCACCGGCACCGAGTAGTCGCTGGTCCTGTACCGGACCAACGACAACGAACTCACCCGGCCCGACTGCTTATCGCAGGCGTCGTAGGGCACCGCAGGCAGTGGCAACAGGGCGTCCAGGTCCCGCTCCATACGCTGACCGATGGTCTCCGTGTGGCCCCTGAGCTGGGCGTCCATTCGTTCCAGGCATCGCCGCTCCAGGTATGCATTGAGCGCATCGAAGCTCTCGAAGGACGGTATGGGCACCAGAAAGTTGCGGCGCACGTACCCCACCAGGCCCTCCACCTTGCCTTTGTCATTGCCCTTGCCGGGGCGGCCGAACCGGTCCTCGAACAGGTAGTGAGACTGCAGCTCGGTGAAGGCGCGGGTGCGCTGGCGCTGGCCATCCCCCAATATCCTCGCCACGGCCAGCTTGGTATTGTCGTAGAGGATGCTCTGGGGCACACTGCCCAGGTAGGCGAAGGCCGAGACGTGGCCGTCCAGGAAGGCCTCGGCGGTCTCGGCAGGATAGGCCTTCACGAAGCAGCCGTCGCTGTGGGGCAGGTCGATGACGAAGCAGTGGGCCTTGCGCTCCACGCCGCCGATGACCACCAGGGCCTCGCCAAAGTCGCACTGGGCGTGGCCCGGCGGATGGGACAGGGGCACGAACATCTCCCTGGTCTGACGACGATTCTCTCTGACGTAGTCCTTGACCGTGGTATATCCGCCGTCGAAACCGTACTCGTCCCGCAGCCGCTCGAAGATGCGCTTGGCCGTGTGGCGCTGCTTCCTGGGACGCCTTAAGTCGTCCTCCAGGATCCGGTCGATGACGCCGGTGAAGGGCTCCAGCTTGGGCCTCTTTGGCGGAGTCTGCCGGCGATAACCCGGCGGGACCGAATAGGCCAGCATCTTGCGCACCGTGTCCCGGTGCAGGCCGAACACCCGGGCTGCTTCCCGCATGCTCATCCCATCCACCATCACCGCCCGGCGAACCCGCAGATATACGTCCACCTTGTACATCCATCGCACCATCCATGGGGTCGGCTACAACCCTATGAATGATGGCAGGCGGTACACTATTAGGTCGCCGATACTCAGCAATCTTCCGCCCACACGGCCCACTTTATCTCCGCCGTTTATGTCATTTAACTTTGGGTGTGATCTCAGACCAAAAGCATTGCCCATCAAGGACGGCTGCAATTGTTCCGGCAAATAGCCAGTGCGGCCACTGGGCACGGAAGGCTCCAGCCAAAGTCTCACGAGACAAGCGACCAAAGGGCTGCAATTAATTCACGTTATCCAGCAGATTATTGCGGATTCAGTTTTCAGTTCGCTGGTATTTCTCATTAAAATGTCAGCGCTTTACGTACTTATCCACTTATGGTATTTTCATTTCCATCATTCTCAAATATTTTTAAGAAACCAGCAAACTCTCTGTTTTTCTCTCAGAAACATAGATTATGTCGAAAGGGGAATAGTCATGGTTCATAGTTGGATTTCCAATCTCAAGTTACCTTTACTCGTGTCAATGGCCATTTGCTTGACGCTGTTGGTCGCCTGCGGCACTTCGGCCACGGAAGAGCCTGAACCTGCGGCGACCACTCCGGCCGGAGCACCAGCGGCCACGGCTAGCCCTGCGGCAGCGCCTGCCACTCAAGCAGCGCCCCAGGCGATAGCCACGCCGTCCGGTTCCCAGACAGGCGCACAGCCGACATCACCCTCCGCGCCTGCTGCCACACCGACGCCACTTCCCGAACCGACGCCGACGGATGTGGCCCAGGCAGCGGCCGCGCCGGCCGGGGCTCTGGTAGCGGCACTTACCGAGGTGTACCCCTTCCAGTCGGCCCCGGTACGCGCATCGGGCGGCTTGGGCCTGTTCCTGGGGGTCACGGTCAGCGAGCCGCTGGTGGGCATGGACACCAACAACGAATTCCGCCCCAAGTTGATTGAGAGGTGGACCGTATCACCCGACGGACTGGTCTGGACATTCGATCTGGCCCAGGGCGTACAGTTCCACAAGGGTTGGGGGGAGATGACCGCTGAGGACGTGCTTTGGTCCGTAAGTGAGCTGGCTTCCGAAGAATCGACCAACGCCTTCCGCAGCCAGCTGCGGCGGTTGTGGCTCAACGAGGATGCGGGCGGCGGCACCACCATCGTTAATGACCATCAGCTCCAGGTGCATACCGGGACCCTGCAATACGATATGCTCAACGTTCTCAGTCGGCCCAGCGTCGTCGTCATGAGCAAGCGGCAGGTTGAAGAGTTGGGCATAGACGAGGCCAGTCCCAACGGCGCCGGGCCGGGGCCGTGGGAGATGGTGGAGCACCAGAGCGGACAGTTCTGGCGCATGGCCGCAGTCGAGGGACACTACCGAAAGACTCCCTATTTCGCCGAGATGATCTGGCGGGAGATTCCCGAGGAATCAACGCGGGTAGCCAACTTCCAGACCGGCCTGGTGGATACATTCAATATGGCCCTGGACTCGCTGCCCGCGGTCAGGGAAGTGCAGGACGTCAAGTTCATGCGCATTCCGGGGGGTGGCACCATCCACCTGGGTTTCTACGGCAACTGGTACGTAGGACACGGAACGCCGGAACACGCCGAGAAACGGCCCGGATATGACAGCTCGCTGCCTTGGGTGTCGTCTGACCCCAACCCCGAGTCCGAGGCGTGGAAGACCGCGGCCAAGGTACGCCGCGCCCTGTCCATCGCCATAGACCGCCAGACCATAGTGGACACACTGCTGCACGGCGAGGGCGAGCCGCTGGTCCTGTGGGCCTGGGACAGCCAGTACCAACGGCTGCCCGAAGATATCCGGGAATGGGAATACAATCCGGAGAAAGCCCGCCAGCTCCTGGCCGAGGCCGGCTATCCCGACGGTTTCGAGGTGACCCTGATCCCCGACATACGCGGAGTACCGGCCGAGGTGGAGGCCACCGAAGCGATTGGCACCATGTGGGAAGAGATCGGAGTGCGGGCCAAGCTCAACAAGGTCCCATACGCCACGATCCGTCCCTCCCTGGCCAGCCGTACTTACAATCAGATCAACACCCACGGCACCGCCGGGCGCTCCGACCCGCTGGACCTTATCGCCACAGTGTTCCGCAGCACCGGCGGCTGGACGGCCGGCATGGACCATCCCTACGTCGACGAGGCCATCCTGAAAGCGCTCAGCATTGTTGACGAAGAGCAACGCTATGAGGTGATGATTGATCTCGCTCGCTTCATCTATGAGAACACCCTGGAGGCCGGCATCTACACCGTCAACATCATTTGGCCTTTGGGCGCCAAGATTGACAGCTGGTTCGAACACCTGGAGTACGGCGACCGCCGTGCGCTCAGCGCCACGGAGTTCACCCCTCATCGCCAATAGGCGCTGCTGACCCTCGACAATGTCGTGATTCCGGGGCGGGTCTCGGGCCCGCCCCATCTGTTACCTGGAATGGTTGGCCACCTTCCGTGTCAATTGCTACGAAAAATAGCCCTACATAGAGATATATACAACGCAACATCCAGTAAATGGCGTAAACTGATTCGTATAAATTCGTAATTTATCCTCGTGGTATACTTATTACAGAAATCAAACTCGGAGAAGCTAACAAGAACACCGGAGCTGCCCGTTTCTCGGCATATAGAAACCGCCAGGTTGGAGGGATCGCCATGGTCAGTCTGTGGAATGCGAAACCAGGGTCCGCACTGGTACTGCTGATTGCCTTCAGCCTGACCCTGGTGGTGGCCTGCGGCACTTCGGCAACCGCCACGCCCGAGGCGACAGAGCCGGCGTCTGCCGCAACTGCCGCACCGACATCCCCGCCTGCTCCGGCAGGACAGCCAACGGCCACCCAAGCCGCGCCTGCTGCCCAGCCGTCGGCCACCGCAACTGCCGTCCCCCTAGCCCAGCCGACCGCGACGCCCATAGCACCCGCAGGGGCCGCGCCCGAGGGCACCCTTAACGTCGGTTACAAGGAGTTGGGGCTGTTCGGCACCAATCCCAAGCTGACTCCCGGCCAGGTCATGCTGTTCATAGGGAGCTCCGTTGGGGAGTCCCTGTTGGCTACGACGGAGGACGGGAATTTCCTGCCCAAACTGGTCACGGAGTGGTCTGTCTCCCCGGACGGCCTGGTCTGGACGTTCAAGCTGCATGAGGGCGTTCAGCTCCACAAGAACTATGGCGAGATGACGGCTGACGACGTCATCTGGTCGATGCAGGAGTATGGAGCGAAGGGCAGCATATCTCCACGCGCGAGCCACCTCAAGCGGTTGTGGGATAACCCCAAAGGAGGGGCCACAGCGATAGACGACTACACCATCGAGGTCAATAGCGGAGAAGTGCAGTATGACATGCTGCCCATGATGGGCCTTCCCTTTGCCGGGCCCATAGTCAGCAAGAAGCAGGTGGACGAGCTGGGAGAAGAACAAGCCAGCGCCGACGGAGCAGCCACCGGGCCGTGGGAAATTGCGGAGGTTCAGTCGGGCGTCTCCTGGCGAATGAACGCAGTAGAAGACCACTGGCGCAAGACGCCGAACTTCGCCGAGTTGATATTCCATGAAATCCCGGAAGAGTCCACCCGGCTGGCTAATTTCCAAACCGGAAACCTGGACACATTCAATATCGTCGGACTCGACTCATTGCCCGCCGTACAGAGAGTTCCCGATGTCAAGTTTATGCGGGTCGAGGGCGGGGCCACAGAACACCTGGGCATATTTGGCGCCTTCTACGTGGGGCTGGGCACCGAAGACCAGCGTCCCGGCTATGACCCCGAATTGCCCTGGGTATCAAGCAACCCTGACCCGAACTCCGAGGAGTGGGCAAAGGCCACCAAAGTCCGCCAAGCCATGGCAATCTCAATAGACCGCCAAGAGATTGTTGATGAGCTGCTGCATGGCGAAGGGAAACCGCTGGTGCTTTGGGGTTGGGAAAACAACCTTCATAGGCTTCCCGAAGAGATCCGGCAATGGGAATACAACCCTGAGAAAGCCCGGCAATTGCTCGCCGAAGCGGGCTACCCCGGTGGCGGTTTTGAAATAACCCTGACTCCCAGCATACGGGGCGTGCCGGCCGAGGTGGAAGCCTGCGAGGCTATTGCGGCCATGTGGGAGGAAATAGGAATCGAGGTCAAGGTGCAAAGGATTCCTTACGCCACCCTTTCGCCGCAGATCAGGACCCGCGACTACCAGGGGGCGAACTGCCACGGCACTGGAGGCCGTACCGACCCGCTGAGTCTGCTCCTGGTGCTGACGACCTTGCACGCCTCCTTCACCGTGGGCTTTGAACACCCCTACATGGAGGAGAGAATCGCCAAAGCCCTGCACATAGTTGACGACGAAGAGCGGTACAACGTCATGGTGGATGTGGCCCGCTTCACCTATGAGAACGTCGTAGAGATGGGCCTGTACAGCGTGAATCAAATATGGCCCCTGGGCCCCCGGGTGGATTCCTGGCAGGAACACTTCGAGTACGGAGACAAACGGGTCTTGACCGGCCTCGAATACGCTCCTTACCGGCAGTAACGAGCAAAGATCCGGAGGAACACCTATGGCTCACTCCCGCCGTTGGATGATAGACCTCAGGGCGGTATTGCTCTTGGCCTTCAGCCTGACCCTGGTGGTGGCCTGCGGCACTTCGGCCACCGCCACGCCGGAGGCGACGGAGCCGGCGGCAGCCGCGCCCACTGCGCAACCCGCAACCCAAGGCCGCGCCTACGGCCACCCCCCCGGTACCTGCGGCTCCGCCCGCGCCCACGGCCACCCCAGTACCCGCGGCTCCGGTGGCAACGGCTGCGCCTGAGGGGACCTTCAACTTGGGCGTGAAGGAGAATCTAGGCATCTTCACCGCTCATCCCAGGTTGACGCCCGGCTCCCAGGGGCTGTTTGTCGGAGTAACCCTAGGCGAAACCCTAGGCGCGGTGGACCACGAGTTCAGATTCATTCCCAAACTGGTGAAGGAATGGACCATCTCTGACGACAGCCTGATCTGGACCTTCAAACTCCAGGAAGGAGTGCCCTTCCACAAGGGCTATGGGGAGATGACCGCCGCGGACGTGGTCTGGACCGTAGAACAATGCGCGGCACCTGACAGCGCCTGCGGACGGGTGAACCAGATGCGGAGGCTGTGGCTCAACGACTCCGGCAACGTTAACGTGGTGGACGATTACACCATCGAAGTGAATACGGGCGAAGTTCAGTACGACATGCTTGTAAATATCAGCGCGCCCTGGAACCAGTTCGTAATCAGCAAGAAAGCTGCAGACGAGTTGGGGGACGAAGAGGCTGACCGGCTGGGAGTCGGCACCGGCCCCTTCGAGTTTGTGGAGTCAGCCGCCGGGCAATTCTGGAAATTCAAGGCGGTGGAGGAACACTGGCGAAAAACACCGAACTTCGCCGAATTCATTTACGTAGAGATACCTGAGGAGTCCACAAGGGTAGCCAACTTCCAGGTCGGCAAGCTCGACTCAATGGTTATGAACCTGGATTCCCTTCCGGTAGTGAAGGCGGTGGAGGGCGTCAAGTTCATGCAGGTGGAGGGCGGTTCGGCTCAGCACCTGGGATGGCCGGGCAACTGGTACGTTGGGGTGGGCACCGAGGACCAGCGGGAGGGTTACGACCCGGATCTGCCCTGGGTGTCCAGCAACCCGGACACGAGTTCGGAAGAGTGGGATCGGGCACGCAAGGTACGCTTGGCCATGTCCATAGCCATAGACCGCCAGACCATTGTGGATACCATTCTGAGCGGCGAAGGGCAGCCCCTGGTGCTGTGGGGATGGGAGGGCAACGAGCATCGCCTTGACGAGGTGACCCGGAGGGGATGGGAATACAACGTCGAGAAGGCCAGGCAGCTCCTGGCGGAGGCTGGCTGCGCTGACGGGTTCGAAATAGACGTTGTTCCCAGCATCCGCGATGTGCCGGGTGAGGTTGATTCCTGTTTTGCCGCCGCCACCAGCCACCATGTGGGAGGATATAGGAATCCGCCCCAAGCTCAAGCGGTTGGACTACAACTCCTTTGTGCCCAGCGTACGAAACCGCATCTACAACGGCGCGCACTGCCACGGCAGCGGCGGCTTTTTCGATCCCCTCGCGCTCCATACCATCGTTCTCCACAGTACCGGCGGCTTCACGGCCGGCTTTGACCACCCCGAGTTGGACGCGATGCTGGATGAAGCCATCAGGACGGTGGACGAAGACAAACGCTTCGAAATCATGGCCAAGTACGCACGATGGATGTTCGACAACGTAGCCGAAACCGGGCTGTACAAGGTCGACAAGATATGGCCTCTGTCTTCCAAGTTGGATCCCTGGCCGGAGCATCTGGAGAAGGGAGACCGGAGAGTACTTAGCGGCCTCGAATATGCTCCGCACCGGCAATAGGCTTCGGCCAAGAAGGTTCATGGTTACTTAAAAAGCCACTTGGGGCGGGCTTCAGCCCGCCCCAAGAAAAACGGATTTCGCAGGGCGCTCAGGGCAGGTCAGAAGAATACATTTCCGCAGCATCGGGGGATACTTACTGCGAAATTGATAACCTGCCCAGCTAAATAAGCTCCAAATTTATCACCTTTACCGATGTGATATACTCACACCACTTACGAACCCGGTGATGCTAACGAAATCCCTACGCGGCGCCCAGCCCCAAGGCTACGGAATATGCCAAGCTGGAGAGTTAGCCATGAAACGCCTTGGAATCACGAATATGCGAACCGTAGTAATACTGCTGATAGCCCTGAGTCTCGTCCTGGCTGTGGCGTGCGGCGAATCGGCCACGGCAACGCCGGCACCAACATCCCCACCTGCCCCTACCGCAGAGCCAGCCAGGGAACAGGCCCAACCAACGACGGCTGCCCCTACACAGCGACCTTCTGAACCGACCCCGGTGCCAACCGCGAAGCCGGCCCCTACCCCTGTTCCCACCGTTGCCGGAGCAACTGGCCCCGAGGGGACACTCAACACCGGCTTCAGAGAGGTCAATCCCTTTGCCGCTCACCCCAGCCTGTCCAGCACCATTCAGGCCCAGTTCGTGGGCAGCAGCATAGGAGAAACTCCGGTATCCCAGGATGTCAACGACGTATTCCAAGCCGAGTTGTTCAGCGACTGGGAGGTCGCCGAGGATGGACTGACCTGGACGTTCACAGTCCGGAAGGGCGTCCCCTTCCACAAGGGTTACGGCGAAATGACCGCTGAGGACATCGTTTGGTATTTCGAGGAATTCGGCTCGCCTGAATCCCTGAACGGCCACTCACGCCATGTGCGGCGGCTGTTGCTGGACGCTGAAGGCAGCCCCATCTCGAAAGTGGACGACTTCACGGTCACGGCCTCCACCAGCGTGCCGCACTTCGATATGCTGCTCCGTCTGGCCCGTCCCAACATCGGGGCAATCACCAGCAAGCGGCAGGCCGAGGAACTGGGCGACGAAGAAGCCGCCCTGAACGGAGCCGCCACCGGTCCGTGGGAGATCGTGGAACATCTCAGCGGCTCCTACTGGCGCATGAAGGCCGTGGAAGATCACTGGCGCAAGACACCCGATTTCGCCGAGTTGTACTTCTACAACATTCCCGAAGAGTCAACCCGCGTGGCCAATTTCCAGACCGGCAACCTGGACACCATGCAGATGAACCTCGACTCCAAGCCGGTCATTGACCAGGTGCCCGGCATTGAATACATGAGAGTGGCCTTCGGCGGCACGCTCCAAGTGGCCCTGGGCCTGGGCAACTTCCATATCCCCGGGCTGGATCGGCCCTCCTGGGACCCGGACCTGCCCTGGGTTTCCGCCAGCCCAGACATCAATTCCGAAGAATGGAACCAGGCCCGCAAGGTTCGACTGGCCATGGCAATGGCCATCGACAAGCAGACCATAGTGGACACGCTGCTCCGTGGCATTGGCCAACCCCTGGCGCTTTGGGGTTGGGAAGCCAATATGCACCGTCTGCCCGACGATATGCAGGAACGGGAATTCAATCCTGAGAAGGCCAGGCAACTGCTGGCCGAGGCGGGTTATCCCGACGGCTTTGAGATCACTCTAACCCCGGACATCCGCGGCATACCTTCCGAG
The DNA here is from genome assembly GCA_965226875.1 of Dehalococcoidia bacterium. Classification (GTDB taxonomy): domain Bacteria; phylum Chloroflexota; class Dehalococcoidia; order Lucifugimonadales; family UBA3495; genus VXOI01. The sequence goes on along the minus strand of OZ245439.1, from coordinate 384,258 downwards.
GTGGAGGCCTGCGAAGCCGTGGCCGTGATGTGGGAAGACATCGGCATCCGCACCCGTATCAACCGGGTTCCCTACGCCACCGTCGCGCCGATCTACAGAGCTCGGGAGTACACCGGCGCCAACTGCCACGGCACCGCAGGCGTCTCCGACCCCATGAACCTGCTGGGCAACGCCTTCAACAGCAACGCCAGCGGCATCATCGGCTTTGAGCACCCGATTCTAGACGAGCTCCTGGAAAGGGCCAGCATGATTGTGGACGACGACGCACGGTACGAGGTCGCGATTGAAGCCGCCCGCTTCACCTGGGACCACGTCGTTGACGAAGGTCTGTACAGCGTCGACATACTTTGGCCCCTCAGCACCAAGGTCCAGGACTGGGGCCAACACCTTGAGCACGGAGACCGCCGGTACCTGACCGGCACCGAGTACACCAAACACAAGTAAACATGCGCGGAAGGCACGTCAGCAAGAGACACGGTCAAAACAGGCCTATCCCGATTCCGGACCAGCAGGGAGATTGAAGGGCAAGACGAATCCCACGGAGTACGCAGCCTGCATCCCTGCTGGCAGGTAGATCCATGAAGCTAATGGTTCCCGTGAGTTCTTGCTCAGGCCGGGCCACCGGAACGGACCAGGAGACAATCCACAAAGGGTACGAAACGGGAAGTAGACGAAAGAACAGGATAAATCCTCATTTATGCAACGTTTCTTGGTTCGCCGGTTCTTTATCGTAATAATCACCCTCTTCGCGGTCTCGGTGATCATCTTTATCATGGCCCGCACGGGCGGCGACCCGCGCGCCATGCTCCTGGATGACTACGCCACCGAGGAGCAGTGGGACGACCTGGGTAAAGCCCTCGGCATCGACAAACCTTACTATCAACAGTATGGAATCTTCATCGCGAATGTTTTCCAAGGCGATTTCGGAAAGTCAATCAAGGAACGCAGACCGGTAATAAACGTCATATCGGAACGCGTCTGGGCCACCTTCCAGTTGGGGCTGGCCGCATTCATCTTCTCCGTCGCAATCGGCATTCCCCTGGGTGTACTTTCCGCCATCAAGCGGGGCGGGCCACTGGACTTCACAGGCAAGGTGGTGGCCCTGATCGGCCAGTCGGCGCCATCCTTCTGGCTGGGCATCATGTTCATCTTCTGGTTCGCCGTGAAGCTGGGCTGGGTTCCGCCCTCCGGGCGTTCCGAGTGGAATAGCATCATCCTGCCAATGGTCACACTGGGTTGGGTCTTCATTGCGGCCAACCTCCGCCTGATGAGGTCCGCAATGCTTGACGTGCTGGATTCCGAGTACGTCAAGCTGGCCCGGGCGAAAGGAGTATCCAGCCGGGGAGTTATATGGAAACACGCCTTCCGCAACGCCCTGATCCCACCACTGACCTTCGCAGGGGTCAACCTCGGCAGCCTGATCACCGGCTCGCTGACCACCGAGCTCGTGTTCGCCTGGCCTGGCCTGGGGCAGCTGGCGGTGCAGGCGTTGTGGGCGTTCGATTACCCTGTGCTGCAAGGAGTGGTCATCGTCTTCACGCTCATGTACGTGGCGTCAGCCTTTCTCGTGGACGTTTTGTACGCTTACATTGATCCCAGGGTACGTTATGCCTGAGCTGCGCTGCAAAGCGGAAAATCAACGGGTAACGGGTTAATCAAGTGTCTCAAGAAGCGATAGGCAGTGCTCTGCAGACTACCGCTCCGCCCATGCGGCAGCGGCTGATTGGCGTACTCAGGGCCCTTCGCCGGGCACCCATACTGCCAATTTTCTTCCTGAGTGTCGTGGTGGTGGCCGGCGTAACCGCGCCCTGGATTTCTCCCTACGACCCGACAAAAGGGACCCTCACGGACCGGAATCTGCCCGGGTTCTGGTCCGACGATCAGACCGCCTTCAAGCTGATCGTGGAAGATGTGGAATTCGGCCTGGACTTCAAGGAAATCTCGCTGGAGGAAGCCAGGGAAGTCGATCCCAACGCAGCAGTGGGCGGGGAAGTCGAGGTGGTCGTTCGCCGGGCTGGATTCCCCAAATACATCCTGGGCACGGACCACCTTGGCCGCGACCTTCTCAGCCGCACCATCTACGGCGCGAGAATCTCGCTGATAATGGCGGCGGTCACACTGGGAGTGGGCGGCACCCTCGGGATAGCTCTCGGACTGATGGCCGGCTGGTATGGGAAATGGGTGGACGAGTTAATCATGCGCCTGGTGGATATCGAACTGTCATTGCCGCTGATCCTGGTGGCGCTGGTGCTGGTCGTATCACTCGGCCAGTCCCTGACAATCATCGTGGCGGTGCTGGCAATCTGGATCTGGCCCCGTTTCGCCCGCATGGTGCGGGGTGAGGTCCTGACGCTCAAGACCGCCGACTACGTATCCCTGGCCCGGGTGGCAGGCGCATCCACATTCCGAATCATGTTCGTTCACCTGCTCCCGGGCACTATCAACACTTTGATCGTGGTCGCCACGCTCCAGGTTGGTACCGTGATCCTGGTTGAAGCCACGCTGAGCTTCCTTGGTGCCGGCGTCCCGCCGCCGGAACCGGCCTGGGGCTCAATGGTCGCCGATGGCAGGGACAGGCTGGCCGATGCCTGGTGGATTGCCACCATTCCGGGGCTGGCGGTGCTGATAACCGTCATGTCCCTGAATCTATTCGGAGACTGGCTGCGCGACAAGCTTGACCCCCGCCTCCGACAAATGGAGTAACAAATTACCTCAAGAATGCTGGGGCCTCTGTAAACATCCGCCTAGGGCGAATCGACAATTGCTAACCCCAGATAACTGAGGCGACCAGATAGAGCGCTAAGAGGAAGTAGATGCTCCTGCGGTCATACCGAGTGGCGATTCTACGCCAGTGCTTCAGTTTGTTAAAGACCCGTTCGATCAGGTTGCGCTCCCGGTACAGCTCCCGGTCGTATTCCCAATGGTCCCCGCGGTTGGACTTGGGCGGTATGACCGCTAGAAGTCTGGCCGGAAAGCCATTGGCCGGGTTTTGCGCTACGCGAGGCAGACGTATTCAAGACTTATATGGCATGGTGGTGCATGTAATACGTTGCAACACCCACGATGCCATCGATAATCGACGTTAAGAAAACGCCGACCTGGGGGGATGACCGCTAGGGTGCCCTATGCCCGGATAAACGCCAGTATCCTGTTGCTTTCATACCCCTTGTCGGCGATTACCGCCCCGGTCTCGATACCGGTCAGCAGGGGTATGGCCTGGGAGACATCCGCCCGCTGTCCGCCGGTGAGGGTGAAACGAACCGGCCGGCCCTTTGCGTCGCACACCAGGCGAATCTTGGTGCTCAGTCCGCCGCAGGAGCGGCCCAGAGCCTCACTTTGGCCCCTCCTTTGCCACAGGCTGCTTGCTGATGGGCCGGCACTATGTTGGAATCAATCATAACGTAGCTGTTGTCCGGGTCATCCAGCAACACTCGGAAGATCTTCTCCCAGATCCCAGACCTGGCCCAGCGGGTGAAACGTTTGTGGACGCTTTTCCAGTTGCCATATTCGGCGGGCAGGTCTTTCCACCGGGCACCGCTGCGCAACACCCACAGAACGCCGTTGACGAAGGTCCGGTTGTCCTTGGCCGTAACGCCAACCCAGCCGGGACGCCCCGGCAGGAAACCCTCCACCCGCTGCCACTGAGCGGCGCTAAACTCGTAACCCATCGCGTACGTCCCCTCCACCACACTGCACTTGCCTAGTTACACTTTACCTCCTTGCGCGCAGTTCCTCACCGACAACTTCAATTAGATTTAGCCCAATTGTCGATTAGCCCTAGTACTACAGCCGCAGATATTGGCTGAGGTGTTTCAGGCGGCGCTTGTAGTGGCAGTGGCGGGCCTTGGCTTGATGGCGCCTCCTCCACAACGGGACCATGCCAGCACCGATTTGTTCGAGAAGATAGGCTGCCAGATCAACCGGTACAGCAGCCGGCGTACCTCGGGAATAGTCAACGGTATCAGGGATTCATCCCACCCTGGCTCTCCCCCTTTTTGCCATTGAAACAGGTGTTGGCCTGTTGCCGGACCACCGCCAGATAGGCATGGGCCAGCATCGCCAGGGTGATGTGACGGTACCAGCCCTCCCATTTCCGCACTTCATACTGGTCCAGCCCTACCTGTCCCTTGGCTTCCTCAAAGCACTCCTCGATGGTCCACCGGGTCCCCGCAACCCGCACCAGGTCTTCCAGGGTTGTATTAGCTGGACCGAACCTGAAGTCTCGTCTGTTCCTTGGCAGTCAAAGTCACATTCTCCATGAGGTGAGTGTGACATTTCTGCTGGCCAGTTAGCGCGGACGCTTTCGCTGGACGTCAACATAACGGCGACTAAATACTGTACCGCCCGCCATCATTCATAGGGTTGTATCCGACCCCATGGATGGTGCGACGGATGTACAGCGTGGACGTGTATCTGCGGGTCCGAAGGGCGGTGATGGTGGATGGGATGAGCATGCGGGAAGCAGCCCGGATATTCGGTCTGCACCGGGACACGGTGCGCAAGATGCTGGCCTATTCGGTCCCGCCGGGTTATCACCGGCAGTCTCCGCCCAAGAGACCCAAGCTGGAGCCCTACGCCGGCGTCATCGACCGCATCCTGGAGGACGACCTAAGGCGTCCCAGGAAGCAGCGCCACACGGCCAAGCGCATCTTCGAGAGGCTCAGGGACGAGTACGGGTTCGACGGTGGATACACCACGGTCAAGGACTATGTAAGAGAGAATCGCCGCCAGACCAGGGAGATGTTCGTGCCGCTGTCCCATCCGCCGGGGCACGCCCAGTGCGACTTCGGCGAGGCCCTGGTGGCCATCGGCGGCGTGGAGCGCAAAGCCCACTGCTTCGTCCTGGACCTGCCCCACAGCGACGGCTGCTTCGTCAAGGCCTACCCGTCCGAGACCACCGAGGCCTTCCTGGACGGCCACGTCTCGGCCTTCGCATTTCTGGGCGGAGTGCCCCAGAGCATCCTGTACGACAATACCAAGCTGGCCGTGGCGAAGATACTGGGAGATGGCCGTCGTAAATGCACCAGCGCCTTCACCGAGCTGCAGTCCCACTACCTGTTCGAGGACCGGTTCGGCCGCCCCGGCAAGGGCAACGACAAAGGCAAAGTCGAGGGCTTGGTGGGCTACGCGCGGCGCAACTTCCTGGTGCCGGTGCCGTCCTTCGAGAGCTTCGATGCGCTCAATGCCTACCTGGAGCGACGATGCCTCGAACGGATGGACGCCAAGCTCAGGGGGCATACGGAGACCATCGGCCAGCGGATGGAGCGGGACCTGGACGCCCTGTTGTCGCTGCCGCCAGTAGCATACGACGCCTGCGAGAAGCAGGCGGGCCGGGTGAGTTCCCTGTCGCTGGTCCGGTACAGGACCAAGGACTACTCGGTGCCGGTGGCCTACGGATACCGGGACGTGCTGGTTCGGGGCTACGTTGATGAGGTGGTCATCAGCTGCGGGTCAGAGGTAATCGCCCGGCACATCCGCTCCTATGAGCGGGACGACTTCGTCTACGACCCTATCCACTACCTGCCGCTCTTGGAGCGTAAGGCGGGAGCTCGGAACCAGGCCGCGCCGTTCCAGGGCTGGAGCTTCCCGAGGAGTTCGGCATGTTGCCTGGACTTTACGCAAAAGTTAGGAGAGGTAAAAAAGACAGGGTAAGCTGGCCTAAACCCACTTCTCACGGAAGGTCCAGCCATGCTCACCCTGCCCGATGCCATTTTACCCGTACTCCATCCCTTCGCCACGCTGTTTCGCAACCCGACCCCCGGTCGGGGCCGAGGGCAGGCCTGGCTGAAAGCCCAAATCCTGCTGGTCGGCGCGATACTGGCCCCGGGCCAACGCACTGTGGCCGCGGCGCTGCGCGTCATGGGCCGCAGCGACCACCTCGACTACGCCCGCTATCATGAGGTGCTCAACCGGGCGGTGTGGTCGCCCCGCCAAGCGGCTCGCATCCTGCTCATGCTGCTGCTCCAACACCTGGATCAGGGCGATGGTCCGTTGGTCTTCGGCATCGACGAAACCCTGGAACGGCGCCGTGGCCCTAAAATTAAATCCCTGGGCATCTACCGCGATGCGGTGCGTTCCAGCCGGAGCCACCTGGTCAAGGCCAGTGGCCTGCGCTGGATTTCCCTGATGTGGCTGGGCCAGATCCCCTGGGCGGGACGCTATTGGGCCTTGCCCTTTCTCACTGTGCTGGCGCCCTCGGAACGCTACCACCGGCAGCGCGGACGCCGCCACAAAAAGCTCACCGACTGGGCGCGGCAGATGATCCTGCAACTGCGCCGCTGGCTGCCCCACCGCCCCCTGGTGCTGGTGGGCGACAGCAGCTACGCCGTCCTGGACCTGCTCCACTGCTGCCAATCGTTGGCTCAACCCGTTACCCTCATCGCCCGCTTGCGCTTGGACGCCGCCCTTTATGAACCAGCGCCACCCCGTCAGATGGGCCAGAACGGTCGGCCTCCGCTGAAAGGCCAACGGCTGCCCGCGCTGAAGACACTCCCGGACTTGCCCACCGTGTCATGGATCGAGGTGTCGGCAGCCTGGTACGACGGCACTACCCGCACGCTGGAACTCACCTCGCAAACGGCGGTCTGGTACCGCTCGGGCAAGCCGCCTGTGCCCCTGCGCTGGGTCTTGGTTCGGGACCCACAGGGCGAATTCACTCCCCAGGCCTTGCTCTGCACCGATCCGTCGGCGGACCCGACGCAAATACTGGAATGGTTTGTGCTGCGCAGGCAACTGGAGGTCACCTTTCAGGAGGTGCGGGCTCACCTGGGCGTGGAGACCCAACGCCAGTGGTCGGACCTGGCCATTGCCCGTACTACGCCAATCCTGATGGGACTCTTCTCTTGGGCCACACTGGCAGCCCATCTTCTGCGGCAACAACGACCCTCGGCCCATCGCACAGCGGCTTGGTACGCCAAGCCGTCGCCGACCTTCGTGGATGCCATCGCTCTGGTGCGCCGCCACCTGTGGCTGGCGTCTGAGGGTTTTTCACTGTCCGCCGCCGACCCTGATATACGGAAAGTCCCGGCCGCTCTGTACCACCGACTTGTCGATTCCCTTGCTTACGCCGCTTGAATTGCGCAAAGTCCAGTTTGGGAGATACCCCCTCGCTGATGCAATCAGCGTGCATCGCAACCGGCGTTGTTAACGTCGGTTAGCGAAAAAGTATCGGCTGTGATAGGTCGTCCTCGGTGTACATATCCCCAAAGGTGAAGGAAGTTGACTGCGGCTTCGTCCAGAGGCTTGGCAACGAGACCCCGGGCCCATTTCGCCTCATCGCTGTCGAAGCTCTGGCGACGACAACTGCTCCCGGGGCAAACCACAAGAGATTGTCCCTACTTGTTGAGGCGCGCGCACCTAAACTAAAGCCAAGGTGGGATGTACATTTAAGTGGCGATGATGACCAGCTGGGTTATGCCGGTGAATCCCTCTCATCCGTACTTGGAGAATGACCCGGCTCCGTCGTTTGCCCCCACCATCTGCGCATTTCACCTTGGCTTTAGTTTAGTGTTGGCCAATCACCTAATCTCGACTTTACGCAAAATCCAGGAAAAGTAATGGATGACATCACCTTTGTACGTAGCCACTGGTGGTTGGTGTCGGAGGGTTTTTCACTATCGACCGCCAACTCCGATGTACAGAAACTCCCCGCCACTCTGTACCATCGTATTGCAGATTCCCTCGCTTATGCCGCTTAAAATGCGTAAAGTCCAGGTTGCGGCGTCTGCTGGAGACCCGCATGGGACGACGGGGTAAGCGGGAGTACGTACAGGTGCTCAGGCTGCTGGAGACCTTTACCCAGCAGGAAGTGGCTACAGCGGCAAAGGACGCCCTCCGGCTGGGAGCCATCAACTTCGACGCAGTGAAGCACCTGGTGCTGTGCCGGCTGGAGGGGCGGCCGCCCAGGCTGGGTCTGGAGCTCTATCCCTACCTGCCCAGGGTGCGGGTCAACACTACGTCTACACGAGCACTATATGACTCTCCTGTCAGGGAGGGCGGCATGAGCGACCGGTCGACGCTGCTCTTGGAGCATCACCTGAAGGATCTGAAGCTGCCCAGCTTTCTCAGGGAGTACGGGAAGATGGCCGCCCAGTGCGCTGCCGAGGGTGTGGATCACCCCCAGTACCTGCTGCGGCTGGCCGAACTGGAGCTCATCGACCGCCATCAGCGCATGGTGGAACGGCGGATCCGGGCCGCCCGCTTCCCTGCGGTGAAGAGCCTGGACACCTTCGACTTTCCAGCTATCCCATCTCTGAACAAGGCCCTGGTGATGGAACTGGCCCGGTGTGAATACATCCAGCGCCGTGAAAACGTCATCGCCGTCGGCAACAGCGGCACCGGCAAGACCCACGTGGTCCTGGGACAGGGCCTGGCCGCCTGCCAGCGGGGCATGTCGGTGGGCTTCACCACGTCCGCCGCACTGGTGCACGAGTTGATGGAGGCCAGGGACGAGAGACGGCTGCTGAATCTGCAGAGGCAACTCTCCCGGCTCAACCTGTTCAGCGTCAACTACTTTTGCCGGTTCCGTCAATTATTCTTGCCGGTTCACCCCCTGTTTCTGACTGCGCTGCTGGGCCACTCCGGTGCGGTAGCTGGGGACGTCGAATTCCAGGATGACCGAGTGGTGGACCACCCGGTCGATGGCCGCAGCCGTGGCCATTGGGTTGGCGAAGATGTGCTCCCACTGGGAGAAGACCAGGTTGGACGTGATGCCCAGGGACCGGCGTTCGTAGCGTTCGGCGATGAGTGTGAAGAGCACCTCGGACTCTTCGGCCCCTTGGGGCAGGTACCCCAGGTCGTCCAGCAGCAGGAAGTCGTAGTTGTCGAGCTTTCGTAGTTGTCGCGGTAGCGCCAGGTCCCGCTTGGCGGCGAGCAGGTCCTGCACCAGCCGGTAGGCCGGGGCGAAGAGCACCGAGCGTCCGGCTTCCACCAGCCGGTGGCCCACGGCGCACAGTGCATGGGTCTTGCCGGTGCCGGGCAGTCCGAAGGCCAGCACGTTGACGCCTCGGTCGACGAAGCTGCCGTCAGACAGCTCGCCCAGTTGCTGCCGCAGAGCCAGGGGCACACGGTCGTGCTCGAAGGTCTCCCAGGTCTTGCCGGCGGGCAGCCTGGATGCGGTGCGCAGCCGGCCGATGCGGCGCTGCCTCCGGTCCTCGGCCTCCTGCTCCAGCACTTCCAAGAGGGTCTCCAGGGCGTCGCCGTGCCCGGCGGCGGTGAATCGGGACACCGACTGCGCCCCCATGGTGGGCAGCCGGAATTGGTGGCACAGCTCCCCGATCCGGACCTTAATGGCGTTGGCCTCCATCATCAGGCCACCCCCGCCAGCAGGGAGTCGTAGACCCTCAGGTCCGGCATCCCGGACAGGCTCAGCACCGGCGCCCGCGGCGGAGCCGGGTTCGCCAGTTCCTTGACCGTGGCGTAGTCGAAGGGCTCACCGGCCTCCAGCAGCAGGGCTAGGGCGCTGTCCACCGTCGACTCCATAGTTGTCGCCGCAAGGTGCAGGATCCGCAGGTACTCCACGTCAGTCCGTTCGCCTCGCCACCTCTTGAGGGCGTCGTAGGCCAAGCGGAAGGTCATGGTGGGAAACATCTGCTCCCGGAACCGGTAGCGAGCGAAGGCCCCGGGCTTGCGCACCAGGGAGCCGATGACGTGGCGGTAATTGACGTTGGCCTCCCTTTCACCGCGCACCCGCTCCATGCGTTCCACCAAGTGGCCCTTGTAGTACACTTCCAGACGCTCGGCGTACAAGCGTATCTGCACCTCCTTTCCGATGAGCCGGGAGGGTGATCAACGACAATTAGTCTTGCCGGTGGCGACGACTATTTTTGCCGGTCACATGTGGTAATCATTCGGTACAGGAGGTGCCGGATTGGTTACGGATCAGCAAGTCGCATTACTGAGGCAAAGACAGATGGAAGGAAAGAAACAACAGACGGCGGCGGCCATGGCGGGGATGAGCGAGCGGTCGGCGCGGAAGTGGCAGTGTGGCCCGTTGCCCTCGGAGACCAAGCAGGAGCGCCGGTGGCGCACCCGGCCCGATCCCTTTGACGGCGTCTGGGAGGAAGAAATCCTGCCCCTGCTCAGGGGAGAGGCCGCCGGCAGGCTCAGGGCGACGACAATTATCGAGTGGCTGGAGGAGAAATTTCCCGGCCGGTTCAGCGCCTCCCAGCTCCGCACCCTGCAACGCCGATTACAGGACTGGCGGGCACTCAACGGTCCGGATCAGGAGGTCTACTTCCCCCAGGAGCATCCACCTGGCCGGGAGGCGCAGCTCGACTTCACCCACTGCAACTCCCTGGGAGTAACCATCGGCGGCCGGCGCTACCGCCACCTGCTGTTCCAGCTGGTGTTGAGCCATTCAGGCTGGCGCTACGCCGAGGTGGTTGCCGGCGAGACCTTTGTGGCCCTGAAGCAGGGACTCCAGAACGCGCTCTGGGAACTGGGCGGCGCGCCCCAGATCATACGCTCCGACAACAGCTCGGCCCTCACCCATGAGATAAAGCGCAGCCGCGGCCGGGCCCTGAACGACAACTACGCCGAGCTCCTGGAGCACTACGGGATCGAGGCCACGCTGATCAATTCCGGGGAATCCCACGAGAATGGCGTGGCCGAGCAGGCTCATTACCGGTTGAAGGACGCTTTGGACCAGGCCCTCATGCTGCGGGGCAGCCGCGACTTCGATTCCGCCGAGTCCTACACCGGCTTCGTCAGGAAGGTGGTTGAGCGGCGCAACCGCTTGGTGCAAGGGAAGCTGGAGCAGGAACGCCCACTTCTGCAGTGCCTGCCTCCAGCTCCCGTGCCGGAGTACGTCAACCACCAGGCCCGGGTGCGCAAGTGGAGCACCATCCAGGCAGCCGGGCGGACCTACACCGTACCCTCCCGGCTCATCGGAAAGGAGGTGCAGATACGCTTGTACGCCGAGCGTCTGGAAGTGTACTACAAGGGCCACTTGGTGGAACGCATGGAGCGGGTGCGCGGTGAAAGGGAGGCCAACGTCAATTACCGCCACGTCATCGGCTCCCTGGTGCGCAAGCCCGGGGCCTTCGCTCGCTACCGGTTCCGGGAGCAGATGTTTCCCACCATGACCTTCCGCTTGGCCTACGACGCCCTCAAGAGGTGGCGAGGCGAACGGACTGACGTGGAGTACCTGCGGATCCTGCACCTTGCGGCGACAACTATGGAGTCGACGGTGGACAGCGCCCTAGCCCTGCTGCTGGAGGCCGGTGAGCCCTTCGACTACGCCACGGTCAAGGAACTGGCGAACCCGGCTCCGCCGCGGGCGCCGGTGCTGAGCCTGTCCGGGATGCCGGACCTGAGGGTCTACGACTCCCTGCTGGCGGGGGTGGCCTGATGATGGAGGCCAACGCCATTAAGGTCCGGATCGGGGAGCTGTGCCACCAATTCCGGCTGCCCACCATGGGGGCGCAGTCGGTGTCCCGATTCACCGCCGCCGGGCACGGCGACGCCCTGGAGACCCTCTTGGAAGTGCTGGAGCAGGAGGCCGAGGACCGGAGGCAGCGCCGCATCGGCCGGCTGCGCACCGCATCCAGGCTGCCCGCCGGCAAGACCTGGGAGACCTTCGAGCACGACCGTGTGCCCCTGGCTCTGCGGCAGCAACTGGGCGAGCTGTCTGACGGCAGCTTCGTCGACCGAGGCGTCAACGTGCTGGCCTTCGGACTGCCCGGCACCGGCAAGACCCATGCACTGTGCGCCGTGGGCCACCGGCTGGTGGAAGCCGGACGCTCGGTGCTCTTCGCCCCGGCCTACCGGCTGGTGCAGGACCTGCTCGCCGCCAAGCGGGACCTGGCGCTACCGCGACAACTACGAAAGCTCGACAACTACGACTTCCTGCTGCTGGACGACCTGGGGTACCTGCCCCAAGGGGCCGAAGAGTCCGAGGTGCTCTTCACACTCATCGCCGAACGCTACGAACGCCGGTCCCTGGGCATCACGTCCAACCTGGTCTTCTCCCAGTGGGAGCACATCTTCGCCAACCCAATGGCCACGGCTGCGGCCATCGACCGGGTGGTCCACCACTCGGTCATCCTGGAATTCGACGTCCCCAGCTACCGCACCGGAGTGGCCCAGCAGCGCAGTCAGAAACAGGGGGTGAACCGGCAAGAATAATTGACGGAACCGGCAAAAGTAGTTGACGCTGAACAGTAGTAGAGCCGCGAGTACCTGTTGAACGCTCTAGCCCTGTGTAGGCGTCATCAAACTCCCCCACGAGGCCTCTCTTCTCTCAGCTCTAAGCTGGACACCGAACAAAGTACTCGACCGAATGGCTCGCGCTCTGTGGGTCCAAAGTTTTAGCCCTTGATGGCGTTGAACCTTTTACCAGCGCCTCCGTCTCCTCATAACCACAATCGCTCCGCCACCAACTATCGCAGCGGCCACGAGGACGACAATGAGCACGATCAGCCCAACGTTGGCGCCCCCATCCTCGGCTGATGGAACCGCCGTCGGCGATGCAGTCGGCTCAGGCGTAGACGCCGGAGGCATCGTCGTTGCCGTGGGTGTTGCCGGCGCGGGAACTGCAGTCGGCGCCTCCGTCGCGGCAGGTCCTACCGTCGCTGGCGGCGCCGGGGAGGGCGTTACAGTCCCTCCTGGGGTCGGCGTCGGCGTTGAATCAGGAGGAGACGACGTGGCCGTCGGTTCCGGCGTTGCCGTCGCGGTCGCACCGGGCTCTGGTGTCGTTTCGGGGGTCGGCGTCGGCGTTGAATCAGGGGGAGACGACGTGGCCATAGGCTCCGGGGTGGGCGTTGGGGCGGGGCCGACCCTGGTGCTGGAATCGCCTCCAATTGCTTGCTCGGCCTTATTCGCATCCAGCAGCACTCCTGCGAAGGAGTAGGAACCCTCTGCGCTAGGAGTGGCGACCGTATACGTGAACCGCTCGTCCCCCAGCAGCGTGAAGGAGACGGTCCGGCCTTCAACCTTCACCGCGGCCTCGGACAGATCGGAGCCCTGGTAGCTGAACCCGGACGGCAGCGTTTCCACAACCTGGCCGAAGCCGCCGTATCCGGCCGCGGTGATCGTGACCTCCAACGCGCCGCCCGGAAGCGTCCACGGCGCAGAGAAGGACCTGACGGCCCTATGCGACGTCGCGTCCGCCGGGGCGGGGTATAGCAACCCGACAACTCCAACAGCCGCCCCGATAACGGCCAACAGCAACAACGCTTTCCTGGTCAAAGCTAGCTCTCCTTCCGGCTACCGCTCTCCGCTCTCCAGCCCTCCATATCAGCCGCTGAAGTAGAGCTGAATAATCTCTAGCGCCTCTTCCTTGCTGATGGCGCCGCTGAAGTAGTCCGCCAACGCCGCGAGCGCCTCGTCCCGGTCTATCATCTCGTTGTTGTCCGCGTCGTAGTCGCTGGCTATGCCGGGCAGGTCCACGTCGGTCACCGTGATGGTCACGGCGACGGTCACGCTCGTGCCTGATGAGTCCGCGGCAGTGACGGTCACCTCGTAGACGTTCTTGTCCACCTCGTAGTCCAGCGCCGTCCTGGCGCCTACCATAATCTGCCCCGTGTCCGCGTCGATGGCGAACAGGGCCGCATCAAGGCCACCGAGCGCGTAGGTTGGCGCGCCGCCGTTGGCGCTCGCCGCCACAATCAGGGCGCCCACCGCCTCGCCGGGGCCCGTGTTCTCCGCCACGCTCCTCTCCAGGACGCCGGCCATGGCCTCAGGGAACATCGGGGCCATGAACTCCAAGACGCGCCCTTCCGAGACCGCCTGTCTGCTCTTGTCCGGCCCGTGGCCGTCCTCGTAGGACACGGTGACTCGCAGGTAGTAGCCCACGCCGGTGGATGCAGGCGTGTAGCTGGCAGAGGTAGCCCCGCCGATAGCAGTCCATGTGTTCCGGTCCGTGGAGCGCACCCACACCCACATTTCCCCCGACACGCTCCCGTCGGGGTCGCTCAGAGTCGCCGTCAACTCACTCCCCAACACCGGACTCCCCGTTGACAAGACCAACGTTCCCGGTTCTTCTACGTTCCCTACCGTGACGGTGACATCCACTGTGCCGGTGTTGCCTGTCCCATCGGCGGTCTCCACCATCACCTCGTAGGCGTTGTCGCTATCAGCGTCCCTCGGGGCCTCGAAGTCGGGCGACGCCGCGAAGCGCAGCTCCCCGCCATCTATGGTGAACTCACCAGCGTCCGCCCCGGACAGGCTCCAGCTGACACTGGTCCCTTCAGGATCCGTGGTGTAGGTCTCCACCGCGTCCGTCCCGTTCTCCTCGTACATCACGCTGGCGCTGCCGACGAACTCCGGCTCTTCCACGTTCGTCACAGTGACGGTCACCGTGATCCGGTCGGACCTTCTGCGGCCGTCGCTGACCACCACCACCACCGTGTAGTCTCCCTTGGTCTCGTAGTCCAAGGCGGCCTTGGTCAACAATTGGCCATTTCCGACATTGATGTCGAAGGAACTTGCATCCGTTCCCGATAGGGAGTAGGTCAGTCTATCGCTGGAGTTGGCGTCCCTGGCGGCGACCGGGTCCCCTATCTCTGTGGCTGCGGCAGTGTTCTCCGCCACCTGACGGCTGGTACTAGCTCCTTCGATGAACACCGGCGAGCTGTTGACGGCTCCGCCACTGCCACCTCCGCTGCTGCCGCCGCCTTCGCCCCTGCCGCCTGGCGGTGACGATGTCTCGCCCACGTCGGTCACACTGATGGTGACCCTTACGGTGTCGTCCACGGCGTCGTCGGTGTTCCCCTCGGCGTCCTTGCCGTCATGCACCGATACGATGACGGTGTAGCTGGACTTGGTCTCGTAGTCCAGGGTGGCCCCTCTGTCCACGGTGATCTGCCCGGTGGTCCTACCGATGGCGAAGGATGGTGCGTCGGTACCCGACAGAGAGTAGGTCAGCATGTCGCTGTCCGCGTCGGTGGCGGTGACAGGAGCGCCCACGTTCGTATTCGCCCCCGAGTTTTCGGCAACAGAACGGCTATACATGTCAGATGCGAAGACCGGTGCGTTTTTGTCGGGCGCCGCCGCAATGGCGGTGGCGGTCTCGGACGCCGCGCCTCCGAGGGTGGCCACCGCCGCCCGGACCTGGAAGGTGTACGCGGCGCCGACGGTGAGCCCGGCCACGGTATGGGAGGTGGTGGTTGCCCCGCTGCCGGCAATGTCGTTCCAGTTGCCGAAGTTTACGCCGGTCCCTTCTTTCTGCCGGTATTGATACTTAGTAATGGTGGTGTCGGAAGGGTTGGTCCAGGCGAGGGCGACCTCGCCGTTGCCCCCCGCCGCCGAGAAATTCGCCGGCGCGTCCGGAGGGGTCGCCTTCAGGGAAACATCGGCCGTGTCTCCCACGGCCCACGTGAAACCGGGGTTAACCCAGGTCAGCGAACTAGAAACAGAAAAGGCATCGCTGGCGGGGAACTCCTCGCCGTCGACGATCAGCGTCAAAGCACTCTTGAAGGGAATATTCGGGGTGAAGAGCAGATTTAAACTGCTTCCAGAGTGATATTCGAGTTCCGTGACGGTGTACGTTTCCCCGCCATGAGTGAAACTAGTTGACGAGAGCGATCCGTAGCCGTGTTCAGAGTTGTAACCGAACCGGTTGTACGAATCGTGTTTCCCCGCCGTCAGCGTGGCCGACCAGAGGTCGTTCTGGGCGGCCGGCGTCGCGGTCCTCTCGGCCGTCTCTGCCCCCCCGCCGCCGCGGTTCACCGCACGAAGCTTGAAGGTGTATTCGACATCGTTGGAGAGACCCGTCACCGTGAAGGAGACCGCGTTGGCCCCGTCCGGCGCGCTGTTGCCGATATCGTTCCAGGCGCCGCCGTCCTGCTGATACTGGTACCCGGTGAGGGGCGCGCCATTGTTGGCGGCGGCGGTCCACCTCAGAAACACCCTCTCATCGCCGCTGGTCGCACTGAAGCCCGTGGGCGCCAGCGGCGCCTCCGCCGGCGTCGCGGTCCTCTCGGCCGTCTCTGCTCCCGCGCCGACGCGGTTCACCGCACGAAGCTTGAAGGTGTATTCGACATCGTTGGTGAGCCCGGTCACCGTTTGCTCGACGGTGGTGGCGTCGCTGCCGGGGATATCGGTCCAGCTCGGGTTCCAGGTGCTGCCGCCGTCCTCGCTTTGCTGGTATTGATATTTCCCGATGGTAGTGTCGCGCGGATCGTCCCACGTGAGCGTCACCTGCCCGTCGCCGGCTTCCGCGGTGAAGCCGACCGGCTTGGCCGGCGGGAGCACCGCGGTCACGGTCGCGGACTCGACACTCGCGGCATTGCCCCGCATCGCCCGGATTTCGAACGTATATGTGGTCCCGTTGACGAGCCCGGTCACCGGGTGGACGACGGTGGTGGGGCCGCTCTTCGCAATCGCCGTCCAGTCCGGGTTCCAGGTGCTGCCGCGATCCTCGCTTTGCCGAATCTGGTACGCGGTGATGGTGGTATCCTTCGGGTCGGTCCAGCTGAGAAGGGCCCCTAGAAGTCTGGCCGGAAACCCTGATTCTCCCCAAGCCGTCGTTTTTTTAACGTCGATTATCGATGAAATAGTGAGTATTGCAACGTATTACATGCACTATCATGTCATATCAGACTTGAATGCGTCTGTTTTGCGCTACGCAAAACCCGGCAAATGGCTTTCCGGCCAGACTTCTAGGCGGTTGGCCGTTGCCGTCAGACCGCTCGGCGCGCCCGGCGGCGGAAGCGGAGTCGCGGTCACGGCGTCGGTCTCCGCCCCTGCGCCGATGCTGTTCACCGCAAGAAGCTTGAAGGCGTAGACGGCGCCGTTGGTGAGGCCCGTCACCGTGTACTCGACGGTGTTGGCGTCGCTGTCGGGGATATCGGTCCAGGCGCCGCCGTCCTGCTGATACTGATACTTGGTGATGGGCGAGCCATTGTCGTCGGCGGCGCCCCAGTACAGAATCGCGCTCCCATCGCCGCTGGTCGCTCTGAAGCCCGGGGGCGCCAGCGGCGCCGCCGCTAACGGCGTCACGGGCACGGTCTCAGACACGGCGCCGGGGCCGGCGGCATTCACCGCCCGAACCTGGAAGGTGTAGGCGATGCCGGCGGTAAGACCGGCCACGGTATGGGAGGTGGTGGTTGCCCCGCTGCCGGTGATGTTGGTCCAGTTGCCGAAATCGCCGTTCCCTTCTTTCTGCCGGTATTGATACTTCGTGATGTTGGCGTCGTCCGGGTCGGTCCAGGCGAGCTCCGCCCTGAGAGGGCCTGCGGTCGCCGAGAAACTCCCCGGCGCGTTCGGAGGGAGCGCCTTCAGAGAAACAGCGACCGTGTCTCCCACGGCCCACGTCAAACCGGGGTCAGCAGTCCAAGTCATGCCACTATTTCTATGGCTAGTAGTAGAGACTACGCTGCCGCGGAATGTCGTGCCGCCAACGGTCAGTGTCATGACGTTTCGAAAGCTAACCGGATTCGATACGCGGAAAAACAGGGTATCTATAGTACTCTGGGTGGAAATTAGGCTTACAACGCTATACGTCGTATCGCCAAGAGTGAACGAGTCGGGTGCTATCTTGCCATACGTGGTGTCATCCGGGTTTTTGCCGAACCCGTACCACTCATTCGCAAGCACAGAGTGTTTCCCCACCGTCAGCGTGGCCGACCAGAGCGTGGTTTCCGTGGACTGGGCGGGGGCCGGCGTGGCGGACGCCTGGCCCGGCTCTGCCCCATTGCCGAGGTTGCTCACCGCACGAAGCTTGAAGGTGTAGGTGGTGCCGTTGGTCAGACTCGTCACCGTGTAGGAGTTCTCGTTGCCCCCGCCCGGCGCGCTGCTGGGGATGTCGGTCCAGGCGCCGTCCTGCTGGTACTGGTACTTGGTGATGGGCGAGCCATTGTTGAAGGCGGCGGTCCAGCGCAGAATTGCGCTCCCATCGCCTCTGGTCGCACTGAAGCCCGTGGGCGCCAGCGGCACCGACTGCGGCACCGCATTACGCTCCCCCGTCTCCGCTCCCGGACCGACATTGTTTGCCGCACGAACTTCGAAGGTGTAGACGGTGCCGTTGGTGAGACCCGTCACCGTGAAGGAGAGTGCGTTCTCCCCGCCCGGCGCGCTGTCGATGATATCGGTCCAGGCGCCGAAATCGCCGGCGCCTTCCTTCTGCCGGTACTGGTAGCCAGTGATGGGCGAGCCATTGTCGTCGGCGGCGCCCCAGAACAGCAGTGCGATCCCATCCTGGCCGCCCGCTATGAGGCGCGGCGGCGCCAGCGGCGCCGCCGCGTCTGGCGTCACGGGCGCGGCCTCGGACACGGCGCCGGAGCCGGCGGCATTCACCGCCCGGACCTGGAAGGTGTAAGCGGTGCCGGCGGTGAGACCCGTCACCTCGGAGGTGGTGGTGCTCACCCCGCTACCGGAGATGTCGGTCCAATCCGGGCTCCAGTTGCTCCCACCGTCGGCGCTCTGCCGGTATTGATACTTGGTGATGGTGAAGTCGGAAGGGTTGGCCCAGGCGAGGTCGACCTTGCCTGGGCCTGCGGTCGCGGCGAAACTCGTCGGCGCGTCCGGAGTGGTCACATTCAGGTTGAGGGAAACAGCGAGCTCGGCTCCCACGGCCCACGTCAAACCGGGGCTAGTAGACCAAGTGAAGCCATCACCTCCGGAGGAAATAGAGGCTGCGGCGCCGGAGAAGGACCCGCTGCCAACGGTCAGATTGATGCTGTCTTTTAAGGCAAACGGAAAAAGCGCAATAAAATACAGGGTGTCACCACCCTGGTCGAGAACTAAACCGAAGCCAAGGTGAAATGCGCAGACGGTGGGAGACAAGCGACGAGGACGGGTCATTCTCCAGGTACGGATGAGAGGATTTAACCCGCGAAACCCGGCTGATCATCATCGCCACTTAAATGTACATCCCACCTTGGCTTTGGTTTAGGACATCAATGTCATACGTCTCACCGTTATAAGTGAACGAGTTGGGTGTTATCGCGCCATACTTGGTGTTATCAGAGTTCCCGCCGAACCCGTACCACGGATAGTCAGAATTCTTCCCCACCGTCAGCGTGGCCGACCAGAGGTTGATCTCCGTGGTCTGGGCGGCGACGGGCGTCGCGGACGCCTCGCCCGTCGCTGCCCCCGCGCCGCCGCTGTTCACGGCGCGAAGCTTGAAGACGTAGACGATGCCGTTGGCGAGACCCGTCACCGTGAAGGAGACCGCGTTGGCTCCGCCCGGCGCGCTGGCGGTGATGTCGGTCCAGTCGCCGCCGTCCTGCTGATACTGGTACCTGGTGATGGGCGACCCATTGTCGTCGGCCGCGGTCCAGCTCAGATTCGCACTCTCATCGCCGCTGGCCGCGCTGAAGCCCGTGGGCGCCAGCGGCGACCCCTTCCCACTCGGCGTCGCAGTCACGGTGTCGGACTCGGCACCCGTGAGAGTGCCCTGCATCGCCCGGATCTGGAACGTGTATGTGGTCCCGTTGGTCAGCCCCGTCACCGTGTGCTCGACGGTGGTGCGGCTGCTCCCGACAATCTCCGCCCAGGCCGGGTCCCAGGTGGTGCCGCCGTCCGTGCTTTGCTGAACCTCGTACCCGGTGATCGTGCCATCGTTCGGGTTCGTCCAGCTGAGCTTGACCTGCCCGTCGCCCTCCGTCGCCGCGAAGTTCGCCGGCTTGGCCGACGGGAGCGCCGCGGTCACAGTGTCGGACGCGGCGCCGGCGCCGGCGGCATTCACTGCCCGGATCTGGAACGCGTATTCGATGCCGTAGCTCACCCTCACGTTGGTCGATTCGGTGTGCACGCTGCTCAAAAAACTCTCCCATATTCCCCAAACCCGGTCGCCTGCACTGTCCACGCTGTGGCTCTGCCGGACTTGGTAGCCGGTAATCGAGGAGTTCCCTGGATTGGACCATCCGAGCGTGACCGTGCTACTGAAGACTGTTATCTTTGTTATCATCAGGTTGATCGGCGCGACCGGCAGCGCGATCGGCGTCGCGGACACGGCGTCGGACTCCGCCCCCTCGCCAATGTTGTTCACCGCACGAAGCTTGAAGGTGTATTCGACATCGTTGGTGAGACCCGTCACCGTGAAGGAGGTAGCGCTGGCGTCGATGTCGGTCCAGGCGCCGCTGTCCTGCTGATACTGATACTTGGTGATGGGCGAGCCATTGTCGGCGGCGGCGGTCCAGCTCAGAATCGCGCTCCCATCGCCGCTGGTCGCACTGAAGTCCGCGGGCGCCGCCGGCGCCGCCGGCCCCGGCGTCGCGGTCACGGAGCCGGTCGCGACACTCGCGACATTGCCCCGCATCGCACGGATCTGAAACGTGTACTCGGTGCCGTTGGTCAGCCCGGTCACCGTGTGCTCGACGGTGGTGCCGGTGCTCCCCGTAATCTCCGCCCAGTCCGGGTTCCAGGTGGTGCCGCCGTCCGCGCTTTGCCGGAACTGGTACGCGGTGATGGTGCTGTCGGAAGGGTCGGTCCAGGTGAGCGTGGCCCCAAGGTGGTTGGCCGTTGCCGCCAGACCGGTCGGCTGGGCCGCCGCCGCCACCGGCGTCGCGGTCACGGGGTCGGACTCGGCACCCTCGACAGCGCCCTGCATCGCCCGGATCTGGAACGTGTACGCGGTGCCGTTGGAGAGACCGGTCACCGTGTGCTCGACGGTGGCCGGGCCGCTGTCCGTAATCTTCGCCCACGCGTTCGTGCCCTGCTTGAACTGGTAGCCGGTGATCGAGGCATCGCTCGCCTTCGTCCAGCTGAGCGTCACCTGCCCGTCGCCGGCTTCCGCGGTGAAGCCGACCGGCTTGGCGGGCGAGGGCGTCGCGGTCACGGAGTCGGTCACGGCGCCGGGGCCGGCGACACTCGCCGCCCGGACCTGAAACGTGTACGCGGTGTTGCTGGCGAGCCCCGTCACGGTATGGGCGACGGTGTTTACCCCGCTGCCGGAGATGTTCTTCCAGTCCGGGCTCCAGCTGCTGCCACCGTCGGAGCTCTGCCGGTATTGATACTTCGTGATGGTGGCGTCGTTCGGGTTGGCCTAGGCGAGGTCGACCTTGCCTGGGCCTGGGGTCGCCGAGAAATTCGCCGGCGCGTCCGGAACGGTCGCCTTCAGGGAAACAGCGACCTCGGCGTCGAGCGCCCAGCCCAGGCTAGGCGTGCTCCAACTGAGGGTATTGAATTCCAGAGAGCTCGAACTAAAGTTAACCGATTTGTCACCCACGGTTAACACCATGATTTGCTTTAGAGCATCTGACAAATTAGGTGAAATTCTAAATTGTAGTTGACTATGCTCTCGATTATCGAGAACCCTTTGTACGCTGTATGTGGTTTCATCAATAGTGAGTGAGTTGTCCGAAAGTAAACCGTACGAGCCAGCAAGGAAACCGTATCGTTCAGCGTTGGGGTTCTTCCCCACCGTCATAGTGGCCGACCAGAGCGTGGTTTCCGCGGCCTGGGCGGGGGCCGGCGTCGTGAGCGCGCCAGCGGAACCGGCGATGGTGATAGCGAGGGCCAGGGCAACCAGGATCAGCGCAGCGCGGCGAGGCCGGAAACGCAGTATCCTCAACAGCGGGCCCGGCCGTTTCCGAGCGTCGCCTGGACGAGATTGGCTCCCGGAATTGTTACGAAAACTATGAGCGCGTGCTTTCAATGATATGCCTCAAGACAACCGGCTACTTGGGCGCTGGAAACCATATGTTCAAACAGCCGTGAGTATCGGAAACCATCTTAAATAAGAGTAAGTTTTTACGATATTAGACATATAACTAACTATCATATGGGTCGTTTGACTAATATCATTCTGGTTCTACCGACTCGTAGAATGGCGTTTGTTGGGTGCACTCGAAATTTGCGTCTTCCATTCCGCGGGTTTGAATTGCCGACTACGACATAGCCAGTCGAGACAGGCGCCGGACACAATCCAAACCCAAGGTCAGTTCAGCGCAGAATTGGAGTCCAAGCTGATGGCAACGGAATTACCCATTAGCGCGATCATCGTGGACGAGAACGATCTCCAACGCGGTGGGCTGCGGTCTTACCTCGAGGCCGAAGCTGACATAGTGGTGGTCGGCGATTTCAAGGACCTTTCTGCTGCGGTCGGCGTCGCGGGCGAGCTCCAACCCAAGGTGGTCCTGTTGAGCATGAGCCTCCCCGACGTTGGTCTGTTCACGGCGTGCCGGCGTATTGCTGCCGCCGTTCCTCACACCCGAATCATCGCGCTGGGATCATCTCCGCTAGATGCCGAGGAGGTCGGCAACGCAATGATGGCCGGCGCGTCTGGATTACTGCCCAGGGATGCCCCGCGGTCGGATTTCGTTCGCGTCGTGCGCGCCAACGGGAGGGGAGATATGTTGTTGACCGCTGCAGTGGCTGAGATTACCCTGCGCGCTACCCAGGTCTACATGAGAGATGTCAACCTGGGCCGCCTGACGCCCAGGGAGCGACAGGTGTTGGTCCTGGTGTCCAACGGGCTCGGCAACGCGGCGATAGCAACCGAGCTGGGGATCACCGCGCACACGGTTCGCAAGCACGTCAGTCATGCGCTGCTCAAATTGGGCGTCTCCAAACGCGCGGAACTGGGAGCCTACGCATTCCCCGCAACGTTCCTGGGAAACGACGACGGGGGAGATCGTTGACGCTTATGGCTGCGGGCCGCGAAACCCCCAGGCAACAGGCGGTCGGCGTTTGGGTTTGCTACCGCGTCAAATTTCAAGACGGTAGGATTATCCTGAGTTGAGGGTGTTGAGCGACTGAATTCACTCGCTCAGCGCTGCATCGCGTCCCTGTCTCCTCCGACTATGCCCTGGCCTGTATGAGGACGCGGCCCCCGCTCCCGACCTCGATGTTCAGGTTGTGCCTATCCAGCAACGGCATACCCACAAGCGGGACGCCACCCATCGCGTCAGCCTTGATATGCCTCGGTTGGCCGTCCCACAGAACCGTAACGTCGTGAACGTCGAAGCTCACTTCATCGTCGTTGGCCAGCAATGCCCGGCCTATGTAAGCAAAAGGTAGCCCTAGCTCCGTCACCACCGTAGTCGGCAAGGTCAAGAAGCCGCTGTAGCCGGTGTCCACCACGGTCTCGATGTCCTGGGCCTGTGCCCAGCAGGGCCTCGCAAGGGAAGGCCACGACTGCCTCATAGGCGCGTTCACGACCCCTTGAATCACCCAGTCCTCCGCAGAGACCCTGCCCCAAAGCTGCGCAGAGCTCGGTGCCCGACCCGCTCACACAAGACATTGACGGCGCTGGGGCGCATCGCACTCAGGCGGTCCACCGCGGCAATCTCGCCGTCGGCGACTGCCCAGTTCCTGCTGTCTACGTCGATGGCGACGACTTCTCCTTGGCGGTCGGCCTCGACCTGCCCACGGATGTCCCGCTCGTATATCTCCTTGCCGAGGCGGGCCGTCTCTTCGCGTTGGCGCCGTGGGCGCGCCGCGACTCCCCCTCCTGGTGCGTTCGGCAGGGTCTCTGTGTTCTCATCTGTTCCTCCGGACAGACATGCTTCTACGGCTGACATTTTGTTGTTCGCGGCAGTTGCCGGCGACAAGAAACCCGTACACATGGACGAGAGCGGGGGCGCAAGGGAGCGCTTCGGCCCGAAACGCAAAAAGGGCCTCACACATTGACCGGCAGGGGGAGAACACCCGGATTCGACTCGGTGTCCTCCCCCTGTGTCTTGCGGTCTAGCGTCCCCGCGCCGACCGCCTCGGCGCTTAGAACAACCTCAGCGCCTCGGATTGCTGTTGGTCTGCCCCTCCCTCAGCGCTCCCGGCCTGCGCCGTCCCCTGCGAACGCCGGGTCTGACGCTTGGCCGGGGGAGCGGGTCTCGCGTGGGCCGGATGCTTGAGTTCCTCTTCCCACTTGGCTCTCGCCCGTTCGATGACCGCCGAGACCTCCTGCGTCAGCCCGGACAGGTCCCGGTCATCGAAGGACTCGATGTGCGGGTCCGACGAGGTCCGTTGCACCCCGATGGTGGCCCTGCCTCCCTTGATGGACACGACGACCTTCAGATCCTCCGACGTTTCGGTCTCGTCTCCAACGGCCTGCTCCTCGGCGTCATCAGCACCCTCCGGGTCCTGTTCGGTCTCCTCGTTGGCGTCCTGCTCCTCGGCAGCTGCGGCAGCCGTGTCGTCCGCCGCATCGCCGAAGAGACTCTCGTCGGCGCTCGGAGCATCAGAGCGGGTTGTTTCCGTTCCGGTCTCGTCAGGCATGGTTGCTCCTTTCCTTGTTGCTTCTCTGTCTGCGTGTTGTGCCCGTTCACTAGGGGGTGTCGTCAAAGTGAGAGTGTGATAATAAGCTGATATTGCAATTAGTGCAGCAGGATTGGGCAATGCCACCAGTAGCCGTAGCGCCGGCGCACCGGCGCCACGATATTTCAGACCGGGTATGGGAAATCTTGGAACCCCTTCTCCCTGGCGGCAAGGGCAAGACAGGCCGGCCGGCCCAAGATAACCGCCGTTTCATCAACGCCGTGTTCTGGATTTTGCGCACCGGCGCCCCCTGGCGGGATCTGCCCCCGGACTACGGGGACTGGAAGAACACCCACCGCCGCTTCTGCCGCTGGCGGGACCGGAACGTCTGGGCCGGGCTGCTGGAGGCGGTGATGGATGACCCTGATTATGAATGGCTGATGATTGACGCCAGCTACATCAAGGCCCATCCCCACAGCGCCGGGGCCCGGGGCGGCAACCAAGCCATTGCCCGCACAAAAGGGGGCTCAACAGCAAGCTGCACCTGGCGGTGGACTCCCACGGAATGCCGGTAAGGCTGGCGGTGACCGCAGGCACTGTGGCTGACTGCTCCCAAGCGCTGCCCCTGATTGAGGGCATCAAGGCGGAACACCTGCTGGCGGACAAAGCCTATGACACCAATGAAATCGTGGCCGGGGCCTCGGCCCGGGGGATGAATCCGGTGATACCGCCCAAGAGCAACCGGAAGGAAAAGCGGGACTACGACCGGGCGCTGTACAAGTTGCGGCATTTGGTGGAGAACGGTTTCCTGGAGTTCAAGCAGTGGCGGGGAGTGGCGACCCGGTATGCCAAGAACTCCCTTTCTTACCTGGCCATCTGCCAGATTCGGGCCATGGCGATTTGGACTAAATTACTTTGACGACACCCCCTAGTACTACAGTTGCACTTGTGATGCCAATAGTGACAGCCGTCGTTGGTAATGACATCGTCGTGCCTGAGTCTGATGATGTCGTCGCCACGAGGACCAGGACAGAACAAGCTCGGCGGGGTGATTCACCTTCCATACCAGGCGGGTGAGCAGCCGGCGCACCTCGGGAACTGTGATGGGAATCAGCCTTTCATCCAAGTCAGCATGGCCCCCCTTTCCGAGGAACATCCCTGGTCCATCGCCTGATGTTTGATCACGGACAGATACGCGTGGGCCAGCATCGCCAGGGTGATGTGCCGGTACCAGCCGTCCCATTTCCGGACCTCATACTGATCCAGCCCCACCTGTCCCTTGGCCTCCTCAAAGCATTCCTCTATGGACCAACGCACCCCGGCCACCCTCACCAATTCCTTCAGGCTGGTCTCGGCCGGGCCAAAGCACACGTAGTAAGCCAGCTCCTCCGGTTTGGCAATGCTGCGCCTGACCAGCAGCCAGTGGCCTTCGCCGGGCTCCCTCAGGGGCCGTATCTCCACGACGGCCCAGTCGTACAGACGGGGCCCCTTGGCCCCGTCCCCCGCGCTGCATCTGACCCAGTCGGCTTCGTCAACCTGCGACGCCAGTCGGTCAGCCCTCACTTGAAGAGGCCCCTTGTCCGTCCAAGCCCACAGCTTCTCACTCCTCTTGATGGCCAGCACGTGGGGCACTCCCGCCCGTTCCAGCCACCGCCTCAGATTGCGGTCGCTGCCGTACACCTCATCCCCGGTGGCCCAGCCGAACGGGACTCCCGATTCCACCGCCCGCTCCAGCATCAGTTGCGCCAGCTTCCCCTTGGTCCGGAAGACAACATCCTCGGGCACCCCGGCCTCCCGGCGCCGCTCCCGGTCATCAACCCACACCTGAGGCAGGTACAGTTCCCGGTCCAGCAGCGTCCTGCCCTTGGCTGAGGCATAGGCCAGAAACACGCCAATCTGACAGTTCTCAATCCGGCCCGCCGTGCCGCTGTACTGACGCTGCACATCGACCGACTTGTCGCCCTTCTTCAGGAACCCGGTCTCGTCCACCACCAGAACTGCGTCAGCGTCAGCCAGGTGCTCTACCACGTAGCTCCTGAGATCATCGCGCACCAGATCGGCGTCCCACACGTAGGTGGACAGCAGACGCTGCACCCCGTA
Organism: Dehalococcoidia bacterium; assembly: GCA_965226875.1. Classification (GTDB taxonomy): domain Bacteria; phylum Chloroflexota; class Dehalococcoidia; order Lucifugimonadales; family UBA3495; genus VXOI01. Next base: position 358,077 of record OZ245439.1, on the reverse strand, counting down.
GGGAGTGGCGTCGCCGACCTGCTCCGCAAGTTGCCAGCCGTTCTTGCGCTCTACCGGACTCAACAGTCCCCACAGGTAGTCCAGAGCCCGCCGACGTGGCTCGGCCCGCCGAAACCGTCTCGCGATGCACCCATGAACTCGGTCAATACCCTCAGCCCACCGGGCCACCTCCGCTACCTCATCCCCGTACGCCATCACTTCACCTCACCCACTCCCAAAAGTAGCTCCATTCTACCAAGAGCTATCTGCAACTGTAGTACTAGGCCGCCATTGACCCCGACTGTCTCTTGATCTCGCCGAGAGTCATCGGCTCCCAGTAGAGGTCGCGCTCCACGGCGGGGACGCTGCCGAACACGGTTACCTCCGCCAGCTCGGCCAGGTCGAAGTAGCCCGCTTCCGTCTCGAACCCCTCGACGAGGCCGAAGCAGAGTCCGGTCTCGGAGTCCCACTCGGTGATGTACCAGCGCCAGCCGTTGTAGGGGCTGAAAAGTTTCACTCTGGCGAGGACGGCGTCGTGGTCGTCCGCGCCGTCATTGGCGTACAGGGGCGGGATCGTGTCGGCGAGCTCCTTGGTCATGAGCTGGTGTCCGCGTGGCCCGCTGTGGGTGTCCTGCCAGGTTGTCGTGGTCATGGCGTTTCCTTTCTCGTCAAGCATGGTTGCTCCTCTCCTTAGTTGCTCCGGCTGTGTATTTGAACGTTGGTTACTGGGACACTGTCCCCGGCTCGGAGTCAGACCGCGCCATCCGCGCCACCGCCTCCGGGGTGGCGTAGGTCGGGGTGACCGTTCCCTGCTCCATGTCCAGGTAGAGGCCCATGAAGGGGCAGGTTCCCGCCGCCATGCGGCGGACCACCTGTAAGACCAGCGACGCCATCATCTGGTTGATGGTCGGGTCCTGGTCGGTGAGGTCGAGGGCCGCCGCGCAGTCCACGTCGGGCGGCGTGGTCGACACGGCCGTCAGCAGGTCGGGCCGCTGCACTGTGGGCGCAGGGAGCAGGGAGCAGGTCTGGTCGACGAAGGCATGTTCGTCCCCAAAGTCCCGATCGGCGACGTTGCCGATAATCACCTGCCCCCAGTTGGTGTCGTTGCCCGCGTCGATGAGCCACCGGCGCGGGTCGCCCGGCAGGGACTCCGTCATCGCCCTGCGTGCTGCGGCGTTGTCGGCGCAGCCAATAAGCAGGGAGTTCCCGTGGGAGGGGAGGCCGGGGTAGCGGCCCCCATCAGGGCGGGAGTCCTCCTCCCGAAAGGCGTAGACCGAGTAGCCGATGGGACGCCGGAAGGCCCTGGCCAGCCGGTCGGCGAGGGCCTGGCTCTTGAACCTGCCCACGTCCTCGGGGTAGAAGTTCTGCCGCAGCAGGTTGTGAGGCTCCACCCGGTCGTGGTCGACCAGGACGATGGTGGCCTGCCGCCCCTGGAAGAGGCGGCAGAGGCCCTCGGCCACGAAGCCGCCGGTCCCGCCGCAGCCGACCACGGTGATCCACGGGTTGTCCAGCAGGAATGCGTTGTCCAGGTAGTAGGACATGGTTTGTTACCTCCCTGTCGTTGGATTGATGTCTAGCGTCGAATCCGGCTCCTCGCCCATGAGCCGGATTCCTGGCTGCGGGCCGTCGAACACCCGCGACCACTCCACCGGGGCGAAGTGGCCGTAGACCCCGACCCGGAGCCGCAGCTCCGGTAGTGGGGTGTCGAGGCGTCCGACGACGCCGTATACGCGGAAGCCCTGCTCGTCCCGGTCGTCGGTGGCCGAGAAGAAGGCGCGGGAGCCTCCGTGGGAGTGGAACTCGGCGACCACCCCTGCGGGGGGCTGATACGCGAGTCTCGTTGCGGTCCCGGCCTGCGGGGGTACCACCAACCGGTAGGCGTCCCCATCCCACCGCACGGCGAAGAACCGCTCGGTGTCCGGGGCGTCCTGGAACCAGCGCAGCCCCAACTCGAACAGGCTTGCCGGGATGGGGCCGTGGGTGAGTTCTACCTTCTCGGCCACGGGAGCGAGCCCCCGCACCGCGCCGGGGGCGACCAGCACCCGCGCCGTCAGATGCCCGCTCTGGGACTGGACGTAGACGCCCCCCGAGCCCAGAACGTAGTCGTAGCCGATGCCCTGGACGCCGGCGAGGCCGCAGGGATGGTTGACCAGGTAGCCCACCGGCCCCGGCGCCCCGCTAGCGGTAGCCACGTCTCCCTTCGGAGACCGCCATCGCCTGGGCCACCGTGCATTGGGGAACCAGGTCTTCAACCGGGTATGTAGTTGTTCCATCTATCTCCTCCCATAGCGCTTGCAGGTTGTCGGCGTGCTTCTTCGAGCGGTCCCGTGAATCGCCGGTAAGCGAGAAATAGGACTGGAAGAAGGACTCCGGTATCAGCCCAACCTCCTCGGGGAACCGGTGGCTTCCGGGGCAGACTCGCCCATCTCTGAAGACGTTGAAGGCCGGGGCCCGGAAGAGATGCTGCTCGGGGTCGGTGGGCCGGCTCGTTGCGGCGTAGACCCAAGGGGCGCGGCCCGGCGAGCAGACGAAGACCAGCCCCGGCATGGGCAGCCGGAGCCGTGCGGGAGGCTTGAACGCCTCCCGTTGCAGGGCCACCGACCAGGCCTGGGGCGGCCTCCAGAGGCCCACCACCTGTCCCGTCTCGCCCTGGCCCCACCAGAGGGCCTCCTGGGGCAGGAGCCCCGAGGAGAACCCCAGGTGCTGTGTGAACACGTTGGCGATGGCGTCCGCCGAGATGGTCCTGACCCAGACCGAGTCGCTATCGAAGCCCCGCAGAAGGATGGTCTCCTTGTAGACCTCCAGCTGCATCTGGAGCTCGTCCCTGGGGAGTTCCGTCTGACCCGGCAGGGACCACTGGGTCGTGTCGGTGTCTTCACTCATCGTTTACCTCCTGTTCTTGATTGGGGAGCCGCCCCAGGACGAAGACCAGCATCTCGGCGAAGCGGCCGGGGAGGTCCTCCTCCAGCCAGTCGGCCAGCTTGCCCACCGAGTCCATGAGGGCGACGGCCTTGCGCCACTCCTCCGTGCCCGCCTCGATAATCTCGTCCTCCCAAGGGTCGGAGAATCCCTCGTACATCCCGTCGTCGTAGCAGCCGTCGAGAAAGAAGTTGCCGGTCTCGGCGAAGACCCAGGAAGCGGCGAGCGCCGCCCCCTCGAAGCTGGTCCCCTTGAGCGCCTCGGTGAGGTCGTCCATCCGTATGCCGCCCTGGGGGATGCGGAGCAGGGTTTCTTGCGGGATGCGGGCGGCGGCTGACTCCAGCCAGGCCACCCGGAGCCCGTCGGGTTCCTCGTAGATGGAATCGGGGGGCTTGGCCAGGAGAACCATTGCCGAGAGGCCCTCGCGGTAGCCGTCCCACATCTCGTGGAGGCCGTCGTAGCCGAAGCCCATCAGCTCGAAGGGGATGCCCTTCCGCAGCCAGGTCCAGGGCGGTTCGTCCCCCTCGTCCATGAAGAACTCGAAGAATGGGGCGTAGAGGGGGAAGTGCCGCTCCCCGAAGAGCTGTCCGAAACGCTCCACCCTCGTGCGTATGTCGGGGGCCGAAAGCGCCGCCTCCGCCTCCTAGGGAAAGAGGCGGCGCACCAGTCCCGCGAACCAGGCGTAGTCGTCGGCGTACCCGACCAGCGTGACCAGCTCCCGCAGCGACGGCGGACGCCGCAGGAGCAGGTTCGCAAGGCCGCTCAGTTGCGCCGGGGCCGCAGCTGCCATCGCAGCGCCTCCAACAGGCGGCCCGTGGCCGCGGCGTAGTCCTGCGCCTGGACGCAGGCCGGCTCCACCTCTGACTGCCGGGCGGCCGCGGCGTCCAGGTCGTAGGAGCCGTCGGGCCGTGTGATCTCCGCCGTGAGCTCAAGGATGCTGAGGCCCGCAGGCGGCGTTGCCGCCAGCAGACCGGCAAGGGTGCAGTTGTCCATCGGATGCCCTCCTTACTCTTTGGCGTGGGGGAAGGCGCCCTTGGTGCCCACCCGCCGCTGGAACTCGTAGATGGTGTCGTTGCCCCTGGGCGTCTCCTTGACGGAGGCGTTGGCTATCTCCCCGTAGAAGTCACTCAGGGTTGCCTTCACCTGGTCGACGCTCATCTGGGGGTCGGGGTCGGGGAACTCGCGGTCGTCGTAGACAAAGATGCGTGCCATTGGTTCATCTCCTTCTGAGTGTTGCTTCTCATTGCGTTGCTTCGTTGGCGGCGCCCCGTTCAGGACACCGTTTGGGCTTCCCTGCCGGCAGGGGGAGGACACCCCCAGTTAGGTGTCCTTCCCCCGTGCCCTTGCGGTCTAGCGTCCCGCGCCGACCGGCTCTTCCTCTCCCTCCTTTTCCATGCTCACCGCCCACTCGAACAGGGACAGTGACGGGGCCTGGGTCTTGCCGCCCCTTCCCCTGGGTTTGACCGGCTCCTCGGCCATGAACTCCGCCCAGGAGAAGAGCGACTGCTGCGGCTCCGGGGCCTCGTTGTTGCGGCCGTTCCCGCTCCCGTTGACCGGGGCGAGCTCGACCGTCGGGCCGATGCCGCCCGGGTGGTGGCCGTTGCCATTGACGATGACGGCCTCCGGCTCCACCTCGATGGCCTTCCAGTCGTCGTCCACCAGGTACTCCTCGGCGCTGGCCTCGGCGTCCCTGGCCTGGGCGAAGACCTGCTCCACCGTCTCCGCCTCGTCGTCCTCCTCGTCGCCGCTGACGATCCTTCTCGCCAGCGCCATCATCAGGTCGTCCCCGTCGTCTCCGTAGGCGGCCAGCCCGTCCTCCGGCAGCTCTCCCTCGACGGCGAGGGAGCTTTGCAACTTCTTCGCCACCAGCTTGAGCGCGTCGGCCTGCAGGGTGTTCCGGTAGGCCATGAACACCACCTTCACCGGGCGGGTCTGCCCGATACGCCAGGACCGCCGCGACGCTTGCCGCATCACGTAGACCGAGTAATCGGTCTCGTACCAGCAGAGAGTCTGGAAGTCGATGAGGTCGAGACCGGTCTGCACCAGCCGGGGATGGCAGATCATCACGTCGATGCCTTCCTTCACCCTGTCCGCCACCCACGCCTCCCTCTTATCCGGGGCCACGGCGTCGGCCTTCATCACCGCCACCCGGAAGCCGTGGCGGGTGAGGATGTCGTCCATCCGCCCGGTGATGTCGCGTGTGCCTGTGTGCGTGGCGTAGACCAGCACCTTCCTCCCTTCGAGCTGCTCCGCCGCCACGAGGTCCACCAGCGCCTGCTCCTTCGGGTAGAGCCGCTCCTCGGAGAGGGGCGGGACCTGCACTATCACGTCCCCGCTCCTGGGGTCGAAGACCGTCTCGCCCCGCGTGCAGCCGTCCGGGTAGGCCAGCAGGGTTTGCAGGTAGGTCGCCAGCAGCCGCTTGGAGCCAGCCTTGAGAGCCTCAGCGAGCTTCAGCCGCAGCTGTTCGTACACAGTGGTGTAGGCGTTGCGCTGGGAGTAGCCTGTCGCGTCCTCCTCCGAGTCCATCGACGACAGCAGGATCTGCTCGGTGTAGTCGGGCAGGCCCGACGCCACGTCGGACAGGCGGAGAAACACCGTGTTGCCGATGATGTGGAAGAGGGCGCTGGGAACGAGGCCGGGCCGCTCCCTGACCACCTTGCGGAACTTGCGGCGGCGGCTGTTGCGCCCGTCCTCCACCGGCTCGTCGTCGTCCTTGCCGACGGTGACCTCCTCGAAGCCGTACCGCTGTATCCAGCGGTGCTCGTCGGAGCGCTCGAACTCCGTCCTGAGGTCCGGGCTGAACCGGTAGAGCAGGTGGAAGAGCGTCGAGCTGTAGCCGCCCATCAGCGTCCCCGACAGGCTGAGGGACTTGCCGCAGGCGTCGGCCAGCACCCCGGCGGCGATGCCCTAGAAGTCTGGCCGGAAACCCTGATTCTCCCCAAGCCGTCGTTTTCTTAATGTCGATTATCGATGAAATAGTGAGTATTGCAACGTATTACGTGCACTATCATGTCATATCAGACTGGAATACGTCTGTTTTGTGCTACACAAAACCCGGCAAATGGCTTTCCGGCCAGACTTCTAGGCGGAACCCCGCCCCTTGTACTCATGGACCTCATCGCCTATCAGCAGGTCGAAGAAGCCCTTCATCCGGTGCTTCACGTAGTCCGCCAAGGGGTAGCGGGCCGGCCCGGACTTGTCGGCCTGCCACAGGGGGCCACCGCAGCCGACGCAGGTGTGCTTTCTGCGGTTCAGGTCGGCGTCCGTCAGGGGCACGCCGTCCTTGTCCACGACCTGCGCTGTGCAGTCGGGGCAGCAGGGCACCCGGAAGGGCTCACCCGTCTCCTCGTCCCTGATGAGCCTGCCCCTGGAGACGGCCCACCGCTCGATGACGGCTGGCATCCAGCGGTAGGACAGCTTGGCCTTCTCACGGCTCATCACCGCGAAGAGGGGGCCGGAGCCAACGGAGATGCGCAGCCGCTCCAGGTCGGTGATGGAGGTGGAGATGACGGCGCGGGCGCCGGGCACCGTCATCTCCACCTCCCGTTTCCACTTGGGCACCAGGTGGGGCGGGCACAAGACCAACACCCTCCGGAAGCCCGCCATGTGCGCGGCGGCTGCGGCGATGAAGGTCTTGCCCGTGCCCATCTCGCCGACGACGGTGGTGCCCCGGTGGGCTTCGAGGGAGAGGGCCGCGCCCCGTATGGCGTCCTCCTGCGCCCCCAGGGGCTTGCGGAGCAGGCGGGGCAGCTTGTGCCCATTCTCCGAGGGCCGGTAGAGGGGCGGGTAGGACTCCACCACCCGCCGGGCGATGGCGTCCTTGAACGTGTCGATGAACGCTCCGAGGTTCATGTCTTTCTCCTTCCTTGATGTGAGTGCTAGGGGTTGGCCGACAGGCGAGGCGCCAACCTCGTGAGTGCGGCTCTTAGTGCGAGCCGTCTAAGCCGCCTTCGGGAGGGTCTCCCGCAGCTTGGCGTCGTCGTAGCACCTGCCCCGCAGGTGGTACGACTTCACCGGGGTCGAGACCGCCCGTCCGCCGATGATGTCCACCGAGGCGGTCTGCATGGCGGGTTCGCCGGGGGCGATGGGCTGCCCGCACCGGGCGCAGGCGTCGAGGACCATGGTCGTCTGCCTCTTCCTTCCTCTCTTTCCTTTGTAGGGGTGTTGCGTTCCGTCCAGACGAAGCAAGGCCCCGCCGGTTCTCGGTAGCGGGATGGCGGGGCCTCGTGGCGCGACTCGGTGGCGTGAGCCGTCTATGCTGCGATGTCGGTGATCTCGCCGCCGTGCAGGTCCAGGGCGACCACGGTGGTCTTGAGCTTCTCCCGGTGAACCTCCTTCTCCGGGCTGTCCTCCACCATGACCATCTCCTTACTGGTGCGGCCCTTGACCAGGATGCGCCGTCCGTCCGCCTCCAGGCAGAGGTTGTCCAGGAAGCCCGCCGCCACCAGCATCGCCATGTGCCCCCGCCTGAGGGGCATCAGCGGGCGGCTGCGGTTGTCCCTGGCGGGCCAGAGGCTGTCGGTGATCTCCGTGCTGGCCCACAGCCCCGACCGCCGCGCCTCGGCAGCGGCGGCGACGGGATCGACGGTGCGGGTGGTGAAGAGGATGTCGCCGCTGGGCGTTGTCTCCGGGCTGTACTCCCCGTAGGTGTGGGAGCGCAGAGGCTCCGGCTCCCCCACCGCCCACTCCAACGCCATGCGCTCCGCGTGGGCGTCGGGAACGGTGTCGGCCTTCCGGTAGCCCATCAGGACCACCTGGTCGAAGACCTCCCGTTCCGGGTCGGGGAAGGCCCAGCACCGCATCCGCCCGTAGTGGGTGGACAGGTAGCGGGCCGAGACAGCGAGGCGCTGCCGGGGAACGATGAAGACCAGCAGGCCGCTATCGGCCAGGTAGCGGGTCGTGTGTGTCAGGAAAGCGTGCTCCGTCCGCTTGTCCTCCGAGTCAAAGTCATAGGGCGGGTTCAAAAGCAGCAGCCCGAAGGCCCCGTTTGCTATGGATGTGGCGAACAGGTCCGAGGCGAGGGCGTGGCCGAGCCGTTTCTCGGCCTCCTCCGCCCGGTCCCGGTGCAGCTCCACGCCGTAGGTCTCGATGGGAACGGCGTTGGGCCTGTCCAGCCGCTGGGCCAACTGCGCCAGCGCCTCTCCGGCCCCGCAGCAGGGGTCGAGGATGCGCAGCGTCTCCCGGCCCCGGTGGTAGGAGCCGGAGGGGGTGTGAATCAGCTCCGCGACCAGGTCGATGACCCTGGGCGGCGTGGGGTAGAACCCGCCCTTTGCTTGTGCAGCGAGTCTCATGTCGATTCTCCTTTCGTGTCTTGTCTGGTGTCTTGCGCCGCGTCAGGCGGCGATTGCGATGTCTTTGCGTTCGGTGACCAAACCCACCACCTCGCCGACGCCCACGTTGCGCTGGTAGCAGAGCACCTGGTGGGTGTTCATACTCTCGGCACAGGCGGTGCAGAAGGCGGTGATGAGCTCGGCGTGGTTGGCGACGACCATGCGACGCACCAGCACAGAGCCGCCCTGGGGCAGCGTGTAGCGGTAGAGCATGACCGTGGGGTCCCGCTTCTCCGCTTCCGTGGCGGGCCGGTAGAAATGGGGCTGTCCCGACTGGCACAAGTGCTTTGACCCGTCGTGTTTGCAGTACCTACAGGTCGTTCCGTCCGGGGAGAACCGCCGCCAGGCCCCGCCGTTGCGCTCGCCCCGTCGCTTGTTCCTGCGGGTCCCCCTCTTCAACATCCTATCCATTGGTGTCTCCTTCCTCCCTGGGCAGGGTGAGCCAGCCCGACGCCACCGCATCCGAGAGGTCCTCCCGGAGCTGGCCGGCCTTTGGGGAGCACCGGTAGGCAGAGACGCCGACGGACTGGAGGGGGACGATCTCCCCCTCGTCCAGCCCCCGCCGCCAGAGCCAGTCCGCCCAGGAGCCGTGCAGGGGCAGCGGGCTGCGCTTGTCGAGGAAGCGGTGGTGGAGCGCCGGGGCGTCCTCCTCCGTCTGCGCCAGCAGCAGGAAGCTGTCTTTCTCGTAGCCGTACTCCGCCGTCTTGGTGTAGACCAGGGCGTGCCAGCCGCCGGACACCGGCAGCTTGGCGATCTTGGTCGTCCAGGTGCCTATCGTCTCGTAGGGAACGACGCACCGCTGGTATCCACCGCTCAGGGCCATTCCGTCCGCGCCTTTGGATGTGGGCCGTGTCCGGTGGCTGCTTCAGCAGGGAGGCCCAGATCGCCTTGAGCGCCGTCTGGGAGCCGACCATCGAGACGAACCAGAGTCCGTCGGTCTCCTCGTCGCGGGCGAAGGCGTCGGCGGTGGCCGAGAAGCCTCCGGCGCTGATGGTGTACAGCTCTTCGGGGTCTATGGTGTGGGTTGCGAGCATGGGCTTGTCTCCTTCTTATGCGTTTCGTGGATGCGCGGGAGGCAGTCCCCGCGTTCGGGCCGCCTGGCCAAAGAGAGCGTCAGGCCAGGAGGCCCCGCTCCTTGAGGCTGGCGCATCCGTCGCCGCCGATGACCACGTGGTCCAGCAGGTCGATGCCCAGGAGCTTGGCTGCCTGGGTCAACTCGCGGGTCAGGGCCACGTCCTCCGGGCTGGGCGTCGGGTCCCGGCTGGGATGGTTGTGGCTGATGATGATGCTGGGGACGGGCTCGATGACCGCCGGCCGCAGCACCTCGGCGGCCCGGACGATGGCCGAGTTGACGTTGCCCTGGTAGATGACCCGCTGGCCCATGACCTGGTTCCTGGTGTCGAGCAGCAGCACCCGAAGCTGCTCCTGGGCGAGGGGGGCCATCTCCGGCCCGAGCAGCCTGCGCACGTCTTCGGGGCAGCTGATGGTTGGCAGGTCTCCCGTGGGGCGCTCCGGCTGGGTCTCAACCTCGTAGCGCATGGCGATCTCGCCCAGCAGGCTCAGGTTGCTGCGCAGCGCCTCAAGCAGCGCGGCGTCCTTGGTGGGGGTCTTCCTGGTCATGTCGGCCTCCTTCGATTTCGGTTGGAAGAAAGAGCGGGGCCGTCCCTGTAGAGGGAATCGGCCCCGTGATTGCGCCTTCGGGAAGGCGTCGCTCAGCGGTAGTGGGTTGACCGGCTAGAAGGGAGAGGCGGCGACCGGTTGCTCGATATCCGCGGCGTCGCCGTTGTCCCTCCCGCCATTGCCGCCCTTGGAGTCTAGGAACACGACCTCCGAGGCGTGAATCTCAGTGCGGTAGCGCCGCTGCCCGTCGTCGCCCTCCCAGGTGTTTTGGACCAACCGCCCGGCGACGTAGATGCGGTCGCCCTTGCCGACGTACTGGTTCACCGCCTCGGCCTGCTTGCTCCAACAGACGACCGAGTGCCAGTCGGCCTCGACCTCCCCGTCCTGGCGGCGGCGCTCGGTGGCCAGCCGCAGCTGGGTGACGGCCGTACCGTTCGGCGTGTAGCGCATCTCGGGGTCGGTTCCCACTCTGCCCAACAGTTCCACTTTGTTGATGGTGCGTGCCATTTCGGTTCCTCCTGCATGGTGTGGCGCGAGCCTTGCCGCGCCCGGTTGAATGAAGGCGGGGCCGTCCCGATAGAGGGAAGCGGCCCCGTGGTTGCGCGCCCCTTGGGGAGCGTCTAGCTGACCCGCAGGTACTCGGAGACGCTCTCGGTGACGATCTCGGCCCGGACGTCCGGGGCCAGCAGGTTGTTGAGCCGCCTGTAGTCCACCGAGTAGCGGCGGGACTTCACCATGCCCACGGAGCGGGTCTTCTCCCGCCCTTCGAGCTTCGCCTTGTCCACGCCCTGCTGCCCCAGCCAGGCCCGGAGCTTCTCCACCACCCACCGCTTCTCGTCCTCGAACTCCCGGATCGTGTCCTGGATTTCCTCGTACTCGTGAAGCGCGTTCCGCGCCTCCTCGTCGGTCACCGGCGCCGCAGGCTCGGCGTCCTCAGTGGGTTCCGGTCCCCCTTCGGCCTCCGCCGCCGTCCCCGGCAGGCAGACGTTGAGGAATGGGCAAGACTTGCACTGCCAGTCCGTGGCGGAGAAGTCCCGGTCGGGCAGGACGTCGGGGTCCGGCCCGTTGAGGACCAGATGAGCGCCCAGCTGTCCGAGCCACTCGGAGGCCCGTTCCAGGGCCTGTCCCACCCGCTCGGCGGGGATGACCTCGTAGTCCCACTGGCGGCTGCCGGTGTCCATCGTGGCGATCACCGCGTCCCGCAGCTCCCCGAAGGTCCCCAGGGTGTAGAAGCCTGCCTGGGCCACCGACGCCGGGTGGCTGCGCTCCGCTCCCAACGTCCGCCACCGCTTGAACGCCTCGGGTCCCCTGGTCTTGACCTCGACGACCGCCTCGTCGCCGAACAGCGGCAGCGCCCCCGTGGCGTCGGGGTGGCCGGTCACCACCATGTTGGGGCCGACCTGCACCGACACCTGCTGCGGGTCCTGGGGGTCGGCGGGAGTCACCTCCCAACCGGCCCGCTCCATCGCCCGCAGCACCACCGGCTCCAGGGCGTTGCCCGCCTCCAGCACCGTCAGCGTTTCCTCGGTCTTGGGGTTGGCGACCTCGTGCCCCGTCGCCTCGTACCAGAGGGCGCGGCGGCAGTTGCCCGCCGCCGATGCCCGTATCTCAAGCTGCCCGTCCCCGTCGAAGCGGGCGTTGGGGCGGGAGTAGACGTCCGCCTTGTTTTGGTCAATCGTCGTCGTCATGTCGTGTCCTTTCTTTGTCGGTTTCCTGTAGATGAGGAGCGGGGCCGCCCCCTATGTGGAGACCGCCCCGTCGTTGCGCCATGCGTCCGTTGTCCGCGCCCTTCAGGCGGCCCTGGCTGCTTCGGCGTCCGGTGCCTCCTCCCTTGCCTTTAGGTGTTGCTTCAGCACGTGGGCGATGCCGTCGCCGATGCCGAGCACCGCCATGCTTCCGCCGTCGGGCAGGCGGTTGAAGAAGGGCTGCATCTCCTGGATGCCCCGGCACTGGTCAACAATCTCTTCGACCGGAGTGCCGCGGCGCAGGTGCAGCGAGATGAGGCGGCAGGCCAGTTCGGTGACCCCGTGCTGGAACGAGCCGCCCTTGCCCAGCCAGCCGAAGACCTCGAAGGGCTCCCCGTCCTCGTCGGTCGAGACGGTGACGTAGAGGTTGCCCATCTCGGTGCTGAGCTTTGTCGTGGTGCTGGGCAGGCTGCGGGGTCTAGGCCGCGTGGTCGTAGCCATCGCCCGCCCCCTTTCCCCGGAGATAGGGAAGCGCGGGAGCGTACCGCTCGAAGTAGCCTGCGGTCCTGAGCGCCATCTCCCGCTCCCGTTCGTCGCCCAGGCCCAGCAGGGTCCTGACGATGACTTCCTCGCAGTCCTCTTCCGCGAAGGTCGGGGTCAGCATTGCGTCCCGGACGCAGTCGGGCAGCGCGTCCCACCGCTCCCTGCTGAGCTTCAGCCCCCGGTGGCCGGCGGTGGACACCCGCCAGACGCCCTCGGCCAATTCCTCGATTTCCTGGGGAGGTCCCCAGGGCGTGTGCATCGTCGTCGTTGTCATGCCTCGTAACCTCCTTGTCCTGTAATGAGAAGCGGGGCCGCCCCCGAAGAGACGACCCCGCTCGATTCCCGTGTCCCGAAGGTCCGGACGGACTAGGCCGCCTTCGCCTGCTGCGTCTCCTGGAGCTTCTTTGCGGCTGCCTCCACCAGCGGGGCCAGCTCCGAGGCGTCCAGGACGTCCAGGTCCTTGCCCGTCTTGTTCTTGACGGCGGTCCGCACCCCGTCCTCGTCGAAGCCCTGCTCGACGGCTACCTCAATGAGCCGCTTGCGCAGCGCCGGCATGTTGTCAGGGCCGGACGCCCCCGTTACCGGGGCGGGAGCGCGCTGGGGCCGGGAGTTGCCGCCGCCGTTCCTGCCCGTCTGCCTGGCGGCCGGACGGCGGCCGTTGGCCTCCTCCGCCGGTTGGTCGCCGTAGAAGCCGTTGCCGAACTGGACGCCGAAGCTCCTGAGCGCCCGCTTCATGCCGTCGGTCACCGCGCCCTTGATGGCGGTCTCGTGACCGTCTGCGTTGTCCTCGGCCACGGCGTTGAACCCGATGTCGGTGCGGGGAAGAGCGCCCGCGACGGCGACCCGGACCGGGGCGCTGTAGGCGTGGGTGCGTTTCACCTCGCCCGTCTTGGTGTCGACATGCTCGAACTGACGCAGGGTCACGTCGCCGACCAGCTCGTAGCCCCAGCCGCCGAATCCGAAGATGCGGTTGGCCTGGTCGATGACGACGTGGCCTTCGAGGTAGTCGTAGGTGCGCCCGGCGCGGCCCTTGCGCTGCGAGACCAGCGCGGGGTCGAGAGACTGCCCAAGGGCGCCCGTGACGGCGGGCGAGAGCCCGTCCCAGAGCAGTTCGTGGTGCGTCGCGTCGAGCGCGGCGTCGTGGGCGTTGCCGTTGATGTGGGCGAGGCCGCTGCCGGTCCCGTTGTTGCTTCCGTTCCTGTTGACCATGTCTGTTCTCCTTCTGTGTGGTGTATTCCTGTAGCGAATGGCCGGTGCGGACTCCCCCTACGGGAATCCGTGCGCGGGCTGAGCCCGTCGTGCATTGGGCATAGGTCCTCCAGAGTGGTGAGAGTGGGGATGGGTGTGGCGGGAGCGGGTCCCGCAAGCAAGGCCGGAGCGGGCAAGCTCCGGTAGAGGGGAAGTGGCGCCGGGAGTGAGAAACTGGGAAGAAGTCGCTAGCGGGCGGAGCGTGCCGCCCGGGCAAGCAGGCGCAGGAAGAGGGAACGCCCCTGGGGATGCGCCGCAAGCTCGCCCACGTCGCCGACGCCCTGGGGGAGGGTTACGGCGGCGGCCCGGCGCCCGGCGTCCAAGCAAGCCCGCAAGCCGCTCGGCGGCCTCAAGGCCCGCGTCGTCGTTGTCGAAAGCGAGGAAAACGCGGGGACAGCCCCGCAGGGCTGTGGCGACCCGCTCAACGCTCTGAGCGCCGAGGGCTGCGACCGCTGGGATGCCCCACCCGGCAAGGGCAAGCCAGTCGAAGACCCCCTCGGCGACGACCGCCCAGGGAGGCGCGACTCCAAGGCGTCCAAGCCCAAGCACCGGCTTGGGGCCGGGTAGAGCCTGGAACCGGGGCGTCCGGTCGGGATCGACGGCCCTCCCGACGAGCCAGCGGACAAGGCCGCCGGAGGCGTCGGGAACTACCACCATGCCGACGAACCGCTCCGCGCCACGCTCCATGAACAACCCGCAGTCCCGGAGCCGGTCGGCGGCAAAGCCGTCCGACTCAAGAGACTCCCGCAGCCCAAGCCCCGGCGCGTAGCCGAGTCCAAGGCGGGCTGCGGCGTCAAGACCGACGCCCCGCGAGGCCAGGTACTCCCTGGCAACGGGGCTGCGCCGGAGCTGCCCGGCGTAGAACCGCGCCGCCGCCGTCAGCAGCGACGGGTCCCTGGGAGGCAGGGGAGCCGACCGGGGACGTCCGGCCGGAAATGGATGACTGACGGCGGGGTAAGCGCCCCCGCCAAGCCTCTGGATCGCCTCCGGCAGGCTCAGGTGCTCGGCGCGCCGGATGAAATCCAGCACGTCTCCCCCTGCGCCGCAGCCGAAGCAATAGAACCGCTCCGAGTCGCCGTACACCGTGAAGCTGCCCTCGACCTCGTCGTGGAAGGGGCAGACGCCCTGGCGGACCCTGCCCTTGCCCCTCAGCCTGACCCCCGCCGCCTCTACGGCGTCGCCCAGGGGGTGACGGGCCTTCAGCGCGGCGATGTCCACGTTGCCCGTGACCATCACGCGCCTCCGAACAGGGGCCGGAGCCCCCGGAGGCTGCGCCGGGAGACCAGCTTGCCCGGCTCCCAGCGCATCCCCAGGACCGCCGCGACCTCCAGCGAGCCGTCGCCCGTGGGAACCAGGGCAGCGGCCCTGCCGGCGCCCTGGCTGTAGACCAGGACGTTCCCGCCGCCGGAGCGCCGCTTCACCAGGTCCGTCCACTCGGCGTAGGCCCACCGCGCCTGATGCGGCTCCGCCTTCGCCGTGTCCGCGCCGGCGAGGACCGCCAGCGCGCCCTCGAGATCCCCCGCCTGCCTGAGCCGCCGCGCCTCGTGGACGCTGCGGGCCACGCTGGAGGTTGCCGTCTGCACAGCAGCCTCCGGCTCCGGTTCATCCCTGAACATCGCCGCCATGAGCCGATCGACCAGCTCTTCGAGGCTTGGCCGCGGCCTTGTCCCAGTCCCACCAATCGTCGTTGCTTGCGTCGTCATCGTGTCCTCCTTCGTTTTGAGTTGTCGCTCTTGCCGTCCGTTGCCGTTGTGCCTGTTGCGCCCGTCCCGTCCGCGGCCTGCCACCGGGCCTGATGAACCGCCTGAGCAGCAGCGCACCGAGACCGAGACCGACCGCGTTCAGGAAAACCAGCTCGCCGTCCGTCGTCAGAAGCGGACCGAGCAGCAGCGCCGCGACCACGATCGCTATCGTCAGCCGCTTGCGCCGCCCCAGGATTCCGCCCGCCTTGACCGCGAGTCCCGTGACCCTTGGAACCAGTTCCTTGACGCGCATTCACGCCTCCTTTCCGTTGTTGACCCGCGCCGGCATCCGTGGCGCAGATCATTGGTGATGGGTTGACGAGTGACGCACTCCGTCCACGGTCGGATGCCGGACGCGGGAGACGGAGCGGGGTTGAAGAAGACGCAGCTCGGCCAGGGGTCACATCAGGGGACGGACTCGGGGGAGCTGCTGCTACGTGGGGGATGAAGAAGACACAGCCCGGCCCAGGTGATCCGTTGCGAATCGACCTGGGAAGCTGCGAGGGAAGCGGCCAGCCAGCGAAGAGTTCATCGCAGACCGGCGCGTGGTGAAGCTGCGGTTCAGCTACTCCGTAGCGGCGCCGCAGACGTGAGGAAACAGGCGGTGTGCGGGACGCACGCCGACCAGGGTGTCCGAGGGGCCAAGGCGCGGGAAGCGTTGCAGCCTCTGCGAATGTGTCCCTGCTTTCGAGACGGTCTCGGAGGAGCAGCGCTCGACCCCTCGACCGACCTCACGCAGCGGGAAGGCGGTTATCCCTCGTGAAACGCCGTCGGGAGAGCAGGGCTCGATCCGTCAGGCTGCTCCGGGTCGGGGATGGACCCTCCAGGTTTCTCGGCACGAAACGCTGGAAAAAGCCAGAAAGTGCGTCAATTATCACCCGAACCTCCGACCGGATGGAAGCCCCCGGCCGGCGTAATCGGCCCTCTGCGGCCAGATCACTTGCGCCGATGCAGCAACCATGTGGCAGCGATGTCGCAGGGACGAAACCGGGGCCTAGTTCCGCCACACTCCGAGGGTGAGGACCCGCCGCAGCCCCCGCCGCCCCAGCGCCCGGTTCCGGTCCGCCCGCGTGCCGTCCAGCGACTGCCCGCGCCGCCGCGCCTGGTCCCGCCGCGCCAAACGGTCCCAGGGGTACGACGCCGGGGGGAGCGTCAGCTCGTGCTCCTCGACGAGGGCGATCTCCAGCTCCAACAGCCGTATCTTGGCGTCGGCCCTTTCCAGCGCCGTCCCCGTAGTGAACGCCTCCGAGCGCTCAGTCCTTGCCTCGCGCCACTCAACGATCACCGGCGTCGCGCCCCCATACACCTGCTCCTCGCCCGGTTCGACTTCGAGGGTCACCAACTCGCGGTACTGCCTCCACCCTGGGTCAGCAGAGAGCGTCTCCGCTGACCCAGGAACCGTCCCCAGCGCCCCGTCCGCGCCCTTCGCCGCCTCCAGCCTGGCCAGCCGCCGCTCAACTTGCCGCATCGCCTTGACCTGCTCCTCCCGCACCGCGTCGATCCCGCCCTCGACGGCTTGGCGGAGGCCGCGAAGCTCCTCCTCCAACCCAGCCACGCGCCCGGCGAGGGCCTCGATCCGCTGGCCCTGGCGCATCGCCGCCGACAGGTCGCTGGTCAGCAGCAGCCGCTCCAGTGCGACGGACAGCCGGGGAGTCAACCTGCCGGTGTTCCTGCACCGCCACAGCGTCTTGCGGTCGATGCCCAGCTGCTCAGCCGCCTTCACCTGGCCCAACTCGTCCATGACGTCGACCAGCAGCGCCGTCAACCGCATCTCCCGCAGGCTCTCCAGACTCGGAGCCTCCCCGGACCACTCGCCCGGCCGCTCTTCCGTCGTCACTTTTCCATCCATGTTCCACTTTCCCCATTCCGTAGCTGCGGCTGCCCCATTTCCCCGCTACGCCTGCCCCATGACCGTGGAAGCTACCCCGGAACCAAAGTGCTTGCAGGCCACGTCCTGTAGGGGGCGTTTCACAGCTACACCAGCTTGCCCACGACCCCGCTTCCTCTCCTGCCACCGGCCTCGAATCCCTGTACACGGGTATCACACCACAACCGGCCCTCTGAATATCAGGCCCCGTGAGGGGGGCTGCCCCCGACCCCGAGCACCCCGACAGCCCCCCTCAGCCACCATTCCTAAGCGTGTTTCGACTCCCCAGACTCCACGGCAGGCAATCGACCCACCCGAGACGAGGAGGCAACACCGTGGGAGTCCCATCGACCATCCGCAGGACCTCTGGTAGGGCCAGGAGACTGATTCTCCTGGGCGCAGCGCTGCTCCTGGCGGCGCTTGTAGCGATCCCATCCAGCGGCATAGCCCTGGCCCAAGCCCCGCCGGACGTCATCGTCCTGGTCAACGCCGGCCGTGAGTTCGTGGAGCGCAAGGGCGGCGGCGAGTTCGTCGCCCGCCCCGTCTTCGACCGGCAGATCGAGGCCCTCCACTACGCCGTCCGCGACGCCGACACCGGCGACTGGATATCCGCCGTGTACCAGGTCCACGGGGGAGAGAAGAAGCGCAGCGACGGCTGGGAGTACAGCTTCGAGTACCCGGCCCTGGACGAGCAACCCCGCCTCGACCCCGACAAGGCTTACCTGCTGGTGATGCTGGCGGGCACGCAAGACGGGCTGCGAGGCGACTTCTACGCCGTCGTCCCCTTCCACGAGCCGGGCCGCATCTGGGACAAGATTCTCTCCGCCCTCAGCCCGGCGCGCTGGGCGAAAGCCTTCGCCGGCTGGGTGATCGAGGGCGTCCACGGGACCCTCTGCGGCGTGGTCGAACGGGCGTCCGGCGACGACGCCGACAACTGCAGGGGAGGGTAGCCGGTCATGGCCGACATCATCACCGGCACCCCTCCCGATCTCACCTACGGACACTGGCTGGTTCAGCAGGCATGGATGGTTGTCTGGGCCATCACCTCCGGCGCCCTCGTCGTCATCCTCGGCTGGATGGGGCTCACCTTCATTATGTCCGAGCACCTGGGCAGGCCCCAAGCCGGATGGCGGGAGATGGTCCCGCGCCTCGCGCTCGGCCTGGTGGCCGCCGCCTCTTCGCTTTGGTGGTGCGCCCTGGTCATCGACGTGGCCGACGCCGTGTCCGGCTTCATCGCCGCGTCCCTCGGCGTCAACGCCGGAGACATGCTGCGCTCGACGCTGAGCACCCTCATGACGGCGGTGCAGGCCGGGAGCGTGGGCATGGCCCTGCTGCTGGCGGCCCTCTACCTGGTCTACGGCTTCTTCGTCCTCTACGTGATCGTGCAGATGGTGCTGCGCCTGGCCCTGATCGACATCCTGCTGGCCCTGGCCCCCATCGCCCTGGGGCTGTGGATCCTCCCTCACACCGCCGGTTGGGGCCGCCACTGGCTGCGCCTCTTCATGACGACGGTGTTCCAGCAGGCGGTGCAGCTCATCGCCCTCGCCCTGGGCTTCGGCTTCCTCAACGAGTTCGCCGCCATCGGCGCCTTCGAGCCGGTGCAGGACCTGATCTGGAAGCTCCTCATGTCCCTGGCCTTCGTCTACATGGCGACGCGGGTGCCGGCGATGCTCGGCAACACCGGGACCTTCGACGCCTGGCTGAGCACCATGTATTTCGGCATGAACCTGCCCGGCTCGATGGTGCGGTCCGCCCGGACCCTCGGGCTGCTGGCGGGCGGGGCCGCCGGGGGGCCGGGCGGCATGGCCGTCGGCGCGATGGCGGCCGGCGCGGGCCTTTCGGCTGCGGCGAGCGGTCTCAGCTCCGCCGCTTCCCTGGCGACCCCCTCCGGGGGCGGGGACGGCGGAGGGGAAGCGCCCAGGAGCAGCGGCGAGTAGCCCCGACAACAACGACGACACAGCAGAGCGCGGGCGTGGTCCGCGCCAATCGAGAAGGCGAAGGAGGTGGGAGCGATGTGCCGGTAGGCGAGCGAAGACAGCGGAACCGATAGAGACGGACGAACCGAAGGAGACCGGGCGGGGAAGCCCGGCAAGCAAGACAGAGAGGAGACGGAAGTTATGGAAAACCTGACACAGACCATATCGAACATGGTGGGCATCCTGCTGGGCATCGTGGGGGTCGTCGGCGTGGGCTTCTTCATCTACGGGGCCTACATGTACCTCACGGCGTCGGGAGCGCCCAACCAGATGGAGCGCGGCAAGAGCGCCATGATGACCGCCCTGGCGGGCATCGTCCTGGCGATGGTGGCCTACGGCGTGGTCGAGCTGGTGATGGACGCCGTGGTGGGCGCCCCGGTGGACCCCAACGTGCCCGACCCGAGCAGCAGCGACGACGGCGGCTAGAAGTCTGGCCGGAAAGCCATTTGCCGGGTTTTGTGTAGCGCAAAACAGACGTATTCCAGTCTGATATGACATGATAGTGCACGTAATACGTTGCATTACTCACTATTTCATCGATAATCGACATTAAGAAAACGACGGCTTGGGGAGAATCAGGGTTTCCGGCCAGACTTCTAGGAAGGAGAGGAAGCTATGAGAGAACACGAAGTACCAACCCACGTGCAGGCCGAGGACAGGGTGCTGCAGGGGTTTACCTTTCCCCAGGTCGTGGCGATGACGGCGGTGTGCGCCCTGTCCTATGGCGCATACCGCTACGCCCCCGTCGGGCCGTCCGAGGTGAGGATGGGCATCGCCGTCCTCCTGGGCCTGGCGGGCCTCGCCGCGGTCGTCGGGAAGATAGGCGGTCGGCGGCTGCCCCTGGTGACCGCCGACCTGCTGAAGTACCGGCTGGGGGCCAGGCTCTACGTTGGGTCTGCGTCCCAGCTGGCGCGGAGCGAGCCGCCCCCGCCGGCGCAGCCGGTGAAGACCGGCCCCGGCCCGCTCTCGCTGATGGCGAAGAAGGCGAGGCGCGCCCTTGGCGGCCTTCGCCGGAAGCGCGGGAGCCGGGAGCGCAAGGGCGGACGAATGCCCTTCCGCCCCCACCGCTGGTTCGGCAAGCCCAAGCGGACGGAGACGGACCAGGACAACGGCAACGGTGCCGGAGGCCGCAAGACCCGGCGGGGGAAGAAGCCCCCAAAGAGCTTTCTGGCGGTCGCGGCAGCCGTCGTTCTGGCGGCGGCGGTCGTGACCGTCCCCCAGGCCGCCCTTGCCGACGGCCACGAAGACGGCGCGGGGTGGAGCTCCGACGAGATCGAGTTCCAGCCCCCGCAGCTGGTCGAGGGGCGTCGGCTCTTCGTCGAGGAACTGTCGGTAACCGGCGACCGGGCCGCCGTGACTCTGCGGGCCGCCACCGCCCTGGACATCCGGGTCAGGGCCTTCGGCGGGCCGCAGGGCGCATCGCTGCGGTTCTGGGGATCGGACAGCCTGACCGAGGGGGAGCGCATCGACTACTCCCTGCCCCTGCACGGCCCCGCGCCGTCCCTCACCTTCTCGTGGGTGGACACGCTGGGGCAGGCGGGGGCCGTCACCATGGAAGGCGGGCAGATACCGTACCCGCTTCCGGCGTTCGACGGGGAGCTCTGCGACCTGCGGGTCGTCTCCCTCGGCTGGACGCCGGGCGCCGTCGAGGGAGTCGTCGAGTCGGAGTGCGTGACGCGCATCGAGCACCCGGTCGAGCTTCAGACGGTGGCGGGACACGCGAGCGTCACCGTGACGGCGCTCATGGACGCCGAGGTGACGGGGGTCGCCGGGACCTTGACGGTCGCAGGCGGCGCCCAGGCCAGCGCCACCTTCACCCCCAACGGCGAGACCCGCTTCCGGCTTCCGGTCGTGGCGGGCGCGGCCGTCCACAACGTGATCATCAGCGCCAGCATGGAAGCAACCCTTCGGATCGCCATGCCCCCACTGACGCAGCTGACCCACCACCCGCAGCGGGTCGAACACGTCACCAAGACCGTGCACCTCCATCGCCCGGGGGACAGCGATTACGACAGTGACACCGCGACGGCCGCCTGCGAAGACGGCACGACGTCGTCCGCCACCGCGACGGCCTACGCCTACGTCCCCAGCGCAACCATAGCCAGGAACGTGACGGTGGACGTCCTGCACAAGGAGCACGTCAAGGCCGAGACGGTGGAGCGGGCGCCCGTCGCCAAGACCAGGAACGAGAGCCTGTCCCTGGCGTCCCGCGTGGGATCGGACGACCCCTTCGAGGTCCTGGTCCTGCCGGAGCCGGAGCCCGTCGACCCGCCCGCCGAGCAGACGCCCGCAGACGGCGGCCTGATGGACTGGTTCGAGGCGCTGGGATGGGAGTGGCCGTGGTGAGGCGGGCGCTTGCGGCAATTCTTCTCACCGGGGCTGCGCTGGTCACCACCGGCGTGGCCCCGGTCGAGGAGCAAACCATGATCGAGCAGTTCGACCGCGTGCTCACCGCGATGGCCTTCGCCGCCGCCGGTCTCGCCGTCTTTGCCATCGCCTGGGCGGGCTTCCTCCTGATGGCCGATGGCGCGGACGAGCGGGGCGGCGGACGCGCCAAGACCGCCGTCGTCATGGCGGTGGTCGGCCTGGTCCTGGTCCTGTCGGCCAAGGGCGTCGCCGCCCTGCTGCGGAGCGGCATCGTCTCGTTCCCAACCCCCTAGACCTGAGAAGGAGGCCCCATTGAAGAACCTGCTTGAACGAATCACGAGACGCGGAGGGGAGAGGCCGCCGGAGGCGGCCGCCGCTCCGCAGGAGACGCCGGAAGGGGGACTTCCGGCCGGCGCCCAACCCGCGGAGCCGCCGGACCCGGCCCCGAAGCCGCCGCCCCCGCTGTCCTACTGCTTCATGCTCTCCCACCTGGAGGAGGACGGGCCGGTGCGCCTGGACGGGGTGAAGCTTGGCGCCTGCGAGGTGATGGGGCTGGAGCTGGACGAGCCGAAGCTGGGGGCCTTCGCCGGGGCGCTCAACGCCCTGGACTTCCCCGTCCAGCTGCTGGTGCGCCAGCACCCGCCTCGCCTGGGACCGCTGCGGGAGAAGCTTCAAGAGGCCCAGCCCGCCGACCTGCCCCCGCAGACGCGGGCGGCCTCCGAGTCCCTGGGGCGGCTGCTGACCGACCTGGAGGCCCGCGACGGCATCCTCGACCGGCGCTTCTACGCCGTGTGCGAGTTCGGGCGCATCGACGAGCTGCGCGGCCTGCTGGCAAGGTCCGGGCTGTCCGTCCACCCCATGCAGGGCCGTCGCCTGCGGATGTTCCTCCTGTCCGCCGCCCTGGGGGGCACGCCCGCCGAGTGCGACGAGGACGAGCCGGTGGAGGTCGAGATCAACCGCCGCGACATGCGCATCGGCGGAGGTCTGGTGCGCTCCCTCCACCTGGGCAAGTGGCCGCGCTCCCTGGCCCCCGGCTTCCTGCAGAGCCTCATGGCCGCCGGCGCGCCGATGGACCTGTCCGTCCACCTGGGGCCGATTCCCGCCGAGCAGGCGGCCCGCACCCTGGAGTGGCAGAAGGTGCGCTTCGAGTCCGCCCAGTCTCTGTCCTTCAAACGGGGGCGCACCATGTCCCCCGAGGCGGAGATCGCCCTGGAGGACGTGACCCGGCTGAGAGACGAGGTGCAGAGGGGCAGGGAGAGGCTCTTTCACGCCTCCCTGTCGGTCACGCTCCACGCGAAGAACGAGGCGTCCCTCAAGGAGATGACCCAGCGGGCCAAGGCCCACTTCGCCGCCACGCTCGGCAAGCTGGACAACCTCGCCTTCCGGCAGCGCGAGGGGCTGCTCTCGACCCTGCCCCTGGCCCTGAACGCCGTGGCGGAGTGGCGCAGCCTGGACACGTCCAGCATCGCCCGGCTCTTCCCCTTCTCGCCGCCCGACCTGGACACCCGCAGGGGGACCCTCTACGGCATCGACCTGCGGGCCTGCTCCCCGGTGGTCTACGACCCCTGGGACGGCACCCACCTGAACGCCAACACCGCCGTGCTGGCCCGTTCCGGCTCTGGAAAGTCCTTCGCCACCAAGCTCGGCGTGCTGCGCGGTTTGACCAGGGGCGTGACCGCCTACGTCATCGACCCCGAGGGCGAGTACGCGGACATGGCCCGCGCCGCGGGCGGGCGGGTGCTCTCCCCCGGCGTGCCCGGCCAGGGCATGAACCCCTTCGTCATCGACAAGGGCGACTCCGAAGAGCTGTTGCAGCGCATCGGCAGCCTGCGCCGCCTCATCGAGGTGATGGTCGGCGAGAGTCTCGGCGCGGAGCGCCGCGCCGCCCTCGACCACGCCCTGGCGGGCTACTACGCCCAGCCCAGGGAGCGCACCGGCTTCAAGGACTTCTACCAGTACCTGCAGGGAGACGAGGCGGGCGGTCAGGACATGGCCCGGCTGCTACGCCCCTTCGCCACCGGCAGCCTGCGCAACCTGCTCTCCGACGAGGGCGACGACCTGCTTTCCAACGAGGCTCTGGTGACGGTCTTCGACCTGCACCTCTTGGAACCGGAGCTGCGGCCCGCAGCCGCGATGGTCTGCACTGAGACGGTGTGGGCCGCAGCCGCCCAGGACCCCAAGCCCCGCCTGCTAGTCGTTGACGAGGTGTGGTCGATCATGCAGCACCCGGAGGGCGCGGCCTTCATGGTCAGCATGGCCAAGCGGGCCCGGAAGCACCGGCTGGGATTGCAGTTCATTACCCAGGACGTCCAGGACCTGCTCTCCGAGGACTCGTCCAGGACCATCACCGGCCACTCCGGACGGGCGCTCCTTCAGAACGCCGCCTTCAAGCTGCTCTTGCAGCAGGACGCGGCCGCCATCAGCACGGTGGGCGACGCCTTCGATTTGCCCGTCGAGCTTCAACGCTGGCTGCTGTCGTGCCCCAGGGGAGACGGCCTGCTCCTTACCAAGGGACACCGCTTCCCCGTCCGCATCGAAGCCACCCCGGAGGAGACGGCGGTCATCGAGTGGCGGCCCGGCTCCCATAGGCGGAACGACGACAACGCATAGAGACCGACGGAACACGAGAGAGAGGAGCCAGACCATGAAACTCAACCCGATGAGCATACTTGGCGCGTCGCAACCCCAACGACCCGTGCTGCTGGCGGTGACGCCGCCCAGCACCGGGGAGCGCACCATGCTGGGCGTGGAGAACATGCTCCAGTCCATCGCCGTCCCCGAGCCCTTCTCCCTGGAGCTGGCCGGGGACGCAGACGGCGTGAGGCTCCTGGCCCGCTGCCTCGACGGCGAGGTGGTGCGCGGCCAGATGTCCGCCCACTACCCCCAGGCGCGCATCCACGAGGTCGACCCTGAGGACGACCCCCTGCGGCTCCACGAGGGCGAGCAGGCTTGGGGCATGACGCTCAGGGCGAACGGCCCCGAGTACGTGCCGCTCCGCGTCTTCCAGGACGACGACCTGCTCGACCCCGGCTCAGACCCCCTGATCGCCCTGCTGGGCGCCCTGTCGAACCTCAACGACGGCGAGCGCATCGTCTCGCGGCTGATGCTCCGCTCCCTGGGACCCGACTGGTCGCAGTCCCACCTGGAGAAGGCCCACCAGCGGGCCGTGCCGGAGCCGCGGGACCCCTCCTACACCTTCCACACCAAGCCGCTCCAGATGGACGGCGTGACGATGGCCGTCCTGGGCGTGGCGGCCCTGGCCGCCGTGAAAGGCTACCTGTGGGTGCAGGCGGGGGAGACCTGGAAGGCCGCGCTGCTGGGCGCGGGCATCGCCCTCGGTCTGGCCGTAGGCGGCTGGGCCTGGCACAACTGGAAGAAGGCCCGCAAGCGCGTGTTCGACCCGTTGCTCATCAAGGAGAAGGTCTCCCGCATAGCCTTCGACGCCGAGCTCCAGGTCGTCGCCGTACTGCCCGCGACGGAGGACCCCAAGGAGGGGCTGGAACGGGCGAGGAGGCTGCTTGAGCCGGTGGCGGCGGCCTACCGCCACTACGACCACCCGGCGGGGGCGCGGTTCAACGTGAGCCGCGTGCGGCCCGCCGCGCCCGATCCGTCGATGATGCACCCGTCCGGCCCCGGCCTCTTCGGAAGCCGGAGCGTCCTGGGGGTCCGCGAGGCGGCGGCCCTGTGGCATCCGCCGGGCGCCAGGGACGAGACGCCCCTGGTGGAGCGCTCAGGCGCAAGGGTGCTGATGCCCTCTGTGAAGGGCGTCCGGGGCGGCGCGCCGGTCGGAGAGACCACGGCGGGCAGGCCCCGCCCCATCCACTTCCCCGAGGACCTGCTGCGACGCCACCACCTCTACGTCGCCCGCACCCGCATGGGCAAGTCAACCCTGATGCACCACATCATTGTCCACAAGCTCAAGGAGAAGGCGGCGGGACGCGACGGAGACGCCATCGTCGTCGTCGATCCCCACGCCGACCTGGTGGGCGGGCTGCTCCGGCAGGTCCCCGAGTCCCTCATCGGCGGCGTTCGGCTGATAGACCTGGCCGACCAGCGGGGAGCGCCAGGAATCAACCTGCTGGACACCCGCGTTTTCTCCGACCGCGACCGCACCGCCGATTCCGTCGTGCGCATCGCCAAGGGCCTCTGGGACCAGTGGGGGCCGAGGATGCAGTCCATCCTCGAACAGACCGTCAAGACCATCCACGAGGCCAACGAGCACCCGTCCACCGGCGACGACGAGCAGCTCACCATCCTGGACGGGCTGACGCTGCTGGCGGACAAGGAGTTCCGAGACGGCGTGCTGGCGAACGTGACCGATCCCTACCTGCTCCAGTGGTGGGCGAGGGACTTCGGCAACTGGCGCCACGAGACCCGCGCCGACGCCCTGGCCCCGGTGCAGACCCGCCTCTCCTACTACGCATCCTCCAAGCGGGCGCGGGCCATCCTGGGCCAGCCCCGCTCCACCATCGACATGCGAAAGACCATCCTTGAGGGCGGCGTGCTGCTGGTGTCCACCGCCCAGGGAGTCGTGGGCCGCGACGTGGCCGCCCTGGTGGGCGCGTCCCTCCTCAACCTGGTGGACGCCGTGATCCGGGAGCAGGGAAGCCTGCCGCCGGAGAGGCGGTGCGGCTCCCTGGTCGTCGTGGACGAGATGCAGTCGATGCCCGGTGTGGACTACGAGAGCATGTTGTCAGAGCTGGGCAAGTTCGGCGCGTCGTTCATCCTCGCGACTCAGAGCCTCGCCAAGCTGGACGACATCTCCCCCACCATGCGCGACACCCTGCTGGCCAACGTCGGCTGCCTGGCCGTCTTCCAGGTGGCCGGGAGCGACGCCCGGCAACTGGTCTGGGAGCTGGGCAAGGAGCGGGTGACCGAAGACGACATCGTGTCGCTTCCGGTGCACCAGTGCTACGTCCGCGCCACCGTGGGCACGGAGCGGATGCCCTCCTTCTCCATGCTGGTCAGAAAGCCGGAGGAGGGCAGTCCCGTCACCGCCGACCGCATCCGCGCCGAGTCCGAGAGCTACGTCACGTCCGCCGAGGAGATCGCCGCGCAGCAGGCCGAGGCCCGAAAGCGCGCCGACGACTACCGGCAGGGGGTCAAGGACATCAGGAGCGGGGAGGACCCCTCCGCGACGGATGGGAAAGACGCCCCGAAGGAGCTGGAGCGGGACGGGCAGCGCAGCAAGCACTTCCAGCCGCCCACCGGGACGACCGCACAGGACCCGGACGGCGGGGAGGCTGAGGAATGAGGCCCGTGGAGGCCCAGACGCTGAGGCTCCTGGCCGACATCCCCTTCCTCGACCGGCTGGAGGCGGTCGCCGTCTCCGGCTGGTCGAGGGGCGCGGTCTACGCCGCCGTCGAGACCCTTGAGCGGATGGGGCTGGCCGACTCGGCGCCCCACGCATCGGAGCTGATAGCCCCGACCCGCCGCTACTCCCTCACCGCCGATGGCCTGCGAATGCTGGCCCGTGAGGAGGGTACTAGCCTGGCCGAGACGCTCCGCAATCGCCCGGTCTCGAACCAGTGGCGGCGCGTCCTGCTGGAGCGGCTGGACGGACTGGCCGTCATCTACCGGCTGGCGTCGGCCCTCTCCTCCATAGCCCACCCCATCCGCTTCAGGTGGTTCCGGGCCATGCCGATGGACGCCGCCGTCGCGCTCCCCGACGGGCGCGTGATCGCCGTCGTCAGGCAGGGGCCGGCCACCGACAGGACGGGCTTCTCCAAGCGGCTGTGGCGGCTCAGGGAGGGACGGCCCGCCGCAGTGCTCTTGCTCATGCCCGACGAGGCGCGGCTGCGCCATGCACGCAGGCTGCTGGCCGGAGCGCCGTCCATCGCCTACCTGGCGCTGGAGAGCAAGGCCGCATCCGCAGGGGCCGGAGCGCCCGTCTGGCGCACCCCCTCCGGGGCCGCCCTCCTCGACCTTGTCACCGCCTTGGAGCACACCGGGCCGCGCGGCCCCTGGCCCGCCGAGAAGCCGCCGGCGCGGGCATCCCTCCCCGCAGACCTCGACGCAGAGGCCGGGGAGGACTGGGCGCTGGCCGCCCTGCTCAAGCCCGCCGAGAAGCGCGCCCTCGACCTGCTCTCCGACTGGCCCTGGCTGACCCCCGCCCACCTGGGCGCGCTGATGGGGCTGAAGCGGTCAAGGCTCTCCGAGATCGTCGGGCGGCTGACCGCCCTGGACCTCACGCTGGACGCCGCCATCGGGGGCCGCCGCCGCCTCGCCGTCGCCGACCGGGGGCTGGCGATGCTGGCCAGAAGGGACCGCGCCTCCGTCGGCGGGGCCAGGGAGCGGTGGAGCGCCGCTCCCCTGAACGCCGACGCCCCCGTGGAGTGGCGCAACGTCTCCGGCAGGCGCAGCAGGCAGCTGCTCAGGAACGTCGAGCACACCGCCGCCGTCCACGGCTTCATCGCGGCCCTGGCGAAGCAGGCCCGCTCACGCTCCAGGGAGATCGTGCAGCTCGACCCGCCCCGCCGCGCGTCGAGGTACTTCCGGTACGCCGACCGGCTGCGGTCCATCCACCCCGACGCCTTCGGCGTCCTGCGACGGGGGGACGCCACCTGGCCCTTCTTCCTTGAGTGGGAGCGAAGGGCCGTCCGCCCCGTAACGATGGCCGCACGGCTGGCGCCCTACCTGCGCTACTACTCGTCCCACAGACCCACCGACGACCACGGCGCGCAGCCCGACGTGCTGGTAGTTTTCGACGACGACATCGCCCAGACCCACTTCCTGAGAGTGGCCCGGCAGGAGATGGCGCGCACCGGCGTCACCGTCCCCCTGCTGGTCTCACACCGGAGCCTGCTGGAGATGGAGGGGCCTCTGGGACGCGCCTGGCTCGCCCCCGGGGGATCCAAGCCGGTGCGCCCCCCAACCAACGCACAAGGAGAACGACGGTCATGAGAATCTACTACATCGACGAGTCAGAGGGTCCCCGATACTAC
The DNA here is from genome assembly GCA_965226875.1 of Dehalococcoidia bacterium. Taxonomy (GTDB): domain Bacteria; phylum Chloroflexota; class Dehalococcoidia; order Lucifugimonadales; family UBA3495; genus VXOI01. The sequence goes on along the minus strand of OZ245439.1, from coordinate 329,857 downwards.
GTCCGCTCCGCCCTCGGCGTGGACGCCGAGCGGTGGAACGGCCTGCACCGCCGCGTCCAGGACTGGCGCACGGCGCTGGAGGGCGACTACCACGTCCCCGCCGGCCGTGAACTGCACGCCTGCGACCTGCTGGCCGGTCGGGGCAAGCTGGCCCGAATCGACGGCGCAGGCCGGAGGCTCTCACCGGGGCAGGGAGCCGAAATCTTCATGGACGGACTGCGCATCATAGAGAACGCCGCTGGTTCACCGGGCGGCGTCGAGGTGGTCAACGTCTGCCTGCGCAAGGCCGACGTGAAGGGCTACGAGCGCGTCAGCTTGGACCGGCTGCTCAACCGCGTCAACACGTCCGTCGCCGCGGACCGACGCTATGCCCACCTCATCTTCGACGAGGGAGGGGAGCAGATGGTCAGGCGGCTCTACGGAAGGCTCAGGAGCCTCAACCCCGTGCCCAGCCGGTACGAGGTCTGGGAGGACGGCGAGGCGACGAAGGACATCCCCATAGAGCGCATCATCGGCGGCCCGTCCTTCCGTAGCTCCCAGGACGACGACCTGCTCCAGATGGCCGACCTCATCGCCCACGCCCTGCTGAAGCAGGAGGAGGAACCCTCCCCCAGGGTGGCGGGGCTGGGCATCCACCTGGCCTTCGGGATCCTGGACCGCGCCCTCAACCGCAGGGCGTCGCGGCAAGACCCCCAGGGCGTCGTCAGGCGGTGAAGATTGATTGGCGCTTGCAATGCTATTATTCCGGTTGGCTCCGAGCCAGCGCAACTCTTTGAAAGTAATCCTCGAACGCCATCAGTTCTTCGGCTTTGATGCAATAGCCCAGGTGTATTGGTGAAGGCGTCGAAGTCGTTATCTGACGCTGGATAGGGATCGCCTGGACACTAACTGTCCCTTGGAGGATCGGCCTCGGAACTCCCCATAGCACACCGATCAGCTTCACGCGGTTTCCAAGAACCAATGTGCCGCTCTTATTCAGATAGGAACCGATATTATAGAGATAGACTGGAGATCCACTTGAACCTCGAAACGAGGCACAATCTATTGCGAACTCCTTCCTGCCCTCAAAGTCCAAATATGGAGCGGTCGCTGTGACACCTCTTCGAGCGATAGGCATGTTGTTATGCTCATCCCAATATCCTCTTGGATAGCCCACCGTTAGGATTTCTTCGACCGCAGATAGTTCGTTCAAGTCACTCTCGCGAGCAAGAAACTCCATGCCTACACCAGCAAAGAAGGCTGGTGTTCCCAGTTCCCTCGCACGTTTCGTTAAGGGGGCAATTGGCAATGCGGCCAAATCCACATCGCCGTCTGGGTGGAACACCCAATCTAGCTCGCCAGCCTTGAGGTCGACCGGAAAGTGTTTGCCGTAGATGGGCATTCCATTGGAACCCTCCACCGTCATATGGAAGGTCCAAGCCCTCGCATCAGCCACAACATGCCTATTCGTGATCAACGCCGTGATCTTCCGAGATCCTTTCTGACAGAAATGGATGAAAAAGCCTGTTGCAGTGTATTCCTCTCCTGCTGCATCAACAGTTTGAATCCGAGCTGTCGAGTGAACTATCTGGTCCGCGATATTTTTCATTGCAGTCATCTATTTCCCTCTTCGTAGGCGCAATTTCAAGGCGAACATGTTCCCATCACATGGTTCCGCCCAGTGCCTTGGTCGACTTTCCCTCGATTTGGATCTCTGATGCACGACAGCTCGCGCCTACCGCGCGCCTAGTCCACGGAGAGGTCTAGCCTAGTGGTTTTGGGCATCTATTAGGGAGTAGCTGGTGCTCCTCCCTCCCTCTTGACTCCGGACTAGGACGCCATGCTCCACGAGGTACAAGATGTCCCGCAGAGCCGTGTCCTGGGAGCACTTCGTTATCCTCGCCCACCTGGACGTCGTGAGCTTGCCTTCAAGGCCGTCCAGAAGATGGTTGACGACCAGGCGCTGGCGCTCACTGATGGGTAGGCCCGCGATCCGCTCCCAGAACCGGGCCTTCGCCAGCACTGCTGCGAGAGTCGTCTCGGCGCCTTCTATGGCCCGGCCCAGGCACGCAAGGAACCAGTCCATCCAGTCAGAGACGTCCATCGTTCCCTTCTGCGTCCGCTCCAGGATCCTGTAGTAAGCGGCACGCTCCTTCCGAATTTGGGAGGACATGCTGTAGAAGCGTTGCGGGCTCCCCTCGGAGCGAGCCAGAGCCATGTCTGCGATGGCCCTGGCGATGCGTCCGTTGCCGTCGTCGAAGGGGTGGACCGTGACGAACCAGAGATGGGCCAGGGCAGCTCTGAGCACCTCATCGGCTTCGGCGGGCGCGTTGAACCACTCAAGGAAGGTCTGCATCTCCCGGTCGAGCATCGACCCATTGGGAGCCTCAAAATGCACCCGCTCCCGTCCAATGGGACCGGAGACGACCTGCATGGGGCCTGTGTTGTCGTCACGCCAGCCGCCCACGGTGATGCGTCTCATACCGCTTCGCCCCGTGGGAAACAGAGCGGCGTGCCAACCGAAGAGCCGCTCCTGGGTGAGGGGTTCTGAGAAACGCTCCGTTGCATCCAGCATCAGCTCCACGATGCCCTCGACGCTGCGGTCCCCGCGGCTCAGGCCGCCTATGTCCATGCCCAGGCGGCGGGCGACCGAGGAGCGGACCTGCGCCTCATCGAGCATCTCGCCCTCGATCTCGCTGCTGGTCACCACATCCTCGGTCAGGGTATCGAGCATGGCCTCTTGGCGAAGGTCAAAGCCAAGGGACTCCATGCGGCCCAGGAGCCGGCCCTGGCGATGACGCACCGCTGCGAGCTGGTCGACAACGCCCTCCTGACGCCAGTGAAAGCGGGGCCAGTCGGGCTGCTCGTGAATGTATGTACTCCGCATCATATGCGGATATTATAAGCTCTAATCACCGCATCCGCAACGCAACTCCGCAATCTGTGCGGACAATAGGCCCGGTATTCACCGCTGGCAGGGGGGCTGGCCCTGCTTTCCTACCTGTCCGGTCCGCAGCCCTCAGACTCCGCAGTGCCCTTCCCACTCGTTGCCAAATCCATCCGACCGCCCGTCGATACCCAACCCAGAATCATCGCGGCCCGCCGGCCTCTGAGGCTAGCATCTATACTCACCGCCTCGGCTGACATCTCCGACCACCGTCCCTTCGCCTCGACCCATCTGTGGCGGGACTGATAGGGACAGCCGATACAGGCCGAATGCTCCAGAGGCCGGTCGTAGCGAGCTTTCAACCGCACCATGCAGCCGCGCTTGGACACCCCCGCCTCGATTAGCGCGTAGCGGTTCGCCATCCACCTGTCGTGTGAGGGCTTCATGCGGATTGCTTGGTCAGTGGAGATGCCCAGCCATAGCTCAACGATCCCCTGCCGGGCGGAACCTTCTGACCCCTTCGCAGCCCCAGCAGCTCCCGCACCCTGCGGCGCACCGTCCTGATCTTGTAGTTTTCGGTGCACTGCCGCCTGACGATGCCGTCGCCCTCCCCGTCGCGCCCCTTCAGGAAGACGGGGATGTCCACCTAGCAGGGGAGCCGGAGTGGTTGGTGAGGGCCTTCACGTCCTCGCGGAGGCTGCGTCCTTTGTTCACAATGCGGAGTGAAAAGGGAAAGCGGCCTTCGAGCCATTCCAGGTGCGTGTAGAGGCTGGGAGGCTCCCAGTGGGTGTCGGCGAAGATGGCGCAGTCTGGCATGAGGCCGAAGGTCCCCTCGCTCGCCATGAGCGCCATGGCCGAGGACTGCACGCCCCCGCCGGGGGTGATGACGGTCAGTTTCCTCATCGCCGGAGGTCCTCCAGGTCGAAGCCTTCGGGCAGGTCCCGGTCGGGGCACATCAGCACCCCGTCGCGGAGTCCAACGCTCTCGGCGATGGTCAGCAGCAGGAAGAGATGGTCGTGGCTGGAGGCCACGCCCTTGTTGCGCCACTGCCGGAGCCGTGACGGGCTGATGCCGAGCAGACGGGCAATCGCCCGCCAGCTCAGCCCGCTCGCCTCCTTGAACCGCGCCAGCCGCTCAGGGAAATCAGGGGGGAAGTCGTGCTCGAAGGGCCGGTGGTCCAGCCGCTGCACTCCCATGGCCTAGCCCTCCTTGCCGTTCAGGCCGAACCCGACGGCCAGGGGAGGCTGGTACACCCCAACGGGCGGGATGACATGCACGCCCAGGAGTGTGTAGAGGCCACCGGGAATGCGGGCCGCCAGCAGGACGAGGGCGCACAGCCCGTCGCCGCTGGGCCTGGTGCCGTTGCGCCAACGCTGAAGCTGGCGCGGGTCCAGACACCCGGCCAGCCCATCCCACGTGAGGCCGCTGACCCCCTTGAATCGCTCCAGGCGTGCGGGGAAGTCCTCCGGCAGAAAGGTGTTGCCGAACATGAGATGGGCGGGCGGCAGGGTGGTGCGCCTCACGAGACGGCCTCCAGGATGAAGAGGTCCTCGAAGCGGGTGACGCCCAGGGCCTCCATCAGCCGCCGGCGGAGCTCCGCCGAGGGACGGCGCGTCCCGCTCATCAGTTGGGACAGGTAGCCCGACGAGGTGCCGACCAGCCGCGCCAGCTCGTTCTGGCTCATGTTGAGGAGGTTCAGAAGCTCCCACACCCGGTCGGGGTTGAGCTTCACCCGCGAAGAGGGCTGTCTGCGCTTCACGCCGCACCCTCCTCTTGGGTCGTCTCCCGGTCCGCCGGCGGCAGGCCGTTGACGGCGGAAGCGTCCCGTACCCCGGCTGCGCCGTTGGCGTACAGGTCGGGGTTGGCCAGGTAGTGGCGCGCGATGATGCGGGCCAGTATCCGCAGGCCCTCGATGTGCTGCCCCTCCTGCTTTGGGGTAAGCCTTCGCTTCTGTTTGCTACTCACGCCAGCCCTCTCTTGGGGGTGCGCCACGCCACGAAGGTGTGGCCTTCGGGCGCGCCTATGATGTATACTCAGCCAGATATAAGAATATCCGTGCTGTGTTCAGTAGTGTAATAATCAATGGCGCAACAAGGCAATGGCTCGGAGGCAGTATATGAGGCGTTACAGGGCATAATTGACAAATCACTTGCTCTGATGTAACAATAATACAGCTACAAGTTAGCTCCAATGTAGCAGGCACACTATACGCGCCGCTGTCCGCACCTACGGCGACAAGGGGAGAGCATCATGGACGAGCTTGACGACTACTGGGAGGTCGACGACCCGCAGGAACTGGAGGGCAACGAGGAGATCGGGCCGCTGCTCAAGCGGCTGCGCGGAAACCTCAGCCTCCGGGACGTGAACCGGCGCACCGGCATCTCCAGCTCTTATCTCTCCCAGATCGAGCGGGGCGAGCGAATGCCGGGCCGCAACATGGTCGGCAAGCTCGCCACCGTCTACAACGTGAACCCCGACGAGCTGATGAAGCGGGCCGGGCACACGGGCCAGCCCGACCCCAACAGCAACGAGGTCCTGGAGGTGGAGCGGGCCTATCGCTACGTCCTCGCCGACCCCCAGTTCCGGGTGGGCACCAGGCCCGACGGCCCCCTCTCCATCAACGCCAAACGGTTCATCGTCGAGATGTACGAGCGATTCACGGGCAAGAGGTTGCTGGAATGACTGGTATGACTAGGACGCGGGAAGACTTCTGCCGCAGGCTGCTGGACGACGACTCTCCCCAATACACCCTGGACCCGGAGCGGCTGGCCGCCCGCTTCGTGCGCTACTTCCGCGTGTCGGGCCGCCCCTCCATGCGGGAGTTGACCAGCCTGATGCAAGAGGCCGGGTTCGGCACGGTCGAGGGCAGGCACCTGGACAGCATGAAGGGCGTCCACGTCAGCGCGCCGGGGGGCGGCTACAACATCTACTACCGCCAGGACCTGTGGGACGGGGCGGCTGAGCATACCGTGCTCCACGAAGCCTACGAGATCATCCACGAGACCCTGTGCGATATGGCGTCCAACTCCCCTCCGGAGCGCAGGGTGTGCCGGGAGGCCGACCGGTTCGCGGCGGCGGCGCTGATGCAGCCGCAGGCATTCTCCTGATGGCCGAGCAGTCCGGGCTGGACGTGCTCGCCTTGCAGCGGACGTACCGCTGCTCCTACGCCTCGGTGACCCTTCGTCTGGCCGAGGTCATGGGGAATCGCCCCCTGATGACGGTCCTGTACGAGCGGGACGAGAAGGGAGACCCCGCAGACTGGGCCGAGCCGCCCGCGCTGTCGGCGACGGTGGTGCGCCGCACGCCTGGATTCGGGAGTCCTGCCACCTTCCCCATCTGCGGGGAGCGGGGCGGCGTTCCCCGCCGGGGCAGGCCCCTCTCCCCCGGCTCCCTGGCGGAGCGGGCCGTCCGCTACGGCAACACGCAGTACGCCCACGAGGACGGCTACGCCGCCATCGCCCGGCCCGTTCTCTGGAAGGGGCGGCTGGCGAAGGTCGTGGTCGTCGCCGTGCCCGACGGGGACCAGGACGTGCTCGGCCCCCAGCTGGTCGCCTCCGACCTCCCGGCGCGCAGGCGGCGGCCGGTGGCGGCGGGTCCCGGTAGTTGAAGGCCGGTGGTGCGATGCTAAGGAATGACAACATGGGGCCGAATACATCGACGGCATGGCGTTCCAGGCCGTAATCGAGGAAGCCGCCGTCTGATTCCATTCCCACAACTACCTAACCTATTTTCGAACATGGAGACCCGACATGAGACTTACTGAGCCAGTGGAAACACAAGGCGTCTTTTGGCTTCCTGATTGCCCAAACGACCGGTTGCAAGGAGTTCTCAGAATCTCCACACTGGGAGCCGTCACGCTTGAGCTGTCGGGTGTGTTTGGCGGAGTGATCAGCGTCCTAAATGATGCAGGAATCACACTCGACCCACCAGCGCCGACTATCAAAGCAGATCATCAGCGCATCATAGGTGTAATTGAAGGGGGCGTCGCCGTCACATTGGATCAATGTGTCGTAATCAATCAGCGGGTGGCGTTATTCGGTCGTGGTCATTCGAATTCCACAGTATTAGCCCGTGTAGCGATGATTGGCATTAGCTACGAGAATGCAGAAGAGATAGCCTTTTCGAGAGTCACCTACACTGTCGAGGGGCTCGCTGAATGGTTGTCGGTAAGCGGAATCGAACCACATCTGAACCCAAGTGATGTCAGTGGGTCCATAGACTTTCGAGTTCCCGAAAACATCTCAGCTCGGATACCCGACGGTGTTGAGTTGCAGTTCGAGTTTGCGGTTACAGGATCAATTCCGCCGAGCCCAATCACTGCTGTCAGTGTAGAACAGACTGTGCATATGAGCCTGATCGTCGACCAGCCAAAAGCAATCTCATTCTTTTCCTCCCTTTGTACAAAGATATGCGACTTCCTTTCGCTTGCACTAGATCAACCGGTAACCATCAATGCGGTCAATGGATTTCCCGGAGCTAAACTAAAGCCAAGGTGGGATGTACATTTAATTGGCGATGATGATCAGCTGGGTTATGCCGGTGAATCCCTCTCATCCGTACTTGGAGAATGACCCGGCTCCGTCGTCTGACCCTCACCATCTGCGCATTTCACCTTGGCTTTAGTTTAGTAGTAGCATGGCCTCCAACGATGCGCAGCGAGTCGACCTATATGGCCAATTTACACCTTGGACTGAAGCAGCAGCAACTATCCGAGTGAACAACATTCTGTTTCGATATGGTGGGATAAGCAACCGTCTCGACGAGGTGCTCGGAAGATGGTTGAAGGCCTACGATTCACCAGGTCCAGCTATTCACCTTTACTTCGCATGCAGAACCCAACCTACGCAATTCATAGACTTCAAGGTCTTGTGGCTCACACAAGCTCTTGAGTCGTGGCACCGTCGCAGTTCCGACGAAGTAGACATCGAAAGGGCAGAGTTCAAACAACTCATGATGACCCTCACTGAGGCATGTCCAGACGACAAACGGAATTGGTTGAGGGAGAGGCTCCAACACGCATACGAACTGTCCCTATCCGCGCGCCTGCATATCCTCATCGATCCCTTCGAACGCTGGTTCGGCAACATCCAAAGCCGTAGACAGTTCGTTCGACGGGTCGTCGATACACGGAATTACTTGACTCATTACAGTAGCGAATCCAAAAGAGGAGCGGCTCAAGGTATTGATTTGTTACCACTCTACGCAAAGTTGGAGGCTCTGTTTCAGCTTCAACTTTTGCGTTTGGTCGGCTTTAGTGATGCGGTTGTTGACGAAATCGTGCGAGACAATCAAAGACTGACCAATTCACTCCGTCGCTGACTTCGGCCTCTAAATAATACCATCCACCTAGCTGACATCAGGACCACGGTCGCATATATTTCTATGTCTATACATGGTGATTCGACATAGTTGAAGGCCGGCTGCATGATGATGTATAGTAAGACAGCGCACGACTACAAGAAGCAAAAAGAGAGACCATGCCCGCCAAGCCCAGAAAGACCGACACTATCACCTTCTCCCTGCCGCCGGAGATGGCCCGCCAACTGCGCCAGGTGGTGAAGGAGGAGGACCGCACCGTCAGCGAGCTGCTCCGGGAGGCCATCCGCCTGCTCATGGAGGAGCGGGAGTGGCGCACACGGGAGCGGATGGAACGGCTGCGCTCCCGCCAGGCTGAGCGGGAAGAGACAGGGAGGACAGACCGATGAACGAGCGATTTGATATGACGCCCGTGGCCCTCTACGCCAGGGTCTCCAGCGAACGCCAGGACGTGGACCTGTCCGTGGCCGCACAGCTGAGGGCGCTCCGGGACTACGCCCAGAAGCACGGCTACCTGGTCGCCCGCGAGTACGTAGACGAGGCCGAGAGCGGGCGCATCGCCGATAGGCCCCAGTTCCAAAAGATGCTGGACGAGGCCACCAAGCCGGAGGCCCCCTTCAAGGAAATCCTCGTCTGGAAGTTCTCCCGCTTCACCAGAAAGCGCGAGCACGCCGTCGCCTTCAAGGCCATGCTCCGGCGCAGGGGCGTCCGCGTGGTATCCATCACCGAGCAGGCCGACGACACCCCCACCGGCAAGCTCCTTGAGGCCATCATCGAGAGCGTGGACGAGTTCTACAGCGAGAATCTTGCGCAAGAGGTTCTCCGGGGGATGCGGGAGGCCGCCACTCGCGGCTTCTGGATGACCACCTACGCCCCCTACGGCTACAAGCGGGTCTACGTCCAGGACGGAATCAAGAAGCGCCCCAAGCTGGAGCTCAACCCGCCCGCCGACGCCGTGGTCAAGCGCGTCTTCGACATGGTGGTACAGGGTAAGAGCATCCTCGACGTGACCAAGACCCTCAACGCCGAGGGCATCCCCACCACCAACGGCAAGAAGTGGCTCAAGACCACCATTCACACCATGCTCGACCACGAAGCCTACACCGGCACCCTGGTCTGGGGAGCAAAAGCCAAGGACGGCGCGCCGCCGGTGCGTGTTGAGAACGCCCATCCCGCCATCGTCTCCAAGCGGGATTTCCAACGGGCCAGGAAGTTGCTGGCGTCCCGCGCCCCCAAGAAGATGAACCCCCGCCGGGCCTCCAGCCCCTACCTGCTCAGCGGCCTGGTCAAGTGCGAGACCTGCGGCAAGGCCATGACCGCCGCCGAGGCCAAGAGCGGCAGGTACACCTACTACATCTGCCACTCCCTGCTCAAGCGGGGCAAGGGAACCTGCGAGACCCCCAGGCTCAACGCCAAGAGCTTTGAGAAGCTCATCGTCAGCGAGATCAGGGAGAACGTCCTCACCGAGTCCAACATCCGGGACCTGGTGAAGCTGCTGGACGAGGAGATGGACGGGGTGGCCCGCGAACAGCGGGAGCGGCTGGAGAACATCGAGGAGGAGCTTGAGGACGTGAAGAAGCGGCTAGGCCGCATCTGGCAGGTAATCGAGACCACCGACATCGAGATGGCCGACGCCTCGGAGCGCATCAAGGAGCACCGGGAGCGCAAGGAGAAGCTGGAGATCGCCGCAGAGGAGGCGAGGGGGCTGCTCTCAGAGCGGCGGAAGTTCCTGGACAGCGCCGACACTATCGCCACCTTCGCCGAGGACATGAGCGAATTCCTCAAGACCAGCGAGCTGACCCAGACCAGGGCGTTCGTCCACTCCTTCGTCAAGGAGATCGCGGTCAAGCCCGGCAAGGCCGCCATCGTCTACTCCATACCCACGCCGGAGGACTCTCCGATAGGGGGAGCGGACGCCGCAGAGGTCGCCCTAAACGGCGGAGTTCGCAGTACAGTACAGTCTGGTGAGCCGTGTGGGGATCGAACCCACGACACCCGGATTAAAAGTCCGGTGCTCTGCCTGCTGAGCTAACGGCCCGTCGCAACGGGGGCGGCTGTTGCCCCTCGTGACTATTGTAGCACCGCCTCCGTTCCTGCGACGCGTCACATTGACAGCGGTCTGTTATCCCGGCGCGTCGGGGCCGTCTCCTCCGCCCGCGGCCATGTCGGCGCTGGGCATATCCGCCGGGGGAGGACGGCGGACGAAGGTCGGCGCGGGGACGCTGGGCAGTCCGTCGGGGCGGGGCGAGGCGCCGTTGGAGAACTGGACCGACCGCACCGGGTAGTTGATGACAATGCCATCCTCGGCGAACCGGTGGTGCAGTTCGTTTATCAGCGCCGAGCGCAACTCGAAGCTGGCCAGCCGGTCCCTGGCCTGTACGAAAAGCCAGAAATCCACATTGGACTCTCCGAAATTGTCGAATCCGAAATAGGCGCCGTACTCCTTCACCCCGTGAGGGCTGGTTTCCAGCACCCGGTTCATCACGTCCATCGACACCGCCTCCACGCGGGTCAGGTCGCTGTCGTAGCTGACGCCGCAGGTCAGGTATACATTGACCGGCGGGGTGGGTGCGTAGTAGTTAGTGATGATGGTCTCGGCGAAGCGGGCGTTGGGCACCACCACCAGCGTGTTGCTCCAGGTGCGCAGGCGGGTGCTGCGCCAGCCCACCTCCAGCACGTAGCCGGCGATGCCGCCCTCCATCTCGATATAGTCGCCCGGCGACACCGCGCCCTCGGTCATCACGTAGGTGCCCGCGAACATGTTGGACAGGGTGGGCTGTATCGCCAGCGCCACCGCCACACCACCCAAGCCGAAGCCGGCGATCAGCGGGCTGATGGAGATGCCCAGCGTGTTGACCACCAGCAGCAAGCCCAGGCCATAGATCAGGGTCACCAGCACCCGGCGCAGCATAAGCAGGAGCCGCGGGTCCACAGTTCGGCGGGCCTTCTTGGTCTGCTCTTCGATGGCCCAGTCCATTCCTCGCGAGACCATCCGTCCGAAGAGGACGACCAGGAGCAGCGCCCCTGCGGCCTGGGCAGCTATGTCGATGAATCTCTGGACCGCGCCGGGCAGATCGAGAGCGATGGCCAGGCTCAGGTATATGCCCAGCACCACTATGCCTACATTAACGGGCCAGCGGACTGCCTGGATCAGAATCCCGTCCAGCTCGGTGGGGGTCCGGTGGGCCAGGCGCATGATCAGAGGAAACACCGCCAGGTGTACCAGCCCAGCCGCCACCATGGAGATGAGCACGAATGCAATGGCGACCACAGGGTCCACCCAAGGCTGGTTGCCCAGTCCGAATTGAGCCAGCACGAATGTCATGGATTGCTGCTCCATTTCAGTAAAGGAAGGGAGTGAGGAGATTGCGGCGGCCCGGAGACCATTATATCGAAAGGAGCAGTTGCGGCAGAATAGCGTCGGCGGGGCCGACGAGAGCGATGTCGCACCACGGAGTGAGCGACGTTGCCTCCGGGTTGATCTCGATGAGCGTTGCTCCCCGTTCCCTGGCCACCAGCGGCAGCCGCGCCGCCGGGTTCACCGTTCCCGACGTTCCCACCAGCAGCATACAGTCGCACCGCTCCGCCGCCTCGCGACAGGCTTGCAGCGTGTCGGGCGGTATCGGCTCGCCGAACATCACGGTATCCAGCTTGAGCACCCCACCACACCTGCCGCACGCCGGCGGCCCTTGGGAGAGTGCGGTCCCCTCGACGGGCCCAAGGTGGGAGGCACGGGGGAGGCGCAGGCCGCATTGGATGCAGCGCAAGCGGTTGCGGTTGCCGTGAATCTCCAGCACGGCTCGACTGCCAGCGACATTCTGGAGGTCGTCCACGTTCTGGGTGATGACGCATCGCAGAATGCCCCGCTTTTCCAGTTCGGCCAGGGCCAGGTGCCCGGCGTTGGGCACGGCCCGGTCAACGGCCTGCTTCATCTGGTAGACAGGATGCGACGGGTCTTCCTCGGCGGCCAGACGCGCCCGCCACCACGCCGCCGGGTCGCTGGCGAACTCCTGGTATGACAGCAGCGGCGGAGTGCCGTGCTGCGTCCACAGTCCGCCCGCGCCGCGATACGTCGGGATGCCGCTGCCCGCCGAAAGCCCAGCCCCGGCCAGCGCCACCACATAGCGGGCCCCGGCGATGAGCGCGGCGGCCTGGCGGATGCCGGCTTCCATATCACTACCAGCGGGGCCGTTGCCGGGCGGTTGCGTCATGGAGTAGAACAATGCCCCGATACTTACCCCGCCAGCGAGCCCATGGGGTCCCACGGGGGCAGGACCACTGGCTCCAGGTCGAGGGCCTGTTGCAGGTCTTCGGGCAGGTAGCTCATGGGGGCCGCTATCTCGAACATATACTCGGCGAACCAGGAGTCGTTCATCAAGAAGAAGCCCTTTTGTCCCACCTTGTCGTCCCAGCTGTTCTCCACCCGCCAGCGGCGCGGCTTGCCGTCGACCACATCGACGCCGGTGAACAGCATGGCGTGGGTCATGGCCGTCTGGTGGTATTCCAGCCGCTCCTCCTTGTTCATGGAGAACTCTGCGTTGTAGACGCTGGCATAGTCGAACAGCTCGGCGTCCCACAGCCCCTTGTCGCGGTGCATCTGCTTGCCGGTGTCGCAACCCATCCAGACGGGCGTCCCGTCCTGGAGCATCCGCATGGCGATTTCCTTCATCAACTCGATGTCCACGTTCAGGTACTTGATGCGGGCGCCGTCCACCACGTTTCCGAGGTACTGGACGGTGTAGGTGCGGCCCGGCGGGTTGGCCTTCCGGGGGTCGTTTACCAAGCAGACGTATTCCTCCATGGGGGTGGAGATATACTTCTCGGCGAACTCCAGCGGGGTCATGGCGCCGTCGCGGTGGAACTCGCCGTCCTTGTCCTTCCACTGCCAGTCGAAGGTGGCGGGCGGGTTGCCCAGGTGGATGCTGAGAATCCGATAGATGGAGCGCAGGGCCTCCTCCTTGGCCTCGCGCATTGCGTCCAGGCCGCCCTCCTCGGCGTAGATGTGGCGGATGTCCCGCGCTCCCTGGCGCACCTGGTAGTTCAGGCCGGCGTTCATGCGCATGGAGTTGCTGGAGCTTTCCGTCTCGGGCATCACGGTCTTCGGCACGACGCCGTGCTTCCTGACCAAGCTGACGAACATATCCCACTGGCCGCCGTCGCCCAGGGGCTGTTGCAGCAGCCAGGCCACCACCCGGTCGTCCACGGTGCGGTCGGCGGTCTCGATGACCGCCTCAAGGATGTAGTTGGCCCGCTCCATCTTGTCCCAGAACATCACGTAGCTCTGGCTGAATTCGAACTCCTTGACGTTGAGCAGGCTCCGCGTCTCGGCCCGGAACAGGTTCAGACCGGCGAACATCCAGCAGCGCCCGGAGCGGGCCTGGTTGGTGACGCTCCAGTCGTCGAGGACGGTGGAGAAGCTGTGGACGGCCTCGGTGACGACGTTGCGGTTCAGGGCCACGTCGTTCACGTCGTGCTGCGTGACCACGTTCTGCATCAGCTGGTGGGCGGGCTGCGAGTCGAAGGCTTCCTTGAACCCGGCCAGCGTTTCTGATCCCAGGGCGCCGGGGTTGGTCTGTGTGGTCATGACTCTTTCCTATCTCATGGTTGATTCATTGCCTGTTTGACCGTAAGCGCCACTTAACTATAAGCGCCGCTTAACCGTAAGGGCCGCTTGACCGTGAGGGCCGCTTAACCGTCATTCCCGCGAAAGCGGGAACCCAGGGCCGTTCACCCGATGCCTTTATTTTCACAGCAAAGGTCTCCGGATTTCCGCGAAAGCGGTGATGACGGGAGTGCGCTTGCCATCCGTGATCATCGTGGCAGTTCAGTCCGCCGCCGAAGGGGTCGGGGCCAGGCTGCCGACGACTTCCCTGATTTCCGCTACCGCCCGGTCAATCTCGTCTTCGGTGGTGAAGCGCCCAACGGTCAGGCGGAGGGTGCCCATGGCGTACTCCTCCGGCACGTTCATCGCCGCGAGGACGTGCGACACCTCGACCCGGTCGCTGTGGCAGGCGGCTCCGGCGGATGCGGCCACCGTGGGCAGGCTGGTGAGCACACGGTCGGCCTCCACGCCCCGGAAGCTGATGCTGGACGTGTTGGGCAGCCGCTTCTCGGGGTGACCGTTCACCCGCACTTCCATGCCCGAGTCCAGCAGGCCCCGCTCCAGTCGGTCGCGCATCGCTGCCATGTGGGCGGCGTAGGCGGACAGGTTCTGCTCTATCAGCTCGCAGGCTCTGCCCAAACCCGCCATCTCGATGACGTTCTCGGTGCCGGCGCGGCGGTCCTGCTCGTGGTTAGCCCCGTGCATCAGCTTCTCCAGCCGGACGCCGGGGCGGATGTAGAGAGCACCTATGCCCTTTGGCGCGTATAGCTTGTGGCCGGCAATGGAGAGCAAGTCAACGCCCAGGTCGTCCACCCGAACCGGGATCTTGCCGACGGACTGGGCGCAGTCGCTGTGCAGCAGCGCGCCGTGGCGGTGGGCGATGTCGGCGATCTCCGCGATGGGCATTACAGTGCCGACCTCGTTGTTGGCGTGCATGATGGTGACGAGCAGCGTCTCGGGCGTGATGGCGGCCTCGACCTGCTGCGGATCCACCATCCCGTACTCGTCCACCGGCAAATACGTTACCCGGTAGCCCCGGCCCTCCAGATGGCGGCACACCTCGGTCACCGCCGGATGCTCTACCGCCGAGGTGATGATGTGGTTGCCGCGCTCCCGGTAGGCCCCGGCCACGCCGCTGATGGCGTGGTTGTTGGCCTCGGTGCCGCCGCTGGTGAAGATCAGGCCGTCAATGTCGCAGCCCAGCATCCCGGCCACCTGAGTCCGGGCCGTGTCGACGCCCTCCCTCGCGGCGAGGCCGAAGGAGTGGCCGCTGGAGGGGTTGCCGAACAGGCCGTTCAGTCCGCCCTTCACAAAGGGCAACATCGCCTGGGCGACCTGCGGGTCGATCGGCGTGGTGGCGTTGTAGTCCAAGTAGATGTCGGCCATTTCCGGCTCCCCCATGATTTTCAACCCGGATTTTCAGCCCGGAAGCGCAGGAGTGAGTTTCGGCCCATTATAGCCCTTTGCGCCATCCCCATTCACAATCCTTGAAGCCACCCGCCAAGGCGAATACAAAGACCCTGCCCGCCAACACGAGCGCGCTGACTGTGAAACCCTGTAGGGCAGAGGGGACGCCCCCACCCTCTAACCGGCGGGACGGCCGGAATGCAAGGCGCGATAACCCTGTACTTATGTTCACCAGCGTTGACGCTGTATGACACTGGTGCTAGATTGAGGACGAGTTCGGACCGTAAAGCAAGAACGAAGGAGGGGCGAAATGGACTTTGGACTTTTCAACACCTGGAACGCCCTGTATGAAGGCGACAGAGTGCCCTGGCACCCCGATTACAATGGCGGAAAGCTCCTTGAGGAGGATGCCTATCTCAAGAACTACGAGGAAATCGACGCCGTTGAGGAAATGGGCTGGGACTACATCTGGCTGGGCGGCGGCCACTTCTCCAAGCAGGCCAGCATGGACCCGCAGGTGCTGATGCTGGCGGCGGTCATCGCCGAGCGCACCGAGCACATCAAGATCGGCTCCTCCATCCACCGCCCGGTGATGAAGCAGGCCGACGAAACGCTGTCGGCGGCGGCCCTGCCCCACGAGCGCTACGGGTTCGACAACCTGATGCTGGAAGACCCCATCCAGACCGCCGAGCAGGTCGCCATCGTTGACCAGGTCAGCCGGGGCCGCTTCATCTACGGCGCTGGCGGGCGCACCCGCGGCTCCGCCACCCGCCGGGAGCAGTTCTTCGAGTACCTGGAAGTCATGAAGCAGCTCTGGACCGAGGACCAATTCTCCGGCTTCGAGGGCAAGTACTACAACTATCCCGCGTTTTACGAGTCGTACCTGGCCATCCCCAAGCCATACCAGAAGCCCTATCCGGCCATGCTGCTGCCGGTGGACAGCCAGGAGAGCTTCGTGCCTATGGGTGAGCAGGGCTACCGCATCGCCATCGGCGCGGGCAGCTCGCCCCACAACCCCCGGGGATCCTCCGTGCTGAAGGAGGACGTGAAAGCATACCGCAAGGCGTGGATCGACGCGGGCCACCCCGGCGACCCAACCACCGTGGTACGCATCCCCACGCTGGTGGCCGACACCAAGGAGGAGGCCGACCGACAGACCGAGAACCTGATGAACCTCGCCCGCCGCTACTACTCCGGCCGGGTGGCCATCGGCAGCACCGACGCCGGCGCAGCCAGCCCCGAAGCGACCGCGGAGGTCAACCTGTTCGGCACGCCGGAAGAGGTGGTAGACAAGATCGAGATGCTGCGGGACGACTTCAGCACCGACGAGATAATGTTCGAGGTCAACTGGACCTCTTCGGTCCCCCGCGAAGTGGTGATGACCACCATGCGCTGCCTCACCGAAAAGGTCATTCCCAAGTTCAAGTAGCCCAAGTTTAAGTAGCGGGCAAGGGAATAAATTATGTTGGGGAGCATCTAGTGAATTTGCTCCCCAACATTGTGTAGTCACTGAACTCAAATCTGTCAGTGCCGTCGGCCGTTTGACCGAGCGGCTGCTACCCCTCAATCGCTTGATGAATGTCTTCCACTCTATAGACAGCTGATTGAGATCTAGAAGTCTGGCCGGAAAGCCATTTGCCGGGTTTTGTGCTACGCAAAACAGACGTATTCCAGGCTGATATGACATGATAGTGCACGTAATACGTTGCAATACTCACTAATTCATCGATAATCGACGTTAAGAAAACGACAGCTTGGGGAGAATCGGGGTTTCCGGCCAGACTTCTAGAAGCTACATCCACGATTGAGTCAAGAACTGACACAACCTCCGGGTCGACATCTGACGCATCCATGTACCTAGCAGGGAAGTGGTAGTCAGATCGGGGCGCTGTATATCACTTGCAGGAACCATGCCCCACCTTTCACGCCAACGACACAGCCCCAAATCCCACAACAGCAAAGCCTGCAATACTTTGGTCTTCCCTGAGTCATAGGGGCCAACAACTACTGCCACGTCATCTAAACCGGCGTGATTTCTTCTAATTGATTAGGTTCTGTTGACATTTGCATTTGTAACCGATGTGCAGGCCCATTTCATGTCATTCCAAGTGCAGGAAAGCACGAATGGCCTTGAATCGGAGTGATAAGTCCAGGATTCTTCGTCGCTATTTCCCCGGAATGACCCGTAACAGCGAAATGTCAACAGAACCTAGGAAGTGTCGTCAATCTAAGAATATCGGTCTCCAAGCGTCTGTTTCCGTCATTCCCGCGAACGCGGGAATGACGGTGAATATGATGACACTCCCTAAAATTTTGCACTGATATTGGGGGTCGGGGACGTTGGTGAGCCTGCCCATCGTCACTGGCGTGGTGCAGATAATAATCTCCAAGTGGGTGGTCGTTTTGCTGCGCATCGTCACCCCGACGATGAGCGGTGCCCAACATCATCAACCCCGGCATCATCTCATTCACCCAGATCACCGGAGTGGCCCCCCGCAGGCTCGGCCACTGCATCGGTTTCATCATCATCGCGGCTGCCTTCCTCCCCAAGGTTTCGGGGCTGATCGCGTCCAGCCCGGTGGTTAAACGGGGGCAGGGGCTCCCGGTTCATAACGCCGTCCCTATTCTTCTTGCCATCATTCCCGCTTTAGCAGGAATGACAGGAGCGGATTGCGCCCAGGTTACAGCGCGAAAAGTGCAATTGACGCATCCGCGCCGCAAAGCCTAGAATGCCCTTGTTCCGATGCGACAATGCCTCCACGGGAGTTGATTTATGGTGCAAACGAAGTCTGACGTTGAATTGATAGCCCACCTGTTGCGCCGGGCCGGGTTCGGCGCTAACCGCGACGAGTTGGCGTCCTGTGCTGCCAAGGGGTACGAGGCCACCGTCGAGGAACTGCTCGCCCCCAGGGATGAGCGGCGCATGAGCGACTACCTGGTGCGACGCTTCCACCCGGAACTTTCGGGGATGATGGGCCCCCAGGCCCCCGGCGAGAACTGGCTGTACCGGATGGCCACCACCACCGCGCCGTTGCAGGAAAAGATGACCCTCTTCTGGCACGGCATCTTCGCCACCGGATATAACAAGGTCATCCACGGCAAGGCCCTGTCCGACCAGACCCGGATGTTCCGCCACTACGCCATGGGGAGTTTCCGCGACCTGCTGATCGAGCTATCCAGGGACCCGGCCATGATCATCTGGCTCGACAATCAGGACAACCACAAGGGATCCATCAACGAGAACTACGGCCGGGAACTGCTGGAGCTGTTCTCCATGGGCGTGGGCAACTACACCGAGGACGACATCAAGGAGTGCGCCCGGTCCTTCACCGGCTGGACCATCGCCAACCGGGAGTACATGGAGATGCGCTCCCAGCGCGACTCCGACTGGCCCTACGGCCGCATCTCCTGGCACTTCGAGTTCCACCCCGATGACCACGACTACGGCGAGAAGACGTTCCTCGGCGAGACGGGGAACTTCAACGGCGAAGATATTGTGGACATCATCTGCAAACAACCGGCCACCGCCCGGTTCATCGCCCGCCACCTGTACAGCTTCTTCGTGGCCGACGAACCGCCGGTGCCGGAGTGGCCCTACGTTCCGCCCCGCGATCCCGAGGCCATCAAGACGCTGGTGCGGGCCTACTTCGACCACGGCAACAACATCGGCGCGATGCTTCGCGTCCTGTTCAACTCCGACTTTTTCCAGTCGGCGGATGTGCGCTACACCAAGGTCAAAAGCCCGGTGGAGCTGGTGGCTGGCGTGCTGCGGCTGACCGGCGAGTTCGACCGGCCCCGCTACGAGATCCTGGAGCGCCACAACCAGGCCTCCTACATGGGCCAGATACTCAACAACCCGCCCAGCGTCGAGGGCTGGCACCAAGGCACCGACTGGCTGGACAGCGGCACGCTGGTGGAGCGCATCAACTTCGCCAGCCAGCAGATCGGCGACACCGCCCAGCCGGGCATCGGGGCGATGATTGACCGCATCAGCAACGAGTTGAGCGAGTCCACCTCCCCGGAGCGGCTGGTGGACGCCTGCCTGGAGGAGGTCGGGGCGCTGGCAGTGGACGAGGACACCCGCCGCGTCCTGGTCAACTTCTCCGCCGCGGGCAGCGCGGGAGCCAATACCGACCGCCAGCACATCGCCGACGTGCTCCAGATGGTGGCTGCCACGCAGGAGTTCCAGCGGTCGTAAGCAGTTCTTACATTATCCTTGGGAGGGTGTCCAACCAGTTCCCTCTCCCTCTAGGGGAGGGTTAGGGTGGGGGCGTCCCCCATCTGCCAACCGAATAGGAAGGTGTTCTCCCGGTGACCACTCAGAGCGTCAAACCGCGACAGGGTTCGACCCAAACACAGCCGGAGCCATACGGCCCCATCGTGCTCCGGCTGGACCCCGTCGTGCAGTTGACCGACGATCAGCTAGCCGAGCTCAGCTCGCTGAACGACACCCTGCGCATCGAGCGCAACGCCCAAGGAGAGCTGGAGATTTTGCCCCCTGCATTCGGCATCACTGGAAGGCGAAACTCGAGAATAACCGCCCGTTTGGACGTTTGGGCCGAGGAGGACGGCAGCGGTGACGCCTTCGACTCCTCCGCTGGTTTCACGCTGCCCAACGGCGCAGTGCGTTCCCCCGACGCCTCGTGGATACTGAAGACCCGTCTTGCGGAATTGACCGACGAAGAGAAGCGCGGCTTCCTGCCGATCTGCCCCGACTTCGTGATCGAATTGCGCTCCCACTCCGATTCCTTGGACGCGGTGCGCCGCAAGATGGAAGAGTATATTGAGAACGGCGCCCGGCTGGGCTGGCTGATAGACCCTCTGGACCCGCGACGCCGGGTGTACATCTACCGCCCCAGCGCGGACGTGGAGATACCCGGTTCGGACGCGGAGATACTGGAAGGCCCGGAATCCCTGTCGGGCGAGCCGGAACTGCCGGGCTTCACCCTGGACCTGAAATTCATCTGGGAGCCGGATTTCTGAACCGGAATCAAACAAACGTAGTGCCGGTGCGAATCGGGATGGTGTTGACCCAATGACCACTCAGACCGTCAAACCGCAACAGGAACAAACTTCGACGATGCCGGAGCCATACGGCCCCATCGTGCTCCGGCTGGACCCCGTCGTGCAGTTGACCGACGTTCAGCTAGCCGAGCTCAGCTCGCTGAACGACACCCTGCGCATCGAGCGCAACGCCCAAGGAGAGCTGGAGATTTTGCCCCCTGCCAACATCACCACGGGAAACCAGGAGCTCGGCGTCGGCGCAGATTTGCTCGTTTGGGCCAGGGGCGAAGGCAGTGGCGCAGCCTTCGGGCCTACCGCTGGATTCACGTTGCCCAACAGCTCGGTGCGCTCCCCAGACGCCTCGTGGGTTCTGAAGAGCCGTTTGGCGGAACTGACCGAGGAACAAAAACAACACGGCTTCCCACCGATCTGCCCCGACTTCGTAATCGAATTGCGCTCCCACTCCGATTCCTTGGCCGCGGTCCGCCGCAAGATGGAAGAGTATATTGAGAACGGTGCCCGGCTGGGCTGGCTGATAGACCCTCTGGACCCCCGACGCCGGGTGTATATATACCGCCCCAGCGCGGACGTGGAGATACCCGGCGCGGACGTGGAAATACCCGATTCGGACGTGGAGATACTGGAAGGCCCGGAATCCCTGTCGGGCGAGCCGGAACTGCCGGGCTTCACCCTGGACCTGAAATTCATCTGGGAGCCGGATTTCTGAACCGGCCCCGCCGAAATCCAATGCGGAGGTGCGGCCATGACCACTGCACAGCAGACGAAAATCCTGGAATACTCCCACACCATGGGCATGACGGTGATGGAAGGCAAGGGCTTCTACTACCCGGTGGATACCGCCGTCGGGAGAGATGACCGCTTGTACGTCATCAGCCGCAGCAAGGAGGAAACAGCCCGCGGCATCCGCGTCACGATATGCGACGCCGACAGCGGGTACTTCGGCAACTTCGGCGGCTACGGGCAGGATGGCGGCAAGTTCGTCTGGCCTGCCTGCGGCGCGACGGACAGCCAGGGCCGCTTCTTCATCAGCGACGAAAAGCAGAACCGCGTCACCGCCTACGACGCCGATGGCGCCTACTTGTTCCATTGGGGGCAGTCCGGCTCAGGCGAGGGCGAGTTGGACTCGCCGTCGGGCTTGGCCTTCGACGGCGTCGACAACGTCTTCGTCGCCGACACTTACAACAACCGGGTGCAGAAGTTCACCGCCGACGGCCGTTTCCTGCTGTCCATCAGCGGAGAGGGGCAACGGGGCGTCAGCCTGCCGTGGGGTCTGGCCTGCGATATGCAGGACAACGTGTATGTCGCCGACTTCGGCAACGACGCCGTGAAGAAGTATTCGGCCAACGGCGAGTTCCTGGCCGCCTTCGGCTCCTCGGGCCGGGGAGAGGGCCAGTTCACCCGCCCTGCCTCGGTGGCCGTTGACCGTGAGGGCTATATCTACGTCGCCGACTGGGGCAACGAGCGGGTGCAGGTGCTGGACGCCGAGGGCAACTTCGTGCAGTTGCTCCGGGGCGAGGCCACCATCTCCGAGTGGGCCGCCAACTTCCTCAGCATCAACCGCGAGGAGGCCGCCGCCCGCGCCACCGCCGACCTAGACATGGAAATCAACTACTTCATAGACGACCCCCATGAGGAGTCGTCCCACATCGAAAAGTATTTCTGGTGCCCCGTGTCGGTCAAGCTGGACAGCCAGGGCCGCCTGTACGTCACCGAGACCAACCGGCACCGGATACAGATTTACCGGAGGAGCGGGTAGGGCAGGCCCTCTCCCGCCATCCCGCGAAAGCGGGTAACCATGCGCCTTGCGGGGTGATACAACGCGGGATACAACGCGGGATACAACGCGGGCTGCATGATGGGACTCCGGATTCCCGCTTTCGCGTGAATGACAACAAATAGCCAACACAACCCGGCAGGAGCAGGACCATGGTATCCACAAAAAGAGAGCGCTCACTGGTAGTCATCGAGCTGAACGGCGGCAACGACGCCCTGAACAGCGTGATCCCCTTCAGCAACGGGCTGTATTACGACTACCGCCCCGGCATTGGCATGGCGCAGCAGGACGTGTTGCCCATCAACGCCGACTACGGCTTCAATCCCAACATGACCGCGGTCAAGAACCTCTGGGACCGGGGCGAGCTGGCCGTCATCAACGGAATCGGCTATCCCCAGCCCAACCGCTCGCACTTCCGCTCGCGGGACATCTGGTACACCGCCGAGCCGGACAACATCGGCACCGAGGGCTGGTTGGGCGCGGCCATCCGCAACCTGGACGCCAAGGGCGAGAACGTGCTGACCGGCGTGAACTTCGGGCGCGGCCTGCCTCGGGCGCTGGTATGCAAGGGTGTGCCGGTAGCCTCGGTGGGCAACCTGGAGACCTACGGCCTGCTGCCGGACATTGACGACGACAACGTGCGCCACCACGCCCTGGACGCCCTGGGGCGGATGTACGGACCCGCCGGCGGCAGAGACATGGTGGCCCAGGCCCTGAGCGACAATGGCTCGCAGGCCCTGATGGGCGCCGACATCCTGCGCACCGCGCCGGAGTTGTACTCATCCAGCGTCGAGTACGCCGACACCCCCATATCCCAGGGCCTCAAGAACGCGGCCCAGGTGATGAGCGCCGGCCTCGGCACCCGCATCCTCTACACTCAGCACGGCAGCTTCGACACTCATAGCGACGAGCTGCGCGCCCACGGCAAGCTGTGGCAGGACGCCTCCACGGCCTTCGCCGACTTCACCGAGGACCTGAAGGAGCAAGGACTCTGGGAAGACACGCTGGTGCTGGTGTGGTCCGAGTTCGGGCGGCGCGTCCGCGACAACGGCACCGGCTGCGACCACGGCTCCGGCGGCGTGGCCTTCGTCTTCGGCGGCTCGGTGCAGGGCGGACTCTTCGGCCAGTACCCGTCGCTGCGGGAGGCCGACCTGTCCGAGGGCGACATGACCTTCACCACCGACTTCCGCTCCACCTACGCCACCATCCTCGACCGCTGGCTCGGCCTCGACCCGGATCCGATCGTCCACGGCCAGTTCGAGCAGTTCGACTTCATCGGCCGGTAACGCCCCTCCGTTACGCCGCAGGGAACGGGAAACCGCCGGGGGCTTTGACTGCCCCCGGCGGTTTCCCGTTTGTCCAGCGCGGGAATGACGGGTTGAGTGCCGCGCCACGTTTTGAGATAGTCTCTAAGCCGAACAGCCGCTGGCTGGGATTACGTCCGTTGTGCCGCGCTTTCGGCGCCATTGACGAAACAAACGGGGAGATGTTCAAGTCATCTCCCCGGAGAAACTGCATAGGGTTGAACGGCGAGCGCCGGGTCAGCCCGGCAGCAACCCCTCGCCGACGAACAACTCCTCGGCTTCCCGAAGGGTCAGGTCAGGTTCGGGAAGGATCAGGTCGGACTCCACCAGCTCGTCCACCGGCAACGGCGAGCCGTGTTCCCGCACCAGGTCCAGCATCCGCTTCAGCAGGACTTCGAAGGCGGCCCGATCCTCGGCTTCCACTGCTTCCACCAGCTCGTTGTCTATGTCGTTGAGCTGGTCAATGAAGGAGCCGGGGAGGTTGTACTGTCCCTCTGAGCTGATGCGAACAATCATTGCAGGCTCCCGCCACTGCGCCGTGCCTTCAGGGCGGCCAGCTCGTCCGAAGCGCTCTGGCTGACCGACATTTTCTCCAGTTGGCGGGTGATGTCGTCCTTGCTCTCTCCGGTGAAATCTTCCAGAACCCCAGCTTCGGCCAGCTCGTCAATGGCGCTGGCGCGGGCCTTCATACTGCTGGTCTTGGCCTCGGCCCGCTCCACGGCCAAGCCCACGTCGCCCATCTCCTCGGAGATGCCGGAGAGGGCCGAGCCGATGCGTACCTGGGCCTGCGCGGCGGTGTACTGCGCCTTGATGACCTCCTTCTTGTTGCGGAAGGCGGCGACCTTGGCGGAGAGCCGCTGCTCGGCCTGGGTCAGCTTCTCCTGCTCCAACTCCATGCCGGCGACCTGCTCCTCCAGCCCCTGCAACTCCAGGAGCGAGGTGTTCTTGCGCTCCAGGGCCATCAGAGCCAGGTCTTCGCGGTCAGCGTCCACGGCCTGCTCCGCCTGCCGCTCCAGCCGGGTCACGTTTTCCCTTACCTTGTCGGCCTGCTGCTGGATCTGCCGCTTGGCCGCGACCATCTCGACCACGCCGCGCTTTACGTTGCGTAGCATCTCAAGCTGCTTCTCGTAGGAATAGTCCAGCGTTTCCCTCGGGTCTTCCGCATTGTCCAGTATGCGGTTCATCTTCGACTTAACGATCGTGGACATACGTGAGAGCATCCCCATGACGCGCCTCCTCAACAGAAGTCTTCTGCAAGTCTATGTTTGATGCGGTCAATAGCCGCGACTGCCGCTATTCCGTCCGCCCACCAGGTTTATGATGCCTGCTATGATGGCGACGATGCCAATGATCACGAGGATAAATCCAAGAACGTCCAACAGCCAATCAAACCAACCGGCAATAAGTGCGCCCCCCAGAAGCAACACAACTACCCCGACTATAAGAAAGAGCGTGGGGCTCATCTTTAGGCTCCTTGACATTCAGCAATAAATTTCCGCCCAGTTAAAGCATAATCCACGCCCGCACCTTCCCGCAACCGGAACGGGCGCAGCCAAACCCGCAGATTGACCTGCATCCCCGGCCTGAGTACACTCAATCCGCAGTCGCATGGCCTGCCTGAGAGGATAATATGCTACGCTCGCTGTTTGGCCGGGGAAAGAAGAAGCGGGAGCCGTCCGGCTCTCCGCCGGACGAGAGCATCCGGGCGGCGCGGGTGGGCGACGTAGTGACCTTCTCCGGTCTGTCGCTGGAACACGACGAGCGACTCTTCTACATCGAGCGCATCCACCGCTACTCCACCGCCGCCGACACCTGGTACGAACTGCTGTGCGCCGACGGGGACACCCGCCTCTGGGTTGACTGGACCGACGGCAACGACCTGTCGGTTACCGTTACCGAGGACACCGGCCCCACCGGGCTGAACGCCACCGGGCTGACCGAGGACGACCTGGTACAACTGGACGAAGAGCACTCCATAGACAACTACGTGACCATAGACGGCGACAACTACTATTACCGCAACAGCGCCGAGGCCCTCTTCTTCCGGGACAACAAGGGGCCTGGCGACGCCTTCTATCAATGGGACTTCACCCAGGAGCGGGGAGACACGGTCCTGACCATCTCCAAGTGGGAAGGACGTCCCTTCGAGATGGTGTTCAGCGAGGTCATCGCACCCGAAAGCGTCACCCTGTACCAGGGCGAGCGCAGGAGTCGCTGAAGCCACGGCGTCCGTTACTCCTGCCCCGTGCCGCCATTCCCGCTTTCGCAGAACTCCAACCCCCGATTCCCGCCCCTCAACAAATGCACATCCCCCCTTGGCTTTATTTTTGATGCGGGCGCGAGGCCTTAAATGCGTTACGAATTGCTATATTCATTCAACAAATTATGCAATTCCAAATGTTTGTTTCGTTATTGACATCTGGATCTACGAATCGCCCTACTACCAGGACTTGCTGGAGAAAGCCAAGCTGACCGACCCGACGCCGCTAACCACCACCGGCGGGAAGTTCGAGTTCCAGTACGCCTGCACCAACCGGGCGCTGCTCCCCTGCAAGTTGATGGAGTATTATCTGCTTCCCAACGTGGCGGAGCGCACCAACAACCAGTTAATCATCAATTTGACCTCCTTCCCGGAGCTGGGAATCTCCGGCGCAGACAACATGACCCTGGTCCGCGACGGCACGCTGGACATCGCCGAAATCTACACCGGCTACGTGGCCGGCGAAGTTCCGGCCCTGGAAATCCAGAGCCTCTGGGGGATGTTCAAGGACCACAGGGCCCAGTATGACGTCACTACCGTCCTGACCCCCGACCTGGAGCAAATGATTGCCGAGGAAAGCGGCGGTTCGCCCATAATCACCCATAACTGGTACGTGGGCATCGACCAGTTCTTCTTCTGCGGCGAGGCGCTGCGAACCCCGGAGGACTTCAAGGGCAAGAAGACGCGCAGCCACGGCGCGGCCATTTCCGACTGGATCGAGGGCATGGGCGCCGAAGCGCAGTTCGTGGCCTTCGCCGAGGTGTACACCGCATTGGAGCGCGGCATCCTGGACTGCGGCGTAACCGGGGCAGACCCGGCTTACGGCCAGCGCTGGTACGAAGTGACCACCCACATGAACGGTTACTTAGTCAGCCTCTTCAATGACAACGTTGTAATGAACAGCACCATCTTCAACAAGATGCCTGCCGACTTGCAGACCATCTTGATCGAAGAGGGTGCCAAGCACGAGCTGGAGGCCCTGCGCCTGGCTGCCATCCAGAACGAGGTGGGCGTCAAGAAGAACGAGCTGGCCGGGCTGATAAACGTGCCATTCTCCGAGGAGCTTCAGGCGCTGAGCGACCAGGCCGTGTTGAACAATGTCCTCCCCGGCTGGATCAGGCGCGTCGGCGGCATGGAAGACCCGATCTTCGACATCTTCAACGAGAAGGTCGCTCCTGTTGTGAATATCCGGATCGAGGCTGACGGCACGGTGCTCAAGACCAACTAGCGTCCACCTCAGGCCATCGGATCAACGCATAGGCTCCCGGCGTACAGACTCCGGGAGCCTTTCAGCGTCCGGCCCGGTTCCCCTCCCACGATTGGCCCGATTGCCGCGGCGGAATATACCCCTCAAGGCAGGAATGGGTTAGGATATGTGCGCTAGGATTAAGGCATAGAAACGCGGAACCATCCCTATCTCCGGCGAGTTAAATTAAGCCTTAGAGGATGAGTTAGATGAAGAAATCGGCTGATGCTGCGACAAAAGCCGGGGTGCTGATTGCTATTGACTGGGAAAATATCAGGCGCGGCGCCCAGATGTACCAGCAGTCCGTAACTCCTAGAGCTTTGTGCGATGCCTTGAAAACGGTGGGCGAGATATTTGGCGAAGTGCGCGGCGGCAAGGTCTTCGGCGACTGGAGCCTGCGGCGAGAGGACGCGGCCGCCTTCACCTTGGCAGGCATTGAGCCTTATAACGCTCCCCGCACCATGGCCGGCAAGGACCGAACCGACCCGTCTATACTACTGGAGGTCTACGACTGGGTGCGTGACCGGGAAGACTGCCCGTGGATTCTCCTGGGCTCCGGCGATTCCGACTACCAGGCCCTGGTGGACCGTGCCAAGAGCAACGACCGCCGCATCATCATCTGCGCCTTCAGCCAGTCGGTGGCCCGCGATATGCTGGCCGTGGCCCCCCTGTTCCCGCTGGAGGCCGAGTTGGGCTTCCGCCTGCCCGAGCACGGCGCCATCGCCGGCGGCGACGGACTGCACACCTCGACCCAGGACGCCCTCCAGATTTTTGTAAGGCAGATAGACCGGTTGGAAGGTTCGATGAATTTCGTCGGCTATAACAAGCTATGCACCCAATGGATGTTGGACTGGGGCATAGCCTCCACTGAATACGAGTGTTATCGCTTGATAGACCAGTGGCTCTACGACGAAGTTATCGAGCGTCACGACGTAGCCAATCCCAACAACCCGGCCTATCCCACCTCCGCCATCCGGCTGATCCGCTCCAACGAAACGGTGCGCGACCTGCTGGGCTTCAACCGCCCGGCGGTCACCACCCCCAGCCCGGTCCCCACGCGGATATAGTGAACACCGCCCTAACCCTTGCCCAGGGGGAGAGGGAATTGTTTGCGTCCTAGGGAGTGTCGACAGATTCACCGTCATTCCCACTTTCGCGGGAATGACGGAAACAGACGCTTTAAGTCCAATATTCTTAAATTGACGACCCTCTCTACTTAAAAACGGCTCGGACAAGCTCCGCAAGGCGGTTGCCCGCATCCGGGTCTTGGGTATTTGCCGCCGCCTGGAGTGTGTCGCGGTAGTGGCGCAGGAAGTCAGGCGCTACATCCCCGGCGGCCGCTCTCCGGTGGTACAGTTCCACCGCGCCGGTTAGCCTTGACCGCAGCCACTCGTCGCCCTGCCGGACCAGCAGCGATTGAAGGAATTGGCCGTCCTGGCTGACGGATAAGGGGAGTCGGGGATATTTCTCCGACCTCGCCTTATCGTAGGCGAAATAGGCCAGAGATTCCGTTACCAGCGCGCTTTCCCCCCGTCTGTCCAGGGCAATAAGCAGTTCAGCGGCGAGAGACGGGTCGGCCATTATCAGCCGGTGGACTATGCGGGAGGGCGGCGCAAGCACCGGGTCGCTGCCCTCCACCAGCGTCACCGCCAGCCCGATGTTGCCTGACAGGGCGGCAGAGGCGGCATCAGGCTGGCGGAGAATCATGCCCTCCAACGGGAAGGGCGTCTCGGCCATCACCCGCAGGGACTCGCCGGGTCTTGCCCGCACGCGCTCCGCCATCACCGCGTAGAGGCGTCCCAGGAAAGGCTCGTCTATCCGGTAGTTGCCGGACGTTTCCTGAATCAGCAGCACTATGCCCCGCCGGAGGTCGGCGTCCGAGGCGCCGGCGGTAATGTCCAGCTTCTCCAGCAGTTCCACCGGCTGGAGAATTGTGCGCAACTGCACCGGGACGGGGGTCATCAGGTCTCGCACCGTTGCCTTGTCCATCCGTTGCACAATCCGGCGGGCCAGCCCATTATCGGGTCCCTGAAACAGGTCGAAGAACAGCTTGAGGTCCTGCTCCTGCTCATATCCCGTTTCGCTCAGAAACTCCTCCAGCGTCCGCGCGCCTGCCTCCGGGGACTCGCGGCCTTCGGCGAGAACGCCGTCCACCAGAGTCGCAAAACGCTGCAACCGCTCCACGAAGCTGGCCGTAGCCTGGAGCGTCGGCCCCTCGGGCAGTTCTGCGCCGTCGGCGAACAGCCTTACCAGTGTGCGGTCGTCCACGGCGGGCAGGAAGTTGACCAGAAACGGCTGAACGGACAGCCGCCCGGCCAGCGTTGACGCTTGGCTCTCAGGGCTGCCTTCCAGCCCGGAAAGGAACTCCAGGGCATCGGACAAGTCGCCGGCCCTGAGCAGGGTGAGTGAGTCCAGATAACCGGGATGGGAGCGGTAAAGCGCAACCTTGTCCTGGAGGTAGCCCCGCCAGAACTGGAAATTCTCCTCCAACTGCGCGTCGCCCAGCAGCAAGTCGAACTGCTCGGCCAGGTCGGTCAGGCGCTGGCGCTCCTCTACCTCCAGCGTCCCGGCGGGGGCGGTTAGCAGACCGCCGGGAGGCGTGTACCGGGGAAGGCCGGGGTACTGGCGCAAGTCCAGATGCTCGAATCCCAGAAACTTGCCAGCGATGGCCCGCTCTTCGGAGCTCGACTTTACGCAAAATCCAGGAAAAGTAATGGATGACATCACCTTTGTGCGTAGCCACTGGTGGTTGGTGTCGGAGGGTTTTTCACTATCGACCGCCAACTCCGATGTACAGAAACTCCCCGCCACTCTGTACCATCGTATTGCAGATTCCCTCGCTTATGCCGCTTAAAATGCGTAAAGTCCAGCGGAGGTCAGGGATTGAAACCAGCCCATCGCCCGCTCCCACGATCCGAAAGGTCCCTCGGCAAGGAACACGCCCCAATACTTGCGCAGTATCGGAGGCAGGAGCGAGAGGTCCCCGCCGGTCAAATACGGGACGTCGGCCTCCAGACTGTGAATCAGCGGCTCGGTGTTCTCGCTCGACACCTTCGGCAGATTCCGCAGCCGCTCCCGCAGGAATTCATAGCCGTCGGGCGGTTGGGCCATGAACGAAAGTATGTCCCGGTGATAGCTGGCGAGGGCCGGGGATACTTCCTCGCCCTCGCGCCGCTGCCAGGTCAGTTCAGGGCGCCCGATTACGGGAAAGCCGCCCCAGTAGGAGTGGCCTAGTTCGTGCATCACCCCGATAGGCTTGGCCTCGCCGACGCCGGCCCATCCTTCGAAGCCGTAGCTCCCGAAGAACCCCGGCTCGCCCTGCATCTGCCGCAAGTCCAGGCTGCGCAGCAGTGCCTCGCCCGCTGGCGTGGGACGGTACAGCGACACCACCGCGTCAATGCGCTCCCCGACCCACGCGGAGTTGCCGGGGTGCGGAGTCGGAAGGGGAACCGGAGCCTGAACAGGCCGGAGACTTGCTATAGGTAATGGCCGTGGCGTATGGGCAATAGCCGTAGGCCCAGGAGACGACACCAGTGCCGGAGGAGCTGCGAGTGTGGACGGAACCGGAGGGGGAGAGGTTGGAGACCCTTTGGCTTGCTCAGGGGCGGGCGCAGGCGTCAAGAGCGGTTCGCCACTACACGCCGTCAGAACCATAACCAGCATTGAACCGGCTAACAAGAAAGTCAGCCATGCTGTGAAACTCGGTGCTGTGAAACGCGGTAATACCATCAAGAAACATTTTAGGGCATATCGCATCCGGCGGTGCCATGTGGTGATCCGCCCCCACCCTAACCCTCCCCCAAAGGGAGAGGGAACAAATAAGAGACCCCGGTCTCCCCTCGGCATGACGAGCCGACTTTGTCCACTGAAACGAGGGGATTCTTCGTTGCATACCTGCTTATCCCGGTGATAGAGTTATTTCTACTCCCCAGTCTCTCGGAATTCGTACCTAATTTGTATCACTACGGACTGATAGGCGACATGTCATCGGCGGCGCTCGTCGGAACCGACGGCTCCGTGGACTGGTGTTGTCTGCCGCGATTCGACTCGCCCAGCATCTTCGCCGCCATCCTAGACTCGGAGAAAGGGGGGCGCTTCCGCATCAGCCCCGCTGGCCCTTGGCTAAAATCCCGGCAGGAGTACCTGCCCGACACCAACATCCTCGAGACTGCCTTCGAGACCGGAACAGGCTTGGTCTCCCTTACCGACTTCATGCCGCTGACCGGAGACGACGATAACAACCCCGACACGCCGCCGCCGGACCCGCCCCACGAAATCCACCGCATCGTGACCTGCGTTTCCGGCCATGTGGAGATGCGTTGCGATTTCCGGCCCAGGCACGATTACGCCCGCGCCGTCCCGGAGTTTCGCCCGTTGCGCGGCAATTCCGAGTCCTGTGCCGCGGTGCAGGCCCTGGGCGGCGGCCAGGCCGTGACCCTCCTGGCCAGCGTGCCGCTCGCCGTTGACGGCGGCGGGGTGTCCTGCGGCTTCAACCTTACCCAGGGAGAGACCGCCACCTTCGTGCTGACCTATGGCAGCGGCCGCCCCACCAGCCTCGACCGACGGCATACCGCCCGGAAGCTGGCGCAGACCAGGCGCTACTGGCGGGAGTTGGTGGCCCGGATGGACTACGAGGGACTCTGGCGGGATCAGGTCGTCCGCTCCTTCCTGTTGCTGCATCTTATGATGTACCCGCGCACCGGGGCCATCGTCGCCGCGCCCACCACCAGCCTGCCGGAGACCATTGGCGGCTCTCGCAACTGGGACTACCGCTTCTCGTGGCTGCGAGACGCCAGCTTCACCGTGGACATCCTCTACCGCTTGGGGGACGTTTACGGGGCCGACCGATACATCCACTGGCTGCTGGAGCAGTCCCAGCTCCACCGCCGACGAACGCAAATCGTCTACGGCATCAGCCCCGATTCGTCTCTGAAGGAATATACCCTCGACCATCTGAG
This sequence comes from Dehalococcoidia bacterium, assembly GCA_965226875.1. Lineage (GTDB taxonomy): Bacteria > Chloroflexota > Dehalococcoidia > Lucifugimonadales > UBA3495 > VXOI01. The sequence continues at coordinate 298,099 of OZ245439.1, read as the reverse complement.
CGGGTACGAGGACTCGCGGCCCGTCCGCATCGGCAACGCGGCGGCGGAGCATCTGCAACTGGACGTATTCGGCGAGGTCATCTTATCCATCCACTCCCTGTTGTTGCTCCACGGAACGATACCTGACCAGGCCTGGGAACTGGTGCAGCAACTGGCCGAAACGATAATGACCAACTGGCAGCGGAAAGACCGGGGCGTCTGGGAAGTGCGGGGCGAACCGCAGCACTTCGTGTACTCCAAGGTGATGTGCTGGGTCGGCCTCGACTATGCTGCATACATCGCCGCCGCCACGGGACACCGGCAGTTGTACCGCCGCTGGTCGCTGGCCGCCGACACCATCAAGACCGAGATACTGGACCTGGGCTGGAGTCCCACCAAGCGGGCGTTCCGGCAACGGTACGGAAGCGAGGTTCTGGACGCCTCTAACCTGGCCATACCGTTTATGGGCCTGGTTCCCCGTGACCATCCCCGCATCAGGCAGAACGTGGACGCCATCGAGCAGGAACTGGCCGACGGCCCGCTGGTCTGGCGCTATCTCCCCAACGAGACGGACGACGGGCTGGCAGGCCAACCGGAGGGGTCATTCACCCTGCTCAGCTTCTGGCTCATCGGCAACCTGATCTACACCGGCCAGACCGACCGCGCCTTCGACTACTTCCACGAAGTAATCAGCACCCAAGGCAACCACCTGGGCCTGTTCGCCGAGATGTACGACAAACCCTCCAGGCGGCAACTGGGCAACTTCCCGCAAGCCTACTCCCACATCGGCCTGATACACACCGCCCTGAACCTCTCCGGCTTCATCGCCGACACCCCCACCAGGCGCAGCGGGCGCAGCGGCTAGGCCCGCAGCGGGCCTGACAACGCTCTTTCGAGGGCAGGGCGCCCTCACACCATCCCTCTCCCGATAAGAGGGAACTATCCGAAGATCAGCCTGGCCAATCGGAGGCAAGCGCACCGGCAGGCGCACCGGCGGCCTCACTTGGGCAGACTGCAAACGTCCAGGGCGGTTAGGGCCAGCACCTTCGCCACCTGCTCCATGTCGCTGATGCGGCTGAATTCGTCGGGGATGATCCCGGACTCCGAGCCGCCGCCGGGGCCGTAGAGCAGGCAGGGGACGCCGGCCCGCCACAGGTGGCAGGTGTCGTCGCCGGTGTAGGAGCCGGGCAGCACCGTCCCCACGCCGTCGGGTTCCCGGCCGGTCACAGTCCGGTACTGCCGCAGGACGCAGTCCAGGATGTACTCATCCTTGGGCAGGTCGAATGGCTCCATGACCACGGTGAACACCCGGTGTTTCGGGTCGGGAGGCATCTCAATCTCGTACTGGAAGTCGGGGTCGTCGGCCTTTACCTGGTCGAGGGCGTTTTCGATGTCGGCCTTGACCGAGGCCGAAGTCATGCCGGGCAGGAAGCGCACGTCCACCAGCACGGTGCAGAAGTCGGACACGAAATTGGGCCCGCGCAGGTCGTAGTCCCGCCCGCGGCCTCCGATGATGGCGCCGACGTTGATGCGCGGGAGGCCGGGCAGGTCCTCGCGCGGGGTGTAGGTGAACTTCACGCCGTCAATGGCGGGCACGGCCTTGCACATCTTGGCGATGGCGTCCACCCCCTCCTCCTTGCGGCTGATGTGGCGGGAGTTGCCCAGAACGTGGACCGCCATCTCCAGAACGCCGGCGTGAACCGTCAGGATGTTGTGGGCCCCGAAGGGTTCCGGCACCACCGCCATGTCGGCAAGGGGGCCTTCCCGGCAGAGATAGGTGGTGCCCACGCCGCCCTGCAACTCGCCGACCACGCAGGCCAGCACCAAGTCGCCGTCCAGGGATGTCCCCGACTTCCGGATGGCTTCGGCGGCCGTAATCAGCGAGGATACGCCGCTCTTCATGTTGCGGATGCCGGCGCCGAAGATGAGGTCGCCCTCGATGCTTGGCGTCCACGGGTTGCGCTTCCAGCCCATGGCCAGAGGGTCGATGTCTATGTGGCCGTTGAGCATCAGGGACTTGCCGCCGCCGCTGCCTCTCAGGATGGCGACGGTCTGGAAGCGGCCAGGCTCCACCTCCTGCAACTGCACCTCGTATCCCCGTTGCGACAAGTAATCGCCCAGGAACCGGGCAACGTCGCTCTCTTCGGTCTTGAAGCTGGGTATTTTAATGAGCTCCTGGGCCAGGCGCAGCATCTCCTCCCGGTCAATACTGTCCAGAATCTTTTGGGTCGCTTCCGAGTTCATGTCTCACCTCACTCTAAAACCGGCCATTCCCGCAAACCCGTCATTCCAGCCTTCGCGTGAATGACGGAATGGATCCGCTGCTAGTGATTGCCCAGTCCCACCTGCCAGTAGCGCCTGCCTTCGCGCCGCCGGACCGTGCCGAAGCCCGGGGCGGGGAAGTGGCAGGAAATCACCGGGGTTGCCTTGGCTTCCACATCGGCCAGCATCTTTCTGCGGGTGTCGGTGGACAGGGGCCAGTCGTGATCGAAGTGGCAGTTCCAGTCGTCCTCGGTCACCTGCGCCGGATGCACCAGCACGTCCCCTTGAATCAGCGCTTCCTCTCCCCCGGAGGAGACCAGGATGCTCATGTGGCCCGGCGTATGTCCGGGAGTGTGCAGCGCCCGCACCTCAGCAGTCAGGTCGGTGTCCTCGGTCAGCGTGTCGAAGATTCCCAGATTGACGATGGTTTCCACGCACCGGTCCATGAAGGGGAAGGTGGACGCCGCCTGTATATCCGGCCTGCGGAAATGGTCCAGGTCGGCTTGGTGCGCCACGTACCGGGCGTTGGGGAAGGCGGGAGTCAGCTTGCCGTCCCGCTCCACCACGTTCCATCCCACATGGTCGGAATGAAGATGGGAAATGAAGACGGTATCAATCTCATCGGGCCGTATGCCCTTGGCGGTCAGGTCGTCCATCAGCTCGCCCCGCCGCCCACCGATGGCCTCCAGGGGGCCTTCACCGTACCCGGTATCAATGAGGATGGTCCGACCCTGAGAGCGCACCAAGTAGCAGCCGATCTCGATGAGCATATGGTCCCCGTCGAAGGCGTCGGGGTAGCGCTCCATATAGGGTGTCCAGGCGTCAGCCGGAGCTGTTGGGAATAGCTGAGTCAGGGGCATGGGGAAGGGCAGATTCATGTCGGAGAGGGCGATTATTTCAACGCCACCCACCTTCAAGGCGAAGTCGGACATATACCCTCCAGGCGCCGCCTGCTGCGACGCCAGCATTTGGCGCAATTGTAGGAACCCCGCGTATGCCGGTCAACCACGGGAGAGCGCGGCCCAAGGTTTGTTTTAGGTTGTCCCCTCTGCCTCCGGGAGAGGGGGAAATAGAAGACCCTGGCCTTGACCTGCCCCTATGCGCCCGGTTCCGGTGTAAAATGCCGTATCCCAACCCGCAATACCGTTGGGCCACTTGAGCCGTGCTTAACTCGAGTCCCGCATCCATAAACAGCAAGGAGAAAGACGATGGCGACTCAGGCTCTCACCATTGACTGCCAAGTACACTGCTACGAGCGCAATAGTCCCCAACGCCCCTGGCGTGGAAACCTGGAGGGCCCCGAGCAAGTAACCGGCGACGACATGGTGTCGGCGATGGATGCCGTCGGCGTTGACGGGGCCATCCTGATTTCGCCCTTCTCGCTCTACGGCTACGACGCCAGCTTCATTCTCGACACATACGCGAAGCATCCCGGCAAGTTCGGCCTGGTGCGGCCCTTTGACCCGAATTCGGAGACCATCGCCGACGACGTGACCGAGTGGACTGGGACACCGGGCGTGGTCGGGTGTCGCGTGATGCTGGCCAACCAGGACTATGAAGCCGACCACCCCGGCCTCAACGCCATATTCGCCGCCTGCGGCACGGCGGGCGTTCCGGTCAACGTCATGGCCGCGGGCAAACTGCCCCTCCTGACCGAGCTGGCCCGCCGCAATTCCGACACCCAAGTCATCATTGACCACGTTGGGCTGGCCCAGCCCTTCGTGCCGCCGGCGCCGCCGGAACCCTTTGCCGACCTGCCCAACGTGCTGGCGGCGGCGGAGCTGGACAACGTGGTCATCAAGATTTCCGGGGCCTGCACCCTGTCCCACGTTCCATTCCCCTACCCCGACATCTGGGAACCACTGGGACGGATATTCGACGCCTACGGCCTGGACCGTTGCCTGTGGGGCACCGACTGGACCCGCGCAGTCCGTCTGTTGACCTACGAGCAGGGCGTGGAGTCGTTCCGGGTAACCGACCGTCTCACGGATGCGGACCGGGCCACGCTGATGGGCGGAACACTGGCCAGGGTGTACAAGTGGTCACCGGGAGCCAGCGCGTAGCCAGTGTGACCGCCGGATTTAACGGGCCGGCCCAGGCCGGCCCGTTAAGGCAGCCGGAAAACCCGCCCCGCATTGCCGGTATCCTATATTCCCTCCGCCGCTATTCCTTCCGCTGCATCCCTGCTGATGAGCGAAAACTGCGTCATCCCAGGGACTTCATCCTCACCCCAGCCCTCTCCTTCAGGAGAGTGGGAGAATTAAAGGACCCTACCCCCGGTTGGCGGTGGGAATGACGGGCGCCGGTGATGGCGGTTACAATAGCAGTACCTTACCGAAGGGCAGTTGAGATGGCACGTCGACACTTCAAGCTAGGCACGGCCCTGTCACTGGGCGGAATCGTTGCGGCGGCTCCGCTAATTGCGGCCTGCGGCGGCCCCTCCTACGATGACTGGGCCGCCACCGACGGCGCCGCCGGGCGCATCAACCTGGACGACGTGCAGGAGGCCTTCAAGGACTCCGACGACGCCACCGAGTTCGAGCGCCGGGTCAACGAAATCTACGAGGGCGACGGCCTGATACTCATCCGCGCCCGGCAGGACGGCGAAACCCTGACACTGGAAGGCTGGGAGGACCTCAACAACGACAACACCATTGACGAGTCCAACGACGACCAGCTCTTCTCCATCGTCAAGGGCACCAACGACGAATACGATATGCGTGGCTACCACGGCAACGGCTATTACAACAGCCACTTCGGGGCTGGCAACTTCCTCTTCACCTACCTGCTAATCTCGTCGCTGTCCGGCCCTCGCTACTACTACAACACCCCGTCCTCCCGCGGGGCGGGGATGCGCAGCCAGCGCACCACCTACCGCAACTCCTCGTCCTACAGTGGGCAGGTACAGCGCAACGCCAGCTACACCAGCAAGCAGGCTTCCTTCGCCGGGTCGCGCTACCAGCAGTCGCGGGGCAATGTCAGCTCCAACCGCAACTCCTACCAGTCCACCCAGAGGTCCAGCGGCTCCTTTCGCACCAGCAGTGCCATCTCGCGCACCAGCTCCGTAAAGTCGTCCTCTCGCAGCTCAGGAGGATTCGGCGGCGGCGGCGCCATGAGCCTGCGCCGGAGGCTCTAGGCATCGGACGGGAAGGCGGCGCTTTCACCCTGCAAGCGTCCCTGAGCGGCATGGCGCCGGAGGACTGCCTGCGGCTGGAACTGCCGCCGGAGTTCCTGGAGGACACCCTCTCCGGCCTCCTTGACCGGGTCTTCCCGACGGACGAGGCGCAACGACAGATAATCGTTGCGCAATTCGACCTACGCGCCAACCCCGACCTGCCCGACATCTACGGCGTCTTCCTGGCCGTGTGCGAGGAATGGCGCGACTTGCGCTGCGGCCTGCGCGTGACCTCTACCGACGGCGGGGGCGTTGACCTGGACGCTCCGGTTTCCCGCTTCATCCTGCCCGACCCCGAGGACTCGCCGCTGCTGTACCTGCGGCTGGAGCAGCAGTACCGCGCCCTGGAATACGCGGTGAGGCACGATTTCTGGGACAGCCGCGAGGAACTGCTGGCCTGGCTGCGCTCCCTGACCGCGCTCTACTTTCTGGACAAACACGAGGTAAGGCCGGATGCCGCCGGGCCGTCGCCGGACGCCGCGCCGGGCCTGTCCTCCGCCCTGGAGTCACTGCAATCGCAGGGGATGATTGCCCCGCAGGACGCCGCGGAAGAACCGCCCAGTTTCGTCATCACGCCGGAGGGACGGCGCATCATCGGAGGTCTGCTGGCCGAAACCGAGTCGTACATCGACCTGTATGACCACTACCAGGACACCGCCGTTGACCTTGACCGGGAGCTGGTGGAGTTCGGCACGGGCCGGGGCCTGGACCTGCGGGTCGAGGCGTTTCTGGCCGAGGGGCTGGACCCCGTCCGCACCGTGTTCTTGCTGCGCTTGTACGACGGGACGGTGGACTCACGGTTGCGGGACTGGACGGAGGTTATCGAGAGCGATGACTTTTACGACGCCATCCTGGAGCCGGTGGTCAACCGCGACGGAGTGGATCCGTCGGCGATGGAGCTGGCCGTCGAGAGCGGTTACGCCTGGCTGGAGGAGCGACAGGAGCAGGCCCGCCGCGAGGAACAGCAGCGGGAGATTCTGCGGCGGGCTGGCGGGGAGACGCCCTCGGAATGACTCCTCACTAACTTAATCTGTCACGCCGTGACCGCTGGGGCGGACTCACCCAGTTAGTCGCCTCTGCACGGGCCGGATACGGGCATAAATCTGCTACGGTCTGACCCTCACCCCAACCCCCTTGAGGGAGAGGGTTGGGGTGAGAGTGAAATACTGCGCTTCTACAATGTTCGCTCGCTAACCGGGACGCTCCCACCCCAAACCCTCCCCCGGGGGATGGGGAACAAAGTGGGCGTCCCTAAATCGCCATGAACAGGATCATGGCCGAGCTTATCACCACCGCGCTTTCGACGAAGGCCACGCCCACGTTGCGCTGGCTGGAGAGGGCTTGGGATACCTTTACCGTGGGCAGGAGCAACAGGTCTATCAGCAGGCGCATCACGTAGAGCAGCGCGAAGCCCAGCACCCCGAAGGTCAGGAAGGCCGCGATGCTCTCGCCCCAGCCTGCGAAGCCGCCGAACACCGCCTTCAGCGTCACCAGCCCGATGGCGATCAAGTTCCCACCGAAGGCGATGCCCACCGCCGGGTTGTCGCGCTCGATCTCGTCGTGGATGCTGAAAGGCGTAGTGAACTCATAGAACAGGGCGAACGCCGTGAGCAGGACCAGCCCCATGCCTAAGAAGGCCAGCGCCACCAGCGCCGCCTCGACCTCGCCGCCGCCGGTATCGCCCGCCACCGCGCCCGCAATCAGCAGTCCGGTGGCAACATACATCCCGAACTCGGCGGCCCCGGCCCCGACGTTCTGGTCTTCCACCACTTCCTTTTCCAGGTGGAACTTGTAGAGTATCAGCCGGTCGAACAGCACGCGCACCAGGTTCAGCGCCACGATCCCGCCCAGCGAGTACAGGAAAACGCGCAGCACTTCCTCGCCGAACTCCCGGTTGAACCCGAACCCGTCCGCCGCGTTTGCGGCTTCTAACGGCGCCCATCCGACGGTGAGCGGCTGGTACAGTACCCCCAGGAACACCAGGATCACCGCGATCAAGTAGCCGCTCAGTCTCAGGGCCACGGCCAGGTTGGCCTTGGTGGCGACCTCCTCGTTAACCCGGTAGTTGCGGGTCACAGCGTCTCTGGCCAGCTTGGCGAGGGCCAGCACTATCAGCCCCTCCGCCACGAAGACCAGCCCCCGCGGGAAGGATTGCAGGGTGTCTATAAATGCGTCAATCATCAGCCGCTCCGGTTGTTGCTATGGGCGTTGTCTATGGCACTGGATTTCCGCTTTCGCGGGAACGACGGCACGAGGGAGCCAGAGTTTAGTGATTCGTTCACGTATCAGTAAAAGACCCTGGAATGATTCAAGATACAGTCTCCTTTGGCCAACTACTTCCCAAAGCCTCACACCCGCTGTCGCTGCATTTTTGGTTGCGACCATCGCTTGTGCCATGGTCGCAATCTTTTGCGTGGCCTCGTTTAGCGGGCGGCCTTGGCTAGTTGGTGTGCCTGGAGGAACTCGAGTGCCTGGTTGATGGTGTTGGCCTTTATGTCTTCCTGTTCCTTCCAGGGGTATACCGTAATTTCGGCCTTGGGGGCCAGTTCCGCCAACTCGATGGCTGCCTCGTATGAGTGGGCCGGGGTGTCATCCGGCATGACCAGAATCGGGGTCTGGCAGGAGCGCGCAAAGTCGCGGGACACGCTGTATACAAAGTTCGGCTGAACGCGGTAAAGATTGTGCAGGTACTGTTCGATAGTCTCCATGGTCAAATCGGGACGCTGGGCGATCAGGTCGGGCCCCCAGGGATCGCGGCCCATGTCGTACATGGCGTCCGGGGTTTTTGATGCGTGCCCGACCGGCTGACAGAGGACCGCAGCCAGCACGCGCTCGGGAGCCCGTTCGATGAGTTTCATGGCGAAGGGCCCGCCAATGCAGTATCCGATGAACAGGAACTCCTGAATTCCGAGATGGTCCATCAATGCCAGTTGGTCGTCGGCGAAGGCTCCCCACGGGTCGTTGACCTGTACCGGGCCAGTGGACTCTCCGCCAATGGCGTTGCGCTGGTCCATAGTTATCACGCGGAAGTCGTTCTTGAATACCTCCATTGAGTCGAACACCTGGCCGGGCCAGTTTTCGACCTTGGAGTTCAGGCCCCCGCCCGGAGTCGCCAGAAGTGGCACGCCGGACCCGACTTCCTCATAGCGAATGGTGACATCACCATAGGTGAAATGCGGCATTGCAGTTCCTCCTTCCTGATCCCAAGCAGCTAATCTCCCGCACGATTGTAACCCGGACGATTGTAAATTGGGAAACCGGAGCGTCAAGATGCAGGGTCTTTTGATTGTTCCCTCTCCCTCCGGGGGAGGGTTAGGGTGGCGGCGTCCCCGTTGGCGAGGGAGATGCAGAATTAAGAGTCCCCGGCCAGCCGATGGCCTGTGGAGACAACTGGCATCGCTGGCATCGAATGTGATATAAAACGAGAATAATGAAGGTCGATTCGTCGTAAAGTTGCTCAGCCCAGCCCCCAAACGGTTTTGCGGCTGGATGGCACGATTCTGCGTCGCTCCAATGGCCAGTGCCATAACTCTGACCGGAACCCGCCCTACCCTGACACGCTCAGGATTATGTATTTCTGTCGGTGCCAACCCTGAAATTGGAGCCGGCAATCCAGCGTGCTAGATTCCGACAGTTAACCTTGAGTGTGCCTTGCAACCAGAAATTGAGAGTGATACATAATCAACGATAGGAGAACTTTGATGCGGACACTGTATCTAGCCATCATACCCGCGATTCTATTCTCGTTCTTGATTGCCTGTAGCTCCTCCCCCACGTCCACCCCGTTACCAAGTGCAACCGTCCCTCAGCCAAGCGCAACCATCCCTCAGCCAAGCGCAACCGTACCCCAGCCAAGTGCAACCGCCCCTGAGCCAAGCGAACCCTCAGATCAGCAATTCAGTATGCAGTTCGTTTGCATCAACCGCAGCCTACAGACCTGTGACTTGTTCACCGACTACGTCGCACGGGTCGAAGAACGTAGCAACGGCCAACTGAAACTGGATATCACATCTCTCCCAGAGTTGGGGATCAGCGGGACCGATATGCTGGACCTGCTAGAGGACGGGACCGTAGAGTTCACTGAATTACCTGGCAACTTTGTTGGCGGGACTTGGCCCTTCATCGAAATAGCCGAACTCTATGGCCTTTTCCCGGATACAGAAACTCAGAACAAGATTTTCGCCGCGGTCCGGGACGATGAGATAAGGATCATTCGGGACCGTTTCGGTGGCGAAGTTATCTTTTATGATTACTACCCCGACCAATTCTTCTACAGCAAGAGGCCCCTCGATTCCCTGAGTGCCTTTGACGGGCTCAAGACCCGCGCTCACAGCGTTCCTTTGGCCGACTTGATAAATGGCTTGGGCGCTGAAGCTCAATTCGTGACCTTCGCAGATGTGTACCCCTCCTTGGAGCGGGGCATTCTCGACGCGGGGGTTACCGGCAGCGGTCCGGGGTACGGCCAGAGGTGGTACGAGGTTACCAAATACATTGTGGGGCCTCTTTTCGCTCATCCCCACAATGCCGTAGTCATGAACTCAGATACCTGGAATTCCCTTCCTCCGCACCTACAGGCCATTTTGAAAGAAGAAGGCGCCAAGACCTAGGCGGACAATCTTCGGCTGGTAGAATCTTGGGGCCAGGAAGGCGTGGACAAAAACGTAGCCGAAGGCATGATATACAGCAACTTCACTCCGGAAATGCGCGAGGCGATTCGGGATACCGCCATCAACTCCTCGCTACCCAACTGGGTTGGCCGGGTAGGTGGTGTGGACACTGAGGAAGTTAGGATATTCAACGAGAAGGTCGGTCCCATCGTAGGCATGAGAATCAACCCCGATGGCACTGCCTCATCCGTTCCCGTTCAATAGCAGGAACAGGCTTGGCAGTCCGTCTTGACTCTCAAATCACTAGCATTACAACGACGGTTCGCAGGAAAGGGGCCTGGAGCACCTCTTTATGGCGACCTGCCCACGCGCTTGACAGCTTTGTGGCCTTGCCGTCCGCGAAACGATTTCCGGCCAAAAACTGACCCAATTGAGGAAGCGTCGTCGTAATACTAAGGCCTTGCCTACGCTTGATAACGGCAAGTATAACCACAGACCCGCTGGCGCCACTCCCGGCCAGATTTCCAGCCCGCCGGATGGGACCAAGTCAAACGGTCAGCACACGGCTCCCCAAGATGGGGAGCCGTGATTTATGGAAAGACCAGAGCCGAAAATGACGCCTATGGAAAGCCTATTGAGGGGGAGGGAACTTTAACGCTGGCCCACGCCCAGGTGTTCCTCTACCTTCCCGCTGACGTAGGACATGGTGAAAGTGAATATCCAGAAGACCAGGGCCAGGAAGATGAACAGCTCCTTGGCGCTCGACAGGTACTCGACGTTGCCCTGAATGAAGGCCCGGCTATATTCCACCACATCCAGCATACCGATGATATACACCAGGCTGGTGTCCTTGAACAGCGAGATGAACTGGCCCACGATGGCCGGAATCACGTTTCGGATGGCCTGCGGCAGCGAGATGAGCATTGTGGTCTGCCAGCCCGGCAACCCCAGCGCCCGCGCCGCCTCCGCCTGCCCGGGATGCAGCGCCTGCAACCCGCCGCGGATGTTCTCGGCCATGTAGGCCGAGCTGAACAGCGTGATAACCATGCCCGCGCGCAGCAGCGAGTTGGTCTGGAATTCGTCGGGAAAGGCCAGCGGCACCAGCACCTGCGACATGAACAGCAGCGTTATCAGCGGCACGCCCCGGAACACCTCGATGAACACCACGCACAGCAGCTTGATCACCGGCAGGCTGCTGCGCCGTCCCAAGGCCAGGGCGATGCCGATGGGCAGGCTCAGCCCGATTCCCACCACGGCCAGCAGCAGGTTCAGCGTAATGCCTCCCCAATGGACCACCGACACCGGCTGAAGAAAGGGAATCCACGGCAGCCCCCGGAGCAGCAGCACCGTGACTATGAAAGCCACGACCGCGTAAATAATGACCCCCCGCACTTTCATTCCGGTGTAGCGAGCGATGGCCCATCCCGCCAGCAGCGCGGGTATGTTCGCCGCCAGCAGCAGCCGCACATCCACTCCCATACGGTCGAAGCTGTAGGGCAGGAAGGCGAACAGCGCCAGTATCACCACGACGCCGATGCCAAGCCGCTTGGCGACGCCCCCACCCAGCATGACCCAGGCCATGCCAAACAGCGCCGACACCAGCAGCAGCGCCACCTGCGGCCTCCAGAAGCAGTTCTGGCCGGGGCAGGAGCCCTCCGTGTTGTATGGCCCGATGACCAATTGCCCGCCCAGCACACCGATGACGGTCCAGTCGGAGCTGGCAATCAACCAGCGCAGCCCGTAGACCAGCGCCAGCACTATGACCGCCGCCGAGACGACCGTCAGCAACGTGTTGTACCAAGCGCTGAACAGGTTCTCGCGCATCCACCCGATCACCCCAACCTCGATGCGGGGCGGCGGCAGGCGCTGGCCGGGGGCTGGCTGCGGAGCGGCTGCCATCGTCAACCCCCGGTGAACCGCATATGACGGTTGTAGAGGTTTCCAATGATCGAGTAGGTCAGGCTCATGGCTAGGTAGGCCGCCATGATCAGCAGGAAGATGGACACCGCCGGGGCGGTCTGTGTCATTGTCTTGGCCACGTTGGTAAGATCGGTGTAGCCGATGGCTGCGGCCAGGCTGCTGTTCTTTGTCAGATTCAGAAACTGGCTGATCAGCGGAGGGATGATCACCCGCAACGCCTGCGGAAAAGTGACGTAGCGCAGCGTTTCCATGGGCGACAGCCCCAGCGCCCGCGACGCTTCCGTCTGCCCGCGCTGGACCGACTGGATGCCCGCGCGCACGATCTCGGCGATGAACGAGGCGGTGTAGGTAACCAGCCCCACCAGCAGCACCACCAGGCCCGCCGGAGCTTCGAACCCGCCCACGATGCGCCCGAAGCGGCCCTGCGGCTCCGGCGAAGAGATTGCGAAGGGCGAGCCCCCGGCGGCCAGGCTGACCACCATCCAGGCCACGGCCCCGATGACTACCGCCGTCGCCAGACCTCCCAGCATGGGGTGGGACTTTTGTCCCGTATGCACCTCGCGGACCGTCAGCAGACGGAAGGCGGCATACCCGGCGGCCAGCGCCCCCGCCGCCAGCAGCCCCCACACCACCGCCGGGCCGATGCCGGTGGCCTTGGGAAAGGGCATGGAGAAGCCGCCGTTGTGGATGAACAGCCCTCCGCCGACGACGTAGCTCTCGCGCACCGGGGGCAGCGTCAGGAAGATGTAGAACCAGAAGAAGAGCTGCACCAGCAGCGGCACGTTGCGGAAGAATTCGATGTAGACCATGGCCAGCTTGGATACCAGCCAGTTGCTCGACAGCCGCGATACGCCGATGAAGATTCCCAGCATCGTCGCCAGTATCACGCCCACGATGGAGACGACCACCGTGTTTGCCGTCGCCACCCCCAGGGCGTAGCCGAAGGAGTCCGACGATTCGTAGGGAAGGAAGTGATGCCCGATGGGAGTCTGGTACTCCCGGTCGAGAAAGCTCCAGCCGTGGGGAATCTCCCGGTCCTGGACGGCGGTGGCGATGTTGGTGAAGAACCAGGCCACCAGCACAACCACGATGATGCCCGACACAATCTGCAAGGCCCACTGGATGACCTTGGTGTGCCGCCAGACCTCGACGCCCTGGTAGGTTAGGAGACCCCTCAACTGAGCCATACTAATCCGCGCGCGAAGGGCTGAAAGGCGGTTGCCAATATAACATACCCGCTAAGGATGTCAAACTTCCTGACCGACGGCGGCCAGGGCCGTTCCAGGATTTCGCCCTAGCCCTAGTTCTCTCCCAAGGTCAGAAGGCGCCGGCGCTCCGGGCCGTTATGTTGACCGCTTGAGCCATCTTGGGTTAGATTCAACGCCGGAACAGGTAGACGAAGCATCATCCCTTACAACGCGCCGCCTTCGGATGTTGCGCCGCAAATTCCGGCCTGCATCGTCGTTAGATATCAACTTAGCTTTGTCACTCGCTGATGGAGGAAAATCGCCATGGCGTTCTACGAAAGGGGCCCCAACCGTATCTACTACGAAGAGGCCGGTTCGGGATTCCCCCTGCTGATCATTCCCGGTGGCGGACTTAATTCCACCGTGGCATCTCTGCAAACGTCGGTGCCCTTCAACCCCATGGAGACCTACAAAGACGACTTCCACTGTATTGCCGCCGACTTACGCAATGCCAATCTGGGCCAATCCAGTGGCCCGCTGGAGATCGACCGCCCCTGGGATGCCTACTCTGAGGACCAACTTGGGCTGATGGATCATCTCGGCATCAAGGAGTTCCTGGTCATGGGCTTCTGTATCGGCGGGCCGATGGTCCACAACCTGCTCAGGCTGGCCCCGGAGCGCGTGGTGGCGGCGGCGTTGATGCAACCCAGCGGGTTCAGGCAAGAGACGCCAGATATATTCTACCAGAACAACATAAAGGGTTGGGGGCCGCCCCTTTGCGAGAAGCGCCCTGAAATCACAATGGACATGGTCCATGACTTCCTGACCAGTATGTACACCGACCGCGCCGACTTCGTTTTCACCGTTTCCCGCGATTTCGTGCGCGCCCTGCAAACGCCACTGCTGATAGCGCCCGACGATGTTCCGGCGCACTCATACGAGTGCGCGATGGAGGTTGCCAGCCTCGCCCCGAACTCCGAGGTGACCATCTATCCCTGGAAAGACACTCAGCAGCACATCAACGAGGTCGTAGCCCACGCCCGGCGCTTCCTGAAGACCCATCAACCGGCAACCGTGACAGCCTGACAACTCCGTACCGCTGAATCCGTTGAGGCCCCGCTGGCTTCCCGTCATCACCGGGTGATGGATAGAAGCGGCGGGGCCTTCGAATTGGGAATTATATCGAATCCTACACCCCCCTCACTCCGTCATTCCCGCGAAAGCGGGAATCCATAAGGTTCGGCAACGGCAAGGCTGCCATTGGCAGGGACGCTCTGGATTCCCGCTTTCGCGGGAATGACGGTATGGGCGGGAATGACGATGGAGAGGAAGATGTGTAGGATTCGATATAATTCCCTTCGAATTTCGCTTGCCAGCCTGTCTTTGGGCTTTGAGAAAACGGGCTTTTAGAAAATGTCGCCTCAGGCAACCGGCAGTTCCCGGCCCGTTTCCGACGCCTGCTTGATAGTATCGATGAAACGATGCAGGTCAACCGCATCATCGAACGTCGGAGCGCGGTTCTGTCCGGTTCGGACCGCCTCGGCGAACAGGGCATACATCTGCCCGATGTTGAAGGGATCGCCCTGTGGGAAGTCGGACGGCACAAAAACGAAACGCTCAGGTATGTCCAGGTCCTGCAAGTCATGGCTTCCACGTGCGCCCTGCACCCGCAGCATCTCGCCGCGCTGCGACGAGACGCTCCCCGTGGTTACCAGCGTGCCTTCCCGCCCGTAGATCTCCATCCGGAAGCCGCTGCCGGCCCAGGGAACGGCTCCAACATGGACCGACACTGCCGCGCCGCTCTCCAACTGCCCGCTGACTCGCACATTGTCCGGCGATGTGACTTCCACATACTGCTGGGTATCGGTCTCGTACCATTGCTTGGCCTGGGTGCTGACCATGCACGCCACCCGGGTGAAGTTGCCGGCCACGAAGCGCAGGGCGTCGATTACGTGTCCGTTGGCGATGCTCAGGGTGTGTGCGCCCAGGCTTGCGTCGCGCTGCCAGGTGCGGCTGGAAGGACGTTCCAACGCACCGTCGCGCATGGTGGTCACAGAACACGAGAGCACCTCGCCCACGTAACCGGCCTCTATTTGTTCCTTGACAAACAGCAATGCGGGACTGACTCGCGATTGCAGACCCACTGCGGTTTGCACACCCTTGCTCCGCGCCAGAGATGCAAGTTCCTCGGCTTCGGCGGTATCCCGTCCCAGAGGCCACTCGGTAAAGACGTGCTTGCCCGCTTCGATGGCGGCCTTCGTTGCCTCATAGTGCGATGGCACCCGCACAACCACGGCCACCGCGTCGATCTCCGGCGACGCAGCCATTGCCCGGAAATCATGGAAGGCGAGCTTCGCCCCAAAGGCTTGGCGAGCCTCTTCCGCGCTCTCGGGCCGGGTGGTGCAAACTGCGGTGAACTCGACATCGGGACTGGCCAGTAGCGCCGGGAAGTGCGACTGAGAGGCCCAGGTCGAGTTTACGTTCGCACCCACAAACCCCAGGCGGATCTTTTCTGCCATGATGCGTACTCCTTAAAATTGCTGGCATCCTGCATTCTTCTATACGTGGCGGTGAGCCGGGTAACCTCCCCGCAACGGCTAACCAAGAGTCCTTGAAAAACCGTTACGAAAGGGCGCTCAGACCCGGGATTATTGTCTTTCGGAAGGCGTACACCTCGGCCCGGGGCATGTCGTAACCACCCTCTTGGGTGTGGGTTGGAAAGATGAAGACGTGATTGATACCCGATTCGTCTCTGGCCCGCTTCAGTCTGGCCAGGCACTCCTCAGATGTGCCGAACAGACCGAAGGCATCGCATATTTCGGACGCCTGAGCATCCCCGATGCTCTCCGGGGCGAAACCGTCGGCCAGTTCGATGCCGGCCTCCCGCAGCCAGACCAGGTTGGAGTCGCTGGGGTATTTCAGGTACGGCTGGTCTGGCCGGAACCACTGTTGAGGAAAGCGACGAGCGGCCGGGCCGTCATCCGACACAGTGGTTGGGGTGATGAAGATCGTCTGGAAACCGTCGAGGCTGCGTCCGGCCCGCGCCGCTCCGATCTCCAGTCGGCGGCGGGCCGCTTCGACCGCTTTGGGATGTAGGCCAACAAGCAGCAGGGCGCCGTCGGCAACTTCCCCGGCCAGCTCCACCATCCGCGGCCCGGCGGCGGTCATAAACACCGGTGTCGGCGGTTCGCTCAAATTACGCAGCCGGGTTTCCACCCCGTTGAATTCCACCCGCTCGCCCCGCAGCAGGCGGCGCATGATTAGGACGGCCCGTCGCATGGCCTCCACCGTGGCCCGGGGCCGGCCGATATTGCCAACGGCGAGGTAGCCGGGGCCCACCGTCAGGCGCACCCGCTCCGGTGCGATCTCCTCCAGCGAGTGGGCCAGCGAGGCCAGCACCATCGGATGCCGGGTCACCGGGTTGGTCGTCGCAGGATACAGCGTGAGCCGGGAGGTGCGTTCCGCGGCCAGGGCCAGGGTGAGAAAAACGTCCCGCCCGCTGTGCTGATGGTCGTGCACTCCAACCCCGGAAAATCCGGCGGCCTCACATCCCGCAATGAAATCGGCCGTCTCGCGCACCGGCAGGCCCACGGGCACCCTGATATCGACTTGCATCGAACACACCTACCTGCTTCCGTTTTGTTATAGGTTTGGCCCACCCATTGACGCAACCCCCGTCCATTGATCACTGCGTGGCTAGCGCGGAGGATTTGGATATCCACTTGCAATTAAGTGCCTTGAAAGCAGAAGTTAAAAAACAACACATACGCTACTCCGAACACTATTGCCGCTAGGCCAAGTTTAATGAACCCGTTGGCGATGGAATTAGGCCTTTTCCCGTCGGGTCTTCCCATGCCGATCTCCTATTCCAAAACCTCTCAACCCTCAGAAGCAAACGAAACACACCTACTATTCAGACCAAAGATGCGCGAACCGGCTGGCCACCACCTGCTCAAAGGCTGCGTCGCCGGAGAGCAGACCGATATTCCGGGAGAACTCGTTGAGGCTGGCCACAGAGTTCGGAGAAATTTCGGCGGTGTAGTAGGGAGCGTCCCGCCGGACCAGGTCCTCGATCAATGCGGCCTCATCGGGCGGGAACAGCCGTTGACCGACCTCCGCAGCCCGGGACGGATCGGCCCGCAGCGCCCGTTGCGCCTCCACTACCGCCCGCACCGCTCCCTCCGCCGTGGCGGGAGAGTCTTCAATCAGCTTGTTAGAGGTCACCAACGCCGCAAAGGTATAGTCCCTCGCTGCCGGCGGACCGAGCCCCTGCCGAGGGTCAAGCACCACGCTGCCTATCCCGCTCCGCACCGCCACTTCGGCTCCCATCGCATTGGCCCAGAACCCGTCGATTGATCCCTCCTCCAGGGCTTGGGCGGCATGGACGCCGAAGGACACGCCGGGCTCGCCGCTGCCGGGTACCGGAGCCAACGCCACGCCGTCCCGCGACGGGTCTATGCCCGCCTCGGCCAGCAACCGGCGCAGGGCGGCGTCGGGCCCGGGCGCCGCTCCGATACGCAGACCCTTGACCGCTGCAACATCGCCAGGTTGAACCCCCAGGTCGGAACGCAACACCAGCACCCAGAAGGTATGCCGGGACAGGGCGGCCAGCAACTTGGCTCCCTGCCAGTCGGGGAAGGCCGACAGGGTAGCGTGGGCCGGACCGGCCACGAAGTCGACGCGGCCGTCCCGCAACGCTTCCATGGCCCGGCCCACCGGGAAGACCATCTCCAACTCCATGTCCATTCCCTGGGCCTCGAAATACCCCAGCTCCACGGCGGCCACCGCCGGGAAGTAGGAGTTGGACACCAGGTCGGGTACTGCGATGCGCATTAGAGTCGTCTCCTGGCCCCTGACCGGGTATTGGCCTGCGGGGTTAGGCCAAGTTTACCACTGGTCCCGCATCCAGTATCCTCTGCGGGAGAACCACCGGCCGGGTGGCCAGCCCCGGCGCTTTGGGGTGATGCCGGATTATCGCTAAGGAGTGGAATAATGCCTGATACGCCTTTGCACTATCAAACCATCACAGAAATAGCCTCTCTAATCCAGTCCAAACAGCTCTCCCCCGTGGAACTGACCTCGGCGATCCTGGAGCGCATCGAGGCCCTGGACGGCAATCTGAAGAGCTACGCCACCTTAATGGCCGACTCGGCCTTGGCCTCGGCCCGGACCGCCGAGCAGGAGATCGCCGCAGGCCGCTACCGGGGCGGCTTACACGGCGTTCCCATCGCGGTCAAGGACCTGTGCTTCACCATCGGGGTCGCCACAATGGGCGGTGCCCGAGTGTTGCGGGACTTCGTACCCGACTTCGACGGCACGGTGGTGCGGAAACTCAACGCCGCCGGTGCAGTGATTCTCGGCAAGCTGAATCTCACCGAAGGAGCGATGGCCGGTTACAACCCGGAGTTCCAGATACCGGTCAATCCCTGGGGCGCCGACCGCTGGTCTGGAGCGTCTTCCAGCGGCTCGGGAGTGGCAACTGCCGCCGGACTGTGCTACGGCTCGCTGGGCAGCGACACCGGCGGCTCGATCCGGTTCCCGGCAGCCGCCTGCGGCATCGTGGGAATCAAGCCCACCTGGGGGCGGGTGAGCCGTTACGGCGTGCTGGCCCTGGCCGAGTCCCTTGACCACATTGGCCCGATGACCCGGAGCGCCTCAGACGCCGGTGTTATGCTGCAAGCCATTGCGGGGCATGACCCCCATGACCCTACTTCGCTGACCGCCCCGGTGCCCAACATGCTGGCGGGAGTGGCCCAGGGAGTCCGAGGCGTTCGCATCGGCGTAGACGAGCGATACATCGGCGACGGCGTCGATTCCGAGCTGGCCGCGGCGGTGCTGGAGGGCGCGCGCCTGCTGGAAAGCAGGGGAGCAGTGCTGGTGCCGGTGCGAATGCCCGACACCGATCCCCTCTCCCGGGCCTGGGGCGTGTTGTGCTCGGCGGAGGCGGCCGCGGCCCACCGCGAGACCTTCCCTTCCCGGGGCGACGAATACGGCCCCTGGTTCCGGGGCTGGCTGGAGCTGGGGTTGCGCCAAAGCGCCACCGACTACGCCATAGCCAGCTACCAACGTTTGGCCTGCAACGGGACCCTGGCCGAATTATTCGGCGGCATCGACGTGTTGGTCTGCCCCTCCATGACCACGCCCCCGGAGCGGGTCACGCCGGAAGCCCTCTACGGCCCGATGGACGAAGAGGAATGGAGCTGGGGACGGTTCACCATCCCTTTCGACTTCAGCGGAGCGCCCACCATATCCCTGCCCTGCGGACTGAACAGCGAGGGCCTGCCCCTCAGCATCCAGTTCATCGGCAGGCACTTGACGGAGCCGCTGCTGGTCCAGGTGGGCCACGCCTACGAGGCCGCCACCCAGCACCAGCTGCGGCCAGACGTGTAGCCGGGTTTCTGCCGCTCCCTTTGACTCAGCTCCGCCGACGGATGGATGCGTCTTCCAACGGCCCGGGAGCAGCGACTGCCGCTGGACTTTGCTACGGCTCGTTGACAAGCGACACCGGCGGCTCGATTAGGGTCCCGTCAGCCGCCTGCGGCATTGTGGGAATCAAGCCCACTTGTGGCGCATTAGCCGGTATGGTTTTTTGTCCTTGGCTGTGTCCCTGGACACGTTGGTTCAATGACCCGGAGATCCAGGCGTTTCTGGTGGGGATATACCTCTCGCGGCCCAACATTAAGTGGACTCTGTGCTGGACAATATCGCCTTTTGCATTCGGTATCCGATAATCAGTGGACCCCATCTTGGTTAGGTCGGTTAGGTCGTAGAGTCTTGCAAGGAAATCGTCCTCCCTTAGACGCCCTGCCCAACTGATTTTCGACACAGAGAAAATATCAACAATTGAGCGCCGTGTTCCCTCCGAAATGTTATTTAGCGCCATAAGGTTATTTCCCTTGTACGCCATCCGCATCCGTGGGTAACCGCAACACCAATTTCCTTAATGCCATTTTACAAGCATTATCGCGCCTCCTCTCCCTTCTCTCCTCCGCCGGAATCCGCCCCCTTGCCACACAATTAGAACGCATGTACCATTATAACTGTCCCACCCATAAGACCTCAAAGAAGACAGGGCAGAAGGCAGGGCAAAATCAGCACAGCCACTGAGGCACCGAGATGCCCAATGTCCCAAAAACCCAGCAACGCAACCGGTTCCCAGCCTCCCCGTCGCTCCCCCGGAGAAGGCCCCGTCCAGTCCCACAACCCGGAATCGCCCGATATGTCCGCAAATGACCGGGAAATCGAAATCTCCGCTCTCACCCCCCGCCAGCAGGCCGTCCTGCCCGCTACGCCATGAACTACGCCGTCAGGTTCCATGACGTCGACAACCTGCACCAACGACCTCCGCGACCCCATAATGTAGGGGCGGGTTTGAAACCCGCCCCCCCGTCGAACCCAACGCCCCCGTCGAACCCGGTGCGGAACCATCCCGTCATTCCCGCGCACCCCAACCGTCACCACGACCCCATAATGTAGGGGCGGGTTTGAAACCCGCCCCCCCGTGGCACCCAACGCCCCCCGTCGAACCCAACACCGCCAACCTTACGGAATCCTGTCCATCCCATAATCCCGCAAATCCCGGTTCAGATTTCCCGAAGAGGTAAAGCAATGACATTCAGCCAGCTCAGGACTCAGGTGGACGCCCTCTGCCGCAAGTACGCCACCGAACTCGAGGTGTACCGCCTGCGGTTCCTCGCCCTCGATTTCTGCGACGAGATGGCCGTCACCATGCCCAAAACCAAGGTGCCCGACAAAAACCCTGCCCGCTCATTGCTCCTGCTGGAGTGGGCCCGGATCCTCCTCAAGCGGATGATAGACCGTGGCTTCCGCGTGAAGAACTTCCTGGATTTCCACAACTACTTGGAGCGTTGCCTCGATCGCCGGGTCTTCCCCCAGGCCAGCGAAGTCCTGCGGAACCTGCTGCCCAAGGCCGCCGAGCGCGGCCTCATCCCCCGCTCCGACCAGCCCGTCCCCTTCTGAACCGCAAGGCCCGACGCCAGGCGCCAGGCGCCTTGATTTGACGGCCCAAGGGTTGCCTCCTATGATGCCTTGCAACCACGTAGTGAAAATCGTAGTGAAAATCGAGAGCCGGTAACCGTTGGAGGCCCTTATGCTCCGGAACGAACTTCCTCTCCACTCCGCGTCGGCGCTCGCCAGGCTCATCGAGAGCAAAGAGGCGTCCCCGGTGGAGGTGGTCGAGGCCTACCTGCAACGGATCGACGACCTCGACTTCAAGTTCAACTCCTTCATCACGGTGCTTCGGCAACAGGCCCTGGAAGAAGCGCGGCAGGCCGAACGGGAAATCCTGGCCGGCGACTACCGCGGCCCGATGCACGGCATCCCGGTGGGCGTCAAAGACCAGATCTGGACCAAGGGCATCCGCACCACCGGCGGCTCGCGCATCCTGGCCGACTTTGTGCCCGACGACGACGCCACGGTAATTTCCAACCTGAAGAACGCTGGCGCAATTGTATTGGGCAAGACCAACCTCAGCGAATTCGCCGTCACCGGGTTCACCCACCGCTTCAGCACCCCCCGCAATCCCTGGGACCTGAACATCTCCGCCGGTGGTTCCAGCAGCGGGTCGGGGGCGGCCACGGCGGCCTTCCTCTGCGCTACCTCCCTGGGAGAGGACACTGGCGGATCGATTCGGCGTCCGGCGGCCTGGTGCGGGGTCGTCGGGCTGAGGCCCGGCTGGGGACGGGTCAGCCGGCACGGGTTGATGCGAGGCGTGTGGTCAATGGACACCATTGGGCCAATCTCCCGCACCGTGAAAGACGCGGCCATCACCCTCTCGGCAATCGCCGGCTACGATCCCAAAGATCCAACCACCTGGAACACGCCGGTGCCCGACTACCGGCAAGCCCTGGACGGCAACATCAGGGGCCGGCGCGTGGGAATCGTTACGGAGTTGCTCCACAGCGACATGGTGGAGCCCGACGTCGCCACCGCTGTAAAGGCCGCCGCCGGTGCCCTCGCGGAGCTGGGCGCAGAGGTTGAAGAAGTCTCCATTCCGTTGGCAGCCCACGCGAACGCCATCGCCGGTATGTTGCTGGCGGTCGAACCGGCCCTCAACATGAAGGATTGGCTCCGGGAACGATTCCACGAATTCGGCCACGATAATCGCATCGGACTGCTTACCGGCAGCCTGGTCCCGGCCCAAGCCTACTACAAGGCCCAGAAGCTCCGCGCCCTGCTGCGCGACGACGTGCTGGCGGCCTTCCGGACCTATGACGCGCTGGTGATGCCGACCTCCGGAAGGCAGGCCGTCCCGCTCCAGGACGACCCCACGGTTACCAGCAGGGAAACCGCGTCGCGGTTGCCCTTCATGCGCACCAATACCTTCAATCTATCCAGCGCACCGGCCATTTCCGTGCCCTGCGGGTTCGGCGGAAGGGGGCTGCCGGTGGGCCTTCAAATCGCCGGGCCGCCCGGCGGAGAGGAGATGGTGTTCAGGCTGGCCCACGCCTACGAGCAGAACACCCCCTGGCACGCCATGAGACCCCCAACGGCTGAAATCTAGGGGTGGAGCCATTGATAGTCTTGGAGCGCGAGGTGCGCCACCAGTCCCGGATCGATACCTACGCCGCCGTGAAAGATTGGGACGTTCCCCGTATCTACGGCCGCACCAAGGAGCAGATAGACGAACTCCAGGCCCAGCGACTGAACGAACATCAACCTAGTCGAAATTGAGCCGCCCGGTTTCCCTACAAAAACGCCATGGAGGTTGACGATATGTGGAACAAGCCCATGCTCAGCTTGGAACAGGCCCAGAACGCGATTGCGGCCATGATCGCCGATTACAACAGGGACCCTACCCGGCGCAAGGTAGACATGGCCGTGGTGGACGATGCCGGAAACCTGCTGGCCTACGCCCGGATGGACCGCTGCCTGAGGCCCACCTTCGCCATTCGCAAGGCCTACACCTCCGCGGTCCGCAGCATGGATACCGCTGCCTTCGCCGAGCAACTCAGCAGCTCCGGCAGGTCGCTTGAGTCCTTCGGCGATCCCCAGTTGATAGCGATACCAGGCGGAGTCGCCGTTTTCCACGAAGGGGCGGTAGTCGGCGCCATCGGCGTGGGCGGCCTGCCCAGCGGTCTCGACGACGAGGCCATCTCCAGGGCCGGAGTAGCCGCGTTGGGCATTTAACGGCCACGGGGCTCCCACCCCAAAGCCCACGGACAGCGTGAGAGAAGAAAGATGAACCGACATGAAACCGCCGAGGAGGAACTCGAACGCCAGCACAGAGCAATCGCAGACCTGCGGCTGGACCAAGGAGCGGACGAGGAGACCCAGAAAGCCGTGATCGAGGAGGCAGCCCGCAAGGCCACCCAGGACATCTGGCCCGAAATGCCCGAGGATGAACGCCAGCGAGTGGTGGACACAGTCGTAGGCTATCAAGGGATCGCCTACCAATGGGCGATCTTCAGACGCGGCTGGTTCACCAGCCAGGGTACGGAAAGGATATCAGTGGACCCGGAAATCGCAGGGCCCAGGGTCCTGGTGAGGGCTTACGCAACAGCCGAAGCAGACACCCGCAGAATGAAAAGCCAAGCGGTAGGGCAACCCGCCGAGGCCGGGCAGCGCCCCAGCCTAGAGGACAGAATGCGTCGCTACCTGAGACCTGACGAGTAAGAAAACGGCAACCGATTCGTCCACAGCCACCTGTACAACCAAGCGCTGGGAGACCCCAAAGTGCCCCGGCGGCAGGATGCTCTATGCTATCGGGGGACACCGGACCAGAAGCCAGAAAAGCTAGGCGCAGTGCCAAGCTCTTCCAGTAACAGTCTCGTCAAGGCCGACCAGATGAGGTTGATGCCCATAGTGAAGACGTGCTTCCAAGCACCCAATTAAGGTCGCCGTTGTCAAAATGTTGTCAAATTTAGGCTTTCGAGAGTCCCCCAGATACGAAAACAAAGAAAAGTGCCGAGGGACAGACTCGAACTGTCGACACCGGCATTTTCAGTGCCGTGCTCTACCACCTGAGCTACCTCGGCTAGGGCCTCTATTATCGAATCCGTCGCGGCGGCTGTCAAGGCGGGCGCGAAGGAAAGTCAGGGCTTTGGGTTGCCGATATGGGCCTGCAAGTCCGTTCATGGGTGAACCAGCGGACAGGCTCAGGGCCAACGGGATTGACAACAATCGAAAGACCCTTTAACGGAATAATTCGGCACAGTTCTTTCGGGCAACCGTTGCCGCCGGTTCGACAAGCGCGGGGCGACGCTTTATAGTGGACGCGATGGTCCCGCCATTGGACGCAACGCAGGCAGGACGACCGGGATGCAGCCGACCAACGAAGGAATCGCCCAACTTTTCGAGAACCTGGGCGCCATGCTGGAAATGCAGGGCGACTCGGTGTTCAAGATTCGTGCCTACCAGCGGGCAGCCCGCGCCATCGCCGAGCTGCCCCTTCCCTTGGCCCAGGCGGTCAACGACGGGCAGAAACTCACTGGCATACCCGGCATCGGCAAAGCCATCAGCGACAAGATACAGGAGCTGGTGACCACCGGGAAGGTGCAGACCTACGAGCGAACCAGGTCCGAACTGCCCAAGGGCGCCCTGAACTTGCTGGCGATTCCCGGCGTGGGGCCCAAGACGGCCATGCTCATCGGCACCGAGTTGGGCATCAGCACCGCGGAGGGCGTGGAGCAAGCGGCCCAAGACGGGCGCCTCGCCTCCCTGCCGCGCATGGGCCAGAAGGCCGCCGACGGCATCCTGCGCCACATCCGCGCCTCCCGCAGCATGAGCAGCGACCGTACCCCCATCGGCCACGCCCTGCCCGCCGCCGAGTCGGTCATGGCCGCCCTGCGTGAGCACGACCCGGCAATCACGCTGCTCACCCCCGCCGGCAGCCTGCGCCGCTGGGAGGAAACCATCGGCGACGTTGACCTGGTGGCCATCACACCACAGCCAGAGGAGCTGGGCCGTTGCCTGGCCGAGTTGCCACAGGTGCAGGATGTGCTGGTAAACGGCCCCCGCAAGACCAGCGTGATTGTGGAACTTGGCCTGCAAATCGACCTGCGCACCGGCGAAGCCGAATCCATCGGCGCGATGCTCCAGTATTTCACCGGCAGCCAGCAGCACAACATCCGCCTGCGCGACTTCGCCAACCGCATGGGCCTGTCCCTCAACGAATACGGCATCACCCGCATCGAGTCCGGCGAGGTGGAGATTTTCCCCGACGAGCAGTCCTTCTACGACCGGCTGGGGCTGCCCTGGATTCCGCCCGAGCTGCGGGCCGGGATG
Organism: Dehalococcoidia bacterium; assembly: GCA_965226875.1. GTDB lineage: Bacteria > Chloroflexota > Dehalococcoidia > Lucifugimonadales > UBA3495 > VXOI01. Next base: position 272,723 of record OZ245439.1, on the reverse strand, counting down.
TGGGAGTTGGACGCGGCGCAGCAGGGCCGCCTGCCGCAACTGGTGGAAGCGAAGCACCTGCGCGGCGACCTGCACCTGCACAGCGAATGGAGCGACGGCAGCGACCCCATCGAGACGATGGTAGAAACCGTCGCGGCGCTGGGCTACGAGTACATGGCCCTGACCGACCACTCGCAGGGGCTGGGTGTCGCCAACGGCCTGACCCCGGAGCGGCTGGCTGCCCAGCGCGATGTGCTGCGCCGTCTGCAAGAGCGGCACGACATCCTCATCCTGGCTGGCTCCGAGGTTGACATCCGCGCCGACGGGCGCATGGACTTCCCCGACGAGGTGCTGGCCGAGTTGGACTTGGTGGTGGCATCGGTGCACAACGCCATGTCGCAGGACCGCGACACCATGACCCGCCGCATCATACGGGCTATGGAGCACCCCTCGGTTACCGTCATCGGGCACCTCTCTACCCGGCTGCTGGGCCAGCGTCCGCCTACCGACTTCGACCTGGAGGCGGTGTTGCAGGCGGCGCGGGATACCGGCACGGCGCTGGAAATCAACGCTTCCCCGGCTCGCCTCGACCTGAAGGACACCCACGCCCATCGCGCCCGCGAACTGGGAGTGCCGCTGGTCATCAGCACCGACTCCCACCACCATTCCGAGCTGTCTGGCGGCAGGTTCGGCGTCGCCGTGGCCCGCCGTGCTTGGTGCGAGCCGCGCCACATCCTCAACACCCTGCCCCTGGAGCAGTTCCTCCGGTTCATCCGCACGCCCAAGCCCCAGCGCATCGGAGTATTTGACGCTGCCGCAGCCACCATCGCGCCAGCCCAGAATGACTGGGAACCCGGCGCGCAGCCCAAGTCCTGATGCCGCGCTCTGCCCGGACCGGAGCGAATGCGGAGAAGCGCAGCGGACGAAACTCCGAGGCCGTCCCTTCGTCCGGGGATGATGCCCCGGAAGGCGTCGCCTTCGAGTTCGATTCCCCTGACGAAACGGGACAGTTTCCGGCGGACGGAGACGGGAAATCTCCGCTGGAGGTCATAGTCTGGTTCCGGGCGCAACTGGCGTCGGGGGCATCCTGGCACCGGGCGCTTCTGGAAGCGATAGGACGGTGGGCGGTGGCCGAGGAGAGCCACAACGACCGGCGCTACAAGTACATGGTGGGGCGCGAGGCTTTCGATTGGCTGCTGCTGGCCGAGCGGCTCTGCGCCGAGGCCAGAGAGTACATCCCGACGGGAGACCTGGAGCGGCTGCTTTTCCACGGCGAGCTGCCGGAACTTCTGGAAGAAAATGAACTCCGCGGACTGATGGGCGTCAGCAAGTACCGAGCCTACCTGAACTTCCACTACGGCGTCGTGCTGGAAGAAGCCCTGCAACTGACCGCCGAGGAATACGCCCGAAAACTCCACATGGCCCGAGGCTACTCCGACAGCGAGGACTTGGTGGATGACGCCTTTCGCCACCTGTACACCGACTCCCGCACAGACCTGCTGGGTAAGTTCCGCGACGAGGCAAAGCTGGGCAAGCGCGAGGGACTGACCCTGCACGATCTCAAGGAGTTCACCTACTGGCTCCACAAGCGCCGCTTAAACTACTGGGATCCGGCCCGCGTGGCCTCCGACACCCGCCAGGCCATCTTACGCCTTGAGGCACTGCGGGAAACCACCGTATCATCCAGTCAGTCTCGATAGACGCCCCGCGCTTCCCGGTGGTATATTCCCTTAAATGGTCTCATGGCGGTTTTCGTTGCCCGTCTTGAGCCTGTCCTGCGCGAAGTCGAAAGGCTTGCCCAAGGGCCTCCCCTATCTGATGCCGGAGTTCCCGGCCCCGGAGTTTGTGATTACCGATGACTTCCGGCCAGATGCCACGAGCCTATAACGCCGCCGACGTGGAACGCCGCATCTACCAGAACTGGCTCGACAACGGCTATTTCCACGCCACCGCCAAGACGGGCCAACAGCCCTACGTCATCATCATGCCGCCGCCCAACGTCACCGGCGAGCTGCACCTGGGGCACGCGCTGGAGAAGGCGCTGGAAGACGCGCTCATCCGCTACCGGCGCATGACCGGCACGCCGACGCTGTGGCTGCCCGGCACCGACCACGCCGGCATCGCAACGCAGTGGGTGGTGGAGCGACAGCTCCAGGAAGAAGGCATAAGCCGCCACGAAATGGGCCGCGAGGCGTTCGTCGAGCGGGTCTGGCAGCACGTCGAGAAGTCCGGCGGCATCATTCACGAGCAGTCGCGGCGGTTGGGCATCTCAGCAGACTGGCAGCGGCACAAGTTCACGCTGGACCCGGGGCCCAGCCACGCCGTCCGCACCACCTTTGTCAGCCTGTACGAGAAGGGGCTCATCTACCGGCACGAGCGCATCATCAACCGCTGCGTGCGCTGCGCCACTGCCCTGTCGGACCTGGAAGTGGACTACCAAGACGTTGACGGCCACCTGTACCACATTCGCTACCCGCTGGAAGACGACCCCGACACGTATGTGACCGTGGCCACCACCCGCCCGGAGACGATGCTGGGCGACACCGGCGTCGCGGTGCACCCCGAAGACCCGCGCTACGACGGCATCCGCGGCCGCGACGTCGTCCTCCCCATCATGGGCCGCATAATCCCGGTGGTGGGCGACGAGGCCATAGACCCGGAGTTCGGCACCGGCGCGCTCAAGGTCACCCCGGCCCACGACCCGGTGGACTTCGAGGTGGGCCAGCGCCACCGGCTGGACGCCCCCAACGTAATAGGCGAAGACGGCAACATGACAGCCGTGACCGGCAAGTACTTCGGCGTGGAACGCTTCGAAGCCCGCCGCCGCGTCGTCGAGGAGCTGAAATCGCTGGGCGTGCTGGAGAAGGTCGAGCCGCACAGCCACTCCGTCGGCCACTGCCAGCGTTGCGCCACGGTGGTAGAGCCGCTGATCAGTATGCAGTGGTTCGTCAACGTCGGCAGCCACGAGCAGCCGGACAGTATCGCGGGCAAGGCGTATCGGGCCGTGACCGGGGACGGTAGCGGCGAGCCGGATATCCGCATCGTCCCGGAACGGTTCACCCGCGTTTACCTGAACTGGCTGGAGAACATTCGCGACTGGTGCATCAGCCGCCAACTGTGGTGGGGCCACCGCATCCCCGTCTGGTACTGCGGCCCCTGCGGCCACCTGACCGTCGCCATGGAGGACCCGGACGCTTGCGCATCCTGCGGCTCGGCGGAAATCCGGCAGGACCCGGACGTTCTGGATACGTGGTTCAGCTCCGGCTTGTGGCCCCACTCCACCCTGGGCTGGCCCGAGGACAACGCCGACTTCGACTACTTCTACCCGACGACGGTGCTGGAAACGGGCTACGACATCCTCTTCTTCTGGGTGGCCCGCATGATAATGCTGGGCATCGAGAATACCGGGAAGGCCCCCTTCAACACCGTATACCTGCACGGCCTCATCCGCGACGGCTCCGGCGCAAAGATGAGCAAGACCCGGGGCAACACCATGGACCCGCTGGTCCTGTTGGATAAGTACGGCACCGATGCCCTGCGCTTTGCCCTCACCACCGGCACCGCGCCGGGCAACGACCTGCGCTTCACCGAGAACCGTCTGGAAGCTGGACGCAACTACGCCAACAAGATTTGGAACGCCTCCCGGTTCGTCATCAGCCAGCTTGAGGGCAGATCAGGACTGGAGGGCTGGAGCGACGTCAAGCCGGAACACCGCGAGGACCGCTGGATTGTCAGCCGCCTCGACCGAGTGACTGCCGAGGTCAACCGCGCGCTGGAGAGCTTCGAGCTGGGCGACGCGCAGCAACGCCTCCACGATTTCATCTGGAACGACTACTGCGACTGGTACATCGAGATGGCGAAAATCCGGCAGCGCAACGGCAGCGAGCCGTCGCCATTGCCGACGCTGGCCCATGTGCTGGAGCGCATCCTGCGCCTGCTGCATCCCTTCATGCCGTTCATCACCGAGGAAGTGTGGCAGACTCTCAAGACCGAACTGCCGGAAGAGGGCGATGCCCAAGCAGAATCAATAATGGTCGCCCCCTATCCCGCATCCGGGAGGCGCGTTGACCCGGAAGCCGAGGAGGAAATCTCCTTGGTGCAGCAGGCGGTCAGGGCCGTCCGCAACACCCGCGCCCAACTGCGAATCCCTGCGGCGCAGCATCTCGAGGCGCTGGTGGAGGCCAACGGACAGCAAGGCGCCATCGAGGATGAGGCCGACGTCATCCGCGCCATGTCCCGGGTGGAGCCGCTGCGCATTGTGTCGGGCGGCACGGAAGGCAGTGCCGATGTTCGGGGGGTGACCCTGGTGGTCAGCCCGCTGGTGGTGCGGCTGATGCTGGAGGGGGTCGTGGACCTGGACGCTGAGGGCGAGCGCCTGCGCGCCGAGCTGGCCGACTGCGACCGCAACCTAGAGCGGGTGGAGAAGCTGGTATCCAACCCCAATTTCCGCGAAAAGGCCCGCCCCGACGTGGTCGAAAATGAACAGGCCCGCCTCGCCGAACTCCGCGAGCGCAAGCAAAGGCTGGACGAAATTCTGGACCAGTTGGGGCGGTAATCCGTATCGCCGGTCCTTGGAGCTAACGAATCAATGCCGCAGCAAATGGGCATCATAGGCCACCCCATCGGCCACTCCATATCGCCTGTGTTCCAGCAGGCGGCGCTGGACGCCATCGGGTTTGACGGCGTGTACCACTCGTGGGATGTTGCGCCCGGCGGCGTCGGGGAGTTCGTCGCGGGCCTTCGCGCTCCGGGAACGCTGGGCATCAACGTCACCGTGCCGCACAAAGAGGCCGTCATTCCCTTTATCGATGAAGTGGACGACTGGGCTTCCACCGCCGGGGCAGTCAACACCATCGTCAACCGCGAGGGGCGGCTCACCGGCCACAACACCGACGGCATCGGCTTCCTGCGGGCGCTGCGCGAGGGCGCCGGATTCGAGCTGGAGGGACAGGCCGTGCTGGTGCTGGGCGCCGGCGGTTCGGCGCGGGGCGTGGTGTACGCCCTGGCCCGCGCCGGAGCGGCCCATCTGGTCATCGCCAACCGCACCCTGGAGCGGGCGCAAAGGCTGGCGCAGATCTCCGCCGACAGCGGTGTTCCGGCAGAGGCGGTGGCCTTACCCGATGCCCCGAGCGCCGCGGCCGGCGTTGCCCTCATCGTCAACTGCACCTCTATGGGCATGGTCCACGGCCCCGACGAGACCGGCTCTCCCCTCTCCGCTGATGACATACCGGCGACGGCCCTGGTCAATGACCTGGTGTATAATCCGCTGGAAACTCCGTTGCTGCGCGAAGCGGCTCAGGCTGGCGCCGCTACATTGGGCGGCATACAGATGCTGGTCTACCAGGGCGCGGCCTCCTTCGAGATGTGGACCGACCAGCCCGCGCCGGTACCGGTGATGCTGGAAGCCGCCACCGCCGCGATGCGGGCGAGAAGCTAAACTAACCACATAGGCCACGAGCGCATTTCACCCGTCATTCCTGCTTTCGCAGGAATCCAGAAACGTTGCCAATCGCATGCGTTCTACTTTCATATATGAACATAGGTTCCCGCTTTTGTGGGAATGACGGGACTTACTCATCGCCAACTGGATTCGGAGAATATGGTTCGTTTTGTAACTGCCGGGGAGTCCCACGGCCAGGGCCTGGTCATTATTGTCGAGAATGTGCCCGCCGGGTTGCCCATTGACGAAGACTATATCGGCGTCCACCTGGCCCGCCGCCAGAAGGGTTACGGGCGCGGTGGGCGGATGCTCATTGAGCAGGACTGGGCGCATATCATCTCTGGCGTGCGCCACGGCGCGACGCTGGGCAGTCCCATCGGTATGAGCATCGAAAACCGCGACTGGGCCAACTGGGAAGAGGCCATGTCGGTGCGTCCCATCGAGGGCGAGCCCCAGAGTCCCCGCAGCCAGCGCATTACCCGCCTGCGCCCCGGCCACGCCGACCTGCCGGGCACCATGAAGTACGGGTTCAACGATGTGCGCAACGTGCTGGAGCGGTCCAGCGCCCGCGAGACCGCGGCGCGTGTCGCCGCCGGCGCAGTGGCCCTGCGGCTGCTGGAGGAGTTCGGCGTTGTCGTTCGGAGCCACGTCATATCCATCGGTGGCGTCCGGGCCGAGCCGCCTACGGAGATAGACTGGCAAGCGGTGGAGGAGTCCCCGGTGCGCTGCGCCGACCCGGAAGCGGCCGAGCGGATGATCGCCGAGATTGACGCTGCCAAAGACGCCGGCGACACCGTGGGCGGAATCGTCGAGGTGTTGGCGGAAAACGTGCCCATCGGCCTCGGCTCCCATGTATCTTGGGACCGCAAGATAGACGGGCGCGTATCGCAGGCGCTTATGTCCATCAACGCCGTCAAGGCCGTGTCCATCGGGCCGGGCTGGGACATCGTTCACAGGCGCGGCTCGCAGGTGCAGGACGTTATCGAGCCGGTGACCGACCCCAACCATCCCTGGCAGCGGCGCACCAACAACCTGGGTGGCACCGAGGGTGGCATGACCAACGGTATGCCGCTGACTGCCCAGTTCGCCATCAAGCCCATAGCCACGCTGATGAATCCGCTGCCGTCGGTGGACCTGGACACCGGCGATGAAGTGCAAGCCCACTACGAGCGCTCCGACATCTGTCAGGCCCCGCCGGCCTGCGTCGTCGGCGAGGCGATGATGGCCCTGGTGCTGGCCGAGGCCTTCATGGAAAAGTTCGGCGGCGACTCCATATCCGAAACCCGCCGCAACTTCGAGGGCTATCTGAAGACCGTCGGCCCCCGCAAGGTCTACCAGTAAGAAACTATCTCAATAAGGCTGGAGTCTCTATCGTCATCCGTCTTGGCGTCAATCGCCCGACGGGATCCGCCCCCATCCCAACCTCCCTCCTGAGGGGGAAGGGATTATTGAGATAGTTTCTAAAAGGACAACTAATGAAATTTGGCGTCACCATGTTTCCCAACAATCTTGAGGATGTTGCCAGCCAGGCGCGCCTGGCTGAGGAGATGGGATTCGACTACGTGGGAATTGCTGACTCCCAGTCGCTGGCCCGCGAGTTGTACGTCACTCTCAGCGTGGTGGCGATGTCCACCGAAAGGGTCATGCTGGGGCCAACGGTCAGCAATCCCCTTACCCGTCACCCAGCGGTGGCGTCTTCGGCCATCGCCTCGGTCAACGAGTTGTCCGGCGGGCGGGCCTTCCTGGGCATCGGCAGCGGCGACAGCGCGGTGCTGAACCTGGGGCTGCGTCCGGCGCGGCTGGCGGAGCTGCATCACTACATTCAGAGCGTCCGGGAGATGCTGGCCGGCGATACCAGCGAGTACCGGGGTGACCGCGCCCATGTGCGCTGGGCCAACGCCGCGATACCCGTCGCCATGTCGGCCGAGGGGCCGCGCACGCTGGCGATGGCGGGCGCGGTTGCCGACGCCGCCATCATCCACACCGGACTGACCGACGGCATCTTGCGGGACACCGTGGCCCGCGTCCGGGAGGGCGAACGGGCCGCCGGACGGGAGGAGGGCGCAGCCGGCGTCTGGGCCTTCGCCAAGTGCAACATCGCCGACCAGCGCAACGACGCCATCGAGGAAATCAAGATGGCCCTGGCCGCCTCAGGGCATCACGCCTTCCGCTTCACTCTGGAAGGCAAGAACGTTCCGGAGGAATTCCGGGAGGCGGTGTCCATCCTGCACCGCGAATACCAGGCCGCCGAGCACGAGCAGGTGGGCCAGACCCGCAACGCCACCCTGACCGACGAGCTGGGGCTGACCGATTACTTCGCTGACCGCTTCGCCGTGGCCGGAACGCCCGAGGAATGCCGCGCCAAGTCCCGCGCCATCTTCGACGCCGGCGTGGACGCGCTGCTGATTACGGCCATCGGCCCTTCGCCGGAGAGCATCATCCGCCGCTTCGGCGAGGAAGTCATCGCGCCCCTGCGGGAAGGGTAGTCCGTACAAGCTGCATACCACAAACCCCGTACCGTCTGAACGGTTCGCCGAGGGCAGGCCGTGCTATCATTGGGGCGAAAGCTGTTCGCCAACTGAAGGCTGGCGGTTTGTTGAGTGCAACGTGTCTAACGGATTGTTCATCGTTTTCGAGGGCGGCGAGGGTTCGGGGAAAAGCACCCAGGCGGAGTTGCTTCACCGGCGGCTGGTGGAAGCGCAGCGTCCGGCGGTTTTGGTCCGTGAACCCGGCACCACCACCCTCGGCCTCTACCTGCGCGAATACCTGAAGAGCAAGCAGCCCCTGACGACTGAGTCGGAGCTGTTGCTGTTCGTTGCGGCGCGGGCGCAACTGGTTGCCGACCAGATTCGGCCCAGCCTGGAGCAGGGAACCCACGTCATCGCCGACCGCTTCATCGGCTCCACTGTGGCTTACCAGGGACACGGCCGGGGCGTCAAGCACGACGTTATTGATTACCTGAACCACTTTGTTACCGGGGGACTGAACCCCGACGTAACCTTTCTGCTGGACATCGATCCCGAAGAGGGATTGCTTCGCGTTGGGAGGCCGCAGCTTCAAATGGCCCTGTTGCCCGACGAACACGACGATGTGGGCCGGGCCGACGTCGCCGGCCACCGCCGGTTTGAAGACCAGTCCTCTTCCTTCCACAAACGGGTGCGCCGGGGCTACCTGGAACTGTCGAATACGGGCCAGGGCTGGCAAAAGGTAGACGCCCGCCTGCCCGTAGAGGAATTGGCCGGTCACATCTGGGATTCGGTTGCGTCGCTCCTTCCCTCACCTGCCCTGGACCAGTCTGCGGCCAGTACACTGTCCTTGATTTCGGGTAAATAGTAAGCCCCTCCGCTGGCGGAGGGGCTTGATATTCTGTCAGGCTCGATACGCAAGCCGACCGTCGGACGGCTAGTCGTCTGCGGCTACCAGGTCAGCCTCGGCGATTTTTTCGCGGACATGGGCCAACATCTTGCGAACCCTGCCCAGGTCGGGGAATATATTGCCTTCGCCCTTCTTATCGAAGATGCGCTCGCCGTCCACGAACACCTCCATGATGCTCTGGCCGCGAGGAGAGATAGCTACCGCTGCGTCGGGACCGAAGTGCCGGAAAAACTCGTTTGCCATCCACGTGGCAGTTCCGAGATGCTGTCAACTGACGCAGTAGGTAATCTCAATCTGGACTTTGCCTTCCATTGATGTCCTCCGGGAGATTCAGGATGCCATCAGTTTAGCGTTATGCCCGCCCAAGCGCAAGATATATCCGGCGGATTTCCTCTTCCGATTGTCTGATACCGCTCGTCCCATTGCCGTTTCCATCAGTGAGGACACCCACGAAGGAGCGCACCCCAAGGAAAGTTACCGCTCATGTCCGGTAGAACATCACGGCCCGGTCCGGCTCCCGGCCCTGGCTGGTGGAGGCCACGTTGTAGCGCTGGCCCAGCATGTGCTGGAGGCGCCGGATGTGAGAGCGCTGGGGAGACAGCTTGACAGTCGTTTCCCCGCTCAGTACCCGGTTGACCGCTTCCTCAGCTTCCCCCATGGCCCTCTCTATGTTTGGGGCCTCCTGCGGCTCGTCAGCGACGGGAACGCGACCGCCGTTGCGGTTTCCCTTTCCCACCGCAGAGCGCAGGAAGTCCTGGAGTTGGGGGATCGAGTTTTTCCGCAGAACGTACACCGGCTTGCCGTTGGTCTCGGCGATGCGAACCAACTGCGACCCCCGACGGTAGTGCGTCTTCGTGGTCAGCACCAAGTCGGCCCGGCGCAACTCGTTGACAATCTGTACCGGTGTCCCGGACTCGACCATGGCTGTTTCCAGCTTGTCGCGTCCCACTCCGAACAGGAAGACGCGCACCTCCGAGACCATGGACGTTTCTTCCGCCGAAATCTCGCCCATGGGCCGTGGCATACGCGGCGGCGCTTCGTCTCGGTCTGCGTCGCGGTCGAAAGCGCGCTTTCGCTCCTGGCCCGGCTCCCGTGGCTGGCGGCGGCCCTCCGGCTGCCAGGGGGCGGGAGCGCTGTCGTTGGCGCGGTACTCTTCCTCTTCCCGTTGCACTTCGCCGCTTTCGTCCAGCCAGCGGATTTCCGGGACGATGGGATAGCCGCGCAGCCACTGGTCCACCACGTTGGCCACGTCATCGTGAACCGCCAGGCGCTCCCAGCTCTGGATTTCGACCACCACGTCGAAGGTGGGCGGTGCCTTGCGCTCCAAGACGGTCTTCTGCGTCCCCCGGTAGCGCGCCTCCTGGTCGCCCAGCGTAACGGTCTGGATGCCGCCCACCAGGTCGGAAAGGGTGGGATTCATAATCAGGTTGTCCAGCGTGTTGCCGTGGGCGGTGGCGATAAGCTGTACGCCCCGCTCGGCGATGGTGCGGGCGGCGGCGGCCTCCTGTTCGGCACCCATCTCGTCGATGACGACGGTTTCCGGCATGTGGTTTTCCACGGCCTCGATCATCACGCCGTGCTGCTGCAACGGCGTCGGAACCTGCATCCGCCTGGCCCGTCCGATGGCGGGGTGAGGCACATCTCCGTCGCCGGCGATTTCGTTGGACGTGTCCACGATGATCACCCGCTTATGCGCCTCCACCGACAGCACCCGCGCCGTCTCGCGCAGCATGGTAGTCTTGCCGACTCCAGGCCGGCCCAGCAGCAGGATGTTCTTGCCGGAAAAGGCCAGGTCTTCGATCATCTTGATGGTACCGAAGACGGCCCGCCCGATGCGGCAGGTCAGACCGATGATCCGCCCCTTGCGGTTGCGTATGGCCGAGATGCGATGCAGGGTGCGTTCAATACCGGCCCGGTTGTCTTCGCCGAACTCCCCCAAGCGATCAATGACGCCCTGCAAATCTTCGGCGTCCACCTCCTGCTCGCTGAGCGAAGAGTCCCCACTGATGAATCGGGCCTCCGGCTCACGCCCCAGGTCCAGCACCACTTCCAGCAGTTCAGACAGGTCCTCCCGCTGCCGAAGTGCCGCAGACACCCGCACCGGCAATACGTCCAGTGCCAAATCCAACTCTTCCAGCACTGTCTCATGCACTGTCGTCAATATCACTCCTCCGCCAGTGATGATTGGGAGCCACTCTGGAGAGGCTCAACGCAAAACTCTCCCGTCATCTACATTGTAAAGATGGCGCAGGAGAATTCCCTTCGGCAAGGCTGACAAAATACTCGTGAACGCGAGTATCGGCGGTCAGTTCAGGGTGGAAGGCGGTGGCCAGCAAGTTTTCCTGCTGCACTGCCACGGGGCGCCCGTCTTCGAGGCGGGCCAGAACGTCTACGAGGGGGCCGACGCGAATGACCACCGGGGCGCGGATGAAGATGCAGTTGTACGGCTCGGGGGCCAGCGGGGCGATTTGCAGCGACTGCTCGAAGCTGTCCACCTGGCGCCCGAAAGCGTTGCGACGAACGCCGATGTCCAAGAGGCCCAAGGGGACGGGGTCCTGCTCGGTGATTTCGTTGGCCATCATAATCATGCCGGCGCAGGTGCCCCAGACCGGGCGGCCCTCCGCCGCCATCCGCGCCACGGGCTCCCGCAGGTTGTAGATGGACATGAGACGGCTGAGCGTGGTGCTCTCGCCGCCGGGGATGATCAGTCCGGCCAGAGCATCCAACTGCTCCGGCAACCGGATTTCACGGGCATTCACGCCCGTCCTGCGGAGGATTGCGATATGCTCCGCGAAGTCACCCTGTACCGCTAAGACGCCTATTTCCAACTCTTTGTGCTAACCGACCCCTGTTGTTGGGGAGATGTTTTCCGCCAGTGTGTCTAAATCGCTCTGGCTCGAAGGGGCTTTGCGACCAGTTGTTCTTCTGATGGGTCAACCATCAGATTGAAAATTTGCAGGCTGGTTGCTCCCAGAAGGAATTGATCCTCGGCTCCAAATACGACCGGGCAAGGAAATTCACGGCCTTCAATGCCAAATCGCGCCATCCCGTAGCCGTATTCCACCTCGTTGCCATCCGCGATGGTGAAGGGCCTGTATTCCAATGGGGCCAAGTCGAGGCGACTCAGAAGAGACTCCGGCATCACAGAATGAGCCGCCCCAGTGTCAACGAGGGCCGTAACGGGGATCAGTTCACCGCCCCCTAACCCACCTATGCCTACATTTACCTCAACCGCACCCATACATCCTCACCCCCTCCCCGGAGGGAGAGGGAATTGGGGCTGGTCCTCTACTTCTTGGACAGGGAATTTGGGGGACTACACGCTGCGCGACGCGAGCAACTCCCCCTCAGGGATGTCGCGGACGTTGCGGCCGACCATAGGCTCGCCCAAGTCCTTGGACACCTCAGCCAGTATGTGCGGGTCGTTGTAGTGGGTGACGGCCTGCACAATGGCGTAGGCGCGGCTGGCCGGATCGCCGGACTTGAAGATGCCGGAACCGACAAACACGCCGTCGGCGCCCAATTGCATCATCAGCGCGGCGTCGGCGGGAGTGGCGACGCCGCCGGCGGCGAAGTTGACCACCGGCAACCGGCCCTGCTCACGGGTCTGCTGGAGCAGGTCGAGCGAAACGCGCAGGTCGCGGGCTTCCACCACCATCTCGTCGTCGGGCATGGTCCGGAGCTTGCGGATGGCGTCCTGCACCGCCCTCATGTGGCGCACGGCCTCCACCACGTCGCCGGTGCCGGCTTCGCCCTTGGTGCGAATCATCGCCGCGCCCTCGGAGATGCGGCGCAGGGCCTCGCCCAGGTCACGGCAACCGCAGACGAAAGGCACCTTGAAGTCCTGCTTCCAGATGTGATGGGTCTCGTCGGCGGGGGTCAGCACCTCGGACTCGTCGATGTAGTCCACGCCGAGGGCTTCCAGGATCTGGGCCTCGACAAAGTGGCCGATGCGCACCTTGGCCATCACCGGAATGCTGACAACGTCCATAATCCTAGTGATGATGCCCGGGTCGGTCATGCGGGCCACCCCGCCGTCGGCGCGGATGTCCGCCGGCACGCGCTCCAGGGCCATGACGGCCACCGCTCCGGCTTCAGCGGCTATCTCCGCCTGTTCGGGGGTTACCACATCCATGATGACGCCGCCCTTGAGCATCTGGGCGTGTCCGCTCTTGACGGTAAAGGTGCCAGTTAAAACGTCTACTGCCATGCCTGCCACTTCCTACAGCCGGGCCGCGCAAAGTCGCTGGCTTCATCCGGTCTGAAATTTTACTGTCCCGGACTCCCCGGCAACGGCTTCGTCGTTGCCGGAAATTCTCTTGCTACTCTGTTCCCCATTATAGGGGCCGCACTGATGGTTATCAATTGTGCCCGCAAGGAGCGATAGCGTTCCGAATTAGGTGGTCTAGTCGCATACTCGACAATAACACCCACTACCCTTGGATTCCCGCTTTCGCGGGAACGACGGACCGTAAGCTGCCATACCGCCTAAATTGGAACGCTATCGGCGAATACGGCAGGGGCCGGTCCGTGCGGTTCAGGCTGGCGGGAGTGCGCCGATTTCCTTCAGCCGCGGTGGGCGCAAGGCTCTGCGCCCATACGGGGTGGCGCGATGATACAGTCGGCCGAGACCTTTCATGACTTGGCGGGCAAGGTCATATGACTCCTGGCGAAGCGGTCGAGTTCCTGGCGAAAGGATGGGTCTTCGAGCCAGCGGCGGAGGGTGCGCTCGGCTACGCCGGTGTCTCTGGCGGCCTGGGCCAGGGACTGGGCGAGGGCTATTCTGGGGAGGGCGGCCTGCTGGCGGAAGGTGAGTTCGGAAATTTCGATTTCCCGGTCATTTGCGGACATATCGGGCCGTTGTGTCTGACCGCCGGAGGGGGGTGTAGTGTTGGAGTTGGGTTTGGAATCCGGGTTGCGCTTGGGGAGCTTGGAGCAGGGAGTCTTCTTTTGGTTTTCAGGCATCAAACATCGCGTGGCCTCAGTGGCTTTGTGGTTTTGGCCGGAGTGACATGGGAAGCGGTGGGCCATGTGCTTATAATAGTACACGTGTTCTGTTAATTTGGCAAGTGGGAGGAGGCGATAGCGTTCCGAATTAGGTGGTCGAGACGGGTAGCCGACATTAACACCCGCTACCCTTGGATTCCCGCTTTCGCGGGAATGACGGACCGTAAGCTGCCATACCGCCTAAATTGGAACGCTATCCGCAAGGAGCGCTTGAACGGAGTCCAAGTCCTTGACGTGCGCCCCGTTCCGGCTGAAATTTAGATGGCCTGTGGGCAGGTTGGACCAGTTGGAGCGAACCCGGTCATCGAAGGAGTACGTTGCTGAACACAAACCAAAACGGGGGCCCGGTATGCAGGCCCCCGTAAGCCAACCTATCTTGATACCTGATGAAATGCGAAAGCGCTGTTATTCCGTACCGTGTGAGGTTTCCAGGGTTTGGACCATCTGGTTCATAAATGCCGCGAGGTGCCGAGTTCCGGCAATGGCGGTTGCATATCCCATACGTGTCGGGCCGACTACGCAGATGACGCCGCTCACCCCGCTGGACTGTCCGTAGCGGCACACAATAACGCCAAAGGGATATAGGGACTCTTCCCGGTTTTCCACCCCGATATACACCATAGGGGCCGACTCGCGGGCCGCGGATACAATACGCTCCAGGAGCACCCGCTCCTCCACCATCTGAACCAGCATCCGGGTACGCTCCGCCGCGGCGAATTCCGGCTGGCCAAGCAGGCGGCTCAAGCCTTCAACATGGTGCTCGGGCAAATCCGACTGCTCGGCTTCCAGCATCATCTCAAGGGAGTTACGGCGAACTCGCTGCTCCAGGGGTTCCAACTCCAGCTCCCGCGCCTGAATCTGCTGCCGGTTGAGGCCCGCCAAGGCCTCGTTGAGGCGGCTGGCGGCCCAGTCCAGCCGCTGCTGGGTCACCGGGTCGTCCAGCGGAAGCAGGCGCTTGAGCAGCCGCGTCTCACCAAGGACGATGACCAACAGAGCGACGGATTCTTGAAGAAACACCAGTTGCAAGTGCTTCAAGCGCGGAGACGCGGAGCGGGGCTCGGTGACGATGGCGAGATTGGCCGTCAGTTGCGACAGCGCGGCTGCACAGCGGCGGGCCCATACCCCGGCATCCGGCTCCGCCTGGTCCAGCCAGCGGTCCACTTGCCTCTTCACACTTCCGGGGAGTTCCGGCGGGTCTCCCAGCGACTCCACGTAGTGCCGGTATCCCAGGTCGGAAGGGATACCCCCGGCGGAAACGTGGGGGCGGGAAATGTAACCTGCCTCGGTGAGCTGCGACATGGCGCTGCGCACGGTGGCCGGGCTGACCCGGAGGGCCGGGCTGTGCGCGATGCCGTCCGACGCCACCGGGGTGGCGGTCTGCACGTATTCGTCTACCAGCAAGTTCAGGATCGTCGAGGTGCGGTGGGACAACATCTGCATCCCCCCCGTAGCAGGCATCACCGGGCCCGGGCCGGCAGGCCTCTTCTCGAAATTAGCACAGGGTTCGCGGCAGTGTCAAACCCCCTGATGCCCGAGTATTCCCGGATTAACGCCGAACACACCTCCATATCGTTGACCGCGTTTGCGGGTCGGTTCTATACTCAAATACTCAAAACTCCCCGGCGGCGGATTCCGGTTGAATCGCCGCCACTTTTTCGGGGCGGGTGTGCAGTGTATTACCAATCCAATGTAGCGGCCTTGGCAGACGTAGCTTTGCCGGTGGAGGAGTTCCGGGCGCGGGTGGCGAGAGATGCCCTCCTGATCGTTGGCTTCACCCTGTTTGTGGCGCTCTTCGCGCGTTTCTCCGTCCACCTACCCTTCACTCCCGTGCCGGTCACCGGGCAGACTTTCGCCGTGCTGCTTACCGGCGCGACCCTGGGCAGTTGGCGCGGCGCAATTGCCCTCTCCCTCTACCTGATGGTAGGGATGTTCCTGCCTCTTTTCGCCGGTTCCTCCGCCGACTCATATCTCTGGGACGCCACCGCTGGCGATTACGTGTTCGGCTTCACTGCCGGCAGTTCCGGATTCTTCTGGCAGATAGCCTCCGGCGGCTACATCATCGGCTACATCGCGGCGGCGTGGCTGTCTGGTTTCCTGTGCGAGCGGGGCTTGGGCAGCAGCGCCTGGATCCTGCCCGTGCTGTTGGCCGCCAACGTACTGGTCTACGTGCCTGGGCTAATCCAGCTTTCGATGTTCGCTCCCGAAGGTAAGACGCTGGCCTGGGGCTTGTACCCCTTCATTGCGGGGGATCTGATCAAGCTGTTCCTGGCGGCGATGCTGGTGCCGGGGGCTTGGGGGCTGGTCAACTTGCTGCGCGGCGATGACGATTACCACGGCGGCGGCCGCTCCTTCAACGAGCGGTGGCTTTAGCGGCGGGGCTGAGAGGCGCGACATGGATCTGAACTGGCTGGGGCATTCGTCCTTCCGGCTGCACTCCGAGGGGATGGTGGTGGTCACCGACCCCTTCCCGGAGTCCCTGGGGCTGCGGATTGACGGGCGGCCTGCGTCCGTGGTCACCGTCAGCAACACCCACCCCAACCACTCGGCCTTTGGCGTGGTGGGCGGCGACCCGAAGGTGTTCCGCGCCCCCGGCGAGTACGAGTACAGCGGCATCATGGTGCGCGGGGTGATGACCCCCCTGACGGACGGGTTCCCCTACGACCAGCGCAACGTGGCCTTCACCATCGAGATGGATGGCATCAGCGTCTGCCATCTGGGCGACCTGACGCGGCCCCTGACCGCCCACCAGGCCGACGAGCTGAAGCCGGTGGACGTGGCGCTGGTTCCCGCCGGGGCGCATTGCACCCTTTCCGTTGACCAGGCCCTCCAGACGATACAGGACTTGGACCCGAAGGTGGTCGTGCCGATGCACTACGGCCACGGGCAGGAAGGCGTGGCTCTGGACGGCGTGGAAGCCTTCCTGCGCCGCCTGGGCGTTGATGAGGTCCAGCCCCAGCCCCGGCTGGTGGTGACCAGCGGCAACCTCCCCGCCGACCTCCGGGTCAACCTGCTGGCGCCGCCCCGGGGGTAGGGGCGCGAAACGCGGCAGGGGCGACCCTGCGGCCGCCCCTGCTTTCCTGCTCCAGTCCTTCCCGCTCTAATCCTTTTGGCCATCCAGGAAGCTCTGCACCTCCGGCGTATCGGGCAGCATCCTCACGCCATCCACCTCGACGCCGAATCGCTCCAAGGCTTCTGTTCGGCGAGCGCGCACTTGCTCTATGCCCTGAACTATCCCCTGCTCAATGCCCTGCTTGATGCCTCGCTCCATGCCTCGCTCCATGCCTCGCTCCATGCCTCGCTTCATGCCTCGTTCTTCTGCTTTCCTTTCTGCTTGCTCGCGGTATCTGGCTCGCAGGGTTGACGCTTTTTCGAACATTCTTCTAACCCCCTCGAACAGTCCAATGAGGACGAACACGTTGGCCCAGTACATTGTCTTTACGGCGGCTTCCAAGTAGCGGTAGGCGTGGGTTTCCGAGCCTTCGAACTCCACCAGCAGGGCGACGCCGGCCGCGCTGACTATGGCGAAGCCCCCTATCTGCCACCAAACGCCCCGCTCGACCAACTCGCCGGGCAGGTCGGACAGTTCCAATTATATCACCGGCTGCGGCGGGCGCGGCGGGCGGCCAGGTACAGGGCGTAGAGGCCGGCGGCGGCGAGGGCGATGCCCCCGACGATGGCCAGCGGCGGGATGCGCGTCACCGCCGTGTCCCCGGTCACCGGCAGGATGGCCGTCGGTGTCGGCTCCGGCGTGGCCGTTGGCTCCGGTGTGGCCGTCGGTTGCGGCGTCGGCGTCGGTTGCGGCGTCGGCGTAGGCTCCGGTGTCGGCGTAGGCGTCGGTTGCGGCGTGGCCGTCGGTTGCGGCGTTGGCTCCGGCGGCGCGGGGATGGCGTTGCTGAAGGTCAGCGCCAGCGTGTAGAAGTCATAGACGCCGATGAACTCCCCGATCTCGTCCGCCTGGATACTGCCGTGCTCGTTGACGATGTGGAAGGTCACGTCGCGGCCAATCATCCGCCGGTCGGTGGGGGCCAGGATGAGGCCGGTGTAGGCTCCGTTGCCGCCCACCTGCACCGCGTCGCTCCGGTAGGCGCCGCAACTGTCGACGCAGGCGATGAGATGCGCCCCGGCGGGGGCAGCGACTCCCTGCACCGTCACTGTGCCGGAGTAGTAGTCGTGCAACAGCGGTTGCGACGGGCGTTTGTCTTCCGCTTCCTGCGCCGGGGCGGCAGCCGCCAGCGCCAGCATCAGCATCGCCATCATCGCCGCCGGGAGCCACACCGCCCACTTCGCCCTCACGTCCGCACCTCCGCCTTGACCCCCTGTCCGGCTTCCTCCGCGCGGAGAGGGCTGCGCCGGGGCGTCACTTTCACTTGTCTTAATGTTGTCTTATTTTTATATAAATTTCAATATTCTGTCAAACGGATTGCCGGGACACTGGGGAGGGCAATGAAAAGGGGCGCCCGCTGGGGCGCCCCTGGGGTTGCCTGGGTTGGGTGGCCTGGGCCGTTAGCTGCTCTGGCGTCCGGCGATGAATGCGCCGCCCGCAGCGACCACGCCTACGATGGCGATGATCAGGGCTACAATGGCGAGCACTCCGCCGCCTCCGGCCGCTCCGGCCGCTCCGGCAGGACCGGTGGCGCCGTCTGCGCCTGCGGGGCCGGCAGAACCGGCGGAACCGTTAGAACCGTCAGAGCCGTCCGCACCAGCGGGGCCGCGGGCGCCGTCTTCGCCGTCAGCGCCAGCGGGGCCGGGCTCGGGCTGCATATTGCGCATGGCGTTGCGGACTGCCGTATTTACCTTCTCGGTGATAATCTGATCGTCAGACTTGGTGGGGGGCGGCATGGGCGTCGGCGTCGAGCCCGCCGGCGTGTCGCTGGACGCCATCAGGTTGGCCGCTTTGATAACGCCCGCCTCGCCAACCATGACTTCCCGGTCGGCTTCGGCCATGTACTTCATGGCCTCGCCGTCCTCGCCCATCATTGACAGCGAGAACATGATCATGGCGCCCATCTCGCCTTCTACATCCACTCGGAAACTGCCGTCCATGCCAACGACAGTGCCCATGGACTCTGTTTCGCCCACCATGGCCACAACCATGGTGCCTTCGGGGGCCGGGGCACCGTCCAGCATCGCCGTGCCGGCCACTGTGTAGGGCGGTAGTGCCTGCGCCAGCGCCACCGTCAGCGGCAGCGAGGCCAGCAGAGCCAGTATGCTCAGCAGGGCCACTATCTTGGTCTTGGTCATCCCTTCCTCCTTGTCCTCCTCGTTTCTTGACACGCTGGCGGGCGGGCTTGCGGCCCGCCACCGGCGTTTGCCGGGGAAGCCGCCCCGAGGTTGTCGGGACGGCTTCCTTCCTGGGTCCCGGTTATGCCTTGTGCTGAGCCTAGCTCTAGTCCAGGGTTATGGGGTTGGTGCCATTGCCGGGGCCGGGAGCGTACAGGGTCGTCTCGCTCTGGAACTCAATGGGTTCGCCTGGGGTGATGATGATGGAGACGTTCTGGCCGCTCCTCACCTCGGTCATGTTCAAGCCGAGGGCTGCGATCTCGGGATCGGGATCGTAGAAGCTCCACACCTGAGTGGACCTTTCCAGGTACCACACGCGGACCAAGCGGTCGCCCAAGCTGGCGAATACGTCAGCGGGGTCAGTGCTGACTTCCTCGACAGCGTCGGTTATTTGGATGAAGCCGGTGACAGATTTCTCGTCAACTGTTATCTCCACCGGGTGGGTGCCGTTAGAGAGGTTGGGAACTCGCACGTCCGTTGCCGTGAATGCTCCCCATTGGTCGGTCAAGGGCGCGGGAACCGGCGTCACCTCGGTGCCGCCAATTTTTATCAGAGCCACTCGGACGAATCCCTTGAAGTTCAATCCGCCGATGGTGACCGAGCCACCTGCGTAGCCTGTCGCCGATGTCGCGGGAGACAACGCCGGATCAGGAGTCTTGTGTTCCTCGGTATCGCTGACACCTGAGATGACCTGAGATGTGACATTGACCGTAGCCTTGGCGCCGACTTCAGCTTTGCTGGGAACCGTGACTTCCTTGGTGAAGGCCCCGGTCGGGCTTGTATTGGCAGTCTCTACCGTGGTGCCCCCGTACTGTATCAGCACAAGGTCGTTGGCCGGGAAACCGGTTCCGCTGACCGTCATCATGGAGCCTATGGGACCCTCGGCGGGGTCGAGAGTGATTTCGGCCTTTGGAACAGTGATGGTCGCCTTGCCGACGCGTCCGAGGTTGTCCGTGATTTCAACTTCCCTGGATCCGGACATTATGGTCCTCGGGGTATCAGCAACCTCGACAAGATTAA
This sequence comes from Dehalococcoidia bacterium, assembly GCA_965226875.1. Classification (GTDB taxonomy): domain Bacteria; phylum Chloroflexota; class Dehalococcoidia; order Lucifugimonadales; family UBA3495; genus VXOI01. The sequence goes on along the minus strand of OZ245439.1, from coordinate 252,622 downwards.
CAGTTATGTTGACGTTGCCGGTGCTGTCCACGACCTCGTTTTCAGATGCGACAACCCTATTGTCAATCTTGATGTCAGCCGCGGCAACACTGCCGTTCGCCGTGAAACCGCTTCCCGTAATCGTAATCTGCTGACCGGGAACTGCGGTTTTGGGGTCTACTTCCAGTGCATTGGTGCCGATGGTGATGGTCTTCTTCAATGGAGCGGAAGCACCAACGACGTTGACCCGCATCTCGATGGAGCCTATTCGGACCCCTCTCGGCATCTTGATCTGGTACGTTGTAATCGCGCCGCTCGGCGAAACCGTCTTTACCTTCATGTCGGGTGAGCCGAGAGCGGAATCGCTCTTGAAAGCATTCTCGATTCCCTTTCCGGCGAAGGATGCGTTGGTAACAGCCCCTACGATATCCGAAAGGGTGATGGTAACGATTTGGCCAGGAATCGGGCTTTCAGGGGAGATGGTAAATGACGGATTGATGGTGAACGTGCCGGAAACGTTGGCCGGCTTGCCCCGGGCATCCGACATGTTGATAGTGTTCGGGCCCATGCTGAACACATTCTTATCGTTGTTGTCCTTCAGGGCGGTGTCTAACTCCAGCTCGAAGGACCCATCTGCACCAACGACAACCTCGATTTCATGGGCAGCAGTCGGGCGGTCCACGTCGTCGATGGTGACATCGGTGGAACCTTCCGGCAGGCCCGAGCCACTAATGGTCGTCATTGTGCCACGGGTGCCCTTATCGGGCTTCGCGGACACCTTCCGCAAGACAGCGGCATGGCCGACAGCCTTTTCACCGTTATGATCTTCTGCCGTTATTGGGTAGCTGTCGGGAGCGTCGTTGGCCTGGGGCGGGTTCTTGATGCCAGCCCTCTTAGCGATAAAGATGGTGGTGATATCGACAGAGGCCGTCCCCGCTGTCGTAGTTGCCGTACCGGTGTTGCCCATGCGCAGCGTCAGCGTGGTGCCACTCACGCTAACATCGCTGGGATTGAAAGCGTTTACACTGACGTCCTCTGCGTCAATTTCGTCGGGCACAGTGAATTTTGGAAGCTTGATAACGATGTTTTGGTTCAGTTGCACCTGAAGCGGACCAGCAGTTGTTTGGTCATCCGGGCCGTCCATCAGGACAACGTTGGCATCGGTACCATCCAAGTCCAGGTCGATGGCGGTGCCCCCGCTCCCAGTATCGCTGGTGTTGGCGGCGGCGTAGTTCAGCGTGATGGTGTAAGTACTCGCTTGGTCGGTGTTTCCGGCTGGTGTGTTATCAGCAGTAAAGACCAAAGTCTTGGCGATGGCGTCGTTCATGGGAATTGTAAAAACGCCTGTATTTGCGTCAGCAGGGGACTCTTCTACATTAGCTACGCTGCTACCGTCCACAGTCGCAGTGAAAGTCGCAGCGGTCCATTCGGAGCCACTCCCGCCGCCGGTCACAGTTACTACTAGCGTGGCAGCGTTTCTGGGAAGCGCCAGGGCCCCCGTGTGAGTCGTCGCCACGTCTGCTATAGGCAGGATCGGACTCGGACTAGGTTGTGTTGACATTTTGGTTATGATGCTTGTATGTCAAATGTTAAATTGCCAGTAGAACAATGGGACAGGATTCTCGATTTCCTGCGTGGCTGCGCCGGCCTGTATGTCGCTCAGGAAGAAGATTGCCAGCGATTTGTCGAGGCCGTTCTGTGGATTAACCGCTCCGGCGCCCAATGGCGGCTGCTTCCGGCCGAATACGGGAATTGGAACAGTGTCTATAAACGATTCGCCCGTTGGGCTGACAAAGGCGTCTGGGAACAGATGCTTCAACACTTCTCCGGCGACCCGGACCTGGAATACCTGATCATTGACAGCACGGTGGTTCGGGCGCACCCATGCGCGGCGGGGGCGCCCCCAAAAACGGGGGACAGGCTTGCCAGGCCCTGGGCCGCAGCCGGGGCGGGTTCAGCACCAAGATCCACGTGAGCGTGGACGGCTTGGGCAACCCCTTGCGATTCATCCTGACCGGAGGGCAACGGCACGACATCACCCAGGCAGAGGAATTGATCGCCGGTTACGCTGGAGAGCAGGTGCTGGCTGATAAAGGATATGACTCCCAGGAGTTTCGCGAGCACATCCTGGCCCTGGGCATGACTCCGGTCATTCCGCCCCGCTCAAACCGGAAGGAACCCGCCGGCTATGACCGGCATCTGTACCGGGAGCGCCATCTGGTCGAATGCTTCATCAACAAGATAAAGCACTATCGCCGGATATTCTCCCGGTTTGAGAAACTGGACACCAGATACCTGGGCTTTCTGCATTTCACCGCCGCTCTCATCTGGTTACGCTAAAATGTCAACACAACCTAGTTTGACTACCGTCATCCATGCCGTCCTCTTCGATGTAAGTGCCGTCCTTATCGAGCAACAGGGCCGTCAAAGCATTCACGTGGTCGTGGGCGAGCACTGGAGGCGTGGCGTCCGGTGCCGGGTCGTGCGCGCCGACGCTACCGGCGGAGAAGACGCCCATGGAGAAGAGGGCGGCGAGGAGTGCTGCCGCCATGAGAAGGGCAATCCCTGTGGATTTGCCAACTTGTGTGTTCATGTCTTGAAAATTCTCCTTTTCTGTCAGGCTCTGCGGGAAGTTGGGGCCACTCGAGCCCGCTGCTCCCTTGAGCCTGGTTTGCCCCCCCGCCTCTGCGAGGGTGCCGGTTGGTTCCCACCTGCCCCCGCCTTCGCGGGGGTGAGGGGGAATGATGGTGGCCCGGGACCGGAATCGGGGCCGCTTGAGCCCGCTGCACCGGGGGGCCTGGTCTGCTCCGTCGCTTCCGCGAGGGTGCCGGTCTGGTTTCAAGCCCGTTTCGGAAGTGGGGCCATATAGGCCCGCTTGCACCGGGGGGCTTGGTCTGCCAATCGGCTGCTGTTAAAGCGCTGTTAAACCGGGGTTCCCCGCACCTGGCGGGGGTTACATCCCATAGGCGGCGTTCCTCCTCCGATGTCACAGGATGGCCGGCGCGTTCCGGCAGAGTATTGCCTTTGCTCCACAATGATAGCCTTACTAGTTTTACGCACCCATTACAGAGACGTCAAGGGGCTGGGGATGGATTTTGCGATTTTTTTGATAATTGTATGAAAAGTGATTCCCAGGATTGAAGCGGGTAGGAGGATCGGTGGTCAAACCAACTCGTCGTATAGGTCCATCCAGAGGGGGTTAGATTGCTCGATTAGCTCGATCTTCCAACGCCGGTTCCATTTCTTGAGGGCTTTTTAACATGGGAAAAACCGTCATTCCCCCCAAAACCCGTCATTTCCGCTCATCCTGTCATTCCCGAGACAGCGGAAACTCAGTGCAAACGCGCCAGTGTTCGCGCTGTACGCAGGCGGCCCCCTGGTTTCCCGCTTTCGCGGGGATGACGAATTGGCGCGGGTTGGTTAGTTGGCTCCGGCGGTGGTTAGGGTTTTGAGGAACTCGCGGTTGTTGGGGGTCTTGGCCAGGCGTTCTAGGACGCGCTCGGTGGCGTTGCCGCCGCCGTTGTCGCTGAGCATTCCGATCATGCGGCGGAGCAGGACGACCTGGCGCTGGGTGTCCTCGGAGAAGAGCAGTTCCTCGCGGCGGGTGCCGGAGCGCACGATGTCGATGGCGGGGAAGTAGCGGCGCTCGGCGAGGCGGCGGTCGAGGTGGAGTTCCATGTTGCCGGTGCCCTTGAACTCCTCGTAGATGACCTCGTCCATGCGGGAGCCGGTGTCGACCAGGCAGGTGGCGATGACGGTGAGGGAGCCGCCTTCCTCGATGTTGCGGGCGCCGCCGAAGAACTTCTTGGGCGGGTAGAGGGCGATGGGGTCGATGCCGCCGGAGAGGGTGCGTCCGCTGGTAGGGACGGCCAGGTTGTAGGCGCGGGTGAGGCGGGTGATGCTGTCGAGCAGTATGACCACGTCGTTGCCCATCTCGACCAGGCGCTTGGCGCGGTCTAGGCAGAGTTCGCCGACGCGGCATTGCTCCTCGACGGACTCGTCGAAGGTGGAGGCGAAGACGTCGCCCTTGATGGAGCGGCGCATGTCGGTGACTTCCTCGGGGCGCTCGCCGATGAGGGCGACCATGAGGATGGCGTCGGGCGCGTTGGTGACGACGCCGTGGGCAATCTGCTTGAGCATGGTGGTTTTGCCGGCCTTGGGGGGCGAGACGATGAGGCCGCGCTGACCGAGGCCGATGGGTGCGAACAGATCGACCATGCGGGTGGAAAGCTCGCTGCTCTCGGTTTCGAGTATGACCTGCTTCTCGGGGAAGACGGGGGTCAGATGCTCGAAGACGGGGCGGCTGCGGATTTGAATCTTGTCGGTCTCCAGGCCGTTGATCTTCTCGACGCGCACCAGTCCGAAGTAGCGTTCACCCTCCTTGGGGGGGCGCACCTGCCCGGTGACGGTGTCGCCAGTGCGCAGGCCGAAGCGGCGGATCTGGGACTGGCTGATGTACACGTCGCCGTAGGGGCGGTGGCTGGCGACCTGGCGCAGGAAGCCGTAGCCCTCATCTATTATCTCCAGTATGCCGGTGGCGATGAGGGACTGCTGGGCGGAAGCGACCTGGAAGAGCCGCCCGAGGAGGTCCTCGCGGTGCAGGTTGCTCAGGGCGTTGCCGTCGTTGAGGCCGACGCTGGGTGCCAGGCTGAGCAGTTCTTCTTTGGACTTGGAGCCCAGCTCTACAACGTCCAGAGCGATGCGGGTAGCCACCATGTTCACCTCTAAGCGGTTCGTCTAGTCAAGTTCCCTCTCCCTCACGGGGGAGGGTTAGGGTTGGGGCGCGTCCCCGGTCACGCTTGCCCGGCCTTTTGCCAGTCGGACATGAACCTTGCCAGGCCAGCGTCGGTGAGGGGGTGCTGCGCCATCTGGAGCAGGGTCTTGTAGGGTACAGTGGCGATGTGGGCGCCGGCCGAGGCCGCCTGGATGCAGTGCAGGGGGTGGCGGACGCTGGCGGCCATCACCTGCGTCTCGATTTCGGCCTGGCGGAACAGCGCGGCGATGTCGCGGATGAGGCCGATGCCGTCGTGTCCGATGTCGTCGAGGCGTCCGACGAAGGGGCTGACGACGGTTGCGCCGGCCTGGGCGCCAAGGAGGGCCTGGTTGACGGAGAAGCAGAGGGTCTGGTTGACGCGGATGCCCTCGGCGCTGAGGGCGGCGATGGCCTCGATGCCTTCGATGGTGCTGGGAATTTTGACCCAGGGGTCGGGGATCCAGTTGGCGATGTCGCGGCCTTCGTCGATCATGCCCTGGGTGTCGGTGGATACGACCTCGACGGAGATGGGGCCGTTGACCAGCTCGGCAATCTCTGCGACGGCGGAGCGGTAGGCCTCGCGGTCGCCGATGCCGGCACTGGCGGCCAGCGAGGGGTTGGTGGTGACGCCGCTGATGACGCCCAGGCGGGCGCCGTCGCGGATCTCGCCGATGTTGGCGGTGTCGAGAAAGAGCTTCATTGTGCGCTCACCCCGATAGAGATAAGGAAATAAGGAATAAGGATGGAAGCAATAATAAGGTTCACTCCAGCGGCAGGGGCGGCTGGCTGCCCTCTCGGATGGTTTTGGTGGCCTCGGCGATGAACCGGACGAAGAGGGGATGGGGCCGGTTGGGCCGGGACTTGAACTCCGGGTGGTACTGGACGCCGACCATGAAGGGGTGGCCGCGCACTTCGCCGGCCTCCACCAGCCGCCCGTCTGGGGAGAGGCCGGAGGCGACGAGGCCGGATTCTTCGAGGGCCTCGCGGTAGGCGTTGTTCAGCTCGAAGCGGTGGCGGTGGCGCTCCATGACCTCGCCGGAGCCGTAGGCCTCGCGGGTCAGGGTGCGGGCCTGGGGCCGGCAGGGGTAGCTGCCGAGGCGCATGGTGCCGCCCTTGATGGTGACGCCCTCCTGGTCGGGCATGATGTGCACGACCGGGTGCGAGGTGTTGGGTTCCAGCTCCTCGGAGTTGGCGCCCTTCAGCCCCAGGATGTTGCGGGCCCAGTCAACGACCATCACCTGTAGGCCGAGGCAGAGGCCGAGGTAGGGCACCTGATGCTCGCGGGCGTAGCGGACGGCGTCCACCATGCCCTCGACGCCACGGGTGCCGAAGCCGCCGGGGACGACGATGCCGCAGGCGGTGCGCAGCAGGTCGTCGGGGCCTTGGCGCTCGATGTCCTCGGAGTGGACCCACTGCAAGTCCACGTCGCGGGTGTGAGTCAGCCCGGCGTGGCGCAGCGCCTCGCGGACGGAGAGGTAGGAGTCTGGGTACTCCACGTACTTGCCGACCAGGGCGATGGGCAGCGGCTCCTTGGGCCGGTCCATAGTCTCCACCATCTTGCGCCACTCGTCGAGTCCTGCGGAGCCGGGCAGACTGCGGTCATAGCCGTGCAGGCCCAGGGCCTCGAGGATTATGTCGCCCAAGCCGGCCTCCTCCAGCACCAGCGGCACGCTGTACACGTTCCGCACCGTCTCCAGGGGGATGACGGCGTTGCTGGGAACGTCGCAGAAGGAGGAGATTTTCTCACAGATGCCGGGGGGCACGGGATGGTCGCTGCGGCAGATGATGGCGTCGGGCTGGATGCCGATGGCGCGGAGTTCCTTGACGCTATGCTGGGTGGGCTTGGTCTTGAGTTCCTGGGCGGCGGAGAGGTATGGAAGGAGGGTCAGGTGGATGTAGTATACGTTGTCCCGTCCCACCTGGTTGCGCATCTGCCTGATGGCCTCCAGGAAGGGCAGCCCCTCGATGTCGCCCACGGTGCCGCCAACCTCAACGACAATCACCTCTGCGCCGGACTCGTTGGCGAGGCGGAGGATGCGCTCCTTTATGTCGTTGGTGACGTGAGGCACGGATTGAATCGTCCCGCCGAGGAAGTCGCCGCGGCGCTCCTTGGCGATGAGGTTCATGTATATGTCGCCAGCGGTGAGGTTGGAGCTACGGGTCAGCTCCAAGTCGATGAAACGCTCGTAGTGGCCCAGGTCCAAGTCGGTCTCGCCGCCGTCCTGGGTGACGAAGACCTCACCGTGCTGGTACGGCGACATGGTGCCTGGGTCGACGTTCAGGTAGGGGTCGAGCTTTAGCACCGAAACGCTGAGGCCACGGCTTTTCAGGATGCGGCCGACGGAAGCGACACAGATGCCCTTGCCCAGTGAGCTAACGACGCCGCCAGTGACAAAAATGAACTTAGTAGGCATTTATCCGCGCATTGAAAGTTGTGGGAGTACGGTTAAATAAGCGCCGCAGTTTCAGGCGCCAATGCAATCAATCAAACAATCAGGGGGAATCGCAGACACGGCGCGTGGGGGAAATGAGGAAGCGAATACTTATTGTTGATTATATGTATTCGCTCTTCAACTGTCAATCGGGGGTTTGTCATACATTTTCTTTACTGTCACGGCTCATGGCGCTTCGGGCCGTCGCTCCCGGATGGCCTGCTCCAGCGCGGTCCAAGGCAGCAGGGCGCACTTGATGCGGACGGGGTACTGCCGTACAACGCCGAGAGCACAGAGTTCGCCCAACTCCGGGACCGTCGGCGCATCTTCGCCGCCCCGGGCGCGGAGGAATGTTCGGAACCGACCGGACAGGGCCGCAATCTCCGCCACCGTCTTGCCCTTGAGCGCCTCGGACATCATGGACGCCGACGCCTGGATGATGGAGCAGCCCTCGCTGCGGGCACATACGCCGTCCACGGCGCCGTCGCCGCCCAGCCGCAGTTGCAGGTCAATGAGGTCGCCGCAGAAGGGGTTCAGCTCATAGGCCGTGAGGGACGGAACAGACAACTGCTCCCGGTTCCGCGGAGTGCGGAAATGGTCCATGATCATTTGACCGTAGAGGCCGTCGAATGCAGGGCCGGACAGTTGGGTCATAACGCAAGCGGGCCGGTTTTACCTGAGAATTAAGGCGCGGAGTCCTTGGTGGGGGCAATGTCGCGTTTCCTGCTACTCCGTCGTAACCGTTCCCCCATTGTCCTTCAAGGCGGAGCGCATGGTGTGCCAGGCCAGGATGGCGCACTTGATGCGCGTGGGGTACTCGTTCACGCCCGCCAGGGTTTCCAGATCGCCCAGCATGTCGAAATCGGGTTCGACGTCGGGGTGGGTGATCATCTGATGGAAGGCGTCAAAGATTCCGTTGGCTTCTTCAAGGCTCTTGCCCTTGATGCTCTGCGTCATCATGGACGCCGAAGCGCGGGAGATGGCGCAGCCGACACCCTGGAACCCCACGTCTTCAACCTTGTCGCCCACTACCTTGAGGTAAAGGGTTATCTGGTCGCCGCACAGGGGGTTGTAGCCCTCGGCGGTGGCGCTGGCGTCTTCCACCTTTCGGAAATTGCGCGGCTTGCTGTTGTGCTCCAGCAGGATTTCCTGGTATAGGTCGCTGAGTCCAGACATTAACTGAACACCTCGATTACGCGGTCGATGGCCTTGACCAAGGCGTCTATATCTTCCGTGGTATTGTACATCGCCAGGGAAGCTCTCGCCGTGGCCGGAATCTGGAAGCGTTGCATCACCGGCTGAGCGCAGTGGTGGCCGGTGCGGATGGCGACACCCTCGGCGTCGAGAATGGTGCCGATGTCGTGGGGATGTATATTGTCGATGACAAAGGAGAGAATCCCGGCCTTGCGCGGCGAGGTGCCGATGATGCGCAGGCCGCCGATGGACTCCAGGGCCTTGGTGCCGTACTCCAGCAATTCTTCCTCGTAGGCCCCGAAGGCTTCGTAGCCCACCGCCTGCACGTAGTCCAGCGCAGCCCCCAAGCCGATGGCGCCGGCGATATTGGGCGTGCCGGCCTCGAATTTGTAGGGCAGGTCGTTGTAGATGGTCTTCTCAAAAGTCACCGACTTGATCATGTCGCCGCCACCCTGAACCGGGGGCATGGCATCGAGCAGCTCGGCCTTGCCGTAGAGGATACCGATGCCAGTGGGGCCGAAGATCTTGTGGCCGGAGAAGGCGTAGAAGTCGCAGTCCAGCTTTCGCACGTCCACGGCCATGTGCGGCACGGCCTGGGCGCCGTCGAGCATCACCGGCACGCCCTGGGCGTGGGCCATGTCGATAATCTGCTCCACCGGCAGGATGGTGCCCAGCGCGTTGGATACCTGGGTGATGGATACCAGCTTGGTGCGGGGCGAAAGCATCCGCTCGTATTCGTCCATCAGCAGTTCGCCGGCGTCGTCTATGGGGACCACCCGCAGCACGGAACCCTTCTCCTCGCAGAGCATCTGCCAGGGGACGATGTTGGAGTGATGTTCCATGTTGGAGACGATGATTTCGTCGCCGGGGCCGATGTTCTGCCGCCCGTAGGACTGGGCCACCATGTTGATGCTGTCGGTGGTGCCGCGGGTGAAGATGATTTCGTGGTCGTCGGCGGCGTTGAGCAGGCGCTTCACCTTAGCCCGCGCGCCCTCGTAGTCCTCGGTGGCGTTCTGGCTGAGTGTGTGGACGCCGCGATGCACGTTGGCGTTCTCGGTGCTGTAGTAGCGCACCAGCTCATCAATGACCGCCTGCGGCTTCTGGGACGTTGCCCCGTTGTCCAGGTAGACCAGCGGCTTGCCGTTGACCAACTGTTGCAGGACGGGGAAATCGGCCCGAACTCTTTCCGCATCGAAACCCGTGGACATTTACATTCTCCCTAACCCTCTCATTCCGGGAGAGGGCACGACTACGGGGACTGGAAGACGACCGGCAGGCTCTTGACGGCAATGGAGCGATCGAAAAGGGATTCCAGGTAGTTGCGCAGCGTCTCAGGCTTGACCTTGTCGACGATCTCTCTGGCGAAAGCCTGCACCAGCATCCGGCTGGCCGTTTCGAGATCGAGGCCGCGGCTGCGCAGGTAGAACAGGGTCTGGGCATCGATCTGCCCGGCGGTTGCGCCGTGGCCGCATTGCACGTCGTCGGCGTAGATCATCAGGCTGGGCTTGCTGTCCACCTCGGCGTTCTCGGAAAGCAGCAGGTTCTTGTCGGTCTGCTGGGCGTTGCTCTTCTGGGCGTTGCGACGCACCATGACCTCGCCGCCGAAAACGGCGCGGGAGTTGCCGTCGAGGATGCCTTTGTAGTTGAGGCGGCTGGTGCAGTGGGGCTGGGCGTGGTCGATGCTGATGAGGTTGTCGATGTGCTGCCCCTCGGCGGTGTAGTACAGGCCGTTCAGCGTGCAGTAGGCTCCGGGGCCGTCCAGCGTCACAGCGAAGTCGTTGCGAGCGAGGGCGGTGCCCAGCGCGAAGGAGGCGGAACTGAACCTGCTGTCCTTTGCCTGGTGAACACGGGTCGTGCCGACGTGAAAGGCGGCAGGGTTTTCGTCGAGGAGGCGGTAGTGGTCTACCTGCGCCCCTTCGCCCACTATGATTTCGGTTACGGCGTTGGTGAAGTAGCGGGGGCCAGTGGGGCCGCTGTACGCCTCAATCACGGTCAGGTTGGTATTGCGCCCGGCCAAGATCAGCGTGCGGAGGTGACGGGCGAATAGCTGCTCGCCATCCGGCTCTTCCAAGTCGGGGAGGCCGCCGTGGTTGACGCAAACGGCTACCGGCTCGTCGGTGCCGTCAGGCACGCGGACGACGGCGACGTCACGGAGGAAGGCGGTGTTAAGGGCAGTGAAGCCGTCGTCGTTCATCGGGGCCAGACTGCCGAGGTGGCGGCGTATTTCCGCTTCTTCGTGATTAAACGCCGGATTTAACGCCGAGTTCGCCGAGACCGTGGAGAAACCAAAATCAAGCTCGGCGCTCTCTGCGCCCTCGGCGTTTATAAAAGGATAGGCGAATTCGACGCGGGCGATGGGGGCGACAGCGGTGTACTTCCAGCGCTCGTTGCCGCGTCGGGCCGTGGGCAGGCCGAGGGCCTCGAAGCGCTCCCATCCGGCGGCGCGCAGGTCGTCGAGCCAAGCCGGGCCGGTGCTGGCGGCGGCGAGGGCCTGGTGGTCTTCGTGGTAGCGTTGGTTGCTGATGGTTCTGGTGGTCATAAAACTCGCTGAAAGTCGTGGCAACTACTTGCCCGACTCGACCTCCTCGCGAACCCAGTCGTAGCCCCTTTCCTCAAGCTCCAGGGCCAGCTCGGGCCCGCCGGAGCGTACTATGCGGCCGTCGACTAGGACGTGTACCTTGTCGGGGCGGATGTAGTTGAGCATCCGCTGGTAGTGGGTGACCAGCACCATGGCGTTGTCGCCGGAGCGGAGCCGGTTCACGCCGTCGGAGACGATGCGGAGGGCGTCGATGTCGAGGCCGGAGTCGGTCTCGTCGAGCAGGGCAAGGCGGGGTTCGAGGACAGCCATCTGCAGGATTTCGTTGCGCTTCTTTTCGCCGCCGGAGAAGCCCTCGTTTACGGCGCGGCGCACGAGCTCCGGGTCGATCTCCACCTGCTTTACCTTTTCGTTGAGCATCCGGTCGAACTCGCGGGCGCTCAATTCCTCTTCGCCGTTGTGGACGCGGCGGGCATCGACGCCGGCCTTGAGGAACTGCCAAGCCCTGACTCCGGGGAGTTCTACGGGATACTGGAAGGCTAGGAACACGCCCATTCGGGCGCGGATTTCCGGCTCCAGCGACAGCAGGTCTTCGCCGTCGTAGATGGCCTTGCCCGCGGTGACGGTGTAGTCGGGGCGGCCGGCCAGCACGTTGGCGAGAGTGCTCTTGCCGGAGCCGTTGGGGCCCATGATGGCATGGACTTCGCCAGCGTAGACTTCGAGGTTGACGCCGTTGAGGATTTCGAGGTCGCCCGCCGAGGCGCAGAGGCCCTGGACTGAGAGCAGGGGCTGTTTGTTGGTCATTATCTCATCCGGTTCTGATTTAGGACATCCATTGTGGCGTCGAGCAGACGGTTGAACACTTCGGGTTTCAGTGTGGCAACCGTTCTGGTTATCAGGCTCTCATTTCCGGTGAACAGCTTGTTAGGCCGGAAGTAACTTATGGTGTGCAAAGAGCCTTGGGCGAGGCTGTCATTCGTCAATTCTATGGCCAGGCTGTCTATTTCAGCATTCGTGGTAATCTGTCCCAAAATCCAGTCACCCAAGCCTGCGTCGGCTAACACCAAGGTCGGACGAATTGACGATCGGGTCAAGCTGGAGTAGGGAAAGCGCGCTATAACGACGGCAGATTCTTCAAGTGAGAGGCCCAAAATTCATCCTCTTCCATCTCTGCCCGGAGTCGCTCTTCTGAATAACCAGTAGCGCCGGTTGATACCATCAGCGAAATGAAAGCGTCCTTGTCCAGGAATGTGACCAGAACTTCACCGCCCGTCGGCAGGTCTACTTCCTCCTGCAAACGTATGGTGCCGTCCTCCTCTACCTTGCCACGGTAGGTGTGCATCATACCCGGCGCTCCTTTCCCCGGTTCCTCTGCCCTACCCCACCGCGCCTTCGAGGCTTACCTTGAGGAGCTGGGAGGCTTCCATGGCAAACTCGAAGGGGAGTTCCTGGAAGATGCCGCGGCAGAAGCCGTTGACGATCATGAAGTGGGCGTCTTCGACGGACATGCCGCGCTGCTGGCAGTAGAAGAGCTGGTCGTCGCTGACCTTGGACGTTGAGGCCTCGTGCTCGATCTGGGCTGTGGGGTTCTTCACCTCGATGTACGGGACGGTGTGGGCGCCGCACTGGTCGCCGATGAGCAGGGAGTCGCACTGGGTGAAATTCTTGGCGCCGTCGGCGGTGGGCATCATCTTGACCAAGCCGCGGTAGGTGGCGTTGCCCTTTCCTGCGGAGATGCCCTTGGCGACGATGGTGCTCTTGGTGTTCTTGCCCTGGTGGATCATCTTGGTGCCGGTGTCGGCCTGCTGGTAGCGGTTGACCAGGGCCACCGAGTAGAACTCGCCGGTGGAGTTGTCGCCCTGCAGGATGACGCTGGGGTACTTCCAGGTGATGGCCGAGCCGGTCTCCACCTGGGTCCAGGAAATCTTGGAATTGCGCCCTTTGGCCAGACCACGCTTCGTTACGAAATTGTAGACGCCGCCGTTGCCATCCTTGTCTCCGGGGAACCAGTTCTGGAGCGTCGAATACTTGATCTCGGCGTCGTCCAGCGCCACCAGCTCCACCACTGCCGCGTGCAACTGGTGAACCTTGCGGGCGGGGGCGGTGCAGCCTTCGAGATAGCTGACGTAGGCGCCCTCCTCGCAGACGATGAGCGTCCGCTCGAACTGGCCGGAGTCGGCCTGGTTGATGCGGAAGTAGGTCATCAGCTCGATGGGGCAGCGGACGCCCTTGGGGATGTAGGCGAAGGAGCCGTCGCTGAACACCGCCGAGTTGAGGGTGGCGAAGAAGTTGTCGGTGTAGGGCACCACTGAGCCGAGATATTTCTGCACCAGCTCCGGGTGTTCCTTCACCGCCTCGCTCATGGAGCAGAAGATTATGCCTTCTTTTTCCAGCATATCTTTGTAGGTGGTGGCCACCGACACGCTGTCGAGCACAGCGTCAATGGCCACGCCGGCCAGCCGCTCCCGCTCTTGCAGGGGGATGCCCAGCTTTTCGAAGGCTTCCAGCACCTCCGGGTCCACCTCGTCGAGGCTCTTGGGGGCGGCGTTTTTGGACTGCGGCGCGGCGTAGTAGTAGATGTCCTGGTAGTCGATGGGCTCGTGGTGGATGTTGGCCCAGGCCGGCTCTTCGTACTTCAGCCGCTCCCAGTGCCGGAAGGCCTTGAGGCGCCAATCCAGCATCCACTCCGGTTCTTCCTTCTTGGCCGAGATGAGACGAACGATATCCTCGCTGAGCCCCTTGGGGGCGAGGTCGGAGTCGATGTCGATGGTGAAGCCCCACTTGTAGTCGGCGTCCAGTTCGGTGGACGTGGTGTCGCGGGAAATGACCTTGGGAGTGGTCATCGGCTGCTCCTTGACGGGCGGGAATTCTGCCGCCGGTGACGACGGCTGGGGAGTAGATTAACATTCTTGACCAATCAGGTCAACAATTATGGTAGCACCAGCAAATGGGGGTGTCAACGAGATTCGTATCCAAGACAATGGGACGCTGTTTTGCGCCCTCCCAATCTTTCCATCTCCTTTGGTTGCTATGGAGCGGGCGACATTTTCGGAAGCGATTCGATGCCTCGACAGAGTTATGCTACCCCGAATTTCGGGGGTGCCGGTAGAGGTCATTTGTGGAGCAGTGGCGATCCAGAATACCAGCCCTCACGTTCCAGCCTGCGCCTGATGCGTCTGGTGTTGGTTTCCATGCCGGGATATGCTCTCGACTTTACGCAAAATCCAGGAAAAGTAATGGATGACATCACCTTTGTGCGTAGCCACTGGTGGTTGGTGTCGGAGGGTTTTTCACTATCGACCGCCAACTCCGATGTACAGAAACTCCCCGCCACTCTGTACCATCGTATTGCAGATTCCCTCGCTTATGCCGCTTGAAATGCGTAAAGTCCAGATGCTAAGACGAATATGTTGCGCGAAGGCTGGCTGGCCCGCACGATACGCGGTTTCCAGCCGGAGGACAGCTATGACAGACACCTTCCGCCGTCGGTGCGAGTCGGCGCTGACGCACCCGGCGACGCTGGCGGCGCTGGCGGTGCTGCTGGTCAACGACCTGGTTTTGAAGTCGTTGTGGCCGCATCCGTGGACGACTGGCAAGCTGAGCGACCTGGCCTGGATGGTGTTCGCTCCGCCGTTGCTGGCCTACCTGCTATCCTTTGCGGCCCGTGGGAATCTGCGGTCGCAGCGGGTAGCCTTCGGCGTCGCATACGTTGGGTTGCCGCTGCTGTATGCCGCCTTCAACACCTTCCCGCCGCTGCACGACTGGATCATGCGGGGGTTCTTGCTGGCGTCGGACGGGGTGGGCGGCTCGCCCCTGGATGCCTACGACTCGGTGGTCATTCCTTTCGCACTGGGCATCGCGGTGTGGGTTTGGCGGCGCGGCCCCGTTGCGCCGGGCGGGCTGCGTTCGAGGCTGGGGATGGTTACTGCCGGGCTGGCGGCCTTTGCGACGGTGGCGACCGGGGAGATTCCCCAAGTCCACGGAATAACCAATGTTGTAGCCGCCTCGGACGTTGTAACCGCAGCTAGTCAGGATCTTCACTCTGGTTATGCCAGTTACAGAAGCGAAGACGGGGGATTCACATGGACTCTCGCGGTGGGCGGTCCCCGGATCGAAATGATTTCTGATGACCGCTACGCATGGGTGAAAACGCCAAGAGGAGAGTATAGAATCGAAGGCTCCAATATCCTGCTGGCCGACTCATCAGGCAAGTCGGTTGTTTATTCAGCAGCGCACTTGCGAGACTCCAACAATGAGTGGCTTCAAGCCAAGCAGGTGAAACGCCGGCCGGGATGGCGTCTCGATTTTGCGCCGCGCGCCATCACTTATGACCCCCATAGCGGGAATCTGATAGTGGCGATGGGCATACAAGGTGCGGTTGTGGGCACTCCGGACGGACAGTGGGTGCCTGTTGCCGTAGCTCACTTCATTCCGATTGATTCCTTGTCGAGCATACGGAAAGCCGGATATTTGATGTCGAGCTACAATTTCTGGGTGGCGGCGATAGTTTTCCCTGTGTCCATGATCGCCCTAGCCTTTTTCTTTGCCCATAGCAGTCTGCGCAACCCGTGTGGTTCCCCCGTCTATCCTAGCAACCCGGTTTGCCGGGCCGCGATGCAGGGTCTTTCGATTCTTGAACCGAGAGAATAACATGAGGAAATGGAGGAAAGAATTGAAAATCTAGGGTCCAGGCTGGTGAAGGCCTTCGAACAAGTGCCGGACCCCCGCAGTCCTTTGGGAAGACGCCATAGCTTGCCCGCGATTCTAACCCTGGCGGTCTGTGCCATGCTGGCCAACTGCCACAGCCTCTACGCCATTCACCAATGGGGCCGGGAGCATGGCGATTTGGCTCCCAGGCTGGGTTTCAAAGGGAGCAAGACCCCGGCGGTATCCACTTTGCATCTGGTCTTCAAACGGTTGGACCGGGAGGCTTTCGAGACGGCGCTCCAGGAGTGGGCCCAGGAGGAATTGGGCGACCGGGCGCAGGCGGTGGCCATTGACGGGAAAAGTCTGCGGGGCATTCATGGCGAGGAACTGCCTGGGGTGCATCTGGTGGCGCTATATGGGCAGCAACTGGGCCTGACCCTGGCTCAAAAGGGGGGTAGGGGAGAAGGAAGCGGAGTTGAGCGTGGCGCCGGAACTGTTGGGCCAGGTTGATCTGGCCGGTCGGGTGGTAACTGGGGACGCCCTGTATGCCCAGAAGAACCTGAGTCGGCAGGTGGTGGAGCAAGGCGGTGACTATTTCTGGGTGGTGAAGGATAACCAGCCTACCCTGCGGGCCGATATTGCCCTGCTGTTTGCCGAACCACCCTGGGGGGAAGAGTTGGCCACGGCTGGGGAGTGCGGGCGGCACGGCGACCGTTGGGAAGAGCGTACCCTGTGGACCTCCACCGCCCTCAATGAGTATCTGGACTGGCCCCAGGTACGGCAGGTGTGCTGTGTGGAGCGCAAGGTGACCCGTAAGGGAGCGACCAGAAAGGAGTTGGCCTAGGCCATCACCAGTTTGAGTCCGGCTCAGGCTGGGCCCCAAGAGTTGCTGTGCCTGTGGCGGAGCCATTGGGAGATCGAGAACCGGCTGCATTACGTGCGGGACGTGACGATGAAAGAGGACGCATCCCAGGTGAGGAGCGGGTCGGTGCCCCAGGTGATGGCGGCCTTGCGCAACACGACACTGGGGCTGTTGCGACAAACCGGGGCAACCAATATCGCGGCGGCGCTGCGACACTACAGCTACAAGCCTCTGGAGGCTCTGGCCCTCCTCGGAATTTCTGCTCCTTGAGAATCGAAAGACCCTGGGCCGCGATGCTGCTCATGGTCGCCCTACCTCTTTTTCTGTTATTTTCAATAGATTTTGATCCTAGCAGACTGAACACCGACACGGGGGCCGACCGCTTCGCCGCGCTAGGGGTATTGAAATTCCTGATTGCTGTTGCTGTCATTGGCGTTGGGGTGGGTTACTTGGTGACCACGCGGAACCGCCTCAGGATTCCGAAGCTTTTGGCGGCTTTCGGAAGCTGCGTCGCTATGGTCGCCTTTGTCGCTCTGCCCTTTCTGGCGTGGTTGCTCCTAGGGATTTCAACATGGTTTGCCATATCGGCATCCATCGCCCTATGCTCGATAACCGCTTTTGCCCTAACCCGTTATCTGCTTCGTGCCACAACGTCCGCAGCAATAAGCCACACGCCGGAAAGTTGACCCACCTCGCCCCGCGTGGCTATCATCCAAGATATAAAATCGAAATCGCAG
This sequence comes from Dehalococcoidia bacterium, assembly GCA_965226875.1. Classification (GTDB taxonomy): domain Bacteria; phylum Chloroflexota; class Dehalococcoidia; order Lucifugimonadales; family UBA3495; genus VXOI01. The sequence goes on along the minus strand of OZ245439.1, from coordinate 235,482 downwards.
GAGCGCTCGCCATGACCACACCGCTTACCTTCGGGGACTGCCATACTCACCTGGACCAGTATGATGCGGCGGAGCTGCCGGGGCTGGTGGAGCGGGCTGCGGAGGTGGGGGTTACGTCGGTGATTCTGGCGGGGACTACGCTGGAGTCTACGCGGGCTTGCATTGGGCTGGCTGGGCAGTTTGACGCCTTCTATGCGGGCGTGGGGATTCATCCTTGCCAGGCTTATGAACGGGTGGACCACGCGATGTATGCCGAGCTGGAGCGGCTGGCGCAGGCGCCGAAGGTGGTTTGCATCAGCGAGGTGGGGCTGGACTACCTGCCGGAGTCGCCGGACCACGCGGTGCAGGACCAGGTGTTTCGGCAGCATATCCGGCTGGCCAAGAGCCTTGATCTGCCGATTATTTTCCACTCGCGGGAGGCCCACTCGGCGGTCTTCCAGGTGCTTCGGGAGGAGTCGGCGGGCGACGTTGGCGGCGCTATGCACTACTTCCAGGCCGACGAGGCCACGGCGCGGGAGGCCATTGACTGCGGCTTCTACATCTCGCTGGCGCGGCCTCTGACCCGGCTGCCGGAGGTTCAGGAGGCGGTGCGCGCCATTCCGCTGGAAAACATCGTGCTGGAAACCGACGCCTTTCCTCAGCCTTTCAAGAAACACCGCCACAACTGGACCGAGCCTCGGCACGTGGCCGAGGTGGCGCAGTGTTTGGCGGAGGTCAAGGGCGTATCCGTGGAAGAGGTGGCGCAGGTGACCACCGCCAATCTCAGGAAGATGCTTAACCGGGGGCAGACGTTCATATGACAACTGAGCATTCACACCCGGAAGCGCCGGAACAGATCGTCCCGAAAAGCCTCAACGACTACCTGGAAGTGATGACCAAAGCCGTATTCCAGAGCGGCCTGTCGTGGCAGGTGGTTACGAGCAAGTGGCCCGGCTTCCAGGCGGGTTTCCAGGGCTTCGACGTGGCGGCCGTGGCCACCATGGGCGAGCCGGAGATTGACGCCCTGGCCTCCGACACGGCCATCGTCCGCAACCGCCGCAAGATCGCCGCCACGGTGCATAACGCCCAACGGCTTATCGAGCTGGACGAGGAGTTCGGCGGCATCGGCAACTACCTGAGGTCGCACGGCGACTTCTACGCGGCGCTGAAGGATGTGCGGAAGCAGTTCAAGTACATGGGCGACACCGGCACCTATTACTGGATGTACGTTTTGGGCGAAGAGGTGCCGGACTACTCCGAGTTCTGCAACCGGGGCAAGTAATCGAGCCTATTGGCTTGTGATAACATTTTCTTATTCTCCCGCCAAAGGTATAGGCCCGGAGCTTTGAAACTATGAGCGTTCCCGACAAGTGTCAGATGGCCCTGAAGGAATGGGCCGTAACCTGCCAGGCCCTCGGCGACGGCGAGCAGATACTGCTGCTGCGCAAGGGGGGCATCCACGAGGACGGCAAGGACTTCCGGGTGATTCACCGCGAGTTCCTGCTGTATCCCACCTACGAGCACCAGAAGGCGGACCTGCTGCGGACGGAGCATCAGCCTGCGCTGGCGTCGCTGCTGGAGCAGCCGCGCGACGGCAAGCGGATAACGTTCAGCCACTTCGCCGTGGCCGAGGAAGTGCTGGAGGTCGAAGACCAGCAGAAGGTGGACGACCTGCAGCCGCACTACATCTGGACCACCGACTACGCCCAGTCGCGGCTGCGCTGGAAGCCGATGCTGCCGCTGTCGGTGATGCTGTTGCGCGCCTACCAGCTGGAGGCGCCGGTTACTGTGCCGTGGCTTCCCGAGTACAGCGGCTGCACGTCATGGGTGGAAGTGCTGACCGACGTGCCGCTGGGGCGCCTGGAGCCGGTGCTGACGGACGCGGAGTTCGCGGCGCGGGTGGACGCCATCAAGGGCAGCCTGGGGCTGGCGGTAGCGGCGGGCTGATACCGTCGGGTGCTGTTGTAGCCGAGAGTCGCTTGGGGGTCTATATGTCCGGCCTGCTTTCTCTACTTGAGCAAGAGAGCCGCAATCGTGGATTGTTGTCTGACAGTGCTTCGCTCACGCTTGAGCGGGCCTTTGCGCTGGTGCGCGATATGCCTTACCGGAGGGCCAGCTCGCGCAAACCCGAGGCAATCATCGAGGAGTGGCGCGGCACTTGCTCCGGGAAGCACTATCTGCTGGCCGACATCTTCCGCGAGCTGGGTCTGGAATCACAGGTGATTATGTGCACTCACCGATTTACGGCGGAGAACACCGGGCATTTTCCGGCGGAGCTTCGGGAGCTGGTCGCCGTCAGTCCTGTTCCCGACGTGCATACTTACCTTCTGCTCAAGACGTCTGCGGGCTGGATGGTGGTGGACGCCACTTGGCCCAGCAGCGCCGGGCCGTTGGGCATGACGGTTAATCCCGTATTTCAGCCTGGCAGCGATATGACCATAGCCTGTGAGCCTATCGAGACGCTCCCGGTTCCAGAGGGGCGGGACCCGCAGGAGTACAAGGAGGAGATTATCCGGGAGTTTTGCGGGGACAGCAGTGGGGTGAGGGACGAATTCATCGAAGGTATGGGCCGCTGGCTGGGCGAATCGACGTAGGACTTAGCATTCGGTATGGCGCTTTCATCCGCATCCGGCATCGCGTGTTCCCCGTAGGGCTGGATTGTTGGCGAATGGCGATGGCACCCCGATAATAGAGGTGCCGGTATATGGCCCCAGGTAGCGCAGTCTCCGGCAGCATCAATCCCGGAACTGCATCCCGCAATTTCATAACCATCAATCCCGTGTAGTAGAGGATGACCGACGATGAAGTTTCGACAAATGCCGCGTACTGATCTTTTGCTTTCCGAGGTGGGCTTCGGTGTCTGGACCGTTGCCACCAACTGGTGGGGGCGGTTGGAGGACGCCGAGCGGGCCGCGCTGCTGGAGAACGCGGTGGAGCTGGGCATCAACTTCTTCGACACCGCCGACACCTACGGCGAAGGCTTTGGGGAGGAAATCCTGGCCAGTGTGCTGGGGCACAAGCGCAACGACCTGGTCATCGCCACCAAGTTCGGCTATGACATCTACGATCCGACTCCCCGCGACGGCCACCGGGAGCGGCCTCAGAAGTTTGACCGGGAGTTCGTGAAGTTCGCCTGCGAGCAGAGCCTGCGGCGGCTGGACACCGACTACATCGACCTGTACCAGGTGCACAACCCCCGGGTGGAGGCGCTGGAGCGGGACGAGCTGTTTGAAGTCTTGGAGCAGCTCAAGTTCGAGGGCAAGATACGGCACTACGGAGTCGCTCTCGGGCCGGACATCGGCTGGTTCGAGGAAGGCGAGATGTCCATGCGTAAGCCACAGGTGGAGAGCCTGCAAATCATCTACAGCATCCTGGAGCAGGAGCCAGCCATCGAATTCTTCCCCATCGCCGAGGAGTGCGAGGTCGGGCTGCTGTCGCGGGTGCCTCATGCTTCCAACACGCTGACGGGGGAGTTCACCCAGGTGCCGGCCTTCGACGAGTCGGACCACCGCTCCTTCCGCCGCGCTGAGTGGATGCGGGAGGCGCTGGCCAAGGTTGAGCGGGTGCAGTTCCTCGTCCAGGAGGACTCGCGGACCATGGCGCAGTCGGCCATCCAGTTCGTGCTGAAGAAGCCGCAGATCGTCTCGGTGCTGCCCAATTTCACCAAGATGGAAGATCTACAGGAATACATCGCCGCAGTGGACACCCCGGCCCTGACCGACGAGGAGCAGGCGCTGATGGACGAACTGTGGCAGAACAAGTTCTACCTGGAGGAGCCTGAGCCGGTGTTTCGGGAGATTTAACAACCCGTTGCGTTGATTTCACACTCACTCCCTCGGCAAGCTCAGGACAGGCTCTAACCCTCTCCCTCAAGGGAGAGGGAATTGTTATTCAAGCGGCGGTGGGCCGCTCCCACAGGTCGGGCCTGAGAAGGGGCCCCCTCCTAGAAGTCTGGCCGGAAACCCTGATTCTCCCCAAGCCGTCGTTTTTTTAACGTCGATTATCGATGAAATAGTGAGTATTGCAACGTATTACATGCACTATCATGTCATATCAGACTTGAATGCGTCTGTTTTGCGCTACGCAAAACCCGGCAAATGGCTTTCCGGCCAGACTTCTAGCCCTGGGCAGAAGGGTGAATACGATCTCGCGGGGTTCGGGATGGTAGCAGCTGTCTATACAGCGCACGAAGTAGCCGAGCAGGTCTTTGTAGGTGTCGAGGTGGAAACCGGCCTGGCCCACGCGAGGAATGAACATCCTGGACATGTCGAGGAGAATCTCCCGATGGCGGGGGGCTTCGTGAAAAACGGTCTCGTCGAATTCATCGCAGAATTCCATGGCCAGGTTCCGAAGACGGAGTATGGCAAGCACGGGCTTGAGCCTGCGCTGGAGGGCGTCAACCTGGTCCCTGAGATGTCTGAGGGAGTGCATCTTTATTCCTCCTCCAGTTCGCTCTCCCCTGATTGAGGCTGATTCATATACCTACCGGCCAGTACGGAGTCGAGAGAGTCGCGCATTTCCCGGATGTCGGCATTCAGCTTCACAGACTCATGAAGGTGAACGGCAAAGGACATGGCGTAACGGGTGGCGCGTAGGCGGAGGTTGCGGTCAGGGTCCTCCATGGACTCGGCGAGCACGTTCATGCCGCGGAGGAGGAGGCCGAGGCACTGCTGGCTGACCTGGCTGGCGTACTCCTGGCGCAGGAGCTCGAGCTCATCGGCGAAGACGGGGTCCCGCAGCCAGCGGCGGATGGTGGACTCGCTAACGCGGCAGTCGCGGGCGGCCTGGGCGATGGTTGGCGAGGCGGCGATCACCGAGAGTGCGCCCTGTTGGCGGGAGTTGAGGATGGAAATTTTTGTTTCCCCGTCATTTCCTTCCATTTCCTTCCATCCGGTCTGGCCGGGAAGGTTCTGACGGGGGTTGGAGGGACTGCGGTTAGGGCCTTTACGGGCTTTTCTTTTGCGGCTTACAGGCATCGGTCATCATGGGGCCTCAGTGGCCGGTTGGGATTTGGGTGATGAAGAACTTATGTTCTGTATCGTTGAAATTATGGTACACGGTGGCGGCGGGTTTGGCAAGAGGCAGGTGTGAAGTGTGACATTCTCTTGTTGAATCCCATCGCTACATCGGTTAGCATCCCTGCTGGGACTTGTAAGCAAGAAGATTTCACCAATGGGGAATTGCAGTTGTGAGGACTGGACGACGCCGGAGGCCCGTGGAGCAGTCGCTAGGCTAATGCGAGGTCGAAAATGCCGAATCAGCCATTAGCTGAGGTTTTTGGATTCCCTCCAGATGACTTTTCCAGCAGCGCCGCCCGGCATCGCAGGAACAAGTTGTGCCCCTTTAGCAACAAAGTGCCCAATTGCACCAAAGATAAGGCAAATGACCCTCTCGGGGTTTGCAGCATCGTTAGGGACGAGAGGCTTGCTATTACCTGCCCCATTCGTTTTCGCCAAGAATGGCTGATTGTGGATCACGCTGCGGCATTCTTCTTTCCGCCTGACTCAACGTGGACCTCTCTGACTGAGGTACGCTTAAATGACAAAAATGGGAAGTCGGCGGGCAACATAGACATAGTGCTGGTGCAATACGACAAAGAGGGTAAGGTATTAGATTTCGGCGCTCTGGAGGTTCAAGCCGTCTATATCTCGGGCAATGTGCGTCGGCCATTCGAATTCTATATGGGCGATCCAGCCGGCCGCGCCGATATGGATTGGACCGAAGAGGCAAACTACCCACGCCCCGACTATCTTTCCTCGAGCCGCAAGCGCCTCGCTCCTCAACTTCTCTATAAGGGCGGGATCCTGAACGATTGGAACAAGAAAATCGGGGTTGCACTGGATAGAGGCTTATTCGAAAGTCTTCCCAATCTGCAGGAAACAGAACCCCAAGAGGCGGATATTGCTTGGTTTGTGTATGACCTGGAAGCCGTTCAAGACCAGAATCGCTATCGGATTGTACCGCATCAGACAGTCTACACCACATTCAGCAAAGCTCTGGAGCAGATTACACGGCCAGAGGCTGGCAAACTCGATGATTTCATCAAGCGCCTTCAAGATAAGCTTGATAAGCAACTGGTGATAACAAATCCTCCTGACACGCAACAGATAGACTTGGACTTGGGATAATTCGATGCCGTCTCCAGATGCCGAATCCGGATCCAGAGGAATCGTCAATGTAGCCTCCGTGCCTCAGCGGAGCCCTTTCCGTTATCCTGGCGGAAAGACATGGCTCATTCCGTACATACGCGAATGGCTCAACAGTTTCGTGAACAGGCCGACCCTTCTAGTTGAGCCATTTGCAGGAGGCGGCACCGTAAGCCTTACAACGGCCTTCGAAAATCTTGCGGATCGTGTCTTAATGGTAGAGCTGGACGAACAGGTCGCGAGTGTTTGGCAAACCATATTAGGGACAAACAATCGGTGGCTGGCAGCACGCATTCAGGATTTTGACCTGACCAAAGACTCGGTAATGAGTGAACTGTCCGAGAGTCCGACATCACTGAGAGAGATGGCGTTCCAGACTATCCTTCGCAACAGGACTAACCACGGTGGGATTATTGCCCCCGGTACTGGTCTGCTTCATTCAGGGGAGAATGGGAAAGGGGTACGGTCGCGGTGGTATCCGCTAACCTTGCGCAAGCGTATTCTCGCGATTGAAGCAGTAAGGCACAAGATTGACTTCATCCACGGAGACGGGGTGGCAGTCATTGGAAATTTAGCTGAGTCCAATAACGCGGCCTTTTTTATAGACCCTCCCTATACCGCCGCTGGAAAAAAAGCAGGCTCACGCCTTTACGTCCACAGTGAGATAGATCACGATGCACTCTTCGAGTTGGCCGCTGGGCTACAGGGCGATTTCCTGATGACCTACGATAACTCACCGGAATTGCGAGCAATGGTAGAACTACATGGATTAGACTTCGAGGCGATTCCCATGAAGAACACCCACAATACCAAAATGACCGAACTATTGATTGGGCGTGACTTGGACTGGATGCGGCAGCGAAATAGCGAGGAATGCCAAATGGCGCCACTGGAGGGGATGGAGAAGTCGTGAAGTGTGTGGAGGGCGATTTCACCCCATCGCCGCCCTCTCCTCATGGGAGAGGGTATTTTTGTGTCTCTGGATAGCCTAGTTCCGACGCGGCCAAATTTTTCTTGCCTCCGTCCGTCGGGTATAATGGAAGACCGGCTTGTGCCTAGAGAGAGGGAATATTGGGGGGAAACAGCCGAGGAATCTCACGGTCCTGGAGGGGTATCCCGCCCATGGTTGTTCAGACTCAGGCAGCAAAATTAGTCTACCGGTTCAGCGAAGGCGACGCCTCGATGGCAGACCTTCTTGGCGGCAAGGGAAGCAATCTGTGCGAGATGACAAAGCTGGGACTGCCGGTGCCTCCGGGGTTCGTTATCACCACGCAGGTCTGCCGCGACTATCTGGCCGGTGGGTATACGCTGCCCGAGGGGCTGGCCGGGACCATCCGCGAGCGCATCGCCGAACTGGAAGAGTCCATCGGCCACCAGTTTGGCTCGACCGCCGATCCGTTGCTGGTGTCGGTGCGCTCCGGCGCCCGCATTTCCATGCCCGGCATGATGGACACCATCCTCAATCTGGGCATCAACGACGAAATCGTCGAGGGGCTGGGCGCGATGATGGGCGACCGGCGACCGGCGTGGGACGCCTATCGCCGCTTCATCCAGATATACGCCGAAGTGGTGCAGGAAGTGCCCCCGGAGCCATTCGAGGAGTGCCTGGCAGCTCACAAAGCCCGCGCGGGCGTGGAGCTGGACCACCAGCTTTCGGCAGAGCAGTTGCAGGCAGTGACCGCCGACTTCAAGGACATCGCCCGGCAGTCGGCCGGAGCTGCCCCGCCGAACGACCCGTGGGAGCAGCTTTTCGGCGCGGTGGAGGCGGTGTTTCGTAGCTGGAACAACCCCCGGGCCATCGTCTACCGCAACCAGTACGGCATCGACCACGACATGGGAACCGCCGTGACCATCATGGGCATGGTGTACGGCAACCTTGGTCCCACCAGCGGCACCGGCGTGCTGTTCACCCGCAACCCGTCCAACGGCCGCCGCGAGATGTACGGCGAGTTCCTGAGCAACGCCCAGGGGGAGGACGTGGTGGCCGGAGTGCGCACCCCCGAACCCCTTTCGGCCTTGGCCGGAGCCATGCCGGAGCGCTCGGAGGAGCTGCTGCGCCTGGCCTCCAACTTGGAAAAGCACTACCGCGACGTTCAGGACGTGGAGTTCACCATCGAACAGGGGCGGCTCTATTTGCTGCAAACCCGCAACGCCAAGCGCACTCCGCTGTCGGCGGTCAAGACGGCGGTGGACATGGTGCGCGAGGGCATGATTGACCGGGAGCAGGCCCTCAAGCGGGTTGACCCGGAGGAAATCATGCAACTGCTGGTGCCCCAGTTCGCCGCCGATTTGTCGCAGGACGCACTGGCGGAAAGGCTGCTGACCACAGGCGCCGGGGCTTCACCGGGGGCCGCCTCGGGCCGCGTGTGCTTCGACGCCGACATTGCCGAAGACCTGGCCCGCCGGGGGGAGCAGGTAATCCTGGTGCGCCCGGAGACCAAGCCCGACGACATCCACGGCATCATCGCCGCCGCCGGGGTGGTCACCAGCCGGGGCGGGGTCACCAGCCACGCCGCGGTGGTCACCCGCGGGCTGGGCAAGCCCTGCATCGTCGGCTGCGAGGGGATGCAGGTTGACCTGGAACTCAAGGAGATGAGCGGCAACGGCCACACTCTCCACGAGGGCGACAGGGTCAGCATGGACGGAACACTGGGACAGGTGTACGTCGGCGAGCTGTCCACCGTGAACCCGAGCCTCGAAGACCTGCCGGAAGCCAACGTGCTGCTGGGCTGGGCCGACGATACCCGCAGGCTGGGGGTGATGGCCAACGCCGACACCCCCGCCGACGCCCGCCAGGCAATCGTCATGGGCGCAGAGGGCATCGGGCTGTGCCGCACCGAGCATATGTTCCTCGACCCCAACCGCCTGCCCGTCGTGCGCCAGATGCTGCTGAATTCCGAGGCCGCCGAGGAGTGGCGGAGGGAACACGAGGACCATCACATTGACCCGCTGGCCAACCCCTTTATGAACCCGGACGTAGCCGACATACCGTCAGCGGTCATCCAGTTTTACCAGGCCCTGGACCGGGTGAAACTGCTGCAAACCAACGACTTCCGGGGAATCCTGCGCGTCATGTCGCGTAAGCCGGTGATTATCCGCCTGCTGGATGCGCCGCTCCACGAGTTCCTGCCGCCATACGAGGAGTTGCTCATCGAGCTGGCCACCCTGCGGGCCACCGGAGCGCCAGCCGAAACGCTGGCAGAGAAGGAGGCGTTCCTGCAACGGGTGGACTCGCTGCGGGAGACCAACCCGATGCTGGGCCATCGCGGCTGCCGGTTGGGGCTGTCCTTCCCGGCCATCTACCGGATGCAGGTGGAGGCCATCATCACCGCCGGGGCGCAGTTGGTCTCGGAGGGGCTTGAAGTCCACCCTGAGATTATGGTCCCGCTGACCGTGGACGTGGAGGAGATGCGCCGCCTGCGGGCCGACCTGACCCGGGTTGCCGCCGAGGTGCAGGAGCGGCTGGGCGTCGAGGTCCACTACAAGTTCGGTACGATGGTGGAGACGCCACGGGCCGCTCTGACCGCCGGAGCGGTGGCCGAGGAGTCGGAGTTCTTCAGCTTCGGCACCAACGACCTGACGCAGATGACCTACGGGTTCAGCCGCGACGACGCAGAGGGAAAGTTTCTGCGCAACTACATCAACGAGGGTGTGCTGCCCGCCGACCCCTTCGCCAGCATCGACCGCGACGGCGTGGGCGAGCTGGTGCGCATGGCAGTGCAGGCGGGCCGAAAGGTGCGCCCCGACCTGGAGATCGGCATCTGCGGGGAGCACGGCGGCGACCCCAAGAGCGTGGCCTTCTGCCACGAAGTTGGGTTGGACTACGTGAGCTGCTCGCCCTTCCGCGTCCCGGTGGCCCGCCTGGCTGCGGCGCAGGCGGCGCTGAACGACTGACATCAGAACAGACAGAAATCGGACACCTTTAATTCAAGATACATCTACGTCTCTTCAAGTCAAGAACATCTAAGGAGCGAACCGTGGTAGCAACACCCGCAGAGGCCCGTTCCCAGATTGTCGCCCTGGTGCGCGATTTCGTGCGCCGCGAGGTGGAGCCGGTGGCGGCAGAGATCGACCGCGACGACCGGGTGCCTCACGACCTGATCGACCAGATGAAGGAGCTGGGGCTGTTCGGCATCACCGTGCCCGAGGAGTACGGCGGGCTGGGGCTGGACTACACCACCTTCGCATCCATCTTCGAGGAACTGAGCATGGGCCTAATGAGCCTCAGTGGGGCCATCGGCACCCACCACATCCTGACCTACGTGCTGACCCACTACGGCACCGAGGAGCAGAAAGAAAGATTCCTGCCCGACCTGGCCTCCGGGCGCAAGCGGGGCGGTCTGGCGCTCACCGAGCCGAGCGGCGGCACCGATGTCGCCAACCTCCAGACCACCGCCACCAAGGATGGCGAGGAATACATCATCAACGGCTCCAAGATGTTCATCACCAACGGGCGCTACGGCGATATGTTCTGCCTGCTGGCCCGAACCGACCGCGAGGCCGAGCCGCGCCACCGGGGGCTGAGCGCCTTCGTGATGGAACGTGGCGAGCCGGGGTCGGGCTTCGAGGTGGGCCGCGACCTGGACAAACTGGGATACCGGGGACTGGACACCGTGGAGCTGAACTTCAACAATTACGCCATCCCCGCCGACAGCCTGATCGGCGAGCAGGAGGGGGTCGGGTTCGGCCACGTTATGAGCGGGCTGGAGACCGGGCGCATCAACGTGGCGGCGCGGGCCGTCGGGGTAGCGCAGGCGGCGTTCAACGCGGCTATCAAGTACGCCCAACAGCGCGAGTCCTTCGGCAAGCCCATCTCCGAACACCAGGCCATACAGCTGAAGCTGGCCGACATGGCGACGAAGATCCAGGCATCCCGATTGCTGGTCTATGACGCGGCGGCCAAGAAGGACGAGGGCGGGCGCATTGACCTGGAATCGGGCATGGCCAAGCTATTCGCCAGCGAAGTGTGCGGTGAAGTTACAATGGATGCCATGCGCATCCACGGCGGCTACGGGTTCATCAAGGAGTCGCCGGTGGAGCGCTACTACCGCGACGCGCCGCTGATGATCATCGGCGAGGGCACCAACGAGGTGATGCGGCTGATGATCGCGCGGCAGCTCCTCCGCCGCCCGGAATACCAGATTTAGCGCGGCTGTGTAACAATAGGGCCAATCTCCAGAGGGTGAGTCTCCAGGGAGACTCCCCTCTTGCCATTTGAGGGGTTAACAACTGCTCACGAATTAGTGGGTTTCAGTATGTGATAGTAGTTAATAGTCAAGCGGACAGACCATGTGCGATGTCTTTGGTGTGCGTTGCGGACTAAAGCAGCACGAACACGAGTTCTGGTATGATGTGGTCATGGTACGTCGCAACAGAGGTCACTCAGCGTCCACGGGTTTGAATCCGTCGCACGGCCCATTGGTCAGCACCTATCAGACCCGGATCGCTGACTATGGCGATGTGGAGACCATTGAGGGCGAGGCGGCATTGACCGCTTACGCGGAACTCTACGGCCGGGTGCAGCGAAAACTGTTTGCGGACTTTTCAGCCGGTAAGTTACCTGCGTCTCTGAAGAAGGTGTACCTGGAGCGATACGGGATACCGGCTCGGATGTTCAACGGCCTGCGGGTTTCGCTGGAGGGCAAAGTGTCGTCGGTGCGGGAGACGATGGTGCTCCGGCGGGATAGCCTTCAGCGCCGGATTGGCCGGGCTGAGCTTGAGATTGCCAAGGCTGTTGAGCGTGGGCGCTTGAATCAGGTGCATCATAAGAGGCGCCGGTTGGCCAATCTGAAATCCAGGCTGGCGGGGTTGGAGGCTGATGTTGCCGCAGGCCGGGTGAGGCTCTGCTTCGGCTCGAAGCGGTTGTGGCGGAATCAGCATGACCTTGAGGCCAATGGTTATGACAGCCATGAGGAATGGCTAAGTGACTGGCGGGATGCCCGGAGCGACGAGTTCTTCGTACTGGGGAGCCGTGATGAAACCGCTGGTTGCCAGCTGTGCGTTGCGAATGTTGCCGATGATGGTACTCTGACCCTGCGGTTGCGCATGCCGGACTCTTTGGCGGAGCGGTATGGCAAATACTTGGTCATTGGGGGAGTGCGGTTCGCCTACGGCCACGACCAGGTGTTGGCTGCGCTTCAGAGCAATTCTGAGTATGCCGGTTATCAGCGGCAGCATGGGGAGAAGGAAGCCCGGTCTACGGGGTTGGGTCAGGCCATCAGCTATCGCTTCAAGCGGGATGCCAGGGGATGGCGGGTGTTCGTTACCACCAATATGATGGACGTGACGGTTGTCACGGACCGGCGGCGTGGTGCAATCGGCGTCGATTTGAACGCCGACCATCTGGCGGTCGCCGAGACCGATGCGTCTGGAAACTGCTTGAAGGCCTGGCGGGTGCCGCTGGTCACCTATGGCAAGAGCACTCATCAGACTGAGGCTCTGATCGGCGATGCGGTGGCTGGGGTGGTCGAGTACGCCCGTAGTTCTGGCAAGCCCATCGTTATCGAGAAGCTGGACTTCCGTGAGAAGAAGTCTGTCTTGGAAGGTGAAAACCGGAAGTACTCCCGGATGCTCTCCAGTTTCAACTATGGGAAAGTCAAGGCTTATTTCATTTCCCGCGGCCAGCGTCAGGGAGTTGAGTTACATCAGGTGAACCCGGCCTTCAGTTCAGTGATGGGCCGGGTCAAGTTCATGAAACGATACGGGCTCAGCGTCCATCAGGCGGCTGCCTTGGTGCTGGCCCGTCGTTTGCTTGGTTGCTCAGAGCGTATCCCGCGCCTTCGGGTTGCACCTGTTGGCAATGGCGTCCATGTCGCCTTCACCGTACCTGCAAGGAAGCGAGTGAAGCACGTGTGGGCGTACTGGGGTGCGATCTCTCGGCAGCTGAGACCGGCGCTTGCAGCGCAGTACCGGCTGGGGAAGCGGAGACGCGGATCCAATCCGGCTCAGGCTGATCCGCAGGTTCAGGCCTGCGGAAGGGCTTGAGTGGGGACCAGTTCGGTGTTTCCGGGTGCGATTCCCGGTCGGAGCCGTCTTGAACTGTTGGGGCGGCGAATGGTGGGTTTTCTTGGTCATTGCGACTAAAGTCAACCTTTTTACAACGGTTCACGATCAATTCCCTCTTCCCACGGGAAGGGGTTAGGGTGAGGGAAAGAATATGAAACCAGCCAAATTCGACTACTTCGCTCCGAGCACCCTGGACGAGACGCTGGAATTGCTGTCCCAGCATGGCCCAGACGCCAAGGTGCTGGCCGGTGGGCAGAGCCTGATGCCGATGATGAATCTGCGGCTGGTGCGTCCTGCCGTGGTCATTGACATCAACCGCGTGGCCGGGCTGTCCGGGATTTCCGCGTCCGACGGCACGATGACCGTGGGAGCCCTGACCCGGCAGAAGGACCTGGAGCGCTCCGGCGCCATTCGGGACGCCTTCCCGATGATGACCGCCGCCATATCCCACATCGGGCATTTCCAGATACGCAACCGGGGGACCATCGGGGGCAGCCTGGCCCATGCCGACCCCGCCGCAGAACTGCCGGCGCTCTGCACGGCGCTGGACGCCGAGTTCGTGGTGGCGGACGGCAACGGGGCGCTGACGATTGCCGCCGCCGACTTCGCCATCGCTCCGCTGATTACCTCCCTCGCGCCGGAGCAACTGCTCACCGAAATCCGGCTGCCGCTGCTGCAAGGCGATGGGTGGCGCTGGGGCTTCCGCGAAGTGAGCCGACGCCAAGGCGACTTCGCTCTGGTGGGCGCTGTTGCGATGCTGCGGACAGACGCCGACAGCGTCTGCCGGGAAGCCCGCATCACCATGTTCGCCGTGGGGGACGCTCCCGCCCGGATGCCCGCCGCCGAGGAGTCGCTGGTGGGCCGCGTGGTGGACGCCGACGCCCGGGCCGAGGCGGCGGCACTGGTTTCCGCAGCAGTGACGCCCGGCTCCGACATCCACGCCTCCGCCGAGTACCGCAAGGAAGTCAGCGCGGTGATGGCCCGGCGGGCGCTGGAAGACGCCTGTTCGGGTTAAGCCGCTCTAAAATCCCCTCTCCCTCCGGGGGACGGTTACGGTGGGGGCGTTCCCCACGGCAACTTATGGAGTTCCGCTTTCACAAGAATGACGGGGCCAATTCCAGTAGGTCAAGCATAGTTCCAGGAGATGACGCACCATGACACCGCTGATTGACATTAAGATGACTGTGAACGGCCGGGAGTACACGGGGCGGGTGGAGCCACGGCTTACCCTCGCCGACTTTCTCCGAAACGAGCTGGACCTGACCGGCACTCACCTGGGCTGCGAGCATGGCGTCTGTGGCGCCTGCACCATCCTGGTGGACGGCGAGGCGGTGCGGTCATGCCTGCTGCTGGCGGTACAGGCCGACGGGGCCGAGCTGATGACCGTTGAGGGGTTGGCCAACGGCGATGAGCTGCACCCGCTACAGGCGCAGTTCCAGGAGAACCACGCCCTGCAATGCGGCTTCTGCACTCCGGGCTTCCTGATGACCGCCTACGCCTTCCTGCGCGACAACCCCAACCCCACGGAGGCCGAAGTGCGCACCGGCATCAGCGGCAACCTCTGCCGCTGCACAGGGTATGCTCCCATCGTGCAGGCGATTGTCAAGACGGGGACGGTATAGCAGCTGCGCATCATTCCAAGCTGGCAGGTGTGATATGACTGACGAACAAGAGCCAGTTACCGCCGCTCGCTATGCCAAAGGACAGCAATCGGTACGAACTGATTCGAGGAACCCTGGTGCCTAAAGAGACTGCGGGGGAACTCCTGATGACCGCCGAAGAGTTGCTGCGGCTGCCACGGGGAGAGGGCAAGCGGTATGAGCTTATCCGGGGAGCGCCGGCAGAAAAAATGCCCGCAGGAGACCCGCACGCAGATGTAACCGGCCTGGCTTACTATTTCCTGACTCAATATACGTTCGGCAGCGGACATGGTGTTACACGCACAGGCGAACCTGGATTCCGCTTGCAAACTGAACCCGACACGGTCCGCGCCCCCGGTGTCGCCTGGATATCCTCCGGGCGTATACCCGAAGGTACGCAGGGTTACCCGGAGTTGGCCCCCGACTTGGCTATCGAGGTGAAGTCGCCCAGCGACTCCAATCCCGAGATGAGCGAAAAAGCGTCCATGTGGCTGGCTTACGGCTCGCGTGAGGTGTGGACACTAAACCCGGAGAACACCACCGTCATTGTCAGTCGGCCCAACTACGGGCCGGTCGTCCTTTCTGAAAATGACGTGCTGGAAGGTGGGGGCCTGCTGCCCGGCTTCTCCATCGAGGTCTGGAGGCTTTTCCGAAGACAGCGCTAAACCAACAGCGGCAAGGAGCGCGCGATGGTTACTCATGAGCATGTGGCACGACCGGAGTTGGCCCGCATGGTGCAGGGCCGTGGCCGGTTCGTGGACGACATCAAGCTGCCGGGGATGTGCTATGCCGCCTTCGTGCGCAGCGAGGTCGCCCACGCCAATATCAAGTCCATTAACGTAGAAGAGGCGATGAGGGTGCCGGGAGCAATCGGCGTCATCACGCCCGATGAGGTGCTGCCTCATGTGAACCCGGTGCGGCCCGCCGCGCCCGGCTCCAGCGAATTCGCCCGTCCCTACGACCGCTTCCCGGTGCCGCCGGGAAAAGTGACCTTTGTCGGCGACCCCATCGTTGCCGTGGCCGCCGCGACGCCTCACGCCGCGCAGGACATGGCCGAGGCGGTGGTCGTGGAGTACGAGCCGCTGCCGGTGGTTGGCGGTTTGGAACAGGCCATGGCGCCCGATGCGCCGGTGATACATGCCGGGATGGACGACAACATCGTCTTTCACCGCGAGTTCGGCGGGGGCGATGTGGAGCGAGCCTTCCGGCAGGCCGACCTGACGCTGGAGAAGACCTTTCAATTTCCCCGGCAAACCGGCGTTCCGGTGGAGACGCGGGGAGTCATCGCGCACTACGACCGGGGGCAGGAAAGGCTGACCGTGTGGGCTTCCTGCCGCTCGCCGCACCTGGTGCGGACGACCATCTCCAACGTCATGCGCCTGCCCCAGTACGCCGTGCGGGTCATATCGCCGGACGTGGGCGGAGAGTTTGGCATCAAGGGCGCGGCCTACCCGGAGGGCATCATACTGTCCTTTCTCTCCCGCAAGGTAGACCGGCCTGTGAAGTGGATCGAGGACCGGATGGAGAACCTTCTGGCCTGCGGACACGCCCACGAAATGAAGATTGACGTGTCGGTGGCCGCCCAGAATGACGGTCGGATTCTGGGCATCGACTCCAAGGTGCTGGTGGACCAGGGGGCGCACACCCTCGGCCCAACGTCGGCGGGCCTGGAGCCGATGACCGCCGGGCAGTCCATCGTCGGGCCGTACCGGATCGACAACTTCCGATGCGACGCCTACGGTGTCATGACCAACAAGTGCCCCGGCGCTGCGTACCGGGGCGTCGGCACGGTGCAGGGCGTGTTCGTCATCGAGCGGGTGATGGACATTCTGGCCGAGCAGTTGGGTCTGGACCCGGCGGATGTTCGCATGAAGAACTTCATCCAGCCCCAAGACCAGCCTTTCGACACGTCGGCCGGGCGGCTTTACGACAGCGGCGACTACCCCGGCACGCTGGCAAAGCTGCTGGATGTTTCGGGGTACGAGAAGCTGCGTGCGGCACAGGCCGAAGCGCGGGAGCGGGGCGAACTGGCAGGAATCGGAATCTGCTGTTTCGTGGAGCATTCCAGCACCGGCTCACATGACTACCGCAGACGGGGTGTCTACGGACTGCCCGCCTTCGATTCGGCCACGATAAAGGTGGACGCCGGCGGCAACGTGATGGTGGCGGTCAGCGCCAAGTCCACCGGCCAGAGCCACGACAGCGTTTTCGCCATTCTGGTGGCCCGCGAGCTGGGCGTTCCCTACGAGACGATCAAGATCCTGGAGGGCGATACCGACGCCGTGCCCTTCGGGGCAGGAACCGGGGTCAGCCGCAGCGCGGTCAGTACCGGCGGCGCCATCCGCCTGGCGGTGCAGGACATCAGGCGCAAGGCCACCGAGATTGCCCGCTTCTTCCTGGAAGGAGAGAATGGGGAGCTAGAAATCGCCGGCGGCCAGATTTACGTCACGGCTGACCCGTCGCGCAGCGTTTCCTTTGCCAACGTGGCGGCGGCGGCCCATGACGCCTCCCGGATTGTCTCCCTGCCCGACAGCATCGAGCGGGGCCTACAGTCCACCCGCACATTCGACCCGCCGCACCAGACCTTCGGCCACGGGGCGCACCTGGCCTTCGTCCGCGTTGACCGGGAGACGGGGCTGGTCAAGGTGGAGCAGTACATCTGCGTGGAGGACTGCGGCACCATCATCGACCACGTTATCGTGGACGGGCAGGTGGTGGGCGGCGTGGCCTGCGGCATCGGCAACGCGCTGCACGAGGAACTGGTATACGACGAAGGAGGACAACTGCTCACGGGCACCTTCATGGACTACCTGGTCCCCACCGCGCCCGACGTGCCTGAAATTCAGACCACACACACCGAGACGCCTTCGCCTTTCACCGAGGGTGGCGTCAAGGGCGTGGGCGAGGCCGGCACCGTCGGCGCTTTCACCGCCGTGGGCAACGCCGTCGCCGATGCGCTGCTGCCGCTGGGGGTGGAGGTGACTCACCCGCCAGTCGGCCCGCGCCGGGTGTGGGAGATGATCAAGAGATCCGAAGAAACGTAGAACCGCGGACGTGAGATGCGGGCTTTCTGCTGGAATCATGAACGGCAGGGAATTTCTCCGCCGGGCGCGATAATACGCCCGGGCCAATGGCCTGGAGTTTCATTTTGACTGTCGGAAACCGGATCAATCACGCAAACTAGGGAGTGTCGTCATATTCACCGTCGTTCCCGCGAAAGCGGGAATCCAGAATTCGGTAGCTGGCAAATACGCATTTGCTGCCAATGGCCTTTGGATTCCCGCTTTCGCGGGAACGACGGAAACAGACACTTGGAGACCGATATTCTTAAATTGACGACACTCCCTACGGATTGAGTACAAAGTCTGCCAGGCGAGTTGGGGTCGGTAATGACGCAAAGATACATAGGCGCGCCCATCCGGCGGAAGGAAGACCGGCGGTTTCTGACGGGGCGGGGGCAGTTTGTGGACGACGTGAAGCTGCCCAACGCGCTCCATGTCGCAATCGTGCGCAGCCCTCATGCCCACGCCCGCATCGTCTCGATAAACACCGGGCCAGCGCTGGAAATGCCTGGCGTGGTTGACGTGCTAACCTTCGATGACATCGCCGCGATGGTGGAGCCGCGCCCCATTCCGGTGCGGCTGCGGGCCTACAGCGACCTGCTGCGGTTCCTGCAATACCCGCTGGCCCATGGGAAGGTGCGCTACGTGGGAGACCCGGTGGCGGTGGTGCTGGCCGAGAGCCGTTACCTGGCCGAGGACGCGCAGGACGCCGTGGAAGTGGTCTACGAACCGTTACCGGCGTTGGTGGACGTGAAGGAGTCGCTGAAGGGCGAGACGCTGATCCACGAGGCACAGGGCACCAACGTGGCCTTCGAGTTCACCTCGTCCATCGGCGACCCGGATGCCGCCTTCCGCGATGCCGATTACGTGCGGAAGGAGGAGTTCCGCTGCCACCGCCACACCGCCAATCCGATGGAGACGCGGGGACTGGCGGCGTCCTACGACCCGGGGCGGGAGCAACTGACGGTGTGGGGCGAGACCAAGGTGCCGCACTACAACCGGGGTGTGCTGTCGTCGTTGCTTCAAATGCCGGAGCACCGCATCCACTTCGTGGAGCCGGACGTGGGTGGCGGGTTCGGCGTAAGGGGGGAGTTCTACCCGGAGAATTTCCTGGTGCCTTTCGCAGCCATCAAGACGGGGCGGCCGGTGAAGTGGACGGAAGACCGGGCCGAGCATCTCATATCGGCCAACCACTCACGCGAGCACGTCTGCGAGCTGGAGTTGGCGGTCAAGAGCGACGGCACGATACTGGGGATGCGGGCCCGTGTGCTGGGGGCGCTGGGCGGCTATGTGCGAACTCACGGCGCGTCGGTGCCGACCTCCACCACTGCCCTGCTTCCCGGTCCCTACTACATCCCCAACTACCAGTGGGACGTGAAGTGCGTTCTGACCAACAAGGTGGGTATGGGGACGTTCAGCGCGCCGGGCCGCTACGAGTCCTGCTTCTTCCGGGAGCGGCTGTTCGACATCGTGGCCGCCGACCTGGGCATGGACGCGACGGAGTTCCGGCTGAAGAACCTCATCACCCCCGAAATGATGCCTTATGAACTGGGGCGCACCCGGCCTGAGTCCTACTCCATCATATACGACAGCGGGGACTACCCGGCGCTGCTGCGGCAGGCTCTGGAGGACATTGACTACGAATCGCTGAAGCCGCTCATCGGGCAGAACGTGAACGGCAAGTATCACGGCGTCGGGACCGCCTGCTTCGTCAAGAGCACTGGGACCGGCGACCCTGGCGAGAGCGCGAGGATCGTCGTCAGCAACGCAGGCGGCCCGCACCGGGGTCCGCTGCCCGGGGAGCGGGGAATGCCGTATCCGGGACAGGGAGAGGGCGAGGATGCGCCAAAGGCGGAGGTCGCGGTCTACCTCGGCATTGCCACGATGGGGCAGGGCCACGAGACCATCTTCGCGCAGATTAGCGCCGACGGGCTGGGCGTCCCAATGGAGAGCATCACCGTCTACCACGGCAGCACCGACCTGACGCCCTACGGCGGCGGCACCTACGCCAGCCGGGGCACCACGCTGGCGGGGAACGCGGTCTACGGCGCCGCGCAGAAGCTGCGGGAGCGAGTCCTGGCAGTGGCGGCCGCTTACCTGGATGTTGACCCCTCGGAGTTGGAGCTGACCGCCGGTATGGTCCACCGGAAGGGCGGCGCCGCGGACACCGATTTGACGCTGACGCTGCCGGAAGTGCTGCGCCTGGCGGCTCCGGCCAGCCGCTACAACCTGGGCGAGGCGGGGCTGGAGGCCAGTCACTACTTCCAGTCGCCGCAGGAGCTGTACCCCTGCGGCGCCCACGCGGTCCACGTGGCGGTGGACCCAGAGACCGGGGAAATCGACATCGTGCGCTACGTCATTGTTGAGGACGTGGGCCATGTCATCAACCCGCTGCTGCTGAACGGGCAGATAACAGGCGCGGCGGCCCAGGGCGTGGGGGCGACCATCCTGGAGGAACTGGTCTACGACGAGCAGGGGCAGCTGTTAGCGGGCACATTCATGGACTACCTGCTGCCCACGGCGACGGACATCCCGGACTTCGAGACGAAGGTGCTGGACCTGGCGCCATCGCCACTGAACCCGCTGGGCGTGAAGGGCGGCGGGGAGATCGGGATCGTGGCGACGGGCGCGGCGCTGGCCAACGCCGTGTCGCAGGCGCTGGCGCCGCTGGGGGTGCAGGTGCGCGACCTGCCTCTAAGCCCGGACAAGGTGCGGCGGCTGGTGCGGGAAGCGGGGGATTAAGAAACTATCTCAAAACGTAGCGCGGCACCCAACCCGTCATTCCCGCGCAGGCGCCCGTCATTCCCCGCGCAGGCGGGAATCTATGGCCTTTGGTCAGCGATGCCGGTATATCAGGACGGCCAGTTGATTTTGAGATAGTTTCTTAGGAATTCCTGAAGGCCATCAATCGGGCGCTTGACTGAAAAGTCAGGGGCGGGAATGAATCCCGTCCCTGTGTTGTTTCCGCCTTGTGCCTGCCTGCGGGGCTACCGGCCCTGCCAGTTGGGTTTGCGCTTTTCGGCGAAGGCCCGGGGGCCTTCCTTGCTGTCTTCGGTGGTGAGTAGCTGGTCGTACATGTGGTAGGTGAGGGATGAGATGTCCTGGGTGGACATGTTCAGGCCCCGGTAGGCCAGTTCCTTGAAGTATTGCACCGCAAGGGGAGCGTTCTCGGCGATCTGCTGGGCTAGGGCCATGGCCTCTTCCATCAGGTCTTCGGCGGGGACTACCTTGTTGAGGAAGCCGATGTCGTAGGCTCGCTGGGCCGAGATGGGGGCGGCGGTGAATACCAGCTCCAGCACTGCCGACATGGGTATCATCTTGGGCAGGATGGTGCCGAAGGGCGGCAGCAGGCTCCATTTGCTCTCGGTGATGCCCAGCTTGGCGTCCTCAGAGGCCAGGCGGAGGTCGCACATCTGGGCGATGGACCAGCCGCCGGCCAGGGCGAACCCGTTGACCGCGGCGATCATCGGCTTCCAGGTCTGGGGCCACATGTAGGGCCGCTCGGGGCTCATGCTATGGGAGGCGCGGGCCTGCACTCCCTCGGCGTTGTCCTCCGCCCGCTCCTTGAGGTCGCGGCCCGCGCAGAAGGCGCGTCCGGCGCCGGTTATGATGGCGACGAAGGCCTGCGGGTCGCTGTCGAACTCGGTAATCGCCTCGGCCAACTCGCTGCGCAACTGCCGGTTGATGGAGTTGAGGGCATCGGGCCGGTTCAGGGTCATTACTACGATGTTGTCCCGCTTTTCGTAAAGGACTGTCTCAGGCAAGTCGGTTTGCTCCCTCGAAAGATTCTGGCTACCGGGGACTGGCGAGGTATGGACTGGGGACGGAGGACAGGCCGAGGTCATGCTCGACGTAATGGCCGAGGAAGGTACCTCCGACCACATGGAGATGGCCGTGGCTCTGGCTCTGCAGCCCGTCGCGTCCAAAGTTGGACAAGATGCGGAAGCCGTTGGGGGAGTACATCGCCCCCATGTCCACCGCCAGCCTGCCCAAGTGCGGCAGGAGGCCGCTGTCCCACATCCCTATCTGCGACAGGTGCTCCTTGGGCATGACCAGCAACATCAGGGGAACCCAGTCCAGCCTGTTGACGATTACGATTATGTCGTTGTCCAGATAACGCACTCGCGCGGGCGACTTTCCGGCGACTATCTGGCAAAAGACGCAATTGGGGTCGGTCTTCAACGGTTCGTTTCCAGAGGTCAGCTTTCCAGCGAAATTCGTAGTGAATATAGTCGCGGGCCGTTGGGTTGTCAACGCGGGCTGGACAAGTCCAGAATCTTCAATACTCCTCTCTCCAGAGTGGGAGGGTAGGGGTGAGGGTGAATTCTTGGCACAGACGATGCTCGCTCACGAACAGACACGCCCCCACCCTAACCCTCCCCGGAGGGAGAGGAAACAACTAACAGATTTCTCGTCCGCGTTTTCCGGTTCGGCGGGTTATGGTATTATTTCCGGCGGAGGGCATTATGTTTGGATTGGGCGTTTTGACGGTCAGCACTTCGGGGGCGCAGGGCAACCGCGAGGACACCAGCGGCCAGGCCATCCGCGATATGCTGACGACCGACGGGTTCGAGGTTGTGTGCTCCGAAGTGGTGCCCGACGACCGCGCCACGATAGCAGAACGGCTGGCCGAATGGGCCGACACCCCGGGGGTTGACCTGATTGTCACCACCGGCGGCACGGGGCTGGGGCGCCACGACGTTACGCCGGAAGCCTGCCTGTCGATCCTGGACAAGGAAGTGCCGGGGCTGGCCGAGGCGATGCGGGCCAAAACCCTGGAGTTCACGCCCATGGCCATGCTCAGCAGGTCGGTGGCGGGTATTCGCGGCAACACGCTGATTATCACCCTGCCGGGCAACACCAAGGGCGTGCGGGAGTGCCTCGAGGTGGTGCAGCCCGTTCTACATCACGCCATCGAGCTGCTGCAACGGGAAACGGTGAGCGAGCATCCCCGCTGACCGGACCAGCCCGCCATTGCTAATCCAGCCCCGCTATTCCCGGCGCGTCTCTTGATTCCCGCAAAGGCGGGAATCAATAATGTTCCGGGGCAGAAATGCCGGACAAAACGGCGACAACAATCTGAATTTGGGTTAGGGGACATGAGCGAAGGTTCCAGCAACGAGAAAGTGGTCTACTGGCCCAGGGTCAAGGAACTCCTGGACGGGATAATGGACAAGTGGAAGGAACGGTGGGGCCGCGAGCCTCTGCCGGGCATCCACGCCTATTACTGGGAAACGCCGGAGGAATTGCAGGCTTCCGTGTTATCAGGAATCCGCGCCATTGAGCCGGGGATCCCCGGCAGGGACACGCAGCTTGTCCGCTCGCTGGCCCGCAGCGTGGGCACGTCCGGGCGGATGCCGCTGCGCGGGCCGTTCATGCCGCGTGATCAGGTCGAGGAGATTATCGCCTGGATCGACAACGGGATGCCCCACGGGCCGGACAGCTAGAGCAGAGAGAAACGCTCTCACCCTATCCCTCTCCCAGAGGGAGAGGGGATGTCTGTCAACCAAAAGCATAGGGGCGCACGGTTGTGCGCCCCTACGTTCTTGCCGTTGCGGGCCTCGGTCTAGCGGAGGACGGGTTCCTCTTCCTTGATGTAGACCTGGATGCGGCCACGGGTGTGGTCGATGATGGCGATGCGACCCTTTTCGTCGATCCGCACACCGCAGGGGTGGGCGAAGTGCCGCTCGTAGGTGGGGTCGTTGGAGTAGGCAATATTCCGCTGCCGAATCATGTCGGGGTTGGAATTCAGCTTGTCCTTGCCCCACTTGGAGAGGGCGGCGTCGCCGACGAACTGGGTGATGAAACGGCCGTCGGGAGCGAAGACCTGCACCCGGTTGTTCATCCAGTCGGCAACGTAAATGTCGCCGTCGGCGTCGACACAGAGTCCGTTGGGGCGGTTGAACTGCCCGATACCGGAGCCGCTGGAGCCGATGGTCTGCTGCCACTCGCCATCGTGGTTGAAGACCTGTACGCGGTCATTGCGCCAGTCGGCGATGTAGATGTTGTCGTTCTTGTCGATAGCGATGCCCCAGGGTATGTTGAACTGGCCGGGGCCGCTGCCCTCAGAGCCGAAGCTGCCGATGTGCTGGCCGTCGAGGGTGAACTTCTGGACCCGGTTGTTCTTGCTGTCGACCACTATCATGTGGCCGTGGGAGTCGATGGCCAAGCCGGACGGGCCGTTGAGCTCGCCCTCGCCGGAACCGGAGACGCCCCACTTGCTGACGTATTCACCGTCGCGGGTGAACTTGGTGATGCGGTTCAGCCACTCGTCGGCGACGTACACGTTGTCGTCGCTGTCAAGCGACACGGCGGTGGGCCAGACGAACTGACCGTTGCCCTCGCCGTACTCGCCGAAGGCGCTGATGTATTCCTCGTCCAGAGTGCAGACGGTCATGTGCACGCCGTCGGGGCGGTTCTCGTAGGAGCGGTTGACGACATAGACCGAGCCGTCGGAAGCGATAGCCATGTCCACCGGGTTGCGGAAACCGGTGCCGGCGAATTCGTTCCGGCCGACGGCATGGCTATGGTAAAACGTCCGGTCCTTTAGACCGAAGAAATGTGTTGCCATATCCTTACCTCATCGTGCTTTGGAGTGGGAAGGCGCCCACGGAGCGCGCCTTCCCGTTGGGTTCAATAGCCGGAAGCGGTCTAGGTGTTGAAGAACTTGACGCGCTCGAAGTTGCCGTTGACGATGGGCTCAGCCTCGAGGCCGAACCAGTCTTCGAGGATCGTCGAGTAGACGGAGCGGAAGTCCAGGTTGAAGGCCAGGTTGCCGCCCACTTCCTGATCTGCCGGGGCCAGGGACGGGTAGGCGCCGTAGACGCCGCCCTTGACGTGCTCGCCGACAGCGAAGGCAACGCTGGCTGCGCCGTGGTCGGTGCCGGAGCCGTTGTCGGCGACGCGGCGGCCGAACTCACTGAACAGCAACAGCGTTACGTTGTCGCTGGCGTCGTGGTCGCGCAGGTCGGTGATGAAGGTGTCGACGGTGTTGGAAACGTCGGTCCACAGGGCGGCGTTGGCCTGCGCCTGGTTGGCGTGGGAGTCAAAGCCGTTGTAGGGCGACGTGGTGTACAGGACGCGGGTGCCGAAGTTGGCCAGGTGGGTCTGGGCGATGTTCTTCATGTAGCCGCCAATGACGGTATTGGAATACTCGACATTGGAGGTGTACATGTCGGGAGCGGTGGACAGAATGTCGGCACCCTTCAGGGCGTCGGTGCCGGTGGAGTGGATGTAGTCCAACACCGCGCCGGAGCCGATGGCGGGGGAGTACATGCGGCCGAAGACGTCCAGAGCGCTGTTGCGCTGGTCTTCGCCGTCGATGCCGGTGAGCAGGCCGTAGGTCTCGAGGTTGCCGACGGAGGCGACGGGGACGCCTTCCATCACCAAGGCGCGGGGGAGGCCGCGGCCGAAGTTAACGGAGGTCAGCACGTTCTCGGCGGTGGGATCCATCAGCTTGGCGGCGCGGCCCAGCCAGCCCTCGGTGCCGATGATTTCGGGCTCGCAGGTGTGCCAGATGTCCATGCTGCGGAAGTGGGAGTAGCTGGGGGTGGGGTAGCCGATGCCGACGAATACGGCCAACTGCCCGGCTTCCCAAAACTTCATCAGGGGAGCCATGGTGGGGTGGAAGCCCAACTCGTCGTTGATGGGCAGGATCTGGTCTTCCGGCACACCGATGGTGGGGCGGAAGTCCCGGTAGCGGCTGTTGTTGCGCGGGATAACGGTGTTCAGACCGTCGTTGCCGCCGGACAGGGAGAGGACGGCCAAGACAGGGTCTTTCGCGGTCGATACCATTTGTTTCTCCTTCTAGCGTTGTGACTTGCGTCTCTGTGGTTGCCTTTACTGGCCGCCCAACCGCTTGCCGGTCGGCAGACTCGAAACAAGCGGTTGGACCAATTGGAAACGGGTTTACTCGAACTGGAACTCGGCCGTGGCGGCGATCATCTGGAACATTTCGCCGGTGCGGCGGGTGAAGGTGACGCGCTCCGCATCGCTGCCGTGGCTCAGGTTGCCTTCCTGGGCCGCGTGGGCCACCAACTGGGCGTGGGTGTCGGCGGTGACCTGCACCGGGCCGGTCATGTCGAGACAGCCGTCCACGAACTGCTCAGGGCTCAGGGTCTCGCCGCGATCCATCAGGCGGGAGACTAGGCCGCGGACGCCTTCCAACTCGGTGTTGCCGAGCATCTCGGCGGCGAAGTTGATGCGCTCAACCAGCGTGCCGCTGTCGATCCACTCGCGGCCGGTGTGCCAGCCCTCGACGGTGGGCGGGTTCATCAGATCCTGGCCCATGTACTTGGGCTCCTGGGACAGCTCGAACAGGCCGGGCTTGATATCCTTGTGCTCGCCGACCATGCGAAGCAGGCTGACGACCATCTCGGTGGGGTTCTTGACCTTCTGGTAGCGGACCGACTCGTCCTTGAAAAAGTCGGAGGTGAACAGGGCCTCAAGCATGGCCTTGATGGAGTGGCCGGAGTCGAAGTAGACCTTCTCGAGGATCTCTATTGCCTCGACGTCCCGCGGCGGGGTCAGCCGCCAGGCGGGGATCTGCGGCTCGTCGGCCACGAAGTAGTTGTACATGTGGCGGGCGAGGAAGCGGGCCGTTCCCGGCTGCTCGCAGATGATGCGAAGGATGTCGTCGCCGTTCCAGGGACCGGTCTCGCCCAAGAAGGTCTTTTCACTTTCGTCGTGGTCGGCAGGGTCGAAGCGGAAGTTCCAGGGGCTGCGGCCATGGGGGAAGGGCGGGTATGACGGGGCCACGTTCCAGCCAGTGAAGGCGCGGGCGCAGACCTTTACGTCGTCCTCGCTGTAATTGAAAGCGCCGTCCTTGCCGACGCCGAGGGAGAAGAGCTCAAGGAGCTCACGGCCATAATTCTCGTTGAGGTTGGCCTTGTGGGACTCGGTGTTGTCCAGGTAGTACATCATGCCGGGGTTTTCGGAGAGCCTGAGCAGCAGGTCATCAAAGCGGCCCATGCCGTGCTCCCGGAACATGTTGACCATGATGCCCATTTCCTGGCCGCTGTCGATCTTGCTGTGGCCGGCGCAGAAGATCATGTGCCAGAACAGGCCGACCTTTTCCTGGAGCTGGTTGGGGTTGTTGATCATCTTGTACACCCAGAGCTGGGTGTTGACTTCGATGGCGCCCGGTTCGTAATAGGACGGGTTATAGCGCATCAGGATGTCGTCGTCGATGCCGCCGGTGGGGTTCAGCAGATCATGAACTACGTTGTCGTAGCCCTGCGCTGCCTTGGCCTCAATCTCATCCCGGCTCGCTCCGAAACCGGCGCGACGCATCAGGTGAGCTACCAATGCAATGTCCTGGTCAGCCATATGCTCCTCCTTTTTTCTAGCCTTTTCCCTTTAACTTTCGGTTACCAGGCTTTTAAACGCGGTGTTATTCGCCCTGTTACAGCAAGGAGACATCCCTACCCGGCTTGCGTTGCCAGCTTGGGGGTGCCGTCCTTATATAACATTCGTTACAAGATAGAAATATATGGCAATCTGGCGGGGGTGTCAACCATTTTGCTCACCGCGCAGTCATTTTGCCGGAATTGCCGGGCGGTTGATGTACTACTTTAGATGGACTGTTGGCGCGGCCCATAATGCGGCGGCGAGGTCACCCGGATTACCTGTCCCTTGCACCTGTCTCTTGAGGGGAACTTTGAAAGGCCGGAGCGGCGACGGCACGGGCGCACCATGAGCATTGCCGAGGACACCGTTTTTGTGTTTCTCGACGAGCATCTTCCCCTGGCCGCCGCGCTGGAAGCGGAGTACCCGGATGCCGTCAAGATCGGGAAGGGGGTGGAGCAGGGCAGGGCGCTGTATGTGGCCTATTTGGTGCCCGCACATCCACAGAGCCGGACGCCGGGTGGCACTCTCACCCTAACCCTCTCCCTCAAGGGAAAGGGGACGTTTTGAATTCCCCAGGGGGTTGATTCTTGCTTCCAAGAGCGATTTTCGAGCGATTTTGTTGTTACTTCTCTAATTTTTGCTTGACACTGTTATGGGGCTTTGTTAGCATGCGTTGCCATACATCGGCAACCGATGTTGCCCGCCCGGCCCCTACTGGCCGCCTAACGGGTTACAGTCAGCAACTGGCGCTCATACACAGGTAATTCAGGGAAAGGCAGGATAACGCAGGCGATGGCATCGGACTCGAATTCCGGCTCTCCGGCTGTTGCCCGCCCCGGTCCTCAGTTGCCGGGAATGTTTTCCCGCTACCAGGGCTGGATAGCAGAGGAGCTTGGCCGCGACGTGCCCAAAACCAGGGGAGCGGACTTTCAACTGCTCCTGCATTATCACTTGGGCTGGGTGGAACAGGACGGCGCCCCCGCCGCCTCGGCCACTTCCCAGGGCAAGGCCCTGCGACCCACCTTGTGCCTCTTCGCCTGCGAGGCGCTGGCCTCGGCCTGCGACCGGGCCCTGCCCGCCGCCGCCGCGCTGGAGCTGATTCACAACTTCTCCCTGTTGCACGACGACATACAGGACCAGGACCTGGAGCGGCGGCACCGGCCCACCGCATGGAGCCTGTGGGGCATCCCCCGGGCGCTGGTGGCGGGCAACGCCATGCACTCCACCGGCGACCTGGCCGCGCTCCGGGCGGAACAGGAAGGCGTTTCGGCGGCTGTGCTGTTGCGGATCTCGGAAACTTTGAACAACAGCTACCTGGCGATGATCGAGGGCCAATGCCTCGACCTGGAGTTCGAGGGCCGCACCGACATCACCACTGCGGAATACCTGCACATGATCGCCTGCAAGACCGGCGCCCTCATCCGCTGCGGGCTGGAGACCGGGGCATTGCTGGCCGACGGCGACGAAACGGCCGTGCGGGCCTTCGCCAGATTCGGCGAGGGGCTGGGGCGGGCCTTCCAGATTCGGGACGACTACCTGGGCATCTGGGGCGACGAGGCCACTTTGGGCAAGGCGACGGGCAACGACATTCGCCGCCGCAAGAAGTCCTACCCCGTGGTGTTCGCCCTTGAGCGGGCGGGCGGCGCGGCGCTGGACGACCTGAAACGCATCTACGGCCAGACGGAACTTGAGGAAGACGACGTTCAGCGCGTCCTGGCGGTGCTGGACGAAGTGGGCGCCCGGAAACACTCGCAGGCGCTGACCGAGTCGGCGGCCAACCGCGCACTGGACGCTCTGGCTCACATAACCCTGCCCGGCTGGGCCAGGGCGGAAGCCGAGGAACTGGTGGATTTTCTCGCCCGAAGGGAATACTGACAAGCCGGGGTGTATTAAAACAGGTTTGCAAGCATAGAATAGGAATCGCGGACTTTATGCCGGGGGCGTATTGCCGCATTCCGGACTCTACTTACGCGAAGGACAGCCGATGACAGCCACCGCGAAGCGCGCCAAACGGCCCGTGGAGCTTTCCGTCCGCCTCGCCGGTTATATCCTGAAGAACAAGGCCAAGGGAAGGCGCAAGTTCCCGCTGGTCACCATGCTGGAGCCCCTTGAGATGTGCAACCTGGCCTGCATCGGCTGCGGGCGCATCCGCGAGTACAAGCCGGTGCTGGACAAGATGATGCCCGTTGACGAAGCCATCAACGCGGTCAAGGAGTCGGGGGCGCCCATCGTCTCCATCGCCGGGGGCGAGCCGACCATCCACCCGCGCATCCACGAAATCATCAACCGTCTGGTGGAGGAAAAGTACTTCGTCTATTGCTGCACCAACGGCCTGCTGCTGGAGCGGGTGATGGAGAAGGTGCCGCCCTCCAAGTACCTGTGCTGGGTGGTCCATCTGGACGGGATGGAGGAGAAGCACGACGAGTCGGTGGCACGAGCCGGCGTGTTTAAGAAGGCGGTGGCCGTGCTGGAGCAGGCTCTCGACCGGGGCTATCGTGTCTGCACCAACACCACGGTCTTCCGGGGCAGCGACGTGGAGGACCTGTCCGAGATGTTCCGCCTAGTCGGCGACATCGGTGTGGAAGGATCGATGATCTCTCCGGGCTACGACTTCATTGACGCGCCGGACCAGGAAATCTTCCTGACCCGGCAGGAGTCGCACGACCTTTTCCGGCAGATCCTAGACCCGGAAAATTCGGAGGGGGCGCGGTTCTACAACAACCCGCTCTACCTGAATTTCCTGAAGGGCGACCGGGAGTACCAATGCACGGCGTGGTCAAACCCGACCTACACGGTGATGGGCTGGCGCAAGCCGTGCTACCCACTGGCCGACGAACACGTCGAGCACGTCGCCGAGCTGTTCGATAAGGACCTGTGGGACAACTACGGCGTCGGCAAGGACCCTCGCTGCTCCAACTGCATGATGCACTGCGGGTTCGAGTCGGCCACCATCTTCGCCGCGGTACAGTCGCCGCGCGACTGGGCCACGCTGATCAAGTCGGGAGCCGCCCACAAGGGCGGAATCACCGCCGCCTAACATTTTTCTCTCCCTCTCATTATGTTTCCCTCCCCTCTGGGGGAGGGTCAGGGTGGGGGTGAGAGCCATAGTGAGGGGAGATTGCTCTACATCGTCGCCAGTATGGAAGAGGAGCTGGCCGGCCTGCGGCGGGAGATGGAGGCTCTGGAACCGTCGGGAGGCGTGGGCTTTCCCGTGGAAGTTCACAGGGTGGGTATCGGGCCGAAGCGGGCCGGCGCCGCGATAGCTGCTGCGCTGGCTAACGGCAAGCGACAACCCCAGGGAGTGCTGATGCTGGGGGTTGCGGGAGCCGTTGATCCTGGGATGGAGACGGGCGAGATGGTTCTGGCCGGGAGCTACCAGCGGGATACGGGTGATGAACCGGCGGCAGAGGCGGTGATGCCCGATCCGGCGATGGTGAAGCTGGCGGAGGCCGCGGCGGCATCGTCGAGGATACCCCCGAGCCGGACTAGCTCCCTCACTGTCGACCACCTGATCTTGGAGAACTGGGAGCGTCAACAGCTCCGCGATAAGTACGGCGTGGCCAGCGTAAACATGGAAGACCACGCCGTGGCAGGAGCGGCAAGGGACGCGGGCGTGCCTTTCATCTCGGTGCGGGTGATCCTGGACACGGCCGAACAGCGCCTGCCAGGCTACCTGCCCAAGCTGTCCAGGGGCCGCAACGCGATTCTTACCGAAGTGTTAATGAAACCATGGCGCATTCCGATGATGCTGCACCTAAAATCGCAAATGGATCTGTGCCAGGCCGTTCTCACCCGGTTCGGAATGTCCTATCTGAAACTGGAAGCGGAAAGGCGAAGGAGCGTCAGGGAAAAGGCATCCGCCGATGCCATCTACTAGGCCCATTGTTCCCTCTCCTTCCGGGGAGGGTCAGGGCGGGGACGTTAGGCAACGATGAAAGTCCTGGTCACCGGGGCCACCGGGTTTATCGGAGGCAATCTGGCCCGCGAGCTTTACGCTCGGGGCTACGAAGTCCGTGCGCTGGCCCGGCCCGGAAGCAACTCATTAACAATGGAAGGCACCGGCATCGAGCGGGTCGAAGGGGACATCCTGGACCGGGAGTCGGTGCGGCGGGCGGCAGAGGGATGCCAGGCAGTGTTTCACTGCGCCGCCGCCTACACCTTCTGGTCGAGGGACCCGCAGGCGGTGCGGCGGGCCAACGTCGGGGGCACGGTGAACGTGCTGGAATGCGCCACAGCCGCAGGGGCGGAGCGCATCGTCTACACCAGCACCGTCTCGACCATCGGGATGCCCTCCTGCACCTGTTCCCTCCCCCTCAGGGGGAGGCTCAGGGTGGGGGTGAAGACGTCGGCGTGTAGCGTCTGCCTGGGCGACGAGGACACGCCCCTGACTCCCCACACCCTGCACGGCCACTACAAGCAGTCGAAGTACCAGGCCGAGCGGGAGGCGTTGCGGCTGGCCGGGGAGGGAGCGCCCGTGGTGGTGGTCAACCCGACGGCTCCGGTGGGGCCGTGGGACGTGAAGCCGACGCCCACCGGAAGGATCGTGCTGGACTTCCTCCGGCGGCGTATCCCGGCCTATCTCGGCACCAGGCTGAACTTGGTGGACGTGGCCGACGTGAGCGCCGGGCACATCTTGGCCCTGGAGCGGGGCCGGGTCGGGCAAAGGTACATCCTGGGCAACCGGAACGTGACGCTGAAGGAGATGTTCGGGATGCTCAGCCGGATAACTGGACTGCCGGCCCCCAGGGTGAGGTTGCCCTACTGGCTGGTGGTCGGCGCGGGCTACGCGGAGCAGGCGGTCCGCTCCCTCCCCCTCAGGGGGAGGGTATGGCCGGGGGTGAATGATCGCCCCCCGGCCATACCAGTGGAGGGAGTGCTGGCCTCCCGGAAACCCGCTTGGGTGAGCAGTGAGCGGGCAATTCGGGAGTTGGGGCTGCCCCAAAGCCCGGTGGAGCGGGCGCTGGAACAGGCGGCGGAATGGTTCACCAGCCACGGTTACCTGGATTCCAAGAGGGACGGCGCAAAGTCTTGAAGGCAGAATCTATGGGTTCAATGCTAAACGGACTGATAGAACCGGCCGAATTGGCGGAAAAAGTTAAGCAGGCAATCCGCCATTCCCACAGGTATTTCCGGGGCTCTCAGCACCCGGACGGCTATTGGTGGGGCGAACTGGAGTCGAATCCCACCATGGAAGCCGAATACCTGATGTTGAGCCATTTCCTGGGCCGCAAGAACCCGGAACGATGGCGGAAGGTTGCCAACTACATCCTGACCAAGCAGCAGGACGACGGCTCTTGGGGGCAGTATTACGAGGCCCCCGGAGACATAAGCACCAGCATTGAGTGCTACTTCGCACTCAAGCTGGCAGGACACCCGGCGAACTCGCCCGCATTGACGCGGGCGCGGGAGTTCATCCTGAGCAAGGGCGGCGTCCCCAGGACCCGGGTATTCACCAAAATCTGGCTGGCCCTGTTCGGGCAGTGGGAATGGAGCGGAACGCCCAACCTGCCGCCGGAGTTGATACTGCTGCCAAGTTGGGCGCCCTTCAATATCTACGAGTTTTCCAGTTGGGCCAGGGCAACCATTGTGCCAATGAGCATCATCCTTACCGAGCGGCCCTACTGCCCCGTGCCGGACTCGGCCCGGATAGACGAGTTGTATCCCAACGGCAAGGAAGCGACCGACTTCTCGCTGTCGGTACCGGACGACTGGATGTCCCGGGGGCTCTTCACGCTGGACCGGCTGATGAACCTGTACCGCAAGGTACCGATGCAGCCGCTCCGTGGGCTGGCCCGGCGGCGGGCGATCGAGTGGATCCTGGAGCACCAGGAGGCCGACGGCTCATGGGGCGGCATCCAGCCGCCGTGGGTCTATTCCCTCATCGCCCTGCATCACGCCGGGAGGGAAGAGTTCGCCGACGCGCTGAACAAGGGGTTCGACGGGTTCGACTCCTTCGCCATTGAGGACGAGGACACCTGCTCGGTGCAGGCCTGCATATCGCCGGTGTGGGATACCTGCCTAGCCCAATTGGCGCTGCTGGAATCCGGGGTGCCCAGCGACGACCCCATGGTGCAGCAGTCCAGCCGCTGGCTGATGGAAAACCAGATACTGGCCGAGGGCGACTGGCAGGTGAGGGCCAAGGACACCCCCCCCGGTGGCTGGGCCTTCGAGTTCCACAACGAGAAGTATCCCGACATTGACGATTCCTCGGAGGTCATCATCGCCTTGGCCCTGGCAAGGCTGGAGGGTGCCGACGAAGCAGACCGGCGGGAGGCCGTCCGGCGCGGCGTGGAGTGGATTGAGGGAATGCAGTCGCGCAGCGGCGGCTGGGCCGCTTTCGACAAGGACAACGATCGCTGGTACGTCACCAAGATTCCCTTCTTCGACTTCGGCGAGACCCTGGACCCGCCCAGCTCCGACGTGACGGCCCACATTCTGGAAATGTACGGACTGCTGGGCTATTCCATGGATCATCCGCCAGTGCTGCGGGGCTACCAGTTCCTCCGGCAGGAGCAGGAAGGCGACGGCCCGTGGTTCGGCCGCTGGGGGGTCAACTACATCTACGGCACCGGCGCCGTGCTGCCGGCCATGGAGGCCATCGGCGACGATATGAGCCAGCCTTATGTCCGTCAGGCGGTAGAGTGGCTGCTGTCGCACCAGAACGAAGACGGCGGCTGGGGCGAGTGCTGCGGCTCCTACGTGGACGACTCGCTGCGGGGCGTCGGCCCCTCCACAGCGTCACAAACGGCCTGGGCCCTGCTGGCGCTCATCTCGGCGGGAGAAGCCGGCTCGGAAGCCTGCCATAAGGGGGTCCAATATCTGCTGGACATACAGCGGGACGACGGCAGCTGGGACGAACCCTATTTCACTGGCACCGGGTTTCCGGGGTATCGCGTCGGGCAGCGACTGAACTGGATGCCCAAACCCGGCGAGTCCGGCTATCAGGGCCTGGATATGCCCGCGGGATTCATGATCAATTATCACCTTTATAGGAACTACTGGCCCCTGCTGGCTATGGGACGCTTCGCCCGGGCCATAGACAAGTCCAGTCAGGAGGGCCAGCGCCGGCCCAAAGGCGCAACCTCCCCGCAGCCCGCAGTCCCCCGTTGGTCTCCTTCTCACCCGCGCGGTTAGTCAAAGGATGCGAATCATGAAAACCAAATCGTTCTGTCTCAGTGTCAAGACCAAGGAGGCCCCGGAGTTCATAGACATCACCGACTGGGTGTCGGGCTGCGTCGCCGACTCCCAGGTGAGCAACGGGTTCGCGGTCATTTTCTCCAAACACACCACGGCGGCGGTGAAAATCAACGAGAACGAGCCGCTGCTGCTGGAAGACATGGCCGCCTTCCTGGAAGGTGTCGCGCCACGGCACGCCCCCTACCGGCATAACGACTTCGAGATTCGGACGGTCAACATGAATCCCGACGAATCTCCCAACGGACACGCCCACCTGCAACACCTCCTGCTGGGCACCAGCGAGACCGTGCCGATTCTCAACGGCGAGATGCAGTTCGGCACCTATCAGAGCATTTTCTTCATTGAGCTGGACCACCCGCGCAACCGTGAGGTGACGGTGCAGGTGGTCGGCGACTAGACCAGAGTTCCCCTATCGCCCTGGAAACTTCGCCTGACTCTGAACCCCTATCACCGGGTGGGGGAAAACTCGAAGGGAGCAGGAGCGTTGGCGGCATCGAATACCGAACTTGAGTTGGCCTACGCCGACTGCCGGAACCTTACCCGGCGCGAGGCCAAGAACTTCTACTATGCGTTTATAACCCTTCCGCAGGACAAGCGGAAGGCGATATCCGCGGTCTACGCCTTTTGCCGCCACTGCGATGACTCGGTGGACGAGGCGGCCTCGCCGGAGGACAAGCTCTCGGCCCTGGCCGTCCTGAAGGACAGCCTGGAGCTAGCCTACCGGGGCCGCGCGCCGTCGCCCATGTTCCTGGCGCTGGCCGACGCCGCCGACCGTTACGACATCCCCCAGGACTATTTCCGCGAGATAATCCTGGGAGTGGAAAGCGACCTGGTCAAAATCCGCTATCACAACTTCGACGAACTGCGGGAATACTGCTACCGGGTGGCGTCGGTGGTCGGGCTGGTCTGCCTGCAAATTTTCCAGTACCTGCCCCAGGACGGGGCGACGGCGCGGGAGCACGCCGTGGATTTGGGCCTGGCGATGCAGTTGACCAACATCATGCGCGACGTGCGCGAGGACTGGAGCATGGGCCGGGTATACCTGCCCCAAGACGAAATGGCCCGCTTCGGCTACGCCGAGGAAGACCTGCGGAACGGCGTGCGCAACGAAGCATTCGCCGAACTGCTGCGCTTCCAGGGGCAGCGGGCCCGGGACTACTTCCGCAGCGGCTTCCGGCTGCTGCCCTACCTGTCGCGGCGCAGCCGGGCCTGTCCGGCGGTGCTGGGCGCCATCTACTCCAAAGTGCTGGACCGCATCGAAGCCTCCGGTTACGACGTGCTGGGAGAGCGGCGCATCGCGCTCAGCACCGGGGAGAAAGTCCGCATCACCGCCCGCGCCTGGCTGGCCAGCACGCTCTCGCTGCCCGGCCTCCGGTAGGCCGCCCATCCGTATAGCGATAAGTTCCTCTCCCTCCGGGAAGGAGAATCCATTAAACTCTCCCTATGACGACGCAGCAGAAGGTGGTGGCCGTAACCGGCTCTTCGGGACACATCGGCGCGAAGCTGTTGGAGTATCTGGAAGAGACGCCGGGGCTGGGAAAGCTGGTGGCATTCGACACGCGGCCGCTGCGTGCGCCGGTGCATAACATCGCCGTCTTCCGCCGCGACGTGGCAAAGCCCATCCACGAGGATCTCATCCGGCAGCGGGCCACCACCCTGGTTCACCTGGCGTTCGCCTGGCGCGGCGGCCTGAAGCCGCGCGAGGCGAGCGCGATGAGCGAACAAAACCGGGAAATGCTGGAAAAGGTCGCCGCGTCCTGCCGTAACGCCGGCATCCACCACCTGATATACATCAGTTCCCAATCGGTATATGGAGACCGCCCGGACAACCCCTTCCCCCTAACTGAGGACTCGCCCTTGCGCCCGTCCAGCGGGTTTCCTTACGCCCAAGACAATTACCGAGCCGAGCAGACGCTGCTGGAATTTGCTCAGGCAAATCCCGAAATCAAACTGACCATCTTCCGGTCCTGCCCGGCCCTGGGGGCTATGACGTCAACGGGGATGCTGCGGGAATTCTATTTCCCCGGCTGGGTGGGGCTGTCGGACTACAACCCGCC
Source organism: Dehalococcoidia bacterium (assembly GCA_965226875.1). Taxonomy (GTDB): domain Bacteria; phylum Chloroflexota; class Dehalococcoidia; order Lucifugimonadales; family UBA3495; genus VXOI01. The sequence goes on along the minus strand of OZ245439.1, from coordinate 199,048 downwards.
GTTGCAGTTCGTTTACGACGACGACCTGGCTCGGATTCTGTGTCACGTCATCAAGGAAGAACTTCCCGGTATCTTCAACGTCGCAGGCGATGGAGTGGCCTTCCTGAGAGAGCTGTCCCCGGCGCTGGTGTCCGGGAGAATCCGGTTGCCTGCCTCACTGGTATACCCACTGAAGCGGCTGACCGCCGGCACGACCGTCGCTAACAGCCATTTCCTCGACCGCTGGCCGGTAATAATGAGCACGGCCAGGCTGCGGCAGGCAACCGGGTATCGCTTCCGGCATACGGCTCAAGAAGCCGTAGCCGCCTTCGCCAGCTACAACGATGAAGTCCAGAACCGTCTGCCCAAGCTGGCCGAAGTCCGCTGACTTTATTTTTGCGCCGGGGTGCCAGCATCAAAGACAGCCGTGAATTATCGTTGCGCCTCATCCTAGACACCGACCCGGGGGTGGACGACGCCATAGCTATCCTGCTGGCCCTCGCCGCGCCCCAGGCGGAGGTGACAGGGCTGACGACGCTGGGGGGCAACGTGCCGAGAGCGCGGGCCACGCGCAACGCCCTGGCTCTGCTCCAGGCCGCCGGCCGCGCCGACATCCCGGTGGCGCGGGGCGCCGCCCGGCCTCTGACCGGCCGCTACCGCCCGTCGGTGGCGTTTCACGGCCCCGGTGGACTGTCGGCCCGGCTGCCGGAACCGGCGACCCCCGCCATTCGCGAAACGGCGGTGGACTTCCTGGAAGCGCAGCTAACCGCCGCCTCCGGCGGGGTGACCGTGGTAGCCCTGGGGCCGCTAACCAACCTGGCGCGGTTGCAGCGCAGGCGCCCGGGCATCCTGGAAATGAACGCCGGCTTGGTCGTCATGGGCGGTGCGGTGGAAACACGAGGCAACGTCACACCCCGGGCGGAGTTCAATTTTTACAGCGACCCGCAGGCAGCGGCGCACATTCTTGCCCTGGACACCCCCATGACGCTGGCCGACCTGGCTGCCTGTCGGCAGGTGGGCATCAGCCGGGAACAGGCAGCCGGGTTGTCATCAGACACGCTGCTGGGCCAACTGGCGCTGCGAATCCTTCACGGCTGGTTCGCCCGTGACGCCCGGCGGGAGCGGTTCGAGTTCTACGACCCGCTGGCGGTAGCCTTGGCCCTGGACCCCGGCTTGGCGGCGGTGCGCCGGGTGTCGCTGTCGGTTGGCACCTCGCCCGGCGAGCATTGGGGCGAGACGACGGCCGCCAGCGAGCCCGGCCCCGTTTCGCTGGCGGCCGAGGTCGACACGCCGCGCTTCTTCGCCCTGCTGAGCGAGCTTCTGGGCTGGCGCGGGATTTAGCGGGCGCGGCGCAGGGCCTTTTCATTCCTCCTCTCCCTTGAGGGAGAAGGAACTTTGCCTGAAACTGAAATGGCCCTGGGGCGCGGCGGCTGAACTCCGGGGTTGCCGCGAAGGGCCGGGTCATTATTTATGAAAAGGGCCATTTCGCGGGGTGCCTGCGATGTTTAGCCCCCGAGAGGTGATGTATCCTAATTGCGGGGATATTCCAAAGAGAAGGTCGATTTTGCTGAAACTCCTGTACTGTGCGGTTCTTGTGGCAGTAGCGGCGCTCCTAGAAGCCTGGCCGGAAACCCCGATTCTGCCCAAGCCGTCGTTTTCTTAACGTCGATTATCGATGAAATAGTGGGTGTTGCAATGTATTATATGCACTACCACGCGGTATAAGACTGGAATGCGTCTGCTTGGCGTAGCGCAAAACCCGGCCAATGGCTTTCCGGCCAGACTTCTAGCCTGCTCGGACCCGACGCCGACTCCCACAAATACGCCGGCGCCCACTCCCACGACAGCGCCCACCAACACCCCGGTCCCGACTCCAACCCCGAAGCCCACGGCGACACCTGATCCTACGGCAACCCCGGAGCCCGCCTCGACCCCGGAGCAAGACCAAGAAGATGCGGTAGAAAGGGTTAACGGGTTGGGCAGGATCGCTCCCCTGCGAATGGATGACCCCGCTGCGGTCACGGGCGAGTTGTCGCAGTCCGAGCTGGAATGCCTGGCGGGAGTGGCCGACACTGAAAGGCTGCTGGAGTTCTTCGCCTCGCCTGAACTGGCGACGCCCGAACAGCAGATTCAGCTGATTGGCTGTCTCGAGGACGAAACGACATTGCGCATCTTCCTCACCGGATTAATCGGCGATACCGGGCCGCTGAGCGAGGAAACTTCCGCCTGCATACGCACGGGAATGGAAGGAATTGACCTGCGATCCGTGATGTTGGCGGGCACTGCGGGCGATGAACAAGCCGCCATGATTGGCGGTATGTCGGGTATGCTACTGACCCTTTCCTGCCTGAACGAGGAGGAGTTCGAGGCCGCCGCTCCTGCCCTGGACATGACGTCCGAAGACCGCGAGAGCTTCCAGTGTGCGCTGGAACGGCTTGGCGGCCCCGAGGGCATGGCCGAGACGCTCGGCTCCGGTAACGAGAACAGCTTCATGGCCCTCTTCGGAGCAGCCATGGGCTGCGGCCTGCAAATAGGAGGGGAAGCCCCGGGCGGCTAGCCCTTCAACAAGCTCAGGATGACCTTCAACGGCTCAAAGCCGACAGGCTCAGGTTGTGCGGGCGGCGGCTTCTGCGCGGAGCATGGGGATAAGCTCTCTGCCGTATTCGACAGTGTCCTGCATCGGGTCGAAGCCTCGAATCAGTACGGTGGTGCAACCGGCGTCGTAGTAGGCCAGCAGCGACTCGGCCACCTGCTCGGCGGTGCCGACCAGGGCGGTGGTGCTGCCAGCGGCGCCGGTGGCGGCGGCAATGGGCATCCAGAGGCGCTGGTCGTGGATTTCGCCCTGCGCGGCGAAGTCCAGGAGGCGGCGGGAACCGACGGATTGCAGGCGGGCCGGGCGGTCGAGGCCGACGGAGTCGCCCACCGAGCCGCGCACCCGCTCCAGGATGCCTTGGGCCCGCTCCCACGCCTCGCCCTCCGTGTCGCCCAAGATGGGACGCACCGACAGGCTGAAGCGGATGTCGCGCCCATAGCGGGCGGCGCGGGAGCGTATGTCGGCAATCTGTTCCCGGATGGCTGCTATCGGCTCGCCCCATAGGGCGTAAACGTCGGCGTGCCGCGCCCCGACCTCCATCGCCGCCTCAGACGCGCCGCCGAAGTAGAGCGGGACGTGGGGACGCTGCTTTGTCCTCACCTGGCTGTGGGCCTGCTCCAAGTGGTAAAACTCGCCCTCGTAGTCGAAGGGCGCGTATTCGGTCCAGATGCGGCGCACGATGTCCATCCACTCGCCGGTGCGGCGGTAGCGGGAGTCGTGGTCGAGCCAGTCGCCGTCGCGCCGCTGCTCCTCGTCGCTGCCGCCGGAGATGACGTGCAGGGCGATGCGTCCGCCGGATAGCTGGTCGAGAGTGGCGGCGTGGCGGGCGGCGAGAGTGGGGGCCATGAATCCGGCGCGGTGGGCGATGAGGTAGCCCAGCCTCCCGGTGCGGGTGGCGGCATAGCCTGCCACGGCGAACCCGTCGGCGGTGGCCGAGGAGTAGCCGATCAGCACCTTGTCGAAGCCGCTCTCCTCGTGGGCTTGGGAGAACTCGGCGATGTATTCCGGGTCGATGCCGGACGGTATCTCGTCGGCAGGGTTGATGCCGCCCCCGAACAGGCTGACGGTCACCCCGCGCGAAGAATCCCGCTCCCGGTTGACGCCAATCATGCCGATTACTTCGATGCTGGACATTACCTCGCCTCTCTGCCGGTTGGGGAGCGTTTTCATCCCGCCTCTCTTCCAGCGGAATCAGGGAGCCTTTTGGAGCCGGGGTAGAACTTTTTTGGAATAGACGTGGCTCAACCCCACCATAATAGGAACTATCAGGGCATAAAGGGCCACTTCGATGGAATAGCCTGCGAACCAGGACAGCACGGGATTTCCGATGAGGAACATGGCCAAGGCTACCATTGCCCTGCGGGTGTGGTATAGGGCCACCAGCGCCAGCGCCCCGAGGGGCAGGGCTAACAGCGGCAGCATGGCGATCAGCACCCCGACGGCGACGGCAGCGCCGCGCCCGCCCTTGAAGCGCAGGTAGACCGGCCAGTTATGCCCGGCGATGGCGCAGACTCCGGCCAGCATGTCGATGCCGGTGTCGTGGGCGATCAGGCGGGCCACAATCACGGCTATCCCGCCCTTGATGATGTCGATTACGCCGCAGACCATACCGGCCCGCGGGCCGACCTCTCGGAACACGTTGGCCGCCCCGCTGTTGTTGTCGCCGATGCCGCGAATATCCTGCCCCATTACAAAGCGGGTGAACAGGTACGCCGTGGGAATTCCACCGATGGCGTAGGCCAGCAGTCCCAAGCCCAGCCAGCGGGCAATTTCCACCAATGCTTCCATGGTCGTCTGCTGCTGTCTCCTGCGTGAGGCATTTATGCGGTAGGGGCGCACAGCAGTGCGCCCCTACAAGGTAGAGAGCAGAGAACTTGCCGTTAAGCCGCGACCATGTTGGGGACGGCGGCGGTGCACCAGTGCAGGTACTTGGGGTTGCGTCCGAACACGATGTCGAAATACATCCGCTTCAGGGCGGTGGAGACCGGGCCGGGTTCGCCGTCGGCTATGGGGCGGCTGTCCAGCGAGATTACCGGCGTCAGGTGCGCCGCGGTGCCGCTGAGGAACACCTCGTCGGCCAGGTACAGCTCGGTGCGGTCGATGCGTCGCTCCACGACCTCGATGCCCAACTCCTCCCGGGCTAATTCCATCACCGTGTCGCGGGTGATGCCGGGCAGCGGGTTGTCTTCCAGGATCGGAGTGATGAGCTTGCCCTTGCGCATCATAAAGAGGTTCTCGCCAGAGCCTTCGGAGACGTGGCCGTCCTGGTTCAGCAGTATCGCCTCGTCGAATCCGGCCAGGACGGCCTCGGTCTTGGCGAGGATGCTGTTCAGGTAATTGGCCGAGGTCTTTATCTGAGTGGGCGTCATCTGGTCTTCGAGGCGGCGCCAGGACGAAGTGCAGCAACGCAGGTTCTCGGTGCTCAGGTAGTTGCCGAAGGGCACGACGATGAGGGTGAAGTCGCTGGCAATCTCGTGCAGCTTGAGGTTGGCGACCAGCTCTTCGCTCTTGTAGGCCAGGGGGCGGATGTAAACGTCGGAGCGGTTACCGTTGCGCTGCACCAACTCGACGGTAATGCGGCAAAGGTCGTCCACGGAGTAGGGAATATCGAGCATGAGAATTCGGCAGCCCAAGTGCAGGCGCTCGTAATGCTCGCGCAGGCGGAAGATGTAGGCCGTCTCATGTTCTGCGTTCCAGTTGCCCCGGATGCCCTCGAAAACGGCGGTCCCGTAGTGGAGGGCATGAGTCATCACACTCACACGGGCATCCTCCAGGGGCACCACTTCGCCCTGGAAAAAGGCGAACTGGGGATTGGGCGCGCCGTTGCCGGATGCCGTGCTGTTGGTCATTTTCTCAGTCCTTGGGCCAAAATCAGGGCTTGATTATATTGGAAACCGCAAATCCGTGACAACCTGCGACTTCGCAGGGGATAGCGTTCCGAATTAGGTGGTCGAGACGCGGAGCCGACATTAACGTCCACTACCCTTGGTTTCCCGCTTTCGCGGGAATGACGGACCGTAAGCTGCCATTTGGGGTGGCGCGATGCCACAGTCAGCCGAGACCTCTAATGACTTGGCGGGGGCGTCCCAGCGAGGGTGCGCTCGACTACGCCGGTGTCTCTGGCGGCCTGGGCTAGGGACTGGGCGAGGGCTATCCTGGGGAGGGCGGCCTGCTGGCGGAAGGTGAGTTCGGAAATTTCGATTTCCCGGCCATTTCCGGTCATTTCGGGCTGTTGTATCTGACCGTCGGAGGTGGGTGTAGCGTCGGAGTTGGGTTTGGAAATTTCGATTCCCCGGCCATTGGCGGCCATTTCGGGCCGTTGTGTTTGACCGTCGGAGGTGGGTGTAGTGTCCGAGTTGGGTTTGGAATCGGGGTTGCGCTTGGGGAGCTTGGAGCAGGGGGTCTTCTTTTGGTTTTCAGGCATCAAACATCGCGTGGCCTCAGTGGCTATGTGGTTTTGGCCGGAGCGACATGGGGAGCGGTGGGCCATGTGCTAATAATAGTACAATAGTTCTGTTACTTTGGTAAGTGGGAGGAGGCGATAGCCTTCCGAATTTGGTGGTCGAGACGAGTACCCGACATTAACACCCACTACCCCTGCATTCCCGCTCTCGCGGGAATGACGGATCGTAATCTGGCAATCCACCTAAATTGCAACGCTACTATTCTCCGATAGAGGCCTCTTATTTCTCTCCTATTTTTGATCAAGACCTTTTCTGTCAATACAATCATTTGGTAATACTCTATACTGCCGACTAGCCCAACAGGTATGCGGAGACAGTGGATGAGCGGACAGGCGGTCCGGGTTGGCGGCGCGGCGCTGGCCCTGCTGGCGGCGGTGGCGCTGGCGGCAGGGGCGGTGGTGCTGCTGACTGGCGGCGATGACGCGGCGCAGGTGCGCATCGTTGCGCCGGAACCAACGGCCACGGCGGCCGCCGCTCCCACGGCGACGGACATCCGGGTGCAGGTCAGCGGCGCGGTTATGTCGCCCGGCGTGTATTCGATGAACAACGGCGACCGGGTGATGGACGCCATCGCAGCCGCCGGAGGCGTTGACCCCGGCGCTGACCTGTCGGGAATCAACCTGGCCCTCCGAGTGCAGGACGAGGCCCACTATCACATTCCCACCGTGGGCGAGACCCCACCACCGTCGCCCGTCGGGGCTTCCTCAACGTCGCCCAGGACGGGCGGGCGAGGGACCAACTTCACCACCAATTTACTGATTGACCTCAACACGGCCTCGGCCCAGGGACTGGAATCCCTGCCCGGCATCGGTCCGGTTATGGCGGGCAGAATTGTCGCTCACCGCGAGGTCAACGGGCCTTTTGCCGCCGTTGACGACATTCAGGATGTTCCCGGCATCGGCCCCAAGACGCTGGAGTCCATCCGCTCTCTGGTAACGGTGTCCGGCAGGCCTTAACACTTTGCTCTCTCGCTCCCTGATGGTCAAGCCGCCGAAGATGCCCCGCGCGGGATTCACACGTTGAGGCTGGGGTTGCTGTCGTCGGGACTGGCAACGGCGGCGTTGCTGCTGGCGGGCGCTGCCGGGTTGGTGGCCGTCGGTCTGCGGCTGGCGCGCCTGCCCGCGTTCCCGGCGTTGTTGGCGGCGGTCCTCCTGTTGGGGTTGGCCTGGGCCGAGGCATCTCAGGCCGCAGGCTCCGCGCCCGACGCTCTGGCCGGACGCGAAGTCGCCGCCGTGGGCCGGATCGCCGACGACCCTGAAAGCACGGCAACGAGAGTTCGATTCGAACTTCAGGTTTCCCAAGTCCTGCTGAACGGTGAGAGCCGGGACGTGAGCGAGCGCTGGCTGGTCTACGCCAACCCTCCCGACGACGTGGTGGCGCGGCGGGAGGCACCGTTCTTCCGATACGGCGACGCGGTAACTGTGCGGGGAATGCCGCAGGAACCGCAGCCCATTGACGGGTTCGACTATCCGGCTTACCTGGCCGCACAGGGAATCACGGCGACACTGTTCGCGCAGGAGACGCAGGTCACGGGCGAGGGCGGGACCCGGTGGCGGGTTGCCCTCTATGCCGCTCGCCGGCGGCTGGCTGACAGTATCGAACGCGCCATGCCCTTCCCCGAGTCGGCGGTGGCGACAGCGATGCTGCTGGGCAAGCGGGAGACACTGGCGCCGGAGTTGGTGGACAAGTTTCGCGGCACCGGGGCGGCTCACCTGCTGGCCATCTCCGGGCTGCACGTTGGGGTGCTGCTGGCGGTTACGTCGGGAGCGGCGGCCTGGCTGCTGGGCCGTCAGCGTCCGACGTATCTGATCGTGGCGGCAGTGGCGATATGGCTCTACGCGCTGACCGCCGGGGCCTCGCCTTCGGCGCTGCGGGCGGCGGTGATGGGGACGGTGTACCTGGCGGCGCTGGGGCTGGGGCGTCCATCCGGCGTGCTGCCGGCTTTGGCACTGGCCGCCGCCGTGATGACCGCCGCATCACCCGGGCTGATTCGGCAGGTCAGCTTTCAGTTGAGCTTTGCCGCCGTGGGCGGGATCGCGTTGGCCTTGGCGATGTTTGGCGTCAGCCTTAATTGGCGAGGCTCCTCGTCGGCGGGATGGATCAGGCGGACGGGGGGTTGGGCAGCGGCGCTCGCCGTGGTCTCCGCGGCGGCGAGCCTGGCGACGTGGCCGCTGGCAGCGGCGAATTTCGGGCAGGTCGCGCTACTGGGGGTACCGGTGTCGCTGCTGACGGTGCCGGCCATGGCCCCGCTGATCGTAGCGACGCTGGCGGCGGCGGTTGGTGGGCTGGTATTCGCTCCGCTGGGAGTGCTGCTGGGCTGGGTCGCGGCGGCCCCGGCGGCCTGGGTGATCGGCGTGGTGTCGGCCTTCCCGTCGTGGACGGTGGAGGCGGACTGGGTGGGCCGTCCGCTGCTACTGGCCTGGTACGGCGGACTGGGGCTGGCGCTGCTGGCGGCGCAACCCCGGCGCACGCGGCGCTGGCGTCAGGTCCTCACAGGCGTTCCGGCGAGGTTGCGAGCGCTGACGCAAGGCGGCGGGGCGTCAGCATCTGGAGGGACAGGGAGCCGTTGGACACTGCCAAGCCCCTACATCACCATCCCGGCAGCCGTCGCGCTGGGCGTCGCCGCCGCCCTCCTGTGGGCGCGACTAGCGGGCGGCCCCGATGGATACCTGCACGTCCACTTCCTCGACATCGGGCAGGGCGATAGTATCCTGGTTGCCACGCCGTCGGGGCGGCAGGCGCTGATAGACGGCGGGCCGGACGGCGACCGGGTGTCGCAGGCGCTGTCCGACACGCTCCCCGGCGGAGACCGCAGCCTGGACCTGGTGGTGATGACTCACCTGGACTCCGACCACAGCCGCGGCCTGCTGGAGGCGCTGGACCGCTACACCGTCGGCGCCGTGCTGTCGGGTCCGCAGCCGCCGGGCAACGAAATGCAGGCGCAGTGGGAGCAGCGTCTGCAAAAGCACAACATCACGCCGGTGGAAGTGAGCGCCGGGTACGTTATAGAGTTGGGCGACGACGTGGAGCTTCACGTACTGAATCCGGCTCGAAACCGGCTGTTTGAGGATTTCAATAACGATTCGATAGTCCTGCGGCTGACCTATGGCGATGTCAGTTTTCTTTTGACCGCCGACATCGAAGAGGAAGCCGAGGAGCGATTATCACAGAGCGGGGCTGAACTGCACAGTACGGTCCTGAAAGTCGCGCACCACGGCAGCAACACATCCACCACGCAGCGATTTCTCGATGCGGTCAGCCCCGCAATAGCGGTGGTATCGGTAGGAAAGGACAACCCCTATGGCCATCCCGCACCTGCGGTAATGGGACGCCTTGAAGCGGCGGTGGGGGCGGAACACGGGTACCGCACAGACTTGCAGGGGGACGTGGAAGTGGTCAGCGATGGTGTGTCGCTGTGGGTGCGGAGGGGGCGGTAGGAGGGGACGGCTGCAAAGTAATTCGATGAATGCGGATGGTTCTTCGCTACGGCCAAAGAGCCAGTGGAGCAGTTCGTGGGCCGTATGGTGGCGATATCGGAGCACTGGATTCGCAGTGACTGTCCTGAGCATCGCGCCTTGCAAAGGGACAGCCATACTGGTTGCCCTTTCCTTTGGGAATTATATACTTGATTACCCAAAGTCCTGCCCAAGCTACGCGACCGGGGCCTTATGGCATTTCTCGCACCGCCCGTCCCGATACAGGATTTCGGGGTAGTAGACTGCCCGGTCGCAGTCCTTGCAACGGTAGACTTTGGACAAATCTAATGGCGAGCCCGACGGCGGCGTCCGCATAAATAATCGGGCAATTTCCTCAGCCGTCGCGTCTATCCTAGGTGGCAACCCCCGCGCTGGTCGCCCCATCGGTTTCTTCTTGCGTGGCATCTTCTCTCACTTGCCCAATGCTTAGATTTGTGCCAATGCCGTGTTCAGCAGGTTATTAGCCAACTCGTCCACGTTTTGATTCTGTTCTCTGGCTAACGTATTCAGCCGCAACACAATATCCGTTTGATGCAAAAGTAGGGGTCGTCGAGAGTACCACCACAACCGGGACAAAGGAGAACGGGATCCAACTGAAAGTCCTCATGCTGTATCTCCATGCCTTAAAGGGTGTTTCCAAAGGTTAGTTATGGGGGTGCCAGGCGGCGGAGCATGAGCTGAGTCATGGCTATATGGACCCAGGCCTCGGTGGTGGCAGGCAAGGCTTCATAGTCCTTGCTCAACCGCCGGCACCTTCCCAGCCAAGCCAGCGTCCGCTCCACCACCCATCTCCGCGGCAGCACCTCAAAGTGGTGGCTGTCCTTGGGACGCTTCACGATCTGCACCACCCAGCCGGACTGGGACATGACCCAATCAACCAACTTCCCGGCGTAGCCCCCATCAGCCCAGATCAGCTGCAGGCGGGGGAATCGTCCGGTCAACTTGTTGATGACCAATTTCGCCCCGTCCCGGTCTTGGACATCGGCCGGATGCACCACTACAGCCAACAGCATTCCCATGGTGGCTACCATGATGTGCCTCTTTCTTCCGGAGACCTTCTTATTGGCGTCATAGCCGCGAGGCCCCCTTTTTCCGTGGTCTTCACGCTCTGGCTGTCGATGATCGCCGCGCTGGGAGTGGGACTTCTGCCTTCGGCCTCCCGGACCATGGGCCGCAGTGTCTCGTGGACTCGTTCCCAAGTCCCATCCCTGGTCCACTGGCGGAAGTATTTGGCGGAAGTATTTGTACAGCGTCTGCCAAGGAGGCAGGTCGTGGGGGACCATCCGCCAAGAGCAACCGGCGCGCAGCACGTACAAGATGCCGTTGATCACCTCCTGCAGGTCCACCGTGCGGGGCCGTCCTCCAGGCCAGGCTGGAGGGAGCGCCGGAAACAGGAGGTCCCATTGTTCATCAGTCAGGTCGCTGGGATATGATTTGCGGTTCATGCATCAAGCTTATGACAACTCCAATGCTTTGGAAACACCCTCTTAGCCAGTGACCTTACAGAAAGGGTATCGCTGGCTTGAATTGAATCATTCCCACCAGAACTCCTGGGACGCGCTTCAGTTAAAACGCGGTTGCCAGCCATCGGGGCACACCTTGTCCAAGCGAGCCACTTCCCCAGGCTTCCCGTCAAAGACTATCTCCCCGGTTTTGAAGTCATAAAACTTCATGGTCGCATCTGGCTCCCGAGGCTGTATCACTGGATCTTCTCCAGATTCCCCCGTAACCGAGTAGGCCAGAACCGCGTTGTCTTCTCTGTCCACGTGCACCATCAACTGGGTAATCCCAGTGAAACCCCGGGAAGAAACCATCCGCAGGGCCCCGTCGCATTTGACGAGGGTCCAGGGGCCGGAGTTGTCAACGGGGTTCTCCCATGAAACAATCATCGACGCCGATTCGTGGCCGTTGATCTTCGGGGTACCAATGACGTCAAACGTCCATTCCTGAGCCCCGCTTATGAACTCCACAACACCGGATTCCTTGACGGTGCGCGCCATAGCCTGCTTCTGTTCCTCGGTCAGGGGAGCCGCGGGCTCGGCAACGGGGAAGGGAATGAACCGAGTCGGGACCACTTCGTCGCCGCCATCGGCCAGTAGCAGCGCTGATGTGGTCATGATCCCCAAGAGTAGAAGTATCGAAACCAGCAGTCTGGGGTGGTGTAGAGTAAATTTCATGTGGTTTCTCCAAAAAAACCTATGGTTCGCTTACCGAAGGTGCGGGGGAAATACATGTAACTTCGATTGGCGCTTCCAAGGAGGGGAATTTTGCATCAGAAACGGCCTCTGATGCAAAAGCGTTAGTTACTTAGGAGTTTTGCATCAAAGCCAGACTGTAGGGTAATCAAGTATATAATTCCCTTTCCTTTGGAGTTGGACTAAGGTTTAACAAGACTAGGTTCTGTTGACATTTCGCTGTTGCGGGTCATTCCAGGGAAATAGCGACGAAGAATCCTGGACTTATCACTCCGATTCAAGGCCATTAGTGCTTTCCTGCACTTGGAATGACATGAAATGGGCCTGCACATCGGTTACAAATGCAAATGTCAACAGAACCTAAACTAAAGCCAAGGTGGGATGTACATTTAAGTGGCGATGATGATCAGCCGGGTTGCGCGGGTTAATTCCTCTCATCCGTACCTGGAGAATGACCCGTCCTCGTCGCTTGTCTACCACCGTCTGCGCATTTCACCTTGGCTTCGGTTTAGTACCAGTAGGGTTAGGGGGTAACCATTGACGAGCAACGAGCGGATTGACGGGCGGCGGTGGGATGCGCCGCGCCCGGTTAGCATCACCGTGGGGTATCAGCGGTCGGCGGAGGGGTCGGCGCTGATCGAGATGGGCGGGACGCGGGTGCTTTGCGCCGCCTCGCTGGAGGAGCGGGTGCCCGCCTTCCTGCGGGGGCAAGGCACCGGATGGGTGACGGCCGAGTATTCCATGCTGCCCCGCGCGACCAACACCCGCTCCGCCCGCGAGCGCGACAACGGGCGGATTAGCGGGCGCTCCCAGGAAATTCAGCGGCTCATCGGACGGTCGCTGCGGGCAGTGACCGATATGGCGGCGCTGGGCGAGCGGACTGTGCAGATCGACTGCGACGTTATTGAGGCCGACGGCGGCACTCGCACAGCGTCCATCACCGGGGCCTACGTGGCGCTGCACCAGGCCATGATGCTGCTGGTGCGCCAGCGCGTTATCCGGCGGGTTCCGCTGGAGTGCCCGGTGGCGGCGGTCAGCGTGGGCATCCTGCGCGAGCAACTGCTCCTGGACCTTTGCTATGCCGAGGACTACGAGGCCGACGTGGATTTCAATGTGGTGATGACCGCCAACGGCGGGCTGGTGGAACTGCAAGGCGCAACGGAGGCCCGTCCTTTCCCTCGCCCGATGGTTGAGCAGGTGCTGTCGCTGGCGGCGCGAGGGCTGGAGCCGGTCTTCCGCGCCCAGCGGGAGGCGCTGCGCCGGGTGTAGGGGTGGCAATCTTGCGCTATTCCTAGCGGAAGGAGTACGCCCTATCCCTCTCCTTCCGGGAGAGGGATAGGGGATTTTGTATGCCCGGGGTAGAAGAGGGCTTTAGGCTGCCGGTTCGCCGTCTTCCGTCAGGTGGAACAGTGGCAGGCCAAGCTCGGATAGCGGGCCCTCGACGGAGGCGCGGTCGCCCACTACCATGATTTGCAGGTTGCCGGGGCGGATGTGGGTTTGGACGGCGAGGTGAACGTCGTCCAGGGTGACGGCCTCCAGCGTCGGGCGGACGGTGCGGAAGTAATCGTCGGGCAGGCCGAACTGCTCCATAGACACCAGTTGCCCCAAGACCGACGCGGGCCGCTCGAAGCTGGCGGGGTAGGCGCGCAGGATGCCGTCCCTGGCGTTGGCCAGCTCCTCAGCGGTAATGGGGCGGTCGGATTGTACTTCGTTGAACTCCTTGAGCGTCTCGTAAACCGATTCCCCGGTGGCGTTGCTCTGTACCGAGCCTCCGGCCACCAGCAGCGATGGGCGGCGATGCCACTGGACGAAGGACTGGTAGCCGTAGCTGTATCCCTTGTCCTGCCGCAGGTTCTGGTTGAGGCGCGCCGAGAACTGGCCACCAAAAGAGTAGTTGCCCAGCAGCAGGGCTAAGTAGTCGGGATGGCGGCGCGGGACCAGGGAATGCACGGCGCGAATCACCGACTGCGGCGCGCCGGGCCGGTCTACCAGGTAGATCGTCGTGGGTTTCGCGATTGCCTCCCAGTTGTCGGCGTCCGCGTCCCCGGACGATGGCCCGCTCCACGCGCCGAACACTGCCGCGGCGCGGCGCATTACCTCCTCCCGGTCCACATCGCCGACAACCAGCAGGTGGGCGTTGCCGGGAAGATAGTCGCGGCGGTACTGGCCCAGCAAGTCGTCGCGGGCGATGGCCTGTACCGACGCCTCGGTGCCGGAGACCGGATGGGCATAGCCGCTGCCCGCCGGATATACCAGGCCGGCTATCAGCCGCTCTGCGATGGCGTTGGGCTCGTCCTTGCTGCGGCGCAGGTCGGTAAGGCGCTCGCGGCGCACCCGCTCCAGCTCATGTTGCGGGAAGTCCGGGGATAGAATCACCTCGGCCATCATGTCGAGGGCGTTGCCCCAGTGCTTGGTCAGAGTTTCCGTGGATACGAGTGAGTACTCGCGGCGGCTGTCCGGGGACAGGCGGGCGCCGATGAACTCGAAGTCGTTGGCAATCTGCTGACTGGACTTGCCCGCCGCGCCCTCCGGCAGCATATCGCCGACCATTCCGGCCAGGCCGGGCAGGTTGGCCGGGTCGCCCGACGCCCCGGCGTCCAGCAGCAGGCCGAAGGCGACGATGGGCATTCCGCGCTGCTCCACCACCGTCACGCCCATGCCGTTGGGCAGGCGGTCGCGGACGGGCAGCGGCGGGGTGAAGGTCGGCTCCTCCGAGGGCGGAGGCATTATGTTGCGGTCAACGGTGGTGGCGGCGGCGGACAGCGGCGTTTCCGGCAGCACCCGGAGCCGCACGTTGTTGCCACCAACATAGGTCTCGGCCACGCGCAGGATGTCCTCGCGCTGCACGGCCAGGCAGCGGTCGAGGCTGGTGTTGATCCGCCCGGCATCGGACTCGAATACGTTGAAGTGGTTGAGCTGGTCGGCGCGCCCGCCGAAACCGCCGATGCGGGCCAACTGGCGGTAGTGGGTGGCCTCCATGCGGTTCTTGGAGCGGGCGATTTCCTCGTCGGTGGGCGGGTTCCGGTGGATGTTCTCCAGCTCGGCCTCCACCGCGGCCTCCACCTCGTCCAGGCTGTGACCCTCGGCGGCGGTCACCTGCACCAATAGCTGCCCGGCGATTTCCGACGGGCCGTAACGAATGGAGGCGTGCTGGGCAATCTGCTTTTCGTAGACCAGGGAGCGGTGCAGGCGCGAGCTGAGGCCGTCGGACATCACGGCCTCGTACAGTTCCAGCGGCGCGTCGTCGGGGTGTCCTTCCGGGGGCGCGGGCCAGGCTATGTAGAGACGGGGCAGGGTCACCTTGTCGCGGATTTCGATGTCGACACGGCCCGAAAGCAGTGAGTCCTGCCGTCCCACGCGGGGCACGCTTTCGCCGGGGGACAGGTCGCCGAAGTAGCGGTTCACCAGTTCCAGCGCCTGTTCCGGGTGGAAGTCGCCGGCGATGGCGAGGCTGGCGTTGGATGGCCCGTAGAAGCGCTGGAAAAAGTCCTTGACGTCGTCCAGGCTGGCGGCGTCCAGGTCTTCCTGAGAGCCGATGGTCATCCAGTGGTAGGGATGGGGCAGCGGGAACAGCGCCGGTTGCAGGTGGTGGTGGGCCATGCCGTAGGGACGGTTTTCGTAGGACTGGCGGCGCTCGTTCTTCACCACGTCGCGCTGCACGTCGAACTTCTGCTGGTCCAGGCCGTCCAGCAGGAAGCCCATACGGTCGGCCTCCAGCCAGAGGGCCAACTCCAAGTAGTTGGACGGCACGTCCTCCCAGTAGTTGGTGCGGTCGGTGGTGGTGGAGCCGTTGAGGTTGGCTCCCGCCTTCTGGAGCGGCTCAAAGTGGCTGCGGTTGTGGTGCTTGGTGCCTTCGAACATCACGTGCTCGAACAGGTGGGCAAACCCGGTGCGGCCCATTTCCTCGTTCTTGGAGCCGACGTGATACCACACGTTGACCGCCACCAGCGGGATGGTGTGGTCTTCGTGGAGGATGACGTCCATGCCGTTGGATAGCTTGTGCTGCTCGAAGGCAATGGTGACCATTTGCAAACATCCTAAACAGTGGAGATTCTTTTCCTTTGGCAGACTTAAGGCGAAAGACGTAAGGACTAGTCATACAGGCTAGTCCTTCAAAAGGCGATTTAACCTACATGAGCCGACCGCGGATGCTAAAGTAGCGGGGCCCGGGTTGGTACTAGGCGACGATCAACAGGGTCTACCATCAATCTCAAGTCTTCGAGCGTTGTCGCGCCCAACAGAAATTCGCCTTCCGGCCCGAAAATTACGCGAGCCATGCCTTGCCGACCATCAACAAGAAAAGTGGCCCAGTTTGTTGGGTAATCGACCTGTTCGCCGCTTGCGACGTCAAATGTGATGACCTCACCGGGGGCCAAGCCCATTTTCAGTAGCAATGATGCCGGCATCATTGAGTAGATAGCCCCTGTGTCCACCATCGCTTCCACAGTAACTGTGGACTGGGAATTCGGACTGCCCACCTCTACTGGAACATAGAATACTCCCATTGTTGGTGCCCCTACGCCCCGGCCTCGTGGGCCCAGTAGTTCTCGTCGGTGCGCTCGCTGATGGGCGGGTTGGCGCGGTTGTTGGCGACCTCGTCGGCGTCCCACAGCTTGGAGAACTTCAGGGCGCGGGGGCAGTGGCTGTAGGACTCCTCGACCTCGATGAGCAGGCCCTGGAGGTGGCGGGAGTTGTCGTCGGTCTCGTAGAGGGCGAGCTCGATGTTCTGCTGGTCAAGTTCGTCCTTGCCGACAATGCTGGCGCGGCCGTTGACGCGCACGGTGTCGTTGATGCCGGGGATGAAGAAGATCAAGCCGACGTAGGGGCGGGCTTCGATGTTCTGGTAGGACTGGAATAGCTTGTTGCCTGCCACGTCGGGGAAGAGAAGACGGTGGTCGTCGATCACCTTGACGAAGCCGGGCTTGCCGCCCTTGGGGGAGGCGTCGCAGCGGCCATCGGCGTCGGCGCTGGCCATGACCACGAAGGGAGCGTTCTGCACGAACTCCTGAATCCACGGCGTGAGGTGGCCCTTGAGTTTCTTCACCGCCCGTTCCGACGGCGGCCCGAACTGCCCGTTGAACTGGCTCCCGCCCACTTCTGCCTGATCTTTGATGGCTGTCATAACGCCTGCTCCTTATTGTCTGGCTCGTATCCGGTGATTCTAGCGGCCCCACCCCTAAGCGTCCAGCGACGGCTAGAACTCGATGCCCGGCTGGGCTTTGATGCCCTCATGGTACGGGTGCTTGACCAAAGTCATCTCGGTGACCAGGTCGGCGAAGTCCACGAGGGCAGGCGGGGCGTTGCGGCCGGTGATGATGACGTGCTGCATCTCCGGGCGGTTGCGCAGGGTTTCCAGGGCGTCCTCCACCGGCACCCAGCCGTAATGGAGGACGTAGGTAAACTCGTCGAGGATCACCACGTCGTATTCGCCCTTGGCTATGACCTCCTTGCATCCTTCCCAGTGCTCGCGGGCCAGGTCGGCGGTGTGTTCCAAGTCGCGGGAGCGCCAGGTGAAGCCGTCGCCCATGGCGATCACATCAATGCCCATCTTCTTGGCGGCCCGCTGCTCTCCGAAGTTGGCCGTCGTGTGCTTGATGAACTGGAGCATGATGACTTTCATATCGCGGCCCCAGGCCCGCAGCATCACGCCCATGGCGGCGGTGGTCTTGCCCTTGCCGGTGCCAGTGTTGACGATAACCAGCCCTTTGTTGATGCGTGGGCCGGTGACGGACTGGGGCCCCGGTTCCGGGTTTACATTAGTTGACGATTGATCACTGGTGGTCATATTCAGTTCTCACCGGGATGATTTTATCGTGGGGCTGGAGGGTTGCGCTTGCTCCCTAACCCTCTCTCAGAGGGAGAGGGAACTTTCTCGAACTTAGACCTTACTATGCGCGACTATGCGCGGCGCAGGTTTCAACGAATCGGGGGGCCAGCCGAGGACTGCTGCCTAAATGGACGTGAACGTATGTGGCCCAGACACTGCCAGCGCGGAATCCGTCGGGGCGACCGCCCTGGTTGACCACGCGATAGACCGATTCATCAACCTGCGGCGGCTGCTCCAGGGTGGACCAGTGGAACTCGTGGCCGCGGACCTGCTGCCCGGAGGCCAGCAGCGGGCCGTCGGAGAGCGCCTCCACCTCGCGGTATCCGAGGGACAGGCGCGACTGTGACATCGCCGACGCCGCCGGCAACAGCCCGGCCATGGGGTGGGCCTCTCCATCGAACCCGGTGAGGCTGCGGCCGAGGTACATCAGCCCACCGCATTCGCCGTAGACCGGCACGCCTCGTTCCGCCGCCTGCCGGATGGAGTCCAGCATCGGCCGGTTCGCCGACAGCTCGGCGGCGAACAGCTCCGGGAAGCCGCCGCCCAGATACACGCCTCCCGCGCCCTCGGGGAGGGCTTCGTCTTCCAGTGGACTGAACGGGACGATTTCGGCTCCCCACGCCTCCAGCAGGTCCAGCGAGTCCTGGTAGTAGAAGTTGAATGCTTTGTCCTGGGCCACGGCGATGATTGCCCGCTTGGGCTGCGGTTCCGCCGGGTAGACCTGCGGCGCATCTCCAAGAGACGGCGCCAACGAGGCAGAGTGTTGGGCCAGCTCCACGATGCGCCCGACGTCGATGGTCTCCTCGACCTGGGCAATCAGCGTGTCGTACCACTGCCGGGCCACTGTACCTTCTACGGTAGGGATGAGGCCGAGGTGCCGCTCGGGCTGCTCGAATTCGGTACGCCGGGGCAGGTAGCCAAGCACGGGCAGGCCGGTGGTGGCCTCGATCTGCGGCTGGCAGAACGCCAGGTGAGCCGGGCTGCCGACACCATTGAGGATCACGCCGGCCAAGTTCAGGTCGGGGTCGAACTGCTGGTAGCCCAGCACCTCGGCGGCCACGCTGCGGGCGACCATGGCGGCGTCGGCCACCAGCAGCACCGGCGCGCCCAGCAGCTTGGCAAGCTGGGCGGTGGAGCCTTCCTCGTCCAAGCTGGAGTGGCCGTCGAACAGGCCCATGACGCCCTCGACGACGGAAATCTGCCGTCGCGCCGACGCCTTGCCGTAGAGCTCCAGCACCGTGGCATGGGGCAGGAGCCAGGTGTCGAGGTTGCGGGACGGAACGCCACAGGCGACTTGGTGGTAAGACGGGTCTATGTAGTCCGGCCCGGCCTTGAAGGGCTGCACGCTGTAGCCCCGGCGGGCCAGCGCGCCCATGATGCCGGTGGCGATGGTGGTCTTGCCTACCCCGCTGCGAACTCCGGCGATAACTATTGTTGGGGTCATTCGCTCCAGCTCCCAATTGCGTAGGGTCGGGGGTTTTTGACACCCGAACCGCCCAACGCTACGATAGCACAACATTCGCCCTTAAAGGAGTAGGCTTTCCCGGACGCCAACGGGCGACGCCGGGAGCAGCCGACCACCGGGGGTTTCGTATCCTGACTCGTGGCGCAGGAGGCAGGTATGACAAGCCAAAGCGTCCAGTTCCGGCGGGACTTCTGGACGCGATATGTGGAACTCTACCCGGATGACGGTGTTCCCTCGGGCTGGGGACGGAACCACGCCCGGATCAGCGTCGAATCCGCCGACCTGCACGTCTCCCTGGCGGTGGTGAACTGGGGCGTTGGCGTGAGACTTCGCGGGCGCCAGGGTGAATCGCCCGATACGGCAGAGGGGCGTCTCGGCGGGTTCAGGGACTCCTTCCGGGAAACGGTGGGAGACGCCTTCAACGGTCGCTCAGGTCTTACGCCGGCCACCGAGTGGGTCAAGGCGGCGGAGGGGTTCGACGCCAGCAGGGTGTTCGTCGCAACCGACCCGGAGAACTGGCCGCACATGTCGGCGTGGCTGCACTATATGCTGCACATTTACCTCCGCGTCATCGAGAACGCGATGGCGCCGCAGGGGTAGAGGAAGAACACCCGGCAACACCCAATAGCGTTAGGCAAGGGCGGAAACGCACCGTTTCCGCTTTCACACGATTTATTTCAACCACATACCATTCGAATCAGACGGCAGGTGCGAATATGCCCAGGCTTGAGACCCTCAGCGAAGTGCAGCGGCGGATGTTGCAAATGTTCCCGTGCATGGAGCAGGACGATGCCCCGTGGACTCCTATGCGCAAGCCCCTCAGCGAGAGCCGGGTGGCGCTGGTCACCTCGGCGGGGCTACACCTGCGGGACGACAAGCCCTTCATCACCGAACTGCATGGCGGCGGCGACAGCTCGTATCGCGTCATACCGCGCGGCACGTCGGCGGCGGACATTATCCAGAGCCACGTCAGCATCGGCTTCGACCACGCCAGCATCTACCGCGACATCAACGTGACTTTCCCCATCGACCGTCTGGAAGAGCTGCGGGAGCAGGGCGTCATCGGCTCGCTGGCCGACAACTACTACTCCTTCATGGGTGCGCTGCGGGACTCCACGACGGTGGCCTCGGAGACCGGGCCGGAAGTGGCCCGGAGGATGCTGGACGAGGGCGTGGAGGTGGCGCTGCTGACCCCCACTTGACCCCTCTGCTCGCACGCGGTCAGCGTGCTGGCGCGATGTTTCGAGGAAGCCGGCATTGCCACCGCCGGCGTCGTGTTCGTGAAGGAACACGCCGAGCGGACCAAGCCGCCCCGGATGCTGTGGGTCCCTTACGCCTTCGGCAACGCCCTGGGACGGCCTGGCGATCCGCTCCTCCAGCACCAGGTCCTCAAGGCCACCTTCGACCTGCTGGAGGCGAAACAGGGACCAGTGCTGGAGGAGTTTGAGGACGACTCCATCCCTGAGCCTCTGCTGCAAGCCTCCGAAGCCCCGCGCTCCGATGCGGCCAAAGGCCTGAACGCCGCCGACGAGTTGACGTCGCTCCGCCCCTACTACGAGCGCTGGGTCGAAAAGAACGGCGGGCGCACCGCGGTGGGCGTCAGCGGCGTGCCGCAGCGCCGGTTCCGGGGCATCGTGCGCTTTCTGGAAGGATATACCGCCGGGGAGGACTCGGATTACGACGGCCGGCCGGAGGGCGTCGGCATTCCCCAGTTCATCCGGTACTGCGTGGACGACCTCAAGGCGTTCTACTTCGAAGCGCGGATGGAGCAACGGCCCGGCGCGGCGGGTAGCGAAATCCACGAGTGGTACTGGGGCGAGACGGCCATGAGCGGCCTGATCGTGAAGCTGGCCGAATCTATGAGCCAGTCGGAAGACCCTGCGGTCAAGGCCATTCCCTACGGCCTGGCGCGGTAATCATCGCTTTCACCCTCTCCCTCTCCCTCAAGGGAGAGGGATTTTTATTCGGCCCTCAGGGGAGAGGGAATTTGTACGGAGGGGACAAGAGCCGATGGCTTTCTACACCTACGACCACATACACCTGCTGAGCCAGGAGCCGATGGAGACGGCGCGGTACTTCAACGAGATGTTCGGGGCCCGCATCGTGGAGTCAACGCAGTCCGACGGCCGGTCCCGGGTTGACCTCGATCTGAACGGGCTGGAAATTTTCATCGCCCCCTGCGCGGCGGACGCCACGCCCAGCGCCGACCATCCGCACCAGGGACTCGACCACTTCGGCCTCCGCGTTGAGAACCTGGACGAAGCTGCCGCCGAACTGAAGGCGAAGGGAGCCGACTTCACCTCGGAACCCCACGAAATCCGCCCCGGCGTCAAGATCGCCTTCGTGGTGGCCCCCGGCAACGTCCGCATCGAGCTGCTGGAGAAAGACCCGAACCGCGTGGGGTCCTAGCGGGCATTGCCCAGGCGGGCTAAGAAACTATCTCAAAACGTGGCGCGGCACCCAGAAAAATAGGTTGGAACGACTTCGGAACAGCGTAGGGGCGCACAGCAGTGCGCCCCTACGTGGTTGCATCGGCATTACTCGCCATTACTGCCGGTCGCCCCGCCTCCCCTTCAGCCAGCCTACGATGGTCAGCACGATCACCAAGATGCCGATGCCCAGCGTCAGCCAGCCTATGCCCTTGATAATTCACTCGCCCACAGGGGAGATCAGCACTGCGCCGATGGCCGCCAGCCACACGCTCGCGACCAGGCCGCAGCCCGGCCCTTCGCCGCGAAGCGTATGTTCCGCCCGTAGCTCACTTGGCCTGCCCATCTCCGGTCAAGGCATAGGTGGAGGATGCCTCAACGATTCGCCCATCCTCGGCCAGCTTTCGCAGGTGGGTGCTGACGTTGCGGGCGGCGGCGGAGCGGAGGTTGTCGGCCAGGTCGCGGGGATAGACGGCGGTCACGATTTCGTCGACGGAGCCTGCTCCCCCGGCCAGCGCCGCCAGCACCTGCTCCTCGCGCTCGTTGCGGTGGTGGGCGTACCAGGCGATGCGGGCCGCGCCGTCGCTGATGACCTGCCCGTGGCCGGGGCAGAGGATTTCAGGGGCGAGACGGGCCAGCGTGTCCAGCGACTCCATGTACTGCTTCAGGTTGCGGACGCTGGAGGATGAGTTGCCCAGGATGGTGTCGCCGCTGAACACGGCTCCGTCGGCGGGCAGATGGTAGGAGATATGGTCGTCCTCGTGGCCCGGTGTGTGCCAGGCTCGCAGCGATACGCCGCCGCCAGTGTCCACCGTTCCCTGTTCTTCCAGCGCCCGCACCACGCCCGGCCCGAGCTGGTGCGTCAATCGCGGCTCCAGGCCGGGGTGGCAGCGCACCTCGCAGTCGAAGCTCTCCTGAAGCCGGTCCAGGCCGCCAATGTGGTCGCCATGGCCGTGAGTAATCAGGATGGCGGAGATGCGGGGGCGGCCCAGCTCGGTGTGGTAGCCGAGAATCTGGCGGGTCCAGGAGCGGTAGGGTTCACCGGAGTCCACCACCACCATGTGTTCCGATGGGTCGCCGACGAAGTATATCTGGGTTCCGCCGGGGTGCATGGCCCCGAAGGTGGACGGGTCTTCCTCTATGTGGGTGCTGTAGATGTGGGGTGCTATCTGCATCGGCGGGCCTCTTTGTCAGCGAAGAATGTGGAGGGTAGTTTAGCAGGGCTGTCATTGTCCGGCATTTTTCGCCGTTCCCGTGAAAGCGGGAATTTTGCGGGCCTTGAGAGGGACGCCCCCACCCTGGCCCTGCCCCGGAGGGAGAGGGAATTGTCCTGCGGGGAAGGCATGATACCGGCCTACGGAGTGTCGTCATATTCACCGTCATTCCCGCGAAAGCGGGAACCCAGAGGCCATTGGCAACAAATGCGTACTTGCCAGCCACCGGATTCTGGATTCCCGCTTTCGCGGGAATAACGGAAACAGACGCTTGGAGACCGATATTCTTAAATTGACGACACTCCCTAAGTAACGTGCGCTGGGTCTATGTCTATGGTGCAGCCTGTGGGGAATTCGGCGCCTTCCAGGAACTCGGCCAGGTTGCGGCCTCGCAGCAGCAGGCGCCAGCGGTGGCGGCCCCGCAAGCGCGGGGGCAGTCCGGGGACGGGGCCGTTGACTTCGATGTCGGTGCGGCCCCCGGCAGCGGCGCGGCGCTTCAGCTCGTCGGCTATGGCTGTCGCCTGGCGCCGGGTGGCCTCAGCGTCGGGGTTCTGGTACACGATATGGGCCAACTGGTTGAAGGGCGGATAGCCCAGCCTGCGGCGGGACTCGATTTCCTGGTGGTACATTTCGAGGTAGTCCTGGTTAGCCCCGGCGCGGACGGCGTAATGCTCCGGGTCGTAGGTCTGAATGAAAACGCGGCCCGGGGCGTCGCCGCGTCCGGCGCGGCCCGCGACCTGGCACAGCAGGCTGAACACTCGCTCACCTGCCCGAAAGTCAGGGACGTGCAGGCCGATGTCGGCCAGCACTACGCCGACCAGCGCGACGTTGGGAACGTCCAGCCCCTTGGCTATCATCTGGGTGCCCACCAGCACCTGTGTTTCGCCGGAGGCCAGCCGCGCCACCGCCTCCTCGGCGGCCCCGGCGGAGCGGGCGGCGTCGGAATCCAGCCGGTCAACGCGGACGCCGGGAAAAAGCTCGCTGACCTCGGACACCACCCGCTCGGTTCCCAGCCCCAACTGCCGAATGCGGCGGCCCCGGCACTCCGGGCAGGCGGACAGCGGGCGGCGGGAGTAGTTGCACTGGTGGCAGAGCAACCGGGACGGCCCGGCGTGGTAGGTCAGCGACGTAGCGCAGCGTCGGCAGGCAGCCACGTATCCGCACTCGCGGCACTGTACGATGGATGATGTGCCGCGCCGGTTGAGGAACAGAATCGCCTGGTTTCCGCTGTCCATGCACTCCCGCAGGGCGCCGGAGAGGGCGCGGCTGAAAATGTGCCGGTTGCCCTCGCGCAGTTCCCGCCGCATATCGCAGACTTGCACCGTAGCCAGGCTGGGAGCGGCGGCGGCGCCATTCGCGCCCTGGCCTCCGGTCACGCGCCGGGGCAGCGACAGCAGGCGGACACGCCCGCGCGAGGCGTGGTAGTAGCTTTCCACCGAGGGCGTGGCGCTGCCCAGCACCACAACGGCCCCGGTGCTCCGGGCCAGCTCCAGAGCGGCGGCGCGGGCATGGTACAGGGGAGCCGTTTCCTCCTGCTTGTAAGTCCACTCGTGCTCTTCGTCAATCACGATGAGGCCCAGGTTCTCTACCGGGGCGAACAGGGCGCTGCGGGGGCCGACCACCACGTCGAAAGCGCCGCCCCGTATGTCCCACCACTGGTCGAATTTCTGGCGCGCCGTCTGCTTGCTATGCAATAGGGCGACGCGGCCCGAGAACCAGGCGTTAACCCGCTCCAGCGTCTGCGGGGTCAGAGCGATTTCCGGCACCAGGAACACGGCCCGCCGGCCCATGCGGGCGGCGTGGGCCATGGCCCGCAGGTACACCTCGGTCTTGCCGCTGCCGGTGACGCCGTGGAGCAGGAAGGAGCGGGCGGACATCGGCGCCGCCGGGCCGTCCCTCCTTCCTTCCCCCCCCGGTGAGGGGGAATTAACATGGGGGCCACAGGATGCGTCCAGGGCATCGGTGATTTCGGAGAGGGCCTGCCGCTGTTCCGGGGTCAGGGTTAGCTGCTGCGGGTCGGACGGCGGTATGGGCGGCGGGCCGCCGGATGTGCGCCACCAATCCTCCGCCACTAGTCTTTTCTCCCACAAGGCATTGACCGGGCCGGGGCCGAACTCCCGGTTGGCCTCGCCTAGCGGCAAATGTCCGGGCGGATGGCGGACGGCGTCCAGCAGTGCCCTCTGCTTGTCGGACAACCGATCGGGAATATCGTCTTCGGCGTGCGCCGGCACCAGGTAGCCCTCGTACTTGGGAGCGACACCGGGCTTTGGGATGGTCACCTCGCGGTGTACTGCACCCTGCTCTACGAGGCGGTTCAGCTCGCGGATGCCGCGCCGCCCCAACAGCTTCACAAACTCGGCTTGGGACATCCGGCCCTTGCCTTTGAGAGTTTCGAGAGCCGCCGCCGTTTCATCTCGCAGCGTTTCCGTGGCCGCATCGAATTCCGCCGTTGGCATTATCCGGGAGCGCACATGGGACTCGAAGCCGGGAGGGAGCATCAGCGAGAGGGAAGCAAAGAGGGGGGAACGGTAATGGCTACTGAGCCACTGGCCTAACCGAAGCCGGTCCAAGCCGAGCAAAGGGGCGGGTTCGACAGGCTGGAGAATGGGGCGGGTGGGGAATTCCGGCTCGGCGGAGGAAAGCTCCAGCACGATGCCCTGGAGTGTCTGCCTGCCGAACGGAACCCATACCAACTGCCCGGGCTGCACGGTGAAGCGGTCGGGGATGCTGTAAGTAAAGGCGCGGGCGTGGCCCACGGGTGCATCCACCGCCACGTCCGCGTACCTTAAATCATCCACAAGCTATCAGCGCCGGGGCGCCCTTCGGTAAGCTCAGGATAGGTTGCGTTTGCTGAGACCTTCGGGAACTGGAGGAGTTACTCTTCGGTCTGCTCGGATGCTTCGGTATCCAAAGCGCCTTCAGCCTCAACAGGCTCGTCGGCTTCGGCAACCTCGCTTACTGCCAACGCTTCCGCCTCGGCGGCTGCCTGCTCCTGC
Organism: Dehalococcoidia bacterium; assembly: GCA_965226875.1. Lineage (GTDB taxonomy): Bacteria > Chloroflexota > Dehalococcoidia > Lucifugimonadales > UBA3495 > VXOI01. The sequence goes on along the minus strand of OZ245439.1, from coordinate 173,410 downwards.
GCTTCCAGTTCGGCAGCGACCAAGGCAGCTGCTTCCGCGCGGCGGGCGGCGGCGGCGGCCTGGGCTTCGGCGGCGCGGCGGCGCTGGGCCGGGTTCAGTTCCTTGATGCGGGCGGCGCGGCCCTGCAAGCCGCGCAGGTAATACAGCCTAGCCCGGCGCACCGAGCCGTAGCGCGTGATTTCCAGCGACTCAATGAGCGGCGAGTGCATCGGGAAGATGCGCTCAATGCCGATGCCGCCGGAGATGCGGCGCACGGTGAAGTTGGCGGCGGGGCCCTTGCCGTTGTTCAGGCGAATCACCACGCCCTGGAATGCCTGGATGCGCTCGCGCTCACCCTCGCGGATGCGGAAGTTGACGCGGACAGTGTCGCCCGCGGAGAACTGCGGGATGCGGGGGTTGGCTTCGAGCTTGTAGATTTCGGCGGCGTTCATTGTCAAGTCTCTTTCAGCAATCAATAAATGGTGCCGACCCGCGACGCCAAACAAAAGAGTCGCAATACCGGCGGGAATTCGGGATTTAGTGCGGGGGGCCGTCCCTGCCAAGTGAAACCAAGGCGATAGCCTGACGCGATGGTGGGCGGTAGTGGGCTCGAACCACTGACCTCTTGCGTGTCGAGCAAGTACTCTAACCAACTGAGCTAACCGCCCGCACTACTCCGCAGTGTACCAAGACCGTCAACGCGGGTCAAGACGCGGAAAGCGGCGGATGTTATCGATAGCAGACCCCTCCTGCACGGCGTGTTCCCGAGGAGGCTGACAAGACTCTTTGCTTATATCAAGCGTAGAATATAAATAAGGGTTACGGGTAAGGTGCATCAAGACCTGTGAGGCACTCACACAGGGACAGAGTGATATGGCAGAGAAAGAACGCTACCGCCTGCTGTACGACGGCGCGTGTCCGATTTGCAGTCGCGAGGTGCTTTGGCTGCACCGCCGCCGCCCGGAGGCAATCGAGGCGGTTGATATTGCGTCCGAAGGCTTTGAGGCTTCCACCTTCGGCCTCAATGCGGAGCAGGTGGACGCCGCCCTGTATGGCATCCGTCCCGACGGCAGCGTTACGGTTGGTATGGACAGCCTGCGCGAGGCTTACCGGCTGGCCGGGCTGGGCTGGCTGATGACGTGGACGGGTTGGTGGCCGGCGCGTCCGGCGTTTGATGCCTTCTACAGGAGCTTCGCCCGCAACCGTATGCGTATCGGCAGATTGTTGGGGCGCGATGACGACTGCGGCGACCGCTGCCGGTTCTAGCCCTTAATCAATGCCCCTAATCAATGCCGGAGAGCTATGATTCCGGCAACACGGTCGGCAGGGCCGCACTCCTGAAGGGAAGCGCTGAACTGCGTCTCATTGGTTTTGCGACCGGCCCAGTCCGGCCACCAGGACCCCGACTGCGCCGATGGCGGCGCTCAACATGAACACGTCGCGGTAGGCCAGGACGAAGGCAGCGGCCTCAGCGCCGGCGGTCCCGGCAAGCAGGGCCAGGTGATGGTCGCTTCGCAGAGCGAAGATGCCTCCGAACAACACTACCGCCGATAGCGAACCCAGCGCCTGCGTCAAAGAAAGCATCGCCCCCGCTGTTCCGAAACGCTCCGGCGGCACACTACGCATCACCATCGAGAAGCAGGCCGCCTGTACCAGCCCGTTGCCACTGCCAACAACGCTCGCCCACAGAGCCGCCTCGGCCAGCGAGGATTCGGCGTCGAGCAGCCCCATCAGGGCCAGCCCGACAGCGAGTGCAAGCATCCCGGCCACGCCCACGATTCGAGTTCCGGCGCGGTCGGTGAGCCAACCGCCAAACAGGGAAAAGCCCACCCCGCAGAGGGACGCAATCGCCAACATACCCCCCAGGACCTCCGGCCCGCGCCCCAGAGTATCGGCCACGTAGAAGGGGAAGATAAACCAGACCACGAAAGCCCCAAGATAGACCAGGAAGACGGAGGCGCTGGAGACGACAAAGCCCCGGTTCCGCAACAGCGCCAAGGGCAGCACCGGCCAAGCCGCCGTTCGCTCTATTCGCCAGAAGGCGAGCAGCAGCGCCGGCGTCAGCACCAGCAACGTCAGCACCGGCCACGAGTCCCAGCCGATGTCGCGTCCCAGCCGCGTCCCGATGATGAAACATATCAGCCCGCTGGCCAGCGTCAGAGCGCCGGTCAGGTCGAAAGCCGGCCCTCCTCTCGATATGGGAGGGTCGCGGTCGAGATAAAACCAGGCCAGAACCAGGGCGGCAACCATGAAGGGGATTCTTCCCCAGAACACCATCTCCCATCCCAGCCATCCCACGAGCAGCCCAGCTCCTATGGTGCCGCCCACCATTCCCATCGCTTGGCTGCCGGCGGTGAAGCCCATGCTGAGGCCGCGCCGGTGAGGGGGAAACAGGTTGGCGGAGATGGCCGGGGCCACCGCGTAGAGGCAGGCCGTGCCGATCCCGTGCAGCACCCGGAACCCGACCACCGTCGCCAGGTCGGGGGCCAGGGCGATGCAGAACATCGAAACCAAGTAGGCCAGCCCACCCCACAGGTAGGCGCGGCGCAGTCCGAAGCGGTCGGCGAAGCTGCCAGCGCCCAGCACCAGGCTGCCCCGGATGCCCATGAACACCACCAGCGCCCACTGTACGCTGTGTAGGTCGGCGCCCAGATCGGCGGCCATCTCCGGCAGCGCCACGTTGACCGAGAAATCCAGCGCGGCCAGAAACATTGCCAGCCCGGAGGTGGCCCCGATCAGCACAGGGCGCCAGCGACCGCCACTGACCAGCGGACCAGCGTCAGCGTCAGTGACGGTCAAGCGGGCAGCTCGCAGGTGGGTTGCGGGGTTTAAGGCTTATGAGGAAGGAATCTCGCGAATCCATCGAATCCATCATTGAGGGATTCTACGCTATTGGACAAGGGGCGCGGGCTGCGGAAGGGGACGGAAGTCGAGGTAACAGCCAATGGGGGTTTCGGATGGTAGAATACCGGGGCTTTCGGAAAGCCAACGCAGTCAGGCCCTTAAAAAGCTGTGTCTCGGGCTCATCACCTTCTTCCTACAGAAAGCGCCGGAGAGGATCACCCGGGGCTTACTGACTGGGTAATTATTCATCTAGTTGCCACCTCGTTTCCAGGTGGCAACCGCGTCTTGCACCACGAGCCCGTCCGGTGCCTGAACGGCCTGCCGGAGCAGCACCACAAATCCTCGAAACCATCGGCTGGATCAGCCCGGCCCTGCTGGCGGTGACACGACTGCTAGACCAGTTCTCCAGCGTTTATACTAGAGGCGCACAGCACTATGCGTTAGAACTCGAATCAGTGGCGCAGAATTGGAGCGCGTAACGACTTAGCCCATAAGCCAGGATAAGCCAGGAGGGTAGCAATGGTTCAGAATACCGGCAGCATTGATGCACTGCTTCAGGAGGATCGGAGTTTTCCGCCGCCCGCCGACTTCACGGCGCGGGCCAATTTGTCCGACCCCGACATCTACGCGAAAGCCGCTGCCGACCCCGAGGGCTTCTGGGCCGGGCTGGCCGAGGAGCTGGACTGGTTCCAGAAGTGGGATACGGTTTTGGACTGGAGCGACGCTCCTTTCGCCAAGTGGTTCATCGGCGGCAAGCTGAACGTGTCCTATAACTGCATCGACCGCCACGTCAAGAACGGGCGTAGGAACAAGGCCGCCATCGTGTGGGAAGGTGAGCCGGGCGACTGGAAGGTGTACACCTACGGCGACCTGCTGCGCGAGGTCTGCCAGTTCGCTAACGGGCTGAAGAGCCTGGGGGTCAAGAAAGGCGACCGGGTGACCATCTACCTGCCCATGACGCCGGAGCTGCCCATCGCCATGCTGGCCTGCGCTCGCATCGGCGCTCCCCACAGCGTGGTCTTCGGCGGGTTCAGCGCCGAGTCGCTGCGCGACCGCATCAACGACTCCGAGTCCAAGCTGCTCATCACCGCCGACGGCGGCTACCGGCGCGGCGGCGTCGTGCCCCTCAAGCAGAACGCCGACGATTCGCTGGACGGGGCGCCCACCGTCGAGAATGTCGTGGTGCTTCGCCGGACTGGCAGCGCCGACGACAAGATGGTGGACGGCCGGGACATCTGGTGGCACGACCTGATGGAGGGCCAGCCAATGACCTGCGAGCCGGAGCCGATGGACAGCGAGGATATGCTGTTCCTGCTCTACACCAGCGGCACCACCGGCAAACCCAAGGGCATCGTCCACACCTCCGGCGGCTACCTGCTGGGCGTTCAGGCCACGGCCAAGTGGATCTTCGACCTGAAAGAAGACGACGTTTACTGGTGCACCGCCGACATCGGCTGGGTGACCGGGCACAGCTACATCGTCTACGGCCCCCTGGCCAACGGCGCGACGACCGTGATGTACGAGGGGTCGCCCGACTACCCCGACCGCGACCGCTTCTGGGCCGTCGTCGCCAAGTACGGCGTCAGCATCCTGTATACCGCGCCCACGGCCATCCGCACTTTCATGCGCTGGGGCGAGAGCTACCCGGAGCGGCACGATTTGTCCACCCTGCGGCTGATGGGCACCGTCGGCGAGCCGATCAACCCCGAGGCCTGGGTCTGGTATTGGCAGCACATCGGCGGGGGTCGCTGCCCGGTGGTGGATACCTGGTGGCAGACGGAGACCGGCAGCATCATGATTGCGCCGATACCCGGCATAACGACACTGAAACCCGGCTCGGCCACCAAGCCGTTCCCGGGCATCGAGGCCGAAATCCTGGACGCGGATGGCAATCCCGTCGGCCCCGGAGGGGGCGGCTACCTGGTCATCAAACGGCCGTGGCCTTCGATGCTTCGCACCGTCTACGGCGACCCGGAGCGGTTCATTGACACCTATTGGTCCCGCTACGACGGCATCTACTTTACCGCCGACGGAGCGAGGCTGGACGACGACGGCTACTTCTGGCTGCTGGGCCGGGTGGACGACGTGATCAATGTGTCGGGCCACCGCATCGGTACAATGGAAGTAGAGAGCGCACTGGTGGACAATCAGAAGGTTGCCGAGGCCGCCTGCATCGGCAAGGAACACGCGGTCAAGGGCCAAGCCGTCGTCGCCTTTGTCACTCTGAAGGACGGGGTAGATATGTCCGACGACGTAGTGGTCGAACTGAAAGCCCACGTTGTCGGGAAAATCGGCGCCATGGCCCGCCCAGACGACATCCACTTCGCTGCCGAGCTGCCCAAGACCCGCAGCGGCAAGATCATGCGCCGCCTGCTGCGCGACGTGGCCGAAGGCCGCGCCCTGGGCGACACCACGACGCTGGCCGACCCCAGCGTGGTAGACTCGCTTAAAGCGCAGTACGGGGATGAAGAGTAGACAGGACAAACAGAATCCATAACGCTTCTGATGGAGTGTGCAGTTTATGGCAACCTACCGCAAGCACGAGGCCCAGGAGTGGGCTTGGGAGACTCTGAAGGGGCAGTGGACTACGCTGATTACGCCCTTCACCCCCGACAACCGGTTTGACCGCGAGGGTATGCGGCGCAATATGCGCCGGGTGCGCAGCTTGGGCACCGTGGGGGCCGGCTGCACCTGGGGCATGGGCGAGTTCTGGAGCCTGACCCACGAGGAGCGGCTGGACGTGATGGAGACCGTAGCCGAGGAAGCCCAGTCTTCGTCAGAAAACGGGAGCTGGCCCATCGGCGCCCACGTCACCCACACGTCGGCGCCGGAGATGCTGTCGCTGGCCGCCCACGCGGAGCGCCTGGGCTATGACCTGCTCATCGTCGCCCCGCCGTTCATGGTCACCAAGGTTGAGGACCAGGTGGTGGAGTACGTGCGGCTTCTGGCCGAGCACACCAACCTGGGTATCATGTTCTACAATTCGCCGCAGTTCGGCATCACTATGAGCGTCAACGGGCTGGCGCGGCTGTGCCAGCTTCCCAACGTGGTGGGCGTCAAGGAGGCCAGCTTCAACCAGCAGCTTTCCATCGAGGCGCACCTGACCTTGGGGCGGGAGTCCGTCATCAGCACTCCCGACGAATGGATTTTCTTCAAGGCCCAGGAGCTGGGCATCAACCAGCAGGTGATGTTCGCCAACACGTCGGACTGGCGCTTCGACGTTCCCGGCGCCAACAACTACGTCCGCTGGATCGAGCGGGCCACCCAGGGCGACCTGGACGAAGAGTTCTATGACACTCACCTGCGCCGCCTCAACGAGCTGTCGGACGCTTGGTGGACGCGCACTGTGGACAAGTACAACGGCGCTCTCCCTGTGTCGCTGGTGAAGTACTGGGGCGAGCTGATGGGCATGGCCGCCGGGCCGCCCCGCCTGCCCCTGCTGGATATGACTCAGGGCGAGAAGGCGCAACTTAGGGAGGAACTGGAGCCGCTGAAGCCCCGCGTCCCTGAGTATGTTCGCCCGGAACGACGCACGCTCCGCAGCGAAGAACCGGCGGCCTACAATCCCCGGCCGGTCTATGCCCAGCCGAAGGATCCGCAATCGCGCACGGCGTGGCTCACCGGCAATGACAACTTTGCCGCCGGTATGCTGCTGATGGTCAGCGTCCAGAACGTCGAAGAAGCCCTGGAGGCCGAGCAGGGCGGGGCCGACGTGGTGGACGTGAAGAATCTGCAAGAGGCGATGGTCGGCTCCGGCCATCCTTCCACCGTGCGCCAGGTGCGGGGCATCATCCCGGTAGAGAAGCACGTCAGCGTGACGCTGGGCGTGGTGCCCAACCAGGCCGGCACCGTGGCGATGGCCGTGTACGCCGCCGCCATGATGGACGCCACCTCGGTCAAGGTGGGCTTCCGGGTGGCGGAGTATGACACCGCCGTGGAAGTGCTGCGGGAGTCCCGCCGCGCCCTGGACGGTTTCAACACCAAGCTGGTCGGCTCACTGTTCGCGGACAACGAGCTGTACGAGGGCGGGCTGGACCCGCACCTGACGGTGCAGATGGCCAAGGACAGCGAATGCGACGGCTTCCTCATCGACACGCTGACCAAGGACGGCCGCAACCTGTTTGACTTCATGCCTGAGCCGGTTCTGCGCCGGATTGTGCTGGAGGGCAAGGAACTTGGCATGAGCACGGCGCTGTCGGGTCACCTGAAGATCAGCGACTTGGACGAGCTGGCCCGCATCAACCCCGACATCGTGGGCGTGCGTGGCGCGGTGTGCGCCTCCGGCGACCGGGGCCGGACCGTGGCCTGGGAAGCGGTGGCCGAGTTCAAGCGGCAGCTCGACCTGCGCAAAAGCGGTCAGGTCAGCGTTCACGCCGATACCGTCCCGGTCACCACGTCCGGCGGCTGGGTGGTCATAGACGGACGCGGCAAGAGTTGCGCCGGCGTCATCGCGGCCCTCTCGCACCAGATGGAGCAGGACCGGGAGTCTTTCGTCGAAGCGATCCTGGCCGACGCCCTGAACATTTACGACGTTATCCTGTGGACGGAGCAGGCCGGCCACAAACTGCTGACCCAGCGCAAGGATCCCGACGGGGCCGTACGCGTTTTAATCCAGCCGTAAATCCCCTCGCCCCTTCGCACAAGGTTGGGGTCTGCATTACATTTTGCGAAGCCCGTTTGTCCTGAGCCAGTTGAAGGACAAACGGGTTTCGCTTGCCTTCGGGCGCTCCAACCACCGGAGAAATACTCAGGGCCTTCCAAATATCTCACTCCCTTGAGGGAGAGGGAGCTACAAAAAACCCGGGCAATCCGGCTTGGCAAGCGGGATTTGGATGGTATACATAAAATTGGGTATTGATTACAGCTTGCCGCCAATATAGAATTACAGACTGTCGCCCAATTCCAAAGCCAAGAAGGAGCGACATCAACTCATGACATATAAGGGAGGACTTGTGGATTGACGGTTCTAGGCTTTCATGTTTTGCTGGAACTGAGGGACTGCAACCCCACCCTGCTCAACGACCTCAACTATATACGTCAGGCGATGCTGACGGCCGCCCATGACGTAGGCGCCACAGTCGTCGGAGAATCCTTTCACCGCTTTAGCCCCCAGGGCGTTACCGGAATTCTGGCGATCGCCGAGTCTCACATTTCGATACACACATGGCCGGAATATGGCTATGCCGCGGCCGACATCTTTTCCTGCGGCTCGTCTTTCCTGCCAAGAGAAGCGGCTAACCGGCTGGCGGAGCAGTTGGAGTCGGGGGATGTCGAATTCAGGGAGATCGAACGGGGACTAATAGTTCAGCGCGTCTCAGGCTGAGTCCTCGACTGATGGAACTAACGGGTAACTGGTACGCCGAAAGCGTTTCCCCGGACTTGGCCGTGTTGCTGCGGCTGCGGGCAGTGCTTTATTCCGGGACCACCGCCTATCAGAAAGTGGAGGTCCTGGATTCCTGCGTGTTCGGGCGAAGCCTGGTCCTGGACGGGAAAACGCAGTCCACCGAGTCGGACGAGTTCATCTATCACGAAACCCTGGTGCATCCGGCGATGCTGTATCATCCCGGCCCTACGTCAGTATTCATCGGCGGCGGGGGCGAGGGCGGCACGCTGCGGGAAGCGCTGGCCCACCGCTCCGTGGAAAGCGTGACGATGATTGACCTGGACCAGGAAGTCGTCGAGCTTTGCCGCGCCCATCTACCCAACCACCACCAGGGCAGCTTCGACGACCCGCGCCTCACCCTGCTGCACCAGGACGCACGGGCCTATCTCCAGTCAGAGGGCGACGGGTTCGACGTGATAATCCTGGACTTGGTGGACCCGCTGGAGGAAGGCACGGCCTATCTGCTGTACACCGACGAGTTCTACCGGATGGCCAAGTCGCGGCTAAATCCGGGGGGGGTGCTGGTCACGCAGTCGGGGCCGGCGGGACTTCCGAACCACCAGGAATGTTTCACCACCATCTACCACACCCTCAGCAAGGTATTCGCCCACGCAACAGCGGCGCAGGTCCACATCCCAGCCTTCCAGACGCTGTGGGGGTTCACCATCGCCTCCGACTCAGCCTTGGCGCAGCCGACGGATGACGAGTTGGACTCGGCCATCGCTCGGCGCATCAACAAGGAATTACGGCACTACGACGGCGAGACGCACCGGGGGATGTTCGCGCTGCCCAAGTTCCTGCGCCAGGGGATGGAGGACGAAACGCGAATCAACCGGGACGACCATCCGGTCTTTATGATCTAGCCGGCCAGGTTTTCACCCTCACCCCGACCCTCCCCCAGTGCGAGAGGGAACTTCGGGATCTACTCGTTCTCGCTCCAGGCGGCCTGCAATTCCTCTTCGTCTATGACGCCTTCGTCCTCTTCCTCGTCGGCCTCGGCGGCTTCCTCATCGGTTGCCAGCGCGTCAGCCGGGTCGTCGTCCCGCTCGCGGGGCTGCCCGGGCGGCGGAGCGGCGCGGGTTGTGAACGATGCGACATTCTGGAGACTGCGGTGGCGCGAGGTCTCGTGGATTATGACGCTGATGCCCTCGCCATTTACACCGAGAATGGCAGCGGCGTAGGTGTTGCCACCCCCGATGAGTCGGCTCAAGCGGTGGCCCAGCCGGGTCTCGACCTGGCCGAGATGCTGGCCGTCGTCGGCGTAAACGCTTATCCCGTGATGCTCTATGACCAGGGTCACCGGGTCGCCCGGCGAGGCCAGAGGCAGGCGGCGGGGGGTGTGGCGCAATACGGTGGTGGCCGACTTCCCGCTCTCCCCGATGAACAACTGGAGCGCGCCCGTGGACCGGCGGGCGTGACGGGTGGCGGCGGCGTTGCTGCCGCGCATCTGCTCCAGGCGAGCGCGGTTCCTGCGGGCGATGTTGTTGTAGGGCGCGATGCTGCAAACGCGATCCAGAATGTCGCCAGCCTCTTCGTAGCTGCCCAGCTCGATCAGAGCCTTGGTCAGCCGGTTCATGGCCTCCACGTCGTCGGCAAACAACTCCAATATGGCGCGGTTCACCTCGATGGCCCGCTCCCACTCACCATTAATCGCCAAGCTAACCGCCTCGCGATCCAGGTCTTTCCTGAATTTCGCTCCCCTGGCAGCGGCGGGAATTTCCGAACTCATCGCGTTCCTTCCATCATTGCGGCGCCCGACTGAGAAAATCAGCCTTCGCTGCGCCTCCTCCCGGCGCAACTGGGCCGAAATTCTCACGGCACCTGAGTATTCCTTAATTGTGCGTAAACAGATATACCAATACCGGGCCGTTGGTCAATAGCAAATTCGCCTGTATTTAGGGAATTTAGAAGCCGGCTTTCGCCGGAGGCCCGCAACGCGGAAGACGGAATTTAGCGTCCCGAATAACCCCGGTGCCGCCACCTGATGCGCAGCAAATCCAGTGCCATCGAAAAGGCGTCGCGAAAGGGCCGAACCTTGCTGTGTTCCCGGTAATGCCAGTCGATGCCAATTTCGGCCACGGTCATCCCGGAGCGGCGGGCGAGATGGAGAACTTCGACATCGTAGGAGAAGCCGTTTATGGTTGACCGGCCAAACAGCCGGTCGGCGGCTCCGGCCCGGAAGCACTTGAAACCGCATTGGGTGTCGGCCAGACCGGGGGCGGCCAGTTGGCGGGCCAGGGCATTGTAGACCCGGCCCATCAGGTGGCGGCGGCCCGGCTCACCATAGCGGGCCGCGCCGGGGGCCTCCCGCGAGCCAACGGCCACGTCCACGTCGGCGGCGGGGGGCAGCAGCCGCTCCACCTGCGCGATGGGCACCGACAGGTCGGCATCGCACAGCAGGCGGAACTCGCCGCCAGCCGCCAGCATCCCGTGCCGCACGGCCCAGCCCTTACCGCCGTGGGATAGGGGCAGCACGCGCACCCGCGGGTCGCCGGCGGCGGCTCCCAGCGTGAGCCGGGTGGTGGCGTCGCTACTGCCGTCGTCGGCCACGATTATCTCCCACTCGTATGGCTGAACACTGAGGTAGGAGACAACCTCACAGATGGTGCGGGAAATGCGGATTTCCTCGTTGTAGGCCGGGATGACAACGGAGAGGTAGGGAGCGGCGGGAGCGGAAGGCGGCATCTGGCTCATGCTTTCGCTTGGGCCTTACTAAAATCCCCTCTCCCTTTGGGAGAGGGTTTGGGGTGAGGGGATCTCTTCCAAATGCGATGGTTTCAAAACGCGAGGGGATGATTCTCTCGCCCTGGCCCTCTCCCCGGAGGAGCGGAAGAAGGAAACGCCTCATTCCCGGTCGAGTTGGAATCCCTCGTGCAGCAGGCGCACGGCGTCGCGTCCCTGTTCTTCGCTGATTATACAGGATATGCGAATTTCGGACGTGGTAATCATGTCTATGTTGACGCCGCCGTTGGCCAGCAGGCGGAACATCCGGGAGGCGTAGCCCGGCGTGTTCTGCATCCCGGAGCCCACGATGCTGACGGAGGCCAGCCCGGTCGCGCTGACCACGCCGGACGCGCCGAGCTGCGGCGCCATGGACTCCACCAGGCGCACGGCGGCGGTCAGGTCGGTGCGGTTGACGGTGAAGCTGATGTCGGTGGAGCGGTCGCCGCCGGTATTCTGTACTATGGTGTCCACGCTGATGGACGCATCGGCCAGCGGCTCGAACAGCGCGGCGGCCAGGCCGGGGCGGTCAGGGACTCTCTGCACCGTAATCTTGGCTATGTTGGCGTTGTAGGCGATGCCGGTTACCTTGATTCTGTCTTCCATCTGATTCTCGTCAGGCGGGTTGTTATCTGCTTTCAATTCGGCCTGATTATCTTCCTGATAATCTTCAAGAGCGGGCGGTTCCACAAAGGCGTCAGAAGGCCCGCCAACGGCGTGAATCAGCGTGCCGGGGGCGTCGCTGAAGCTGGACGCGACGTAGATGGGGACGCGGTAGACGCCGCCCAACTCGATGGAGCGGGGGTGCATTTTGGCCCCCTGGCTGGCCAGTTCCAGCATCTCCTCGTAACCCACCTCGTCCAGCTTGCGGGCTTCGGGGACGATGCGGGGGTCGGCGGTGTAGATGCCCTCGACGTCGGTATAGATTTCGCAGCGGTCAGCCTTCAGGGCGGCGGCGATGGCGACGGCGGTGGTGTCGGAGCCGCCCCGGCCCAGCGTCGTAATGTCGTCTTCGGCGGTGATGCCCTGGAACCCGGCGACCACCACGATGCGGCCAGCGTCCAGCTCGCGGCGCACCCGGCCCGGCTCGATGCGGCTGATGCGGGCGTGTCCGAAGCTGGTATCGGTGCGGATGCCCGCCTGCGGGCCGCTGAGGCTGATGGCCTCGTGTCCCAGCTCCCGCAGGGCCATGGTCAGCAACGTGCAGGACACCAGCTCGCCGGTGGAGAGCAGCAGGTCCATCTCGCGGGCGTGGGGTTCGCGGGAAACGGTGTGGGCCAGCTCGATAAGCTCGTCGGTGGTGTCGCCCATCGCCGACACCACGGCCACCACGTCGGCCCCGGCCTGACGCACCGCGCCGATGCGTCCGGCCACGTTGAGGATTTTGTCGGCGTCGGCAACGGAGGAGCCGCCGTATTTCTGGACTATCAGGGGCATAGGACTTTATCTCGCAACTGTTTTAACGCAGGTTTAACGCAGACAGCTATCGGCCCCTACAAATAGGGCCTTTCATGGTGTACGCGCGGAACTAGCCTATGGGCACCCGGCTCTACTGCCAGGTCAAAGATTTCCAAGGTTGTCGCGCCCATCAGATATTTCCCTTCGGGACCAAATATAACTGGGCAAACGGCTTCCTCGCCTTGCCAGCCTATGCGGCAGAAACCCACACCCATTCTCTGTTCGTTGCCATCAGCGAAACCGAAACTCTTTTCCAGCATGGGATTAATCCGTATTTGCGTCAACAGCAATTCGGGCAGCATCGTATGGATAGCTCCGGTGTCAACCACCACCGGCACTTCCATCATATCGCCCATATCGCCGCCGTCCGGGTGACCTACCTCAAGGGTTACACTGAATACGCCCGTATACCTATCCCTCGAAATTTACGCTATCACTACGATACAAGATGTGCGCCCAATGCTGTCGGCCGGGTGACTTTGACCGTGCCCTCGACCGAGGCCTGGCGGGCGGCTTCGGCCATCTCGTAGGCTACGGTCATCTCGCGGCCTTGGGTCAGGGCCAGGACGGTGGAGCCGCTGCCGGAGAGGAAGGCGCCCAACGCCCCGGCGTCCATTGCCGCCTTCATCAGCAGCTTCATCGCCGGGAAGAGGGGCTGGCGGTAGGGCTGATGCAGCTTGTCTTGGGTGGCTATGGCCAGGTACTCCGGGTGGTTGGTGGCCATGCCAGCCACCAGCAGGGCGACACGGGCCATGTTGTGGACGGCATCGGCTACGGACAACTGCTGCGGTAGCACGGCGCGGGCGTCGGCGGTGGCGATGCGAGTCTCGGGGATGAACACAACGGCGTGAAGCTCGGCAGGAACGCTGACCGGGACCGTATATAGTGTGCTTTCCCCGGTATCATGTGCAATGGTGACCACCAGTTGCAAGCCGCCCATGACGGCGGCGGCCACGTTGTCGGGGTGGCCCTCGATGGTGGCTGCCATTTCCAGCAGGTCGCGCGGCGCGAACTCGCTGCCGGAAAGGGCGTTGGCGGCGGCCAGTCCGCCGGCGATGGCGGCGGCGCTGCTGCCCAGCCCGCGGGCCAGCGGGATGTCGTTTTCGCAGTGAATCCGCAACGGCGGCATGGAGCGACCCAACTCGCGGTACAGGAACTCCATTGAGCGGTAGACCAGGTTCTCCGGGCCGGCCTCAAGCTCGCCTGCGCCCTCGCCGGACACGTTCACCGATGGGGTAGCGCCGTCGGGCAGCGGCTCGACCTCTACAGTGTTCCAGATGTCCAAGGCCATGCCCAGGCAGTCATAGCCTGGGCCGAGGTTGGCTGTGGTGGCGGGCGCGGCAATGCGAATGGTGTTCATACAGGATTCCTGACGCTCGTTTCTTCCTCATCCTGCCCACAGCCCCAGGATTTCACCCCCACCCTAACCCTCCCCCTCAGGGGAGAGGGAATTGGGCTTCAGGCTTGGGTGGGGAGGCAGAACGTCCTCGAAAATGTAGCGGCCCACGTCCATATTCTCGCGGAAGCGGGCAGGGTCAAGGCCGGGACCGCAGCCGATGATCGGCACATTGGTCTCGTAGGCCGAGCCGTGGGAGCGAAGGCCCGGCGGCATGGCCAATTCGGCCGGGTCGCCGAATACAGTGGCGGCGTCGGCCAGCACCAGTATGTCGCCCATGCGCTCCGGCATCAGCTTGAAGCGAAGGGCCGCCTCTTCTAGGGACAGCGCGTCGTCCACCCCGTCCAGGCTGCGCAGGGTGTCCAGGGCGGCGTTGAGGTCGGCGGAGCTGTCCAGGTGCACGTAGATGCTGCCGCCGAGGTTGGAGTGGTGGACGACGTAGCGGTCCTTGATGACCGGAACGGCGCGGGCCTTGATGCCGTATCGGGCCAGCTCTCCGGGCAGGTGCAACATTCGGGACTTGTCGGACATACCGTGGTCGGCGGTTATCAGCATCCGGGCCCCGGGGGCCTGCTCTGCTATCGCGCCCAGGCCCTCGTCCAGCAGGGCTACGTGGCGGGCCGATTCGGAATGCTGTGGGCCATAGGTGTGCATCGCGTAGTCGGTGGTGGTCAAGTACACCAGGTCGAAGTGCTCCCGCGACATGGCGTAGCGCCCGGCGTCCAGCACCCAGCGGTTGACCTCCAGGGAGTAGATGGGCGGCGGCTCGCCCACGCCGTCAACCACCCAGCCGGGCGGCTCCTCGGAGGATATGCTGACAGTGGCGCCGTCACTGAGCAGGCGGCGCAGCTTGTCTTTCGCCGTGACCAGAAGGGAGCGCAGACCGCAGGCGGAGGCCCGCTGGAACATGGTCTCGGCGAGGAGGAACTCGCCGGACTCCATGTAGAACTCTTCGCCGCGCTGCCGGTCAAGCCAATAGTTGGATGTGATGCCATGCCGCTCCGGGTAGCTGCCGGTGACCAGCGACACGTTGTTGACGTTGGTGACGCTGGGCGTCATGCCGCGCCCGTCCACCTGGAAGCCGCGCCGCGCCATTTCAGCCAGGTTGGGAGCAGGGCAAGCGTCCAGGTACTCCGGGTCGAACCCGTCAATGAGCACTACTATGGTGGGAACGTCCATTGCCATAGTCGTTAATTGCCCTCCCCAGCCAGAGTTTCGGCGCCGCGGATGCGTCCCTGATCCGGCATTTCGATGGCGTCGGCGTAAGGCACCCGCGCATCAGACATTATGTAGCGTCCCCGCTCCATTGCCGGCATTTACATTCGTCTCCGCGCTTTTCTCGCCTTCGAGTATTTTAGCATTGCCGGCCAACGGAGTGGGGGGCCCTCACCCTAACCTTCTCCCGGAGGATGAGGGAATCATCGCCGGTCAGGCCACATGGGCCCTGGCGACTTTGAGGTAGTCCAGGGCCAGGCGGGGGAGGAGGAAGCGGCGGCGGACGCTGGCACGGCCGGCCGCGCCGATGTAGGAGGCCAGCGCATTGTCCTGGAGCAGGGTCACTATACGCCGGGCGCACTCCTCGGGAGAGGAAACGAGGTAGCCGTTGGCGCCGTCGTCAATTTGGATTCGTATGCCTCCGGCGTTCCCCCCGATCATGGGCTTGCCCTTCCACATCCCCTCGGTGACGGTCAGCCCGAAGCCTTCACGGGTGGACTTTTGCACCAGTACAGACGAGGCCATCTGAAAGGCGTTGACCGCCAGGTCGTTGCCCACAGGCAGGGAGTCCGGGTCGTGGAAGAGGTGGATGTCGGGGTCGCCATCCGCGTGGGCCAGGACGCTGTTGAGAATCTCACCCGCCTCCGGGTCGTCGGTGGCTTGCGACAGGCCCAGCAGGGCCAACTGGATTTCGGGCATGGACTCGCGGGCCAGACGGAAGGCGTCTATCACTCCCCACGGGTCCTTCCACAGGTCGAAGCGGGATACTTGGGTGATGAGCGGGCGGTTGCGGTCTATCCCCATTGAAGCGACGATGTCCCATGCTTCCCGCTGGTCAACGGGGTTGTTTTTTCCGGCCAGAGGGTCAATGGCAGGCGGAGCGATGTAGACGGGCTTATCCGCCACCTGACGGACCGGGACGTATTGTTGCAAGGAAAAAATCAGGTGGTGATAGTCCTGGAGCATTGGCAGCAGAGAGTCTATGGCGGACTGGTTGGGATGGGTCAGGTCTATGTGGCAAATCCAGAGCCAGGTAGCGGAGTTGCAGGACCGGCCCTCTTGCAGCATTCCGGCCAGGGGAAGCAATTGCGGGTCGTGCATAAACCAGACGTCCGCCGACAGCTCATCCCGGCGCATGGCCTTGGCCACCTGCCGAAGGTTATCGTAGTAGACTTCCAGTTCTCTTTCGCTGAGGGAGCCTTCGGCCCCTTGCAGCAGGTTGTGAATCTTCTTGGTCACCTGGAAGAACTCGGCTTCGGTGGGGTTTATGACAATGCGCTCGGTGACGATGCCCAGGGCGTTGAACAGGGGAACCATGGATTGAAGGATCTCGGCCACCCCGCCGCCGATGGCGGTGGCGTTCAGGTGCGCCACGCGCAGGCCCCGCAGCTCGGCAGCCACGGACGATAGTTCGTCGGCCATCTCGGAGTCCATATAGGGGCGGTAAGCGTCCAGGGATATGGGGGGATGGTCGAGCTTGAGATACATTCCTCTCGGTTCCTCAAAATCAAAATTAAAGGCCGGGCGGCAAGCACGCAAACAGCCGCCAGGCCGCCGGGGACGCAATCGCCGGGTGCATACCTATCATTCCACCATGACAGGCCGGATGCAACCCTTTGTTGCCGTCTTCCCCGAAAGTTTTGCCCCTTCCCTTGACTGGACTTTACGCAAAAGTTAGGAGAAATATAAAGACAGGGTAAGCTGGCCTAAACCCACTTCTCACGGAAGGTCCAGCCATGCTCACCCTGCCCGATGCCATTTTACCCGTACTCCATCCCTTCGCCACGCTGTTTCGCAACCCGACCTGGCTGAAAGCCCAAATCCTGCTGGTCGGCGCGATACTGGCCCCGGGCCAACGCACTGTGGCCGCGGCGCTGCGCGTCATGGGCCGCAGCGACCACCTCGACTACGCCCGCTATCATGAGGTGCTCAACCGGGCGGTGTGGTCGCCCCGCCAAGCGGCTCGCATCCTGCTCATGCTGCTGCTCCAACACCTGGATCAGGGCGATGGTCCGTTGGTCTTCGGCATCGACGAAACCCTGGAACGGCGCCGTGGCCCTAAAATTAAATCCCTGGGCATCTACCGCGATGCGGTGCGTTCCAGCCGGAGCCACCTGGTCAAGGCCAGCGGCCTGCGCTGGATTTCCCTGATGTGGCTGGGCCAGATCCCCTGGGCGGGACGCTATTGGGCCTTGCCCTTTCTCACTGTGCTGGCGCCCTCGGAACGCTACCACCGGCAGCGCGGACGCCGCCACAAGAAGCTCACCGACTGGGCTCGGCAGATGATCCTGCAACTGCGCCGCTGGCTGCCCCACCGCCCCCTGGTGCTGGTGGGCGACAGCAGCTATGCCGTCTTGGACCTGCTCCACTGCTGCCAATCGTTGGCTCAACCCGTTACCCTCATCGCCCGCTTGCGCTTGGACGCCGCCCTTTATGAACCGGCCCCACCCCGTCAGATGGGCCAGAACGGTCGGCCTCCGCTGAAAGGCCGACGGCTGCCCGCGCTGAAGACACTCCTGGACTTGCCCACCGTGTCATGGATCGAGGTGTCGGCAGCCTGGTACGACGGCACTACCCGCACGCTGGAACTCACCTCGCAAACGGCGGTCTGGTACCGCTCGGGCAAGCCGCCTGTGCCCCTGCGCTGGGTCTTGGTTCGGGACCCACAGGGCGAATTCACTCCCCAGGCCTTGCTCTGCACCGATCCGTCGGCGGACCCGACGCAGATCCTGGAATGGTTTGTGCTGCGCTGGCAACTGGAGGTCACCTTTCAGGAGGTGCGGGCTCACCTGGGCGTGGAGACCCAACGCCAGTGGTCGGACCTGGCCATTGCCCGTACTACGCCAATCCTGATGGGACTCTTCTCCTGGACCACCCTGGCAGCCCATCTTCTGCGGCAACAACGACCCTCGGCCCATCGCACAGCGGCTTGGTACGCCAAGCCGTCGCCGACCTTCGTGGATGCCATCGCTCTGGTGCGCCGCCACCTGTGGCTGGCGTCTGAGGGTTTTTCACTGTCCGCCGCCGACCCTGATATACGGAAAGTCCCGGCCGCTCTGTACCACCGACTTGTCGATTCCCTTGCCTACGCCGCTTGAATTGCGCAAAGTCCAGCTTGAGGGAGAGGGGAATTTCGCGCCTACCCGGGCAGGCCCTACTCGACCGTCACGGACTTGGCGAGGTTACGAGGCTGGTCCACGTCGCAGCCGCGCAACAGCGCGATGTGGTAGGACAACAGTTGCAGCGGCACAGTCGTAAGGAGCGGCTGCAACAGTTCGGGTGCCTCCGGGATGAACAACGGATAGTCCACCTGGGCCGCCGCATCCTCGTCGCCCTCGGTCAGGACGGCCACGACTGCCCCGTCCCGCGCCTTCACTTCCTTGATGTTGCTCAGCGTCTTGTCGCGCAGGCCGTCGAGGGGGGCCAGGGCGACGGTACACATTCCTGGGTCGATGAGGGCGATGGGGCCGTGCTTCATCTCGCCGGCCGGGTAGCCCTCGGCGTGAATGTAGCTGATTTCCTTGAGCTTCAAGGCGCCTTCGGAGGCGATGGCCGCGTTGGTCCCGCGGCCCAGGAAGAGGAAGTTGTTATAATGCCCGATCCGCCGGGCCAGTTCACGGTAACTGTCGGCCTCGGCCAGTATCTCGCCGATGAGTCCGGGGCCGCGGGCTAGGTCATCCACCAGCCGGCGCACGTCATCCCCGCCCAGGTGCCCGCGAATCCCGCCCAGGTAGGCCGCCAGCAGTTGCAGGATGGTAAGCGATGCAACGAAGGTCTTGGTGCTGGCTACGCCCACCTCCAGCCCGGCGCGCATATAGAGCGCCCCGTCGGCAACTCGTGCGGCCTGGCTCTCCTCGGCGTTGCAGATGGTCACCAGCGTCGCTCCCTTCTCGCGGGCAAGGTGCATCGCGGCCACGGTGTCTGCTGTCTCGCCAGACTGCCCTACGGAAACCACCAGCGTTCCAGGACTGATAATCGGGTCGCGGTATCGGAACTCCGACGCGCTTTCGGCCTCGGCGGGGATGCCGGCCAGCCGCTCGATGTAGTGGCGGCCCACCTGCGCCGCGTGCAGGCTGGTGCCGCAGCCAATGAGCATCACCCGCTCCAACTGCCTGACTTCGGGTGCCGAGAGAGGGAAGCCAGGAAACTCCACCCGACCGTTGGCGAAGTCGGCCCGGTCGCGCAGGGCGGCGGTCATCGCCTGGGGCTGGTCCATGATTTCCTTGAGCATGAAGTGACGGTAGCCGCCCTTGTCCACCAGCACGTCGTCGCGGGAAACGCGGCGGGTCTCCTTGACGATGGGGTTGCCGGACAGGTCGCGGTACTGCACCCCCTCCCGGCTCACCACGGCCATTTCGCCGCCCTCCAGGAAGCCCACGCCCGGCGCTCCGGCGCCGCGCTCCAGCACCGGCAGCAGGGCCGGCAGGTCGCTGGCGATGATGCCCTGTCCGTCGTGGTGGGCCACGACGATGCCCCCGGCATACCCCAGCCGCAGGGCGCAGATGGGGCCGTCTTCCCCTTGGAGCGTGGCGGTGATGGCCGACGATCCCTTGACCATGCGGCCCATCCGCAAGAAGGCTTCCTCGAAGCTCAACCCCAGCGACAGCCCCTCTTCAACGAGGTGCGACAGGGCTTCGGTATCGGTCTCCGACTGGAAGACGTGGCCTGAGGCGGTGAGCCGGCGCTTGAGTTCCAGGTAGTTCTCGACGATGCCGTTGTGCACCAGGGCCACGCGGCGGCTGCAATCGGTGTGGGGGTGGGCGTTGGCGCGAGAGGGAGGGCCGTGGGTGGCCCAACGGGTGTGGCCCAGCCCCAGGGAGCCGCGCGGAGCGCAGCCTCGGATTTCGGCATCCAGCCCGCTGACCTTGCCGACGGTCTTGCGCAGGTGGAGCGCGCCGGAGTCGTCTACCACGGCGATGCCCGCGCTGTCGTAGCCCCGGTATTCCAGCCGCTTCAGGCCTTCGTAGATGATGGGCCAGGCGTCATTTCGCCCGACGTAAGCAACGATCCCGCACACGGCAACCCTCGATAGTCAAGATTGGGAATATGGTTTTGTCACTGCACAGGCTATGCCGAAAGCCCAGGGGCGCCTGTCCTGGTTGCCGAAGACCAGCACGCCGGTATCGGGGGAATAGTCCACCGGCAGTTCCGGGTAATTTTCGACTTCGGACATATTGCCCTGCTCTTCCAACTTCCCGGCCCTACGCCTGTGCCGCCAGCTCGCGGGCCAGGTTCCGGGCGAATTCTTCGATGGTGGATTGGGCCTTGCGGCGGATTACCGGCTGGCCCAGCTCGCCCAGGCGGCCCATGAAGGTGGTATCGGTCTCGATGAGCAGCTCGGTCTCACCGGAGGGCGTGGCCTTCAACTGCACCTGCATATCGGTCTTCACGCCGCCGCCGACGCGCCGGTCGCCGGCCTCCACGAGAAAGCGGGCCCGGCCCGATTCCGGCTCCTGTTCCTGAACGGTAACGGTGCCGGACAACGTTATGCTCATCGGGCCAACCCGTGCCCGCAGAGTGCCGCGATAGCGACCGTCGCCATCCGGGGCCACGTCCACGACTCCGGGAACGCACTTGGCGGCGGTTGCGACGTCCATCAGGTAGTCCCAGGTCTCGGCAAGCCCGACGGGGACGGTACAACTGCTCTCCAGTTTCACTGCGCCGCCGCTCCCGTTGCCCCTACCCTCTCTCAATGGGAGAGGGAAGAGTTGAGAGGGCTTGAGCCAGTGCCCGGCGCGTGAACACCCCGGCCATCTCGCGCTTGTAGTCGGCCGAGCCTCGAAAGTCATCCAGCGGGTCCACGGCGTCCGGGACTGTGGCGGCGGCGGCGCGAATGGCGTCATCGGTCAGTTCCTGGCCGCGCAGCAGGTCTTCGGCGGCGCGGGCGCGGATGGGCGTCGTCCCCGCCGCGCCGAGGACGATGCGGGCCTCGCGGCAGGTGTTGTTCGGCAGGCGCGACACCACGGCGGCCACTGACACCGTGGCGTAGTCGTCGGCAGTGCGCGGCAGAAACTTCAGGTATGCGCCGCAGCTATCCGCGGTCGGCACGGGGACGTGGACGGCGGTAAGCACCTCGCCGGGGCGCACGTCGGTCTCGTAGTAGTCAATGAAAAGCTCTTCGACGGGGCAGACGCGGGAGCCAGCGGCGGAAGTCAACTCCGCCGCCGCGTCGAGAGCGATGAGCGCGGGCGGCGGGTCCTGGTTCGGGTCGCCGTTGACCAGCCCGCCGCCGATGGTGGCCATGCTGCGGATGCGGCGGGTGGCGACCCGCCCCAAGGTCGAGGCCAGCAGGGGGATGCGCTCACGGAGCAGCGGGTTGTCTTCCAGACGCCGCAGGGTGCAGAGGGCGCCGATGCGCAGTCCGTCGCCAGTTTCTTCGACAGCACCCAGTCCGTTGGATTGGCCCAGTGATCGCAGGCCGATGACATGGGCGGGCTGGGCGAACCGCTGCTTCATCTGCAACACCAGGGCGGTGCCGCCGGCCATCAGCCGCGCGTCGTCGCCGTAGCGGGCCAGCATCTCCAACGCGTCGTCCAGCGACGACGGGTGATGGAACTCGAAATCTATCATCAATTACCGGGCCGCCGTCACCGGCAGTTGCCATTCCCCCGCGCTGCGGCGGCCACCGAGTTGATGATGCCGTAGTAGCCGGTGCAGCGGCAGAGGTTGCCCATCATCCATTCCTTGATGTCGTCCTCGGTGGGCTGGGGGTTGAAGTCCAGCAGGGCCTTGGCGGCGACGACTTGGCCCGGAGTGCAGATGCCGCACTGGAAGCCGCCGTGGTCAATGAACGCCTGCTGCACCGGGTGGAGTCGGCCTTCATCGGCGATGCCTTCGATGGTCGTTACCTCGGCGCCCTCGACGGCGACGGCCAAGGTGATGCAGGAGGCGTGCAACTCGCCATCCACCAGCACGGTGCAGGCTCCGCAGACGCCCACGCCGCAGCCCTCCTTGGAGCCAGTCAAACCCAAGTCGTAGCGCAGGAAGTCCAGTAGCAGCCGTCCCGCCGGTGCGTCAGCCTCGCGTTCCAGCCCGTTGACGTTCAGCTTAACCATCGAATTAACCATCGAAGACACAATAGCGTTATGTAGGCATAGCGTCAACCGCGACTGCGCCGCGTTGCTATACTGGTGCCGAGTCGTCTGGCTACGCGCGATATCATCGCGCCAAGCCGAAAGGAGAAGCATCATGCAGGACCGGAACGGCAACGCTCCCACGCAGCACATCGGCAGCACGGTACTGGTGGTCACCATGGAGGTTGATCCGGAGGACGAGGCGGAATTCAACAAGTGGTACAACGAGCAGCACCTGCCGGAGCGGATGGAGATCCCAGGCTACATCAGCGCCCGGCGGTTCAAGCTGGAGGGAGGGGAAGGGGCCCTCAAGTACCTGTGCATCTGGGAACTGGAAGACGGCAGCCCGTTGCAGAGCCAGATGTACCAGGAGCAGCAGGCCGACCCCACCGCTCTGTACCTGAGGGTTAACAAGAGCATCAAGGCCCGCACCCGCGGCCTCTACCGCCAGATCTTCCCGGAGACCGGCGCCTTCGAGGACCACTCCGGCTTCCACCCTCGCCACCAGGAGGTTTCGGCGTAGGGGCTGGAGGGTATGCTCAAGTCCCGATTCTGCTCACCGTCTGAGACGGTGAGCAGGTGATAAAGTCCATCCAGTGGAAACTTGGATGGGATGGCTGGGCATTGCCGTGGGCTGCTTGCGAGTATTGTGGGATTGGTATTCGCATTCTTAGCCCGCCGCGCGCCCATATAGGCGAAACCCGCTGCAAATGAGGCTCGAAACTCAGTTAGCCAGACTCTTTGATTGAGGGAGCGAGGCAAACTGTAGCCGTCGCAGAAGCCCGCCGCAGACACGCGGCTGGACGAACTTCCAGACGCCCCGGACGCCGCGCCGCCTGCTTCCCAAGCATAGGCAACTCGGCGCGAATCAGGCTATCCCAACAAATCCATGCCATTTGCCCCAACGTATTCGTATGTTAAGCTGGCAGGCCGAAACGCTGGGCGGATGCGCATTCAAGTATAGTTTGCTCCTGGAAATTCGCGCCCCGTCTAGCTGAATCCGAATGAGAGACCGACCCTTAGAAAAATGGGCTTCTTTTCATCCCTTGGGAGAATGTTGACCAGGTGGTTCGTCGTTGCGGCGCTCATGGCAGCCTTGGGCGTGGCGGCGGGGTTGCTTATTTTCGCCTTTGTCTTTCCCGGTCAGCCCAAGATCGGGGTGATAGACGTGCCATTCACGGTCATCACCGAGGATTCCTCCTACATCATCAGCGAGTACCTCAATTATGCCCGCCGGGATGACTCCATCAAGGCGGTGGTCATCAAGATCACCAGTCCCGGCGGGGTCGCCGCCCCCAGTGAACGGCTCTATCTAGAGACGAGCAAGCTGCGGGAGGAAAAGCCCGTGGTGCTGGTGATGAACGGCCTGGTAGCCAGCGGGGGCTACATGATGGCCATGGGCGCAACCCATTCCTACGCCCAGACCTCCTCCCTGGTGGGAAACGTGGGCGTGGTCTCCTTCTCCGACCCTCTGATCCCCCCATTGCCCGACGAGAGCGTGCTGGCCACAGGGCCTTACAAGCTCTCCGGATATTCCCGGGGAGAGTGGTTCGGCATCGTCGAGAACCTCAAGGAGGCTTTCGCACAGATAGTGGTCAGTGAGAGGGGCGACAAACTGCGCATCAGCCAGGACGAACTGGTCCAGGGGCGCCTCTACTCGGGAATGCACGCGGTCAGGCTGGGGCTGGTCGACGAACTCGGCGGCGACAGCGACGCCCTCGAAAAGGCCGCCGAACTGTCAGGCATTTCCAACTACGGCCTCGTGGACGTCAACCTGGAGGTACTGCGGCAAACCGTCAAGGATCTCGAGGGGATTTTGCCTTCACCGGGTAACGGGAATGACTCGGCAGACGCCATAGCCCTTCTTGGCAGGGAGTACCGCGGCAACGACCCGGCCCTGCAATACGAAGGGATTGAACCCAACAGCAGCCTGGAAAGACTGGAGGCCCTGCGCGGGCTGATTCTGTACGGCAGGCTGGGAACGAAACAGGAAAACCCCCTGCCGGAGTTCCCTTTGGAAATGAACCACCCCAGCGTCTATTACCTGTACGTGGGCAATGCTCGTTAGACTGGCGATATTTGCTCTGCTGCCCCTCTTTGCCGCAGCGGCTTTTCTGGTGGCCTTCTTTCTCTTTTACCGGGGGGGCTATGACGCGCCTCCCACGCCGGACGTGCCCTTTGAGCAGATAAACACCTCCTCAGTACCCTCCCGCGTTTCAGTCAGCTTGCCCGCGGGACAACTGCGGCAGGGGCTGCTGGTGGTGGACGCGCAACACGGAAACTCCTTCACGGAAAACGAACTGGTCAATTTCGCCGCAAGGGTGGCGGAGCGGGGCTTCGACGTGGAGTTCCTGGGCGATTTCAGTCTGTTGGAGGACCCGGCCCTAGGTCAGGGTCAGGGTCAGCCCCGCCTGCGTCAACTGGCGGAAAAGCTGCGTCGGGCCGACAGCTTCGCTGTCATACTGCCGCAGGTGGCCTATACCGAAACCGAAGCGGCCCTGGTGGAACGGTTTGTGCAAAAGGGCGGCAAGCTGCTGCTGGTTTCCGACCCCGCACGGCCCCAGAGCATAAATGCGCTGGCCAAACGGTTCGGGGTGGACTTCCAGGCTGACTATCTCTACAACACCGTGGAAAACGACGCCAACTTCCGCCGGATTCTGATCAGGGATTTCCAGCCCGACCAGCTCACCGCCGGGCTGGAGACCATTACCCTAGACTCTGCCGGAACCATACAGTCTCCCGGCGGCGGACTTGCCTTCGCTGGCCCCGGCACCAAGTCTTCGGTGCTGAACACTGTGGGGAGTTTATCGCCCATCGCCTGGGGGGACAGCCGCAACGTGCTGGCCATTGCGGACTTCACCTTCATGGTGCCGGTCAATGACTCCCTGCTGGACAACGGCAGGCTGGTATCAAACATCGCGGACTACGTTACGGACAGCGTCCGGGAGTTCCACCTGTCGGACTTCCCGTATTTTTATGAAACCGGCCAGAACGAAGGAGTGGACATACTGCTAGGACAGCCGTCCCTGCTGAATACTGGCCTGCAAATGAAAAACAGCCTGGCCCCCTACTGGCTGTCTTCCCGGGTCGGCTCAGTCGAAGACGTCAGCCGGGACTCGGTATTCCTGGGTTTGTTTGAAGACGCGCCACAGGTAAGTCAATACCTGCAAGTCGCCGGAGTGCGGGTGGACGACACGCTGGGAACTGCATTTGCCCCGGAACTGGAGCTGGACAGCACCGCGGTGATAGTGCTGGACCGGAGCCAGAGCCGGGATATGCTGGTCATCCTGGCGGATACGCCGCAGACTTTGAACGGCGCGGTGACCAGACTGTTCTCCGGTGAGTTCAGGAGGGATCTGGTGAGTGATTTCGTGGCGATACGCATGTTCGAGGGAATGGGCCAGTAGATTATGAAGCTGCGATTCGGATTCCGTATTTACCTGCCCGTCCTGATACTGACGCTTGTCGCGTTGATCGCCTGCAGCCAAGACGGAGATGAGACTCAGGCGCCCCAGGGGCTGCTTCCCACCCAGTCGCCAGTTGAGCCTGCCAGGCCTCTGACAGGTGCAGAGCGGGCAACCATCGACGAGTTCGCCAGCCAGCAGCAGAGCATCGGCGAAGAACGGGAGCAGTTCTACCAGGAATTCGACGATTGGCAGGCGAACTTGACTGCCTGTCATCCCAGCACAGCCCGGGAGGCCCTGCGAGACTTTGCGGTGTCTTTCGGCGCTATCACCCACAGCGCCAGCGACCTGCCCAGGACCACCAGCACCATGGAGTTGGCCGACCTGCTGATTGACGCCGCCAACGCGGAAGAGGCTGCGTTCCGGCAGTTGCGGGACCGCTGGCAACCCGGCAATATCTCCCTTCTCGAGGCGGTCGAAGTGAAGCGAGCCGAGGCCGGGCGCGCTCAAAACGAAGTCGCGGACTTGTCATTCCAACTTCAGGGCGAGTTCGAGGAGGGCCCGACCGCGGACGAAGTGGAAGAGATGCAAGAGTTTTCCAAGACCTTCGACGACATCGCGGACGCTTGGGACGACTTCCACGACGACTACTCCACCCTTGTAAAGAAGGAACGAAGGCTGGAGGCCGAGGCCGGGGTTGCGGGCTATGCACAGCTCATCGAGCAGTTCAGCAAGATAGTCTCTGAGATCGGCGAGCTCACGCCCACGGATACCAGCGAGGAACTGATTGAGACACTCCAGGACGCCTCGGAAATCGAGCTGGAAAAGCTGGAGTACCTGGCGGAATCCCTGTCCGAGCCGCCCGATTCAAGGTCCGCCAACACCCCGGTTCCGACCCAAGTAGTAACGGAAGGCGTTCCCGAAGCGTCTGCCGGAGATCCCGACGCATCCGACGGGCCGCAGGAAATTGCACTTTCACCGGCGGAGGAGTTGAACGCCGCCATCGAGAGAAGCGAAGCGGCCCTTGAAGCAGTGGAGAAGTCCATCGAGGAAATAGTCAACGACAAGTCGGCGGAAAACCTGGAAGACCTCAAGGGCTTCGGCGTGCAGTACCGGGTGTTTGTCCATGAATGGAACCAGTTCTACGAAGGCTTCTCCGACTGGCGGGCGACCGAAGGCGGCTGCGACCGGGTCGAAGCGGGTATGCGGCTGACCGAGTTCAGCCGGCAGGCCGGAGGGCTGGCCCGACAGGTGAGGGACCTCCCGCAGTCCGGTTTCCTCCTTCCCGTCTACACCCTCATGGTGGAGGCGGCAGAGCGGGAGGAAGGCGCGTTTCGAACCTTGGCCAGCTCCTGGACGCCCTACGCCGTTGACGTCTTCAAGGCAGTTGACGAGGAACGGGTAGCCTCGGGCCAGTTGCGGCGACAGGCAAGCATCGCGCTGGAGGGGCTGCGCAACCGGCCCTAGCCCGCAATCAGCATCTCGTCGGTGCCGATCAGGGGCGATAGCAGCCTGGGACCGTCTGAAGTTACCAGCACCATGTCCTGCAGGTGCCAGTAGCCGATGTGCGGCTCCAGGGCCACCACCATGCCCTCCTCCAGAACGCGGTTGCTGGAAGGCACCATGTACGGCTCCTGCTGGTGCCACCACGCTCCCACGCCATGCCCGGCCAGCGCGACGTTGCCCTGAAATCCGGCTTCGTGGAAGGTGTCGTTGGCGAAGTGATAGATGTCCGAGGTTCTGGCTCCGGGGACGCAGCGGTCTATCGTGGCCCGGTAGATGTCCCGGGTGACTTGGTAGAGCCGCTTCTGCTCATCGGAAGGGGTTCCCACGCAGACGCTCCGCGACTGGTGGCCGGGGTAACCGTTGAGATATGACACGTAGTCGTTGCGGATTATGTCGCCCGACTCGAAGGCCATGTCGCTCTCGCCGCCATAGGCCACGGTGTTGCGGCTGGAGTTGAGGATGCCGTGGGCCCAGTTGGCGCCTCGGCGCAGGCAGCCCTCGATTATGCGGCTGTGCACCAGCCGCTCCGTGTCGCCGGGCCGGACGGTGGGCAGCACCTCCAAGTATGCTTCGTCCAGCAGGCGGGCGCCGGCTTCAAGTGCCGCCACTTCCTCAGGAGTCTTTATCCATCGCACCCGGTCCATCAGGTCGGTGCTGTCGGCGATCCGCGCCTTGGGGAGCAGCCCGGCTATTTCCTCCCAGCGGTTGGCGCTGACGTAGCTCTTCTCGAACCCGATGGTCTCTTCGGCCAGGCCCAACTGCTTCAGCACGTCGGCGGCCCGCTGGTATGGCGACTCGGCGTAGTCGTCGACGACCTCGATACACTCCAGCCACGAGTCGCGGCGGGCCAGGGGCGCGGCGTAGGAGTTCAGCACCATGACCGGCTCGCCAACACGGGGCCAGACCAGCAGCACCTCCCGGGGCGAGTCGGGGAATTCGAGGTGCCGAGCCAGGGTGCCGGGGTAGGCGAACCCGGCCAAGTAGGTAAAGTTCTTGCCGGAGCGGGCGACGATGGCCGAGAATCCCTCCTCGTCCATCAGACGGTGCAGCCGCTCGACGTTGGCGATTATCTTGCCGTGCGCGTTGGACATGATTGTCCCCCTTGTCTATTCGGGCAGGTCAGTCGGCTTATTCAAATCGCGTCAGCCGCAGCAACTCGCTTAGGTCGGGGGCCTCGTCTATCCGCCACAGGTGGGCGAGCAGGGCGTCAATGCGGTCGGCGGGCAGGTGTTCGGCGGCCAGGGAGCGGAACTTATCCTCTACCTCGGCGTCGGTCAGCGGATTCTTGTAATGGCCCTTGTGGTAGGCGACCTGCGCCGCGTGCCGCTGGCCCGATGTGGTCACCACCTCCACGTCGCACAGCATCGCCTCGGGTACGCGGCGGTTGGCCTCCTCCGAAACCGAGACGTTGACCTTGGCCACCAACTCCAGCAGTTTCTCGTCAAACAGGAATTCGTCGTCGAAGTGGCGAGCCTCCACGCCCCCGTACAGCAGCGCGACGGCGGCGGTGTAAGGCATGGAGTGGTCGGCGGTCTCGCGGTTGACGGGGCGCCACTTCTCCGGGTCGCCGGCCATGATGTTGACCGCCGTCTGAAGGGTGGCGATGTTGACTTCGGCCACGCTGTCGGGGGTGATGCCGCCCGGCACCTGCTGGCGGACGTCGAGGGCTGCCTGGGCGATGGTCTGGGAATACTGGCCCAGCGGGAATCGCTTGATGCTGCACTCGGCAATCTTGAACGGCTGCCCGTTGCCGCCGAGGGCTTCCAGCTCGAAGGGGCGCCCGGTGACGGCGTTGAAGTAGCCGCCGGCCCCTTCGTACACCGGCGACGGGCCGGTGATGCCCCGCTGCGCCAGCATCACCGCGAACATGGCGTTGCGGGTGGCATTGGCGTAGGCGCAGCCCTTCCACATCGACACGTCGCCTATGCGGGTCTGATAGAGGGCGAGGTTGGAGGCGACGTTCAGGTTGAGGGCCTGGAGCGTCTGCTCAGGCGTCAGCTTCAGTGCCCGCGCCGCTGCCAGCGCGCTGGCCGTGCCGCCCACGGTGACGTGGTCGAACCGGGGCTTGATGTCGACGGTGTCGCACAGGCGGCAAAATACCTCGTATGCCAGAACGGTGGATAGGATGAACCGCTTACCGCCTCCGCCTGCCGCCTCGGTGGCCGACAGCGACGCAGCGATGCTGTCGCTGGGGTGGCCCGACTCGTTGCTGGTGTAGCCGTCGTTGAAGTCCAAATAGCGAATGGCCACGCCGTTGGCGAATGAGGCCAGGTCCAAGCTGGTCTGCTGGCCGCTGCCCATCACTGTTACCGGGAGGGCGCTGGAAACGAGACCGGCCATCTCCCGCGCCACCCGCGCCGGCTCGCTGGAGTAGCCGCCGAGAGCGCAGCCGAGGGTGTCGATGATGAAACGCTTGGCGAGGTGGACAGTCTCCTCCGGCAGGTCTTCGTAGCGGAGCGAGGCCGCATAGCTGCTCAGAGTCTCGGCCAGGGTGGTCATGCTGTGCCTCCCGTTAAGTGCTGCTGTTATATTGAAGAATCCCGGCATTCTCCCTCCCCCTCAAGGGAGAGGGCCGACGATCCTGTTAGGCGAACTCCGGCATCACCTCGCGGGCGAATAGTTCCATGGATTTCAGCACCTTCTTCTGCGGCATCCCGCCGAAGGAGAAGTTGCAGCCGAAGTATCCTATACCAGCGTCCTGCAACGCGCGAATCTTGGCGATAATCTGCTCCGGGTTGCCTATGAAGGCGCGGTGCTGGAACAGGTACTCGTAGGACGGGGGCAGCTCGGTCCTGGTCTGGCGGAAGGCGTCGAGGCTGTCATAGACCTCGCTGCCTTGCTGGTAGGTGCGGCGCCACTGGTTCACGTCCAGCGTCCAGTTCAGGGCGGGCTCGGAGTCGCGCCGTGCCTCCTCCTCGGTCTCGGCCACGTAGAAGTAACGGAAGAAGGGTATGCCGCCGATGTCCATGGGCTTCCCTGCTTCTCGCGCGCCCTCGGCCAACTGATGGCAGAGGTCCAGCCCGTCGCCGGTGTCCAGCACCACGCCGATGATGCCGGAGTGCCCGCTGGCGGCGGCGAAGTCCTGTGTCTCACGGCTGCGGGTGGCGGCGATGTACATGGGCGGGTGGGGCTTCTGCATCGGGGGCGGCACGAGGTTGGCCTTTTCGACCCGGTAGTGCTTCCCCTCGAAAGAGAAGTCCCGCGTCGTCCACAGGCCCTCGATGATGCGGACGGACTCCTGAAAGCGGGCCTGGCTCTCGTCGCTGTCCACGCGGTAGCCGGTGTATTCGTAACCAGCCGTGCCGCGACCGAAACCCGCGTCCAGCCGTCCGTTGCTGAGCAAGTCCAGGGTGGCGGTGTCTTCGGCCAGCTTCACCGGGTGGTGCAGCGGCGGAATGATGACCGCGGTGCCCAAACGGAGCTTCGTGGTGCGGGCGGCGATGTTGGCCAGCGGCATCAGCGACGCCGACCCCAGCCCGTAGCGGGAGAAGTGATGCTCGGCCAGCCAGCCGCTGTCGAATCCCAACTGCTCGCCGACGCAGAACTCCTCGGTGATGTTGTCGACGACCTCGCGCGGCGCGACATCCTCGGGCCAGGGAACGTGAGAAAACAGGGCAAACTTCATGGGGTTTACATCCGTGCAGGGTTGAATCAGCGAGGGCGCCTGGGCCATTATTCCATAGCGGGCGCGGTATTTGCCACTCTACGGTTGGTGAAGGTGTGGCGGCAATTAGGACGGGCAATGAACCAGAGCATATCAGCATTTCAGGACTTCCGGGAAATTGCCACTCTGCCAGTAGCGGCGGCATTGGCAGCGCTGGCGGTCACCTGGGCAGTATGGTACTTTACCGGAAACAGGTGTTCCGCAGAACTTGCCGCCGCCACAGGATGCAACTCCTCGCCGGTGGCTGCTTTCATCAATCCAGCGCTGCTGAAAGACATAGTAACCAACCCGGCCATAGCAGCCACGGGCGGCGGTATATGGAGCTACATCATGATAACCAGAGAGAGACGGGCCAGAGAGGCAGCAGAACAGGCCCTGGCGCAAGAACGCCAAAGGGCTGAGGAAGAACGCCGCAGGGCCGACGAAGACCGAAACCGGCTCCTCGCAGAGATTGAACGCCTCACCAGCCAGCTCAATGGCCAGCAGGACGGATCTTAGGAACAAGCATACTGACCCTCCACAATGCGGGAACTCGGCGGCCACAACAGGACAGCCAACAGGTATGACAAATCAATGCCCCTCCCAAATATGCAGGTTTAAAGGCTGACCCCGGAAATGCTCTCCAACTCCCGTAATGTTTACCCTGTGACTTGTCGAGGGAGTAATGCCCGCATTCATTACGTTCGGTGACAGCTTCCTGGTGCGGCAGCGGCTGGCGGCACTGGAGTCGGAGCACGGCGCCGACGCCATCCTGGACGCCAACCGGCACCGGATGCAGGGCAATCAGGTCACGCCGCAGGAACTGCTCGGCGTATGCCTCGCGCTGCCCTTCCTGGACACGCTGCGGCTGGTGGCGGTGGAAGGACTGCTGGCAACCGCCGAGTCGCGCTCCGGCGGCGGACGCGGTCGGCGCAGCGGCAACTCCGCCGACGGCTGGCAGGCACTGGTGGACGCCATCCCACAGATGCCCGATACCACGCTGCTGCTGCTGTCCGATGGGCCGCTGAACGCCAACAATCCGCTGCTGCGCCAACTCCGCCCGGTGTGCAGTGTCGAAGAGCTGGCAGCCCCCAGGGGCGAGCAACTGGCCCGCTGGATCAAGGAGACGGCCGAGGCCAAGGGCGCGGCGGTCAGTCCCGCGGCCATACGCTCGCTGGCCGACCTGGTGGGCGGCGATATGTGGACGCTGGATCAGGAACTGGAGAAGCTGGCGCTCTACGGCTTTGGGCGCGAGATTGTCGAGGGGGACGTGCGGCTCATGGTGTCACAGGTGCGGGAGGCCAGCATCTTCGAGGCCGTGGACGCAATGATTGACGGCCGGCCGGAGGCGGCGCTGCGTCTGCTAGCGCAACTGCGGGACGACGGGCGCGAGCCGCTGTACATCATCGCCATGGTGGAGCGGCAACTGCGGTTGCTGGCCCTGGCCCGCGACTCCATTGAGCGGCGCCTGCCCCAGAACGAACTCAAGCGGGCGCTGGGAACGTCGTCGGACTTTGTGGTGCGCAAGACGATGGATCAAGCCCGCCGCCACTCCCGCGAGGACATCGCCTGGCGCTACGACCGCCTGCTGGAAGCCGACCTCTCCATCAAGCAGGGCCGCATCGACCCCGACCTGGCACTGGAGTTGCTGGTGGGCGAGGCTGCGCCGCGGCGATAGGGGCATTGCCAGCTTCACATCGCTACTACGGAAAATCGAGTTTGTCTCGCAGCGCGATCTCGAAACTATCGCGGGAAATGGTCCTGGCAGCCAGCAGCTTGTCAGTAGATTCTTCCAGCGTCAAAACTTCCCAATGTCCCCGGGCCAGACGAAAGCGGCCGTCATCATCGTCCCACGACAAATCCGGGACCCTCCAAATGATGTCCCCGTCATTGACGTCTTGGGTTGGCGTTGGGCTTGGACCTCCGATCGATTCAAAGAACGGACGGTCAACCGCGACGGCGATTTTTGAGTTCCAACGCCGAACGGTGGGCGCCTTCGATGGAAAGTGGCAGTGGCGACGGGCCAAATTCTTCGCGGGAGTGGCTAAGGCTACGATACGGCTCGCAGTCTCATCTTCGCAACCGCCGTGTGTCATAAATTCCCAAGACGATTCCCACTCTTGGCAACATCTCTCGTTACTCCGGCGGCAGCACCGGGTTGTAGCAGGAGACGTAGTGGCCCGGCTCCGACTCGGCAAGCGGGGGCTTGGGCTGATGGCGGCACTGGTTGACTGCCTTGAAGCAGCGCGGCAGGAAGGGGCATTCGTCGCCCATGTTCACCATGTCCGGCGGGCTGCCGGGGAGGGGCTGTATCCTGCGGCCCGCGTCGTCGAGGCGCGGGAGGGCTTGAAGCAGGGACCAAGTGTAGGGGTGCTGGGCGCGATGGAACAGCGGGACCACGTCGGCGTACTCCACTATGCTGCCCCCGTAGAGGACACCCACTTTTTTTGCCATCGAGGCCACAACGCCCATATCGTGGGTGATGAGCAGCACGGACGATCCTTGCTCCCGGACCAGCGCGCGCAGCCGCTCCAGCATCTCCGCCTGAAGCGTTACGTCCAGCCCCGAGGTCGGCTCGTCGGCGATGAGCAGGCGGGGACGCAGCACCAGCGCGATGGCCATCATCACCCGCTGGCACATCCCGCCGCTGAGGGCGAAGGGATACTGACCCATAACTCGCTTGGGATCGGGCAGGCCCATCTCACGGAGCATTTCCTGGGCCATTCGGTTGGCGTTGCGCAGGGAAACGTCGCTGTGTTGGAGGATGACTTCCTCCAACTGCGAGCCGATGGGCTCTACCGGGTTCAGGGCCGCCTGAGCGTCCTGGAAAACCATCGAAACCTCATGCCCCCGCAGGCTGCGAATGTAATTCGGCCCGGCCCGCATCAGGTCCACGCCACGGAAGAATATGCGCCCGCCCAGCACGGAGGAGTTGTAGGGCAGCAGGCCCATTATGGCCAAGGCCAAGGTGCTTTTGCCTGCCCCGCTCTCACCCACCAGGCAGTATATTTCGCCCTCCTGCTGGGTCAGGCTGACGCCGTTGAGCGCCCTGACCGTGCCGGCGGGACTGCGGAACTCTACTTGCAGGTCTTCGATTCTAAGGGCTTCCGGCATGAGGGAGCTCCATTTCAGTCTGATAATGGGCCATACAACCGATTGACCCGTTGGCGGCTGATCGGGAGTTACCGGGGCGGCACCGGCGTTCCGGCGGCGGGAAATTCGGGTTCCGGGCCACACGGAACGCGCAGATCAACGGGACGGCAAAGGCCTTTCTTGAGCAGGCTCAACAGGTCGTCCAGGCATTCCACCTTGCCGAAAAACTCGGTGGCTGCCGTGCCTATCTGCCCGGTGCGATGGGCGTCGCTACCAGCTACGAAGGGCAAGGAGAACGACGCGCCCAAGTCCGCGGAGTAGCGGTTCTGCTCCACCGAGCCGCGCCCGTTCAGCGCCTCCACGGCCTCGCAGAGGCCGAAGAAGGGGTCGGCGACGGCCCGCTCCAGCATCCCGGAGCGAGCGTCGGGGTCGCGCCCCGGCTCCTCCAGAAAGCGGCGGCGGTAGGGATGAGCGGCAACCAGGACGCCCCCTTCCCGGTCGGCGCAAGCCCTCAGAAACCCCGGCTTGTGCATCCCGAACTCGTACCGTCGCAGCCCAAAGGCGAGAACGTGGCCGGCGTCGGTGTTAATCTCGCTGCCCGGCAGGACCAGGAAACCGTGACGCCGCGACAGTTCGAGCGCCTGCTCGTCGGGCCAGAAGGCGTCGTGGTCTGTCAGGCAGATTCCATCCAGGCCCGCGGCCCTAACGGTCTCGATAAGTTCATCGACGCCCAAAAAGCTGTCGTCGGACATGGGGTAGCTGTGGGTGTGCAGGTCTATGATCAAAGCAACAGCCGAGAGCCGGGTCAGGATTGCCCAATGATAGCACGGGAACCCGAAGTGCGAAACGCGGGGCGAAAAGTTTCCCTCTCCTGAGCGGGAGAGGGACTATTCCAACCAAATGCTCAGCGCGCCGCCAGATAGCCCTCCTCTTCCAGCGTCTCAAGGATCTCCCCGGCGCGTTCACCCCCGACCTTCAGGCGCCGTTGAATGACCGAGGTGCTGAGGTTGGGGATGCGGACGGCCAGGTCGCGGGCGAGGTCCATCTGCTCCACGTCCACGTTGCCTCCGCCATCTTCGTCATCCTCGCCGGAGACTAGGTTGATAACGGGGACGGGCGGGCCCTCCTGCTCCTTCCAGAACTTGACCAGTTCCTCAATTTCTTCGTCGTAGACCAAGGCGCCCTGCATCCGCTCGGGCTTGATGGACTCCTTGTGCAGGATAAGGCCGTCGCCTTTGCCCATCAGCTTCTCGGCACCGACGGAGTCGAGAATCACGCGGGAATCCACCTGTCCCGACACGGCGAAGGCGCAGCGGGCAGGGATATTGGCCTTGAGCAGGCCGGTGACCACCTGGACCGACGGGCGCTGTGTCGCCAGCAACAGGTGGATGCCGGCAGCGCGGCCCAACTGGGCCAGGCGAACGAGATTCTGCTCCACCTCAAATCCGGACACCATCATCAAGTCGGCTAGCTCGTCCACAATCAGTACCAGGAAGGGCATCTTCTCGTCGGCTCGCTCGTTGTACACCCCGATGTTGCGGACGCCCAACTCCTCCATCTTCTTGTAGCGGCTGACCATCTCCCTAATCAGGCCGCGCAGGGATTCGGTTACCTCTTCGGCTTCCACTATCACGGGCTGGATCAGGTGGGGTATGCCGTTGAAAGGTGTCAGCTCCACCCGCTTGGGGTCCACCATCAAGAGGCGGAGCTGGTCCGGCGTCTTGGTCAGAATGAAGGAGGCGATGATGGAGTTAATCATCACGCTCTTGCCGCTGCCGGTGGAGCCGGCGATGAGCATGTGGGGCAACGAGGACAGGTCGAGGGCCACCGGAGCGCCGCCGGTGTCTTGGCCCATGGCGATGGGCAGGCCCTTCTTGCCCGCCAGCTTGCGGAACTCGGCTGTCTCGATCACGGCCCGGAGATGCACCTTGGTGGGCGTTGGCACCGGCACTTCCAGCCCCACCAGCGCCGCTCCAGGCACCGGGGCCTCGACACGGAGGTAGGGCGTCATGAGGGCGAGGGCCAGGTCCTTCTCGCGGGTGATGATGCTCTGCACCTTGACCCGGCTGCGCTGGGCTCCTTCTTCGTCATCGCCGCGCTTGGCCACCCAGCCGGGGGACAGGCCGAACTGCACCACGCGGGGGCCAGCCTTGATGCTGGTCACCTCCACGCGGACACCGTGGTCGGCCAGGGCCTGCTCCACCTGCTTGGCCATGTCCTGGAACTCCTCCTCGGACGCTCCAAGAGACTCCGGCGGCGCCAGCAGTTCCAGCGACGGCAGCTTCCAACCGGGTCCGGCGTTACCATCGGGCAGAGTTTCGGGCGCGGGCATCCAGGGCGGCAGACGGTCTTCCTCCTCGTCCGCCACACGGTGCCGTCCAATTATGTCGGATACGGTTATTTTGGCGTAGCCATCCGTTTCCGGTTCACTGCTGCGCTCCGGCGCTGGCTGGGGGGTCGAGACCTTGGCTCGCTTCGCACTGGCCTGGGATCTTGCCTCCATCATCGCTTTCCTCCCCCGGGCCATCCTGTCGTTTAGCCGGCGGACGCCGAGATAGGCATAACCCGCGGCCAGTTGGAACCAACGCCAGGCGCGGGAGAGGCCACGAAAGTAGAGGGAGCCAATGGCGCGGGGGTAGAGCACCAGCGGCACGAAGGCCAGGATGCCGGCCATCTTCGCTAGTCCCCAGGGCAGCAGCGACGGGCCGCCGATCTCCAAGCCCCAACGTCCGGCAAGGCTAACGTGTTCCAGCAGACCGCGGGAAGGGTAAACGTAGGAAAGCGCGGCCAGCGACAGCGCCACAGCGGCGCCGGCCACGGCCCAGCGCCGCCAGTAGCGGGGCAGCAGGGCAGGGCCATAGCGCAGGAAAATCAGGGCGGTGGCCGCCCACAAGGCAACGGGCGCCCAGCCGTAGCCAAGATTCTGCCAGAGCCGCTCCCTGGCTTCGGGATAGAAGTACAGGAACGCCCCGCCGACAACCGCCAAGGCAACAACCGCCAAGCCGTCAATGAACAGCCAGACGCTGGAGTGGAATCTATCGGGGAAGGCCGGCGGGGTGGAGCCGGATTGAGCTTTCTTGGCGGTAATAGCCAAAACACGTCTCCTGGCCGGTTGCACTACGGCTGCAACCGAAGAAGGATCCAGCCCACACCCTCATCCTCACACCCACCCTTTCCCAGTGGGAGAAGGAACCGGGGCCTCTTCAGACCTCGGTTACCACGGGAATTATCATAGGCGATCGGCGCGTGGCGTTAGCTATGAACTTGCGGGCAGTTTCTCTCACTTTGGCCTTCAGTTCGTCGTGAGTGGCCGGCGGGCCGCCGTTGGCCGACAGCTCCGAGACGATGTGAGCGCCCAGCTCCTCAAACAGCGAGCCGGTCTCGCCCTCCTCCATGAACCCGCTGGCGACGGTGAGCGGCTCGCCCGCCGGAAGGAGGCTGCCCTGCTCCACGGTGAGGGCCACCACCACCACGCCATCGCGGGAGAGGCTGCGCCGCTGGGTCAGCACCGGGCTTTGCATATCACGGCGAGAAATGCCGTCCAGGTAGATGGGGCCGGCGGTGATGCGTTCCCCGGTGGCGGCGCTCTCCGCGCCCACCTCCAGCACGTCACCGTCCTCCAGCACGAAAATGCCGTCCTTGGCGACGCCCAGATCCCAGGCGAGCTGCGCATGAGCGTTGAGGTGGCGGTACTCGCCATGCACCGGCACGAAGTAGCGGGGATTGACTAGGTTAAGCACCAGCTTCAGTTCCTCCTGGCTGGCGTGACCGTGAACGTGCACCGTGGCGATGCGGTCGTAGATCACCCGGGCGCGCTGTCGCAGCAGGTTGTCTATGGTGCGGCTGACGGGCAACTCGTTGCCCGGTATCGGGGTGGCGCTGATTACCACCGTGTCGCCGGGCATGATGCGGACGTCGCGGTGCTCCTCCTTGGCGATGCGGACCAGCGCCGACGTGGGTTCGCCCTGGCTGCCGGTGGTCAGCAGCACGATCTGCTCCGGCGGCAAGCTGCGGGTGGCGCTGAGGGGCAGCAGAATACCGGGGGGCAAGCGCAGGTAACCCAGCTCAGTAGCCACATTTACTGTGTCCACCATGCTGCGGCCGACGATGCTGACCTTGCGCCCGTGCCGCACGGCGGCGTCCACCACCTGCTGCACCCGCGACACCAGAGAGGCGAATGTAGCGACCATCACCCGTCCCGGCGCTTCGCCGATGGCCCGGTCCAG
The DNA here is from genome assembly GCA_965226875.1 of Dehalococcoidia bacterium. Classification (GTDB taxonomy): domain Bacteria; phylum Chloroflexota; class Dehalococcoidia; order Lucifugimonadales; family UBA3495; genus VXOI01. The sequence continues at coordinate 135,469 of OZ245439.1, read as the reverse complement.
GGCTTCGCCGACCACCCGCTCCGAGGGCGTGTAGCCCGGCACCTCGGCATAGGTGGAGTCGGACAGCAGCAGCAGCACGCCCTCCGCTCCATAGTTGGCCAATGCGATCAGGTCGATGGTGCGCCCGTCCACGGGCGTGTGGTCAATCTTGAAGTCGCCGGTGTGGATCACGGTGCCCAGCGGCGTGCTGATGGCGATGCCCATGGCGTCGGGGATGCTGTGGCAGACCCGGAACCAGCGGGCGGCGAAGTTCTGGCCAAACTGGTAGGGAATGCCCGGGTCAATGGGCGTGATCTCGAAGCCGCGGGTGGCGCGGCGCTCCTTCAGCTTGGCGGATATGAGGCCGTGGGCCAGCCGGGGGGCGAAGACCGGCGCGGACGGGAGTTGCGGCAACACGAAGGGCAGCGCGCCGATGTGGTCTTCGTGGCCGTGGGTTATCAGGATGCCCCGCACCCGATCGGCCCGCTCCACCAGGTAGGAGACATCGGGGATGATAAGGTCGACGCCCAGCATCCCCTCTTCGGGGAACTGCACACCGCAGTCAACGACGATTATGTCGTCGCCAAATTCGAGGGCCAGCATATTTTTGCCGATTTCCCCCAGCCCTCCTAGGGGAATGACACGGAGTTTCTGATTCTGTTCTTCAGTCAATTGGGTCAACTTTCCTGTTAGATTTTCGGATTTGTTGCTTTGATGTCGGCCATGAGTGTGCGCGTGCGAGTCGGGCAGCTCTCCAATCAGGGCTTTTAATTCTCCCTTTCCTTTGAGGGAGAGGGTTGGGGTGAAGTGTCGGCCCAAATGGTAGATACAACCGGTTGCCGGCTTGGGATTTTCATGTTTCGTATAAAGCAACCGATGGATATTGTTAATGCCCCGTTCGCGGCAATTATTATTGGTCTTCTTCAGTCTAGTATATTTGCCTCCATATCATTATAGCCGAATTAGTCGAAGACATTCTCTTTAACTAATTTCTCCTCGCTGTCTGAGGGCTACTTTGGCCCAACGTCACTGCAAAGGTAGTGATGCGCCAATTCTTGGCATATAGGTAATCTGACGATGGGAGATCCTCCGCCGGAAGGGATTCTTACATGAGTCTTTTCTTAGATTTCACCAAAACCAAAGAATCTCATTGCAGACTCATCTATCCCCTCTCTGGCAAATAAAATAATCACATCATTGACCGGGAACGGAAGTCCTATAATTTACTCCTTTCCCCACATTTACCCGACATCCGGGCGTCGCAGCCATAGAGGGCCTTCAGTTGTTATTTCTCCTTCAGGGGTAGGGTTAGGATGAAGGCGTCCCGCTGGTAAAGCGAACATCGTTTCATCCCCGGGAGTTCACCCTCACCCCAATCCTCTCCCACAGGCGAGAGGTAGAACTAAAAGGCTTCGCGTAGCTGCCTGTCTTGACTGTAGATATGTGCGAGTTCAGCGTAATATCCAACATCCTTCAGAACATTGAGAGTTGTTGCGGGCCGGGGGCGTCTTCTTCCGTCATCCGGTCTGCTGCTTCTTCGGGCGGGCCGGAATCCGGCGCGGTCACGGCGGGCGCCGGCGCAGGACTTCCGAACAGGTCCATCTGTGCCGCCGCTTCCGCCGCTTCCTGCCGGGACCCCGATGCCGCGCCCGCCGGTTCCGGTTCCGGAGCGTCTGCCAGGGCGGCGGCGATGGCTCGGAAGTCCTCCACCATCGTCGCCCGCAGTTCGGGACGCCGCAGCGCCGCCGCCGGGTGCAGCACCGGGAAGATGAGCCGTTCGTCCTTCTGCCGCAGGCTTCCACGCGCCCGCGTTACGCTTTCGCCGGGGAAGAAGCGGCCCAGAGAGAAGCGGCCCAGGGTGACAATCAGCTTTGGGTTGACCAATTCAATCTGGCGCTCGAGGAACTTGGCGCAGGCGGCGATTTCCGGGGGCTGCGGGTCGCGGTTTTCCGGCGGACGGCACTTCACCATGTTGGCAATGAACACGTTGTCGCGGTTGGTGCCGATGGACGCCAGCAATCCCTCCAGCAGTTGCCCCGCCGGGCCGACGAAGGGGCGTCCCTGACGGTCTTCGTGGAAGCCGGGCCCCTCGCCGATGAACATCAGTTCCGCCGACGGGTTGCCTTCGCCGGGCACGGCGTTGGTCCGGCTCCGGTGAAGCGGACAGTCGGTACAGGCTCGTACCGCACGGGCTACGTCGTCCAGGCTATCCATAGCCTTCCTGCCTCCGGCGTGAGTCCCCTTTCAAGGCGCAACGCAAAGAACGGCGGCACCCTCGACCATGACCTGACAGCCACGGAAACTCCCCGAGTGCCAAGCTGGGAACCAAAGCCGAATTGCACGGAGGAAACGGCGAAAAGCGCTGCGACTCAACCGTCCTCTATGCCGCGGCCCTTCAGGTAGGCCACGGCATCGCTGACCGTGGCGATGGAGCCCGCGTCTTCGTCGGGAATCTCCAGAGGGGACTCCTCGGTGGAGAACTCCTCCTCGAAGGCCATTATCAACTCTACCAAGTCCAAGGAGTCGGCATTGAGGTCATCGACGAAGGAAGAAGCTTCTTCCACGTCGGCCTCGTCGGCTCCCAGCTTGTCTATAACAATGTCTCTTACGCGCTCGTAAACTGTGGGCAAGGGTTCATCTCCCATCCGGTGCGGGGCCGGCGACGGCCAGTTCCCCGGACTCCAGGCAGGCCATGACGGATCCGAGGACCCCGTTGACGAACCTGGCGGAGCTGTCGCTACCGAACACCTTGGCCAGCTCCACCGCCTCGTCGATGGCCGCCTTGCGGGGAGTGGCCGGATTATGCAAAAGTTCAAAAATGGCAATCCGCAGTATGTTACGGTCAACTATGGGCAATTGGGGCACCGGCCAAGCGGGAGCAAAGCGGCCTATCAGGCTGTCCAGCCCCTGCCGGTAGTCGCTCACGCCACGGTGCAGCCTGTCGGCCAACTCCATGATGTGCCGGTCAATTTCTTCGTCCAGCCACTCGTAGTCCGGAGCCGGCCTTCGGGTCAAGCCTTCGGCGTGAACTCGAGTCCGTACGTCGGCGGCAAAAAGCGATTGCAGCGCGACAGCCCTGGCGACGCTTCTGGGGTCACTGACATGACCATACAGCCCAGCCATTGGCAAGTCCTGGAGGTATCAGCCTATCGTTGCGGCCAGCTTGCGGATGGAATCCGGGTCGGCCACCGCGGAGACTTCCACCTCCCGGTCAATTCGCTTGATCAGCCCCGCCAGCACTCCACCGGCACCGAATTCGACGAACCGGCCGACCCCGGAGTCAATCATGACGCGCACTGAGTCCTTCCATTGGACGCAGCGGCAGAGACCCAGGACCAGTTCCTCCCGGAGTTCCACGCTGGTGGTCAGGGGGCGGCAGTCGCAGTTGGCGATTAAGGGCATCCTGGGTTCACGAAAATGCAACGATTCCAGTTCAGCGGCCAGCCCCTTCTCGGCCTCGACCATCAGCGAGGAGTGAAAGGCGCCGCTCACCGGCAGGGGGACGGCCTTGCGGGCGCCCCGGGCGGTGGCCAGGTCCACGGCGTGGGCAATGGCTATCCGGTCGCCGCTGATCACTATCTGGTTGTCGGTGTTGATGTTGGCCAGTTCCACGCCGGTTTCGGCGCAAATCTGGGCGAAAGCCAGTTCGTCCAGGCCCATGATGGCCGCCATGGCCCCTGGGCGGTTGATGGACGCTTGGTGCATCAGTTCGCCTCGCCGGCGCACCAGGCGGACGGCATCGGCGAAATCAATGACGCCAGCGGCGACGAGGGCGGTGTACTCGCCCAAGCTGTGGCCGGCGACGGCCCTGGCCTCGACGGCTTCGGAGCCAGCAAATTCGGCCCACATCCGCCAAGCGGCAATGCTCACGGTCATTATGGCTGGCTGGGAGTTGACGGTATTCTGCAACTCTCCGGCCGGACCCTCAAATATCATACGGGACAGCGGGAACCCCAAGCTATCGTCCGCTTCCTCAAAGGTCTCGCGGGCGGCCCGGGATTCCTCCATGAGGCTGATGCCCATCCCCACCTTTTGCGAACCCTGGCCGGGGAACACGTAGGCCCTGTCGTTAATTTCCACGGTACTCGTAGCAGCCTCCAGAAAAGGAAACCTTAATATCAAGCCAAGTTCAAATCATTGCGCAGATTTTAAGACATCTTCTAATAGAGATGCAATGGATTATGTACTATTGTTAAGTAATTTCGATTCCCTGGCCAAAGCGTTCCGACAACGGCGACCAACGTCTCCGCCCCTGCCCGGGCGGCCCAGAGATGCGGCAGTTGCACTTTTTCCACACCCCGGACGCACCGGGCCAGGCGGCGTTGACATAGTGTAACGCCACGTCAGGACAGATTCCCCACTACCTGCCTGCCCCGGTAGTACCCGCACTGCGGACAAGCGGTGTGGGGCAGCTTGGCGCTGCGGCAACGCTGGCAGGTAGCGGCGTGTACCGGCTTGAGCTTGTAGGCTGTCATCCGACGCCCCCCCCGAGCCCGCGTGAGCTTCTTCTTGGGTAATGCGCCCATTGTGTTGTCCCTCCTGAGGATTACCCCTTTGCTGTGGGGCTTCCGTTTTCGTCTTCGTCAGATTTGATTCCGCCGTGTGTACCAGCCTCTTCCGGGTAGGCTTACCTTTGTTACACGCGACGGGCCATGGCGGCGCTACCTGTTATCCCCGAAGAACAGGTCCGCCAGCGCCCCCCAGCGAGGGTCGATGGCGGGCGTGTCGCATTTACATTTTTCCACGTTGAGATTCGCTCCGCACTCCGAGCAGAGTCCCCGGCAATCGCCGCGGCAGAGAGTCTTGAGCGGCTCGTCGGTAAGAAGGTACTGGCGCAAAACGTCGCTCAAGTCGAGCATCTGGCGGGTGTCGATGTGCACCACCCCCTCGGATTCGTCGGGCGGCGCCTCCTCCCTTCCCGTTGAAGGATCAACCGTCGGGTAGCATTCCTCCTCCAGAGTCAGCGTAGATGTCCGGGCAAAGTCCGTCAGGCAGCGGGCACAGGCAGCATCCACCTGGACTTCGATGGTGGCGTTGACCAGCAGCCCGTGATGGGTTCGCAAAAGACGCACAGTGCCCGTTGCCCGGCCGGCTCCCAGCCCTTCCATGTTGCCGGACACAGGTTCATCAAGCGGAATCCGTCTGGTGGAGCCGGTCGGCTCCATCAGGAGCTGCGATACATTATAGAGCATATCAAGCGGACATCCTGGAGTTGCCACCGGAGATTATAGATTCTACCCAATCGCGGCTGTCAAGCGGGGATTTCAAGAAAAACGGGGGGCGCGGCATTATCGGGCATATTCCGGCTTCCCGGGCCTCCCGGGTTTCCGCCGCCACCTAGACCCGCCCGGCCATGGATTCGCGGATGTACTCCACAATCTCGCCGGTGGAGGTTCCTGGACCGAATACCTCGGTGATGCCCAGGTCCTTCAGGGGCTGGCGGTCAACGGCCGGAATGATGCCTCCCACCACCACCAGCACGTCGTCCATCCCCTGCTCTCCGAGCAGCGTCATGACCTCCGGCAGGATTTCCAAGTGAGCGCCGGAGAGAATGCTCAGTCCAAGAACGTCCACGTCCTCTTGGGCCGCCGCCTGGACGATCATCCGGGGGCTTTGGCGGATGCCAGTATAGATGACCTCCATGCCGGCGTCGCGGAGGGCGCGGGCGATTACCTTGGCGCCCCGATCGTGTCCGTCGAGTCCGGGCTTGGCTACAAGGATCCGAATGGGTCTTTCGTTATTCTGCATCTCAATATATTCTACGTTAGTTTTCTTATCTCTGGCGGGGCATCCAGGCTGCGGTCAGCCGCTGGGCAACAGGACGGCAACCAAGGCGCCTATGACCCCTGCGCCCACGCCTATGGTAGCGTAAAACAACCGGTCCATTCTCCGGTTCGTCTCGTCGATTCTCCGATTTGTCTCAATCAGGCCAGCGCGATGCTCGGTTTGCCCCTCTATCAGGCGGGCGGTGTCCGACTGCAAGCGTCCCACACTCAGCCACAGGGAAGCGCCGGATTCAGGGGACGGGTTGGAGGCCATGTCGTGTGCTCCGGTTTTAATTGGAACGTGTCAAGGCAGGCAGGCATTGGCGCAGAGATTCGGGACTGCCGAGATAATCCCTGCGCCCTTCGTTTCGGAGTTTTTTGCGCTAGATAGCGTAATCCTTCAGAAGCTGGCGCGCAATGAGCAGGCGCTGAATTTCTGAAGTTCCCTCGTAGATGGTGGTCACCCGGGCGTCGCGCAAGATACGCTCCACGCCAGCCTCCTGAAAGTAGCCGGAGCCGCCGTGAATCTGCAACGCCTTGTCGGCGACGCGAATGCACATCTCCGACGCGATCAGCTTGGCGATGGAGGCTTCCTGCATGAAGGGCCGGCCGGCGTCCTTCAGGGTGGCGGCATTCATGGTGACCACGCGGGCGGCGTGGACCTCGGCGGCCATGTCGGCCAGCATGAACTGGATGGCCTGGTGCTGGCCGATGGGCTGGCCGAAGGACTGCCGCTGCTGGGCGTAGCGCAAGGCGGCCTCCAGAGCTGACTGTCCGATGCCGACGCTCTGGGCGGCGATGATGATACGGCTGGAGGTCAGGATCTCCATGGCCTGGTTGAAGCCGCGGCCCTCCTCGCCCAGCAGATTTTCGCTGGACACCGGGGTGTCCTGGAAGACGATTTCGTCGGTGGTGGAGCTGCGCATCCCCAGCTTGCCGTGCATGGGGTTGATGGTCAGCCCCGGCGCGCCCTTCTCGACGATGAAGGCGCTGACGCCCTTGTACCCCTGGCTGCGGTCCTGGGTGGCGAAGACCACGATGTCCTGGGCCACCGAGGCGTTGGTGATGAACATCTTGCTGCCGTTGAGGAAGTAGGTGCCGTCGCGTTCGACGGCGGTGGTCTGGAGCGCGGCGGCGTCGGAGCCTCCGCCCGGCTCGGTGAGGCCGAAGGCGGCCACGCCCCGTCCGTCGACCAGCGGCGGCAGGATGCGCTCCTTCTGCTCGTCGGTGCCGAAGCGGTCAATGGACGCGACCCCAAGGGCCAGGTGGGCCAGCCAGCTTACGGAGGCCGAGGCGTCGCCCCGCGCCACCTCCTCGGCAGCGATGGACACCTGGCGATAACCGGCCGGGCCGCTGCCGCCGTACTTGACGTCGACTCCGAGGCCAGTCAAGCCCAGCTCGGCGAACCCGCGCCAGGCCTCCCACTGGAACTCGGCGCGTTCGTCCGACTCCTTGGCCTTGGGCGCGATTTCGCGGTCAACGAACTCGCGCAGGGTGCTCTGGAGCATCTGCTCCTCTTCGTTGAGTATCAGGTCGGGCATGGTGGTAACTCCTTCTGGTGCGCTGTCCCACTGGCGCAAATTATATCGCGGTTTCGCTGGCAAGCGGCGCCATCACTTCTAAGAGCCTGTTTACAATCTCTTCAGGATTAGCACCGCGAAGGCGAGAACCACCATTTGCAGACTGGTATTGAGCTTTCTCTCGCAGTTCTTCCAGAGGCGGCGGCACTTCTCCAGCCAGCCGAAAGACCGCTCCACCACCCATCGTTTCGGCAGCACCACGAAAGTGTGCAGTTCGTTGCGTTTCACCACTTCCACCGAGGCTCCCAGCAGGCTCTGCACCGCCGTGGCAAAGGGTTTCCCGGTGTATCCCCCATCCACCAGCACATTCTGCACCTGGCTCAGGTTGGCCCGGCGCCGGTCAAACATAGCCAAAGCCCCAGCACGGTCGGTAACGTTGGCGGTGGTCACGTGAATCGCATGGGGCAACCCCTGAGTGTCCACGGCGATGTGGCGCTTGATTCCAGACACCTTCTTGCCCGAGTCATAGCCCTTGTTCTCGGCGCTGTCGGTGTTCTTGACGCTCTGGGAGTCCACGATACAGAAGCTGGTCCGTTCTTTCCGACCATTGCTTTGCCGGGCCGCGTCAACCGATTTTTTTTAAGACCTGCTCCAGAATGGAATACTTCGCCGGGTCGGGTCGCTCGCTCCATTGCCGGAAATACTTGTAGCAGGTGCGCCAATCCGGGAAGTCCGCAGGCAGCATCCGCCACTGGCACCCGCTTTTCAGGAGATAGAGCACCCCGCAGAAAACGTCGTACAGGTCCACGGTGCGGGGCTTGGTCCGGCGGCGGGCCGACTCCAAACAGGGAAGAATCCGGGCAAACTGTTCCCGGCTGATGTCGCTGGAATAGGAATGAGACATGATTACCCCCTCTGGTAACAGCCTCAACTTAACATATTGCAAAGATCGTAGACAGGCTCTAAGGGCGGTTGCCGAGCAACGAAATAACTTCTTCCTTAACGCGGCGGAAGGCGCCTCCCCTTACTTCATCCGCATTTTCTGTAGTGAACGATACCATGTGATACCGGGCATTCAAGCTCAGGTGGTATAGGTGCCGATAGTCTTCCCAAGAATCAAAAATATCCGGATATCTCACTGGAACAGTTGAGATAGGTCAGAGACTTCTCATTTTTCTCTGCCAATGGCATATGTTGATTCAGTTATGGCATATTTGCCGTTTCCAGAAAGGTTCGCCAAAACTGCTAATATGGCTATCGCAGCCTCCTGACGGCAACCTCTGAACATTAACCAACCGGAACAGGAAAGGCTGGGGCTGTATGGATTTCATTACTTGTTCTTCAAACCTGTATATCTGATAGCATAGTTTCTCATCGTCTTGTGGTACTGAGATTATCGTATACAGGGGTTGTTGAACTTGTTTACCGGCTTAGCTTCTTCCCCATACTCTCCTACGATTCGTTCGATTCGTTGACCGTTGGCCCGCCCCTAAAACGCCGCCATTTCCTCCTGCTCGCCGAAGGCTTCGCGCAGGACGCCGGACATCTCGCCCAGGGTGCAGTAGGCTTCGACGCACTCCAGGATGGTGGGCACGGTGTTGTCTTCGCTGCGGGCGGCTTCGGCCAGCCGGGCGAGGGCGGCCTGCGCCGCTCCGCCGTCGCGCTCCCGGCGCAGGCGTTCCAGCCGGGCGACCTGCTGCCGCGCGGCCTCCTGGTCCACTCGCATCAGGCCCTCCACCGGCGGCTCCTCGGTGCTGTAGCGGTTGACTCCCACGATGATGCGGTCGCCGGACTCTACCTCCTGCCGGTGGCGGTAGGCGGCGTCGCCTATCTCACGCATCTGAAAGCCGTCCTCGATGGCGGCCACCGCGCCGCCCATGTCGTCTATTCGCCGGATGTAGTCCAGCGCCTGCGCCTCCAGGTCGTCGGTCAGGCTCTCGATGTACCAGGAGCCGCCCAAGGGGTCCACCACGTCGGCGGCGCCGCTCTCGAAGGCGAGAATCTGCTGGGTGCGGAGGGAGAGCTGCGCCGACTCCTCGGTGGGCAGCGCCAGGGCCTCGTCGCGGGAGTTAACGTGGAGCGACTGGGAGCCGCCCAGGATGGCCGCGAGGGCCTGCACCGTGCAGCGGATGACGTTGTTGTCGGGCTGCTGGGCGGTCAACGAGACACCGGCGGTCTGGGTGTGGAACCGCAGCATCATGGAGCGCGGGTCTTTAGCGCCGAAGCGGTCGCGCATCATGCGGGCCCAGATGCGGCGGGCAGCGCGGAACTTGGCGACCTCCTCGAACAGGTTGTTCTGGGCCACGAAGAAGAAGGATAGGCGCGGCGCGAATTCGTCCACCTTCAGCCCAACGTCCAGCGCCGCCTGCACGTAGGCAATGGCGTTGGCGAAGGTGAAGGCCAGCTCCTGCACCGCCGTCGCCCCGGCCTCCCTCATGTGGTAGCCGGAGATGCTGATGGTGTTCCAGCGCGGCACGCTCTCGGCGCAATACTTGAACACGTCCACCACCAGCCGCATGGACGGGCGCGGCGGGTAGGCGTAGGTGCCCCGCGCGATGTACTCCTTGAGGATGTCGTTCTGGACGGTGCCGTTGAGCTGGTCCGGGGTGGCCCCCTGCCGCTTGGCCGCCGCGATGTAGAAGCACAGCAGCAGCGAGGCGGTGGCGTTGATGGTCATGGACGTGCTGACCCGTCCCAGCGGGATGCCGTCGAACAGCGTTTCCATGTCCTCCAGGCTGCAAATCGGGACGCCCACCTTGCCCACCTCGCCCTTGGCCAGGGGGTGGTCGGAGTCGTAGCCAATCTGCGTGGGCAGGTCGAAGGCCACCGACAGCCCGGTCTGGCCCTGCTCCAGCAGGTAGCGGTAGCGGCGGTTGGTGTCGGCGGCGGTGGCATACCCCGAATACTGGCGCATGGTCCACACCCGCCCCCGGTATGCGCTGGGCTGCACCCCGCGAGTGTAGGGGAACTCGCCGGGAAAGCCGATGTCCTCGGCGTAGTCGTGGCCCCTGGCGGCGAGGTCTTCGGGGGCGTACAGCGGCTCCACGGGCAGGCCGCTGTCGGTCTCGAAGGACTCGCGGCGTTCCGGGTAACGGGACACCGCTGGCCCCAGGGTTTCCTGCTGCCACTGCTGCTTGTCCTTGCTGGGCATACCGCCCTCCTTTCAGTTGCGCAAGCCCGCCCGCGGAGTCCGCAGACCGCCGACAGTACCAAATCCTCAATATCCTGAATTCCAAGTGTAACCGCAACGCTGTAGGCGGCTCAAGGTAGCGGCCCAATTGCGCGACGGCGAGTATACTGCACCAGGCGTCAGGCAGGGCCGACGGGTGGCCCCCGCATCCCGCGCAGGGCAAGGATAGATGGACCAGGACACACGGCGCAGGAGACTCCTGCTGCTTTCCTCGGCTGCCGTGGTAATTGTCGCGCTGGCGGTGCTGTACCTACTGGGAACGGTGCTGCTCACCCTGGGCCTGAGCGTGGTGATTGCCTATGTGCTGCTGCCGGCCGTGCGGCTAGTGGAGCGGGCGATGCCCTGGCGGCGCAACCGTCCCGGCCTGAGCCGGGGCATTGCCGTTGGCGTCATCTACCTGGGCATGCTGGGAATCCTGGCCGGAATCCTGGCGCTGATTGTGCCTCCCTCCGTGGAGCAGAGCCAGCGATTCGCCGAGGAGTTCCCCGGGTTCTTCAATTCCGCCCGCGCCACCGTGGAGGGCTGGATTGCGCGCTACGCCGAGCTGATTCCGGTCGAGGTGCGGGACCGGGTGGAAGAAACACTGTCTGACGCCGGAGGGATCGTGGGCGAGTCGGTCAGCGGGGTGGTCTCCCAGACCTGGTCGGTCATTACCGGCTCCTTTGCCCTGGTCCTGGGACTGGCTACCGCCCCGATGCTGGTCTTCTACCTGATGAAGGACTCCAGGCTGATCAGGACCTCGCTCTATGCCCCCTTCCCGGCGGCGTTGCGCCCTTACCTTAAAGACCTGCTGGACATTGCGGAGCGGACGCTGGGAGGGTACATCCGGGGCCAGTTGACCCTGGGGCTGGTTGTGGGGGCGGTCGTCACCGCCGGGCTGCTATTGCTGGGCGTGCCTTTCCCCTTCATCCTCGGCATCGTTGCGGGAGTGACGGAACTGGTGCCCGTCGTCGGCCCGTGGATTGGCGGGGCCGCCGGGGTGCTGGTTACCCTGGCCACCGCGCCGCACCTGGTTCCCTGGGTCATCCTGCTGTACCTGGCAGTCCAGCTCCTCGAGAACACCCTGCTGGTGCCCCGGATTCAGGGCAACGCCCTGAATCTTCACCCCGTGGCTCTGATCATGGTCATCATCATCGCCAGCCACTTCTTCGGACTGTGGGGCGTTATCCTCGGGCCGCCCGTGGTGGCCATGGTGAAGGATATATCTGTCTGGTTCGTAGGGGAGTGGAGCCGTCCGCCATCGGCCCCGGAGTCGGAACCGGAGGGGTGTACCGAAGCCCGGCAGCAGGCGGAAGCGCCGGAGGACGCCTGATTTCCGGCAATGCCGGACGCCGGGCGAGGAACGGCTATTGCAGGTCTGTTACCCGTTGCCGACGGGCGAATCGCCCTTCCGTTTCCCCAAGGCCCATGCTTCGGCCTCCGCAGCAAGGGATTGCCGCCGAAAATCAGGCAGCCGTGCCGCAGAGGGTGCAGAACTGCGCTCCCGCCTGTAGTTGCGTCCCGCACTGAGTGCAGAATTGCCGATTTGCCGGCCCGGATTCCAGCAGGGAATCGGCCTCGCTGACATCGTGGCCGGTCGCGCTTACACCAGACGCATCCGGCGTGGCGCCAGAGGCAGGGGCAGGCTGTACTATCCAGTCACTCCCCAGTTCAGGCCGCAGTGGGTCGGGCCCGTAGCGATTGGGACCGACGGCGCCCGGCACGGCCAGTACGATGGTCAGCGCCACCATGCCAACCAGGCCTATCAGGGCCCAAATTACCCTTTAACCACAGCAGCGATTACCACCCCCCATCCGTCATCGAAAAAAGGCGAACCATCCAAGGTCGCTATGCCCACGATTATCGCCCATCCAAGAATGACGACGCAGGGGATGAGGAGCCAACGGGCAGAGCGTCCGGTGTCGTGCAATCGCCTTGCAGCTACCGCCGGCATCACCACGAGATATACCACCGGCAGGATCACCGCAAGGCCGAGCAGAGATTGAATTATCGATATTGCAAAGTCGACGGGATCAAAATAACTGAGCGAAAAGGGCGAAATCCGTCCCAAAAACTGGTTCAGAAAAACAAAACCCACGACCACAACAATCAGGAAAAACCACCAGAACTCCGGGCGTCTGGCCCTCCCGCTGAAGTTGAAGAGGTTTCGCAGCACCGACGCTACGGCATGAACTGGATTCACAACCGTTGTCCTTCGGTTTCGGTTAGGCGCTGGAACATCAGACAGCCGTGCCGCAGACGGTGCAGAATCGCGCGTCGCCCTGCAACTGCATCCCGCACTGAGTGCAGAACCGCCGCTCGTCCGTATCGGATTCCGGTGACGGTTCCGGCTGGGCCGCGCCGTAACCAGCAGCGCCGTACCCTCCCGCTGGCGGCGGGTCGTAAGGGTGGCCTGACTGGGTGTAGCCGAATCCGCCCATACCCTGCTGTGGTTGCAATAGTCCGGAGCCGTAGCGGTTCGCTCCGGGGGTTCCTGGTAGGACGCAAAATATGAGCAACGGTATCCATCCAATGAATCCTACCGGGGGCACCAACAACAGGAGCCACCACGCGGGGCGGTTGGTGTCGTGCAGGCGTCGAACCGTCACCGCTAGAGAAGGGAGTAGAATCACCAGGGCGAAAATCCACTCCAAGAAAGTCAGAAAAAACGCCACCATTGCCACTATAGACAATGCCACCGAAACGATAAAGGAGAACAGAAAGAACCACCAGTATTCCGACCGGGATGCCCTGCCGTTGAAGTCTATGTACTTCTGGAAGCACGTTTTGATCGATTCCGTAAAGCTCACGCAGTCAGCCCTCAGCTTATTATTGCCGAACTCGTCAGGGCCGCGCCGCTGGCCCTGACTTTTATGGCGGTATGATACTATCACGGCGGTGTGGTCAAATCTGCCTTGAAGGATAGGGGGCAAACATGAAAGTCGGCGTAAGCACGGCAATCAACAGCAACTCCATGAATGTGGCGGAAATCGCGCAGAAGGCCGAGGAAGTCGGCTTCGACTCCTTCTGGCTGCCGGAGCATCCCATCATCCCGGTGCATACCACGTCGCGCTACGGCGGAACGCCCGATGGTTCGATACCGCCCTTCATGGCCGACATGGGCGACCCTTTCATCGGGCTGGCCATGGCCTCGGCCACGACCACGCGCATCATGCTGGGCACCGCCGTCTGTTTGGTGCCGGAGCACAGCCCTCTGGTGCAGGCCAAGCAGATAGCCGCCCTGGACTACCACTCCGGCGGGCGCTTCATCTTCGGCGTCGGCACGGGCTGGCTGCGGGAGGAATCGGAAATCATGGGCGGCGACTTCGACCACCGCTGGACGCAGACCCGCGAGGCCATCGAGGTGATGAAGGCCCTGTGGACGCAGGATGAGGCCGAATACCACGGCACCTACTACGACTTCCCGGCCATCAAGGTCTTCCCCAAGCCGGCGCAGAAGCCGCACCCACCAGTCTTCCTGGGCGGCGCCGCCCGTAACGTACTCCGCCGGGTGGTAGCCCATGCCGACGGCTGGATGCCAGTCCGCGCCACGCCGGAGGAAGTCCGCGCCGCCCGCGCCACGCTGGACGAGCTGGCCGAGTCGGCGGGGCGCGACCCCAAGAGCATCGAGATCTGCATCTCCGGCGCCGCCGACAGGGACGAGATTCGGCGCATGGAGGACGCCGGCGCCACCAGGGCCACCGTCCGCCTGGCCAGCAGCGCCCCCGGCGAGGCCCTGCAAGCCCTGGAGAAGCTGGCCAAGGACGTGCTGGGGTAGGCGGGTAACACGGCCGTTATCCGCTCTTACAGGGTTGCCGGGGGAAGGTCTTATAGCTTTACATGATAGGATCACACGGCAAATCAACTCCATTGCAAGGAACTGCTGATGCGCATTGACGTTCACACCCACATTTGGCCCGACCGCATTGCCCCGGCGGTGCTTCAGAATATGGTTGGCACCTTTGGCTACCCGGCGGTGGGCATCAACACCGTGGACGGCATCAAGGAGCACATGAGGTCGTCGGGCGTCGACAAGTCGGTGGTGCTCGGGGTGGTGGAGCGGCTGGAGCATCTGCCGGGGGCCAACGACTGGCTCATCAGCATCCAGGACGATATGCTGGTGCCCTTCGGCGCCATGCACCCCGACCTGGAGGACAAGCCAGCCGAAGTACGGCGGATGCGGGAAGCGGGGATCAAGGGCTTCAAGCTGCACCCCATGGTCAACGGCTACTACCCCGACGACCCGCGGATGTTCCCGTTCTACGAGGAAATGGGCGACAACATGGTGGTGGAGATTCACTCCGGCCGCTGGGCCCACTCCCAGCCGGGGGACACCATCTGGGCGGAGCCGGCGCGGATAATGAACGTGGTGCGGCAGTTCCCCAAGCTGAAGCTGATTGCCCTGCATCTGGGCGGGTTCTATATGCGGGACGAGGCGGAGCGGGAGCTGATCGGGCGCGAGAACGTGCTGATAGACACCACCTGGCCCCCGGCGCTCAAGGAGCTGGGCAGCGACACCCTGGCCAACATAATCAGCCGACACGGAGCGGAGAAGGTGTGCTTCGGCACCGACTTCCCGCTGGCCGACATGGCCGAGGACGCCAAGTTTATCGAGTCGCTGCCGTTGCCCGACGCAGCCAAGGAGCAGATGCTGGGAGAGAACGCCCGCGAGTTGATCGGACTTTAGATTCAAGACCCTCCTTTCACGACGGCAGGCGACACACGACGGCAAGCGACCGACGGGTAATTCCGTCGGTCGCTTCGTTTCCGGGATGATTCGGTTGTTGGGTGTTCGGCACCTCTGCCATCAGACGATTCTATTCTTTGTTCGGACTATACCAGTTCGGAGTGATAAGGGGTAAGGCTGTAGTAGCAGTACCGTCACACGACGGGATACTCCTTATCCAGCACCGTCAGCGAGCCGCGCGCTAACCAGACGGTTCAAGCTTACCCCTTCTTCAGCGGCTTTTAGAGCAAGGGCACGGTGCGTTTCGGGTGGGACGCGGACCATGAACTTCCCACTGTATGCACGGTCCGCTATTGGCTCCGGTATTCGCTCGTTATTAGACTGCATATCCGCGACGCAGTCGGATACCAGTTCGCGAATACCGGAGAAAGCCTCCTCCTGGCTGGCGGCAAGCCAACTCAACAGCGGAAACTCAGCACACAGCCCGACAAATTCTCCATCTTCAGGAGACCAGGTTACTCGATATGTGTAATGGTCTTTCATCACTCCATGATTCTAATCTAACGTATCAATGTTTATTTTCTAGTTCGTTTTCCAACATCTCAAGGGCTTTTATAACCTGCCTGACTTGATAGTCTTTAGCCAGCCCGTTGCGGCCTTCCTGTATGTTCACCCTTGGGTCTCCTGGCCACGGGGTACGGTATACCGAGTGGCTGGTTCCCCGCCTTCTAGGAGGCCCAAAGTAGTGGTCACAAATCCGGGCGAGCCTCGAGAATCGGATGCCTTTGGGGTTCTGACGGAGTTCCTGGATTAATGCCATGATGTCGTTCATCGGTTAGCCCTCGAACTATTTTTGCGTGAATTTGCAGCATGCAGTCCTCTCGTGCCTCGATTCGGGATACGCATATAGTATCAGTAATGGTACTCTTTGTCAAGTGAGCAACTGCGATCCGATGGGCACGGACTGCCCAATAGGAGATGGTTAGGGGCGCACAGTTGTGCGCCCCTGTAGATTGGTTGAGGGCAGGGCGTAGATCTGTGCTAGCGTCCTTCCTTGATGAACTCGGCTACTCGCTCGCCGATGGTCATGGTGGTTACGTTGGTGTTGGCTCGGATGCAGTTGGGCATTATGGAGGCGTCCACCACGCGGATGTTCTCCATGCCGTGGATGTTGCCGTACTGGTCGACAACCGCCATGTGGTCGCTGGCCGGGCCCATCTTGCAGGTGCAGGAGATGTGCTGGCCGGTGGTGGCATCGCGGAGCATACAAGCGTCGAGGCATCGTCGTCAGCCAACTCCTCGTCGGTGGGTTCGGTGCGCTCCTGGACGATGTCGCTGAAGGACTCGTGGGCGCCCAGGCGGGCGCACAGACGCACGGCGTCGCGGAGACGGCGGCGGTCCTCCGGGTTCTCCATGTAGTTGTAGTTGAGGAAGGGCTGCTCGTCGGGGTCGGCGGAGGTCAGTTCCAGATGCCCGGAGCTTAGTTCCAGGTCCAGGACGCTGAGCATACGGATGCCGAGGGCGTCCATGCGCTCGCCGCCCCGGTCCACCCGCTCGGTGGCGTAGGACTGCATGAAGATCATCATGTCGTTGCGCAGGTCGGAGCCTTCGGCCGTCCAGCGCAGGGTCATCTGCACACGGGGGGCGAAGCCGTCCAGCGGGTAGTCGGGCTTGGTGCGGAAGGTGGTGTAGATCATGGGATGGTCGCGCAGGTTCTGTCCCACGCCGGGCAGGTCGTGGACGACGGGGATGCCTATCTGGTTCAGGTGGGCCGCCGGACCGACGCCGGACAGAAGCAGGATGTGAGGCGAGCCGATGGCGCCGGAGGACAGGATGATCTGCTCGCCTTCGACGGTAAATTTCTCGCCGCCGCTCTCCACCTCGACGCCCACCGCCTTCTTGCCGTCGAAGATAACGCGGCGGGTGAGGCAGTTGGGGCGGATGGTCAGGTTGAGGCGGTGCCGCGCCGGATCCAGGTAGCCCAGCGCCGTGCTCCAGCGGATGCCATTGGGGTTGTTGAAGGGCACCGGCCCCACGCCGCTGGCCTCCGGGTGGTTGTGGTCCGGGGTGTCGGCGAACCCCTGGTCGCGGCAGGCCTGGTAGAAGGCGGCCTGGTCGGGCAGCAGCTCCTCGCGCTTGAAGCGGCGGGCGATGATGGGGCCGTCGGAGTTGTGGAAGTCATCGCCGGGGAAATCGGTGTCGGTCTCGATGCGCCGCAGGAAGGGGAGCAGCTTGACGTAGCTCCACTCGTCGTTGCCCATCTCAGCCCAGGAGTCGTAGTCCTGGGGCACGCCGCGCAGGAACACCTGGCCGTTGATGGCGCTGGAACCGCCGGTGACTTTGCCCCGGGGCACCATCATGGGCGGGGAGGTCTCGGACGCCTTGCCCCAGAACTGCCAGTTGTGGTCGCTGGTCATGACGTCGGTGGCGGTGGCGTAGCCGAACTTGACCTCGTCGGGCAGTTGCTCAAAGTCCGGGTAGTCGCCGCCGGCCTCCAGCAGCAGCACCGAGACCGACGGGTCTTCACTGAGGCGGGAAGCCATGATGGAGCCAGCCGATCCGGCACCCACTACGATGTAGTCGTACTTCATGGTTGCTCTCCTTGCCGTATGGCGGGGGTTTTCGGCGATGATACGGCGGGGGTGACGAGGCGTCAACCGACGGGCGGGAACGCGACCAACCCTGCACAGGCGGGTCTCATGGTTCAGAAGGAGACGGGCTGGTCGGAGCGGGGGATGAGGCCGCGCTCGGCGGCCTTGGGCAGCAGGTTCCGCAGGACTTCGCTGGCTTGGGGGAAAACCCGACGATCGAGGCAACGCTCCAAGTAGTTGTGGAAATCCAGGAAGTTCTTCACGCGGAAGCCGCGGTCTATCATCCGCTTGAGGAGGATCCGGGCCCACTCCAGCAGGAGCACTGAGCGGGCAGGGTTTTTGTCGGGTACCTTGGTTTTGGGCATGGTGACGGCCATCTCGTCGCAGAAATCGAGGGCCAGGAGCCGCAGGCGGTATACCTCGAGTTCGGTGGCGTACTTGCGGCAGAGGGCGTCCACCTGAGTCCTTAGCTGGCTGAATGTCATTGCTTTACCTCTTTGGGAAAGTGTTTGTTGCTCTGGGTTCCCGCTTTCGCGGGAATGACGGTTGGGGTGCGCGGGAGTGACGGGATGGTTCCGCACTGGGTTCCACGCTGGACTTTACGCATTTCAAGCGGCATAAGCGAGGGAATCTGCAATACGATGGTACAGAGTGGCGGGGAGTTTCTGTACATCGGAGTTGGCGGTCGATAGTGAAAAACCCTCCGACACCGGGTGCCACCAGGGCGTCGTTGGGTGCCACGGGCGTCGTTGGGTGCCACGGGCGTCGTTGGGTGCCACGGGCGTCGTTGGGTGCCACGGGCGTCGTTGGGTGCCACATTGGGGGTCGTTGGGTGCCACCGGGCGTCGTTGGGTGCCACGGGCGTGTTGGGGTGCCACCGGGCGTCGTTGGGTGCCACCGGGCGTCGTTGGGTGCCACCGGGCGTCGTTGGGTGCCACCGGGAGCGGGTTTGAAACCCGCCCCTACATTGTGGGGTCGTGATGACGGTTGGGGTGCGCGGCGGTCTATTTGCCTTTGAGCAGGGCGGCGCGGAGGTCGCGGAGGTCGTCGGTGAGGTTGTCGACGTCGTGGAACCTGACGGCGTAGTTCATGGCGTAGCGGGCGGCACGGATGCGGATAGAGGGATCCGGGTTTTCTAGGGCCTCCTTTGCGAGGACGGAGACGAGGTGGGGCACGAGGGCCTGGAGTTGCCTGCGGGCGAGGTCGTAGGACTCGTGGTGGAGTTGGGAGAGTTGTTCACGGAAAGCTGGGTCATCGAGCCAGCGTCGCAGGGTCCTCTCGGAAACGCCGGTATCGCGGGAGGCCTGGGCGATGGAAGGCGAGAGGGCGACGACGGGCAGGACGGCCTGCTGACGGGGGGTGAGAGCGGAAGTTTCGATTTCCCGGTCATTTGCGGACATATCGGGCTGTTCCGGGTGAGTGGGCTGGACGGAGCCGTCTCCAGGGGAGCGACGGGGAGACTGGGAGCCGGTTGCGTTGCTGGGTTTTTTGGACATTGGGCATCTCGGTGCCTCAGTGGCTGCCTAGATTTGGTCCTGGTGTTGCGGTGGTGGACCTTCAGTATTAAGGATAGGGAGTTGTTACAGGGGTTGGCAAGGGGTGGGTGTCAGTGGAGGGGGGGACAGGGGGGGCAGCAAAGTCTAGTGCCGAGGGAATTCCAAACAAATCTCTCTGGCTCGCGGCCACGCGCCTTAAGCCGGGTATACAATAGCAGTAGGGAAAATGTATTCTGACGCTCGCTTAAGCTGGACTTTACGCATTTTAAGCGGCATAAGCGAGGGAATCTGCAATACGATGGTACAGAGTGGCGGGGAGTTTCTGTACATCGGAGTTGGCGGTCGATAGTGAAAAACCCTCCGACACCAACCACCAGTGGCTACGCACAAAGGTGATGTCATCCATTACTTTTCCTGGATTTTGCGTAAAGTCGAGTTAAGGAGTAGCCTGGGAGAGATCATGGGGGAGTACCTTCCGTTCCAAGAGAAGCACTCGATCCAAGAAGCGCAGATTAACATCCTGTTCCTCGGAACATTCGACCAACGGTCTATCGAGGAAACAAGACGATTCGCGCAGGCGGAACTGTCTGAAGAACTCCCTCGGGCAGCAGAGGGTCGTGGAGTGGCGTTTCAGGTAGAAATTACCGATCCAACTGCACCTGCTATCCAGCAAACAATCCCATCAGGGGTAGTAGGTTTTCAGTTCTCCAGGGTACAAGGCAATGGACAAGTGGCCCGGGCCCTGCAACTGGAGAACAATGCGCTTTCCGTCAGTTTCATGGACTATGAATCTTGGGAAGTGACGATAAAGGATGCCCTC
Organism: Dehalococcoidia bacterium; assembly: GCA_965226875.1. GTDB lineage: Bacteria > Chloroflexota > Dehalococcoidia > Lucifugimonadales > UBA3495 > VXOI01. The sequence goes on along the minus strand of OZ245439.1, from coordinate 115,442 downwards.
AAATACCTGCGTCCGGGTTTGAATTCTCTGCCATTAGAACAGAACCCTGTGGTTGCTTTCAGCCTACGATTTATAGATCGCTACACGTACAGCGGTAATCCTGGTGATGCGCGAGCGGACCAGATCTTCGTTCGAGGGAATCCTCACATCACCCCACACACCTTTGAAGCAGGTCCGACTTGGCATTGCAACACTGGTTGGTTTGAACACCCGTTAGAAGAGGGGGACCGAGAGCTGCACAATCTGAATGTAAGGAGCAGTCTCATAGATCTCTCCTCCACGGTAACTATGGACCACTACGCCATCAGGCATCTCGGATCGCCGCGTCATACACAGGTAGCGCTGTTTGAACCACCAACCGCAGCGATCGGGCTAATAGACGCACTAGAAAGGCTCCATGAGAGGAACAAGAGCATACTCGGAGCGATATTGCGCCCCGAAATGCTTGCGAAAATTGGGATGTCAAAATGACAACGCGCATACTTCCCGACGAGACGACGCTGCAAATTGACAGGGTGGAACAAGGTAGCCCGCATCAGGTGTTTATATCGCACCAACTCCTTCGGACTGAACCAACCTCTAATTTCCAGTGCCAACCAGTGAGTCGGATATCTCCAGTCATAACGTGGGATGGTGTAATCCTCCCGTTACAGGTGCGACTAGCAGAGTTGCGTTCGATACCCGAGGAGCAGCGGTGGCCCGGAGCGGACTGGCCAACAGAAGAGGCTTTCCAAGATGCAGGCAAATTCACAGAATTGCTGCCGAAGCCTTTGAATTCTGACCCTCATATATCACTGGCAAATGATGGGGAGGTCAACTTCGCGTGGTCTAGGGATGGGACGTGGATTGACCTGGGCTTCTACGGAACAGGAACATATTCTTTCTATGCCCGAGATAAGAGCGGCGACGAGTGGTTCGGGGATGACATATCAGTCACATCGCCCCTGCCGAAGGAACTTCGAGCGCTATTGGCCGGTTAGTGACACGTGCCTTGCCAAACCCCCCATCTGGATGAAAGTACGACGGCGTAGCCGGTGTTTTCTCCAGGGCTGGTAGCCGACAAGGAAATCCTCTTGAGAGAGATGTTGAATCCTGACCATGTGGTTGATGATGAAATTCAACCGACCGCAATCTCGCTGACAGATTTGAGGGAGCGAGGCTTTTCCGTACATCGTATGGGGTATGTCACGTGGGAGCTCGTCGAAATCTCGATAAACGAGAAATTGGCAAGACCCTTCCAAGGTAAACCACGGGCCTCGGAGGGAGTGGCAAGATTCACCGCGAGAGAAGTTCGAGAGATTCAATATAACGGCAATCAGGCCTTTGTAGTCGTGGATACTGCAACAGAATTGAACCCAGGACACGCCTCGATTTATCTCGCCAACATCGACGTGCATCCGAGCCTAGCTCGGGGAATGAGAGACAAACTCAGGCCACTTTTGAATCGCCAAATTTCCTTAACAGAAGCTTTTGCTGGACAATAGGTGATGCTGTTTGCTCTCAGAACCACACGGGGCGGACCTATGATGGCCCGCCCTTTCCATTTCCTGTAGTGCAGGACTGACGGCCCAGCAATCTCCAAGTTTGACAACCCCACTGGCTTCGCGGATACAATTTCGGGTACGAAATCCAATTCAGGGAGGTTAGCATGATTAAGCACTTTGGGAGCCTTTACGCCGGGCATGTGGATCTGGGGGATCTGGGGCTGGACGCCACTCCGGTCAACGAGCGGCGCTTTGACAACGACCATCTCATCACCATCTTCGACCGCTGCGAGCAGATCGCCAAGCTGATGGACCGGCTGGGGTATCACAGCTTCTGGGCCGCCGAGCATCACTTCCAGCACGAGGGGAACGAGGTCATCCCCAACCTGCTGATGATGTACGTTCACCTGGCCAGGATGACCAAGCAGCTCAAGTTCGGCTGCGGCTTCAACATCAACCCCATGTGGCACCCGCTGCGGCTGGCCGAGGACTACGCCACCGCCGACATCCTGACCGAAGGGCGGGTTATCTTCGGCGTGGGGCGCGGCTATCACTCGCGGGAGGTCGACACCTTCGGCGTGCCCAGCACCAACACCGACAACGAAGCCAACCGCGAGATGTTCGAGGAGCAAGTCGAAATCATCATGAAGGCGTTCCACGAGGACTCCTTCTCGTACCAAGGCAAGCACTACCAACTCCCGCCGGAGGTGCCGTATCGGGGCTATACGCTGAAGGAGCTGACCCTGGTGCCGCGCCCCAAGCACCAGCCCGTCGAGACGTGGCAGCCGATGGTGTCGAGCAGTCAGCGGGCGATGGACTTTATGGCGAAGCACGACATCCAGGGCATCATGGGCGGCGGCGCGGTCACCGGCGGCGCGTCGGAGGACGTGATTATGCGCTGGACCGAGACGCTACGGAAGCATGGGCGCGACGTGGAGCCGGGCGGAAGGCTGGTCATCGGTCTGCCGACGTTCATCGCCGACTCGGAACAGGAGGCCATCGAGCAGGGGCGCAAGTACCTGGAAGAGGACATGAAGATGTTCGCGCCGCTGGGGTTCTTCCGGGCGCTGTCGGGCTCGCAGATCGAGGCGCTGGGCGACCCGCGGCGGGCCCGGGGCGCCGGCCTGCCGACGATGGAGGACATCGTCGAGCAGAACGCCTGGCTGGTGGGCACCGCCGAGCAGGTCACCGAGAAGATCATGGCCATCCAGGACAAGTACCCCGGCCTGGAGTATATGCACGTGGGCTGCAACCGCATGGGCGCGCCGCTGGAGGTGATGCTGGAGCAGCTACAGCGGTTCGGGGAGGGCGTGATGCCGCACTTCAACCTGGAGGAGAAGCCGCTGGGGTAGGTTCGGGGCTGCGGAACATAGTATGATGCGACAATGAGAGAGCGACGGCTCAAAATAAGGTTGCAACCCGAAGTGCTACAGTGGGCCAGAGAGAGGGTCGGTTTTGACCCTAGTGAACTGGCCGGAAAACTGCAAGTCAAGCCGGAGCGTGTCCTGGAATGGGAACGCTCCGGCGAAATCAGCATGGCTCAAATAGGGAAGCTCGCTCAGCGCACCTACACGCCGGAGGGCTATCTCTTCTTGCCTGAGCCGCCGGACGACAGCCTGCCGATAGCGGACTTCCGGACCGTCGGCGACCGCCCGCTAGGCCGCCCCAGCCCTAACCTGCTGGACACAGTCTACCAAATGCAGCGGCGGCAGGATTGGATGCGGGAGGAGCTGCTGGTAGAAGAAGCAGAGCCGCTGGAGTTTGTTGGCGCGTTCAACGACAGCACCGACTTTGAAGATGTAGCGGAGGGTATGCGGGAAGCGCTCACTCTGAAGCCTGACTGGGCTGCGGGTAATCCGACATGGAATGCCGCCTTGCGATTCCTCAGAAACCGAATTGAGGAAGTTGGGGTATTGGTGTTCATAAACGGAATCGTGGGCAATAACACCCATCGGAAGCTGGACCCAGACGAATTCCGGGGCTTCGCCTTGATTGACGAATACGCCCCGCTGATTTTCATCAATAACTCCGATTACACCTCGGCACAAATGTTTACGGTGGCCCACGAATTGGCCCATATCTTCGTAGGCGCTGAGGGTGTGTCCAACTTTGAAGCGCTGTTGCCGTCCGACCACGCAACAGAAAGTTTTTGCAACAACGTTGCTGCTGAATTTCTTGTTCCGCATACAGACTTGGAAGGGTTGTGGGAAACCGTAGAAAAGGACGACGAGCCATATCAGAAAATCGCTCGGCAGTTTAAGGTTAGTGTAATAGTTGCGGCGCGGAGGGCGTTTGACCTCAATTTGATAGACCAGGCTGCATATTTCAATTTTTATGATGAGTATCTCGCCGACGAGCGCCGCCGGAAAGAAAACAGCAAAGGAGGGGGCGCTTTCTGGAACAACCAAAATGTGAGGCTCGGACGCCGTTTCAGTGCCGCGGTAACGCGCGCCGTAAAGGAGAGCCGTTTACTGTATCGGGAAGCATACGTACTTACTGGACTCAATGGCAGAACTTTTGACAAATTCGCTGATTGGGCGAAGGAGAATCAATGATATGAACGATAATGTCCCTCCTGTTTTCATTCTTGATGCTAACATTTTCATAGAAGCCCATAAACGCTACTACGGCTTAGATTTATGCCCTGGTTTCTGGGAATGTCTGATTCATCATTTTCATAGCAAACGACTTAAAAGTATTGACCATGTGAGAAGCGAACTGGTTGGATATGGGGATGAGTTGTCGGATTGGGTGGGAAACGCGCCGGGAGAATTATTTGTATCATCTTTGGAATCTCAGGTAACCGAGGCGTATCGTGAAGTAATGAGTTGGGTTTACAGAAACCAGCAGTTTTCCGATGCAGCAAAAAATGAATTTTCCAGAGGCGCAGACGGCTGGCTCGCAGCCTACGCTAAAGCGTATGGCGGGGTTGTTGTAACGCTAGAGGTTCTCCAACCCGACGTAAAGCGGCGAGTACCTCTACCAAACGTCTGCGACCAATTTGGCATTGTTTACATAGATACTTTTGATATGCTGCGTCAACTTGAGGTCAGATTCGACTGGCACTGCCCACCTTAGATGCTCCTTCAGAAACACCCACTCCGGTTGACACCCTGGCCTTGCGATGGCTATATTTCCTGTACCATCAGGTAGCAAAGGAGGCTGGACGCTATGATGCAGCAGACTGGGCGAGCACGGGTTGAGGCGGGCAACGTTACCTTCGTTGTCCAGCATGAGCTTTGGGACGGCAACATTCAGGACCACTCCGACCAGGGAGTGGCCATCCTGGTCGAGGTCGGGGGAGCAACCGCGCTGCGGTTTAACTGCTTCGACCGCGAGCGCAGCTATGTGTACGGGCCGGACAGCAAGGATGTCAAGTTCCGTATGGACGAGACAGTGGACGGCAACCCCATCGGTTGGTCGGTGAAGACGATCCGCACGAGCATCGGCATCATGCTCAGCGAGGCCGGATACGCCGAGGCGGCCGGCGCGGTGACCCTGGACGCCGTAAATTCTGCGCTGGACGAAGTGGAGAACCTCGCGCGGGCCAAGTTCATGGCCGAGCGCAACACCGTGAAGCACAACCGTGGCACCGACGTTTTCGAGGCCGGCAACATCAAGTTCGGCCTGGAGAACCGGCGCCTGGGTTCCGGCGACGGCGGCGTGGCCATCCATGTGCTGGCCGACCTGGCCGGGAACACGGGCCGCGTCTTTACCGAGGAGACGGAGCTGCTGGCCTTCGACTGCTTCTGGGAAGGCCCGCACTACCACTATGGCCCCCGCAACAAGAACCATCGCATCTACTGGGACAAGACTCTGGTTTCCGACCCGCTGGGCTGGTGCCTGGACCAGTTCAAGAGCAAGAAGCTGGGGCCGATGCTGGAGCGCGCCGGCTACCCCGGCGTGGCCGCCGACCTGGACGAGGACTTGATCGCGTCGGTGATTCCCGCCGTCGAGGCCCGCGCCCGCGAGATGCAAGTCGGAGGCGTACCGGCCGAGGTGACTCCCAACCTGGTGCAGTAGACCGCGTACCGGCAATCCAACCGGCACGGACTTCCGGCACGAATTTTCAGGCCGCCGCAGTTATCGCCTGCGGCGGCCTTTTGTTTGTCCTCTTTATCAACAACAACAGGTCTTGCCGGTTCTGTTTGGATGAGGCAATGCGCCGACAGTAGCAGGTGACGGGAATCACCTTTGGTATCAGGTGTTATCAGGGCCCTTTCATTCTCAGGTAAAGTTCCCTCTCCTTTCGGGAGAGGGTTAGGTGAGGGCGTATCCTTACAGAAAACCGTCGTTGATACGCAGGATTCCACCTTCTCCCCGGCCCTCTCCCGGAAGGGAGAAGAAGTATGAAAAGGCCCTGGCTTTGTTATAACGAAATTGGCGCCCACTTGGAGGTTTGTAGTACAGTATCCCCGCTTCTGCCATCCCTTTTCAGTGACGGCAGGTAGTCGACAACTCTACGAAAGGAATCCGACATGAACTCAAATCGAAAACCGGTCGCCGTGGTAATTGGGGCGACATCCAAGTGGCAGTCGGACGGACGCAACACCCACCTGGTCCACGGCGGGGCTATCGACGATAGCGAGCTGCCCGTTGGCGTGCGCTGGGGCGTGGGGGGCGCTATCTCCCTGAAGTTTGCGAAAGAGGGCTTCTTCACGGTATTGACCACCCGCAACGCCGCCAACGCGGCTCCGTTGGAGGCGGCAATCCGGGAGGAGGGGGACGAAGGCATGATTGTCGAGCTGGACCTCGCGTCGCGCGACTCGATATCGAATGCGTTCGCCCAGATCCGGGAGGAGGCCGGCGACCCGGACGTTCTTGTTTATAACGCGGGTTACCTGGAGGGGCGCGACCTTCCGCCGGAACAAGAACTGCTGGAACACATTCCCTTCGAGATGTTTGAGACCGCACAGCACATCTCCAGCAGCGGCCCCTTCCTGGTGGCCAAGGAAGTGCTGCCCTCCATGCGGGAGCGCGGGGAGGGCACGATCCTCATTTCCAACAACGCATTTTCCTTGCGCGGGAAGAAGCGGTACACCGGACAGTCGCTGTACTATCCGCGGGTGTTGATGCGGACACTGGCGCAGGCGTTGACGGAGGAATACTCGGAGTACGGTGTTCATGTCGCCAACGTGGTGATCGACGGCACCATTGATTCTCCCGGCACCAGGGCCATGCCGCGCGTCCAGCAGCATCCTGAATTGCTGATAAACCCGGTCAAGATCGCCGAGGCTTTCTACTATCTGTACACCCAGGACAAGTCCTGCTGGACCCACGAACTCCAGTTGACCCCCTATGCCACGAAGCCGAGCTTCTGACCAGGGTCTTTTGTGGGTTCCCTCTCCCTTTAATAAGGAGAGGGAGAATCAAATGAGCCTGAGCTTTTGACGCCCATTGCCCGGGCGGGCGACAATTTGAATGAACCGAAGGAGCAATTGCATGGATGTCGGAATGATGATGATCTTCTCTAGCTACGGCTGGGAAGAAGGCTCGGACGGCGAGATGTGGGAGGAGGAGCTGCGGCTGGCTGAAATCGCCGCTGACTCGGGGTTCGATTGCCTCTGGTCTGCCGAGCACCATTTCAACGATTATTCCTTCGTGCCCGACAATCTGCAACTGATGACCCACGTTGCGGCCAAGCATCCCGACATCGACGTGGGGACGGCCGCCGTGATACTTCCTTGGCATAACCCGTTGCGGGTGGCGGAAAACGCGGCGGTTCTCGATCTGTTGAGCCACGGCAGGCTGCGGCTGGGGTTAGGGCGCGGCCTGGCGCGGCGGGAATTCGAGACCTTCGGCATCAGCATGGACGAATCGCGGGGCCGATTCGACGAGGCGGCGCCGATGATTGTCGAGGCCCTGATGACAGGCTTCATCGAGGGCAACGGGACTTACTACCAGCAGCCCCGGACGGAGATTCGGCCCCGGCCGCAGCATTCCTTCGACGGGCGCATCTACGCCGTTGCCGCCAGCGACGAGTCGGTTCTCTCGGCGGCCCAGCTTGGGGCGCACATCATCATGTTCGCCGACCGCCCTTGGGAAATGCGGATGCCCGGAATTGAGCGAGGCCGGGCCTTGCACCGTGAATTTCACGGCACGGAGCCGCCAGCCCTGATGCTCAGCGAATTCGTCGTGTGCGGCACTGATATGGCCCAGTGCGAAGAGGAAGCGCGACAATACCAGGGCAAGTTTGTCGAGAGCAATTTTTATCACTACGAATTCCTGGGCGATCACTTCAAGTCGGTGAAGGGTTACGACGCCTATCAGCAGAAGGCTGAAATCGCGCGTTCCGCCGGTCTCGAAGGGGCGGTCGAAGGCTTTATGAAGGCGGCCAGTTGGGGCACGCCCGACAAGATTCTGCGGGGGCTTGAGGAACGCAGGGAACTGCTGGGCAATTTCGAGTTGAACGTGGCCTTCCGCTTCGGCGGCATCCCGCAGCCGATTGCGGAGCGAGGGCTGAAGCTCTTTGCCGAAGAAGTGCTGCCGGTGCTGAAGTCCTGGTAACGCTTTTGGCTGGAACCTGCCGGCACGGGTCGAGGGGCGTGAGTTGTTCCCTCCCCCGGAGGGAGAGGGTTAGGGTAGGGGCGTCGGCGTTGGTGCGGGAACATTGTGTCTTCCTGGCATTTCACCCTCACCCCGGCCCTCTCCTTCAAGAGATATGGAGAATTAAAGGGAATTAGGTACAGTGCTACAAATTAGATAGGGTTTCGAAGGCTGGATGCAGAACGAACCGTAGCTACTGTGCCGGAAAGTATGTAACCCCCTTTTTGACCCCGGAAAAGACGGCGGCAGGCTTCACACTCCCGGCACACGGCGGGCAGCAGTTATGCCGGTGCCTTCGGTGTACATATCCAGGGCTTGGCATTTTACCGCTTCCGGGAAGTATTGCGCGAAGCATTGGAAGTGTGAGTCTCAGTTCGCATAGCAAGGCGGCAACGTCGTCCAGCATAAGCTCCCGCCCCAGAAAGGACTCCTTCAACGAACGGATAGGGCTTTCCTCGTCCTCCAGGAGACGGTCGCAAGCTGTCTTGCCTTCGTCATCAAGCAATTGGGGGTCGATTCCCCCGTCTATCAGTCCTTGGTATGTGCTAACGTTCTCCACACTGAAACTGGCAGCCAGATGGAGCCAGGTGGTTTCCCCATTGAAGCCGAGGTTGGGCTTGATACCGTACTCGAAGAGGAGTTCGAATATGTCCTCGTTGGCCTCGCTAAATACGGCCTTATCAATCAAGGCGTACGCATCATCCCCGTCCGGCTCCAGTCCCTCGCTGTAGGCCAATAGGAGCCGCACCGTTTCTGGGTTGTGTGTTCCAATTCTCTTGTTATTGTTGCTATTGTTCGGCAGTTGCAGGTACGTTTGCAGGGGCAATCGCCCGTAGTCGTCCCTCGCCATGGCGTCGGCTCCGTACTCCAGGAGCAGCCGGACTATCTCGACGGTGTTTGCCCTGACTGTCGCTGGCCCCAAGTTCTCCAGCCATTGCGGGACCTGCGGGTACTCTTGATTCCACTCTTCCTCGAACTGTCCCCGATACCAATCCAGATATCGCTGGCCATCGTCCAAGTCGGCGAATTTGGCGGTCATATCGACGGCATCGAACAGGATCGTCCATTGCGTCTGCGTCTCTAAGAGCCTGTTTACAATCTCTTCAGGATTAGCACCGCGAAGGCGAGAACCACCATTTGCAGACTGGTATTGAGCTTTCTCTCGCAGTTCTTCCAGAGGCGGCGGCACTTCTCCAGCCAGCCGAAAGACCGCTCCACCACCCATCGTTTCGGCAGCACCACGAAAGTGTGCAGTTCGTTGCGTTTCACCACTTCCACCGAGGCTCCCAGCAGGCTCTGCACCGCCGTGGCAAAGGGTTTCCCGGTGTATCCCCCATCCACCAGCACATTCTGCACCTGCCTCAGGTTGGCCCGGCGCCGGTCAAACATAGCCAAAGCCCCAGCACGGTCGGTAACGTTGGCGGTGGTCACGTGAATCGCATGGGGCAACCCCTGAGTGTCCACGGCGATGTGGCGCTTGATTCCAGACACCTTCTTGCCCGAGTCATAGCCCTTGTTCTCGGCGCTGTCGGTGTTCTTGACGCTCTGGGAGTCCACGATACAGAAGCTGGTCCGTTCTTTCCGACCATTGCTTCGCCGGGCCGCGTCAACCGATTTTTTTTAAGACCTGCTCCAGAATGGAATACTTCGCCGGGTCGGGTCGCTCGCTCCATTGCCGGAAATACTTGTAGCAGGTGCGCCAATCCGGGAAGTCCGCGGGCAGCATCCGCCACTGGCACCCGCTTTTCAGGAGATAGAACACCCCGCAGAAAACGTCGTACAAGTCCACGGTGCGGGGCTTAGTCCGGCGGCGGGCCGACTCCAAACAGGGAAGAATCCGGGCAAATTGTTCCCGGCTGATGTCGCTGGAATAGGAATGAGACATGATTACCCCCTCTGGTAACAGCCTCAACTTAACATATTGCAAAGATCGTAGACAGGCTCTAAGGAATAAGTTCCCGTGTTGGGGTCGGCACCATGTTCGAGAAGGAGCCTGACGATCTCCGGGTTGAACATATTTCTTATTGTGAAGGCCAGAGCATTCATCCTTCCGCCCCTGAGGAGCCTGGGGTCTGCTCCGTTCTCCAATTCGGCCAGCACGAGAGAACGGGGATCGGAAGAGTGAATGGCCGAGATCCAGAACTCCTCCTGGCAGAGCCGACCGCAGTCTCCACTAGGCGCAGGCGTTGTCACCGGGGTCCTCCGTACCGGCTCCGGAAACGACGGAGTTTGCCCGGTGCATGCTGATAATAGGCCGAGCATCGCCGCGAATATGGCGAATATTTGGAATGGCATTGGGACGTCTCCCTCAAATCTTCGAACTCCAACATAATGTAGGCATCAGAACAAATTGACTCAAACTTGCAGTCAGTCAAATATAGCCATAGCTGGAGGCGGCTTTGCACAGAAATTGACTTTAATTCCTATTTGAGAGGCCCTGTAGCACGGGTTGAGGGGCGTGGGTTACCTTGCCGGTGGCGTCGGCGTTGGCAGTTTTGCCGTCGGCCAGGCGCTATCACAAGACCGCGCGCTTCTTTGGTTGCGTGGTCGTTATGGAAGCTGCGTCCGCCTGCACCCACTCCTTGGAATTCTACGCCGGTACTCTACGCCGGTACTCTACGGCACGTCGTTCCGCTCCACCAAGTGAATCAGCAGCCCGCCGAGGCTGGCGGGGTGGACGAAGCCGATCTGCGCGAGACGGCTGCCGGGGCGTCCCTGGGTATCTATAAGGGTGTAGCCCGCGGACTCCAGGTGGCTCAACTGGCGGTTTATGTCGCGCACTTTCAGGGCCAGGTGGTGCAGGCCGGGGCCACGGCTCTGGATGAAGCGGTCGATGACGTTCTGGTCCTGCCGGGTGCTGCCGGGGCCGGGGGCCGCCCGCCCCACGCCCTGGTTGGAGTTGGGGTTGGACTCCGGGTTGGAGTTGGGAGGATTCAGGTTTTGCAGGAGCTCCAGCTCGCAGTCGCCGATGGTGATGAAGGAAACCCGGACGCCACCGACCAGCTCGGCGCTCTTGGAGCGGTAGGTCACACCGTATTTGTCGGAGGTGAAAGTCTCGAGGGACTGGGCGACTTCGGTGTCGGTCTGGCTGCTCTCCAACTCCCAACCCAGCTTGTTGGTGAATACGTCCCGGACGAGGTCGTTGTCGTCGCTGGCGACGCCGATGTGGTCGATGCGCTCGACGACCTCCGGCTCCTGCCTGGCCAAGGTCAGCGGCTCGGACAGGTAGGTTACAACGCCGCCGGTGGCCTTGGGGTCGAGCAGGATGCGCTGGGTGCCGCCCAGCCCCCACTCCATTGTGTCGGAAAGCATGGGGAGTCCGGCCTCCCCGGCGGTCAGCGCGGCGCTCACCGGGAAGTCCACCTCCACCGCCAGGTGATGCACGCCGGTGCGCTCCGCGCCGCCGACGAAGGGGTCGCCCACCTCGAACAGGGCGATGGCGGTATCGCCCATTGGGAAGACGGGCGCGCGGTTCCCGCCGGAGCCGACGGTGACCGTAGACGCCTCCAGCTTGAAGTCCCGGTGTAGCATCTCCGCCACCGCCGCAACGTCGCGCACTACAACACTCAGATATGCCAGACCGTTGCCAATCATCGCTTTTCTCCCAGACCTCTCGATGTCGTCCATGCGCCTTGCCGTTGATTACTGCCGTTCCAGCACCACCAGGGGAATGTCGCGCTGGGTGCGCTGCTGATATTCCTCGTACCGGGGCCAGATGGCGGTCATTGTGGGCCAGAGGCTCGCCTTTTCCTCCGGCGTGGCGGTTCGGGCGATGGCGGTGAACCTGTCGGCGGCCACCTGAAGCCCGGCGACGGGGTTGGCCCGCAGGTTGAGATACCAATGGGGATGGACCTCCGACCCGCCCCTGGAGGCGACGACGAGGAAGCCGTCGCCGCTGCGCCCGTAGATGAGCGGAGTGGTTACCTGCTCGCCGGATTGCCGCCCGGTGGTAGTCAGCAGCAGGGTGGGAACGCCGCGCCAGATATGGCCGTCCTCCCCGTCGGAGGCGCGGTAGCGATCTATGTGGTCCTGCACCCATTCGGGGCGCGGGCCGCCGGATGTGCTCATGCCAAATTCCTGCCCTTGGATTCGCCGCCAGCTGTCGCCGCCCGCCAGCAGGGAGCTGACAAGCAGGGTTGATTATGTGCACTCCATTATACAGAGAAGCCCCGTGGGGAGAATTAACCTTTGGGGCTGTTACGGGTGTATCATCGGGGCAATCCGAAAAAATCGGGAGGAATGAGATGCGGGTTATCCGAATTGCCGAGGTGGAAACGGTGCCCATAGACACAGCAACTCCGGTGCCGGGATGGACCGGCGGCGAGGTGCGGCGCACGCGCCAGCCGCTGATTCCCGAGGGGGCCAGCGAGAACTTCAGCAGCAGCGTGGTCAACTTCGAGCGGGGCGCCAGCACCGGATGGCACACCCACGCGAGCGATCAGATCCTGGTGGTGACCTCCGGCGTCGGCACTGTAGCCAACGAGACCGAGGAGCAGGAAATCGCGGTCGGCGATGTGGTGCACATCCGCAAGGGCGAGAACCACTGGCACGGCGCAAGGTCCGAGTCCTACATGTCCCACATCACCATTACGGCGGTGTAGGCGGCGAAAACCCGGCTCACGCGGTTCCGGCAAATGTTCAAAGTCACAAGGGGGCGGCTAACCAACCGCCCCCTCTTTATTTTGCACTGTGAACTATCCGGCAGTGATGCACACCCGCATGGCTCGGGCAAATTGGGGGTCTCATTTCGCTCGCGTCAGCCCCACTGTCCAAGTCCTTCTTCCCGACAAGGGGCTTCCGTCCGGGTTTCTAGTCCGGCTTCCTTGCCGCCCCCAGAGCGAAAGCTAGAATGTAGCAAAAATCGTCGGCCCGCCCCCGGGCTTTGGGAAGGGGCGGGCCGTGTCAGTATTGCGCCCGGGCGCTGATTGCTGGTGGCGCCTGGGTAGTTCTTGCCGCTCCCGCAGCCTGAAACCTGAGATGCAGAGGCAGACATGGGGAGGCCAAGGTGCGAAACGAGTTTACCGCCATCTTCGAACTGGACGACGAAAGCCGGCTGGAGCCGTTTTACTTCGCCAACTGTCCTGAAATTATCGGCGCTCGTGCCGAAGGAAAGACAATGGACGAAGCGCGGGACAAGTTGGCGGAGACGATTCCGAGAGGTCATTGTAGTTTAGTGAGAAACTACTGTTGCGTTAGGAGAAGGCTATCTAATGCCATATAGAGAAGAACAGAAACGTCGCCGATCTATCAGGTTGCCGGACTATGACTATGCACAGACCGGGGCGTATTTCGTAACAATATGTACGTATGACCGATTATGCCTATTGGGGGAGATTCTTGGCTGTGAAATGGCGTTGACCCGTGCTGGCCAAGTCGTTTTGGAATGTTGGAACGATTTGGCAAACCATTACTCACACGTTGAAACAGACGAGTTCATAGTAATGCCCAATCATGTGCATGGCATCATAGTTCTAACTGATCAGCAAAGGAAGAATCCAATACCCGATAACGTAGGGGCGGGTTTCAATCCCGATAACGTGAGGGCAGGTTTCAATCCCGATAACGTAGGGGCGGGTTTAAAACCCGCCCCTACAAGACGCCACCCACTCTCAGAAATTGTTCGTGCCTTTAAGACATTTTCATCTCGGCGCATCAATGAACATCGAGGCTCTCCGGGCGTACCTGTATGGCAGCGCAATTATTACGAGCGAGTGATTCGTAACGAACAGGAACTGGACAGCGTAAGACAGTATATTGTTGATAACCCAGCCGAATGGGCAGAGGATGCTGAGAATCCGCGAAACATACGGCGATAATGTAGGGGCGGGTTTGAAACCCGCCCCTACAAAGCACCACCAACTACCGGAAATACTTAGGAGGGGGCTTATGGTGCAGCAAGGACAGATTGACCACCTGCTTCAGGAGACCGGGCAGATTGAGCCGTCGGCGTCCCTGGTGCAGCAGGCGTTTTTGCAGGACTACGAGGGGGCCTACCGCGAATCCATGGACGCGCCCGAGAGATTCTGGGAGGGGGTGGCCTCGGAGCTGGAGTGGACGCGCCGATGGGACAGCGTGTTCCAGTGGGACTACCCCACCTTCCGCTGGTTCCTGGGGGCGAAGTGCAACATAACGCAGAACGCCCTGGACCGCCACTTGACCAACGGCAACCGGAACAAGGCCGCCTTCATCTGGCTGGGCGAAGACGGCACCGAGCGCGTCTTCACCTACGGACGGCTGGCGCAACTGGTCAACCGCTTCGCCAACGGGCTGCGCTCCCTGGGCGTGGGCAAGGGCGACCGCGTGGTCATCTATATGCCGCTCACGCCCGAGGGCGCCATTGCCATGCTGGCCTGCGCCCGCATCGGCGCGGTACATAGCGTGGTCTACGCCGGTTTCAGCTCCGGCGCCCTGCGCGACCGCATCCTCGACGCCCAGGCCAAGGTGGTCATCACCGCCGACGTGGGCTACCGGCGCGGCAACGAGGTAGACCTGCTGGGCATCACCGAGCGCGCCGTCGTTGACCTGGACGTGGTTGATAAGGTCATCGTCTGGCGTCGCAACCCCCCCCATGACGGGGGGGAATTAAAAGGGGGGGCGCTCGGCGCCCGTGAGGTGGACTTCGACGCACTCATGGCGTCGGGCAGCGTGGACTGCGAGGCCGAGGAGATGGACTCGGAGGATCCGCTGTACATCCTCTACACCAGCGGCACCACCGGCAAGCCCAAGGGGGTGCAGCACGTCCACGGTGGCTATATGGTCGGCACCTACTACCACTTCAAGAACTTCTGGGACGTGAAGGACGACGACGTTTACTGGTGCACGTCGGACATCGGCTGGGTGGTGGGCCACAGCTACATCGTCTATGCGCCGCTGGTCGCCGGGGCGACGACGGTGTTCCGGGAGGGCGCCATCGACTACCCGCACCCCGGCGTGTTCTACGAGACCATAGAGAAGTATGGCGTCAATGTTATCTTCACCGCTCCCACGGCCCTGCGGATGCTGATGCGCTACGGCGAGGAGTACCCGCGGGGATACGACCTTCGCTCCCTGCGGTTCCTGACCTGCGCCGGCGAGCCGCTGAACCCCGAGGCCCAGCGCTGGAGCTACGAGCACATCTGCGGCAACGGCGAGTGGGGCCACATAGTCGACAACTGGTGGCAGACCGAGACCGGCGGCCCCTGCCTGGGCACCACCGCCACCATGCCGGTGAAGCCCGGCCGTGTCGGACGCCCGATGCCGGGCGCCGAGATGGACATCGTTGACCGGGAGGGCCAGCCCATCACCGAGCCGGACAAGGGCGGGCTGCTGGTCATCAAGCGTCCCTTCCCGCACTTTTTCCGCACGGTGTACGGCGACCCCGACCGCTACGCCAGCGACTGGAATACCATCCCCGGCGTCTACTTCACGGGCGACGTGGCCCTGCGCGACGCCGACGGCTACTACATGGTGGTGGGCCGCGCCGACGACGTGCTGAACGTGGCCGGCCATCGCATAGGGTCCGCCGAGGTGGAGAGCGCGCTGGTGTCGCACCCGGCGGTGGCCGAGGCGGCGGTCATCGGCAAGCCCGACGAGCTGCGCGGCGAGGCCATCAAGGGGTTCGTAACCCTGCGCGTCGGCAACGAACCGTCGGAGGAGATGGTCAACGCCCTCAAGCTGCACGTCCGCAACGAGCTTGGCCCCATAGCCGTCCCCGCCGAAATCGATTTCACCCCCACCCTGCCCAAGACCCGCAGCGGCAAGATCATGCGCCGCCTGCTGAAAGCGCAGGAACTGGGGTTGGACCCGGGGGATATTACGACGCTGGAGGAGTAGGGGTAGCGTATTCGGCAGTCGCGCCCAAAGGTGAAGCTATCAGGGAATGAACGGACGAGAATTTATCCGTCGGGCGCGACGCTACGCCAGGCGCAACGGATTGGAGTTCGAATTTGATCCAAGTCGCGGTAAGGGGAGCCATGGAGAGCTGCACATGGGAGGACGCACTGCTTTCGTGCCGCACGGGGAAATCGCCACGGGCACTCTGATGTCCATCTTCAGGCAGTTGGGCATAGACAGGAGGGGTTTCTAAGCATGAAATACGCCTATCCCTGCATCCTGGAACCCGAAGAGGACGAAGAATTCAAGGGTTGGTTCAACGTCTCCTTCCCGGACATCCCAGGAGCTTTTACCTGCGGACGCGACTGGGGAACGGCCATGGAAATGGCAGAGGACTGTCTGCTGGTAGCGCTGTGCTCCTACGTGGACCGCAACAAGGAAATCCCCAAGCCCGGCCCCCAGACCGAAAGCCAGCAGATGATCGCTGTGCCGCCTCTCGCTGCGGCCAAGCTGGCCTTGTATTCGGCAATGCGACGGAAGGAAGTCAGCAATGCCGAACTAGCGGATCGTCTCGGCATCGAAGAATCGGCAGTACGTCAGATGCTTATGCCAGACCGCTACTCCCACATGAAGCTGGCCGCGAGGGCCATTGAGGTGGTGGGCTGCCGCCTGGTAGTCGAGGATCTGGCGGCGTAGAGTAGCTGGTGCGACGCTGGAGGCAAGGGGCATCAGCACGAGGTGAGCAATGCGCGAAGTAATCGGCCTTTACAAGTTCAAGGAGGATCAGTGCCGGGAGTTGGTGAAGCATGGCATTTTGCCAAACTCATACGATGCCAAATGCGCGGTCGATTCGGTCCGCAAGTTCACCGTGGACGAATATATGCGTATGGCCGAGGTTGGCATCCTCAATAGAGACGATCGGGTGGAACTCGTGGACGGAGTAATACTGGAAATGGCGCCCATCGGACGACCACATGAACGTAGGGTGAACCGTCTTGCCCGACTCTTTGTACTCACTTTGCCAGACGATATAGAGGTGAGCATCCAAGGCACAATACGCCTGAATGATAATACTGGACCAGAACCAGACATCACGCTGCTCACTCCCCAAGCGTCGCTGGACGAAGAAAACATCCCCAGGCCGGATGGCATCTTGCTCATAATCGAAGTTTCCGATTCAACCGTCCGAACTGATCGAGGGGAGAAGGCAAGGCGCTACGCTCAAAGCGGGATACCAGAGCTGTGGATTTTCATGCTGGAGACTGGGGAAATCGAGGTCTCCCGGCAGCCGACGCCCGACGGCTACGCCGACGTGCACCGCTACCGCCGGGGCGACACGCTGACCATCCAGGCTCTGCCCGATGTCCGGCTTACGGTGGATGAACTGCTACAATAGCGGGAACGCCAACCTAAAGGTGCTGCGATGCTGTTGGACGACTTGGTTAAAGTAATCGAGACACTTAAAGAGCGCATCGCCTCTCACGGGCCTGCCCTGCAACAAAATGAGACCCGCACCCGCATGGCGTTGATTGACCCGCTGCTGCAAGCCCTCGGCTGGGATACTTCGGAGCCGGCGGTGGTGAGGCCGGAGTACAGCGCGGGAAACGGTCGGGCGGATTACGCGCTGTTGGGCGAAACTAGGAACCCAGTAGCATTCATTGAAGCCAAGCGCTTGTCTGAGCCGTTGGAGAAACCGAATACTCAAGACCAAGTGTTCACTTACGCGCTCGTGCAACAAGTCAAGTATGCAGGTTTGACCGACGGCAACAGGTGGATTCTCGACAATGTATCTGTCTTCTCTGGTGAACGGCGGGTGCTGGATATTTCGTTATCTGAAACACCCACACACGAAGCAGCCCTGAAACTCCTCCTGCTCTGGCGGCCCAACCTTGCATCAGGGCAGCCAGTGGAGGCCAACGCGCCTGAATTGGTTGGGGTGCGACCTCTCCAACATTCTACGACTACAGTGGCGCAGGAGACGGGGCAGAATAACCCAGGCAACTGGATTTCGCTATCGAATGTTGCAGCCGGAACGGGCCAGAAACCTCCCAAGGCAATTAGATTCTCTACTGGACAAGTTCGCAACATCCCGTCTTGGCGGCAGATCCTGGTAGAAGTTGCCGAGAAGCTTGCCAACGACGGAACCCTAACGGCCACCCATTGCCCTATGAAAGGCTTGGGCTTCATCAATTCATCCCCCAATGGCCCTGGTGGGGTATCTTTCCGTTCTTATAAGACAATTTCGGGCGGTCTCTATGTGAACCTGAACTGGAATGCCAGTAACATTATCAAGCACAGCCGTAGGCTCCTTTCTCACTTTCACTTGAGTCCCGAAACCGTTGAGCTTCAGTTTGACTAATCCCGGATTGAGGGGCGTGGTATGCTGTCCTCAATTTGTGAACTCAATGCTGGCTGCCCAACGGACTTTAAGGAGAAACCACCCCCATGAAGGTCTACTACTTCAGCGAGTTTCCCTACCACGAGTACCCTGATGAAGAGGCGGAGAAGCATCCGTCGATACGGCTCACTTTCCCCAACAGCTTCTTCGATCCGAACATCGCCAACCGGCTGTTCAAGCGGTACTTCGACGAGTGCCAGTATGTTGACGAGCTGGGCTATGACGGCATCATGGTCAACGAGCACCACAGCACGCCTTCGTGCATGAACGCCTCGTGCAACCTGACCGCCGCCGTGCTGGCCCGCACCACGAAGAACGCCAAGATTCTGCTGCTGGGCAACATCCTGCCCATCCACGAGAACCCGGTGCGTCTGGCCGAAGAGATTGCCATGATCGACGTCATATCCGGCGGGCGGGTCATCTCCGGGATGGTGCGCGGCACCGGGGTCGAGACCGTCTCCACCAACATCAACCCGGTGGAGAACCGGGAGCGGTTCGAGGAGTGCCACGACCTGCTCATCAAGACCTGGACGACCACTGGCCCCTTCCGGTGGGAGGGCAAGCACTTCAACTTCCGGGCGGTCAATCCGTGGATTATGCCGATCCAGCAGCCGCACCCGCCGGTGTGGGTGCCCGGAACCGCCAGCCCAGAGACCGCCGAGTGGGCCGGTCGCCACGGCTACGTCGCCTTCCTGACCGCCCTCGATGTCACCGAGGAGCTGTTCGACATCTACCGGGGCGCCGCCGCCGAGGAGGGCCGCGAGTCGGTGCCCGACAACTTCGGCTACCTGCTCTGCTGCTATGTGGCCGAGACGCAGGAGAAGGCCGACGAGGAGGCCAAGCACTTCATCTGGCGCATGGGCCCCACCACGCGGGCGCCCCGCGAGTATATGAACCCGGTGGGCTACCGCACCCAGGCCGGCGCCGCCGTGGCCGCGCGCAGGCAGACCAAGCCCCTGGCAACCCAGAGCTTTGAGGAACTGAAGGAGAACTACCACATAGTTTGCGGCACCCCGGACACGGTCCTCGAGAAGCTGGAGTACCTGCACAAGCGGCTGGGCATGGAGCATCTCATCATGTACGGCCAGGAATCCAAGATGTCCCACGAGTCCACCATGTCCAACATCGGCCTGTTCGGCAAGGAGATACTGCCGGTGATCAAAACCTAAACTAAAGCCACGGTGGGATGTACATTTAATTGGAAATAATGATCAGCTGGGTTGCGCCGGTGAATCCCTCTCATCCGTACTTGGAGAATGACCCGACTCCGTCGTCTGACCCCCTCCATCTGCGCATTTCACCTTGGCTTTAGTTTAGTAGCAAAACCTGGTAGCTCTCCGGCAACAGCCCGCCCTCACCCTGACCCTCTCCCTCAAGGGAGAGGGAATTATTTCTATGGCGGTTTACGGTATTCAGAACGGGAACGCCTCACCTTCGCCCGCCGTCCGTACCCGTAACCGTCATTCCTGAGAAAGGAGAATGACGGATTCCGCAATTGGCGGGGAAAGCAGACGAAAAGAGAGAGTTTCGATAATCGCATTGGTGACTTATACTTGAGTCTAAAATGGTGTAATAGAATGCCCTATAGTTCAGCCGCGTTCCGGCTGTAGAGGCCCCGTGGACTTGCAAGGATGACAACGCCAACAACAGATCGCTCCCGTAGCACATCGGGGGAGCCTCTCACCACTGACCCGGCGCCGGACGCCGGGCGCCGCCTCGTGCCGAGGGTGGTGCGGCTTTTCCGTCCCTACCGGGTTCAAGTCGCCATAGTCGTGTGCTTCATTCTGGTCACGTCCACCTTGGGCGTGGTGAACCCGATGCTCATCCGGGTGGTGTTCGACGACGGGCTGTTCCCGAAGGATGAGGTTACCAATGTCACTCTGACGCCCAACGTTGGCATTCTGTGGATTCTGGGCGGCGTGATGATTGCCATTGCCACGGTCAATGCGGGCATGGGGGTCTTCCAGACCTACATGACCAACAAGGTCGGGCAGTATGTCATGCGCGACCTGCGCGACGCGGTCTATGCCCACCTGCAAGGGATGTCGCTGCGGTTCTTCACCGGAACCCGCACCGGCGAGATACAGTCCCGGGTAACCAATGACGTCGGCGGCATTCAGTCGGTGGTTACCACCACCCTGAGCGACACCATAGCCAACATCGCCATTCTGGCCAGCACCCTCGGCGCAATGCTTTTCCTGTCGTGGCAGTTGACCCTAGTAGCCGTCGCCACTGTGCCTCTCTATTTCTTTATGGCTCAGTGGGTGGGCCAGAAGCGACGGGAGGTTACATCCCGAACTCAGAAGTCCATGGCGGAGATGACCGTCATCACCCAGGAAACGCTGTCGGTTTCGGGAATCATGCTGGCCAAGCTCTTCGGTCGGCAACCCGAGGAGATGGCCAACTTCCGCCGCCACAACCAGGAGCTGTCCGACCTGACCGTGCGCCAGCAGATGATTGGACATTCCTTCTTCGCAGTGGTGATGGCCTTCCTTTCTGTCAGTCCCGTGGCAATCTACCTGCTGGCGGGATACATGATGTCGGGGGGCGGCCCATCGGTGATCTCCGCAGGCACTGTCATCGCCTTCACCGTTTTGCAAAATCGCTTGTACTTCCCCGTGGGGCGCCTGCTGCAAGTGTCGGTGGAGCTTCAGTCCTCGCTGGCGATGTTCGAGCGAATCTTCGGCTATCTGGACATGAAGCAGGAAATCGTGGACTCGCCCGACGCCCGCTCCCTGCCCGCCGACAAGGTGGGTGGTGAAATAACCTTCGACTCGGTGCGGGTCAACTACCGGCGGGCCGAGGGCGAGGAGCCGGAGGACGCCGATGTTCCCGACGACCGCCAGTGGGCGCTGGACGGCGTGAGCCTGCGCATCCCGCCGGGGCAGATGGCCGCCTTCGTTGGCCCCAGCGGCTCCGGCAAGACGACCATCGCCTCCCTCGTTCCCCGCCTTTACGACACTACCGAGGGCGCGGTGTATATCGACGGCATAGACGTGCGGCAGATACGCCTGGCCGACCTGTCGGCGATAATCGGCTACGTGACTCAGGAAAGCTATCTGTTTCACGCGACGATGGAGAAGAACCTGCTCTACGCCCGCCCCGACGCCAGCCGGGAGGACATGATGGAGGCGGCGCGGGCGGCCTACATCCACGACCGCATCGTGGATCTGCCCGAGGGCTATGACACCATAGTCGGCGAGCGTGGCTTCCGGCTTTCCGGTGGCGAGCGGCAGCGCCTCTCCATCGCCCGGGTCATACTGCACCAGCCGCGCATCCTGATACTGGACGAAGCGACATCGGCTCTGGACACCGCCAGCGAGCGCTACGTGCAGGCCGCCTTGCAACCGCTGATGCGCGGCCGCACCACGCTGGTGGTCGCCCACCGCCTCTCCACCATCCTGTCCGCCGACGTGATATACGTCATTGACCGGGGCAAAGTAGTGGAGCACGGGAATCACGACGAGCTGCTTTCCAAGGACGGCCTCTACTCTCGCCTCTACCGAGAGCAGTTCGGCAGCGGCCTCATTGAAGCCCGCTGCGAGGATGGCGTGGTCTACAGCGACGGCAGCATCAAGCCTATCGAGGTCCCGGAACCCGCCCTGACCGCCAGCCGCTAGGGCCGGCAAGAATGCCGACGGCGGATTTCATGCAACCTCACGATCACCGCCAACTCGACAACCGGCACCGTCGCGGTCTGGCGCGAAGGATCGTTGGGTTGCTCGGCCCCTACAAGACGCCGGTTGCCGTTGTGGGCCTGCTGATTGTTCTCGGCTCCGGCTTGGGGGTGGTCAACCCTATCCTCGTCAAAGAGGTTTTCGACTCGGCCCTCTTCCCAGCCGAAGGGGAGCTGAACCTGATGCTGCTCTGGCTGCTGGCGGGGCTGATGGCAACCATCGCCGTGGCCGACGGCGCGTTGAGCATCGTCCGGACCTACCTGACCAGCAAGGTTTCGCAGGGGGTTACCGGCGACCTTCAGGAGGCCGTCTACGACCACCTGCTGGGGATGTCGCTGAACTTCCTGGCCCGCACCCGCACCGGGGAGATGCAGTCCCGCGTCTCTCACGACATCAACGCCATTGAGCCGGTAGTCGCCAACACCTTCGCCGACTCCGTGGGCAGCGTGGTCGCGCTGGTCGCCGTAGTGGTGGCCATGCTGTTCCTCTCCTGGGAGTTCACCGTGGTGGCCATGGCGGTCCTGCCGGTTTTCTTCCTGCTGACGCGCTGGGTGGGACGCAAACGGCGGCAGGTGCTGGCCAGCGCCCAGAGTTCCATGGCCCAGGTCACAGCGGTCACGGAGGAGACTCTATCGCTCTCCGGCATTCTGCTGGCCAAGCTGTTCGGGCGGCAGCACGACGAGTTGCACCACTTCCGGCGGCACAACGATGAGCTGTCCCGCTTCGCCGTGCGGCAGCAGATGATCGCCCAGAGCTTCTACACCGCCGCCACCGCGTTCCTCACTCTCTCTCCCGCGCTGGTGTACCTGCTGGCTGGCTACCTGCTCTATACGGGCGGCGCGGAAGCGGCCACGGCGGGGACGGTCATTGCGTTCACGGCTCTACAGGCGCGGCTGTACCAGCCGGTGGAAAGGCTGCTGCAAGTGTCGGTGGAGCTTCAGTCGTCGGTGGCCCTGTTCGAGCGAATTTTCGGCTACCTGGACCTGGAGCAGGAGATAACCGACGCCCCCGGCGCTCTGCCCCTGGAGCGTGACAAGGTGGAAGGTGAGGTGGCCTTCGACTCGGTGAGGGTGAGCAGCCGCAGCTATCACGGCAGCGAAGGCGACCTGCACGAGCATGGCGAGTCGCGGCAGTGGGCGCTGGACGGCGTGAGCTTCCGCATCGAGCCGGGCCAACTGGCGGCCTTCGTGGGCCCCAGTGGCGCGGGCAAGAGCACCATAGCAGCCCTGGTGCCGAGGCTCTATGACGCAACCGAGGGATCGGTGGCCATTGACGGCATCGACGTGCGGCAGATCCGGCTGGCCGACCTGGCCGCCACGGTGGGGTTCGTGACCCAGGAGACCTTCCTCTTCCAGACCACCATCGACGAGAACCTGCGCTACGGCAAGCCCGACGCCACCCACGACGAAATCGTTGCCGCGGCGAGGGCGGCCTACATCCACGACCGCATCATGGAACTGCCGGCAGGCTACGCCACATCCGTGGGTGAGCGCGGCTTCGGGCTGTCCATCGGCGAGCGTCAGCGACTGTCCATCGCCCGGGCCCTGCTGCACCAGCCCCGCATCCTGATCCTGGACGAGGCCACGTCGGCGTTGGACACGGCCAGCGAGCGGCTGCTGCAATCGGCCCTGACGCCGCTGATGCAGGGCCGCACCACGCTGGTCATCGCCCACCGGCTGTCCACCATCCTGGCCGCCGACGTGATTTTCGTGATCAACGCGGGCCGGATCAACGACTACGGCACCCACGAGGAACTGCTGGGGCGTTGAGGCATCTACACTCGGCTGTATGCCGAGCAGTTCAACGAGGGGCGCATCGAGGCCTACTGCGCCGACGGCGTGGTGTTAAGCGACGGCGCCATAATCCGCACCGAGCCGGTGCTGGCCGCTGACACGCCGCGCTGACGCCGAAGGCGCGGCTGTTACAATGGACGCTCGGAGTGTGCCGCCATGATTACGAACATCACCCTCGAAAACTTCAAGTGCTTCCGCCAAGTCAGCATCAACCCGAAGCGGCTGACGGTGCTGATCGGGCCTAACGGGACGGGCAAGTCCAGCGTGTTGCAGGCGCTGCTACTGCTGAAGCAGTCGGTGGGGCAAGAGAAAGTCCGCTATAAAGGGGAATTGGTTAGTTTTGACGACCCCATGGAAATCGGCCCTAATTTTCCGCAAGTTTCTACCAGCACTTGTATTGGGTTTGCCGGGGAATTCTTACACGCCGAGCAGATACGAGAGTGGGGATTCGGCGACGAAGTGCGTTTTTGTTATGGAGCAGACTTTTGGCCTAATGACCTTGAGAGTTTCAACACGGGGAAAGTAGTCTCGACACATAGAGGTAATTCATTTGAAATCCGGATTCCCGACGGATTAAATACCGAAGTAAACTCCGATGGCTTTGCGGTGTACATTCAGAAAACAAGCAAAGTTGGTCAGCTAGCTGAGATCGATTCTGTTAGGGACGGATTTAGCCTGGGGATTCAGTGGCTCTTGTATTCCCCGTCTTTCCTGCTGAAGCAAATGAGAGTAGTCCCGGCGGCGCGAGGATTGGTTCGTCCGAGGTACTCATTGGGTGTCATGCGTACCGAAGAATTATCAATGACTGATGGACTTGGGGCACTAGAAGAACAAACCGCTACCAATCTCGGGTACAGTCGCTCCACAGAAGAGACACTTTCCGGGATGCTGAAGAAAGTTACAGGTAATGGGTTTCGTGCCGAAGTGGTGCCTCCGCAGTCGGTTGCAGTGAAGTCAATAGCCCCGTCTGGACCAGTCAACATTGTAGGCGAAGGGTTTGGCGCTAACGCTCTGATACTGCTTTTCCACCAACTAATTACCGCCGAAGAGGGCGCCACGGTCCTCATCGAAGAGCCGGAGATTCACCTGCACCCCAAGGCGCAGGCGGATCTGGCGGAGGTGTTGGCCGACACTGCGAAGACCGAGGATAAGCAGATCATCATGACCACCCACAGCGAATACGTCGCTGGGCGGTTGCTGACGCTGGTGGCGGAGGGGAAACTCACGACCGACGAACTGGCGATTTACTACTTTGAGAAGGACGATAAGGGCGAATGCTCTGCAACCGAGATCGAAGTTACTGAGCGGGGGCAGACCAAGGGCGGGCTTTCCAGTTTCGACGAGGCGACCCGCGATGAGATGCGCCGCTATGCCGACGGGCTGCGAAATAGAGCATGAAATCAAGGTACATTCTCGATGAGAACGTTGTCATCTACGCTCAGAGGGGTCTCAACGAGTACGACCAGCCGAACTTGGACTGCAGCTACCTATGGACAGGATTGCCGACGACGACGGGCATACGTTGGTAGTGGACGACGTGCTGTGGGGAAAGTACGACGACCAGCTTTACAATCCGGCTCACTTCCATACCGAGCGCGGTCCTTTGGTGAGGATCAGGCTTTGGGAATTGATGCGACGGATAGGAAAGATTGACGGTCTCGGACACACTGCACCGCCTTTCCCCGAAGAGGATGACATTCCTCAGGGCAGCCAAGATGACAAGTTTATCGTCAGGCTGGCGGTGGAAGAAACAGGAAGGGGCACAGCCCTTGTTACCACAGACCGCCCACTCCGGGAAGACTTATCATCGTGTGGCATCCAAGCCCGCTACGGCCTGCTAGTCGTCTCTCCCAACGACGCGCTCGGCCTGCTTTAACCCACTACCGCGCTGGGAACGTCCGGCCTATGACCGCCTTCGCCTCCTCCAGCGGGATGTTGCTGGCTACGGCGCAGGGGGCGGTTTCGGCCAGGATCGCGTCGGTGTCGCCCGACAGTGTGTGCTTCTTGTACAGGTCTTCGTACTCGATGCCGAGGGCGCGGCCCACCAGCGTCAGGTAGTGCTCCACGCGCACCGGGTAGTCCGCCTCCAGGCCGCACATGTGGCGCTGGCAGCCGTGGTACAGCGTGGCGTAGGTGTCTGCGCCCGCATTCACCGCCTTCTGCACCCACTGGCCCGACATCTCGTCCCACGCCTCCGGCCCCATCTGCTGCCGCACCGCCGGGGTGCAGTGGCGTCCGAAGCGCTCGTCGCCGCCGATGTCCACCACGTTGACGCCCGGCAGGTGGCTCAACAGCGTCAGCGCACTCCGGGCCTCGGCGTCCGACTGCGGGCGGCCGGTGTGGTAATGCAGCGAGACCGTGGTCTCCGGCTGCGGCTGGAAGTCCAGCTTGTCCAGGTTCTGCACCAGGTACTCGGTGACGTGCTGGAAGGCGAAGTCCTCGCGCATATCCATGATGTCGTCGTAGAAGAAGATGCACGACGGACACCACATCACCACCTGCTCCGGCTGGAACTTGCGGAAGTTGGCCGCGGTGGTCGCCGCGACGGATTTGGCCGACGCCTCGTCGCCGCGCTGGTGGTGCTGGATGCCGCAGCAGTAGGCCGCGCCGCCCACCGCCGTGAAGTCCACGTCCAGCAGCTTGAAGACGTCCATCACCGTCCGCACCAGGTGCGTCGTGCGCAGCACGTTGCAGCCCAGGTAGAGCACGATGTCGGACTGCTTGACTTCGTTCTTGGGAGTGGTCAGCATCCAGTCGCGCTCTTCGGGCGCGGACTGCAACCCGTGCAGCACGTCGATCTCGCGGTAGTAGTTGCGGTAGAAACTGCGGTCGCTCTGTCCGTCGGCCATGTTCGTCTCCTCTTGGTATAGGGCGTTTAAGGCTCGGAGCGGGCCTACCAGCCCACGACTGCGCCGTCCTTGCGGGGTTCGGTGCCGCCCTGCAGCACGCCGGTGCGGTGGTCACGCGAGATCACCTGCGCGCCGCCAATGGACACCCGCGATCGCCCGGCCATCAGGCCCAGCTTGTGGCCGCGCTGTTGCAACTCGCGGGCCGTGTCGGGGTCGATGCCTTCCTCGACCAGCGCCTGGTCGTTGCCCACCATGAAGCGCAGGGCGTTGATGGCCTCCTGCGGGTCCATGCCGTGGTCGACCATGTTGCTGATGAGCTGGAGGTGTCCCTGGGGCTGCATGAACGCGCCCATCATGCCGTAGCAGTACAGCAGCTCGCCGTCCTTCGTGGCCAGCCCGGGGATGATGGTGTGGTAGGGCCGCTTTCCCGGCGCCAGGGCGTTGGGGTGCGAGGCGTCGAGCGAGAACAGCCCGGCGCGGTTGTGCAGCACGATGCCAGTGCCGGGCGCGACCATGCCGGAGCCGAAGTCGGAGAAGATGCTGTTGATCAGGGAGCAGGCGTTGCCCTGCCCGTCCACCGCGCTGACGTAGACCGTGTTGCCGCCGGGTATGGGCTGCCCGTAGGGGACCGTCGCCATCGCCCGGCGCCGGTCTATAAGCTCTCGGCGCTGGGCGGCGTATTCTTTCGACAATAGCTGCGGGGTGGGAACGTTCACCACGCGCGGGTCGGCGACGTAGCGATAGGCGTCGGCGAACGCCAGGCGCATGGCCTCGATCAGGTGGTGGTAGGCGTCGGCAGACTGCGCTCCCATCGCCCCGATGTCGAAGCCCTCGGCTATGTTCAGGGCCTCCAGCGCGGCGATGCCCTGTCCGTTGGGCGGACACTCCCAGCAGGTGACGCCCCGGTAGTCGGTGGCGATGGGCTCGTCCCAGTCGGAGGTGTGCGCCGCCAGGTCGTCGGTGGTCAGCCAGCCGCCATGTTCCTGGACGAAGGAGGCCATCTTCTCGGCGATGGGGCCGTGGTAGAAGGCTTCGCAGCCGCCCTCGGCGATGGCCCGCAACGTCTTGGCCAGCGTCGGAAAGCGCACCCGGTCGCCCTTCTTGGGGGCGTTGCCGTTGACCAGAAACTCCTCGCCCGACGGGTATGAGCGCAGCTTGGGCAGGTTGTTCTCCCACTGCCACGCGATGACCTCGGAGACGGGGAAGCCGTCCTCGGCGTAGCGGATGGCCGGCTCCAGCAGGCGCGACAGGGGCATGGCGCCGCACTCGGCCCGCAGCGTCTCCCAGCCGTGGACTGTGCCCGGCACCGCGACGGAGTAGGGGCCCGCCCCGGGCATGGCCCGGTAGCCCTGCGAGGTTAGTTCTTCGATGTTCGACGCCGCCGCGGCGCGGCCGCTGCCGTTGATGGCCCGCACCGACTTTTCTTTCTCGTTCCAGACCAACGCGAACAGGTCGCCGCCCACGCCCGTTGAGTTGGGCTCGACCACGTTGAGCGCGGCGGCGGCGGTGATGGCGGCGTCCACGGCGTTGCCGCCGTCCATCAGCGCCTGCAACCCGGCCATCGCCGCCAGCGGCTGGCTGGTCGCCACCATACCGTTGGTGGCCAGAACGGTGCTGCGTCGAGAATCGAAATACATAGCCGTAGCCCTTCCAAGTATCTATACCCGCCGTTTCCCGGCGACTCCGCGATTGTAGCACAGGCGGGGAGTACGCTTTACTGAGGCTGACGCAATGTTAGCCCGCTAACGGGGACGCCCTGACCCTAATCCCCCGGGAGAGGGAACAACTGACCGACCCTGGGCATGACGGGCGGCAATATCCTGGGAGAATCGGATATACTGAGAATCCCTTTCGCATTCCAAAGTTCAGGAGGCGGGGATGCTTTGCCGCAACTGTGACCGCGAGACCCTGGAAGGCGCATCCTTTTGCACCCACTGCGGGAACCCCTTGCGCCATAGCTGTCCGTCGTGCGAAGCAAGCAACCCGCAGGAAAGCGCCTTCTGCTACGCCTGCGGGGAAAGTCTGATGGCCGAGGCGACACCGGGGCCGGAAACGCCGGTCCGTCCCCCGGAAGCATATTGGATAGAAGAGGCTTACAAGGACGAAGACCCGTTTGGGGTAGAGGAACCGGCCCGGCCTGGCGAGGAACCGACCCGGTCTGGCGACGCGATGCAGGTTGAGCGCGGCGGATTCTGGAACCGGTTCGTCGGTGTGCTGATTGACGCGCTCATCTTGATTATCCCGTCCATGCTGGTTTCCCGGTTTGCGTCGGATGGCGGCGATTTCCTCTTGGGTATGGCCTATTTCGTCGGGTTCTGGGCGATTTGGGGAGCCACGCCCGGAAAGAGGCTGCTGGGGTTGAGCATTGAGCGTCCCGACGGATCGCGAATCGGACCGGGGCGGGCAGTAGCCCGGTACTTTGCGTGGTTGCTGTCTTTCCTGTTGCTTGGCGTGGGTTTCATAATGGCCGGGCTGCGCGAGGACAAGCGCGGGCTGCATGACCTGATTTGCGATACCGTGGTGGTGCAGCGGGAGCCGGTGTCGCTGTCGGAGATGGTCGGCGAACTCTGGAGCAGCGTCAGGGGCGTTGCCCGCTAGTCAACTGCGGATGGGGGCGCGGCGGCCCGGCAGAGTGGGACGGAGAGGAACGGAGCGGTTTGAGCGCAGAGGACAAGGGGATATGCCCCACCTGCGGCGCGCCGGGAGAGGCGGGCGCCAGCTACTGTGTGCGCTGCGGCAGTCGCCTGCCCGCGATATGCCCCAACTGCGGAGGAGCCAATCCGGCGGACAGCCGGTTTTGCCGCGATTGCGGCTACGGGCTGGCCGCAAGCCCGCCGACGACGCCTGCGCCTGCCATGCCCGTATCCTGCCCCCGCTGCCGCACGGCCAACGAGCCTGGCGACGACTTCTGCTATTCCTGCAGGCTGCCTTTCGACGAGAGTAGCGGACGTCAAACCGCAACTGTCCACCCCATCCTCATTGGGCGACCCGCAGGTTTCTGGATTCGGGTAGTTGCGGCTATCATTGACCTCCTGTGCCTGCAAGTGGTGGAGTTTCTGCTCATCGCCATGTCTCCCGATGTTTCGTTGGACTTTTACCTAAGCCTGGAGTCAGTATGGGGGACTGGCACCTGGATAGACTACGCAACTCTGCTGATAGGAATTGCTTACTACACTGTGGGAGTGTCGGTGTGGGCCACTACCATCGGCAAGCGGGCAGTCGGGCTATATGTGCTGCGGCCCAACGGTTCCCGGCTTGGCCCAGGCCGCGCCTTCGCCAGATATTGGGCGCCCCTCTTGTCGGCGCTGATCCTGTTTGCCGGATACCTTATGGTGGCGTTTCGGAAGGACAAGCGGGCGCTGCACGATCTGATTTGCGACACCGTGGTAGTCAAGAGGTAGCGGGGCAGCGGCGACGGCTTGGAACTGCTGAGTTACGCCCTGCTCGCCCTTGCTCCGGGGCTGTTCTGGCTCTGGTTCTTCGTCCGGGGGCGCTCCTACCGCCCCAAACCCCGGCGGCTGCTGGCCTTTGCTTTCTTTCTGGGTATGCTGTCCACCCTGCCGACTGCGGCCCTGGAGTTTGCCTTCCTGCAAGATGTTGAAATCGCCGCAGGAACGGACTTGGCGACGGCGGCCGCTGCCATGCTGTTCGTGGTGGGGCCAGCCGAGGAGGTGAGCAAGTTTCTGGCGGTGCGGCTGGGACCCTACCGCTCGCTCTACTTCGACGAACCGCGGGACGGGCTGGTGTACGCGGCGGCGGCCAGCCTGGGTTTCGCCTCGCTGGAGAACCTGTTCTACATCCTGTCCTTCGGCCCCGAAGTGATGATTGGCCGCGCCCCGGTCAGCACGCTGGCGCATGTCATATTCGGCAGCTTCTGGGGTTACGGGCTGGGGATGCAGGCGCAGGAAGGGAGGCGGGCCAGACGGTTGTGGCTGTGGGCCACCCTGGCGGTGGCCGCCGCAGTTCACGGCGTGTTCAACATCCTAAACCGAAGCCAAGGTGAAATGCGCAGACGGTGGGAGACAAGCGACGAGGACGGGTCATTCTCCAGGTACGGATGAGAGGATTTAACCCGCGAAACCCGGCTGATCATCATCGCCACTTAAATGTACATCCCACCTTGGCTTTGGTTTAGTCTTCACCCTGTCGCCGGCCACTTTGTTGCCGGCCTTGTTGCTGGTGGGGCTGGGGCTGTGGTGGACACTAAACCGTTTCCGGTGGACGCAGGGTATTTCGCCCTTTCGCTTCCGGCGCAACTATCCCAGGATCCCCTGCCCTGTTCAGCGTCAACTACTTTTGCCGGTTCCGTCAATTATTCTTGCCGGTTCACCCCCTGTTTCTGACTGCGCTGCTGGGCCACTCCGGTGCGGTAGCTGGGGACGTCGAATTCCAGGATGACCGAGTGGTGGACCACCCGGTCGATGGCCGCAGCCGTGGCCATTGGGTTGGCGAAGATGTGCTCCCACTGGGAGAAGACCAGGTTGGACGTGATGCCCAGGGACCGGCGTTCGTAGCGTTCGGCGATGAGTGTGAAGAGCACCTCGGACTCTTCGGCCCCTTGGGGCAGGTACCCCAGGTCGTCCAGCAGCAGGAAGTCGTAGTTGTCGAGCTTTCGTAGTTGTCGCGGTAGCGCCAGGTCCCGCTTGGCGGCGAGCAGGTCCTGCACCAGCCGGTAGGCCGGGGCGAAGAGCACCGAGCGTCCGGCTTCCACCAGCCGGTGGCCCACGGCGCACAGTGCATGGGTCTTGCCGGTGCCGGGCAGTCCGAAGGCCAGCACGTTGACGCCTCGGTCGACGAAGCTGCCGTCAGACAGCTCGCCCAGTTGCTGCCGCAGAGCCAGGGGCACACGGTCGTGCTCGAAGGTCTCCCAGGTCTTGCCGGCGGGCAGCCTGGATGCGGTGCGCAGCCGGCCGATGCGGCGCTGCCTCCGGTCCTCGGCCTCCTGCTCCAGCACTTCCAAGAGGGTCTCCAGGGCGTCGCCGTGCCCGGCGGCGGTGAATCGGGACACCGACTGCGCCCCCATGGTGGGCAGCCGGAATTGGTGGCACAGCTCCCCGATCCGGACCTTAATGGCGTTGGCCTCCATCATCAGGCCACCCCCGCCAGCAGGGAGTCGTAGACCCTCAGGTCCGGCATCCCGGACAGGCTCAGCACCGGCGCCCGCGGCGGAGCCGGGTTCGCCAGTTCCTTGACCGTGGCGTAGTCGAAGGGCTCACCGGCCTCCAGCAGCAGGGCTAGGGCGCTGTCCACCGTCGACTCCATAGTTGTCGCCGCAAGGTGCAGGATCCGCAGGTACTCCACGTCAGTCCGTTCGCCTCGCCACCTCTTGAGGGCGTCGTAGGCCAAGCGGAAGGTCATGGTGGGAAACATCTGCTCCCGGAACCGGTAGCGAGCGAAGGCCCCGGGCTTGCGCACCAGGGAGCCGATGACGTGGCGGTAATTGACGTTGGCCTCCCTTTCACCGCGCACCCGCTCCATGCGTTCCACCAAGTGGCCCTTGTAGTACACTTCCAGACGCTCGGCGTACAAGCGTATCTGCACCTCCTTTCCGATGAGCCGGGAGGGTACGGTGTAGGTCCGTCCGGCTGCCTGGATGGTGCTCCACTTGCGCACCCGGGCCTGGTGGTTGACGTACTCCGGCACGGGAGCTGGAGGCAGGCACTGCAGAAGTGGGCGTTCCTGCTCCAGCTTCCCTTGCACCAAGCGGTTGCGCCGCTCAACCACCTTCCTGACGAAGCCGGTGTAGGACTCGGCGGAATCGAAGTCGCGGCTGCCCCGCAGCATGAGGGCCTGGTCCAAAGCGTCCTTCAACCGGTAATGAGCCTGCTCGGCCACGCCATTCTCGTGGGATTCCCCGGAATTGATCAGCGTGGCCTCGATCCCGTAGTGCTCCAGGAGCTCGGCGTAGTTGTCGTTCAGGGCCCGGCCGCGGCTGCGCTTTATCTCATGGGTGAGGGCCGAGCTGTTGTCGGAGCGTATGATCTGGGGCGCGCCGCCCAGTTCCCAGAGCGCGTTCTGGAGTCCCTGCTTCAGGGCCACAAAGGTCTCGCCGGCAACCACCTCGGCGTAGCGCCAGCCTGAATGGCTCAACACCAGCTGGAACAGCAGGTGGCGGTAGCGCCGGCCGCCGATGGTTACTCCCAGGGAGTTGCAGTGGGTGAAGTCGAGCTGCGCCTCCCGGCCAGGTGGATGCTCCTGGGGGAAGTAGACCTCCTGATCCGGACCGTTGAGTGCCCGCCAGTCCTGTAATCGGCGTTGCAGGGTGCGGAGCTGGGAGGCGCTGAACCGGCCGGGAAAACGCTCCTCCAGCCACTCGATAATTGTCGTTGCCCTGAGCCTGCCGGCGGCCTCTCCCCTGAGCAGGGGCAGGATTTCTTCCTCCCAGACGCCGTCAAAGGGATCGGGCCGGGTGCGCCACCGGCGCTCCTGCTTGGTCTCCGACGGCAACGGGCCACACTGCCACTTCCGCGCCGACCGCTCGCTCATCCCCGCCATGGCCGCCGCCGTCTGTTGTTTCTTTCCTTCCATCTGTCTTTGCCTCAGTAATGCGACTTGCTGATCCGTAACCAATCCGGCACCTCCTGTACCGAATGATTACCACATGTGACCGGCAAAAATAGTCGTCGCCACCGGCAAGACTAATTGTCGTTGATCATGCCCCGGCTGCGGACGGCACATCTTCATAACCAGCCGGTACTGCCAGGCCTGCGGACATTCTGTGACGGCGGCGCGCGTCTCCGCCCTGATATGCAGCAATTGCGGCAACTCAGTGCGCCCCGACGCGGGCTACTGCACCCGGTGCGGCGACCGGCTGCTGCGCCGGTAGACTTCAAGCCCCTGCCCAAACTCGATGCAGGGGCATGGTCTTTCAATCCTCCCTATCCCTTGAGGGAGAGGGTTGGGGCGATGGTGAAATTCCGGGATGGCGCAATGGCCACCCATGAACGGGGACGCCCCCACCCTGACCCTTACCTTCCGGGGGAGGGAATAGACAAGACCCTCCCCCGGAAGGTAAGGGAACAGGTGAGATACCCTGCTATCCCGCCGCGATCCAGTCCACGACGCGCTCTCCGATCATGATGACCGTGGGGTGCATACCGCCGCCCCTAAGGAGCTGCGGCACCACCGAAGCATCTGTTACCCAAAGCCCCTGTAGCCCCTTGACCCGGCAGTGCTGGTCCACCACGGTCATGGGGTCCGAATCCGGCCCCATCCGGCAGGTGCCGGAAACGTGCCTGGCGGTTCCCACAGTCTGTCTCATGTACAGGTTGAGGGCGTCGTCGTCCGCCAGAATCTCGTCCGTCGGGGTGATGCGGTAGTCCACCACGTCCCGGTAGGCTTCGGACTCCAGGAGTCTTGCCCCGAACCGCAGACCCTCCCTCACCCGGCGGAGGTCTTCGGGGTGCTGGAGATAGCGGTAATT
Organism: Dehalococcoidia bacterium; assembly: GCA_965226875.1. GTDB lineage: Bacteria > Chloroflexota > Dehalococcoidia > Lucifugimonadales > UBA3495 > VXOI01. The sequence continues at coordinate 81,460 of OZ245439.1, read as the reverse complement.
GAACGTCGGCTGAACGCTGGGGTCGGTGGACGCCAGCCGCACGTAGCCCGATCCCCTGGGCACGCCGAGCGTGCATGAGATGCGGACTGCGCGGTCGGCGGGCACGTCGCCGGTCCGGTAACTGGTTCTGACCCCGGCGACGCGCTCCTCGCGCTCGTCCACCACGTTCATGGTCGAGAGCACCATGTCGTATTCGGTTTCGGAGTCCGGGGCGGTGTAAATCAGCCTGTAATGAGGCGCGTCCAGATCGACAGGGACCTCGACGCCATCCTTGACCTTGTAATTGATGTGGACGCTCAGGTGATTCCAGAGACTCTGCCCCACGCCGGGGAGGTCCTGGACCACCGGAATCCCGAATTCCTCGAGATGGTCCTTTGGGCCGATGCCCGAAAGCATCAGCAATTGGGGAGACCGCAGGGCGCCGGAGCTGAGGACAACGCGGTCTGCAAAAACAGTGAAGACCTCGCCCCCGCTCTGGGCTTCCACCCCCACGGCCCTGGAACCCTCGAACAGGACTCTCTGGACGTAGACTTCGCCCCGCACCGTGAGGTTAAGGCGGTGGCGCATGGGGTTGAGGTAAGCGATGGCGGCGCTGACCCTAACCCCGCCCAGGTTGTTGGTGGGGGCAACGCCCACACCGGCGGGGTTGGCGCCGTTGGTGTCCTCGACGGCGGAGAACCCGGCCTGCCGGCAGGCTTCCCGGAAGGCCCTCTGGGCGGGAGGTTCCGGGTTCGACTGGCGGCGGCGCACCGGCATCGGCCCTTCCGTGCCGTGGAAATCGTCCTGGATCTCCAGGTCGTTTTCCATCTTGCGGAAAAAGGGCAGCACCTTGGTATAGGACCATTCGTCGTTACCGAAGGAGGCCCAGTTGTCGTAGTCTTCCGCCAGTCCCCGCTGCATCGCCTGGCCGTTGATGGAGGAGCCGCCACCGATGACCTTGCCTTGGGCCACATGGATTTCGCCCTGCTCTTCGGTGGCAGTGCCGCGCAGGGCCCAGTTGTGTTGCGACTCCGGGGATTCGGCGTAACGGGTGTACCCGTACTTCACCTCGTCCGGGAGAAAGTCAAAATCCGGGTAGTCTTTGCCTGCCTCCAGCAGCAGAACGGAGGTGTTGGGGTCCTCGGCCAGCCTGCTGGCCACGACCGAGCCCGCCGCCCCCCCGCCAACGACAATTACATCGTACTTCATAGGCCCTCTCTTAATTTTCCCTTTTTTCGGTTGGGTCAAGTCTTGCGGCGTCAGTCTCGGGGTCTTCCAGTTATTCCCTCTCCCTGCGGTGGAGGGAGCATTAGAAATCCGGGAGCGCCGTCAAAGGCGAATGTTACCCGATTGCCAGCTCGGCCTTCATGTCGGCCACAGCCTGGTTGCGAGTCTTGCGCTGCCACTGGGGTCGGGCGTTGATGGGTTCGTTGATGATTTCCGGGTCTATTTTCAGCGCGACGAACACCGGGCCGGGCTGGGCCAGGATTTCTTCGAGCTGGCTGGTGAAATCCTCGAGGTTGTCAATCGAGTAGGTGGCCGGATAGCCGCAGCCTTGGGCAACTACGTCGTAGGCCATCACGTCGGCGTTGGGCACGGGCTGGCCGCCCGTGGTGGCATAGATGCCATTGTCCAGCATGAAGTGATACAGGTTCTTAGGAGCCTTCTCCGCAATGGTGGGCAGGGCGCCCAAACCCATCAGGACATCGCCCTCGGAGTCGAACAGCACCACCTGCTGGTCGGGCAGCGCCAAGGCCAGGCCCAGAGCGAAGGAGGCGTGTCCGCCCATGGCTGGGTCGCCCAGGGGCAGGTCGCGGTTGGGCTGCTCGCTAATGTCCACCCAGAAACGGCCGCCGCGACCAGGAATCACGACGGCGTTGCCTCGCAGCTTGTTAAATACTTCCAGCATCTCGGCTGTATTCATCATATTGCTCACATCCTTGACCGGGGCCGGTTATCGGCTCACGTTGAAGCCGTGATACTCGTCGCCGACCAGCACGGCCACCGGGCGCTTTTCCCGGGCGGCCTCGGCGAAAGCCACCGATATGCGGTCGGCGTCTTCGTCCGACTCCACCAGGTAGTAGTTGATGTTGAAGGCGTGGAGGAACCGCTCGGTGTAGAAGGCGGCGGTATCGGTGATGACACCGTGGCGGGTCCAGCCGCGATAGCCCACCATCACCACCACCGGGGTGTTCATGCCAATGCCCCAGCCGCGCAGCGAGTCTCCCGACTCCATCATGCCGGTGTTCTGGATGAGTATGACCGGCTTCTTGCCCCCGGCGGCCAGTCCGGCGGCGGTGGAGAAGGCATGGCCTTCACGGCTGACCGGCACCAGATCCAGAGTAGGTTCGTCGCGCATCAGCACGTAGAGGAAGTTGGTCTCGCTGTCCGGGAGCCAGACGACATGGGTGACGCCGTTATTTTTCAGCTCTTCCAGCACGCGCGCGGGGCTGAGTTCTGCCATCGTTAAGTGACCTCCTGACTGTTGGGGCATCGGGTGGGACATCCGGCGGCGCGAATATCTGCAACAGGTATACCCATTCACCCGGCAACCGTCAACCGTGTACGGTTTGCTACCGGGTATGGTTTGCTACCAACAAGAGCGGGCCTGCATTTCCGGCGACAGTCGTTGCCCAATGTATACAAACTCCAAATTCAAGTTTGTTATTCTATCAGGAAGCAGACAGGCAGCAGAATCAACCGGTACCGGGTCTCCATGCCTGGTACTCCAAAGGAGAGGTTTTCTATGCTGGCAAGGATGATAGGCGCGGCCACCCTGAACCGCGATACTTACGAGGACGTGGAGCACGACAGAGGAGCCACCTGGCAGGCGGCACTGGTGGTTGTCCTGGTATCCATTTCCGGCGCCATCGGCGGGGCTTTGTCGGGCGACACCGGCCTGGTCAGCGGGATAATTGTGGGCGCCATAGGCGGAGTCGTCTGGTGGGCCATGTGGGCCGCGGGCTGCTGGCTGGTAGGAACCAAGATTCTGAGCACCCCCGAGACCCGGGCCGACTGGGGGGAACTGGCGAGGGGAACAGGGTTCGCTCAAACCCCGGGGCTCCTGAGTGTTCTGGTGTTCATACCTTACGCTGGCGGGGCAATTGCGGCGGTCATATTCGTGTGGCGGTTCGTAGCCATGCTTACGGCGGTGCAGGCCAGCCTGGATTATGACTCCATGTGGCGGGCCTTCTTCGTGGTTCTGATTGCCTTCATACCCGTGCTCATTCTATCCGGGATTGTCCTCGCGATAATGGCCTCATTGGGGATTGAAGAGGCAGAGCCATCCGCTTGGGTATTGCCCGGCATCTTCAACATCATCGGCGTATAAACGCCGGGGGCAGGCGGGCGCGTCCAATTCGACGCCCGGCAAAGAGACGGAACCCGCGGGCAGGCCGCGGGTTCCGTATATCTGCCTGATGGAAGATGCGGGCCCGCCTTACGCAGGTTCGGCCAGGAACACCGGAATCTTGCGGGACGTGCGGGTCTGGTACTCATCGTAGTTGGGGAAGGCCGCGACAGCGACTTCCCACAGCCGGGCCCGCTCGCCGTCGTCCTGGACCTCGCGGACGCGCATGGTGTGGGTCTCGGTTTCGTCCTGTATCTCGACGCTGGCGTCGGCCCGGAGGTTGTACACCCATACGGGGTTCTTGGGCGCGCCGCCCTTGGAAGCCACCAGAACGTAGTTATTTCCGTCCTTGACCCGCATCAGCGGCGTCTTGCGGATTGCCTCGGTCTGGCTTCCCTTGTTGGTCACGACGATGACGGGGAGGCCGGTGTCGCGCAGGGTGGTCCCCTGAGTGCCTCCGCTGCTCTCGTAAAGCTCCACCTGGTCTCGCACCCATTCGGCGGTTGACGGTATGTATTCAGCCATAGAAAGTACCTCCTGATTGCCAGTAGCTTGCGGAACCATCATAACCCGAATCGCCTGTATCCTCTACATCCCCGACAAGCAGGGCGGTATGGCATCCGGTTCACGGCCCCTGTGAAGGCAGAGGAACCGCCGACTGAATGGCGAAAGGCCAATGAGGTCGGCGACAATTCCTTGACATCCCGGAACAGGTCTCCTGTAATATAAATGTACGGGGGAGGACGCAACAACGCCCGACCCGTCATAGAGTGTCGGAGTCCCAGTAGCTCAGGGGATAGAGCGGCTGCCTTCTAAGCAGCGGGTCGCGGGTTCGAATCCTGCCTGGGACGCCACAATAGCTATGATTCAGCTTGGTTTCACCCCGGATCAGGGGTGTTGCCGAGGGCAGAAAGCCGCCCGTCCGGGCGGCTTTTTCCGTTGCCAAGGACATATCCGACACGCTGCCTGCCGTCACGAACGAGTTCCGGTTCACGACCACCTTGCTTGCCTGACAGACCATTACGCGAATTGAGGCAAGTAGTCATGATGAGAACAGGAACTGGACGGCGGAGCAGGAAGATGAACCCGGAAAAGCTGGAACTCAGCAAGCTGGTTGAGAAGTTCGTGGTACACAAGAAGTCGGAGGGCCTCTCCGAGAGGACGGTGGAGTGGTACCAGCAGGCCCTGGGACTGTTCCAGACCTGGCTGGCAGAGCAGGAGATGTCCACCTGCCTGGATGATATCGGAGCGGATGAGGTGAGGCTCTTTATCCTTTATCTCAAGACCAGGCCTGGTCTGCGGGGCCTTGCCTCCAGCCACACGGTGAATAACCGCGTCCGGGCCATTCGGGCGTTCTTCAACTGGCTGTACCAGGAGGATTACACCGAGTGCCACCGGCTTGAGAAAGTGAAGCCGCCCAAGACGCGGAGGAAGGTGATCGAGATTCTCACGGACGAGGAGATTGAGAGGACCTTCGCCACCATCAATCCCAACACCGTCTTGGGAGCCAGGAACACGGCCATCTACTCCCTCATGCTGGATACCGGCCTCCGGCTCACCGAGGTCGTTACCCTGAAATACCAAGATGCCCACTTGGACAACCGGTACGTCAAGGTGTTGGGAAAGGGAGACAAGGAACGCATTGTCGCTTTCGGGACCACCTGCCAGAGGGCTCTGCTCAACTACGTACAACACTGGCGCGTTGGGAACGAGGGGGAGGAGGACGAAACCCTCTTCCTGTGCATCGACGGACACCCCATGGGCGCCGAGGCTCTCCGGTCCCTCACGGAGCGGCTTTCCAAGACCGCCGGGATTCCCAGACTGCATCCGCACCTGATCCGGCACACCTATGCCACCCGGTTCCTGCTGAACGGCGGCGACTCCCTGCTGCTGCAGCAGAACCTGGGGCACACCTCCCTTGAGATGGTGCGTAAATATGTTCACATAGCCAGCCGGATGATCGCCCAGATCAGCCAGGGCTTTTCTCCCCTGGACCGTTTAAAAACGGACGGCACCCGTCGCTTCCGGCACAGCTTCAATGGCGCAGGCCGGCAGGGGCAGATCTATCCGAATGCTGGTAAGTCTTCGCGGAAGAGAGGAGGGTCGGGGAAGTGAGTTCCGCCTGGAATCGCCTGCCCGGCCTCACCGGCCTCACCGGCCTCGGTTAACGGAAACCGAGTCTCCCCTGCTGAGCAGCGGAACGTAACCCGCCGACAGGAGAAGCTCGTTCACGTCGTGGATGGTCACTTCGGCGGAGTTCTGCACCAGCGCCAGCGCGATTTTCACCACGGTGTCTCTTGCCGGTCTGCGACGCTCCCCCGACTCCAGCCTGCCCAAGTACCCCTCGTCGAGGCCGCTGATCTCGGCCATCCTGTAATTGCTCTTTCCGGAACGTTCACGCAGCGTCCGCAGGAGTGTGGGAAACTCTTTGACTTGGTAGGTCGCCATTAGGATTACCCTCCTCGGAACAGGTCCCCTGACCCCCACGGAGCTCGCTCACAGGAAGGACAGGGATCCTGGCATAGGGCACGACCTGCATGCGGTCCCCTCCCGGTGAGGGTGTCCTGTGCAAGGATGTCATGCCGTATCAGAAGGATATTCCGTTTCGCTTTACACAAGGTTTTCGATCAGCGGGGAAAATTTCCCGGCGCCGTTTCCACCCTGGATGACCGTGTCTCTGATGGAGTCATGACAGTAACAGCGCCCTGCAGGCAGGAGCATCAGGCTGAACCGGCATCGGCGGGCGGTGGCGACGCCTCTGGCCATTGGAGCAGTCTCGTCCCGCTTCCGTCGATCCGTACCAGGGCAAACGCCGCGGGTCCGTCAACCACCTCGGTCCCGCCCAGCTCGTTGATGCCGGCGTGGTAGGTCCTGAGGAGCCAGTGGTCACGCAGCAGATGCCGGACTTGGACCCTTACCAGATTTCGACCTTCATTTCGACCTTCATTTCGACCTTCAGGGAAGTCGCACTGGAAGATTGGATCCAGCCCTGGTTGCGGTGCCACCCTTTCTGCGATCCATTCCGCGACCTCTGCTCCGAGTTCTTCACGGTGCGGCCACTCACCGGGGCCGATGTGAAGAAATCCGTCACCACCTGCGGGCAGGAGCAGGTCGAGGATGTTGTCTATGTGGTCGATGATGCTTTCCTTGGGCCCCATCCGCTCGATGAGAGCCCGGTATTCGGTGCTGTTCATATTCATCTCTCCTTGGTTGGTAATCGTGGGCCAAGCCTTCTTCGGCTTGGCCCAGGGCATTTCTTTGCTCGTCCTTCCATTCGGGCCGGCCAAGGCCGCCTCCGTCCAGTGTGCAGCCATTTGGCCTGCTCCATCCGGCTGGTTTCGCATCCGGCGAACCGGACCATATTTCCTGATGCGCTGTCCGCTTCCCTTGAGATAGGCGATGTGAAGGTCTGTCTCGTAATCAGGCGCCCAACTCTCCTCCTGTCCGGGGGGGGGCACCCTTACCTCGACTTCCACCCACCAGAAGTCTCGGACAAGGTGCAAGTCCCGATCGTAAACTGGACACTCTCAATGGGTTAACAGCATTTTGTGAAGGGGACTGCCTCCCTCTCCCCCCAGGATGCGGTCACCCAAGAATTCCAGGAGCTCAGACCTCGGGGGTATATCCCTGACGATATCGTCGTCCCTGTGTTCAGGTGTCTCCGGTTCATCTTCGTCCTGCATATAAAGGAAAGCAGCACTGCTCTCCTGTGAGCAGGTTGCTTCGATTCCGTCCAGGAATAGGGGGAACCCTGCCGCCCTCTCAAGGAGGTTCCGGTACTACAGGGCCTGTTCGTTCTTCATTTTTCCTTCACTGTTGTTTAGTTTGCTGTGAATCTTGGGTTTGCTCGGCATTCTGTACTCGGCGAACCCGGGTAACCCCGACTCCACCCGGCATGATGTCTGGGAACGTGGTTTCGAAGTGGACGCCGATTCTACAGACCGGATAGATCCAGCCCTTTTCTGATTGACTTGGTTTCCTGTGATCACCTCCGTGGCTACGGTGGTAATGTTCTCCGCAGCCTTTGGCGGGCTAAAGGCGGGCCGCAGGCGACGGTCGGACAGAGCGCGGCCCGCCTTCCTCGAGAAGTCTGGATACAGCGGCCAGCTTCAGGGAGATTGAGGCCCATGTACTCGTCCGGCATTGCCTTCGGGGTTAGGCTGTTGTGGCTGAACCGCTCCCTAGTCCACACACGTAAGAGGATGGATGGGAAACCCCCTGACCGCATTTGTGGCCCCGGCTGACGGGTCGACTGGTTCGGGGTGACACGGCGACCCTTTTCGTTGGCGGGAATCCCCCAGCGGGATTGAACGGGCCGCCGCTGGTTTTTGCCGTGCCTGATGGCGAGGCACATCCGGAGCTGAACCCGCTCCGCCTGAGACTCTGTATCATCCGCTGGTTTCGGGGGACGAATAGGGATAAGTGATCAACGACAATTAGTCTTGCCGGTGGCGACGACTATTTTTGCCGGTCACATGTGGTAATCATTCGGTACAGGAGGTGCCGGATTGGTTACGGATCAGCAAGTCGCATTACTGAGGCAAAGACAGATGGAAGGAAAGAAACAACAGACGGCGGCGGCCATGGCGGGGATGAGCGAGCGGTCGGCGCGCAAGTGGCAGTGTGGCCCGTTGCCGTCGGAGACCAAGCAGGAGCGCCGGTGGCGCACCCGGCCCGATCCCTTTGACGGCGTCCGGGAGGAAGAAATCCTGCCCCTGCTCAGGGGAGAGGCCGCCGGCAGGCTCAGGGCGACGACAATTATCGAGTGGCTGGAGGAGAAATTTCCCGGCCGGTTCAGCGCCTCCCAGCTCCGCACCCTGCAACGCCGATTACAGGACTGGCGGGCACTCAACGGTCCGGATCAGGAGGTCTACTTCCCCCAGGAGCATCCACCTGGCCGGGAGGCGCAGCTCGACTTCACCCACTGCAACTCCCTGGGAGTAACCATCGGCGGCCGGCGCTACCGCCACCTGCTGTTCCAGCTGGTGTTGAGCCATTCAGGGTGGCGCTACGCCGAGGTGGTTGCCGGCGAGACCTTTGTGGCCCTGAAGCAGGGACTCCAGAACGCGCTCTGGGAACTGGGCGGCGCGCCCCAGATCATACGCTCCGACAACAGCTCGGCCCTCACCCATGAGATAAAGCGCAGCCGCGGCCGGGCCCTGAACGACAACTACGCCGAGCTCCTGGAGCACTACGGGATCGAGGCCACGCTGATCAATTCCGGGGAATCCCACGAGAATGGCGTGGCCGAGCAGGCTCATTACCGGTTGAAGGACGCTTTGGACCAGGCCCTCATGCTGCGGGGCAGCCGGGACTTCGATTCCGCCGAGTCCTACACCGGCTTCGTCAGGAAGGTGGTTGAGCGGCGCAACCGCCTGGTGCAAGGGAAGCTGGAGGAGGAACTCCCACGTCTCCAGTGCCTGCCCCCAGCTCCGGTGCCGGAGTACGTCAACTACCAGGCCCGGGTGCGCAAGTGGAGCACCATCCAGGCAGCCGGACGGACCTACACCGTCCCCTCTCCCGCCTCATCGGGAAGGAGGTGCAGATACGCCTGTACGCCGAGCGTCTGGAAGTGTACTACAAGGGCCACTTGGTGGAACGCATGGAGCGGGTGCGCGGTGAAAGGGAGGCCAACGTCAATTACCGCCACGTCATCGGCTCCCCCGGTCGTGGCCGAGGGCAGGCCCTGGTGCGCAAGCCCGGGGCCTTCGCCCGCTACCGGTTCCGGGAGCAGATGTTTCCCACCATGACCTTCCGCTTGGCCTACGACGCCCTCAAGAGGTGGCGTGGCGAGCGGGCCGACGTGGAGTACGTGCGGATCCTGCACCTTGCGGCGACAACCATGGAGTCCACGGTGGACAGCGCCCTGTCCCTGCTGCTGGAGGCCGGAGAGCCCTTCGACTACGCCACGGTCAAGGAACTGGCGAACCCGGCTCCGCCGCGGGCGCCGGTGCTGACCCTGTCCGGGATGCCGGACCTGAGAGTCTATGACAGCTTGCTGGCGGGGGTGGCCTGATGATGGACGCCAACGCCATTCAGGTCCGGATCGGGGAGCTGTGCCACCAATTCCGGCTGCCCACCATGGGGGCGCAGTCGGTGTCCCGATTCACCGCCGCCGGGCACGGCGACGCCCTGGAGACCCTCTTGGAGGTGCTGGAGCAGGAGGCCGAGGACCGGAGGCAGCGCCGCATCGGCCGGCTGCGCACCGCGTCCAGACTGCCCGCCGGCAAGACCTGGGAGACCTTCGAGCACGACCGTGTGCCCCTGGCTCTCTGCGGCAGCAACTGGGCGAGTTGGCCAGCGGCAGCTTCGTCGACCGCGGCGTCAACGTGCTGGCCTTCGGACTGCCCGGCACCGGCAAGACCCATGCACTGTGCGCCGTGGGCCACCGGCTGGTGGAAGCCGGACGCTCGGTCCTCTTCGCCCCCGCCTACCGGCTGGTGCAGGACCTGCTCGCCGCCAAGCGGGACCTGGCGCTACCGCGACAACTACGAAAGCTCGACAACTACGACTTCCTGCTGCTGGACGACCTGGGGTACCTGCCCCAAGGGGCCGAGGAGTCCGAGGTGCTCTTCACGCTCATCGCCGAACGCTACGAACGCCGGTCCCTGGGCATCACGTCCAACCTGGTCTTCTCCCAGTGGGAGCACATCTTCGCCAACCCAATGGCCACGGCTGCGGCCATCGACCGGGTGGTCCACCACTCGGTCATCCTGGAATTCGACGTCCCCAGCTACCGCACCGGAGTGGCCCAGCAGCGCAGTCAGGAACGGGAGGTGAACCGGCAAGAATAATTGACGGAACCGGCAAAAGTAGTTGACGCTGAACAATAAGAGCCTGACGAGTCAAATCACCATCGTCGGATACTAAACTAAAGCCAAGGTGGGATGTACATTTAAGCGGCGATGATGATCAGCTGGGTTGCGCGGGTGAATCCCTCTCATCCGTACTTGGAGAACAACCCGGCTCCATCATTTGCCCCCCACCATCTGCGCATTTCACCTTGGCTTTAGTTTAGTAGTCTGTCATCGTTGGAGTGATGGGTATAGCGACCTCAGTTTGATGCGGGCGTCCTTGGTGGTGAAGCGCCAGTCCACCCGTATTGAGTCACGGTTTCGTTGGTTCTGCCACGCCTTGGTCTCTTGTTCCAGGACTACCTGCCCGGGAATCCGGCGGCCCAGGCATTGCCGGGCCAGAACTCCCAGTTCGATCTCGGCCATATTGAGCCAACTCCCGTGCTTCGGCGTGTAATGAATCTCCAGCCGTTCAGCGATACGCCTCGCTTCGGCCGGCTCAAAAGCCTGGTGCAGAGAAGCCGGATGATGGGTGTTCAAGTTGTCCATCACCAGCACTATCCGCTCCTTGTCGGGGTAGTCCTCATCCACCAGTTTCCGTACCACTCGCGCCCAATCGGTCCGGGTGCGTCGCTCGGTGACCTCCACCCGCCGCCACCCCTCCAAGGGGGCGAATAGCATGAACAGGTTGCTCACTCCGTTGCGCTGGTATTCATAATCGTACGCCATGGCAGCCCTGGGCTGCGGCGGGAGGGGCTGGCGGGTCTCCTTCACCAGCTGTTTGCTGGTTTCGTCCAGGCACACCAGCACCTCGTTGTCCCCGAATTGACGGTGGTAGACCTCCAGCACGTCCTCCATGGCGCAGACGAACTCGGCGTTGCCCTGTGGCGGGATGCACCAGCACTCTTTCAGCCAAGGCTTGAGTTCGTTTTTTTCAGTGTCTGGCGCACGGTTTCGGTGCTGATGCTGTCCACTATCTCGCATTCCACCAGCCGATCCGCCAGCAGTTGCAGCGTCCAAGAGGCCCGGCCCTCCGGAGGTTGGGAGCAGGCCAAGGCAATCAACTGGGCTTCATCATGGCCGTCCAGCTTCTTGGGGCGGCGGTTAAGCTGCTCCTTGCGTCCCAGGGCCCTCTCCAGACTCTCCTCCACACAGCGGCGGCGCACCCGTTCCACCGTGGCGGTTCCCACCTTGAGGGCCCGGGCTATCTCCTCGTCCTTCATGGACCCGTTGGCCTGGTTCTCATCGCAGAGCAGCAGGATGCGGGCGTGGGTCTGCCGGTAAGCTGCCGCCCGCCCCCGGCCCACCAGCCCCTTCAGTTCCTGTTGCTCCTCCTCAGCCAGCGCCACACGGTATTTCTTCACCATCACATCCACCCCCACTTCCCAACATTTTTCCTTTGGCTGCCATCCTCTCACATTTTACCAGCCATCGTTTCAATGATGGTGGTCTACTAGTGATATGCCCCAAACGGCCTGGGTCAGCCAAGGGACACTGGCTGTAGTATTTGCTGACCTCGGCCCACGGTCAGGATGAATTGGCAAACCGGGTCACTGTGAAGACGACCTCGGATTCATTGTCCGCAACAAGCCTTGCGCAAGTCGAGATTCCGGTACCCGCTCCCCGAAGGCTTGACTTGATGGCGCGACTCGTCGAGACGACCGTGGAGGTATATTCTTCGGAGATGCGGATTGCTCAAATGCGCCGACAAGTTTTCCGCGACGCGATGGTGCACGACGACTTGCAGGCCGTAGAGATTACCTGAAGAGAGACCATGCCGCTGACCAGCCAGGAACTCCAGAGCAAGCTGTGGCAGGCCGCCGACATTCTGCGAGGGCAGATCGACTCGGCCGACTACAAGAACTACATCTTCTCCATCCTCTTTTTGAAACGGCTGTCCGACCGCTTCGACGAGGAGGTTGAGAGCGCGGTGTCCACGCGGGGGGCACCCCTGGTAACGGCCCTAACCGACCGCGACGAGCACGAGTTCTTTGTTCCGGAGGACGCCCGTTGGTCGGTGATCACCAGCAAGACTATGGAATTAGGGCAAGCTCTGAACGTGGCCAGCTTCGCCTTGGAGGACGCCAACCGTGGCCGACTCGACGGCGTGCTGACCGGCGTCAACTGGAACGACGAGCAGAAACTGGGCAGCCCAGCCAACCGCGAGAGCCTCATCCGCCAGCTCCTCAACCACTTCGCCGGGCTGGACCTCAGCGACGCCAACCTGCGCGACGGACAGGTCGACGCCGGAAACGTCCTCGGCGACGCCTACGAGTACCTCATCTACCAGTTCGCCGACGACGCGGGCAAGAAGGGCGGCGAGTTCTACACCCCCCGCGAGGTCGTTCGGCTAATCGTGGAGCTCCCGGAGCCGCAGGAGCGGATGCGCATCTGCGACCCGACGGCCGGGTCCTGCGGGATGCTGATCTACGCCGCCCAGTACGTGCAGGAGCGGGGCGGCGACATCCGAAACCTGGGGCTCCACGGGCAGGAGCGCAACCTGGGGACACTGGCCATCGGCAAGTTGAACCTGCTGCTCCACGGCCTGCGGTCGGCTCGGCTGGAGGCCGGCGACGTCATCGCGGAGCCGGGGCTGGTGGACGCGGAGGGCCGGCTGCTGTGCTATGACCGGGTCATCGCCAATCCGCCCTTCAGTCTGAAGAACTGGGGCCACGACCACGCCCCCGGCGACCAACATCACCGCTTCGACCGCTACGGGGCCATCCCGCCCAAGACCAGGGGCGACCTGGCCTTCCTGCTGCACATGCTGGCGGTGACCAATGCTCAGGGCCGGGTGGGCGTCGTAATGCCCCACGGCATCCTGTTCCGGGGCGGCTCCGAGGGCAAGATACGCCGGGGCATCGTCGAGGCCGACCTGTTCGAGGCAGTCATCGGCCTGGCTCCCAACCTGTTCTTCGGGGCCAGCATCCCCGTCGCCATCTGCGTCCTGAACCGGGACAAGCCCGCCGAGCGGCGCGGCAAGGTGCTGTTCGTGGACGCGGCCCAGCCGGGTTACTTCCGCTCCGAGCGGGCCCATAACTTCCTCGACAAGGAGCACATCGCCGGCATCGTCGCGGCCTACCGCGCCTTCGAGGACGTGGACCGCTTCGCCCACGTGGCCGACCTGGCCGAGATTGAGGGAAACGACTTCAACCTGAACATCAGCCGCTACGTGGACACCACCGAGCCGGTGGAGACGCTGTCGGTGGCCGAGGCGCTGGCCCAGCTGCGGGAGGCCCGCCGCCGCGACGAGGCCACGGCCCGTATGGACGCGCTGCTGGCGGAGCTGGGCTATGGCCGGTAGGATGGAAGTACCATGCCCGTGTTGTTGAGGGAAGGCCCTTACCGATTCTATATCGTAGCGTGGGACCGGAACGAGCCGCCTCATGTCCATGTCAAGCGGGATAACGGTTCAGCCAAGTTCTGGCTGGTTCCCGTGGACTTGGCCAGCAGTCAGAATTGTAATCAGCGGGAAATACGGACCATTCGCCGGATTGTTGAGCAGAATCAAAGCGAATTGGTGAGGAGATGGCATGAATTCTTTAACCGTTGAACTGGAAATTCCAGGGGCGATCGCCATCAAAGTCACTGATGAATCGTTGACCGCAGAGCTTGCCGACGGGCGAACAATTACCGCGCCTTTGGGTTGGTACCCCCGCCTGGTCCACGCAACGCAGGAAGAACGGGACAACTGGGAGCTGAACGCCGAGGGCCAGCATATACACTGGCCCGACCTGGACGAAGATCTCAGCGTGGAAATGCTGATGGCCGGCATACCTTCGGGGGAGAGTCCGCAAGGCTTCCAACGTTGGCTGGCGGCCAAGCAGGCTGGCCTTCCGGTGAACATCTACGAAATACGCCCCGCCGCAACGGAAGACGTTTAGTGAAAAGCTCCGGGGAAAAGAATGCCATTCCCGAAGGCTGGCAGCGCGTTCGGCTGGGGGATGTTGCTGATGTTGCCTTTAGCGGCGTGGACAAGAGGACAGTCGACGAGGAACTACCTGTCCAACTCTGCAACTACATTGATGTTTTTTACAATCGCCGCATCCGTTTGGGAATGGACCTAATGGGCGCAACGGCCACCTATTCGGAGAGGGACAGATGGACCCTGCGGAAGGGCGATGTCCTCTTTACCAAGGATTCGGAAACGCCGGACGAGATCGGAATTCCCGCCTTTGTAGTTGACGATATGCCAAGAGTCTTGTGCGGCTATCACTTGGGGTTGGCCAGGCCCATAAAGGACGTTGTTGATGGCGAGTTTTTGGCAGAAGCCCTATCTGTAAACGGCGGAGTTAAAGTGGGCCGCGTGGGCGGAAGATTGCTGAGTATCGGCGACCAAATACTGTGCCGCCTGCCATCATTCATAGGGTTGTAGCCGACCCCATGGATGGTGCGACGGATGTACAGAGTGGACGTATATCTGCGGGTCCGAAGGGCGGTGATGGTGGATGGGATGAGCATGCGGGAAGCAGCCCGGGAGTTCGGCCTGCACCGGGACACCGTGCGCAAGATGCTGGCGTACTCCGTGCCTCCGGGGTACCGGAGACAGACCCCGCCCCGGCGTCCCAAGCTGGAGCCCTACACCGGCGTCATCGACCGGATCCTGGAGGATGATCTCAGGCGTCCCAGGAAGCAGCGCCACACCGCGAAGCGCATCTTCGAGCGGCTGCGGGACGAGTACGGTTTCGACGGCGGATACACTACGTCACGGTCAAGGACTACGTCAGAGAGAATCGCCGTCAGACCAGGGAGATGTTCGTGCCGTCCCATGCGCCGGGCCACGCCCAGTGCGACTTCGGGGAGGCCCTGGTGGTCATCGGCGGCGTGGAGCGCAAGGCCCACTGCTTCGTCATCGATCTGCCCCACAGCGACGGCTGCTTCGTCAAGGCTTACCCCGCCGAGACCACCGAGGCCTTCCTAGTGTAGTGTAACTGAAGTTAGTAGTAAAAGTGTTCGCAATGAGGTATCCTTTCGATCACCGACTCAGGAGAGGGATGATCATGGCGATCGGAAGGCCAATGCCGCCGTTGATATTGGACGACACCGAAACTCGACTTTACGCAAAATCCAGGAAAAGTAATGGATGATATCACCTTTGTGCGTAGCCACTGGTGGTTGGTGTCGGAGGGTTTTTCACTATCGACCGCCAACTCCGATGTACAGAAACTCCCCGCCACTCTGTACCATCGAATTGCAAATTCCCTCGCTTATGCCGCTTAAAATGCGTAAAGTCCAGCTTGCCTACGCCGCTTGAATTGCGCAAAGTCCAGCGAAAGGGAAACGCTGGAACGGTGGGTTCGTCGCCCCAAGACGGCCCAGGGCCTGGCGCTGCGGGCCAGAATCATTCTGGGCTGTACCAATGGCCGCAGCAACATCGCAGTGGCTGCCGCCTTGGAGGTGTCCGACGAAACGGTGGGGAAGTGGCGTTCCCGGTTCTTGGAACAGCGATTGGACGGCCTGTCGGACGAGCCCCGCAGCGGCCGACCGCGAGCGGTTACTGATGAAGACGTGGAACGGGTGATTACGCTGACGCTGGAGTCCACACCCAAGGACGCCACGCACTGGAGCACCCGGTCCATGGCCCGGAGTTCCGGTCTGAGCCACACCACGGTCAGCCGCATCTGGCGCGCCTTCGCACTGCAACCGCACCGCACCGAAACCTTCAAGCTGTCGGCGGACCCCTGCTTTATCGAAAAGGTGCGGGACATTGTGGGCCTCTACCTTGATCCGCCGGACCGGGCGTTGGTCTTGTGCGTGGACGAGAAGTCCCAGATTCAGGCCCTGGACCGCACCAGGCCGCTGTTGCCCCTGCGCCCGGGCTAGGTGGAGCGGCGCACCCATGATTACGTGCGCCACGGCACCACGTCCCTCTTCGCCGCTTTGGACGCCAGAACCGGCAAGGTGATTGGCCAGTGCCACCGCCGCCACCGGGCCGTGGAGTTCCGCAAGTTCCTCGATGCCATCGAGGCCGAGGTGCCCGCCGGGTTGGACGTGCACCTGATTGCGGACAACTACGCCACCCACAAGACGGCGCTGATCCGGAACTGGTTCGCCAAACGGCCCCGCTTCCAGATCCACTTCACGCCCACCAGCGCCTCCTGGCTGAACCTGGTGGAACGCTGGTTTGGGCTGCTCACCGAAAAGCAGTTGCGCCGTGGAGTGCATCAGAGCAGCGGCGAACTGGAGGCTGCCATCTACCGTTACCTGGACGTCACCAACGAAGACCCCAAGCCCTTTGTCTGGACCAAGACCGCTGACCAAACCCTGGCCAACGTGGCCGGCTTTTGCCGACGCACTTTAGATACAGTACACTAGCGCCTAACAGAAAGCGGTACAGTCGAGAGTTGCAGACCGCCTCCGACGAATTTCCCAAAGACCGTTTTCAGATGAGAAACTCCAACTGGAGGGATTACCTCGCCGCAGGGTGAGAATTAAGGCCCCTATTTCGACTTCGCCCGTCCCAGTTGTACAACTACCCTCGGAATCGCAGTCCAAGGCGGTGCAGGGAATTTTCCGCCGGGTGTTAGATTTCGGACGCACCATGCCGTCCCTGTTCAGCGTCAACTACTTTTGCCGGTTCCGTCAATTATTCTTGCCGGTTCACCCCCTGTTTCTGACTGCGCTGCTGGGCCACTCCGGTGCGGTAGCTGGGGACGTCGAATTCCAGGATGACCGAGTGGTGGACCACCCGGTCGATGGCCGCCGCCGTGGCCATTGGGTTGGCGAAGATGTGCTCCCACTGGGAGAAGACCAGGTTGGACGTGATGCCCAGGGACCGGCGTTCGTAGCGTTCGGCGATGAGCGTGAAGAGCACCTCGGACTCTTCGGCCCCTTGGGGCAGGTACCCCAGGTCGTCCAGCAGCAGGAAGTCGTAGTTGTCGAGCTTTCGTAGTTGTCGCGGTAGCGCCAGGTCCCGCTTGGCGGCGAGCAGGTCCTGCACCAGCCGGTAGGCCGGGGCGAAGAGCACCGAGCGTCCGGCTTCCACCAGCCGGTGGCCCAAGGCGCACAGTGCATGGGTCTTCCCGGTGCCGGGCAGTCCGAAGGCCAGCACGTTGACGCCGCGGTCGACGAAGCTGCCGTCAGACAGCTCGCCCAGTTGCTGCCGCAGAGCCAGGGGCACACGGTCGTGCTCGAAGGTCTCCCAGGTCTTGCCGGCGGGCAGCCTGGATGCGGTGCGCAGCCGGCCGATGCGGCGCTGCCTCCGGTCCTCGGCCTCCTGCTCCAGCACTTCCAAGAGGGTCTCCAGGGCGTCGCCATGTCCGGCGGCGGTGAATCGGGACACCGACTGCGCCCCCATGGTGGGCAACCGGAATTGGTGGCACAGCTCCCCGATCCGGACCTTAATGGCGTTGGCCTCCATCATCAGGCCACCCCCGCCAGCAGGGAGTCGTAGACCCTCAGGTCCGGCATCCCGGACAGGCTCAGCACCGGCGCCCGCGGCGGAGCCGGGTTCGCCAGTTCCTTGACCGTGGCGTAGTCGAAGGGCTTTCCGGCCTCCAGCAGCAGGGACAGGGCGCTGTCCACCGTGGACTCCATGGTTGTCGCCGCAAGGTGCAGGATCCGCACGTACTCCACGTCGGCCCGCTCGCCTCGCCACCTCTTGAGGGCGTCGTAGGCCAAGCGGAAGGTCATGGTGGGAAACATCTGCTCCCGGAACCGGTAGCGGGCGAAGGCCCCGGGCTTGCGGACCGGGGGAGCCGATGACGTGGCGGTAATTGACGTTGGCCTCCCTTTCACCGCGCACCCGCTCCATGCGTTCCACCAAGTGGCCCTTGTAGTACACTTCCAGACGCTCGGCGTACAGGCGTATCTGCACCTCCTTCCCGATGAGCCGGGAGGGCACGGTGTAGGTCCGTCCGGCTGCTTGGATGGTGCTCCACTTGCGCACCCGGGCCTAGTGGTTGACGTACTCCGGCACCGGAGCTGGGGGCAGGCACTGGAGACGTGGGCGTTCCTGCTCCAGCTTCCCTTGCACCAGGCGGTTGCGCCGCTCAACCACCTTCCTGACGAAGCCGGTGTAGGACTCGGCGGAATCGAAGTCCCGGCTGCCCCGCAGCATCAGGGCCTGGTCCAAAGCGTCCTTCAACCGGTAATGAGCCTGCTCGGCCACGCCATTCTCGTGGGATTCCCCGGAATTGATCAGCGTGGCCTCGATCCCGTAGTGCTCCAGGAGCTCGGCGTAGTTGTCGTTCAGGGCCCGGCCGCGGCTGCGCTTTATCTCATGGGTGAGGGCCGAGCTGTTGTCGGAGCGTATGATCTGGGGCGCGCCGCCCAGTTCCCAGAGCGCGTTCTGGAGTCCCTGCTTCAGGGCCACAAAGGTCTCGCCGGCAACCACCTCGGCGTAGCGCCACCCTGAATGGCTCAACACCAGCTGGAACAGCAGGTGGCGGTAGCGTCGGCCGCCGATGGTTACTCCCAGGGAGTTGCAGTGGGTGAAGTCGAGCTGCGCCTCCCGGCCAGGTGGATGCTCCTGGGGGAAGTAGACCTCCTGATCCGGACCGTTGAGTGCTCGCCAGTCCTGTAATCGTCGTTGCAGGGTGCGGAGCTGGGAGGTGCTGAACCGGCCGGGGGATTTCTCCTCCAGCCACTCGATAATTGTCGTTGCCTTGAGCCTGCCGGCGGCCTCGCCTTGGAGCAGGGGCAGGATTTCTTCCTCCCAGACGCCGTCAAAGGGATCGGGCCGGGTGCGCCACCGGCGCTCCTGCTTGGTCTCCGACGGCAACGGGCCACACTGCCACTTCCGTGCCGACCGCTCGCTCATCCCCGCCATGGCCGCCGCCGTCTGTTGTTTCTTTCCTTCCATCCGTCTTTGCCTCAGTAATGCGACTTGCTGATCCGTAACCAATCCGGCACCTCCTGTACCGGATGATTACCACATGTGACCGGCAAAAATAGTCGTCGCCACCGGCAAGACTAATTGTCGTTGATCAGTCCCACCCCGGCCCAGCAAAC
The DNA here is from genome assembly GCA_965226875.1 of Dehalococcoidia bacterium. Classification (GTDB taxonomy): domain Bacteria; phylum Chloroflexota; class Dehalococcoidia; order Lucifugimonadales; family UBA3495; genus VXOI01. The sequence continues at coordinate 62,386 of OZ245439.1, read as the reverse complement.
GCAGGGAGCGAATCTAAACTAAAGCCAAGGTGAAATGTACATATCGCTAGACCGCACTATCGGTGCCCACCCAGTTGGGGCCTAAAGGTGATATGAGGTGCCGTGGAGTCCTTTCGGTCATCGTCAATCTCCCCGAAATGCACATCCCACCTTGGTATTGGTTTAGATGAGAACGCCACGACTTTTCCTGGGAATCTTTGCCTTAGCACTGCTTCTGCCGTTGCTGCTTCTGGCCTGCGGCGGCTCCGATGAGCCGGCGGATGAGCCATCCTCGGAACGGGCCACCGTCGAGCCGACAGACCTTCCCGACTCGGAACGAGTCACCGATGAGCCGACAGAGATGCCCGACTCGGAACGGACCACCGGTGAGCCGGAGGGCAATGCCGGTGAGCCAGAGGGCAATGCATCCTCTGGACAGGCCGCCCCGGAGCCGACAACGCCCAGCGCTGAACCGTCGTCCACGCCCAGGGCCACCGCCAGGCCACCGATGGCGCAGAGCTCGGCCAAAACAGACCGAGAAGCGCTGATCGCCCTCTATAACGCCACTGGCGGCCCGAATTGGAAAGACAACTATAACTGGCTGAGCGATGTCCCCATTACCGGGTGGTCTGGCGTCACCACCGGTGGGTCCAGAAACCGGGTTACATCGCTGGACCTCAGAAATAACGAGTTGAGCGGGGAGATACCCTCAGAGTTGGGCAATCTCGCCAGCCTCACAGAGCTGGATCTCTCCCAGAACGAATTGACCGGGGAGATACCCTCGGAGTTAGGCAACCTCGCCAGCCTGACAGAGCTAAACTAAAGCCAAGGTGAAATGCGCAGATTGTGGGGGTCAAACGACGGAGCAGGATCATTCTCCAAGTACAGATGAGAGGGATTTACCCGCGCAACCCAGTTGATCATCATCGCCACTTAAATGCACATCCCACTTTGGCTTTAGTTTAGCTGGAAAAATAAAGTGCGATCACGGCGAACACCTGCTCTAGGGTGATTAGGCCATCGAAGTAATCAACCACGGCGCCAATGACCTCGGGCATGTTTATCGTGCCGTTTCCGTCGTCGTCATAAGGGATGCCGATGGGCAAGTGGGCCTCAACATTGCCCTTGCCCTCAGCATCTTCCGCTGCGCTGGCAGCGATGTCTACCGTGACCTCGCCGATGGCGTTGGGTGTAACGTCAAAGGTGTACACGGCACCACTGCCTGAAAAGCTGCTGGCCGCGCCGTTGGCCACACTGACGTCGTCCAAAGTAAAGCCCGAGACCGGTTCGCTGAATGTGGCCTCCAGAGTAATACTGGAGTCAATCCTGACTGGGGCGTCTGGAGGCATAAACCTTATAACCGACACCGGTGACCCGTTGAGCATGTCGCAGAAGGGGATCCCAAGGTCAGCGAGGTCGCTATTCGCCGCGCTCCGCAGACCTGCCGGGATACATCCGGTCAACCGGTTCGGGCTGAGTTCCAAATCGGTGAGGTTGGTCAAGTTGCCAAGTTCCTCCGGGATCATCCCGGTCAACCGGTTCCAGCTGAGTCCCAACTCGATCAGGCCAGTTAGGTTACCCAGTTGACTTGGAATCTCACCAGTCAATTGGTTTCCGCCGAGGAGCAACCTGGTGAGGTTGGTCAGGTTGCCCAGTTCCGCCGGTATCTCCCCGCTTAACCGGTTGCCATAGAGATACAACTTGGTCAGGTTGGTCAAGTTGCCCAATTCCGCCGGTATCTCCCCAACTAGCTCGTAGTTCTCGCTCAGGTCCAACTCGGTCAGGTTGGTCAGGTTGGTCAGCTCACTCGGAATCTCGCCATTCAGCAGGTTGCTTTGGAGGTGAAGAGCGGAGACCCGTCCCTCAGCATCAGTAGTTACACCGAACCATTGGGATATGGGCGCGCTGGTCAGCCAGCCGGAGTTGCCCCTGCCCCAGTTGGCTCCATCGGTGGCGTCGTAGAGGGCGACCAGGACGGCCCGATCTCCTGCGACGCTGCCAGGACCGGGCATCTCGCATAAGGGTAGACCAAGCTCAGTGAAGTCGTTATGCGGTACGCCCCGCAGCCTCGCGGGAACGCATCCGGTTAACTGGTTGTTGCTGAGGTATACGGACCCCAGGTTGCTCAGGTTGCCCAACTCCAGTGGTACATCACCGCTCAATTGATTGTCGTTGAGGCCCAGGCTGACTAGGTTAGTCAGGTTGCCCAACTCCACCGGTATGCGACCGGTCAATTGGTTGTGGCCTAGAAGGAGATTGGTCAGGTTGGACAGGTTGCCCAACTCCGTTGGTATCTGCCCGATCAGCTGATTGTCGTTGAGGTGCATCCCGGTAAGGTTGGCCAGGCTGCCCAAATCCGCTGGTATCTCACCGCCTAACTGATTGTGGTGGAGATACAGACTGGTCAGGTTGGTCAGGCCGCCAAGTTCCCCCGGTATGTCGCCGCCTAACTGATTGTGGTTGAGGAACAATCCAGCGAGGTTGGATAGGCTACCCAGTTCCTCGGGAATTCTCCCAGTCAACCGGTTATGAGACAGGAACAGAGCTTCGAGGGATGTCAGGTTGCTCAGTTCCGGCGGTATCTCCCCGCTTAGCTGGTTACCCTTGAAGCGAAGCGATCTGAGGTTAGTCAGGTTGCCCAGTTCCACCGGTATCTCCCCGCTTATCGGGTTCTGGCTGAGGTCCAACTTGGTCAGGTTGGTCAGGCTGCCCAGTTCCACCGGTATCTCCCCGCTTAGCCTGTTGGACCAGAGGTTCAACTCGGTCAAGTTGATCAGGTTGCCCAACCCCGCCGGTATCCCACCGCTCAGCAGGTTCCCGACGAGTTGCAACGACTTAAGATTAGTCAAGTTGCCCAGCCCCGCCGGTATCGTTCCGCTCAACTGATTGAAGCTGACGTGCAACTCGGTCAGGTTAGTCAAATTGCCTAGTCCTGCCGGTATCTCCCCCCTTAAGCGATTGCTTCCGAGGTTCAACGTGGCCAGGTTGGTCAGGGCACCCAGTCCGTCCGGGATCTCCCCGCTCAATTGGTTCGTCTCGAGGATGAGCCCGGTCACCCTTCCGGTGTTGGCGGTCTCTACACCGTGCCATTGGCTCATGGGGACATCGGTCAGCCAGCCGGAATTGTTCGCCCAACTCGCGCCGTCTGTAGCATTGTAGAGGGCCACCAGCGCGTCCCGGTCTCCTACGACGCTGCCGGGACCGAACATGTCGCAGAAGTGCAGGCCAAGCCCGGCTAGGTCGTTATTCGTCACCCTCTTCAGGCTCCGGGGAATGCATCCAATCAGTTGGTTGTTGCTGAGGTATACAGACTCCAGGTTGGTCAGGTTGCCCAACTCCTCCGGTATCTCGCCACTCAACCGGTTGCTGTTGAGGGACAGGTCGTTGAGGTTCGTCAAGTCGCCGAGGTCTGCCGGAATCTGCTCGCTCAACTGGTTGATGCTCAGGTCCAAAGCCTGCAGGTTGGTCAGGTTTCCCAACTCCTCAGGTATCTGCCCGCTTAACTGATTGTGGTTGAGGGACAAATGCGTGAGGTTGGTCGGACTGCCCAGTTGCGTCGGGATTGTACCGCTCAACCGGTTCGTCCCAAGCGACAGCACACCCAGATTAGTGAGTCGGCCCAAATCCGAGGGTACTGGCCCGGTCAGCTGGTTCCACCCGAGGTCCAGGTACTCCAGGTTGGCCAGGCTGCCCAGTTGCGCTGGGATCGTCCCGTTCAACTGGTTCCGTGCGAGGTCCAGGTATTCCAGGTTGGCCAGGCTGCCCAGTTGCGCTGGGATCATTCCGGTCAACTGGTTCTCGTATAGGTACAGTTCCCGCAGGCTGGACAGGCCTCCCAACTCCGCGGTTATCTCTCCGCTAAACCGGTTTTCGCTGAGGTTCAGGTACCACAGGTTGGTCAGGCTGCCCAACTCCTCCGGTATCGTCCCGCTCAGCTGGTTGCCGATGAGGTTCAGTCGGGTCAGGCTGGTCAAGTTCCCCAGTTCCGCTGGCATCTGCCCGCTCAGGTGGTTCCTGCCGAGGTACAACCCCGTAACCCGCCGCGGCAACCCTCCCACACTCACGCCATACCATTCGTCCAGGGGCGCGTCAGTCAGCCAGTTGGTGGTGTTGGTCCAGTTCACCCCATCCGTGGCGTTGAAGAGGGCGACCAGTGCGGCCCGGTCTCCCGCGGCGCTGTTGGGTTCCGGGAGCGTGTCTCCCAGAGGGATCTCGTCCTGTATTACGATGTTCCCGGTATCAGACGCGCCTGCCGGGACATCGCTCATCATTTGGCCGGAGGTGTAGGTCTTCACCTTCAACTGCTGAACGCCGGTTGGGACCGCGGTGCCCACAAGAATCCGGAAGGTGTGTTCGTTGTCGGAACCAACCTGTCCATCACCGGAAGTGATCTGCTGCGGGATACCGGCAATCGTCACGGAGGACTGCATTATCTGGTCAACACCCTGGGAGTCGGCCGTCACGTGGTCCATGACCCGGTCCGTGGCCGGCCAGTCCACCAGGGTGAGCTCGACTTCATTCCCCAATGTGACCAAAGAGGTGGGAATGGACAGCAGAGGCTCAATGGTGAACGTGACAGGGGTCTGTCCGCCCATGCCATTATAGTGATTGGGAGGGCTGTCCCCGTCTATCACATTGATCTGGTTTGGTCCCTCCACAGCAAAGGGAGGTACCGTCACGTTGTAGGTTTCCGTGAAGGTGTCGTCGGAGCCCACATACGTAAACAACAGGTCCACGTCGATGCCGGGGGTCCATATACCGTCGGGCACGTTGACGATGTTGCCGTTGGCGTCGCGGCTTCTGTCAAGATATGTGGTGGCCACGGTTCCGTTCTTGAAACCCTTGCCCCACACGGTTATGGGCGTGTCCCGGTGGTCCGCCGTATCGCTGATATGCAGCGTCAAGGGGGTGGTGAACGTGGCCATCACGCCCGTCGTTTCCTTGCTGGTGCTGATGGTGAAGTCATAGGACCCGCTCTCCGTGGGGTTGGTGAACCCCGCGCCGATGGGGAAAATCACTGTAACCGTCGCGCCTGCATCTGTGCTCTGTATCCCGGGAGACACAGTCGTATCCATGTCGGGCACATCAATGGTGTAGATGTCACGTCCTGCAGAGCCGGATTCGTGGCTGGGGTCCAGAGACGGGGTGACGAATTGGTTGGCCTGTCCGCCGCCGGTGACCGCGCTTGCGGACATAAAGACGTCGCTCGCCGAGATGCACGAGGGCACGCCCCCCGATGAGTCGATGTCGAAGACTATCGTGTCCACGTTCGCCTGCAGTACTTCTCCGGTCACGAACTTGACGGTGTACTGGGCCGTCGCCCCAGGCTCATTGGGAGAGCTGGTTACCGTTACATTGGTGACCATCCGACCCTGTTGTAAACCTGCACATTGACCGTTGTCGCTGGTGGGCAAGTGAGCGCCCTGGACTCCCAACGGCGAGATGACACCAACGGCCAGCATGGCGGCGAGGCCACCGATGAACATCATCAATGCCAACACTGAGAGTATTCCGATCTTGGTCTTCATTCGACCCGTTCTCTGGAAAGAGTAGAAGGCGCCCAGCGGAGTCCAGGCGACCCAGACAGCGTCGGAGTATTCAGATGGTGGAGAACCACCAAGGATGACATGCGGGGAAGTGCTCCGCTGGCTGTCGCGTCGTCCCCCAAAGGGACGACACAGCCAAATCCCTGAACACCTTTACGATGTCCATGAGATTGGCCCACTCAGGTGCAGTATATCAGGACAACTGATCCAGCTTTCGAAGGTCCCAGACAGCCAGGGCGAGTCTACCAAGGGAAAATCATCCCACCATCGAACAGACTCAGAAGCCACTGAACCTGTTTGCAACCCAGTCCTCGGAGTCCACTTCGGCCCACGACCATATGATTCCAGTTCGCCTAGTAGTACGAAATCTTTGAAATGAGGAGTAGCCGATATTGGTGTGAGCACCGGCGGAACTTGGCCAATGGTGATCTCCGCCAAGGCGCATACTTTTCGTGTCATCATTTCTAAGCAGTCAGACTACTAGCCTGGATTGCCCAGAGTATAACCGCTCGTCGGAACCGCTCCAGTTTCCGGCCAGCTTTCTAGGCGGCGCGCCGGGGCGGGCCAACACGGGGGACAAGATGCTGACGCTGGTTGCCTCCGCGCTGGCTGGCGGCGACTGCATCGACGACGCGGATGCGCTGCGCGCCGTTGGGACGGCCGGTGTTCTCGGCTGCATGGTCAAGGCGCCATCTACCCTGGGCACCTTCCTGCGCAGCTTTCGCTGGGGGCACGTCCGTCAACTCGACCGCGTGAGCCGCCAGTTGCTGGCCCGGGCATGGGCCGCTGGGTACGGGCCCGGCGACTCGCCCCTGACCATCGACCTGGATTCGACCATCTGCGAAACCTACGGCATGGCCAAGGAGGGAGCGCGCCACCACAGCCTGCCCCGTACTTGATACGGGGGCTATACCGGCGCCCGTGGCTATCACCCGCTGCTGGCCATTGCCGCCGGCACCGGCGACGTACTGTTGGCCCGGCTGCGCGAGGGCCGGGCCAACACCGTTCGGGGCGCTGGACACTTCCTGCGGGAGACGGTGGGACGGGTACGCTACGGCGGAGCCAGGGGACAACTCACGGTGCGTGCCGACAGCGGCTTCTACGCTCATAGCGTGGTATCCGTCTGCCGCCGGATGGATGTCCACTTCTCCATCACCATCCGCCAGCACAAAAGCCTGCACAATGTCATCGAGGCCATACTTGAAGATGCCTGGACGCCGATTCCCTACTGGATGGACGGCGCCGCCGATGTGGCAGAGACCACCTATAGAGCTTGTCTCAGAAGTATTTAGCAGGACGAATATCGTTATTAAGACAGCGTCCAATTACGGAAGATTGCTGGTAGTCAACACAATTCTGTCTTCACTGGCATCCATAATCCGAATGTCGTTATGGTCTTGGACTTCTGAGACAAGCTCTATATCCCCTTCCAGAGTGAGCCCGACGCCGCCCCGGTGCGGCTCATCGTCCGGCGGGTGAAGCCCACGCCCGGTTCCCAACTGGCCCTCTTCGCCACCTACAACTATCACGGCTTCATCACCGACCGGGACGGGGAGATGCTGGAACTGGAGGCTGATCATCGCCGCCACGCCGAGATCGAGAATGCGATACGCGACCTCAAGTACGGCGTCGGGCTGAACCATCTCCCCTCGGGCCGCTTCGCCGCCAACGCTGCCTGGCTGGCGGTGCAAGTGATGGCGCACAATCTGGCCCGCTGGACAGCCCGTATCGGTCTGGGTGAGCAGATCGTGACCACCAAGACCCTCAGACGACGGTTCTTCGGTCTGGCGGGACGGATTACCCGCTCGGCGCGCCGCCTCACCCTGCATCTGCCACAGCGCTGGCCCTGGGAGACCCAGTTCAGCCGCGCCCTGGCAAGGCTGCGCACCCTGCCACTCCCAGCCTGACGGCGCCCTTCTGCCACTGACCCGTCATCCGGCCACTGACCCGTCATCCGGCCAACTGAACGTCCCCGCCAACTCGCGCCATCCCGGTCCGCGAGCGCCTCTTGCCGTGTCCTATCCTGCCATCTCGCTCGCCAAAGCCACTGCAGGCCGCCATCGGTGCCCCCAAAAGCGCCTGCAGACCGCCCGCCAACCTCCCGTCTACCCGAATTCGAGCCCGGACCATCGCGTCTGTAACTTCTTCACCCACCTTCCGCTGTCCTCGCGCCGTCCATCGGTGGATTTGGGCTAAGTACGAATTACATAATAAAAACGAAAAATTATTTCCTCGTTATTTCCTCGGTAAGACTAATAATATATGAAAACTATATCGCGCTTGCGCTAATTATCTTTGACCGTGTTCTCTTTGGCATCTATAATTGCGCTTTCATTTGGGGTCTGCTCTCAACCCGATTGCCGGCGCCCTGCAAATGATCAGCAATTTATGAGCCGGGGAGCGTCAAAATGCGGAAATATATTCTGCTTTTCATATTGGGTATCGCAAGCGTATTGCTGCTGGCTTGCGGGGGGGCCGCGACGGCTGTTCCGGTAACCGACACTCCGCCCACTGAGGTCCCGACAGAGGCGCCAACGGTAGCTGCGACCGTGGCACCGACCGAAGTAGAGGAATCTACTGATGAACCTGCTGCCATGGAGGACGAATACAGTCCCGAGCTTCTGGCCATCGCCGCTGAGCGGGCCAACAAGTCGGGCGCCATTTATGTGGGAGACCTCAGCATGCTGGTGGGTCCTGCCCCAACGCCTGCAGAAGGCGACGCCGACGGCAACGTCCCGCTGGACGCCTTGGAAAAACACCTGTATGTCTATGAGTCGGACTACTACCGGAGCGTTATAGAACGAGCCAAATTCACCGACCCGACTACGTTAACCTATAACGGGGAACCCTTTGTCATCCAGAACGCCTGCGTCAACAGGGCGATTGTTTTCTGCAAGATCGTTGATACGTTCCTCATTGATAGGCTGACAGAACGGACCAATGGCAAGCTATTGATCGAGTCCACGTCGTTTCCGGAGTTGGGCGTAGCCGGCCCCGACACCCTGAACCTGGTGCGGGACGGCACACTGGATATGGTCAACGTGCTGGGGCCTTACGTCGCTGGCGATCTGCCGCAGCTGGAGATTCAGTACCTGTTTGGCCTGTATACAGAGAGGTCGCAACAGTTCGATTCAACCGCCACCATGCTGCCGGACATTGAACAACTTTTGATCGACGACACAGGCGGGTATCCAATCAACGTCAACTGGCACAATGGGGATGACATCTTTCTGTTCACCAAGGAACCCCTGAACCTGCCCGAAGACGTGGTGGGAATGAAGACCCGGGCCTTTGGGACGTCCATATCTGACTGGATCGGTGGAATGGGTGGCGAGCCGCAATTCGTGGCCTTCGCCGAAGTGTATACGGCGCTGGAACGCGGCATTCTCGAGGCCGGTGTGACCGGTGGCGACGCCGGCCACAGCCAGCGCTGGTACGAGGTGATCAGCTACATCAACGGGCCGCTCACTTCGTGGCCCTCCAGCCACAACGTGGTCAATAAGGAAGTCTGGGAATCGATCCCGACTGACCTTCAGGAGATATGGAAAGAAGAGTCCGCCAAGATGGAACTGGAAGCCCTCAGGCTTGGTTCCATTCAAAACGAACTGGGCCTTCAGAAAAATATCGACGCCGGGTTGACGTATATTGAGTTCGGCCCCGAAATGCGCGCCCTCAGCGACAACGCGGTTCTGACCCAAGTGCTGCCGAACTGGATAGACCGTGTGGGAGGACCCGACGCTCCGTTTGTCGAGGTGTTCAACAACGCTATCGCTCCCATCGTTGGAATTACCATTGAGGCAGACGGTACAATAAAAAAGAACTAAACCGCCCGCCCGCCCGCCCGTAGGCCGCAATACGGGAATCTTTTGAGAGCGCGGAGGGAGTCGCATTGATGATATTCTCCGCGCTCACTTCGTGTGGCATACGCAAGGGCGGTTCTCTGGGTAAGGTGCTGCTGCTTGGACTCTTCCTTTCCGCATTTACAGCGGCTTGCGGCGGTCAGAATGTTCCAACCTATACTCCCGTGCCGAGCCTTCAGCCTGATCCAACCAGGACTGCAGCACCGACTGCGCACACCGTGCCGACGCCCACAATTGCCCTCACGGCACCTCCAAGCTCCACCGTTGCCCCGGAGCCCACGTCTCCACAGCAGTTTGTCGGGTTCCGTCGCCCCGGACTTTGAGATTAAGTTGTTTCAAGGCGCGGATATTCTGGGTGGAGAGGAACTGAGGCTTTCCGGCGTAACTGGCCAACCGTTGTAAAAAGGTTGACTTTAGTCGCAATGACCAAGAAAACCCACCATTCGCCGCCCCAACAGTTCAAGACGGCTCCGACCGGGAATCGCACCCGGAAACACCGAACTGGTCCTCACTCAAGCCCTTCCGCAGGCCTGAACCTGCGGATCAGCCTGAGCCGGATTGGATCCGCCTCTCCGCTTCCCCAGCCGGTACTGCGCTGCAAGCGCCGGTCTCAGCTGCCGAGAGATCGCACCCCAGTACGCCCACACGTGCTTCACTCGCTTCCTTGCAGGTACGGTGAAGGCGACATGGACGCCATTGCCAACAGGTGCAACCCGAAGGCGCGGGATACGCTCTGAGCAACCAAGCAAACGACGGGCCAGCACCAAGGCAGCCGCCTGATGGACGCTGAGCCCGTATCGTTCCATGAACTTGACCCGGCCCATCACTGAACTGAAGGCCGGGTTGACCTGATGAATTTCTACTCCCTGACGATAACCACGGGAGATGAAGTACGCCTTGACTTTCCCATAGCTGAAACTGGAGAGCATCCGGGAGTACTTCCGGTTTTCACCTTCCAAGACAGACTTCTTCTGACGAAAGTCCAGCTCCTCGATAACGATGGGCTTGCCAGAACTACGGGCGTACTCGACCACCCCAGCCACCGCATCGCCGATCAGAGCCTCAGTCTGATGAGTGCTCTTGCCATAGGTGACCAGCGGCACCCGCCAGGCCTTCAAGCAGTTTCCAGACGCATCGGTCTCGGCGACCGCCAGATGGTCGGCGTTCAAATCGACGCCGATTGCACCACGCCGCCGGTCCGTGACAACCGTCACGTCCATCATATTGGTGGTAACGAACACCCGCCATCCCCTGGCATCCCGCTTGAAACGGTAGCTGATGGCCTGACCCAACCCCGTAGACCGGGCTTCCTTCTCCCCATGCTGCCGCTGATAACCGGCATACTCAGAATTGCTCTGAAGCGCAGCCAACACCTGGTCGTGGCCGTAGGCGAACCGCACTCCCCCAATGACCAAGTACTTGCCATGCCGCTCCGATAAAGAGTCCGGCATGCGCAACCGTAGGGTTAGAGTACCGTCATCGGCAACATTCGCAACGCACAGCTGGCAACCCGCGGTTTCATCACGGCTCCCCAGTACGAAAAACTCGTCGTTCCGGGCATCCCGCCAGTCACTCAGCCATTCCTCATGGCTGCCATAACCATTGGCCTCAAGGTCATGCTGCTTCCGCCATAACCGCTTCGAGCCGAAGCAGAGCCTCACCCGGCCTGCAGCAACATCAGCATCCAACCCAGCCAGCCTGAATCTCAGATTGGCCAACCGGCGCCTCTTATGATGCACCTGATTCAAGCGCCCACGCTCAACAGCCTTGGCAATCTCAAGCTCAGCCCGGCCAATCCGGCGCTGAAGGTTATCCCGCCTCAGCCCCATGGTCTTCTGGACAGCGGACACCTGGCCTTCCAACGATACCCGCAGGCCGTTGAACATTCGAGCCGGTATCCCGTATCGCTGCAGGTACACCTTCTTCAGAGACGCAGGTAACCTGGACTTTGTACATTCGAGCCGCGTAGGTGGGCGTATCTGTGAGGCGGTCGTATAGCGCGGCTGGGACTTTTTCACTGTCGCTGTCGCGCCTAGACATTGAAAAACCCCCGGGCGACATCCACAGGTGGCGGCGCACCAATCTTGTCGTTACTGGTTTATGGTTACTGGCTTTTGTACAAAGTCCAGGTAACTTACCAGCTGAAAAGTCCGCAAACAGTTTACGCTGCACCCGGCCGTAGAGCTCCGCGTAAGCGGCTAATGCCGCCTCGCCCTCAATGGGCTCCAAATCGCCATAGTCAGCGATCCGGGTCTGATAGGTGCTGACCAATGGGCCGGGCGACGGATTCAACCCCGTGGACGCTGAGTGACCTCTGTTGCGACGTACCATGATCACATCATACCAGAACTCGTGTTCGTGCTGCTTTAGTCCGCAACGCACACCAAAGACATCGCACATGGTCTGTCTGCTTGACCATTGACTACTATCACATACTGAAACCCACTAATTAGTGAGCAGTTGTTAACCCCTCGTGCTGAATTTCTGGGCGCGTTTCTGCGGTCCTTGCTGGTCGGAAATGCCGGAACTGCAGGACTTCTATGAACAATATGGAGACAAAGTTCAGCTCTTGGGGATCGACTTGGGGCAGTTTACTGAGCTGGGCTTGCCAAAGGACGCCAGCAAACTCCTGGACGCACTTGGGATCAGCCACCCTGCGGGCTACACCGACGACGGGCAGGTCGTTAGAGACTACCAAGTCAGGGCAATGCCTACCACGATATTCATAACCGCTGAGGGCGAGGTGTTCAGGAGCTGGACAGGCTCCATCGAGCGTGAACAGCTGGAATCTATAGTAACGTCCATGTTGAAAGAGGAATAAGCAACATCAGTCCCCGAACGGCAGAATTAGGACACAAAGAGTTAAACAAGGCCCGGTTCTTTACTATTCTCTGGTTTGCTGTCTTCTCGGCTCAAAGCGCCTCTTTGATTGTTCCACCCTTGTTGGTGGACAAAGCGGGAGATTTCGAAATATCCGTACCGGTGGCAGGTCAACTTGCCACGGCCACCTTCGCTGCATGGGCCGTTTCTGTGGTCTCGGTGGGCCCCATTGTCCGATTCTTTCGGACGGCGACCGGTTATGCTGGCGGGTCTGCTGGTGCTTTCCGTCTCAGTCATAGCGACGGCATTCGCTCCAAGTTTCGAGTTGCTGCTGGCGCTAAGAGTGGCGACCGGTCTCGGAGGGGGCATGCTCCCGCCCAACGCGATAGCAGCATTGTCTGAAGTTATTTCCCCTCAGAAGCGGGCTCAGGCAGTTGGTGGCCTCATGGCTATCAACGTCCTGTCGTCGGCCGTAAGCGTCCCTGTGATCGCCCTGCTGGCTGACAGAGGAGGGTGGAGATTTGCCGTTCTGATTCCCGGCCTGATGCTCGCCACGGGACTCTTGGCCAACTGGCTCTGGTTCCCGGCGGACAGCAGGGAACGGGTGCGCAACTTCGCGTTCTTCTCCAGGCTCTGGTCGCTGCTGTTCCTGCGTTTCTTCCGGGCGGCGGTCCTGGTGAATATTACCCACCGCATTGCGTTCTGGGCGATTGTGAGTTATTTCACCGCCTACTTGATTGGCAAGTACGAGGTGAGCGTAGGCTATGTGGCCCTGCCACTGGCTATCATAGCCCTGGGCCAAGTGGCGGGGAGCTATTCTACGGGGCTGATGGCCAGGAACCGATATCGTTACGCCTTAGCCCGAATCCACCGAAGGAGGGAGTTAGGTTAGCGTCCTGAAGTGGCAGGAAGGTGCTCCTCTGAATCCGGGATAATGGTTTTGCAACGAGAAACCGACCCCGGAAAAGGAGCACCCAAAAGATGCTACCACGCAACCACTCCGACTGCATCCAAATCGCCTTCGACGACTGCCGCCTGGTGGCCAACACCGGCGACAAGATAATGACCCTGGTTGCGTCTGCGCTGGCGGGCGGCGACTGCATCGACGACGCCGATGCGTTGCGCACCGGGGGGGCGGCCTGCACCCTGGCTCCACGGTCAAGGCGCCATCCACCCTGGGCACCTTCCTGCGCAGCTTCCGGTGGGGCCACGTCCGTCAACTGGACCGGGTGAGCCGGGAGTTGCTGGCCCGGGCCTGGGCCGCCGGGGCGGGACCCGGCGACGCGCCGTTCACCATCGACCTCGATTCCACCGTCTGCGAGACCTCCCGACTAACTTAAGATGTCACGCCGTGACCGCTGGGGCGGACTCACCCAGTTAGTCGCCTCTGCACGGGCCGGATACGGGCATAACTCTGCTCCTCACTAACTTAAGATGTCACGCCGTGACCGCTGGGGCGGACTCACCCAGTTAGTCGCCTCTGCACGGGCCGGATACGGGCATAACTCTGCTACGGTCTGGCCAAGGAGGGAGCGCGACACCACGGCTACACCGGCAAGCGGGGCTATCACCCACTGCTGGCCATCGCCGCCGGAACCGGGGACGTGCTGATGTCCCGGCTGCGCGAGGGCCGCGCCAACACCGCCCGGGGCGCCGGACACTTCCTGCGGGAGATGGTGGGCCGGGTACGCCACGCCGGGGCCCGGGGGCAACTCCCGGTGCGGGCCGACAGCGGCTTCTACACTCATAGCGTGGTATCCGTCTGCCGCAAGATGGACGTGCGCTTCTCCATCACCGTCCGCCAGCACAGAAGCCTGCGGGACCTGTTCGAGGCGATACCAGAGGAGGAGTGGAATCCCATTCCCTACTGGATGGACGGCGCCGCCGATGTGGCGCAGACCACCTATATCCCCTTCCAGAGTGAGCCCGACGCCGCGCCGGTGCGGCTCATCGTCCGGCGTGTGAAGCCCACGCCCGGTTCCCAACTGGCCCTCTTCGCCACCTACAGCTATCACGGCTTCATCACCGACCGGGACGGAGAAACCCTGGAGCTGGAGGCCGACCACCGCCGCCACGCCGAGGTCGAGAACGCCATCCGAGACCTCAAGTACGGCGTCGGGCTGAACCACATGCCGTCGGGGCGTTTCGCCGCCAACGGCGCCTGGCTGGCGATCCAGGTCATGGCGCATAACCTGGCCCGCTGGACGGCGCGGATTGGTCTGGGTGAGCAGATCGTGACCACCAAGACCCTCAGACGACGGGTCTTCGCCTTGGCCGGACGGCTCACCCGCTCGGCACGCCGCCTCACCCTGCATCTGCCACGGCGCTGGCCTTGGGAAACCCAGTTCAGTCGCGCCCTGGCCCGGTTGCGAGCCATTCCACTCCCGGTCTGAAGGCCTGCCTGCAACTGACCCAACGTCCCCGCAAACTCGCATCACCCCGGTCCGCGGGAGTTCCCTGCTGCGTATTCTCTCGCCATCCCGCGCATCGCAACTCCCGCAGACGGCCATAGGGACCCTGTCCGGCGACTGAAGACCGTCCGCCGACCTCCAATCTATCCCAATGGAGCCCAGGCCATCTCCCCTGTAGCTCCCTCACCCCCCCTCCGCTGTTCTCACGCCGTCAATCGGTGGATTCGGGCTAAGGGAGGGGCGGTGTGTATGGTCGACTACACCGCTAGCGTGAACCTCAACACGAAGGTTCTTGATTTTTTCCAGTTAGGTGGGCCACAATCCGGCCAGTCGAGGATGAAGGTCGGTCCGGGGGCCGGAGCTGCGACTGGCGACTTCGGCAACCACATTGCCGCCACGGTGTGGGAGTTCGTTGAGCAAATCACCCCCATTGTGGATGCTCTCGAAGACGCGGGCAACCAAATGGATGAGACGTAACTGTTCAGAGTTGAGGGGACCTCTCGGAATATCCGTTCAACGGGAGCGGTCTTTCATAGCTAGATTGCCAATTCCGACGCTTGGGACTCCGCTCAGATCCCACGAAGTCTGAACAGTTACGATGAGACATTAAGCCCCAATGTGCCCCCGTGGTCTCCAAGTATGCGCCCTCCCTCTGTTGACTTCCCGCAGCCTTGCGGCTTATGTTGGCGACCTGAGCCAAGCTACTGAATTGCGCGCTCCCGCACGGCAGGCACGGCGTAAATAGGACCTCTAGTTGGTAGCTCTGGACGACATTCAATGGGGGGAAGCCATTTGTCTCCACTTTCCAACATTCCTGTCCTGATGGTCCTGCAAAACCCCGACTTCCGCCTGATGTGGGCGGCTCGGTGGGTTCACGAAATCTCCCGCCGCATGGAACTGCTGGTGCTGGGATACCTCATTTACGAACTGACCGACTCGGCCTTTCAAGTCGGATTGATTTCCGTTTTCCTGAATGGACCGCGTCCGCCTTTGTCGTTGGTAGCCGGAATGCTGTCCGACCGGCTGGACCGGTGGCGGATCCTGGCCGGTATCCACACCTTCTATTTGCTTGTCGCATTGGGGCTGCTGGCGCTCTTGATTCTGGGCCTCATTCATCCCTGGTATGTTTTCCTTGCCATACTTTTGCAGGGCACGGCCAAGGTTTTTGACGACCCCACCCGGCGGACAGCGCTTTTCGACCTGGCCGGGGAAGCCCGAATCGCCCATGCCATGTCCCTGGAGACCATGACCAACAACGGAGGCAAGATTCTGGGCCCGTTAGCCGGCGGGCTGTTGATCGCCTTTTACGGGTACACCGGCGCTTTCATTGTTCTGGTGACCATGGACCTGATCGCGGCCTGCCTGATGTTCAAGATGCGGTTGCCGAAAGCAGCGTCGGTGGTGGGCAGGGACAGGGTGTTCTCGCAGGGAATCAAGTCGGGTATCGGCCATTCTTTCTCAAACAAGTTTGTGCTGGGGGTGCTTTCCATATCGTTAGTGATGAACGGTATGGTGCTGCCACTGCAATACTTCATACCGGTCATCGCCACCGACTTATTGAAGGTGGGGCCCGCGTTGGGGGGCGTGATAGGCTCGGCGGAAGGTGTTGGCACGCTCATGGGGGCAATATTCATTGCCACGCGTCGTAACTACCCCTTTCACGGGCGATACTTCGTGATAGGCGCTATGATTGTGGCCGTGGGCGTTGCTGCGGTGGCCTGGTCGCCCTGGTTCCTGATTTCCTTCTTGTTGCTCTTTAGCGCCGGTGTTGGTCAGTCAGGATTCAGCACCATGCAGAGCACCATCCTGCTGCTTTCGTCACCGGCCGAAATGCGTGGGCGGATAATGGGGTCCCAGGGGTTTGTCAACGGCTTGGGGCACTTGATCGGCGGGACGGGAATCGGGGTTATAGCCCAAGCATTCGGCATCTCATTGGCCATAGGCATTAACGCCGGCGTTGGCCTGCTTTTGATGCTGCCGGTGGTCTTGTTGACGCCGTTGGTGTGGCGGCCGGTAGAGGTGTACTACAACGCGGCCGGCGTTGTCGCCGCTACGACGCGCGTCGGGACTGACCCGCGGCCCGACCATGCGGGTTAAGACCGGGGGAAGCCGGACTCCTTCCTTGGATTTGCGTCAGCCCTACCCCTTTCGGGGGTTGCCAACTGCTCACGAATTAGTGGGTTTCAGTATGTGACGGTGGTCAATGGTCAAGCGGACAGACCATGTGCGATGCCTTTGGTGTGCGTCGCGGACTGAAGCAGCACGAACAAGAATTCTGGTATGATGTGACCATGGTACGTCGCAGCAAAGTTCCCCCAGCATCCGCCGATTTGAATCCGTCTCAGGGCCCGCTGGTCAGCACCTATCAGACCAGGATCGCTGACTTCGGCGACATGGACCGTGCGGTGGGTTATTCGGCATTAGCCGCTTACGCGCAGCTCTACGGCCGGGTGGAGCGGAAACTGTTTGCGGACTTTTCAGCTGGTGAGGCACCTGCGTCTCTGAAGAAGGAGTACCTGGAGCGATACGGGATACCGGCGAGGATGTTCAACGGCCTGCGGGTTTCGCTGGAGGGCAAGGTGTCGGCCGTCCAGAAAACTATGGGGCTGAGTTGGATAACCTTCAGCGTCGGATCGCCCGGGCTGAGCTTGAGATTGCCAAGGCTGTTGAGCGTGGACGCTTGAATCAGGTGCATCAGAAGCGGCGCCGGCTGGCCAATCTGAGATTCAGGTTGGCTGTGCTGGAAGCCGATGTCGCCGCAGGCCGGGTCAGGCTGTGTTTCGGCTCGAAGCGGTTGTGGCGGAAGCAGCATGACCTTGAGGTCAATGGTTACGGCAACCATGAGGAATGGCTGAGTGATTGGCGGGACGCCCGTAGCGACGAGTTTTCACACTGGGGAGCAGGGATGAAACCACTGGTTGCCAATTATGCGTCGCCACGATAGCTGAGGACGGGTGCCTCAACCTCCGGGTCAGGATGCCCGATGCCCTGGCAGAGCAGCATGGGAAATACCTGTTGATCCAGAATGTCTGGTTTGCCTATGGGCATGAGCAGGTACTGGCTGCGTTGCAGAGCAATACTGAGTACACTCGGTATCGGCGGCAACATGGTGAAAAGGCGGCGCGTTCCACAAAACTGGGGCAGGCCATCAGCTACCGCTTCAAGCGGGATGGCAGGGGATGGCGGGTGTTCGTGAGCACCAATATGATGGGCGTGCCGGTTGTAACGGACCGACGGCGTGGAGCAATCGGCGTCGATTTGAACGCCGATCATCTGGCGGTCGCGGAGACCGATGCCTCGGGGAACTGGTTGAACGCTTGGCGGGTGCCGTTGGTGACCTATGGCAAGAGCGCTCATCAGGCTGAGGCTCTGATCGGCGACGCCGTGGCCTGGGTGGTCGAGTACGCCCGTGATGCTGGCAAGCCCATCGTTATCGAGAAGCTGGACTTTCGTCAGAAGAAGGCTGTCTTGGAAGGTGATAACCAGAGGTACTCCCGGATGCTTTCCAGTTTCAGCTATGGGAAAGTCAAGGCGTACTTCATCTCCCGCGGTTATCGTCAGGGAGTGGTAATTCATCAGGTCAACCCGGCCTACAGTTCAGTGATGGGCCGGGTCAAGTTCATGGAACGATATGGGCTCAGTGTCCATCAGGCGGCTGCCCTGGTGCTGGCCCGTCGTTTACTTGGTTGCTCAGAGCGCATTCCACGCCTTCGGGTTGCACCCGTTGGCAATGGCGTCCATGTCGCCTTCACCGTACCTGTAAGGAAGCGAGTGAAGCACGTGTGGGCGTACTGGGGTGCGATCTCTCGGCAGCTGAAACCGGCGCTTGCAGCGCAATCCCGGCTGGAGAGGCAGAAACGCAGATCCAATCCGGCTCAGGCTGGTTCGCAGGTTCAGGCCTGCGGAAGGGCTTGAGTGGGGACCAGTTCGGTGTTTCCGGGTGCGATTCCCGGTCGGAGCCGTCTTGAACTGTTGGGGCGGCGAATGGTGGGTTTTCTTGGTCGTTACGACCAAAGTCAACCTTTTTTACAACGGCAAGACCGGGGCCCATTAGGTCCTGTTCACGTGAGAGACTATCTCAAATCATCAGTTGCCATTGGCGCGGACGGCAAGCCCTTCCAAGGCTAGTAGAACGAAATCTTTGATATGAGGAGTAGCGGAGATTGGCGTGATCGCCCGGCAACACTTGGGCAAAGCTGCTCCCCGTCAAGATGCGTTCTCTTCATGCCATCATTCCAAAGCTGTTGGACTACTAAACCAAAGCCAAGGTGAAATGCGCAGAAACATGGGGTAAATTGGCGAAGGGGCAGAGTTGGCTTTTCCAGGCGTCAGAGAGGGGTTGGTGATGGGTGCGAGAGAGATACATCGGGATTTGGAACAATGGGTGTTCAGCGTCAACTACTTTTGCCGGTTCCGTCAATTATTCTTGCCGGTTCACCCCCTGTTTCTGACTGCGCTGCTGGGCCACTCCGGTGCGGTAGCTGGGGACGTCGAATTCCAGGATGACCGAGTGGTGGACCACCCGGTCGATGGCCGCAGCCGTGGCCATTGGGTTGGCGAAGATGTGCTCCCACTGGGAGAAGACCAGGTTGGACGTGATGCCCAGGGACCGGCGTTCGTAGCGTTCGGCGATGAGCGTGAAGAGCACCTCGGACTCCTCGGCCCCTTGGGGCAGGTACCCCGGGTCGTCCAGCAGCAGGAAGTCGTAGTTGTCGAGCTTTCGTAGTTGTCGCGGTAGCGAGAGATCCCGCTTGGCGGCGAGCAGGTCCTGCACCAGCCGGTAGGCTGGGGCGAAGAGCACCGAGCGTCCGGCTTCCACCAGCCGGTGGCCCACGGCGCACAGTGCATGGGTCTTGCCGGTGCCGGGCAGTCCGAAGGCCAGCACGTTGACGCCTCGGTCGACGAAGCTGCCGTCAGACAGCTCGCCCAGTTGCTGCCGCAGAGCCAGGGGCACACGGTCGTGCTCGAAGGTCTCCCAAGTCTTGCCCGCCGGCAGCCTGGATGCGGTGCGCAGCCGGCCGATGCGGCGCTGCCTCCGGTCCTCGGCCTCCTGCTCCAGCACTTCCAAGAGGGTCTCCAGGGCGTCGCCGTGTCCGGCGGCGGTGAATCGGGACACCGACTGCGCCCCCATGGTGGGCAACCGGAATTGGTGGCACAGTTCACTGATCCGGACCTGAATGGCGTTGGCGTCCAGCATCAGGCCACCCCCGCCAGCAGGCTGTCATAGACCCTCAGGTCCGGCATCCCGGACAGGCTCAGCACCGGCGCCCGCGGCGGAGCCGGGTTCGCCAGTTCCTTGACCGTGGCGTAGTCGAAGGGCTCACCGGCCTCCAGCAGCAGGGCTAGGGCGCTGTCCACCGTCGACTCCATAGTTGTCGCCGCAAGGTGCAGGATCCGCAGGTACTCCACGTCGGCCCGTTCGCCACGCCACCTCTTGAGGGCGTCGTAGGCCAAGCGGAAGGTCATGGTGGGAAACATCTGCTCCCGGAACCGGTAGCGAGCGAAGGCCCCGGGCTTGCGCACCAGGGCCTGCCCTCGGCCACGACCGGGGGAGCCGATGACGTGGCGGTAATTGACGTTGGCCTCCCTTTCACCGCGCACCCGCTCCATGCGTTCCACCAAGTGGCCCTTGTAGTACACTTCCAGACGCTCGGCGTACAGGCGTATCTGCACCTCCTTCCCGATGAGGCGGGAGGGGACGGTGTAGGTCCGTCCGGCTGCTTGGATGGTGCTCCACTTGCGCACCCGGGCCTGGTAGTTGACGTACTCTGGCACCGGAGCTGGGGGCAGGCACTGCAGACGTGGGAGTTCCTGCTCCAGCTTCCCTTGCACCAGGCGGTTGCGCCGCTCAACCACCTTCCTGACGAAGCCGGTGTAGGACTCGGCGGAATCGAAGTCACGGCTGCCCCGCAGCATCAGGGCCTGGTCCAAAGCGTCCTTCAACCGGTAATGAGCCTGCTCGGCCACGCCATTCTCGTGGGATTCCCCGGAATTGATCAGCGTGGCCTCGAGCCCGTAG
This sequence comes from Dehalococcoidia bacterium, assembly GCA_965226875.1. GTDB lineage: Bacteria > Chloroflexota > Dehalococcoidia > Lucifugimonadales > UBA3495 > VXOI01. Next base: position 41,751 of record OZ245439.1, on the reverse strand, counting down.
TGTTCCAGGAGCTCGGCGTAGTTGTCGTTGAGGGCCCGGCCGCGGCTGCGCTTTATCTCATGGGTGAGGGCCGAGCTGTTGTCGGAGCGTATGACCTGGGGCGCGCCGCCCAGTTCCCAGAGCGCGTTCTGGAGTCCCTGCTTCAGGGCCACAAAGGTCTCGCCAGCAACCACCTCGGCGTAGCGCCACCCTGAATGGCTCAACACCAGCTGGAACAGCAGGTGGCGGTAGCGTCGGCCGCCGATGGTTACTCCCAGGGAGTTGCAGTGGGTGAAGTCGAGCTGCGCCTCCCGGCCAGGTGGATGCTCCTGGGGGAAGTAGACCTCCTGATCCGGACCGTTGAGTGCTCGCCAGTCCTGTAATCGGCGTTGCAGGGTGCGGAGCTGGGAGGCGCTGAACCGGCCGGGAAAACGCTCCTCCAGCCACTCGATAATTGTCGTTGCCCTGAGCCTGCCGGCGGCCTCGCCTTGGAGCAGGGGCAGGATTTCTTCCTCCCGGACGCCGTCAAAGGGATCGGGCCGGGTGCGCCACCGGCGCTCCTGCTTGGTCTCCGACGGCAACGGGCCACACTGCCACTTCCGCGCCGACCGCTCGCTCATCCCCGCCATGGCCGCCGCCGTCTGTTGTTTCTTTCCTTCCATCTGTCTTTGCCTCAGTAATGCGACTTGCTGATCCGTAACCAATCCGGCACCTCCTGTACCGGATGATTACCACGTTTGACCGGCAAAAATAGTCGTCGCCACCGGCAAGACTAATTGTCGTTGATCACGGGATCTCGAAGTGGCCCAGTGCGCACCCGGTCGTTGATCAATCTGACGAGGGCCACATGCCCGCTTTTGTTGACGTGCCTTGAGGCCCCTCCATCCAGATTCTCGAGAAGCGCCTCTTTGATCCATTCCGTAACCTTGTTGACGGCCGCACCCAGTTCGGTATCGCCGGCAATTGCCAAAATGCGACCCAATTCATGGAGGTGAAAACTGACCACCTCGCAGGCCGCCCTCACCTGCTCAAGCCCTGGGTGGCCATCCTCAGTTCCGGGCCTTCGTCCGGGGTTAGTCACATACCAGTCGACTCCAGAAAAAACGGCAGAAAGGCGGGCCGCCAATTCTGCCGCACGGCCGGCAAATCCCTGCTCATGAACGCGCCCTTCCCGGTAGAAACCATCCGCCTGGGTCTCCATCTCTTCGTGGAACTGGAGGAGGCACTGTTGGGCATCTGGATCAAGTCTCAATATCTGGGGGTCAGGCCAGATAGTTGCCTTGAGTTCCGAGCCTTCGTCCTGGCGCTTTCGATGAGTCATAACCATTTCCGAATACTGTTTCAGCACCTCTTGGTCACTGTCGGTGGGTGCCTCCAACCTCCTCGGCCTCTGGTCGTCTTTAGCCACCAGCGACCTGCCGGAGAAACCGTTGGCGGCGGCTGGGTTGGTGATCAAGGGAATTATCACCATGCTCTGGCCTGCGAGGACTACCTGGAACCGGTATCGACGCACACTGATTTCGCGTGAAATGACCAGTTTGTCATCATAAAGCTCTGTACCGTCGAAGGCTTTGCTGAGGAATCCCAACGTGCTGCCCAGCCTATTTCCCTGAAAGGACCATTTCAGCAGTTCTGCCGCCTCGTCGGAAAAGAGAGCCTGGCATGGTCGGCCAGTGGCAAGACGCACCTTGAGGGCCTCCATAGTTATCTCCCCGCGTGTCATCTGCGGGTTATTGGCCCGTGGTCTGTCAGCTCGCGGTTCGTCATCTGCTGAGGCGGCTTCGAAGTGTGCCTTGGCCTCTTGCCAAGCCGCCTCGAGTTCCATATCTGCGTCGAGATGTGGTCGCCACAGAGGCCGCCATGCCGTGGATTTTCTCCAGGTGGTTTCGGAGCTGGCCAACACGTTCAACGACAGGGGTTTGGGCTCGGGTGCCAATGTCTTGACGTCCCAGTCCCAGGCGCACAGGGCGGACAAGGCGCCGATGGCACCAAGGGCCGCCACTGGGCGAGAGCAGCCGCTGAGTCTTACCGTGCTGTCCACCAGTTGGCCAGTAAACCCTGGGATTGGAGGATATTCCTGCTGGCCGGGACCCGCTGCCTCCAATCTACGGGGGAGTGGAGGCCAGCCCTCCTTGGGAGTTTTCGAACCCCGCCTCTTCGGATTCTCACCGACGGAGACAGCATCATCCGACGCGACGGCGTCTGTCGTTGTTCCCCTCCCGCTGCCGGTGGGTTCATCTTTGCCGACCTCATCGGTCCTCTGGTCAGCTCGGTCGTCAGTTCGGTTGTCAGCTCGGTCGTTTTTCCCGAATGCCGCCTCCCATGCCTCCAGCTCAGTCGGCTTGGAGAAGTCGAGTGCCAGATCCGCCTGTGAGGAGTTTCTTGTTGTCTCTTCGTGCGGGTTCATTGGTCTCTCCGTGAATTGGCGTGCATGGGGGCCTTCACTGGCTTTCCCTTTTCCAGTCTGGGACGATTGCATCCCGGTCAACCCCAGCATCAAGATCGGCGTCCCTCTCGTGTGCGGTTTCAGGCCGGGTTTCAGGCCGTTCGGACGACTGAATGGTTCGTGACTGGGCCCCTGGTATTCCAGCACTGCGGCCGCCACGGTCCCCCAGCGAGGTGGGCAACTGAGAACAGAGACAGAGGGAGTTGCTCCTGCTCAGCAGCTCGCGGTCAGTCCCGACCTCCTGTTCCCGAAAGATGGAAAGACACTCTTTGGAAACGTCACCATGTTTCTTCGGTTTGTCCCCGTGTCATCTGGCCTGACAGAAACACTACCGCCGGAGTGCGTCCCCATGTTCCCGATCAGTGTAGGCAACAGACTTGACGACGTGCTTTGAAGACACCGGGGAAGACACCGGGGAAGACACCGGGGAAGACACCGGGGAAGACACCGGGGAAGACACCGGGGAAGACACCGGGGGAATGGGGGTTGGCTGTAGACATTTCCAGCGAGGCCGACCCAGGAGCGGGATGGCACCCGCAGGGTGGTCTGGCTCTAGCAGCCCCCGTGTCCCGACACGTCGAACCCGTCGGGGCCAACCTGACGATGGTCTCTCCCCAGGCATTGCCAAGTGGCACGGCGGGCCACTGCGGCGGTGGCCAGCTATTCCAGAAACGTTCTGTTTGGCCCTGTCACGCGTAGAAGGCCAACTCCTGGGACTCGGCGGCGGTGCAAGGGGCAGCAGGCGCCCCATTTTGGGCCCCCAGGATTGTGATTATCGCCATTCCCAAGCAGCGGATGCAGGTCGCCCTGATCTTTGCTTGCCCGAGAGACAAGGGTGTATAATAAGGCAAGCAATCGAGGCGGAGAGGTGATTCCGACTCGTTTTGTTGACGGTTTCAGGGCTGAGTTCTGCCGGCCGTCATAGCTGATTCCCGTCGTGGCGCCTGCCAGTGGCCTGACTGTCTTCTAAGCAGCGGGTCGCGGGTTCGAATCCTGCCTGGGACGCCACAACAGCTACGAAATAGCCCGCCTTCACCCACAAAACGGGGTGCTCCGGGGTGCAGAGAGTCGCCGGATTTGGCGGCTTTTTCTTTGGGGGGGAATTGTTCCCGACACGCTGCCTTTTGTCGACGCAATGCTGTGAGGACACGCTGCCACCAATCAGAGTGTCGCACTGAAGCCCCACTGCTTGCCCGACAGACAATTCTCTGAACGGAGGCAAGTATTTACCATGAAGAGCAGCCAGACGCGTCAGAGAGCGGCCGTGAAGAGAAAGAAACTGGAACTGGCCACGCTGAATTGGTGGGTGGAGTTATTTTTCCTGCCGCAGGGGTAGGAATTTCGGCGGGCCTGACATTGGCATTCGGCCCTGGCCCTTCGCTGTTAGCCACCGGCCTTGTGTTTGTTGGATTGGGGTCGATCGCGACGGGGCTGGGTCAAACTGCTGGCGGGTAGTGAGTGTCAAAGAGGATCAGTGCTCGCCACGAATGCGTGTACACGCCGGAAGTTGGAAGGCCAGCATCCGGTGTGTTATTTTGTAGGGGCAATGCTACCTATGCACAAGGGACGGTACGGAAATAGTGTTCTGAAATCTCTCAGAAAAAGCCGAAACCCTCACCAGCGTTGACGCGCTTGATGAGTGCCGCAGGCAAAAGAGCCGTTGGGGAAAGTCTTACGAAAGTGTCTGACCAGACATTTCTGACTCTTCTTTTCCTATTGACAGGTTGTCAACGGCTACCTCCCCGGCGGGCAGAGGAAGGGAAATGGGCGAGGAGTTACTTCCGGGGTTAGTCAAGGTGGTTGAAGAAAGAATGGGCCTTGTTGGCCGGCCATTCACTACAGTTATTGTCATTGCCGCGGGGTTAGGGGTTATAGCTTGGGGGGGCCGGTACTGTCTTAATGGTTAGGGATGCTACCTCGCCCATACACCACAAGCAAACGGAACCGGAATTTGGAGGTGATAATCCCCTGGTTTTGTATCTAGGAGGGATGGCCGAGTGGACGATGGCGGCGGTCTTGAAAACCGTTATGCAGGCGACTGTATCGTGGGTTCGAATCCCACTCCCTCCGCCACCACAATGATCCAATACGTCCCATGCAGTATCATTTATCTGTTATTGCTATCTAATTCACTGATACACTGGTCTAGAATTTTCCTGTAGACCGCCATTATATGCCATTACGTCCTGCTCATCATGTGGGGAAAAGTGGAATATGAGGAAGCTCACCGCTCTTCCGGTCCAGTAGCCCTCGGGCTTGGGCCGGCCTGGCGGGGCGCCCGGTGGGCGGCGGACGCTGCGGAAATCACAGAGGACACGGGGCCTCGCCTCCTGTGCGCTCCGCGGATATAGAATCTCGGCGATAGGCCGGGTGAGCCGGGGCCTCACGGGCAGAACGGGAGACCACCCAGGTTTGACTCATCCGTATCCAACCGGCCCAACAGACTGCTTGGTACGCACCCGCTCAGCTGGTTCTCGTGTAGGTACAGCTCTGTCAGGTTGGCGAGGTTGCCCAACTCCGGCGGTATCTCACCGCTCAACTGGTTCCTGCTGAGGATCAGCGTTCTCAGGTTGGCGAGGTTGCCCAACTCCGACGGTATCTCCCCGCTCAACTGGTTCCTAGGGAGGCCCAGCCTGGTGACGCGGCCGTTGTCGTCAGTGGTGACGCCTTCCCACTCACTAATCGGCACGTCGCTCAGCCAGTTATTGTTGCTACTCCAATCCGGGCCGCCGGTGGCGTTATAGAGGGCGACCAGCGCTTCCCGGTCCGTTTCGAGCGAGGTCTGCGCCATCGGGGGGGTGGCTTTGGGCGCGGCGGTGGCCGCAGGTGTAGGTGCGGCGGTGGTCCTGGGCGTGGGCGACGGTTCGGCGCCTTCCGTGGTCAACTGGTTCCCATCGAACCGCAGTTCTATCAGGTAGGGGAGGTTGCCCAACTCCGGCGGTATCTCCCCGCTCAACTGGTTATCGTTGAGGTACAGATATCCCAGGTAGGCGAAGTTGCCCAACTCCGGCGGTATCTCCCCGCTCAACTGGTTCTCGCCGAGGGCCAACTGTTGCAGGTCGGCAAGGTTGCCCAACTCCGGCGGTATCTCCCCGGTCAACTGGTTTTCGTTAAGGCCCAGCCCTTCCAGGTTGGCGAGGTTGCCCAACTCCGGCGGTATCTCCCCGGTCAACTGGTTATCGTGGAGGTACAGCGTGTGCAGGTTTGCGAGGTTGCCCAGCTCCGGCGGTATCCCCCCGCTCAACTGGTTCTCGCGGAGGTGCAGCGTGTACAGGTTTGCGAGGTTGCCCAGCTCCGGCAGTATCTCACCGCTCAACTGGTTCTCGCGGAGGTGCAGCGTGTACAGGTTTGCGAGGTTGCCCAGCTCCGGCGGTATCTCACCGCTCAACTGGTTATCGTCGAGCCGCAGCACTGTCAGTCTGGCGAGGTCGCGCAACTCCGCCGGTATCTCCCCGGTCAACTGGTTCTCTTCGAGGAACAGCCATTCCAGGTTGGCGAGGTTGCCCAACTCCGGCGGTATCTCCCCGCTCAACTGGTTATCGTGGAGGCACAGCGTGTGCAGGTTTGCGAGGTTGCCCAGCTCCGGCGGTATCCCCCCGCTCAACTGGTTCTCGCGGAGGTGCAGCGTGTACAGGTTTGCGAGGTTGCCCAGCTCCGGCGGTATCTCACCGCTCAACTGGTTCTTTTCGAGGTGCAGGCCTCTCAGGTAGGCAAGGTTGCCTAACCACTGCGGTATCCCCCCGCTCAACTGGTTCTCGCGGAGGTACAGATATCGCAGGTTGGCGAGGTTGCCCAACTCCGGCGGTATCTCCCCGCTTAACTGGTTCCGGCTGAGGTCCAGCTCTATCAGGTTGGCGAGGTTGCCAACTCCGGCGGTATCTCCCCAGTCAACTGGTTCCTTTCGAGGTCCAGGTTTATCAGGTTGGCGAGGTTGCCCAACTCCGGCGGTATCTCCCCTGTCAACTGGTTAGCCCGGAGGTTCAGTTCGGTGACGCGGCCGTTGTCGTCAGTTTTGACGCCTTTCCACTCGCCAATCGGCAAGTCGCTCAGCCAGTTATTGTTGCCATCCCAATTCGGGCCGCCGGTGGCAATATAGAGGGCGACCAGCGCTTTCCGGTCCGTTTTGAGCGAGATCTGCGCGGCGTTGGGCGTGGGCGTAGGCGCGGCGTTGGGCGTGGGTGCGGCGGTGGCCCTGGGCGTGGGCGACGGTTCTGCGCCTTCCATTGTGGGCGCGGCGGTGGCCCTGGGTGTGGGCGCCTGGGTGTGGGCGCGGCGGTGGCCCTGGGTGTGGGCGCGGCGGTGGCCCTGGGTGTGGGCGCGGCGGTGGCCCTGGGCGTAGGCGCGGCGGTGGGTGTGGGCGCGGCGGTGGCCCTGGGCGTAGGCGCGGCGGTGGGTGTGGGCGCGGCGGTGGCCCTGGGCGTAGGCGCGGCGGTGGGTGTGGGCGCGGCGGTGGCCCTGGGCGTAGGCGACGGTTCGGCGCCTTCCGTTGTTGGCGCGGCGGTGGCCCGTTCCGAGGCTGGCCCTTCCGTCGGCTCATCGGAGCCGCGGCAGGCCAGCAGCAGCAACAGAAGAATCAGCGCAAGGGCAAAGACTCCCAGGAAAAGGCGTGGCGTTCTCATCTCACTTCACTCCCTGCGTTCGCTGGGGCCGAGGTGGGACGGCGCAACGCGCCTGAATGATAACACTAACACATGGTGGGGAATGGCCTGCATCGCCTCGGACACGCGCCAAGTGGCCGGGGACGGAATAAGTGAAGCCCTTCGGGCCGGTCTGGGAAGCAGCCCTTTCTTTTTCACGGCAACGTGGCCGGTGGCCAGCTCCTCCAGACTGGCTCCGGCGATGAGACTGTGCAGCCTGTACTGCCGCGACAGACCTGGCCGCGACGGAGTTTCACGAACCGGCGTGGCTTACTGCCCAGGGTCCGGAGTTCCTGACAACCCGGGTTCGGGTCACTGGCCACCGTCCCCGCCGAGCAGGCGGAGCTGAGTTTCACGGCTATACCCTTTCGGCGCAAGGTATTTGTAGCTGCTGCCGGGGAGTTTCGTCACCGCACCGAAACCGGGCGGTTTCGGCGCACTCCTGGCGACCGATCTGGTGCTGCTCGGACTGGCAATTGGTCTATAGCACCGGCTTAGTCCACCTGAGAGACCGCCGAGATGAAGGCCACTTACGGGGAAAGTTTGACCCGTATAATCCACCCTGTCATTATGATTTTCCTAGGTTTCATTCAAGTCCAAGTTAGAGCCTGTCTGGAAAACTCCTTATTCCCGGAAGAACCAGCCAGGGCGTGGGACGTTGTTCGGCGGGCTGTCCGACTTCAGAAGTATTACCTCTGAACACTGACTTCTGAACCCATAGGCCAACCTTCCGCACAATCAAGCGATCAAAGGAGAAGGCGCTTTTCAGACACCCTCCGGGACTTCATGATTGCGGGACCTCGGAATTAACCGGCGTAACTGGCCCGGGCATCAAGCCTACCGTGGGCCCCACCCTGGGATACGATGCTCGGAACGACAGAAGGAGTCGGGGATGACACAAGCCCAATTCGGCGGCGACAAGAAGACCGGCAAATGGGCCTTTGCCAGTCTCGAACGGCGCATGGTCACCTGGCTGGTTCCCAAGGTGCCGTCGTGGCTGGAAACCTACCACCTGACCATGCTGACACTGATCTGGAGCATCGGCATTGTCGTCGCCAGCCTGTTGGCCCGCCAAAGTCTGCATTGGTTGTGGCTGGTTTCGGGCTTCATCGCCTTGCAGTACCTGAGCGACGTGCTGGACGGCGCGGTTGGCCGCTATCGCGACACGGGTCTGGTCAAGTGGGGCTTCTACATGGACCATTTCCTGGATTTCCTGTTCCTCGCATCGGTCGTAGTCGGGTATTCTCTGGCGCTGCCCCAGATCTCCGCCTACTGGTTCGCCACTCTGTTGGTGCTGGGCGGGGCGTTGATGGTCAACACGTTCCTGTCCTTTGCCGCCACCAACGAATTTCAGATATCAACGCTGGGCATCGGCCCCACGGAAAGCCGGTTGTTCTTCGTTCTAGTCAATGCCGGAATGGTTTTCTTCGGCACGGCGTGGCTGCCCATTGCACTGCCCGTAATCGTGGGCATTCTCACCCTGACCCTGGCGTGGTCGGTCTGGCAATCCCACCGCCGCATTTGGCGGATGGACATGGAGTACAAGCGCAGCCGGTCCGGCGGTTAACTCCGGCCCTCCGCCATTCCCGACGGGTTCATGGTGAGCGGTGTCTTTTGTAAATCTCATGCCCAAATGAAATGGGGCCGGGGAATCGGGCAGGTGGGTGAGTTCGGGTCCAGCTCCTGAACTAAAGGGATAGTGGGGGAAATTTATCCACGTACCCAATCCTGTGCGAAATGCCGGGAGATGGCCCCGGGGGTCTGTCCAATGTCGCACGGAGGCCGGATCCCCGCCACGGCTTGGAGGGGGTGGATATTCATGGCACGGCCCTCGTGGTTCACATTTCTCCGTTGTCCCCTTCCGCGCCCGGATTCATCACACGGCCCAGGAACAGGATCGTGTGTTGTTGTCCTGCGAAAATGTCCGTTTAGGCGGGTGTTCCCGTCTCAGGTTGTAGTGTCCTCGCTGCGCTTCTGATCTTCCTCAGTGGCGGGCTTTCGGCCAAGGCGTACTTGCGGACGGTGTTTCTGTGGATGCCCAGCTCGCGGGCGGTCGCCCTGAGGGAGAGTCCCCTGACCTTTGCCTGCTGCACATTCTCCCGCAGAGTCCTCTGGCGAGGAGTGGGTAATCGGTGTTGTTGCGCCCGGGAATTGCGAGGTCTCAAGTCCCGGTCCTCCTCCCGGCAGAACATGGCGGCGGGTACGGTGCCGGTGGCGTCATCCACGGTCAGCAGCAGGGCAAACGTGGGCCCTCCTTCCCCCAGCCGGCGGTGGTGGCTGCCGTCGATCTGCACCAGCATTCCCTCTTGTGGCATCCTCTGCCGGCTAACCCGGCGCTGCTGGGACCGACGGCGGAGCGGGCTGCCGATACCGGCCTTGACCAGGATGCGACGCACGGTGGGGCGGCTCAAATTTATGCCCTCCCGCTCGCGAAGCAACTCGGTCAGGTGCGTGTGGTTGGTTCCCGCGTACTCGGTGCTGGCCAGTCGCACCACTGCGGCAGCCTCGGAATCCAGGACGGCGTTGTGAGGCTGGCGTCCCCGGTATCCATGAGACAGGGCTGCTGCTCCGTCCCGGCGGTAGGCACCAAGGAGCTGTCTGGCGTGGCGAATGCCACATCCCTCATTGATGGACATTTTCGCTGAACAGTTAACTACGGACCGAATCGTAGACCAACAACAGGTCTTGCCCCATTTTCTGTACCAGGCATAGTGCGAGTTTTGCGGGTCAATCCGCTGTTTCAGCCAATGCGGTAAACTCTGCAGTGGGCAGTCCAGCGGGGACAAGCTTCGCAGGGGTGGCGTTCCATAGCGGGAAAGACGCGTGACGAGGGTTTTCGCGCCGCGCCCGGATTGGCCTTCGTCCATAGCAGAATTGGGAGGAGACCAGATATGAAGTTCGGCATTTACAGCTCCATCGCCGACCCGCCCCGGGGCGAGCGGCTGGACCAACGGATAGACGAGGTTATCGCCGAGGCGCGGCTGGCAGAGGAGGTGGGTTTCGACTCCTGCTTTTTCGGCGAGCACCACCAGGACCGGGACGGGTTCCTGCCGTCACCGCTGATCGTGGCGACGGCGGTGGCCGCCCACACCAGCACCTTGAACGTGGGCACGTCGGTAATCCTGCTGCCCCTGCACAACCCGGTACACCTGGCGGAAGACGTGATCACTCTGGACCTAGGTTGTGTTGACATTTTGGTTATGATGCTTGTATGTCAAATGTTAAATTGCCAGTAGAACAATGGGACAGGATTCTCGATTTCCTGCGTGGCTGCGCCGGCCTGTATGTCGCTCAGGAAGAAGATTGCCAGCGATTTGTCGAGGCCGTTCTGTGGATTAACCGCTCCGGCGCCCAATGGCGGCTGCTTCCGGCCGAATACGGGAATTGGAACAGTGTCTATAAACGATTCGCCCGTTGGGCTGACAAAGGCGTCTGGGAACAGATGCTTCAACACTTCTCCGGCGACCCGGACCTGGAATACCTGATCATTGACAGCACGGTGGTTCGGGCGCACCCATGCGCGGCGGGGGCGCCCCCAAAAACGGGGGACAGGCTTGCCAGGCTCTGGGCCGCAGCCGGGGCGGGTTCAGCACCAAGATCCACGTGAGCGTGGACGGCTTGGGCAACCCCTTGCGATTCATCCTGACCGGAGGGCAACGGCACGACATCACCCAGGCAGAGGAATTGATCGCCGGTTACGCTGGAGAGCAGGTGCTGGCTGATAAAGGATATGACTCCCAGGAGTTTCGCGAGCACATCCTGGCCCTGGGCATGACTGCGGTCATTCCGCCCCGCTCAAACCGGAAGGAACCCGCCGGCTATGACCGGCATCTGTACCGGGAGCGCCATCTGGTCGAATGCTTCATCAACAAGATAAAGCACTATCGCCGGATATTCTCCCGGTTTGAGAAACTGGACACCAGATACCTGGGCTTTCTGCATTTCACCGCCGCTCTCATCTGGTTACGCTGAAATGTCAACACAACCTAAACTAAAGCCAAGGTGGGATGTACATTTAAGTGGCGATGGTGATTCAGCTGGGTTGCGCGGGTGAATCCCTTTCATCCGTACTTGGAGAATGACCCGGCTCCGTCGTTTGCCCCCCACCATCTGCGCATTTCACCTTGGCTTTAGTTTAGTGTCCAAGGGGAGAATCATTCTGGGTGTGGGTCTGGGATACCAGGAGGCGGATTTTCGGGCCTTCGAGGTGCCGGTGCGGCAGCGGGTGGGCCGGTTCGAAGAGGGCGTGGAGATTATCCGCCACTGCTGGAGCGGGGAACCCTTCTCCTTCCACGGCGAGTACCACCAACTGGAAAACCTGCACATCCGGCCCAGTCCCTACCAGCAGCCCGGCCCTCCTCTGTGGATCGGGGCCAGCGTCCCGACGGGAGCGCGCCGGGCCGGGCGCATGGCCGACGGGTTCGTGGCCGGACCCAGCACCGACCTGGCCAACACCATCGAGCTGGTGGAGACCTACCGGGAGGCCGCGGTACAAGCAGGACGGGAGCCGCTGGTGGCCCTGATGCGGGACGCCTGGGTGGCCGAGACCCGCGCCGAGGCCGTGGAGGTGTACGGCCGGAGGTGATGACGGCCTACAAGTACTACTGGCGCAACGGCCTGTCGGAGTTCCGCAGCATCGGGTCGGAGGACGAGATAACCCTGGACAACCTGGGGCCGGACCGGTTGATACTGGGGGACCCGGATGAATGCGTGGCGGAGTTCCAGCGCTGGAGCGAGGCCGTGGGCGCGGAATATTTCCTGCTCCGGTTGCGTCACGCCCACTCGGGAGGCCCACCCCACGAGAAGATAATGGAGGCGATACGGCTGTTCGGGGAAAAGGTCATTCCGGCCTGCGGCTAGGGGAATGCCCCGGCAGAGCCAAAGAGCTGGTGAACCAGGGTTATTGGATTGAGATGACAAGGTTGCCGGTTGCCCGTCATACCGGCTGCCGCCGGTATGACGGATAAGGTAGAAAGGGTTGGGAATCACGCGTAGGATACATCCGGGCGGGAAGGACGTGGGGCCTGTGTCATCAAGACGCTATTGCTCTGATTTGTGACTGCCACAGGGTTTACCAGGGTATCCATTACAGAAATGTACAGGGGGCGGAATGGCAATATACCGTGTATTTTCGGACGCCGACGGCGAGAGCCACATCGAGGACCTGAAGCTGGAGGAGCACCCGGAGCTGGGTGCGCTGATCAATGTGTCCGAGGTGCGGGTGCAGGAGTTTGACGGGTCGCCCCACAGGGACTTTAATCCCCTGCCCGAGCGCAGGTTGATCATCCACCTGTCCGGCGAGGTGGAGATCGGGGCCAGCGACGGCGCGAAACGGGTGCTGCGGGCCGGGGATATCCGGCTGATGGAGGACGTCGCCGGCAAGGGCCATTCGCACAACGACCTGACCCCATCGGCCGCGGTCTACGTACTGTTGAACGACTGATTTACCAATCTGCCCAGCATCACCCAGGCGGGACATCAACTGAACAGGTTGGTATAGCGTCCGAAGTCCACCGGCGAGAGGCCCCAGGCTTGCCGCTGACGGGCCAGGATTCCATGCACCCTTCGCCGCAGCGCCACTCCGTCCTGGGCCAGTCCGCGAAGGTACAGGCTCCCGTGGGGCGGCTGTCCGGTCACCAGTTCCAGACCGTCGCAGGCTACGTCCGGTTGTTCCAGCCGGCCGTCCCAATGCCAATAGCCGGATGCCCAATACCGGTGTCCCTCAAGTACGCCGGGGCCGTCCAAGCCGCCCCCATGGGGCCTCATCCTCAGCGTATCTATGTAAGCGGGGCGGCCCTCAACCGAAACGCTGGTGCGGCTCTGGAGGTCGCAGAATTGCAACTCCTCGCCCCGCTCCACCCGCCCGGCAGCCCACATCTCCAGTATTCCGAAATGCGCTCCCCGCTCCAAGCTGGCCTCTATGCTTTGGTGAAACGCGGCTCGCGGGAAGGGAATGGTCAATCCGGGGTAGTATTCCAGTTGCGCTCCGCCGGCCACTTCGAAGCGGCATTCCTGCACCGCGGGGACGCCGTTTACCGCGCCCAGCACCTTGGCGGCCGAAGGGAACAACAGCAGGGCTTTAGCTCCACTCTCCAGTAAAAGCTCAATCCGGTACTGGTCGCCGCTTCTCAGCCCAGGCCCCAGCATACACACTTGCAGGACCAGGGAACCGTCGGGGAGAGCCTGCGGGCGAAAGACCTTGAAGGGAGCGGTTACAACCTGCCCTGCTATCGTCGTCGCGCCCCGCCGGTTGACCAGACGCAACCGCAATTGGCCGTCCACCGCCGGAGGGTGGGACGCGGAAGCCATATCAGGGTCCTGACGCGGGCAGACCCTCCCGGACGCCGATGACCCACCGGGCAACCGGCTCGACCCCGCTGCCGTCCTTGAGCTGGGTGAAAACGTAGGGCTTCCCGTCTCTGAAGGCTTCGGTGTCCCGCTTCATCACCTCCAGGTCGGCCCCCACGTAGGGGGCCAGGTCCGTCTTGTTGATGACGAACAGGCTGCTGCGGGTCACCCCCGGCCCCCCCTTGCGTGGCACTTTATCGCCTCCGGCCACGTCGATGACATAGATGGTGACGTCGACCAGTTCCGGGCTGAAGGATGCGGCCAGGTTGTCGCCTCCGGACTCCAGGAAAAGAATGTCAACGCCGGGGAAGCGTTCCAGCATCCTTTCGATGGCTTCTTCGTTGATGGACGTGTCTTCCCTGATGGCGGCATGGGGACAGCCGCCCGTCTGCACCGCCATCACACGCTCTGCGGGGAGGGCTTCGGAGCGGACCAGAAATTCGGCGTCCTCGTTGGTGAAGATGTCGTTGGTCACGACGGCCAACTCGAAGCTGTCCCGCAGGCGCTTGCACAAAGCGTCAATAAGCGCGGTCTTGCCGGAGCCGACCGGTCCCCCGATTCCAACAATCAGCGGGTGGGGTATGTTCCTCGTTTTCATAATCAACTCTGGAAGAGGCGAGAATAGAGAGACGCCTGCTGATGGCACCTGATGTCCAGGCCCGGCATTGAGGCGAACATCGCCGCCTCCGGATCGGCCAGCGCGTTTTCGGCGGCGTCAAGCATATCCGGCTGTAGGCGAGTCAGGATTTCCTGGGCTTGGGCCGGGCCCAGGGGCATACACCGAATAGCGGCGGCCAGGCAGGCCATGGCGCTGGATTGGGCAAAGGCCGCCAGCAGCTCCCGCGGGGGGACTCCCAGGGCGGCGCCCACGGCCCCCACGACAACGCAGTGGTGCGGCGGGGAGACGCCCGGGCAGACGCCCGGGTGCAAGCGGTCCATCAGTCCGAGGGTCCGGCGTCCCAGTTGCAGGCTGGCCTCTCTGGGACCGGCGACGACCTTCATTGCGTCCACCTCTCCCGCCAGGCGCTCCAGTGCCAGGGCGTCGCCCGCCTTCCGGTGAGCAAGCGCGGCAGCGGCCAGGTCGAGTTTCCCCCATCCGGCCGTCATCATGTTTCGCAGCAGGCGTTCCAATCCCTGAGTGTCCAGACCCAGGTGCGAGTAGGTCTCGATTCCCCATGAATGGGCAAAGCCGCCCAGCGGGAACTGGGAATCGAACATTTGCTGGAGTTTCAACAGGGCTTGGGCTTCCAAGATTCCTCGCTTCCTTGGTGTGAACCCGGTGGAATGCCCCTAGAACAGGAAGTATCTCTGGGCTAGGGGAACTTCCGTGGCGGCCTCGCTGGTGACCGCCTCTCCGTTTATCGTAACGACATAGCGCTCGGGGTCTACTTGAATGTCGGGCAGGGCGTCGTTCAGCACCATGTCGCCCTTGCCTATAGTCCTGGTCCCCGACACCGGCAGGGCCCGCCGGCCCAGACGTGGGGGCAGGTTTCCCTTCTGCACCGACTCCGCGGACACGAAGGCCACAGCCAGTTCTGCTACCGCTTTGCCGAAAGCGCCGAACATGGGACGGTACAGCACCGGCTCGGGCGTGGGAATGGATGCGTTGGGACTGCCCATCAGGCTGGCGGCGATCATTCCGCCCTTGATTATCAGGTCCGGCTTGACGCCAAAAAATGCTGGGTTCCACAAGACCAGATCCGCCATCTTCCCCGGCGTCACGCTGCCCACGTACTGGCTGACGCCCTGGGCGATGGCGGGATTGATGGTGTACTTGGCAATGTAACGCCGGATGCGGAAGTTATCGTTGCGCGCCGAGTCCTCGGGGAGCGGCCCTCGTTCCCGCTTCATCTTGTCGGCGGTCTGCCAGGTGCGGGATATGACCTCGCCCACTCTTCCCATGGCCTGGGAATCCGAGGAGATGATGGATATTGCACCCAGGTCGTGCAACACGTCCTCGGCGGCCATGGTCTCAGGCCGGATGCGTGACTCGGCAAATGCCACGTCTTCGGGCACCTGGGGATTGAGATGATGGCAGACCATCAGCATATCCAGGTGCTCGTCCAGCGTATTTCGGGTGTAGGGCATGGTGGGGTTGGTGCTGGACGGCAGCACGTTGGGTGCGCCCACCACCCTCAGTATGTCGGGGGCGTGGCCGCCGCCGGCGCCCTCGCTGTGGTAGGTGTGAATGGTGCGTCCCCGGAATGCCGCGATGGTGGTTTCCACGAATCCCGACTCGTTCAGCGTGTCGGTGTGGATCGCAACCTGCACATCCATTTCGTCGGCCACGGAGAGTGCCGTGTCAATGGTCGCCGGGGTGGTGCCCCAGTCCTCGTGCAGCTTGAGGCCGCAGGCCCCGGCGGCCACCTGCTCCCGAAGGGCCGCCGGCAGAGAGGCGTTGCCTTTGCCGAGGAAGCCGAAGTTGAGGGGCAGGGAGTCAACGGCCTCCAGCATCCTGTGGATGTTCCAGGCCCCGGCGTTGCCGTGGTGGCGTTGGTGCCGGTGGCCGGGCCGGTGCCACCGCCGATCATGGTGGTCACGCCGCTGTACAAGGCTTCCCAAGCCTGCTGCGGCGAGATGAAATGGATGTGGCAGTCTATCCCGCCCGCCGTCAGGAACTTGCCCTCGCCGGCCAATATCTCGGTGGAGGGACCGATTTCCAAACCAGGACTTACGCCGTCCTGGATGTCCGGGTTACCCGCCTTGCCGATGGCGGAGATCAAGCCGTCGCGGATGCCCACGTCGGCCTTGAAAATGCCGTAGGCGTCCAAGATGACGGCGTTGGTGATGACCAGGTCGGGGGCCCCCGACTCCCGCGTCGCCTGGCTCTGACCGTCCCGGATGACCTTGCCGCCGCCGAAGACCGCCTCGTCGCCATAGGAAGCGGCGTCGGATTCGACTTCCAGGATGAGCGACGTGTCGGCCAGCCGCACCCGGTCGCCGGTGGTGGGGCCGTACAGCGAGGCGTAAACTTCCCTGGGCAGCGTCAAGATCTGTCTGCCTCCGGCGTCTGAATCCGTTCCAGGGCCGCAGCGCGGTTCTCATCAAGGCTGCCTGAGACCAGCCCGCTCATCCCGTAGACCACGCGGCGGCCTCCCAGAGCAACCAACTGTACCTCGCGGCCCTCGCCAGGCTCGAAACGGACCGCAGTGCCTGCGGGGATGGCCAGCCTTCGCCCGTAGGACAGTTCCCGGTTGAACCGCAGGGCGCGGTTCACCTCGAAGAAGTGGGTGTGCGATCCCACCTGCACCGGGCGGTCGCCGGTATTGTCCACCCTGAGGCTCACCAAGTCCCGGCCGGCGTTCAGTTCTATGTCTCCGCTGCCGGGTATTATTTCGCCGGGAATCATCACTTGTCCCTATCGAATCGGGTTATGGACCGTGACCAGCTTGGTGCCGTCCGGGAAGGTGCCTTCGACGGCGACTTCGTGGACCATCTCCGGCACTCCCTCCATAACGTCGTCGCGCGACAGTATGCGGATGCCAAAGTCCATCAGTTCGGAAACGGTCCTGCCGTCGCGGATGCCCTCCAGCAGTTCGGCGGAAATCAGGGCCACCGCCTCCGGGTAGTTTAGCTTCAAGCCGCGGGCCATGCGACGCCGGGCCAGTTCGCCCGCCACCGACACCATCAGGGCTTCCTGCTCTCGCGGGGTCAGCCGCATCCCAGCACCGCTCCAAGGATGTTTCGGCTAGTAGTAGCCAAGCCATTTCCTCTCTGCCTTGGTCGCAGGCGCAGCGGCATAGGAATGCCGGAGGGCATTGTCCATTCTGGTGCAATGGCAGGGCTTCCCGCCATCAGAAAGGCCCTAGAAGTCTGGCCGGAAACCCTGATTCTCCCCAAGCCGTCGTTTTTTTAACGTCGATTATCGATGAAATAGTGAGTATTGCAACGTATTACATGCACTATCATGTCATATCAGACTTGAATGCGTCTGTTTTGCGCTACGCAAAACCCGGCAAATGGCTTTCCGGCCAGACTTCTAGAACGCCACAAGACTGATCGGGTAGCGTAGTCTGAAGACCTGACCACTCCAACCCGGATCGAGTCCTTCGCAAAACTGAGCAAAGGGGAACCGCCACTGCACGATTTGGACCGGGACGGGCTTTCCCAGTTCCGCCGAAGCCTACAGCCGCTACCGGCTGACTCCAAGCCGACCGAAACCTTGATTCTCCTAGCTGACTCCGTGCCAAAGTTAACGCCTAGAAGTCTGGCCGGAAAGCCATTGGCCGGGTTTTGCGTTACGCAAAGCAGACGTATTCCAGTCTGATATGGCATGATAGTGCACGTAATACGTTGCAGCACCCACTATTTAATCGATAATCGACGTTAAGAAAACGACGGCTTGGGGAGAATCGGGGTTTCCGGCCAGACTTCTAGGTGGCAAAGTTGTAAAGCGCAATGCCTGCTAATACTACAACGACGGTTCGCAAGAAAGGGACCTTGAGCAACTCTTCCTGGCTATCGGCCAGGGCAATCGCGTCCTAGCTGAGTAGGACCTTGAGGAGGTAATCCTCTCTCCAGCGGGCTTGGAGGCACTTGCCCTGGATGCCCACCTTGGCCACAGACCGCAGGCCGGGCCGCCCTCCGGGCTGTAGGTCGCGCTGGTCTCGCCGTTCTCCGGCAGGGCGGTCCGCCCCTCTGTTTCCGACGGCCGGTGCTGCGCCTCATACTTGCTGGCGTCCTCTACAGCATCCCAGGTCGGCGGCGTCAGCATATCGCAGAAGGAGATGCCGAGGGTCGCCAGGTCGTTTGTCTCCAGGTCCCTCAGGGCTACCGGGATGCAGCCGCTCAGGGAGTTGCCTGACAGCCTCAGGGTCGCCAGGCCCGGCAGGTCTCCCAACACGGCAGGGATGCTGCCAGTGAGCGCGTTGCCGCTCAGGTCCAGGGATGTTAGGCCATGAAGCCTCCCCGGACCGGCAGGGATGGTGCCATTCAGGTTGCTGGAGGGCAGGGCAAGGCCGGTTACCCGTTGCGGGGTGCCGCTCAGTGTCACGCCGGTCCAACTGTTGATGGCCGTGTCCTTGCTCCAATTCAGCGAAGCGGTTCCTGCCAGAGTGTCCTCCATCGCGATGAGGGCGCTGCAATCCCGGGTCAGGCCGAGACTCCCTGAGGATCCCATCGCTGTGAAAGCGGCGCAGGTCTGGATGTCGAGCGGCTGCGCCGGGGTGAATGCGCTGCTGTCGCCGTCGTCGGGCGTGATGTCCCCGTAGGCTCCCATGTCACGGTAATGCTGAGTCAGGCCGGAGACGTTGGCGATACGCTGCCCGGAATGGGAGTCGCTGGCCTCAGCCGTGGTTATCCGGCTTCTCAGGTTGGCCAGTGTCTGCCTGTACTCGGCCTCGCTCTCGTCCAAGCCATACCGGATGGCAAGCAACGCGCCGTCCACGCCTAGCTGCAAGTCCCATTGGCCCACAGCTTGCCACGCTTCGACAGCGATGGCGTGGCGCGCTCCCATGGGAGCCAGGAAGACCACAGCGCCACGCTCTCCCAGGGCCTCTCGGAGTCCGGTCTCGGCATCCCGGACCATCTGGTCCAGCATGGCTTGGTACTCCTCTGAGGTCATAAGAAGCTGCTCTACGGTGGTTCGCTTGAACCTGAATCCGAACGCTGCGAGAAGGTGGAATCAGTCTTGGTAGGAGCGGGAACCTGAGGCTGGAATATAGGTAACATACGCTGATGAGGCAACAGGATCATCTACTTTCGTTTGACAGCTCATTGCCTGAAATTAACACAATGATAGAATCCAACCACGTTGATCGGGCTGCCGACAGGAGGCTCGCCGATGACTGACGGAACCCGCATTGGCATTTCTTGGGGCCAGATGATTCCCCGGAGAGGTACTGCCATGCTCTACGCCATCATGCTGATTATGCTGACCCTGGCGGCCTGCGGCGGCGACTCGCCGGACGCCGGCGGCGACGGCGCCCCCACCGCTGCGGGGCAGGGCACTGCGGAGGCAGCCGGGGCGATGCCCAAGCCTGGACAGAACGGCGCTAAGGCGAAAGGCGGATTCGACTCCGTCAGCGCCGGGAAAGAGCACACCTGCGGAGTGAGGGTCGACGGCTCCGTCGCCTGCTGGGGTGGTAATGAAGATGGCCAAGCCACGCCGCCCGAGGGGCAATTCGCCTCCATCAGCGCTGGGAGTTCCCACACCTGCGGGGTGAAGGCCGACGGCTTCGTCGCCTGCTGGGGCTATGATAGGGACGGCCAAGCCACGCCGCCCGAGGGGGCATTCACCTCCGTAAGCGCCGGGGGCGCCTACACCTGCGGGGTGAGTACCGGCGGCTCCATCGCCTGCTGGGGCTCTGATAGGGACGGCAAGGCCACGCCGCCCGAGGGGCAATTCGCTTCCGTCAGCGCCGGGAGGGACCACGCCTGCGGGGTGAGGGTCGATAACTCAGTCGCCTGCTGGGGCGATGATAGGGACGGCCAAGCCATGCCGCCGGAGGGGGAATTCACCTCGGTCAGCGCCGGAAATGAGCACACCTGCGGGGTGAGGATCGACCGCTCGGTCGCCTGCTGGGGCAATGATAGGTACGGCCAAGCCATGCCGCCCGCGGGGGAATTTACCTCCGTCAGCGCTGGAAGTGCCCGCACCTGCGGGTTGAGGATCGACCGCTCAGTCACCTGCTGGCGCCGCGGGCAGGCCACGTCGGTTGAGGGGCAATTCACCTCGGTCAGCACTGGAGAGGGGCACGCCTGCGGGATAAAGGCCGACGGCTCTGTCGCCTGCTGGGGCAATGACTCTTTTGGCCAAGCCACGACGCCCGATCAAGAATTCATCTCCGTTAGCACCGGGCTTTCCCGTGAAGCGGTGCATACTTGCGGGATGAGGGCCGATGGCTCCGTCGCCTGCTGGGGCAGTGACTATTTTGGCCACGCCACGCCACCCGAGGGGGAATTCATCTCCGTCGACGCCGGGCACCACTACACCTGTGGGGTCAGGGCCGATGGCTCCGCAGTTTGCTGGGGCGCTGACGAATACGGCCAAGCCACTCCTCCCAAGGGGAAATTCGCCTCGGTCAGCACTGGGTGGTTGCACAGCTGCGGGGTGAGGACCAATGGCTCCGCTGCCTGCTGGGGCGATGACGAATACGAGCAGGCCACTCCTCCCAAGGGGGAATTCTCCTCGGTCAGCACTGGGTGGTTGCACAGCTGCGGGGTGAGGTCTGACGGCTCCGTCGACTGCTGGGGCTGGAACCGTTTTGGCCAAGTTACACCGCCCGAGGGGCAATTCATCTCCGTCAGCGCCGGGGGCAATAACTATAGGGGTTCTCACACCTGCGGGGTGAACGTCAGCGGCTCCATCGTCTGCTGGGGCAACAATCGTTATGGCCAAGCCACGCCGCCCGAGGGGCAGTTCACCTCCGTCAGCGCCGGGGGTGGACACACCTGCGGGGTGAGAGTCGATGGCTCCGTCGCCTGCTGGGGGACCAATCGGAATGGAGAAGCTATGCCGCCCGAGGGGCAATTCTTGTCAGTCAGTAGTGGATTTGCGCACACCTGCGGGGTGAGGACCAACGGCTCTGTCGCCTGCTGGGGCGAGCAGGCCCGCGGGGTGACGGCCACGTCTGTACCTGCGACAGCGCCGCCCGCGGCCACCGGCCCCGCCGAAACGGACCGGGAAGCCTTGGTTGCCCTGTACAACGCAACGGATGGTGAGAACTGGGACAGAAGTGCCGGCTGGCTGAGCGACTTGGCCCTTGCCGAATGGCACGGCGTCACCACCAACGGCGACGGGCGCGTTACAGAGCTGTACCTCAGGGACAACGACTTGAGCGGGGAGATGCCGGCGGAGCTGGGCAACCTCGCCAGCCTGACAGAGCTGTACCTCAGGGACAACGAGTTGAGCGGGGAGATACCGCCCGAGCTGGGCAGCCTCGTCAGCCTGAGATTGCTGGACCTCAGGGGCAACGAGTTGAGCGGGGAGATACCGCCGGAACTGGGCAACCTTTCCAGCCTGAGTTCGTTGTACCTCAACGAGAACGAGTTGAGCGGGGAGATACCGCCCGAGCTGGGCAGCCTCTCCAACCTGCAACGGTTGTACATTTATGAGAACGAGTTGAGCGGGGAGATACCGGCGGAACTGGGCAGCCTCTCCAACCTGCTGTTTCTGCGCCTCCAAGACAACGAGTTGAGCGGGGAGATACCGGCGGAGCTGGGCAACCTCGCCATCCTGGGATCGCTGTTCCTCAGAGAGAACGGTTTGAGCGGGGAGATACCGTCGGAGCTGGGCAACCTCTCCAACCTGACAGAGCTGTACCTCGAAGAGAACGAGTTGAGCGGGGAGATACCGTCGGAGCTGGGCAGCCTCTCCAACCTGACAGGGCTGGCCCTCAGCGACAACGACTTGAGCGGGGAGATACCGGCGGAGCTGGGCAGCCTCTCCAAGCTGCTGTTTCTGCGCCTCCAAGACAACGAGTTGAGCGGGGAGATACCGTCGGAGCTGAGCAACCTCTCCAGCCTGGGATCGCTGTACCTCGGCGGCAACGACTTGAGCGGGTGCGTGCCGAGTGGTTTGACGGGCCAGTTGGAAATGCGTGTTTCAGACCTGGGTGGTCTCCCGTTCTGCCCGTAAGGACCCGGCTCACCCGGCCCTTCCCTGAGATAAATTCTTCGCGGAGCGCACACTAGTACTACAGTCGCACTACTGGTGCGAGCAATGATAGCCGTCGTTGGTAGTGACATTGCCGGGCTTGGGCTTGATGGCGTCGTCTCCACAGAGACCAGGACAGAACAAGCTCAGGGGTGTGATTGGCCATCCATACGAGGCGGGTGAGCAGTCTGCGCACCTCGGGGACTGTCATGGGAATCAACCCTTCATCCAAGTCGGGGCAGCCCCCCTTTCCTTGGAGCATCCTTGGGCCGACGCCTGATGCCTGATGACCGCCAGGTAGGCGTGGGCCAGCATCGCCAGGGTGATATGCCGGTACCAAGCATCCCACCTTCGCACCTCGTACTCGTCCAGACCCACCTGACCCTTGGCCTCCTCGAAGCACTCCTCGATGGTCCACCGGGTACCTGCCACTCTGACCAACTCTTCCAGGGTAGTCCCTGCCGGGCCGTATCACACGTAGTAGGCCAACTCTTCAGGTTGGGATACACTGCGCCGAACCAACAGCCAGTGGCCTTGGCCGGGTTCCCGCAAGGGCCGGATTGCCACGGCTGCCCATTCGTAGACCCGGGGCCCTTGGTACCATCCCCTGCACTACACCGGGTCCAGGCTGATTCATCTGCCTGCGACACCAGCAGGTCCACCCGCACCTGCATGACGGCGGCGGAACTGGAGCCGGAAACGACGGAGAGCGGACATGCCTTGCCCAACCAGCTTCATGTGGCCGCTGCAGGAATCAACACCCTCAGGGTTCGCCAGCGAATGGCTGAAATCCTCCGTGGCCTCCCCGGTTCGTCGTTGGTCAACGCCCCTGCCGACACCGACTTCGCAGACCCGAAGATGGCCGTCGAGCTGGAGGACGCCTTTGGCGGGGGCGGCTACACTGCTCTGCAACGGGCGGCGCTCCTACAGCTCGCCTGGGACCAGGTGTCGTCGGGTCTGGACGGACGAGAGGCGGCTTTCGAGCTCCATGCCAGCGGTGGGCTGGAGGCATGGCGTAGACAAGTGGCGTCCTGGTTTGGAAGCTACAACGAGCTGGCCAACGGCGTACAGGGGTTTGTCCAGGTAGACCTGCCGCCCATGGACCTGAGCAGCCTACAGGAGGTACCGCCCCCGCCGCGCCGAATGCCTCAATCAACGCCGAGACTTTAAGCGGCGGCGACAAAGTGTCCCACATGGGCGGGCAAACCACTGGAGCATCGAAGAATCACTGCCTGCCACTGTTGGACAGTTGAACCGATCGTCCGTAGGCTGGAGAACTTCAGAATGCCGGCGGACCAAGGCCCCAGAATTCAAGCGAACTGTCCATGAGTTGCGATGTGCCATAATAAGATTGGATGAAGTGCAAAGTTGGAGAGCCAAATGCTCTTACAATTGGAGTGAGAAAAGGTGTCTGACCAAAATGTTGAGTTTGCCGTACTGGGCGGCGGATGCTTCTGGTGCGTTGAGGCCGTTTTCGCAGAGATCGCAGGGGTAACTGCGGTCACATCTGGATATTCCGGCGGCCGCACAGTTAATCCGACCTACTATGAAGTCTGTAGTGAGAAGACCGGACATGCCGAGGTGGTGCAGTTAGAATTTGACCCCCGCCAGGTCACATTCTCGGAAATACTCGAGGTGTTCTTCGCCACTCACGACCCCACCACCCTCAACCGTCAAGGGGCGGACCGGGGCGCACGGTACCGCTCGGTGATTCTTTACACTACCGAGTCCCAGAAGGACCAGGCAGCGAATTTCATAAAGGCGCTGGATGCTTCAGGGGCCGAAAAGGGGCCGGTGGTAACAGAGGTTGCCCCTTTCGAAGAATTTTATCCTGCGGAAAGGGAACACCATCTTTTCTACCAGAACAACCCCGAAAGTATGTACTGCCAGATAGTGATCAGCCCCAAGGTTGCCAAGGTACGGCAGAAGTTCAGCTCCAGGCTTCGCTAGTTTTGGCTGCCGCGTTGCCCGGCATGGCGATGCTGAACGAAGGCGAAGCGTGAAAGGCATCGCCCCTTCGCCGTCCTGGAGCCATGACGCCCTCACGGCTGCCCTGCGAGCCTACTCCGGTTAATGAGTCACTTAAGGTTGTTGGGTGGGACTATGAATAACAAGGTAAAGTTCAGTGTCCGCATACATCAGGGTGGTTACAATTACCAGACTCTCAGGCGAATCTGGATAGAGGCCGACAGGCTGGGGTACCACTCCGCGACCCTGTACGATCTACTCAACGTGCCTACCCTGGAGTGCTGGACCACTCTCTCGGCCCTGGCCGCCGAGACGAGCCGGATCAGGCTCACGCCCCTGGTGCTGGCGAATACTTACCGTCACCCGGCGGTCTTTGCCAAGATGGCCTCTACCCTGGATGTCATCAGCAACGGCAGGCTGGAGGTGGGAATTGGCGCTGGTGGTGGCAGGGGGGACCATCTGGCCTCGGGCCTCGATTTCCCCTCCACGTCCACGAGGGTGAGGATGCTGGAGGAGTCCATTGAGATGATGAAAAGGTTGTGGACGGAGGAAGAGGTCACCTTTAAGGGACGGTACTATACTCTGACCGGCGCGAAAAACGTCCCCGGACCCGTCCAGAAGCCCCACCCTCCATTTCTGATAGGGGGACACGGTGAGAGGCACCTGCTCAGGGCGGCGGCCAGGTATGCGGACATCTGCAACGTGGGCTTTGAGATGGACCTGGATGAGCACAGAGCGTGCCTGGATGTCCTTGGGGAGCACTGCCGGAATGTAGGACGGGACCCTTCGGAGATTGAGGTAAGCCACAACACCAGGGTGGTGATCGCCGAGGGCGAGGCAGAGTTCGATGGGCTGGTTTCAAAGGGGGCAGCTGACGCAAACCTGAGCGCGGCTGAATACCGGGCGTCCTTGTCCCGGGCTATTGCCGGCACCCCTGAGCAGTGTGTAGAGCAAATCAAAGGCTATGTCGACAGCGGGATTACCTACTTCTTTCTACTTTTCCCGGACCCCATCTCCACCAATACCATGGAGCTATTCGCCAGGGAAGTGATGCCGAGGTTTGTAGAAACAACGCCCTGACGTTGTCGATGCGGCCGGGGCCGGCCGGCTTGGTCAAGGCCAACTTGAGCTACCAGTATCTGTCGCCGAGCGGACTTGTGGCTTGGGCTAATTGGTGGCGCGAAGGTTGGCAGGCAAGTGGCTCTCCCAGTCGGGAATCAGTCTGGCACGGGATGAGGGCAGCAACCAAGCGGAGAAGAGGCCCATCAGGCTAAACCCAAGGGACATGAGCAACGGCGCCGCGTAGGTGCCCGTTACGTCCCAGAGGACTCCGGCGCACACGGGCGCCACTCCCATACCGAGGCCGTTGCCCACGTTTTGCCAACCGTAAAGACTGCCCTGAGGGACGTTCCCGTAATACTGGCGATTGGCGATGGGGAATGTGGGCACTTCGCAACTCTGGCCGATACCAAAGAGGACTGCAAACAGGTAGAAGGCCCAGGCGTCTTGGGAAAAGAGAACGATTAGCAGAGGAAAGGCTTGCAGGGACATGCCCACGACCCAGACCGTTCTGCAACCCCAGCGTTCCGCCACAACGGGCACGGCCCCCCGGGCGATGACTCCGACGCCCTGTTGGGCTGCAAGCACCCCGGCGGCCACTCCCAGAGGCAGGCCGCGGTCCACGGCAATGGCCACCACCAGGACATTGATTATATTGTGGCCCATGCATCCCCAGTAGTGGATGCCGATGAGGTTCCAGAAGGTAACGGTGCGCTTCGCCTGCTGGAGGAACACCCTGGCCCTTACCTTTGCGGCCTCGTCTCTTTGCGGCTTCTGAATCGGCTCGTCTCCGAGATCCCCCAAGGGGCGCAAGCCTATCTCGGCGGGTCCGTCGTGAAAGAACCTGACCAACAGGAGCAGTATCACTCCGCCCGCTATCCCCGGAAGCCAGAAGATCCACTGCATTCCGAGCTGGTTGAAGGCGGCGCCAATCAGGAAAAGCAACGCAACTGTGCCCATTCCCTGGAACGACCACACCACCCCCATTGCGGCTCCCAAGTGTTTCCTGAACCACAGGGTGACGCCGGACACCGTCAGCACGGTGAAAATGGTGGTGGCGACGCCCAGGACTACGCCGAAGAAGAGGTAGAACTGCCACAGATTGCTCATGATGCCTGTCAGCATCATGCCGGCAATGAACAGCAGGGATCCAAGCAACAGGAGCCAGCGAACTCCGTACCGGTCGCCAAGCCATCCCACATATGGGCTCATCAGCCCCAGGACCACCCACTGGAGGCTGAACGCAAGGCTAATCTCGCCGTAGCTCCAGCCGAATCCCGCAGCGGAGTCGCTCAGATGAGGCACCAAGGCAGCAGCCGCGAATCGCACCGAAGAGGTGATGAACCCCATCGACGCGGCGATCGCCACGATGACCCAGGCGTAATGAACTTTCCCTTTTAGGAGCATCGAAACTGCAAATCAAGGAGGGAGTCGCGCCAAAACTAGGGGCGTTCACAGATACAGAACTGGCGACCTTGGTGGAAATTGGCGGCGCGTCTACGCACGCAGTATACACATGAAAGGGCATGGACGGAGAGAACCCGCGGTCGATGGTGGAAGTATGTTGGGTCATTGGGGCGACGCTGAGAGCCTGTTGCAAAAGCCAGCTCGACGTTTGCTTCAGCGCCGAGTCCTACTGCAATGCTGAGGCAGTCGGCTGTCGACAAGGACGCCGGTGCTTGAGCTGCTGGCCAGTTAGCGCGGACATTCTCGCTGAACAACGACAGCCCCAGTGGTACATCTTGCCGCCGCCCATGACAGTCCAGATTCCGCGATGAACTATGATGGCGAATTGGCTGGCTATAAAGTTGTCCAGAGGACCCATTCAGAACCGGATTGCGCGCCTCATCCTTTCGACGTGGTGGCTGCATATGCGCTCTATCAAAGCCCGTAGGCCGAGGGCGGTCTTTCTCGCACTGGTAGTGTTGCTGGCATCTGGGAGCAGCCCCGCCGTGGTTTGCGGCGAATCAGGCCCACGTCTCTGGATAGATTCTTTACCTCTTTACGCTCCGAGATTCTCGCCGATTTGGACGCCCGATGGCGGTAGCATCATCTTCTCAGGCCCGTCCAACCATGGCGGAAACATCTACGTTGTCTCGTCCGACGGCTCGAACTTGCGGCGGATCTCGAAGAGCAAGGGAAATGTCTATGAGATCGACTATAACCCCGATATCTCCCCCAGCGGTGACCGCATCGTGTACGCCACCTCGCGGCACGGAGGAACCCTTTGGGACGACTCCAGAGGACGCAACTTCGAGATAGAAACCACGGACCTCAAGGGGGAGGATCGGAAACGCCTTACGGAGAATGGATGGCACAACCAATTGCCAAGATGGACCGCGGATGGAGAGCACATTGCCTTCCTTGGAGTGTCTCCCCACGATCCCGGTAGCGGGGGAATCATTGTGATGAACGCTGACAGGAGCAATGGGCGACTGCTCGTTCCGCTGACCGTCCCCTACCCGGATGACGAAAGAGACTACAGGTACTTCTCATTAAGATGGTTCGCGTGGTCTCCCAACGGAGACGCTCTGGCTCTCATGCTGGTGGATCTCAACTTTCCCCAGGTGGAATTCCTGGAGGTGGCCTCCTCTGATGGCTCCGATCCGAGGCGAATTTTTGCGACCCCGGCCAAGGAGATCCAGGGCAGCCTTCGGCCGGTCGAATTTGGCGAGATACTCGGGGTGCCCGAGTGGTCGCCGGACGGACGGAGGTTGGCATTCCTGTATTACCACACGGACTACAGTCAGAACGATTTCGATGGCTGCGGGAATAAGTACCCACGACTCACCGACCTCCAAAAAGCCGAGATTGAGGGCCAGCGCTGGCTTGAAGCCGAGGAGCGACTTTGGCCGCAAGGCGGCAGCAACGACGTTGCCAGCACTGCCACCCCGACCGGCACCACCACCCCTGGCACCTATCTCTGCATCGTGGATGCGAGCGGCTCGAGGCTAACAGGCATACAAATCTTTCCACACCGTAGTTCGGATGGCACCAGCTTTTCCTGGTCTCCCGATGGAAGGCGTGTGCTGTTCACCGATTTCCGAGAGAGTGGCTCACCCATTTTTAACGACCGTTGGGTGCGAGGTAGAACAGACGAGAGTTTCCGTGAGTCTGTGGGAGAAATATATATCAAGTCCCTAGTATTACAACGTCAGTTAGTTTGATAGGATGACTGTGTAGCTGGAGAGGGAACAGGCAGGTGAGGTGGGGATGTGGATGCGGCAGGAAAGCACTAATGGCCTTGAATCGGAGTGATAAGTCCAGGATTCTTCGTCGCTATTTCCTCGGAATGACCCGCAACAGCGAAATGTCAACAGAACCTAGTATTACAACGTCAGTTAGTTTGATAGGATGACTGTGTAGCTGGAGAGGGAACAGGCAGGTGAGGTGGGGATGTGGATGCGGCAGCTTTCGAACAGGTGTACGGGGCCTTTGGGGATTTTCACGCTTACTTCGCTTCGCTGTTTGGCCGCCGGGAGACGCGGGAGCACAGCGGTCATTATCTCCAGGCCCTGCTGGTACAGTCCCGGGAGCGGCGCAACGCTGAGAACCTGTCGGAGACGGTTCCGGGGTCTGCCCGAGGGATGCAGCGGTTTCTCACTGATTCTCCCTGGGACGATGAGGCGATTATAGGACGGCTGCAGGAGTACCTGGGAACCCGGCTGGAGCATCCGGAAGGGGTGTGGGTGCTGGACGGCAGCGACTTTCCCAAGCAGGGACGGAAGTCGGCGGGAGTGGCCCGGCAGTACTGCGGGAGGCTGGGGAAGGTGGCCAACTGCCAGGCCGGAATGTTCTTGGCCTATGTCAGCCCGTTGGGACGGGCCCTGGTGGACAAACGGCTGTATCTGCCGGAGAGTTGGACCTCGGACAAAGACCGGTGTGAGGCGGCGGGTGTGCCGGAGGATAGGCGGGGCTACCGGTCGAAGACGGAGTTGGCCTTGGAGATGGTGGGGCGGGCACAGGAGCGGGGCCACCTGAAGGCTGGATGGGTCGCTGCGGACGATGCCTTCGGTATGTCGCCGTCATTCCGCGACGGCCTGGCGGCCTTGGGGATGTGGTACGTGCTGGACGTTCCGTCCGGCTTTACGATGTGGCCGCCGGAGCCTGCCTGGACCAGTGTGGAGTATCAGGGATTCGGGCGTCCCCGCAAGCCGAGGCTCCGCAGCGGGCAGCGTCGGACGATGGCGGAGCGGGCCGATGCCATCACGGAGGAGGCCTGGCGTGAGATTACGGTGGCCGAGGGAAGCCAGGGACCACGCAGCTACCTGTTCAGTGCCCAGAGCCAGAGGGTGCGTCCAACCAGCAGGCGTAAGCCCGGCGAAATCCACTGGGCCATTTACCGCCGGAATCTGGACGGCAGCGAACCCCGCTACTATCTGTCCAATGCACCGGAGGATACCCCGTTGGAGACCCTGGCATACGTGGGAGGATCCCGTTGGCGTATAGAAACGGAGTTCGAGACGGAGAAAAGCGACGTGGGGCTGGACGAGTACGAGACCCGCACCTGGGCTGGCTGGCATCACCATGTGGCCCTGTGCCTGCTGGGCGGAGCTTTTCTGCTGAGCCTGCAACAGGCTTGGGGGGAAAAAGATGCCCCGGATCACGAGGCCGCAGGTCTACCGGGTGGTGCGGGAAATGCTGCCCCGGGAACGGTTCGGACCTGAAGAGTTGCTGCGGTGGCTGCAGGATACGCAGGACAGTAACGAACGGGCCCGACGCTCCCATGCCAAGCGCCGCGCCGCCATGCGGGCATCACCCCACATCCCTCCCTGAACTGACGTTGTAATACTAGACGTCATCACAGGCGACTCCAAGACGGTGGTTCCGGGAGCCTATGCCTCGTGGTCGCCCGATGGCAGCAGGATAGCGGTACTTGGCAAGTACGACGATGGCGGTTACCTCGCCATTGTAGCGCCGGACGGCTCGGACTTCCGGGTGCTGGTCCGTGCGGACGAGGATGGCGACCTGAAACTGACAGACGACTGATGTCAAGCAAGGGTTGGGGCCGCATGGTGAAATCGAATTCGCCGAACAACGACAGCCCCAGTGGTACGTCTTGCCGCCGCCCTTGACATCAGGTAGTCACGCGGTTTTGTGGATCAGGCTAAGAGGGTGTTTCCAAAGCATTGGAGTTGTCATAAGCTTGATGCATGAACCGCAAATCATATCCCAGCGACCTGACTGATGAACAATGGGACCTCCTGTTTCCGGCGCTCCCTCCAGCCTGGCCTGGAGGACGGCCCCGCACGGTGGACCTGCAGGAGGTGATCAACGGCATCTTGTACGTGCTGCGCGCCGGTTGCTCTTGGCGGTGTTCAGCGTCAACTACTTTTGCCGGTTCCGTCAATTATTCTTGCCGGTTCACCCCCTGTTTCTGACTGCGCTGCTGGGCCACTCCGGTGCGGTAGCTGGGGACGTCGAATTCCAGGATGACCGAGTGGTGGACCACCCGGTCGATGGCCGCCGCCGTGGCCATTGGGTTGGCGAAGATGTGCTCCCACTGGGAGAAGACCAGGTTGGACGTGATGCCCAGGGACCGGCGTTCGTAGCGTTCGGCGATGAGTGTGAAGAGCACCTCGGACTCTTCGGCCCCTTGGGGCAGGTACCCCAGGTCGTCCAGCAGCAGGAAGTCGTAGTTGTCGAGCTTTCGTAGTTGTCGCGGTAGCGCCAGGTCCCGCTTGGCGGCGAGCAGGTCCTGCACCAGCCGGTAGGCCGGGGCGAAGAGCACCGAGCGTCCG
Source organism: Dehalococcoidia bacterium (assembly GCA_965226875.1). Lineage (GTDB taxonomy): Bacteria > Chloroflexota > Dehalococcoidia > Lucifugimonadales > UBA3495 > VXOI01. Next base: position 10,977 of record OZ245439.1, on the reverse strand, counting down.
GCTTCCACCAGCCGGTGGCCCACGGCGCACAGTGCATGGGTCTTGCCGGTGCCGGGCAGTCCGAAGGCCAGCACGTTGACGCCTCGGTCGACGAAGCTGCCGTCAGACAGCTCGCCCAGTTGCTGCCGCAGAGCCAGGGGCACACGGTCGTGCTCGAAGGTCTCCCAGGTCTTGCCGGCGGGCAGCCTGGATGCGGTGCGCAGCCGGCCGATGCGGCGCTGCCTCCGGTCCTCGGCCTCCTGCTCCAGCACTTCCAAGAGGGTCTCCAGGGCGTCGCCGTGCCCGGCGGCGGTGAATCGGGACACCGACTGCGCCCCCATGGTGGGCAGCCGGAATTGGTGGCACAGCTCCCCGATCCGGACCTTAATGGCGTTGGCCTCCATCATCAGGCCACCCCCGCCAGCAGGGAGTCGTAGACCCTCAGGTCCGGCATCCCGGACAGGCTCAGCACCGGCGCCCGCGGCGGAGCCGGGTTCGCCAGTTCCTTGACCGTGGCGTAGTCGAAGGGCTCACCGGCCTCCAGCAGCAGGGCTAGGGCGCTGTCCACCGTCGACTCCATAGTTGTCGCCGCAAGGTGCAGGATCCGCAGGTACTCCACGTCAGTCCGTTCGCCTCGCCACCTCTTGAGGGCGTCGTAGGCCAAGCGGAAGGTCATGGTGGGAAACATCTGCTCCCGGAACCGGTAGCGAGCGAAGGCCCCGGGCTTGCGCACCAGGGAGCCGATGACGTGGCGGTAATTGACGTTGGCCTCCCTTTCACCGCGCACCCGCTCCATGCGTTCCACCAAGTGGCCCTTGTAGTACACTTCCAGACGCTCGGCGTACAAGCGTATCTGCACCTCCTTTCCGATGAGCCGGGAGGGTACGGTGTAGGTCCGTCCGGCTGCCTGGATGGTGCTCCACTTGCGCACCCGGGCCTGGTGGTTGACGTACTCCGGCACGGGAGCTGGAGGCAGGCACTGCAGAAGTGGGCGTTCCTGCTCCAGCTTCCCTTGCACCAAGCGGTTGCGCCGCTCAACCACCTTCCTGACGAAGCCGGTGTAGGACTCGGCGGAATCGAAGTCGCGGCTGCCCCGCAGCATGAGGGCCTGGTCCAAAGCGTCCTTCAACCGGTAATGAGCCTGCTCGGCCACGCCATTCTCGTGGGATTCCCCGGAATTGATCAGCGTGGCCTCGATCCCGTAGTGCTCCAGGAGCTCGGCGTAGTTGTCGTTCAGGGCCCGGCCGCGGCTGCGCTTTATCTCATGGGTGAGGGCCGAGCTGTTGTCGGAGCGTATGATCTGGGGCGCGCCGCCCAGTTCCCAGAGCGCGTTCTGGAGTCCCTGCTTCAGGGCCACAAAGGTCTCGCCGGCAACCACCTCGGCGTAGCGCCAGCCTGAATGGCTCAACACCAGCTGGAACAGCAGGTGGCGGTAGCGCCGGCCGCCGATGGTTACTCCCAGGGAGTTGCAGTGGGTGAAGTCGAGCTGCGCCTCCCGGCCAGGTGGATGCTCCTGGGGGAAGTAGACCTCCTGATCCGGACCGTTGAGTGCCCGCCAGTCCTGTAATCGGCGTTGCAGGGTGCGGAGCTGGGAGGCGCTGAACCGGCCGGGAAATTTCTCCTCCAGCCACTCGATAATTGTCGTCGCCCTGAGCCTGCCGGCGGCCTCTCCCCTGAGCAGGGGCAGGATTTCTTCCTCCCAGACGCCGTCAAAGGGATCGGGCCGGGTGCGCCACCGGCGCTCCTGCTTGGTCTCCGAGGGCAACGGGCCACACTGCCACTTCCGCGCCGACCGCTCGCTCATCCCCGCCATGGCCGCCGCCGTCTGTTGTTTCTTTCCTTCCATCTGTCTTTGCCTCAGTAATGCGACTTGCTGATCCGTAACCAATCCGGCACCTCCTGTACCGAATGATTACCACATGTGACCGGCAAAAATAGTCGTCGCCACCGGCAAGACTAATTGTCGTTGATCAGCAGGCGGATGCCTGCCCCTTTCGGTCTGCGGGTGTCAGAATTTTTCAGTTCGGGTTGGCCCGGGAGACTCCGGGCCGGAGGGTGTGGTTGGTCAGCCTAGGGTGCGACTCGCAGGATGGATGAGCGGAGCCGTGTGCGAGGGCTTAGGGACTTGGAGAGGGGAAAAGGGATGCACTTGGCGTACAGCCAGGGCTCGTCTCCGCGTTGGGGCTTGTTGGACTGGGATACGCTCAGTCGCCAGCCGCTTCGACTAGCTGGTAGCTGCTTGGGATCGTTTCCCCGGACCTTATGGACTGGTACAGAGGGGACTCTTTTGAGATGACTAAACTAAAGCCAAGGTGAAATGCGCAGATGGTGGGGGTCAAACGACGGAGCCGGGTCATTCTCCAAGTACGGATGAGAGGGATTCACCCGCGCAACCCAGCTGATCACCATCGCCGCTTAAATGTACATCCCACCTTGGCTTTAGTTTAGTTCCGGGAACTTGACGGGACTCCAGCTGCTGCTGTTGAGCAGTTTTAACTCTTCCAGGCTCTCTAGGTGGTCGAAGGTATGCCTTTCGATGAATGTCCTTGGGTACGTTATCTCCACGCGCTCGAGCGCGGGATTCCCCTTGAAGATCTCCTCGGGTAACTGGATCTCGTGGCCGCTGGGTCTCACCCGCGCTTCGATGCTCACTTCCTTGAGGTTGCCGTTTCCCTCCAACAGGCTCGCCGACATCAGGTATGGCTCTGCTGGCGTCTCGGCGTCTTCCTCGCCGAACACGATTCTCAGATTCAGGGTCTCAAGGTTCTTCAGGTTCCTGAACGGGCTGGAGTCGCTCTCCTCCGCGTTCATTCCTCGGATGGTCAGATACTTGAGGTTCGGCAGTTCCGGCAGTTCGGGGAGGCCTGTGATGCCGTCAGGCGGGGCGCCTGTTTGGTGGAGGCCATCGGGTGGCAGCTCTATTCTGAGTTCCTCCACGCTCTCGAGCCCCGCGAATGATTCCGTTCTGAGTTTCCGCTCTGGCTGGATTACCAGGTGCATTTCCCTGAGGCCATCGAGGCCCCGCAGGCCGTTCGCTTCAATCGTTCCGGTTCGGAGCGTCATGCTCTGGACGTTGACGAAACCTGCGAAGTCTCCCTCCTTCACAGAGGGCACGTTCATGCTGTCTAGATCCCTGATTCTGAACAGCTCTTTCTCGTTGACTACTTGACAGAGCTCCACGTCCAGTATGTCCAAGATCACTTTTTGTAGTTCCGGGGTCCGGTAGCAGATCCCGTCCGGGGCTTGGTCGCTGGCTCTCGCGTCCGGTCGGTCCGTCGTGGTCGGTGCCGACGTGGGCGCGACCCGTGTCAGGTCCGCGGATACCCGGGCTTGCACCGTGGCTTCGATGTCCGGTGCCGCCGTTGGAGCCGGCGCGGCTGTGGGTATCGTTGTGGCCGACGGCTCTGGTGTAGCGGTCTCCGCGGTTACTTCCTGCTCTGGTGTTTCGTTGCCGGTACATCCCGCCGTCATCGCCATGACTAGAATGGCTAGTACAACTGCTACTCGCATCGCTCCACTCCCCGCGAACTTCTGTCGTGATCGTAACATCGGGCGTCTGCGCGGTTTTTTGACGCGGCGTGGAAATAAAAAGACCCCGGCCGTCTCTGGCCGGGGCGGTTGTCCTTGCACTCGGCTGCCTGCTGTTTCAGCGAGCGCCGGGTACTCCCCCGTTCATTCTGCCGTGATCGTCATCTCCAGGGCGTCGACGGGTATCAGCCTCCTCGAGTGCGAGTCCACCGCCAGCATGGCGTCTTCCAGGGCCATGGAGCCGAGCAGGTTCTGCTCACCGTCCTCTCCGAAGGTCACCGGTGTGGGGAACTCCCTCCCTTCCAGCCGGATCATCGTCCTGCCTCGGGTCCGTTCCACGCGGCTGCCGTCGGCGAGCTCGGCGGTGTAGGTGCTCTCCACCGGGACGCCCAGCCGTTCCAGCAGGTCCTTGGGAGCCTTGGTGAATGTGGTCCCGGTATCCACGAGCATTTCCACCGCTTCGAAGTGCTGGCCTAGTGGGTCGGCTATCTCTACTGTTACTCGGAAGGTTCCCATTTCTGTCGCTTCGCCCATGCGGGCCGCTGCCTGTGATCGTTCTAGCTGCCGCAGGCGGGCCTGAGCTACATCTGCGCCAGGTTCACGGCCAGGTTGTAGGCGAACCAGCCGTCCCCGGTCCTGAAGGACTGTGGCTTCGCTGTCTGGGAGAGTGGTTGGTTATTCCAGGGCTGTAATTCCACTTAGCTGTTTCAGTTTTCTGGTCGTCCTGACTGTTTCCACGCTAATGGTGCAGACGCGCTGCAGCAGGTCGACGACTCGCTCCTTGTGATCGGCGAAGCGGTAGGTGTTGAACCGCTCCCGGATGGTCGGGTCGCGGGGCGTGCGCTCCTTGTACTGGTCCAGCACCCACTCTAACGCCGAGCGGTTGCCCAGCCGGTACTCCCAGGCCTCTGGCGGTATCCCGGTCAGCGTGGTGCGACTGTCGAGGATGATAACGCCCTGCTCCTTGTCGGGTCGCAGCGACGCTTTGCTGGAATTAACATCTTTGTCTACTCTCTCCAGCGGCCAAGGATCGGCTGACTCGAAGCCGATGTGCAGGTTCAGTAGCTCCTTGCCTAGAAATCTGGCCGGAAAGTGGCGGCAGCCGGGTCAGCGGCTATACTTGGAGTCAACAAGCATAGCGAGGGCTGAGAATGCTGGGAGAGCGATCGGACCAGAGGGGACTTTGGGAAGCGGACCGGCTGTACCTGGACCACGTGGGGCGGGAAAGCTTCTACGGTCTCCTGGCATCGCTGCGGGGCCGGCTGTTCCGAGACGCCGAATTCGCCGAGTTCTACTGCCCCGACAACGGCCGGGACAGCGTGCCGCCCAGCCTGCTGGCGACGGCGCTGCTGTTGCAGTCCCACGACAAGGTTAGCGACGCCGAGGCGAAGGCCCGGGCTGACTTTGACCTCCGGTGGAAAGTGGCGTTGGGGATTGAGGCGGAAGACCGGCCCTTCGCCAAGAGTACGCTGCAGGTGTTTCGCGCCCAGCTGATCCTGCACGACAAGGTGCGGGAGGTATTCGAGTCCAGCCTGAGACTGGCCCGGGAGTCGGGCTGCCTGAAAGGGCGCGGGATGCGGGTGGCATTGGACACGACCAACATCCTGGGGCGGGGCGCGGTGAGGGACACCTACAATCTATTGGCCGACGGGATCGTCAAATTGTTGCGGGCGCTGGCGGCGGTGGAGCAAGCTCCGGTCAGCGAATTGGCCCAGGCCCGGGGATATGAGAGATACCTGGGCTCCAGCGTGAAGGGCGAGGCGGCCATCGACTGGTCCGACCGGCAGGCGCGGGCGGCGCTGCTGGCTGGGATTGTGGCTGACGCGGACCGGCTGTTGGAGTTGTCTCGGCAGGCGCAGGGGGAATTGCCCGAGGACAGCGATGAGCGGCAGCGGATTGTGGCCGCGGCGGAACTGCTGGGCCAGTTGCTGCTCCAGGACGTGGAACGGGCTGAGAGTGGAGTGAGCCTCAAAGATGGGGTGAGCCGGGACCGGATGATGTCGGTGCATGACCCGGAGATGCGCCACGGCCACAAGAGCAGCAGCCGGCGGTTCGACGGGCACAAGGCGGCGATTGTGGTGGACACCGACTCCCAGCTGATTACCGCCGTGGACGTACTGCCCGGCAACGCTCCGGACAATCTGGGGGCGCTGGAACTGGTGGAGGAAAGCGAGGCCAACACCGGTGTGTCGGTGGCAGAGGCCATGGGCGATGCCGCCTACGGAGACGGCGATACCAGGCAGGCCTTCGCCGATGCGGGCCGCACCCTGATTGCCAGGGTGCCGGGGCGTCCCAACCGAACCCACTTACCGAAAGAGGACTTCCATATTGACCTGGAGGCGGGTTCTTGCACCTGTCCGGCGGGGAATGTTACCCGGACGATGGCGCCGGCGGGACGGCGCACCGGCCAAACGGGTCGGACTTATCGTTTACAGGCCTTCCGATTCGACGCGGCGGTCTGCGGGGTATGCCCCCTGCGGTCCCAGTGCGTGGCGGCAAAACCGGGCACGGGACGAACGGTGCAACTGCACCCGCAGGAAGCGCTGTTACAGCAGGCCCGCGCCCTGCAGCAGAGCGAGGCCTTTGCCGAGTACCGGCAGCGCCGCGTGGTAGTGGAGCACCGGCTGGCGCGGCTGGTCCAACTGGGAATCCGCCAGTCTCGCTACTTCGGCCGCATCAAAACCCGGTTCCAGCTGTACCTGGCGGCCACGGTGGCCAACCTGACCCTGGTGGCCGCCAAAGCCGATATGACGGGAGAAACCGGCTCCGGTCCCAGCGACGGCAGCGCCCAGGCCGCTGGAATGGTCAACTCCGCCACCGCATGGCTCGGGCAAATTTTGACCCTCTCCCTGCTCGTATCGGCCTTACTGACCAAATCCCTCTTCCCAAGAGGGGGTTTCCGTCCGAGTTTCTAGGTCGGTCCACGAGGTGAAGTCATCGTGGAGAGGCAACCGAGGGAACTCGCGGAGCAGGTCTACGGCGTACTTCTCACGGTAGTCGGGATCGTGGAGGACGGCGTAAGTGTAGGCGAAGATGTCCTCGGCGGTGATGCCGTCGTCGCCGGCGAGACGGGCGTAGTCGTCGCGCCACAGGGCGCGGTAGTGGTCGTTGATGCGGCGGATGGCCCAATCGGTGATGTTGCTGACGCGCTGGCCGTCGGGGGTGTAGCGGTAGAGGGGGAGGCATTGGGTCTTTTCGAGTGTGTCGAATCCGAACAGCCTGTCCGTTGCCAACACCTGAAAGGGCTTGGATGAAGCGGTGCCTGAAAAACAGATAACTTCGTTTGGACGTGTCAGGTCGGGGCCGAAGATTTCGTAATGGTTTCGAGTGAGCACATCGTTCAATGTGAAATCAGCGAAATGGTGCTTCACTACGAATGGGCGATATAGCGATTGGATCCGATTGGCCTCGCTAAAAATGATTCGACGTCCACGCTGGAACTCGTTTCGTAAGTCCCGGCTCCACTTGATAATCGGGTTGTATGATTCGTCGCCATTGTCCAAGGCTTCATTGTAGCTGGACTTTACGCATTTTAAGCGGCATAAGCGAGGGAATCTGCAATACGATGGTACAGAGTGGCGGGGAGTTTCTGTACATCGGAGTTGGCGGTCGATAGTGAAAAACCCTCCGACACCAACCACCAGTGGCTACGCACAAAGGTGATGTCATCCATTACTTTTCCTGGATTTTGCGTAAAGTCGAGTGTAGGTGTCTGCGAAAAACAGGGCTTTATCTCGCAAGGATCCGAAATTGAAGTCGTACACCCATTCGTCTCGATTTGTCTTGGCACCGTTTGCGAACAGGCCGAATACCGCCTGCTCATGATCTGCTCCTTTAGCAAACTTGGTCTGCAGGTCAGCTAGGCTTAGCAGGTTTCTAGAGTCGGTGTTGGACTGATTGAGCCATTGACCGTTTTCTGAGGGCGTGATTTCCACAAAGTCAAAGACAGCGAGCGGTTGATCTTTTATGTAGCTCGCTTTGTCAGGAGCTTTGGCATAGTCTTCCGCAGCGTTATAAAAGACTTTGAAACCACTGTCCCCGCTTTGCCTAACGAGGAAGTAGATGGCAACGCCTACCCGGATTTTGTCTTCAAAGATATTGCCGCCTTCTCGACGACGCCGCTCACCGCTGGTGCGGGCGTTGCCCTTGAGGTCTAAGACCCACAGTTCGTTAAACTCATCGGCCACGACCTTACGAAAGCCGTCGTCCTGCCTGGAATCCACGAACGCGCTGTTGCTGACGAAGGCGATGATGCCGTCGTCGGCGAGTCGGTCGGACGCCCAGCGGAGGAAACGCTTATACATATCATACTGGTGGGTCTTTTGGGCCGTGCCTTCCTTGATGTAGGTATCGCGGATTCGCCTGTCGATTTCGGGATAGGCGCGGTTGTCCCCGCCATCGCCCCAGAGAGTAGCGCTGTCGTTATATGGCGGATTGCCTATGATCACGCTGATGGGCTTATCGTTCTGCTCCTGGAGACGGATCCAGTTTTCCTCGGAGAAGCCGCCGAGGTTGAAGGTGGCTTGGCGGGTGACCGCGCCGCCAGTGGCGCCGACATGCTGCCAGTCTAGGTTGTCGAGGGTGTCGACGAAGCATAGGTTGGGGAACTCGAGGTAGCGGCCGGTCTTCTCCCTGTAGCTGTACTCGATGTTGAGGTTGGCGATGTAGTAGGGGAGGATGGCGACCTCGTTTGCGTGGATCTCGTTCAGGTACTTGTATTCCAAGCGGTCTTCGGGCAGGTAGTCTATGAGGCTGGTGATGAAGGTGCCGGTGCCCGTTGCGGGGTCCAGGATCTGCACGTTATCGTCGGCCAGGCTCCTGCCGAAGTGCTTCTGGAGCAGGTGGTCCGCGCCGCGGATGATGAAGTCCACGACCTCGTTGGGGGTGTAGACCACGCCGAGCCGGTCGGCCGCGGCGGGGTTGTAGGCCTTGTAGAAGTCTTCGTAGACGGCCTTGAGGAACTTCTGCTTCTCGGCGTACTCGGCGATCTCGTCGGCGGCGCGGCCGATGGCGCCATAGTAGGCGCGGAGCCGGTCGACGGCCTGGCGACGGACGTCACCGGTGAAGAAGGTCTGTTCCAGGGCGGCGAGCCGGTGGGCGATGTTGTTCTCGCGGTGGAACTGGTCCTCGCCGAACACGCGGAGGAAGATGTCTTGGGTGAGGATGTGCTGCAACAGCATTTCGCGCACGTCGGCTTCTGTGACGGCCGGGCCGATGCTGCGGTGGCATAGCTCGAGAAATTTGTTCACTCCCTCTCGGTAGGCTTCGTTGCCGGCCTCGGCGTCGGCCACAGCCTGACGGAGGTTCTCGAGTACGGTAGGGAGGTCCGCCTTGAACTGCTGCTGGGCTTGGCGGAATTCCTCGATTTCGGGCAGTTCGTAGTCGAGGAAGGTACGGATGAGGCGGTGCAGGTCGGCGGGGCGGGACATATCGGCGCGCATGGCCTGGGCCCCGCTCTGGAACAGGACGGCGGTTAGAGAGTCCTCGAAGACGATGTTGTCGCTTGGGTAGCCGCGGTTGAACTTGGTCTGGATTTCGGCTTCCAGGTCGTCGTGGCTGTCCTTGGCCTCCCAGTAGCCGCGTGTCATGCGGAGGGAGTCACGGACTGTGCCGTCGGGCCGGTTGCGGAGGGGCGCTTCGAGCTCATCAACGAGGGCAAGCTTGTCGCGGTGGTCGCGGCAGTATGAGTCCAGGCAGACGGCGAAGGCGCGGCGGATGTTCTGCTCGTTGTCGGAGCCGCCGAAGTCGATGAGGCGCTGCTTCTCTTCGTAGTAGTGGTCTATATGGGGGTAGGAGGGCATGGCCGCCCTATGATACACCCGCAAGAGTTGCGTAGCACGGCGTGTGTCGCTTTCCCCTCGGCACGGTTGGTTGTCTGGGGATTCTTACTCAAGGCGGTAAGGCGGTCCGGGTCTTTTAGGTAGTTGGCGTACTCCTCCGTGCTTGGCGGAGTCCTATTTCTACCTGCCTTGGATCACGGTTGTCACCACGCCTTGGGTTCATATCTGCTTGTTCAGTTCACGCTCACTCTTTTTCTTGCCCGCCTCGTGGCGTCGTTCTGTCGGTGCTCCACCCTGTGCTTTTCGGCGCAGGTCTCGCAGCGAGTCTGGTTTGGGATCGCCTGTTCGCGGCAGTCCCTGCAGATCCCGAGTTCCTTGGCCTTTTCGCGCCGGTCCTTGGCCGCCTTCCTGGCAGCCTCTCTCTGCTCAGGCAGTGACTGCCTGTAGGCATCGCGTCCGCCTTGCTCTTCCGGTGTCCTCTCGACCTTCGGCGGAAGGACCCTCTTTGGCAGTCTGGGGTTTGGCTCTGACTTGGGCTTGGTCTTTCCGGGTTTCGTGAACCGTCGCCGGTCCCCGGGCTTTAGGAGGGTCGGGGTTGATGAGGGCCTGTCGGCGGGGTCGTACTTGCCGTTGAACCTGGCGGGCAGCGGGACGCGGAGCAGGAAAGTTGCGCCTACCGCCCGCGTCTGCGGGAATGACGGGGTTTGAGGAAATGACGGACTGCGGAAAAGCTGACTCAGCTAAAGCGCTATAGACCGGGATGCGAATTCGGATTCCCGGTGGCTGCCCGAAGGAACAGTTATACTGAGATCTCGAATTGCTTTGTTGAGGATCAACCTGCGGCTGAGTTGAGTAGGTGGACGACAAGGAGGAACACACCGATGCACTGTGGAGTGATGGTCACTGGTTACAACCAAGGTGACTGGCCCCGTCTGATGGCAGAAGACTATGACCGCCCTCCGACGGTACCGGACGCCAAGAATATGGATGAGACTCTCTATATGGGGGAACTGGTCGAGCCGCTGGGGTTCGATTCGATATGGGCAACCGAACACTATGGTTCTGCCTATTCGATGCAGCCCAACCCATTGCAGTATTTGGCGTACTGGGCGGGCCGCACCAGTCGAGTCGATGTGGGCACCGCGGTCATCGTCGCCCCGTGGTGGAATCCTGTCCGGCTGGCTTCGGAGATCTCCATGCTCGACATCCTGCTGAAAGGCAGGCGCCTGCATCTGGGGATCGGACGTGGAATCGCTCCTCACGAGTATGCCTCGCTGGGCTACCCCATAGAAGAATCGCACAAGTATTTTTACGATGTGATCAACGCCATCAAGGCCGCTGACGGCACGGAGCGCTTCGAATTCAGGGGCGAGGTCTACGATATTCCACCGACCACTATCCGGCCACAGGCCCGCCATAAGGGTGAACTGACCAAGGACATCAAGGTGGCGTTTACGACAGAGGCGTCTGCGAGAATGGCCGCCGAAAACGGCCTTGGGCAGATGTTTGTCGCCGGCGACGATGTCGACCTGATGACCGATAAGGTACGGAGGTTCAACAGTATTCGGAAAGAACTCAGCCTTCCGCCCGATCAGCCTACCACTTTATTGTGGATGTACTGCGCCGAGACCGCGGAGGAAGCCGAAGAGGGGTGGACCTATTTCCACAATCAACTCACCGCGGCGCAACA